>NZ_JASGIY010000001.1:0-4090471 GCF_047601565.1 Rudaea sp. | reverse complement strand
GTCGCGTCCTGCTGCTGCTTCGGCCGGCCGTAGCCGTCCAGCGCCGTCGTTCCCGTGTACGTGCCCGAACCCGACAGCACGTGCTGGCGTTGGTACAGGCGGCCGTAGCCGTCGTAGGTGAACGTGCGGGTCAGGTTCTGGTCGCCCGTGCCGACGTGGGTTTCCGTGGCGAGCTGACCGTAGCCGTGGCTTTGGGTGTCGTAGCTCCAGGCGTCGGTGATCGTGCCGCTCAGATGAGACTCTGTGCCGGTCGCCACGCGCTGCCACTTCCTTCCCAGCGCGTCGTAGCTCCGCGCGATCGTCTGGCCCTTCGCGTCGGTTTGGGTGAGCACGTTGCCCGCCGCGTTGTAGGTGAACGTCGTCGTGCCGCTGTCCATCCGTCTGGGTCAGCTTGCGGCCCAGGTCGTCCCAGGTGAAGCTGCTCGTGACGGTGCCGTTGCCCGCGTCGCGCGTGATCGCGAGCACGTCGCCCATCGCATCGTAGCTCTGCGTCACCGTCAGGTTGGTGGCCGTATCGCCGTTGACCGTGCCCGGATCGAGCGTCTGCACCGCCTCGCCCATCGGGTTGACGATCGTCTCCCAGCTGTAGCCCCGGGCGTTGGTGACGAACGTGCTCAGGCCGACGTAGTGGTTCGTCGTGGTGCCGTCCGGCGTCGTCACGGTGAGCGCGCGGCCGAGCACGTCGTAGGCCGTGGTCGTCGCGTAGCTCGCGCCGCCGCAGGCCGCGCCGCTGATCGTGGGGCTGCCGTCGCCCGATACGGTGGCGTTGAGGAAGAACGGCTCGGACTGGTACGTCGGCCGGTCGTGCGCGTCGGTGAACGCGCACGTGGCCGTGAACTGCTGGGTGGTCGGATTGCTGTCGAACGCCTGCGCGACGGTCATCACCGGGCGGCCGAGCACGTCGAAGTACGTCCAGCTGCTCGCACTGCCCGCAGTGATCGTCTGCGCGCGGAATTTGAAGCGGGGGTCGGTGCCGCAATTGGCGCCGCTGCCGCACAGGCGGAACGTCGTCGTGCTCGCGTGGCCGATATTGTCCTTGCTGAAGTACGGCCGGCCCAGCACCCCGAACCGTGCCGTCTGGGTGGTGCCGTTGATCGCACTCTGACCGGTGGCGTTGCCGAACTCGTCGCGCGCCGTGACCTGCGTGGCCTGCTGCTCGTTCCAGCCGCCGGCCGCCGTGGCGAAGGGCAGGCGGCTGGCGGTGACGTAGCGGCCGAGGCTGTCGTAGCTCGTGCGGGCGTAGCGCAGCACGGTGGTGCCGCTTTGCCGTTGTGCGACGCTGCCGTTCGTCGCGCCGGCGCGGCATTGCGTGTCGGTCACGTTGCTGCTGCATTGGTACGCCGCCGTGCGGTTGCCGTAGGCATCCCGATCGTAGAGCGTGCGCAGGTCCTGGTTGACGCTCGCGCCGGACTGGATGCGCTCGGAGACGAGCAGGCCCGAGGCCGCCTCGTAGGCGAAGTTCGTCGTGCGCGTGCGCGTGGTCTGGCCAGGCCGGGCGAACTGCACCTGGCTGCTGGCGAGGCGGCCCAGATACCAGGAACTGACGTTGTCGGCGTAGGTGTTGGTGGTGACTTTTTCGGCGACGGTCGTGCCGCTGCTGTCGCTGTTGACCGTGCGGCTGGCCTGCAGGTTGCCTCGACTCGGCGCCGCGTAGGTGCCGGTGTCGTAGCAGAAATAATTGTCGGTCGTGGCCACCTGCACCGGACTCGACCGCGTGCCGCTGCCCAGGTCGTATTGCGTGTCGGTGGTGTGGTACGCCAAAACGAACAATGGCCCGGCATTGGCCGGCGGCGTAAACAGATTCGAATCCAGACCGCTGGTTCGCGCCTGCGCGCCTCCGCCCAGCGTGCACTGGTCGGCACCGTAGGCGGCGCATCCCGCGCCCGCGCACGCCGGCTGCTGGCCGCTGAAGCCGATCTGGATGCCGGCGAGGGACGACGTCGTCGAGACGATGTCCGGCCACGGCGTCTGGAACGTCGGCGCGGCGCTGCTGCCGACGATGCCGGAGAAACAGTTGTAGCCGGAGGCTTCCGGGTTGGCGGCGCAGGCGTCCATCAGGGCGCTGCCGCGCGTGATCGCCGTGCCGCCGTGGACTTCCTTGAGCGTCGCGATCGGCATGCCGATGAACGGGTAGTGCTGCGCGTAGCGGTTCAGCGTGACGACGTACTGGTTGCCCGTGGCGGCGAGGTCGTTGCCGTCGAAGGCCCAGGTTTCGTAGAAGCCGAGGAAGCCGCGGCCCCCGGCCTGCATCATGGCGCCGGAATAGCGGTAATACACCGTGCTCTGCGCGGCCGCGTTGGCCTGGGTCGGCGCACTGCTCGAGGCCTGGCTGACCACGTACATCGGCGCGAGCACGTCGAACACGGGCGAAAGCCAGCCGAAGTCCGTGCCGGTGCGCAGGATCGGATACGTGTCCGGGCGGCGCTGGTAGACGCCGATGTTCGTCAGCGGCTGATAGGCCACCTGGGTGGCGGCGCCGAGACCGTTGGTGAACCCGGTAATCACATCGCGCGCCTGGTAGCGCGTATTCGTTCGGGAAGCGTAGAGACGATTGCCGGAGGTGGCGTTCGCATCCATCGCCACCAGGTCCGGTATGCCGTCGCCGTCCATATCTCCCACCAAGGGCTGGTAGGTGGTGCCATTCAACGTACTGAAACCGGAGGCAGTCCAGGATGCCGGAGTGGAGAATCCCCACGTTCCATCGCTGTTGGGCACCAGTTCGACGTACTTGAAGCCGGTAAAACTGGTCGATGAGGAAGTCGCCGAGCCGACGGGATAAACGATCGCGTTCTTGCCGTCGTTGTTCACGTCGGCAAACTGCACCAGCGTTTGAGTCAGCGCCGGTATCGTCACCGAGTTGGCCAAGGTGACGGATACCGCGGCCTGATAGGCGGTTGCCGGCGTGCCGGTACCTTTGTTGATCAGGACATAGAACGAGGTCGGGGCGGTCGAACTCTGATACATGATGTCCGCCAATCCGTCGCCATTGAGGTCGACCAGATAGACGTTCTGCGTCAGGATCGGCAACGTACCGCCGACATTGGTACTCGCCCCGTTCCAGTACTCGGTGAACGCGAGGGTTCCCCCGTTGGCCGTCACCCCGGACGTCGGAGTCAGCTGCGACATCGTGAGCTGATACCAATAGGTCTTGCGCGTCGTTCCCGCGGCAGCCAAATCCGCAGAGAGATTGCCCTTGTACAGGCCGCTGTCGTAGTGGAGCTGTCGCTTGCCCGTAGGCTCCACGGGAGCAACCAGGGAGTTTCGGTACACGCCGGTGACGACGACGGTGAGGTCCGCGCGGCCGTCCCCGTTCAGATCGGTGGTCAGGGCCGCCTTTGAGTTCGCGCCGGTATTGGTGAAAAGTGCATAGCGACAATCGTCGGACCCATAGCAAGCCGAATCGAACGAGCTGCCCAGATTCACCGTGTAAGGAGCCGAGAATACCAGCGTGCCATTGCTCTGCCGGACAAGGATGCGCGCCAGGGCATCGACACTGCCGGTGGGATCCGGATAGATAAAATCGGGCAGACCATCGCCATTCAAATCGGCCAAAACGCCCGCTGCGGGGTTGCAAACGTCCAGGTAACAGTTGGGGCCGGTAATCGGCGTCGCCAAACCCGCCAGCAAGTTATTGGCATTGTCAAAGACCTTGCCTCCTGCCGCGGGTCTACCCAAACTGGGGTAGATGCTCCAGGGATTGCCGTTGCCTGAGGTGGGTGTCGCCCCACCCACCATCAAATCCGCACGACCATCGCCGTTGTAGTCGATCAGGTTCCAGGATTCACCGTTGTCCTGCAGATTGAGCGGAGCGCACAACGGTTGCTGGTTGTACGTGACAAAAGTCAGTTGAGTGCCGCTCACATCCGCAAAGCCGACATACAGGCTGCTGCCCGAGCTGCAGGCACTGCTATTGACTGCCCAGACGATATCCTGCCGGCCATCGCCATCCACATCGGCGATCTTGAAGCCCACGATGGGACTGGATCCGAACGGTCCGCTCTGCGCGGTGTTATTGCCCAGCGTACTCGTCGTTTGCGACCAGGTGAACGTCGTCGCAGGGAAACATACGGTCTGGCTGCTGTTCCGGCACTCCTGCACTTTTTGCAGCGACCGGAACGGTGAGCCGGAGGGTGAATTCGCCGTGCTGTAGGTCAGGCCGTAATAGCGCAACGTGCCATTCGCGCTGTCGCTCACGGTGACGCTCGTCAATTGCTGGGTTTGCGCGAACACCACGGCCGACTGATACCCCAAACGCAATTGAGCCTGCGGCAAGGTGGTATAGGCGAACGAAATGCTGGCATACGGCGTCGAAACGGGGCTGGTCGCGTGACCGGTGTAGTTCACCTGCGCCAATGTCGTTTCCACCGCGGTCGATGCAAAGGTGTACGACGGTGTTCCGGTGCTCGCAGGGCGGGTGTTGTAGAGGTAGTCGATGTAGTTGCCTTTGGAATCCTGGACGCGCGCCAGATTCCAGTTGACCGCCACGGTCTGGCTGTTCAGCGAGGCGGTGGCCAGCGCGTTGGGCGAGGAAGCCAGATAGCCGTACGTGCTGGTCGTGCCGTCCTTGCGCTGCACGGTGAACGAGTTCGGTCCCACGTAGCTCGCGGACACGTGCGCGGTCACTTGGGTGGTGGGATCGGTTTCCGGCGAATAGGTCGTGCCGTCCGCGCCGTAGGCACCGGAATTTCCCGAGAGCAGCAACAAGCGCACACCGTCCAGACAGAAGCGATCGGTCGTCGTGAAATTGACCGGCGGCGGGTTGCCGTCAGGCGTCGAAGTCGCGGCAAAATCGCCGCTCTCGCGCGTCTGCCGGCAGCGCGAAATCTGCGAAGAGCCTTCGATCGTCCAGCCCGGCCCCATCACGCCGTCGGGCAGGCGGCTGTTGTAGCTCAGCGCCAGCTTGGGCACGACGCCGGCGGTGCCGGGCGGCACCTGGATCGGAATCGAATAGGTGGCGTTGCCGCCCTCGTCCACGCGGAACTGGGCGGCGGTCGCGCCGACAGCGTCGGAGACAGCATCGGTCGCCGGCGTCGCGGCGACCACGGGCGTGTCGGAGGTCGGCGTTCCGGGAATCACCGAAACCGCCGCACCCGTGGTGCTGACTTTGTAGGCACTGCATCCGGCCGCATTGCACGCGGCCACTTCGTAGTAGTAAGTGCCGGCGGCGTATACCAGTTCGGACGCTTGTCCCGAGGTGGCCGGCGTGTAGTTGCCGTTGACCAGGGTCCACGGACCGGACGAGCTGGTCGCCCGCTGGATTTTCAGGTAGGTCGCCGGCGGTCCGCCGGTATTCAGCGTCCAACTGGCGATCAGGGTGTTGCCGCTGGCCGCCACCGTGACGCTGGTCGGCGGGGAGGGCGGCCCATAGTCCGCTCCGGGAAACCACCCCGCCACATCGGCGATCACATCGGTGTTGCCGACGCTGCCGTTGCGGATCGATACCTGCCCGTTCGTGCCGACTTGAGCGATGACGAGAACGGAAAGAACGCTCCCCGCCGGGAAATTGAGGTTCGACGCGCCGGGCGGCGCGTTTCCGGAGGTCGTGCCCGTACCCCAGGCAGTGAGATAACCCGCCGCCGACGGCGTGACCACGGTGAGGTTCAGCGCGACGGCACCCACGCCGCTGGCCGGCACACCGCCGCGACCCCATACGGTGAGGTTGCGGGTGACGCCGGTGCCGAACGCGCCCTGGCCCGCGAACTGGCCGTCGATGGTGCTGTGGCCCGACCGCGTATCCATCAGGCGTGCCGGAACCAGCGGCGCGAGCGTGACCGTCGAGGTGAAGTACCCGACGACGTCCGCGATCACGTGCGTGGACCCCGGCCCATTGAACAGGGAGACTTTGCCGTCCGGTCCCGGAGCGACAATCACCAGGTTGGCCAGCGTCTGGCCCGCAAGGAAATTGAGGTTCGAGGCAATCGGTTGGCTCGATCCCGACGGCCACGCGGTGAGGTATCCCGCGAGCGTGGGCGCAGCGACGGTGACATTGAGGACGACCGCGCTGACCCCGCTCGCCGGCACGCCGCCTCGCCCGAACACGGTGAGGTTCAGCGTACTGCTCGAACCCATCGCCCCACCCCCGCTGAACTGCCCGTCGACCGTCGGGCCGCCCGAGCGCGTATCGAGCAGGCGCGCGGGCGTCAACCCCGTCAGATTGGAGGCCGAGGGAAAATAACCGGCCACGTCCACGATGACCTGGGCGTTCCCAGTGCCGGTGGAGGCATAGAGGGAGACCATGCCGTTCGTACCGATCTTGGCGATCACCTGATTGCTGATCGTCTGTCCCGAGGCGAAATTGAGATTCGATGCGGTCGGCCGCGCGACGCCCGTCGGCCAGACGGTGACATAGCCCGCGGCCGTCGGACCGGTCACGGTAATGTTCAATGCCACCGCACCAACGCCGGTGGCGGGAACGTTGCCGCGCCCGACGACGAGGAGGTCCAGGCTCTGGTTGGCGACCGGGCCCCCGCCGACGAATTGTCCGTCGACCGTCGTCCCGCCCGCACGGGTATCCAGCAAGCGCACCGGCGTCACCGGTGCGAATTGCGTCGACTGCGCCAGCGCGGCGATGTGCAGCGTCAAGCCGACAAGAAATGCCCAACCCCGGATCCAGCCTTTCATCCTCGCCTCCCTTTTCCTTTCGAACTGCTGTCGAACACCGGGCCGCCGTGAACGAATGGCGGCCACGGCGCATGGCTTACCGCGTTTTACAGCGACGAAACCCCGAGCCGTCGAGACGACGGCGGAAGACAATGAAGGAGAGCGGGCGCTGCGCAGCGCCACGAGGGGGAGGAAGAACCTCGCCGTGCCGATACCGACCATTCATCGCCATGACCGAATCCCTCGCCAGGCCCTGCGTATTGCAGACGAATTATTGGGAATGTCAGCGGGGCGACACGGCGTGCCCCAATCACGCATCGAATTCCATCCCGAACTCGCGCGTGCATTCACCCTACGCCAAGCGCCATGCGTTTGTAAAGACGGGGCGGGTCGGTGGGCAATTTTCCGGATCGGCGCAGTGTCGACGGGACGGGTGGTAGAACCGTTCGCAAATTCCGTTCTTCCGCGCCTTCGTCGTTGGCCATAGCCGACGCGGGCCACCGCTTCGCCGGCGACTGAACGCGCCATTCATTCCCGGAGCGACGCCGGCCGCATGGTAAGCTAACCCGATATCGGCAACCGTCGCTGCGGTTCGATTTTGCGAGGCGACCGATTCTTCCAGCGCCCTTACGCGATCGGCCAGAAATTCTTGATCGCTAAAGAATTTGCTCATGGGGAGTTTCTCCATTTTTTCAATGATGGCGCGCAACGTCTTGCGCTCACCTGCCGAAAATCGAGCGCCTTGCAGGCTCGATCGCTGGCGAACGGTTCAAATCATTCCACCATCGGCACCACGGTCACGCGCACATCGAGCTCGTGCGCGCCGCCGCCGAGGATGATGCCGCGCAGCGGCGAGACGTCGCCGAAGTCGCGGCCCCAGGCGAGCGTGATGTGGCCGTCGCCGGGGCGCATGTCGTTGGTCGGGTCGAAGTCGATCCAGCCGTGGCGCGGGCAGTGCACGGATACCCAGGCGTGCGAGGCGTCGGCGCCGGCGAGGCGCGGCTGGCCGGGCGGCGGCGTGGTCAAAAGATAACCCGAGACGTAGCGCGCGGCGAGGCCGAGCGCGCGCAGGCAGGCGATCATCAGGTGGGCGAAGTCCTGGCAGACGCCGTGGCGGTTTTCGAGCACGTCGGCGACGGGCGTGGCGACCTGGGTCGCGTTCGCGTCGAAGCGGAATTCGCCATGGATGCGCTGCATCAGGCGCGCGCAGGCGCGCAGCAACGGCGTGCCGGGCGCGAAGTCCGCGCGTGCGAACTCTGCGACGTCGCCGTCCCAGCGCACATAGGGTGATTCGAAGCGGTAGCGGTTCGCGTCGAGCGCGGCTGCCGTCGGCACGTGGCCGCCGCGGTAGGAGAGGGCGGCGACCGCGTCTTCCCAAGGCGGCGAATCGTCGGGATCGGACGCCGCGGCGCGCGCGTCGACTTCGATGTCCATTTCCGCGGCGACGAGCAGCTCGCGGTGCGGCGTGTCGATTTCGAGGCGCGTGAGCGGATTGCCGAAGCCGTCGAATTCGTCGACCCGATGCGTCGGCGCCGGTTCGACGCGCAGGCGACGGTTATGGCAGCGTTGGTGCGGCAGCGTCTGCGGCGTCAGGTGCAGCGCCTGGTGCGAAACCGAGACGACGCTGTCGTAGCGGTATTCGGTTTCGTGATGGACGACGTAGCGCGCGCTCATGCGGACAGGGTCGCGCGGCTCGCCGCGGCGACGTGGGTGAAATGGTGGAAGGCGATCGCGTCCGAGGCCTTGCGCGCGCGCGCGGCGAGATCGGCGAGCATCGCGGCGGTGCCGGCGATCGCGTCGCGGCGCCCGGCCTCGCCGAACAGCGCGGACTCGAGCGCGGACAGGTCGAGCGCGTCGAGCTGCGCGCGCATCTGCTCGAATTCGCCCGCGCCCGAACTGCCGAACGCGGCGTCGACGCGGCGCAGATGCTTGCCCAGCTCGTAGACCTGGAAATGCAGCGAATGCGGGTTGGCCGGGTCGCAGACGATTAGGTCGAGCACCGGGATCAATTGCGGCGCGGACAGGTAGCGCATGCGGTAGGTGATCGTCGAGTCGGCGAGTTCGAGCAGCCATTCCAGCGTCGCCGTGTCGGGCGGCGCGGCGTGGGTGAGCGCGCAGGCGAGCACGTCGGCGAGGAACTGCAGGCGCTCGATGCGCCGCCCGATCATGAGGAAGCGCCAGCCGTCGTCGCGGGTCATGTCGTCGAGGGCAAAGCCCGACAGCGCGGAGACTTCCATCAGCAGACGGTTGAGCAGGTCGAGCGCATCGCCGAAATCGAGCCGCTCGAGATCGAGCGCCTGCGCTTCGCGCTGCACTTCGAGCAGGCCGCGCCAGTTCTCGCTCGACAGGCGTCCGCGCACCTGGCCCGCCGCCCAGAGCAGGCGTCCGAGCACGCTGGCCAGGCTGTACGGTGCCGCCGCATCGGTCAGCGCGTCGACCAGGGCCGTGCGCACGGGCTTGGCTTCGCCCTCGATCAGATGCACGCGGCGGCAGGCGGCGAGCGCGGCCTCGAACGCGACCGTATTCGCCGCGCTCGTGTCGATGTAGCGCGACAGCACGACGCGCAGCAGGCGCGTGGTGTCGTCGCCGCGCTCGGAGTAGCGGCCGAGCCAGAACAGGTTCTCGATCAGGCGCGACGGCAGGAAATCGTCGCGGCGCACGATGTCGGCCGCGCGCAGCTCGCGCCGGCGCAGCGTGTCGACGGCGGCTTCGCCGTCGGCGAGCACCCAGGTGTCCTTGCTGCCGCCGCCGCGCTGCATCGAGACGATGCGCGCCGCCGCCTTCGTCGCCACGCGCGACAGCGCGCCGGGCATCACCGTATAGCCGCCGTTGCTGGAGGCGATCGCGAACGCGCGCATGCTCACCGCGCGCGGCACGATCTGCGCCTGCGTCGCGCTGCGCTGCCAGACCGGCGCCTGCGAGAGATCGATCAGCTCCTGCGCGACCCAGGCCGCGGGTTCGGCTTCGATGCGCGCGCGCAGTTCGCCGAGCCGGCTGCGCGGCAGGCTCGGCCCGAACACGGCCTCGACGCGGCGCGACGGCGACGCGGGCTTGACGACGAGGCGGTCGAGTTCGGCCAGCGCTTCGTCGCGCACCGGCGCTTCGCCGCACCACCAGGTCGCGACCGAGGGCAGCGCGAGCGGCTCGCCGCGCAGGCGTTCGCAGATTTTCGGAAAGAAGCCGAGCAGGCCGGGCGATTCGAGCACGCCCGCGCCGAGCGCGTTGGCGATCAGCACGCGGCCCGCGCGCGCGGCCGCGGCGAGGCCCGGCACGCCGAGCGCGGACTCGCCGCGCAGTTCGAGCGGATCGCACCAGTCGTCGTCGACGCGGCGCAGGATCGCGTGCACGCGCTTGAGGCCGCCGAGCGTCTTCATGTACACCGTGTCGGCGCGCACGGTGAGGTCGTAGCCCTCGACCAGCGGCACGCCGAGCGCGCGCGCGAGGTAGACGTGCTCGAAATAGGTTTCGTTGAAGCGCCCGGGCGTCAGCAGCACGGCCAGCGGCGTCTCGCCCGCGGCGACCGGTGCGGCCGATTGCAGCGTGGCCTGCAGCGCACGCAACGCGCCCGACAAGTCCTGCACGCGCATGTCGTGGAACAGGTCGGAATAGGCGCGCGAGATGATCTGCCGGTTCTCGATCGCGTAGCCGAGTCCGGACGGCGTCTGGGTGCGGTCGGCGACGACCCACCAGGCGCCGTCGGGCGCGCGCGCGAGGTCGACGGCGTAGACGTGGAGGAAGGTGCCGCCCGGCGGCTTGCTGCCGCGGCAGGGCCAGAGGAAATTCTCGTGGCCGAAGATCAGCTCCGGCGGCAGCAGACCCTCGGCGAGCAGGGCCTGCGGCCCGTACAGGTCGGCGAGCACGGCGTCGAGCAGCGCGGCGCGCTGGGCGACGCCGGCGGCCAGGCGCTGCCATTCGGCGGCGCCGATGATCTGCGGCAGCAGGTCCAGCTCCCACGGCCGGTCGGTGCCCTTGGCGTCCGCATAGACGTTGTAGGTGACGCCGTTCTCGCGGATCTGGCGCTCGACCAGGTCGGCGCGCGCGCGCATCTGCGCGGGATCGGCGCGTTCGATCGCGGCCAGCATGCGCCGCCACGGCGCGCGCACGCCGCCGTCGGCGTCGAACAGTTCGTGATAGTGCTGCGGATCGCGGCGGTAGGCGTTGAGTAGGGCGGGCACGGCGTCGTCGATCAGCTCGGTCATGGGTTCCAGCCTACGCGCGGCGGCATCGTGACGTTCCGGTTACGGTGCGCGCAGTGTAGCGAAACTCGCCGCATCGCCGCGAACCGGTTCAGTCGTTGCGCAGATCGAGCGTGAACGGAAAATCCGGGTTCGGCACGGCCGCTGCGGCGTCGACGCGTCCCGGCGTGTGGCCGTAGCGGTCGAAGCGGGCGAGGCGGCGGCTCTCGGCCTCGAAGGCGTTGACCGGGAACGTGTCGTAGTTGCGCCCGCCCGGATGCGCGACGTGGTAGCGGCAGCCGCCGAGCGAGCGCAGCGACCAGGTGTCGACGAGGTCGAACACGAGCGGCGGATGCGCCGGGATCGTCGGATGCAGCGCCGAGGGCGGCTGCCAGGCCTTGTAGCGCACGCCGGCGACGAACTCGCCGACCGCGCCGGTCGGACGCAGCGGAATGCTGCGGCCGTTGCAGGTGGCGACGAAGCGGTCCGGGGCGAGGCCGCTGAGCTTCACCTGCAGGCGTTCGACCGAGGAATCGACGTAGCGCACGGTGCCGCCGGTCGCGCCTTCCTCGCCGAGCACGTGCCAGGGTTCGAGCGCGTGGCGTAGTTCCAGCGCGATGCCTTGCGTCGCGTAGTCGCCGATCGCGGGGAAGCGGAACTCGAAATGCGGCGCGAACCAGTCGCGTTCGATCGCGTAGCCGGACTCGCGCGTTTCCCGGATCACGTCGTCGAAATCGCGTTCGACGAAATACGGCAGCATGAAGCGGTCGTGCAGCTCGGTGCCCCAGCGCGCGAGGCGTGCGGGCTCGTAAGGGGTCTGCCAGAAGCGCGCGATCAGTGCGCGCAGCAGGAGCTGCTGCACGAGACTCATCTGCGCATGCGGCGGCATCTCGAACGCGCGCATCTCGAG
Source organism: Rudaea sp. (assembly GCF_047601565.1). Classification (GTDB taxonomy): domain Bacteria; phylum Pseudomonadota; class Gammaproteobacteria; order Xanthomonadales; family Rhodanobacteraceae; genus Rudaea. The sequence goes on along the minus strand of NZ_JASGIY010000001.1, from coordinate 4,078,786 downwards.
CAGGCCGAGGCGGCCCGCGGTGCCGTCGGGCGAATAGAGCTTGTCGATGCAGAACTCGGCGCGGTGCGTGTTGCCGGTGACGTCGATCAGCAGGTTGCGCAGCAGGCGGTCGAGCAGCCACGGCGGCACGTCGCCGCCGAGGTCGGGAAACTGCTTGAACGCGACTTCGAGTTCGTACAGCGAATCGTTGCGCGCCTCGTCCACGCGCGGCGACTGCGAGGTCGGGCCGATGAACAGTCCCGAGAACAGGTACGACAGCGAGGGATGGTTGTGCCAGTACGAAAGCAGGCTGCGCAGCAGGTCGGGGCGGCGCAGGAACGGCGAGTCGTTCGTCGTCGCGCCGCCGAGGACGAAATGGTTGCCGCCGCCGGTGCCGGTATGGCGGCCGTCGAGCATGAATTTCTCGGCGACGAGCTTTTCCTGGCGCGCGGCTTCGTACAGATGCGTGGTGCGGTCGACGAGTTGGTCCCAGTTTTCGGACGGATGGATGTTGACTTCGATCACGCCGGGATCGGGCGTGACGCGGAACGAGTTCAGGCGCGGATCGCGCGGCGGTTCGTAGCCTTCGAGCAGCACCGGCGTGCCGAGCGCAGCGGCGGTGTCCTCGATCGCCGCGGTCAGTTCCAGATAGTCCTCGAGGCGTGCGAGCGGCGGCATGAAAAGGTATAGGTTTCCATTTCTTGTCTCGGCAGATAGGGCGGTGCGCGTGATCCAGCTGGCGGATTGAAACGGTGCAGGTTTGCGCTCGCCTTGTTCTTGATCGTCATTCCCGCGAAAGCGGGAATCCAGTGCCTTTGTTCCGGTTTGATCAAGAGCGACAGTCGCTGGATTCCCGCTTTCGCGGGGATGACGGCGAAAAACGCTGTCGCCGGAATGATGATCAAAAGCAGTCGCACCGCGCATTTGCCGCCGAATCTCCGCCGCGCGCGGCAGCGGCTTGAACGCCTGTGCCGGATCGGCCGGATGCACCCACGGATAATCGTTCTCGCTCGCCCAGGGCTGCGAATCCAGCGGCAGGCGCCAGCCAAGCGCGGAATCGCCGGGCACGAGATAGCAGTGCTCCGTGCGCAGGAACCACGGCCCGGTCTGCCAGCGGTCGAGCGGCTTGGCCAGCGGAAACACGTGGCCGACGACGTGCGACAGGCCCTGCGTGAATACGCGCATGAGGCGCTCGCGTTCGAGCGGGTCGGACACGCGCGAATCGAACGGATCGACGTTGTCCGGCAGGCGGCGTTCGCGCCACAGGTAGTAGAACAAGTCCTCGTAGGCCGGGAAGACGTGGCCGGCGTCGAGTTCGAGGCGGCCTGCGACTTCGGCGAGAAACGCCGCGCCGAGTTCGGCGTTTGCATTGCCGCGCGCTTTCTCGTCGGCGATCAGCGACGGATCGCTCCAGATCGGCTCGCCGTCGCGGCGCCAGAAACAGTTGAGCGACCAGCGCGGCAACTGCTCGCCCGGATACCACTTGCCCTGGCCGAAATGGACGAGGCCGTGCGGCGCGTATTTCTCGCGCAGGCGGTGATAGAGCCCCGCCGCGCGCAGGCGCTTGGTCGGGCCGAGCGCGGCGGTGTTCCATTCCGCGCCGTCGGGGTCGTCCGCGGCGACGAAGGTCGGCTCGCCGCCCTGGGTCAGGCGCACGTCGAGGCGTTCGAGGTTGGCATCGACCGCCTGCCCAAGCGCTTCGATCGCGCTCCATTGCTGCGGTGTATACGGCTTGGTCACGCGCGGCGATTCGCTGATGCGCGCGACCGTCATCGTGTGCGAGAACTCGACTTCGCTCTTGTCCACCGCGCCGGAGATCGGCGCGGCCGAGCCGGGTTCGGGCGAGCAGGCGAGCGGGATATGGCCTTCGCCGGCGAGCAGGCCCGAGGTGGGATCCAGACCGATCCAGCCGGCGCCCGGCAGATAGACCTCGCACCATGCGTGCAGGTCGGTGAAATCGTGCTCGGGGCCGCTCGGCCCGTCCACCGCTTTCTGGTCCGCGGTTAACTGGATCAGATAACCGGAAACAAAGCGCGCGGCGAAGCCAAGGTGGCGCATCACCTGCACGAGCAGCCAGCCCGAGTCGCGGCAGGAGCCGCTGCCGAGCTCGAGCGTGCGGTCGGGCGTCTGTACGCCCGGCTCCATGCGGATCAGGTAGCGGATGTCCCGCGCGAGGCGGCGGTTGATCTCGACGAGGACGTCGGCCGTGCGCCGCGGTTTCGGTCCGAGCACGTCGCGCCGGATCGCATCGACGTAGTTTTCCACGCGCGCGGTCGCGGGCAGCTTGACGAGATATGTGGTCAGTTCGCGGCGCAGCGTGTTGTCGTAGGCGAACGGAAATTTTTCCGCCTCCGGTTCGAGGAAGAAATCGAACGGGTTGAACACGGCCATCTCGGCGACGAGATCGACTTCGACGCGGAACTCGCGCGTCGGTTCCGGGAAAACGAGGCGGGCAAGCCAATTCCCGAGCGGATCCTGTTGCCAGTTGATGAAGTGCCCGGCCGGCTCGATGCCGAGCGAGTAGGAGAGGATGCGCGTGCGGCTGTGCGGCGCCGGGCGCAGTCGCACGACCTGCGGACCGAGATGCACGAGGCGGTCGTAGCGGTAATGCGTGACGTGGTTCAGCGCAACGTGGATCGACATGCACAACCTCGCGGATTCGGCATGCCTTCAACGATAGCAAAAAAATGCTGCGGCGCAACGAGAATTTCGCGGCGCCTGCGCAAGTGCTGGAAGTCGCAGCGAACGGCGGGAATTCGCGGAGTTATTTACTGCCGAACGCGCCGCTGGCCTGCACGATCGTCGAGCCGTCCGGCTGCGGCGCGCCGACCTTGCCCAGCGCCTTGCGGATCATCGCGTCGCCGCCGCGCGCGGCGAGCTTCGCTTCCGCGTCGTAGGCGGTCCTGCTGGTCTTGAACGTGCCCTGGATCTGCACCGGGCCGCCGAGGTCGTTGACGAGGCCGATGATGCCGCCGTCCTTGTCGGTGCCGAGCTCCCATTCCATGTCGCCGAGGTTGGCCTGGCGCACGCCCGAAACGACGATGCCGCGCCAGACGAGCTTGCCGGCGACCTTGGCCGGCCACAGGCCGTCGCGCAGCACGAGCTGCGGGAAATGGCCTTCCACGTCGCCGCCGACGTCGAGGCCCGGCAGATGCATCAGCGGCGCCAGCAGCGAGCCGGGGAATTTCAGCGTGGCGTTGTCCAGTTCGAGCGTGTGGTCGGCACCGAGTTTCCAGCTCGATGCAAACGCCGCGCGGCCCGACTCGTTCTTGAGCGTGCCGGCCAGCGCGCCGTCGGCCGCCGCGGCGAAGCCGATGTCGATGTCGCCGAGCAGATCGTGCGAAAGAATGTCGGTCGCGGCGTTGCTCCAGTGCAGGCTGCCGCGCGCGTCCGCCGGCGTCGAACCGCCGCGCAGGACGATGTGCGCGAGCTTGCCGTCGAGGTCGCCGGCGACGGAGGCGTTGTCGAGACGCAGCAGTGCGGCGCCGACCGAGGCGGGCAGCTTGAAGGTGAGGTCGTCGAGTTCGAGATTGCGTTCGGCGCCGAGTTTGAAACGGCCGTCGAATTGTCCCGAGCCGCCGCTGTTCTTGAGCGTGCCGGCGGTGGCGCCGTCGGCGGCGGGCGCGAACGCGACGTCGATGTCGCCGAGCGTTTCGTGCGCGATCGTCGCGGTCGCCGCGTCGGCCCAGTGCAGGTTGCCGCGCGCCTGCACGGGCGCGGCGCCGCTGCGCAATACGATGTGCGCGAGTTTGCCTTGCAAGCTGCCGGCGAGCGTGGCGTCCTTCAGATCGAGCGCAATCGCCGCGATTTGCGCCGGCAGCTTGTAGTCGAGGTTGTCGAGCGTGAGTTCGCGCTGCGGCGTGAGCTTGAGCGAGCCTGCGAACTGCGCTGCGCCGCCGTTGCTCTTGATCGTGCCGGCGACGTTGCCGTCGGTCGCCGTATCGAATTGCGCATCGACGCTGCCGAGAACGGTGTCGGCGAGTTTCGCGTTGCTCCAGTGCGCCTTGCCGTCGCGCAGCTGTGTCGGCCAACCGTCGATCAGGGTGAGGCTGGCGGCGCTGCCTTCGACGGTGCCGTCGGCTTTGGCGGCGAGATGCAGCATCTGCGCCGCGGCGCTCGCCGGCAGGCTGAACGTCAGATTGTCGAAGGTGTTGCCGGAAGGCGAGCGGTTGAGCGTGCCCTGCACCTTCAGCGCGCTGTCCGAGATCGCGAAGTCGGCGACGCGCCGGCCCTGCAGCAGTGGCTGCCAGCGCAGGTGCCAGTCGAGCTGGCCGATCGGCCGGTCGTGCACGGCGATGCTGCCGGCGTGGCCGTTCCAGATCGTTCCCGAGAGATCGGACAGCGTCACCGTATTCGACGGCTTCATCAGATAGCGGTAGCCGATGCTGGCCGGGAGGAAATACAGGCCGACGGCGGCAATCGCAACGAGGATGAGGAGGAGGGCGAGAAAACGGCGCATGGGTGATGTTCCAGGGAAAACGGGGTGGATTTTATGTCGCTCGCTCTTTGCCCCTCGTTCCAGCTTGCGCCGGAATGACGGCGGAGCGTTTTTCAAATCATCTGCTTCAATCGATACAGCAAATCCAGCGCCGCGCGCGGCGCCAGCGAATCGACGTCGACATCGCGTAGCGCGTCTTCGACCGCGCTTGACTTCATGAGTTCGAACAGGCCGAGTTGTGGCGAGGAATCTTTTTCGCCCGGATGCGCATTGACCGCACGCTGCCCGCCGCTCTCCAATGCGGCGAGATGCTTGCGCGCGTCGGCGATCACGGCTTTCGGCACGCCGGCCAGCGCGGCCACGTGCAGGCCGAAGCTGCGGCTGGCCGGGCCTTCCTTGACCGCGTGCATGAAGACGAGCCGGTCGTCGTATTCGACCGCGTCGAGATGCACGTTGGCGATGCCCGGGTGCTGCGCGGCGAGTTCGGTCAGCTCGAAGTAGTGCGTCGCGAACAGGGTGAACGCATGGTTCTTCGTCGCGAGCTGCACGGCGCAGGCTTGCGCGAGCGCGAGGCCGTCGTAGGTCGAGGTGCCGCGGCCGACTTCGTCCATCAGCACGAGGCTGTGCCGGGTCGCGTTGTGCAGGATGTTCGCCGTCTCGCTCATCTCGACCATGAAGGTCGACTGGCCGCGGCTGAGATCGTCGCCGGCGCCGATGCGCGTGAAGATGCGGTCGATGGCCCCGATCGTCGCCGCGTCGACCGGCACGTAGCTGCCGATGTGCGCGAGCAGCACGATCAGCGCGTTCTGGCGCATGTAGGTCGACTTGCCGCCCATGTTCGGGCCGGTGATGATGAGCATGCGGCGCGCCTCGTCGAAGACGAGGTCGTTCGGCTCGAACGGATCGCTGCGCACCTGTTCGACGACCGGATGGCGGCCGCGCACGATGTGGATCCCTTCGGACTCGACCAGCCGCGGCGCACGCCAATTCAAGGCATCGGCGCGGTCGGCCAGCGCGGCGAGCACGTCGAGTTCGGCGATCGCGGACGCGGCCTGTTTCAGCGCAGCGAGGCGTTCGATCAGGAAATCGAGCAGCGCTTCGTACAGCGCGCGCTCGCGCATCAGCGCGCGTTCGCGTGCGGAAAGCACCTTATCCTCGAATGACTTCAGCTCCTCGGTGATGTAGCGCTCCGCGCCCTTGAGCGTCTGCCGCCGCGTGTAGTGCGTCGGCGCCTTGTCGGCTTGCCCTTTGCTGATTTCGATGTAGTAGCCGTGCACGCTGTTGTAGCCGACTTTGAGCGTCGCGATGCCGGTCGCGGCTTTTTCGCGCTCCTCGAGATCGATCAGGAACTGGTTCGCGTTGGTCGACAGCGTGCGCAGTTCGTCGAGCTCGGCGTCGTAGCCGGAGGCGATCACGCCGCCGTCGCGCAGCAGCGCGGGCGGCTGTTCGAGCACGGCGCGGACGAGGTGCTGCGCGCTATCGGCGTGCTCGCCGAGTTGGGCGAGCAGGGAAGCGAGAAGCGGGCTGTCGCAACCCTGCAGTGCGTTGCGCAATCTCGGTGCCGCGAGCAGACCGTCGCGCAGCGTGGACAAGTCACGCGGCCGCGCCGAGCGCAAGGCGACGCGCGCGAGGATGCGTTCGAGGTCGCCGATGCCGCGCAGCAGCTCGCGCAACGGATCGAAGCGGCGCTGCTCGATCAGGCTCTCGATAGCCTGATAGCGCTTGCGCAGGACATCGCGATCGCGCAGCGGCCGATGCAGCCAGCGCCGCAGGGTGCGCGCGCCCATCGGCGTGATCGTCGCATCGAGCACGCCGAGCAGCGTGTGCTCGTGGCGGCCGCTCGGGTGCACGTCGAGTTCGAGGTTGCGCCGCGTCGCCGCGTCGAGCGCGATCGTCTCGTCCGGGTTTTCCGCCGCGAGTCCCGACAGGTGCGGCAGAGCGGACTTTTGCGTTTCGCTCACGTAGCCGAGCAGCGCGCCGGCCGCGGCGATCGCGAGCGGCAACGCTTCGACGCCGAAGCCGGACAGGTCGCGCGTGCCGAAGAACTTGTTGAGTTGGCGCCGCGCGGTGTCCGTATCGAAATGCCACGGCGCGCGCTTGCGCAGGCCGGGCAGGGCGGAGACGAACGTCGGCCAGGCGACGTCTTCGTCGACCAGCGTTTCCGCGGGCGCGAGGCGCGCGAGTTCGGAAGCGAGTTGCTCCGCGGTCGCCGCTTCGCTGAGCAGGAAGCGTCCGCTCGCGAGATCGATCCAGGCGAGGCCGTAGTTCGTCTTGCCCGCCGCGATCGCGAGCAGCAGGTTGTCGCGGCGCTCTTCGAGCAGCGCCTCGTCGGTCGCCGTGCCCGGCGTGACCACGCGCACGACCTTGCGTTCGACGAGGCCCTTCGCCGCGGCGGGATCGCCGATCTGCTCGCAGATCGCCACCGACTCGCCGAGCTTGATCAACCTGGCGAGATAGCCTTCGACCGAATGGAACGGCACGCCGGCCATCGGGATCGGCGCGCCGGCCGATGCGCCGCGCTGGGTCAACGTGATGTCGAGCAGGCGCGCGGCCTTGCGCGCGTCGTCGTAGAACAGTTCGTAGAAATCGCCCATGCGGAAGAACACCAGTGTGTCCGGATACTCCGCCTTGGCGGCGAAATACTGACGCATCAGCGGTGTGTGCTGGGCGAGGTCGGATGAGGACATCGGTGCCGCATTCATGAATGGCCGACTAGTTTAACCGGAACGTGGTTTCGACTGGCCTGCGTCGGTGGGATGCGGTATTCGCATCGAGCGGCGGGCGATTCCAGGTCGGTGAGTCCGTCGCCGCTTCGCTGGCCGGGGATTGTGGCCTCGGTGTCGTCGTGATCGAAGACATCCTGTGGAGCCGGCTGCGCTTGTCGCGCATGGGCGAATTTCGCCGGCTCGATCGAGTGAGGTGGCGAAAGGCGTAGTGCAGGGCATCGAAGTGGATTGGGCAGTGCGTAAACTCCGCGGCTTTCCATACGAATCGGGTAGCGCCATCCGCCTCGCTCTGATACGTTGCGCGTCGTTGAGCTTGTCCGGACTCGTTTCCATGAATTCTTCCGGCGCATCGATGACGGATTTCCACGGTTGCGACGACGTGGAATTGAATCGGCTCGCGCAGACGATCGCGGCGATCCTGCTGCAGCGCGACGCGGTGTTGTGCACGGCCGAGTCGTGCACGGGTGGTTGGATCGCGAAAGTCCTGACCGACATCGCCGGTTCCTCGGCATGGTTCGAGTGCGGCGCGGTGACCTACGGCAACGAATCCAAGCAGGCCGTGCTCGGCGTGCGGGCGCAGACGCTGGCGCGACACGGAGCGGTGAGCGGCGAGACGGCCGCCGAGATGGTTTCGGGCGCGTTGTTGCGTTTCGGCGCAACGCTGGCCGTGGCCGTCACGGGCATCGCGGGCCCGACGGGCGGCTCGCCGGAGAAACCGGTCGGCACGGTATGGATCGGCTGGAAGCGGCGCGGCGGCGCGGCGCAGACCGAACGGTTCCAATTTAGCGGCGACCGCGAGGCGGTGCGGCGTCAGACCGTCGCGGTGGCCCTGCGCGGCGTGGAGCGGTTGTTGGCGTCTTGATTCGCAGGCGTTGACGGAAATCCGCGTTAGTAGTAATATTACTAACATGGATTTGACCGAGACCCAGCAGGCCATTCTCGCCCTGATCGCCGAACGCATCGAGACCGAGGGCATGCCGCCTTCGCAGACCGAGATCGCCAAGGCCTTCGGCTTCAAGGGCGTGCGTGCGGCGCAGTATCACCTGGATGCGCTGGAAGCCGCGGGGGCGATCGAACGCATCCCGGGGCGCGCGCGCGGTATCCGCGTGCTGCGTGCGCCCGAACGGGCGCAGCGCGAACTCGCATTGTCGCCGGCGAAGTCCGCTGACGAGGCGTTGCGCCTGCCGGTGCTAGGTCGTGTCGCCGCCGGCGCGCCGATCGGCGCCGATGCGGGGGGCGACGATTACGTGCTGCTCGATCCCGTATTCTTTTCGCCGGCGCCCGATTACTTGTTGAAGGTGTGCGGCGATTCGATGCGCGACGAAGGCATTCTCGCCGGCGACCTCGTCGGCGTACGGCGCACGCGCGAGGCGCGCAGCGGCCAGATCGTGGTCGCGCGCATCGACGACGAGATCACGATCAAGCAGTTCAGGGCGGGCAAGGGCGGCATCCACCTGCTGCCGCGCAACCCCGATTACGCGCCGATCGAGGTGCGGCCCGACCAGGATTTCGCGATCGAAGGGCTGTACTGCGGCCTGGTGAGGCCGAACCGATGATCCGCGATGTCGGCGAGCGGTTTTCCTACGCGGTCGCGCGGTCCGCGCCGATGTCCTCCGCCGCCGCGAAAAAATATCCTGCCTCCACGACGGCGCATCTCAACTCCTGCGACGCATCGCGATTAGTTTGCACTTCACGCCTTCACCAATTCTGAGGACACGACGATGGACGACAACAAGCGCAAGGCCCTTTCCGCCGCACTCGGCCAGATCGAAAAGCAGTTCGGCAAGGGTGCCGTGATGCGCATGGGCGATCGCACGGTCGACGCGGTCGAAGCGATCCCGACCGGCTCACTGATGCTCGACATCGCGCTCGGCATCGGCGGCCTGCCGCGCGGCCGCGTCGTCGAGATCTACGGGCCGGAGTCCTCGGGCAAGACCACGTTGACGCTGCAGGTCGTCGCCCAGGCGCAGAAGCTCGGCGGCACTTGTGCATTCATCGACGCGGAGCACGCGCTCGATCCGGTCTATGCCGAAAAGCTCGGCGTCAAGGTCGAGGATTTGCTGCTGTCGCAGCCCGACACGGGCGAGCAGGCGCTGGAAATCGCCGACATGCTCGTGCGTTCGAGCGCGGTCGACGTTATCGTCGTCGACTCGGTCGCCGCGCTCACGCCTCGCGCGGAGATTGAAGGGGAAATGGGAGATCAGCTTCCGGGCCTGCAGGCGCGCCTGATGTCGCAGGCGCTGCGCAAGCTGACCGCGAATATCAAGCGCTCGAATACGCTGGTCATCTTCATCAACCAGTTGCGCATGAAGATCGGCGTGATGATGCCGGGGCAAAGCCCCGAGACGACCACGGGCGGCAACGCGCTCAAGTTCTACGCGTCGGTACGCCTGGACATCCGCCGCATCGGCTCGGTCAAGAAGGGCGAGGAGATCGTCGGCAATCAGACCAAGATCAAGGTGGTCAAGAACAAGCTCGCGCCGCCGTTCAAGCAGATCGTCACCGAGATCCTCTACGGCGAAGGCATCAGCCGCGAGGGCGAATTGATCGACATGGGCGCGGACAACAAGATCGTCGAGAAATCCGGCGCCTGGTACAGCTACGGCGGCGAGCGCATCGGCCAGGGCAAGGACAACGCGCGTCAGTACTTGAAGGAGAACCCGAGCGCGGCCAGGGAAATCGAGGACAAGCTGCGCGCTGCGCTGGCGCCGAAGGCGAACTCGCAGGCGGTGCAGACCGAGGAACTCGAGGAAGCCTGATTCCGGGCCGAACGCCGGGTTTGCCACTGACGTCATGCCCGCGAAAGCGGGCATGCGTTGTGTCCGTTGACGGCCGGGAATGGATTGTCCGCTGTATCCCGCAACTCGCGTGCCGCACTATTCGCTACGCGAATGTTCGCTTCTCTCGCATCGCCGTCGCGATGTTCGGCCTGCCTTCGCGGCCCCGCTTTTGCGGGAATGACGCCCTTCCCGAATTCCGCATGCCTTCATCGCCACTTGCAAACTTCCCGATTGGCCACACTTGACGCGATGGTGATACCGCGTCACCCTCGCTGCGTTCACGCTCGGGCAAGGCAAAGCCGTGGCGCGACGAGAAAAACAATCAGGAAACCCGATGGCCAACCCTTCTTCGAACCCGCCCGTCCAGCAGCATTTGTCCCATATCAGCGAATTGCCGGTGCTGCCGCTGCGCGACGTCGTCGTCTATCCGCACTTGGTGATCCCGCTGTTCGTCGGGCGAGAGAAATCGGTGCGCGCGCTGGACATGGCGATGGAGAACGACAAGCGCATACTGCTCGTCGCCCAGCGCAGCCCGGACACGGACGATCCGCAGGCGGGCGACTTGTATTCGATCGGCACGGTCGCCACCGTGCTGCAATTGCTGAAATTGCCGGACGGCACGATCAAGGTGCTGGTCGAAGGGCAGTTGCGCGCGGAGGTGTCGAGCTTCTCCGAGCGCGACGGCATTCTCACCGGCTATGCGCGCGCGCTCGAGTCGATCTACACGCGCGAACCCCGCGAGGTCGAGATCGTCTCGCGTTCGCTCGTGTCGATGTTCGAGCAGTTCGTCAAGCTCAACCGCAAGATTCCGCCGGAACTGCTCGCGACGCTGTCCGGCATTGACGACACCAGCCGTCTCGCCGACACGATCGCGGGACATCTGGCCGTCCGTCTGCAGGACAAGCAGCGCGTGCTCGAAACGGCCGACGTGGCCGATCGCCTCGAAATGCTCATGGGCTTCGTCGACGGCGAGATCGACGTGCAGCAGATCGAGAAACGCATCCGCGGCCGGGTCAAGTCGCAGATGGAAAAGAGTCAGCGCGAGTATTACCTCAACGAGCAGATGAAGGCGATCCAGAAAGAACTGGGTGAAGGCGAGGATGCGCCGAACGAGATCGAGGAGCTCGGCAAGAAGATCGAGAAAGCCGGCATGCCGCCGCCGGTGGAGAAGAAGGCGCGCGCGGAGTTGAACAAACTCAAGCAGATGCCGCCGATGTCGGCCGAGGCGACTGTGGTGCGCAACTACGTCGACTGGCTCGTCGGCGCGCCGTGGAAGAAGCGCAGCAAGGTGCGCAAGAACCTCAAGGCCGCCGAGGAAGTGCTCGACGCAGACCACTTCGGTCTGGAAAAGGTCAAGGAACGCATCGTCGAATACCTCGCCGTGCAGTCGCGCGTCAAGAAGATGAAGGGACCGATCCTCTGCCTCGTCGGGCCGCCGGGCGTCGGCAAGACTTCGCTCGGCCAGTCGATCGCCAAGGCGACCGGGCGCAAGTTCGTGCGCATGTCGCTCGGCGGCGTGCGTGACGAGGCCGAAATCCGCGGTCACCGCCGCACCTACATCGGCTCGATGCCGGGCCGACTGATCCAGAACCTCAACAAGGTCGGCACCAAGAATCCGCTGTTCGTGCTCGACGAGATCGACAAGATGTCGATGGACTTCCGTGGCGACCCGTCCTCGGCGCTGCTCGAGGTGCTCGATCCCGAGCAGAACCATGCGTTCAACGACCACTATCTGGAAGTCGACTTCGACCTGTCCGAGATCATGTTCATTGCGACCGCGAACTCGCTGAACATTCCCGGCCCGCTGCTCGACCGCATGGAAGTGATCCGTATTCCCGGTTATACCGAAGAAGAGAAAATCAATATCGCCGAGCGCTACCTGCTACCGAAGCAGATCAAGGCGAACGGCCTAAAGTCCGAGGAGATCACGGTCAAGACCGACGCGATCCGCGACATGATCCGCTATTACACGCGCGAATCGGGCGTGCGAAACCTCGAGCGCGAGTTGGCCCGGATCTGCCGCAAGGTGGTCACCGAGCTGACCCTGGCCGCGGACAAGGCGAAGAAGTCCGGCAAGGCCGAGAAGAAGCGTGGCAAGGCGACGGTCGACGGCAAGAACCTCGACCGTTATCTGGGCGTGCGCAAGTTCCAGTTCGGGCGCAAGGAACTGCAGAACGAGGTCGGTCTCGTCACCGGCTTGGCCTGGACGCAGGTCGGCGGCGACCTTCTCAGCATCGAAGCCTCGATCGTGCCCGGCAAGGGCCGGCTCGTGAATACGGGCCAGCTCGGCGATGTGATGAAGGAGTCGATCCAGGCTGCGTTGTCGGTTGTGCGTGCGCGCACCGAGCGGCTCGGCATCGAGGCGGATTTCCATCAGAAATACGATATTCACATCCATGTGCCCGAAGGCGCGACGCCCAAGGACGGGCCTTCCGCGGGCATCGGCATGTGCACGGCGCTGGTGTCGGCGTTGACCAAGGTTCCGGTGCGCTCGGAAGTGGCGATGACCGGCGAGATCACGCTGCGCGGCCGCGTGTTGCCGATCGGCGGCCTCAAGGAGAAGCTGCTTGCGGCGCACCGTGGCGGCATCGAGACGGTGATCATTCCGGAGGAAAACGAGAAGGACCTGGCCGAAATCCCGAAGAACGTCACCGAGTCGCTGAAGATCAGGCCGGTGCGCTGGATCGACGAGGTACTCGACATCGCGCTCGAGCGGCCGCTCTCGCCGTTGCCGGAAAAAGTGGAAAATGCGCAAAATGCGGCACCGGAGGCCGTGGCCGAGGAATCCTCGGGAGTGGCGCAGGTGCGACCGCACTGAAAGCGCGGGCATGCCGGCACCGCGTGGCGGCATGCAAATTCCCGACCAGCGTGTCAAGGCGTCTTGCGCATACGGACGTGTCCGCCGGCGTAACCAAAATCGCTGCAAGGCGCATTGCTATTGAGGTTGCGCGCAGTGAGGTGGGCTGGTATAAAGTTCGCGCCGCGCTTCGCTTCAGTGCCTTTCGGGCATGGTGCGGAAAGCGTGGGGTGGCGAAGCGAACAAGCGCGAAAAGTCGGCGCTTGCACAAGCTTCGCATGATTTCGATTACCCAACGGCGAGCGCTCGCCAATTTCTCATTCGGGAGAGACACAATATGAACAAGGGTGAATTCATTTCCACGGTGGCCGATTCGGCCGAACTGAGCAAGGCCGACGCGGGCCGTGCTGTCGAGGCCGTGATCGAAGTGATCACGAAGGCCTTGAAGAAGGGCGACAGCGTCGCGCTGGTCGGTTTCGGTACCTTCCTCTCGCGCAAGCGCGCCGCGCGCACGGGTCGCAACCCGCGCACGGGTGCGACGATCAAGATCAAGGCCTCGAAGAATCCGTCGTTCAAGGCTGGCAAAGCTCTGAAAGATGCTCTAAACTAGGCGGCTCGCCTGCCAAGGGTGCTTAGCTCAGCGGTAGAGCGTCGCCCTTACAAGGCGAGGGTCGGGGGTTCGAAACCCTCAGCACCCACCATCTCGATGCGGGTGCACCACTCGTAGCGGTAAAGGCAAAATCGGAATCCGGCAACTAGCTCCGCGCCGGGTTCCCAGAGTCGGCGCGGAGTGGTAGTTCAGCTGGTTAGAATACCGGCCTGTCACGCCGGGGGTCGCGGGTTCGAGTCCCGTCCACTCCGCCACAAATAAAACAAAGGCGCCGCAAGGCGCCTTTGTTTTATTTGTGGTCATTCATTCATGCGTCCGTCCGTGAACGCGAAAGTCAAAAAGCGGCCATCCTTGGCCGCACTTCTCACAAAGAGCAATCGCACATGCTCCAGACATTGCACGACAAGTTTTCCGGTATCGCAGCCAAAATCATCCTTGGCGTCATCACGATCGTGTTCGGTGGGTTTTTCGGCATCGAGCAGTACATGAATCCGAAGGTGGAAACCTTCGTCGCCAAGGTGGACGGCAAGGAAATCGGCCAGGATCAGTTTCGCGAAGCCTACAACCGCTTCCGCTCGCAGATGCAGCAGGCCTACGGCCCGCAATTCGACGCTGCCGTGTTCGATACGCCCGAGCGCAAGCGCCAGGTGCTCGACCAATTGATCAATGAGCAGTTGCTCGCCAACGCGAACGAAAAGCTCGGCGTCATGGTGCCGGTCGCGCAGGTGCGCGAATACATCCAGGGCATTCCGGCGTTCCAGACCGACGGCAAGTTCGACCCGAACCTCTATCGCCTGCGCCTGCAGGGTGCCGGCCGCACGGCGGCGTCGTTCCAGGACGATGTCATCCGCGACCTGGCGACGCGCCAGTTGCCCACCGGACTTGCCCGCAGCACGATCGTGACGAATGCCGAGATCGACGCCTTTCTCAAGCTGCGCGACCAGACGCGCGACTTCGGTTACATCAAGCTCGACAAGCCGTCCGCCGACGGCATCAAGATCGCCGACGCCGACATCGAGAAGTACTACAAGGACCATGGCGCCGAATTCATGACGCCGGAGAAGATTTCGCTCGACTTCGTCGAACTCGACGCGGCGAAGATGAAGACCGAGATCGCGCCCGACGAAGCCGCACTGAAGCAGCGCTACGACGAGCAGAAGGCGAAGTTCACCGCGCCCGAGCAGCGCGAGGCCTCGCACATCCTCGTCAAGGTCGAGAAGAACGCAAATGCCGATGCGCAAAAGGCCGCGCTCGAAAAAGCCAAGGCCATCGAAGCGGAAATCAAATCGGGCAAGGACTTCGCCGCCGTGGCGAAGGAGAAGTCCGACGATCTGGGTTCGAAGGCGCAGGGCGGCGATCTCGGCTGGCTCGAGAAGGGCCTTACCGATCCGGCGTTCGAGAACGCGCTCTGGGCGATGAAGAAAGGCGACGTGTCCGATCCGGTGCTGTCGCCCGAGGGCTACCACATCATCCAGTTGCGCGACGTACGCGAAGGCAAGGTCAAACCGTTCGAGGAAGTGAAGGCGGATCTGGCCAAGCAATACACGGATACCGAAAACGAGCGCCGCTACAGCGAGCTGGCCGGCAAGCTCGTCGATGCGCTCGGCAACGATCCTTCGCTGGCCAATGCGGCCAAGCAGTTCGATTTGCCGCTGCAGAAGACCGCGTTGTTCACGCGCGCGGGCGGTGAGGGCATCGCGGCCAATCCGGCCGTGATCAAGGCCGCGTTCTCGCCGAGCGTGCTCGTCGAGGGCAATACGTCCGACGCGATAACGCTGGCACCAAACCATGTCGCGTTCGTGCATCTGGACCAGCACGAGAAGCCGGTGCAGAAGCCGCTCGACCAGGTGCGCGAGGAAATCCGCGGTAAGCTCGTCGACGAACAACTCGCCAGACGGGCGAAGGAGCAGGCCGACACGCTATATGCGCGTTTGCAGAAGGGCGAGACGCTCGAGCAGATCGCCGGGGTCGTCAAGGCCAAGGTCGAGCAGGAAAAGGAAATCGGCCGCAACGCCGCCAACCTCGACGGCAAACTGGTTTCCGAGGTGTTCAAGCTCGCGCGCCCCGCGGCGGCCGACACGCCGACGACTGCCGAAGTCGCCCTGGCCAACGATGCCTACGCGCTGGTCGCGCTCACCGCGGTCAAGGACGCCGATCCGGCCAAGCTCGATGCCAAGTCGAAGGAAGCCGCGCGCAACCAGCTTGCCCAGGCCTATTCGAACGATGCCGTGCGCGGTTTCCTCGAAACGCTGCGCAAATCCGCCGACGTCAAGATCGCCGAAGACCGCTTGCTTCAGTAGCGTTCGCCTTCATCGCATCCGGCTTTTCGCGTCGCATCGTGGATGCGCGGCGCGATGAGTCGTGCCGCTGCGAAAGTCAGATGCCCGTCATGCCGAGCGTGTTGTAGCCCGCATCGACGAAGGTCACTTCGCCGGTGATGCCCGAAGCGAGATCGGAGCAGAGGAATGCCGCGGTGTTGCCCACTTCGTCGATCGTTACGCTGCGGCGCAACGGCGAGTTTTGCTCGACGTGGTCGAGCATCTTGCGGAAATTGGCAATGCCAGCGGCGGCGAGCGTCTTGATCGGACCGGCGGAGATCGCGTTGACGCGCGTGCCCTCGGGACCGAGGTTGTAGGCGAGATAGCGTACCGAGGCTTCGAGGCTGGCCTTGGCCAGGCCCATGACGTTGTAGTTCGCCAGCGCGCGTTCGGCGCCGAGGTAGGTCAGCGTGAGGAGGGCGCCGTTGCGTCCTTTCATCAACGCGCGCGCGGCCTTGGCGAGCGCGGGCAGGCTGTAGGCGGAGATGTCGTGGGCGATCGCGAAGTTTTCGCGCGTCAGGCCGTCGAGGAATTCCCCGGTCAGCGCCTCGCCCGGCGCGAAGCCGATGGAGTGGACGAGGATATCGAGGCCTTCCCAGCGTTTGCCGAGATCGGCGAACAATTGCGCGATCTGTGCATCGCTGGTCACATCGCAGGGCAGGACGATGTCCGAACCGAAGGTCTTCGCGGCTTCGTCGACGCGAGGTTTGAGCTTGTCGTTGACGTAGGTGAACGCGAGTTCGGCGCCTTCGCGGTGCATCGCGTTCGCGATGCCCCAGGCGATCGAGCGGTTGCTGATGATGCCGGTGATCAGCGCGCGCTTGCCCTGCAGGAATCCCATGTTGTGCTTCCTCGATGCGTGAATCGCGCCATTCTAGCGCATGCGCGCCGGCGAGCGAGGAGGCGGAATCTATTTCATCGCGTCGAGCGCGGGTGCGCTGAGCACGATCCTCTGGCCCAGGCGCAGCGTCGCATTGCGCGACATGCGGTTCCAGTGCAGCAGATCTTCCATGCGCACGCCGTAGCGGTTGGCGATGTCCCAGAGCGTGTCGCCCGCACGCACGGTGCACGTGCTTCCTGCGCCCGCCGTGGAAGCCGGGGTTGCCGTCGCGACCGGTGCCGGCGCCGATTCTTCGCCGCGCGCGGGCAGCATCAGGCGCGTGCCCGCCGGCAGCGTGGCCGTCGCCGCGGGGACGCGATTGATCTGTGCGAGTGCAACGGCATCGACGTCGTAGGCCATGGCGAGCGTGTCCAGGCTCTGCGGTCGTTGCAGCTTTGCTTCGCGCCAGCTACGCCAGGCGTATTGCGGAAGCATGCCGAGCGTCTTCTCGACCGCCGCGCGCCGCGTCGCAGGCACGAGCAGGTGGAACGGGCCGCCCTCGGGCATGCGGCCCTGTAGATAGGCCGGATTGAGCCGTTGCAGTCGCGGGTAATCCATGCCGGCCAGTTTCGCTGCGAGGTGCAGGTCCAGCGGCGCGGGCAGTTCGAGCAGGGCCGTGGCGTCCTCCGCGACGGGTTCGGGCAGTTCGACGCGGTAACGTTCGGGCTTGGAGACGATGCAGGCGATGGCAAGCAGCTTGATCAGGTGTTCGTAATTGACCTGGTTCAGGCGCAATTTCGCGATTCCGGCCGGTGCGATGCTGCGTTGCTTGCCGAGCGCGGCGCGCACGCTGTTCTCGCCTGCGTTGAACGCCATGTTGGCGAGCCGCCAGTCGCCGAAGCTTTCTTTGTACTGTTTGAGCAGCGCGAGCGCGGTGCGGCTCGATGCGGCGACATCAAGCCTGCCGTCGTATTCGCCATCGACGCGCAGGCCGTTCTCGCGTGCCGTAAACGGCATCAGTTGCCACATGCCGGCGACGCCGTCGCCCTGCGCGGGGACCATCGTATAGCTCGATTCCACCCACGGCAGGAAGGCGAATTCGCCGGGCATGTCGTATTTTTCGATCTGCTCGGTGACGACGAGCAGGAACGGCATCGCGTCTTTCAACGCGACGGCGAGATGAAACGGGCTCGATGCCATCTGCGCGGCGAACTGGCGCACGTCAGGACTGTAGTCACAGCCGGGCATCGCATAACGTGCGCGCAGGCGCGGCCAAGGCGAGGATGGAATGGGCAGCTCGACGGTTTTCGGCTCGATGGCGAGGTCGGATACGACCACCGGTGCCGGTGTCCGTGCGATCGCCGCGTCGGCGCTCGGGCGCACCATCGGCGCACTGCATGCCGCAAGCAGGATGCAGGCGGCACCCAAGGTCGCGCAACACGCGCTGGCCGCGAGCAGACGACTGTCGCGCCCCACAGCACGGTCGCGGCTGTCAGCCTCGCATTGCATGGCTGGAAATCATCCGTTCGGGTCCGCTCGAAACGATGGCGGCGACTATAGCAGGCAGTCAGAAATCCGCCATTAAAAAGTCATAAAGACATAACGAAAAAATAACAAATTGGTTGGCAGGATTTCAGCATCGTAAATCTGGTCTAATTCCCTCTCCGCACATCGCATCGCCACGTAACAACGGCTCCATGCCTTTCGATTCGACCCATTCGCGTCGCCATGCCGCGCTGCAACGCCTGTACGAGCAGGAACTGGCGGCACTGGCCCCGATCCTTGCCGGCGTCTACGGCAATGCGGGTCTGCTGCTGCGCGCGGACGAAGCGATGGGCGGACGCCTGCCGGCGCACTTGCTCGGTACGCTGATCGAGCTGACGTTGGACGACGCGCGGACATTGCGCGGCAGCCTTTCGTGCGCAGCAGGCGAACTGCCGTTG
This sequence comes from Rudaea sp., assembly GCF_047601565.1. Lineage (GTDB taxonomy): Bacteria > Pseudomonadota > Gammaproteobacteria > Xanthomonadales > Rhodanobacteraceae > Rudaea. The sequence continues at coordinate 4,060,375 of NZ_JASGIY010000001.1, read as the reverse complement.
GCGAGCGAGAGCTGCAAGCTCGTCGTCGTCCAGCATCTGTTCGAGCGCCTCGGCGATCCGGCCGCCTGCGCCGGCGAGATCGCGCGCGTACTCGCGTCCGAAGGCGTGCTGCTCGTGCTCGGGTTCAATCCGCTGAGCCTGTGGCGACCGTGGCTGGCTTCGGCCGCGCGTCGTGCGCAGGCGGAATTGCGCTTCCGCTCCTCGCAAAGCTGCGGCGCGCTGTTCGCAGCCCTTGGCATGGATGTGCTGCAAACGCGCTATTTCGGCGCCTTGTCGCCGTGGCTGAAGCCGGATCCGGCGGCGGGTGAAGCGGAACGGGAAGCGCGGACCGAGCGATGGCTGCGATTCCGTGGCAGCTGGCTGCTGCTCGCGCGCAAGCGTCGCAGCGCGCTGACGCCGTTGCGCCTGCGTCGCGACGTGCGCGAACTCGCGCGCAACCCGCGCCTCGCGCCCGGCGCGCACCGCGAATGCGCCAGCGCGCTCGCGCCGATCGAGGAAAAGTGCGCGTGAGTGCCGCCACGGTCGTCGAGGCATTCACCGACGGCGCCTGTCTGGGCAATCCGGGGCCCGGCGGCTGGGCTGCACTGTTGCGTTACAAGAAAACAGAGAAGTGGGTGAGCGGCAACGAAGGGGAGACGACGAACAACCGCATGGAACTCATGGGTGCGATCGCCGCGCTCGAGGCGTTGAAAAGGCCTTCGAACGTGCGCCTGACCACCGACTCGCAGTACGTCAAGCAAGGCATCGAGACTTGGGTACCGCGTTGGCGCGCGAACGGCTGGCGTACGGCCGACAGGAAGCCGGTGAAGAACCAGGACCTGTGGGAACGCCTCGTCGCGGCGACCGCACCGCACGAGGTGGAATGGCATTGGACGCGTGGGCACTCGGGGCACGAGGAGAACGAGCGTGTCGACCAGCGTGCGCGTAGTGAAGCGCTGACCGCTCAGGAGAACAGGCTGTGAGGCAAGTGGTGCTCGATACGGAAACGACGGGGCTGGAGGTCAACAAGGGCCATCGCATCGTCGAGATCGGCTGCGTGGAACTGCTCGAGCGCCGGCCGACCGGACGCGAGTTCCATCGTTATGTCAACCCGCAGCGCGCGATGGACGAGGGTGCCACGGCGGTCAGCGGCATCACCGACGATTTCCTCGTCGACAAGCCCGTGTTCGCCGAGGTCGCCGACGAATTCCTCGCCTTCATCGACGGCGCCGAACTGATCGCGCACAACGCGAGCTTCGACATGGGCTTCCTCGAAGCCGAGTTCGCGCGTCTGGAAACGCCCGTGCGCGTCGCCGAGCGCGTCGGCGTGCTCGACACGCTATCGCTCGCGCGCGAAAAATATCCGGGTCAGAAGAACAATCTCGATGCGCTATGCAAGCGCCTCGGCGTCGACAACAGCCATCGCGATCTGCATGGCGCGTTGCTCGACGCGCAATTGCTCGCCGACGTCTATCTCGCGATGACCGCAGGGCAGGGCGATCTCGGTCTCGGATCGGGCAGCGAACCGGTTCGGGAGCACGTCCACACGGCCGTCGCTTCGCTGATCGACGCCGCGATCCGCGTGCGCTACGCCGATGCGGCGGAGACGGCCGCGCACGAAGCGCGCTTGGCCGCCATCCAGAAGGCCAGCCGCGACAACTGCCGCTGGCTGAGGGATTGACGCGACCGCTTCAGCGATTGCGCACGAGCACCGCGGTCACGTTGTCCGAGCCGCCGCCGTCGAGCGCGGCGAGGATCAAATGGTCGACGCATTCCTGCGCGGACAGGTCCGAGCGCGCGAGGATCGCGGAAATCTGCGGGTCGTCGACTTCTTCGGTCAGTCCGTCCGAGCACAGCAGCATCTGCATGCCGGGCGAGAGTTTCCCGTGCAGCGTCTCCACACGCAGGCTCTGTGGATCGGTCACGCCGAGCGCCTGCGTGACGACGTTGCGATGCGGATGCGTGCGCGCCTGCTCCTGCGTGATCGCGCCCTGGCGAATCAGTTCCTGCACGTAGGAATGATCCTGCGAAATCTGCTTGAGCGTGCCGTCCCAGAGATAGATGCGGCTGTCGCCGACCCAGCAGGCTTCGTATTCGGCGCCGGTGAGATGCAGGGCGACGATCGTCGTGCCCATCGGCAGCGCCTCGGAACGACGGCCGGACAGCCGCAGGATGTCGGCATCCGCGCTCTGCACGGCCCGCTCCAGGCTGCCGCCGGAACGGACCTCGCGCACTACCGCGTCGCGCGCGAGCGCACTCGCCACTTCGCCGTGCGCATGGCCGCCCATGCCGTCGGCGACGAGCCAGAGGCCGATGTCGGCGTCGGCATAGTAGGTGTCCTCGTTATGCTCGCGGCGCAGGCCGATATGGGTGCCGTGTCCGAATTCGATCATGTCGTGTTCTTGTTTCGACCGGGCCCGAAGGATGCACGCGTCCCCCGTCGCGACTACCGCATTCCGGCTTGGGCCTGGTGCCGGTGCGCATAGCATGACGGCGAGGGGCGAGGGGTGCAAGTCGCAATCCGGGGTAGGAAAACGCGGCCGTGCGAAGCGCCCCTGCTCACCGATAAAAAGGGGCAAACGAAGGGAATTCGAACCGGGCCACGGTCTCTTCGCTCACGCAGCGAATCGCAAGCGTGCGAGCTCGCCGTACAGGCCGCCCGCTTGCAGCAGTTCGGCATGCGTGCCCTCGGCGACGATGCGGCCGGCGGACTGGTGGAATCGGTCATCGAGCGGGATGAGAACCTGGACCGGATCGCAATGGTGCCGCACGCGGCCGAATTCAATCCATCGAATCGCGCCGTGCAACTGCCGCGCCAGCGCGATCGAGATCGGAAACGTTCATGACGGACGGCGGTGCAGGGTGGAAAATGCGCATATCGCCATAATCCGGAGCGAGCGATGAAAATCCATGAAGTATTCGCCTACCTGTGCGTGTCGGACGCCGTCGCGGCGATCGATTTCTACGCGCGTGCGTTCGGCGCGCGCGAGCAGTTCCGCCTGACCGAACCGGACGGCCGCATCGGCCACGCCGAACTCGATTTCGGCGGCACGACGATCATGCTCAGCCACGAATTCCCCGAATACCGCATTCCTTCTCCCACGACGCTGCGCGGAACGCCGGTGAGCATCCACCTGCACGTCGATAACGCCGACGAAGTTGTCGCGCGGGCCGTGGTGGCCGGCGCGACGGTCGAGCGCCCGGTCGCGGACCAGTTTTACGGCGAGCGCGGCGGGGTCGTGCGCGATCCGTTCGGGCATCGCTGGAACATCGGCCACGAGATCGAGAAGCTTACGCCCGAAGAGATGCAGCGCCGCTACATGGCATTGTTCGATCGCGGCGGTTAGTGCCGCCGGGCGGAATTCAGTCGAGCACTTTCACTACGCTGCGCCCGCGCGTCGCGTCGGCGAGCAGCCGGCGCAGCACCGCGACTTGTTCGGTCGGCAGCGCCAGACGCAGCAAGGCGCCATTCGCGACGAACGTCTCGGCGAGTTTTTCCGCCCGCAAGTCGGCCAGGCGCGCATGCAGCAGGAGCAGGGCGGCGAACGGCAGCGTGAATTCCACGGTCGCGAGTTCGACTAGCTCGGCCTTCGCGGCGAGGCGCAGGCATTCCGCGGCGCAGCCGCCGTAGGCGCGCGCGAGCCCGCCCGCGCCGAGCTTGATGCCGCCGTACCAGCGCGTGACGACGACGACGGTGGCGTCCATCCGCTGCGCGTCGATCGCCTGCAGGATCGGCCGGCCGGCGGTGCCAGCCGGTTCGCCGTCGTCGTTGAAGCGGTACTGCTGGCCGATGCGATAGGCCCAGCAGTTGTGCGTCGCCGACGTGTCCCCGGTCGCGGCGACGAAATCCAGCGCCGCGGCGGCCGAGCGCGCATTTGCCGCATTTGCCACAAATATACTTTTGCGGATTTCCTGACGCAGCGACGTCGGCGCGGCGAGGGCGAAACGCACGCTGCTCATTCGAGTCCGCGCAAGTCGGACGGTACGCGGAAATCCGGATGCCGCGCGCGCAGGTCGGCGAGCGCCTGCCGGGCCGCATCGCGGCGACCGTCGCGCAGCATCGCGCGCACGATCTCGACCCAGGCGGCGGGCGGCGGCGGATCGGGGGGGTAGACGCCGCTGCGCGCCGGCGCCGCGGCCGTAGCGGCGATTTCCCAGCGGTAGCGCGAAGGTGCGGAGGAAGGATCGGGCCCGATCGCGAACGACGATCCTCCCGCCGCTGCGCCGGCGACGAACGCTTGTGCCGCGACGGCGCGTTCGACATCCGCGGCTTCGCGCAACGGCGGCTGGTGCGCAGCGGCAACGACCGATGCCAGCGACGTTTCCGCTTCCGGCACCTCGGCCGGCTCGGCCGCGCGTTGCGGCGGGGCCACGGCTGCCGGCGGCGCGCTTTTCGTCGACGGCGGGAACGCGGCGGGTTCGTCGATTGCGGACGGCGGTGCGGGTATCGATGCGGCCGGTTTCGCCTCGGCTCCGGCGTTGTCCGCAGTGGCGGAGGATTCCGGTTTCCCGGCGATGACCCGGTGCAGCTTGTGTCGGTATTGCGCGGTTGCGTCCACCGAGGTTGGCGGCGCAGCGGTCGCCGGCATCGGCGTGGCGCGTTCGCCTTGCGTGGCGCCCGGCGCCGTAGCGGCGCCGGATGCGGCCTCGCGCGTCGGCGAAGCCGACGGCATGAGCCGCCATGCGAGCCCAGCGGCGAGCACTAGCGTAGCCGCCGCGCCGAACGTCGGCAGCCAGCGTCGTGCGCGCAACTTGCCCGCCGGCGCCGCCGCGTCCACGTCTTCGCGCAGCGCGCGATGCGCGTGCGCGCGCACGTACGCATCGAGCGCGGCGTCGGGTTCGGGGTGCGGCAGCTTGCGATACAGCGTGACCAGGCGCGAATCCTCTTCGCGCAGGAACGCATCGAACCCGGCATCGAAGCCGTGTCCGTTCGATGTCGTCTGCGCAGGTTTCTTGACGTCGCTCATTCGGCCAACCTCTCGCGTATTTTGGCGAATGCGTAACGCAGGCGCGACTTCACCGTTTCCTGGCCCGCGCCGGTGACCTGCGCGATTTCGTCGAGACTGAGCTCCGACTCCATGCGTAGCAGGAATGCGACGCGCTGTTCGTCGGGCAGCGCTTCCAGCGCAAGTTGCAGGCGCCGGCGTTCCTCGAATTCGCCGAGCACGCGGTCGGGCTGTTCGCGCTCCGGCATGTCGAGCAGGCCGAACACATGCTCGGCTTCGTCCGCGCTTGCCTGCGGCCGCGCGCGGCGCAGGTGGTCGACGACGAGGTTGTGCGCGATCTGCAGCAGCCAGGTGCTGAACTTCGCCTCGACGCGATAGCGCGAGCGCGCCTGGATCGCACGGCTCCAGGTGTCCTGGAACAGTTCGTCGGCAACCGCGCGCTCGGGGACGCTGCGCAGGATGAACCGGTAGAGCATGCCGCGCACGCGTGCGTACAGCTCGTCGAACGCGAGCGCGTCGCCGCGCGCATAGGCGAGCATCAATTCCTCGTCGGTCCGGTCCGTCCCCATCGGCGCGCAGGGTACGACAAATCCCTCGCGCGCGGCAGCCGCCGGACATGCCGCGGCGGCGGGCTTGATATCGATAGCGATGGCGGCCATGTTGTTTGTAACGCGAATCGAACGACAGCGGGGTTAGGATTCGCCGTAGTCGCGTTCCGGCAATCCATGCCGGAAAGGCAAGCACGAAGAGGAAAGGCCTTGATCCACGAAATCCTCAAAATGGGTGACCCGCGGCTGCTGCGCATCGCCAAGCCGGTCGAGACCTTCGATACGCCCGAGCTGCACGCGCTGATCGCGGACATGTTCGAGACGATGCACGCCGCGGGCGGCGTCGGTCTCGCCGCGCCGCAGATCGGCGTCGATCTGCAGCTCGTCATCTTCGGCTTCGAGCGCAGCGAGCGCTATCCCGACGCGCCGGCCGTGCCGCGCACGGTCCTGCTCAATCCGGAGATCGTTCCGCTGTCGCAGGACAAGGAGGAAGGCTGGGAAGGGTGCCTGTCCGTGCCCGGCCTGCGCGGCGCGGTCGAGCGCTTCTCCCTGATCCGCTACACCGGCTTCGACCCTAAGGGCGAAAAGATCGAGCGCGAGGCCGAGGGCTTCCATGCGCGCGTCGTGCAGCACGAATGCGATCACCTGATCGGCCGGCTCTATCCTTCGCGCATCACCGATTTCTCCAAGTTCGGTTTCACCGAGATACTGTTTCCCGGCCTCGATCCCGCCGTCGACGAATAGCGCGCCGAAATGCCGCAGCCTGCGCGCGTGCGGTCGGATGGAAGCAGCGGCGCTATTACGGCATGCTCCCAATTCCTTCGTCGCATTGAAGCCGGCATCGGCGTTCCGATTCCGCCGTGAAATCCGCCTTGACCGATCAAGCATCCCGCATCGCATTGCGCCGCATCGGCGCCAGCCGCCGTCCCGGCTGGCTCGCCGTCGTCGCGATGCCGGTCGTGTCGCGCGTGCTCGTGCAGGCCGACCTCGTGCCAGATATTTGCATCGCTCGGATCGGCTCGCACGAAATCGAAAAATAAATTTTGATAATCATAGAACTACGATACGTGACGACAGACTCACGTATGCCCGGGGCGACGGGCTTGCAGAGCCCCACGGTCGGCCGCCGGGTCCCGCTTTGTCGAGCAGCGTCGCACGCTCGGCGGCCAAAGGTACGATGGTCTGTTATTTCCTTGTAATGTATCTGTAACAATTGCCGGTGCCCTTTTGGTATTGCCGGGCAATTGAGTCGAGGAATATTGAGTGCTTGTTGCGGTGCAGGCGCGGCTCTCGACAATGGGTTGCGGCAGCGCCAATTCGTACTTCAATTCAACAGTTCGAGACCATTTCGGGAGAAAAGGTTATGAGTCCATCCATCGCATCGATGATGCGCAGGCCGTTGACCGTGGCGCTGGTTGTCGCGTTGCTCGATCCGGGGGCCGCGTTCGCCGCGACCGCCAAGGAGAAGGAACTGGAAGCCCGTGTTGCGCAGCTCGAAGCGCAGGTGCAGGCCCTGTTGAACGCGCAGAAGCAGCAGCAGGTGCAGATCGACGATACCCGGAGCCGCGTCGCCGACACGCAGACAGAAGTAGCCGCCACCAAGACGCAGGTCGCGGACACCAAGGCGCAGATCGAAAAGGCACCGAAGTCGACGTTCACCACCGGCCCCGGCCTGTCGGTCGCGTTCCACGGTTTCATCAACGCGAACGCATTCGGGCAGAGCAATACTTTCAGCTACGGCAACGGCGCGAACGGCCAGTATCCCGTGGCCGGTTCACGGGGCGAATTGAGCGGCGTGGACATCCGCAACACGCGCTTCTGGCTCGACATCGGCGGCGCGAAATTCGGCGAGAACTGGACCGGCGGGGGCCGCATCGAGATGGACTTCTTCGGCGGCTTCAACGGCACCGGTGCGTACAGCCTGTCGCAGCCGACGCCGCGACTGCGCCAGGCCTACTTCGATGTCGCCAACGCCGGTTCGGGCACGAACGTCCGGGTCGGCCAGCAGTGGGACCTGATCATGCCGGTCGATATGCTTCCGGATTCGGTCACCCATGTCGCCTTCCCGCTCGGTTACGGCACCGGGCTGATCGGCTGGCGTTATCCCGGCGCGGTGTTGAGCCAGAACCTCGGCGCCAGCGGGGACACGAAGTGGGGGGTGGACATCGGCGTGTTCGAAGGCACCTGGAGCAATCAGGGCACCGCGGTCAATCACCTCACCGACGGCAACGCGGATTTCCGTCCGCAGCTCGAGGCGCGCCTGCGTGCGCAGGGCAGCAACTGGTCGGCCTTCGTGGCGGCGCACTACGCCAGCATCGATCTCAAGGGCGTGGCCGGCACCGATGCGACGCCGATCAAGACCGGGCTGGACAGCACAGGCTTCGAGGTGGGCGCAACGTTCCGGCCGGGTCCGTGGAATTTCAAGGCGTTGTTGTATACGGGTACCGCCATGGGACCGTTGTTCGGCGCGATGTCGCAGTTCGGCGACATCGACGAAACCGGCGGATATTTCCAAGCCGGCTACAAATTGAACAAGAACTGGAGCGTGAACGCGTTCTACTCGGCTTCGTTGCCGGACAAGCAGGACATCATTGCCTGGTATGGCCACGGCTCCACCGGAATCGATCGCGACCAGCAGGTGGCGTTGAACCTGATCTATGCCGAAGGCCCGTACAAACTCGGCATCGAGGCGCTGCGCGCCACACTGCACATGAACACCGGCGCGGCCGCCAGCACGACCACCGGCAATCAGGTCAGCCTGAGCGGGCAATACACGTTCTGACGTTCGCGGCGAGCGTTTTCATGCAAAAGCCGTCCGCGCGAGCGGGCGGCCTTTTTTCACCTTGGCCCGCGGCAAAAAACCGGATCAATCCGCCGTGCGATGATCTTGGTACCACGCCGCCGCGCCGATCAGGCCGAGTTGGCCATGTTCGATCAGCCAGATCGGCACGTGCTTGATCACCTCGCCGAGCGCACCCTTGTTGTGGTAGCGCGCGACGAAGTTGCTCGTCGGCAGAAACGAACGGATGCGCGAAGGAATGCCGCCGGCGAGGAACACGGCGCGCGCGTTGTAGGCGAGCACGAGGTCGCCGATCAGGCTGCCGAGCAGGCCGCAGAACACGCTGAGCGCGGTCACCGCCTGTGGATTGGCGTGGGCGAGCGCCGCCGCGGTGACGTCGGCCGGCGTTTTCAGCATCGCGGGCACGCCGTGCAGCGTGCAGATGCATTCGTAGAGATTGAGCAGGCCGGGGCCGGACACCGCGCGTTCGCGGTCGACGTGCGGCCAACGCTTGAACAGTTCACGCAGGATCTCGATTTCCAGTTCGTTGCCTGGTGCGAGCGCCGCGTGTCCGGCTTCGCTTGTGATGACGACGGGGCGCGGCTTGTGCGGAATGTGCACGGCCTGGCCGAAACCCGTGCCCGGACCGACCACGAGCGTGGTCACGTTCGACGGATCGACCGGTTGGCCGCTGAGCAGATCGGCCGAAGCGAGGTCGATGTGCGGCGCGGCATGGGCGAGCGCCTCGAAGTCGTTGATCAGCGCGAGATCCTTCAGGTGCGCCGCCTGGCGCGTCTGCGTCAGCGACACGTGCCAGGGCAGGTTCGGGTTGATCAGGGCGTCGCCGACCTGCAGGCCGGCGATCGCGATCGCCGCGCTGGTCGTGGAAGCGTCGCCGTGCGTGTCGATGAAGGTGCGCAGGATGGTCGCGAGGTCGGGATACTCGGCGCAGATGTATTCGGAATAATGCAGGATCGACACCGTGCCTTCGGCGGTGAAGCGAACGAGGGCGAGTCGGGCGTGGGTGCCGCCGACGTCGGCGGCGATGAAGGGGATGTCGGTGGCGGCGGGCGTGGGAGTCAAGAGGAATTCCTGAAACGGGAAGCGGCAGAGTGCGCCCGACGCGCGGGACATCGGAGTGTGTTCAGGGGCCGCAGCCTTGTCAATCGTGTCTGCAGCGTCCACGGGTTGCGACGCAGGCTGCGGGAAAAACGGCACGACCGCTTGCCTGTCGCGGCCACGTTGCTGAAAACCTTTATTTTTTTCTGTTTTGGACTACAATGCGCAGTTCCCGGTGTCGTTGCCCGCTCTGCGGGTGTGCCGCGCAGGCTGCGGTCGGCGGGGGAATACAACGTACCCGATAAATTCTCGAGAAATAAACATGGTCAAGATTCGTCTTTCCCGCGGCGGCGCCAAAGGCCGTCCGTTCTATCACGTCATCGTCGCCGACGAGCGCAAGGCGCGCGACGGCCGCAACATCGAGCGCGTGGGCTTCTTCAACCCGGTCGCGGCCGGCAAGGAAACGCGCCTGCAGCTCGACGTCGAGCGCGTCAATGTCTGGGTGGCCAAGGGCGCGCAGCTCAGCGACAAGGTGCGCGTGCTGCTCAAGGAAGCCGGCAAGCAGGCCAAGGCTGCGGCTTGATTTAGCGCGAGACCGCAAGCATCGCCGCGCGTGACGACAAGCTTCTGGTGCTCGGCAAGATCGTCGGCCTGTACGGCGTCGAAGGCTGGGTCAAGCTCGAATCGTACAGCGAACCGCGTACGCAAATCTTCAAGTACTCGCCATGGTTCGTCGGCATTGCCGATTCCGCCGTCGAGTATGCGAACGTGAAGGGCAGGGCGCAGGGCAAGGGCATCGTCGCCCACCTGCACGGCGTCGATGGCCGCGATGCCGCAGGGGCCCTGATCGGCGCGGAGATCCGCATTCCGCGCTCGGCGCTGCCGAAGCCGAAACGCGGCGAGTACTACTGGGCCGATCTCGAAGGGCTCGGCGTCTTCAATCTCCAAGGCGTCGCGTTCGGCAAGGTCAGCCACCTGTTTTCGACCGGTGCGAACGACGTGCTCGTGGTCAGGGACGGCAATCGCGAAAGGCTGGTGCCGTTCGTCCCCGACGAGTTCGTGAAGAAAGTCGATGTCGACGGCGGCAGGATCGTGGTCGATTGGGACAAGGATTTCTGAAGCTTTGTCGTCATTCCCGCATGCTCTTGGCGGGAATCCAGCGGCTTTGCTGTTGTTCGTAGCGAAAAAAGCAAACGCACTGGATTCCCGCCTTCGCGGGAATGACGAGCGAAGTATGCGAATTGATGTGATCACGCTGTTCCCCGAGTTCGTCGATCAGGCGGCGAAGGTGGGCGTGATCGGGCGGGCGCAGGAGCGCGGCTTGCTCGGCGTGCATGGCTGGAATCCGCGCGACTATGCGACCGATGCCTACAGGCGCGTGGACGAGCGGCCGTTCGGCGGCGGCCCGGGCATGGTGATGCTGATCGATCCGTTGCGCGATGCATTGCGTGCGGCGCGCGCGGCGGATTCGCAGCCGGCCCGCACGATTTTCCTGAGTCCGCAGGGAGCGCGGCTCACGCAGGGCAAGGTGCGCGAACTGGCGCAGGAAGATCGCCTGATCCTCCTGTGCGGGCGCTACGAGGCGGTGGACGAGCGCCTGATCGAGCACGAAGTCGACGAGGAGATTTCGATCGGCGATTACGTGCTCTCGGGCGGTGAATTGGCCGCGGCCGTGCTGATCGACGCGATCGGACGGTTGCAGGACGGTGCACTCAACGACGCGGCCTCGGCGCAGCAGGATTCGTTCTCGGACGGCTTGCTCGAGGGCCCGCACTACACGCGTCCCGTGGCGCACGAACTGGGCGAGGTGCCCGCGGTGCTGCTCTCGGGCGACCATGCGGCCATCGCAAAATGGCGGCGAAAACAGGCGCTTGGACGTACCTGGCGGTGTCGGCCGGATCTTCTGGCCCGAGCCATGCTCAAACCGGAAGAAAATTTATTTTTGCTTGAATTTCAAAAAGATATAGAAAAGTAATGAAGTCGGCCGTCAGAGCGGCCGAAAACTAGAGGTATACTCGCCGTCGTCCGTGATGGCGGGGATCGAGAAAAGAACTTTCCTTTCCATTCCAACGAGCAAGTGAGTGTCATGAACCTCCTCCAGCAATTTGAAGCTTCCCAGACCAGCCGTAAACTGCCCGAATTCAGCCCGGGCGACACGGTGGTCGTCAACGTCAAGGTCAAGGAAGGCAACCGCGAACGTGTGCAGGCCTACGAAGGCGTGGTCATCGCGAAGAAGAACGCGGGCCTCAATTCGGCCTTCACGGTGCGCAAGATTTCGCACGGTTTCGGCGTCGAGCGCGTATTCCAGTCGCACAGCCCGACGATCGATTCGGTCAACGTCAAGCGCCGCGGCAAGGTGCGTGGTGCCAAGCTCTATTACCTGCGCGGTCTCGAAGGCAAGGCGGCGCGCATCCAGGAAGATCTGTCCCGGCACGCAACGGCCGACGCAGAATAAGCCTTACAAATCCGGCGGCAGATCGTTACCGGATTTTCGTCTTGGAGCATTGAGTCGCGTCTGTGCTCCTCGTCCAAAGCGGCCGTCAGGAATGGCGGCCGCTTTGTCTTTTCCGTGATCGGCTTTTGTGCCGTGTGCCCTCGCGCACGTACGACTCCGCGCGTCTGCATGTTCGTCTTCCGGTCGGGAAATGCTCATCGCCGCTTGCGATTCGTTAGATATACGTTAGCCACCCTCCGAACGGAATGCTCGCGCGATCCAACACATGCGCGCGCAAAAAAAAACGTGTATGGTGCTGGTGCAGCGGGTCTTGCGACCCTTATCGCATCTTTCAACCAAGGCAGGAGGAGACATCGATCATGAGCAGTGATCCCAAAGCCGATTTTTCCGATGTGAACAGCGAAGTGACGGTGAACATGACGCCGACGCCGGTCACGGCATCGACGGCGGATGCGAACGCGTCGAGCCAGACCTACACGGTCGTCAGCGGCGACAGTCTGTCGAAGATCGCGAAGAAGTTTTACGGCGACGCCAACCAGTGGAAGAAGATCTTCGAGGCCAACACCGACAAGATCAAGAATCCCGACCTGATCCATCCCGGACAGGTGCTCACCATTCCCGCCGCGCCCGCCTCGGGCAAGGCGACGGCCTGATCGCAGCGCATGCGCGGCACACTTGAATCCAGCAGAGGGAAATCCATGAACAAGCTCAGCAAACGCATTCCGTTGACGATCGCACTGGCCGGCGCGGTAGCGCTGGCGGCGTGCAGCAAGCCGGCTCCGCCGCCGGCACCGGCTCCTGCGCCGGCCCCGGCTCCGGTGGCGCCCGCTCCGGCCCCCGCACCGGCTCCGCCCGCACAGGTCACCTCGGTGGTGCTCGGCAACGCGGTGGACGCGAGCGGCAAGATCAGCGCGCCGGTCGGTACCTTCGGCACCAAGGACACGATCTATGCGACGGTGGCACTGACCACGACCGTGCCCAACGTCGCCGTCAACCTGCGCTGGAAGTTCCAGGATGGCCAGACCGTGGCCGACAACGCCAAGACGATCGCCGCGCCGAGTGTCGGCACGATCGACGACAAGCTGACCAAAGCCTCGGGCTGGCCAGTCGGCAACTACACGCTCGAAGTCGTCTCCGATGGCAAAACGCTGTCGACGACCACGTTCCAGGTGAAGTGACGCGGCATCGTTCGATGCAACGAAAAAGGGCGCGGAGAAATCCGCGCCCTTTTTCTTCCCTTCTCCCGCAGGGAGAAGGGAAGAGTGGTTACCAGATTTTCACCTGCTTCTCGCCATCGCGCACCATTGCATCGCCCGCCTTGCACGCAAACGCCTGCGCGAATGCGGGCATGTTCGAGGGTGCGGCGATCGCGCGGAACTGGCCCGGCGCGTGCGGGTCGGTATTGAGGTTGACCTTGGCCGTCGCCGGCAGCGTGTTCGTGCGCCACAGCCGCGCAAAGTTGAGGAAAAAGCGCTGGTCCTGGCTGAAGCCGTCGATCTTCGATTTCGCCTCGGCCGGATTCTTCTTCAGCGCCATCTGCAGCGAATCGTAGGCGACGTTGAGGCCGCCCAGGTCGGCGATGTTCTCGCCGAGCGTGAGCTTGCCCTTCACGTGCAGGTCCTCGATCGCGACATAGCCGTCGAACTGCGCTGCGAGCTTGTCGATGCGCTCGACGAATTTCCTGCGGTCGTCGTCGGTCCACCAGTTGCTGTTGTTGCCCTGCGCGTCGAACTGGCTGCCCTTGTCGTCGAAGCCGTGCGTCATTTCGTGGCCGATCACCGCGCCGATGCCGCCGTAGTTGAGTGCGTCGTCGGCCTTGGCGTCGAAATAAGGCGGCTGCAGGATCGCGGCGGGGAAGGCGATCTCGTTCTTCAGCGGCGAGTAGTAGGCGTTGACGGTCTGCGGCGTCATGCCCCATTCGGTCTTGTCGACCGGTTTGCCGATGCGGCCCATGTGCCAGTCGTGGTTGAACTTGTTCGCGGCGAGCGCGTTGTCGAGGTAGCCCGAGCGCGAGATCGACAGCCCGGTCCAGTCGCGCCACTTGTCCGGATAACCGATCTTCGGCGTGAACGTCGCCAGCTTCTCGAGCGCCTTGGCCTTGGTCGCATCGCTCATCCAGTCGAGCTTCTTGATGCGCGCCTTGAGCGCGAGACGCAGGTTGGCGACGAGTTCCTCGGCGCTCTTCTTCGCCTCGGGCGGGAAGTTCTCCTTGACGTAGAGCTGACCCAGCGCCTGGCCCATGCTCCCATTGACCGCGCCGAGCACGCGCTTCCAGCGCGGCTCCATTTCCTTCTGCCCGCGCAGCTTGTGCTGGTTGAAGTCGAAGTGTTCCGCGACGAAAGCCTGCGACAGGTACGGTGCGGCGTCGTCGATCGTGTGGAAACGCAAATAGGCCTTCCACTGCTCGACCGGTACCTCGGTCAGCATCCTGTCGAATTCGGCGAACCATTCCGGATGCGAGAGCGAAAAGCCCTGCACGCCCGATAGGCCTTGCGCGGCGAGAAAGCGGGCCCACGAAAAATGCGGCGTCGCCTTGTCCGCGTCGGCAACGCTGACGTAGTGATACTGGTTCTTCGGATCGCGCGCCTCGATCGGCGACAGCGACGTTTTCGCGTCGCGCATTTCCAGCGCCATGATCCACTGCGCGTCCTGCTTCGCCGTTGCGGGCTTCGCGCCGGCGAGAGCCAGGGTCTTCTCGATGTGCGCGACGTATTCGCCGCGAATCTTCACATAGTCCGGCTTGTCTTCCAGATAATAGGCGCGTTCGGGCAGGCCGAGGCCGTCTTCGCCGGCGTAGCCGATCATCATGCTCGAATTCTTGAAGTCGGGCGACGCGCCGAAGCCGAAGAAACCGCCGTACCCGCGCGCATGCGCATCGGTCAAATACCGGGCGAGATCGTCGGCCGACTTGATCGCGGCGATCTTCGCCAGCTCGGGTTGCAGCGGCGCAACGCCGGTCTTCTCGATCGCGGCCTCGTCCATGCCGCTCGCGTAGAAGTCGCCGAGTTTCTGCTCGATCGTGCCGGTGGCGGCTTTGACTATCGCCGGGTCTTCGATCAGTTTGCGTTGCGCCTTGAGGCTGGCTTCGCGCAATTCGTCGAACGTGCTCCAGCGCGTGCGGTCGCCCGGAATCGGATTGGCCGCGATCCATTTCGCGTTGACGTAGTCGTAGAAATCGTCGCAGGGCTTGTATTTCGTATCGAGCGACGTCGGATCGAACGCGTTGCCGACGTCAGGCGGGGCGGCATGGCTCGCGCCGGTGGCGGCAAGGGCGATGGCGAGGGCGAGCGGCGTGCGCAGGCGAAGATTCATGCTGGGGTCTCCCGGATTCCGTTGGGCAATCCGTTACCGTAGGCAGTCACGGATTCGCGCATCAGTGCAGGAAGTCACGATGGCTGCGCGTGTCCGTGCGGAATGTCGGGCAGCGTCTCCGGCCCAGCCGCGCCGCCCGAGAGGATGAAGGCCATGGCCTGATCGACGCTCCAGTCGGTCGCGATCAACTCATCGAGCGGCGCGACTTCAAGATAGCCGCCGGTCGGGTTCGGCGTCGTCGGCACGTAGACCGCGGCCATTTCTCGTCCGGCACCGTCGACGAACGTGCGCGTGACGAAGCCGATCGTCTTCAACGCCGGCGAGGGAAAGCCGATGAGCACGACGCGCTGCGTGCCGCCGGGCTTGTTCTGCATCATCGTCATCAGCTTCTTCGAGCCGCCGTAGATCGTCTGCACGAGCGGAATGCGCTGGATCAGCCGCTCGAACGCGCCAAGCAAGCGCTGCCCGAGCATGCGGCTCGCCGCGAAGCCGAGCAGGTAGAGCGCGACGATCGTGCCGACGAAGGCGACGATGGAGCGAAACCATTCCTGCCCCAGCCACTCGGCCGCGGCCGGGAAGATAGCGCTGATCAGCGTGAACGTGGCCGCGACCGCGGGCGCGCCGACGTGCGAAAGCACGCTGACGATGAAGGCGAAAACGGTCCATGTCAGCCAGAGCGGAATGAAGGTGAGCAGGCCGGTGATCAGATACCGTTGCAGGTACAGGCGGGGCATGGCGCAGAGGGATGTGACGGGGGCGTCATCATAACGTAGGGGGCGACTCGTCGCGCCCGCCATTGCTCGTCATTCCCGCGGGCTTCTGGCGGGAATCCAGTGCTTTTGTTCTTGATTCTGCTCTGACCGTGTCCCTTCGCCTTTCCGCGCGCATCCGGCGCGCGGGTCACTTTTTCTTCAGCAGCGAAGAACAAAGTAACCAAAAAGACGCCGCCCCGGGAGCCGCGCCCTCCGCGCTTCGCGCTGCGGGTCCGCGAGTGCAGGCCGGAGTTCGTTGATGGCCCTTCCATGTACCAGCAACGAACTCGCGCGCTTCCTGCGCGCGACCCTGCGGGCATTTTCGTCCTGCCCTCGCCGCGGCTGACGGGGACCCTAAGATCAAAACCCAAAGATCAAATCAAAAGCGCGATCAAGAGCGCTTGCGCCGCACGTAAATCTGCTTGCGCACACGCGCGATAACTTCGCCGGCGGCGGTTTTTACCTCGGTATCGAACCAGCGCAGGTACTTGTCGCCGTTTGCGGTCGCGGCGCGGATCTCGTCGAGCACGGTTTCGTCGAGGCGGAATTCGGCGAAGACGGTTTCGCGTCCGGGTGCGACGAATTCGATCGCGCCGGCCCTGTCCCAGACGACGTAGTCGCGGCCGAGCGCCTGCAGCGTCATGATCATCCAGAACGGATCGGTCATCGCGAACAGGTTGCCGCCGAACTGGGTGCCGACGAAGTTGCGGTTGTACCAGGCCAGCTTCAGGCGCACGCGCGCATGGCGGAAGTCGTCGCTCCATTCGAGCACACGCATGCCGCCGAACAGGAACGGCGGCCAGATATTGAGCCCGTGGCGCAGGGTTTTTGCGGAGAAGGATTTCGTCGTCAGGTTCATACGTGTGTGGCACAACGCATGGCCGCACGTGGTGCCAGTTTTCCAATTCCCACCGAAAATCCGCAGGACGACCTACACGACGAACGCGATCAAATCGTTCTGCAGGGCGAGCGATGGCGCGGCCGACCGCTGGACGCCAGCTTCACAGGTGTTCCAGACTCTGTTCGGCGAGGAACGCGTACCGATTGACGCGCGAGGTTGAACCGCACGGGATTAACAGGCCCTTCCTTGTCCTGCGCGGTGCGCTATCCCAGTCGAAAGCTCAGCTCTCCCGCCGCGCGGCAAGAAGGGAAAAATTTCGCTGAGCTTCGACGCTATCGGGAATGATTCATGCGACCACGGTCAGGCGCGGTGAACGTGTCGATTCGATTGGCGCTGAGTCGGGCTTCTGAGAGTCTTGTTGAACTTCATTGGAGCGCTTTTGCTGCATGCGGACCAGACGCTCCATGGTTTTCAGAGACTTTTCTCCCAGTTGCAATGCCGTATCCACCCATATTTCACCGATTCGCAAAAGCTCATCGTATTGAATCGGGTCCGCCACTTCGCGCACTTGGTGCATTGCCATTCGCGCCCGGGCGATGCGCTGGTTCTGTCTGATCATATTGGATACGGCTTGAATGCCTTCTCCTTTCGGCACAAGCACATCAATCACCCCCATTCGATGCAAATCTCCCGAGGAGTATATCGTTCCGTTGAGCATCATATCCTCGGCAAGCTGTTTGCCGACGCGGCGCTTGAGGAACGTATAGGCCCCCATTCCCGGAAAGAGTCCGAAGAGAACTTCCGGGAAACCCATTCCAACCCCTTCTTCGGCGACGATGGTTTTGCAGGACAAGGCCATTTCGAAACCGCCTCCGAGGGCATCTCCCTGTACAAGGGCGACCGTATGAAGGGGTTGTTCCAGACAGGCCCTGTGCAAGTCGTATGCGCCTTGGACGCACCGAACCGCGTAAGCCAATAGCGCATCGCGGTCCCTGCGCCGTATCAGACGGCCAAACAAATCCAAGTCGCCACCGAGATTGAAGACGTTGGCGTCCGATGCCAGTATCAAATGATTCAGCGATTGTTCCAACTCGTTCTCTGCTTTGTTCAGCGCGATGTCGTTCAGGCATTGCTGGAGGAAATGATGCATTTCCTTCAGGAGCAGGACGGAGCAGCAGGGTCGATATCCCTCGACCCTGTTCAGGTCCGTTCTATGCATGAAGAACCAAAAACTCCGCGAGCGCGGGTCGATTTCACTGCGCAGGAATTGATAGGATGTGTCACGCAGGGTCTGGTCGGCGACGTTCATTGTTGATTCCTCTTCACGTGGGTTCACATTCGGGGGGAGAGTCGATTTGAGGGGCAGGCACGACATCACGAACCGTATGGTTCCGCAGCATACTCCCACGGAAAAGTGGTGTGGAGGTGTGACGCAATACTCATAAAATGCGTCGCCGAGCCGAAACTCACGGGACCATGCAGCCAAGACGGCCCCAATGAGGATATACCCTCGGCATTTACTTTGGCGAATCCCGGAGCTCGCGACGCAGGATCTTGCCGACGTTGGTTTTCGGCAGCGCATCGCGGAATTCGATGTATTTGGGCTGCTTGTAGCCGGTCAGGTTGGCCTTGCAGTGCTCACGGACGGTTTCCGCGGTGAGATTGGGGTCTTTCTTGACGATGACCAGCTTCACGGCTTCGCCGGATTTGTCGTCGGGTACGCCGACCGCGGCCACCTCGAGCACGCCCGGGCAGGCGACGACGACGTCCTCGATCTCGTTCGGATAGACGTTGAATCCGGAGACCAGGATCATGTCCTTCTTGCGGTCGACGATGTACACGAATCCCTTTTCGTCGATGCGCGCGACGTCGCCGGTGCGCAGCCAGCCGTCGGCGGACAGTACCTTGGCGGTTTCCTCGGGCTTGTTCCAGTAACCGCGCATGACCTGCGGCCCGCGCACGCAGAGCTCGCCTACCGCGCCGATCTCGAGAATCCGGCCGGCATCGTCCTGGATCGACACCTCGGTCGAGGGAATCGGCAGGCCGATCGAACCGTTGAATTCGGACAGGCCGATCGGGTTAATGCATACGGCCGGCGCGGTTTCCGTCAAGCCGTAGGCTTCGACCAGGGTGCAGCCGGTCACCTTGTGCCAGCGCTCGGCGACCGAACGCTGCACGGCCATGCCGCCGCCCAGAGTCACATGCAGCTTCGAGAAGTCGAGCCGGTCGAATCCCGGTGTGTTGAGCAGCCCGTTGAACAGCGTGTTGACGCCGGTCATGGCCGAAAACGGCACGCCTTGCAGCGATTTGACGAAACCGGGCATGTCGCGCGGGTTCGTGATCAGCACGTTGAGCCCTCCCGCGCGCATGAAAACGAGGCAGTTCGCGGTCAGCGCGAGGATGTGGTACAGCGGCAGCGCGGTGATGATGACTTCTTCGCCGGGACGTACGTCCGAGGCGATCCATGCCGCAGCCTGCTGCATGTTCGCGACCATGTTGCCATGGGTCAGGATCGCGCCCTTGGCGAGGCCGGTCGTGCCACCCGTGTATTGCAGAAACGCGATGTCCTCATGCCCGATCTGCGTGGCGGGCAGCGCCGCGCCGGCTCCCTGCGCCAGAACCCGGCGGAACCGCACGGCACGATCGATGCGATAGGCCGGCACCATTTTCTTGACATGCTTGACGACGAAGTTGGTGACGAGCGATTTCGGAAATCCGAGCATGTCGCCGATCGCGGTCGTCATCACGTGCTTGACATCGGTCTCGGCCAATACTTCGGTCAATACCGAGGCGAAGTTGTCGAGCACGACGATCGCCACTGCGCCGGAATCCTTGAGCTGGTGGCGCAGTTCGCGTGCGGTATACAGGGGGTTGACATTGACCACCGTCAGGCCGGCGCGCAGGATGCCGAACACCGCGACCGGATATTGCAGCAGGTTCGGCATCATCACCGCGATACGATCGCCCTTGCTCAACTTCAGCACGCTGCGCAGGTAACCCGCAAAATTCCGGCTCAAGCGATCCAGATCATCGTAGCTCAGCGTGGCGCCCATATTGGAGAAGGCGGCGCGGTGGCGGAACTGCTCGCAGGTTTCCTCGAACAACGCGGCGATCGAGCTGTAGGCGTCGATGTCGATTTCCGCTGGGATGCCGGCCGGATAGCTGGCCAGCCAAGGGCGGTCGTTGCTCGCAATCATTGCTCCCTCCTGTATTTTCTGATTCTTGCGGTTTGCGGCTGCTTCGCGCCGCAAACGCTCGTTTGACAGCATTTGAGCATGCGGCGGGAGGGTCGGCAAGCGGCGGCGCAGCGATGAACCGCTGCGCCGCGATGCGGCATCAAAATCGCCCGGAGTCGAAGACGCGTTACGATACGAACGGGTTGCGATTCAATGCGGCGAGCGCGGCCCCGGCCGTCGCGGCGAGATGCGGGCGGCGGTAGTAGTAGAAGTACGCCGAGGTGATGCGCGGTTCGCGCGTGGCATAGAAGAATCCGCCGGGCGCCGCCTGTCCTGCGATCGTCGCGAACAGATTTTCGGCGTCGGCGTCGCGGCCGAGTCGACGATAGACGAGCGCGGCCTGCGCGGTGCCTTCCGTCCACAATCCGTCGCGGTCGGCGTTGAAATCGAATCCGCCTTCGACGGCGTGCTCGCGCTCGGCGTACGTCACGGCGCGTTGCCATTCTTTCGGCGCGTTCGGCAGGAGTTGCGTCCAGAGCTGTACGTCGAGGCCGGACTGCGCGCGGCTCGGCGTGGCGCCGTCGTCCAGGGTGCCTATCCAGAAATGGCCGCTCGCGACGTCCCATTGCGCGGCGACGAAGTCGCGAGCGCGTTTTGCCTGCGCGTTCCAGTTTCCCGGCACTGCGATCCGGTCAAGCCAGCCGAACAGCGCGGCGAGATCGATGTTGTGCTCGGTCGATTTCCACGGCGCTTTTCTTGGCGCCGTTTTGCGGCCTTCGATGCCGCCGTCGAACCCGCCCGGCCCGCGCTCGTCCGACACGTTGGCGACGACCCAATCGGCGAGGCGTACCGCCGCATCGCGCCAGTGCGCTTCGCCGGTGGCGTCGTGCAGGGCGAGCAGCGCCAACGCGGCCCATGCGACGTTGCCGGTGGCGGTGCCGTCCTGGTACGCGGCGACGTCCTCATGGGCGGCTTCGATCCAGCGATGGCGTTTCGCATCCCGCCATCCGTTCGGCAGCGGCATTCCGTTCCCGACGACACCGGCGCGGTAGGCGTCGCGTAGGCGCGTGTCGTTCGTCGCGGCAAGCCGCAAAGCTTCGCCGATGCGCTTGGCATGCGCGCGCTGGCCGCAGGCGAGCAAGGCGATGACGGCGAGCGCATTGTCGTAGGTGAACGCCGCCGTGCGCAGCGACGGTTCCTCGGGTGCGCTTTTGCCTTGCCGACCGTCGTAGCTGCGCAGCAGAACCGGAGTGTGGCCCGGCAGCGCATCGACGCGTGCGGCGAGGGCGCTGCAACTCTCCTCCGCGACAGTTTCGGCTTTCGTCGCCGCGCAAACCGCGCTTGCGACGGACATTCCTGCGACGGCCGCCAGCGTCGCCCGCATCGAACGCGTGAGGATCCCGCCCCGCCGTGGCAGAGGCGCACGCAGGATCGCGTCGCGGAAAGGATGCCGAAAACGAAAAAATACGACGTCATTCCCGCCCCCGCGGAAATGACGCCGGGAGAAAATCGCATATCGTCGCCGGCATCCCGCTGCCCGTGCGGCTTGTCCGATCTGCGCACACGTTCGCTGCGGCGGCCTGTCAGAAGTTCATGCGCAGGCTGAGGTTGTAGCGGGTGTCGTCGCGGAAGAAACCCTTGGGCACGGTCAATCCGTTGGTATCGATGATTTCGCGGGTCTTGAATGTCGAGTTCAGGAGATTCGCCGCCTGCAATGCCACCTTGAAGTTATCGTTGATCGAGTAGATCAGCGACCCGTCCAGCCGGCCCTGCGGGGCAGCCATGACCGGCAGGAATGGATAATCCGCCTCTTGGTTCGTGATCAGGAACTTCGAGCGCCAGTTCCACGCCAGTCGCGCCGACAGCGGACCTTTTTCGTAGTACACAGTGAAGTTGAAGGTATCGCGCGACAGTTCGTTCGGCGGCAGCTTGAGCTGGTTGGTGCATTGCGTGGCCGCCATGTACGTGGCAGGACAGTAGTCGGTCGAGCCGAAGGCCAGGCCGTGCGACTTGATCCAGGTGTAGTTGATCTGCGTGCCGAACCCGGACAGCCAGCCGAGCAGGAAATCGAACTTCTGCTGATAGGCCAGTTCCGCGCCGCGCACGCTGCCTTTCTGGTTGAGGTTGGCCAGGCCCGCCGTGTACTGCTCGGGATAGGTCACGCCGTTGTTGGTCACCTCGGTCTCGACGACATTGGTGATGTACTGGATCGTATTGTTCAACTGCTTGTAGAACAACATGCCGGTCAGCGAGCCGGCGTTGCCGAAGTACCACTCCTGGGTCAGGTCGAAATTGTGCGCCGTGACCGGCCGCAGGTAGGGATTCGAGCCGTTGTAGCCGTTGCTCACCATCGGCTCGGTGCTGCCGTTGGTGCCGTAGGGCACCAGTCCGCCGACCGATTGTCCCGCCTGCAACTGCACGAGCGAGGGCCGATAGAGGGATCGCGAGTACGCGAAGCGGGTGATGAAGTCGCTGGTCCAGCCGATCGCGAGGTTGAAGCTCGGCAACCAGTTGCCATAGCCGCTGCCGGCGGTGATCGAGCTGTAGCCGCCGTTGGCGAATTTGATGTATTGCTGCTGCTGGGCCGAGGTCAACGCGCAGAACGTGCCCGGCGACGCCGGCTGGGTGCCGTTCTTGGTTTGTCCGAGGCAGTACTGTTCGACGCTGGCATTGCCGAGAGTCTGCGTCATGTTCGGCACGATCAGATAGCCCGAGGCGTCGTCCTGCGTATGCACGTAGCGCAGGCCGATGTTGCCGCTGATCTTCAGGTCGCTGAGGAAGTTGGTGTTTTCGTTGCCGAAATTCAGGCGCAGGTAGGTGGCGTTGGTTTTTTCTTCGTTAGAGGAAATTTCCTGCGGCAGGTAGTGCGTGCCCGGAACGAAGACGGTGCCGGCGACGTACAGGTTGCGGTCGAAGTTGGTGTAGTAGGGGCTCCACCAGTCCCAGCCCGGGTTGATGGCGAGCGATTGCTGGTTGATCTTTTTCATCACGCCGACCGCCTGCCAGAACTGGGTGATCGGATTGAGGTTGAAGAACGGGGCGAAGACGCCGAAATCGCCGTTGCTGAAGGCCGGCATGTTGACGTGGTACAGGGCGACGTTGCCGGGCGTGTCGGCGGCAGTGACCGCTAGCCCGGCGCCGCCGGCGTAGGGCGTGCTGATGTCCCAGAAGTAATTGTACGGCGAGTTTTGCAGCGTCTCGCTCTGGTCGGAGCGACGAAAACCGAACTGGATGCTGTCCAGCACGCCGTGGTTCACGTCGAAGGTTCCGTCGAGGCGGAACGCGCGCTGGCTGCCCCAGGAGCGTCCCTGGTGGTCCTGCGCCGCCGACCAGTAGGTGTTCGCGGGGTCGGCGAAATACTGCGCCGTCGTTTCGGCGGGATTGGGCGAGAGCACCTGGACCGTGGGCACGTCGTTGCCGTGCACCGCCAGATACCAATTGGCCTGGGTCATCTGGCGAATGTAGTAGTAGGCGTTCTTGAAGTTGGAGTGCGTATCCTGCGCATCGAAGTCGAAGCGCAGCCGGTCGTTGACGTTCCACTTCAGGTTGAAGCTGTAGTCGTTGGTCACGTAGCGGTTCCTGAAGCCGGCGGTGTCGAGCTGCGTCGGCACGCCGCCGTAAGTGAGCGGCAGGAAGGTCGACGCGCTGGGATCGCCCGAGATGATGCCCGACTGGAACACGCCGTTGGCGTCGTAGACCGGCGTGGTGCCCGCCAGCGGCACGGCGCAGCCGGCGATCGACTGGCCGCTGCAACCGTCCGTTGAGGCTTGCAGGGTATGTTCGAAGGTGGTTTCCGTGTCCGAAGCCCGATTCCATGCCAGCGTGGCCTGCCAGGTCTTGTCCGGGCTTTCCCATTGCAGCGCCAGGGCATGGCCGATGCGCGTGCTGGTTTCGTCCTGAGTGCGCAGGTCGGCGCCGACCGGCACGTACAGGTATTGGCCTTCGGCCAGTCCGGGAAAGCTGTCCGTCCTGTCGCCGGGCAGCGTGCAGCCGTTGCAGCGCCGCTGGAAATCGACCAGGGAGATCGCGTTGTCGGCCTGGTCGATGCGGTCGTAGGCGACGTTGGCCAGAAAGCCGAAACGGCCGACGTCGGTGTCGAAGATGTGGCTGAACAGACCGGCTACCTGCGGCGAGCTTTTCTTGTCGAGGCTGCCCCAGTAGCCGCCGATGGTAAACGCGGCCTGTGTCTCCTTGTTGCTGTCGAACGGCTTGCGCGTTTTCAGGTCGATCGAGCCGGCGATGCCGCCTTCGATCATGTCCGCGGTCTGGTTCTTGTTCACCACGACCGAGCCGATCAGTTCGGGCGACACGGTGGAGAAGTTCAGCCCCTGGCCGCCGCCGGCGGAGAACACCTCGCGGCCGTTGAACAGCGTGCTGACGTAGGGCAGGCCCTGCAGGCTGATGTCCGAACCCTGGATCGAGAAGTGGTCCGGATCGGCGGCGATGCCGAAGGCGCTGACCGCCACGCCCGGCACGCGCTGCAAGGCTTCGGTGACCGACAGGTCGGGCAGCGAGCTTGCGTCCTGCGCCGAAATCGCATCGACCACGGTATCGGAATATCGCTTGATTTCCTGCGCGCGGTTCAGGCTGGACGAATAGCCGGTGACGGTCATGCCCGTAAGCACGGTGGCCTGTTCGTCGCTCGCCTTCGCCGAAGCTTTTTTGTCGGCGGTCTGCGATGGTTTGTCGGACGGTTCCTTCTTCGCGGGTTGTGCGGTTTGGTCGTCCGTCTGAGTGGGCGGTTGCGCGGCGAGCGCATGCAACTGCCCGGCTGCGAACAAGGCCATCGCGATCGCCATCGACAGCCGGCGCGGTGGGTTGACGACGTGCGTGCATCGGGTTGCGGATTGCTTGTTCACTTCTATTCCTCCCAAATGGTCAGTGAATACGCGGCCGGTCCGGCTCCACTTCGCGGACCGCGTACGCTTTGTTTCCGACTTCTTGTGTGTTTCGTTTGAACCTCAAACCACTTTGTTCGACGCGATGACCCTGGCGTACCACGCCGCGGAATCTTTGATCGTGCGTTTCTGTCCGTTCTTGAAATCGACGTAGACCAGTCCGAAGCGCTGGGTGTAACCCTCGCTCCACTCGAAGTTGTCGAGCAGGCTCCAATGGTGATAGGCGCGCACCGGCGCGCCGTCGCGGATCGCGCGCGAGAGTTCGAGCAAGTGCGCGCGCGTGTAGGCGATGCGTTTGTCGTCGTGGATCATTCCGTCCGCCCCGGGGCCGACGTTGTAAGCCGCGCCGTTCTCGGCGATCTCGATCGGAATATGGCCGGTGTGGGCGGCCATGCTCAGGATGATGTCGTGGAACCCTTTCGGATAGATTTTCCAGTCGAAATCGGTGTGGCCCGGCGCCATCGTCGCAGGCAGATCCTCCGCCTTGGCATTCAGGCCGGGTACGCCGTTGCCCGCCGGGTCGTGGCGCACGAAACACGACGAGTAGTAATTGAGGCCGAGGAAATCCAGCGCGGCGCGCACGAGGGTTTCGTCGCCCTCGCGCAGCCCGAGCAGTTCGCTCTGGCGCTCGCGCGGCAGCACGCCATCGGGATAGCGCCCCGTCAGCGCGGGCGTGGTGAACCAGAGGTTGTGGAACTTGTACAAACGCTCGGCCGCGGCCTTGTCCTCGGCGGACGGCGTCGCCGCCAGCATCGGATCGACCGTGACCACGACGCCCACTTCGCTGTTCGGCCGGCTGGCCTTGATCGCGCGGAAGGCCATGCCCTGGGCCAGATTCACCGTGTGCGTGGCGCGCAAAAAAGCCGGCGCATCCTTGCGTCCGGGAGCATGGATGCCGCGCAGATAACCCAGTTCGGTAAAAATGTTCGGCTCGTTGAAGATGGTCCATTGGCCGATGCGGTCGCCGAGCGCGTCGACGACGATCTTCGCGTAGTCGGTCAACCGCTGCGCGGTATCGCGGTTCGGCCAGCCGCCGGCGTCTTCGAGCGGCTGCGGCAAGTCCCAGTGATACAGCGTCGGGAACGGACGCATGCCGGCTTCGAGCACGGCATCGGTGAAGCGCTTGTAGAAATCCAGCCCTTTCGGATTGACTGCGCCGCGGCCGTCGGGTTGCACGCGCGGCCAGGCGATCGAAAAGCGGAAGCTGCGCAGACCCAGTTTTCCGGCGAGTTCGATGTCCTCGCGGTAGCGGTGGTAGCTGTCGCAGGCGACGTCGCCGGTGCCGCCGTCCTTGATCTTGCCGGGTGTGTGCGCGTAGCGGTCCCAGATCGACTCGCCGCGGCCGTCGAGGTTCCACGCCCCTTCCACCTGGTAGGCGGCCGTGGCCGAACCCCAGAGAAAGCCCGCGGGAAATTCACCTGCGCGCAGGCCGGACGGATGGCGTGCGGCGGTCGCGGTCGCGCCGTCCGCGGCGGCGAAACCGCGCGACGCGACGGGGCCGAACGCGGCGGCCAGCGCCAGATCGGCCGCGGAACGGATCAGGGCCCGGCGGCTCATCATAGGGTTGCTCCGCAGCGGCGGCCGCGCACGCGACTTTGCGTTTCCGGCGGATGCGTTCGATTCGCGTGCGGCGATGCGGCGGCGCAGCCGCAGCTTGCCTGCGTTGCAGACGATGTGATCATTGTTTCTCCCTCGGCCGCGTCGGGGCGGCGGTTCTTTCTTGTGGCGCGTAGTCAACTCTCAAATACCAGCGCTGTCAATACCAGCGCTGTCAATTTGCCGGCGAATCCTGCGACAATGGCCCGCCGCGGCCGCCGTCTTCACCGGACGAGCGGCAGTTCCCCTCGAGGAAAACGAAAACCATGATGCGATTCGGTTTTGTATTGGCGTGCCTTGCTCTGTTGGTCGCGAGCGATGTCTGCGCGCGCGCGGTCGAAACGCATGCGCGGCGCGAAGGCGATCGCTGGGTGCTGTTGCGCGACGGCGCGCCGTATTTCGTGAAGGGCGTCGGCGGCAACGGCGATCTCGACTTGGCTGCGCGCATCGGCGCGAATTCCGTCCGCACTTGGGACACCCGGGACGCCGGACGCATTCTCGACGAGGCGCAGAAGCGCGGCATGACCGTTCTGCTCGGCCTGCATCTCACGCCGGAACGCATTGGCTTCGATTACGGAGATGCCGCGGCCGTGCGCAAGCAGGCCGATGCGCTCAAGGCGGAAATCGACAAATACAAGGATCATCCCGCGCTGCTGGCGTGGGGCATCGGCAACGAACTCGATTTGAAATCGCACGATCCGCGGGTCTGGGACGCGGTCGAAACGTTGGCGAAATACATCCACGCGACCGATCCCCATCATCCGGCGATGACGGTCACCGCGGGTCTGCGCAAGGATGTCGTGCGGCGGATTCGTGCGCGCGCACCGAGCATCGATATCCTCGGCGTCAACGAATACGGCGCGATCGGCGACACGCGCCGCCAGCTCGACGCCTACGGCTGGCGCGGCCCGTATCTGATCACCGAATGGGGCATGGACGGCTATTGGGAAGTTCCCAAGACGCCTTGGGGCGCGGCGATCGAGCAGACCAGCACGGAAAAACGGCGCGCGTTCGCCGCGCGTTATGCGCGGGCGATTGCGGCAATGCGCGATCGTTGTCTGGGCTCTTATGCGTTCCTGTGGGGCTGGAAGCAGGAATACACCGCGACCTGGTTCGGCCTGTTCCTGCGCGACGGCACGCCGACCGAGCCGATCGATGCGCTCGAAGCGGCCTTCACCGGCCACGCCCCGAACCGCCTCGCGCCGCAATTGCTCGACTTGCGCCTCGACGGCAAGGGCGCGCGCGACAACATTCGCCTGGCGCCCGGCGCACGCTACGCGGCCGAGGCGAATGCGCGCAGCGCCGAGGCGGCGTCGGACGCCGCGCCTGCGCTCGTCTACGAATGGGAACTGACGCCGGAAAGTCCGGACAAGAAAATCGGCGGCGATGCCGAACAGGCGCCGCCTGCGCTGCCGGGTCTGATCGGTGCGGCGAACGGAAGACGCATCGAATTGACTGCGCCGGCCGAGCCTGGAGCGTACCGGCTGTTCGTCGTGGTGCGTCAGAACGGCAAGGCCGCCTACGCCAACGTGCCGTTCGAGGTGAGCGCTGCGGCGCGGAAAAAATAGCGCGCGGATGACGAGATGGATTCGTGCGGCTGTTTGCGCGCCTGCCCGACGTCGCGAACGCTACGTTCGTGCCCGTCATGTGCCAGAAGAAAAGCACTCGGATAGAATGCCGCGTCAAGCTCGATCAGGTCAGAGAATTCATGCCCGCCAGAATCGAAGATGTCGCTGCGCACTCCGGCGTTTCGATCAAGACCGTGTCGCGCGTCATCAACGGTCATCCGAACGTTCGCGAAAAATTGCGTGTGCGCGTCGAAGCCTCGATCAAGGCGCTCCATTACGTGCCGAATCCTTCGGCGCGCAGTCTGGCCGGCAATCGATCCCATCTCGTCGGTCTGCTCTACGACAATCCGTTGGCCGGATCGAGCTACATCATGGAATTGATCGTCGGCGTATTGCAGGCCTGCGAATCCACTGCGTACAACCCGGTGCTGCACCCCTTCGATTCGAAAGACGATCTCATCGCCGCGGTCGACGGATTCATCGCGCAGAACCGGCCCGACGCGCTGGTGCTGGTCCCGCCGCACGCCAACAACGTCGAATTGTTGCGGCGTCTGGACCAACTGGACGTGCGCTACGCGACGATCTCCTCGAAGCTGGGCGAGACGCGCATCGATGTCGGCTTCGACGAGCGCCGTGCCGCAGCCGACATCGTCGAGCACCTGCTTGCGCTCGGCCATCGGCGCATCGGTCACATCGCCGGACTCAAGGGCCACGGCGCGCACGCATGGCGGCTGGCCGGATACCGCGATGCCCTGCGCGACGGCGGCATCGAGTACGACAAGGCCCTGGTGACGGGGGGCGATTTCACCTTCGCTTCCGGCGTCGCCGGGGGGCGCCAACTGCTCGATCTGCCCGATCCGCCGACGGCGATCTTCGCCGCGAACGACGAGATGGCCTGCGGGGTGATACGGGTTGCGCACGAGCGCAAGCTGCGCGTGCCGCGCGAGCTGTCGGTCTGCGGCTTCGACGGCATCCACGCATCGCTTCTGGTATCGCCGGAGCTGGCGACGGTGCAACAGCCTTGCCGCGAGATGGCGCGCAGCGCGGTCGAACTGGTGTTGCGCGCGATTCGCGAGCCGTCCTTGCGCAAGCATCTGCGCATTCCTTATCGGCTGCATCTGCGCGAATCCACTGCGCAGCCGGGACGTGTCGCGCGCTCCCGCAACGTTTCGTCACCAAAGAAACGCTAACGACAGGCTTGCGAACACAACGACGATGCGCGGGCAGACGCAGTCAACGTGGCGGGACCGCCGGCGGATTGCCTAGGATGCAGCCGCCCGCAGTCCGCATGAACCGACGCTTCGTCGCTGCCTACACGATGGCGTACGCAGGCTTGTGGGCGGCGTTGCTGCCGCCCATTCTGCTGGGCTTGCAACTGCGCGCTCGCTCGCTCGATCCCGATCATGCCGCAGCCAGTCTGTCCCTGGTCGCGGGCGCCGGAGCGCTGGTGGCGATGCTCGCCAATCCGCTGTTCGGTCGTCTCTCCGATCGAACGACCTCGCGTTTCGGCATGCGTCGTCCATGGCTGATATTGGGTGCGTTGGGCGGCGCGGCCGGACTGGCCGTCGTGGCGTGGGCGCAGTCGATCGGCGCGCTCTTGCTCGGTTGGTGCTTTACTCAGCTTGCCTGCAACGCGCAATTGTCCGCGCTCGCGGCGATACTGTCGGACCAGGTTCCGCCGCAGCGGCGCGGAACCGTTTCCGGCCTCGTAAGTCTCAGCATGCCGGTAGGCTCGATCATGGGCACCAGCTTGGCCCGGTTCTGGGCGGATTCGGTTGCGGGCATGTTTCTCGTTCCGGCACTGGTCGCCATCGTCACGGCGGTGTGGCTCGCCTGGGTGTTGCCGGATCGCGTTCTCCTGCGCGCAAAGACGCCCGCGTTGCGCATTGGCGAATTTTTCATGCTGTGGGTTGCGCCGCTGCGTTGTCCCGATTTCGCATGGGTTTGGGTCAGCCGGTTTCTGTTGATGACCAGCGTCGCCGTGATGATGACGTATCAGGTGTTTTTCCTGCTTCATCAGCACGGACGGCAAGCGGCCGAGATTCCCCAACTGATCCTCGGCATCACCCTGGCGCAATCCGGCGCGGTGGCGATTACCAGCGTTTTGAGCGGGCGTCTGTCCGACGTTTTTCGGCGGCGCAAGATCTTCATATGCGCGGCGGCGTCGATCCACGCGGTCGCGATGTTGACGATCGCATTGGCCGCTACCTATCCGCAGTTTCTCCTGGGCGCGGCGGTTGCCGGAGCCGGAATGGGCGCCTATTTCGCCGTCGATTTCGCGCTGGCGGTCGACGTGCTGCCCAATCGCGAAACCCATGCGGCGGCCAATCTGGGCATATTCAATATCGCGAGCGCCATGCCGCAGTCGATCGCGCCCGCGCTGGGTTCGGCGGTTCTATTCGCCGGCGGGGATTACACGAGCCTGTTTGCGATCGCCGCCGTTTTTTCCGTGGCGAGCGCGCTGACCATAGGGCGGGTGCGCGCGGAACGTTGACGCTTGCAGTTTACGCGGCGCAAAAAACACCCGGCAGCGCACTGCCGGGCGTTTCGTGTCATGGCCGGGAATCGGCCTAAGTTACGCCGCTTTGGGCGGGGAGGCGAGCTGGCGCAGCACGTACGGCAGGATGCCGCCGTGGCGGTAGTACTCGACTTCCTTCGGCGTCAGCAGCAGCACCTTGACCTTGAACTTCTTCTCGCCGGCGCTGCCCTTGGCGACGATCGTGACGTCCTTCGCCGCGCCGTCCTGTAGGCCGGCGATCTCGAACACTTCGTCGCCCTTGAGGCCGAGCGTCTGCGCGTTCTGGCCGTCGACGAACTGCAGCGGCAGGACGCCCATGCCGACCAGATTAGAGCGATGGATGCGCTCGAAGCTCTCCGCGATCACCGCCTTGACGCCGAGCAGCAGCGTGCCCTTGGCCGCCCAGTCGCGCGAGGAGCCGGTGCCGTATTCCTTGCCGGCGAGCACGACGAGCGGGGTGCCCGTTTTCTTGTACTCCATCGCCGCGTCGTAGATCGGCAGCTTGGTGCCGTTGTACAGCGTATTGCCGCCTTCCTCGCCGCCGAGCATCAGGTTCTTGATGCGGATGTTGGCGAACGTGCCGCGCACCATGACGTCGTCGTTGCCGCGGCGCGAGCCATAGGAATTGAAGTCCGCCTTGACCACGCCGTGCGCCTGCAGGAACTGGCCCGCGGGTGAGGTCGCCTTGATGTCGCCGGCCGGCGAGATGTGGTCGGTCGTGATCGAATCGCCGAAGATGCCGAGCACGCGTGCGCCCGAGATGTCGTCGATCTTGCCGACCTGCATGCGCATGCCGTCGAAATAGGGCGGGTTCTTGATGTAGGTCGACTTCTCGTCCCAGCCGTAGCGCTCGCCGACCGGCGCGGCGATCGAGTTCCAGCGCGAGTCGCCCTTGAACACGTCGGCATAGTTCTGCTTGAACAGCTGCGGGCCGAGCGTCGCGGCGATCGTGTCGCCGATTTCCTTGTTGCTCGGCCAGATGTCCTTGAGGTAGACGTCCTTGCCGTCGCCGCCCTTGCCGAGCGGCTGCGTGGTCAGGTCGATGTCGACCGTGCCGGCCAGCGCGTAGGCGACGACGAGCGGCGGCGAGGCGAGATAGTTCATCTTCACTTCGGGATGCACGCGGCCTTCGAAGTTGCGGTTGCCCGACAACACCGAGGCGACGACGAGGTCGCCGTCGCCGATGCCCTTGGAGATTTCTGCGGGCAGCGGGCCCGAGTTGCCGATACACGTGGTGCAGCCGTAGCCGACGACGAAGAAGCCGAGCTTCTCGAGGTCGCCGAGCACGCCGGCTTTCTTGAGGTAGTCGGTGACGACGAGCGAGCCCGGGCCGAGCGAGGTCTTGACCCACGGCTGCGCCTTGAGGCCTTTCTTGACCGCATTGCGCGCGAGCAGGCCGGCGCCGAGCATGACGGCCGGGTTCGAGGTGTTCGTGCACGAGGTGATCGCGGCGATCACGACCGCGCCGTCCTTGAGCTTGAAATCGACGCCGTTGCGCGTGACGTGCTGACCCGGACCGTTGACGCTGGCGTCGTGGCCGACTGCGGTGTCGCCGCCCTCGTTGGCGAAGCGCGCCTCGGCGCCGTTCTTCGGCTTGCGGTTCGCGGCCAGCGCTTTCACCGACTCCATGGCGCTCTTGCCGACGTCCTGCAGCAGCACGCGGTCCTGCGGGCGCTTCGGGCCGGCCAGCGACGGCTTCACGTCGGCGAGACTGAGTTCGAGCGTCGAGGAGAATTCCGCATGCGGCGAATTCGCGTCGTGCCACAGGCCCTGCGCCTTCGCATAGGCTTCGACGAGGCCGACCAGGCTCTCGTCGCGGCCCGACAGGCGCAGATAGTTCAGCGCTTCGGCGTCGATCGGGAAGATGCCGCAGGTTGCGCCGTATTCGGGCGCCATGTTCGCGATCGTCGCGCGGTCGGCGAGCGGCAGGTGTTGCAGGCCGTCGCCGTAGAACTCGACGAACTTGCCGACGACGCCATGCTTGCGCAGCATCTGGGTCACGGTCAGCACAAGGTCGGTCGCAGTCGTGCCTTCGGGGAGCTTGCCCGTGAGCTTGAAGCCGACGACCTGCGGAATCAGCATCGACGAGGGCTGGCCGAGCATCGCCGCCTCGGCCTCGATGCCGCCGACGCCCCAGCCGAGCACGCCGATGCCGTTGATCATCGTCGTGTGCGAATCGGTGCCGAACACGGTGTCGGGAAACGCCCAGGTCGCGCCGTCCTTGTCGGCCGTCGCGACGACGCGCGCAAGGTATTCGAGATTGACCTGGTGGACGATGCCGGTGCGCGGCGGCACGACCTTGAAATTGTTGAACGCCGTCTGGCCCCAGCGCAGGAAGCCGTAGCGCTCCTTGTTGCGGTCGAATTCGATCTTGACGTTGAGGTCGAGCGCGTCGGCCTCGCCGAACACGTCGACCTGCACCGAATGGTCGATCACGAGTTCGGACGGGATCAGCGGGTTGATCCTCGATGCGTCGCCGCCGAGTTTGACGATCGCATCGCGCATCGCGGCCAGGTCGACCACGCACGGCACGCCGGTGAAATCCTGCAGCACCACGCGCGCCGGCATGAAGGCGATTTCGGTATCCGGCTCCTTCTTCGGCTCCCAGTTGGCGACGGCTTCGATTTCCTTCGCGGTGACGTTAATGCCGTCCTCGTGGCGCAACAGGTTCTCGAGCAGGATCTTCATCGAGTACGGCAGGCGCGCGATGTCGAACTTCTGGCCGAGCTTGGCGAGGCTGGCGATCGCGTACTTCTTGCCACCGACCTCGAGCGTGTCGCGGGTGGCGAAGGAATCGGTCATGGGAGAACTCCTGGCGTATCGAGTGAGGGCGGGGAAGTCAGCCTCTTATTATCGCGCAGTCTGCTGCATTGCGGAAGCGACGGCGGCAGGCGGAATCGAGCGGGCGCGTGTGCCGTGGACAGGGCCTGCGGGGAGGTTACGAACCGCTCAGCGTGCATTGCGCGAGCAGGCCGCGCGCCAGCATCGAGTACTGGCGGCGACGGAACAGCAGGCGCCAGCGCGATCCGCCCAGTTGGCGCCAGAGTACGGCCGCGCGGATCGCCGCGAGCAGCAGTGCGCGGATCTGCGCGGCCTGGGCGTCTTGGCGCAGGAACTGTGGATCGCCCTCGACGACGATGCGCGGGGTCAACGTGGAGATCGTATCGACATACAGTTGGGCCAGACGCGCTGTGACGAGCGGGTCGGTCGCCGGGCTGCCGGCGGTCTGTCGCGCGATCGTCTCGATGCCCTCGCGCAGCTTGCCGCGCATGGCCGCACGCGACCGCAGTTTGCCTTCGATGCGCATCACTGCGATGGCGATGCGGGTGACGGCGAGATCGCGCTTGTCGTCGTTGAGTTGTGCGATCAGCGTTTCCAGCCCCGCGCGCAGCTTGCCGATGCCGCCGAACACGTCGGCGGGGCTGTCCGCATCGATCTTGAAGATGCTGGCGAGGCTGGGCTGCATCGCGGTGGCATCGGCGCCGCCACGCGCGGCGATCGCGCGCACGAGCGCGACGGCCTGGAGCAGGCCGGCGAGGGCGATGATGCGTTCTTCTCTCATGCGAGGGGCGGGGAGCGGGGGGCGAGGAGCGAGCGGGGCAATCCTCCGAACGCGGCATCGGTGGCTGCGATGATGCCACCGCCGAGGCATTCTTCGTCGCGGTAGAACACGATCGACTGGCCCGGCGTCACGGCGCGCTGGAAAGTGTCGAATTCCACGTCGCAACCATTTTCGTTCACGCGCACCCGGCAAGATTGGTCGGGCTGACGGTAGCGCGTTTTGGCGGTGCAGGAAAACTCCGTCTGCGGTGCGGTTCCCGCCGTCCAGCTCAGTTCGGCGGCGGTCAGGCGCTGCGACTGCAGCCATTCGTTCTCGCCGCCCTGGGCCACGTAGAGCACGTTGTCCGCAACGTCCTTGCCGACCACGTACCATGCGCCGCCGTCGGCGTCGCGGCGGCCGCCGATGCCCAGGCCGTTGCGCTGGCCCAGCGTGTAGTACATCACGCCGTCGTGCTCGCCGATCGTCTTGCCGTCGGGCGTGCGCATTTCGCCGCGCCGGGCGGGAATGTACCGGCCGAGGAACTCGCGGAAATCGCGTTCGCCGATGAAGCAGATGCCGGTCGAATCCTTCTTGCCGTGCGTCGGCAGCCCGGCCTCGCGCGCCAGGGCGCGCACCTCGGGCTTGGGCAGTTCGCCGACCGGGAACCGCGTCGCCGCGAGTTGTTCCTGCCCGAGCGTGTAGAGGAAATAGCTCTGGTCCTTGTTCGCGTCGCGCCCGCGCAGCAGGCGGTGGCGGCCGTCGACGCAGTCGGTGCGCGCGTAATGGCCGGTCGCGATGCGGTCGGCGCCGAGCGCGCGCGCGTGGTCGAGAAACGTCTTGAACTTGATCTCGCGGTTGCACAGCACGTCGGGATTCGGCGTGCGTCCGGCGCGGTACTCGGACAGGAAATTCTCGAACACCTGGTCCCAGTACTCGGCGGCGAAATTGCGCGTATGGAACGCGATGCCGAGTCTGGCGCAGACGCGCAGCGCGTCCGCGCGGTCGCGATCGGCCTGGCATTCGCCGAAGCGCTCGTCCTCCTCCCAGTTCTGCATGAACAGGCCGGCGATGTCCGCGCCGTCGCGCGCGAGCAGCAACGCGGCGACCGACGAGTCGACGCCGCCGGACATGCCCACGATGATTTGCCGGGATTTCGTCATACGGATCGGTTTGCGAAGACCGTTCGCGCCGAGCGTGGCGACGCAGGCACGAACGGTTACAGGGCGGCTCCTGCCAGCAGCGAGCGCACCGCATCGAGCGGAAAGCGGCGGCCGGCGAGCCAGTCGTCGATATTGCCGAGCACCATCGGGCTGCGGTGGCGTTGCGGTTGCGCGGCGATTTCCTCGCGCGTCAGCCACAGTGCGCGCACGATGCCTTCGTCCAGCGCCCGCTGCGCGTCGTGGCGCCCGGGCCGCGCGGCGAAGGTGAAACGCAGATATTCGGCGCTGCCGTCGGGCGTGTTCCACTGGTACGCGCCGACGAAGCCGGTCAGGGCGACGGTCCAGCCGGTTTCCTCGAGCGTCTCGCGCACGGCGGCGTCGAGCAGGGATTCGTTGCGCTCCAGATGCCCCGCCGGCTGGTTGAGCACGAGCTCGCCGCGGATGCTTTCCTCGACGAGGAGAAAGCGGCCGCCATCCTCCACGACGGTGGCGACGGTGACGCGCGGGCGCCAGACGGCGTCGGCGGAGGCGGCGGAGCGCTCGAACATCGGTGGGCGGGGACTTTGCGGAACGAACGATTCTACCCGAGGTCGCATGAATGCACCGTCATTGAAACGCACCGCAACGGCAGCAGATGGCGTGCGCGCAGGCGCGTTCCCGCACGGCCGGCGTTATACTCGAACGCAAGGCGTACAGGCGCAACGATGGCACAGACCCCGGACAAACTGCACGAACCCCAGCACGGCGCCGTGGTCGAGGAGGCGCGCCCGGAAATCGCGCGACCGCCGCTCTACCAGGTGCTGCTGCTCAACGACGATTTCACGCCTATGGACTTCGTCGTCGTGGTGCTGCAGACGTTCTTCAACATGGATCGCGAGCGAGCCACCCAGGTGATGCTCCACGTGCACACGCGCGGGCGCGGCGTTTGCGGCGTGTTCACGCGCGAAGTCGCCGAAACCAAGGTCACCCAGGTGAACGAATTCTCGCGCACGCACCAGCACCCGCTGTTGTGCACGCTGGAAAAGGCGTAAGTTCTCCCCATATCCCGATCCAGGCAGATTTTCCATCGAAAAGTGCGGTCAGGATGACCGCTTTGTGATTCTCGCGATCAGGGATGAGCGCATAAGCGGAGCCCTCCATGTTCAGCAAGGATCTCGAACTCACCATCGGCCAGTGCTACAAGGACGCGCGCGAGCAGCGCCACGAATTCATGACGGTCGAGCACCTTCTGCTCGCCCTGCTCGAGAATCCGTCGGCCGCCGCGGTGCTGCGCGCGTGCAACGCCGATCTGACCAAGCTCGGCAAGGATCTGAAGTCGATCATCGTCGAAACCGTGCCGGTGCTGCCGAGCGGCGACGAGCGCGACACGCAGCCGACGCTCGGCTTTCAGCGCGTATTGCAGCGCGCGGTCTACCACGTGCAGTCGTCCGGCCGCAAGGAAGTGACCGGCGCCAACGTGCTCGTCGCGATCTTCGGCGAGAAGGACTCGCACGCCGTGTATTTCCTCAACCAGCAGGAAGTCACGCGGCTCGACGTGGTCAACTACATTTCCCACGGCGTGGCCAAGCTCGCGCAGGATCCCTCGCCCGTGCAGACCGAAACCGGCAAGGAAGGCGAGGGTGGCGAGGAGCCGCGCGGCAACCCGCTGACCGAGTTCGCGAGCAACCTCAACGAGCAGGCGCGCGCGGGCAAGATCGACCCGCTGATCGGCCGCATCGAGGAAGTCGAGCGCACGATCCAGGTGCTCTGCCGGCGGCGCAAGAACAACCCGCTCTACGTCGGCGAGGCCGGCGTCGGCAAGACCGCGCTGGCCGAGGGCTTGGCCAAGCGCATCGTCGAGGGCGAGGTGCCCGACGTGCTCAAGACGTGCACGATCTACGCGCTGGACCTCGGCGCGCTCGTCGCCGGCACCAAATACCGCGGCGATTTCGAGAAGCGCCTCAAGGCCGTGCTCGCGCAGCTCAAGAGGGAGCCGAACGCGATCCTGTTCATCGACGAGATCCACACCATCATCGGCGCGGGCTCCGCGTCGGGCGGCACGATGGACGCCTCGAACCTGATCAAGCCCGTGCTCGCCTCGGGCGAACTGCGCTGCATCGGCTCGACCACGTTCCAGGAATACCGCGGCGTGTTCGAGAAGGATCGCGCGCTCGCGCGGCGCTTCCAGAAGATCGACGTCGTCGAGCCGACCGTGGCCGAGAGCGTGGAAATCCTCAAGGGCCTCAGGTCGCGCTTCGAGGAGCACCACAAGATCGAATACACGAACGAGGCGCTCAAGGCCGCGGTCGACCTGTCGGTCAAGCACATCGGCGACCGCCTGCTGCCCGACAAGGCGATCGACGTGATCGACGAGGCCGGCGCGCGCCAGCGCCTGCTGCCCGAGGATCAGCGCAAGGCCGTCGTCGACGTGCCCGAGATCGAGTTCATCGTCGCGCGCATGGCGCGCATTCCGCCGAAACAGGTGTCGACCTCCGACCGCGACGTGCTGCGCAACCTCGAGCGCAACCTCAAGATGGTCGTGTTCGGCCAGGACCAGGCGATCGAGGCGCTCGCCGCGTCGATCAAGATGGCGCGCTCGGGCCTCGGCAACGCGACCAAGCCGATCGGCAACTTCCTGCTCGCCGGCCCGACCGGCGTCGGCAAGACCGAGGTGACGCGCCAGCTTGCGATGCAACTCGGCATCGAGCTGATCCGCTTCGACATGAGCGAGTACATGGAGCCGCATTCGGTGTCGCGCTTGATCGGCGCCCCTCCGGGCTACGTCGGCTTCGACCAGGGCGGCCTGCTGACCGAGCAGATCACCAAGCATCCGCACTGCGTGCTGCTGCTCGACGAGATCGAGAAGGCGCATCCGGACGTCTACAACATCCTGTTGCAGATCATGGACCACGGCAAATTGACCGACACGAACGGGCGCGAGGCGAATTTCCGCAACGTCATCCTCGTGATGACGACGAACGCGGGCGCCGCGCAGGCCGCGCGCCGCTCGATCGGCTTCGTCGAGCAGAGCCATGCGACCGACGCGATGGAAACGATCCGGCGCGCGTTCACGCCGGAGTTCCGCAACCGCCTCGACGCGGTCATCCAGTTCGCTTCGCTCGATTTCGAGCACATCCTGCGCGTGGTCGACAAGTTCCTGATCGAACTCGAAGCGCAGTTGCAGGAGAAGCACGTCGCGTTGACCGTCGATGCCGAGGCGCGCCAGTGGCTGGCCGAACACGGCTTCGACAAGCAGATGGGCGCACGGCCGATGGCGCGCGTGATCCAGGAGAACGTCAAGCGTCCGCTCGCCGACGAGCTGCTGTTCGGCAAGCTGGCCGATGGCGGCAAGGTGTTCCTCGGCGTCAAGGACGGCAAGCTCGACGTGCGCGTCGAGGCGGACGAGAAACAAGCCGCCGTGGTCGAGTGATCGGTATCCCGTGACGCGAAAAAACGGCGCCCTCATGGCGCCGTTCTGCTCTGCGCGGGCGACGCACCCGATCCGAACCGCTCAGCGATGGCGGTAGGTGATGCGGCCCTTGGTCAGGTCGTAGGGCGTCATCTCGACCTTGACCTTGTCGCCGGTCAGGATGCGGATGTAATTCTTGCGCATGCGCCCGGAGATGTGCGCGGTCACGACGTGGCCGTTCTCGAGCTGTACGCGGAACATGGTGTTCGGCAGGGTATCGAGCACCGTGCCTTCCATTTCGATTTGATCGTCTTTTGCCATCGGGAAAAAATTAGGGGCAGGGCGGCATATGCCGCTGAGAACGCGCAATTCTGCCATGTTCGGCGCCGTTTTGCGACTTCAAGCCAGTGTGCCATTGCATTCGGCCGGTCCGGCTCAGGGCAATGGATTCGTCGGGCACGGGAACGAACTGCTCTGGTTCGTCGTCCCGTACGGATCGACGAGCGCCAGCGAGACATTCACCGTCTGCCCGGTGGTGCATGTCCCGCGCAGGGTGGCGGCACTGCTGGGCGTGGATGAGCTGGTATTCGTCGTCCAGGTTGTGGTTGTCGATCCTTGGGAATCGTAGTTGGTGAAACTGCAAACATACTTGTTGGCGCCGCTGTTGGCCGAATCCGGGCACAGGTATCCGGAAACCGTCGGTGCGCTGCGGCCATGCGATGTAAGCATCGCGACAGGCTTGTTGAGCACCGATGACGCGCGATTCAGGGTCGTGGCGATGGGCTGGAAGTAGACCACGTCGCCGCTGCTGTCCGGACAAGAATTCTCCGTGCCGCCGGTGACGGTGCCCTGCACCTGATTGGACGGCGTGACGAGCGGTCCGCCGGAATCGCCGTCGTTCGTGCAGATGCCGTCGACTTCGATCATGCCGTAGAACCAGAAGCCGACGAGGTTGAGAGATACGTTGCGCGCGGTAATTGCGGCGCAATGCGGGCCGCCGGAAGCTTCGCCGTAGCGGCAGGCCGTGCTGCCCGCCGTGGCCGCGAGCAATCCGGCCCAGGTGCTGCTGACGTTCAGCGTCCCGCTCGAGTAGCCGTCGATCTGCGCCTTCGGCGTCCAGCCCGAATTTGTCGCAACCCAGGCGCCATCCTCGTTGTACGAAAAACCGAAACCGAAAGCGCTGCTGTCGGCATACATGGTCGACTGCATCGTCGTGCCGAGGCTGGTCCCGCCGATGGTTGAGATGGAGTTGCCGACAACGTTGCAATGACCGGCCGTAGCGAACCCCGCCGTGTAGCTCGATCCGCTGACCTTCTCGGCTGATGCACCGACCGAACACGGGTAAGTCTCGCCGTCCTGGCTGTGCCACGAGGCGTTTTGCGTCCCATCGGCCCCAAGCAGGTTGGAGGAGAAACCCAAGTCCACCGCCTCGGGTTGCAACTGGATGGAAACGTCCGAGTCCGCACGCAACTTCACGAGCGCCTGCGCCTGCTCCAGAACGTTTTGCTTGATTCCGAAGACGACGGCATTCGTCGCCACGTCGACATAGGATTTCTGGACGTTTTTGCTCCCGACGGTCGACACCAGGGTATCGCCGAAATCCTTGCGCGTCGCCTCCAGTTCGGCCAAGCCGTGAGCGACAAGCACCGGAGTTGCGCCCGTTTGTTCGATGGCGCTGAAGTCGTCCTTGCTGGCGGTCGCTACATGCAGGTTTTGCGTGGCGGCATCGAACCAACTGCCCGCATAACCCGGCAGTTGAAGCGCCTCGATGCTGCGCGCCTGTTCCGCCGCTTCGTATTCCTTGGCCAGACGCGAGATCGCCGCGTCTTCGCTGATCCCGTAGAGCTTCTCTACTTGAGTGAGCACGTCAGGGGCGTACTGCACGGATGTCGCATGGGCGCTGCCCGCACTGGCCACCAGGCCGAGAAAGATCGAAGCCGACAGATTGCTGCGTTTCATGGCATGTCTCCTTGCGTTGGATTGGCCTCGGTCCGCGGTCGGGAGGGTAGTCCGTTGCAATCCGGACTTCACCGTGCCCAAGCATGGCTTTGCGATGATCTCAGTCCGGGACCACCTTGGGCGTCAGATGCAATACGACCGATCGCGGATTCGCAATCGGGAACAAATCCAGGCGGTGCAGTCCGGCCAAGAGAATCTGGCGTCCATCGGTCGAGATGGCCGCTATTCTGATCAAGTCCCAATCGTCGTCCCCGATGCCGAGATCATCGATCAGCGAGCGCACCGAGACGATGCCCGTGGCCTCCGTCCATATGAAAGCCCTTTGCATGCCGGCAGCGGGGTACCCCCGGGGGGCATCGATCACGTATACGCCCACGGCCATCGAACCATCGGGCGTGACGTCGGTGGGGGCGTACAAGTCGCAATTGGCCGACAAATGGGCAGACGCATCGGCAAGCGCGCCGAAATATTCGAACGTCCCGTCGCTCTTGAGGAACCAGGTTTCGCCCAGATGCTCGTGGTTGGGATCGCAGTTGTAGAGACCGGTCCCGTACACGATGTTGCAATTGGCATCGCAAATCGTCGGCACCGCCAGTTCTTCTCCGGCGGGATCGTGCATGATCGTCGGTGCGGCGTCGCCGTCCCACCGGGTGGCAACCGATTTGGGAAAGCTCGTGGGAAAACGCAAGGTGACGCCGATGACCGTATTGCCATCGTTGGAGACGGCGCTTGGAAGGCGGACCGCATCGGTTACCGGGATCAGCCGCTGGATTCCGTCCAGGGCTTGAACCCAAATGCTATCGATCCCGTCCCATGTGTCACGCCCGGTGCCGACGACATATCCGAAATTGTGGGAAGTCCTGTAAGCAATGGACATGTTGAGGCCCGGCAGGGGCTGCCACCCTGTCGAACGCTGCCACAGCAGCGTGTGGATATTCGGTGGGTTGGAGTCCTGCGCGTAAATCAAATCGGTCGCAATGACTTTGGAGCCATCCGGCGAGATGACGGCACCCGGGGCCGGGGTGATTTCCCGCGGCACATCCTCCCAAGCCCGCGTATCGGGATGCCACAGGGCCAGTTGCGAGAAGTGCAGGCCCGCGACCGTGCCGTCGTCGGCAATCGATTGCGCCGAGTAACCCGGTTCCTGCGGCGTCGCCTTCACGTTCGGCAGTTCGTCCCAAGTGATGTCGTAGAGATCGGTCAGTTTGGGCTTGACCGCCGGACAGCCGGGCTTCTTCAAACCGGTGAGCCGCGTCAGGTTCAGATCGCCCGAGCCGAATTCGCTCTGGCTCGACACGTAATGCGCCGTGCCCTGGTTGCAGTCGATACGCAGCGTCAACGTGCCCCAGTCCTCGCTGTGCATGCTGGCCGGATCGAACGCGGTCCCGAAATGCGGGCCGGAGGTGCGCAGCATATGATCGAACACGATCGCGCCGTCGCGTTCTTCGCCGAGCCCTTCCAGCCAGACCTGATTGCCCGACGTATCGTAGGTGAACCAGGTCACTACGGCCTCGTTGCGCGACATCCATTGCAGCCCGAAGCCTTCGCCGCTGTGCGAGACGTCGTACCAACTGCCGCTTTGCCCCGCGTAGGGCATGACCGGCTCCCCCGGCACGCCGTTGACCTGCGTGCAGCCCGCGCCCATCGTCTGCGACAGGCGCTTGACCGGCAGCGCCTGCGCCTGGCCGAACGCCGCGTAGCGGAACGTGCCGCTGTTGCAGTCGCCGAACGTCAGCGTCGCGTTTCCCGCCACCTCGCGCACGACCTGCTTGGGATCGAAGTCGGGCCCGAAGCGGCCGTTGCGGGTCACGTACAGTTCCGAAAATTCGATGGAATCGCCCGCCGTGTCGTGCACGATCTGGCCGAGGCTGACGAGCCAGCGCTGGCCGCCCTGCTCATCGTAGGTGTACCACTCGACCCAGGCGCGCTCGGCATCCAGGATTTCGAGCTGCAAGCCTTCGCCGCTGCGCGCGGGGTCGTACCAGAGTGCGCTGAAGCCGGAGCCGATCGTTACGACAGCGTCGGCCGACCCGGCCACGGACCATTTCAGTAGCGCCACAAGCGCTACCATCAAGGCGAGGCCCACAGCGCGACGGGAGCGATACGCAAGCGAAACGAACGGAG
Source organism: Rudaea sp. (assembly GCF_047601565.1). GTDB lineage: Bacteria > Pseudomonadota > Gammaproteobacteria > Xanthomonadales > Rhodanobacteraceae > Rudaea. The sequence goes on along the minus strand of NZ_JASGIY010000001.1, from coordinate 4,017,776 downwards.
AGGGATATGCCTTGTGAAACATCATCGCGGCACCTCGATCCTTCGCGCACGCCGCCTACCGGCGTGCCTGACGGAAAGTGCAGAAACCTGCTACTTTCGTTTACCAACGTACACGATTCCTTGCGGGAAGTCATCTGCGTTGGCGTGCGTTGGCATGCGAATGTGCCCGGAGTCACATTTTCAATGACACCCCGGGTTCGGCACGATTTTCTGCTCGTCCAACGAACCGGACAGCCCGGCGAACTCGCCGTCGGTGAACGTGTAGTCGATCGTCAACGTGGTGCACGAGGTGAACGTGATGTCGGCGGTGCCGACCTGCGATTTCGTGACGTTCGACGCTTGGTTGAAGCGGCCACCGGTCACCGCGTAGACGGGCACATGGGTGACGCTCAAACCTTCGGAGATGTAAGTGTATGGCGCCTGCAGCGTGAACCAGCGCTGGCTGGCCTCTCCGCTTTGGCCTTCCGCCTGTGGTGCGTAGGTGTACCACGCCCCGAACAGCAGCGATTGCCCCGGACTGACATCGAACACGAAGCCCTGACCGCTGGTTTGCGGGTCGTACCAGGCGCCGGAAAGCAAGGATTTTTCGTAACCGAATGGTGGGAAATAGGTGGTCGGCAAAGGCACCTGATTGCTGCACACTCCGGAAGCGACCAGATTGACCTCATCGATCGTGCCGCCGCTGCCATCGGCCAACTGGTACACCAATGTGGCGTGGCCGCAATCGGAAAACGCGAGCGTGGCCGTGCCGTCGGCGACGGCGGTCGCCTTCGGCGGCGCGTTGAAGTTGCCGCCGGTGTTGGTATAGATGTCGAGCGCATACATCGCGCCGTCCGCCGACGCGAGTTGGCCCTGCAGCGTGCGCCATTGCGGATTGCCGCGGGAATCGAACGTGAACCAGCCGCCGAACAGGCCGGCGACTCCGGTGATTGGATCAGGATAGACCTCGATCACCAGCCCTTGGCCCGAGGTCTTCGGGTCATACCACGTGCCGGTCAGTCCGAACTGATTGGCGTCGAATGGCGGCGGGATTGTCATGGCCGGCATCGCCGGCGCCGATAAAGGCAGAGCGAGTTCTAGCGCGTCGTTGCGCCCGGTGCTGGATAGCGTCGGATGCTCTCCGGATGGCATGGCCCCGAATGCGGCCGTATGAATCCATATCAAAGCAGCCGCAGTCGCGGCACGGCGCGGGAGGGCCAGAGAGTCAATGGATATTTTCATGGGATACCTCTCAAAAAGAGTTGAGACGCGACCGCTTGGAAAATTCGAGCTCAAGCGCAAAACCCGAATCTGATTTGCGTCGAGTCTCACATGAGCACCTCCCTCGCTGGCGGGAGAGGTCGAAGCGCAAAGCGCTTCGGGCGGGGTGCCGCGGAAAAATTTACCACCTTCGGCAATGCCATCCTCATCAGCCTCCGCCCCTTCTCCTAGCGGGAGAAGGGGCAATTGAGCCACGACACCAATTAGGAACCCAGATCAGTGAGGTTGGTAGTAGTACACGGTGAAATTCAAACCGTTTGTGCTGATGGACCCCGGAGAGGCTAATATCTGCGGACCGCTCAACACGTTTTGTTGAAGATCTAGCGCAGTCAGGGAATTGCCCGCACTGATGGACTGACAGTTGGTTGTCCCGCTACCGCTCGATCCGACGGGTTGAACGACGCCTCCGGGAGTGACTATTATGGACCCGGACGACGAAGACCAGCACGCGTTCTAAAGGCTGACGGTTCCGAACCGGGCAAGTGGCAACGTGCCAGCGCCATTCGAGGGGGCTTCGACGATCCATTCCGTAGTACTGCCGGGTTGCTCTACATGGCTGACATTGAAGTGTATGCAGACGCCTGCCGTGTAATTGCATACACCCATCATCGCTGTACCGTACGGCGAATAGGAATAATCCTCTACCCAGACAGTTGAGTCAGCTACGTCGTCACCGGGATGGACTGAGATCTGGTTGATCTCGTTCGAGTAGGCTGTTCCTTTGGAGCCACCGTAGATTTGCCACCAAAAATAGTGCCTCACAGACCCATTGATGTCGAGGTACCCGTCCGTTCCGGATTGCATCAGCGGCAAGGTTCCGTTGTGTCCGCCGCCTATGCCTGGCCAAACGGCAGCATCGTATTCGAATGCCGCCGGGTTATAATTAACGTAGCCTGGATTAGGCAAGATGACCTGCGGTTCATGCCAGCCTGCTTGCACGAATCGTGAGTAATTGGAGATTTGGTAGCCCGCCCAATTGTCACCGATGACGCTATTCGTGGTTGCCGAATAAAACGAGGAACTTGAAATACTGGCGTGGTTCCTGCGCGGCGTGCAGGTCATCGTATCGAGCCACGTGACTTGCAGCCGTGCCGCTTTGCCATAGAACGACTCCACGCCATCTGGAGTTTTGATGTCCAACGGAATGAATTCGGTTCCTGGCTGAGGGGTCAGTACAACGGCGCCGTTGCATTCGTCGGTGGCGTGGCTGATGGCATCCTCGATGCCTGTGACCGGACTGGACGCGGCATGAGTTGCTGCAATGCAGAAAAGCAGTGCGTAGATTACAAACGATGTGCGATGAGCTTTCATAAATTCCCTCTTCCAGAAAAGCGGATGGAGTAAGACCAAGGTACGAAATTTCCGTCTACGCACGGCATGGCCTCGACTTGAGAAAAGATCCGAGGCCACACGCAGGTCAAGCACCAACACGGCACACCGCATTCAATCGAAATCCTTCGACTGACTGGCCGCGCGCATAAGCTATTCGGTTTCGCTTTGCAAGTCCATTGCGGCGTTGGCAGATGAAAATTTTTTAATGCTGAGAAGTGCCGAGACACATGAAGAGTGGGCCGTCGCAAGAATCGGGCGCAACACGTCGAGCGCAGCGGTTTACTTGCTCATCACCATCACTGCAGTCATGCGGTCCAGCGTTTCGCGCAGTCGCCCATCCATGAGATCGACGACATGATTGAGCCATTCGTGGCAGATCCGGCCCTTCGGCATGACCTGGCGCAGTATGCAGTTGGAGCTCTCGTTGCTGCAGCGTTGCCATGGCGTGTGCGGGGTCGGCAAACCGGGGGTCGATGTTCAACCGCTTGGCCCGTTCCGCATCTCAAACCCGCTCGCTGCCGCGAAGGTAGGTCAGGCTCTCACTCAAGAACGCGGGCAGTTTCTACATTTAAGCAACGTGATGGAAAGCGTTTTTTTTTGGGATTCTAGTTCAAGACTCCATCAACTTCTCGATAAGAGCCAATCTTAGCCCTTGCATTTTTTGAAACGACAATTCGTCACGATAAAAGCTCACGCCAATGTCGTAGGCGGTCAGCATTTCCTTCGGACCCAATTCCTTGACCTTGCCGGCAAGGGCGCTCAGGTCCCAATCGTCGTCGGCGACGTTGATTATCCATGGCTTGCCGATGAATTCCTTTTTCGGCGAAGCCAGGGTCAAGGCTCCGGCCGTCAATCCCTCCAAGGCGGAAATATCGGATTTGCAGTCATTGCCATTGATGTCGTGCAGCGGTTTCAGGAAGTACAGCACGTCCGATGATTTTATGAACTTCATGTACTGGATCAAATCCAGCCATCCGATATTCCTGATGTTGCTTCCGGTCAACCCACTGTTCATGCCGAGACAGGTAAACCGGATCCCGTCGAAGTTTCTCATCATGTCGAAGCTGAATTTGTGGGTGGGGTTGCCACGCCACAGGAAATGGGGTTTTTCTTCCTTCAGCCTTTTTTCGAAATGACTTTCCGTCAAGTCGGGGAAACTTTGCATTCCCGGGATCAGGGTGTTGCGCACCACATGGATCTTGCTTTCGAATCGCGCATCGCAGGCGTTGCCCAGCGCACTCTTGATCGCCTCGATGAAAGTCGTGCGCAGGTGGTCCGTGCTCACCGTTATCAGGTCCGCGACAACGAGCTGGTCGATCACGCTTTGCCGCAAGGAAGTCAAAACGTCGTAGTACGGGTCGTTTTTCTCGACGTTGAAAAAATCGTCGTCATAGTCGACGATGATTTTCTTGCCATGAGCCTTGGCTTGCAGCAGGAAGTCGGTCGTTTGTCGGTCCGCAGCTCTTGAGGAAAATATCATGTCGGAATCCAGTACCTCCTTTCGGGATAGCGTATTCACTCCCGAAAACCGCAATGCGCCTTTCGTCACGCCATTGTTGTGGAAGACCCTGATTCCGGGCAGCAGGCGCAGGGGCAGGAAACCCCGGTAGAATGCCGTGGCGCTGTTTACGCAGCCAATGAAATATATTTTGATCATCGCAACTGATTTGCCGTCGCGTTCGAGCGTGACCGCGGCCGCGTCTTCCCGGTGCAGGGCCCCGCGCTATGTGTCGGCGTCCGATTTGCCGAGCAGCAGTTCGGTGTCGAGCACGCCGGGCAGGGCGTCGAGGCTGCGCTTCAGGTCGGCGCTGGCGCGCACGCGGAAGGCGTTGCCGAGTTCGATCTCGCCGCGGCCGAGTTTGTTGGCGTAGCTCAGGCGCAGCGGAGTCTTGCCGCCGCGGTGGCTGGCGATCGCCTGTTGCAAGTTCGCGATGAAACCCGCATCGACGCCATTGAGCTTGACGCGCAGCAGGCGCGCCTGGCGCGCTAACGCTTCGTCGAGCGTGGACACTCGCCGCGCGCGCAACTGGAAGCCGCCGTTGAATTCGTCGACCGAAAGGCCGCCTTCGACGACGAGGATGGCGTCGCGCGTCAGCAGCGCGCGGTATTCGGTGAACACTTCGCGGAACAGACTGACTTCGATGCGGCCGGACCAGTCTTCGAGCTGGACGAAGGCCATCGCGTCGCCACGGTTGCGCATCGATACGACTTGGCCGGCGACCGTGAACGGCTGGTCGTTGAAGCGGCCGCGGCGTTGGTCGGACGCCGGCGGCTTGTAGTGCCTGGCCACGTCGCCGATCGGCGCATCGGCAAGCTGCACGAGCAACTCGCGCCAGGCTTCGGTCGGGTGGCCGGAAAGATAGTGGCCGAGCGTTTCGCGTTCGCCGATCAGCTTCTGCTGCAGCGGCCAGTCGTCGACGACGGTCAGTTTCAGTTCGATCGGCGCGGCGGCGGTCGCGCCGAAGATATCGACCTGCCCGATCTCGGCGTCGCGCGCCTGCTGCTCGGCGGCCTTCATCGCCTCGGGAACCTGCGCCATCAGCGAGGCGCGGTTGTGGCCGAGCGCGTCGAGCGCGCCCGAGAGCACGAGCGCTTCGAGCACGCGCTTGTTGAGTTTGGTCGGGTCGACACGGTGGCAGAAATCGGCGAGGTCCTTGTACGCGCCGTCGCGCTCGCGTTCACCCGCGATGCTCTCGCACGCGGCGCGGCCGACGCCCTTGATCGCGCCGAGTCCGTAGCGGATGCTGCCGTCGTCCTCGGCGCGGAACATGTAGACCGACGCATTGACGTCGGGCGGACGCACCATCACGCCCATCGCGCGCGCCTCGTCGAGGAAATTGACCACCTTGTCGGTGTTGTCCATGTCGCTCGACAGCACCGCGGCCATGAATTCGGCCGGGTAGTGCACCTTGAGCCATGCGGTCTGGTACGAGACCAGCGCATACGCTGCCGCGTGCGACTTGTTGAAGCCGTAGCCAGCGAACTTCTCCATCAGGTCGAAGATCGCGTCGGCCTTGTCGCCGGCGACGCCGTTCTTCGCCGCGCCGTCGCGGAAGATCTCGCGCTGCTTGGCCATCTCGGCCGGATTCTTCTTGCCCATCGCGCGGCGCAGCAGGTCGGCGCCGCCGAGCGAATAGCCGCCGACGATCTGCGCCATCTGCATGACCTGTTCCTGGTAGACCATGATGCCGTAGGTCTCGGCGAGCACGGGTTCCACGCGCGCGTCGGGATAGTCGATCGGTTCCGCGCCGTGCTTGCGCTTGCAGAAGCTCGGGATCTGCTCCATCGGGCCGGGACGGAACAGGCTGGTCAGCGCCATCAGGTCTTCGAAGCGGTCGGGCTTGGCCTCTTTGAGCATGCCCTGCATGCCGCGCGATTCGAACTGGAATACGGCGACGGTCTGTGCGCGCTTGAACAACGCGTAGACTTCGGGGTCGTCGAGCGGAATGCGCGTGATGTCGAGCTCTTGTTTCCCTTCTCCCTCCGGGAGAAGGTGGCGCGAAGCGCCGGATGAGGGAAGAACGCTGCGATTTTTCTGCGCCGTTGTTTCGTGCGAGGCTTTTCCCTCATCCGCCCTTCGGGCACCTTCTCCCGGTGGGAGAAGGGAAGCAGATCGCCGCGCATTGATGGCCTTGACCGCCCAATCGATGATCGTCAGCGTGCGCAGGCCGAGGAAGTCGAACTTGACCAAGCCGACCGACTCGACGTCGTCCTTGTCGAATTGGGTGACGACGCCGTCGTTGCCGCCTTCGGAGTAGAGCGGGGCGAAATCGGTCAGCGGCGAAGGCGCGATGACGACGCCGCCCGCGTGCTTGCCGGCGTTGCGCGTCAGGTCTTCGAGGCTCAGCGCGAGATCGATCAGTTCGCGCGCGTCGTCGTCGGTCTCGTAGAGATCGCGGAATTCGGCGACGATGCGGTCGGGCCGTTCGCGCGACTTCTTGCTGCGGCCTAGCGCGTCCTCGAGCGTGATCGGGTCGGTCGGGATCATCGGAATGAGCTTGGCGATCCTGTCGACCTGGCCGTAGCCCATGCCGAGCACGCGGCCGGCGTCGCGCAGCACGGCCTTCGCCGCCATCGTGCCGTAGGTGATGATCTGGCTGACCTTTTCCCGGCCGTACTTGCGCGCGACGTAGTCGATCACGGCGTCGCGGCCGTCCATGCAGAAGTCGACGTCGAAGTCGGGCATGGAGATGCGTTCGGGGTTGAGGAAGCGCTCGAACAGCAGGCCGTAGCGCAGCGGATCGAGGTCGGTGATGCCGAGGCTCCACGCCACCACCGAACCCGCGCCGGAGCCGCGCCCCGGTCCGACCGGGATGCCGTGCGACTTCGCCCAGCCGATGAAGTCGGCGACGATGAGGAAGTAGCCGGGAAAGCCCATCTTCGCGATCACGTCGAGTTCGCGGTCGAGGCGGGCGACGTAGTCCTCGCGCGCGTGGCCTTCCGCGACGCCATGCTTGGCGAGGCGCTCTTCGAGGCCGGCGTGCGACTGCTTGCGGATGGAACTGTCGATGGTTTCGCCGGCGGGCACCGGGAAGTCGGGCAGGTAATACTTGCCGAAGCCGAGTTCCAGATTACAGCGCTTGGCGATCTCGACGCTGTTCTCCAACGCCTGCGGCAGATCGGCGAACAGCTCCGCCATCTCCTCGGCCGATTTCAGATATTGCTCGGCGGTGTAGTCGCGCGGCCGCTTCGGGTCGCTGAGCAGGCGCCCCTGGCGGATGCAGACGCGCGCCTCGTGCGACTCGAAGTCCTCGCGCGACAGGAAACGCACGTCGTTGGTCGCCACGCAGGGCAGGTCGAGTTCGGCGCCAAGCTTGATCGCCGCGCCGATGAACGCCGCCTCGTCGGCATGGCCGGTGCGCGTGAGTTCGAAATACCAGCGGTCGTCGAAAAAGCGCAGCCACTCGCGCGTGGCGTTGCGCGCGGCATCGGCGTTGCCGGCGATCAGCAGGTGGCCGACGTCGCTCTGCCTGCCCGCCAGCGCGATCAGGCCGTCGCTGCAGCCGTGGAACCAGTCCGGCTGGGCGAGCACGAAATCGCCCTGGCGGCCTTCGAGGTAGCAGCGCGAAACCAATCTTGCGAGATTGAGGTAGCCGCCGCGGTCGAGGCAGAGCAGGGTGAGGCGGAACGGCCGGTGTGCGTCGTGCGGATTGGGCAAATAGATATCCGCGCCGGCGATCGGCTTGATCCCGTTCGCCTCGGCGGCGCGGTAGAACTTGATCAGCGCGAACAGGTTGCACTGATCGGTCAGCGCCAGCGCTGGCTGGTTCGATTCCACCGCGCGGCTGATCAGGTTCGGCCGGCTGCCGGCCTTGGCCGGGTCGCCGTACTCGGGCTTGTCCGGCAGGCGGATCGTCGAATCGACCAGCGAGTAGTCGCTATGGACGTGGAGGTGGACGAAGGAGGGTGTCATGGATCGGGCGGCGCGGACGAGTCCCGATTTTAGCAGCAGCGGATTGGCTTGCGTCTGCGTATGCCTCGCCTTCGAAAAAGGCCGGCATGCGCCGCGAACTGGTAAAATCGCCCCATGCCCACGACTCCGCCAGATCGCAACGCGCAAGCCTATGTGCGCGCATGGCAACGCACCGGCGATGCGCTGGAGCGCGAACGCCTGCGCGAGTTGCGCGGCATGAGCGAAAGCGAATCGGCGCGACGCTTCGTCCTGCTCGGGCTGGGCGTACCGCTCGCGCCGCTGCGGCGCGATTGCGGTCTGGTCGAGCAGCAGCGGATTTTTTCGCGTCTGCGCACCGCGCCGTGAGTCTTGGTGCCGTCTTCGATGCGGCGCTCGCCGCGCAGGCCGCCGCCGAGGCGTTGAATCTGCCCCATTGCATCATCGGCGGCGTCGCCCTGCAGCGCTGGGGCGAACCGCGCTACACCATCGATGCGGACCTGTCCGTGCTGGTCGAGCACGGACAGGAGTCGCGCGTGGCGAGCGCGCTGCTCGCCCGGCTGCCTGCGCGCATCGGACACGCACACGAATTCGCCATGCGCTCGCGCGTCGTTCTCGCCCAATCGGCCGGCGTCGGTCTGGACATCGTCCTCGCCGGATTGCCGTTCGAGGCGCGCGTCATCGCGCGCGCCACGGCGTGGCAGCTCGGCGCGGGCGCATCGTTGCGCACCTGCTCGGCGGAAGACCTGATCGTGATGAAAGCATTCGCCGCGCGCGACAAAGACTGGGCCGACGTGACCGGCATTCTCGAACGGCAGGGAGCGAAACTCGACCTCGCCCTGATTCGCAGCGAACTGGAACCGCTGGCCGCCGCAAAGGAAGCGCCTGAAGTGCTGCGCGAACTCGACAAGCGTCTGCTCCGTTTCGGGCTGGGCGAGTAAAGCGAAGGCGCAGGGGAAAGCGAACGATTCCTCATGCGCGGCCGCGAGCGCGAAGCACTCTCGCTACGCCGATCAACGCAAGCAGGCCGGCCAGCAGCATCGCAGCCCACTGCGAGAGCGTCGGAGCCGAAACCGACGAGGCGGGTGGCGGCGCGCCGCCGACAAGCGTGACGTTGTCCAATCCGTTGTGGTCGTCGAGCGCGGGGTCGCCATTGACGAATGCGATGGTCGTCGAGGCGCCGGTTGCGGTGAAGTTCAGGCTGAACTGCTGCCAGGACTGCGTCTTTGCATTGGTCGTGTTCGTGAAGGCGCCTGCCTGCACTCCGTTGATCAGGACGATGGCCGTGCCGGTCGTGCCGAAGCCCGCTGCCCCGGGCGTGTCGTAGACATTTCCGACCCAGAAGGACAGGGTGTACTGCGTTCCGGCAGTGGTGGCGACGGTGTGTTGGATGCCTTCGTTGCTGTTTGTGCCGTTGCCGGTCAGAATCCAGCCACGCCTGACCATTCTGCGTGGGAAACGAACAACAACCGAAGCTGAAGTTCGTGCCGACGGTACTGACTCCGTTTGCCGCGCCGATGACCGTCCGTCCCGTCAAGGCGGTCGACCCGCTCGGATAATTGACGAAACCACCCACCGGCGTGGCCGGGGTCTCGAAGTCGCCGTTGACGATCAGGTTCTGGGCGAGGGCGGGCGCCGAAAGCAGACCGAGCGTTGCGATGAGGCCGAAAACAAAATGCTTCACGATGGGTTCTCCTCGAGCGATGACTGGCGTCGTTGAAAGCGAAGATGCGTTTTTCCCGTGCGCGGCCTTTGGCGCCGGCCGGAATCCGCTGATTCGTTGTTCGAGAGAGAATTACGGGAAATCGGGGCCAATCCGGCCACGGTCGCGAAATCGTGCCGGGAATGGCCCTGTCGGTTATGATTTCCGCCATGAACGGCGATGCGATCATGACCAGGGCGAAGCTGACCGACGACTGGGGCGCACAGTTCCCGCCGGCCGACCTCGCGCTCGCCGATCAGTTGTTTCCGCTGTTCTACGAGCAATTGCGCAGCGCTGGCCATCGCGAGCGCCTCGCCGCCGGCGATACTTTGCGGACCACGGCGCTGGTGAACGAGGCGTACCTGCGGTTGCGGCGCGGGCGCGGCTGGAGCAGCGATGCGCATTTCCTGCGCGCGGCGGCGCTGCCGTTGACCGACGCTCTGGACGTGGCTGTCGCGGAGTCCGCGCGATCCTGATCACGCTGAGCGAGGCGCTGGCCAGGCTCGCGCGCGAATCGTTGCGCTTGGCGCAGGTGATCGAATGCCGCTACTTCGCCGGCTACGGCGATGCCGAAACCGCACTGGCGCTCGGCGTTTCCGAGCGCAGCGTGCGCCGCGACTGGACATTGGCGCGCGCGTGGCTCACTCGCGAATTGGCCGGCGGGAGCAGCGAGTTTCCGGCTCTCTTCTCGCGGGAGAGGGCACTTGGTTTGACACCCGATTCTGTCCGCTCTCGCGAGGAGGCAGGGCTTTGAGCAGCCTAGTGTGGCGCGACCTGGGCGGACCTTCGCCAAGGTCGCGCGCCTCTTGCAAGTCGGCGCTTTCCGGCGCGGCGCAGCGTTCGTAGGCGGCGACCGATTTCAGCGCCCATTCGCGCGCGCCGGCCGCATCGCCGGCGGCGAGTGCGGCTTCGGCGCGGATCCGCCCCAGATACGGTTGCATGTGCATGTCGCGGAAGCCTTCGACGTGGTCGAACGTCTCGACCGCGGCGCGGCTGGCTTCGCTCGCTGCGGGCCAGTCCTTGCGCGCAAGCGCGAGGCGGCGGCCGTGCGCTTGGGCGAGCACCTCAAGGAACTGCGCCTGCGCGCCGTCGAGGTCGCCTTGTTCGAGCAGCAGGCGGCCGAGCCGCTCGCGGACGGCGAGCACGGGCTGGAAGTCGGGCGTGTCGTGGCTGCGCAGGGGCAGCGCTTCGTTCAACGCGCGATGCGCGTCATCGGCGCGGCCGGCGCGTGCGTAGGCGTCGCCGAGCGCCAGCTGCACGCGCGGCAGCGCGAACGGATACAGGGTCTGGCGGCGGATACGAGGCCAGCGCCGCTTCCAACAGCGGAATGCCTTGCAGCGGCTGTCCGCCGACGGCGAGGCAGGCACCGTAGTTTTCGCGCACCTCGGCCGCGGCGTTGTTGAACTCTTCCGTCGGCGGCAGCAGCGCCGTCAAATTCGCGAACAGTCGCAAAGCGTGTTCGCGATCGCCGCCCAGGCAAGCGGTTCGCGCCTTGTCGGCGGCAGGGGGCCCAGTAGTCGGGATTTTTTTCGCCGTAGGTGCGGCGGGCTATCTGCGTGACCTCGGCGAATGCCTGTCCTGCGGCGGCGAAGTCGCCGTCGAGCATGCAGGACTTGTCGAGGTTGCCGTAGAGGGTCTGCATTTCCGCATCGTTGCGCTCGGGTAGGCGTTCGTCCACGGCCAGCGCCTGGCGATACAGTGCGATCACCCGTGCGTGATCCATCCGCGTGGCGAAGACGTTGCCGTAGTTGGTGAACGCGGTGACGAACGCCGGATCGTCGGCTGCGACGCGCGCGAACAGGTCGGCCGATTTGCGCAGCGCGTCCTCGCGTTCCTTCAGCGCGTCGTCGCGATCGACCAGCGCTTCGCCCCGCAGCGTAGCGGTCTTTCTCGCCGAGCTCGCGCAGAATCGCGGTGACCTCGCCGAGCATCTCGATCTGCAGGTCGGGTTGCGCGGCGAATTCCTTCTCGACGCGATCGGCGGAGACGTCGAGCAGTTCGCGCGCGCTGATCTGGCCGCGCGGCTTGTCCGAAACGATGCGCGGATCGCTGGCCTTGAAGATGCCGAGCAGGAAATTCTTCGCCGCCTCCGCACGCGCGGCCTGTTGCGCGGCACGGCCGCCGTGTCGAGCAGCTTGACCTGGCCTTGCGCGTCGACCAGCGTGTTCGCCGGTTTCAGGTCGCGGTGCACGACGAGGTTGCGATGCGCGTAGGTGACCGCATCGCAGACCTGGGAGAACAGCGCCAAGCGTTCGCGCAGGGTTGCCTTGTTCGCGTTGCAATACTCGATCAGAGAACGGCCGTCGATGTATTCCATGACCGTGTACGGCCGGCCGTCGGGTGCGACGCCGCCGTCGAGCAGGCGCGCGATATGCGGATGTTCGAGCCGGGCAAGCATGCGGCGTTCGGCGTGGAAACGGTCGAGTTCGCCGATCGCGTCGAGGCGCAGCAGCTTGAGCGCGCCGTGCTGCTCGAATTCGGCGCCCGTGCGCCGAACCAGATACACCTCGCCTATGCCGCCGCGGCCGACGAGGCGCTCGATGCGCCACACGCCCAGCCGGGTATCGGCGATCAGCGAAGGCGGAATCGCCATGCCGACGGTGCTCTGCGGCGGTGTATCGAGTGCGCTGTCAACGAGATGGGAATGCAGCAGTTCCTCGATCTCGCGCTGCAGGTCGGCGTCGTCGCCGCAGGCGCAGCAAAGCCACGCCGAACGCTGCGCTTCGGGCATTTGCAACGCTTGCTCGAACAACCGTTCGAGTCTTTGCCAACGTTCGCTTTGCAAGACCATCCCCAGGCAGAAAGCGGTACGGCGCGATGTGCGCGTTTTGGCGCGGTATGCAAGCCTGCGAGCGGATTTTCGCGGACGGCCCCTCCGGCGCACGGCATTGCCGCGCCGCTCACAATTCATTACTTTCGCAACACGAGCCGCGACGTTCCGATAGGCGATAATCCGCGGACGCTCTCCATTGCCTTGCCCATGCCTCTGCCCGCCCGTTCCGTGCCGCGCCGTTCTGGCGCCATTGTTTCGATCCTGTTGCTCGCCGCATGCGCGAAATCGCCGCCGCCGTCCGCGCCAGCGGCAGCGCCGGTCAGCGTCGCCGCCGCCTCGCGCAAAGCCATGCCCGATCTGCTGAACGCAGTCGGCACGGTCGAGGCGATCAATTCGGTTGCGGTGAAGTCGCTGGTCGACGGGCAACTGCTCGAAAGCCACGTGAAGGACGGCGACGAGGTCAAGGCCGGGCAATTGTTGTTCAAGATCGATCCGCGCCCCGCGCAGGCGGCGCTGGCGCAGGCCAACGCGGCGCTCGCGAAGGACATCGCCGCGCGCGAACTGGCCAAGGCGCAGGTCGACCGCTACGCGCCGGTGGCGAAGAAAGGGTTCATCTCGGCCGACCAGATGCAGCAATACCTGACCACCTACGAGGCAGCCGCGGCGGCCGTGAAGGTCGACCAGGCCAATGTCGCCGCAGCACAACTGACGCTGGGATACACCGACATCCACGCGCCGTTCGCCGGACGTGCGGGGCGCATCCTCGTGCAGCCCGGCAACCTGGTGAAGGCGAACGACACGAACGCGTTGCTGACGATCAATCAGGTGGCGCCGATCTTCGTCAACTTCGCCGTACCGGGCGCGTACGTCGAGCGCGTGCGCACGGCGCAGGCCAAGGGCGCGCTCGGCGTGCAGGCGCGAGGGGACGGAATGAAAGCGCCGCAGGACGGCGAACTCGCGTTCGTCGACAACGCCATCGACACGTCGACCAATACGGTCAAGCTGCGCGCGCGGTTCGCCAACGGGGACGAAAGCCTGTGGCCTGGCCAGTTCGTCAGCATAACGCTGACGCTCGGCACCGACGCGAACGCGATCGCCGTGCCCGACGCGGCCGTGAAGGCGGGCCCGAACGGCTACTACGTCTTCGTCGTCAAGCCGGACAAGCACGCCGAGCAGCGCGCGGTGACGGTGACGCGCAGCGTCGCCGGCGAGTCGGTGATCGCAAAGGGTGTCGAAGCCAGCGAAACCGTGGTCGTCGACGGCCAATCGCGGCTGACCGACGGCACCTTGGTGCAGATTGCCGAAACGAAGGCGGAGAACGCCGCGGGCGCCACGGCCGGCGACGCGGCCAAGTGAGATCGCGCGCATGAGCGTCTCCGAAATCTTCGTCCGCCGCCCGGTGATGACCTTGCTGGTCATGATCGGCATTCTCGTGTTCGGCGTCGCCTCGTACCGGCTGCTGCCCGTGTCCGACCTGCCGAACGTCGACTTCCCGACGATCCAGGTGCAGGCCTACCTGCCCGGCGCTTCGCCCGAGACGATGGGTTCGGCCGTGGCGACCGTGCTGGAAAAGCAGTTTTCCTCGATTCCCTCGCTCGACTCGATGACCTCGGTCAGCGGCATCGGCCAGACCCAGATCACGTTGCAGTTCGCGCTCGAACGCAACATCGACGCGGCCGCGCTCGACGTGCAGTCGGCGATTTCCGCGGCGGGCAAGCAATTGCCGCCGAACATGACCACGCCGCCGACGTTCCGCAAGGTCAATCCGGCCGACTCGCCGGTCTACTTCGTCGGCATGACCTCGAAGACCTTGCCGCTGTCGAAGGTGGACGAGTACGGCGAGTCGCTGCTCGCGCAGCGCCTGTCGATGGTCGACGGCGTCGCCCAGGTCAACGTCTACGGCTCGCAGAAATATGCGGTGCGCATCGACCTCGATCCGGGCGCGATGGCCACGCGCGGGCTCGGCATCGACCAAGTGGCGGCCGCGGTCGGCAGCGGCAATGTCAATCTGCCGACCGGCACGCTCTACGGCAGCGACCGCACCTACAGCGTCATGGCCGAAGGGCAGTTCGACGGCGCCGGGCCGTTCGGCGAACTCATCGTCAGCTACAAGGACGGGGCGCCGGTGCGGCTCAAGGACATCGGCCACATCCACGACGGCGTGCAGAACGACAAGCTCGCGGCCTGGCTCAACGGCCCGCGCGGCATCCTGCTTGCGATCCAGAAGCAGCCGGGCGTCAACACGATCGCGGTCGTCGAAAAGATCAAGGCCGTGCTGCCGGGGTTCGAGCGCATCTTGCCCGCCGGCATCGAGATGAAGGTGTTCTACGATCGCACCGAGAGCATCCGCGCCTCGGTCGACGACGTACAGTTCAGCCTGATGCTCGCGCTGGCCCTCGTCGTGCTGGTCATCTTCGTTTTCCTGCGCAACCTGTCGGCGACGATCATTCCCTCGCTCGCGCTGCCGATGTCGATCGTCGGCACGTTCGCGATCATGTATCCGTTCGGCTACAGCCTCGACAACCTGTCGCTGATGGCGCTGACGCTCTGCGTCGGCTTCGTCGTCGACGACGCGATCGTCATGCTCGAAAACATCTCGCGCCACATGGAGATGGGCAAGACGGCGCTGCAGGCGACCTTCGACGGCGCGAAGGAAATCGGCTTCACGATCGTGTCGATGACGATCTCGCTCACCGCCGTGTTCATCCCGATCCTGTTCATGGGCGGCATCATCGGCCGCCTGCTGCACGAATTCGCGGTGACGATCGTCGCCGCCGTGCTCGTGTCCGGCTTCGTAAGCCTGAGCCTGACGCCGATGCTGTGCAGCCGCATGCTCAAGCCGCATCATGGCGAGAGGCACGGCCCCATGTACCAGTCGTTCGAGCGCGCTTTCGATGCGCTGCAGAACGTCTACAAGCGCACGCTTGAAGCCTGCCTGCATCATCGCCGCCTCGTCGTCCTCGCGTTCGCCGCGATCCTCGTCGCGACGGCGTGGCTGTTCATGGCGGTGCCGAAGGGCTTCCTGCCGAACGACGATACCGGCCAGCTGTTCGTGTTCACCGAGGCCGACCAGGACATCGGCTTCGACGACATGGCGCACAAGCAGCAGCAGGCCGCGGAGATCATCCGCAACGACCGCAACATCGACGGCGTGATGAGCTTCATCGGCGTTTCCGGCAGCAGCGCGACGCTCAATCTCGGCCGCATGATCGTCACCCTGAAGCCGCGCAAGGAGCGTGGTTCGCCCGAGGACGTGATCCAGGAACTGCGCCCCAAGCTAGACGGCATTCCCGGTTTCAAAATCTACCTGCAGAACATTCCGATCATCCGCATCGGCGGCATGCTGACGAAGACGCAGTACCAGTACACCGTGCAGGACACCGACACCCATCAGCTCTACGCTTTCGTGCCGAAGCTGGTCGAGGCGATGTCGAAGCTGCAAGGGTTCCAGGACGTGACCAGCGACCTGCTCATCGCCACGCCGCAGGTCAACGTCAAGATCAACCGCGACGCCGCCTCGGCGGTCGGCGTGACCGCGGCGCAGATCGAGAACGCGCTCTACACGGCGTTCGGTCCGGCGCAGGTGTCGACGATCTACACCTCGATAGACCAGTACTGGGTGCAGATGCAGGTCGACCCGGCCAGGCAGGGCGATCCGAACATCCTCGGCCAGCTGTACATCCGCGGCACGGACGCGGGCGGCAACGGCACGATGGTGCCGCTCTCCGCTGTGGCGAGCTTCGACAAGTCGGTCGGGCCCGCGACGATCAGCCATCTCGGCCAGGTGCCCGCGGTGACGATCTCGTTCAACCTCGCGCCGGGCGTGTCGCTGAGCCAGGCCGTCGAGCGCGTCGATGGCGCGATCGCCCAGTTGAAGATGCCGGAGACGATCACCGGCTCGTTCCAGGGCACGGCGCAGGCATTCCAGTCCTCGCTCGCCGGTTCGGGCATCCTGCTCGGGCTGGCGGTGTTCGTCATCTATCTCGTGCTCGGCATCCTCTACGAGAGTTTCATCCACCCGCTGACGATCCTGTCGGGCCTGCCGACGGCCGCGTTCGGCGCGCTGCTGACGCTGATGCTGTTCCGCACCGATCTGAATCTTTACGGCATGGTCGGCCTGATCATGCTGATCGGCATCGTCAAGAAGAACGCGATCATGATGATCGACTTCGCGCTCGAGGTGGAACGCACCGGCGTGCCGCCCGAGAAGGCGATCTTCGATGCCTGTATCGTGCGCTTCCGCCCGATCATGATGACCACGTTCGCGGCGCTGTTCGGCACCTTGCCGATCGCGATCGGCTTCGGCGCCGGCGGCGATTCGCGCCGCCCTCTCGGCCTCGCCGTCGTCGGCGGCCTGATGACCTCGCAGGTGCTGACGCTGTTCCTGACGCCGGTGATCTACGTCTACTTCGACAAGCTGCAGCGCAGGTTGCAGCGGCGCAGGGGCGATGCGCGCGAGGCGGCCGTCGCCTGACGCGCTTGCCCGACATTTTCCGCGCACCGCAGCGAAGCTGGGGTGCGGCATCCGGGGCGGCGTCTTTTACGGGAATGGCGAGTCATAATGTGCTCCGGATCATCCAGCCGGCCAAGCACCGATCGAATCATGTCCGAGAACGACGCCTCCGACCGCCTGATCGTCGCGATCACTTCGCGCGCGCTGTTCGACATGGCCGACAGCCATGCGCTGTTCGAGCAGGCCGGACTCGATGCGTTCCATGCGTTCCAGCGCGAGCGCGAGAACGATGCGCTCGCGCCGGGCATCGCGTTCCCGCTCGTCCGGAAGCTGCTGCGGCTCAACGCGCCGAAACCGGCCGAGCCGCGCGTCGAGGTGATCCTGCTGTCGCGCAACTCGGCCGACACTGGCTTGCGCATCTTCAATTCGATCGAGCACTACGGCCTCGACATTGCACGCGCGGCGTTCACCTCGGGCGCGCCGGTATGGCCCTACGTGCGTTCGTTCGGCGCGCAGTTGTTCCTTTCGGCCAATCCCGAAAGCGTGAAGGCCTCGCTCGCCGCGGGCGTCGCCGCGGCGACGATCCTGCCGTCGAAGGCGCCGGCCGCGTCGTCGGACCAGTTGCGCATCGCCTTCGACGGCGACGCGGTGATCTTCGGCGACGAAGGCGAGCGCGTGTCGCAGGAACACGGCATCGAGGCATTCCATCGCCACGAAGTGGAGCGCGTCGACCAGCCGCTTCCGGGCGGGCCGTTCCGCGGTTTCCTCGCCGCGCTGCACCGTTTGCAGGAAGCGTTTCCCGAGGAGGGCTCGCCGATCCGCACCGCGCTCGTCACCGCGCGTTCGGCGCCCGCGCACAAGCGCGTGATCCTGACCTTGCGCCATTGGGGCGTGCGCCTCGACGAGGCGCTGTTCCTCGGCGGTCGCGACAAGGGCCCGTTTCTGGAAACCTTTGGCGCCGACATCTTCTTCGACGACTCCGCGCACAACGTCGAATCCGCACGCCGTCATGTCGCCACGGGCCACGTACCGCACGGCGTGGCGAACGAAAAACGCGGCGCGCAGCCGCCGGAATGACCGGGCGCCTTGCGTGCAGCGTTGGTTCCGTTCGGCCTATCCGCGCCTGCGCGGTCCGGCGCGTGCCGGATCGGGCGGCGGCGGGCCTGATGCCGCGGTCTTGTGCTTGTATTCGCACAGGTCGCGGATCACGCATTGCGGGCAATCGGGCTTGCGCGCCTTGCACACGTAGCGGCCGTGCAGGATCAGCCAGTGGTGCGCGTCGAGCTTGAATTCGTCGGGCACGACTTTTTCCAGCTTGTCCTCGACTGCGCGCACGGTCTTGCCCGGCGCGAGCCCGGTGCGGTTGGCGACGCGGAAGATGTGCGTATCGACCGCGATCGTCGGCATGCCGAAGGCGGTATTGAGCACGACGTTGGCGGTCTTGCGGCCGACGCCGGGCAAAGCCTCCAGCGCCTCGCGCGTACGTGGCACTTCGCCGCCGCAGCGTTCGACGAGAATGCCGCAGGTTGCGATGACGTTCTTCGCCTTGGCGTTGAAAAGTCCGATCGTGGAAATGTAGCTCTTCAGCTTTTCCTCGCCGAGCGCGAGGATCGCCGCGGCGGTGCCTGCGGCCGGATACAGTTTGCGCGTCGCCTTGTTCACGCCGACGTCGGTGGCCTGCGCCGACAGGATCACCGAAATCAGCAACTGGAACGGCGTGGCGTATTCGAGTTCGCTGCGCGGGCTGGGATTGACCTCGCGCAGCCGGCGGAAGATTTTCGTGCGCTTTTCCACATTCATGGATTCGGCCTTGCCCGTTTTGCCCTGGCGCGCGCGATCGCGTCGAGCACGGCGTTGCGCGTGGTGTCGCGCACTTCGGCCTTGCGCGCGGCGATCATGGCCTCGCGCTCGTCGCGCTCGCGCGCGAGCCGCGCGTTGCGTGCCTCGTAGCGACGGCGGTAGTGCGACGCGCGCGCATTGTGCGGCGCGCCGGGCCGCGCGGCGTCGACGATCATCGCGATGCAATCGACCGGACAGGCGGGAACGCACAGTTCGCAGCCGTTGCATTCCTCGCCCAGCACCGTGTGCATGAGCTTGTTCGCGCCGACGATCGCATCGACCGGGCACACCTGGATGCATTTGGTGCAGCCGATGCAGGCCTCCTCGTCGATGACTGCGATCTCGGCCGGTTTCTCGACGCCGTTCGCCGGATTGAGCGGCTTCTCGTCGCGTCCGAGCGCGGCGGCGAGCTCGCGGATGCCCTGCGCGCCGCCGGGCGGACACTGGTTGATGTCGGCGTCGCCCGACGCGATCGCTTCGGCGTAGGCGAGGCAGGCCGGATAACCGCAACGCGTGCATTGCGTCTGCGGCAGCAGGGCATCGATGCGCAAAGCGAGTTCGGAGGCCACGGTGGCGGTTACGGTTTGCGCTGCCTGTCCAGCCATACCTCGAGCCCCTGCGTATTCAGTTCGATATCCATCGCGAGCAGCTCGCGTACCTGCGCCGCGTCGAACGCGCAACCGTGCGCCTGCGCGCGCGAGGTGTACAGCACCGCGAGATCGTCGGCGATGCGCGCATGCCGGTCGGCGTCGGTCGCGTGCGCCTGCGCGATCGCGACCATCGCGTCGATCTGTTCGTACAGGTCTCGTGCGAGACGCGGCACGTCGGCGACACGGCTGTAGTGGGTCAGGAACATCTGCTGCGGCTCGCGTTCGAGCATGCGTGCGATCGATGCCTTGAGCGCGTCGGGCTCGAACTGCACCGGCGTCGACGTCGGCAGGATGAACGCGCCTTTCTCGGTGTCGAACTCGCGATAGGACAGGCCGAACGTATCGCCAGTGAAGAACGCGCGGCTCGCCGCGTCGTAGAGGCAGATGTGATGGCGCGCATGGCCCGGCGTGTCGAGGCAGAGCAGCTCGCGCCCGGCGAGATCGACGACGTGGCCCTCGGGCGCCTCGACGACGCGCCCGGCCGGCACCGGCGCGAGCGTGCCGTAGCTGCGCGATATTTCCTCGGCGCCGTAGACCGCCGTCGCTCCGGCGATCAGCGCGTTTGGGTCGATCATGTGTCGCGCGCCGCGCGGATGCACGACGAGTTTCGCGTTCGGAAACTGCTGCATCGCCAGGCCGGCACCGCCGGCATGGTCGAGATGCACGTGGGTGAGAATGACCCAATCCACCGCATCGGTGCCGAGACCTTTCGCCTGCAGCGCGTCGAGCAGGCGCGGAATGGAATAGTTGGTACCGACGTCGACGAACGCCGCGCGCCCGTTGTGCACGATCAGATGGCTGGCGTCGAACCGCGGACGGAAGAAGCCGGTGTCGATCGCGGTAATGGCGTGGTCGAAGTCGATGGTCATTGGAGTGGGTGGTCTTCCCTTCCCCCGGCGGCAGAAGGGAAGCAAAAGCTATTTTACCTGCGCTCCCGGTCGTGCACCCGGATCCGCATCGAGCAGGAACAGGTCGGCGTCGCCGGTGCCCGCGGACAGGATCATGCCTTCGGACACGCCGAAGCGCATCTTGCGCGGCGCGAGGTTGGCGATGAAGACGACGTTGCGGCCGACGAGGCTCGAAGGCTCGGCGTAGGCGGCGCGGATGCCGGAGAAGATCTGGCGCTTGCCGAGTTCGCCGGCGTCGAGCTCGAAGCGCAGCAATTTGTCCGAGCCGTCGACGAAGCTGCAGGCGAGTACTTTGCCGATGCGCAGGTCGAGCTTGGCGAAGTCGTCGATCGAGATGGAAGCGGCGGTTGACGTCGGCGGCGGGTCGCTCGCCGCTGCCGTCGATGCTGCGGCCTTGACGGATTTCTTCTTCGTCTCGGCTGCGGCTGCGCCGGATTGCAGCGACTCCTTCGATGCTTCGATCATCGCCTCGACCTTCTTCGCGTCGATGCGCGCGGCGAGCGCGGAGAATTCGTTGATGGCGGTGCCGAGCAGGGGCTGCGTCGCCGCGTCGAAACGCATCGGCGTCTCGTTGAACAGCGCCAGCGCACGCGCCGCGGTGGCGGGAACGATCGGCGCGAGATACACGCTGAGCAGGCGGAAATAGTTCAGCGCGAGCGTGCAGACGGTGTGCAGTTGCGCGTGCTTCGATTCGTCCTTGGCCAGGTTCCACGGCGCGTTCGCGGCGACGTAGGCGTTGGCCTCGTCGGCCACCGTCATGATGTCGCGCGTCGCCGCGGCGAATTCGCCGGCGTCGAACAGCGCGGCGTACTGCGCGAGCCGCTGCGCGGCATCGGCGTAGCGCGCCGCCTCGTCCGCCGGCAGCGTCGCGGCGAGCTTGCCGCCGAAATGCTTGTGCACGAAGGCCGCGGTGCGGCTGGCGATGTTGACCCACTTGCCGACGAGGTGCGAATTGACGCGCTCCTCGAACGCCTTGAGGTCGAGGTCGACGTCGGTCGGCGCGGGGCCGAGGATCGTCGCGAAGTAGTAGCGCAGGTAGTCCGCGTCGAGGCCGGCGTCGAGATAGGTGCGCGCCATGACGAAGGTGCCGCGCGACTTCGACATCTTCGCGCCGTCGACCGTGAGGTAGCCGTTGACGTGCAGCTTGGTCGGCGTGCGCAGCTTCGCGCCGTGTAGCATCGCCGGCCAGAACAGGCCGTGGAAGTTGACGATGTCCTTGCCGATGAAGTGGTGCATTTCCTTCGTGCTGTTTTCGGCGAGCCAGGCGTCGAAATCGGTGCCCGTCTTCGTGCACCAGTTCTTGAAGCTCGCCAGATAGCCGACCGGCGCATCGAGCCAGACGTAGAAGAACTTGCCCGACGCGTCCGGAATCGGGAAGCCGAAATAGGGCGCGTCGCGCGAGATGTCCCAGTCGCGCACGCCGCCTTCGGCGTCGAGCCATTCCTTGAGCTTGGCCGCGACCGAGGAGTGGACCACGGGCTTGCTGTTGGTCAGCTTGCCGGCCAGCCAGCCGCGCAGCAGGGTGGTGAAGTCGCCGACCTTGAAGAAGTAGTGCTCTGAATCGCGCAGCTCCGGCGTCGCGCCGGAAACGACCGAGCGCGGATCGATCAGGTCGGTCGGTGCATACGTCGCGCCGCAGTTCTCGCAGTTGTCGCCGTACTGGTCGGGCGTGCCGCAGTTCGGGCAAGTGCCCTTGATGTAGCGGTCGGGCAGGAACATCTGCTTGACCGGATCGTAGAGCTGGCGGATCGAACGCTTTTCGATGTGGCCGGCATCGCGCAGGCGCGTGTAGATCAGGCTGGCGAGCTCGCGGTTCTCTTCCGAGTGCGTCGTATAGTAGTTGTCGTAGACCACGCCGAAGTCGGCGAAGTCGCGCTCGTGTGAGGCCTGGATGCCTTTGATGAATTCCTCCGGCGCGAGCCCCGCCTTCTCCGCCGCGAGCATGATCGGCGTGCCGTGCGCGTCGTCGGCGCTGACGAAGACGACCTGGTCGCCGGCCATGCGCCGCGCGCGCACCCAGATGTCGCACTGGAGATAGCCGAGCAGGTGGCCGATATGCAGCGGGCCGTTCGCGTAGGGCAGGGCGTGGGTGACGAGAATTTCGCGCGAGGACATGGTGCAGTTTCCGGAAAGTTCGCCGCGGATTATCGCATGGCGTTTCCCGCGTTCCCCAGAGGGTGGTACAAATCGGCAGCGCCATTCCATTTGGGAAGCGCGGATCGAGGAAGAAAAATGTCCAAGCGTCCGGAAACTTTCATCGCGGTCCGTTCATTGGCGCCGGTCGTCTTGTTCGGCGCCCTGAGTGTCTCATCGACGGCCACGGCGGCCTTGCCGACCGACATGGAAACCCTCCATTTCGGCAACCTGGATACGCAAGTCGTCGTCGAAGCCGGCGCGGCACTGCCCCGCTTGCGCGCGCTGAAGTCGCCGGCCGGCGGGACATGGGAAGGAAATGCGCAAGGCACGCTGATCGGCTCGGCGATCATCGACGGCAAGACGGTGCCGTTGCATTGGCAACTGGACCGCGAGGCGAGCCGCAGCGACGAAAAGACGCTGTCGCTGGTCTACGGGGATCGCGACTCGCGGTTGAAACTCGTCTGGGAATGGCGGGCGCGCGCCGGGCATGGACCGCTCGAACACACGGTCCGAATCGAAAACCGCAGCGAGCGCGAAGTCTGGATTCCGTTGCAGGACAGTTTCATATTCCGTTGGAAGACAGGAACGCAGGCGTTGCAACAACTCTGGGTCGACAAGGGCGCGGGCGAGGCGCCGCCGGTCGGCACGCATCTCGTCGACGTCGGCGACGGTTATCGCTGGCGCGGCGAATCGAGTGCGTTCGCGCATCCGCGCAAAGGTGAGCCGCGCGAGATCGTCCCGTATTTTTTGGTGCGGCCGGAGGGCGAGGCGAGCGACGGCTGGTATCTCGGCATCGAGTTCAGCGGCCGCGTCGCGATGACCTTGCAGCGTCGCGGCGGCATGCTCGAAGGCGGCGCCGGATTGAATCCCGAGCCCGGCCCGTTCCGTACCCGCCTCGCGCCCGGCGGCGAGTTCGCCGCGCCGACGGTTTTTCTCGGCGCGACGCATGGTGGTATCGACGACGTCGGCAACGCGCTCAAGCGCTGGATTCGCGAAACCCTCAACGATGCGCGCACGCGCCACGATCCGGCCTATCCGTGGACGACGAACAACAGTTGGGGCAGCGCGATGGCGATCAGCGATGCGCAGGCGCGGCGCATGATCGACGATGCGGCCGGGCTCGGCTTCGAGATGTTCCACCTCGATGCGGGCTGGTTCCGCGCGGTCGGCGATTGGCAACCCGATCCGAACAAGTTTCCGCAGGGGCTCGCGCCGCTGGCCGACTACGCACACGCGCATGGCTTGAAATTCGGCCTCTGGGTGGACTGGGCGCAGGCGGGGATCAGCAAGGAAAAGGGCGCGCTAGACGTCGCCGATCCGGCGATCCGCGATTGGCTCACGACCGATCCGCCGCCGAACTGGAAGCCCGAGGAATTCAAAGGACTCACGATCGACATCGGCGTGCCCGCGGCGGAGGCCTGGGTGATGAAGGAAACCGATCGCATCGTGCGCGAGTACAAACTCGACATGCTCGAACACGACGGCTACGTCGTCGCGCAGGGCTGCGATCGCGCCGACCACGAGCACGCGACCTGCGATCCGAAGCGGGTGAAAAAATACACCGACGACGGCTTCCTCTGGATGGACGGGCCGAATTCGACCGACGTGAGCTACCACGCCGCGCGCGCCTACTACGCCATCCACGACAAGCTCAGGCGCGACCATCCCGGCCTGCTGCTCGAAGTCTGCAACGACGGCGGCCGTATGGTCGATTTCGGCAGTGCTTCGCATGCGGACTATTTCTCGATCGTCGACTCCTACGATCCGCTGTCGAACCGGCAGGCGTTCTACGACGCCAGCCACGTGCTGCCGCCGGCGATGCTCGAAACCTACGTGAAAGAATGGCCGGCCAAGCGCATCGAGAATTTCCGCTACATGCTGCGCAGCGGGATGATGGGCTGGTTCACGCTGATGCTCGACACGACGACGTGGAACAAGCAGCAGCACGATGTTGCGCGCGCGGAAATCGATTTCTACAAGACCGTGCTGCGGCCGTTGATCCGCGAGGCCGATCTGTACCACGTCGGGCCGCGCGCCGACGGTCGCGGATGGGACGGCATCGAGTACTTCGATGCGAAACGCGGCAAGGGCGTGTTGTATGCCTTCCACGGCACGGATGCAGACGCGAATACGCATACCTACCGATTGCAGGGGCTCGATGCACATCGCCAATACCGGCTGAACTTTCGCGACCGCAGCTCGCCCGACCTCACGCGCAGCGGTCGCGAGTGGATGCGAGACGGCGTGACGGTGGCGTTGCCGCTGCCCGACTCCTCGGAGCTTGCACTGATCGAGGCGATATGACGGAAACCCGCGTCGCGGGTCGCACCGCCGGCATGCGACTGCGCGTCAGCGGGCGGATGCCATCGTGCGGGTCAATCGCGTCTTGCCATCGGCGCCGCGATCCACGGCGATATCGTAGCGCTTGCCGCGGAACGCGACGTTCTTCAGCGTCATCGACCGCCAGCCCGGCGGCAGCAGCGGCGCATAGGCCGCGTTCAATCCCGATTCCTCGATGCGCAACCCGGTCAGGCCGAAGATCAGGTTCTGCAGGAATCCCGCGGCCGCGGTGATGAAGTAGCCGGTGTTGTTCGTCGCCGTTTCGGTGCGCACGTCGAACGGCGGTTTGATCACGCCGCCGTTGAAGTTCTTTTCGAGCCACGCGATCGCATGCGCCGCGTCGCCGACGGTCGCCGCGGCGATCGACAGCGGCGCGAGGCCCATGCTGTTCGGGTCGCGGCTCGAGGCGAGGATCGGGCCGATCGCCTCGTCGTAGTCGTTGCGCCGCACCTGCGGGCTCATCGGCAGGTCGAGCGCGGGCAGCGACAGCATCGGCAGCGAGCTGCCGCCCCAGGTATCGAGATCGTGCGGTACGCTTTCGTCGAAGTTGAGATGATGCTGCTTGGCCGCGTCGAACGGGACGTGCAGTTTCGCCGCGACCTCGGCCCAGCGCGGATCGGCTTTTTCGCCGACGATGGCGGCGGCCTGCGCGGCGATGCGCAGCGCCTTCGCCGCCGCGGCGTTGGTGTAAGTGTCGTTCGGCACGTCGTTGTAGTCCTCGTCGACCGAGGTGACGTGCAGGATGTCGTAGCGCCGTTTCTGCGCGTTCCAGGTCGCGCGGCTCGCCCAGAAATCGGCGACGTCGCGGATCACCGGCCAGCCGTCCTTCTTCAGCCAGGTGCGGTCCTGCGTGGCGAGCCAATACTGCCACTGTGCGATGGCGACATCGGCGTTGACGTGGATCTCGCGCTCGCCGAGCACATGGGCGAAGTGCGGTGTCTGCTCGGTGCCGTTCTCGGGATCGGCTTCCCAGGGATATTTCGCGCCTTTGAGGCCGGCCTCGCGCGCGCGCGCCTGCGCGGCTGCCAGCGTGCGCGAGCGGAACATCACGAGCGACCTGGCGCGTTCCGGATGGAGCAGGAGCAGCGCCGGAAACACCCACGAATCCGAATCCCAGAAGATGTGGCCCGCGTAGCCCGGCGTCAGCGCGCAGGCGCCGACTGCCCAGGCGGTGTTCGCGGTCGACGACGACAGCAGGTAGTACAGGTCCGCACGCACCGCGCGCTGCGCTTGCTCATCGCCGTCGATGACGATGTCGGACTTCCACAGGTTCGCCCATGCGGCGCGATGTGCCGCGAGCAGCTTGTCGAAGCCGCCCGCGCGTGCGGCCGAGGCCAGTGCGAGATCGTCCTTCGCATCGCCGCCCCAGCCTTCGCGCGACATCGCCACGTACTTGGCGAAAGTATAGGTTTTGCCTTTTTTCACTTTTACCGACAGGTTCAGCGCAAGCCGGTACGGGCTCTTGTAGACGAGGGCGCTCGTTGCCGTCATGCCTTTGGGCAGCTCGATCGCCGCGGCCTGCGCCATCGCGGGTCCTTGCTCGGCCTTGCCGTCGAGCCAAAAGGTCAGCGCTTTCGCGTCGCCGTCGTGGGGGCCGACATGGACGTCGCCGTGGTACCAGACCGGCGCGCGGTCGGGTGTCGCCGGCGGAATCGCGACGAGCTTCATCTGGTGCGCGGCGACGGCTTCCTGCATCTCGTCGCCGCTCAACGTCGCGAGCGGCAGTCGCGGCTGGTACGGCGCCCAGAGGTTCAGCGCGAACGACAGCTCCACTTCGCCGTCGAAATCCGGTGTGAGCGTAAGCTGCGTCGCGGCGAGATGGGGCGATGCCTGACTGACGAAGGTCGCCACCTTGATGGCCGTGGATTTCCCGTGGTCGATGTAGCGGTAGCTCGTCGTCAGCGTCGCCTCGTGCAGGTCGAGCGTCTGGCTGTAGTCCTGGAACAGTTGCGCATTGGGGCCGACCTGGTTCATCCAGAAGTGGCCGGCCGCGGACTGGCCGGTCGAGTAGTCGATTTCGGTCCAGCCCGGGATCGCCGCAGGTCGCGAGAAGTCGTCCTTCGCGTAGTCCATCAGGCCGACCATGTAGGAAAGGTTGCCCTCGGTGCCGCGCGGGCCGGTCAGCGTCGATACATAGCCGTTGGCGAAGTAGCCGGGGAAATAGCTGTCGAAATCCTTCGCGGTGGCGGTCAGCGTGAAGCCCGCATCGGATGCGAAGGCGGCGCTGCTTGTGCAGACAAGAAAGAGCAGGATGTAGCGCGATAGGTTCATGGGCGTTCCAGAATCGGACGAGTGCCGAAAACGCTTGCGGTGCCGCGCACCGCTCGCACAATATGGCGTGTATTCGCGGTACAACGGAGCGGGGGATGGCAGGCAATTTCAAATTCACGATGCAGATGCCCGGCGGCTTTTCCCAGCCCGCTTTCGGTGGCGCGGGCGAAGCGCAGACGACTCCCGCGCTGCGGCCCTACGATCTGTTCGTAACGCGCATCTGGCAGGCGCGCCTGCCGTTCGCTTCCGCGCAACTGGCCGCGTGGGTCGACGAAGTGTTGGCGTTGCGCGCCGCAAGCCCGAAGCCGGCCGGCCGCACCAATCGTCAGGGCTGGAACAGCGAGGACATGAGCGTGCTCGAACGCCCGGAGTTCGCGCCGCTGCGGCAGGCGGTTCGGACCCACTGCGCCGCGGCGTTGCGCGAGATGGGGCAGGGCGAAATCGCGTTTCGGCTGCAGTCGTGGATCAACCTGCACGACCGCGGCGGCTTCAACTACCTGCACGTGCACGAAGGCTCGCTGCTCTCGGGCAGTTTCTATCTCAAGGCGCCGGCCGGGTCGGGCAAGTTCGTGTTTCGCGACCCGCGGCCCGGCGTCGTGCACGGCTACGTGAAGGGTGCGGTGCCGAACGGCTACAGCGACATCCATCTGACCCCCGAAGACGGGCTGCTCGTATTGTTCCCATGCTGGATGGAGCACTACGTCGAGCCGCACGACGCGGACGAGCCGCGCATCGCGATCGCGTTCAATGCGCTCGAAGGCGAGCGCTGAGCCGGCTGCCTCGCAAGGGAATTTCGGCGAGTGCGGAATGGGCATCAGCGCTCCGGCACGACGTCGAAGGCAACGGTCAACCGCGTCCTTTCGCTCGCGAACGGCACCGTGCCGTGCCAGAAATACGAAGGGAACAACACGAGCATGCCGACCTCGGGACGCACAACGTGCTCCGCTTGCAGTGCGGGCGTCGTGATCAGGCTTGGCTGGCCGAAGGTCAGGCAGCCGGCATCCTTGTCCGCATCGGTGGCCGCGTCGGGCAGCTCGATGTAGCACGCCGACGAGATCCAGCCACGCGGATGCACGTGGTTCGTATGGAAACCGGACGAGCGCAGGCGCACCGACCAGCTTCCGTTGAAGCGATAGCGGCCGTTGTCGCGCTGGCGCAGCGGTTCGGGGCCGTTGCGGATATGGTCGAGATAGCGGCGGATCGGCGCGTCGAACGCCGCGAACAGCGCGCGGATCGCGGGATCGTCACTGTGCGAGAGGTCCCCGGTCGTTTCGGTGCCGTGGCGCAGCGACTGGAACAGCAGCGGATGTCCGTGCGGATTGTGCAGGCGGTCGAGGCTGCGCGCGAGATCGCTGAAGAACGCGGCGAGGTCGGACCACGGCGCCGGCGCTTCGAGGCGCTGCGGCAGCACCCATCGCGCGTAGTCGCAGTACTCGCGATGGCGCGGATCGCCGAGCAGGCGCCAAGCCGTCGTTTGCAGGGCGATGAAGTACTGGTCGTCGGGCGCGGCGGCGCGCAGGGACTCGCAATGGGTCAGCGCGGTTCTTGCGTCGCCCATGCCGAGCAGCGCGGCGGCGAGCAGGCTGCGCGCGGCGGTGTTGCCCGGCATCGCGCTTGCCGCGCGTTCGGCGTAGCCGTGCGCCAGGGCCGGATCGAATTCGAGCGCGGCGAGTCCCGCACGTACGAGCACGGCGGGCGGCGTCTGCGCGCGTTCGGCAAGCGCGGCGAGGCAGGCATGCGCGCCGCGCGCGTCGCCCGCACCTTGCAGGATCGCCGCCTTGGCCGCATGCAGCGCAACGTCGTTCGGAAACCGGCGCAGCGTTTCGTCGAGCGCGGCCGTCGCCTGCGCCGTATCGCCGGTGCGCATCCAGACCAGGCGCGCGAGATGATCGTGCGCCTCGACGTGCAGCGGGTCCGAGCGCAGGTTCTCGCGCAGTACGCTTTCGGCGCGCTCGAGTTCGCCGCGAGCGACCAGGCCGCGCACCTGCGTTGCGCAGTCGTGGCGCGAAAGTGCGAGCGCCGCCTGCGGCAGGCGCGGTGCCGCGCGCCGCAACAGCGGTTCGGCTTCGGCGAAACGGCCCCGTCCGAGCAGCAGTTCGCCGAGCGCTGCAACCGTCGGCGCCCAGTTCGGATCCAGCGCCAAGGCTTTGCGCAGGCCTTGTTCCGCACCGTCGAGGTCGCCGAGCGCCTGCTTGGCGCCGGCGAGCAGACGTTGCGCTTCGGCGAAACTGGGGTGTTCCGCGACGATCGTTTCGAGCTCGTCTTGCGCCGTGCGGAAATTTCCCGCCTGCAACTGCGCACTGATTTTGCGCATCGTCGCGATCAGTTGAGGCGAGGGAGTGAACATTGGCGGCGAGGGTAGCAGTCTTTGGTTTCCCTTCTCCCGATGGGAGAAGGGAAGAAAAAGCTATTTTGTGGCGAGTTTTATATGAGTCGGCCCGCCGACGCCGGCGCGATCGGTTTCGCGCTTGAAGAAATACAGCGCGATCAGCACCAGCGTCATCGGCACGAGCGAGAAGTAGAAGGCATGGATGCCGTCGAACTTCGAGAACACGGTCGCGGTGATGCGAGAACCGAGCGTGCCGCCGAGCGCGGAGAAGATCACGATGAGGCCCATCATCGCTGCGTGCGCGGGTTTCGGCAGCGAGGAGAGCACGACCGAATTGATCACCGGATAGATCGGCGCCATCAATAGGCCGATCAGCGGAATCAGGTAGGCGGCGACGGGGGCGTTGAACCAGCCGACGTCGGGCCGCGCGACCACGTCGCGCGCGAGCGGCAGCACCGACACGACGAGCACGCACATGCCGACGACGCAGACGTTGAGCAGCACGTGCCACGGCAGGCGGCGCAGCACCTGGCCTGCGGCGAGGCGACCTATGGCGGTCATGCCGGACAGGATGGTGGCGAGCTGGATGCTCATCGTATGCGGCAGCTTGAGGACCTCGTTGTTGAACGTCGGCAGCCAGGTGCTGAAACTCTGCTCGATCAGCACGTAGAGAAACGCCGAGGCGAGGAACACGTAGACCAGCGGGCGCAGGAACAGATGCCCCATCTCGACGAGCGAACCCTTGATCGAGGCGGTCGCCTCGCTGTGCGCCTCGGATTCGTCGAGCGTCGAAGTCGCGAGCAGCACGATCACGAGGAAACAGATCGCGGCGAGCAGCCAGTAGACGTTGAACCAGACCGGATTGCCCGGGTTCGCATCGTCGATGAACGCGCTGAAAATCCATCCGCAGAGCAGCACGCCGACCATGAACATGCCTTCGATCGTGCTCGTCAGGCGCGCATGTTCGGCGGCGTCGCGCGTGAGCAGGCCGATCGACGAATACACCGAAACCTTGGCCAGCGCGAAGCCGACGCCGGTGCACAGGAACAGCAGTTCGGTCATGTGGAAGCTCGGGTACAGCCGCATCACGATGCAGGCCGCGCCGACGATGGCGAGGGAAATCATCATCGCGCGCTTGTAGCCGAGCAGCGGAAGGAACGAGGCGACGATCAGCGCGGTGACGGCGATCGGCAGGTCCTTGAACAGTTCCAGGTTGCTGGCCTGCGGCTTGTCGATGCCGAACGTCGCGATCGATTGCAGGATCACCGCACCGACGCTGTTGAGCAGGATCGCGAAGATCACGTAGATCAGCGCGAGCGCTACGATCATGCGGAAGCGGTTCATGGCATTCGCTCCGAAATTTCATGGAGAGACCCTTCTCCCATCGGGAGAAGGTGCCGGCAGGCGGATGAGGGAAAAGCCTTCCGCGCACACGGCGTTGCAGGTAATTGCGACACCTTTCCCTCATCCGCCCCTTCGGGGCATCCCCGATCAGAAGCACTTCGAGGACAGGCTCTTCTCCCGGTGGGAGAAGGGAAGAATCGCTGGGTCATTTCGTTTTCCCGAACGGATCGGTCACGTCCTTCTGCCACGGATCGCGCGTCTTCGTGCGCCAAGCGTCGAGTTGCCTGCGCAGGTCGGCGAGCACGCCCGCGTGTTTCGCGTCGCCGGCGAGGTTGGCGATTTCGTCGGGATCGGCGGAAAGATCGTACAACTCCTCGGCGGGCCGGTGGTGGAACGCCTCGAGCGTACGCTTGCCGAGCTTCGTTCCGGGCGTCGCCGCGATCGCCTTCCACGAAGGCGATCGCGCGACGTCGCTCGCGATCGGCACTTCGAGTTCCGGATGCAGGTTGAGGAAATAGCTGTATTTGCGCGTGCGCAGGCTGCGCGTCGGGTAGTATTGGTCGATCTCGTGGAAGCTGTGCGTGGCAAATACCTCGTCCCATCCCTTCGGATCGCTTTCGCCGAGGATCGGCAGGATCGAGCGGCCGGGCAGCGGCAGGTAATGGTAATCCTTGGGCGGCGCGACGCCGGTCCAGTCGAGGATGGTCGGTGCGATGTCGATCCAGCTCACCATTGCGTTGTTGCGCGCGCCGCGTTTCGATGCGCCCGGCACGCGCACGATCAGCGGCAGGCGGATGCCTTCGTAGTAGAGGTTGTCCTTCGCGCCGGGGAACGGGCGGCCGTTGTCGGAGAGGTAGATGACCAGCGTGTCGTCGGCGCGGCCGGATTTTTCCAGTTCGCGCAAAAGTATACTCACGCCCGTGTCCATGCGGCTGACCGCTTCGTAGTATTCGGCGAGATCGCGGCGCACGTCCGGCAGGTCGGGCAGGTGCGAGGGAATCGTCACCTCGGCCGGCGCGTAGCGCTCGCGCTTCACTTCGGGCCAGTCGCGCGTGTTGCCGAAGTTCGACGGATCGCCCGCGCGATGCGGGTCGCTGTAGGCGACGGTGAGGAAGAACGGTTTGCCGCCCTGTTCGCGCATCCACTTGCCGGCGGCGTGACCCATCACGGCCACGTCGCGCACAGGCGGGCGTTCGGGTTCCAGCCATGCGTCGTAGGCGAGCAGCGCTTCGGGTTTGACGTGCAGCTTGCCGACCAACGCAGTCGCGTAGCCGGCCTGCTTGAGCATCCACGGCAGCGTCTTTACGTCGTCGAGCAGCGAAAAGTTGTGCACGTCGTGCGCCAGCCCGTACATGCCGTTGGTGTGCGAGTACAGGCCGGTATACAACGTCGCGCGGCTGGAACTGCATGACGATACCGAAGCATAGGCGTCGGTGAACAGCACGCCCTCGTGCGCGAGCGCGTCGAGCGCGGGCGTGCGCACGCTGCCGCCGGTGCAGCCCATGTCGTAGCCGTGGTCGTCGGCGACGATCAGCAGCACGTTGCGCTTGCGTTGCGGCGCGGCTTTCCCGCTCGCGCCGGGCGCCGCCACGGCCGGGCGGCGGCTTGCAAGGATTCCCGCGGCGGCGGTCGCGGCGAGAAACCGGCGGCGATCGATGCTCATGTCGTTTTTCCTTTCGCGTCAGAAAAGGTATTTGGCCTGCACGTTGACCTCGCGCCCCTCGATCGGCCGCGCAAGCAGCACGCCGCCGCTGCTGCTCGCCACGCCGAAGATGCGCGAGTTGCTTTCGGTCAGGCCGAGCGCGTTGGTCATGTTGGTGCCCTGCAGGCTGAACTGCCACTGTTTGCCGACGCTGGCGAGCACGCCAAAATCCACGGTGCTGTACGTGCCGAGCTGTTGCAGGCCGGAAAGGTCCTGGGTGTGGTTGCCGACG
This sequence comes from Rudaea sp., assembly GCF_047601565.1. Taxonomy (GTDB): domain Bacteria; phylum Pseudomonadota; class Gammaproteobacteria; order Xanthomonadales; family Rhodanobacteraceae; genus Rudaea. The sequence goes on along the minus strand of NZ_JASGIY010000001.1, from coordinate 3,985,116 downwards.
TGCGTCCAGGTGACGAAGGCGGAAAGCTCGCCCCAGTCGAACGGAATGCGGTAGCTCGGCGTGAACGCGAAGCGCGATTTCGGCTGGCGCTGCAACTGCACGCCGTCGATCGGCGCGCATTGGGCGGCGCCGTTGATGTCGGTGTACTTGATGCAGGCGTCGTAATGCGAATAGTGGCCGTCCATGTAGTTTCCGACCAGGGCAAGCTTCAGGTTCTCGATCGGCGTCAGCGTCAGGTTGGCGTTGAGTCCCTTCGAGTCCGAACCGTAGATCGCCGGCGGCAACTGGTTGCCGTTCGCGTCCTTGCTCGGAACGCCGGTGCCGTCGGTGAGCGTGTAGGTCAAACCGCTGAACTGGATGTGGTAGGCGGACAGGTCGGCGTAGAGCAGGTCGGACTGGTATTTGTAGCCGACCTCGAAGCGCTGCATCTTCTGCAACGGCGGCGTGTTGCCGGTGGTGAAGCCGCGCATCGCGTTGTCGAAGTCGCCGAAGTGCGGGCCCTTGGTCGCGCGCGCCCACACCGTCATGTTGTCGGCGAGCCGGTAGTTGGCGCCGACGGTGAACGCCGGATGCGTCTTGTCGTAGTCGGTGCGCGCGAACTTGCCGTTGCACACCGTCATCGCGTTGTCGTAGAGCGTGTTGACGTCGCCGTCGAGGTTGACCTTGGCAAGCTGGCAGACGAGGAAGTGCGCGGCCTCGTTCTCCACGCGCGCCGAGGCGTCGAACAGCCAGCGGTCCAGGCGCCAGGTGTCGGAGAGGAACAACGCCTTGTTGTTCGCCGCGCCGCCCTCGGTGAGGTTGTTGGTGCCGTAGTCGAGGAAGCCCTGATAGTCGGAGAGGTACTTGGTCACGCCGTTGAGCACGTAGCTCACCGTGAACGGGCGCGCGTTCGGCGTGTTGGTCATCAGCAACTGGTTGCCCTGCGTCCACTTGTCGGCGTCGGTGTAGTGGGCGAGATACAGGCCGGCGGTGAGCGTGTTGCCCTCGAACAGTTCGCGGCTCAGGCGCAGTTCGTTGTTGATGTTCTTCAGACGCTTGCGCATGTACCACAGGCCCTGGTGGATGATGCTCTGGTCCAGCGCCACGTCGCCGCCCGAGGTGTAGGTCGCGCTGACCGGCGTGCCCGCGGCGAGCGAGAGCGTGTCCGCATCGTTCGGCTTGTTCGCGCTGCTGCAATATCCGGTCGGCTGCGCGATGTTGCAGCCGTACAGGTAATAGCTCAGCGGCTTGGGATTGGTGCCCGAGAACAGCGAGCGGTTGACCAGTTCGCCGTCGTTGTAGAGGAACTTGTCGGAGAGCGCGAATCCGCCGATGTCGTAATCGAAATTGCCGCCGAAGAAGCTCATCACCGCGCTGCGGCTGCCCGTGCCGAGATCGACCGTGGTGCCGCCGCCCGGGTAGCCGGCGAGGTGGAAATAGCGCAGGTTGTTGCCGTAGTACGTGCTGGTCAGCGGATCGAAGCCGGGGTAGGCGCTGAAGTCGTCCGCCCCGCTCTGGAGCAGCGGAATCGGCGTGATGAACTGGTTGCGGTCGACGAGCCGGCGCGCGTAGAGCGTGAACGAGCCGTTGTCGAGATCGTGGGTCAGCGTCGCGGTGAGCTGGCCGCCGCGGTCGGCCGGAAACTGCGTCTTGCGCACGCCGTCGCTGGTGCGCCAGAAGCCGCCGACGCTGCCGTACCACCCCTCCGCCAGCTTGAAGCCGTAGAAGCCGTCGAAGCGCCAGAGCCCTTCGTTGCCGTAGGTGATCGCGGCGCTGCCGGAAGGCTCCGCCGTGCCCTGCTTGAGAATGAAGTTCGCGGTGGCGCCGATCTGGCCGCCGCCGTAGACCACGCCCGGGCCGCCCTGCACGATCTCCACGCGCTGCGTCGTGTCGTCGAGGCGGAACATCGAAGTCGTGTCCATGAACGACAGCACCGGCATGCCGTACAGCGGCGATCCCATGATCTGCGTCGTGAAGAACGGCGTGCCGGAGCCGCTCGGAAAACCCGCCACCTCCACGTTCGCGCCCATCTGGCCGCCGCTCGACTCGGGCCAGATGCCGGGCGAGATGCGCAGCAGGTCGGCGGTCGATTTCGGGTTCGCCTGCTTGATCTCCGCCGCGTTGGCCGAGACGATGTTGTAGGCCGCGTCGATTTTCTTCACGCCGCCGACCGTCGCCGTGCCGGTGACGACGACGCTGTCGAGCGACTGCGTGCTGTCCGCTGCGGCGTCGGTTTGGGTTTTCGGCGTCGTCGTCGCGCCGCTCGTTTGCGCCTGCGCCTCATCGGCGGCATGGATCGGCAAAGACAGCGCGCAGGATATGGCGAAGGCCAGGGTAAGCGCGCGCAATTTCGGTTGTTTCATGTTTCTCCCCAAGGTGGTGATGAAGGCGTGCGGAAGAATTCCGTGCACCGCATTGCCGCCGAAATGCGGATTTCGACTTTCGATATTTCGCGGATTTCCCCCGTCGCCGCGGCGCGGCGACCGATCCGATCCGATCCGATCCGTTCATTCCCCTTTCTGATTCGCGTCCAAGTTCAGCCAAAGCATCTCGAACATTCATGGTGAAACCCTTCTCCCGGTGGGAGAAGGAAAAATTTGGTTGAACTTCGACGCGAATCAGGTTGCCCTTTATCGCCGCTCGTCCACGGCGAATCGCTCGTCTGTAAAAAAATGGCGGCCCGAGTGGCGTTGGGAGAGCGCTTCGGGCCGCTCGTCGGAGAGGACGAACAAAACTAGAACTGGTACTTCGCCTGGATGTTGATTTCGCGGCCTTCGATCGAGCGCGCGAGCAGCACGCCTTCCGGACCGGTCGGCACGCCGGCGACGCGCGCGTTGCCTTCGGTCAGGCCGATCTCGTTGGTCAGGTTCGTGCCTTGCACGCGAAACTGCCAGTTCTTGCCGTAGTTGGCGACGATGCCGAAGTCCCAGGTGTGGTACTTGCCGAGCGGTGCCAAACCGGTCTGGTCCTCGTAGCGTTGGCCGACGTAGGTGAAGGTCACGAACGGCATGATGTTGAAGTCGTCGTTGACGACGAACTTGTAGCTGGGCGTGACCATGTAGCGCTGCATCGGCTGGCGCTGCAGCGGCTGGCCGTCGAAATTGACCTTGAACTCGTTGCCGTTGACGTCCGTTTCGATGGCGTAGCCGTTCTGGTGCGAGTAATGGCCGTACATCAACGCGACCAGAGCGTCGATCTTGAAGTTCTCGACCGGGGTGAGCACGACGTGGCCGTTGAAGCCCTTGGTGTCCGCGCCGTAGATCGCCGTGCACTGGGGCAGGCCGCTTTCCGCGGTCGACTTGCCGTTGCAGTCGAGCGGCGTGTTGTTGTTGTCGGTGGCGCTCGTGGTCAAACCCGTGAACTGGCGATGGTAGGCGGAGAGGTCGGCGTAGACCCAGTCGGTCTGCCACTTGAAGCCGTACTCGAAGTTGCGGATCTTCTGCATCGGCGCGAAGTTGCCACCGCTGCCGCGGATGCCGTTGTCGAAGTCGTCGAAATGGCCGCCGCTCGACACGCGCAGGTAGGCGGACATGTTGTCGGCGATCTCGTAGTTCAGGCCGGCGGTGAACGACGGATGGGTCTTGTCGTAGTGCAGCGTGTTGTAGACGATGTTCCCGGCGCTGTCGCGCTTGCAGATCTGGGCACTGTTGTCCCACAGCGTGTACTGGTTATCGTCGAGACCGACATTGGTCTGCTGGCAGGTGCGTTGGTTAACGCTGATGTTCTCGACGCGGCTGCCGATATCGAACAGGAAGCGATCAGCGAAGCGCCACGAGTCGGCGAGGTAAAACGCCTTGTTGTTGCCGATGCCGTGCTCGATGATGTTGTAACCCGCGCCGTAACTGATGATGCCCTGCGGGCTGGTGATGTAGTAAGTGTTGCCGCCCGACACGTAGCTCAGCGTGACCGGCGTGGCGTTGGGCGTGTTGGTCATCAGCATCGGGTTGCCGAGCGACCAATTGTCGTCGTCGGTGTAGTGGGCGAGGTAGACGCCGGCGGTCAGCGTGTTGCCGTCGAAGATTTCCTTGCTGACGCGGAAATCGTTGTTGAGGTTGCGCAGGTCCTTCTGGATGAACCACCAGCCCTGCTTGATCACGCTCTGGTCGAGGCTGCTTGCACCGGTGTAGCTGACGTTCTGGCTCAGCGGGTAATTCAGCGTGTTGCCGTCTTTGGCCGCGCAGTATTGGTTCGCCAGCGTACTGTTGTAGTTGCAGCCGTAGAGATAATAGCCCAGCGGCGCCGGATTCGAACCCGAAAACAGCGCATTGGTGTTGAGCTGACCGCCGCTCCAGAGGAACTTGTCGGACACGGTCCAGCCGCCGAACTCGGCGTCGTAGTTGCCGCCGAAGTAGTTCATGTTGGCGCCGCGGCCGTTGGCGAGGTCGGCCTGCTCGGTGCCGCCCGCGGGATTGACCAGGGTGACGTGCTGGATGGCCTTGCTGCCGTAAGTGTCGGTCAACGCATTGAAGCCCGGATAGAGCGACAGATTGCCGCTCGCATCCTCGATCATCGGCGTCGGCACCATGAACTGGTTCTTGTCGTCGAGCATGCGCGCCCACAGCATGACCGAGCCGTTGTCGAGGTCGTGGGTCAGCGTGCCGGTCAACTGGTAGCCGTCGTCGGCCTTGAACTGCGGGCTGCGCACGCCATCGGACTGGCGCCAGAAACCGCCGATGCTGCCGTACCAGCCGTCGGCCAGCTTGCCGCCAAAGAAACCGTCGACGCGGATCAGGCCTTCGTCGCCGTAGGTGACGCCGATCGAGCCGGACGGCTCCGAGGTGCCCTGCTTGAGGATGAAGTTCGCGGTCGCGCCCATCTGGCCCGCGCCGTAGAGCACGCCGGGACCGGTCTGCACGATTTCGACGCGTTCGATCGTGTCGTCGAGACGCACCATCGAGCTCGATTCCATGAACGACAGCGAAGACATGCCGTACAGCGGCGTGCCTTGCACCATCATCGTGAAGAACGGCGCGTCGCCGCCGCCGGGGAAGCCGGCGATTTCGATGTTCGCGCCGGTCTGGCCGCCGGAGGATTCCGGCCACAGTCCGGGCGAGATCTTGAGGATGTCGGCCGTGCTCTTCGGATTGGCCTGCTTGATCTGCTCGGCATTGGCCGCGGTGATTTCGTAACTGGCGTCGAGTTTCTTGACGCCGCCTGCCGACGCGGCGCCGGTGACGACGATGCCTTCGAGCGACTGGGTTTCCGACTTGGCAGCGGTGTTCGCGGTGTTCCTGTTCTGGTCGGTCGAGGCGGGTGTCGTTTGCGGATCGGCGGCCGGTGCGGCGTCGGCGGCCATGACCATCGGGCTCAATGCAGCAAGAATCGCGGTCGTCAGCGCGAGCCGGATTGTGCATGGGCGCCGGGTTTTCGGGTGGCGTGCGGTTGTCTGTTTCATGGTTTCTCCCTCCAAAGTTTGGGACGTATCGTTTTGCCCTCGGTCCGCGATTCGGGTTCGCGGACCTGCGGCGGTCAGGTCTTGCAGCTTCAGTTTTTTTCCACGGACTTGTTCACAACGAATTTCCTCAAATCGAAATGGGCGAGATCGGGCAGCACCGCGTCGGCCTCGTGCAGCACGCGCGCGTCGCCGATGCCGAGCGCGGCCATGCCGGCGGCCTTGATCGCGGCGACGCCGGCCTGCGCGTCCTCGATGCCGAGGCAGTCGCGCGGGGCGACGCCGAGCGCCTGCGCGGCGCGCAGGAAGATTTCCGGATCGGGCTTGGCGCGCGCGATCGTGGCCGAGTCGACGATGTGGTCGAACAGGCCGGCGATGCCGAGGCGCTCGGCCAGTTCGCGCGCGCTGCGGCTGGCCGAGGCGAGCGCGGTCTTCAGCCCCGCTGCGCGCGCGGCTTCGAGCGCGGCGCGCGCGCCGGGCAGCAGGTCGTTGGCCGAAAATGCCTCGATCGCTTTCCGGTAATAGCCGTTCTTGCGGTCGGCCAGTTCGCGCTTGCGCGCATCGGCGTACTTCGTCGCCGCATCGCCGAGCACGATGTCGAGCGAAGCCATGCGGTCGACGCCCTTGAGCTTCTCGCCGATCGCATCGTTCCACGGCAGGCCGAGTTCGCCGGCGAGGCGCTTCCACGCGGCATGGTGCAAATGCGCGGTATCGGCGAGCACGCCGTCGAGGTCGAAGATCACGGCTTTGAAAGAGCCGGGAATCGGGATTCGTGGATCCGGAACCGGCGAAGCGCGAAGCGCGAAGGTCCGCGCACCGCCCGGAACGAGAGTCGTCCGCTCGCCATGGTGGACGATCTCGAGCGGCGCGCCTTCGCGCAGTTCGTAGCTTGCGCAGTGCGCATCGACCGCGATGCGCAGCTTGCGTCCGCGCCAGACGAGGCCGAAGCGATAGCCGCACCAGCCCGGCGGCAGCATCGGATCGAAGTGCGGCACGCCGTCGCGCACGCGCAGGCCGCCGAAGCCCCAGGCGAGGCCGAGCCAGCTTCCGCCCATCGCCGCCATGTGCGCGCCGTGACTGGTGTTGTGGTGCAGGTCGTCGAGGTCGATGCGCAGGTTCTCGCGGAAATACTCCTGCGCCCTGGCGCCGCGGCCGAGGCGGGCGGCGAGGATGCCGAACGTCGACGGCGACAGGGTGGAGTCGTGCATCGTGATCGCTTCGTAGTAGTCGAAGCTGCGCTCGATCACGGCGGGATCGATCCGGGAGTCGTCGGCGAGCACGAACGCGAGCAGCGCATCGGCCTGCTTGCACACCTGGTGGCGATACAGCGTCAGCGGATGGTTGTGCATCAGCAGCGGGAGCTCTTCCGGCGGCGTGCCGGCGATGTCCCACTTCGGCTTGTCGAGGAAGGTGTCGTCCTGCGCGACGATGCCGAGTTTCTCGTCGAAGGGCAGGTACATCGCTTCGGCGGCGCGCGACCATGCGGCGATTTCGCTTTCGTCCAGCGCGAGCCGTGCGAGCAGGCCGGAATAAACGTCGGGCGAACGCGTGGCGAGCGCGCGCAGCGTCGACGCGGCGTAGCGCAGATGTTCCTGCGCCATGCGGTTGGTGTAGTAGTTGTTGTCGACCAGCGCGGTGTACTCATCGGGGCCGGTCACGGCGCAGATGCAGAAGCGGTCGCCGCGGCGCGGATTGAAGAAGCCGATCTCGAGCCAGATGCGCGCGGTCTCGACGAGGATCTCCGCGCCCATCGCGGCGAGGAAGGCCGCGTCGTCCGTCGCCTCGACGTACAGGCGCACGGCATAGGCGATCGCCGCGTTGATGTGGTACTGCGCCGAGCCCGAAGGATAGTGCGCCGAGCATTCGTCGCCCGAGATCGTGCGCCACGGATACAGCGCGCCTTGCGCGTGCCCCATTTCCCGCGCATGGATGCGCGCCCGTTCGAGCGTGTGGTAGCGCCAGACCAGACTCGGCTTCATCCATTGCGGCGCGGTGAATGCGAGCACCGGCAGGACGAAGGTTTCCGAATCCCAGAACACGTGGCCTTCGTAGCCCTCGCCGGTCAGGCCCTTGGCGGCGATGCCGCCGGTGCCGTCGCGGTTCGCCGACTGGAACAGGTGGAACAGGTTGAAGGCGAGCGCCTCGCCGTCGCCGTTGCCGGCGGCCGAATCGATGGCGATGCCGGCGTCGTCCCAGAACTCGGCGAATTCGGATGCCTGCGCGCGCGCCAGCTCGTCGAAGCCGCGCGCCATCGCCGCATCGAGTTTACTTTGTGCGAATTTGTACAATGCCGCATCGGGCTCGTCGCCGCCGGGCCGGCTCCATGCGTAGGCGACATACTTCTCGATCGTGACCTCGGCGCCCGGCGCGAGTTGTGCGACATGGCGCTGGCGCGCGCCGCCGGCGTCCGCGTCGGCCTCGGCGAAAACGGCGCCCTCGATGCGATGGCGCTGCACGCAGGCCACGCCGACCGCGCTTGCGCGCGTGCGTTGCGCGAGGCGCGCCTCGTGCGCATCGGCGAACGCGTCGGTGATGCGCAGGGCGAGGCCGGCGCCGGTGCCGAAACGCGGATCGTCGCCCTGCGCCGCCGCGGCGACGTCGCCGACGATCGCGGATTCGAGCGTGACCGGGCCCGCGTAGGCCAGCGAGCGCAGCGTCCAGCGGATGCACAGCAGGCCCGGGTGCGCGAACGGCACGATGCGCTGCGCTTTCACTTCGAACGTCGCGCCGTCCGCCGTGCGGAACGCGAGCCGGCGCGACAGCATGCCGGTGCGCAGGTCTAGCGTGCGCTCGAACGCCAGCACCTCGCCGCACGCCGGGTCGGCCGGCGCGTCGCCGAGGAAGATGCGGATCGCGGTCGCGTCGGCCACCGGCACGCGCGTATCGGTGGTGCGCGCGAAGCCGTGGTGGCGCTCGTGATAGTGGATCGCGCTGCGCTCCCATACTCCGGCGATGAACGTGCCCTGTGTCGCGCTCGCCGATTCCTCGCAACCGCCGCGTACGCCGAGCGCGCCGTCGGCCAGCGCGAACAGGGTTTCGTCGCGCGCGGCCCGCGCGGGCAGCCACTGCGTCTGCACGATGCGCAGCGCGTCCGTCGCCGGCCGTGCGGGCGACGGATCGCCGCCGGCCTCGGCAGGTGCGTGCGCTGCGGACTTGTGCAGTGACATCGGGTGCTCCTCTCCCTCGCCGTCCGGCCCGCGCGCTGCTGCGCGTCTGTCGTCGGACGGCGACACGGCGCGCACGCTAACACCGACTGGTATCGATATCAATACATCGATACCGGTTGCTGCGAATGCACATTTCCACGCAGTCTTTGCAGAATGGACGGGAGGGCGGCCAGACGCCACACTAGCGCCTCCGATCCGGCGCCGCCGGTCGAACGATTTGATGCAGCGCATGACGAAACCGAAACGCAACGACGGCACGCTGCGTGCGCACGAAGGCGCGCTGACGATGGCCGATCTCGCCAAGCTCGCCGGCGTGTCGAAGATCACCGTTTCGCGCGCGCTCAGCGAAAACGGCATCGTTTCCGCGCAGACGCGCGACAAGGTGCGCGCGCTCGCCGCCGAACACGGCTACAAGCTCAACGTCAGCGCGCGCAACCTGCGCCTGCGCCAGAGCCATACGATCGCGGTCATCGTCGAGATGACGCCGAGCGTGGGCCGGCCGATGTCCGATCCGTACCCGCTCGAACTGCTCGGCGGCATCGCCCAGGAACTGGCGACGGCGAACTACAGCGTGTTGCTGACCACGCGCCAGGGCGCGCTCGCGCCGGCGGTGCAGGCGGCCGACGCGGTGATCCTGCTCGGCCAGGGCGCGAGGCAGCAGGCCGTGCACCTGTTCGACCGCCTGCGCCTGCCGATGGTCGTCTGGGGCGCAGCTCGCGCGGACGATGTCCATATCGTCGTCGGCAGCGACAACCGCCAGGGCGGCGCGAGCGTGGCCGAGCGCTTCATATCGCTCGGACGCCGCCATCCGGTGTTCCTCGGCGACACCGATCATGCCGAGATGGCCGAGCGGCACGACGGCTTTGCGAAGCATCTCAAGAAGCGCGGCGTCGCCTCGGCCGTGGTCGATTCCAAGGTGTTCACGGCGGAATCGGGGTTCGACGCCGTGCGCGCGCTGCTGCGCAGGAAGACGCGCTTCGACGCCGTGTTCGCGATCAACGACCTGCTTGCGATGGGCGCCGTGCGCGCGCTGATCGAAGCCGGGCTGCGCGTGCCCGAGGACGTCTGCGTGGTCGGCTACGACGATACGCCGCTCGGCGCGGCGTTCATTCCGCCGCTGACCTCGGTGCACCAGAACTGGCACGAAGGCGGCGTGCTGCTCGCGCGCAAGGCGCTGGCGCTGTCCCGCGGCGAGAAAGTCGCGTCGGAAATGCTGCCGAGCCGGCTGGTCGTGCGCGCGACCTGAGATTTCCGGAACGCGGGCCGCGGGTCGCCGGATGCTACGGCCGGAAGCGCGCCAGGCCCGACGCCGGCACGATCTCGTTCCACGGAAACAGCGGGCCGGGATCCTGGCGACGGCGCAGCAGGATTTTCGGATCGTCGCTGGCGGGCTCCAGGCGCGTGTCGAGGTCTTCGTGGCCGGCGATGTAGCGCAGGCTCGGAATGTCGTGGCGCAGCTGGCGCAGCAGCGCGAGCAGGGCGGCGATCTGTTCCTTCGTGTAGGCCACGGTGAACGCCTGGTGGCGGCTGTCGCCCCAGTGCGGGTAGCGGCCGAGGTTGAACATCTCGATGCCGATCGAACGCGTGTTCCAGCCCTTGGTATGGTTGGCCACGCGCTCGGGCGCGACGAAGCGGTATACCCCGCCGGCCTCGGTGATGTAGTAGTGCCCGCTGTTGCCCGTGCCCTTCTCGGGATAGTGCACGCGCTCGCCGAACTCGCGCGTCATCGCCATGTCCGGCAACTCGGTGCAGTGGATCACGACGAGGTCGATCGCCGAGAGCTCGCGATGGTTGAGCCGGATCTCGTAGGGCAACGGCCAGTCGTGGACGACGAGTTCGGGCGCAGGAATTGGCATCGGACAAGTTTCGCATGCGCGTCGGGGCCGTGCCAGCGGCATGCGATAATCGCGGCATGAAACCGTTCCTGATTCTCTCGCACGGCCTCGAAAGCGGGCCCGACGCGACCAAGGTGACCGCGCTGGCAAAAGCCGCGGACACGGTCGGCTTGCGCAGCGTGCGTCCCGACTATCGCGACCTCGACGCGCACCGCGACGTGCGCTACATCGGCGAGCGCATTGCGCGGCTCAAGGCGCATGCGCCGGCCGGCGCGCCGGTCGTGCTCGCCGGCTCGAGCATGGGTGCGTACATTTCCGCGCTGGCCTCGACCGAACTGGATTGCGTCGGCCTGTTCCTGATCGCGCTGCCGGTGGCGATTCCGGGCCACGCGCGCAATTTCGAGGCGGCGCGCGTGCCGACCGCGCTGGTGCACGGCTGGAATGACGAACTCTGCCCGGTCGACGCGACGATCGCGTTCGCGCGCATGCGCGGCGATGCGATCACCTTGCTGCACGACGATCATCGGCTGGGCAATCACGTCGAGCACATCGCCGAGTTGTTTCGACTGTTTCTTGGCGGCTTCGGCCGCTGAATCGCACCTAAGAGATCGCGAGTTCCACGGTGGAGGCAGGCCCCGCGGATGATGCGTCGCGCGACTGCTGCTGCATTGCCCATAGCGCCGCGTAGCGGCCGCCGAGCGCGAGCAGGACGGCGTGGGTACCGCTTTCCACTATGCGGCCGTGATCGAGGACGAGGATCTCGTCGGCGTCGACGATCGTCGACAGGCGATGCGCGATGACGAGCGTCGTGCGCTCGCGTGCGATCTCGGCGAGTTCGGTCTGGATGACCTTCTCGGTGCGCGTGTCGAGCGCGCTGGTCGCCTCGTCGAACACGAGAATGGTCGGGTTCTTGAGCAGCGTGCGCGCGATCGCGACGCGCTGTTTCTCGCCGCCGGAAAGCTTCAGTCCGCGCTCGCCGACGCCCGTGTCGTAGCCCTGGGGAAGCGAGGCGATGAAGTCGTGGATGTGCGCGGCGCGCGCGGCGGCGATCACTTCGTCGCGCGTGGCGTCGGGACGGCCGTAGGCGATGTTGTAGTAGATCGAATCGTTGAACAGCACGGTGTCCTGCGGCACGATGCCGATCGCGTTGCGCAGCGACTCCTGCGTCACCGAGCGGATGTCCTGCCCGTCGATGCGGATCGCGCCGCCATTGACGTCGTAGAAGCGGTAGAGCAGGCGCGAAAGCGTGGACTTGCCCGCGCCCGTGGTGCCGACGACGGCGACGGTCTTTCCCGCCGGAATGGAAAAATCCACATTGTATAAAATGCGGCGTTGCGCGTCGTAGCCGAAGCTGACGTCGTCGAAGCGCACTTCGCCGCCATGCAGCGCGAGCGGTTTCGCGTCGGTAGCGTCGCGGATCTCCTGCGGCTCGGCAAGCAGGACGAACATGCGCTCGATATTGGTCAGCGCCTGCTTGACCTCGCGGTAGACCATGCCGAGGTAGTTGAGCGGGATCGACAGCTGGATCAGGAAGGCGTTGACCATGACGAGGTCGCCGATCTTCATCGTGCCGGCGACGACGCCGGCTGAAGCGCGCCACAGCAGCAACGTGAGTCCGACCGCGACGATCGCGGTCTGGCCGATATTGAGCGCGGCCAGCGACTTCTGCGACTTCACCGTCGCTTCCTCGAGGTTGCGCAGGCTCACGTCGAAACGCTTCAGCTCGTGCCGTTCGTTGCCGAAATACTTGACCGTCTCGTAGTTGAGCAGCGCGTCGACGTTGCGCGCGTTGGCCTCGGTGTCGGCTTCGTTCGCGGCGCGATAGAAGCGCAGGCGCCACTCGGTCATCGAAAACGTGAAGGCGATGTAGACGGCGAGCGTCGCCAGCGTGATTGCGGTAAAGCTCCAGTCGTAATTGAGCATGAGGATCGTGCAGATCACCGCGATCTCGAACAGGGTCGGCAGGATCGTGTAGATCGTCCAGTCGAGCAGATCGGAGACGCTGGTCATGCCGCGCTCGACGTCGCGCGCGACGCCGCCGGTGCGGCGGTCGAGATGGAAGCGCAGGCTCAGGCCATGCAAGTGCGCGAATACGCGCAGCGTGATCTCGCGCGAGGTGCGCGCGAGCACGCGCGCGAACACGATCGTGCGCAGTTCCTGGAAGAACGAGGTCGATAGGCGCAGCGCGCCGTAAGCCATCAGCAGCAGCGCGGGGATGACGAGCGGCGAGGGCTTCGCGTCGAGGCCGTCGACCAGGTGCTTGAGCACGACCGGCACGGCGATGTTGGCGAGTTTGCCCGCGACGAGGAAGGCCAGCGCCGCGAACACGCGCCCGCGGTAATGCCATACCGTGGGCATGAGGCGGCGGAATGCGCCGAGCAGGGTGGCGCGCTGGCTATCGGAAGTCGCTGGCATCGAAGGGAGTGTGGAGGCGGTCGGCGGCTTTTTCCAGACCCGGGAGCCTGCGCCGCCGCGTTTCCGCGGCTCGTATCCGCTTAACGCGGCCGGGCGTATGATTTGCGCCGTCCCTTGAACAGGAGAGCGCGATGAGCAAATCCATTTCGTTGGTCGCCGCGATGTTGCTGGCGGCGGGTCCGGTCTTCGCGCAGGACGCGGCCAAGTCGGTCGGCGTCGAGCCGCACAAGGCGCCGTCCGGCGCGTCGGTGTTCATCGTCTCGCCGAAGGACGGCGAAACGACAGGGCAGGAGTTCACCGTCAAGTTCGGCGCCAAGGGCATCGCGATCCGCCCGGCCGGCGACCCGACGCCGGGCACCGGGCATCATCACCTGCTGATCGACGTGGCCGAACTGCCGCCGGCCGGTGCGCCGATCCCGAACGACGCCACCCATAAGCACTACGGCAAGGGCCAGACCGAGGCCACGATCACGCTGCCGCCGGGCGACCATACGTTGCAACTCGAATTCGCCGACTTGGCGCACGTGCCGTTCGATTCGCCGATCGTGTCGAAGAAGATTACCGTGCACGTCAAATAGCGCAGCAGGCGGCGGCGTCCGCCTAGGCGGCCGATCCGGGTTTTTTCTCATCGCCGACTCTTTGGGAAGGCGACAGGTGAGTGAGCGCCGCATTGCTTTTGAGTGATGCGCCTCGCGCGCGCGTAGGCTTTTCCTTGTAGTTTCCCAGCATTCCGCTTCTCGGGCGGAATCTTCTGCGTGCTCGCGTAAGGGCAATTTCAGAAACGCCGCGATATCCGCGCAGCAGCGTTTTCGGAGCGACGTCCATTCCCGCGGCTTCCTTGCGCAATGGCCACGCCCCTTGCGCCTGCGTATCGCGAATGACCACGTAAGCTTCCGCTGATCGCGGACACACAGTAAGTAGAACTTTCTGGCATCTTTCCAGCCAGGAGGTTCCGTGAAGAAATCGAAGTTTAGCGAGACGCAGACCGTCTCGATTCTCGAGCAAGGCGACGTCGGCGTGCCGGTGAAGGATTTGTGCCGGCAGGCTGGGAGACGTACTACCAGTGGAAGTCGAAGTACGGCGGCATGGAGGCGTCGGATATGCGGCGGGTGAAGGAGCTGGAAGCGGAGAACGCCAAGCTCAAGCGGATGTACGTGCCCGAACGTCCCGACCGGGTATGGTCGGCGGACTTCATGCTTGATGCGCTGGCCTGTGGCCGGCCGTTCCGCACCTTCAACCTCATCGACGACTTCAACCGCGAGGCGGTGCACATCGAGATCGACACCTCGATCACTTCGGCGCGGCTGGTGCGCATCTTCGAGCGCATCGCCCAGGAACGCGCGCTGCCGCAAGTGCTGCGCACCGACGACGGCGCGGAGTTCCTGAGCGAGGTGTTCGTGCAATGGGCCAAGGCACACGGCATGGCGATCCGGTACACACAGCCGGGCAAGCCGAACCAGAATGCCTACATCGAACGCTTCAACCGCACCTACCGCAAGGAGGTGCTCGCCCAGTACTTGTTCGTCCGCCTGGACGAGGTGCGCGAGGCAACGTGGCAGTTCCTGATCGACTACAACGAGCAACGTCCCCACGACGCCCTTGGCGGCATGACACCCGCCCAGTACCGTTCCCACAACGCCGAAAGCTCTACTTTTGCAGTGTCCGCTCGACGGGGGAGCTTACGTCGGGGTAAGGGTGGGCCACACCTGATTTCTCGGACACCGGAAAGCGAGGGCAATCCTCGCACGGAGGTGTTCGATGGAAAAGCAACAGCGGTTCACGGCGGAGTTCAAACGCGAAGCGATTCGCTTGCTCAAGAGTTCGGAAAAGCCCGCAGTGGTCGTGGCGAGTGAGCTGGGTATCCCACGCAATCGGCTAGTGGGCAGCGGATGCGGAACGTAAGGGCGATGAGGCGTTCCGAGGAAGCGGGCGGCCGAAGGCAGCCCGGACGCTGGGCGCGCGCCCATCATCGTCGTGCGCGTTTCGCTCGTTTGTCGCACCGCCGGTCTTCGGTGGGCCATCGTCGCTTTCGGAACCGGCCGGAATTGGCCCTACGAACAGGCGCGGCGTTGCCATAAGATGCGCGCCAATCTTCCCGACCATCGTGCCATGAACGCCGCCGTCAATCCGATCCCCGCCCGCCACAAGAACGTCAACCGCGCCGAGGTTTGCGACCAGAATTTCATCGAGTTCGTGCGCGATTGGAATGGTGTGCCCGCGGCGCACGGCACCCACCCTTCGGCCCCGATCACGCCGCACAGCCTGTGCACGCGCGAGAACTTCGTGCAGTTGTTCGACTCGCAATTGATCAGCCGCCACCTCGACCTGATGGCGCGCGTATTGCGCGTGAAGAACAAGGTGTTCTACACGATCGGCTCATCGGGGCACGAGGGCAATGCGATGGTCGCGCGCCTCACGCGGCATACCGATCCGGCGTTCCTGCATTACCGCAGCGGCGGCTTCATGGCCGAGCGTTTCCGCAAGTTGCCGGGCATGGATCCGATCATGGATTCGGCGCTGTCGTTCTCGGCCAGCGCGGAAGACCCGGCCAGCGGCGGCCGCCACAAGGTCTGGGGTTCGAAGCCGCTCTGGGTGCTGCCGCAGACGTCGACGATCGCATCCCATCTGCCGAAGGCGCTCGGCACGGCGGTCGCGATCGAGCAGGCGCGGCGTATCGGCCACACGTTGCCGGTGCCGCAGGATTCGATCGCGATCTGCTCGTTCGGCGACGCCTCATCCAATCACGCCACCGCGCAGACCGCGTTCAACGCGGCGGCGTGGACGGCGTACCAGAAGCTGCCGGCGCCGGTGCTGTTCGTCTGCGAAGACAACGGCATCGGCATCTCGGTGAAGACGCCGACCGACTGGGTGCGCGCGAATTTCGAGCATCGCCGCGACCTCGACTATTTCTACGCCGACGGCCTCGACCTCGCCGCGGGCTACGAAGGCGTCGCGCGTGCCGTGCACCACTGCCGCACGACGCGCCGGCCGACCTTCCTGCATCTGCGCACGACGCGCATCATGGGCCACGCCGGCACGGACTTCGAGATCGAATGGCGCAGCTTCGAGGAACTGATGGCGGTCGAGGCGACCGACCCGCTGCTGCGCAGCGCCGCGATCGCGCTCGAAGCGGGCGTGTACACGAAGGAACAATTGCTCGCGCACTACGAGGATTTCCGCGCGAAATGCTTCGCCGCAGCGGAAGAGGCCGACCGCGCGCCGAAGCTGACCACGCTGGCCCAGGTCGTCGCGCCGCTCGCGCCGTACACGCCCGACAAGGTGAAGGCCGAAGCGCAGCGCGCCGACTACGAGACGCAGCGCGTCAAAGTGTTCGGTGGTGCCGACAAGCTGCCCGAGAAAGGGCCGCCGCGCCATCTCGCGATCCAGATCAACAACGCGCTGCACGACCTGCTCGCGAAGTACCCCGAAAGCCTGCTGTTCGGCGAGGACGTGGCGCAGAAGGGCGGCGTCTACACGCTGACCAAGGGTCTGCACAAGGCGTTCAAGAGCGCGCGCGTGTTCAACACGCTGCTCGACGAGACGATGATCTTCGGCTTGGCGCAGGGTTTCGCCAACATGGGCATGCTGCCGATTCCCGAGATCCAGTACCTCGCGTATTTCCACAATGCGTGCGACCAGATCCGCGGCGAGGCGGCGAGCCTGCAGTTCTTTTCGAACGGCCAGTACCGCAACCCGATGCTCGTGCGCATGGCGGGCCTCGGCTACCAGCGCGGCTTCGGCGGTCATTTCCACAACGACAATTCGATCGCCGCGCTGCGCGACATCCCCGGCCTCGTCGTGGGTTGTCCTTCGCGAGGCGACGACGCGGCGACGATGCTGCGCACGCTCGCCGCGTTGGCCAAGGTCGACGGGCGCGTGAC
The DNA here is from genome assembly GCF_047601565.1 of Rudaea sp. Lineage (GTDB taxonomy): Bacteria > Pseudomonadota > Gammaproteobacteria > Xanthomonadales > Rhodanobacteraceae > Rudaea. Next base: position 3,968,447 of record NZ_JASGIY010000001.1, on the reverse strand, counting down.
GGTTTTCCTCGAGCCGATCGCGCTGTATATGACGAAAGACTTGCATGCCGCCGGCGACGGCGCATGGTCGTTCGCGTATCCGGCGCCGTTCGAGGCGATGCCGCTCGGCGAAGGCCGGGTCTACGACGCCGACGCGAACGATCTCGTCATCTTCACCTATGGCAACGGCGTGCCGATGAGCTTGCGCGCCGCGCGCGAGATAGAAAAAATGCACCAGTGGAAGGTGCGCGTCGTCGACCTGCGCTGGCTGGTGCCGCTCAACGAGACGTATATCGCCGCGCAGGCGAAATCGGCAAGGCGCATTCTGATCGTCGACGAAGGCCGCCACAGCGCCGGTATCGGCGAGGGCGTCATCACCGCGATCGCCGAAGCGGGCTTCGGCGCGACGCCGCTCAAGCGCGTCGTCGGCGCCGATACCTACACGCCGCTGGCCGGCGCGGCGTTCCTCGTGCTGCCGGGCGAGGCCGATATCGTCGCGGCGGCGCAGTCGCTGTCGTAGGGGCGCGATTCATCGCGCCCGGCTGTTGAGTGGGGCGTCGTATTGGAAGGCGACGTTGGTGAGCGGCCAGATAAACGACACACTACCCGTTACACCTCGCGACCGCCCGGTAAGATCGGCTTTCAAAGTCGATATGAAGAAGCCGAGAGAAATCGTGGCGAAAACCCGTGCTGCCGCCGCTGGAGACCCCTATGCGATGAAACTGCTGGCCGATGGACTGCGAGCTTGCGCAGAAGTATCGCAAGTCACCAACGATCAAATCGAGAACCGGGAAGCTCAACTGACCCTGAAGGCGACCGCGAATAACGCGGACGGTCAAACTCAGGAATCCGGCTTCGTTCGATATGCGGCTCAGCACGCTGCCGAGCAGGAAGCGGCACGAAACACCTGCGCGGGCATCGTTTCAGACGAATCGGCGAAGTGGTCGGACTGGCTGAAGACGGCAGCAGCGGCAGGAGATCCCGGTGCGCGTGTGTCATATGCAGAGAACTATCCGGCCTTGGCCAGGAAGGGCGACGTACCCAGCGACGAACTGGAGCAATATCGATCCGACGCCTTTGACTATCTGGAAAATGAACTCGCTCAAGGCAACTGCTCCGCAGAAGTTCTGAACGCACTTCGCTACGTCAGTCCGAATCCGGCGACTACTTACGTGTACGACAGCATCTTGTTCGGAAAACCTCGACCGCCCAGCGCGGACCCCGCCGCAGCCGCTCAGGAAGCCGCCCGGCAGTCCATTATCGCGAAACGCCAAGCCGCCGTGCCACCTGACCAGTTGGATGACGCGAATGCCGCCAGGGACTATGTCCTGCAGAATTATTGCCAGAACAGAATGTGATGGCAGGCGACTGTTTCGGTGGACGCTGGCGAATGTTCAGCCGTCTTCGTGGCCAAGTTTCGGAGTCACAAGTTTCGGAGTCACAAGTTTCGGAGTCAGAGTCGAGTTTCTGCGATCTCCGTGCAGGAGTTTTCGACAAGCTCGACTCCGACTCCGGTTCCCGACCGAAGACAAAGACGCGCAGGCTCATGTCCGCAGTTCGATGCGGGAAGGCGCATGGCCGGCCACGGCGGGCTCGAATGCATGCAGGTCGACGTGGCTGACCGGGATCGGCCTGAACGTCTTCTCGTCGAACGCGACTTCCTGCAGCTTCCAGCCGTCGACACAACGCAGCGCGCCCCAGAAGCGCTTGAGCGCTCCCCACTGCATCGCGATCACGCCGCGGCCGTTGTCGGCGTCGACGGTGGGGTCGCCGACGCCGGTCGGGCGCACTGGCTCGCCGTAGAGCGCGGTGCCGAACAGGTTGTCCCAGACCGACAGCACCTGGCCGAAGTTGCAGTTGTGCAGGTTGGGCCGCGACGGGTCCACGCGCATGTGGTGCAGGCGGTGGAAGATCGGTGCGACGAAGACGCGCTCGAAGAAGCGGCCGAAACCGATGCGCGTATTCGTATGCGAAAAGTTCTGCACCAGTTCGCTCACGAGTTCGAGCAACGCGAACTGTTCGGCGTCGACGCCCATCAGCAAACCGGCCGAGGCGAGCACGAACGATTGCAGAACGCCGTCGAGATAGCTGCCGCGGTCGTTGGTCCAGCAACTCATTTGGCGCTGGCTGTGGTGCATGCTGTGCAGCGCCCACCACCACGGGATCGCGTGCTGGGCGCGGTGCATCCAGTAGTAGGTCAGGTCGTAGACGATGTAGTAAAGGAAGAACGCGAGGTACGGATGCCGCTGCATGTCGGGAACCAGACCCAGCAGCCCGCCGCTCGGTTCCGCCGTCGCGCCGGCGTCGGCACCGCCACCGAACAGGTTCGCGAACGGCGTCAGCACGAGGAAGGCGAACACCGGGTTGAGCACCAGCACCATGAGCAGCGTGAAGGTGCGATCGATGTTCGTCAGCTTGCGGTCCGCCCGAATCTCCGCCGGCGCGAACGTCTCGAGCGGGCGGAAAACGCACGAGATGATCGCGAGCTGGATCAAGGCGATCAGTACCGCCGCGGCGATGTCGTTCGGATCGCCCATCAGACGATCGACGTGCAGGAACGACAGCATCGGCACGACCGCATGGACGCTGGTCCAGAGAACGAGGTTGGCCCACCACTGCGCTGCGACATCGAACATCGGTTGCAAACCCGCGACGAGAACACGAAGCCGCGTCGCCCCACGGCATCGGGGCGACGGAATCTTCAGATAGGGGGCAATTTTACTCCTGCGCGCCGCCGTTCAGGCGCCGTCGAGTATGCCGAGGAAGTCGTTCTTGCCGATCTCGACGCCGTTGTGGCGCAGGATCGCGTAGACCGTCGTCACGTGGAAATAGAAATTCGGCAGCACGAACTGCACGAGGTACGGCAGGCCCTTGGTGTGCAGGTCGCCGATGCGGCGCGGCACGACGACGTCGCTCGCTTCGCTGCCGGCGTATTTTTCGGCGGGGATGGAGTTGACGAATTCCAGCGTCCTGGCGATGCGCGCCTCGAGTTCGGGCAGCGTGGTCTCGGTGTCGGGGAACAACGGAATTTCGGTGCCGGTCAGCCGTGCCACTGCGCCCTTGACCGTGTCGGTGGCGATCTGCACCTGCCGGATCAGCGGGAACATGTCCGGCGCGAGGCGCGAGTTGAGCAGTACGCCGACGTCGATTTTTCTGGCAGCAGCGAAGCTTTCCGCTTTCTTGAGAACGTCGATGGTGTTGCCGAGCATGCGGTTCGTGGTGGGGACGAGGATGTCGTGAATCGAAATGGACATGGATGATCCTTGGGGCGGTTTTGGAAAACGGCGCATTGTCGCATCGTTCGTGGAAACGAGGGCGAGACATTAGCCGTAACCCTGGATGCGCGCGAGCAGGCGGCGGTTGAGCGCGCGCTGCTGCTCCTGCCACGCGGCGAGCTCGCCCGCGGGCACGGGTGCCTGCCCGTCGGCGTGGCTGAGCCAGCGCTTCCACGGCGTCGCGTATTCGTAGGCCGAGACTTCGCCGTTGATGTCGCTGCCGACAAGGCGGCCGGCGAGCGCATCGATGACCGCATTCAGATGCGATTCGAGCAGCCGGCCCTGGTCCCAGTTTGTGCGCGCGGTCTCGGGGCTCAGCGCGTCCTTGTCGATCGACAGGTAGGTCGGCTGCGGCGATTGCGCGAGCAGCGCGAGGAAGTCCGCGATCAGTTCATCGGGCGTGGCGAACAGCTTGAACGCGCGCCCGAGCCCGATGCGCGCGGCCCAGCGCGTATCGACGTCCATGCACCAGTTGGTCAGCTTGCCGGCGTAGAGCGGGCGCAGGTAGTTCTCCCACGCATGCGCGGCGTCGACGTCGTTCGAGGTGATGCCGAGCACGTGCACGTGTTTGACGAACGGCAGCGCGGCGACGCGCCGCACCCACGAGCCGCAGTGGATGCCGAACGGGAAGCGCATGTTGTCGGGGTGGTTGTCGAAGACGACGACCTGAAAACCGTCGATTGAATTCGCCCCCTTGCCGCGCAGGCGGCGCACGAGCGGCCACGTCAGATGATGGAAATCGCCGCTGCCCATGAACACCGTGCCGTGGTCGGCAGGCAATTCGGCGTCGAGCTTGCGCGCGAGGCTTTCCATCGTGCGGTTCGTGCAGCCGAAGCGGATCGCCTCCTGCCAGCCGGCGAGGTCGATGGTCAGCGCGTCGGGCAGGTCGCCGACCGAGCGGTCGAAATCGAGGACGACGGGACGGCGGTTCATGGCGACTTCGCTTCGAGGGTCGCGCGGTCGCTCTCGAACGTGCCGGAGAAGCGGCGCAGGATCGCGCGCAGCAGCGGATTGCGCGCATGCACGGCGTGGCGCGTGAAGGTGAATCTCGCGCCGAGGTGGCGCTTGATCTCGGGATCGGTCCAGCCGGCGATGTAGTGCTTCAAGCCGTGGCGCAGCGCGTAGTCGAGGTTGTGCATCCAACTGACGAAGTAGAGGTTCGTTTCGCGCGCCTGCGGATAGGCGAAGCCGACGTACTTGTCGACGAGGTTGCCGCCGCAGACGTAGCAGAGGTTGTAGCCGATCATGCGGCCTTCGCGGCGATAGACGAAGACCACGCCACCGCTCGAACCGTCCTGCAGGGCCGCATCGAAATAGTCCTTCGTGGGCAGGTCGAAATGGATTTCGCTCTGATTGTATACATTGAGAAAAAGGGAATAGTACTCCGTGCGCACGGCGGCGTCGGCGAAGCGCGTGTCGCCGAGCGGCACGGTCTCGATCTCGAGTGCGGCGGCGCTGCGCAGCTTGCGGCGAATGTCCTTGCGGCGGCCCGACGACAGCCGTGCGAGGTATTCCTCGGTCGAAGCGAAGTCGATCGCCACATAGGCCAGCGCCTGGCCTTCGAGCAGGACGAAGCCGGCGTCGCGGCAGGCGTCGGCGAACGCTTTCGCGGCGGCGTTGTTCGCGGCGTCGAGCAGCGGCGAATCCTGCGGCAGGTCCTTGACGATGAGGAAGGCGTGGCGCCGAGCGAAGTCCGCCTTGATCCGCGCCGCCAGCGCGGGCGCGTCGACCCGTGCCGGCAGCGGCGCGTATTCGGTCACCGTCGTGCCGACGAAGCAGGTCGTGGGCTTGAGCCACTCGCCCCAGCGGCGGTACAGCGGCAGCGCGGTGATGCGTTTCTTGGCGGCGGGCTCGAGCGTCGTCAACAGATCGAAGCGGGCGATGAAGTACGGCACGCCGTCGCGCGAAACGTCGGCGGTGAAACCGTGTGGCGGGTGGGCGAAGAACCGCGCGATCAGGCCGGGCGGTTCGAGCAGATTGAGGTACGGCGGCGCCGCGGGGACGGTGGAATCCATGAAGTGAAGATGCTGGGTCGGCGGCAGCCTCGACAGCGCGAGGTTCGCCGGGAATCTTCGCACAAAGCGGCGGCAGACTTTTTTGCCGGCCGTACCGCGCATTTTGCCTGCGCCGCGCCGGTACCGGAAAGAGAGCCGTGACCGGTAGGCCGCATGGCATGGTACCGATACCCGCGATTTTTTCGAAATGCCTTGAATTTGCTAGGTGTTTTGTAAATTTTGGGTTATGCTCAAAGCACTGTGTCTGCACGGCTGTTGTGTGGTGACCGGCGAATCCCTGAGCCCGCGTTCGCTGGTCCTTCGATCGCTACATCGTCAACCCATTCCCATGCATGCCAGTAAGTCGTCCGTCTGTGTTGCGCAGGCGGATTCGTCTAGTTTGTCTTGTGGAGTTTTTATGTCGGATCGTGAGGTAGGTACTGTCAAGTGGTTCAACGACAGCAAGGGTTTCGGTTTCATCAGCCGTGAGAACGGCCCTGACGTGTTCGTGCATTTCCGCGCGATCCAGGGCACCGGCTTCCGTACCCTGCAGGAAGGCCAGAAGGTCAGCTTCAAGGTCGTTCAGGGCCAGAAGGGCCTGCAGGCGGACGAAGTCACTCCCGCCTGATCTGCTGAGCATAGCCCAGATACTTTCCGCGCCCCGGCAGTCGAAAGATTGCCGGGGCGTTTTTGTTGCCGGATGAAAACGATTACAGCGCGCAATCGGATTGCAACGGCGGCCGCGATTTAAAACCTTCCCGCGCGGAAATCCTCGACCGCCTGGATGATCTGCTGCTGCGTATTCATCACGAATGGTCCGTATTTCGCGACCGGTTCGTTGAGCGGCCGACCGGCGACGAGGATCGCGCGCGCCGCGACGGGCGCCTCGATGCGCAGCTTGTCGCCGTCGCGGCTCAGTACGCCGAGATCGCCGCGCAGCAGTCCGCTAGACGCGCCGTCGCCGACCTTGGCCTGGCCTTCGTAGACGTAGACGAAGCCGTTGTGTCCGGCCGGAATGTCGATTTCGGCCGACGCGCCCGCGTCGAGGTGCAAATCGAGATACAGCGGATCGGTGGCGACGTTGTCGACCGGCCCGCGCACGCCGGCCGCCTCGCCGACAAGCACGCGTGTCTTCACGCCCGGCGCGAGCTGCACTTCGGGGATACGCTCGGGCGCGATGTCCTGGTAGCGCGGCGCGGTCATCTTGTCTTTCGCCGGCAGGTTGACCCAGAGCTGGAAGCCCTGCATCAAGCCGTCTTCCTGCTCGGGCATTTCCGAATGCACGATGCCGCGGCCGGCCGTCATCCACTGCACGCTGCCCGGCGTGAGCAGGCCCGAATTGCCCTGGTTGTCGCCGTGGCGCATGCGCCCGGCGAGCATGTAGGTCACGGTTTCGAAGCCGCGGTGCGGGTGATTCGGGAAACCGGCGATGTAATCGCCGCCCGAGTCCGAGCGGAACTCGTCGAGCATCAGGAACGGATCGAGCATGTCGAGCGCCGGCTGACCGATGACGCGCGTGAGCTTGACGCCGGCGCCGTCGCTGGTCGGCAGGCCGCGCACAATGCGCGCGACCTGGCGATGGGTTTCAGTGGGGAAAACGGGATGGACGGCGGCCATGATTTGCTCCGATGTTTTCGACGCCTGCAATATAGGCCTGCCGTGCGCTGAAACCAGCCGGCGTGGCGCGAACGCATCGTTCTGCATCTGGAACGACACGGCGGCTACACTTCCGCCATCATCTTCCGCACGGCATTCACGCCATGACCCATCCGGTTGCCCGTTTCATCGACGGCCGCATCCACGACCTCGGCGACGGCTTTGTCGTGCGCCGCCTGCTGCCGCATGTCGACGCGCGCCGCATCGGCCCGTTCGTGTTCTTCGACCACATGGGGCCGGTGTCGATGGCGCCCGGAAAGGGCATGGACGTGCGCCCGCACCCGCACATCGGCCTCGCCACCGTCACCTATCTGTTCGACGGCGCGATCCGCCATCGCGACTCGCTCGGCAGCGTGCAGGACATCCATCCCGGCGACGTCAACTGGATGACGGCCGGGCGCGGCATCGTCCACTCCGAGCGCACGCCCGATGCCGAACGCGCCGCGGGCCAGAACCTGCACGGCATCCAGATCTGGGTCGCGTTGCCGAAATCGGCGGAGGAGATCGAGCCCGAATTCCACCATCATCCGGTCTGAGCCTGCCGGTGATCGAGCGCGACGGTATGCGCTTGCGCCTCGTCGTCGGGGACGCGCTCGGCCTGCATGCGCCGGTGCGCGTCTTTGCGCCGATGTTCTATCTCGCCGCCGAGTTCGAGGCCGGAGGAAAATTCGTTTTGCCCGCAGAGTATCCCGAGCGCGCGGTCTATGCGGTCGACGCAGAATCTGCTCGGCGGCGGCGAGCCGTTGGCCGCCATGCGCATGGCAGTGCTCGCGGCGGACGGCGAGGTCGAGATCGTCTCGCCGAACGGCGGCTACGCCGTGATTTTCGGCGGCGCACCGCTCGACGGCGAGCGCCATCTGTACTGGAACTTCGTCTCGTCGTCGCGCGAACGCATCGAACAGGCCAAGCGCGATTGGGCGGCGCAGCGTTTCGGCCAGGTGCCGGGCGAAACCGAATTCATTCCGTCGCCTGCATGAAGCCATGCCGGCGCAGCCGGCATTCAATTTATCTTTGCGTTTTGTCGGTTCAGCGGTACTGCTGATGGCATTCCTCGCACACCTTGCCGACCTTCTCGACGATCGGCGCGAGCGCCGCGCAGTCGGCCGGTGCGGCGGCGATGCCGGCATCGAGCGCATCGCGCAGCCGTGAACTGAATTCGCGGAACGAGGACTCCGGCGTCGAATCCGGATAGACGGCGGGTTCGATCTCGTTGCTCAGCGCGCGCAGTTGGGTCAGGGTGGTCGCCGTGCGGTTCGCGTTGCACTGCTTGGCGCGCAGGGTTTCGCGCAGCCCGCCGTGGTGATGCTGCATCACGTCCATCGCCCCGCGCGCATAGGCGTCGCGCGCGCGCAACGCGTTGGCGACGATCGTGGCGCCGACGGCGCCGATAAGAACTCCGACGAGGAACAAAATCGCGTGTTTCATGCGTTGCCAGGTTGAAATGAGGGAGGCGAGGCATATCTCCGGCGCCGCTCTGCGAAGATAATACCCCGATGAACGAACGCTTTGCGGGAATCGACCGGCTCTACGGCACCGGCGTGTCGGCGCGCCTCGCGCGCATGCACGTCTGCGTGGTCGGCATCGGCGGCGTCGGTTCGTGGGCGGTCGAAGCGCTGGCGCGTTCGGGTGTCGGCGAACTGACCCTGATCGACGCCGACGACGTCTGCGTGTCGAACACGAACCGCCAGTTGCACGCGCTCGACGGCGAGTATGGCCGCGCCAAGGTCGAGGTGATGGCGCAGCGCGCGCGCGCGATCAATCCGGCGCTTAAAGTGCATGCGATCGCGGATTTCCTGACGTCGTCCAATCTATGGGAGCTGTTGGGGCGCGACACGCAGGAATCTCATTCTGCGCGAGGCGCGCAGAATTCCCCCTACGACGCCGTGCTCGACACCTGCGATTCGCTGAAGGTCAAAGTCGAGATGATCGCTTTCTGCAAGCGGCGCAAGATTCCCGTCGTCGTTTCCGGCTCGGCCGGCGGGCGCATCGATCCGACCCTGGTCACCGCGCGCGACCTGTCGAAGACCGAGCACGACGCGATGCTCGCGCTCGTGCGCCAGAAGCTGCGCGACGACTACGGCTGGACGCGCAATCCTAAGCGTTACTTCGGCGTGCAGGCCGTGTTCTCGCGCGAGAACGCCAATTACCCGCAGGCCGACGGCACGGTGTGCAAGACGCGCATGTCGGGCGAGGGCGCGCTCAAGCTCGATTGCTCGGGCGGCCTCGGCGCGGCGACGCACGTGACCGGCACATTCGCCTTCGTCGCGGTGTCGCGCGTGCTGGAAAAAATCCTTGCGGCGACACCCCGCGCGTGACGACGCGTCACGACGTCGTGGCGATCGTGGTCTGCATTGCCCGGCGCAGGTATTGCCCGGTGTGATAGCTGCGGTATTTGCACACGTCGAAATTCTTCTGGATCAGCACACGGCCGTTGCCGAATTCGGTGCGCAGGTCGACGTGGCAGCCGGCGTCGCGAATGGCAACGGTCGCCGAGTCGCCGCCGCCGTGCAGCGGCGCAGTGCCGAGCGGCAGCGCGCGAAAGCGGTTGCTGCCCGGCATGGCGATCGAGAATGCGACGATGCTGTGGTCGGCCGTGTTGACGAGATCGAGGTAGTGCGTTGCGGCCGTCGCGTTTGCGGCGGCGAACGGCAGCGCGAGCAGAATGGCGCTACGCATGGTGGTGCTCCGTTGGATCGGAAGGAACCGGAGCGCGGCCGTCGCCGAACCTTTGGGAGGAATCGAAGCCGCCGACCACGCCCCGGTTGCGGCCATCCTCGAGCGCGTGCCCGAATCGCGCCACCGAATCGGGACGAATCGTCGCCGCGCGCGGACGAATCGCAATCGGTTGCAACCATTCTTCCCATCCACACCGTCTCATGCGTACGATGAACGCCGATGCCTTGCAATGGGACGTGCCCGACATGGAAAACCGCCTCGGTTTTCGCCGACTCGCGCTGCGCACGCTCGGCTACGTCGGCGTGTGGCTCGTACTCGTAGCGCAGTTTGCGCTGGTCGGCTACGCCACCGATGCGCTGCGCGGCCAGGCCTGGGGATTCGACGCGTACCTGACCTGGTCGTTCATCCAGTGGAGTACGCTCGCACTGCTGCTGCCCGTGGCCCTGTGGCTGGCGCCGCACGAGGCGATCGAGCCGCCGCACCGCTGGCGGCTGCTCTGGGCGAACTTCGCCGTCAGCCTGATCTTCGCGGTGAGCGCGGTGATGCTCGGCGCCGTGGCGACGAGCTTCGTCTTCTCAGACACGAACATGGGCGAACAGCTCGAGCAGTTCCTGACCAAGCACGTTGCGACCGATTTCCTCGCCTACTGGGTGCTGGTCGGCGTGCGCCAGGCGATGCAATTCTACGACCAGCGCATCCGCCGCGAGATGCACGCGGCGCGGCTCTCGGCGCAGCTCGCGCAATCGCGCCTGCAACTGCTCAAGATGCAGTTGCACCCGCATTTCGTGTTCAACACGTTGCATGCGGCGGCGACGCTGACGCGCGAGGACGTCGCCGCGGCCGAGGACATGCTGTTGCGCCTTGCCGAACTCCTGCGCACCTATCTCGACGACGAGCGCCAGGAGATTTCGCTGCGCGAGGAACTGGAACTGGTCGACCTCTATCTCGGCATCCAGCGCGTGCGCTTCAAGGACCGCCTCACCACGCGCGTCGACGTCGATCCCGAATTGCTCGACTGCGGCGTGCCGAGCCTGATCCTGCAACCTGTCGTCGAGAACGCGATCGGCCACGGCATCGGCCGGAACATCGGCAAGGACTGCGTGGAGATCGACTGCTATCGCGTCGCCGCGCAACTGTGCATCGACGTGCGCAATCGCAACAGTATGCTGACGGCGCCGTCCGCGGAATTGTTCCGCCGCGGCATCGGCCTGTCGAATTCGCGCCTGCGTCTGGGCGAACTGTACGGCGACGGCGGGCGCATCGAACTCGATGCGCTGATGCCGTGCGGCGCGATCTGCCGCATCCGCCTGCCGCTCAAACGGCTCGATGCGTCGGCGGCAAAGTCGTTCGCGAGGGCGGCGTAGGCATGGGCAGAATCCGCACACTCGTCGTCGACGACGAGCCGATCGCGCGGCTCGCGATCGTGCGCCTGCTCGAAGGCGACGCCGACGTCGAACTGCTCGGCGAATGCGGCGACGGCGCGAGCGCGTTGAAGCAGATCCGCAAGTTCGCGCCCGACCTCATCTTCCTCGATATCCAGATGCCGGCGATGAGCGGCATCGACCTCGCCGCGCAACTCGGCCACGAGCGCGGGCCGGGCATCGTGTTCGTCACCGCCTACGAGCGCTACGCCGTGCGCGCGTTCGAGGCGAACGCGGTCGACTACCTGGTCAAGCCGTTCAGCCGAGATCGTTTCCGCGTCACGCTCGAGCGCGCGAAGCGGCGGTTGGCGTCGAGCGACGCGGCGCTGGAACAGGCCGTCTCGGCGCAGGTGCTGCGCGCGCTCGGCGAACTGCGCCGCGAACAAAACTACGTCGAGCGCATTCCGGTGCCGGTCGAGGAGCATCTCGTCTTCGTCGACGTGCGCGACATCGACTGGATCGAGGCGAGCCGCAACGTCGCGCGCCTGCACGTGGGCAGCCAGGTGCACGAACTGCGCGAGACGATGACCGCGCTCGAGGCGCGGCTGAATCCGCGCAACTTCGCGCGCGTGCACCGCTCGGCGATCGTCAACGTGGGCCGGATCAAGGCGATCCATCCGTGGTTCAATGGCTACCACATGCTCGTGCTGACCACGGGGCAGGAACTGCGCATGAGCCGCTACCAGCACGAGGCGTTCCTGAAGCTCACCGGGCGGCGGCAGGATTGAAACCGCCGTTGCGCGCGGTTCACAGCGTGTCGCCGCCTTCCGATAGCGCCTGTTCTAGCCTGTCGCCGAGCGAGCCGAGTTCGGCGACGAGGCGGTCGATTTCCTTTGCGTCGAGCGGTTCGTAGGGACGGTTCTCGCACAAATGCAGGTACGGCGAACCGTCGAGATCGCTGACCGCGAGATAGCCCAGGCGCTGTTCCCAGTTGAAGCGCAGGCAGCGGCGCGCATCGAGGCCGGTCAACGGTGCGATCGGCGTCGACACGCGCAGGTAGGTGCGGCCGGCCTCGTCGTTGAGCTCGGCGAGGTACAGGCCCTGGTGGCGCTTGCCCTGTTCGAGCGCGACGTCGAAGCAGATCAGGTAAGGATCGTTGATGCGCAAAGGATGCCTGGCGGCGATGTGCGCGCGGATTTCCTCGAACGAGTGCATCGATTTCTCCCATGGACCGGTGCGTATGCTAACGTGCCGCGGCAATGAAGTGGAGCGTATGACGAAAGCAAAATCCGCTGCGAAAAAGGCCGCCGGCGCGGGCGTCAAGCCCGAGCATGCGGCGATCGTGCGCACGATCCGCGCGATCCCGCCCGGCCGCGTCGCCAGTTACGGCGAGATCGCCGCGCGCGCGGGCCTGCCGCGCCATGCGCGCCTGGTCGGGCGCGTGCTCGGCGACGCCGGCGCGGACGCGAAGCTGCCATGGCATCGCGTGCTGCGTTCCGACGGACGCTTCGCGTTCCAGCCCGGCAGCCGTGCGTTCCGCGAGCAGCGCGCGCGCCTGATCGGCGAGGGCGTCGCGGTCAAGGCCGGGCGCGTCGATCTCGCGCGGTTCGGCTGGCAGTGCGATCTCGATGCCGAGATCTGGCGCTTCTAGATTTTTGCAAGAAACGGAAATTCCCGATGCGAAACATTCCTCCCGTCACGCGCGCACTGCTGATCGCGAACGTGCTGATCTTCCTCCTGCAGCAGATCGCCGGCGACTGGCTGATCGCGCGATTCGCCCTGTGGCCGCTCGACGGTTCGCGCCTGTTCGACACGGACGCGGGCGGCATGCTGCGCGTCGCGTTCGAGCCGTGGCAGATCGTCAGCTACGGTTTCCTCCACGGCGGCCTGACCCACATCGCGTTCAACATGCTCGCGCTGTGGATGTTCGGTGGTCCGGTCGAACAGGCTCTCGGTTCGCGCAGGTATACTTTTTTCTATTTCGTCTGCGTGATCGGCGCGGCGCTCGCCCAGCTCGCCACGATCCATTTTTTCAAGCCGGACGATTTCTACCCGACGCTCGGCGCCTCGGGCGGAGTGTTCGGCCTGCTGCTCGCCTACGCGATGATCTATCCGTCGGCGCGCATCATCCTGCTGTTCTTCCCAGTGCCGATTCCGGCGCCGATCGCGGTGCTCGGCTACATGGCGATCGAACTCGTGCTCGGCGTGACCGGCACGCAGGAGGGCGTCGCGCACTTCGCCCATCTCGGCGGCGCGGCGGCAGGCTTCGTGCTGCTGCGCTGGTGGCGTGCGCAGGCGTTGCGTCGTCGTTAGGAACCGGCACGCTTTGCAGGCGCGGACCCGGTTTCCGTCACCCGTTCCACGGATCGATGGCCAGCGCGTCGAGCGGCTGTTTGCTCGCGCGCGACAGGACCATCGTGTAGGAATCGGTGCGGCCCTGCAGCGGCAGCCAGGCGAGTTGGTCGATGGCTTGGCCGCTGTCTTTCACGTAGCGCTCGATGATGGTTTTGTTGCCCGGCGATTTCGCGGCGAGTTCGGACAGCGGCATGGCCTTGGCCAGCATCGCGTCGGCGACGTCGGCATAGGGCACGTAGTATTTCGGAAATTTCTCCACGTCCTTGCCGGCGAGAGCGGAGAACAGGAGATCGCTCTTTTCCTTGGTGTCGACAGGCAGTTTCGCGCCGACGAGACGCGGGCCGGTCCACGACCGCGCGGCGAACTCGGGCCGTTTGGCCTGGGCCAGATCGGCGTCGTCGAGGTCGTTGGCGTAGACGGGAATGAAGCGGTCGAGCCGTGCGACGATGAACACCGGCCGCGCCTGCGCGATCACCCAGAAGCCGTAGAGGAAGGCCGCGGCTTGCAGCACGGCGATGCACGCCAGGTCGAAGCGCAGCCCTTTCTTGCCGGCCTTGTAGATGACGAGGGTCAAGAGCGGGCCGACGACGATGTCGACGCCCATGATCAGCAACATGAGGTTGCTGCCGCCGGCCACCCGGAAATAAGGGGGCGGGTACCAGACGAAGTAGATGAGGCAGCCGACGAGCGCGGCGATGGCGAGGCTGATGCCGAGATGGATGGCGGCGGCTTGGAAGCGGGTCATGCGATGGTGGGTTCTCTCAACGGCCGCCGCGCGCATCACGATTTCCCCGTCGAATGCGCGTTCGATGCGATCGACCCGGTGCGACGGCGGAGCGTCGACTTCGCGCTTGCCGACGGAACGCACGGGCACTGCCTCGATCTGATCCGGCGAAGCCGGAATCCTATCATGATGCCGCCCGATCGTGCGGCGCAGTCGCCGGCGCGGTAAACTCGCGATCCGGACGTCCGCCGGTCGGTCGTGCGGGCATGTTTTCGGTTTCGTTTCCCATCCCGAGGAGTTTCGTCCATGTCTGTGAAAGTCGCCATCAATGGCTATGGCCGCATCGGCCGCAACGTGCTGCGTGCGCTGTACGAGTCGGGCCGCACGAACGAGATCGAGATCGTGGCGGTCAACGACCTCGGCGACGCGGAAACCAACGCGCACCTCACGCAATACGACACCGCGCACGGGCGCTTCTCGCAGGAAGTGAAGGTCGAAGGCGGCGACATCGTCATCGGCAAGGACAAGATCAAGGTCTGCGCCGAGCGCGATCCTTCGAAGCTGCCTTGGAAGGACCTCGGCGTCGATGTCGTGCTCGAATGCACCGGCCTGTTCACCTCCAAGGCGAAGGCTTCCGCACACCTCGCCGCCGGCGCGAAAAAGGTGATCATCTCGGCGCCGGGCGAGAAAGACGTGGACGGCACCTTCGTCTACGGCGTCAACCACGACAAGATCACAGCCAGGCACGAAGTCATCTCCAACGCCTCGTGCACGACCAACTGTCTCGCGCCGCTGGCTTGGGCGATCAACGAGAAGATCGGCATCGTCCACGGCTTGATGACGACGATCCATTCGTACACGAACGACCAGGTGCTGACCGACGTGTTCCACAAGGACCTGCGCCGCGCGCGCAGCGCGACGCAGTCGCAGATCCCGACCAAGACCGGCGCGGCGGCGGCGGTCGGCCTCGTGCTGCCGGAATTGAACGGCAAGCTCGACGGCTTCGCGATGCGCGTGCCGACGATCAACGTCTCGGTGGTCGATCTCGTCTTCGTCGCCAAGCGCGCGACGAGCAAGGAGGAGATCGATGCGGTCGTGAAGGAGGCGAGCGAGGGCCGCCTGAAGGGCATTCTCGGTGTCAACCACAAGCCGCTGGTTTCGGTCGACTTCAACCACAATCCGCTCTCGTCGATCTACGATGCGACGCAGACGCGCGTGATCGATGGCACGCTCGTGAAGGTGCTGTCGTGGTACGACAACGAGTGGGGTTTCTCCAACCGCATGCTCGACACGACGCTGGTGCTCGCCAACGCGAAATAACGCTTTCCCTCTCCCTCCGGGAGAAGATGCCCGAAGGGCGGATGAGGGAACGGCGCCACAATTTGCGGCAGTCCTTTCATATCTGAAACGCACCTCCCTCATCCGGCGCTTCGCGCCACCTTCTCCCGATGGGAGAAGGGAAAAAGTGCTCATAGGCGCTTGATCTTTCGCGGCTTTTCCCGGTGGGAGAAGGGGAGTGTACGCCGATTCACCAATCTGAATTGGCGGGACGGGATGTCTTCATCGTGGCGTGGCGGGCTGTTAGGCTCGGACGACCCTCGAGTCGAAGAAGGAGTTTTCCATGCGCATCGTCACGAAGCTGGCCGCGCTCGGCGTGGCCGCACTGTTCTGGTCCGGCGTCGCCGGCGCGCGCGAGATCACCTGCGAAATGCACTTCTCGCTTTCCGGCTGGTCGGCGTTCTACAAGACCGCGTCGGGCACGGGCCTGGTGAGCTGCAGCAACGGCGCGAAGATGAAGGTGGATATCCGCACCAAGGGTGGCGGCATCACCTTCGGCAAGTCGGAGATCAAGAACGGCTACGGCAAGTTCACGCACCTCTACGACATCGAAGACGTGCTCGGCAGCTACGCCACGGCCGGCGCGCACGCGGGCGCGGTCAATTCCGCCGAGGCACAGGCGATGACGAAGGGGCCGGTCTCGCTCGCCGTTTCCGGCAAGGGCAAGGGCTGGGATCTGGGTTTCGCCTTCGGCAAGTTCACGATCCTGCGGCCGGGTGCGGACCCGGATGCGGACGAGGACGAAAAAGAGGATGCCTCCCAGCGGCAAGAAGCCGTGACGCATCCGTTGCGGAACCCGTAGCGGACGGGTTCAATGCGCGTCCTTCTCCGACTGGATCGTCTCCAGCAGCGCGATCTGCAGGCGCGAGTGCAGCTTGACGAGCGTGCGCCAGAGCAGGGCGAGGACGAGCGCGCCGCCGCCTAACGCGGCGACGAGCAGTTCGGCCGGCGGCAGGATGGACGAGGACAGGGCGCAGACCAGCAGCAGCATCGCCGCCGTCGTCGCCAGCGGCAGCACCTCGGCGACGATGCGCCGCGCCGCCTGGCTGCGCCGCCCGCTGCCGCGCACGCTGACTTCGGCGAGCATCATCGCCAGCGCCTTGAGCTTGCGGTAGGCGGCGATCAGGAACGGCAACGAGACGAGCAGCGCGCCGCCCCAGATCAGCGTGTTCTCGATCGCGCGGTTTGCGATCCACGCGGACAGGTCCAGCGCCCGCGACGAAGCGGCGTAGGCGCCCGCGCCGAAGATCGCAGCGACGAGGCAGAAGTTGACGAAGGCCTGCAGCAGGATGCGCCGCACCATCGCGGCGATCACCGCGCGGTCGCCGTCGAAGCGCAGGCCTTGCAGCCATTCGGTATACATGTGGAGAATGCGGCGGAACCCGGTCGGCGTCGCCCAGACCAGGCGGCGCGCGAGCGGATCGGCCCAGCGGATCAGGTACGGCGTCAGCAGCGTGGTCAGCGCCGACACCGCGACCGCGACCGGATAGAGGAAATTGCTGGTCACCTTCAAGGTCGCGCCGAGCGTGGCGATGATGAACGAGAATTCGCCGATCTGCGCGAGGCTCATGCCGATGCGCATCGAATCGCGCCCGCTCTGGCCCGCGGCGAACGAGCCGAACGTGCGCGCGAGGGTCTTGCCGAGCACGATCGCGATCGTGATGACCGTGATCGGCCACGCATAGTCGACGAGCACGCGTGGATCGAGCAGCAGGCCGATCGTGACGAAGAACACCGCCGAGAACATGTCGCGGATCGGCTCGATCAGGTGTTCGATGCGGCGCAGCGACTTGGCCTCGGCGATGATGACGCCGATCGTGAACGCGCCGAGCGCGACGCTGTAGCCGAGCTTGATGACGACGAGGCAGAAGCCGAACAGCAGGCCGAGCACGCCGACCAGCAGCATCTCGTTGCGGCCGAAGCGCGCGATGTAGTCGAGCAGGCGCGGCACGGCGAGGATGCCGATGACGAGCGAGGCGACGAGGAACACGGTCAGCTTGCCGAACGTGGACAGCACTTCGCCCGCGTCGACGTTGCCGGTCTTGGCGATGCTCGACAGCAGCGCGACCATGCAGATGGCGAGCACGTCCTCGATGATGAGGATGCCGAACACGGTCTGCGCGAATTTCTCGCGGCGCAGTCCGGCTTCGTCGAGCGCCTTGATCGTGATCGTGGTCGAGGAGATCGACAGCATCGCGCCGAGGAACAGCGCGTCCATGTTGCGCCAGCCGAAGGCGAGGCCGATCTCGTAGCCGAGCCAGATCATCGTGACGATGCCGACGAGCGCGGCGACGAGCGCGGTCGCGCCGACCCGGCGCAGGCGCTTGATCGAGAATTCCAGGCCCAGCGAGAACAGCAGGAACACCACGCCGAGCTCGCCGAGCGTACGCGTGGATTCCTCGTCGGTGATCAGCGCGTAGGGCGGCGTGTGCGGGCCGATCAGCACGCCGGCGGCGATGTAGCCGAGCACCACCGGCTGGCGCAGCAGGTGAAAGACGACCGTCACCACGCCGGCGGTCAGCATGATGATGGCGAGATCGTGGATAAAGGCGATCGTGTGCATGGCGACAGTGTGCCACAGCGCACCTGACGTAAAATGTGTCCCTCGAATGCAATCCACGAGAATTCCAAGTCCAGGGAGCCCGCAATGTCCATACTCCGCATGACCTCGCTCGACCTCAAAGGCAAACGCGTCCTGATCCGCGAAGACCTCAACGTGCCGCTCAAGGACGGCAAGGTCGCGGCGAGCCAGCGCCTCGAGGCCGCGCTGCCGACCATCAAGCTCGCGCGCGACGCGGGTGCACGCGTGATGGTCATCTCGCACCTCGGCCGGCCGAAGGAAGGGCATTTCAACGAAGCGGAGTCGCTCGCGCCGGTCGCCGTCTGGCTCGGCAATGCGCTCGGCAAGCCGGTGCGCCTGCTGCGCGACTACCTCGGCGGCGAGGCGATCGACGTCGATCCGGGCGAAGTCGTGCTGCTCGAAAACTGCCGCTTCAACGTCGGCGAGGAAAAGGACGATACGACCTTGTCCGGGCGCTATGCAGCGCTCTGCGAGATCTTCGTCATGGACGCGTTCGGCACCGCGCACCGTGCGCAGGCGTCCACGCACGGCGTGATCCGCCGTGCCCACGTCGCCTGCGGCGGACCGCTGCTGATGGCGGAACTCGACGCGCTCGGCAAGGCGCTCGAACATCCCCGGCGCCCGCTGCTCGCGATCGTCGCGGGCTCGAAGGTCTCGACCAAGCTCGAACTGTTGCAGAACATGATCGGCAAGGTCGACCAGCTCATCGTCGGCGGCGGCATCGCCAACACCTTCATCGCGGCGGCCGGATTCCAGGTCGGCAAGTCGCTGTACGAGGCGGATTTGATCGCGACCGCGCAGAAGATCATCGCCGATGCGAAGGCGCGCGGCGCGGACGTGCCGATTCCCGAGGACGTCGTCGTCGCGCCCGAGTTCAAGGCCGACGCGCCAGCGACGGTGAAGAAGGTGGGCGAAGTCGCGCCGGGCGACATGATCCTCGACATCGGCCCGGCGACCGCGGCGCGCTACGCGGCGCTGATCGAAAAGGCCGGCAGCGTGGTCTGGAACGGCCCGGTCGGCGTGTTCGAGTTCGACGCGTTCGGCGGCGGCACCGAAGCGGTCGCGCACGCGATCGCGAAGTCGCCTGCGTTCTCGATCGCCGGCGGCGGCGACACGCTGGCCGCGGTCGAGAAGTACGGCGTCGCCGACGGTATTTCCTACATCTCCACCGGCGGCGGCGCGTTCCTCGAATTCCTCGAAGGCAAGGAACTGCCGGCCGTGGCGGCGCTGAAAGCGCGCGCGTGAATCCGTCTCGCGCCGCGACAAAGCTTGTGCTGTTCGACCTCGATGGCACGCTGATCGATTCGGAAATCGGCATCGTCGCCTCGATCGAGCATGCGCTGGCGCAACTCGACGCTGCGATTCCGCCGCGCGAGGAACTGCGCAAATGGATCGGGCCGCCGCTGCGCGCGACGTTTCCGCTCGCGCTCGGCGACGACCCGGAGCGGATCGAGCGCGCGGTCGCGCTGTATCGCGAACGCTTCAGCGAGACCGGTTGGCGCGAGCACGAGGTCTATCCGGGCATCGCCGAGACGGTCGAGGCGTTGGCGCGCAGCGGCGTCCGGCTCGCCGTGGTCACGTCGAAAGTGGATCTCTATGCCGGCAGAATCGTCGCCAGCCTGCCGTTCGGCGCGTGTTTCGCGAAGGTCTACGCGGTCGGCGCAGGCAGCGCGCGCAGCGAAAAGACCGAGTTGATCGCGCGTGCGCTGGACGATTTCGGCGTCGCGCCGGAATCCGCCGCGATGGTCGGCGACCGCCATTTCGACATCGAAGGCGCACGGGCGAATGGCGTGCGCGCGGTCGGCGCGGGCTGGGGCTTCGGCAGCCGCGAGGAATTGCTCGCGGCCGGCGCGGACGCGATCGCCGGATCGCCGCACGAACTGCCCCGCCTGCTCGCGCATCGTGGCTGAAAGATCCGGGTGATGCGGAATTTGCCTTGGCCGGCCGTTCCCGCGCGCTCCCGGCGGGGATTGCGAGCCGGGGATCGGGGATAATCCCGTCTCGTGTTCGCCCCGAGTGCCCAATGAAAATCGCCATCCTCTCGCGCAACGCCAAGCTTTATTCGACGGTCAGCCTCGTCGCCGCCGCGCGCAAGCGCGGGCACCGCGTGCGCGTGCTCGATCCGCTGCGTTGCTACATGCGCATCGAGCCGGGCAATTTCCAGATGCGCTACAAGAGCCGCGCGCTCGACGGCGTCGATGCGGTGATCCCGCGCATCGGCAACTCGATCACCTTCTACGGCACGGCGGTGCTGCGCCAGTTCGAGATGATGGGCGTGTACACGCCGAATTCGTCCGACGCGGTGCTGCGCGCGCGCGACAAGCTGCGCTCGCTGCAACTGCTCGCGCGCGAGGACATCGGCTTGCCGACGACGGTGTTCGGCGACAACCCGGACGACACCGCCGACCTGCTCGCGATGCTCGGCGATGCGCCGCACGTCATCAAGCTCAACGAAGGTGCGCAGGGGCAGGGCGTGCTGCTCGCCGAAAAAGGCAGCGCGTCGCAGGGCATGATCGAGGCGTTCCGCGGCCTGTTCGCGAATTTCCTCGTGCAGGAATACATCAAAGAGGCGAAGGGCGCCGACATCCGCTGCTTCGTCGTCGGCGGCAAGGTGGTCGCGGCGATGCAGCGCCAGGCGCGCGAGGGCGAGTTCCGTTCGAACCTGCATCGCGGCGGCAGCGCGACCGTGGCCGAACTCGACGCCGCGGAAATCGACATCGCCGTGCGCGCCGCGCACACGATGGGGCTCGAAATTGCCGGCGTCGATCTGTTGCGTTCGAAGCGCGGCCCGCTCGTGCTCGAAGTCAACGCCTCGCCGGGCCTCGAAGGCATCGAGGCCACGACCGGCGTCGACGTGGCCGGCGAAATCATCGAATACATCGAGCGGCGCGTACGTCGGCGGGCGGCGCACCGGCGCGCAGGACGCCCCGCCGCGGACGGTTCGCGCACCCGCCGCGAATCCGCCGCCGCCGGCAAAACGAATTAACGAAACCCATAGATCGACTTAACGTCGATTTAATCGCATCGTCCCTACCATTGCTTCCACTGTACTTGCTCGACACTCCCAAAGGTCAGGTCGGGTGACTAGCAGGTTACGGTAATCGGGGCAGTAGCTTTGAGCCCAAGCGAGGTGCGTTCCCCCCAATGGCGCCTCCTTGGGCTTTTTTATTGGGCGTGCATTTCAGCCGTCGCCCCTGATGGCGAAGATCACGAAGCGGCCATCCCTGGCCGCGCTTCTCGACGACAACGGCTTTCTACCAGCTTCGGGTCAGGGCTCGGCGTTTGCGGAACTCCGTGCGTCGTGCGGCGATCCAATCGCGACCGACCGAGCAATTCGGACGCCATACGGGTAAGCTAGGACACATGCGCATACTGGTCATCGAAGACAACAGCGACATCGCCGCGAACATCGGCGACTATCTCGAGGAAAAAGGCCATACGGTCGACTTCGCCGGCGACGGCGTCACCGGCCTGCATCTGGCCATCTCGCACGATTTCGACGCGATCGTGCTCGACCTCACCTTGCCCGGCATGGACGGTCTGGAGCTCTGCCGCAAGCTGCGCCAGGAGGCGCGCCGGCAGACCCCCGTATTGATGCTCACCGCGCGCGACGCGCTCGACCAGAAGCTCACCGGCTTCGATTCGGGCGCCGACGACTACATGGTGAAACCGTTCGCGCTGCAGGAACTCGAGGCGCGCCTGTCCGTGCTCGCGCGCCGCGGCAAGGGCATACAAAGCCGCATCCTGCAGGTGGCCGACCTCACCTACAACCTCGACACGCTGATCGTCACGCGCGGCGACAAGAGCATCCAGCTCAACCCGATCGGGCTCAAGCTGCTGCAGAACCTGATGGAGTCGAGTCCCTCGGTCGTCACCCGGCAGGAACTCGAAACGCGCGTGTGGGGCGAGGAATTGCCCGACAGCGATTCGCTGCGCGTGCATATCCACGGCCTGCGCGCGGCGATCGACAAGCCGTTCGACAAGGCGCTGATCCAGACGCGCCACGGCATCGGCTATCGCATGGTCGATCCCGACGCGGCGGCGAATTGAAGTCTTCGAAATCGCGCGCATATGTCTCTGACCTTTCACCTCTCCCTGCGGGAGAGGTCGGCGCGCAACGCACGCCGGGTGAGGGTTCGGAGTTCTCGCAACGTCGCAGCCAGCCCGGACCCTCATCCGGCGCTTCGCGCCACCTTCTCCCGGAGGGAGAAGGGACAGTATGCTTTCGCGCATGAAGCCCGCGAAATTCCGCCGCCGGCTGCGCAGCCGTATCATCATCTCGTTCGCACTGTTCGGGTTCGGGCTCACGGCGTTGTTCGCCGTGGCGACGCTGTATATGCGTGCGCGGCTCGAAGATCAGTTGGTCAACAATGATCTACAGCGCATGGTGACGAACTTCGTCGATTTCAAAAGAGAACATAGAAACGACGACGAGCCTTGGAAGATCACTCGCTATGACCCTTGGATTTGGGGCGCTGCAAAATTCGCCAACGTGCCGTTCGAATGGCGCCAGTTCGACCAAACCGGTGTGTACGAAATCGAAAAGCCGGGCTCCGAAGGAAAGCTGCGTCCCTTCAAGGTTGCCGTTTACAAGGATGACGAATACTGGGCGATGTTGTTCTATGACGTCAGCACCCAGAAGCTTTCAGAAAGGCAGCTTTTTACCTCGCTCACATTCGCGGTATTGCTGTTCGGTATTCTGGCGCTGCTGATCGGCCGCTGGCTCTCGCGCCGCGTGATGAGCCCGGTCACCGATCTGGCGCAGCGCATCCGCACCCTGCGTCAGACCCGCAAACCCGAGCCGCTGGGTCCGCATTTCGCCGACGACGAGGTCGGCGAGCTCGCCGTCGCGTTCGACGACTACGCCAAACGCCTGACTTCGATCGTCGTGCGCGACCGCGATTTCAACGCCGACGTCAGCCACGAGCTGCGCACGCCGCTCGCGGTGATCTCGGGCACGACCGAGCTGCTGCTCGCTTCCGACAAGATCGACGACAAGATTCGCGAACGCCTCAAGCGCATCGAGCGCGCGGCGAAGCAGTCGACCGAATTGACCAATGCACTGCTGCACCTGTCGCGCAGCGAGCGCAGCGCGCCGAACGACGGTGAAACGACGGATGTCGCCAAGGTTGTCGAACAGGTGATCGACGTCTACCGCTCGCACATCGGGCGCAAGCCGATCGACGTGCATCTCGAGGTCGAGCAGCCGATCGAAGTGGTCGCGCCGTCGTCGGTGATCGCCGTGGCGCTTGGCAACCTGATCGGCAACGCGTTCAAGTACACGCAGAAGGGCGACGTCATCATCACGGTCGGCGCGAAGCGCGGCGTCGTCACGGTCGAGGACTCGGGCCCCGGCATCAAGCAGGAGGACGCGGACAAGCTGTTCCAGCGCGGGGTGCGCGGCGAGTCCTCGGAGGGCACGTCGGGCGCCGGACTCGGTCTCGCCATCGTCATTCGTCTGTGCGAGCTCTACGACTGGAAAGTCTCGCTCGCGCCACGCCCGCAGGGTGGTGCCGTCGCCACGCTCGATTTCCGCCTGCGCGCATCGTAGCGGTTCGGTTCGTCAGCGAACACGCCGGATGCGTGGCAAGACGCTGGCTCGATTCCGCACGCGATATAATCGCGCACCTCTTTCGGGACGTATCCCTATGGCACAAGCCACGATGAAGGCGCTGGTCAAGCGCGAAGCCGGCAGGGGCATCTGGATGGAACAGGTGCCCCTGCCCGAAATCGGCCCCAACGAGGTGCTGATCAAGCTCGAGAAGACCGCGATCTGCGGCACCGACCTGCACATCTACAAGTGGGACGAGTGGTCGCAGCGCACGATCAAACCGGGCCTCGTCATCGGCCACGAGTTCGTCGGCCGCATCGTCGATATCGGGCCCGGCGTGCGCGGCTACGCGATCGGCCAGCGCGTTTCGGCCGAAGGCCACATCGTCTGCGGCGTGTGCCGCAACTGCCGCGCGGGCAGGCAGCATCTGTGTCCGCACACGGTCGGCATCGGCGTGAACCGCAACGGCGCGTTCGCCGAGTACATCGCGATGCCGGCGTCGAACCTGTGGCCGGTGCCCGACCCGATTCCGTCCGAGCTTGCCGCGTTCTTCGATCCCTACGGCAACGCCGCGCACTGCGCGCTCGAGTTCGACCTGATCGGCGAGGACGTGCTGATCACCGGCGCCGGCCCGATCGGCATCATCGCCGCGGGCATCGCCAAGCACATCGGCGCGCGCAACGTCGTCGTCACCGACGTCAACGACTACCGCCTCAAGCTCGCCGCCGACATGGGCGCGACGCGCGTGGTCAACGTCTCCAAGCAATCGCTCAAGGACGTCATGGCCGACCTGCACATGGAAGGCTTCGACGTCGGCATGGAAATGTCGGGCAATCCGCGCGCGTTCGGCGACATGCTCGACTGCATGTACCACGGCGGCAAGATCGCGATGCTCGGCATCATGCCGAACGGCGCCGGCATCGCCTGGGACAAGGTGATCTTCAAGGGCCTCGTGCTGCACGGCATCTACGGCCGGCGCATGTACGAGACCTGGTACAAGATGACGCAGATGCTGCTGACCGGATTCCCGCTGCAGAAGGTGTTGACGCACCAGATCCACATCGACGACTTCCAGCGCGGCTTCGACCTGATGGATGCGGGCGCTTGCGGCAAGGTCGTCTGCTCCTGGAACTGAGCGGCCGCTGGCTCTAGAAATCAAAAGACTGAACCACGAAGGACACGAAGAAAAAGCCGAATTCCGGTTTTCGCCCTGCGCGGCTCCCGATCTTTTCTCGTTCTTCGCTTCGTGTCCTTTGCGGTTCAAGCTCTTGCTTGCATGATGAAACCGTTTTGCCTGTCGCTGCTGCTCGCCTGCGTGCCCGCACTGGCGCACGAGGCGCCTGCGTGCGTCGGGCAATGCGGCTACGAGGCCGAGCCCGTGCTCGACGCGGCGGCGGTCGCCGAACCCGCGTTGCTGAGCGGGCCGAACTTCGCGGTCGACCCGAAAGCGCCGGTCGGCGGCTACATGGCGCGCTTCTCGGTCACGACGTCCTGGGGTCCGCTCACGGCGGATAGCGCGCAGCTGCTCGCGATCCGCGTCGCCGAGGTTCCGGCGATCGAAGCGCTCGACCGCGCCACGCGCAGCGGCGCGTTCGCGCATGCGCTCGCCGAGCGCGGCAGGAGAACGGGTACGGCGATCGCCAATGTCGTGCGCCATCCGGTCGATGCGGTCGTTGGCCTGCCGATGGGCGTGGTGCGCTATTTCAAGAAGCAGATCGACATGTGGGCGGGCCGCGCGCAGGCCGTCAGCGACCGTTCCGCGCGCATCATGGAGAACAAGGGCGATCCGTTCCGCGCGCCCGCCGGGCCGATGACCGCGGGCCGCGACGTGCCCGCCGACGCGGCTGTGAGCGCCAATGCCGAGGCGCATCGGCCCGACCGACCCGACGCCCTGGGTTACGTCGGGGTGGATGCGCCGCCGGTCGATGCGGGCGATGCGCAAGGCATTCCGCCGCCGCCCGCCGAGCCGCCGGAGAAGGAAAGCCACGCCTGGTATGCGCGCCTCGGCCGCGACACCGGTCGCGAAGTGAAGCGTTATCTCAAGTACAGCGCTTCGCGCAACGAGATCGCGAAAAGGCTGGGTTTCGATCCGGGCACTTCAAACCCTTACATCGTCGAGCGCCTGAACTCGCTCGCCTGGGCCGCGACCTGGGGCAACTTTTCGGCGGGCGAGGCGCTTGGCCAGATCGACGGTATCGCCGCGGACGTGATCGTCGATTCGGGCATGGTCAACGAATTCGTGCTCAACCACACGCCCGAGCAGATTCGCGAGCGCAACCGGAAACAGTTGCTTACCGTGTGTAGCGACGAGTTCGGCATCCGCCAGTTTCTCAGGCGCGGCGGTTTCAGCGACACGACGCGCACGCAACTCGTCGATTCGCTGGTCGCGATCGCGCCGGAGGAAGGTTGCAACGAACTGCTCGAACTCGGTGCGACGACGCGCGGCGAAGTCGAGGCGAGATTCCTCGTCGATGCGCTGTCGCAAATCCGTCGCTACCGGCCGGATGCGCGCGGCGGCAAGCTCGTCGTCGCCGACGCGGCGCTGGCCTACGTCGCGCGCGACCGCAGACTGCTGCTGCCGTTGCCGCTGGATTACTTGAGCTGGACCGCCGACATCGCCGGGTTCTTCGATCGCGCCGAGTTCGGGAGCGCGGCCGACAAGACCGTGCTGATCGGCGGCGAGGCTTCGGCGCTGGCACGACGCAAACTCGCCGCACGCGGCTGGCATCTGGTGCTGCGCGCACCGTTCGCCGGAGCGCCGAAATATCCGCCCGGCGAATTCACCCGGACGGTGCGCTGAGCGCGCGCGGTGACGCTTCGATCTTGTCGAGCTGGTCCTCGTAGTAGGTACCGCCCGAGGCGAAGATCAGGAAATTGCGTGCTGCCTTGTGCGCGCCGGCGTCGGCATCCGCGTCTCGCAACGTGTCTTCGGCGGCGGTCGTGAACAGGCGCTGCACGTTCTGCCGATTGGCCTCGTATTGCGCGCGCAGGCGCCGGAACAGCGCGGTCTTCTGCGCCGAATCGAGGGCGCGTACCTGCGTCGCGGCCTGCGCGCGCAGTGCCGACAGCGCGGCGTCGGCCGATGTGGGGGCCGGGTTCGGCGGCGTGAAATGCAACTGCCCGAACGTGTCGCGATAGTTGCCCTCGCTCGTGTTCCAGACGATGCGCTCGCCGCCGCGCAGCAGCGCATCGCCGGGCGCGCTGGCGCTGAAGCGGGTGACGCGGCCGATGTCGTCGAGCATGTCGGCCGCAACGTCGGCCCACTGCTTGTTCGCATGCGCGATCAGGCGCGGCAACAGGTCGCCCCACCACGGCATCGCCAGCAATGGCAACAGCGAGAGCAGCCACAGCAACAGGCCGGACTGCCCGGTCAGCAGGCCGATGCCGATGCGGAACACGAACACGCCCGGCACTGCAAACAACACTGAGATGATCAATCCGAACGCGAAGTATCCGGATCCGCGGCGTGCGTCCTCGACGATTTTCGCCGGTACCGGCGCTTCCGGGTGCTGCGGATCGTAGGCCAGCGGAACGGTCTCGACCTTCGTCGTCCAGCTTGCCAGCGCGATGTCGAGCGGATGGTCGCTCGCTTCGCGCAGCGCGCCGAGCGCGGTGGCCGGCGGCGGTTTGCCGAGCATGAACGTGTCGTGCGGCGGATGCGCGTTCAGCCAGTCGAACGCGGCGCGGCCCACGCGCATCTCCGGCACGGCGAACCCGTTCGCGTCACGCTTGAACGAGAACGGCACGCCCGGCATCAGCGTGTGCCAGTCGTCGAAGCGGAAGAAGTCGCTGAACTGGAAACGGTTGCCGCAGAACGCGCGCTGCATCGGCGCACCCCAGTCGCCGGCGTATTCGACGACCATGCACGGCGAAATCCTGCTCCACGGCTGCCAATACAATTTTCCGTTCGGCAGCGCGGACGGATCGAATTCGAGCGCGGTCCAACTTTCCACGACGTGGCCTTCGGCGCGCGCGGTGAACGGCGCGTAGCGGCGCGCGTCGAGCAGCGGCTTCGGCCCGGCGGTCCAGGCACCGGCGAGGAAGATGCCGCCGAACAGAAGCAGGAATCCCGAGAACAGCCCGAGCACCGGCGCGGCGACGAATCCCGCGAGGTTGCCGAGGATCAGCGAGCGCAGGTTGTGCACGAAACCCGCGCCTTGCGAGGGCGCCGGCACGGCTGCTTTGTCCCGTTTTCCATCGACTGCGGTCTTGCGCATCAGGCACCCCCTACGCCGACTGCCCCGATTATTGCGCTTTTCGCGTCCATCGCGCACGTGCGGGCGCCGCAGCCGATAGAATGGCGACCCGCCACGAGGAGATCGAGCCATGACCTACGCCGCGCGCGCGCGCCTTGCCGCCGAACTCGACTCGATCCGCGACGCGGGCCTGTACAAGACCGAGCGCGTGATCGCGACGCCGCAGTCGTCGTCGATCCGCACCGCAGACGGACGCGAAGTGCTGAACTTCTGCGCGAACAACTATCTCGGTCTCGCCGACAACGCCGAAATCATCCAGGCGGCGAAGGATGCGCTCGACACGCACGGCTTCGGTCTCGCCAGCGTGCGTTTCATCTGCGGCACGCACGACCTGCACAAGCGGCTCGAAGCGACGATCGCGAAGTTCTTCGGCACCGACGACACGATCCTGTATACCTCGTGCTTCGATGCCAACGGCGGACTGTTCGAGACCATTCTCGGCGAAGACGACGTCGTCATCTCCGATGCGCTCAACCATGCCTCGATCATCGACGGCATCCGCCTGTGCAAGGCCGAACGCCGCCGCTATGCGAACGGCGACATGGCCGAACTCGAAAAGCATCTCGCCGAAACCCAGGGCAAACGCACCCGCCTGATCGCGACCGACGGCGTGTTCTCGATGGACGGCTACATCGCCAAGCTCGACGAGATCGTCCGCTTGAAGGAGAAATATGGCGCGCTGCTCATGGTCGACGACTCGCACGCGACCGGCTTCGTCGGCCCGACCGGGCGCGGCTCGGCCGAACTGCACGGTGTGATGGACAAAGTCGACGTGTTCACCTCGACGCTCGGCAAGGCGCTCGGCGGCGGCTCCGGCGGGTTCACCACAGGCCGCCAGGAAATCATCGACCTGTTGCGCCAGCGTTCGCGTCCGTACCTGTTTTCGAACACGCTGCCGCCGCCGCTCGTGGCCGCGTCGATCAAGGTGTTCGAGATGCTGTCGTCGAGCACGGCGCTGCGAGACAAGGTCGACGACAACGCGCTGTATTTCCGCAAGCGCATGCTCGATGCCGGCTTCGACATCCGACCCGGCACGCACCCGATCGCGCCGGTGATGCTCGGCGACGCCAAGCTCGCGCAGGAGTTCGCAAAGCAACTGCTCGACGAGGGCATCTACGTGATCGGCTTCTTCTATCCGGTCGTGCCGCAGGGCCAGGCGCGCATCCGCACGCAGATGAGCGCGGCGCATACGCACGAGCAGATCGACCGCGCGGTCGCCGCGTTCGTCAAGGTCGGGCGCAAGCTCGGCGTGGTCCGGTAACCCGCGCGTTCGGAGCGGGCCCGCTCAGAAGCCGTAGCTGGCGTACACGCTCCACGTATAGGGCGGCAATACGTTGGTCACGGCGCAATCGCCGCCGGTGGCGGCGTTGCTGCCGCGATCGAGTGGCCATTGGGTCAGGAACGGCACCTTGCGGCCGGTATTCTTCATCGCCACGACCAGGTTCTCTGCGGATACCGGATCGTCGTAGTACGTCTCGGCGACGATCACCGGCGTATCGCGCCAGCCGAGCGAACCGCTGGAGTCCTCGCTGCGCAATGCCTGGTCGAATTGGGTGAACTTGACGGCCTCGTTCGCGCTCGCATCGCCGTAGACGTCGATCGCGAACGTCGCCGGGTAGCGCGGATTGCCGCCGCCGATATCGTAGACGTAGCGCATGTGGCGCACGCGCGAGCGCATGTCGTCCGCGTCGTCGTCGGTCAGCGAGGAGAAGCCGATCGTGTCGGCGCTGCCGTAGGCGGCGTAGTAGTTCTGCCAGAGCTGCCGCACGGCGTGGCTCCAGCTCGAGTTGTTCGGATATTTCCACGGATTCGAGATGATCGGCAATTCCGAATCGCGCGGCGCGGCCTCCACGCCGAGGTCGATCAGATAGGACAACTGCGCGTTCGCCACGGCAGGTCGGATGGCCTGGATGAAGTTCCAGTATTCGCCGACCAACGAGGGATCGAAATCGGAGTTCGGCGGATAGATCGTGCCGACCGGAAAGAAGCGGAACAGCACTTCGCGGAATCCGGCGGCCTTGACGTCCGTCATGAGGTCGGCGGCGTTCTGCGCGGCGAGGGCGACCGCGGCGGAGTCGCTCGAATCCACGACCGTGCCCGAGGACGTGCCGTGCGCGAAATACACGCCCAGGCTCAGGCGCGCCATTCCCGCGGCGTACATTGCGGCCAGTTGCGCCTGCACTTGCGAGCGCACCCCGGCGAGATGATAGTTCGGCACGATGCCGTAGGGTTCGCGCTCGCAATCCGCTCCGAGCGCGTACCAGAGGAAATTGCTGCCGCCACGCAGCGGGCCCGCGTAGGGAATCGGACGCGGCGAAGGGTGCTCGCGCGGCACGATGGGCAGCCGCGGCGCAACGGTGGCGGCAAGCGCGGTGGAGCCCGCGAGAAGGGATAGCGCCAACGTCGCCGCCGCGCGCCGTAGCAACTCGCTTGTCACCTTGCCGACGAACATGCTCAGGCTTCCATGCGCACGAAGCGCGGCTGCGCACGCACGCGCGAAAGCCACGCGCAGACGGCGGGCCAGGACCCGAGATCGAAGCCGCCGTCCGCCGCGCAGTGCGTGTATGCGAACAGGGCGATGTCGGCGATCGTGTAGCCGTCGCCGACGAAAAATTCACGCCCGGAAAGATGCTTTTCCATCACGGCCAGCGCCTGTTTGCCGCGCTCGACCAAGCGCGGCAGCTCTTCGCGGCGCGCATGGTCGGCCGGCAGCCAGCGGCAGATGAAACGCGCGACGGCGATATACGGCTCGTGGCTGTACTGTTCGAAGAACATCCATTGCAGCGCCTGCGCGCGCAGCCACGCGTCGCCCGGCAGATACGGCGTGCCTTCGGCGAGAAAATTCAGAATCGCGTTCGACTCGGCCAGCAAGCGGCCGTCGTCGAGTTCGAGCAGCGGCACCTTGCCGTTCGCGTTCCTGGCTAGGAATTGCGGCGTGCGCGTTTCGCCGCGCGCGCTGTCGATCTCGACCCAGCGGTACGGACGCTGCAACTGCTCGAGCAGCAACTGCACCTTGTAACAGTTGCCGCTGGATTTCATGCCATAGACGGTGACCACGCCCAGCCTCCTTTCCGATCAATTTTGCGCGCCGTACGCGGCGCCGTCGAGAGGCGTCGCCTCAGGAGGCAAGGTCTTTCTTCCCTTCTCCCACCGGGAGAAGGGAAACAAAAGCTAGAACGCGTTGATGTCGGTCACCTCGCGCCCGACCACGAGCTGGTGCACGGTCTCGGTGCCTTCATAGGTGATCACGGATTCGAGATTGAGCGCGTGGCGGATCGGGCAGTGCTCGGTGGTGATGCCGGCGGCGCCGAGGACGTCGCGGCATTCGCGCGCGATGTCGATCGCCATGCGGCAGTTGTTCCATTTCGCCAGACTGACCTGGGTCGGCTGCATCTTGCCGGCGTCTTTGAGCCGGCCGAGCTGCAGCGAGAGCAGTTGCGCCAGCGTGATCCGCCGCGCCATGTCGGCGAGCTTGATCTGCACCGCCTGCGTCGCCGCGATCGGGCGCTGGAACAGCATGCGGTTCTTGGCGTATTCGGTCGTTTCGGTGAAGCAGGCGATCGCCGCACCGATCGGGCCCCAAGTGATGCCGTAGCGCGCCTGGGTCAGGCAGCCGAGCGGGCCCTTGAGGCCTTTCACGTTCGGCAGGCGGTTGGAATCGGGCACGCGCACGTTGTCGAAGAACAGGCCGCTCGTCACCGAAGCGCGTAGGCTCATCTTCTTGTGCACCTCTTGCGCGGCGAAACCCTTGGTACTCGTGGGCACGATGAAGCCTTGGATGCCGTCGTCGGTCTGCGCCCAGACGATCGCGATATGAGCGAGATTGCCGTTCGTGATCCACATCTTGGCGCCGTTGATGACCCAATCGCCGCCGTCCTTCTTCGCGTTCGTCTTCATGTTGGCCGGATCGGAACCGCCGTGCGGCTCGGTCAGGCCGAAGCAGCCGATGACCTTGCCCTGCGCCATCTGCGGCAGCCAGTGCTGCTTCTGCTCTTCGCTGCCGTAGGCGTAGATCGGATACATGCACAGCGAGGACTGCACCGAGGCGAAGCTGCGCAGGCCCGAGTCGCCGCGCTCGAGTTCCTGGCAGATCAGGCCGTAACTGACGCCGTTCATGCCGGCGCAGCCGTACTCGGCCGGCAGCGTGGCGCCGAGCAGGCCGAGCTCGGCCATCTCGGGGATCAGTTCGGTCGGAAAACGCGCCTTGTCGAAGCAGTCGCCGATGATCGGCAGCACGCGCTCGTCGGTGAAGCGCGCGACGGTGTCCTGCACCATGCGTTCCTCTTCGCTGAGCAGCGAGCGGACGTCGTAGAGATCGGCGGGATTGAGGGCGGCGGCAGGCATGAAAACTCCGGAAGCGGAAATTGAAAGGACCGGCGAACCGTTCGCGCCGAGCGCTGGCTCGAAGAGCCGAAGCGCGGCTTCGACTTCGCGCGCTCCGCGAGCTACGCTCAGCACGAACGTCCAAGAGGCTCCCTGACAAGGGATGCCGACATCCTGCTATTTTATGAGTCTGCCATTGGTCGAGTCACCAGCCAGGTTTGTCACAATATGAAGGTACCAATTCTCACCTACCACTCGACCAACATCTTCGGCAACGACTACGGCAGCAACGATCACGTGGCGCTCGCCGAAGACCTGCGCACGATCGCACGGCTCGGCCTGCGCATCGTCTCCGCGGCCGAGGTCGTCGATGCGCTGCTCGGCGAAGCGCCGTCGTCCAGCGTCGAGGGCGCCGTCGCGCTGACCTGCGACGACGGCTCGTACTTCGATTGGTTCGACATGGAGCATCCGCACTACGGCGCGCAGCGCGGCTTCGCCGGCATTCTGCGCGATTTCACCGCGACGGCGGGCATGCGCGCGCAGATGACGAGCTTCGTCATCGTTTCGCCGCAGGCGCGCGCCGTGCTCGACGTCACCTGCATGGCCGGCCGCGACTGGTGGCGCGACGGCTGGTGGCGCGAGGCGGCGCGAGAAGGCGTCATCGCGATCGAGAACCACAGTTGGGACCACAACCACCCCACCTTGCCGTACACCGCGCAGCGCGAGCAGAACAAGGGCACGTTCAAGAACGTCGACAGCCATGTCGATGCCGATGCCGAAATCCGTGCCGCGGCCGATTGGCTCGATGCGCATCTGGCGCCGTGCCGCAGCACGCTGTTCGCCTATCCCTATGGCGAATGGAACGACTATCTCGTGCGCGAGTACTTGCCGCGGTACGTGCACGAACACCGTCTGCGCGCCGCGTTCACCGGCGAGCCGCATCCGGTCGAGGCGAACGTCGATCGCTGGTTGCTGCCGCGCTACGTCTGCGGCAATCACTGGAAGACGCCGAGCGAACTGGAAGGGCTGCTGCGCGACGCCACCGCTCGATGAGCATGGCAATCCGTTTCCCTACGGCGCTTCGATGACGACGATGTCGAGATCGTAGGCCGGCTCCTTGATTGCGATATTCCAATCCACCGCCGCATCGCCCGCGCACCCATCGCAGGTGTAGAACAACTGGTCGCCGACTTCGTAGACGAGCCTGGCGGCACGCCCGTCCGCGCGTGCCGTGCCGATCGCGGAGGAGGCGATTCCGGTCAGCGAAACCACGTCGCCCGCCCGCGCGGCGAACGTCCACACCTGCGGTTCCGAGCGCAGCGCCTCCGGCACTACCTGCATGCGGCGCAGTTCGGTGCGTCGCGTTCCTGCGGCCGGACCGACGGGACGAACGCGCGAGTAGATCGCCATGCCGGCGATGGTTTCGTCCGGCGCGATCGCCGTCTTCGCCGTCGCGGCCTGTTCGATGCCGAGGCGATGTTCGCCGGCCTCGCCGCTGCCGCGAAAACGCACGTCGGGCCATTTCCCGCAGGCCACGCGCAGCGGTATCGCGAAGGCGGCTTCCATGAGCGTCGCCAGACGCCCGTGCAGGGTCGTTGGCGCACAGCCGATCGCGCCGAGCGCATCGACCCTGCGCGCCGGAAAGAAAGCGACCGGAATCGTCGTGTAGCGCTCGCCGCGCTGGGTCGCGTCGACGTAGGGGTTGGCGTCGGGCATGACGCGCAGCGAGTGGATGTCGCGCAACAACACGCCGAACGTCGCCAGCGACAGCGCGACCTGCACCGCCAGCGCCGTACCGCCGAGCGCCCGGCGCCACGGCGGCGGCGGCGACAGCCAGCCGTACCAGCCCAGGGCGAAGACGAAGGCCAGCGTCGGCAGCGCCGATTCGACCATCCAGATCGGCACGCTCGCGCGCACGAGCACGAGGAAGGCGCACTGGAACGACAGCAGCGCCAGCGCGATCGCGAACCCGCGCCGCAACGTGCGCGGCAGCAGCGCGACGCCCGCCAGCGCCAGCGCCAGACAGGCGCAGTACAGGCTCCAGGCGAGGCGCACCGTCGGCAGCTTCCACGACGTCATCAGCATCAGGCCCGACCATTCGCCGTTGACGAACAGCGCCGCCACGAGGCGCGCGAAGCGCACCAGTGGAGCGACCGCGAGATCGTGGCTCGCGTAGGTTTCGGCGGTCTTGCGCATGCCCGCCGCGAGCGGCTGCGGATCCAGACACGGCGGCAGCAGCGACAGCACCACCACGCACGCGGAGAGAGCCAGCAACGCCAGCGCGCGCCAGCCGCGATGCCGCCACAGCAGCGCCAGCCCGGCGATCAGCACCCATGTCGCCGTGGTCGGGTGCGCATGCACGCACGCCGCCGCGGCGAGGCCGAACAGCACGGCGCGCCCCGCGGTCAGCGCATCGCGGCAATGCCACGCGGCCAGCGCGAGCAGCAGCAGGGTCGTCTCGACCACGGCGGGATGGCTGGGAAAGATCAGCGGCGCGATCGCCCAGCCCGTCGCCGCGATGGCGGCCGCGAGCGCGAAACCGAAGCGCTCGTCGAGCAGGCGCGTGCCCAGATGCAGGGCGAGGAAATATTTCAACGCCGCCAGCACCTGTATCCAGGCCGCAACGACCGCGATGCGGCCGCTCAAGCGCATCGCCGGCGCGAGCACGTAATACCACCACGGCCCCAGTTCGACGAGCTGGTAGATCGGCGGTCCCGACCACGGCAGGCGCTCGCCGTAGGCGATCGCCGTGGCCCAGTAGACGTCGCGGCGGAAATCCACCACGCCCGCCGAGTTGAAGCCGGCGGCGACGTGCAGCGCGAGCATCAGCAAACAGAACGCCCAGCCGGCGATGCGCCAGCCGCGCAGACCGGGCGCGGAAGCGGGCAGGGTCGAAGCGCGAAGAAGGGGATTCGGCATCGGGCACGGGCGAAAAGTCGCCGCATCCTAACCGATTCCGCACATTGCGGCCGCCATCGCCGGCATCCCACTTCACACGTCCGGGACTACGCCGGATTCCAGGCCGGGACGCAACTCGTCCTCCCGCGGCATTGGGAATTTCCAGCGGAGTCCGCTACGCTTCGCCTCCCTCGACGACCGGTTTCGCATCATGCTGCGTCCCGCTCTGCACACCCTTCCCGAATCGCTGCGCGGCTTCATCACGATCAGCGAGGTCGACGACGCCGAATTTCTCGTCGGCGCGTTGTTCAAGCGCAAGTTCGGCGATCCCGCGCCCGATTTCCCGCGCCACATCGTCGCGCTGTACCGCGACGCCGACGGCGCCCTGCACGTGCTCGGCTATTCGCACATGCGCCCGTTCGGCGACATCTACCTGTCCGGCGGCTCGTGCAGCAACG
Organism: Rudaea sp.; assembly: GCF_047601565.1. Lineage (GTDB taxonomy): Bacteria > Pseudomonadota > Gammaproteobacteria > Xanthomonadales > Rhodanobacteraceae > Rudaea. Next base: position 3,933,022 of record NZ_JASGIY010000001.1, on the reverse strand, counting down.
GCGACACGGTCAAGCGCATGCAGCCGCACGAGCGCGATGCGCTCTATGCGGCCGGCGGCAGCTGGTTCATCGTCCTCAAGTACGCCTTCGAGCGCTACGCAGACTGCTGCGATGCGTTCTTCGGCTACACGGGCGACCCGCGCGCGCGCGAAGTCGCGGTCGCCGCGGGCTGGGTCGCGACCGAATACGAGAACCTCTACGTCAACTGGCACAAGCCGCTGCCCGAATCGTTCCGTCGTGCGCTGCTGGCCAAGGCGCATGCGATCGGCGAGTTCTGAAGAAACCCGCGGGCGAGGAGTATGCACGGCGGATTTTTCGCCTCGAACGTTTCTGCCGCGCAGACTCCGAGGTTTCGAAACCGCTTTCAAGCGGCGAACTTCTCGCCGGTCTTCACCTGCAGCTTGATGTCGAAGTGCTTGAGATAATCGCGCTCCTGGTCGAGGTCGGTGCGCGTCAGCGGGTGCGCGTCGAGCCAGGCCGCGGGCAGGCGCAACTGCAAGGTCTTGTCTTCGAGGCGCAGTTCGAGCGGCGGCAGCGGCTCGGCCTTGCGCGCGCGCTGCAGCAGCACGGCGAGGCGCAGCAGCGCGGTGACGCGCGCGGTCGGGCGGCGCAGACGCTCGGGCGCGATGTCGATGATGCTCTGGTCGGGCTTGCGCCGGTGGCAACGCAGGATGATCGCGAGCACGATCTGCTCGTGGCGGGCGAAGCCGGCGAGGTCGGAGTTCTCGACGATGTAGGCGCCGTGCACGTGGTGCTGGCTGTGCGCGATCGCAAGGCCGATCTCGTGGATGCGCGCGGCCCAGGCGAGCCAGTCGCGCTCGTCGTCGCCGAGCTGCCAGTCGACGGCGATCGAATCGAACAGCGCGTTGGCGGTGGCCTCCACGCGCGCGGCGTGGGCGCGGTCGACGCCGTAGCGCTGGGCCAGCGCGGCGATGCTCGCGGTGCGCGGGTCGCGGTGCTCGGCGCGGCCGACCATGTCGTAGAGCAGGCCCTCGCGCATCGCGGTTTCGCAGACGCGCATCTGGCGGATGTCGAGCGCGGCGAACGCGGCCTCGAGAATCGCCACGCCGCCGGCGAATACGCCGGTGCGGTCTTCGGCCAGGCCGGGCAGGCGGATCTTGTCGATGTTGCCCGTGGCGAGCAGGGCATCGCGGATTTTTTCCAGCGCTACGCGCGAAATGCCGGTTTCGCACCAGCCGCAGGCTTGCGCCACGCCGCCGATCGCCTTGGCCGTGCCCGAGGAGCCGATCGCCTCGCTCCAGCCGTGCGCGCGGTAGTCGGCGGCGAACTGCTGCAGTTCGACCGCGATCTCGCTCTGCGCGCGCTGCCAGCGCTTGGCGCTGAGCTTGCCGTCGTCGAAGAAGCGCAGCGTGCTGGCGACGCAGCCCATCTGCAAGCTTTCCTTTTCCAGCGCTTCGAAGCGCTGGCCGATGATGAACTCGGTGCTGCCCCCGCCGATGTCGATGACGAGACGGCGCTCGGGCGATTCGGGAATGCCGTGGGCGACGCCCAGATAGATCAGGCGCGCTTCCTCGCGCCCGGAGACGACTTCGATCGCATGGCCGAGCGCGTCTTCGGCCGGCCCCAGAAACGCGCCCGGCACCGCGAGGCGGCGCACCGTGTTCGTCGCCACCGCGCGCACGCGCTCGCGCGGCAGGCCCGAGAGGCGCTGGCCGAAGCGCGCGAGGCAGGCGAGCGCGCGGTCGCGGCGCGCCTCGTCGAGGCTGCCGTCGGCACGCAGGCCGGCGGCCATGCGCACGCTGTCGCGCAGGCGATCGATCACGCGCAGCTCGCCGTGCTCGTAGCGCGCGACGACGAGATGGAAGCTGTTCGAGCCCAAGTCGACGGCCGCGAGCAGCTCGCCGTTACGGATTTCCTGGTTGCGGCCGTTCGTCACGTGTCGGGGTTCCCGGTGCTGTCGCTGCAAAGATCGCAAATCCCGGCCGCCCGACGCAAGCGCGTTGTGACAACCGTAGTGCATTTGCGCGTATCATGCGCGCCTTTCCGCCTCCGCGCGCCTGCGGCGTCCAATGACTTCTTCGTCTCCGGTTCCGCATCGTGGCTTGCTCGCGGTGCTGCTCGCCGCGTTGGCGATGCTCGGACCGTTCTGCATCGATGCGATCTATCCGGCGTTTCCGGCGATCGCCGCGCGGTTCCATGCAGGCGCGTTGCCGATGCAGCAGACGATCAGCGTCTATCTGTTCGCCTACGCCGCACTGTCGTTGTTCGTCGGCGCGATGTCGGACGCGTGGGGGCGGCGCACGATCATTCTCGGCGGCCTCGCCGTGTTCCTCGCCGGCACGATCGGCTGCGCGCTCGCGCCGTCGCTGCGCGCGTTGCTCGTGTTCCGCGCGCTGCAGGGCATGAGCGCGGGCATCGGCATGATCGTCGGCCGCGCGATCGTGCGCGACTGCTTCGAGGGCCCGCACGCGCAGAAACTGATGGCGCAGATCAGCCTGATCTTCGGCCTCGCGCCCGCGCTCGCCCCGGTTCTCGGTGCGTGGCTCGTCGGCTGGGACGGAAGCCCGTTCGCGTCCGCGCCCGCGTGGTTGGCCGGCTGGCACGCGCTGTTCTGGGCGCTGGCCGTGTTCACGCTCGCGCTGATCGCGCTGTGCCTCGCCGTGTTGCCGGAGACGCACGCGCATGCGCGCCGCATCGCCTTCCTGCCCGGTACGCTGTTCGCCAACTACCGCAAGATCGTCAGCGATCGCCCGTTTGCCGCGCTGGCGCTCGCCCTGACCTTCAATTCGGCCGGGCTTTTCGTCTACGTCGCCAATGCGCCGAGGTTCGTGCTCGACATCCTCGCGCTCGACCAGAACCATTTCCCGTGGCTGTTCGTGCCGGCGATCAGCGGCCTCATGTTCGGTGCGCTGTTGACCGGGCGCCTGGCCGGGCGCGTGACGGTGCGTGCGCTGGTCGGCGGCGGCTACGCGATGATGCTGGGCGCATCGCTGCTCAACCTGATCGTGGCCTCGGCCGTGCGGCCCGCGCGCGTGCCGTGGGCGGTGCTGCCGATCGCGATCGGGGCGATCGGCGTCAATCTCGTCGCGCCGGCGCTGAACCTGCTCGTGCTCGACCGCTTTCCGCACTATCGCGGCGGCGCCTCGTCGGTGCAGGCGTTCCTCATGCTGACCTTCAGCGCGCTGCTGGCCGGTGTACTCGGCCCTCTCATCGCGCATTCGGCCCTCCATCTCGCCGTCGCCTCGAGCGCGTTCTACCTGATCGGCTTCGCGGGCTGGCGCGGGTACCGCCGGATCGCCAAGCGCATTCCCCAGAAGATCGACGGCGACGCGGCCGTGGTCGCCGCGGTGGGGGCGAATGCGGATTGACCACCGTGTCGTATCATGCGGACACCTGCTGTCAGAAGAGAGAGTTGCGGAGGAGTGCATGGAAGGTCAAAAGCTGGCTGTACTGATCGACGCAGATAATGCACAAGCATCGGTCGCGCACGAGTTGTTCGTCGAGATCGCTCGTTACGGCATCGCCACGGTGCGTCGCGCCTATGGCGATTGGACGACGCCAAACCTCGCCAGTTGGAAGCCCACCCTGCTTGATCTCGCGATTCAGCCGATCCAGCAGTTCCGCTATACGAGTGGGAAGAACGCGACTGATTCAGCCTTGATCATCGATGCGATGGATCTGCTCCACGGCGGAAATCTCGACGGATTCTGCATCGTTTCCTCGGACAGCGATTTCACTCGGCTGGCGACCCGCCTGCGCGAAGCCGGCCGCACCGTCTACGGCTTCGGCGAGCAGAAAACACCAAAACCTTTCGTCGCTGCGTGCGACAAATTCGTATATACAGAAATCCTACGTCCCGACCAAACTCCGGACACGACTTTGGACAAGGATGCCGGGTCGCTCAAGAGCATGCTACTTGCCGCGGTGGACAGCGCAGCACGCGAGGACGGTTGGGCATCGCTTGCGGCTGTCGGTTCGCTTGTCGTCAAAAGCGAACCTTCATTCGATGCACGCAACTACGGATATCGGAAGCTCGGCGATCTCGTTAAGGCAAAAAATTATCTGGAAGTAAAATCCGTCCCCATGAGTGAAGGGGCGCTGGCTCAAGCGATTTATGTCCGACGTCGCGAATCGTCGGAAGGCAGGGTGAAGCAAGCGACAACTCGCGCCGGGTGAGAGCCGTGCGTTTTCCGTGCCTGCGCATGCCGCCTTATTTCCGCAAGCGCGGATTGAGCGTGTACATCCCGCTTAGGAAACTCTGATTTTGCCCCGCTGTCCAATCCGGACCTGATGACGGACCCGACGCGATGCCGCCGAAGCAGCTGACACTCTCGACGCAACAGGATGCCGGATTCGAGCGGCATCGCAAGGCCACGCGACGGAATGTGTTTCTGGCCGAGATGGATCGGGTGGTGCCTTGGGCGGAGCTGTGTGCGTGCATCGAGCCGCACTAGCCGAAGGCCCGCGAAGATGGCGGCGGTCGTCCGCCGATCGGCGTGGAACGGATGCTGCGCATCCACTTCCTGCAGCAGTGGTATGCGCTGAGCGATCCGGGCGTGGAAGAAGCGCTGTACGACTCGCAGGCGATGCGCCGGTTCGTGGGGATCGACCTGGGCAGCGAAGGGGCGCCGGACGAAACGACGGTGTGCAAGTTCCGCCACCTGCTGGAGAAGCACGGCTTGGCGAAACAGTTGTTCGATGCGGTGGGCGAGCACCTCAGGAAGCACGGCCTGGGCCTGTCGAAAGGCACGATCGTCGACGCCACGATCATCGCCGCCGCGCCGTCGACGAAGAACAAGGACAAGTCGCGCGATCCCGAGATGCACCAGACGAAGAAGGGCAACCAGTGGTACTTCGGCATGAAGGCCCACATCGGCGTGGACGAGTCGACGGGCCTGACGCATTCGGTGGTGACCACGGCAGCGAACGTCGGCGACGTGACGATGGTGGACCAGTTGCTGCACGGCGAGGAGCAACGCGTGTTTGGCGACGCTGGTTACACGGGTGCGGAGAAGCGGGCAGCGAAGCGCGGCCGGACGTTCTGGATCGCCGAGAAGCGCAGCAAGGTCAAGGCCATCACCGATGCGGCGCTGCGCGAGATCGTGGACAAGCTGGAGCATGCCAAGGCATCGATCCGGGCAAAGGTCGAACACCCGTTCCGGGTGGTCAAGCGCCAGTTCGGTTACCTCAAGGCGCGCTACCGCGGACTGGCGAAGAACGGCGCACAGGTGACGACGCTGTTCGCGCTGGCGAATCTTTGGATGGCCCGAACGACGTTGCTGAAGACAGGATAGTTGCGCCTGGCGCGCGGGCCACAGCGGCCCGCGGCGCCGAAAGCGCGTGGAAACCCGCAAAATGCGCACGCCGGGAGGTGTGGAAACGCATCGGGAGGCACCGAAAGACGTTGCACGGCCCGCGACGCGCCTGACCTCTCGCTGCGCCGCGATGATGGCGGTGGAGAGGGGTAAAAATCAGACCATCCCTTATGCTTGCCTGTGCAAGGACGTGGCCTTGCAATGCCGCGCGCACATTCGCTCCGTTCGGTTCGCCGGTGACGTTCAGCTTCGCTACGTCGAGCGCGTAGACGGTGAAGACGTAGCGGTGGACGATGGCATCGTTCCACGGCGGGCACGGGCCGTCGTAGCCGTAGTAGCTGCCACCCATGTCCTTGTCGCCCGCGAACCAGCCGGTGTAGTCGTTGATGCCGTGGTGCCAGCCGTTCGGCGCTGTGGGCCGGATTTGCCGCGCGCGGTGACGCCGTCGCTGTGGCTGCCGGCGGCGATTTCGTGGACCGAAGCGGGGATGTCCCACAACAGCCAGTGGAAGAAGTCCACGCGCGGCAGCGATGCCGGCACTTCGCGGCTTTCCTTGTTGACGTCGTCGCCGCGGCTCGGCACGTCCGGGTCGTGGCAGATCACGGCAAAGGATTTCGTGCCGGCCGGCGCATCGCTCCAGGCCAGATGCGGATTGCGGTTCGCGCTCAGCGCGACATGCGTTTGCGCGTCGATCACGCCGAAGGCGAACTCGCCCGGGATACGTGCGCCGTCGGCAAAACTGTGGCTCGTGAGTTTCATCGGATGGCCTCGCTTGGGCTGTGTGCGTGCGGATTATGACACTTCGACATTGCGCCGATCGGCTTGCTCCGGCAAAGGCAGGGTGACGACGAAACTGTTGCCGAGCGGCTTCTCGGCGCGATATTCCACGCGACCGCCATGGCGTTGCGCGATCTGGCGCACGAGGCTCAGACCCAGACCGGTACCCTCGTTCCGTTCCGCGGTGGAACGGCGGTAGAACGGCTCGAACAGATGCCGGGCCTGATCGTCGGGAATGGCCGGGCCACGATCGCTGACGCGGATTTCGGCATTTGTTCCCTCGCGCGCAATGCGCACGTCGATCGGCGCCCGACCGTGGCGCTGCGCATTGTCGAGCAGATTGCGCAGCAGGCGGCGCAGCAGGCGCGGATCGCCGCGGCAGTCGACTGCGATGCCGTCGAGTTGCGCGTCGCGGTAGCGCGCGCACTCTTCCGCGGCGAGGGCGAGCAGGTCGATATCTTCCTTGGCGTCGGGTCCGGCGGTCGCGTCGAGACGGCTTGCCAGCAGGATTTCGTCGATGAGTTGATCGAGCTCCGCGATGTCCTGGTCGAGTCCGGCCTTGCGCTCCGGATCGGCCGATCCCTTCATCAGCTCGACGCTCAGGCGCACGCGCGCGAGCGGCGTGCGCAATTCGTGCGAGGCGTTGGCGAGCAGGCGCTTGTGCGCGCCGACGAGTTCCTCGATGCGCTGCGCGCTGTGGTTGAAGCTCTGCGCGAGGCGCGCGATTTCGTCGCGGCCTTCGACTGGGACGCGCGTCGAAAGATCGCCCGCGCCAAGCGACTCGACCGCCTTTTCGAGCCGTTCCAAACGTCGCGTCAAGCGCCGTGTCAGCGGATACGTGGCGAGGGTGATACCCAGCGCCAGAAAGGGGAAGTGGACGAATCTGTGGACGGTGTGGATGATTGGGCTTCCGTCGTCGATATGCATCATCACCACACCGCCGAGCGCTAACGCGGTGAGACTGCCGAGTAGAGTCAGAAAGAAACGCGTACTCAGGTGCGACACGGGTTCAATCCTGCGCCTTGGCGAACACATAGCCCGCGCCGCGCACGGTGATGATGCGGCGCGGGTGCCTCGCATCGTCCTCGATCACGGCGCGGATGCGCGAAACGTGCACGTCGATCGAACGCTTCGAGCGCTTCGCCTTTGACGAGGTCCATCAATGTTTCGCGCGCGAGCACGCGGCCAGCGTTTTCCGCCAGCGCCACGAGCAGCGCGAACTGATACGAAGTGATCGTGCGCGTCGTGCTGTCCAGACGCAATTCCCGCGCCGCGCGGTCGATTTCCAGGCGGCCGAAGCAGAGCGGCCTTTCGATCGGTGTGCCGCTTGCGCGCCGACGCAGGATGGCGCGCAAGCGGGCGAGGAGTTCGCGTGGCTCGAACGGCTTCGGCAGGTAGTCGTCGGCGCCGATTTCGAGTCCGACGATGCGGTCGGTCGCATCGCCTCTCGCGGTGAGCATCAGCACGGGAGTGTCGGACTTCGCGCGCAGCCGTCGACAGAGGTCGAGGCCGTCCATGTCCGGCAGCATGAGGTCGAGCACCACGGCATCGAACGGTTCGGTGGCCAAGCGTTCCAGCGCCGCAGCGCCAAGTGCCGTCGTCGTCACGCGGAAACCTGCCTCGCCGAGATATTCCGACAGCATCTCGGCGAGGCGGACATCGTCTTCGACGGTCAGGATGCGCGCGGCCATACGCCTGCTACTGTGGATGTTGCCCGGTAGAAGCGCAAGGCGCGGGGTTCAGTCGGTGTGACCGGAGTGCGCAAAGTAGTCACTCAATGCCTTGCGTTGCGTCGGCGTCAACGTCTCGGCCACATCGAACAGAAATTGCAGCGTGCGATGGGATGCCTGTTCGTGGAGCTTCATGTGCGCGGCATGCTCGGTTTCGATCGCATTGTGGTCGATCGTTGCTTGCATGAGCAGGTTGAAGATACGCGCATGTCCATCGTCGCCCTGCGTCTCGAACTGCGCCAGATCGTGTTTGGCCTGCTGCGTGAGCGCGGCGATTTTCGTTTTTTGTTCCGCAGTCGGGTTGATTTCCGCCCGGGCGTTGTCGAGCATGCAGTTCACGTGCTCGACGACGCCCGCGCAATTCTGGCTGGCGGATTGCTCCGGCCTTGCGTTCGCGGGCGGATGCGCCGATGCTGCCGCAGCGATCATGGCGAGCGCGAGTGCCGGTTTGCAAAGCAGCTTCGGTAAACGGCGCGTGAGGCGCGGATGGTGAGACAAAGATGTCATGGCGGACCTCGATTCGTGGCGGGGGCGATTCCCCGCCACGCAGTCTGCGTGGCGCGCGTCAGCCGAATTTGTCGCTTGTGTAAAGTAGTGTGAAGCGGTCAGGTCGCTTCGGACCGAAGAAGGTCGTGCACTGCCAACCAGCCACGCGCATCTTCGGCATCGCGCTCGAACCAGGCGCGGGCGGAGCCGAGACGGAAGGTGTAGCCCCAGGCGTCCATGTCGTCCATCAGGCGCTCGCTGCCGACGCCGGGAAGTTGATCGGCAAGCAGGATTTGCAGATAGCACACGGCGTCTTCCTCGGCCTGCGAGTCGGAAGCATCTGTGTGGATGCTCGCGCGTCGTTCGGCAGGCGCGACGATCAGGTGACAGGCCTCGTGCAGCAGCGAATGCACCGGCGTGTCGCCGCGCGCGTATACTTTTTCGCCGATCACGCCGGCTTCGGGTTCGCCCCAGTAGCAGCCGGGGATGGCCGCGGCGTCGGCGACGCGTTCGAGGCCGAGGCCGTGACGCGCGAGCAACGCTTCGGCGTCGTGCAGGTCGATGTCGGCCAGCGTCAGCATGATCGTTTTGCGCCTGTGTGTGGGAGAATGGCAGCGGCAGGGGGAGTTTAGGCAGTTCAGGAGCAGTTGTCGTGGATTTGAAAGTGGCCGTGCTCGAGGACGATACCGAGTTGAGGGAGCAGATCCTCGTGCCGCAACTGCGCGAATCCGGTTTCGAGGTGGAGGGGTATGCCGCGTCGGGCGAGCTGTTCGCGGCGATGCCGGTGAAAGCATTCGATCTGCTCGTGCTCGACATCGGCCTGCCCGACGTGGACGGCTTCACCGTGGCGCGACAATTGCGCGAGGAATGGCCGATCGGCATCGTCGTGCTGACCGGTCGCCGCGCGGCGGCGGACCGGATCAAGGGTCTGTCCGAAGCGGCCGACGCGTGGCTGGTCAAGCCGGTGGGGGTGGACGTGCTTGCCGCGACGCTGCAAAGTCTCGCGCGGCGCATGCGCATGCCGTTGCGCGCCGACGAGGTTCCCGCACGCTGGCGGTTGTCGCCGGAGGGGTGGCGGCTGCATGCGCCGGACGGTCGCAGCCTGGCGCTCAATCATTCCGGGCGGCGGCTGTTGGCGCGACTCTTCGAAACCCCGGGTGAACTCGTCACGCACGACGAACTCGTGCGTACGCTGGTTCATGCCGTGGAGGATTTCGATCCGCATCGCCTGGAAATGCTGATCCACCGGTTGCGCCGCAAGGTGGCCGCCGAACTCGGAAGGCCGTTGCCGCTGCGGTCCGTGCGTGGCCAGGGCTATATCTTCTTCGTCGACGACGAGGGTGAAGCGGCTGGTTGACCCGGCTGGCTTTCCCGTGTCGCGCTTCCCGCGAGCGACTCCCGCGCATCCGTGCGGCCATGAAATTTTTCGTGAGTGAATCCCGCCGCTGTGCAGCCTAGCATTTGGCATCTGCACGAATGTCCGCGAGGATTCGTTGTGGGGGAATGTCTGCATTGTGGGTGGAATTGCGATACGGGGCGCCACTTGGCCCTCAAACGATTTCGAAATTGCTTGGTTGGAGGGGTTTAATGATGTTTGTCTATTGTTCGGGTGCCGCTCGGATCCTCATTCGCACCGTCCTGTTTCTCGCGGCGGTTCTGTTGTCGCAAGCCGCCTGGGCGCAGAACTTCCTGGCGAACAAGAAGTTCAATCCGACGACGATCGGGCCCAATGCCACGTCCACGCTGGAATTCGACCTGTTCAATGCGTCGAGCAGCACGCTCAGTTCGACCGTCACCGATACGCTGCCGGCGACCACGCCGGCCGGTCAGTTGTGGTTCGACTCGACGGAAGCACCGACCACGGCGACCGGCACCGGCTGCACCGCGGGCACGTGGACCTTCTCGGATCAGATCAGCGGCACGCACTATCAAACCGCCACGTTCACCGCGGCGACCGTGCCGAACAACGCGCCGTCGCCCAAGCCGGGTCCGGACTGCTCGATGACGCTGCCGGTGCATTCGGGCGCCCTCGCTGCCGACACCAATCTCACCAATACCGTGCCGGGCACCGACGCGACCGCGACCGGCGACGCCGGAACGTTCACCTCGCAGGATTTCAGCGCCACCCTGAACGTCAAGGCGCCGGTCAACGTCGGTTTGACCAAACAGTTCAACGGCGCGTCCTCGGCCACGATCCCGGCCGGCGGCACGGCGACGCTGAAGCTCGTGCTCACCAATCCGTCGATCGCCTATCCGCTGACCGGCGTTTCGCTGACCGACGACATGACCAGCCTCGGCCTGACCGTTGTCGGCACGCCGACGTCCAGCGGCTGCGGTACGCCCAGCTTCGACACCAGCGACGCCAACAAGCTCGTGCTGACCGACGCCACGATCGCCGCAGCGACCGGCAGTGCTGCCGCCAATTACGGCACGTGCACGATCACGGTCACGGTGCAGGCGCCGACCGGCGGCAGCGCCGCGCTGGTGAACACGCTTCCGGCGAGCTCCGTGCAGTCGGACCAGTCCTCGACCAACAGCAGCAGTGCGAGCGCCACGCTGAACACCGTCAGCTCGTTCACGATGACCAAGGCGTTCGTCAACAGCAGCAGTCAGCTGTGCACCAACGATACGCCGCTGCCGGCCGGTTTCACCTCGTGCACGCCGAGCGTGCTGGTCGACCAGCCCGTGAAAATGCGCGTGTACTTCACCAATCCGAACGTCGGCACCGCATTGACCGACGGCACACTGCAGGACCTGCTGCCGAACGACATCGTCAACGTGGGCACCGCGGTGACCGGAACTTGCGGTTCGCCGACGATGAACGCGGACACCGGCACTCCGGTCCAGCTCACGTTCAGTTCGATCACCGTTCCGGCGGCCACGGCGACGGCGCTCGGCAGTTGTTACATCGAGATCTGGGTCAAGCCGACCGCCACGTTCACGAACAACACCAATGCGATTTCGAGCAGCGACGTCACGTTCGCGGGCGACGTCCACCCGGACAACTCGACCTCGGCCAACCTGACCGCCACGGCGCCGGGCACCGGCACCTATCTCAACGTCGGCAAGCAGTTCTGGCGCGACAACACGAACGGTTCGACCAGCAATGCCACGAACGGGCAGACCGGCACCGGTACGCCGATGAGCGTGCAGAAGGGCGAAGTGTTCTGGATGAAGGTCTCGGTGAGCGACACCTTGTTCGACCAGAGCTTCACCGGCGGCAGCATCTACGACGATCTTCCGTTGGGCGTGGAGGTGGCGACGCCGCTCACCGTCCGCATCCTGCAGAACCCGCCGAGCAGCAACACCACCCAGAATGGCGGCTGCGGCAACGGTGACGGCACCGGCAATATCGGCACGGTCAGCGTGGCCGCCAGTCCGGTGGACTCGACCCGGACGCGCGTCACCTATTCCGGCTTCGACGTGCGCAACGGCTCGGGCGCCAACACGGGCGCGACGACCGGCTGTTTCTACTCGATCGAACTGGTCAGCACCACGCCGGGCGTCTACCAGAACACGATCAGCTCGAACACCCTGACCACGACCGAAGGCGCGACCAATCCCAGCGCCGCCAACGCGAAAGTGGCCGTGCTCTCCGACCTCGACACGAGCAAGTTCTTCGATCCGTCGACCGTCAGCACGGGCGGCAGGACGCGGCTGTACATCAATTTCAGCAACAAGGCGACGACGCCGATCACCGGCCTCGCCGTGACCGACACGTTCCCGGCGTCGAGCGCCACGGCCGGGTCGCTGACCATCGCCTCTCCGGCGAATGCCACCACCACCTGCGACAACGGCAGCGCCGTCGTCACCGCCACGCCGGGCGGCAGCAGCGTGGCCATCAGCGGGGGCTACGTTCCCGCCGCGACGGACGCCTCCACGCCGGGCACCTGCCAGATCGCGGTGGATGTGCAGCACGTGAGCGGCACGTCGGGCAGCACGAGCATCACCAACACGATCGCCGCCGATTCGGTGTCGAACGACCAGGGCCAGAGCAATCCGTTGCCGGTGACGGCAACGCTCACCATACAGCCGATGGGCATCCAGGTGGTCAAGTCGTTCTCGCCGAGCAACGCCAACGGCGGCGCGCCGGTGCTGCTCAAGCTCGTCTTCTCGGGCACGACGAACCCGAACAGCACGGGGCCGCAGGACAACATCACGCTGACCGACACGTTCCCGGACGGCATGATCGTCGCGCCGACGCCGAATGCGACGACCACCTGCCGCAAGGCCGGCCCGGCCGACGGCACGGCCAGCCCGGCGCTGTCGAGCACGCCGGCCGACATCACGGCCAACCCCGGCGCCCCATCGTTTACGGTGTCCGGCTTCCGCTTCCGCGGCAACAACTACGGCGGCGGTACCGGCTCGGAGCCGGACAACCAGTGCGAGGTCGATCTCTACGTCGTCGCCAACACGACCGGCAACAAGACCAATACCATCCCGGTCGGTGCGATCACGACGTCCGCCAATACCACCAACACCTCGCCCACGAGCGCCACGCTGACGGTATTGCCGAACACGCAGCTGTCGAAATCGTTCAGCCCTGCCGTGGTGTCCGTGGGCCAGCCCACCACGCTGACGCTGACGATCAACAACGTGAACACCAGCGAGCAGGACAATTTCGACCTGACCGACAATTTCCCGGATGGCATGACCGTTGCCGGCGCGGCTACGACCACCTGCGGCGACGGCGTGCCCAGCGCGACCGTCGGCGACACGTCGGTGTCGATCACCGGCGGCGACGTGGCCGCCAACGGCAGTTGCACGATCACCCTGCCGGTGCTGCTCGCCGATCCGGGCGAGTATACGAACGACCAGTCGAACATCACCGCCAGCAGCATCATCAACACCGACGGCGTGACGGCGAAAGTCACCGCGATCGTGCCGCCGGCCGTGACCAAGGAGTTCTCGCCCAATACGATCGTGGCTGGCAGCCAGACCACGCTGACGATCACGCTCAACAATCCGAACGCGAGTACGGCGCTCAGTAACGTCAGGCTCACCGACACGCTGCCCAACGGCACCTACGTGTACGCCACGCCGGCATCGACCAACACCTGCGGCGGCACGTTCGCCCCCGCGGCCAATGACACCACGCTCTCGCTCACCGGCGGCGCGATCGCTGCCGGCGGCAGTTGCGTGCTGACGGTGCAGGTGACCGGCACGAGCCCCGGCAGCTACACCAACACGATTCCCGCCGGCGGGCTCAAGTCCGACCAGGGCGACAACGTCGATCCGACCACCGACATCGTGACGATCACCCCGCAAGTGGCTGAGCTGGCCGTGACCAAGAACGTGAGCGGCGGTCCGTCGGGTTACAGCGGCAGCTTCCCGATCACCGTGTCCTGCACGTTGGACGATGCGGCGGTCACCGGCATCACGCCGTCGGCGACGCAGTCCGTCACGGCCGGGACCGGCACGAACGGCACGGTGACGTTCGGCAATATCCCGCAAGGCTCGACCTGCCAGGTCAGTGAAGGCGCCTTCCCGACCGCGCCGACGGGTTACCAGTTCAGCGGCACGGCGGCGATCACGCAGCCGGCGGGCCCGATCGCCGCGACCGGCAACACCGCGACGGTGGTCAACACGCTGGTGCAGCAAGTGGCCGGCCTGACCGTGGTCAAGACGGTAACCGGCGGTCCCGCCGGCTACAGTGGCAGCTTCACGATCAACGTGACCTGTTCGCTGAACGGCGACGCGGTCACGGTGACCCCGAGTTCGCAGGCGATCACGGCGAGCAACACGCAGAGCGGTACGTACACGTTCGCCGGCATACCGGCGGGCGCGCAATGCCAGCTCAGCGAAACCCTGCCGAATGCACCGGTGAGCTACAGCTGGGGTTCGTCGCCGACGTATCTGCCGTCCAGCAACGTGACGATCGCGGCCGAAGGCACCAGCGTGACGGTGCAGAACACGCTGACCCAGCAGGTCGGCAGCCTGGCGGTGACGAAGACCGTGCAAGGCGGCCCCGCGAACTACAGCAACGCGTTCCCGATCACGGTGGCGTGCTCGCTCAACGGCAGCGATGTGTCGGCGTCGATCACGCCGGCGGCAACGCAGTCGGCGACTTCGGGCGGCGCGGCGGTGACGTTCGGCAACATCCCGCAAGGCGCAAGCTGCACGGTCAGCGAGAACGCGGCGACGGTGCCGGCCGCACCGTCGGGCTATCAGTGGGGCGCCACGACGATCACGCCGTCGACCGCGATCACGATCACGGCGCAGGCGGCGACGGCGAGCGTGCAGAACACACTGACCGCGACTTCGACGGCGGCGCCGGTACCGACGCTCGATGCGAAGCAGCTGCTGCTGTTGTCGCTGCTGCTGCTGGCGAGCGGCGGTTTCCTTGCCGCCGCGCGTGCCCGCGCACGGAATCGGTAACGATACGGGTTTTGTCGAGGAGGGGAAGCACCGAGGGACCGGTGCAGGTCAGGGCGGGTTCGGCGCAAGTCGAACCTGCCCTTTCTCGCTGAAAATCCCGCGCTGCGCAACTTTGCCGGATGGCCGGCGAACTGGCGTCAACGCGGACTTGCCCCGATGCGATTGCGCCTTGCGATACGCACGCCCTCGTTGCCGCGTCGGCGGTCGTCGCGCAAGCGGTGCGGCAGGCGCAGATTCCTAGGCCTTGTCGGGCAGCGCGATCACCAGCTCGAGTACGTCGTGGTCGCCGTCCTTGTGCGTCTTCACATCGATCGCGTTGGCGTCGACGTTGACGAACTTGCGGATCACCTCGAGCAGTTCGCGGCGCAGCAGCGGCAGGTAGTCGGGTGCACCGCGGCCGCTGCGGTCGCGTTCTTCCTGGATCAGGATCGTCAGGCGGTTCTTCGCCAGCGAGGCGGTGTTCTGCGGACCTTTGCGCAGGAAATCGAAGATGCCCATGGCTAGCCTCCGAACACGCGCTGGAAGAAGCCCTTCTTCGGCGCTTCGGTGAAGCGCATCGCGCGCTCGTCGCCGAGCAGGCGGGCGACGGCGTCCTCGTAGGCCTGGCCCGCGTTCGAGGTTTCGTCGAGGATCACCGGCACGCCCGAGTTCGACGCGGCGAGCACGCCTTCGGATTCGGGAATCACGCCGACGACCTTGATGCCGAGGATCTCCTCGACGTCGCCGATGCTCATCATGTCGCCCGAGGCGACGCGCACCGGGTTGTAACGCGTGAGCAGCAGATGCTCCTGCACCTTGCCGCTGCCGTTCTCGGCGCGGCGCGTCTTCGAGGCGAGCAGGCCGAGGATGCGGTCCGAGTCGCGCACCGAGGAGACTTCCGGGTTGACCACGACGATCGCGCGGTCGGCGAAATACATGGCGAGGAAAGCGCCTTTCTCGATGCCGGCCGGCGAATCGCAGACGACGTAGTCGAAGCCGTCGGCGGCGAGTTCGTCGAGCACGCGCTGTACGCCGTCCTGGGTCAGCGCGTCCTTGTCGCGCGTCTGCGAGGCGGCGAGCACGTAGAGAGTCTCGTAGCGCTTGTCCTTGATCAGCGCCTGCTTGAGCGTGCATTCGTTGTGGATGACGTTGACGAAGTCGTAGACCACGCGCCGCTCGCAGCCCATGATCAGGTCGAGGTTGCGCAGGCCGACGTCGAAATCGATCACCGCGACCTTCTTGCCGCGCTTGGCCAGGCCCACGGCAATGGAGGCGCTCGTCGTCGTCTTGCCGACGCCGCCCTTGCCGGATGTCACCACGATATTCTCGGTCAACTTGGAATCTCCATTTTTATACAAATACAGAACGCCGTCATTCCGGCAGGAACTGGTGCAATGACGAGGCGGTGATGCGATTCGTCACGGCGCGAGCGCTTCGACCAGCAGTTTCTCTCCGTCGAGCCATGCCTGCACGGACTTGCCGCGCAGTTGCTTCGGCAGGTCTTCGAACACGCGGTAGCGGCCGGCGATCGAAACGAGTTCGGCCTGGAAATCCATGCAGTAGATGCGCGCCGTCGCGTCGCCCTGCGCGCCCGCGAGCGCGCGACCGCAGAGGCGGCCGTATACGTGGATGGAGCCGTCGGCGATCACCTCGGCGCCGTTGCCGACCGTCGCGTTGACGATCAGATCGCGGCCGCGCGCATACACCTGCTGGCCCGAACGCACGGCCTTGTCCTGGAACAGGGACGAGGGGCGCGGAGCGGGGGGCGGTGCCTCCTCGGTCGTCTTCGCGACGGGCTTCGGCCGGCTCGTTGCAGGGGCGATGTTGGCGACGGTCTCGTCCGCGTTCTGCCTCTCGTAGACCGTGCGGAACTTGGCGAGCAATGGCAGGCCGAGTTCCTTGGCGAGCGCTTCGTTCTCGGTCGTGCTGTAGGAAAGCGCGACGGGCAACATGCCCGCCGCACGGATCGCGTCGAGCAGCGCCTGCGCCTCGACGGCGTTCGGCAGTTGCGGCAGACGGCTCAGGTCGAGGATGACCGGCGCGCGTCCGAACAACTGTGGCGCGGCGGAGACCTTCTGCTCGATTTCGGCGCGCAGCGCCTCGGCATCGTTGACGTTGAGGCGCAGGTTGGCGATGCCGACCTGGCCGAATTTCAGTTCGAGGATGGGCTCGACGGCTGCTGCTGTTGCTCGCATGAAGAAATCGCGTCCGTTGCGTTCAGGCGATGCGCGCCTGCGGCGCGCGCAGGCCGTGCACGCGTTCGGCGAGCCACGGCTGGTTCGGCAGTGCGCCGGCGTCGTCGAGATATTGCCGGCGCACGAATTCGAAGCTGCACAGTTCCTTGGCGAGCAGCGATACGCGGCGCGTGACGGTCGCCATGTTCTGTTGCCCGACTTCGCGGAAGCCGTAGGTGCCGTGGAACAGCACGGCGACGTCGTCGCGCGGTTCGAGGAAGACCTCGCAGGCCAGCAGCGGCACGCGCACTTCGGCGAAGCTGGTCACGTCGGCGTAGAAGATGCGGCCGAGGCCGAGGCCGCGGTACGGGCGCGCGATGACGATGCGGTCGATGTAGAGGAACTGCGGGTAGCGTTCGCGGAACCAGAGGAAGTTGTCGCTGCCGTAATCGGCGTTCTCGCGCAGGCCGATGAGGAATCCGGCAAGGTGGTCCTCGGCTTCGGCGACGCGGAAATAGGCGGCTTCCTCGAAGAATTTGCGCACGCCGGCGGAATCCAGCGGCAATATCGTGTTGCCTGCGGCGTTGTTGAGCGCGAGGATCGAATCCAGTTCGTGCTCGCGAACGTCGCGAATGGTGAGGCTCATGCGGACGTGCTCCGTAAGCGGGGCGCGCGGCGGGGCGCGTGATCGGCGGACATTATCGCATGCGCGTCCGCGACCGGCCATGACGGAGCGCGGTCTTTTTCGTTAAAGGATCGTGAGGGAAGCGAGGCCGCGCGAAACGCACCCTCTGCGCCCACTGACTTCCAGCATGTTGCCAAGCGGGGGTTCGGTTCTATGATGGCGGCATGAAGGTGCCGCTGTTCAACCATATCCTGCTGTTGCGCTACGCGGGGTTGTTCACGTATCTGTGCACCGGCCTGCCGTTGCTGAGCAGTTCGTGGCGCGCCGAGGGCGTGGAGACGGGTTCGCCCGACCACATCGGCTGGTGCGTGGCCTACGTGCTTTTCGGCGTCGTGTACTGGCTGGCGACGCGCGGGCTGGGGCGCCGCGAGCGGCACCTGGAGCGCGTGCCGCTGTTGGTCGGCATGAACCTGGCGGCGTTCGCGATCGGCTGGTTCAGCCACAGCGGCATTTCGGCGATCCTGTTCCTCGTCATCGCCGGCGTGGTGCCGTGGACGCTGCCGTTCTGGCCGGGCCTCGTCTGGGTGCTGCTGCAGTGCTTCTCGCTGTTTCCGGTGTTCGCGCGCGAGTCCAATTACACCTGGGTCGACGCGTTCATGCAGTGCGCGATCTACGTCGGGTTTTCCGCGTTCACGTATGCCACCTCGCTCGTGGCCAAGCAGCAGGCCGATTCGCGCGAGGAACTGCGCCGTCTCAACTCCGAACTGCGCGCGACGCGCACGCTGTTGACCGAATCCAGCCGCATGAGCGAGCGCATGCGCATCTCGCGCGAGCTGCACGATCTCGTCGGCCATCACCTCACGGCGCTGAGCCTCAACCTCGAAGTCGCCAGTCACCTCGTCCACGGCACGGCGCAGGAACACGTACGCCAGGCGCAGACGGTGGCCAGGCTGCTGCTGTCCGACGTGCGCGAGGTGGTCAGCCACTTGCGCGAGGGCGATACGATCGACCTCTCGGCGGCATTGAAGACGCTGGTGGACGGCGTGCCGGGCCTGACCATTCATCTCGACCTGCCGCCGCGCTTCGCCGTGGACGACCCGCAGCGCGCGCAGGTGCTGCTGCGCTGCGCACAGGAGATCATCACCAACACGGTCAAGCACGCGGGCGCGGCCAACCTGTGGCTGCGCTGCGAGCGCACCGAGGCCAACGAACTGGCGATCCACGCGCGCGACGACGGCCGCGGCGCCGCCGCGTTCGAGCAGGGCAACGGCCTCACCGGCATGCGCGAGCGACTGGCCCAGGTCGGCGGGCGCCTGAACGTCGACACCCAACTCGACCGCGGCTTCGCGCTGGATGCGTGGCTGCCGCTGGAGGCCGCGCGATGACCACGAAGACGCCGCCGGACAAGATCGGCGTATGCTTGGTCGACGACCAGACCCTGGTGCGGCAGGGCATCCGCTCGCTGCTCGAATTGTCCGACGACATCTCGGTGATCGCCGAGGC
Organism: Rudaea sp.; assembly: GCF_047601565.1. Lineage (GTDB taxonomy): Bacteria > Pseudomonadota > Gammaproteobacteria > Xanthomonadales > Rhodanobacteraceae > Rudaea. The sequence continues at coordinate 3,914,094 of NZ_JASGIY010000001.1, read as the reverse complement.
CGGCGACGGCGCGCAGGCCGTCGCGGTCATCCCGCAGGCCAGGCCCAACGTGGTCCTGCTCGACATGCGCATGCCGGGCATGTCCGGGCTAGACGTGCTCAACGCGCTCGCCGCGAAGAACGCGCTGCCGCCAACGATCATCCTGACCACGTTCGACGACGACCAGCTCGTGCTTGCCGGGCTCAAGGCCGGCGCGCGCGGCTATCTGCTCAAGGACGTCTCGCTCGAACAGCTCGTCGATGCGGTGAAGACCGTCGCCGGCGGCGGCTCATTGGTCGCGCCCGTGGTCACCCAGCGCCTGCTTTCGGGGCTGGAACGCATGCAGAACGATTTCACCAGCCTCGAGCAGCCCGATCCGCTGACCGACCGCGAGACCGAAATCCTGCGCCTGATGGCCGGCGGCTACAGCAACAAGGAAATCGCCAATTCGCTGGCCGTGGCCGAGGGCACGGTCAAGAACCACGTTTCCAACATCCTGTCCAAGCTCGGCGTGCGCGACCGCACCCGGGCGGTCCTCAAGGCTTTCGAGATCGGCATCGTCTGACCGGGCGACGATTTATTTATTGCAGCTGCCGTAGCCATTGCCGGAATTTGGAAGTAACATTCGGATAGCGCTCGGGCTGGACGCAGGCGGCTGGGGAGGCTTCCGATCCTCGGTACTGCGTGCCCGGGTCCTTCCGGGCAGTCGCGCCGGGGACATGACGCGGCTTGTCGGTTCCATACTGGAGAGAGGTTAGGATGGTTCGCCTGCTTGAGATTTTCGTTGCCCTCATCATCGTCGCCGTCCTTGCGGTGGTGTTCGCGGTCGTGCTGCCCAGTCACCGACACATCGACAAGGCGAAGGTGTATTCCGCCCCGGTACGCCAGATCTACGACGTGCTGGACGGCTACCGCACCTATCCCTCGTGGCCGGCCCCGCTGCGCGCTTTCGATGCGAAGGTGCGTTTCGACTTCCAGGGTCCGGAGAGCGGCTCCGGCGCAAAGCTCACCTGGACCGGTTCCGCCGACAGCAAGCTCGGCATCGGCTCCTACACGATCATTCCCGATCCCGTGCAGGACAAGCAGGTGCGCTGGGCGATCGACAACAACTGGAAGGGCACCGGCAAGACCCTCACCTGGGACCTCGAACCCGCCGAGAACGGCAAGACGGTCAAGGTCACGCTCGGCTACGACGTCGACTACGGCTGGGATCTGCTCGCGCGCTATTCCGGCCTCTACGTCGGCGGCGAGCCCTCGACGCTGATCCAGTTGCACCTGGAGGATCTCGAGAAGTACCTCGCCACGGTGCCGAACGTCGACTACAAGGACACGACCTTCGAGCTCAAGGACGTGACCGCGCGCCCGATCCTCTACGTGTCGACCACGGCCAAGCGCTCGCTCGACGAAGTCGCCGACGCGACCGACAAGGCGCTGACCGCGATCAATGCCGAGATCAAGCGCAACAAGCTCGAACAGACCGGCCCGCGCATCACGCTCACCTCGAACTGGGGAGACGAGAATTACGATTTCGACGTCGCCGTGCCGGTCGACAAGACCGACGGCATCACGCTCGGCGAGCCGCCCAAGGCTCCCGCGAAAGGCAAGGCCGCCGCTGCCGAGACCGAGCAACCCGCCGAGCCGACCACGCCGGTCAAGATCGGCACCACCTACGCCGGCAAGGTGCTGACCACTTCGTTCACCGGCTCGCCGGCGCAACTGCCACTGACGCGCCTGCTGCTCAAGTCCTATGCGCTGACCCACGGCTACGTCTTCGATGACAGCGGCACCGGCCCCGGCCGCTTCTACGATGAGTTGACCACGACCGACGAGCACGCAGCCGAGGACCAGCAGTCCTTCACGGTATCGCTGCCGGTCACGGTGCAGCAGTAAGCGGAACCACAATGCGGCGCGGGCGGGGCGAACCCCCGTCCGCGCCGTTTCGTTTGCGCCGATTGCATCGCCGGCGGAACTTTTTCGTGCCGCTGCGGTATTTGTCTCGCGGCCGTACCCGCGCTGGCTGCGGCTTCTCGGGGAAATACAGCTACCACTTTGGGACTTTCGCGCATGATCGAAACCCGGCAATTGAGCAAACGTTACGGCGATCTCGCCGCCGTAGACGGCATCACCTTCAAGGTGGAACCCGGCCAGGTGCTCGGCTTTCTCGGCCCCAACGGCGCCGGCAAGTCGACGACAATGAAGATGATCGCCGGCTTCCTGACTCCGACCTCCGGCAGCGCCAGCGTCTGCGGCCACGACGTCGTCGACGACGCGCTTGCGGCCAAGCGCACGACGGGTTACCTGCCCGAAGGCGCGCCGAGCTACGGCGAGATGACGCCGAGACAGTTCCTGCATTTCGTCGCCGAGGCGCGCGGCTTGCGTGGCGCGCGGCTTGCGCAGCGCGTCGAGGAGGTGGTCGAGCGCCTGCACCTGCACAGCGTGCTCGAACAGCCGATAGACACGCTGTCGAAGGGCTTCAAGCGCCGCGTCGGCTTGGCCCAGGCCATCGTCCACGATCCGGCCGTGCTGATCCTCGACGAACCCACCGACGGCCTCGATCCGAACCAGAAGTTCGAGGTGCGCAACCTGATCAACACGATGGCCAGGGACAAGACCATCGTCGTTTCCACCCACATCCTCGAGGAAGTGCAGGCCGTGTGCACGCGTGCCGTGATCATCGCGCGCGGAAAAATCCTCGCCGATGCGACGCCGGCCGAGCTCGAAGCGCGTTCGCGCTACCACCAGGCCGTTTCCCTGACGACGAGCAACCTGTCGGGCGCGAAGGACGTGATTTCGCGCGTCGCCGACGTCGCCGCGGTCGAGTACGACAAGGTCACCCAGCGCCTCACGGCGATACCGAAGCCGGGCCGGCAGATCTTCGGTCCGATCAGCGAATTGCTGAAGTCGCAGGGCATTCCGGTCAGCGAACTGCAACTCGAATCCGGGCGCATGGACGAAGTGTTCCGCACGATCACCCACGGCGATCTCGGCGAAGACGCGACGGAGCCGCGGAGAGCATTCGCATGAACAACATCATTACCGTGTTCAAGCGCGAACTCGCGAGCTATTTCGCGACGCCGGTCGCCTACGTGTTCATCGTGATCTTCCTGCTGCTCGCGGGTGCGTTCACGTTCTACGTCGGCGGTTTTTACGAGCGCGGCCAAGCCGACCTGCTGCCGTTCTTCAACTTCCATCCGTGGCTGTACCTGTTCCTCGTGCCGGCGGTCGGCATGCGCTTGTGGTCGGAGGAGCGCAAGAGCGGCACGATCGAACTGCTGCTGACGCTGCCGATCACGATGTGGCAGGCCGTGGTCGGCAAGTTCCTCGCCGCATGGGCGTTCATCGGCATCGCGCTCGCGCTGACGTTCCCGGTCTGGATCACGGTCAACTATCTCGGCTCGCCCGACAACGGCGTGATCTTCGCGAGCTATCTCGGCAGTTTCCTGATGGCCGGGGCGTTCCTCGCGATCGGTTCCTGCATCTCGGCGTGCACGCGCAACCAGGTTGTCGCGTTCATCCTGACCGTGGTCGTGTGCTTCCTGTTCCTGCTCGCGGGATTCCCGCTCGTGCTGAATTTCTTCAGCGGATGGGCGCCGCAGGGCCTGGTCGACGCGATCTCGGGGCTGAGCTTCCTCTCCCACTTCGCCGCGATTGCCAAGGGCGTGATCGATCTGCGCGACCTCGTCTACTTCGCGCTGACGATCGCGTTCTGGCTGTACGCGAGCGCGGTGGTGATCGATCTCAAGAAGGCCGACTGACATGGGAAATCGCAAGCTAATGACGGTAGGCGCCCTGGCGATTCTCGCCGTGTTGTTCGTCGCCGTGATCTTGGTCAGCAACGCGCTGTTCCGCGGCGCGCGCCTCGACCTGACCCAGAACCATTTGTATACCTTGTCGCAAGGCACGAACAACATCCTCGGCTCGATCGAGGAGCCGGTGAATCTCACCTTGTACTTTTCCGACAAGGCCGGCGCCGAAAGCGCGAACCCCGACGCCACCGCACTGCGCAACTATGCGCCGCGCGTGCGCGAGATGCTCGCCGAGATGGCCGCGCGCGCCGGCGGCAAACTGCGCGTGACCACGATAGACCCGCTGCCGTTTTCCGACGACGAAGACCGCGCGACCACGCTCGGCCTGCAGCCGCTGCCGTGGGGGCAGGGCGGCACCAACCTGTTTCTCGGCATCGTCGGCACGAATTCGACCAACGGCAAGTCGGTGATGCCGATCGCCGATCCGCGCAAGGAGACCTTCCTCGAGTACGACATCGCCAAGATGATCCACGAGCTGTCGATGGCGAAGAAGCCCGCGGTCGGCCTGATCTCGGGCCTGCCGATCGGCGCGGGCTTCGATCCGCAGACGCGGCAGATGCGCCAGCCCTGGGCGATCGTCTCGCAACTCGAGCAGCTGTTCGACGTGCGCACGCTGACGGCCGCGTCGGTCAAGGCGATCGACAAGGACATCAACGTGCTCGTCGTCGTGCAGCCGAAGGATTTGGCGGAGGACGCGCAGTACGCCATCGACCAGTTCGTGATGCGCGGCGGGCACTTGATCGTGTTCGTCGATCCGCTCGCCGAGAGCGACGACTCGGGCGCCGACCCGAACAACCCGCAGGCGGCGATGCTGGCCGACCATTCCTCCGATTTGCCGAAGCTGTTCAAGGCCTGGGGCATCGACTACGACCCGAAGAAGATCGTGCTCGACCGCGAACACGCGCTGCAGGTCTCTTCGCCGCAGGGCCAGCCGATCCGCCATCCGGCGATCCTCGGTTTCAACCAGCGCGACTTGAATCCCACCGACATCACGACGGCGCAGTTGCAGAGCATCAACGTCTCCACCGCGGGCTTCTTCCAGCTCGCCAAGGATTCGAAGAACAAGCTCACGCCGCTGATCCAGACCAGCGCGGACGCAATGACGGTGGCGGCCGATCGGCTCAAGTTCATGCCCGACCCGAGCCAGTTGCTCGCCGACTACAAGCCCGACGGCAATCAGCCGTTCGTCGTCGCCGGCCGCCTCGAAGGCAAGTTCGCGAGCGCCTTCCCCGAACGCAACGACGCGGGCCACCTGGCCGAGTCCAAGGACGGCGGCCAGATCATCCTCGTCGCCGACACGGACTTGCTGAGCAATCGTCTGTGGGTGCAGGTACAGGCATTCTTCGGCCAGCAGCTCATGAACGCGTTCGCCAACAACGGCGACTTCGTCGTCAATGCGGTCGACAACCTCAGCGGTTCGTCCGACCTGATCTCGATCCGCGGCCGCGCCACCTCGCAACGCCCGTTCACCACGGTCGACAACATGCGCCGCGCCGCCGAGGAAAGCTTCCGCGACAAGGAACGCGAACTGCAACAGCGCCTGTCCGACACCGAACGCAAGCTCACCGAACTGCAAAGCGGCAAGAGCAAGGAAAACGAGATGATCCTCTCGCCCGAACAGAAGGCCGAGTTGACCAAGTTCCAGGATCAGAAGATCGCGATCCGCAAGGAATTGCGCGGCGTGCGCCGCACGCTCGACGATCGTATCGATGCGCTCGGCACGCGCTTGAAGCTCATCGACATCGGCTTGATGCCGCTCTTGATCACCTTGTTCGCACTGGGGTTCGCCTGGCTGAAGCGCCGGCGCCGCGCAGCCTGAGCCGGGACGACGACATGAACACGAAGACCCTGTCCGCACTTGCCGTCGCCGCCGTGGTTGCGCTTGGCGCGGCGATCTGGATCAACTCGGCCGACGCACCGGTCAGCGAGGAGGCGGCGAAGGACAAGCCGCTGTTGCCGGGATTTCGCGACGATCTCAACCAGGTCGATGCCCTCGCGATCGGCGGCGCGGGCGGCAAGCCACTCGTCACGCTCAGGCGCGGCGGCGAAGCCTGGCAGGTGGCCGAGCGCGCGAACTATCCGGCCGACGTGGCCAAGCTGCGCGAATATCTCTACAAGCTTGCCGACGCCAGGGTGCTCGACACGAAGACGGCGAATCCGAAACGCTACGCGGAACTCGGCGTCGAAGACCCGGTCGACCCGAACGCGAAAAGTATACTCGTCGCGCCGGGCGGCCCGAAGGATGCGCCGAAGCTGATCGTCGGCCTGTTCAACGGCCAGGGCGGCGGCGGCACCTTCGTGCGCCGCGAAGGCGAGGCGCAAAGCCTGCTCGCGAGCGGCAACCTGCTGGCGGACAAGAATCCCGCAGCGTGGATCAGCAAGGATCTGTTCGATATCGACGCGGCGAAGATCAAGGAAGTTCGCCTGACCGGCCACGACGGCAAGACCCTGCGCGTCTACAAGGAGCAGGCGAGCGACGGCAACTTCAAGGTCGCCGACCTGCCGAAGGGCAGGGAACCGGCTTCGGAGTTCGTGGCGAACGGCCTCGCCGCGGGCCTCTCGAACCTGCGCGCGGATGACGTGGTCGCGGCGAAGGACGCGCCGACGGCCGACAAACCCGACAAGGCGCGCTATCTCGGCTTCGACGGACTCGTCGTCGAAGTGACGGCCTGGGAGTTCGACGGCAAGCCCTATGTGCAGTTCGCCGCGTCCGTCGATGAAGCGCAACGCGATGCCGACATCGCCGCGGCGCAGGCGAGGGACAAGGTCGCCTACGACACCGCCGTCGCCGCCGCCAAGCGCAAGGTGGTCGAAGCGAAAGGCGACGATGCGGCGATCGCCAAGGCCGAAGCGGGCGTACCCAAGCCGGCCTCGCTCGCCGATCCGGCCAAGGATCGCGCCGACCGCATCGCTGCTGCGAACAAGGTCGCCGAGGATTTGAACAAGAAGCTGCGGGGCTGGACCTACATCATCCCGCAATACGCGTTCTCGAACTTCCACAAGAACCTCGACGACCTGCTCAAGCCGTTGGAGACGAAGCGGGCCGCGGGTGCGAAAGGCGGCAAGCCCGCGCTGCCGATCCTGCCCAAGCCGTCGTCGACTTCCGCGATCCAGGGGTAGCGTTCCGTGCTGCGCGGATTCGCCGCCATGGGCGCATTGCTCGGTGCGCTCGGCGTGGCGTTCGGTGCGTTCGGCGCGCACGCCTTGCGTGGCATGCTCGACGATCCGGCGCTACGCATCTGGCACACTGCGGTCGAATACCAGCTCTGGCATGCGCTCGCCTTGTTCGCCTTGGCCGTGGCGCCGTTGCCCGTGTCGCGCTGGCGGCGCGCAGGCGCATACGCGTTCGCCCTCGGCATCCTGTTGTTCTGCGGCAGTCTCTATGCGCTCGCGCTCGGTGCGCCGCACGTCCTCGGCGCGATTACCCCGTTCGGCGGTGTTGCGCTGATCGTTGGCTGGCTGGCGGCGGCGACGGCCTGCCTGCGCAGGCCGCACGGCTGAGCGCGGACGAAACTTCCGCATGCCGCGGCGTTTTGCGGCGCTGCAAGATCGAAATTTCGCCATGCGGCTTTCCGCCGCAACGTGCTCGGCGCATACTGCGGGTCAAACGTTCGTTTCGGCGCCACGAAAACATCAACGGGAGGGGGCATGGCGGCATCGCGTGTCCGGCGCGTTCTTGCGCGTTCTGTATTTCTTGCTTTTTCCACTTGTGGATTCTGCGGCATCGCCGTGGCGGACACGATCTCCGCGCCCGGCATGACGGCGCCCGGCACGCTCGACTACGACGCGCTCGGCATGCCGACCATCGTCGCGGCGACGGACGACGACGCTGCCTTTCTGCAGGGCTACGCGCAAGCCAAGGCACGCTTCTTCGAGATGGATTTCAATCGCCGCGCGATCAGCGGTACGCTCGCCGAACTCGTCGGCCAGGCCGCGCTCGCGAACGACATCCAGTCGCGCACGCTCGGCCTGCGCCGCGCTCGCGAGCTGGCAGGCGATGGACGACGACACGCGCGGCTGGCTGCAGGCTTATGCAAATGGCGTCAACTACTGGCTGAAGACGACGTCCTCGCTGCCGCCGGAGTACGGTGCGCTGAGCCTGAGCAAGGCCGACCCGTGGCTGCCGATCGACACGATCGCCATCGGCAAGGGATTGGCCTACCAGCTTTCGTTCGACTCCTCGAAGGTGCAGAACACGATCAATTTCGCTGCCTACCAGCAGGCCGCGGCGGCGACCGGGGTCGACGCCGCGACGCTGTACTTCGGCGACACGCACCGCTTCGCGCCGCCGGATTCGACGGTGACGATTCCGGGATTCCAGCCGAGCGCCGCTGCCAGCATGACGCAGGCGGCGACGCCGTTCTCGTCGGTCGCGCAGACGGCGCCGATTTCCGCACAGACGGTGGCGCTCGCCCAGGGCTGGCTGGGCAAGGTGGCGAATCATCCGCTGATCGCGCCGACGCTGCGCTCGCGCGCCGGGCGCGAAGGCAGCAACGAATTCGCCGTGTCCGGCAGCGTGACCGCGTCGGGCAAGCCGATCATCGCCAATGACCCGCATCTCACGCTTGCGCTGCCGCCGATCTTCATGGAGATGCGCATCACCTCGAACGATCCGGCGTACGCGCAACCGCTCAACGCGAGCGGCGTCAGCGTGCCGGGTGCGCCGGGCATCATCCAGGGTTGCACGACGAACGTCTGTTGGGGCTCGACGGTCAATCCGATGGGCGTGACCGATTTCTTCCAGGAGACGTTCCAGCTCAACGCCGTCGGCCTGCCGACCGCGATCGTGCACAACGGCGTGGCCGAGCCCGTGATTTGGCAGTTCCAGAGCTATTACGTCAACCAGATGACGGCGGACCAGCCCGACAATCTCGTGCGCGACGATTCGATCGGCCCGACCAACGGTGGCGTGACCGTCATCGTGCCGCGCCGGAACAACGGTCCGGTCGCGCAGATCAGCGGCAGTTCGGGTTTGTCGATTGCCTACACCGGCTTCGGCCCGACGATGGAGCTGAAGGCGTTCAAGCTGATCAACCGCGCCAACAACCTCGCCGATTTCCAGAACGCGCTGACCTGGTTCGATTTCGGCTCGCAGAACTTCGCCTATGCCGACACCGCGGGCAACATCGCCTACTTCACGAGCGCCGAGAACCCGATCCGCCAGGACCTGCAGGAAGGCGCGCCGGGCGGCGGCATTCCGCCGTGGCTGATCCGCGACGGCTCCGGCAAGCTGCACCACGACTGGTTGCCCGTGCAGCATCCGCAGCCGAACCAGGCGACGCCGTTCGAGATCATGCCGGCCTTGGAAATGCCGCACGTGATCAACCCGTCGGCCGGCTTCTTCGCCAACGCCAACAACGACCCGATCGGCATCCTCGCCAACAACAATCCGCTCGGCATGCAGCGGCCGGGCGGCGGCATCTACTATCTCAACTACAACTACAGCGTGTATCGCGTGACGCGCATCAGCAAGCTGTTGTCGGCGTTGATCGCTTCGGGCAAGAAGATCACGCCGGACGACATCAAGACCGTGCAGCTCAACAACCAGCCGGCCGACGCGGAACTGGTGCTGCCGCATCTGCTCGCCGCGTTCGACAACGCGCAGGGCAGCACGTGGGGACAGTTGAGCCAGCTCGCGAACGATCCGGCGGTTTCCAACGCGATCGCGCGCCTCGGCGCATGGAACCTGACCACGCCGACCGGCATCCAGCAGGGTTACGACGCGGGCGACAATCCGTTCGCGCTGTCCGCGCCGAGCCAGAACGAGCAGGACGCGAGCGTCGCCGCAACGCTGTATTACCTGTGGCGCAGCAACGCGATCAAGAACATCGAGGACAAGACGCTGACCGGCCTCGGCCTCGGCAGCTACCTGCCCGGCGACGAGGATGCGTGGACGAGCGTGAAATTCCTGCTCGACGCGTTCCCGGTGCTCGGCGGCAAGGGCGCGTCGGGGGTGAACTTCTTCGCGGTCAGCGGGGCGCCCGACGCGGCTTCGGCGCGTGACTACGTGCTGCTCAAGAGCCTGAAGGACGCGCTGGTGCAGGCGTCGAGCGATGCGTTCGCGCCGGCGTTCGGCAATTCGACCGATCCCGCCGATTACCATTGGGGCCTGCTGCACCGCTTCGTGCTCGAACATCCGCTCGGTGGCCCGTTCAACATTCCGGGGCCGAACCCGTATCCGTTCACCGATCTCGCGGCGAACCTGCCGGGCCTGTCGCGCGACAGCGGTTGGGAAACGGTCAGTCCGGGCGGCGGCACGTTGCGCGTCAGCGGCGTCAACGACTTCATGTTCAGCGGCGCGACCGCGCCGGGCCGCCGTTTCGTCGGCGAGATGTCGCTGCCGATCAATGCGTTCGAAGTGATTCCGGGCGGCAACAGCGCCGTGCTCGGCAGCCCGAACTATGTCGACCAGCTGCCGCTGTGGCTGACCGGGCAATATCACACGTTGACGGTGGGCGATCCGTAACGGACGGTATTGCCGATGTGGCGCGGAGCATGATGAATCGCGTCCGTAGTCGTCGTTCCCGCATGCTTTTGGCGGGAATCCAATAGCGGGAATCCAGCGACTTTGCTCTTGCTCCGGGAGAGATTCCGGGAGAGATAAAGTCGTTGGATGCCCGCCTTCGCGGGAATGACAAGCCAGAGCGGGCCCGGACCGTTTCAGAAGAAAATCGCCCGCCCGTTCCGTCTGGTAGTCAGCAAGGCCGATCAAATGCACCGCCGAGATTCGGCGGTATAGTCTTGCGGGACCGGGAGGAATCGCGAGATGAGCCCCGTAGAAAAAGCACTGTGGTTCATCGAAAGCCATTCCGCGGCTTCGATCTCGCTCGACGACGTCGCGCGTTCCGCTTGCGTGTCTCGTTATCACCTATGCCGAGCGTTCGGCGCTGCGACCGGGCAATCGGTGATGGGCTATCTGCGCGGACGGCGGCTGTCGAAGGCGGCTTGTGCGCTGGCAGACGGCGCGGCCGACATCTTTTCCGTCGCCCTGGGCGCCGGCTACGGCTCCCACGAGGCGTTCACGCGCGCGTTCCGCGATCAGTTCGGAATGACCCCCGAGCAACTGCGAGCCGAGCGCTGCATCGAGCACATCCAGATCGTCGAACCGATCGCCGTGGCGGCCGCGCAGCCCGTCGGCGCCATTGCGTCGCCACGCTTCGAGAACGGCGCGCCGTTCCTTCTCGCCGGCAGTGCCGGGCGCCACACTTTCGAGCGCAGCGCCGAGATAACCCAGCGCTGGCAGCGATTCTTCGCGGACTTCCTCTGTCATCCCGACCGCCTGCCGGCTACGCTCGACGCTGCGCTCTACGGGGGGTACCACAACTTCGACGACGAGGGGAATTTCGACTATCTCTGCGCCGTCAGGGTCGCGGGTTCTTCCGGCCTTCCGGCGGAGTGGAGCCGCTTGCACGTGCCCGAGCAGCGCTATGCGGTGTTCCGGCACGCAGAACACATTTCGACGATAGACCGTTCCTGGCGGAGCGTATGGAATGCCTGGCTGCCGGCATCGGGCCAGAGCGCCGCGGACGCGCCCAGCTTCGAGCGCTTGGACCGGTTCGACGAACAACGCGGCATCGGAGAGATCGAACTGTGGCTGGCGATTGAGTGATGCGACGGCCGCAACGGCCGCGCAGAAAGCTCTTTCGAAAAGGAGACATGCGATGAATCGATCCGGCGAATACGCGCGGAACCTGCTTGCGACTGCGATCGTGCCGCTGCTGCTGGCGGGCGTCGAGGTGTTGCATCCGCACTGGCACGACGCGCTGCGGCTCGACGCGAGGACCTGGCTCGTCGTTCACTATGCGCAAATCCCGTTGTTTGCCTTGTCGGCGTTCGGCATCGCCTTGCTCGTGCGCGGCCGAAACGGCGTCGTCGCCTGGATTTGTCGCGCCGCGGCCTTCGTCTTCGGCGTGAGTTATGTGGCCTTCGACACGGCCGCCGGCGTGGTGACCGGAATTCTCGCATCGGCGGCCCAGACCTCCGCTGCGCCCGAGACCTGGCGCGTGCCGATCGAGACGGTCTGGACGCATGCGATCGTGGGCGGCGCCGGCGCGTCGGCACTGGGAGTGCTCGGCGCCATCGCGCTGTCGGTCGCGACCTTGAGCGCCGCGCTCGTGCTCAGGCGCAGCGGCGGCCATTCGTGGGGCGCCCTGATCCTGTTGGCCGCCTCGGGCTTCGGCATCAGCATCTTCCAGACGCATGCCTGGCCCGGCGGTCCGTTGACATTCGGGGCCTTGGGCCTGGCCGGCGCCTGGATAGCGTGGGAACGCTACCGGAACCTCGGTGTCACTTCCCTTGCCAATGTCGACAAAGGGACGTGACCTTTTTGGCGATTCGACACGGAGGACAGGAGGCGCGCTCGCATTCGAAGATCGGCGAAGTGATTCCGGGCGGCAACAGCGCGGTGCTCGGCAGCCCGAACTATGTCGATCAACTGCCGTTGTGGCTAACCGGGCAAAATACCATCCGTTGACGGTGGGCAACCCGGAACGAGTGGGGCAGGGACGTGATGAATCAATCGCCCCTGTGCTCGTCATTCCCGCATGCTTTTGGCGGGAATCCAGTGACTTTGCTCTTGCTGTTGAAAAGAAAAGTCGCTGGATTCCCGCCTTCGCGGGAATGACGAGCAAAGAGACGTGCCAGGCTACTTGCGCGCGTGCCAACACCAATGCCACGGCTCGTAGGCGATGCCGTGGCGGTTGTCGCGCGGATAGCTCAAAGTGAATTTGTATAATTGTGCATTTTTTTGCAGCCACGCGAACGCGGCCGAACGCTCGAATTCCTCTTCGAGCGCCGCATAGCCCGGCGTCGTGATGTCGAGCGCGCGGCCCGTGTGGTGTTCGCTGTAGCCCGGCGCGGCGCTGACGCGAAGAATCTCGGTCATCGACTGGCCGCGTTCGAGCTTGCGCTTGAGGATGCCGAGCTGGTATTCGATGCCGCGGAAAGCGGAGACGATTTCGAGTTCGATGCCATCCCGCATCGCCGCCTCGCGCATGCGCGTCCATGCGCGCGCGGCGCGGAGCGCCAGGTATTGCTCGCGACCCTGCGTATCGCGGCCGATGCCCGCCAGCCGTTCCGGCTCGCGCACGCGGCGCAAGCCGCGCACGCGGCCGTAGTCGCGCGGCACGCCGAGCGCGAACGCGGCTTCGATCAACGTTTGCGTTGCGGATCGGATCATGCGCGCATGCTAAAGCGAACTAAAGCGAATGCGCCAGCGGCGCAACCACATGCAGCACGAGATCGGCGCTGAAGTGCGCGAGCATGGCGTGTTCGAGCCCGTGCCTGCAATACAGCCAGCCGAAGGCAAGGCCGAGCAGGGCGTTGTAGCCGACGACGCGCGCGACCGTCGCCGCGTCGAGCGGGGCGAGTTTTGCCGCCATCGGCAGATGGCCCGCGCCGAACAGAAGTGCGGCGGCGGCGATCGCAATGCCGAACGCCCACGGCTGTCGCAAGCGTGCGCGCGTCAGCAGCCACGCGATCAGGGTCAACAGGAACAGCCGCAACTGGATTTCCTCGACGATGCCGCCGTAGAACGAGGCGAGCGCTCCCCGCCATGGCGCCGTCGTCGGCGGCTTCACGTGCGCGGCGGCCTCGGCCAGAGGCGGCCCGAACAGAGCGATGATGCCGAGTACGAGCAGCGCGCCGAGTACGCCCAACCCGGTCGCCGCGAGCCAGTTCGACGACGCCGGCTTGGCACGATCCGCATACATCCGTGCGGTGAGCCAGGGAGCACCGAGGCCGAGCGGCGCGCCGAGCTTGAGCCCCGCCCAGGCGAGCAGAAAGCAGAGCACGCCGCTCTGCGCGGTCTGCGCGGCGATCACGATCGCCGGCGCGAGCGGCAACTTGTCGGAAGCATGCGGTTGCAAGGCGAGCACGTACGGAAACAGCGCGAGCGTGGCAAGCGTCGCCGCCGCGCCGAGCAACAACGCGATGCGCAGTTGCGGCGTCGAAGAAGTCATTTCGACTCGTCCTTGCGATGATCGGATTTGGGCGCTTTCACGCGCCCCGCCTTGCGCAGCGCGTCGCGCAGCACGTATTCGATCTGTGCGTTGACGCTGCGCAGTTCGTCGTCGGCCCAGCGCTGCACGGCGTCGAGCACGTCGGCGCTGATGCGCAGCGGGTAGGCTTTCTTATCGGCGGTCATAGTCCTTTCGTACGGGTGGCTTGTCCTGATATCGCTGTTGGCCGATAAGCATGGCAAGCGACAAAGTCACCATCAGCGCGGCGAAACCTACCGACAGGATATCGCGTGCACCCTTGTCGCCTTGGTATGCGTAAATGAGAACGCCGTGACCGATGATCAGCGCACCAATGATGATCATGATCGTGCTGACGTACTGCCCGAGACCTTGCGGATCGCCGACGCGAGTCCAGTCGACGCCTTTGACTAAGCCGGTCGGTCCGCGCACGCGGATCAATAGTGCAGTGACCAGAATCAGGCCGGCAGCGAGCAAGTGGATAACGAGTGCGGCGAGTTGATCGGACATATCAACGGTTCTTGTTGACGCGATACGAGAATGCGGCAACGATGATGATAAATATGACAACGAGTGCGGAATCCATGAGTGCCTCCGCTAGTTGTATAACGTGCCGGTATTCACGATCGGCTGCGTGCCGCGCTCGCCGCAGAGCACGACGAGCAGGTTCGACACCATCGCCGCCTTGCGCTCCTCGTCGAGTTCGACGACGCCGCGTGATTTCAACTGATCGAGCGCCATTTCGACCATCGTCACCGCGCCTTCGACGATACGCGTGCGCGCGGCGATGATGGCGCTCGCCTGCTGGCGCTGCAGCATCGCCTGCGCGATCTCGGGGGCGAAGGCGAGGTGGCTGATGCGCGCCTCGATCACATTGACGCCGGCGCTTGCGAGGCGCTCCTGGATTTCGTTCTGCAGGTGGTCGGCGATTTCCTTGCCGTGGCTGCGCAACGAGACGCCGCCCGTGTCGTGCGAGTCGTAGGGATAGCTCTGCGCCATCTGGCGCAGCGCCGACTCGCTCTGGATATGGACGAAGTTCTCGTAGTCGTTAACCTGGAACAGTGCCTCGGCCGTGTCGACGACCTGCCAGACGACCACCGCGGCGATCTCGATCGGGTTGCCGTCGAGATCGTTGACCTTGAGCTTGGACGATTCGAAGTTGCGCACGCGCAGGGACACGCCGGTCTTGCTGTAGAGCGGGTTTGCCCAGCGCGGCCCGGCGTCGCGTACCGTGCCGACATACTTGCCGAAGAACTGCAGCACCTTGCCCTCGTTCGGTGCGACCGTGAAGAAGCCGCTCAGACTGACCAGCAGGACGATGCCGGCCAGGATCGCGGCGACGATGCTCCAGGGGGCTTTGTTCTGGATGCCGTAGATCAGCCAGGCGACATCGGCGATCAGCAGCACGACCAGGCCGATCAGGGCGGGAATGCCGGACGGTGCGGAAACGGAACGTTCGTTCATGGGGTTCTCCTAGCTTGTAGAAAAAAGATATCAAAAAGATATCATCTTTTCAAGATATCGAAATGCATCGTGCCGCAACGTCGAAACGCCGTGCGAAGGCGTCACTCCCGCTTGCGCGGGAACGGCGGGCAGGAGGTTTGCGCAAAAAGGACCGCTGGACCGCGACGGTCGGTAATGACGAACGCAGAGTTTCCGTGGTCGTTGCGCCGCAATTCCCGGCGTCAAGCCGGGCTTTGCAAGGTAAGTCAAGGCCGCAATGGCTCGATCGAATCGACGCGCACGCGGCCGAGGGTGTTGAAGCCTGCGTAGAAACGCCACGGGTCGCCCTGTCCGGTCGACAGCGCGACATGCCCCGCGTCGAAGCCGCGCAGCGCGGCATCGTAGCTGCGCCAACGCCCGTCGACGAACGCCTGCGCCCAGGCGTGCGGTACGAACACGTTCGTCCTGCCGGCATAGCGGTCGATGTAGACGAGCCCATCGACGACGCGCGTCGGAATGCCGAGCGCGCGACCGAGCGCGGCGAGCAGCACCGCGTGTTCGGTGCAGTCGCCTTCGGGATTCTTCGCGACTTCGAGCGCGGAGGCGTAGCCGACGCTCAGGTCCTTGTTGCGGATGTAGCTGCGCACGAAGTCTTCGAGGTTCTGCATCTGTGCCGCCGGCGCTTTCGCGTCGCGCGCGCCCTCGCGTGCGAGCTTGACGATCTCGGGCGCCGTGCTTTGCAGCCAGTCGTTCGCCTGCGTGTCGGCCGCGATGGGTTTGTTTTCGCGCGCTGGCGGTGCATCCGCGGCGGTCAATGGAGCGATGCGCAGTTCGACCGCGCCGTTCTCGGCGGGAACGACCTGTTGTTCGTCCGTGGTTGCGAACGTGAGCGGTTCGCCGCTGGCGTCGGTCGGGCCGACGACGAGGCGCAGGCCATGGCCGCGCTCGTCCGCGTCGAGCGTGCGCGGGGCGGCGAGCATGGTGCGCAGCAAAATGTCCGAAGTCTGGTTCTGCGCGGTCGCGCAGGCCTGTGAACACGCGAGCATGGTCAATTCGTAACCCATCATCGGCACGAGCAGTTTGCGCGCGGTGAAATCGGGGTCGACCCACGAGGCCGTGCGCGTCGGCGAACCGCCGAGATCCAGCGTCTGGTCGACGCGCGTCAGCTCGCGCCGCCCGTCGGGCAGTTCGACCGTTTCGCGCGTGCCGACGCGCGAATCGACTTCGACCGCTTCGAGATTCTCGGCCTGGAACGCAAGCGTCTTGTAGCGCGTGCCGGGCACAAGCCCGTGCTTTTCCTCGGCGAGGCGCAGGCCTTCGGCGAGCAGTGCGCCGTGCGGCCACGCCAGCGTGCGCGTTCTGCTTCGCGCCGCCGACTTCGGTCGTCACCTCGAGTTGGCCATCGGCGCCGATCACGCCGGCCTGAACGCTTTCGATGCCGGAAATCTTGGTGCGCGATTCGAAGCGCAGCGGCTTGCCGTCGGCGGTTTCCTCGTCGGTCTCGCTCGTGCTCATCGTTACCTTGAGGCCGGAGCGCTCAAATTCGATCCGCATCGTCTGCGTGGTGCGCACGCGCCCGCCGGCCAGCGTGCGCGTCGTGTGCATGTCGCCGATCTTGCGGCCGTCGAGCAGTACGCTCATCCAAGTGTCGTCAAGCTTGGCCGCGTGCGCGGCAATGAGCGGAAGCAGTGCGAAAAAGCAGAACCAACGCAGCATGGAAACGTCGCGGGAAGGCACAGCGCGTTAGAATACCCGACTGTGATGGCGCGCGTGCGGACGTAGGCAGCAGGCCGGCCCGGCAACGCGATGGGGTTTGCGTGTCGTGAATAGGATCGAATGCCCGAGCCTGCGTGATTTTCGATGATGCGCGAATCTGCTAGGCTTCCTCGCCGGTGGATTCGTGGATTTTGCGCGCCCTGTGTGCGATGGTCGCTGTCTGCACCCTCGACGAGGCTCCGCTTGGAAAGTCTTGGACAAGCAGGGGAAATTTCTATGTTGTGTCGAATTGCGGCCCGTATCCAGGCTGCGGGTTTGCTGCTGCTGATCGTTGCGCCTATGGCATGGGGGTTGGATACGCCTGGCGTACTCGATCCCGTCACGACCCAGGTCTCGCTAGGCCTCAATCACAGTTGTGCACTGACCACGGCAGGTGGCGTAAGGTGCTGGGGCATTAACTCCCATGGCCAGCTCGGCGACGGCTCGATCACGGATCGATCCGTGCCTGTGGACGTGACGGGCCTGACCAGTGGTGTGGCAACGATCGTGGCGGGCGGCTATCACACGTGTGCATTGACCGCGACGGGCGGAGTGAAATGCTGGGGCGGCAATTCCGATGGCCAGCTCGGCAACGATTCGACCACCGATAGCCATACGCCGGTGGATGTAACGGGCCTCGCCAGCGGCGTGGCTTTGATCGCGAATGGCAATACCCATTCCTGCGCGCTGACCACTGCAGGCGGCGTGATGTGCTGGGGTGAAAACGCCGCTGGCCAACTCGGCAACGGTACAGCCGCGGATAGTACGGTACCGGTGGCCGTGACGGGCCTGGGCAGCGGCGTCGTGGCAATTGCGGCGGGCGACTTTCATACCTGTGCGTTGACCGAAGCGGGCGCGGTGAAGTGCTGGGGCCAGAACGGCGACGGACAGCTCGGCAACGGCTCGTCCACAGACAGCTATACGCCGGTGGATGTGACGGACCTCGCCAGTGGCGTCGCGACCATCGTGGCGGGCGGGTATCACACTTGTGCATTGACCGCGTCCGGCGGGGTGAAGTGCTGGGGCTCCAATTTCATGGGCCAGCTTGGCAACAACTCGACTTCGGTCAGTTCGACGCCGGTGGATGTCACGGGCCTGAGCGCTGGCGTCGCAGCGATTGCGACGGGCTTCTATTACACCTGTGCCATCACCTCGACGGGTGGAGTGGAGTGCTGGGGTGACAACGAAAACGGGCAACTCGGCAACGACTCGACGGAAACGAGCCTGGTGCCGGTCGGCGTGACGGGTCTCGCCAGTGGCTCGGTCGCGGTCGCGGCGGGCTACGGCCACACCTGCGCAATGACCGCGGTGGGTGGAGTGAAATGCTGGGGCGCCAACGCCAATGGACAGCTCGGCAATGGCACCACCACGGACAACCAGACACCGGTGGACGTGGCGAGCGAGGCAGGCGGCGTGGCGGCGACCGCTACGGGATATCACCATGTTTGCGCGTTGACCGCGGCGAATGGGGTGAAATGCTGGGGCAAGAACGACTTTGGCCAACTGGGCAACAATTCGACGACGGACAGTTCGACACCGGTGGATGTGACGGGTTTGACCAGCAATGTGGCAGCGATCGCGGCGGGCTACAGTCACACCTGCGCGGTAAACGTGACGGGGGGCGTGCAGTGCTGGGGTTATAACGCTGTTGGCCAGCTCGGCAACGGCACGACGACGGACAGTTCGACGCCGGTGCCAGTGACGGATCTGACCAGTGGCGTGGCGGCGATCACGGCGGGCGGCGGTCATAGCTGCGCGTTGACTGAGGCGGGTGGGGTGAAGTGCTGGGGCAACAACGGCAATGGTCAACTGGGCAACGGCTCGATCACGACCAGCTTGACGCCGGTCGATGTGACGAATCTCGCCAGCGGCGCGGCGGCGATCACGGCCGGCGAGTACCACGCCTGCGCGCTGACGACGACCGGCGGAGTGAAGTGCTGGGGCAAGAACAGCTCCGGCCAACTGGGCAACGGTTCGACGACCGACAGCACGACGCCGGTCGACGTGAGTGGCCTGACCAGCGGCGTGGCGGCGATCGCGGCGGGCAAGAATCATACGTGCGCGCTGACGACAGCAGGTGGCGTGAAGTGTTGGGGCAGCAACTCCGATGGCCAGCTTGGCAATAACTCGTCCACCGACAGCGATGCGCCGGTAGACGTCGCTGGTTTGACCAGCGCAGTGACGGGAATCGCGACGGGCGGATATCACTCCTGCGCGTCGACCGCGACGAACGGGGTGCAGTGCTGGGGCGCCAATGGCGACGGCCAACTCGGCAACAACTCGGTCACGAACAGCCTGATACCGGTGGCCGTGACGGGCCTGGCCGGTGGCGTGGCGGCGATCGCAGCGGGCGAAGATTACACCTGCGCATTGACCACGGCGGGCGGCGAGCAGTGCTGGGGCATGAACGGCAACGGCCAGCTCGGCAACGGCACGACCATGGACAGCCACGTGCCGGCAAGCATTTTGTCCGGCCAGTCTATCGGCGCTTTTGCGCCGGGCACGGCCGGCACGCCGCTGCGCACGATCGCGGCGGGTACAAGCGTACCGTTGAGCGCGACGGCCACCGGCGCAGGCAGCGTCGCCATCGTCTACGACGTATGGACGCCGGGCACCTGCTCGTTGAGCGGCGCCGTGCTGACCGCACCGGCCGCGGGAGTACTGTGCGGCGTGCGCGCTTCGCGCGCCGGAGGCAGCGACGATGCCGGCGGAACCACCGCCGCGGCCCCGCAGCAGTTGCGGTTGATCCGGGTGACGCCCGCCACGCCGACACTGACGCTGTCGAGTTCGCCCAACCCGAGTGCGTTCGGCGCCAACGTCGTCTTCAGCACGACCTTTGCCAATGCCGGAACATTGACCGGATCAGGCAACGTCTCTTTCTGCGCCGACGCAACCACGACCGATGCGAGCTGCACCGGCGGAACCGTATTGTGCGCGGTCGCGGCCAGCGCCAGCCCGACGACATGCACGATCAGTACGCTCCCGGCCGGCGTACACGTGATTACGGCCTATTTTGCCGGCGACGCGAACAACTCCGCGGCCGTGTCGGCCGTGCTCACGCAGACGGTGACGAGTCCGCCCGGGATCACCAGCGCGGACAATGCGGCATTCGCAATCGGAACGGCCGGCACGTTCACGGTGACGACAACGGGTACGCCAACGCCGGCGATCAGTGAAACGGGCGCATTGCCGACGGGCGTGACTTTCACCGACAACGGCGACGGCACGGCCGTGCTGTCGGGCACGCCCGCCTTGGGCACGGTCGGCACATATCCGCTCGTTTTCAAGGCGGCGAACGGCATCGCGCCCGATGCGACGCAGAACTTCACGCTGACCGTGGGCAAGGGCAGCCAGAGCATCGCATTCGGCGCGCAGAGTCCGGCCAGCCGTTCATTCGCGAGCGGGGCCGCGTTCGCTCTCGATCCGCTGGCCAGCGCCAGCAGCGGTCTGGTCGTGAGCTACGCCTCCCTCACGCCGGCGGTGTGTTCGATCAGTGGCAGCACGGTGACCATGGTGGCTGCCGGCACCTGCACGATCAGTGCGAGCCAGGCCGGCGATGCGAACTGGCAGGCGGCCGCATCGGTATCGCAGTCGATCGCCCTCGTGCAGTATTGGACCGTGACCACGGCGGTCAGCGGCAGCGGCGGATCGGTTTCCGCTCCGGCGAGTGCCTCGGTCGCGGACGGTTCGTCCACCACGTTCACCATCACGCCCGCCGCGGGTCATGCGATAGGCACGGTCGGCGGCACGACATGCACGCCGACTCTGCAAAGCGGGAGTACCTGGACCACCGGCTCGATCACGACGAATTGCGCGATCACGGTGACGTTCACGCCGGGTTTCGTCTCCCTCAATCCCGCGCGCCTCCTCGACACGCGCGCCGACCACGACACCGTGGATGGCCAATTCGCCGGCCAGGGTGCGCTCGGCACGGGCGGCGAACTCGACTTGACCCTGGCGGGACGCGGCGGCGTGCCTGCCACGGGCGTCGTCGCGGTGGTGTTGAACGTGACGGCCGTGGCGCCGACCGGACTCGGCCATGTCACGATATGGCCCACGGGCGTGGCGCGGCCATTGGCGTCGAACCTCAATTTCGTGGCCGGGCAAACGATTCCGAATCTCGTCATCGTCAAACTCGGCAACGGCGGCAAGGTATCGCTTTTCGCAGCGGCCGGCACGGACCTGATCGCGGATGTCGCCGGATACTTCGGCGCCGCAACGGACTTGGTCGCATTGACACCGGCACGCCTGCTCGATACGCGCGCCAACGATGCAACCGTCGATGGCCAATTCGCCGGCGACGGCGCGATCGATCCCGCCACGAAGCTCGACCTTCAGGTTTCGGGGCGATATGTCCTGCCCGCGACGGGTGTGGGTGCGGTGTTGTTGAATACGACCGTGGTCGCTCCGACGGCCCCGGGCTATCTGACGCTGTGGCCCAGCGATGCCGCGCAACCGGTGGCCTCGAATCTCAACTTCACGGCCGGAGTGACCATCCCGAATCTGGTATTGGCCAAGGTCAGCAGCGCGGGCCAGGTATCGATCTACAATTCGGCCGGCAATACCAACGTGGTGGCGGACGTGGAAGGCTGGTTTCCATCGTCATCGCAACTGACGCCGTTGGTGCCGGCGCGCGTGGTGGATACGCGCCTCGGCGCAGCCACGATCGATCATCAGTATGCTGGGAGCGGCGCACTGGCTTCGCGCAGCACGACGGCGATAACCATGCTCGGCCGTGGCGGGGTACCCGCCGACGGGGTGGATGCGGTCGTGTTGAACGTGACCGTGACCGGGCCGACCGCGGCGGGTTTCCTGACGGTATGGCCGACCGGATCGACCCGGCCGAATGCCTCGAATCTCAACTTCGTCGCGGGCCAGACCATACCGAACCTGGTGATTGCCAAAGTCGGCAGCAATGGGCAGGTATCGTTCTTTGTCGGCGGCAATGGGAGCACGCAACTGGTCGTCGACGTGGTCGGCTGGTTCGCTCGCTGAGAGAATCTGCCTGCCGAGGCTGCACACCGCGCGCTTGAGCCGAAGCGCGCGGTGCGCCTCCGGAGCGGGCACGGATCACGCTGCGTCGGTGCGGGCAGCGGCTTTCCAGCCCTCGGACGTCAACAGTTCCAGCGGCTGGAAGCGCGCCTTGTAGTCCATCTTCGGATGGCGCTCGATCCAGTAGCCGAGATAGACGTGCGGCAGGCCGCGTTCGCGCGCGAGTTCGATCTGGCGCAGGATGGCGTGCGTGCCGAGGCCGCGCGCCTCGTGGGCGGGATGATAAAAAGTATACACCGCCGAAAGGCCGGTCGCGGTGATATCGGTGACGGCGACGGCGAGCAGGTTGCCGTCCGCGTCGCGCAGTTCCAGAAACGAGGTCGGGCTCCACGCGGTATAGAGGAAGCGCGTGAAGTCCTGCGGGTCGGGATTGTCCATGCCGCCGCCGGCGTGGCGCGCGTCGAGGTAGCTCCGGTACAGGACGAAGTATTCGTGGCTGTAGCGCGCGGGCACGATGGTCAGCGCAAGGTCGGCGTTGCGCCGGAGGTTGCGGCGTTGGCTGCGGTCCGGCGCGAAGCTGTCCACCGCGATGCGCGCCGGCACGCAGGCGCGGCATTGCGGACATTGCGGATGGTAGACGTGGCCGCCGGCACGGCGGTAGCCGCGCGTCAACGCGTGCGCGTACATGCGCGGCAGGTGCGGCGCGGACGGATCGATGACGAGGTTCTGCGCCGTACGCCCGGAGAAGTAGCCGCACGGGTGCGGCAAGGTCTGGAACAGGCGGAGGGATTCCGACTTCATGGAGATAGTCTACATCCGTCGGAACGCCGCATCGTAGGATCTCGATTCATCGAACCCACTGCCCGCTTTCGGACGGCAAGGAATGGACGCGCCCCTATACCCGTGCCGCGACTTCGTCGATATGCAGCAGCAGGTCCGCCGGGTCGGCGTAGACGCGGAACGCGCCGGCGCGGCTCAGCTCGTCCTCGCCGTAGCCGCCCGAAAGCAGGCCGACGCCGAGGCCGCGCGCGCGCTTGGCCGCGATCATGTCCCAGATGCTGTCGCCGAGCACGAGCGAGTCGCGGATGTCGACCCCAAGGCGCTCGGCCGCGGTGAGGAACAGGTCGGGATCGGGCTTGGCGTATTTGACTTGGTCGCGCGTGACCACGGGCACCCTGGCGGGATCGACGCCGAGCGCGACGAGATTGTGCCCGGCGGTCTCCATGCGCCCGCTCGTCGCGATCGCCCACGGATTGCCTTGGTCGGTGAGATGGTCGAGCAGCGCGCGCGCGCCGGGCAGCGGGCGCACGCTGGCGGACAGTTCCTTGTACGCCACGGCATGGTTGCGGCGCAGGCGATCGAGGCGTTCGGGCGTGTTGTCGAGCCCGGTCTCGCGCAGGAGGATGTTGGTGAACAGGCCGCCCGACATGCCGATCTTGCGATGGATCTTCCATACGGGCACGTCGACGCCCTCGGCATCGAGCGCGGTCTTCCATGCGAGCACGTGTTGGTAGACGCTGTCGATCAGCGTGCCGTCGAGGTCGAAGAGAAACGCGGTCCTGGTGCGGGGCATGGGCGTGCTCGTGACGAGAATGAAGCGGGAATCGTGGCCGCGTATCGGCCGCAAGGAGCGCAAAGCACGCCACGGAAGAAAACGGATTCGTGCTGAGGCGGATTTGCGCGCTTTGCGACCGATGAGTTCTTAAAACAGGTGCAGCACACCGAGCCAGTTGAGCATGAGCAGCAGGGCGATGGCTGCGAGCAGCACGGTGCGGATATTCCAGACGAAGCGCGCACGTCGTTCGGCCGGGGTGCGTTCCTTGCTGCGCGAGGCCTCCAATTCCTCGGCGAAGCGCGTCGGCGGTTCGATGCCGATTTCGCGCAGCATCGCGCGCGCGCGCCCCTGATCCTGCGAATGCACCACCCAGACCTGCGCCCAGGCCTCGCGGTTGGACTTCGCGGCGTAGTTTGGCCCCTTGTAGTCGTGGCCGGTGTAGTTGCTGCGGTTGGTCACCGAGGTTTCGATGCCGGCCTCCCGCAGCAGCGCGACGACGCGGTCGATGTTCTCGTTGCGGGGAGAGGTGTAGATTTGCCTCATGGTGGATGATGTTGGTTGAGAAGTGCGGCCATGGATGGCCGCTTCTTGATTTCGCGATCAGGATGATCGCCGAGATACATGCGCCAGTCTTATCATGCCTTCCTGCGCGGTCGAGGCGACGAGGCGGCCGTCGGCGGAAAAGACCTGCCCGCGCGCGAGTCCGCGCGCGCCTTGCGCGGTCGGGCTGTCGAGCGCGTAGAGCAACCATTCGTCGGCACGGAACGGGCGGTGGAACCACATCGCATGGTCGAGGCTCGCGAGCTGTGCCTGGCCCGTGAGCCAGGAGATGCCGTGCGGCAGCATCGCCGTGCCGATCAGGTTGAAGTCCGAGGCGTAGGCAAGCATCGCGCGGTGCAGCGCCGGCGCGTCGCCGATGCGGTCGACGAGACGAAACCAGACGTGTTGCAGCGGTTCCCGCTTGCCGGGGTCGAACTCGTCGCGTGGCTCGACGAAACGCAATTCGAACGGCCCGTGGTTGCCGAGCCAGCGCTGCAATTTCGGCGGCAGTTTTTCCAATTCCTCGGCGGAGAGACTCTTGCGCGAAGGCAGCGCGTCGGCGGCGGCCACGGCTGGCATCGCGCTCTGGTGATCGAGGCCGGTCTCGTCGATCTGGAACGACACGGTGCAGTTGAAGATCTGTTCGCCGTGCTGGATCGCGATCACCCGCCGGGTGGAAAAGCTGCGCCCGTCGCGCGTGCGTTCGACGCTGTAGACGATGGGCGCACCGATGTCGCCCGCGCGCAGGAAGTAGGCATGCAGCGAATGCGCGCCGCGGTGCGCCTCGACCGTCTGCTGCGCGGCCGACAACGCCTGCCCGAGCACCTGGCCGCCGAACACGTTGCGCGTGCCGATGTCGCGGCTCTGGCCGCGGAACAGGTTGTCTTCGAGACGCTCCAGGCCGAGCAGTTCGACCAGTTCGGCGACGACGGGGTTGGTCATGCGGATTCCGGGCGATTGCACAATCCGCATTGTAACGTAGCGGCGCGCTCGATCGCGCCCGCTCCAAGCCTTCCGCGCCGAAACGAGGTCAGGGCATCACGCGCTCCCACACCTGGGTGCGGCCGAGCAGCGAGAAGCCTTTGAAGCCGCGCACCTGCAGGGTCTTGCCGTCGGCGGCGGGCGTGAGCTTGCAGCCGTAGGTGTTGCCGTTCTTCGGATCGAGGATGGTGCCGCCGTCCCAGACGTCGCCGTCCTTCTTCATGCCCCAGATGATGGTCATGCCGATGATCGGCTGGTTCTTGCGCTCGCCGCTGCATTCCTCGCAGAGCGGGTTCGGGCCTTTGTCGGACTGGAGGATTTCCTTGACCTTGCCGATCACTTCGCCGTTGGCTTCGCTGATCTCGACGATGGATTTCGGCTTGCCGGTGGCGTCGTCGATCGTGCGCCAGATGCCGACCGGCGTGGCGTCGAGCGCGAAAGCGGAACCGGCGAACAGCGCAGCGACGGCCGCGAAGACAAAAGTATACAAGCGCATGATGTTCCCCTCGTGGGTTCGGTGCGGTGGGTGACGACGATCCTGGTGCAATGCAATTGATACAATCGGCGATCCTATCCAAATCCCGCAGCACATCCATGACGCAAAGCATCAAGGAGTCGGCCGAACGGCTCGCCGGCGCAGTCGTCGACCCGCACACGGGCAAAACGCTGGCCGAGAGCGGTGCGTTGAGAGGCGTCGGCGCCGACGGCAACAAGGTCGCCGTCGACATCGTGCTCGGTTATCCGGCGCGGACGTGGGAAACCACGCTCGCGCAGCAGGTGCGCGCGGCGCTTGCGGCCGACCCGGCGATCGCGGCGGTGGCCGTCGGCGTCGCCTCGCGCGTGCATGCGCACAAGGTGCAGAACGACCTGACGCCGCGACCGAACGTGAAGAATATCCTCGCCGTCGCCTCGGGCAAGGGCGGCGTCGGCAAGTCGACCACGGCGGCGAATCTCGCGCTTGCGCTCGCTGCGGAAGGCGCGAAGGTGGGCCTGCTCGACGCCGACATCTACGGGCCGAGCATTCCGCGCATGATGGGCGTGTCGGGCAAGCCCGATTCGAAGGACGGCAAGACGATCGAGGCGAAGATCGCGCACGGCGTGCAGACGATGTCGATCGGGTTTTTGATCGAGGAGGACACGCCGATGATCTGGCGCGGCCCGATGGTGACGCAGGCGCTGACGCAACTGCTCAACGACACCAACTGGGTCGATCTCGATTATCTGGTCATCGACCTGCCGCCCGGCACGGGCGACATCCAGTTGACGCTGTGCCAGAAGGTGCCGGTGTCCGGCGCGATCATCGTGACCACGCCGCAGGATATCGCCACACTGGACGCGAGGAAGGCGCTGAAGATGTTCGAGAAGGTCGACGTGCCCGTGCTCGGCATCGTCGAGAACATGGCGCTGCACACCTGCTCGAACTGCGGCCACACAGAGCACATCTTCGGCGCGGGCGGCGGCGCCGCGATGGCCGTTCAGTACGGCGTGCCGCTGCTCGGCTCGCTGCCGCTCGACATCCATATTCGCGAGCAGGCCGACGGCGGCGCGCCGACGGTGGTCGCGCAGTCCGACGGAGCGGTCGCGGCAAGTTATCGCGAGATCGCGCGCAAGGCCGCGGCGCACCTTGCCTTGCGCGCGCGCAGCAAGTCCATCCAGTTCCCGAAGATCGTCGTCCAAGATACGTGAGTGCGCGCAGGATCCTGTGCCTGTCCGGTAGCCTGCGACGGCAATCGGCGAATACGGCCGCGCTGCTCGCCGCACAGCGGTTGGCGCCGCGCGGCCTGTGGCTGGAGTTGTATGCGGCACTCGGCGAGTTGCCGCCATTCAATCCCGACATTGAAGCGGCGGGTGTGCCGGCCGTTGTCGCCGAACTGCGCGCGCGGGTCGCCGCTGCCGATGCGCTGCTGATCGCCTGTCCGGAATATGCGCACGGTGTGCCGGGTGCGTTCAAGAACCTGCTCGACTGGCTGGTCGGGGCGGTCGAATTCCCGTGCAAGCCGGTGCTCGTGCTGAATACCTCGGCGCGTGGCTCGCATTACGCGCAGGACGCGCTGCTGGAAATCTTGCGCACGATGTCGGCGCGGCTGATCGTTCCCGCGCCGCACGTCGTGGCGCTCCCGGCGTGCGGCTGCACGGTCAGCGACGTGCTGGCCGATCCCCAGCGCTGCGCCGAGTTGGAAAGCGCATTGGCGGCGTTGATGCCCTGATTGCGCGCTTCCTGCATGCGGAAAGGCGAAGGGACGCGGTCGGAAAGAATCCAAAGCCAAGGCAAACCCTTCCGCCCTGAAGGGCAGCTTCCCCTGCAGGCAATGGAAGCGAAAGTGGAGCGGCTCAGCGGATGCGTTGCAACTGGCTGCGAGTGCCTTCCTCGTAGAGCTGGCGCAGGAAATCGATCAGGATGGGATTGAGCAGATCGGAGTGGCTGCTGAGCACGGGGTGCGAGGTGTATACGTTCCAGATCGGCGAATCGAGATTGACGTCGGCGTTGCGCGGCAGCAACGCGATCGCGGTATCGGCGGCGCCGGCGATGCAAAACTGGCGGGGGAACGGCGCGACGCCGGCAGCGGTTGCGGCGCTTTTGCAGCCGGCCTGGGGCGGGGAGGCAAGGCAGTTGGCATCGGGCTCCGCCCTCAGCGCTTGTTCCAGCCCGTTCAGACGACGGATTTCCGTCGTGTAGCGAGCGGAGAAATCCGGATCGTTGCGCAGCGCTTCGCAGGTCGCGTCGGCCTCGATCGACTTCGCGCCGGCGAGTTGTTTGTCCTGTTTCAGGTTGGACAAGGTGTTGAGCGTGTAGTCGACGTATTCCTGGTCCTGGCCCAGCGTTTGCGTGGCCGCGTCGCGTTCGGTGTCGGCCGTCGCCGGATAGCGGTTCGAGAGCGTGTTGAAGAAGCGCGCGACGGGGAACGCATAGCGCGTCGCCCAGTCGTCGGCGCTGGTGATCGAAACGAATACCGGCGCATGATAGCTGTGCGGCTGCGCCGCGCGCGCCGCGCGCCATAGCGGCGCGAAGCGGGCCGCCTGGTCGGCCGGGTTGATCGTCAGGATCAGATCGCCTTCGCGCACCAGCACGGGATCGATGCGCCGGGCCGGCGCACCGCCATTTTCGGCGTTGCGCGCTTCGGCGTCGAGGATGCGCTCGTGCAGGTCGGCGATATCGCGCACCAGCGCCTGGCTGAGTGCGTTGTAGACGATCAGGCCGCCGAAACTGTGGCCGATGATGACGAGGCGCATGGACTTGCGGCAACCGGGATCGTAGCCGTCGTCGATGCTTTGCGGCGTTCGCCGGCTGCGCTCGACCTCGCCGTTCCACGTCTCGTTGTTGATGTCCTGGATCGAGCGCAGCCGGCTCAGCAATTCGCGTACTTGTCCCTCCGCCACCTGTTCCGCTGTCGTCTTGCGTGTCCAGAACGTGGCGTTCTTGAAAAGGTCGGGTAGCAGTGTCGCGTCGCCGCGCCAGCCCGCGTACAGGCCGACGATCTCGCTCGAATGCGTTTCCACGTCGGCGAGCTTGGCCAACATCGCGCGAAACCAGCGCACGTTGCTGTCCTCGCTCGCCGCGCCGTGCTTCCAGCCGTGCACGAAGACGACGACGGTCTGGCGATGGCCCTCCTCGCTGCCGTGTTTTCTTGCCCTGTCGCGCACGTAATCGAGGAAACGGTCGGTCTGCTCGGCGGCGAGGCCGTTGGCCGGCGTGGCCGGAAACAGCAGGCCCTGGTCGTCGAATTCGGCAAAATGCAGCGTGTACGGTCCGCTTTGCCCCGGTATGCCGGGAGCGACCTCGCGAATCAGGTCCGCGCAGCCCGCATCGTAGGTGCGGCCGAAGCTGTCGTCGGTTTGCGGATCGACGTGCGGGTTGATCGGATTGCAGTTCAAGGCGTCGTCGAGTTTCGTCCGGTGCGGGGCCAGCGACGTGCACGAGGCCAGCGCGAGGACGGCAATGAGCACGGCCAGCGCCAGCGAGGCCGACAGACGCAGCAAGCGGGGAGCGGGAAACGGGTTCATGATGATGGTCCCGGGTGACGTAGGGAACGGAAGCGTGCCGTCCATCCGCCACGCCAGCCGCCGTTGTCGCGGGTAACGCCGATTCGTCCATGTCACTGACATCCCGCGCCGGACGGACGCCGCGCCGCCGCGGGCGCCGCGCAAAAGGCATATCGGAACAAGCGGGTTAGCCGCTATCATGGCGACCCTTGTCGCCTTTCCGGCCGGAGGTGGAGTGAGCATCAAGAGCGATCGCTGGATTCGCCGCATGGCGCAGAAGCACGGCATGATCGAGCCGTTCGAGCCGGGCCAGGTGCGGGTCAATGCATCCGGCGGCAAACTGATTTCCTACGGCACGTCGAGCTACGGCTACGACGTGCGCTGCGCCGACGAGTTCAAGGTGTTCACCAACATCAACTCGACCATCGTCGACCCCAAGCACTTCGATTCGCGCAGCTTCGTCGACATCCAGTCGCAAGAGTGCATCATCCCGCCGAACTCGTTCGCGCTCGCGCGCACGGTGGAATACTTCCGCATCCCGCGCAACGTGCTGACCGTTTGCCTGGGCAAGAGCACCTACGCGCGCTGCGGCATCATCGTCAACGTCACCCCGCTGGAGCCGGAGTGGGAGGGCCATGTCACCCTGGAGTTCTCCAACACCACGCCGCTGCCGGCGCGCATCTACGCCAACGAGGGCGTCGCGCAAATGCTGTTTTTCGAATCGGACGAGGTTTGTGAGGTAAGCTATGCGGACCGCGGCGGAAAGTACCAGGGTCAGCGCGGGGTCACCTTGCCGCAGGCATGATCGAAGTCGGGCGCATTCGTCAGGATCGACTCCCGACACAACGAATTCGAGGCACGCAGCATCCATGCAGAACATCATTTTCGCTCGTAGTTTCAAGCTCGCCTCGCTGGTCCTCGCGCTGGCCGCGCTCGCCGCCTGCCGCCACGACAGCGTCCGCGAAGGCACTTCCGAGGCGGCCGTGTCGCCGCAGCAGTACGACCTGGTCGTGCTCGCCGACAAGGACGGACAGTACGACCTCGACGGCGCCACGCTCGACGTGGAGACGTTGCGCGACCATATCCGCTACCGCGACGAAAACGGCCAGCCGGTGCGCACGATCCTGCTCAAGCGCGGCGAAAAGCAGAAGATCACCAATGCCCAGGTCATCGGCCTCGCCGGCATCGCGCGCGACTTGAAGACCGTGGCCTTCGTGCTCGACAATGACGACCGGCTCAAGGTCATCAAGATTGCCGACGACGGCAAGAAGTAAGCGTCATCCACCGGAGAAAACCATGCCTCGTTCCACCACAGTTCTGGCCGCGCTGCTTGGCCTCGCCCTCGCCGCAACGGCATCCGCGCGCGACATCGAAGACGGCAGGCTGATCATCAAGATCACCAAGGACGGCAAGTACCAGGTCGGCGATTCGGTCACCGTCGACAAGGTCGGCATGTACGGCGCCGTCGGCGGCTTCTACCAGGACGGCCTCGACAAAAACAAGCCGCTCAAGGGCATCCTCGTCAAGAAGGCCGAGAAAGCGAACGACGAGCAGAAGCACATGATCTACGTCACCGGCAAGCGCATGTCGCTGCCGGTCTATCTCAACGTGGACGGCAACGAGCAGCTCTACACGGAGCCGGAACCCGCTCCGGCAGCCGCACCCGCCGCTGCCCCGGCTGCCGATGCCCAGGCCGCGCCTACCGCAGCCCCGGAGCCGCAGGCCGATCCGAACAAGCACTGATCGGCTCGTCCGTGCATTCCGAACGGTGCCTTTGCGGCGCCGTTCTTTTTTTCCGCTTTCCCTGCGCAGTGGGTTTAGTGGAGCGTTCCGGCCGCGTAGCTCAGATCGCTCTCGGTCGTCAGCGCGGTTCTCACGCACAGGCGGGTTGCCGCGATCATGATTTCCATCGGCAGGCTCGGCGCGTCTTCGAACTTGCGCGCCTGTTCCGGCAAGTATGGCACGTGCACGAAACCGCCTCGCACGCGCCGGCGCGCACGCGCGAGGCGGTGCATCAGGCCGTAGAAGACCTGGTTGCAGACGAAACCGCCGGCGGTTTGCGACAGTTCAGCGGGGATGTCCGCTTCGCGCAGCGCCGCGAGCATCGCCTTGACCGGCAGTGTGGAAAAGTACGCATTTGCGGCATTTTCCACAATGCGCACGTCGACGGGCTGGTCGCCGGCATTGTCCGGGACGCGCGCGTCGATCAGGTTGATCGCGACGCGTTCGAGCGAGATACCTGCGCGGCCGCCGGCCTGGCCGAGCGCGACGACGAGCGCGGGACGGTGCCTGCGCAGCAGCGCATCGAGCGCCGGCAGCGAGCGAGCGAACTCGGTCGGCAGCATGGCGCCGACGATGTGGTGGCCGGCGACGATTTCGCCGTCGAGCGCGCGCGCGATCTCGAACGAAGGATTGATCGCCTCGCCGCCGAACGGATCGAATCCGGTCACCAATGCAACGGGCGGTTTTTTCGCCGAGTGCTTCATCGGAAGATCAGTACCGCCATCAGGATCACGTTGACCGCGAGCAGCGCGAGCGCGGTCGGCCATTGCGCGCGGATCACCGCGTACTGGTCGCGCAGTTCCAGCAGTACCGCGGGCACGATGTTGAAATTCGCCGCCATCGGCGTCAGCAGCGTGCCGCAGTAGCCGGTCAGCATGCCGAGCGAACCGAGCAGCGCCGGCGCGGCGCCGTGCTTGTGGATCAGCAAGGGCAGGCCGATGCCGGCCATCATGACCGGGAACGCGGCGAACGCGTTGCCCATGATGATCGTGAACAGCACCATGCCGAGCGCGAACGCGAGCAGGCAGGCCAGCGGCGAACCGACCGGGATCAGCATGCCGACGATCGCGGCGACCGCCTCGCCGACGCCGGTCGCGGCGAACACGCCGCCGAGCGTGGCGAGCAGCATCGGCAGCAGGGCGACGCAGCCGAGCGCGTCGAGCAGGCGCCGGCCCTCGCTCAGCGCCTGCGTTGCCGGTGCGCGCGTAGTGAGCATGGCGGCCAGCGCGGCGACCACGCAGGCTAGGCCGAGAGCGACGAGCGTGCTTTGCGTCGAATCCACGAGCGGTATGCCGCGCAGGGAAAGGCGCGGAAGCACGAGCACGAAAACGATCGTCGCGAACGGAATCGTCAGCGCGGGAACGAACAGCGCGTTGCCGAGGCGCTCGGCGGAATCGCGGCGTTCGCTTTCGGTCGAGTCGTGTTTCTGCATGGTCCCGCTTGCGGCGAGAAGCCCCAGCGCGATCACGCCGGTGCCCATCGCCTGCGCCGGCCAGCGCGTGTGCGCGGCGCCGGCCGCCATGATCGCGTCGCCGAACAGGAATGCGCAGCCGACGACCGCCCAGAATGCCGCCATCGACCGGCGCCGTTCGCGGATATTGTAGATCGCGCACAGAATCAGCCATGCGCCGATCAGCCAGTAGACGTATTCAATCTTCAACATGCGCGACGTTTTTTTGATGGCGTCCTGCCGCCTGGATTCCGGCCAATCCATGGCCGGAATGACGAAGTTTTTTCTGGAACCAGGCGATGCGCACGGCGTGGATCGCGAACGCCGCAATCGCCGTCGGCAGCGCCCACAGCGCGATCGACAGCGGATCGAGCGCGATGCCGTTGCGCGCGTAGAAACCCTGGATCAGCAGCACCGCGCCGAACGCGAGGAACACGTCCTCGCCGAAGAAGCGGCCGACGTTGTCGGTGGCCGCGGCCAGTGCGCGCACGCGTTCGCGCGCATCGTCGTCGAGCGCGATGCCATCGTTCCGCGCCGCCGCTTCGCTCATCGGCGCGACGAGCGGGCGCACGGTCTGCGCATGGCCGGCAAGGTCGATCATGCCGAGCATCGACAGTATCTGGCGTGCGCCGAGATAGGCGATCAGCAGCCGTGCGAGCGAAAGGTTGCGGAACGAGCCGATCCACGCCTGTGCGCGTTCGCGCAGGCCGTAGCGTTCGAGCAGCCCAATCACCGGCAGGGTCAGCACGAACAGCAGCAGCGCACGGTTGCTCACGAACGAATCGCCGAGCAGCGCGAGCAGGTCGCCGATGCCGATGCCGGCGGCCAGTGCGCTCGCCACGCCGGCGGCGATCACGACGAGCACCGGATTGCGCTTGAGCGCGAAACCGGCGATCACGACGCCGACGCCGATCAGGGGCCAGTAGTTCACGTCCAGATTTCTCCCGTCATTGTTTTTGCGAAACGCGGCTTACGCAGCGATGCGACCAATTCTCACCCCCGCCTTCTGCAAGCCTTCGCGCAACCGCTGCGCAAACGTCGCCGCGTCGAGCCGGTCGCCGTGCACGCAGATCGTGTCCGCGCGAATGTCGACGACTCCGCCTTCGCGCGTCGTCGCGTTGCCGAGCGTGGCGATCTGCACCGCCTGCGCGACGGCGGCATCGACGTCGTGAATCACCGCGCCTTCTTCGCGGCGCGGCGTCAGCGATCCGTCCGCGCGGTAGCGGCGATCGGCGAACGCCTCATGCGCGACGACGAGGCCAAGCTGCGCGCCCGCGTGCGGCAGGGCGCTGCCGGCGAGGCCGACGAGGACCAGGTGCGGATCGAAATCGCGCACGGCATTCGCGATCGCCTCGGCGAGTTTCGCGTCCTTCGCCGCCGTGTTGTACAGCGCGCCATGCGGCTTGACGTGGTGCAGGCGCTGCCCCTGCGCGCGCACGAACGCGGCCAGCGCGCCGATCTGGTACAGCGTCGCCGCGTGCGCTTCGGCCGGCGCGACCGCCATTTCGCGGCGGCCGAAGCCCTGCAGGTCGGGCAGCGAGACGTGCGCACCGATCGCGACGCCGTGTTCGGCGGCCAGAATCACGGTACGCTGCATCGTCATGAAATCGCCCGCATGGAATCCGCAGGCGACGTTGACCGAGCTGACATGCGGCATCACGCCGGCGTCGTCGCCCATCGTCCAGACGCCGAACGATTCGCCCATGTCGCAGTTGAGGTCGATGATCATGTCCGCGTCCGTCACCAGGGCCGATGCAGGCGCGCGCGGATCCAGGTTTCGAGTTTGGCCAGCGCGCGTTCGCGTTCAAGATAGCGCATCTGCGCGTCGGCGAGATCGGTCTGCGCGAAACGCAGGCGGTCGCCGGGCCGCCGTTGCGCGAAGCGCGGCTGGTCGACGGCGATGATGTGGGCGATGCGCGGATAGCCGCCGGTCGTCGGCGCCTCGGCGGCCAGCGCGATCGGCGCGCCGCCGGGCGGCAGTTGCACGGTGCCGGGTGCGGCGCCTGCCGAGACGAGTTCGAGCGGCATCGCGAGGTTCAGCGCCGCGCCTTCGAGGCGAAAGCCGACGCGGTTCGAGTCGACGCCGACGCGGAATTCCGCGCCGAACAGCGCGCGCTGCGAATCGGCGTCGAGCCGGTCGAAGTGGGAGCCGGCGATCGCGCGGATCGTCCGCGCCGCATCGGCGTCGAACCACGGCGCCGCATCGAGCGACCAACGGGTTGCGACGATGCCGCGGTTTCCCGAATCGTCTTCGCGGCGAAATGCGGCAAGCATCGCTTCCCGCGATTGCCGATCGCGGGACGAGGGCGCCGTCGGCAACGAATCGCCCGCGGCGAGCGCGCGGGCGAGCGGCCCGAGTCCGGCGTTGAGGTCGGTGGCGCGGCTGCCGAGCACGCGCGGCAGGTCGATGCCACCCGCGACCGCGAGATATGCGCGTGCGCCGCGACGCATGCCGCCGAGGTGCAATTCGCTGCCGGCGCGCAACAGGACCGGACGCCAGCGCGGCACGTCTTCGCTGGCGCAGCGCGCCTCGATTTCCGCGCCGGTGAGGGCGATCAGCGCATCGCTGTCGAAACGCAGCCGCGGCCCGTGCAGGGTGATTTCGAGCGCGGCCGCATCCTGTGCATTGCCGACGAGCAGGTTTGCGAGCCTGAGCGACACGGCATCCATCGCGCCGGCGCTACCGACCCCGATCGCGCCGAAGCCGCGACGCCCCGCGTCCTGCACGGTGGTGAGCAAACCGGGAGCAAGCACGGTAATGCGCGACGGCTCTTGCTGGAGAGTGCGGCCAAGGATGGCCGCTTTTTGATCCTTGCGATCAGGGACGAACGCAGAGGTGCTCGAGATGCTTCGGAAGCGAACGCGCGTGCCCGGCGCGAGCAGCGCGGGCGGATCGCGCGCGGCATCGAACAAGGTCAGCGGCGTGCGGCCGATGATTTGCCAGCCGCCGGGCAATTCGCGCGGGTAGATGCCGGTTTGTGCGCCGCCGATCGCGACCGAGCCCGCGGGCACGCGCGTGCGCGGGCGCGCGCGGCGCGGTGCGTGCAGCGCACGGTCGAGGCCGAGCAGATACGGAAAACCCGGCGCGAAGCCGAGCATGGCGACCCGATAGTCGCCGCGCGCATGGCGTGCGATCACCTCGGTTTCGTCGAGCCGCGCGTGCCGGGCGACGTCGGCGAGATCGGGGCCGTATTCGCCGCCGTAGCAGACTGGAATTTCCAAGACACTCTCCCTCTCCCTCGACGCCGGCGTGGGAGAGTCCGGGACAAGGGCGGTTTCGAGTATGCGTCGGGCCAGGCGCTCGCCCGCGGACGGACCGCTTCCGGCGTCGGCCCATGCCGCGGGATTGTAGTGCACGGCGACGCTCGCATACGCCGGCACGATGTCGGCGACACCCGGCAGGTCCGCCGCGCGCAGCGTGCCTGCGAGGTCGTGCGCACGCGAATTCGTCCCGGTGTCGATCGCATCGCCCAGGCACAGCAGCAGCGCGCGGTCGCCCAGCCATTCGACGCCGATGCCGCTCATCCGCGTCTTGCGATTTCGATCTGCGCGAGCAGTTGCGCCTTGCGCGCGGCGAGCGTATCGGCCGGATAAGGCGCTCGCTCGCCGATGCCCCAAACCGGCTTCGGCCATGCCGCGTCGCCGACATGGCGCGCGACGACGTGCACGTGCAACTGCGGTACCAGGTTGCCGAGCGCGGCGACGTTGAGCTTGTCGGGCCGCGCGACGATGCGCAGCGCGCGCGAGCAGAGTTCGATTTCGTCGAGCAGGCGATGCTGCCCGGCATGCGGCAGGTCGATCCAGTCGCTCATGCCCGCGCGCA
Organism: Rudaea sp.; assembly: GCF_047601565.1. GTDB lineage: Bacteria > Pseudomonadota > Gammaproteobacteria > Xanthomonadales > Rhodanobacteraceae > Rudaea. The sequence continues at coordinate 3,878,030 of NZ_JASGIY010000001.1, read as the reverse complement.
TCGGCACAAGGATCAGCCAGGCATAGCGCGCATCGTCCATCAGCAGCACGCGCGAGAGGTCGAGGTCGACCAGGGCGTGCGCGTCCGCGCGCAGTTGCGGATGCAGCTCGAACGGCGCGGCGGCCATCACGCGCCGCCGAGATGGCGGCCGAAGAAGGCGAGCGTGCGCTCGAGTGCAAGCGCAGCGCTGGCTGCGTCGTAGCGGTCCGGCGACGCTTCGCGGTTGAAGGCGTGGTCGGCGGGGTAGGTGTAGATCTCGAGTTCGCGTTGCGCGGCCGGCACCCCGTCGGCGAAACGCAATTCGGCGCGGTGGCGCGCGATCGCCTCGGGCGGGATCGATTTGTCGTGCTCGCCGAAGTGGAAGATCGTCGCCGCGCGCAGCGGCTCGTGCAGGAAGTTGACGTTGCGCGCGCCGTAGTAGCTGACCGCGGACAGGCCGAGGCGGATCGCCGAGAGCATCGCCACCGTGCCGCCCCAGCAGTAGCCGACGACGCCGACCTTGCCGGCCGACGCGATCGACGAGGCGGCGCTGGCGATGTCCTCGAGAGCGCGCTCGATCGGCGTTTCGGCGACGAGTTCGCGCCCGCGCGCCATGCCCGCGGCATCGTAGCCAAGTTCGACGCCGTGCTCGACGTGGTCGAAGAACGCCGGTGCGATGGCGACGTAACCCTGTTCGGCGAAGCGGTCGACGACGCTGCGGATGTGCGCGTTGACGCCGAAGATTTCCTGCACGACGACGAGGCCGCCGCGCGCCGCGCCGGAAGGTTTGGCAAGGTAGGCGCCGATGCACTGGGTGCGCGTGGTGCCGATGCGTATCGTTTCGCCCATTGCCGTCTCCGTTGCGCGTAAAGACGCCAGCGTAGGTACGGATGCGGCAATGTCAAGCTGGCCCGCATTTCTCGCAGTCCTCCTGCTGCTGCGGCCGATCCATCCGCTCTGACACGCGCTGCTCCCTCGGCCGGACTCGACGTACTGTCGAGTACGCCTTCGCCCGTCCTCGGTGCGCATCACGCGTCAGAACGGCGTCTCGGCGCCCTCGCGACGGAGGGCCGTGAGAAATGCGGGCTAGGGTCCGCGCACCTGATTGCGGCCCGCCTGCTTGGCCGCATAGAGTGCGCTGTCGGCGGCGTCGATGAGCAGGTCGACCGCGCCGGCCGTCTGCTGCATGTCGCGCAGCGCCGCCACGCCGATGCTGATCGTCGCCGGCGGGTCGATGCTGCCCATGCGTTCGGCCACGGCGGCGCGCACGCGCTCGGCGATGCCCGCACTTTCGCTGCGGTTGCGATCGGCGAAGACGGCCACGAACTCCTCGCCGCCGTAGCGGCCGAGCAGGCTGTCTGCGGGAAGTTCGTCGCGCATGATGCGCACCCCTTCGACGAGCAGGCGGTCGCCGGCGAGATGGCCGTGGCGGTCGTTGATGGCCTTGAAATGGTCGAAGTCGATCAGCAGCACGGTCAGGTCGCGTTGCACACGGCGGCAGTCGGCGAGCAGCTTGGCGAGTTCGTCGAGCACGTACGATCGGCTGTATGCGCCGGTCAGCGGGTCGACGATCGACGCCTGGTAAAGCGTCTGCGCCTCCCGTTCGAGGAAGCGGTTCGCCTCGGCAAGCGCCGCGCGCTGCCTGTCGATGTCCTCGTTGCGCGCGGCGAGGGTGGCATTGAGGCGGCGCAGGTGCCACAGCAGCGCGGCGAAGACGGCGACGGTGACGAACAGCGCGGCGATGGCGACAATGCCGTAGAGCCGTTCCTGGCGGGTGCGCTGCAGGCGCTCGGCCTGCAGTTCGCTGCTGCGCACGGCGAGTTCGAGTTGCTGCCGGCTCTGCTCGTGTGCCTTGCGCGATTCGATTGCGCTGAGCAGGCGCGAAGAACGCACGCCGAACAGTTCTTCGCGCAGGTTGGCATGACGATGGGTGTACTCGTGGGCCGTGGCCAGGTCGTGTTCGGCCTCGGCCAGCTTGTCGCGCAGTTCGTAGGCCTGGGCGAGGTACGGCTTCAGACCCGCGGCGTTGAGGCGCGGCGAAACCTCGTCGAGCAGGTGATGGGTGTTGGCGAGATCGCCGTGGGCGAACGCGATTTCCGCCTGCGCGAGCCTGCTGTTCACGGTCAGCTCGCGCTGGTCGAGTTCGTTGCCGATGGCGAGCGCCGCATCGAAATGCGGCGCGGCTTCGTCCGGCTTGCGCAAGCCGAGCAGGGCGTGGCCGACCTCGAGTTGCTCGAAGCCGACGGACGGGCGGTTGCCGAGCGCTTCGCTGATCGCGAGCGCGTCGCCGGCCGCCGCCAGCGCCGCTTCGTATTCGCCGATGTCGTTGAGAAAGCCCGCGTATGCGCCTTGTACCGAGGCGTAGAATCCGGGCTGGGCGTAGTGTTCGGCCGCTTCGACCGCCTTGGCGAAATAGGCTTGGGTCGTCTGCGCGTCGCCGAGTTCGCGATAGAGCAGGGCGACGTTGCGGTAGGCCACGTCGGTGCGGTCGTCGATGCGCTCGCGGATGTCGAGCGCTTGCAGGAAGTAGTCGAGGCACTGGGCGAAATCGCCCTTGTCGCGCGCGATCGTGCCGAGGTTGGTCAGCGCGGTCGCTTCGCCCGCGGCGTCGCGGTTCTTGCGGTGCAGGGTCAACGCCGCGGTCTGGTGCCGCAGCGCGGCGTCGAGGTTGCCGCGACGGCGCTCGAACACGCCCTGGTATTCTTCCGCGGCGGCGGTAAGGCCGTCGTTGCCGGCTCCCTGCGCGAGTCGCATCAGCGTTTCGGCGGATTCGTATCCGTGCGCGTAGTCGCCGCGGGCGAGCACGCTCTGGATGCGCGCGATCAGCGCGGCGCCGCGCAACTCGTCGTCGCCTGCCGCGGCGGCATCCCGATCGAGCGCCTGCCAGTAGCGTTCGGCGGATGCGTCCGCGGACAGCGCGGAGTACGCCTCGGCAATCGCGAATTCGGCATCGATGCGTCCGCGCAGCCCGCCGATCTGCCAGGCGATGCGCGGCAACGCCTGCAACCCGGTGTCCAGCCGTTCGACGAGCCGGGCCGCGGACGTCACCGCCTGGGCGCGTATCGGCACTTCGGCGCACACGGCCGGCGGCGGGGCGGCCAGGCAAGCCGTGGCGCCCAACAACATGGCGGCGGTGCGCGACACCGCAGGATATCCGGTCGACTTCGATCGCACAGCGCGTTTGCGTACGGAATCCATTCGCTATCTTTCCTAACCTGTGTGAAGGCATTTCGGGGATGTTGAACGAAACCTTGCGCCCGACCCGGCTGCGAGCCGCCCGGCGAATCGAGGTCGGCCCGGTGCCGACCCCATAAAGTATAATTCCGAAGCTTCGGAATGTGATCAAGTTCATGTCTTTGAACACGCGGAAAATCGGCTTCGTCAGCCTTGGCTGCCCCAAGGCGCTGGTCGATTCCGAACGCATCCTCACCCAGTTGCGCGCGGAGGGCTACGAGATCGTGCCGAGCTACGACGCGGCCGACGTGGTCGTCGTCAACACCTGCGGCTTCATCGACGCGGCCGTGCAGGAATCGCTGGACGCGATCGGCGAGGCCCTCGAGGAGAACGGCAAGGTCATCGTCACCGGCTGCCTCGGCAAGCGCGCCGAAGTGATCCGCGAGGCGCACCCCGACGTGCTCGCGATCGGCGGACCGCAGGACTACGCGAGCGTGATGAACGCGGTGCACGCGCAGTTGCCGCCGAAGCGCGATCCGCATGTCGACCTGATTCCTTCCGCGCGCGGCAGCCGGTCGCGCGCCGCGCGCCGCGTCTCGCCGGCCTCGCGTCCCGAGGCGGATATCGGCGTGAAGCTCACGCCGAGGCACTACGCCTATCTGAAGATTTCCGAGGGCTGCAACCACCGCTGCACGTTCTGCATCATTCCGTCGATGCGCGGCGACCTCATCTCGCGCCCGGTCGACGAGGTGCTCGTCGAGGCCGAGAGGCTCGTGAGGAGCGGCGTGCGCGAACTGCTCGTGATCTCGCAGGACACCAGCGCCTACGGCGTGGACCTCAAATACGCCGAGCGCGAATGGAAAAATGGAAGAGTGCGCACGCGCATGACCGAGCTGTGCGCCGCGCTCGGGAGCCTGGGCGCATGGGTGCGCCTGCACTACGTCTATCCGTATCCGCACGTGGACGAGGTGATCGGGCTGATGGCGGAAGGCAAGATCCTGCCGTACCTCGACATCCCGTTCCAACACTCGAGCCCGCGCATCCTCAAGCTGATGAAGCGTCCCGCGGCGAGCGCGAAAACCCTCGACCGCGTGCTCGCATGGCGCCGCGCGTGTCCGGAAATCGCCTTGCGCAGCACCTTCATCGTCGGCTTTCCCGGCGAGACCGAGGCCGAATTCGAGGAACTGCTCGACTTCCTCGATGCCGCGCAACTCGATCGCGTCGGCGCGTTCGCCTATTCGCCTGTGGACGGCGCCCGCGCCAACGAACTGCCCGGCGCGGTACCCGAGGAAGTCAAAGAGGAACGCCTCGAACGCTTCATGGCGAAACAGGCGCGGATCAGCGCCGCGCGTCTGCAACGCAAGATCGGCACGACGGTGCAAGCGCTCGTCGACCACGTCGATTCCGATGGCGCCGTCGCGCGCACCGCGGCCGACGCGCCCGAGATCGACGGGCTGCTGCACGTCGTTGACGGGCAGAAGCTCAAGCCGGGGCAGTTCGTCGAAGTGCGGGTCGAGCGTGCCGACGAGCATGATTTGACGGGTCGTATCGCCGGGAACCGATAGCTCGTCATCCCGGCGCAAGCGGGCATCCAGTGCCTTCGAATGAAAGGCGAAGGAACCCGGATTCCGGCTTGCGCCGGAATGACGGAAAGAAGGCATATGCGTTTCGTCGCTCCACTTCGCGAATCCCTCGATCCGACCGTTTTTCGTCGGCCGCCGCTCGACGCATGGAGCGAATTTTCCGATCTTCTGCAGGCGCCCGCATGGCCGACGATCGAGCAGATCGGAGCCCTTCGTGAAAGAGTGGAAAATGCAGCAAAAGCCATAATGCCGCAGTTCGTCGAACAGACGCCCGGCTTGCTGCGCGACGGCCTGCACTACGAGAAGCGCATCGTCGAGTGCGGCCAGATCGCAACGCGTACCGGCAACTGGCACGACCTGTTCAATGCGCTGGTCTGGCTGCGCCATCCGGCGATCAAGTCCGCGCTCAATGCGCGCCAGATCGCGGAAATCGCCGTCGTCGGCGCGAAGCGGCGTACGCGCGCGCAGTGCGCGCTCACTCATTTCGACGAAGCCGGCGTGATCGTTCGGATCGAAGATCCTGCCTTGCTCGCGCTGTGGGACACGCACGACTGGCATGGCCTGTTTTGGCGCGAACGCGCTGCGTGGAGCGATGGGCGCATCCGCCTCGACCTGTTCGGCCACGCACTGCTCGAACACGCGCTGCGCCCCGGGCAATTGCTCGTCGGCAAGGCGCTCGCGATTGCGCCGTGCGCGGACTTGCCGGCGCGCCTCGCGCGCGCGATCCGCGCCGGCGACGCGCTCAACGATCCGCAGGAACTGCGCCCGCTGCCGTTGTCCGACATTCCCGGCTGGCACGAGGGCAACGCCGAAGAAACGTTCTATGCGACGGCGCCGTGCTTCCGCGCGCGCCGCGCGGGGCGCAGCTATCCGCTGCCGTTCGGCGCAGGCGAGTCGCGCAATGCGCCGGCATGCGCCGGGTCGTCTGGTCCGTCGTAACTGATCCCGATCACGATAAAGCGCTTGCTGCCCGAAGGCAGCGGCGCTTCGAATTCGTCATCGATGCGCTTCTTCAGCGCCGCGCGCGCGAGCGGCGAATCGATGCTGATCCAGCCTTTTTGCGCGTCGGTTTCGTCGGGGCCGACGATGCGCAGGCGCTGCGCGCGGCCTTCCTCGTCCTCGATCGCGAACCAGGCGCCGAAGAAGATCGCGCCGCGATCCGTGGGCTTGGCCGCGGCGACCTTGAGTTCCGGCAGGCGCTTGGTCAGATAGCGCACGCGCCGATCGATCTCGCCGAGCTGCTTCTTGCGGTAGGTGTATTCGGCGTTCTCCGAGCGGTCGCCCTCGGCCGCCGCCGCAGCGAGCGCCTTGACGACCTCGGGCCGGCGCACGCGCCAGAGTTCGTCGAGTTCGACCTTGAGCCGCGCCTGGCCTTCCGCAGTGATGATCGCGGTCGACGCGGCCTGCGCGGGACGCCAGCGGCTCATGGGGCCATTGAAAGAACGGACGGAAAAATCGACACGCCGTTCTTATGGCAGAACGCCAGCAGAGGCAGTTCTGGACGAGTACGGCCGACAAGGGGCTGATGAGGTTCCATATCAAAACCTTCCATGACAAAGGTGAGAAAATATTAGCGCCTTTCAGACCGGCAAGTTGCATCGAGTTGTCGCCGGTGAGCGTGAAACCTGCAGGAGGGACGTTTTTGTTTCAATGAGGCCGAGGCGTGCGTCTCGGATCAACGCCGCGTCCTATTTCAGACGGCGAGGATGGAGCTATGCTTCAATGAGGCCGAGGCTTTCGCCTCGGATCAACCGACTTGGCGACGCTATTGAGCGCGAAGTCAATCGGCTTCAATGAGGCCGAGGCTTTCGCCTCGGATCAACGCCGCGTCCTATTTCAGACGGCGAGGATGGAGCTATGCTTCAATGAGGCCGAGGCTTTCGCCTCGGATCAACAGCAATCCGGCCTATTCGCCTGTTTTGAGCAAGCCGCTTCAATGAGGCCGAGGCTTTCGCCTCGGATCAACCCCTCGCCTCGTCCGAGGATCGCCGGCGGGGAATGGCTTCAATGAGGCCGAGGCTTTCGCCTCGGATCAACCGATTCCTGGAATTCGGCACGTCCAAGATGCAGCCGAGCTTCAATGAGGCCGAGGCTTTCGCCTCGGATCAACAGCCCACATGCAAGTGTTTGTCAGGGCTGCTGAAAATGTCCATCGTTGCGAGGGCTGCGGAAATGAGTGACAACTGCAAGCCCGCAGCTCTCGCAGAATGGCCAAAGGGAAGCGTAATTGACTGATTTTCAAAGATCAACCCGTTGCGAGCGGTTGCCGCATTTCGCGGCATTGCCGAAGCTCTCGCAGGGGCGAGGCGAACGATGGCACAAATGAAGCGGGTACAATTCACGGGATCAGACGATGATGGGCTCGCGGGAAACGGGCTTGAATTTCTCGCCGAGACTGACGACGCGCGGCTTTACCTTGTCTGCGGGGCCGAGATCGATCACGAGTAGTGCATCGTCGCGCCGATTGATCGCGTTGTCGAGCAACTGGACCATTTCCGCATGCCGGCGCTTGCTCAGCCGGCATTGGAAAACGGACAACTGCAGCCATTCGCCGAAGCCTTTCATCAGTTTGAAGACCTGTCGCCAGCGTTTGTCGTCACTGATGTCGTAAGTGACCAGGTACAGATGTTCGTCCATCGGAATCTCGCCGTCTGAGAATGCGTGTCAGCGCGTAGTGAAATTGGGGTAGTCGTCGAGTTCACCGAGCAGAAAACGCCCAAGCAGCCGAGCCTGCAATTCGAGCAGACGTCGATAGCTGACGCGGTATCCGAAAAGCGGGTGAGCGATTTCCTGGCCGAGCCGCCGCTCGAACGCAGCAATGAAACGCTTGCGGCCGTCGGGCGCCATGTTGACGCTGCCAGCGACGCTGACGAAATCGCTGGGATGGATCTCGCCGTTGTTGATGACCTGGATGACGGTGGAATCGGCGAGCAATGGGCGGAATGGTTCCATCAAGTCGAGCGCGAGCGCCGGCCTGCCATAGCGCGGTTGATGGTAGAAGCCGCGGAATGGATCGAAGCCGACGGCTTGCAGGGTCACGCTGAAGGTTCGCGTAAGCAAGGTGTAGCCGAACGACAGCATGGCATTGACCGGATCGGTCGGCGGCCGGCGGTTGCGTTGCGCAAAATCGAAGCTAAGCAGCGGTTCGTCTTCGGCCGAAATGGATTTCAGCAGCCCGCGGAAATGGGCGAAGTAGATTGCTGCGGCATTGCCTTCGATGCCGAGCAGCATTTCGAGATTTTCGGCGGATTCGGATTGTTTCTGGATGCGCTTGAGATCGGCAAGCGCGCGTTCCGGCTTGTCGTCGGATTTCCAATTTCGCCGCAGTTGGGTGTCGGCCGAGTCGGCCCATTCGCCCTGCACCCATTCGAGATAGGCGAGGCGAGGGCAGTACACGTGCTCGTTGAGCATGCGCGCCGGAATCAGCGGCTGATCGCCGCCGAGTTCCGGAAAAGGCAGTTCCAGTTCCCCTTGTTTCGCTTCCATCAAAGTCTCCCTCTTTGAAGGTGCGGTCCATAGCCTAATTGCTAACCCAAGGATTGATCAAGGTCAATCCGCAGTGCAAGAAATCATCGATGTTGCGTGGCGCGAGACTGGCGCCGCGGGAGCGCGCGATGGCCGCGATCTGTGCGTCGAACTGGCGGATGGGCCGACCGCGCTGGCGACGATCCGATGCGATTTCGGCGAATACGCGCGCGGCCGCATCGTCGAAGGGAAGCAGACGGCTGGCAAAGCCCTAGTCGAACAAGCCATCAATGGAAGCGCCCAGCTTGTTCCGCTTGCGCCCAACGGGCAGAAGAGCGAGGCCGTGCAAGATTTCAGCTTGCGTGACCGTGGTCACGAACAAGCTGCTGACGTGTTGCCGGGCAACCCAGCGCTCCACCAGTTTGTTCGGCGCGGGCCGGATCAACTCCGACAGCACGTTGGTATCGAGAACGATCACGGTTTGAAGCGAGGCGGCTCGCGCACCAAGCGCGCTTACGAAAGCAACGACGACGCTTACCGGGTCTTCCGCAAGATGCTGGACAGCGGTCATCCGCCAAATGATTGGAATCGACTGCTTGCCGAGGCCCGCACCGAAGTTGAGCGCTTGCAGCGGTTTGCGGGAGCGGTTTTTTAGAACTTGTTCGTAAATTACGGTTCGCGCTGAGCGTAGCGCCGAAGGCGCGAAGTCGAAGTGCCGCAGAGCCTGATGACTACTGTGTTTCGACGTGGCGAAGCAGAGCTTCGCTACGCTCCACACGAACGGTTTTGCTATTTGCGGACAAGCTTTTAGCCGTCCACTCGGCCCGTCGCCGACGGTGCTGCGCAGATCGAAATCCTTTCGCGCGGGATCAGCCGGATACCGTGCCGAGACCCAATTGTTCGCGCAGCATCGGCAGGATTGCACGATACACCGGTTGTCCCGCGGCCGATCGCTCCAGCTGACACAGCAACGCCTCGACCTGTTCGCGGCCATCGGATTCTTGCACGGCTTGTCGCGGAGTGAGTCCGCCCAGCGCGGGCAGCGCCTCGTCGAGCCAGGCTGTGCAGTGTTGTTGCAGGTACTGGTCGGCCATAGCTTGCATGTCCGCATCCATGGCCGGGCGCCGCTGCGATGGGGATTCCTGCGCCAGCAGCTGCTCGACGGATTTCGTTTCGTCGTGCCGAAAACGGGCGTGCCCGCCCAGCCGCTCGGCGACGATGGCGCGCAGGGCCTCGGCGCGCTCGCGCGAATTGACTTCCGCGGTGAGGTGGCCTTCATCGATGAAGAGATGGCCCAGGATGGTGTTGTCCCATTCCGGATGCAGCGTGTTGCCGAGCTTGCTCCACGCGATTTCGACGCGGCGCAAGTTGCCGTTTTCGTCGTGCGAGGCTTGTGAGAGCAGATCCGATTCGTCGTTGACGATGTCGAGATCCTTGAGCGCATCGAAGGCGAACTGCGGCGAGTCGATGGCGAAAACCAGCGTGTGGTATTCCAAGTCCTCGCCGTCGGTGGTCCGCATCATCGGAGGCTGGGGATACAGTATGGCCCCCGCCAGCTTCAGATAGAGTTCGCGCAGTTCGATGTCGTATTCGAAGCGGATATCGTCGTGGTACTCCGAAGATTGCATGCGCTTGCGTTGTTGGATGACGGCGACCTTGTCCTGTGGCGGCAATACGACCGGACTCGTCGCCTCCAGCAGCGTGACGCCGAGCGCCGAGGCGATCTGTCCGTACACGAGATCGCCCGCGCGCAGCGCGCGTGAGGCATTGCGCTCCAGCACATGATGCGTCTGCCCGGTCAGCATATCGCGCAGCCACAGGCTGTGGCCGGGCTCGCTGCGCTCGACGTCGAAGAAGCTCGGCATGTGCTCCCCGCATGAAGCAAGGTACTCGCGCACCGCGGGATCGAGCCGTGGGCCTTTGCGTTGCAGATACGCCTGCGTGGGCGTGACCCCGATCAACGCCGGGTCCCCGAACTGTGTGTCGTCGGGACTCGGCGTCCAGTGATGGAAGAACCACGGCATGAACACGGGCATGTGCGGCGTGTCAGGATCGAATTCCTCCTCGCCGTCTTCCCACAGCATGAATTCGTGCCAGGCCTCGTCCAGCGCGAGCGGGCCGTAAACGGCTTCGGTGAAATTGAGCATGCGCGTGGGCATGCCTTCCAACTCGCGCCGCAGTCCGGTGGACGGGCATACGTAGAGGTCTTGATGGACCCAATCGCCGTCCAGCGCTCGCAAACCCATCCAGCGATGCTGGAAATGCAGCCTGCCGTCGATGACGATGACCTCGGTGATGACGTAGTCGTCGAGGTGCTGGTGGATGTGCTGCTGCACGGTATTGCGCCGGTCGATGCCCTTGCAGATTTCCGCATGAACCTTGTCCCACGGGCGGCCTACCTGTTTGCACAGGAAGCGGGCGAGTGGGGCAAGATTCTCGTTCAGCGTCTTGCGGTCGGTGTGGCGCCGCCGCAGGCTCTCGCGGCTCCGGCTGTTTTCGTCGACGGGTTCACGGCGCTCGCGATTGCCGTGTGCCGGAACGCGTGGGCGTTCGACGATGAGCTTGAACATGTCCGGCCGCATGGCTGATCTCCGTCGAGGATTCGCGCTGTAGCCACGTGTCGGCAAGACAGCCGCACAGCATAGCCGAATGACCGAGGCACTGCGCCTTTTTCCCGTTCTCTTTTTCACTGCGGCTGTCGATTTCCACGGTGTCGCTGCGCGCGTAGTCGAGACCGTACTGGTAGGTTCGTCGCAGGCCAGCCGGCGCAGCAGGGACTCGTCGATGCGCATCGCACGACGATAACATGCGCACTGAAGGTATAATTCCATCTTTCCCGAGTGTGCAATTCCCATCATGTTCGAATCCCTCAGCCAACGCCTTTCCACCACCATCGAACGCCTGCGCGGTCGCGCGCGCCTGACCGAGGCCAACATCCGCGAATCGCTGCGCGAGGTGCGCATTGCGCTGCTCGAGGCCGACGTGGCGCTGCCGGTGGTGCAGGCGCTGATCCAGCGCATCCAGGTGCGCGCGGTGGGGCAGGAGGTGTTGAAGTCGCTGTCGCCGGGGCAGACGCTGGTCAAGGTCGTGCGCGACGAGTTGACCGCGGTGATGGGTTCTGTCAACACCGACCTGAACCTCGCCGCGGCGCCGCCGGCGATCGTGCTGATGGCCGGCCTGCAGGGCGCGGGCAAGACGACGACGGTGGCGAAGCTCGCCAGGTTTCTCAAGGAGCGCAAGAAGAAAAAGGTGATGGTCGTCAGCGCCGACGTCTACCGTCCGGCGGCGATCGAGCAGTTGCGTACGCTGGCCGAGCAGGTCGGCGTGCTGTTCCATCCGAGCACGGGCGATCAGGATCCGGTCGCGATCGCGCAGGGCGCGCTCGATGCGGCGAAGAAGAATTTCGCCGACGTGCTGATCGTCGACACCGCGGGCCGTCTTGCGATCGATGCGCAGATGATGGACGAGATCAAGCGCCTGCATGCCGCGCTCGATCCGGTCGAGACGCTGTTCGTGGTCGACGCGATGACCGGGCAGGACGCGGCGAACACGGCCAAGGCGTTCGCCGAGGCGCTGCCGCTGACCGGCGTGGTGCTGACCAAGACCGACGGCGATGCGCGCGGCGGCGCGGCGCTGTCCGTGCGCTACGTCACCGGGCGGCCGATCAAGTTCATCGGCGTGAGCGAGAAGCCCGACGGCCTCGACGCGTTCCATCCGGACCGCATCGCGCAGCGCATCCTCGGCATGGGCGACGTGCTCTCGCTGGTCGAGCAGGTCGAGCAGAACGTCGACAAGGAGAAGGCGCAGAAGCTTGCCGAAAAGGTGATGAAGGGCAAGCGCTTCGACATGAACGACATGCGCGACCAGTTGCAGCAGATGGTGTCGATGGGCGGCCTCGCCTCATTGATGGACAAGCTGCCGGGCGTCGGCAACCTACCAGATGCGGTGAAATCGAAGGTCAACGACAAGGAAATCCACCGCATGATCGCCATCGTCAATTCGATGACGAAGAAGGAGCGCCGCCATCCCGATCTGCTCAACGGCTCGCGTCGCGCGCGCGTGGCGCGCGGTTCCGGCACGCAGCCGGCCGACGTCAACCGTCTGCTCAAGCAGTACATGCAGATGGAGAAGATGATGTCGAGGATGGGCTCGGGCGGCATGAAGGGCCTGATGCGGCAGATGGGCGCGGCGATGAAGGGCATCGGCGGCGGCGGAATGCCGCCCGGCGGCTTGATGCGCTGATCGACGGCTTTGCCGCTTCAGCTCGTCATTCCAGCTTGCGCTGGAATGACGAGCCCGGGTCGGCTCGGGCTCAGCCCTCCGCTACCACCGTGCCCTGGTGGAACGCGATCTTCCAGCCCGTGGCGGTGCGCCGCCAGATCGAGGCGCGGCGCGTGATGCGGTCTTCCTGCTTGAGCGTATAGGTCGCGAGGTAGTTGTCCGGGGCGATTTCGGCGCAGTGGAAATCGCGCACTTCCCAATGCTCGGCCGGCGGATTGCGCCCACGTTCCTCGAGCACGTCGAGCACGTATTCGCGCGAATAGCGCCGGCCCGAGGCGCCGATTTCCCAGAACGACGAATCCATCATGGCGTCGAAATCGGCGCGCGTCGTGCCGAATTCCGGATGGTGGAACACGGGTTCGCGCCGCCGCAGTTCTTCGAGGATCGGGCGCAGTTCGGACCGGGTGGCGAGCGTGGGTTCCATGCAGGCGGGCAGATTGTCGGTTTGGCCGTGGCGCAGGACCGGATCGTTGGGGATACGGGCGCGGACGTCAAGTCCAGGTTCGAGCACGGACCTTGCAACCGGATACCCGCAGCGGCTTGCGGGGCGGCCGCTGCGGCATTTCCGATTCATGTAATAATGCATTAATACGTTGATTCAAGCCTTCCGGTCTGGTAGCATGGCCGCATGAAACGCAAACAGATCGATGCGGAAACCACGAAGGAGTCGGCCGAGGAAAACCTCTGCCACGCGCTGCTCGCGATGCGCGGCGTCGGCGAGATGCGCTCGTTCCTGCGCGACCTGTGCACGCCGTCCGAGCTCGAGGCGCTGGTCGACCGCTGGCGCGTCGTGCCGTACCTGCTCGAAGGCATGGCCTACCGCGAGATCCACGACCGCACCGGCGTCAGCGTGACGACGATCGGGCGCGTGGCGCGCTTCCTCGCGCAGGGCAGCGGCGGCTATCGCGCCGCGGTCGAGCATCGCGCGGTGCCCTCGCTGCGCAAGCGCGGCCGGTCCGCCGCGGCGGCGAAGAAATCGGTTTGAGCGGGACGGGCGGGCACGGAGGCCCGCCCCTCTTTTCCGAGATCGGAATCCAGACGAAATGACCACGACGAAAACCCGCGATCGCCTGCGCGTCGCGATCCAGAAATCCGGGCGCATGGCCGACGTGTCGCAAGACCTGCTCGCGCGCTGCGGCCTCAAGTTCCGCCAGAGCCGCGACAAGCTGTTCTGCTTCGGCGAGAGCATGCCGATCGACCTGCTGCTCGTGCGCGACGACGACATTCCCGGCTTGATCGCGCAGGGCGTCGCCGACCTCGGCATCGTCGGGCGCAACGTGCTCGCCGAGCAGGCGTTGGCCGCGCACGCGAACGGCGAGGCCGCGCCCGGCGTGGAACTGCGTCCGCTCAACACGAGCCGCTGTCGCCTGTCGATCGCGGTGCCGCAGGAAATGGAATACGAAAATCCGCAGCAGTTGCAGGGCCTGCGCATCGCGACGTCGTATCCGGCGCTGCTCGGCGATTGGCTCGCGCGAAACGGCGTCGCGGCGAAGGTCGTGTTCCTCGCCGGCTCGGTCGAGATCGCGCCGCGCCTCGGCACGGCGGACCTGATCTGCGATCTCGTTTCCAGCGGTGCGACGCTGGCCGCGAACCAGCTCAAGGAAGCGGTCGTGCTGCTCGACAGCGAAGCCGTCATCGCCGGTCCCGAAGAGGTGCCGCTCGACGAGCGCGGCGAACTGCGCGAACTGCTGCTGCGCCGCATCGACGGCGTGATCCAGGTGCGCGAATCCAAGCTCGTGATGCTGCACGCGGCGCGCAGCGCGATCGAGGCGATCCGCGGCATCCTGCCGAACGCGCAGACGCCGACGCTGCTGCCGATCGAAGGCAGCCCCGACCGCGTCGCGCTGCAGGCCGTCTGCTACGGCGCGATCACATGGACGCACCTCGAAGACATGAAACGCGCCGGCGCGAGCCAGTTGCTCGTGCTGCCGGTCGAAAAGATTCTGGCATGAGCGTCCGAATGAAACCGCAGTCATCGCAGGATCCGCAGTTGCAGGTTCTCGAATGGGCGGTGCTCGACGAGCGGGAGCGCCGCGTCGCGTTGCTGCGCCCGGTGCAGGAGCGCGGCGAAGAATTGGGCGCGGCGGTCGCGCGCATCCTCGACCAGGTGCGCGCCGACGGCGACGCCAGTCTGCGTGCGCTGACGCGGCGCTACGACGGTTGCGAACTCGATTCGTTGGCGGTGGGAGACGCGGAATTCGCCGAAGCGGAAGCATGCCTCGATCCGGCGTTGACGCGGGCGATCGGCGAGGCGAAGGCGCGCATCGAGGCGTTCCATCGCGCGGCCGCGCCGCAGCCCGTGTCGGTCGAGACCGCGCCGGGCGTGGTCTGCGAACGCGTGACGCGCCCGATCGCGCGCGTCGGCCTGTACGTGCCCGCGGGCAGCGCGCCGCTGCCGTCGACCGCGCTGATGCTCGGCGTGCCGGCCGCGATCGCCGGCTGTCCGCAGGTCGTGCTGTGCACGCCTGCCGGCAAGGACGGGCGCGCCGACGCGGCCGTGCTCCACGTCGCCGCCTTGTGCGGCATTCGCCGCGTGTTCAAGCTCGGCGGTGCGCAGGCGATCGCGGCGATGGCGTTCGGCACCGAATCGGTGCCGGCCTGCGACAAGCTGTTCGGGCCGGGCAATGCGTATGTCACCGAAGCCAAGCGCCAGGTGTCGGCATTGCCCGAAGGGCCGGCGATCGATATGCCGGCCGGGCCGTCCGAAGTGCTCGTCATCGCCGACGCGTCGGCGAATCCCGAATTCATCGCCGCCGACCTGCTCTCGCAGGCCGAGCACGGTCCGGATTCGCAGGTGCTGCTGCTGTCCGACGAGCGCGCCGTGCTCGCAGCGACGCGCACCGCGCTCGAGCGCCAGCTCGCGGCATTGCCGCGCGCGGACATCGCGCGCGTCGCGTTGTCGAAAAGCCGGCTGATCCTCGTCGGATCACTGGCCGAGGCGATCGCGATCAGCAACGTCTACGCGCCCGAGCACCTGATCCTCAACGTGCGCGAGCCGCGTATCCTTTTGCAAAAAGTGGAAAATGCGGGTTCGGTCTTTCTCGGCGCGTGGTCGCCCGAGGCGGTCGGCGACTACTGCAGCGGCACCAACCACGTGCTGCCGACCTACGGCTACGCGCGCGCGTGGAGCGGCGTGTCGGTCGCGAGCTTCGTCAAGCAGATCACCGTGCAGGAACTGTCCGCCGACGGCCTGCGCGCGATCGGCCCGTCGGCGGCGACGCTGGCGCGCGCGGAACGCCTCGACGCGCACGGGCGCGCGGTGACGTTGCGGCTGGATGCGCTGGAGAAAAGCCCGTGAGCGCGACGTTGAAAATTCTCGAACGGGCGCGCCCTGACATCCTCGCCATGCAGCCGTACTCGTCGGCGCGCATGGAGGCCGGGCAGGCGACGATCATGCTCAACGCGAACGAGTCGCCGTGGGCTCCGCCAGGGACGGCATCGGATGCCGATGGCGCGCGCAGCGCGACGACACCGACTCCTCCTCCCCGGCGAAGCGGGGGAGGATACGAGGTGGGGGCGCACGGCTCAGATGGCTTGAATCGCTATCCCGATCCGCAGCCAGCGGCATTGTGCGCGCGGCTCGCGGAACTGTACGGCGTCGACCACGGTCAGGTGCTCGTCGGCCGCGGCAGCGACGAGGCGATCGACCTGCTCGTGCGTGCGTTCTGCCACGAAGGCTGCGACACGATCGTGATTTCGCCGCCGACCTTCGGCATGTACGCGGTCGCCGCGCGCACGCAGGGCGCGGCGGTGATCGAAGCGCCGCTCGGTGCGGACTTCAGCGTCGACGCCGACGCCGTGCTGGCGAAAGTCACCGATTCGACCAAACTCGTCTTCGTCTGCACGCCGAACAATCCGACCGGCGCGCTGGTGCCGCTCGCGACGATCGAGCGCCTGGCGGTCGCGTTGCGCGACCGCGCGCTCGTCGTGGTCGACGAGGCCTATCTCGAGTTCGCCGGCGACGCGCCGAGCGCGACGACGCTGCTCGGCAAATACGAAAACGTCGCCGTGCTGCGCACGCTGTCGAAGGCGTATGCGCTGGCCGGCGCGCGCATCGGCACGTTGATCGCGCATGCGGACGTCGTCGCGTTGCTGCGCCGCATCCAGGCGCCGTATCCGGTTCCGGCGCTTTGCGCCGAGGCCGCGCTCGCCGCGCTGTCGCCGCAGGGCATTGCGCAGACGCGCGAACGCATCGCGATCCTGATGGCCGAGCGCGAGCGGCTTTCGCGCGCGCTGCCGGCGGCGGCTGGCGTGCTCGCGGTCCATCCCTCGTCGGCGAATTTCCTTTGCGTGCGTTTCGCCGATGCACAGAAGGTCTACCGCGCGCTGCTCGCGCGCGGCATCGTCGTGCGCGACGTCGGTCGTTATCCGGGCCTCGCCGATTGCCTGCGCATCACGATCGGCGCGCCGCAGGAAAACGCGGCCGTGCTCGGCGCGCTCGGTTTGCGGGAGGCCGTCGCATGAGAGCGAATACCGACGCCAACATGGCCCTCCCCCTCGCGCTTGCGCGGGGGAGAGGGTTGGGTGAGGGGGCGCTTTTCGATAGCGGAACAGCGCGCACGTCGCGCGACGCAGGTATCCAGCCGGAGTGTTGACATGAGTGCGCGCAAGCTGCTTTTCGTTGATCGCGACGGCACGCTGATCGTCGAACCGGCCGACTACCAGATCGACTCCTACGAGAAACTCGCACTCGTCGACAACGTCATCCCGGCGCTGTCGCGCATCGTCGCGGCCGGCTACGAACTCGTGATGATCACGAATCAGGACGGCCTCGGCACCGATAGTTTTCCGCAGCACGCGTTCGACGGCCCGCACGAACTGATGCTGCGCATCTTCGCCTCGCAGGGCATCCGCTTCCGCGAAGTGCTGATCGATCCGAGCTTCGCCCATGAGGGCCGCGACACGCGTAAGCCCGGCACGGGGCTCGTGCGCCATTACTTGGCCGACGACGGCTGGAGCCGCGCCGCTTCGGCGATGGTCGGCGACCGCGAGACCGATGTGCGGTTCGCCGCGAACCTCGGCATCCGCTGCTTTCGTCTCGGAGGTGCTTCATCGAATCAGGGCGAGTGGGACTGGAACGCGATCGCGCACGAGCTGTGCGATGCGCCGCGGCGCGCGTCGATCGAACGCAACACGAAGGAAACGCGCATCGCGGTGCAGGTCGATCTCGACCGCACGGCCGAACCGAAGGTTCATACCGGACTCGGCTTCTTCGACCACATGCTCGAACAGATCGGCAAGCACGGCGGCTTCGCGCTGGAGCTTGCGTGCGAGGGCGATACGCATATCGACGAACACCACACGATCGAGGACTGCGCGCTCGCGCTCGGCACGGCGTTGCGCCAGGCGCTCGGCGACAAGCGCGGCATCGGCCGCTACGGCGCAGCGGCGCAAGTGGAGAACGCCGCGGCCGCCGTCGACATCACGCTGCCGATGGACGAAACGATCGCGCGCGCGGCGCTCGATCTTTCCGGCCGCGCCTATTTCGTTTTCGACGGGCCGCCTCCAAACGGAACGTTCCCGCGCGACCGCGTCGGCGACATCCCGACCGAACTCGTGCCGCATTTCTTCCGCTCGCTGTGCGACACGCTCGGCGCCAACCTGCATCTGGCCGTGCGCGGCGACAATGCGCACCACATGGTCGAGGCCTGCTTCAAATCGGTCGCGCGCGCGTTGCGCGTGGCGCTGCGGCGCGAAGGTTCCGAGCTGCCGAGCACGAAGGGGGCGCTGTAATGGCGAACGTCGTCCTCATCGACGCCGGCGGCACCAACATCGGCTCGGTGCGCTACGCGCTGCAGCGCCTCGGCATCGATGCGCCGCTGTCGAGCGATGCGGACGAGATCCACGCGGCGACGCACGTGATCCTGCCCGGCGTCGGCGCGGCGGCGCCCGGCATGGCGCGCCTGCGCGAATCGGGTCTGGTCGACGTCGTGCGCGGGCTGACCCAACCCGTGCTCGGCGTGTGTCTCGGCATGCAGCTTCTGTTCGCGCACTCCGAGGAAAGCGACACGCCTTGTCTCGGCCTGATTCCGGCGAAGTTGAAGCTTTTCCCGCGCACCGACGGCCTGCGCGTGCCGCATATGGGCTGGAACTCGCTGCGCGTGGCGCGGCAAAGTCCGTTGCTGGCAGGCATCGAGGACGGCGCGTTCGCGTATTTCGTGCACAGCTACGCCGCCCCAGTCGGCGACTACACGCTGGCGAGCTGCGACTACGGCGGCGCGTTCTCCGCTGTCGTGCGACGCGATAATTTTTATGGCGCGCAGTTCCATCCCGAACGCTCGGCGGCGGTCGGCGCGAAGTTGCTGAAGAATTTCATTTCGCTGTAGCAAGCTCGTCGTCTCGGCATGGATTGCCGGGACCCAGACCGCATGGATGCCGGAGTCGGCGTGACTGCGGATTTGCGAGGTTGCCATCCCTGGCTCCTGGATTCCGGCAGTCCCTGCCGGAATGACGTCAGGGTATTTTGTGGCATTGAACAGAATGGAAATCATCCCCGCCATCGATCTGCGTGCCGGCCGCGTCGTGCGCCTCAAGCAAGGCGACTATGCGCAGGAAACGCGCTACGAATTCGACGCCTGCGCGCTCGCCGCCGACTATGCGGACGCCGGCGCGGCATGGCTGCATCTGGTCGATCTCGACGGCGCCAAGTCCGGCGCGTTCGAGAACCTGCGTGTGATCGAGAAGATCGCCGCCGCGGAGCGCCTCGCCGTGCAGGCCGGTGGCGGCGTGCGCGGCGAGGACGACGTGCAGCGTCTGCTCGATGCCGGCGTGGCGCGCGTCGTCGTCGGCAGCGTCGCCGTGCGCGAGCCGGAAAAAGTGGAGCGGTGGCTCGCGCGCTATGGCGAGGATCGCCTCTGCATCGCGCTCGATACGCGCAACGAGAATGGTGTTTGGCGCCTGCCGAGCGCGGGTTGGACGGAAAGCTCCGGCGCCACGCTCGACGAACTCGCGCCGCGCTACGCCGGCGCGGGCGCAAAGCATCTGCTGTGCACGGATATCAGCCGCGACGGCATGCTGTCCGGGCCGAACCTCGATCTCTACGCGCACGTGCAGCGCATCGCGCCGCGGTTTTCGGTGATCGCCTCGGGCGGCGTGCGCGATGTCGCCGACGTGCGTGCGCTGCGCGAGCAGAACGTGGGTGGGGTTGTACTCGGCCGTAGCCTGCTCGAGGGGAGGTTGACGCTTGTGGAAGCATTGGCATGTTGATCGGTACTTCCGCTCCTGCCGTCATTCCAGCGCAAGCTGGAATCCAGCTCTTTCTTTTGATCCTTTCGCACTGCCGGAAAATCGAAGGCTGGATTCCAGCTTTCGCTGGAATGACGAGCAAAGAAGGGCGTTTGTCGTGCTGACCAGAAGAATCATTCCCTGCCTCGACGTACGCGACGGCAAGGTCGTCAAGGGCGTGCGTTTCCGCGACCATGTCGAGATGGGCGACATCGTCCATCTCGCCCAGCGCTACCGCGACGAAGGCGCGGACGAACTCGTGTTCTACGACATCACGGCGAGCCCGCAGGGCCGCTCGGTCGATCGCGATTGGGTCGCGCGCGTCGCGCGCGTGATCGACATTCCGTTCTGCGTCGCTGGTGGCATCCGCAGCGTCGCCGACGCGCGCGCGGTGCTGCATGCGGGCGCGGACAAAGTCTCGGTCAATTCGCCCGCGCTGGAACGGCCGGAACTCGTCGACGAGCTGGCCGACGCGTTCGGCGTGCAATGCGTCGTCGTCGGCGTCGATTCGCTGCGCGACGACGACGGCGAATGGCGCGTGCGCCAGTACACCGGCGACCCGACGAAAACGCGCGCGCTGTCGCGCCGCGTTTTGTCCTGGATCGAAGAGGTTCAGGATCGCGGCGCCGGTGAAATCGTGCTCAACTGCATGGGCTCCGACGGCGTGCGCCACGGCTACGACGTCGAACAGCTCCGCGCCGCGCGCGCGATCTGCAAGGTGCCGCTGATCGCCTCGGGCGGCGCCGGCACGCCCGAACATTTCCGCGACGTGTTCCGCGATGCCGACGTCGACGGCGCGCTCGCGGCGAGCGTATTCCATTCCGACGCGATCGCGATTCCGAGTCTGAAAGCTTTCCTGTACGACGAACACATCCCGGTGCGCCTATGAATGATTTCGATTCCAGCCGGCTGGACTGGGCCAAGGGCGACGGCCTGCTGCCCGCGATCGTGCAGCACTGGCGCAGCGGCGCGGTGCTGATGCTCGGCTACATGAATGCCGAGGCGCTCGCGCAGACGCGGCAAAGCGGCAAGGTGACGTTCTACAGCCGCAGCAAGCGGCGCCTGTGGACCAAGGGCGAAAGCTCGGGGCATTTCCTGCGGCTCAAGTCGCTGCGCGCCGATTGCGACAACGATACGATACTTGTCGCAGCCGACCCGATCGGGCCGATCTGCCATACCGGCACGCAAAGCTGTTTCGGCGACGGTTCCGAACCGGCGTTGTCATTCCTGGCCGAACTCGATGCGCTCGTCGCGCAGCGCGAGCGCGAACGGCCGGTCGGCAGCTATACGACCAAGCTGTTCGAAAGCGGCGTGCGTCGCATCGCGCAGAAGGTCGGCGAGGAGGGCGTCGAAACCGCATTGGCCGCGGTGGCGCAGGACGAGGCGGCGCTGCGCGGCGAAGCGGCCGACTTGATCTTCCACCTGCTCGTGCTGCTGCGTGCGCGTGGCATCGAGTTCGTCGACGTGATCGAGGAACTGCGGGCGCGGCACAAGTAGGGGCTCGATTCATCGAGCCCGCCCGATCTACGCGGAGAATCAAAAATCGGGCACGCCGCTGTGGCATGATGCGGGCTTTCCACCGCCGTGAATGCCGCCATGCCCAAGACCCTGCTTGCCTTGTCCGTCGCCCTTGCGATCAACGCCGCACAGGCTGCGACGCCGCCCGATCCGCTCGCGCGCGAGATCTTCAAGCAACTGATCGAGATCAACACCACCGATTCGGTCGGCAGCACGACGGACGCGGCGAAGGCGATGCAGAAGCGCTTCCTCGACGCGGGCTTCGCGCCGAAGGACGCGCAGGTGCTCGTCGGCGCGAATCCGAAGCGCGGCAACCTTGTTGCGCGCCTGCACGGCAGCGGCAAGCACAAGCCGGTGCTGATCATCGCCCATCTCGACGTGGTCGAGGCCAAGCGCGAAGACTGGTCGCTCGATCCGTTCAAATTCATCGAGAAGGACGGCTATTTCTACGGCCGCGGCACCCAGGACATGAAGAATTCCGACGCGGTCGCCGTGGCCGCATTGCTGCGCATGAAGAAGGAAGGCTTCGTGCCCGACCGCGACATCATCCTCGCGCTGACCGCGGACGAGGAGGGCGGCACCGACAATGGCGTCGACTGGCTGCTCAAGAACCATCGCGACCTCGTCGACGCGGAATTCGCGATCAATCCCGACTCGGGCGGCGTCGATGCCGAAGCGGGCAAGGCCACCGCGTTCAACGTCGATGCGACCGAGAAGCTGTACGCCGATTTCGAACTGGAATCCACCGATTCGGGCGGCCACAGCTCGCTGCCGAAGGCCGAGAATCCGATCTACGACGTGTCGAACGCGCTCGTGCGCCTGAGCAAGGCTTCGTTTCCGTTCGAATTGAACACGGTCACGCGCGGCTGGCTCGAACATATGCAGACGATCGAGGACGGCGCGCGCGCCAAGGACATCAAGGGCGCGCTCGCGACGCCGCCGGATCTCGACGCGGTCGCGCGCCTGAGCCGCGACCCGCGCTACAACTCGTCCGTGCATACGACCTGCGTGGCCACGCGCCTCGACGGCGGCCATGCCAACAACGCGTTGCCGCAGCGCGCGACGGCGATCGTCAACTGCCGCATCCTGCCCGGCCATTCGTCTGAAGAAGTGCGCCAAGAATTGATCAAGGTTTTCGCCGAGCCGAAGCTGGCGGTGCGCTACGTCGATCCGCAGACCGACAAGCCCCTAGACGTCGGCTCCGACCGCAAGGCACTCCCGCCGCCGCCGCCGCGCAAGGACGTGTTCGAGGCGCTCAACGCCGTCGTCGGTAAGATGTGGCCAGGCATTCCGATCGTGACCGACATGGCGACGGGCGCATCGGACAGCATCTACACGATGGCGGCCGGCATTCCGACCTATGGCTTCAACGGCACCGTAATCGACCGCGATGACAACCGCATGCACGGGCGCGATGAGCGCGTACGCGTGCAGGCGTTCGACGATTCCGCGGAATTCTACTATCGCTATCTGAAGACGCTGACCAGCGGAAAATAGAACCGCAGCCCGAACTGTACCAATCCAGGCAGGCCGGTCAATAACAAGATTGGCAGATGCCGCATTATTTGCGGCTTGTGTGTAGCTGATACACAGAAATGGCGCTGTACGCAGCGCCATTGGCGTCTTTCCCAGAAAGATGCTTTTGCGGGAGCAAGATAGGGTGATTCTCGCGAAGTCGGGAATTACTGCGCCGCGGCGACATAAGCATGATGCACGATCTTGCCTTCCAACTTCTGCGCGTCCTTGACCAGGTTGTAGAGCGGGCAAGTATCTTCCACCGCTTTGGCCAAACCATCGATATCGGCAGCACTGTTCGGAGATTCGACTTTCACTTTATAGGTGATGTACCCGTAGCGCGCAGGCGAAGTGACACTCTTGCCGAAACGTGGGCTGAGGTCGGCGTCGGCGGTGAGTTCGAGCTTGTCCAGCAGCACTCCACGCGCCGCTGCCTGGATTTCGAAGATGTGGGTCGGGCAGGTAGTGACTACGCCGAGCAGATTTTCTTCCACGGTCGGGGCGAGGCCGCGGCCGAGCAGGCCCGCTGCACTGTCGTGCAGCGCCTGGAAATAATTGTCATGGCCCAGCCAAGTCTGGCGCAAGCCGGTGTTCGGTTCGACGCGGGTATGCGCAATCAGGGTGCGCGGTTGCGTCGATGCCGGTTTCGGCTCGCTCGGTTTCAACGTGCCTTTCGTCACCGGCACCTGGTCTTCGGTGATGAAATCGCGCAAACCCGGTTGCGAGTTCGGAGCGCGTTGCGCCGGCGTTTGGATGTACTCGATAGTGAGTGGACTGACTTGATGCGGCTGCGTCACCAAGTCGATGACCGAAGAATTGGCATGCACGGCGATTTTCAGTTCTTCCAATTTCGCATCCGACACCGGCGATTGGATATAAGCCTCGTAGGAAAGATTGTTCGGGTAGGCCAGCGTGGCGCTCTTGCGTTGCGGGATGCTGGTGAACACGATATCCAGCGAATCCAGCGGAATGTCTTTCAACGCCGCCTGCACCACGTATTCGTCGGCCACCGCGCTGGACAGCATTGCGACCAGCGATTCCCACGAACCGGGAGCGAGGTTGAAACCTGCGCCATTGCGGGGACTGTCGCTGAGCCACTGGAATTGCTCCTTGTCGCCGATGCGCAAACGCCGCACGCCGGAACGGCCTTCGGCGATGACATGGGCATGCAAGCGAGTTGGCGCAGCGTCCTGCTTTTGCTGGGCGACGATGGCTTGTTTCTTCGCTTTCAGATAATCGCGCAGCGGTGAAGCGTCCTCAGCATGGACTTCGGCGGCATATATGGTGTCGATGCTGCCCAGCGCAGCAATGGAAAGCGATACGGCCAGCGCGAGCATGGCGGCAACGACAAGGGAATGTTTGCGAATCGTGATGTGCATGAACGTGCGGTTCCATCGGTGGCATTGAATGAGGAGCGCCATTCTGCGGTATACAGGCCGCAGGGCCACATGCCGCATCATCATGTGCAAATACCGTTTGCGCGCAACCGATGCGTAGCCAGCGCTCGGCATAAGCACCTGGGTAAAAGGAATTTCCGCGTGGAAACTTTCGTCAATACCTTGCGAGACGCCCATCACCCTCGCACGGATTTCCACTTCAATGCTCCAACACACTTCTGCGCATGCTCGGCGCTTCGTTCCGGTCCGCGCGCCGTTCGCTTTGGCGCTGTATGTCATGTTGGCAAGCGGCGCTTTGCACGCGCAGCCAACGCCGGACGCCGCGAACGCGAATGCGAACGGCGACAGCGCCAACACCGATGCCGAAGGGAAACACAAAGACGCGAAAACGCTGGACACGGTGCAGGTGGTCGGTTCGCAGATCGCCGGCGGCAGCGCGGATGCCGCCTTGCCGGTGATCCAGGTAGACAAGGCGCAGATCGACTCCACCGGCGCCGCCAACGGCGACCAGCTGTTTCGCGACTTGGCGCAATTCGGCGATGTCGCCTTCACCCAGAAAGTCGTCAACGAAGGACGCAATCAAAACTACGCCCGCGGCGACGTCGCTTCGATCAACCTGCGCAACATCGGCTCCCAATACACCTTGTTGCTGGTCGATGGCCGTCGCACGGTCGCATATCCGTTGAGCGGCAATACGCCGTCGTACAACGCGAATGCCATTCCGACCTTCGGTCTCGACCGCATGGACGTGCTGCTCGACGGCGCAGCGGCGGTATACGGTTCCGACGCGATCGCCGGCGTGGTCAACCTGGTTCTGCCAAGCAGTCTCAACGGCGGCGGCGTCAAAGTCGGATACGGGCATGCGGAAGGCACGCACCGCTCCAACGGCTCCGTCAACGGCTATTGGGGCAGCGATTTTGAAGGCGGCCGCGGCAACATCAGCGTGTTGTATGGCGTTTCGCACCAGAGCGCGCAGTTGAACAGCGATCAGTGGTATACCGCGACGGATCGCCGCAGCATCTCTTCCGATGGCGATGCGATACCCGATCCGAACGGCACGGCCGGCGGCTTGAGTTCGTATACGCCGTGGGGGCAGTTCCAACTGGTGAAGAAAAACGCCGACGGAACGGTATCCACGGTGGGGTCGCCGTATTACGTCGATACCACGGGCGCGATCAAGCAAGGAGCGCTCCCGACCTCATTGAAATACGATACCGCCGGTGTGCCGGGCGTCACTCAGGAACCGCAGATCAACAGAGGCAATTTTTTCGCCAATGCCCATTACGACCTGACCGACTCGCTGCAGCTATTCGGCGAACTGGGCTATTACCGCGCCAAGTCCAGCACTTGGTTTGCCAGCGATCCCGACTCCGTCCTCAGCTCCACGGTTCCCAACTACGTCTACATCAACCTCAATGCCTATTGGGTACCGCAGGCGCTGAAAACAGCGGCGGCCAACGCAGGCGCCGATACCATTCGTTTGATCAACTACAACCTTGCCGATGATCCGTTGCGCAAGTTGACGGACGACAATTCGGAACTACGCACCTTGGCGGGCTTGCGTGGTTGGACGGACAATGGCTGGAATTGGGAAACGGCCTTGTTGTATTCGCGTTCGCGCACCATCGACAGCCAGCAGAGTGGGCTGTTCAACGAATTCGTCGCCGCACTGAACGGCACCACTGCCAGCGCCTACAACCCCTTCAACGGCGGCGACCCCGCGCACCCGAGCTATGGCGATGCCACGCCCTCCGACATCTCGGGCATCGTCGGTTGGGCCACTCGCGTGGGCACCAACACGCTGGGGTTGTGGGATTTCAAGATCAACCGCCCGGACGCGGTGCATTGGTACGCCGGCGACATCGGCGTGGCCGCCGGTGTCGAGCTGCGCCACGAAACCACGTCCGACGACCGCGACCCGAACGTAGACGGCACCATCCAATACACCGACTGGTACACCGGCAATGTGAACTCCAGCAATGTCTTCCTGACCAGCTACTCGTCCGATATCCATGCCAGCCGCAACGTGAAATCGGTCTTCGCCGAGGTGGCCGTACCGCTGGTGTCGCCCGAATTGGGAATCCCGCTGGTGAGGTCCTTGGACTTGCAGATTGCCGGCCGCTACGAGGACTACAGCGATGCCGGCAGCGTGGCCAAGCCGAAGTTCGCCGTGGCATGGAGCGTGGTGGACAGCTTGTTGCTGCGCGGCTCGGTCAGTGGCGGCTTCCACGCGCCGGCTCTGGAATTGGCCAATTCCGGAACCATCTGGCGCGGCGGCAGCACCCTCGATTTGATTCGATGCGATGCGTCGGTAAAAAGCGGCGCTTATGCCACATACAGCAACTGCGTCACCGCGAACAGCGGCAACGCGGTGTTCTATCCGACTGTCGATACCGGCACCACTTACGATAAAAACACCGTCAAGCCGGAAACCAGCAAGCAGTATTCGTACGGCTTCGTGTTTGAACCGAAATTCCTGCCTGAGGCTACGGGCAAGTTCAGCATTGGCATCGACGCATGGCAGATCAAAATCGAAAATCCGATCACCTCGCTCGGCACCACCAATGAGCTGTTGTACGACGCTTACCTGCGCGCCACCGGCCAAGGCTCCAATCCAAACGTGGTTCGCCTGGCTCCGACCGCCGCAGACGTCGCGCAGTTTGCCGGTTCCGGCATCGCCCCGGTCGGCGCGTTGCAATACGTGGTGACCGATTATGTCAACGGTCAGCCGCTCACTGCCAAGGGAATCGACTACCACCTGAGTTGGCGCAAGCGCGATACCGCATGGGGCAATTGGTCGTTCCTCGTCGATGTCAGCCAACTGCAAAGCTATTCGCAGACTCCCTTGCCACAGGTACAAGCCGTGGCCGGAGCGATTGCCAGCGGCCAACTGGTCGGAATCGTCAACCCCGCCACGTTGGCCGCGTACAACCAGGTCGGCCTCAATGGCGCCAAGCCGGAATGGCGCGGCAGTGCCGCGTTGATCTGGAACTACGCCGATTGGACCGTGCGTGTGCGCGACAACTACATCGGCAGCGTGACCAGTGCTGCGTACAGCTACGTTGCCGCCACTGCGCCACAAAAGGTCAAGTCGACCCAGTTGTGGACCTTGTCCCTGAGGAAGGACTTCAGCCACGACTTCTTCAAGGGCGGTTATATCGAAATCGGTGCGCGCAATTTGTTCAACAAGCAGCCTCCGCTCGATGCTGGCGGCAACTACCTGCCCGCGTTGTACGAAGACTATGGGCGCTATCTCTACTTGAATATCGGCAGCAACTGGTAACCCACCGGGCTTTTCATATCCCAACAGTATTCTTTGTAGCTGACTTGTTTTTACTCATCCGGAATTTCACCATGAAAACTTCACCCGACTATCGCAAACATCTTGTCCTCCCCATTTCCGTTGCGTTGGCGTTGTCTGCGGGTGTTGGCGCTGCCGATGCCTCGTGGCCATTCGCGGCGGCACTGTTGGCGTTGAGCGGCACGCCGGCGCTTGTCGACGCGGCCGAAGGCGGCGCATCGCAAGCCGTCTCCGATTTCAAAAGCCAGCACGCGCAATGGGTGAAGGAGCGCGAAGCGGAATTGACCCGGCCCGACGGCTGGACGAGTCTGATCGGCCTGCATTGGGTGGACGGCAAGCAGGCGAGCGTCGGCGGCGGCGAGGGCAACGACATCCGCCTGCTGATCGCTCCGGACAAACTGGGCAAGGTGGAGCAACACGATGGTGCGCTGTTTTTCAGCGCAGCCGATGGCGCCAAGGTCACGGCGGATGGCAAACCGCTGCAAGGCACGGTGCAACTGAAACCCGAAGGAAAAGATGGCGACACCAAACTGGGTTACGACGGCGGCAAGGGCCAGATCACCGTCATAGATCGCCAGGGCCGCCTGGCTTTGCGCGTGCGTCACGCCGATTCGCCCGACCGGCTGCACTTCAAGGGACTGGATGTTTTCCCGCCGGATGAGCAATGGCAGGTGAAGGCACGTTTCATAGCGCATCCGCCGGGTACGACCATCCAGATATCCAACATCATCGGCAATGTCAACGAAACCCCCAACCCCGGCTATGTCGAGTTCGACAAGGATGGAAAGACCTGGCGGCTGGAAGCCACCGGCGATCCGGCCAAGGGCCTGAACTTCATTTTCAAGGATGCGACCAGCGGCAAGGAAACCTACGGCGTGGGCCGTTTCCTGCACACCGGCTCGGTGGCAGCGGACGGCACGGTTGTGGTGGACTTCAACCGCGCCTACAACCCGCCGTGCGCGTTCACCCCATACGCAACTTGCCCGGTGCCGCCGCCGGAAAACCGTTTCGCGCAGAAGGACGGCAAGGGCGAGGTAGTGCGGCTTGCGGTGAAAGCCGGCGAAAAAAAGTATGCCGGACACGAGGAAAAACCGGTCGCCGGCGGGTGATGCCTGCGCGAAAAGCCAACGGCGCCTAGCGGAGATGCGCTGGACGGTAACCGCCGAAAGCACTTTGAATCTCTGCTTTTGGCCCGAGCCGTTTCCACCAACTCCGCGACGCACGGGCGGATTTCCGTCCGCATAGACACGCCAGCGCGGCAAAAACCTCCACGCCCGCACAAATATTTTTCTTCCGCTCCCAAGCCGATGCGCCGGGTGTAATCTGCGCGCCATGAGCGGGTGGGCCCAGTACCTCAGGAAGATGCACAGCGTGTTGTCGCGCCGCGGCCGGCGCCGCGACGAGATCGAAGATCTCGTCCAGGATGCCGCCGTGCGCATGCTCGAATACTGCGAGCGCGGCGGCGACGTGCGCGAGCCCGAGGCCGTGCTCGTGCGCACCGTGCAGCGCCTGGCGTTGAACCGCGATCGCGACGCGCACCCCGAGCTTTATGCGGACGAGCCGCTCGAAAAGCTCGTCCTGATCGATCCCGCGCCGCCGCCCGAAGGGGTTTTGTCGGGCGAGCAGTGCCTGGATGAAATGAAGCGCACGCTCGATGCGGTAAGCCGCAAGACGCGAGAGATTTTCTTCATGCACCGCCTGCACGGATTCAGCTATGCGCAGATAGCGCGGCACATGGATTTGCCGGTGAGCACCGTAGAGAAGCATATCGCGCGCGCGATGACGATCCTGCTCGAAAAGCGGCGGCACGAGGAACGACTGCCATGAACGCGACGGCCGGCAAGCCCGCGAGCGACGGAACGCCCTCGGCCGCGGCCTGTGCGGAAGCGGCCGCGTGGATCGCGCGTCTGCACGGCGAGGAGCGCTCTGCGAAGACCGAGGCCGGCTTCAAGCGCTGGCTTGCCGCGAGTCCCGAGCATCGCGCCGCGTTCGACATGGCGAACGAAATCTGGGTGGGCGCCGAGCACCTGCCCAAGCCGCCGCTACCGGCTTTCGTGCGCTGGCCACGCGGCGGCTTCGTGCTTACCTGGCCGCGCGCGCTCGCGGCCGCCGCCGTGCTCGTCGTCGCCGCGACCGGCGCGCTGTGGATGCTGCGCGATCCGGGGCTCGCGACGCGCGTCGGCGAGCAGCGCACGTTCAGCCTCGAAGACGGCACGCGCATTTCGCTCAACACCGCGAGCCGCGTCGAAGTGCATTACGACCGCAGCGTGCGGCGTGTGGAACTCGATCAGGGCGAAGCTTTCTTCGAAGTGGCGAAGCGGCCGAACTGGCCGTTCGTCGTCACCGCGGGCGGCAGGCAGGTCACCGCACTCGGCACCGCCTTCCTCGTGCGGCGCGACGAACAGCGCGTGGCCGTGACGCTGGTGGAAGGGAAGGTGACGGTGGCCTCGGCAAGCCAGCAAGCGGACTCGCCCTCGTCCGCGGATTCTCCGCGCCCGGAAAACGCCGCCGGCGAAGCGTTCACTCTCTCGCCCGGGCAGCGGCTCACGTTCGTCGCGCACGAACCGCCCAAGCTCGACCGGCCCGCGCTCGAAAAAGTGACGGCGTGGCAGCGCGGGCGCGTGATCCTCGACCACACACCGCTCGTCGACGCCATTGCGGAGATGAACCGCTACAGCAACGTGAAGCTCAGGATCGAAACGCCGCAGGCCGGGCAGGCCCAGGTCACGGGAACCTTCAGTGCCGGCGACTCCGAGGACTTCGCGCAAGCCGTGGCCGAAACGTATCGGCTCAAGATCGAGGCGCGGGCCGGCGCGATCGTGCTCAGCGGCGTGCCGAGTTCGCGCGATCCCCGCGCAGAGTAGGGCCGGAGGTTTTTCGGCGTCTCGCGTGTCTAGTACGCAGAGACCCGAATCACCGCCGCGACGGACTGCCTACTCGAGGGGAGCTTTCATGACTGGTACCGCCCGTTCCGTAATCCTGTTTCTTGTTCTTCTGGCGCTTTCGCCGCTCGCGGCGCTGGCGCAGACGGCAGCATTCAACCTGCCGGCGCAGCCGCTGGCCGAATCGCTCAAAGCGCTCGGCGCGCAGGCGAACATCAATGTCATGGTTGCGCCCGCGCTGGTGGATGGGCGTGTGGCACCGGTACTGAAAGGGGATATGTCGACGAAGGACGCGCTGACCAAGCTGCTCGAGGGAACCGGGCTGGAATATCACTTCGTCAACGAACAGACAGTCGTCGTCAGGCAGAAAGCGGCGACGAAAACGAATACGGAAGGCGCCAATGCAGCGGCGGAGCAGAAGAATGCCGGCGGCAACTCTTCCCGCCCGACTCAAGCGGCCGAAGAAATTTCTGCGCAGTCGTCTTCCATAGGGAAGGGAAATGACCAACGGGCTCCTCAAAAGACATCCTGAACCGCCCCGGGAACGTCGGAGGCTGGTTGGTGTGAGTCAAGCCGCCATCGGCATCTCACGGTGTTGCTGTTGCTGATGATATATCGCTTCGGCTTCCGCCGGCGGTCGGTGTCCGATCGAGGAGAGTAGGCGGTGGTGGTTGAACCAGTTCACCCACGCCAGCGTCGCCATTTCCACGGCTTCCAGGTTCGGCCAGGATCGGCGGTGGATGACCTCGGCCTTGTACAGCCCGTTGATCGTCTCGGCCAGCGCGTTGTCGTAGGAGTCGCCCACGCGGCCGACCGACGGTTCGATGCCGGCCAGCGCCAGCCGCTCGGTGTAGCGGATCGACACGTACTGCACGCCGCGGTCGGAGTGGTGGATCAGGGCTTGCTGCACCGGTCGTCGATCGTGCAGCGCCTGCTCCAGCGCGTCGAGCACGAAGTCCGTGCGCGCCGATCGCGACACCTTCCAGCCGACGATGCGGCGCGCGAACACGTCGATCACGAAGGCCACGTAGACGAAGCCCGCCCACGTCGACACGTAGGTGAAGTCGCTGACCCACAGCGCGTTCGGACGGTCGGCGTGGAACTGCCGGTTGACGCGATCCAGCGGGCACGGCGTGGCCTTGTCGCTGACTGTGGTCTTCACCGGCTTGCCGCGGATCACGCCTTGCAGGCCCAGCCTGCGCATCAGCCGCTCGACCGTGCAGCGCGCCACGCGCACGCCCTCACGCAGTAATTGCCGCCATACCTTGCGCGCGCCGTACACCTGCAGGTTCTCGGCGTAGACGCGCCGGATCGCCTGACACAGGTCGTCGTCACGACGCGCCCGCGCCGAACGTCGATCCGGATGGCGACGTTCCCGCGCGTGGCGGCGGTACGTCGACGGAGCGATCGGCAGCACGCGGCAGATCGGCTCGACTCCATGGATGGCTCGGTGATCGTCGATGAACGCGATCATGGCTTGAACCGGCGGTCGAGCTCCGCCTGGGCAAAATACGCCGACGCCTTGCGCAAGATCTCGTTCGCTTGGCGCAGTTCGCGAATCTCTCGCTCCTGCGCCTTGAGCCGATCACGCTCGGACGTGCTCAACCCCTCGCGCCGGCCTTCATCGACCTGCGCCTGCCGCACCCAGCGCCGCAACGTCTCCGACGTGCAGCCCAGCTTGCCGGCCACCGAGGCGATCGTCGCCCATTCCGAGCCGTATTCGGCTTGGTGCTCGCGCACCATCCGCACCGCTCGCTCTCTCACTTCCGCAGAATACTTCGTGTTTGTCATTGCTCCATCCTCTCAAGAGTGGGAGCCTCCGACATACCCGGGGCGGTTCAGTCCTTATTGAATCTACTCGCAACTCTGCTCACAATTTCTTCGGATGCTGCCGGATCGTTTGGGACGTCCGGAAACAAAAAACCCGCGATTTCTCGCGGGTTTCGTGATGTTCACCGGATTTCTTGGAACGTCTCCGGATACTACGTTGGTGCCAAGGGGGGACTCGAACCCCCACACCTTACGGCGCTACCACCTCAAGGTAGGGAATTGGTGTCCACCGAAGTTCGCTGAAGTACAGAAACCGCATAATAACGCCATTTCTTCGTTCGCCGCCGTCCGTTGACGTGCGCCTATATTTTCCATACGCTTTCCATACAAATGATTTTGAGGGGCGGCGATGGACCTTTCCACAGTACGAAACCGCGATCGCTTGGGCGCGCGCCGTGAGCCTTATTGGCAGAAACTCGGCGCTGGTCGGTACCTCGGGGTGCGTATAGGCGCGAACGGCTCAACGTGGATCGCCCGCTACTACGATCCGGACACGCATCCGAACCGGCCAGCCAAGACACTCGGCGACTTCGCCACGATGCCTCCGAGCGATCGGTATACCGCAGCGAAGAAAGCGGCCGAGGAATGGTTCGATCATCTGACCGGCGGTGGAAGCAATGCCGTGCTGACCGTCAGGCAAGCCTGCGAGAGCTACGCGGAGGCATTGGCGCGTGACGGCGAGACGCGAGCGAAGGAAGCCCGCCGGCGATTCGCACAATACGTGTACGGCGATCCGATCGAGAAGGTCGTGCTGCTCAAGCTGACCGACAAGCACGTCAAGGCATGGCGCCAACGGCTGGAGGACTTGCCGGTAGTGAGCTACGGTAAGAAGGGCGAGCGGATCACGAGCAAGCGATCGCGCGCGACCGTAAACCGGGACATGGTGTGCTTCCGCGCGGCGCTGAACAAAGCGCTGGACGATGGCGCTGTCCTGACCGCCCGCGCGTGGGATAGCGCGCTGCGCCCGCACAAAGGTACGGGTGCGCGTCGCAACATCTACCTGGATCGCGACCAGCGCAAAGCCCTGATTGCCGCGCTACTCGCGGATGCAGCCGCATTCGTGCGCGGGCTGTGCGCGCTACCGGTGCGACCTGGCGCACTGGCCGCCTTCAAGGTCGGCGACTTCGACGCGCGCCGCAACGAACTCGTGATCGCCAAGGACAAGGCCGGCCAGGATCGGCGCATCCTGCTGCCTGTTGAAACCGTCGCCTTGTTCAAGGAGCAGGCGCGGCACAAGCTGCCGGGCGCATACCTATTCACGCGCGCGGATGGCAGGCCGTGGGTCAAGGATGCTTGGAAAGGGCCGATCAAGGACGCCGTGCGCGCCGCAGAACTACCCGAACGCACGACGGCGTACACGTTGCGTCATTCCACGATCACCGACTTGATCACTGGCGGCCTCGATCTGTTCACTGTTGCTAAGGTCAGTGGTACGTCGGTCAAGATGATCGAGGAACACTACGGGCATCTGCGCGGCGAGCATGCTGCGAAGGCGCTGGCAGGGCTGGCGCTGTAACGTCGCCAGCGTGAACATGGTTCCGTCTGCGGTCGGGAAGGTCGCACCTACGCCGCCGCGCGCACGTCAAACTGCACCTTCACCCGCTTGTACGGAAACAGCAGCTTGCCGTCGCCGGTCTTGTCCATCAAGCCGCACAGAACGAGCGCTTGTGCATCGTTGTGCACCCCCTTCACGTCGCGTCCAACACGACGCGCCAGCTCGCGCACGCCGATTGGGCCGGCGCCGGTCATGGCCGTAATCAGACTCCATCGGCTCGGCGTGAGAGCGCGCGCCATCGCTTCCGCAGACGAAAAGGTGTATCGGGGCGTCGTGTCCTTCTTGCCGCGGAAAGCGGCCTTCATGCGCTGCTTCACGTCCTCGATGTTGCCAATGCCGATTGTCAGGGTGGTGGTATTCATTTCAGCGTCTCCGTCGGGCAACGTCGGCCCAGAAATCGGCGGTCAGCTTGTCGAGTGTGGTGAAGGTGTAGGGCACTTCCTTGTCGCCCACATGCTTGTGATCGCCCTTGCCGCGTTCGTTGTCGTAACGCACGACGCACGTTTCGTTGGTCACATACGCCAGTCGGTACTTGAAGCCATGTGTCGCGGGCGGCACGGGTTCGGAAACGGCCCAGATGATGATCTCAACAAAGGAGTCGTCGTCCAGTGGCGCGCGTTCTCTCTGGACCAGGGTCGCCTTCATGTTGATGATGATACAACAGTTGTTGAAAGAAATTCAACAAAGCGCTTGACAGTCGGCGCGGAAAGGCGTACAAAGTCGCCGTCGCCGCAAAATCGGCGACCGGGGTTGGCGTCCCGACTTCCTACAGGCGCACAAAGCGCCGCTTCCGAAAGCCCGGCGCTTTTTTCATGCCCGGCTTTCGGGCGGCGCAGTCCCATGACGGACGGTGCGCGGGAGCCGCAAGGCTCGCCGGTTTCCTGTAGGCCGGTACGCCAACCCGCATCGTCCGTCACCCACGATTGGCGTCGCTGGTGACGGATTCCAAGCCACTACAGGAGTCCACCATGAGCAACACCAACACCGCCCGCATCGTCACGAGCGGGCTTTCCATCGAAGTCGAGCGTGTCAGCGTACACGATACCGTCCACGGCACCCGCGGCCCGCGCGTGTACGTGCGCATGCGATCCGCCGCCAGCAAGCCCGGCCTGGACGAAGGCCCGCGCACCTGCCTTTCCCTGACGCCCGAGGATGCCCAAGCCTTCGGGATTTTGCTCCAGCAGAGCGCAGGGGGTGCGGCATGAAACCGCAAAGCACCGTCACTCATGGCATCAGCTTTCACATCGTCAGCAATGGCGACTTTCTATTCGCTACGGAAGAAGGCGTGGAGACCAGAGAAGCCGTTGACTTTGCTGAGAACGCGCGAGGCGTCGCCGACACACTGTTGAGCATCATGGTTTCGAGCACCCACAGGGACGAATCCCCCGCTATCGCCTTCGCTGCCAAATTCCTACTTGAAGCGGCGGATGCTGCCATGGTCGCATCGATTAAGAGGATCAAGGGAGGTGCGCAATGAACGCCGCCACTAACCACCTGCAATCCGCCGCCGACGCAGCCTGTCCCGTCCGTGTAAACCTGCACACCTCGACCGGCGTCGAGTTCGTTGATTTCTCTGTTTCTCGCCTTCGTCCGCAGTCCATCATCTTGAACGCCGGCCCGCGCGAGTCCCGCATCGTGCTCGACGTACCGCCGCTGTTCGCCTCCGTCGGCCAGGATGAATTCAGTGTGTTGTCCGGCCATGCTCTTGAGCTTGCCCGAGCGGCGCATGTCCTGCAGCGGGTCATGACTCGATTCGAATGGAATGGCGAGTTTGGCGGCGACGATCGTGCGAATGCCGGTGTTGGGATCGACTTCATTACCGGAATGGTCGCCGGAATGCTCGACATAGCGGCGAAGCAACCGTAACGAAACAGCCAAGCGCCCAAGGACGGGCGCATGCTGCCCTTGATTTCCTGTAATCATTCGATTACAATACGCCATGTTCACGATCAAACAACTTCCTGAATTCACCGCTTGGATTTCCAGTATCAGAGATGGCATGACGAAGCGCCGTTTGTTGACGAGGTTGCGCAAGGCCACCTTGGGTAACTTGGGCGACGTGAAACCTGTTGGCGAAGGTGTGAGCGAAATGCGTGAAGACTTCGGCCCTGGCTGGCGCATGTATTTCATCCGACGCGGGACAGTTCTGATCGTGATGCTTGGCGGTGGCGAGAAGTCCACACAGAAAGCCGATATCGCTGCCGCCAAGAAACTCGCTGCCAAACTGGAGGACTGACTCATGCGCAAGAAAATCAAGGTTTCCGAACTGCCAGAATTTGACATGGCGGAGCATCTGGAGGACGAGCAGGCCATTGCGGAATACCTGACCGTCGTGCTCGAGGAGAACGATCCCGCATTGCTGGCTGCCGCACTCGGCGACATTGCCCGCGCGCGCGGCATGACGGAGATTGCGAAGGCCGCCGGTATCGCTCGTGAAGCGCTCTACAAGGCGCTGCGTGCCAATTCGCAGCCGCGCTTCGAGACGGTGCAACGCGTTTGCGCTGCGCTGGGATTGAAGCTTGCTGCCGTTCCAGCCTGACCGAACGCCACGGCTAGGCCGGCCAGCCGGAAGAAGACGCAACGCACTGAGCAGACGGACATCGAGCTTGCACGGTCGCGCTTGGTACGGCTGCTGCGAACAACCCAGAGGTGATGCCTTGACCACGAAAGCCTATGCCAGCGTCTTCGACGCCATTGCCAACACGCCGCAGGAAGCGGCCAACCTGCGCCTGCGCGCCGAACTGATGCACCGCATCGAGAAGCACGTCGAGCGCAAGAAGTGGACGCAGGGCGAAGCCGCCAAGCATGGAGGCGTAACCCAGCCGCGCATGAACGACTTGCTGCGTGGGCGGCTGTCGCGGTTCTCGCTGGATGCGTTGGTGAACATCGCGGCCGACATGGGCCTGCGCGTGGAATTGCGCGCAGCGGCTTGACCGAACCGCCACGGCTAGGCCGGCCAGCCGAACGCGGGGAACCTTCACCCGCTGCCGTGGCGATTTTTGAAGGGCGCAGGAGGTGCGCGCATATGCCACGCCCGAACACCGACGACGAAGGGAATCTGCGTGATAGCGCCGAGCGCGATTTTTTCAACGAAGTTGAATTGCGGGCAGTCATTCGACGGCTTCGAACATCGACTCACACGTTATCGATGCATGACAGGAACATCGCAGCGGACGCACTCGAGTGTGTTCTAGTCACTCCAGCAAAACACCGGTGGAAGGCGGCGCTCGGCGCAACCAAGAAAGGTAGGCCGAGCAAGCTGCAAACCATCGCTGAGCACGAACAATGGGAACGCTGTCGCGCGATCGCGCAACTCGTTTCAGACTATCGCGAAGGGAAGGGACCGGACAAAAAACGGCACTCCTTATCGGGAAGTAAAGTCGACCACGGGGCGTTCCAGATGGTAGCGGAAGCCATGCCCGACCAACTGCGCGACGAGATTGTATGTCGCCTGAAAGATCAGTACGGCGCCGACGTGAACATACAAGACAAGGATATCGAAAACGAGGCGTTTGCCGTTGTTCGTGCAGCCTGGGGGGCGTGCAGGGACGGCATAGCGGAAGCTCCTGCGGGAAAATAGGTACATTTCGCCGTTCGATTCGTTCGCGCCGCGCGCACATTATTCATACCCGTTCGCGCCAGCGCGAACGGACGCGAGCAGCCGCTGCGTCCTAATCTTGAGGACGCAAGCATGTCTCATCTCACGCAACACTCGCGGGAACATTCCCCCCGCTACCTTCGCCAACCCTGGACCCACTACGGGTTTTGCGGCAAGTCCAAATGGTATGACTTGGTAGAAAAGGGCCTTCTGCCGCCGCCGCGCAAGCTTGGCAGCATCGCCACCTGGCCGGCCAATGAAACCGACAAAGCCGTTGACACTCTCCTGAGCAACAAGGAAATCGCATGAAAAATTACGGAGCTGAACAAAATTTCGGATTCGAGCAATCGCCGCAGTTTTTCACGATGAAGCGCGATTTGGACATCCGCGCCGCCGGCTGGCGCTTCGAGGTGCACGGCTGGCGCAAGGGCAGCAACGGCCGTTGGGCGTGTCGCGTGGAGGACGTGTCGTGAACGCCGCCGAGATTGCTGCGGGTCAACGGAGTCGCGACGTTCAGCGACGGCAGCATTGCTGGCTCGACTGCAACGCTGACGCCCCCGTCATGGAGCAGGCCAAGGAAGTCGCCGAGTACATCGCCTCGAAGTTCGTGCCGATCTCGGTCGGCAACTTCACGAAGGGCCAGCAGCACCACGAAAGCGCATTGCAGCAGGTCGGTCACTTCTTCGGCATCAACAGCGCACCGGCGACGGTTGTGCGCTCGGCGTTCCAGGACTACGTGATGAGCGGCGGCGCGAAAGGTTGGGGCGATTTCACCAAGACGCCCGAGGAGGCGCATCGCAAGCAGGTCATGCGCGCGGCTTCCGCCGCACTGCGCCGCGGCGACGAGCCGGACTACAGCGGTCTGACCGACGATGACATCGAGAAGGCGCAACAGGATTCAGACCATCCGGTGCCGCAGTTGTTGTTCAGATACCTCACCAATCCCGACAAGATCAAAGCCTACGAACTGGCGACGCCAGCGGAACGACAGCGCTACCAATTGCATGACGCCATCGAAAACATGGACCTGGAGAAGTCGGCGCCGTTCAAACGGCTGGTGCCAGCGGAGCAGGACAAGCTGCGGAAGCAGTTGAAGGCGATTCGTTCGGGCAACTGAGAACAGGAACGGAACAGGTGAAATTCCAGAAGGGCAAATCAGGAAACCCCGGCGGCAGGCCCAAGGCCGAGGTCAGCGTGCGTGAAATCGCGCAAGAGCATGGCGTGGCGGCGATGCGCAGACTCGTGGATCTCATGGCCGATAGCAACGCGCGCGTGGCCGTCGCTGCGTGCCAGGCAATCTTGGATCGCGGTTATGGCAAGCCGCAGCAGTCAATCGACGTCTCAACACTCGCCCCCCTGGATGAGGCGGTCAGAGAGGGACGCCTGAGAGTCAAGCGAATGCGGCATGGCGATGCGCATGACTGAAATTTCAACTACAACGCGCCGCGGCATTCCGGCCGACTACGCAGGTGACGATCCCGAGCTATGCAATGCGCGAACGAAGTCAGGGCGACCTTGCCGAGCGCTTGGAGTGCTACCCAATGGACGCTGCTCGGAGCATGCCGGAATCACGGAGCCACTTACGAAACATCCGCCTGAGGTGCACGCGGGGCCGGTATCGAGAAATGCGCTGTCGAGCATGAACCGACTGCGGAACCGTGCGGCTGCCGTCGTTGCTCGCGCTCAAGCGCGCGACCGCGCTGAGCGATCGGAATAGGTCATCAGGCCCTGCGCTTGATCGGCACCACTTCGGCGCCGGTTCGCTACTGGCGGTTTCGCAGCGCAGTTTTCCATACGTTTTCCATACGGAATGACGATTGATCGTCGATATACTGCTAAGTTGTTGATTTTAAATGGTGCCCAAGGGGGGACTCGAACCCCCACACCTTACGGCGCTACCACCTCAAGGTAGTGCGTCTACCAATTCCGCCACCTGGGCAATTGTTCGTTGTTGCGGCTTCTTGCCGCCGCGGCCGGAGCGTTGCGTTCCGAGCCGCTTATGATATCCGTTACGGTTTGTATCGGTAAAGGGATCAGTGCTTCTTCGGCGGAGCTTTGGGGGCTTCGGCCTTCGTATCCGCCGGCTTGGTTGCGGATTCGTCCTGCTTGGCCGGCGCTGGCGTCGCGGGCGCCGGTGCGGCGGGCACGTCCGAAGCGGGTGCCGGGGCGGCTGCGCCGGTCGCCGGTGCGGCGGGGATGTCGCTGCCGGCGGACGGAGCCGGGGGGGCCACGGTTTTCGGTGCGGCCACGCCGCCCATGACGCCGAGGTCGTCGGCCGACGGCGCGATGGTGCCGGCGTTCTTCAGGTACCACGCCATCGCGAGGCTGAGCAGGAAAAAGATCGTGGCGAGGATCGCGGTGCTGCGCGAAAGGAAATTGCTCGCGCCGCGCGCGCCGAACACGGTGCCCGAGGCGCCCGCGCCGAAGCCCGAGCCCGCCTGCGCGCCGGCTCCGCGCTGCAGCAGGAT
This sequence comes from Rudaea sp., assembly GCF_047601565.1. GTDB lineage: Bacteria > Pseudomonadota > Gammaproteobacteria > Xanthomonadales > Rhodanobacteraceae > Rudaea. Next base: position 3,838,260 of record NZ_JASGIY010000001.1, on the reverse strand, counting down.
CAGGATGGTCATCGCGACCGCGATGAGCACGTAGACGATATTGAACAGGGTCAGGGTCATGATGGGTTCCGAACGTGGTGGCATGTGCCGTGGCGGTTCCTCGAGCCGCCGTCACGATTGCGCGGCGGCGCAGATCGCGAGGAAATCCGAAGCCACGAGCGAGGCGCCGCCGATCAGGCCGCCGTCGATGTCCGCCTGGGCGAACAGTTCGGCCGCATTGCCGGGCTTGACGCTGCCGCCGTAAAGGATCCGGAGCGAGCCGGCTATTCTAGCATCCAGTTCGGCGACTTTGCTACGGATGAAGGCGTGCATTTCCTGCGCCTGCGCCGGCGTGGCGGTGCGGCCGGTGCCGATCGCCCAGACCGGCTCGTAGGCAACGACCGCGTTTTCGAGCGCGACGACACCGGAGGCGGCCATCGTCGCGCCGAGCTGTTCGGCGACGACGACGAAGGCCTGGCCGCGATCGCGCTGTTCGAGCGTTTCGCCGATGCAGAGGATCGGCGTGAGGCCCATTTCCTGCGCGCGCGCGAATTTTTCGGCGACGCAGAAGGCGTTTTCGTGGTGCAGGGTGCGGCGTTCGGAGTGGCCGACGAGGGTGTGCGTGGCGCCGATGTCCCTGACCATCGCCGCGGCGGTTTCGCCGGTGTAGGCGCCTTGTTTGTGCTCGCTGACGTCTTGCGCGCCGAAGATCAGGCGCGCGTCGGCGTGCCGCGCGACGAGTTCGGGCAGATAGACGCCGGGCGGCAGGATCGCGATGTCGATCGCGTCCAGCGCGCCCGACGCGCGTGTCTTGGCGATCGCGTCGACCAGTTCGTGCGCGGCGGCGCGCGAGCCGTGCATCTTCCAGTTTCCGGCGACGAGTTTGCGGCGAGGCATGCGGGAGTCTCGAATGGGATGTCGTCAAAGGATACACGGACGCCGCGTTCCGGCGGCCTCGCGGCATCTTCCATCACAAGTTGTTGCGTCGCGCAAGCGTTGGCAAGATGGAATGCGCGCACTATCATATTCCCCGTCGGGCCGGTGTCGTTCGCGCGGTTCGGGCAGCGGAATCGCCGCGCATTGCCAGCGATGCGACTCGCGCCGAGTGGTCAAATCGACCGTTTCTGGATGGGCTGCGCCCGGCGGCGCGGTCGCTGATGCGTCAGGGAGATGCGGAGGCTTTGCGTGCTGGCTGAATATTTTCCGATTCTGTTGTTCCTTCTGGTCGCCGGCGGTATCGGTATCGCCCTGCTGTTGATCGGTGCCGTGCTCGGCCCGCGCAGCAAGAACAAGGAAAAATCCGAAGCCTACGAATGCGGCTTCGAGGCGTTCGAGGACGCGCGCATGCAGTTCGACGTGCGCTATTACCTGATCGCGATCCTGTTCATCCTGTTCGATCTCGAAATCGCGTTCCTGTTCCCCTGGGCGGTGGTGTTCAAGCAGATCGGCCTCGTCGCGCTGGTCGAGATGGCGATGTTCCTCGCGCTGCTGCTGCTCGGTTTCGTTTACTGCTGGAAGAAGGGGGCGCTCGAATGGGAATGAACGCTTTCGTAGGGGCGCGATTCATCGCGCCCGAAGGACACAAAGCAGAGCCGGGCGCGATGAATCGCGCCCCTACGGCGGGCGCATGAGTAACACAGAGACCACGATTGAAAAACACTTGTTCACCAACCCGGTCGCGACCGGGCCGGTGGAGGACATCCTGCGCCCGGGCGAGGGCAATCCGCTGCTTGAGCGCGGTTTCGTCACCGCATCGCTCGATTCGCTGATCAACTGGGCGCGCACCGGCTCGATGTGGCCGATGACGTTCGGCCTGGCCTGCTGCGCGGTCGAGATGATGCACGCCGGCGCGGCGCGCCTCGACCTCGACCGCTACGGCGTCGTGTTCCGCCCGTCGCCGCGCCAGTCCGACGTGATGATCGTCGCCGGCACGCTGGTCAACAAGATGGCGCCGGCGCTGCGCCGCGTCTACGACCAGATGCCCGATCCGAAGTGGGTCATCTCGATGGGCTCGTGCGCGAACGGCGGCGGCTACTACCACTATTCCTATGCCGTCGTGCGCGGCTGCGACCGCATCGTGCCGGTCGACGTCTACGTGCCCGGCTGCCCGCCGACCGCCGAGGCGCTCGTTTACGGCATTTTGCAATTGCAGAAGAAGATCCGCCGCTCGAGCCCGATCGGCGAGAAACAGATCGCGACAGGCAACTCGCCGCAGAAGCGGGTTGTCGTCAACAGCAACGTCATCGCGCGCACATGACCGACACGCCCGCCACCTCCGCTCCTGCCGAGGCGCCCGCGGCGCCGGTTACGCTCGCGCAGCGCATCGCCACGCGGCTCGGCGCCAAGGTCATTTCCGCCGGAGAATCGTTCGGCGAAACCGTCGTCGAGGTGCTGCCGGAAAACTGGCTCGCGGTGGCACAGGCATTGCGCGACGAGGCCGATTTCCATTTTGAACAGTGCATCGACGTCTGTGGCGTCGACTATCTGAGTTACGGCGATGATGAGTGGGACACGACCGACGTGTCCTCGACCGGTTTCTCGCGTGGCGTCGAAGGCGAGGGGCCGGGCCGCTTCCAATGGTCCAACCGTCCGCTCGTCGGCGCGGGGCACAAGCGCTTCGCGGCGGTGGCGCACCTGCTCTCGATCAAGAACAACCAGCGCGCGCGTATCCGCTGCCATGCGCAGGACGATGCGTTGCCGGTGGTGCCGTCGCTGACCGGCATCTGGCCCGGCGTGAACTGGTTCGAGCGCGAGGCGTTCGATCTGTTCGGCATCGTCTTCGAAGGTCACCCGGACCTGCGCCGCATCCTCACCGACTACGGTTTCGTCGGCCATCCGTTCCGCAAGGACTTCCCGCTGATCGGCAACGTCGAAGTGCGCTACGACGAAGCGCTCGGCCGCGTGATCTACGAGCCGGTGACCAGCGTCGAGCCGCGCGTCGGCGTACCGCGCGTGGTGCGCAACGATTCGCGCTACGACCAGGCCGCGGCGGAGAAAGCCGCCTCGGCGCCGGCGAAGTGATGCGGGTATACAAATGCAAGAAATAAAGAATTACACGATCAACTTCGGCCCGCAGCACCCGGCGGCGCACGGCGTGCTGCGCCTCGTGCTCGAGCTCGACGGCGAGGTGATCCAGCGCGCCGATCCGCATGTCGGCCTCCTGCACCGCGGCACCGAGAAGCTGGCGGAGTCGAAGCCGTTCAACCAGTCGATCGGCTACATGGACCGGCTCGACTACGTGTCGATGATGTGCAACGAGCACGCCTACGTGCGCGCCATCGAAAAGCTGATGGGCATCGAGGCACCGATCCGCGCGCAGTACATCCGCACGATGTTCGACGAGATCACGCGGATACTGAATCATCTGATGTGGATCGGCTCGAACGCGCTCGACCTCGGCGCGATGGCCGTGTTCCTCTACGCGTTCCGCGAGCGCGAGGAGCTGATGGACTGCTACGAGGCGGTGTCGGGCGCGCGCATGCACGCGACCTACTACCGCCCCGGCGGCGTCTACCGCGACCTGCCGGCGCAGATGCCGAAGTACAAGGAGTCGCGCTGGCACAAGGGCGGCGACCTCAAGCGGCGCAACGAATGGCGCGAAGGCTCGCTGCTCGATTTCCTCGACGCCTTCACCAAGGACTTCCCGGCGCGGGTCGACGAGTACGAAACGCTGCTGACCGACAACCGTATCTGGAAGCAGCGCACGGTCGGCATCGGCGTGGTGCCGCCCGAGCAGGCGCTGGCCTGGGGCATGAGCGGCCCGATGCTGCGCGGCTCCGGCATCGAATGGGATCTGCGCAAGAAGCAGCCCTACGCGATGTACGACAAGGTGGATTTCGACATTCCGGTCGGCGTCCACGGCGACTGCTACGACCGCTACCTCGTGCGCGTCGAGGAGATGCGCCAGGCCAACCGCATCGTCGCGCAGTGCGTGGAATGGCTGAAGAAGAACTTGGGCGACGTGATCGTGCGCAACTTCAAGGTCGCGCCGCCGACCCGCGAGGAAATGAAGGACGACATGGAAGCGTTGATTCATCACTTCAAACTGTTCACCGAAGGCTACAGCGTGCCCGCGGGCGAGACGTATGCCGCGGTCGAGGCGCCGAAGGGCGAGTTCGGTTGCTACCTGATTTCCGACGGCGCGAACAAGCCGTTCCGCGTGAAGCTGCGCGCGCCGGGCTTCGCGCACCTGTCGTCGATGGACGCGATCGTGCGCGGCCACATGCTGCCGGACGTCGTCGCGATGATCGGCACCTACGATATCGTGTTTGGAGAAGTCGATCGATGAAAGCGACGGGCCACTACGCCGAAGTCAAGGACGTCGATCCACTCGTCGTGCTCGACGCGCACACGTGCGAGCACATCGACCATTGGCTGACGAAGTTCCCGCCGGACCGCAAGCGCTCCGCGCTGATTCAGTCGCTGTTCGCGGCGCAGGAGCAGAACGGCGGCTACTTGACCGACGAGTTGATCACCGCGGTCGCGAAATATCTCGGCCTGCCGGCGGTGTGGGCCTACGAGGTGGCGAGCTTCTACTCGATGTTCGAAACCACGCCGGTCGGGCGCAACAACGTGGCCGTGTGCACGAACATCTCGTGCTGGCTCAACGGCGGCGAGGGCATCCTCAAGCACTGCGAGAAGAAGCTCGGCATCAAGGTCGGCGAATCGACGGCAGATGGCCGCGTGTACCTGAAGAAGGAAGAAGAATGCCTCGCGGCCTGCTGTGGCGCGCCGATGATGGTGGTCAACGGCCATTATCACGAGAAGCTGACGCCGGAGTCGGTCGACGAGATTCTGGATGGGTTGAAGTAGGGCGGGTCTCGACCCGCCTCGCGTGACGAAATCGAATGATCAAATGGCGGGTCAAGACCCGCCCTACGAGTGAACTTCTATGGCTGTAGGCCCCGCACCGCAGGAACATCAAGTCGTCTACACGACGCTGAATTTCGACATACCATGGTCGATGGACAGCTATCTGAAGGTCGACGGCTACGAGGCGTGGAAGAAAATCCTCGCCGAGAAGCCCGACCCGGCGTCGATCGTCGACGAGCTGAAGAAAAGCTCGCTGCGCGGCCGCGGCGGCGCAGGCTTTCCGACCGGATTGAAATGGTCGTTCATGCCGAAAGGCACGATGCAGAAATACATCCTGTGCAATTCGGACGAATCCGAGCCAGGCACCTGCAAGGACCGCGACATCCTGCGCTTCAATCCGCATGCGGTCGTCGAGGGTCTCGCGATCGCGTGCTACGCGACCGGTTCGACCGTGGCCTACAACTATCTGCGCGGCGAATTCCACCACGAGCCGTTCGAGCATTTCGAGGCGGCGCTGAAAGAAGCGTATGACGCGGGCCTGCTCGGCAAGAACATCGGCGGTTCGGGCATCGACGTGGACATCTATGCCGCGCTCGGCGCCGGCGCCTACATCTGCGGCGAAGAGACCGCGCTGATGGAGTCGCTCGAAGGCAAGAAGGGGCAGCCGCGCTTCAAGCCGCCGTTCCCGGCCGGGTTCGGCCTCTACGGCAAGCCGACGACGATCAACAACACCGAAACCTACGCGTCGGTGCCGACGATCCTCAACAAGGGCGCCGAATGGTTTCTCGCCCAGGGCAAGCCGAACAACGGCGGCCCGAAGATCTTCTCCGTGTCGGGGCACGTCAACAATCCGGGCAATTTCGAGATCCGCCTCGGCACCCCGTTCCCCGAGCTGCTCGCGCTGGCCGGCGGCGTGCGCGGCGGTCGCAAGCTCAAGGCCGTCATCCCCGGCGGCGCCTCGATGAAGGTGCTCAAGGGCGAGACGATGATGGGCCTGACGATGGACTACGACGCGATCGGCAAGGCCGGGTCGGGCCTCGGCTCGGGCGCCGTCATCGTCATGGACGAGACGACGTGCATGGTGCGCGCCTGCCATCGCATCAGCCGCTTCTACTACGCCGAATCCTGCGGCCAGTGCACGCCGTGCCGCGAAGGCACCGGCTGGATGTACCGCCTGCTCACGCGCATCGTCGAGGGCAAGGCCGACACGAACGACCTTACCATGCTCAAGCAGGCGGCCGGGCAGATCGAGGGCCATACGATCTGCGCGTTCGGCGAAGCCGCCGCATGGCCGGTGCAGGGTTTCCTCGCCCAGTTCTGGGACGAGTTCGAGTACTACATCAAGAACGGCCGCTCGATCGTCGACGCGCCGCTGGGAGTCGCCGCATGAGTGCGCAGCCGACCGCGCCCGCCGCGCCGCCCGATTTCGTCAACATCGAGATCGACGGCAAGCCGATGCAGGTGCCGAAGAATTCGATGATCATCGCCGGCGCCGACAAGGCCGGCATTCCGATCCCGCGTTTCTGCTACCACGAGAAGCTGCCGGTCGCCGCGAACTGCCGCATGTGCATGGTCGAGGTCGAGATGGGCGGCAAAATGATGCCGAAGCCGCAGCCGGCCTGCGCCACGCCGGTCGCCGAAGGCATGAAGGTGTTCACGCAGTCGACCAAGGCGCTCGCGTTCCAGCGCGACGTGATGGAGTTCCTGCTCATCAACCATCCGCTCGACTGCCCGATCTGCGACCAGGGCGGCGAATGCGAGCTGCAGGACGTGTCGATGGGCTACGGCCGCTCGGTGTCGCGCTTCGCCGAGCGCAAGCGCGTCGTGCCCGACGAGGATCTCGGCCCGCTGATCGAAACCGAGATGACGCGCTGCATCCAGTGTACGCGCTGCGTGCGCTTCATGACCGAGGTGGCCGGTTCGCCGGAACTCGGCGGCATGGGCCGCGGCGAGCATCTGGAAATCGGCACCTACATCGGCAAGACGATCGACAGCGAGCTCGGCGGCAACATCATCGACGTCTGTCCGGTCGGCGCGCTGACCAACAAGGTGTTCCGCTTCCGGGCGCGCGCCTGGGAGCTGATCGCGCGCGAGTCGATCGGCTACCACGATGCGCTCGGCTCGAACCTGTGGCTGCATACGCGCCGCGGCGAAGTGTTGCGCAGCGTGCCGCGCGACAACGAAGCGATCAACGAATGCTGGCTGTCGGACCGCGACCGCTATTCGCATCAGGGTCTGTACGCGGAAGACCGTGCGACCAAGCCGATGGTACGCAAGAACGGCGAACTCGTCGAAGTGTCGTGGGACGAGGCGATCGCGTTCGTCGCCGACGGTTTGAAGAAGCACGGCGCCGACGTCGGCGCGCTTGTCGCCCCGTATGCCTCGTGCGAGGAAGGCCATCTGCTTGCGCAGATCGTGCGCGGCCTCGGCAGCGACAACATCGACCATCGCCTGCGCGTCGCCGACTTCGCCGACGGCGGCCCGGCCGGCGCGACGTTCGAGATGCCGCTCGCGCAGATCGAGAAGGCCGGCGCGGTGCTGCTGGTCGGCAGCAATTCGCGCCACGATGCGCCGCTGCTGAGCCATCGCATCCGCAAGGCGTGGAAGCGCGGCGCGAAGGTGTTCGCGGTCAATCCGCTCGATCACGATTTCAATTTCGATTTCCACCTCGGCGGCAAGGCCATCGTGCTGCCGTCGCAACTGGCCGGCGAGCTCGCGGCATTGGTCGCGGCCGCGCGCGAAGCCGGCGCGAACGTGGCGGCGAATCTTGCCTCCATCGTCGATGCGGCGAAGCCGACCGATGCGCATCGCGCCACGGTGAAGGCGCTGCGCGAAGCGCCCGGCTCGGTGCTGATGTTCGGTAACGATGCCGTGCATCATGCGCAGGCCTCGCTGCTGCGCGCTCTGGCGAAAGCGCTCGCGACGGCGACGGACAGCGCGTTCAACGAACTCCCCGACGGCGCAAACGCGGTCGGCCTCGCGCGCGTCGGCGCGCAGCCGAGCACGATCGACCGCAATGCCGCGGCGCTGCTTGCGCATCCGACGAAGGCGCTGATCAGCTATCACCTCGGCGCCGAAGACACGAGTTCGCCGGCAGCCTATGACGCGGCGCGCGACAATGCGGCATTCGCCGTCTACATCGGCGCGTTCGCCTGCAACGGCGTGAAGCGCACGGCGCAGGCGGTGTTGCCGGTCGGCTTGCCGCCCGAGGTCGACGGCAGCTACGTCAACGTCGATGGCGTCGTGCAGACGGTTTCCGCCGGCGCGAAGCTGCCGGGCGATGCGCGTCCGGGCTGGAAGGTATTGCGCGCGCTCGGCGCGGCGCTCGGATTGCAGGGCTTCGGCTTCACCGAATTCGGCGAAGTGCATGCAGCCATTGCCGATGCGGTGGCGGCGAAGTCTGCGACTCCGGCATCGTCCGGGTTGCGGACGACTCCGGTCTTCGCCGGTGGGGGTTCGTTCGAGCGCATCTCGACCGTGCCGATCTATCGCAGCGATGCCATTGTGCGCCGCTCGCCCGCGCTGCAGGCGCATCCGCTCACGGGGGTTTGCTGTGTCGGCCTGCATCCCGAAGACGCGCTCGCGCTCGGCATCGGCAACGGCGGCAAGGCGAAAGTGTTGAGCGGCGCGGCCGAGGTGGAACTGCCGGTCGTGGTGACGCGCGCGGTGCCGCGCGGCGGCGCGTGGATCGAAAAAACCTGGAAACAGACGCGCGCGTTGCCCGGCAACGGCGCGGCTCTGACGGTAACGAGGGCCTGACGGCGTGCTTTCCCATTTCTTCCATACCTGGATTCACGATCCGCTTGTTTCGACGTTCGGCGTCGGCGGCCTCGTCGTCTGGCTCGTGCTCTGCATCCTCGCGATCGCGGTGCCGGTGATCCTCACCGTTGCGATCTACGTCTGGTGGGAGCGCAAGGTGCTCGGCTGGATGCACGTGCGCATGGGGCCGAACAGCGTCGGCCCGGCCGGCCTCGCGCAGACGTTTGCCGACGTGTTCAAGCTACTGCTGAAGGAATACTTCATGCCGCAGGCGGCGAGCAAGTTCCTGTTCGTCGTCGCGCCGTTGATCGCGCTCGTGCCGGCGTTCGCGGCGTGGGCGGTGGTGCCGTTCGACGACAAGGCCGTGCTCGCCGACGTCAACGCCGGGCTGCTCTATCTGCTCGCGATGACCTCGCTCGGCGTGTACGGCATCATTCTCGCCGGCTGGTCGTCGAACTCGAAGTACGCGATGCTCGGCGCGATGCGCTCGGCCGCACAGGTGGTCAGCTACGAAATCGCGATGGGCATGGCCCTGGTCGGCGTGCTGATCTGCGCGGGCAGCCTCAACCTGTCCGACATCGTGCGCGCGCAGGGCGGCCACTACGGGCTGTTCTCGTGGTTCTGGCTGCCGCTGCTGCCGCTGTTCGTGATCTATTTCATTTCGGGCGTGGCCGAGACCAACCGCGCGCCGTTCGACGTCGCCGAAGGCGAGTCGGAAATCGTCGCCGGCTTCCACGTCGAATATTCGGGCGCGCCGTTCGCGGTGTTCTTCCTGACCGAATACGCGAACATGATCCTGATTTCGTTCCTCGCCTCGGTGCTGTTCCTCGGCGGCTGGCTGTCGCCGTTCCACGGCCTGGGCTGGGGCTTTCTCTCGGCCGACGGCTGGTGGTGGCTGTTCGCCAAGGCGTTCGGCTTCGCGTTCTTCTATCTCTGGTTCCGCGCCGCGTTTCCGCGCTACCGCTACGACCAGATCATGCGTCTGGGCTGGAAAGTCTTCGTGCCGATCACGATCGTCTGGGTGCTCGTCGCCGGCGTTCTCGTCTATTTCAACATCGTCGGTCCGGGCAAGGTGTAAGAGAAATGACTGCCGTCGTCCGCTATTTCAAAAGCCTGTTCCTGCTCGAGCTGCTCAAGGGCCTCGCGCTGACTGGCAAGTACATGTTCAAGCCGAAGTACACGATGCGCTATCCGATGGAGAAGATTCCGCAGTCGAATCGTTTCCGCGGCCTGCACGCGCTACGTCGTTATCCGAACGGCGAGGAGCGCTGCATCGCATGCAAACTGTGCGAAGCGGTGTGCCCGGCGCTCGCGATCACGATCGATTCCGAGCAGCGCGCCGACGGCACGCGCCGCACGACGCGCTACGACATCGACCTGTTCAAGTGCATCTATTGCGGCTTCTGCGAGGAAAGCTGCCCGGTCGACTCGATCGTCGAGACCAACATCCACGAATACCACTTCGAGAAACGCGGCGAAAACATCGTGACCAAGCCGAAGCTGCTTGCGATCGGCGACCGTTTCGAGAAGGAAATCGCAGCGGCGCGCGCGCAAGACGCGGCGTATCGGTGAGGCGGCGCACATGAGTTTCGAGTCTATCCTGTTCTACGTATTCGCCACGGTGCTGACGCTGTCGGCGCTGATGGTGATCACCGTGAAAAACTCGGTGCACGCCGCATTGTTTTTGGTGCTGACGTTCTTCACCGCCGCTGCGCTGTGGATTCTGCTGCAGGCCGAGTTCCTCGGCATCGCGCTCGTGCTCGTCTACGTCGGCGCGGTGATGGTGCTGTTCCTGTTCGTGGTGATGATGCTCAACATCGACGTCGAACCGCTGCGCGAGGGATTCGTGCGCTATCTGCCGGTCGGGATCGCCGTGGCCGCGATCATGCTCGCGGAAATGCTGCTGCTGATCGGCCTCAAGACGATGTCGATGCAGGCGCTGCCGCCCGATCCGGCCGGCGCGTCGAACACGGCCTGGCTCGGCAAGGCGCTGTTCACCCACTTCCTGCTGCCGTTCGAGGTCGCGGCGGTGATCCTGACCGTGGCGCTCGTCGCCGCGGTCACGCTGACCCTGCGACGCCGCGTCGGCGTCAAGGCGCAGAATCCGTCCAGGCAGGTCGCGGTCAAGGCGAGCGAACGCATCCGTATCGTCAAGATGGAAAGCGCAAGCAAGGGAGGCACGCCGTGATCACGCTGTCGCACTACATCGTGCTCGGCACGATCCTGTTCTGCGTTTCCGTCGCGGGCATCTTCATCAACCGCAAGAACGTCATCGTGCTGCTGATGTCGATCGAGTTGATGCTGCTCGCGGTCAACACCAACTTCGTCGCGTTCTCGCGCTTCCTAGGCAATGTCGACGGCCAGGTGTTCGTGTTCTTCATCCTGACCGTGGCGGCGGCGGAATCGGCGATCGGTCTCGCGATTCTGGTGACGCTGTTCCGCAACCGCGCGACGATCAACGTCGGCGAAATCGATTCGATGAAGGGCTGACAGGCATGCAATTGAATCCCACCATTCTGCTGATCATCGCCCTTGCGCCGCTCATCGGTGCGATCGTCGCCGGCATCTTCCGACAGCAGGTCGGCCGCGTCGGCGCGCACACGGTGACGATCGCCGGCGTCGCGCTGTCCTGCGTGCTGTCGTTCTACGTGCTCTATCAACTCGTGTGGGGCGGGGCGCAGCCCTACAACGCGAATCTCTACACCTGGTTCCAGGTCGGCGGCATCGACGCGCACGTCGGCTTCCTCGTCGACCGCCTCACCGCGATGATGATGGTCGTTGTCACGTTCGTCTCGCTGATGGTGCACGTCTACACGATCGGCTACATGGCCGAGGACGACGGCTACCAGCGCTTTTTCAGCTACATCGCGCTGTTCACGTTCTCGATGCTGATGCTGGTGATGAGCAACAACTTCCTGCAGCTGTTCTTCGGCTGGGAAGCGGTCGGCCTGGTTTCGTACCTGCTGATCGGTTTCTGGTTCAAGCGGCCGACCGCGGTATTCGCGAACATGAAGGCGTTCATCGTCAACCGTGTCGGCGACTTCGGTTTCCTACTCGGCATTGCCGGCGTGCTGTATTTCTTCCACACGCTGGATTACGCGACCGTGTTCGCGCACACCGAGGCGCTGAACGGCAAGACGCTCGAGATCTTCGGCGGCGATCCGTGGTCGGCGGCGACGGTGATCTGCATCTGCCTGTTCGTCGGCGCGATGGGCAAGTCGGCGCAGATGCCGCTGCACGTCTGGCTGCCGGACTCGATGGAAGGCCCGACGCCGATCTCCGCGCTGATCCACGCGGCGACGATGGTGACCGCCGGCATCTTCATGGTCGCGCGCATGTCGCCGCTGTTCGAGCTGTCGGACACGGCGCTGTCGTTCGTGCTCGTGATCGGCGCGACGACGGCGTTCTTCACCGGCCTCATCGGCATCGTGCAGAACGACATCAAGCGCGTCGTCGCCTATTCGACGTTGTCGCAGCTCGGCTACATGACCGCCGCGCTCGGCGTGTCGGCGTACTCGGCCGCGGTGTTCCACCTGATGACGCATGCGTTCTTCAAGGCGCTGCTGTTCCTCGGCGCGGGTTCGGTCATCATCGCGATGCACCACGAGCAGGACATGCGCTACATGGGCGGCCTGCGCAAGTACATGCCGATCACGTTCATTACGGCCTGGATCGGCACGCTCGCGCTGACCGGCATGCCGGGCTTCGCCGGGTTCTATTCGAAGGACGCGATCATCGAAGCCGTGAAGGAGGCCTCGGATCACGGCGGCCTGGCGCAGCATTATGCCTACTGGTGCGTGCTGCTCGGCGTCTTCGTCACCGCGTTCTACAGCTTCCGTTTGCTCTACCTCACGTTCCACGGCAAGGAGCGCTTCGTCCTCGACCACGGCCATGGCCACGACGATCATGGTCACCACGAACCGGGCCATCTCGCGCACGAGCCGCACGAATCGCCGGCCGTCGTGACCTGGCCACTGATCGCGCTCGCCATACCGTCGGTCGTCATCGGCGCGCTGACCGTCGGTTCGATGCTGCATAGGGACTACTTCGGGAGCGCTATTCGCGTTGCGCATGAAGCGGGCGAGGGGGCGCATGCAGAATTTGCCGGCTGGTTTGCGACGATGCTGGAAGGCTTCGTCGGAGCGCCGTTCATTCTGGCTTTCCTTGGTTTCGCCACGGCAACGTACGTCTATCTGTTCAACCCGACGATCGCCGACAAGGCCAAGAGCGCGCTGCATCCGTTGTGGAACGTGCTCGACAAGAAGTACTGGTTCGATCCGATTTACCAGGCCGTGTTCGCACGCGGCAGCGTCGCGCTCGGCCGCGGCTTGTGGAAGGGCGGCGACGTCGGCGTGATCGACAACGTGTTGATCGACGGCTCGGCCGCAGCGGTCGCGCGCACCGCGGGCCTCGTGCGCTGGGTGCAGACGGGTTACTTGTACACCTATGCGTTCGCGATGATCCTCGGGCTCGTGTTCCTGCTCGGCGGGTTGTGGTGGGTGGTGCGTGGATGAGGTGAGGTGTGGATTTGTCTCCCTTCTCCCGCCGGGAGAAGGTGCCCGAAGGGCGGATGAGGGAAGAGCTCTTCAGGTTGTAGCGACGTTTTGTGACGGAACGCCTTTCCCTTATCTGGCGCTTCGCGCCACCTTCTCCCGGTGGGAGAAGGGAAGCAATGCAGGAATTTTGGAATGATGCAAATGCTGTTGAGCATCCTGATCTGGTTGCCGATCGCCGGCGGCTTCGCCGCGCTCGCGCTCGGCACGCATCGGGCCAAGGAGGCGCGCTGGCTGGCGCTGGCCGTGGCCGTCGTCACCTTCGTCGTCAGCATTCCGCTGCTGGCCGGCTACGACGCGGCCGCCGGCACGATGCAGTTCGTCGAACAGCATCGCTGGATCGCCGCGATCAACGCCAACTACCACCTCGGCGTCGACGGCATCTCGGTCGCGCTGATCGTGCTGACGACCTTCGTCACCGTGCTCGTGATCCTCGGCGCCTGGGATTCGGTGCACGACAAGGTCAACCAGTACCTCGCCGCGTTCCTCGTGCTCGAAGGCCTCATGGTCGGCGTGTTCTGCGCGCTCGACGCGCTGCTGTTCTACGTATTCTTCGAAGGCATGCTGATCCCGATGTTCATCATCATCGGCATATGGGGCGGTCCGCGCCGCGTCTACGCGACCTTGAAGTTCTTCCTCTACACCTTCTTCGGCTCGATCTTCATGCTGGTCGGGCTGATCTGGCTGTACCTGCAGTCGGGCAGTTGGGAACTCTCGCAGCTCGCGGCGCTCAAGCTCACGCTGACCCAGCAGTCGTGGCTGTTCTTCGCCTTCCTGATCGCGTTCGCGGTCAAGGTGCCGATGTGGCCGGTGCACACGTGGCTGCCGGATGCGCACGTCGAGGCGCCGACCGGCGGCTCGGTCATCCTGGCCGCGATCATGCTGAAGATCGGCGGCTACGGTTTCCTGCGCTTCTCGCTGCCGATCACGCCCGACGCAAGCCAGCACTTCGCCTGGCTGCTGATCGCGCTGTCGCTGGTCGCGGTCATCTACATCGGCTTCGTCGCCCTCGTCCAGGAGGACATGAAGAAGCTGATCGCGTATTCGTCCGTGTCGCACATGGGCTTCGTCACGCTCGGCATCTTCATCGTGCTCGCACTCGTGCGCGTGTCCGGCAACAAGGACGCGGCCTACCTCGGCGTCTCCGGCGCGATGGTGCAGATGATCTCGCACGGCTTTGTCTCCGGCGCGATGTTCTCGTGCATCGGCGTGATCTACGACCGCATGCACACGCGCATGATCAAGGACTACGGCGGCGTCGTGAACACGATGCCGTGGTACGCCGCCTTCGTCGTGTTCTTCGCCATGGCCAATTGCGGCCTGCCGGGCACGAGCGGCTTCGTCGGCGAGTTCATGGTCATCCTCGCCAGCTTCCAGTCGAACTTCTGGATCGCCGCGCTCGCCGCGTTCACGCTGATCATCGGCGCGGCGTACACGCTGTGGCTGGTCAAGCGCGTGATCTGGGGCGAGGTGACCAACGACCACGTCGCCAAGCTCAAGGACATCGATGCGCGCGAAGCGCTGGTGCTCGGCGCGTTCGCCGCGATGACGCTGCTGTTCGGCATCTGGCCCGAGCCGCTGACGCATTTGATGGACGCGTCGGTCAAACATATCGTCGATCAGCTTTTGGTCGTCAAGGTTGGATAAAAAATTGAGAAGTGCAGTCAGGACGACTGCTTTTTGATCTTGCACGCAGGGATGCGTGCATAAATGAGATAGACCATGTCTTTCAGTCTTCACGATCTCTCCCTGATCCTGCCCGAAGCGTTCCTGCTGTTCGCGATCTGCGGCGTCATTGCGCTCGATCTGATCGTCAAGCCGACGCAGCGCGACGCGACGCACTGGGTCTCGATCGGCGTGCTCGTCGCAACACTGCTGCTCGTTCTCGTCGATCCGGATCCGACCCACGAACGCGGCTTTTCGGGCATGTTCGTGCACGACGCAGCGGCGAAGCTGCTCAAGGTCTTCATCCTGCTCGTCGTGATCGCGGTGTTCGTCTACGCGCGCACCTACCTGAAGGACCGCAAGCTGTTCGTCGGCGAATTCCACATGCTGGTGCTGTTCGCGACGCTCGGCATGATGCTGCTCGTCTCGGCCGGCAGCCTGGTCATGATCTACGTCGGCCTCGAACTGCTCACGCTGTCGTCCTACGCGCTGGTCGCGCTGAACCGCGACTCGCCGCTGTCGTCCGAAGCCGCGATGAAATACTTCGTCCTCGGCGCGCTCGCGTCGGGCATCCTGCTCTACGGCATGTCGATGATCTATGGCGCCAGCGGCACGCTCGATATCGGCCACATCCATGGCCTCGTCTCGTCCGGCGTCGGCGACAACAAGACGCTGCTCGCGTTCGGCCTCGTCTTCCTCGTCGCCGGCATCGGCTTCAAGTTCGGCGCGGCGCCGTTCCATATGTGGCTGCCCGACGTCTACCAGGGCTCGCCGACCGCCGTGACCGCGTTCATCGGTTCCGCGCCGAAGATCGCCGCGTTTGGCATGGCCTGGCGCCTGCTCGACGGCGCGCTCGGCGGCCTGCATCCGCACTGGGGCGAAATGCTCGCTGTGCTGTCGGTGCTCTCGCTCGCGGTCGGCAACGTCGTCGCGATCGCGCAGACCAACTTGAAGCGCATGCTCGCGTATTCGACGATCTCGCACGTCGGTTTCCTGCTGCTCGGCCTCGCCAACGGCGCGCCGTCGGGCTATGCGGCGGCGATGTTCTATGCGATCGCGTACGCGATCATGTCGGCCGCGGCGTTCGGTTCGATCCAGCTGCTCGCGCGCGCCGGCTTCGAGGCCGAGGAGATCGATGACTTCAAGGGCCTCAACCAACGCAACCCGTGGTACGCCTTCGTCGTCCTGCTCGTGATGGCTTCGCTCGCCGGCATCCCGCCGCTGTTCGGCTTCTTCGCCAAGCTCATGGTGCTCAAGGCCGCGCTCGACGCAGGTCAGCTCTGGCTCGCGATCGTCGCGATCGTGTTCGCCATCGTCGGCATGTTCTACTACCTGCGCGTGATCAAGGTCATGTACTTCGATCCGCCGTCGACGAAAGGCGCGCTCGCGCTGCCGCACGACATTCCACTGCGCTGGGTGCTGTCGATCAACGGCGCGGCGCTGCTGTTCCTCGGCCTGTTCTTCGGCCCGCTGCTGGCTTGGTGCTATCGCGCGATGGGTGCTGGCTGAGAGCAGGGCACGGCCATTGCCGGCTTCGGGAGGTTGTCGAGGCAAGAGCTTGCATTCCCCGAAAAGTCGGGCTAGAATACAAGACCACTCGGCGATTTCCTTCTGCAAGAAGGGTCGACGAAACGGCGAAATGAGGTGCGGGACGCGCTTCGACTTCGCAGCCATGGACGGTTGAGCGCTTCCTTGCGAAGCGAAATGATTCCAATGTTTGGGCGGGCCGGCGATCGGCCCGCCCAAACTTTCGTTTCAAGGTTTGTTTTCCCATCGATCCGGAACCGGATCGCCGCGGTGCATTTGGCTGCGGATACGCATGCTCTTTGAAAAGTCCGGCATGGATTGCCGGGTTGATCTTCGCGTTCAGGGAAGAGCGCAAAAATAAGGTACACGGCAATGGCGGACCAGAAGATTCGAATTCGGCTCAAGGCCTTCGATCATCGTTTGATCGATCGCTCGGCGAGCGAGATCGTGGAGACGGCGAAGCGCACCGGCGCGCAGGTGCGCGGCCCGATTCCGCTGCCGACCAAGATCGAGCGCTACACCATCCTGACCTCGCCGCACGCCGACAAGGACGCGCGCGACCAGTACGAAACGCGCACGCACAAGCGCGTCATGGACATCGTCGATCCCAACGACAAGACCGTGGACGCGTTGATGAAGCTCGACCTCGCCGCCGGCGTGGACGTGCAGATCAAGCTGTATTGAGAGCTACGAACATGAGCATTGGAATCATTGGCCGCAAGTGCGGCATGACGCGAGTCTTCACCGAGGCCGGCGAGTCGGTGCCGGTGACGCTGATCGAAGCGACTCCGAACCGCATCACCCAGGTGAAGACGGTCGAGACGGACGGTTACACCGCCGTGCAGGTGACGGCGGGCACGAAGCGCGCGGCGCTCGTGACCAAGCCGCTTGCCGGCCACTACGCCAAGGCCAAGGTCGAGGCGGGTCGCGGTTTGTGGGAGTTCCGCGTCGACGCGAAAGACGTCGGCGGCTATGCGGTCGGCGGCGAACTGAAGGCCGACGAGGTGTTCAAGGTCGGCCAGAAGATCGACGTCGCCGGCGTGACCAAGGGCAAGGGCTTCCAGGGCACGATCAAGCGCCACAACTTCACGATGGGCGACGCGACGCACGGCAACTCGCTGTCGCACCGCGCGCCGGGCTCGATCGGCCAGCGCCAGACGCCGGGCCGCGTGTTCCCGGGCAAGAAGATGGCCGGCCACATGGGCGCCACGCGCCAGTCGGCGATGAACCTCGAAGTGGTCAAGATCGACGCAGAGAAGCACCTGATCGCCGTGCGCGGCGCGGTGCCGGGCGCGCCAGGCGGCAACGTTATCGTTAGCCCCGCTGCGAAAGCGTAAGGAGCAATAAAATGGAGCTGCAAGTACAAGGCGCCAAGCAGCCGCTGTCGGTTTCCGACACGGTGTTCGGCCGCGAATATTCCGAAGGCCTCGTACACCAGGTCGTCGTCGCGTACCGCAACGCGGGCCGCGCGGGTACCAAGGCGCAACTGACGCGCTCGGAGCTGTCGGGCACGACCAAGAAGTTCAAGAAGCAGAAGGGCGGCGGCGCGCGTCACGGCGATTACCGCGCCCCGATCTTCGTCGGCGGCGGCCGCGCATTCGCCGCGAAGCCGCGCGATTTCTCGCAGAAGGTCAACAAGAAGATGTACCGCGGTGCGATCCAGGCGATCCTCTCGCAGCTCAATCGCGAAGGCCGTCTGCAGGTCGTCGAGTCGTTCAACGTCGACAAGGTCAGCACCAAGGCGCTCGCCGCCAAGCTGAAGGACCACACCGGCCGCACGCTGATCGTCACCGAGGACGTCAACCAGAACCTGTTCCTGTCCGCGCGCAACCTGCACAAGGTCGCCGTGGTCGATGTCGCTGCGATCGACCCGGTCACCCTGGTCGATGCGCAGCATGTTGTCATGACCGTGGACTCGGTCAAGAAGATCGAGGAGTGGCTGGCATGAGCGCCGAAATCAAGAACGAAAAGCTGTACACCGTGATTCGCGCCCCGCACATCTCGGAAAAGAGCGCGCGCGCGCAGGAGCACAACCAGTACGTGTTCGAAGTCGCCGCCGGCGCCGACAAGAAGCTGGTCAAGGACGCGGTCGAGGCGCTGTTCAGCGTCAAGGTCGATTCGGTCAACATCGCGAACGTGAAGGGCAAGGTCAAGTCGTTCCGCCAGCGCGCGGGTTCGCGCAACGGTTGGCGCAAGGCTTACGTGCGTCTCGCCGACGGCCAGACCATCGACGTCACCGCCAAGGCCTGAGCCTAGAGCTCGCTCCAAGAATTTATCGGAATCAGAAACATGGCACTGATTACATTGAAGCCGACTTCTCCGGGACGCCGCGCGATGGTGCGCGTGACGACGCCGGGGCTGTACAAGGGCGATCCGTACGCACCGCTGACCGAACCGCAGTCGAAGACCGGCGGCCGCAACCACTATGGCCGCATCACGACGCGGCACAAGGGCGGCGGTTCGAAGCAGCATTACCGCGTCATCGACTTCAAGCGCGACAAGGAAGGCATCGCCTGCCGCGTCGAGCGTCTCGAATACGATCCGAACCGCACGGCGAACATCGCCCTGCTGCTCTACGTGGATGGCGAGCGCCGCTACATCATCGCGCCGAAAGGCGTGAAGGAAGGCGATCGGCTTATGGCCGGCCGGGATGCTCCGATCAAGGTGGGCAACTCGCTGCCGCTGCGCAATATCCCGATCGGTTCGACCGTGCATTGCGTCGAGATGAAGCCGGGCAAGGGCGCGCAGCTCGCGCGCAGCGCCGGCGCTTCGGTGCAGCTGATCGCGCGCGAAGCCGGTTACGCCACGCTGCGCCTGCGCTCGGGCGAAATGCGCAAGGTGCCGGTCGAGTGCATCGCCACGATCGGCGAAGTCGGCAACTCGGAGCACAACCTGCGCAAGCTCGGCAAGGCCGGTGCGAAGCGTTGGCGCGGTGTTCGCCCGACCGTTCGCGGCGCGGCGATGAACCCGGTCGACCATCCGCACGGCGGTGGCGAGGCCAAGGCCGGCCAGGGCAATCCGCATCCGGTGTCGCCGTGGGGCCAGCCGGCCAAGGGCTACAAGACGCGCAAGAACAAGCGCACCACCCAATTCATCGTGCGCGATCGTCGCGGTTGATAGAACAGGACTAGACAACAATGGCACGTTCACTGAAAAAAGGTCCGTTCGTCGATCTGCACTTGCTGAAGAAGGTGGAAGCGGCGTCGGGCTCCAACACCAAGCGTCCGATCAAGACCTGGTCGCGCCGCTCCATGATCCTGCCGGAGATGGTGGGTTTCACCATCGCCGTGCACAACGGCAAGGCCCATGTGCCGGTGCTGGTCAACGAGAACATGGTCGGGCACAAGCTCGGCGAGTTCGCCGCGACGCGCACCTTCAAGGGCCACTCCGGCGACAAGAAAGCCGCTGAGGCGAAGAAGTAAGGTGACTACGATGAGTCTTGAAGCGAAAGCCATCCTGCGCGGCGCGCGCATTTCCTCGCTGAAGGCCCGTCTGGTCGCCGACCAGGTGCGCGGCCTGCCGGTCGGCCGTGCGACGAGCCTGCTGCAGTTCAGCGACAAGAAGGCGGCGCACCTGATCAAGAAGGTGCTGCTCTCCGCCGTCGCCAACGCCGAGAACAACCTGGGCGCCGACGTCGACGAGCTGAAGGTCAAGACCATCATGGTCGACGACGGTCCGCAGTTGAAGCGCATGCACGCGCGCGCCAAGGGCCGCGGTTCGCGGATCATCAAACGCACGAGCCACGTCACCGTGGTCGTCGGGAGCTAATCACATGGGTCACAAGGTTCATCCCACCGGCATTCGCCTCGGCATTTCCAAGGACTGGAATTCGAAGTGGTACGCGAACAAGCGCGAATACGCGCAGTACCTCGCGGCCGATCTGAAAGTGCGCGAACTGCTGCGCGAGAAGCTCGCCCAGGCCGGCGTGTCGAAGATCGCGATCGAGCGTCCGGCCAAGACCGCGCGCATCACGATCCACACCGCGCGTCCCGGCGTCGTCATCGGCAAGAAGGGCGAGGACATCGAGAAGCTGCGTGCGCAGGTGACGAAGGTGATGGGCGTGCCCGCGCACATCAACGTCAGCGAAGTGCGCAAGCCCGAGCTCGACGCGCAGCTCGTCGCCGAGTCGATCGCCCAGCAGCTCGAGCGCCGCATCATGTTCCGCCGCGCGATGAAGCGCGCCGTCGGCAACGCGATGCGCCTCGGCGCGCTCGGCATCAAGATCAACGTCGGCGGCCGTTTGAACGGTGCGGAAATCGCGCGTTCGGAATGGTACCGCGAAGGCCGCGTGCCGCTGCACACGCTGCGCGCCGACATCGACTACGGCTTCGCCCAGGCGAAGACGACCTACGGCATCATCGGCATCAAGGTGTGGATCTACAAGGGCGAGGTATTCGACCTGGCGACCCACACTGCCGAGGCAGGCAAAGAAGAAGCGCGTGAAGCCGCTCCGCGTGGCGATCGTCGTGATCGTACTGAGCGTGAACCGCGTGGTGATCGCGGCGATCGCGAACCGCGCAACGCGCGATAGTAAAAATTGAGAAGTGCGGTCAGGATGACCGCTTTGTGATCTTCGCGGTCAGGGATGGCCGCAAAAAATACTGAAAGTGCGGTCAGGATGACCGCCTTTTGATCTTCGCGATCAGGGGCGATCGCATAAAAGAGAACGACAATGCTGCAACCCAAACGTACCAAGTACCGCAAGATGCAGAAGGGCCGCAACCGCGGCATCTCCTTCGTCGCCAACAAGGTGAGCTTCGGCGAGTACGGCCTCAAGGCCACGACGCACGGCCACCTGACCAGCCGCCAGATCGAAGCGGCGCGCCGTTGCGTGACGCGCTTCGTCAAGCGCGGCGGCAAGCTCTGGATCCGCGTCTACCCCGACAAGCCGATCACCAAGAAGCCGATCGAAGTCCGCATGGGCGCCGGCAAGGGCAGCGTCGAGTACTGGGTCGCCGTCGTGCAGCCGGGCCGCATGCTCTATGAAATCGAGGGCATCAGCGAGGCCGAGGCGCGCGAGGCGTTCCGTCTGGCCGCCGCCAAGCTGTCGGTGCAGACCCAATTCGTGAATCGTACGGTGATGTGATGGACCTTCAAAACCTCCGCAAACAATCCGCGCAGGAACTCAACGACCAGCTCCTCGAGTTGCGCCGCGAGCAGTTCAACCTGCGCATGCAGAAGAGCGCCGGTCAGCAGACCCAGACGCATCATTTCCAGCGCGTGCGCAAAGAGATCGCGCAGATCAAGACGTTGCTGACGCAGAAAGCTAAAAGTTGAGAAGTGCGGGCAGGATGCCCGCTTCGTGATCTTCGCGATCAGGGACGAGCGCAAAAATAAACATGACAGGCCAACAAGCCATGAGTGAAGCGAAAGAAACCCGGGCGCAACGCACAATCGAAGGTCGTGTGGTCAGCAACAAGATGCAGAAGACGGTCACCGTGCTGCTTGAGCGCCAGGTACAGCATCCGCTGTACGGCAAGATCGTGCGCCGTTCGACCAAGGTGCACGCGCACGACGAGAACGGCGAGTGCAAGGAAGGCGACGTCGTCCGCATCGTCGAGACGCGTCCGCTGTCGAAGACCAAGAACTGGCGTGTCGTGCAGGTGCTGACGCGCGCTGCGCAGTGAACGTGGGACGTTGAGGAGTAGAACATGATCCAGATGCAATCCACGTTGACCGCGGCCGACAACAGCGGCGCCAAGTTGCTGTTCTGCATCAAGGTGCTCGGAGGCTCCAAGCGCCGATACGCCGGCATCGGCGACATCATCAAGGTATCGATCCGCGACGCGATCCCCCGCGGCAAGGTCAAGAAGGGCGAGGTCTACGACGCGGTCGTCGTGCGTACGCGCAAGGGCGTGCGCCGCGCCGACGGTTCGCTGATCCGCTTCGACGGCAACGCCGCCGTGCTGCTCAACAACAAGCTCGAGCCGATCGGCACGCGCATCTTCGGGCCGGTCACGCGCGAGCTGCGCAGCGAGCGCTTCATGAAGATCGTCTCGCTCGCGCCCGAGGTTTTGTAGCCCGATCGGGTGAGTTGAAACAGAGAGCGGGCACGATGAATCGCGCCCCTGCGAAAGATAAAGTCAAAAGAGAGTCAACCATGAACCGAATTCGCAAAGGTGATCAAGTCATCGTGATCACCGGCAAATACAAGGGCCAGCGCGGCGAAGTGCTGCGCGTCGCCGACGACCGCGTCGTCGTGCAGAACATCAACCTGGTCAAGCGCCATACCAAGCCGAACCCGCAGGCCAACCAGCCGGGCGGCATCGTCGAGCGCGAGGCGTCGATCCACTTGTCCAACGTCGCCCTGTTCAACAATGCGACGGGCAAGGGCGGCCGCGTCGGTTTCAAGACGCTGGCCGACGGCCGCAAGGTACGCGTGTTCAAGACCGGCGAACAGGCTGACGTTTGAGGAGCATGGCCATGACCACCCGTTTGGAAAAACATTACAAAGACGTCGTCGTTCCGAAGCTGACGGAGAAGTTCGGCTACAAGAACGTGATGGAAGTGCCGCGTCTGGTGAAGATCACGCTCAACATGGGCGTGGGCGAAGCGGCGGCGAACAAGAAGGTGCTCGAGAACGCCCTCGCCGACATGAACAAGATCGCCGGCCAGAAGGCCGTGGCGACCTTGTCGCGCAAGGCGATCGCGGCGTTCAAGATCCGCGAGAACTGGCCGATCGGCTGCAAGGTCACCCTGCGCCGCGCCAAGATGTTCGAGTTCCTCGACCGCCTGATCACCGTGGCGCTGCCGCGCGTGCGCGACTTTCGCGGCGTGTCGGGCCGCGCGTTCGACGGCCGCGGCAACTACAACATGGGCATCAAGGAACAGATCATCTTCCCGGAAATCGATTTCGACCAGGTCGACGCGATGCGCGGCATGGACATCGCGATCACGACGACGGCGAAGACGGATGCCGAAGCCAAGGCGCTGCTCGAGGCCTTCAGCTTTCCGTTCCGCAACTGATTTTGATTTTAAGCCCCCTTGAGTCAAGGGGGCGCCCGAGCGAAGCGAGGGCAGGGTTGTGGGGGGCGTGGCTCCCCCGAAGACTAGCGAAGTCGGGCTTAATTGAAATAGAGAGACAAGTTATGGCAAAGACCAGCATGGTGGAGCGCGAGAAAAAGCGCGCGAAGACCGTCAAGAAGTACGCAGCCAAGCGCAAGGGGCTGAAGGCGATCGTGCTCGATCCGAAATCCTCGTACGAGGAGAAGATGGAAGCGCAGGCCAAGCTGCAGAAGCTGCCGCGCGATGCGAGCCCCTCGCGCCAGCGCAACCGCTGCGAACTGACCGGCCGCTCGCGCGGCGTCTACCGCAAGTTCTCGCTTGGCCGCCACAAGCTGCGCGAAGCGACGATGCGCGGCGACGTGCCGGGCCTGCGCAAGGCCTCTTGGTAAGCGATACCTGAAAGTCCATTTCGGACTTTCGACGATTCAAACATAAGCGAAATCCATTCCGGATATCGATGCTGAGGAAAATGAAACATGAGCATGACTGATCCCATCGCCGACATGTTCACCCGCATTCGCAACGCGCAAGCGACCGCGAAGCCTACGGTGCGCATGCCGGCCTCCAAGACCAAGCAAGCCATCGCCAAGGTGCTGAAGGACGAAGGCTACGTGCGCGACTTCCAGGTCAACAAGCTGGCCAACAACAAGGCCGAGCTCGAGATCGCGCTGAAGTATTTCGAGGGCAAGCCGGCGATCGAGACGATCAACCGCGTCAGCCGTTCGGGCCTGCGCGTCTACCGCGGCAAGGATGCGTTGCCGAAGGTGCTGGGCGGCCTCGGCATCGCCATCGTCACCACCTCGGCCGGCATCATGACCGATGCGCAGGCGCGTGCGCAGGGCGTCGGCGGCGAAGTCATCGGCACCGTGGCCTAACTTTTTTGAGAAGTCCGGCCTGGATGGCCGGTCTTAGTTTCGGTCAGGAAGACCGATGGAGATAAACTTATGTCAAGAGTCGCTAAAAAGCCGATCGCGCTGCCGAAGGGCGTCGAGTTCAAGACCGCAAACGGTGCGGTGACGGTGAAAGGTCCGAAGGGCACGCTGTCGTGCGCGCTGCCTGCCGGCGTCGAAGTCGGCGTCGAAGGCAGCGAAGTGCAGCTCAAGGCGAAAGACGCCGAGACGACCAAGTTTGCGGGTACGGCGCGTGCGCTGCTCGCCAACATGGTCAAGGGCGTCAGTGAGGGCTACGAGCGTAAGCTCGAACTCGTCGGCGTCGGCTATCGCGCCGCGCTGCAGGGCAAGGACCTGAACCTTTCGCTCGGTTTCTCGCATCCGATCGTGTTCAAGGCGCCGGAAGGCATCACGATCACCGCGCCGTCGCAGACCGAAGTCGTCATCGCGGGCGCGGACAAGCAGCGCGTCGGCGAGACCGCCGCGAAGATCCGCGCGTTCCGTCCGCCCGAGCCGTACAAGGGCAAGGGCGTGCGCTACGCCGGCGAGAAGATCACCATCAAAGAGGCTAAGAAGGCTTAAGTTAGGAGAGCTTGGAGCGGATCCGTCCGCGCAGAAATCCGGCCATCCTTGGCCGGACTATCCGAAGAGCCTTCTGGAGATACGAAAATGTCGAACGAAAAGAACGAATCCCGCCTGCGCCGCGCCAAGGCCACGCGCATGCACATCAAGAAGCTCGCCGTGCCACGCCTGACCGTGCATCGCAGCGATCAGCACATCTACGCCCAGGTCATCTCGGCCGACGGCGCCAAGGTGATCGCAGCCGCGTCGACCGTGCAGAAGGCGATCAAGGGCGAGGTCAAGGGCACCAAGAACAAGACCGCCGCGGCGGCCGTCGGCAAGGCGATCGCCGAGAAGGCGAAGGCCGCCGGCGTCGAGAACGTCGCGTTCGACCGCTCGGGTTTCCGCTATCACGGTCGCATCGCCGCGCTGGCGGACGCGGCGCGCGAAGCCGGCCTCAAGTTCTGATTTCTGTAGAAATATGCTTCTTTACAATTCTAAGCGGCCGTGCCGCAAGCAAAAGTCCATCTCGGTACGGGTGGCACAAGGTGAAAAGTAATGTCAACGAATGAACGTGAAAACAGCGACGGCATGCTCGAGAAGCTCATCGCCGTCAACCGCGTCTCCAAGACGGTCAAGGGCGGTCGGCAGATGAGCTTCACCGCGCTGACCGTGGTCGGCGACGGCGACGGCAAGGTCGGCTTTGGCTACGGCAAGGCGCGCGAAGTGCCGGTCGCGATCTCGAAGGCGATGGAACGCGCGCGCCGCGGCATGACCCAGGTCAAGCTCAACAACGGCACGCTCTGGCATGCGGTCAAGGCCAACCACGGCGCGGCGAAGGTCTACATGCAGCCGGCGTCCGAAGGTACCGGCGTGATCGCGGGTGGCGCCATGCGCGCGGTGCTCGAAGTGGTCGGCGTCAAGAACGTGCTGGCGAAGGCGCAGGGCTCGCGCAACCCGATCAATCTCGTACGCGCCACGATCAAGGGCTTGGAAGCGATGGCGACGCCGGAGCGCATCGCCGCCAAGCGCGGCAAGAAAGTCGAAGAGGTAGGCGGTTATGGCCAAGGCTAAGAAGACGGAAGGCGGCACGATCAAGGTCCGCCTGTACAAGAGCATGAACAGCTGCAAGTGGCAGCACCGCCTGAGCGTCAAGGCGCTCGGCCTCAACAAGCTCAACGACGTGCGTGAGTTGAAAGACTCGCCGCAGGTGCGCGGTCTGGTCAACAAGGTCAACTATCTCGTGCGCATCGAAGAAAGCGCCTGAGCCTAAAGAACATCGGAGCATCGAACCATGCGTCTCAACAATCTCAAACCCGCCAAGGGTGCGCGCACGAAGCGCGTCCGCGTCGGTCGCGGCATTGGCTCGGGCCTCGGCAAGACCGCGGGCCGCGGCCACAAGGGCCAGTACGCGCGCACCGGCAAGGGCAAGGTCAAGCCGGGCTTCGAAGGCGGCCAGATGCCGATGCAGCGCCGTCTGCCGAAAGTCGGCTTCCGCTCGCATCTCGCGCACAAGGTGTCCGAAGTGCTGCTGTACAAGCTCGACACGGTCAAGGCCGACGTCATCGACTTCGACGCCCTGAAGCAAGCCGGTCTCGTCGAGACGCGCGCCGAGCGCGCGAAGATCGTCAAGAAGGGCGAGCTCAAGCGCGCGGTCAAGCTCAAGGGCGTGGCCGTTACCGCGGGCGCCAAGGCGGCGATCCTCGCGGCCGGCGGCAGCGTAGAGTAACGGAAGCGACCTCATGGCGGCTTCCCAAGCCAGCATGCTAGCTGGTCTCGGCAAATTGACCGAGCTCAAGCAGCGCATCCTGTTCCTGATCGGCGCGCTCGTCGTTTATCGCCTCGGCTCGTTCATCCCGGTGCCCGGCGTGAAGTCGGCGGCGATGACCTCGCTGCTCGGCGGAGGCGGTGGCCTGATCGACATGGCCAACATGTTTTCGGGCGGCGCGCTCGCGCGCTTCTCGATTTTCGCCCTCGGCGTCGTGCCGTACATCTCGGCGTCGATCATCGTGCAGATGGTCGCGCAGGTGATGCCGTCGTTGCAGTCGCTGCGCAAGGAAGGCGAGTCCGGCCGGCGCAAGCTGACCCAGTGGACGCGCTACTTCACCGTTCTGCTCGCGGCGGTACAGTCGTTCGGCATCTCGACCTGGCTGATGCACCAGAGCGCGAACGGCCAGCAGGTGGTCTATGCGCCCGGCGTCGGCTTCGTCATCACCGCAATGATCGCGCTGACCTCGGGCACGCTGTTCCTGATGTGGCTCGGCGAACAGATCACCGAGCGCGGCATCGGCAACGGCATCTCGATGCTGATCTTCGCCGGCATCGTCGCCGGCTTGCCGGGTGCGACCTACCACACCCTGCAGATGGCGCAGAACGGCGAGCTGAACTTCGTCAAGGTGCTGCTCGTGCTGCTGATCGTGGTCGCGGTGACGGCGTTTGTCGTCTTCGTCGAGCGCGGCCAGCGCCGCATCACGGTCAACTACGCGCGCCGCCAGGGCGGCGGCCAGGCGTACATGAACCAGTCGTCGCACCTGCCGCTCAAGCTCAACATGTCGGGCGTGATTCCGGCGATCTTCGCCTCCAGCCTGATCATGTTCCCGGCGACGGCGTCGTCCTGGTTCAGCGGCAGCACGAATATCCGCTGGCTGCAGCAGTTCACCGCAGCGCTGTCGCCCGGCGAGCCGCTTTACGAGATTCTGTATGCGCTGCTGATCATCGTGTTCGCGTTCTTCTACACCGCGCTCGTGTTCAACTCGAACGAGACGGCCGAGAACCTGAAGAAGTCCGGCGCGCTGATTCCGGGCATCCGCCCGGGCAAGGCGACGGCCGAGTATGTCGACGGCGTGCTCACGCGCCTGACCGGAGCGGGGGCGCTTTACCTCGTGGTGGTCTGCGTGGTGCCGACGTTCCTGCAGCAGTATTTCCACGTGCCGTTCTATTTCGGCGGAACTTCGCTGCTGATCGTCGTCGTCGTGGTCATGGATTTCACCGCCCAGGTGCAGGCGCATCTGGTGTCGCACCAGTACGAAAGCTTGCTCAAGAAGGCGAACCTGAAGGGTTACGGCCGCGGCGGCAATCCCGCCCGCTGAGCCCTCGGATACGGCACGGATCAGAGCAAAAATTCAATGTCGGCGGCGGTTTGGGCTTCCGATAACGTAAAAAACCAGTTAGAATTGCCAGTTCACTGCGCTTTTGGGCGCTTTGTACCTTTCGGAGATAGCAAAGATGGCGCGTATTGCGGGTGTCAACCTGCCGGTCCAGAAACATGTCGTGATCGGACTGCAAAGCATTTACGGCATCGGCCGCACGCGGTCGAAGCAGGTCTGCGAAGCCGCAGGCGTGAATCCGGCGACCAAGATCAAGTCGCTGACCGAGTCCGAGGTCGAAAAGCTCCGCGCCGAAGTCGCGAAGTTCATCGTCGAGGGCGACCTGCGCCGCGAAGTCGGCATCAGCATCAAGCGCCTGATGGATCTCGGCACCTATCGCGGCCTGCGCCATCGTCGCGGCCTGCCGTTGCGCGGCCAGCGCACGCGCACCAATGCGCGCACGCGCAAGGGTCCGCGCCGCGCCATCAAGAAAAACTGACGTATTTATTTGTAAGGACGCGAGGCGCGGCCTTGCGGATCACCTGATTAGACATTTCGGAAACCCGAACTCATGAATAAGCCGGTCGCAGCCAAGACCAAGAAGAAAGCCAAGCGCGTCGTCACCGATGCGATCGTCCACGTGCAGGCCTCGTTCAACAACACCGTCGTTACGATCACCGACCGCCAGGGCAATGCGTTGTCGTGGGCGACCGCAGGCGGCGCGGGTTTCCGCGGTTCGCGCAAGTCGACCCCGTTCGCCGCCCAGGTCGCGGCGGAGAAGGCCGGCCGCGTCGCGCAGGAATACGGCGTGAAGACCGCCGAAGTGCGCATCAAAGGGCCGGGTCCGGGCCGCGAATCCGCGGTGCGCTCGCTCAACAACATCGGCGTGAAGGTGACCAACATCATCGACGTCACCCCGATCCCGCACAACGGCTGCCGCCCTCCCAAGAAGCGGCGTGTTTGAGCAATCGTCCTTGATTGCAAGAATCAAAAAGCGGCCATCCGTGGCCGCACTTTTCAATCAAATCTGAACAACCCTCAGAGTCTAATGCGATCTGGTGATCGCTAAATCACAGAATCGGCCATGCGTGGCCGGACTCGCAACGAAGAGAAGACTACATGGCACGTTACATCGGTCCCACCTGCAAGCTCGCGCGCCGCGAAGGCGCCGACTTGAACCTCAAGAGCCCCGCGCGCGCGCTCGACTCGAAGTGCAAGCTCGAGAACAAGCCCGGCCAGCACGGCGCCGGCGGCGGCGCGAAGAAGTCGCGCCTGTCGGATTACGCCGTGCAGTTGCGCGAGAAGCAGAAGGTCAAGCGCATCTATGGCTTGCTCGAGCGCCAGTTCGGCAACTACTACGTCAAGGCGTCGAAGACCCGCGGCAATACCGGTGAGAACCTGTTGCGCGCCCTCGAGTCGCGCCTCGACAACATCGTCTACCGCATGGGTTTCGCAGTGACGCGCGCCCAGGCCCGCCAACTCGTTGCGCACAAGGCGATCGAAGTCAACGGCAAGAAGGTCAACCTGCCGTCCTACGCGGTTCAGGCGGGCGATCAGATCTCGATCGTCGAGAAGTCGCGCAACCAGTTGCGCATCAAGGAAGCGCTGACCCTGTCGCAGGAGATGGACCTCGCCCCGGCCTGGCTCGAAGTCGATGCGAACAAGTTCGCCGGCACGCTCAAGGCGCTGCCGGAGCGCTCGGACCTGCCGAGCGACATCAATGAATCGCTGATCGTCGAGCTTTATTCGAAGTAAGAGGTTTCATCCGCCGCGTCGGGCACCAGTCGGTGCGGATGGCGGCGGGATTGAAAACGCCGCATTTTGCATAAATATACCCGTATTCACCACATATTTTGGAGAGCGTAGTTCATGGCCAATTCGCCTACTACCATCCTGCGTCCGCGCGGCCTGCATGTTGAACAGCTCGGCGCCAACCGCGCCAAGGTTTCAGTAGAGCCGCTGGAGCGTGGTTTCGGCCACACGCTCGGCAACGCGCTGCGTCGCGTCCTGCTGTCGTCGATTCCCGGCGCGGCGATCATCGAAGTCGAGATCGACGGCGTGCTGCACGAGTACACGACGCTCGAGGGCTTGCAGGAGGACGTGATCGAAGTCCTGCTCAACCTCAAGGACGTCGCCCTGCGCCTGCACAACCTCGACGAGACCACCCTGACCCTGTCGAAGAAGGGCAAGGGCGTGGTCACGGCAGCCGACATCAAGGTCGACCACAACGTCGAGATCGTCAATCCCGAGCACGTGATCTGCCACCTGACCAAGGACATCGCGCTGAACATGCGCCTCAAGGTCGCGCGCGGCATCGGCTACCAGCCGGCCACCTCGCGCCGCCGTCCGGACGACGAAAGCCGTCCGATCGGCCGCCTGCAGCTCGACGCTTCTTTTTGTCCGGTGCGCCGCGTGGCGTACGAAGTCGATGCGGCGCGCGTCGAACAGCGCACCGACCTCGACAAGCTCGTGCTCGACATCGAGACCAACGGCACCGTGGAAGCGGAAGAAGCCGTGCGCAAGGCCGCGGAAACCCTGCTCGACCAGCTCACGATCTTCGGCGACTTCACCCGCCGCGAGACTTCGGAAGCGAAGACCGACAAGGCCGGTGTCGACCCGGTGCTGCTGCGGCCGATCGACGACCTCGAGCTCACCGTGCGTTCGGCCAACTGCCTGAAGGCCGAGAGCATCTACTACATCGGCGACCTCGTGCAGCGCACCGAAGTCGAGCTGCTGAAGACGCCGAACCTCGGCAAGAAGTCGCTGACCGAGATCAAGGACGTGCTGTTCTCGCGCGGCCTCTCGCTCGGCATGAAGCTCGAGAACTGGCCGCCGTCGGGTTTGCAGCACGGCATGCAGATGAACTGAGCCGTCATTCCTCGCCCCGGCCATGGCCGGGACGACGAACGGGAAGTTGCAGGGCCACTCGGACGGCCATGAACCAAGAGTTCGCCTTCCGCGCAATTCCGCGCCGAAGTCCACAATTATAAAGTTGCACAAACTGGGAATTATTTATGCGTCACATGAAATCCGGCCGCAAGCTCAACCGCACCAGTTCGCATCGCGAAGCGATGTTCAAGAACATGGCCGCGTCGATCATCAAGCACGAGCTGATCAAGACCACGCTGCCGAAGGCCAAGGAACTGCGCCGCGTCGCCGAGCCGCTGATCACGCTGGCCAAGGTCGACAGCGTCGCCAACCGCCGCCTCGCGTTCGCGCGCCTGCGCGACAAGGTCGCCGTCGGCAAGCTGTTCGTCGAGCTCGGCCCGCGCTACCGCGAGCGCAACGGCGGCTACACGCGCATCCTCAAGTGCGGCAACCGGGTAGGCGACAACGCGCCGATGGCCTACGTCGAGCTCGTCGATCGTCCGCGCGCGGAAGCGGTTTCCGAAGAATAAAACGCCTCATGTTGCTCGTGCAGCGCAAGGCTGCAAGCAACGGACTGGGCTGATGCCCGGCGCTGCGAGCACTGCAAGAATCCGGCTCCTTTGGGCCGGATTCGCATTTCTGTATCTCCTGATCGCGCTGTGGATCGCGCTAGCTGCGCCGCCCGCGATCGGCGACGAAAAGGTGCACTACGCCCAGATCGACCTGTTCGACCACGGCGTCTTCCGCGTCTATACGACGCTGCTGACGACGTTGCCGGGGTATCACGCACTCGTGGCGGGCCTGCTTTGGCTGTTCGACCAGCGCACGTTGACGGCGGCGAGGCTGCTCAGCGCGGTGTTCGGGCTGCTCGCGATCGCCGCTTTCCATCTGTTGCGCAAAGGCGCATCCGGCCGTGCCTCGCACGCCGCCACGTTCCAGTTTGCTTTCCTGCCGATCCTGTTTCCGTATTGTTTCCTGGTTTACACCGACGTGTTGTCGCTGGCTCTGGTGCTGGCCGCGGGAGCAGCGACATTACGCGCGCGGCATCGTACTTCGGCCGTCCTCATGTTGCTGGCCATGGCGATCCGGCAAGTGAACGTGATCTGGCTGCCGCTCTACATGGGCATGGCGATCCGGCGCACCGACCTTGCTTTCGCGCCGCGCCGGCATGGGCGGCGCATGATGCTTTTGCTGTCTCCCTATCTGGTCGATATCGGCATATTCCTGGCCTATTGGGTATGGAACGGAAGCATCTCGATGTCGAAGGAGCAGGTCGCGATGCATCCGGATTTCGCCCTGCATGCCGGCAACGTGTATTTCGCCCTGTTCCTCTGCGGGATACTGTTCCCGCTGCACGTGGCCGTGGGGCTCAAGCCGGCGGTCGTCGCCATGGTGGAACGCAAGTGGCTTGCATTGCTCGTGATCGCGGCATTCGCGCTGTACTGGTGGAGTTTCCATAACGACCATCCGTTCAACCAGGCGACGATCCCGCTTTGGCTGCACAACTACGTCGTCCAGCGTTGTGCCGACAGCATCGTATGCAAAGCGGCTCTCGGACTGATTGCCGTTGCGGCCTTGTGCGGGCTTGCCGGCACGCGCCTGGACTCGATCGGGCGGCCGGTCTTTTACGGTCTGTCGGCGCTGGCGCTGGCTGCGTTCTGGATGGTCGAGCCGCGCTATGCGCTGATCCCGCTTTCGCTCTGGCTGGCATTCCGCGAACGACGCGGTACGCAAATCGAAGGCCCGACCACGGCGCTTTGGATCGGGTTTGCGGGTTGCGTCTGTTTCGGAGCGTTTTCCGGAACTTTCCTGCCATGACATCGACCAAAAGCGTCTCCGTCGAGGCAAAACAATGAACGCAAATTCGAACCCGCAGTTCTTCCGATACGCATACCTGCTGGGATTCCTGGCCTGCGCGGCGATGATGGCGTATGCCTACTACGTGCAGTTCAACCTCGGTATCGAACCTTGCCCGTTGTGCATATTCCAACGCATTGCGGTGATCGCCATGGGAGTGTTCTTCCTGGTCGGCGCCTTGCACGGCCCGAAGTCGGCCGGAAGGCGCGTATATGCGCTTCTGGTGCTTCTCGGCGCCTGCGCCGGCATCGGCATCGCCGCCTATCATCTTTGGGTTCAGCAACAGCCGCCCAATCCGCTGGCCGGTTGTACTCCCGGCTGGAACTACTGGGTGGAAAACTTCTCGGTCAGCTATGCGTGGAGCAAAACGGTCCAGGCCGCCTTCACCGGCCACGCCGACTGCGCCGAGGTCAACTGGACCTTCCTCGGCCTGTCGATGCCGTTCTGGACACTCGTGTCGTTCGCGGTTCTCGGCGCCGGTGCGGTCTGGGCCGGTTTCCGCAAACGCTGAAGTTCTGCGCCGCGATCTGGCATGATGGCGGCCCCCCTACCCGTGCCGGTGACGACATCATGGCGGCAGTGACTGCAGAAACAACGACGACGCGCGCGGCAGAGCCGTGGTCGCCGACGTCGTGGCGATCGCGAACCGCGGTACAGCAGCCGACCTACGCCGACGCGCTCGCGCTGGATCGCGCCGTAGCGCAACTGCGCGAATTGCCGCCGCTCGTCACGTCGTGGGAAGTGCTCGCGCTCAAGCGCAAGATTGCCGAGGCGCAGGAAGGGCGCTGCTTCCTGCTGCAGGGCGGCGACTGCGCCGAAAGCTTCGCCGATTGCACCTCGCCGATCATCTCCAACCGGCTGAAGGTGCTGCTGCAGATGAGCCTCGTGCTCGTGCACGGATTGAAATTGCCCGTCGTGCGCGTCGGCCGTTTCGCCGGCCAGTACGCCAAGCCGCGCTCGGCCGACACCGAAACGCGCGATGGCGTCACCTTGCCGTGCTACCGCGGCGACATCGTCAACGGCCCCGAATTCGCCGCCGTCGCGCGCGAGCCGGATCCGCGGCGCCTGATCGATGCGCATTCGCGCTCGGCGCTAACGATGAACTTCGTGCGCGCGCTGATCGACGGCGGTTTCGCCGATCTGCATCATCCCGAGTACTGGGATCTGGAATGGGTCAAGCACTCGCCGCTGCAGGACGAGTACCGGCGCATGGTCGAATCGATCGGCGAGGCGGTGCGCTTCATGGAAACGCTGGCCGGCGAATCGCCGTCGTACCAGAGAGTGGATTTCTACACTTCGCACGAAGCGCTGCTGCTCAACTACGAAGGCGCGGTGACGCGCGAAGTGCCGCGCAATCCGGGCTGGTTCAACCTGTCCACACATTTCCCGTGGATCGGCATGCGCACGGCCCAACTCGACGGCGCGCACGTCGAGTACTGCCGCGGCATCCAGAACCCGATGGGCCTCAAGCTCGGCCCCGGCGTGAAGCCGGACCAGCTGCTGCGCACGATCGACGCGCTCAATCCGGACAACGAACCGGGGCGCCTCACACTGATCACTCGCATGGGCGCAGCCAAGGTCGAGGCGGAATTGCCGCAGCATCTCAAGGCGGTCAAGGCCGAGGGCAAGCGCGTGCTCTGGTGCTGCGATCCGATGCACGGCAACGGCGAGACCACGCCGGGCGGCGTGAAGACGCGGCGTTTCGAGAACATCCGCGCCGAGCTCGACCACGCCTTCGATATCCACGCCGCCTGCGGCACGCGTCTCGGCGGCGTACATCTGGAACTGACCGGCGAGAACGTCACCGAATGTCTCGGCGGCGCGCGCGACCTGACCGAAGCGGACCTCGCGCGCGCCTACAAGTCGACCGTCGATCCGCGTCTCAACTACGAGCAGTCGCTCGAGATCGCGATGCTGATCGTGCGCAAACGCGGCGGGCTGGCCGCGAGCTGACACGGACGCCCTTGCTCATCGTGGTCGCGTTCAGTTCGCGTTCTCGATGTGCGACAGAAATCGCGGCGGTATGCGTGCGTGCGTGGCCTGCTCGAACGCGTAGGCGTAGCCGATCAGCTTCGCCTCGCTCCAGGCCGCGCCGAAAAAGCTGATGCCGACCGGCAGCTCGTGCACGAGTCCCATCGGCAGCGTGATCGCGGGATACCCGGCCACCGCGGCCGGCGTGGAACTGCTGCCGCTGAAGTGGTCGCCGTTGACGAGATCGGTCGTCCACGCCGGTCCGCTGGTCGGTGCGATCAGCGCGTCGAGCCGGTCCTTCGCCAGCGCCGCGTCGATGCCCTCCGGCCCGGCGAGGCGTTTCGACGTTGCCAGCGCGTCGAGGTATTCCTTGTCGTGCAGCGTGCCGCGCTTCTGCGATTTCTCGAACGTCTCCTGGCCGAACCACGGCATCTCGCGGTCGGCGTGCGCCTCGTTGAACGCGATCAGGTCGGCGAGGCTGCGCGTTTTTACTCCGGGCGCTAACTGCGCGAGGTAGGTGTTGACGTCGGTCTTGAATTCGTACCGCAGCACGATGCCTTCCTCGTCGTCGTACTTGCCGAGGTTGGGCAGTTCGACCGGATCGACCACGACGGCGCCAGCGGCCTTCAGCCTCGCAATCGCGGCGTCGAACAGTTTCCCGGTTGCGGGATCGAAGCCGGTGAACTGGCGCACGACGCCGATGCGTGCGCCGCGGAGGCTGTTCGCATCGAGCGCTTTCGTGTAGTCGGTGCGATGCTTGTCGGCGTCCTTCGTCGCCGGATCGCGCGCATCGCTGCCCGCGATCGCGCCGAGCAACGCCGCCGCATCGGCGACGCTGCGCGCCATCGGTCCCGCCGTGTCCTGGCTGTGCGCGATCGGCACGATGCCGGCGCGACTGACGAGGCCGAGCGTCGGCTTGATCCCGACCAGGCCATTCACCGAGGCAGGACAGACGATCGAACCGTCGGTCTCGGTGCCGATGCCGACAGTGGCCAGGTCCGCCGCGATCGCCGCGCCCGTGCCCGAACTCGATCCGCAGGCGTTGCGGTCGAGCGCGTAGGGGTTCTTGGTCAGGCCGCCGCGTCCGCTCCAGCCGCTGGTGGAGCGATTCGAGCGGAAGTTCGCCCACTCCGACAGGTTGGTCTTGCCGAGGATCACCGCGCCCGCGGCGCGCAGCCTCGCGGCCACGGTCGAATCCTTCACGGCGATCGAATCGGCCAGCGCGAGCGAGCCGGCGCTCGTGTGCATGCGGTCCGCGGTGTCGATGTTGTCCTTGACCAGCACCGGAACGCCGTGCAGCGGCCCGTATACTTTTCCCTTTTTGCGCAGCGAATCGAGCCGGTCGGCGATCGCGAGCGCATCGGGATTGATCTCGATCACCGCGTTGACCGCCGGGCCAGATTTGTCGATCGTGGCGATGCGGTCGAGGTACTGTTGCGCGAGTGCATGCGCGCTCAATTCCTTGTGCTGCATTTTCTGCGCGAGGTCGTGGATCGATTGTTCTTCCGATGCGGGTGGCGATTCCGGTTGCGCGAGCACCGTTGCCGGCAGCAACACCGCAGCGATCAGAAAGGCGGGCAGTCGTGGCTTGGCGAGATCGATGATGACGACTCCGGGTTGTGCGTTGGTCGGATGGTTTTGCCGCGCGGATGTTCGGTGAAAGCGAGCCAGAGTCCGATGGACGCCGACAACAGCGCCGGCAGGAAGAACGGCAGCTGATCCGGGGAAATCGGCTGACTGCCGAACGCAAGGATCACGGCAGCGCTGCCGATGGCGAACACGGCCACGCACAGGCCGGCGAGCCAGCGCAGGCGAAGCCAAAAACCGGCGGACAGCAACGCGAGGAAGATCGCCAAGCTTCCGAGCACTCCCCAAGGAATCAGCCAACTCGCCATGACCAACAGTTGCTCGAAAAAACCGAACAGCGTGCCGGCCGCTATGGTGTGCCCCATTGCGGGGAAGGCGGATGCGAGCAGCACGCCCGGCGGCAGGCAGAGAACACCGACTACGTGCAGGAACGGGCGCATGCCGTTAGCCATCGTCTAGGGTGTTTGCTGTCTCGTTTCGACAGCGAGCGTATCCAACGATGTCCACGAAACGCGAGCGAACTTGCCAGTTCCCTTACCAAGTCGTTTTCTCTCGAATATCCGGGATTCGAACTCGAAGTCCTCCGAGATGCGCACGACGATGAGTTTGTTGAAGTTGCCGCTGCGCTTGACTTGGATTTTCTGCTTCTTCTTCTCGGGAGTGATGGTTTTCACTTCGACGTGATCATTTCCAATCCTCCCATCCGAGCCTGGAGCGTTCGGCCTATTTCGCTTTAGGCCGTGGCGAAGTTCCGCATAGATTTCGCCCAGTTCACCGAAAACAGGGAGGTGGCGCCCGGTCACTTCTCGATATCGGGCGGCGACATCAATCAACTCATCAAAGACTTCAATCAGGTCTTGGTCGGCATTTGGAAACGCGGCTTGACGTTCCTGTCGATGCAGTTGGCCGTTGATCCAGTCCCAACTGATGAACTCTCCATCGTCCCAAATGCCGTCGGATACGTCGGCATAGGCGCGACCGGTCATTTCGCACTTGATCATTGCGCTCCCCTTATTCACCCCAAGTCGGCGCGGAGTTTGCAGTTGGCTTGGGGTTGATGTTAGACGGAGTGCCTCACCAAGGCAAAGCAGAGGCGTTGCGAGACGCTAAAACCGTTGCGCGAGGTTTTACGCCGCCTGGCGCGAAGCGCGCTTGCGGTCGTTCTCGGTCAGGTGCTTCTTGCGCAGGCGGATCGCCTTCGGCGTGACCTCGACGAGTTCGTCGTCCTCGATGAACTCGAGCGCCTGCTCGAGCGACATGCGGATCGGCGGCGTGAGCTGGACGTTGTCGTCCTTGCCGGCGGCGCGGATGTTGGTGAGCTGCTTGGCGCGCAAGGCGTTGACGGTGAGATCGTTGTCCTTGGCGTGGATGCCGACGAGTTGGCCTTCGTAGATTTCCGCGCCTTCGTCGACGAGCAGGCGGCCGCGTTCCTGCAGGCCGACCAGCGCGTACGCGGGCGCAGGGCCCATGCCGTTCGAGATCATCACGCCGTTCGGGCGCTTGGCGATCGCGCCTTCGGCCTTCGGGCCGTAATGGTCGAAGACGTGGAACAGCAGTCCGGTGCCGGCAGTGATCGTGCGGAACTCGGTCTGGAAGCCGATCAGCCCGCGCGCCGGGATCAGGTATTCGAGGCGCACGCGGCCCTTGCCGTCGGGCTCCATGTTCTTGAGCTGGCCGCGGCGCTGGCCGAGGCGCTCCATCACGCCGCCCTGGTACTGTTCTTCCATGTCGACGACGAGTTGCTCGATCGGCTCGCTGGCCACGCCGTCGATCTCCTTGATGATGACTTCGGGGCGCGACACGGCCAGTTCGTAGCCTTCGCGGCGCATGGTTTCGATCAGCACCGAGAGGTGCAGCTCGCCGCGGCCGGAGACCTTGAACTTGTCCGGGTCTTCCGTGTCCTCGACGCGCAGCGCGACGTTGTGCAGCGTCTCGCGCGTGAGGCGGTCGCGCAGCTGGCGCGAGGTGAGGAACTTGCCGCCCGAGTGTTCCTTCTGCCCGGCGAACGGCGAGTTGTTGACCTGGAAGGTCATGCTGATCGTCGGCTCGTCGACGGTGAGCACGGGCAGTTGCTCCGGCGCGTCGGGCGAGGTGACGGTATCCGAGATGCCGAGGCCCTCGATGCCGTTGATGGCGATGATGTCGCCGGCTTCCGCCTCGGCGACTTCCTTGCGCTCGAGACCCATGAAGCCCAGCACCTGAAGGATCTTCGCGTTGCGCTTCTTGCCTTCGCGGTCGATCACGACGACCGGCATGTTCGTGCGCACCTTGCCGCGCTGGATGCGGCCGATGCCGATCAGGCCGACGTAGCTCGAATAGTCGAGCTGGCTGATGCGCATCTGGAACGGGCCGTCGGCATCGACCGGCGGCTTCGGCACGTGCTGCATGATCGCTTCGTACAGCGGCGTCATGTCGCCGGAGCGCACGCTGTCGTCGAGACCGGCGTAGCCGTTGAGGCCCGAGGCGTAGACCACGGGGAAGTCGAGCTGCTCGTTGGTCGCGCCGAGGCGGTCGAACAGGTCGAAGGTCTGGTTGAGCACCCAGTCCGGGCGCGCGCCGGGGCGGTCGACCTTGTTGATCACGACGATCGGGCGGAAGCCCATTTGGAACGCCTTCTGGGTGACGAAGCGCGTTTGCGGCATCGGCCCGTCCATCGCGTCGACGAGCAGCAGCACGGTGTCGACCATCGACAGCACGCGCTCGACCTCGCCGCCGAAATCGGCGTGTCCCGGCGTATCGACGATGTTGATGCGGTTGCCCTGCCAGGTGATCGCCGTGTTCTTGGCCAGGATCGTGATGCCGCGCTCCTTTTCCTGGTCGTTCGAGTCCATCACGCGTTCGGCGAGCACGGTGCGCTCGTTGAGCGTGCCGGACTGCTTCAAAAGCTGATCGACGAGGGTGGTCTTGCCATGGTCGACATGGGCGACGATGGCGATATTGCGCAGGTTTTCGATGGACATCGCGAAAGGCCCGCCCTTAACGGCAGGCTGAATGAGAAAGGGATGGCGCGATTATACCTGAGATTCAAGCCCGGATACTGCGGCGCAGCATGATCGTGATCGCGGGCTTTCCCCTGCCGGTTTCCGGCTTCCGAGATGTGTGAATATGCGACGGCGCGGTGTCGATCAGAAAAAATGTCCGGATCCGGCCGGTGAAACGTCTACACGTTCGAACGGCAGGAAAATACGATGTTGTAGTGGGTTATGAGCGGCCTTTCGACCATGTTGCGCAAGGTGCGCGCCGTCGTCGTGCGCAACGGCGTGGCACTGCAGGATGCAGATGACGTGTTGCATGAGGCCTTCGTGCGCCTCGAATCCTACACGCGCAAGCAGGAAATCCGCTCGCAGGAGGCGTTTCTCGTGACTGCCGCGGTGAATCTAAGCCGCGACCAGGCACGCCAGCGCGCACGCGTGCCGGTCGACAGTGAGGAATTCGACATCCTCAGCCTCGCCGACGCGGCGCCGCAACCCGAGGAGCAATTGCTCTCGCAGGAACGCCTGCGCCGCGTCGGCACCGGCTTGCGCCGGCTCGACCCGCAGACGCGGCGCTGCCTGTTGGCCAAGCGCCTCGACGGCCTCACCGCCGCACAGATCGCCGAACGTGAAAACCTCAGTGTCGCCGCCGTGGAAAAGCGCGTAGCCCGCGCGCTCCTGTTCTTAACCCAATGGATGGGCGAATCATGAAACCGACAAGCACCGAGGTCATCAACGAACTGACCCTGGCCGAAGCGTCCGCCTGGCTCACGCGCCTGCAGGAATTTGAACGGACTGCGGCGACCGAGGCTGCGTTCAAGGAATGGCTTGGCACCAGTCCTGCGCATGCGCGCGCGTTCACGCGCGTCAACGACGTCTGGGAACTCATCGCGGGCGCAGCGGCCGAACCTGCGCATCGCCCGCATAGCGTGCATCGCGATCGCAGAGGCACGCGGCGGCGCAAGGCATGGATCGCCGCCTCGGCCTGTGCTGCGCTGCTGCTAGCGGCAGTCGGCATCGGCATCGTGTGCCTCCTTCCCGAAGATCGCGCCTATCAGACCGTGGTCGGCGCGCAGCAGACCGTCGTGCTCGACGACACCACGCGCGTCACCCTCAACACCGATACGCGCCTCGTCGTCGCTTATCGCAAGAACGAGCGACGCATCCTGCTCGAACGCGGCGAGGCCCTGTTCGAAGTGGCGAAGAATCCGCAGCGGCCGTTCGTCGTGCAAACCGGCGGCGAACAAGTCGTCGCGCTCGGCACGACGTTCGATGTGCGCCGCGATCCAACTCTTCTTGCGGTGACCCTGTTCGAAGGTAAAGTCCAGGTTGCCGCGCAAACCGCATCTTCCGACCATCTCGAGCCGCTTGCCGTGCTCGCGCCCGGCGAACGGCTCACGATACGCCCGGACGGCGCGCATGCGCTCGACCGTCCGAAGATCGAAGCGGCGCTCGCATGGCAGCGCGGCCAAGCCTATTTCGACGATGCCACTCTGGCCGACGCAGTGGCCGAATTGAACCGCTACGGTGGCACCCGGATCCGATTCGCCGATTCATCGCTGGCGACGCTGCGCGTTTCCGGTGTGTTTTCCACGCGCGATCCCGGGCAGTTCGCTTCGGCAGTCGCCAGCCTGCACCAGTTGCGCGCCGTCCGCGACGGCGCATCGATCGTGCTGACCCGCTGACGTCCGCGCGCGGCGGCCCGCCCGGCCGCGCATCATAACTAAGCCCTAAAGGTAAGCACCCGGCTCTGCCGGGAGACTCACCGAGGTTTGACCTATACGACGGTCATCGTGAATCTGGAATCTTGACCAAGAGATGAGGATTCACGATGAAAGAGTACCAGAGCCTGAGTCACACGAGATGGGACTGCAACTATCACGATGTGTTCGTTCCGAAGCGCAGGCGCAAGAAAATCTTTGGTGTGCTCCGCAAGGAGCTGGTAAAGATATTTCACGAGTTGGCCAGTCACAAGGAGTCGCGGATCGTGGAAGGGCATTTGATGCCCGATCACATCCACATGTGCGTGAGCATCCCGCCGAAGTATGCGGTGTCGAACGTCGTGGGGTACCTGAAAGGGAAGAGTGCGATCACGATTGCGCGTCAGTTCGGAGGGCGAACGCGAAACTTCACAGGAGAGGAGTTCTGGGCGCGAGGCTACTATGTTTCGACGGTGGGGTTGGACGAAGCGAGGGTGCGAGCGTACATAAGGAATCAGGAAGAGGCCGATGCGCGGCAGGATCAGATGAAGCTGCGGGTGTAGACAGCCGCCTTGGGCGGCTCAGGCTGTAATGGCGCCTTTGAGGCGCTCACCGAATAAGCCCCCGGCTTTGCCGGGGGTCATTTAACTCGCCGGGTGTGTGCGATCATTCCACTTTCTACGGAGAATTTGAATGAGCCAAGACCTGCAAGCCCACATCAATACCCCGCGCGGCACGATCCATATCCGCCTGACGCCCGAGCACACGCCGGTGACGGTGGTGAATTTCGTCAACCTCGCCCAGCACAAGTTCTACGACGGGCTGAGCTTCCATCGCGTGATTCCCGACTTCATGATCCAGGGCGGTTGCCCGGAAGGTTCGGGACGCGGCGGTCCAGGCTACCGTTTCGGCGACGAGTTCGTGTCGCATCTGAAACACGACAAACCAGGCGTGCTGTCGATGGCGAACGCGGGGCCGGGCACGAACGGCTCGCAGTTCTTCATCACCCACGTCGTCACGCCGTGGCTCGACGGCAAACATACGGTGTTCGGCGAGGTGCTGAGCGCGGACGATCAGAAGGTGGTCGACAGCATCAGGCAGGGCGACCAGATCGAGTCGATCACGATCGTCGGCGACACTTCGGCATTGTTCGCCGATGCGAAGGTCGCGCCGCTGCTCGAACAGTGGAACAAGACGCTCGCGTCGCGCTGATCCGGCAACCCGTGGCGACGCGACGCATCGAGGAGGGTGGGCTCGACGACGCGCGCGTCGCCGCACTGCTGTCCGCACACGTCACCCAGGCACGCGCGCAGACCGCCCGCGGCAGCGCGCACGCGCTCGATCTCGACGCATTGAAGCACCCGGCGATCCGCTTCTGGACATTGTGGCAGGACGATGCGCCCGTCGCGGTCGCTGCGTTGCGCAAGCTCGACGCGACGCATGGCGAGGTCAAGTCGATGCACACGGCGGCGCCTGCACGCGGCAGCGGCGCGGGCAGCGCGATCCTCGCGCATCTGATCGCCGAGGCGAAAGCGGCAGGGTTGCTGCGCCTGAGCCTCGAGACCGGTTCCTGGGACTATTTCGCTCCGGCGCGCGCGTTCTACCGCCGCCACGGATTCGCCGATTGCGAGCCGTTCGCCGAGTATCGCGCCGATCCGAACAGCGTGTTCATGACGCGGATGCTGTGAAAAAACGAAGGCCGCCCGAGGACGGCCTTGTTGTTTTCGCGCCGAAACTGGAAATTACATGTAACCCAGCGTCTTGACGATGAACAGCAGCAGGACCGAGCCGATGATCGACATGATGAAACCGGCCGGATGGAATATCTGGCCGTCGACGGGTTTCTTGAACAGGGTGCCGATCAGGCCGCCAACATAGGAACCGGCGATGCCGAGCAGG
This sequence comes from Rudaea sp., assembly GCF_047601565.1. GTDB lineage: Bacteria > Pseudomonadota > Gammaproteobacteria > Xanthomonadales > Rhodanobacteraceae > Rudaea. The sequence goes on along the minus strand of NZ_JASGIY010000001.1, from coordinate 3,795,569 downwards.
GCGGTCAGCCAGAATCCCAGATGCATGGCGCCCGGATAGAACCAGCGTGCGAGCAGGCCGACGATGAAACCGATGATGATGGACCAGATGATATTCAGCATGCGAACTCCTCGGGATGGTCGGAAACGGCGGTTCTGCCGGTCAAGGTGGGGGCAGAGCGACGCGAGTGTAGCAAATCCGAATGTTGGCAAAAGCTTAAAATCGGCAGGTTGTTGCGCGCGCAGCGGCACTCGCCCAAATCCGCGAACCGCAAGCCTGGAAAGACGCTGCGCCGCAGCAAACATGCTAAGCTACGCTGCTCAGTTCATCATCGACGAGGACACTGAAATGCCTTTGCTAGCCGAACGCATGAGCCGAGCCAAGCCCAGTGCCATCATGGCCGTGGCGGAGAAGGCGAAGCAACTCAAGGCGGCGGGCAGGGATATCATCAGCTTCTCGATCGGCGTGCCGAATTTCCTGCCGGGCGAGCACGTCTACGCCGCGGCGCGCGAGGCGCTTGCCCACGACAGCGGCCAGTACGGCTCCAACCGCGGCAACGACGCGCTGCTCGACGCGTTTCTCAAACACCTCGAAGGCAGCGGCCTGCCGGGCTACGTTCGCAGGAACCTCGTCGTCGGCGTTGGCGCCAAGCACACGCTGTACAACCTTGCCGAAGCGCTGCTCGATTCGGGCGAGGAGATCGTTTTTCCGACGCCGTATTGGACGACCTACGTCGACATCGCCGACATCGTCGGCGCGAAGACGATCCTTCTGCCGTGCCCGCCCGAGCAGAACTACAAGCTCACGCCCGCGCAGCTCGACAAGGCGCTCGCGACGAAGCCGAAGGTATTCCTGTTCAACAACCCGTCGAACCCGACCGGCATGGTCTACACGAAGGACGAGATCGCGGCGCTTGCCGAGGTGCTCGTCAAGCATCCGGACACCTGGATCATCTGCGACGACATCTACAATCGGCTCGTGTTCGACGGCGTTGGCTATCACAACTTCCTGCACTTCAGGCCGGAGTTGCGCGAGCGCACGATCGTGGTCGACTCGCTGTCGAAAACCTATGGCATGCCGGGCTGGCGCGTCGGCCTCGTGGCCGCGCCGGAAAAAGTCGCGCAGGCGCTCGTCACGTTGAACTCGAACCACATCACCAACCTTCCCGAGGTCGTCACCGCCGCCGCGATCGCCGCGCTGAGCGGGCCGCAGGACATTCCCGCGCGCAAGGCGATCGAATTCGCCGCCAAGCGCGATCGCGTCCTCGCCGCGCTCGATTCGATTCCGGGCGTGAAGTGCCCGCGCCCGCAGGGCGCGTTCTACGTGTTTCCCGACGTCTCGGTCGCGTTCGGCAAAAAGCACGGCTCGATCGCGATCGACAACGACGTCGACCTGTGCAACGCGCTGCTCGAAGCCAAGGGCGTCGCCTGCGTGCCGGGCTCGGCGTTCGGCGAGCCGCGTGCGCTGCGCATTTCGTATACCTGCCCTGATGCGCAGCTCGACGAGGGCATGAAGCGCATCAAGGACTTTTTTGCCGAGTTGAGCTGAGATTTTTGCTCGTCCTTCCGGCAGCACCTGCTGGAATGACGGCTTGGCGGCGAAGAATCACTTTCCAAAGGAGATCGTTCGATGAAATCCCCCGTCCGTGTTGTCGTCACCGGCGCCGCCGGCCAGATCGGTTACGCCCTGCTGTTCCGCATCGCCTCGGGCGACATGCTCGGCAAGGACCAGCCGGTCATTCTGCATCTGCTCGAAATCACGCCGGCGCTGCCCGCGCTGCAGGGCGTGGTGATGGAACTCAACGACTGCGCGTTCCCGACGCTTGCGGGCATCGTCGCGACGGACAAGCTGGAAGTCGCGTTCAAGGACGTTGACTACGCGCTGCTTGTCGGTGCGCGTCCGCGCGGCCCCGGCATGGAGCGCAAGGATTCTGCTGGAAGCGAACGGCGCGATCTTCGGCCCGCAGGGCAAGGCGCTCAACGACCACGCCAAGCGCACGGTCAAGGTGCTCGTCGTCGGCAATCCGGCGAACACGAACGCACTGATCGCGCAGCAGAACGCGCCCGGCCTCGATCCCGGCCAGTTCACCGCGATGGTCCGCCTCGACCACAACCGCGCGCTGTCGCAGCTCGCCGAGAAGACCGGCAAGCATACGACCGACATCAAGAAGGTCACGATCTGGGGCAATCATTCCTCGACGCAGTATCCCGATCTGCACCACGCGACCGTCGACGGCAAGCCCGCATTGAGCCTCGTCGACCAGGCGTGGTACGAGAAGGACTTCATCCCGACCGTGCAGCAGCGCGGCGCGGCGATCATCAAGGCGCGCGGCGCCTCGTCGGCGGCCTCGGCCGCGTCGGCCGCGATCGATCACATGCGCACGTGGGCGCTCGGCACGGCCGATGGCGACTGGGTGTCGATGGGCATTCCCTCGGACGGCAGCTACGGCATCAAGCCCGGCGTGATCTACGGTTATCCGGTCACGATCAAGGATGGCAAATACGCGATCGTGCAGGGTCTCGCGATCAACGACTTTTCGCGTGCGCGCATGGACGCGACCGACAAGGAACTGCGTGAGGAGCGCGCCGGCGTCGAGCATCTGTTCGCCGGGAAGTGAATTCACACCGGACTCGGCGCGGACCCACGTGGACGCGCCGCGATCCGTAATCATGAATTTTCGCCGGGCGCGCATTGGGCCGAACATGCTCGGCGCGCAGGAAATAGGCACGCCGTTTCCGTTCGCGCTTTTCGACGGCGGGCGCGAGAAAAGAGCCGCGGAGGGGCGGGCCGCGTGCTGTATCAGCGCGAACTGCTGGCCCATTCGGGAAACGCGTTGATGGCATCGACGAAATTGTGGATGACGTCGGTGTGCGCATCTTCCTGCCAGCCGCCGAGGTCGGCGTGCGTCGGCAGGTCGTGCGGCCGGCCCTGTTCGTCGATCGCATAGGCGGCGAAGTCGAGCGCGGCGCGGGCTTCGCGCGCGAGCTGCGCGGAACCGGTCGCCTTGGCATACAGCGCGAGCACGGCGCCGTAGGTGGAGTTGACGCCACCCCAGGCGTCGTGGTCCTCGTCCTGCTCGTGGCAGACGCGCACGCCGAATTCCACGTGCGTGAACTCGCGGCGCACGAAATCGATCAGGGTTTTCGCATTCGCTTGCCAGTCGGGATCGAGCGCGGCGCGTTTTTCGAGCAGATAGCGCGCAAGAGCGAGCGGCGCCCACGCCGTGCGGTTGGCCGGGTTGTCGTGGTCTTCGAAAAATTGCGCGAACAGCGCGCCGTTGCTGCGCGCGCTGGGAATCTGCTGCGTTTTGATCCAGCGCCAAAGCGCATCGCGCCTGGCCTGGTAGCGGCGGTCGCCGCGCGCGATCCATTCGTCGTAGAGGCGCAGCGCGAACACCTGATTGCCTGCGACCGGGCCGCGCGCTTCGCCGTTGCGGATATCGACGCGGAACGGCCACGGCGAATGCGCCGCATCGCCGTCGGTCTGATTGTCCGCAAGCACGTCCGCGATGTGGCGCGCCGCATCGAGATATTTCTTGTCGCGTGTCGCCGCGTGCAATTGCAACAGCGCATAACCGGCCATCGCGCCTTTGTCCGGCTGGATCTCGTAGGCGCGATCGTTTTGCGAGCCGCTATCGGCCGCCAGCGGAAATTGCCCATGCCGGCCGGTAGAGCGGGGAAAGCGCGGATAGGCGCCGGCGTCCGGCGTCAGGGTTTGTTCGATCAGGTAATCGCCCATCGCGCGTGCGGTCGCGAGCAGGCGCGGATTGCGTTTGCCGCGCAAGGAATAGAACTTGAGGTACGAAATGATGCCGGTGCTGTTTTGCGTCGCCGGAATCGTGTCGTCGCGCGTCGGCTTCCAGTTGGCGTCGAGGAAGGTCGTCGTGACGAAGACCGGATAGCCGTGCTCCAGCGGCGCGCTTGCGTAGTAGCGCATCTCGCGGTCGAGCGCCGTGCTCCAGGCTATCCATGGCAAGAGGTGGCCGTTGGCATCGAAACGCACGGTGTGTCCCGACAATTGCGCCGGTGCCGGAACTTCCCTTCCCGTGAGCCATGCAGGGCTGCAAGCGAATATGGAGACGGCAAGAAGACCTGCCCGCAACGTCGACCTGTGCGAATATGAGTGCGCGCCTGGCCTCATCGGGTCGCGGCGCCGGGTCATGGCTTCGGTTGCCATAGTTCGGTCTTGTTGCCGTTCCGATCGACGAACCAGTCGAAGCGGTCGTCCTCGTCGAGAACGATGCCCGGAGGCGGCGCATGCCAGGTGGCCGCGCTTTTGAGGAACACGCCGTCCATGTCCAGTGCTTTCCCCATGACCGCCTCCCGTTCGATTCCCACCGGACCTTAGGCCAATGGTAGCGCGATTGGCATGGCGATAAAAAAGTGGGAGCGAAGCCAGCCAGCCTTGCGGAGGAAGCGTGAGCTACGAATCCGAATACCGCCGATCGATCGAACGTCCCGAGGAGTTCTGGGCCGAGCAGGTGAAGCTGGTTCACTGGCACAAGCCGCCGCAGAAAATCCTCGAGTACGCCAATCCGCCTTTTCGCAAATGGTTTTCGGGCGGCGAGACGAACGCGTGCTACAACGCGGTCGACCGTCATGTCGCGGAGCGCGGCGACCAGCTCGCGCTCGTCGCGGTGTCGACCGAAACCGGCGTCACGCGCGAGATCAGCTACCGCGAGCTGTACCGCGAGGTGAACGCGTTCGCCGCGGTGCTCGCCTCGCTAGGCGTGAAGAAGGGCGAGCGTGTCGTCATCTACATGCCGAACGTCGCCGAGGCCGTGTTCGCCGTGCTCGCCTGCGCGCGGCTCGGCGCGATCCACTCGGTCGTATTCGGCGGCTTCGCCTCGCACAACCTCGCCATGCGCATCGACGACGCCGAGCCGAAGCTCCTGGTCATGGCCGATGCGGGCATGCGCGGCGGCAAGGCGATCGCCTACAAGCCGTTGGTCGACGCGGCGCTGGCCGAGGCGAAGAATCCGCCGCCGCACGTGCTGATCGTCTCACGCGGCCTCGACAACGACGTGGCGCGCGTCGCCGGCCGCGATCTCGACTATGCCGAACTGCGCAAGCAACACGAAGGCGCCGAAGTGCCGGTGATCTGGCTCGAATCGAACGAGCCGAGCTATATCCTCTACACCTCGGGCACGACCGGCAAGCCGAAGGGCGTGCAACGCGACGTCGGCGGCCACCTCGTCGCGCTCGCCGTGTCGATGCGCGACATCTTCGACGTCGGCCCCGGCCAGACGATGTTCTCCACGTCCGATGTCGGCTGGGCCGTCGGTCACAGCTACAACATCTACGGTCCGCTGATCGCGGGTGCGACCTCGCTGCTCTACGAAGGGTTGCCGATCAGCCCCGACGCGGGCGTCTGGTGGCGGCTGTGCGAGAAGTACCGCGTGCGCACGATGTTTTCCTCGCCGACCGCGATCCGCGTGCTCAAGAAGCACGATGCGGCTTTCCTGAAAAAGCACGATCTATCGCAATTGAAATACCTGTTCCTCGCCGGCGAGCCGCTCGACGAGCCGACGGCGAAATGGATCTCGGAAGGCTTGGGCAAACCGGTGATCGACAACTACTGGCAGACCGAAACGGGCTGGCCCGCGCTGTGCCTGCATCCGGGGCTGGACCTCAAGCCGATCAAGTTCGGCTCGCCCGGTCTACCGAATTTCGGTTACAGGTATCGCGTGATCAACGAAACCACGGGCTTGGATTGCGCGCCGAACGAAAAGGGCGTGCTCGTCGCCGTGCCGCCGCTGCCGCCGGGCTGCATGACGACGATCTGGCGCGACGACGCGCGTTTTGTCCAAAGCTATTTTTCCCACTTCAAGGAACTCTTGTATTCCTCGCTGGACTGGGCGATCCGCGATGAGGACGGCTACACCTACATCCTCGGCCGCACCGACGACGTGATCAACGTCGCCGGCCACCGGCTCGGCACACGCGAGATCGAGGAGTCCGTTTCGAGTCATGCGAGCGTGGCCGAGGCGGCGGTGATCGGCGTCAAGGACGAGTTGAAGGGGCAGGTGCCGGTCGTGTTCGCGACATTGAAGGCGTCCGGCGACGCGGCCGCGAAACGCGAAGCCGCCAGCGGCATGCAGCAGCGCATCGTCGACATGCTCGGCGGCGTGGCCAGGCCCGCGCGCGTCTACATCGTCAATGCGTTGCCGAAGACGCGCTCGGGCAAGCTGCTGCGCCGCTCGCTGCAGGCGCTGGCCGAGGATCGCGATCCGGGCGACCTGTCCACGCTCGACGATCCGAACTCGCTCGAGGAAGTGCGCAATGCGCTCAAGCGCGGGCCGGAAGCGGGCGCTTGATCGCGGGTCAGCGGGGTGGGAAACCGCACCCGGACTGCGTGTGCGGGCGCATGATCGAACGCGAATCATCGGCAGTCGAGCATGCCGATCACGCCGGTCAGCAAGGTGAGGTTCTCGGAAACCTTGCCGTCGGTTCCATCCAACGTGGCCGTCGCCGTGGTGCAGCTGGTGAAGGTAAGGGTGATCTGCCCCCATGAGACAGGCACTCGCACCGGCGCCAAGAACGTGCCCGAGTTCGAATGGCTCATGTTCAGCGTGACCGAGGTTCCGATCGTGATCGTCGTCGGGCCGTAATCGGAAATGAGCCACAGCGGTGCGCCACTAGTGTCGACGCCGTAATATGTGACGATCAGGCCGACGGCGGAAGAGGGCAGGATGTTGAAGCCGGTTCCGGTGTATGCCGGGTCGTACCAGAGGCCGGCGAAAGTGGCGCTGGTGATCGATCCCGCGGGGTCGGATTTCGTCGAAACGTAGTAGGCGGTATAGCTGCCGCTGATCTGGGCGCTGCTCGTGCCGCCACCCCAGAAACCGGTGACGGCATTGGCCGCGGCGCTGTCCGGGCTGCTCGTCATCGACATGCGGTAGCTGTCCGAATCCGGGGTGGCGCAGTTGACGAGAAACCAGGATGTGGTGTCCACCGTACCGGTGCCTTGATAGTGGACGAAGCCCGGCGAGCTGAAGAAATCGCAAGTCACGTTGCCTTGCGCATCGACCACGATCGTCACCGTGCCGTAGTCGTTGCCGGAATAGATGCCGGTATAGGTTCCAGTCCCGAGTGGCGCCGCGGCGCGTGCGCCGTGGCCGGGAAAAGCGAGCAGGGCGGCGAGAGTCCATGCGAAAAGATGGAAGTGGCGCAAGGGATGCTTCTTCTTCATGGCATTGGCTCCATTCGATGCGGAATCGGTTGCGATTTCCCTGTGGCCGCATTTTGCCTTCGATTCGATTGCAATTCACCCTTTTGGACAGGTTCGTTCATGAATCGGCCCGATGCTAGAATGATCGACCCAGCCAGGAGACCCGCATGAGTACGTCTTCCGCCGGAGCAAGGTTTCGCGCCGCGCTTGCTGCCGAATCGCCGTTGCAGGTGATTGGCGCGATCAACGCCAACCATGCGCTGCTGGCGAAACGCGCGGGCTATCGCGCGATCTATCTCTCCGGCGGCGGCGTGGCGGCCGGTTCGCTCGGCCTGCCCGACCTCGGCATCAACACACTCGACGACGTGCTGACCGACGTGCGCCGCATCACCGATGTCTGCGACCTGCCGCTTATGGTCGACATCGATACCGGCTTCGGTCCATCCGCGTTCAACATCGAGCGCACGGTGAAGTCGCTGATCAAGTTCGGCGCGGCGGCCTGCCATATCGAGGACCAGGTCGGCGCGAAGCGCTGCGGCCATCGTCCGGGCAAGGAGATCGTCAGCCGGCAGGAGATGGCGGACCGGGTGAAGGCCGCGGCCGATGCGAAGACGGACCCGCAGTTCTTTCTCATCGCGCGCACCGACGCGATCCAGATGGAAGGCGTGGACGCCGCGATCGAGCGTGCGATTGCCTGCGTCGAAGCGGGTGCCGACGGCATCTTCGCCGAGGCGGCGTACGACTTGCCGACCTACAAGAAATTCGTCGATGCGGTAAAGGTGCCCGTGCTCGCGAACATCACCGAGTTCGGCAAGACGCCGCTGTTTACGGTGGACGAGCTGCGCAGCGTCGGCGTCGGCATCGTGCTGTATCCGTTGAGCGCATTCCGTGCGATGAACAGGGCGGCAGAAAACGTCTACACCGCGATCCGTCGCGACGGCCACCAGAAGAGCGTGCTTGACACGATGCAGACGCGCGACGAGTTGTACGAGCGCATCGGCTACCACGACTACGAACACAAGCTCGACGCGCTGTTCTCGGGCTCGACGAAGAACGGATGAGCGAAGTTTCTCCAGAGCCTGCGCTCGGATCGCGCAGACGGCGCGATTGGGATGGCGTCGCCGCGATCATTGCGGCAGGCGTCGGCTTGCTGGCGCTGTTCGTTTCCGCCTACACGGCCTACATCCAACATCAACAGGTGCGCGCGCAGGTATGGCCTTATTTGATTGTCGGCAATGACGATTTGAACCAGTCGCTGACAGTCGACAACAAGGGCCCCGGACCGGCGATCGTGCGCAGCGTACAGTTGCGCATCGACGGCAAGCCGCAGCGCGACTGGAACGATGCTCTGGCTGCGTTGGGCCTGTCGACGCATTATTTCGTCCAGACCACGATCAATCAGGACGTATTGAGTCCGGGAGAGCATCTACAGATGCTCCGGATTCCCGACCAGGAGTTCTGGCAACGGTTTCACGATGGCGCCATGAACCGGATGGCGATCGACGTCTGTTTCTGCTCCACCCTCAACGAGTGTTGGGAGTCCAGCAACAGCAACATCATCGGTCCGCCAACGATGGCGCTGCAGCTGCGAGTCAAGCCAGTCGCGCAATGCCCCCACCTGCCGGCTGCAGAGGTATTCAATAACTGATCCTGTAGAAGATCTGCGTGAGAGGAACGATACAGATGCAATCGGAGAGACAAATGAACGACAACACCGCACAGGTTCTGCCCAAGCCGAAGAAATCCGTGGCCCTGAGCGGCACGGTCGCCGGCAACACCGCGTTGTGCACGGTCGGCCGTACCGGCAACGATCTGGCCTATCGCGGTTACGACATCCTCGATATCGCCACGGTCTGCGAATTCGAGGAGATCGCCCATCTGCTCGTGCACGGCAAGCTGCCGACCCTGGCCGAGTTGCGCGCCTACAAGGCCGAACTGAAGGCCGCGCGAGGGATTCCGGCCGCCGTCAAAACGGTGCTCGAACAACTCCCCGCCTCGACGCATCCGATGGACGTGATGCGCACGGCCGTCTCCGCGCTCGGCTGTGCCTTGCCCGAGGCGGCCGACCACAACCACCCCGGCGCGCGCGACATCGCCGACAAGCTGATGGCCTCGCTCGGTTCGACGCTGCTGTACTGGTACCACTACAGCCACAACGGCAAGCGCATCGAGGTCGAAACCGACGACGATTCGATCGGCGGCCACTTCCTGCACCTGCTGCACGGCAAGGCGCCGAGCGAACAATGGGTGAGGGCGATGCACACCTCGCTGATCCTGTACGCCGAGCACGAGTTCAACGCGTCCACGTTCACGGCGCGCGTGATCGCCGGCACGGGCAGCGATTTCTACTCGTGCATCGCCGGCGCGATCGGCGCGCTGCGCGGGCCCAAGCACGGCGGCGCGAACGAGGTCGCGTTCGAGATCCAGAAGCGCTACGACACGCCCGACGAGGCCGAAGCCGACATCCGCCGGCGCGTGGAGAACAAGGAAGTGGTGATCGGCTTCGGCCATCCTGTCTACACGGTCAGCGATCCGCGCAACCAGGTGATCAAGGAGGTCGCGCGCGACCTGTCGAAGGAGGCGGAGAACACGAAGATGTTCGACATCGCCGAGCGCTTGGAATCGACGATGGCGGAGATCAAGAAGATGTTCCCGAACCTCGACTGGTTCAGCGCGGTGAGCTACCACATGATGGGCGTGCCGACGGCGATGTTCACGCCGCTGTTCGTGATCTCGCGCACCTCGGGCTGGAGCGCGCACGTGATCGAGCAGCGCATCGACGGCAAGATCATCCGGCCGAGCGCGAACTACGTCGGGCCGGAGGACCAGAAGTTCGTGCCGATCGCGAAGCGCAGGTGATTCCCGCCATGCCGGCCACGGCATGGTCAGTGCGCCGTTGCGACGTCCTCGAAGCGCACGTTGCCGATCGCGTAGGATTTCCAGTCGCGGTAGTCGAAGTGCCACCACTCGTATTCGTAGACGGCGAAGCTTTCGGCTTCCATGTAGCGGCGCAGTAGATCGCGCCGCGCGCGGTCGGCGTCGCTGCCGCCGGCATAGGTCGGGTAGGCGCGTTCGCTCATTTCGTCGTACAGGCTCGGCATCTCGACGGCGTTGCCGGTCTTCAGATCGTACAGGGTCAGGTCGACCGCGCAGCCGCGATTGTGGCGCGAGCCCGTAGCCGGGTCGGCGACGAAGCGGTGCTTGTCGGGCGGCGTCGCGTCCCAGAAAAGCTTCGTCACGTACCACGGCCGATACGCATCGTGCACGAGCAGGCCGTAGCCCTCGCGCTTCACCGCGGCGCTGACGCGCACCAACGCTTCGGCCGCGGGCCGCTGCAGGAACGCGCGCGGCTGGCTGTACAGCGGCGTGCCGAGGAAATTGCGCGTCGTCGCGTAGCGGATGTCGAGCTTGATCGACGGATCGAGCGTGGCCAGTTCGACGAGGTCGGTTTTGCGGAACTCGCCCGACTCCGCCGGCGGCGTTGCCGCCAATGCGCTGGGCAGCAGTTCCGCGACGGGCCGCACGGGGTCGATGTGGAAGAATGCCGGAGCCTGCGGCGCGGCTGTATGTTGCGGACTCGCGGACTGGCATGCCGCCAGCGCGAGCGCGATCAGCATCGTGGATATCGGGCGAAGCATCGGATCGATCCTGCCGTTGGAGTTCGGGCAGTGTACACGCAACGAACTTTCCAGCGCCGGCAGACTCGCGTAGATTGGGCCGGCATGCGATGGAGGCGAACGGCATGAAAGTGAATTTCTTCGGTGCGGCCGGCATGGTTACCGGCTCGATGCATCTGGTCGAAGCGGGGGACAAGCGCATCCTGCTCGATTGCGGCATGATCCAGGGTGGTGCCGATGAGGAGGCGCGCAACGCCGAGCCGTTTCCGTTCGACGTTGCGGGCATCGATGCGTTGGTCGTCAGTCATGCGCATATCGACCACACGGGGCGCCTGCCGTTGCTCGCGGCGCGCGGTTATCGCGGGCCGATCTACACGCAGCAGGCGACCGCCGAACTGCTTGAGGTCATGCTGTTCGATTCGGCCTCGCTGCAGGAAAGCGACGCGAAGCGCAGCAACCGCAAGCGCGCCCGCGGCGAGCCCGAGGCCGTGCCCCTGTACACGCGCGAGGACGTGCAGAAGACGATGGCGCTGGTGCGCCCGCTGCCGTACCACGAGCGCACGCCGCTGTTTCCCGGCATCGAAGTGAACCTGCGCGACGCCGGCCATATCCTCGGCTCGGCCATCGTCGAACTGTTCGCCGACGGCCGCACGCTCGTCTTCTCGGGCGATCTGGGGCCCAAGGGCGCGCCGATCCTGCGCGATCCGGAAACCCCGCCCGCGGCCGACCTGGTGCTGATGGAATCGACCTACGGCAACCGCAACCACAAGGACCGCGCCGACACCGTGCGCGAACTCGGCGGCATCCTCGACGATGCGTGGAACGGCAAAGGCAACATCCTGATTCCGGCGTTCGCCGTCGGCCGCACGCAGGAGCTGCTGTACTGGTTCGCGCGCTTCTGGGACGAATGGAAGCTGTCGCGCTGGCGCATCTTCATCGACAGCCCGATGGCGGCCAAGGTGATCCGGATCTACGACCGCCACCACGAACTGTTCGACGACGATGCGCGCGCGGTCTGGAAAGGCACGCCCAATCCGTTCCGCCTGCCGAACCTGCATGCGACCGAGTCGGTCGACGAGTCGATGGCGATCAACCAGATCCGCAACGGCGCGATCGTCATCGCCGGCAACGGCATGGCCAGCGGCGGCCGCATCGTGCATCACCTGCGCCACAACATCGGCCGCCGCGAAGCGCACATCGTCTTCGTCGGCTACCAGGCGGAAGGCACGCTCGGCCGCCGTCTCGTCAACGGCGCGCAGTGGGTACGGCTGTTCGGCGAGGACCATCGCGTCGCCGCGCAATGCCATACGATCGGCGGCCTCTCCGCGCACACCGATCAGGCCGGCCTGCTCGAATGGTACAGTGGCATTCCGCGGCATCCGCCGGTCGCGCTCGTGCACGGCGAGGACATCGCGCGCGAGGCGCTCGCGGGAGAAATCCGCGAACGCTTCGGCGTCGTCGCGGACCTCGCGCGCCCGGGCATGACGCGCGAGGTATAGCCTCGACTCTAGGCGGGCCTGGATTTGCAAGCGGGCATTGCCGATCCTATCTCTCCATTTTCCCCATCGTTTCGAATCCGCATGACCCTTCTCCCGCTTGCCGAACAACGCCTGCTCGCCCCCGGCGGCCTCGCTTCCACCGATCTCGACCGCGTGTTCGGCCAGCTCGCGGGTCCGGCCATCGATGCGGCCGACCTGTACTTCCAGCATTCGCGCAGCGAGTCGTGGATGCTCGAGGACGGTATCGTCAAGGAAGGCAGCCACTCGATCGAGCAGGGCGTCGGCGTGCGCGCGATGAGCGGCGAGAAGACCGGCTTCGCCTATTCGGACGAGATCGTGCTGTCGGAGCTGCTGACCGCGGCGAAGAGCGCACGCGCGATCGCGCAGTCGGGCAACGACCGCACGGCGCACGCGCTCACCGCGCGCAACGCGCGGTCGCTGTACCCGCCGATCGATCCGGTCGAGAGCATCGCCAACGAGGAGAAGATCGCGCTGCTGCGCGAAGTGGACCGGTTCACGCGCTCGCTCGATGCGCGCGTGACGCAGGTGATCGTGAGCCTGTCGGCGACGCTCGACACCGTGCTCGTCGCGGCGATGGACGGCACGCTCGCCGCCGACGTGCGCCCGCTCGTGCGCATGAACGTGAACGTGATCGCCGAGCAGAACGGCCGGCGCGAGTCGGCCAGTTCCGGCGGCGGCGGTCGCTACGGTTACCGCGAACTGCTCGCCAACGGGCGCGCGCACGCGTTCGCGCGCGAGGCGGTGCGCCAGGCGCTGGTCAATCTCGAATCGGTGCCGGCGCCCGCGGGCAGCATGACCGTCGTGCTCGGCCCCGGTTGGCCCGGCGTGCTGCTGCACGAGGCGATCGGCCACGGTTTCGAGGGCGACTTCATCCGCAAGGGCACGAGCGCGTTCGCGGGCCGCCATGGCGACCGCATCGCGGCGAAGGGCGTCACCGTCGTCGACGACGGCACGCTCGCGAACCGGCGCGGTTCGCTCAGCGTCGACGACGAAGGCACGGCCGGCGAATGCACGGTGCTGGTCGAAGACGGCATCCTGAAGGGCTACATGCAGGACAAGTTCAACGCGCAGCTCATGGGCCAGCGCTCGACCGGCAACGGCCGCCGCGAATCGTTCGCGCACCTGCCGATGCCGCGCATGACCAATACCTACATGCTTGCGGGCAAGCACGATCCGGGCGAGATCCTCGCTTCGGTGGAGCGCGGGCTTTACGCCGTGAATTTCGGCGGCGGCCAGGTCGACATCACCAATGGCAAGTTCACGTTCTCGGCGAGCGAGGCCTACCTGATCGAAAACGGCAAGGTGACGCGGCCGGTGAAGGGTGCGACGCTGATCGGCTCCGGCCCCGAGGTGCTGACGCGCGTGTCGATGATCGGCAACGACCTGAAACTCGACGAGGGCGTCGGCGTCTGCGGCAAGGAAGGGCAGAGCGTGCCCGTCGGTGTCGGCCAGCCGACGCTGCGCATCGACGCGATGACGGTGGGCGGCACGGCGTCAGGGACGGCAGACAAATGACGCGGTCGCGCGCGCAGCGCGACGATCACTCATCGCGGACAAGGCGGTAAAACGACGCTGATTTCCGGTATGGTATGGCGCGATGGGCCCCGAAGACGTCACCCTCCTCGAAGCGAGCGCACCGGCCGACGAGCGCGCGGCGCTGGCCGCGGTGGCGGCCGTCGATATCCGCAACGGCTTCGCCGACTACAACGAGCGTTTCCGCGCGATCACGCGTCGCGCCAGGCAGCGCTTCGAGGCGCGCGACTTCGCCTCGGCGCAGATGGACAACGTCGAGCGCATGGATCTTTACGACATCTGCGTGCGCGCCACGACCACGCGGCTTGAACGCCTGTTGCGCGAGCGGGTGCGCGACCGCGCGCTGTGGGCCGAGATCCGCCATGCGTTCGCGGAACTGATCGCGCCGCTGCTCGACCAGGAACTCAACAAAACCTTTTACAACACGCTCACCAGGCGCTTCTTCGGCACTTCCGGCGTCGATGCCAACATCGAATTCGTCGCGCTCGACATCGAGCCGACCGACCGCATCACCCATCCGGTCGAGCGGCACAGCTACGCGGTGTGGGGACAGTTGCCGCGCGTCTGCCAGCGCATGCTCGAGGACTATGCGTTCGAGGTTCCCTATGCGCACCGCAGCCTGTGTGCGCTGCGCATCGCCGAAACGCTGACGCAACGCCTGGTCGAATGGGGCGGCACCGACGCGGTCAATGCGAATCCGATCCGCGCGATCGAGCTGCTCGACACCGTGTTCTACCGCGAGCGCCGCGCCTACCTCGTCGGCCGCCTGTTCGGCGTGGATCGCATCGCGCCGTTCGTGATCGCGCTGGTCAACGAGAACGGCGGCTTGCGCGTCGATGCGGTGCTGACCGAGCGGGCGCACGTCTCCCAGGTGTTCGGTTTTACGCGCAGCTATTTCCAGGCCGACCTGCCGACCGTGGGCGACGCGGTCGTGTTCCTGCGCACGCTGCTGCCGTTCAAGCCGATCGACGAGCTTTACACCGCCCTGGGCCGCGCCAAGCAGGGCAAGACCGAGCGTTACCGTCATTTTTTCCGCCATCTCGCCACGCATCGCGACGAGCAGTTCGTGCACGCGGACGGCGAACGCGGCATGGTCATGGCCGTGTTCACGCTGCCCTCGTATCCGCTCGTGTTCAAGCTGATCCGCGACAAGTTCGCGTTTCCGAAGGAGAGCGTGCGCGAAGAGGTGATGCAGAAGTACACGCTCGTGTTCCGTCACGACCGCTGCGGGCGCCTGGTCGATGCGCAGGAGTTCAGGTCCCTGCGCTTCCCGAAGCGCCAGTTCGCGCCGGCCCTGCTCGACGAACTGCTGACAGGTTGCGCCGCAACGGCGAGGATGGACGGCGAGGACCTCGTCATCGCGCACTGCTACGTCGAGCGCCGCATCCGTCCGCTGAATCTCTATGTGCGCGAGGCCGAGCCGGAAGCCGCGGTCCGCGCCGTTATCGACTACGGCCAGGCGATCCGCGACCTCGCCGCGAGCAACATCTTTCCGGGCGACTTGCTGTTCAAGAACTTCGGCGTCACCGGCAACGGCCGTGCGATTTTCTACGACTACGACGAGCTGTGCTTCGTCAGCGACTGCCGATTCCGCGAATTGCCCGAGGACGACGACCGCGGCGAGTCGTTCTACGTCGGCCCGTTCGACGTGTTTCCCGAACAGTTTCCGCGCTTCCTCGGCATCGATGCGGCGCAGCGCGCTGCGCTGCTCGAAGCGCACGGCGACATCTTCAGCGTACGCTGGTGGCGCGAGCTGCAAGAGCAGATCACGCACGGCCTCGTCGCCGACGTGCCGCCGTATCCGGAAGCGGTGCGCGTCGGCGTGGAATCATTTGTATCGAATGCCGGTCTGTAGTGAACCATCACAACGAGAGGGAGCAGTTTCATGCGCAATATCGCAACATTGACTCTGGCGCTCGCGGCGGCACTGGCCGCGAATCCTGTTGCATTCGCCGATCAGCCGAAGGCGCCGGTCACGCCGGGTTCGCTCGCGCAGGCGTCGTCGATCGACGCGGTCCTCGCCGGCGACTGGCGCCCGGACAAGAACAAGGCGCGCGACAAGTACCGCCACCCGAAGGAAACGCTCGCGTTCTTCGGCGTACAGCCTGACCAGACCGTGGTCGAACTCGTGCCGGGCGGCGGTTGGTATGCGGAAATCCTCGCTCCGTACCTCAAGGATCATGGCCATTACGTCGCGGCGATCTTCAAGCCGAAGAATCCGGCCGGCGAGAACGCGAGCGACAAGAGCGGGCTGCGCAAAAAGTTCGCGGACGATGCGACACGCTACGGCAAGGCCGAGGTGGTCGAGTTCGACGGCAATGCGCCCGTGTTCGGCGCGCCGGCGTCGGCCGACGTCGTGCTGACCTTCCGCAACGTGCACAACTGGACCGACGACGGCAACGCCGAGGCGATGTTCAAGGCCATGTACGCCGTGCTCAAGCCCGGCGGCACGCTGGGTGTCGTCGACCATCGCGCCAAGCCCGGTACGACGCTCGCGCAGGACAAGGACTCGGGCTACCTGCCGGTCGACGCCGTGGTCAAGCTCGCCACCGATGCCGGCTTCAAGCTCGCCGCGCAGAGCGAGATCAACGCCAATCCGAAGGACACCAAGGATTGGCCCAAGGGCGTGTGGACCTTGCCGCCGACGCTCGCGCTCAAGGACGTCGACCGCGACAAGTACCTCGCGGTCGGCGAGTCGGACCGGATGACGCTGAAGTTCGTCAAGCCGAAGCGGTAATGGATTTTCCGGGCAGATCTTTTGACCGTCATTCCGGCGAAAGCCGGAATCCAGCGTCTTTGATTTTCGTTGCGAAAGTCACCGAACCCCGGCTTGACCAGCCCTTCGGCTGTTGAAAGCCGCCGGGGTGACGAGCAAGAGCATGCTCCTGGCCTTCAATAAACCCTTCAACGTCCTCTGCCAGTTCACCGATCGAAGTTCGCCGCCACGGCGCACGCTGGCCGAGTTTGTCGCCCAGCCGAATGTCTATCCGGCCGGCCGCCTCGACTACGACAGCGAAGGACTGCTGCTGCTGACCGACGACGGCAAGCTGGCGCAGCGCCTGACCGATCCGAAGTTCAAGGTCGAGAAGACCTATCTCGTCCAGGTCGAGGGTGAGCCGTCCGACGTGCAATTGTCGCAATTGCGGAAAAGTGTACTTTTGAACGACGGCCCGACCTTGCCCGCGCGTGCGACGCGGCTCGCAGGCATGCCGGACTGGCTGTGGCCGCGCGATCCGCCCGTGCGCTTGCGCAAGAGCGTGCCCGATGCGTTCATCGAACTGACCATACGCGAAGGCCGCAACCGCCAGGTGCGGCGCATGACCGCGGCGGTCGACCTGCCGACGCTGCGCCTCGTCCGCATGCGCATCGGCAACGTCGCGCTCGCCGGTCTCGCGCCGGGCGCAACCAGAGTGGAGACGACGGCACCATGACTCGATTCAAGGATCATTTCTCCGCCCACGCCGACCTGTACCGCAGCGCGCGGCCGACCTATCCCGAAGCATTGTTCGACTGGCTCGCCGCGCAGGTGCCCGACCGCGAGCTCGCCTGGGACGCGGGCTGCGGCAACGGCCAGGCCAGCATCGCGCTCGCGCGGCGCTTCGGCCGCGTCGTCGCCACCGATCCGAGCGCGAGCCAGATCGCCGACGCCGAGCCGCGCGCGAATATCGACTATCGAGTCGAACCGGGCGAACGTTCGTCGCTC
Source organism: Rudaea sp. (assembly GCF_047601565.1). Lineage (GTDB taxonomy): Bacteria > Pseudomonadota > Gammaproteobacteria > Xanthomonadales > Rhodanobacteraceae > Rudaea. The sequence goes on along the minus strand of NZ_JASGIY010000001.1, from coordinate 3,778,047 downwards.
GCCGATGCGAGCGTCGGCCTCGTCACCATCGCCCAGGCGCTGCACTGGTTCGATTTCGATGCGTTTTACGCCGAAGTGCGGCGCGTGCTCAAGCCGGGCGGCGTGATCGCCGCATGGAGCTACGCGTCGTGCAGCGTCGCTGCCGCGGTCGATCGCGTGATCGAGCATCTCTACGGCGACGCGTTGACCGGTCCCTATTGGCCGCCGGAGCGCGCGCACATCGACGCGGGCTATCGCACGATTCCGTTTCCGTTCGAGGCGATCGCCGCCCCGGAGTTTCCGATGGTCATGCGCTGGAACGTCGACCAGTTGCTTGCCTACCTGCGCTCGTGGTCGGCGACGCAACGCTACCTCGCGGCGAACGGCGTCGATCCCGTCGGCCTCGTCGAAGCCGACCTGCGCGGCGCGTGGGGCGATTCGGCGCAGCTGCGCGAAGTGCGCTGGAAATTCCACGCGCTCGCGGGACGCCTCTGAGCGCGCGTCGCCGTCAACGATTGGTCAGCTGGATCTCGATGCGCCGGTTCTTCGCGTAGGCGTCCTCGCTGTCCCTCGGATCGAGCGGCTGGAACTGGCCGAAGCCGTTCGCCGACAGGTGGCGCGGCTGGATGCCCTGCACGGCGAGCTGCTTGACGATCGCGGTCGCGCGCGCGGTCGACAGTTCCCAGTTCGAGGGAAACTGGTCGGTGTGGATCGGGCGCTTGTCGGTGTGGCCGTCGATGCGCAGCACCCAGTCGAGGCTCGACGGGATTTCGGCGGCGACCTCGTTGAGCGTCTTCGCGAGCTTGGCCATCGACGACTGTGCCTCGGGCGAGAGTTCGGCCGAACCCGTGTCGAACAGGATGTCGGTCGGCACCACGAAGCGGTCGCCGACGACCTGCACGTCGGCGCGATTACCGAGCGCCTCGCGCAGCTTGCCGAAGAATTCCGAGCGGTATTTCTCGAGCTGGTTGACCTTGTTGGCCAGCGCGATGTTCAACTCCTTGCCGAGTTCGGCGATCTTCACGTCCTTGTCCTTGACGTTCTTGTTCGCGATCTCGAGCGCGGCGGTGATCTGTTTCAACTGTTCCTGCACCGCGGCGAGCTGGCGGTTGAGCAATTCAACCTGGGCGGCGGATTTGGCGTTGAGGTCGGTCGCGGCGACGAGGTCCTTTTTCGACGCATCGAGTTGCGCGGCCATCTGCGCGACCTGCTGTTCGAGCTGGGTCTTCAATTCGGTGAGCGCGGCGATGTCGGCGGCAAGTTTGGCCGCTTCGGCATTCTTCGCATCGAGCGCCGCGTTCGAGGTGCCGAGCGAGGCGGACAACTCGTCGACCTTCGCATCGAGTTTGGCCTTCGCGTCCTGGGCCAGCGACAGCGTTTGCGCGAGCTGGGCGATCTGCGCGTTGAGGTCGGCCAGCGCCTTGTTCTTGCCGGCGAGCGTCTGCGACAGCACGAACTGGCCGACCGCGAACAGCAGCAGGACGAAGATCATGACGAGGATCAGGCTCGTCAGCGCATCGACGAATCCCGGCCAGATGTCGAGGCCGCGGCGGCGGCGCGCGAGCGAATTCATCGCTCAGGTCCCGTTGCGCTTGCCGTCGACCGCGGCGGCGATCGTGCGCGAGAGCAGGCGGAATTCGCTGCGCAGGTCGTCGGTCAGGCGCGTGCTGTTGCCTGGCGCCGCGGCGAGCGTCTTGAGCACGTTCTTGAGTTCTTCCTGGGTTTCGCTCATGCCGCGCATTTCGCGCGACTCGCGGCCGAGGAGGTCGGTCAGGCGCGCGAGTTGGGCGTTGAGCTCGCCGAGCTGCTCGGAGGAATTGCGGCGTTCGCGTTCCGACTCGACCAGTGCGCGCTGCATGCGCTCGAGACCGTCGGCGGTCTGTTCGAGCAGCGCCTGCACGTAGGCCGGCACGTTCGCCTCGCCGTCGCCCTGCAGCGCGCCGGACGACAGCCGCGTCTGTCCCGACAGCCATTCCTCGAGTTCGTTGTAGAAGCGGTTCTGCGCATGTCCTGCCTGCAGATCGAGAAAACCGAGCACGAGCGAGGAGGCGAGGCCGAACAGCGAGGTCGAGAAGCTCGTCGACATGCCGGACAGCGGTTCCTTCAAGTGCTCCTTGAGATCGGTGAACATCGCCACCGGATCGGTACCGACGCCGAGCGAACCGATGATTTCCGCGACCGAGCGGATCGTCACGAGCAGACCCCAGAACGTGCCGAGCAGGCCAAGGAAGATCGCGAGGCCGACGAGATAGCGCGACAGGTCGCGCGATTCCTCCAGGCGCAGGTAGATCGAATCGAGCAGCGAGCGCAGGCTCGTCGCCGACAGCGAGAACTTCGAGCGCTCGCGCCCCGACAGCATGCGCGCCATCGGCGCGAGCAGCTTCGGCGGCGCAAGCGGACGGCTCGGGTCCGACCTCTTGAATGTTTCGATCCACTCGACTTCGCGCGAGAGTTGCAACACCTGGCGCAGGTTCCACGCGATGCCGAACAGGAGCACGACCAGGATCACGCCATTGAAGAACGGATTCGCCTGGAAATTCGCGAGCAGTTTCGGCGCAAGCGCGCCGGCCAGCATGGCGACGGCAACGAGGAAACCCGCCATCCAGACGAGTACTTGGTTGGGTTTGGTCACGAGCCTGATCCAGGATGCGTCGAGACTCTGACAGGTTGCGGGTGCAATGGTTCCGTGCTTTTGCTTCCCTTCTGCTATCGCCGGAAAGAGCCGGGAGCCCTACGCACGCGACGGCAAGAACCGTCGCTCAGGTCTTGATGCGGTAGCACGGCACGTAGGCTGCGCCCGGCAGTTTCATGCGCTGCTGCTCGACGAAGCTCGCGAGCATATGGTCGAGCGCGCGCATGATCTCGGGATCGCCGTCGATCTCGAATGGACCGCGCTCGGTGATCGCGCGCATGCCCTCTTCCTTGACGTTGCCGGCGACGATGCCGGAGAACGCGCGGCGCAGGTCGGCGGCAAGCAGGTGCTTGGGCTGGTCGCGTTGCAGGTTCAGCGCGGCCATGTTCTCGTGCGTCGGCCGGAACGGCTGCTGGAACGGCAGTTCGATATGCAAGCCCCAGTTGAAGAAGAACGCGTCCTGCGTCTCGATGCGGAACTCGCGCACTTTCTCGATACCTCGCGCGACTTGTTTCGCGGTCTCGAGCGGATTGTCGATGACGATGCGGTAGCGCTGCGCGACGCGGTCGCCGAGCGCAAGTCTCAGGAACGCGTCGATCTGCTCGAAATACGCTGCCGATTCCTTCGGCCCCGCGAACACGAGCGGGAAGGGCACGTTGGCGTTCTGCGGGTGCAGAAGTATGCCGAGAAGATAGAGGATTTCCTCGGCGGTGCCGACGCCGCCCGGAAATACGATGATGCCGTGGCCGATGCGCACGAACGCCTCGAGGCGTTTCTCGATGTCCGGCATGATGACGAGCTGGTTGACGATCGGATTCGGCGATTCCGCCGCGATGATGCCCGGTTCGGTGATGCCGATGTAGCGCTTGCTGCGCAGGCGCTGCTTGTCGTGCGCGATCGTCGCGCCCTTCATCGGGCCTTTCATCGCGCCCGGTCCGCAGCCCGTGCAGATGTCGAGGCTGCGCAGGCCGAGGTCGTAGCCGACCATCTTCGTGTACTTGTACTCGGCGCGGTTGATCGAATGGCCGCCCCAGCAGACGACGAGATTAGGGTCGATGTTCGGCTTCAGCACGCGCGCATTGCGCAGGATCTCGAACACCGCATGCGTGATGCCGTGCGAATCGTCGAGGCGGAACCGGCCCGCGTCCATCTGCGTCGCCACGTAGGCGATGTCGCGTACGACCGCGAACAGCAGTTCGTTGATGCCGCGGATGATCCTGCCCTCGACGAAAGCGCGCGCCGGCGCGTTCTTGAGTTCGAGCTTGACGCCGCGATCCTGCTGCAGCACCTGGATGTCGAAATCGGGGTAGCGCTCGAAGATGCTGCGCGGATCGTCGTTGGTCGATTCGCCCGACACGAGCACGGCGAGCGCACAGCGCTGCAGCAGCGTGTGCAAACCGCCCTGGCTCGCGTCGCGCAGTCGCGTGACTTCGTCGCGCGAGAGTACATCCATGCCCGCCGCCGGGGCAATGCGCGCGTTGACCGTATTGCGGGCAGGAGCGCTCTCTTTCACATCGTTCATTGCTTTGTCACCCGGAATTCTTGCCGCATGAACGGTTAATGATAGTCATCTTCGCGTTGATGGCGAACTGCAGGAACGCCCACGTTCCGCGCGTCGCCTATCTCGAACAAGACAACGTAGCCGGCGCTGCCCAAATCGACCATCGATTCGCACAGGAACGGATTCTGCGGCGTCGGCCTTGCGATACGCGAGCGGAGCGGCTTCGAGCACGGCCAAACCGCCTCCGAGGATGAGGCGATTCATGATCACGTTCGCACCTTCGATCGGCGTACGCCTTCCCGACAAGAAAACCGGCGCCCTTGCGGACGCCGGTTGGATTCCCCACACTTATCCCGCGTTGGAAACGAGCGCTCAGAACGTGTACTTCAGGGTGACCAGGGCCTGCCAGCGGGAAACCACGCGCGACGGGTTGGTGTAGCTGTCGTACAAGGTGTAGCCCTGCGGGGCCTTGCTCAGATTGTAGACGTATTGTCCGTTGGCGACGGTCGCGGAGGAGACGAGATAACGCGTGCCGTAGAAGCCCATGTTGTCGACATCGCCCCACTTCTTGTTGAGCAGGTTCAGGAAGTTGTAGATGTCCAGGCGCGCGATGAACTTGTCCTTGCCGAAGAAACCCGGCAATTCCTGTTGGACGCCCAGATCGAGCTCGTTCACCCACGGCGCGTTCGAAGCATTGCGCCCGGCGATCTGACCGCGGTGCTTGCTCAGGTACGGGTCATTGTCGATGAAGGCGTTGAAGGCGTCGATCTGCGCCTGTGTGGCCGTGCCGTAGCTCACGCGCGGGTCGTTTTTCAGCGGAATGTAGACCAGGTCATCGCTCGCCAGGCTGTCGCCGTTCACGTCGCTGCCGAAGATCCAGCTGTAGGGCAGACCGCTGTGGCCGTTGTAGAACACGGACACCGTGGTCCTGTTGTTGCCGAAGAAGGCATGGTCCCAGTTCAACGCTGCCTTGAACGAGAACGGGATGTTGAAACGCGAATTCGCCGTAACGATATCGTTGGGGTTGACGCGCGCGTTGTAGTTGAAGTTCGACCATGCCTGTGCACTGGTGCCCGGATTGACGTCGGTGGCATGGGTGAAGGTGGCGCTGATGGTGCCGCTGAAGCCATTTTCCCAAGGTTTGCTCAGCGACAAAGTCAGCGAACTGCTCATGCCCTGGCTGGTATTGGTCAGCTCGGTGGAACGGAGATATATCTCGGAGTAGGAGCCGTAGTTGGTGCCGGTGCCGGAGGTGCCCGCCGTCTTCCAGTACGATTCGCGCCCGTCCGGCAAGGTGCCGTTCGGCGTGCCGATGTTCGGCGCGAGGTAGGCGATGGCGTTGTGGGCCTTGATGAACATGTACTCGGCCGAGCCGACCAGGCCCCACCACGGCAGTTCGGAGTCGAAGGCCAAGTTGAACTTCACGGCCGTCGGCAGCTTGAAATTCGGGTCTATCGTGTCGATCTGGCAGTTGGCGGTGGCGGTGCACACGCCGGAAACGACGGACGCAGGACCCGGCTGGTTGTACGGATCGGCACTGAACGGAGCGACGGTCGGATCGGTGCTCGAATATCCTTTCGACCCGACCACGCCGTTGTTGATGTACGGATCGGACAGCCACACCGTGGGCGGCGTGCTCTGGAACAGGCCCACGCCACCATGCAATTGCATCTTGAGTTCGGTGTCGAAGGTGTAGTTGAAGGCGAAACGCGGCTCGATGACGTTGTTGTTCGAGCCGAGTTTGGTGTTGGGCGCGTAGCCGAAACGCTCCTGCCAGTAGCTCACGCCGGTGGCCGGGTCGATCGCCGCCGGCGGCGCATGGTCGGCCTTCGGCATGTCGATGCGCACGCCGTAGACGATCGACAGCCGGTCGGCGATCTGCCAGGTATCCTGCAGGAACGGGCTGATCTGGGTGTACTTCCAGGTGCCGGCGCTCTCGGCCAGGGTGACGCCGTCCGGCAGGATGTTCACGACGTAAGTGCCATAGTCCCCGGCGGCGATCTCGTCTGCGGGCGTGCCATTGCCGTTCTTGTCGTAGAAACCGTAGGAACCGTGCAGCAACGAGCCGAAAATGTCGGCCGTCTTGTTGCTCAGGTAGTCGAAACCTACCTTGACGACGTGGTCGCCCACGTGCCAGGTGCCGTCCAGTGTGCCGTTGATGCGTTTGCTGCTGATCGCGTTCTCGTGGCGGTAACGGTCCTCGCCCGCGATGACCCAGTCTACGCTGCTGGGGATGCTGCCAGGATAGTTGGGGCACTCAGATGCAGTGGCAGTAAAGCAGGCGTACACCTCGGGTTGGTTCTTGGCGGCGCCATTGGTGTTGTTGAACTTCTGGTAGCCGAGCTTGAGCTCGGTGCTGAAATTGTCGGTCCAGTCGCTGAACAACTGGAAGGAGTAGTTGTCGGTCTTGCTCGAGACGGTGTAGAAGTTGCTCGACATGATGACGCTGGTGCTCTTCACGTACGAGCTGTACGGCGTGGGCTTGCTCTCCTCGGTGCGCTGGTAGGTGAAGGTCGCGCGCTGGCTGTCGCTGATGTTCCAGTCAAGCTTGGCGAGCGAGCGTTTGTCTTCCTGGGTCAGGCCGGAGCCGCTGCTGCCGTAAGTACCCGGGTCGATGCCGATGGACTTGAACGCCGCTGCGACCGCATCAACCTCCGCCGTGGTGAGGCCGCCGCTGCTGACGGCGTCGGTGCCGACGCCCTGGATGCCGGTGACTTTCTGGTCTTCGTATCCGACAAAGAAGAACAGCTTGTCCTTGATGATGGGGCCGCCCAGGGTGAAGCCGTAGGTCTTGTTTGTGTCGAAACCGGTGTAGTCGGCGCCGGCGCGGCTTTCGCCGACCATGCTGCTGCCGTCGGTATACGCGCCATACACCGAACCGTGGAACTCATTGGTGCCCGATTTGGTGACGGCGTTGATGTTGGCGCCGACGGAGTCGAAGCCGGCGTCGAAATCGGTGGCCTTGATTTCGTAGGCGGCGATCGTTTCGGGCGAGATCGGCGAACCGGTGAAGCCCAGCCCGTTCGAGTTCAGGCCGAACGGGTCGGTTACCGACAGGCCGTCGACGCTGATGTTGTTGTAGCGGTTGTTTTGGCCAGCCAACGAGATCGAACCGTCGTTCTGGTCGGTGACGGTGATGCGCGGGTCGAGGCGGGCGATGTCGTCCAGTGAGCGGTTGCCGCTGACGGCGGTTTCCAGCGCGCGGCCGCTGAGGTTGGTGCCCAGGCCCTTGTTGTCCGCGTTGAAGGTCGAGGTCAAGGCGGTCGCGGAGACGACTACACCCTCGAGCTGCGTCGTCGCAGCGACCTCGGCGAGGTTGGCCGTACCGATCTGACCGAGTTCAAGATACACGTTGTCGGCATCGATCTCCTTGATGCCCTCGCCCTGCGCTTCGATGTGGTAGGGACCGCCGACGCGCAGGCCCTTCGCGTTATAGCGGCCGTTCGCATCGGTCGTAGTGTACGACGTGGTACCCGAGGGCACATGCACGATCTTCACCTTGGCTGCGGCGACAGCCGCGCCTTTCGCGTCGACGACGCGGCCAGCCAGGCCCGAACTGGTTTCCTGCGCGTAGACCGGCATGGAAACCGCGAGGATCGATGCGATCACGCCCGCCAACAGTTTGACTCTCAACGGATTATTCATCTTCATTTCTCCCGAACGGGTTGACTCTGCTCTCAACCAAAAATCGCCACACCGTGCGCTGGCGCACGGCATAAACGGTCTGATACCCCATGGATCCTGCCCGGTCGCACCGACCCTCGGCCGGCCCGATGCTGTCGCACTCCGTTCGCGACGCGCGCAGAACGGGTTAACACGAGCTTAACCGCACTTTATGACAGTTTTATCTCGTTTGCCAGCCCCAGGTTATATGTTTACAAAGCTGAATTGCTGCGGCGCGCTAGTGACTCGGATGACTGGTTGCTTTGCTTTCAGGTAGCAGGCATGCTTACTTTCGTGCAAGTGCAGCATGTGGAGACGGAATGGCTTGTCGCCTCGGCGACCGAAGAGCGGATCGAGCGTGAAATCAAGGAAGCGCATCTCCGACGGTAGTGGTGCGGCGTCGCAAACCGGCGAATCACCTGCCTCTTTTCTCCCATCGGGTGGGGGAAGCAAGATCAGGACAGCTTCATGTAGGCCGTGATGCCGTCGAGGAACATCTGTACCGACAGGGCGACGAGCAGCATGCCGACGAGGCGTTCAATCGCGCCGAGCACGCTCTGGCCGAGCAGGCGGAACAGCCAGGTCGAGGCGAGCAGGATCAGCGCGGTGGCGAGCCAAGCGCAGAACAGCGCAATGCTCCAGTCCGCGGTGCGGCCCGGCTGCGAATTGGCCATCAGCATCAGCGCGGCCATCGCCGAGGGGCCGGCCACGCCCGGAATCGCCATCGGCACGATGAACGGCTCGCCGCCGCCGTTGTCGCCGAACACGCCGCCCTCGCGCGGGAACACCATCTTGACACCGATCAGGAACAGCACGATGCCGCCGGCGATGCTGACCGACTCGATGCGCAGTTGCATCAACCGCAGAACGGTACTGCCACAGAACAGGATGACGAACAGCGTCGCCAGCGCGATGATGAGTTCGCGTATCAAGACGTAGCGGCGCCGCTGCGGCGCCACGTTCTTGAGCAGGCTCAGGAAGATCGGAATGTTGCCGAGCGGATCGAGAATCAGGAACAGCATGATCCCGGCCGATAGCGTGGTGATGCTGGTGCCCATGAAGTTCCTCTTGCCTGTCATTCCCGCGAAAGCGGGAATCCAGTGCCTTTGCTTTTGCAGGATCAAGATGAAGAATGAAAGTCGCTGGATTCCCGCCAAGAGCATGCGGGAATGACGAGCAAAAAACATCAGCGCAAATCGAGAGCCTTGTCCCGCACCGCGGCTCCCTCGTCGCCGAGCAGATAGACGACCGCCTGCGCGGCGCCGTCCGCCGTCGGCAGTTCCATCGTATTCTCGCCGAAATAGGCCGTGCGCCGCAGCGCGCTGCGCATCGGCGCCGGCAGCAGTGTGTGCACGCGCGCTCGTGTCGAGTCCCATTCCTGATGCAGGATCGAGGCCAGACCGAGCAAGGCGTGCTTGGCCACGCCGTAGGCGCCCCAGAACGCCTTGCCGACACGCGCGGGGTCGTCGAGCACGAAGACGACGCTCGCATTCGCATCGTCCGCCGGCGCGCGCAACAGCGCTTCGGCGCACGCTTGCACGATCAGGAATGGCGCATTGAGATTGACGTGCAGGGTCTTCAGCCACGCTTCGGGCGTGGCGTCGAGCATGGGTTGCAATCCCTCGAAGTGGGCGGCGGCGAAGACGATGCCGTCGAGCCGGCCGAATTCGCGCTCGATCGTCGCGGCGAGGTCGCCGTAGTCCTTCGGCGACGCGCCGGCGAGGTCGAGCGGATAGATCGATGCCGCGCCCGGATGCGCAGCTTCGATCTCGTCGTAGAGTTTTTCCAGCGGCCGCACTTTGCGCCCGAGCAGGATCACTTTTGCGCCGGCCTGCGCGGCGGCTTTCGCGCTCGCGCTGCCGAGAGCGCCGGCCGCGCCGACGATCAGGGCGACGCGGTCGCGCAGGCAATCGGGTTTCGCCTTCCAGTCCGCAGGCAGGCGCGCGGTGTCGCGCAACTCGATCGTCATGCAGGCGCTTTCTGCGCATCCTTGACCATGCGCGCCAGCTCGCCGCTTTCCTGCAGTTCGAGCGTGATGTCGCAACCGCCGATCAGTTCGCCGTTGATGAAGAGCTGCGGAAACGTCGGCCAGTTCGAGTAGCGCGGCAGGTTCGCGCGGATGTCCGGGTCTTCGAGTACGTTGACCGAAGCGAACTGCGCGCCGCACGACTTCAGCGCCTGCACCGCGCGCTGCGAGAACCCGCACATCGGAAATTGCGGCGTGCCCTTCATGAAAAGCACGATCGGATTGTCCTGCACGGTCTTGCGGATGCGTTCTTCGATATTCATTGCGGTCACGTCGATATGAGGCGGCCGTACGGGCCGCGATGCGCAATTGTAGCAGCGCGCAGCGGGCATGCGGCCTTTTGCGTGCCGCTCGCCCATCGCCCCCGGGCCCTCTATACTCATCGCCCCCTTAAGCCCACTGCCAGAGGAAACGTCATGGCCATCGAACTTCCCGCTCTTCCCTACGCGCGCGACGCGCTCGCACCGCACATCTCGGCCGAAACGCTGGACTATCACTACGGCAAACACCACCAGGCCTACGTGACCAACCTCAACAATCTGATCAAGGGTACCCAGTTCGAGAATTCCGATCTCGAAACGATCGTCAAGAATTCGCAAGGGCCCGTGTTCAACAACGCGGCGCAAATCTGGAATCATACTTTCTACTGGAACTCGCTCTCGCCCAAGGGCGGTGGCGATCCGTCCGGCAAGCTCGCCGATGCGATCGTGAAGACGTTCGGCAGCGCCAATCAGTTCAGGGAAGAGTTCACCAAGACCGCGGTCGGCACGTTCGGCTCCGGCTGGGCATGGCTCGTGCAGCGCGCCGACGGCAGCCTCGGCCTCGTCTCGACCAGCAACGCGGCGACGCCGATCACCGGCAGCGACCGTCCGCTGCTGACCTGCGACGTATGGGAGCACGCCTACTACATCGACTACCGCAACGCGCGGCCGAAGTACGTCGAGGCGTTCTGGAACCTCGTCAACTGGGAATTCGCGGCAGCCAATTTCTCCTGACTTGCGCGGACGCAACGCAAGGGCGCGATGAAACGCGTCCTTGCGACGGCGCGGCTTGAAAATGCGTGGCCCGAAGTTCATGCACGCTTTTCCCGGCCGGCTCGTCCTGCTGCTCGCCGCCGCATGCACGGCGAACGCGAACGAACCGCCGCCAGCCGCCGGAACGGAGGCCGCTGCGAGATCCGTCGAAAGCGAGAACCTGGACAAAATCTTCAAGGCGATGGGCGAGGCGGACTCGTCCGTGCTGTTCGATCTGTACGCATCGAAGGATTCGATCGTCCACGTGCTCGCCGCAATGGCGATCGAACGCACGCGCTTCAATCTCGACGCCGCGAGCAAGGACGCGACAGTCTGCGAAGACAACCTGCTCCGGAGCCGACCCGACATCGCCTTGCTTTGTGGCCGGTTCCGGGCCGGCAATCTTCGCCTCGCCGGCAAGTGGCAGACGGCGCACGAGGCCGAAGCCGACCTCGTGCGCCGTTATCGCGGCCGCGCGCCCGAGCTCGACAAACGCCTCGACGATATGCAGAAGCTTCTCGCCCGTCAGGCGGGCGTTGCCCAATTCTCGATCGACGGGCCCTCGGCGAACGTGACGTTCGCGTTCAGACGCGACGCGAACGACCGCGATTCGCTACGACCGATCCTCGCCGCCCGCGCCAACGGCCGCGATGTCGATGTACTGCTCGACACCGGCGCGACCGACATGGTCCTCGACGAAGGCAAGGCGCGCGACCTCGGCGTCGAACCGCTCGACGAGCGCGGCCATGTCCGCGGCTGGCTGAGTCACGGCGTCGAGATCCGACGCGGCGTGCTCGACGCGCTGCAAATCGGTCCGATCACGCTGCGCAACGTGCCGGTGAACATCGTGCCGCGCCACAACGCGCTCATCGGCATCAACCTGCTCGCGCCGCTCGGCGTCCTGCGCATGACCGGAAAATCGCTGACGATCGATGCGAACGACACCGACGCGCCGGCCTGCGAGCGCGACATGCAGGCCGGCACCGACCTGGCGGGGCATCGGTTGCGCCTCATTCCCGAGTTCCTCGTCAACGACCAGCCGCACCGCGTCATGCTCGACACGGGCACCTCGATGTTTCTGATCGGCACCAAGGCCGCGCTCGATGAAGTGACGCGACTGCGCAGCGGCCAACTCGCCATGAACGACATCGGCGGCTACCATCCGTTCGCCAGCGCGGAAGCGGCGAAGGTGAAGATGCAGATCGATCGCCAGCGCTTCAACGTCTACTTCATCGTCTACACCGAATCGACGTTTCCGTTCGACATCGCGCTCGGCGCCGGCGCGCTCAAGGACATGGACTACGTGCTCGACTTCCGCAGGCACCGACTGTGCTTTCCGATGCACCCGAATCTGCATTGAGCGGCTATCGGGGCGACGATGCGTGCCCTAAAGCGCGGCAAGCACCGGCGCGGCCTGCGCCTCCCGCCCGAGCGCGTGCGCGACGCGCGCGAGGCGCTCGCGCATTTCGCCGTTCGTGTTGGCGCACAACGTCGCATGGCCGACCTTGCGCCCCGTGCGCGGCGACTTGCCGTAGTCGTGCCAGTGTGCGCGCGGCTCGGCGAGAACCGGCAATGCATCGGGCAATTCGCCGATGAAGTTGAGCATGACCGTCGTGCCGAGCGCCGCGGTGTCGCCGAGCGGCAGCCCGAGCACGGCGCGCACATGGTTCTCGAACTGGCTGCACGGCGCGCCTTCGATCGTCCAGTGCCCGGAGTTGTGCACGCGCGGCGCCATCTCGTTGCCGAGCAGCTTGCCGTCCTTGACGAACAGTTCCAGCGCGAACGTGCCGACGTAGTCGAGATGCTCGGCGATCGCACGCGCATGGCGCGCGGCCGGTTCCATCAGCGCCTCCGCGCTCGGTGCGGGCGCCAGCGTGGCCGAGAGGACGCCGTCCTCGTGCCAGTTCTGCACGAGCGGATAAGTGGAGAATGCTCCGTCGCGCCCGCGCCCGGCGACGAGCGACACTTCGCGTTCGAACGCGACCCATGCTTCGAGGATCAGTTCGGCGCCGCCGAGCGCGGCCCAAGCCGCGTCGACGTCGGCTGGCGACTTGATGCGGAACTGGCCCTTGCCGTCGTAGCCGAGCCGGCGCATCTTGAGCACCGCAGGAGTGCCGATCGCGACGAGCGCGCGTTCGAGATCGGCGCGGCTGTCGACCGCGGCGAATGCGGGCGTGTCGAGGCCGAGTTCGCGGAACAGGGTCTTCTCGACGAGCCGGTCCTGGGTCGTCGCCAGCGCGCGCGGGTTGGGGAACACGGCGACTCGTTCCGCGAGCCAGCGCGCCGTGTCGGCCGGCACGTTCTCGAAATCGAACGTGGCCACGTCGATGCGCCGGGCGAAGTCCTCCAGCGCGGCGAAATCGCGCCAGTCGGCGGTGACCTGTGGTGCGACCTGGCCCGCGCAGGCATCGGCGACGTTGTCGACGACGAGAAAGCGCACACCGAGCGGCGCGCCGGCGAGCGCGATCATGCGGGCGAGCTGGCCGCCGCCCAGGATGCCAACGGTTTTCATGCGCGCGGATCGGGCTGGGCGAGCACGCTTTCCGTCTGCGCCGTGCGGAATGCGTTCAATGCCCTCGCGACGGATTCGTCTTCGAGCGCGAGCAGGCTCGCGGCGAACAGCGCCGCGTTGGTCGCGCCGGCCTTGCCGATCGCGAACGTCGCCACCGGCACGCCGGCCGGCATCTGCACGATCGACAGCAGCGAATCGATGCCGTTGAGCGCATGCGAGGACACCGGCACGCCGAGCACGGGCAGCGCGGTCTTCGCCGCGAGCATGCCCGGCAGGTGCGCCGCGCCGCCCGCGCCGGCGATGATCGCCTTGAGCCCGCGCGCGGCGGCATCGACGGCGTAGCCGAACAGCAGGTCGGGTGTGCGGTGCGCGGAGACCACGCGCACCTCGTGCGCGATACCGAGCTGGTCGAGCGTCCCGGCCGCATGGCTCATGGTCTCCCAGTCCGAGCGCGAGCCCATGACGATGCCGATGCGCGCTGGCGCGGTGTCTGTGTTCATGGCTTAGCCTGCGCAAAAACGATATTCTACGGACACTTCGCGCATCACGCATCTTCGCCGCATGGACAAACGCCTGCTCGACATCCTCTGCGACCCGGTGACCAAGACGCCGGTCAAGCCGCTCAGCCGCGGCCAGCTCGATGCGCTCAACCGCGAGATCGCGCGCGATGCGGTCAAGACCGTTGCCGGCGCGAACGTCGCCGCCGCGCTCAAGGCCGGCCTGATCACGACCGACGGCAAGGTCATCTATCGCATCGACGACGACATTCCGGTGATGCTGGCCGACGAAGGCATCGGCACGACGCAGTTGCACGATTTTCCGAACTGAGCCGATGGGAGAGTTGCCGCCGCCCGACGTCGTCGTCGTCGCGCAGGACGTCGCCCGCGCGCTGGCCGAGGATTTCGGCGGCGGCGACGCGACCGCGGACCTGCTGCCCGCCTCGGCGACCGCCAGCGCCGTCGTCATAACGCGTGAAAACGCCGTGCTCTGCGGCACGGCCTGGTTCGACGCCTGCTTTCGCGCGCGCGATCCGCACGTCGTCATCGAATGGCGGGCGCATGACGGAGATCGCGTCGCCGCCGATGCGACATTGTGTACTTTGCGCGGCAATGCGCGCGCGCTGGTCGGTGCGGAGCGCTCTGCGCTCAATTTCCTGCAAACTCTGTCGGGCACGGCCACGGTTGCCGCGCAGTTCGCCGACGCCGTGCGCGGCACGCGCACGCGCATCCTCGACACGCGCAAGACGCTGCCGGGCCTGCGCCACGCGCAGAAATACGCGGTGCGCTGCGGCGGCGCGAGCAACCACCGCATCGGCCTGTTCGATGCGATCCTGATCAAGGAAAACCATATCACTGCGGCCGGTTCGCTCGCGGCTGCCGTCGCGGCGGCGCGCGCGACGCATCCGGATCTGCTGCTCGAAGTCGAAGTCGAGAATTTCGACGAGCTCGACCAGGCGCTCGCCGCTAAGGTCGACCGCATCATGCTCGACGAGTTCTCGCCGGACGACATGCGCCGCGCCGTCGCCCACGTCGCCGGGCGCGTGCCGCTCGAAGTCTCGGGCAGCGTGACGCTCGACCGCGTGCGATCGATCGCCGAAACCGGCGTCGATTTCATCTCGGTCGGATCGCTGACCAAGCACGTGCGCGCGATCGACCTGTCGATGCGCGTGCGGATGGATGGACACACAGGCTGACCGCGATCCATCTTTGCCGTCATTCCTGCCTTCGCGGGAATGACGAGCCAAGCAGCTGGCAACAGCGCCACTTCGCATTCAATCCGCCTTCGCCAGCATGATCGCCTCGCGTATCGCGGCGTCACGCGCAAGGGGATCGAATACGAGCCGGCCGTCTTTCTCGCGAATGCCGAGATCGGCGTAAAGGGCGGCCCAGTCCGGAAATGCAGTCATCGCCGCGAACTCGCGATAGCGAGTCGAGATCAGCGACGTCTTTGCGAGCGCGTCGAGCCGCGCGACGAATTCTTCCGGCCGCCATGGGCGGTACGCCGGCAGGCAGCAGCCGCGGAAGCGCGACAGCACGGTATCGAGCCCGACCTTGCCGCCGCTCTCGCGGCGCAGATCGCGGTCGACCGTCAGCCAGAACGCCGCGCCGGCCCAGTACACGCGCTGATACGCGTGCGTGCGCTGCATCGTCGCCGCCGTCCGTTCGAGCGTGTCGTCGCCCGGCTGCGCCGCGCCGGAATCCTTCGGCCAGCCGATCCCATGCCTGCGCCGGAGTGAGCAAACCGCTGCGCGCGCGCAAGACATTGCGGCGGATTGATGCCGCCGAGGATCGCCACGCGCAACACGCCGCCCGGCAATTCGATCCTCCTCTCGTCGAAATGGCCGATCGCCACCGCGGCCGACCAGTCCGGCGGCGTGTCCGGAATGGTGAAGTCTTTGGAAGGCGCTCCCATCGACGATGACTTTTTGTCTTTTACCGGCATCGATGGCGGTTGAGAGGTTTCCTGCCACGGCGCGGAAACCGACTACCCGGCGGGCAACTCCACATGGATTCGCGCGTCGCCATCCTGCACATCGGCGCGCAGCAGCCACAACTGCGGTGCGACGAACAGAATCCTCGCCGAAGCGCCGGCCGACGTCGGACCTGTCCTCGGCCGCGATCGCGGCGAGATCGGCGCGATAGCTCAGGCATTCGCCAGCACGCCAGTCCGTCGCGTTCCAGCCGCCGTCGTCGCTGATCAGCGTCCCGTGGCCGTCGCGCGCGACGTCGGCGACGAAGCGCTTCGCCCACGCCGAATCCGCGGTGAAAACGACGTGCGCATGCGCATCGTGCAAGCAGACGCGCACGCGCATGCTCTGCGCGCCCGCATCGAAGACCGCGCGATACTGCGGCACCTCGCGCGCCGCGGCCGACGCCAGCGACGACAGCACGGACAGCAATACGGAAACCATCAGTTTTCGCAACACGGATTGCCCTCTCAGAACGCGGCGTTGAGCGGCCCGCAGGGCCGGCTCGAACGCCGCGAGTCGGTCTGGACGTTTCGTCCGGACCAACACCAATTACAATTCGCCCAATGGATGTTTCGTATCTGCTCGACGATCTCAACGCGGCTCAGCGCGAAGCGGTCAGCGCCCCGCTCGGCCATTATCTCGTACTCGCGGGCGCAGGTTCGGGCAAGACGCGCGTGCTCACGCACCGCATCGGCTGGCTGCTCGAAGTCGAGCGCGTGTCGCCGTGGTCGGTGCTCGCGGTCACGTTCACGAACAAGGCCGCCGGCGAGATGCGCTCGCGCGCGCAGGCGCTGCTCGAACGCTCCTCGCTGCTCAATACGCGCGGGCTCACGGTCGGCACGTTCCACGGCATCGCCCATCGCCTGCTGCGCCAGCACTGGCGCGAGGCGAGGCTGCCGGAGACGTTCCAGATCCTCGACGGCGACGACCAGCAGCGCCTGGTCAAGCGCACTATCGCCGCACTCGGTCTCGACGAATCGCGTTTTCCGCCGCGTCAGGCGACGTGGTTCATCAACGCGGCGAAGGACGAGGGCAAGCGTCCGGCCGGCTTCGAGCGCGAAGCCAATCCGCTCACGCGCACACTCGTCGACATCTACAAAGCCTACGAGGAACAATGCCAGCGCTCCGGCCTCGTCGACTTCGCCGAGCTGCTGCTGCGTTCGCACGAGCTGTTCCTCACCGACGAACGCTTGCTCGCGCATTACCGTGAACGCTGGCGCCATCTGCTGATCGACGAATTCCAGGACACCAACACGTTGCAGTACGCCTGGCTGCGCGTGCTCGCGGGCGACACCGGCAAGGTCTTCGCCGTCGGCGACGACGACCAGGCCATCTACGGCTGGCGCGGCGCGCGCGTGGAGAACATGCAGCACTTCCTGCGCGATTTCCCGAGCGCGAAGACGATCCGCCTCGAGCAGAACTACCGCTCGACCGGCACGATCCTCAAGGCCGCGAACGCGATCATCGCCAACAATCCGCAGCGCCTCGGCAAGCAGTTATGGACCGCGGGCGACGCGGGTCAGCCGATTTCGGTCTATGCCGCGTACAACGAGCAGGACGAGGCGCGCTACGTCGTCGAGGCGATCCGCGAGCATATCCGCCAGGGCGGCGACGCGCACGACTGCGCGATCCTCTACCGCTCGAACGCGCAGTCGCGCAACTTCGAAGAACAGTTGATCCAGCACGACATCCGCTATCGCGTCTACGGCGGCCTGCGCTTCTTCGACCGCGCCGAGATCAAGGATGCCCTTGCTTATCTGCGTCTCGTTGCCAACCGCCACGACGACGCGGCCTTCGAACGCACGGTCAACACGCCGCCGCGCGGGATCGGCGAACGCACGCTCGACACGCTGCGCCAGCGCGCGCGCCGCGACGGTTCGTCGCTGTGGGACGCCGTGCTCGCGGAATTCATCACGGGCGAACTGGCCGGGCGCGCGAAGAATGCGCTGCGCGGGTTCGTCGATCTGATCGAAAGCCTTGCCCGGGATTGTGCGGGCGAGGCTGCTTCGGCTCGTCATCTCGGCGAAAGCCGGGATGACGAGCAAAGCGAATCACGAATTGCGAATCACGAATCACTCGCCCTTGCCGAACAGATCGACCTCGCCATCCAGAAATCCGGCCTGCGCGACTATTACGAAGCCGACTCGCGCGGCAGCGCCGAGTCGCGCGTCGAGAACCTCGACGAACTCGTCAACGTTGCCAGCCGCTTCGAACGCACGCCCGAGGACATCGAGGCGAATCTCGACGAACTTGCCGCGTTCCTTGCCCACGCCGCGCTCGAAGCGGGCGAATCGCAGGGCGAAGCGTGGGAAGACTGCGTCCAACTGATGACGCTGCATTCGGCCAAGGGCCTTGAATTCCCGATCGTGTTCCTCGTCGGCCTCGAGGACGGCCTGTTCCCGAGCCAGCGCTCGCTCGACGAACCGGGCCGGCTCGAAGAAGAGCGCCGCCTCGCCTACGTCGGCATCACGCGCGCGCGCGAAACGCTGATGTTGAGCTACGCCGAATCTCGCCGCCTGCACGGCATGGAAAGCTACAACCGTCCGTCGCGCTTCCTGCACGAGCTGCCGCGCGAACTGCTGCACGAGGTGCGCCCGCGCGTGCAGGTCTCGCGCCCGCTGTCGGCCAACCACTACGCCGCCGACGCGCTCGAAGTCACCCAATTGAAACTCGGCCAGCGCGTGCGCCATGCGAGCTTCGGCGAGGGTGTCGTCATGGACTCCGAAGGCTCGGGCGCGCACGCGCGCGTGCAGGTCAACTTCGAAGACGCCGGGGCGAAATGGCTCGTGCTGGCCTATGCGAATCTGACGGCGTTGTAAAACCTTCTTTCCTTGGCGGAGCGTGGCGGAAACGAATGTTCGCGCACGTTCCGGCGTGCGCAATCGCCGGAATGACGGGCAACGGCGCGAATCTGCGCGCAGCAGCGGCGTTCAGCGCACCGCCGGTATCGTCAATTTGCCTGCACGGCA
The DNA here is from genome assembly GCF_047601565.1 of Rudaea sp. GTDB lineage: Bacteria > Pseudomonadota > Gammaproteobacteria > Xanthomonadales > Rhodanobacteraceae > Rudaea. The sequence continues at coordinate 3,759,282 of NZ_JASGIY010000001.1, read as the reverse complement.
GGAGTTGCGCACGCGCCCGCCGCAGGACTTGACCGACAGATTGTCCTTGTCGACGCAGATGCGCACTTCCTCGAGCGTGCCGCCGTCCTTGCACTGCACGCTGATCATGTTGTCCTCGAGGCCGGGATTGACGTCCATGAAGGCCCTGGTCACGTCGTCGGCGCTGAGCTGCGGCGACGTGGCCGGCGTCTTCAGCGCCTGCGGAATCGTCACGCGCGAGAACGCGTCCTCGGCGAGCGCGAAATATTCCTTCGGGTCATGGCCGGAACAGGCGCCGTGGGTCTGCCACTCGTGCTCGATCAGATGCCGGCTCGGCATGATCGGCAGCATCTGCGTGACCGTCGCCTCGTCGGGCTCGCGGTTCGTGGAGCAGTTCTGCGGCCAGCCGCCGCTCTTGTATTGCGGCCACAGGCCGTGCATGACGAAACCGTAGCCCTTGCCGCACTGCTGCGGTTCGTCCGGGTGCACGGCGCAGTAGCTCGGCGACCACGACAGCGAGACGACGTAGTAGTCGAAGCGCCCGGGCCGGCCCCCGCCGGAATTGCCGTGCTTGCCCTTGCTGCGCGCGTCCGCGTCCGTTGCCGCGGCGAATGCGAGCAACAGGCCCAGCGCGGCGGTGCAGAACGAGGTGAGCTTCGACGTGCCTGACATGGGATTCCTTGCGCGGAGGCGCGGATGGATGGACGTCGCGGATGATAAGGGCAGCGCCGCGCAGCGGCAATTCGGCGGCGCGGACCGGCCCGCGCGCACGGCGATCGCGCTATCATCCAAGCTTCCCTTTTTCGAGAGCATCGAGTCGTCGCATGGCCAAACGTTTCGTCCGCCGTTCCTCCCCGATTCACGGCAACGGCGTGTTCGCCGCGCAGGATCTCGCCAAGGGCGTGCGCGTCATCGAGTACAAGGGGCGCCTGCTGACGCACGCGCAGGCCAATCGCACCTACGCGAACGACACCGATTCGGGCCACACCTTCCTGTTCACGCTCAACGAGAAGTACCTGATCGACGGCGGCGACGGCGGCAACGACGCGCGCTGGATCAACCACAGCTGCGCGCCGAACTGCGAGGCGTGGATGGTCGAGGACGAGGGCGGCGACAAGCGCCGCGACAAGGTCTTCATCGAGACCCGGCGCGCGATCAAGGCCGGCGAGGAGCTGACCTACGACTACGGCATCAAGCTCGAGGAGCGCCACACGCCGCGCCTCAAGGCCATCTGGGCGTGCCGATGCGGCGCGAAAAACTGCACCGGCACGCTGCTCAAGCCGAAGCGCTAGGCAAGGTGATGGCCGAACAGGCCGATCAACCCGATCAGGATCAGGTACAGCGCGACCACGTAGTTGAGCAGGCGCGGCATGACGAGGATCAGGATGCCGGCGATCAGCGCGATCAGCGGCGACAGCATATGGATGGAAACGGACATGGCGGTTCTCCGCGGCGACGCGAAGCTGCGTCGACGACAGCCTATCCCGGAACCGGTGAAAAACGCTTGAACGGCGCCGCGCCCCGAAGTAAACGTTTGCAGCGGCGGCGACGGATGTTAGAGTCCGCAGGTTCCACGAGGGAGGGATTCGTGGGCGGCAAGATGGTCGTATTCGCGCAACGGCGCACTTCGGCAGGCGATCGCCACACAAGAATCGCCGCCCGTTCCGTCGCGCGATAACGCAGCGGCGTCGCCCGCTGCGCACGCCGGAGACATCCTGCCGCCTGCAATCCGCGCAGCGCCCGGCATGCCGGGAAACAACCAACACTACGGCGGATAGGCAATGACGACACAGCAAACCCGGTGGTCGCAGTTCGGCGCCCTGATCATCGTTTTCTTCTTCTGGGGATTCGTCGCGGCGAGCAACGACATTCTCATCCCGGTGTTCAAGAAGGCGTTCGATCTCACCCAGGCGCAGAGCCAGCTCGTTTCGGTGGCGTTCTACGTCGCCTATACGGTCGGCTCGATCATCTACTTCTTCGTCTCCAAATCGATCGGCGGCGACGTGCTCAATCGCATCGGCTACAAGAACGGCATCTGCCTGGGCCTGGTGATTTCCGCGCTCGGCACGCTGCTGTTCTACCCGGCGGCGAATACGGGTTCGTTCACGCTGATGATCTCGGGCCTGTTCGTCGTCGGCCTCGGCTTCTCGCTGCAGCAGATCGCGGCCAATCCGCTCGCGATCGTCATGGGCGATCCAAGCACGGGCGCGCAGCGCCTGACCATGGCGGGCGGGATCAACAATCTCGGCACCACGATCGGTCCGCTGATCGTCAGCATCGCGATTTTCGGCAGCGTCGCCGCGGGCGGCACCGAGGCCAGCATCGAGAACGTGAAGACACCGTATCTCGTGCTCGGCGTGGTGTTCGTTCTCGTCGCGCTGTTCCTTTATTTCTCGCCGGTGCCGAACAAGATCGACCTCGAACACGTCGCCGCCGACGAGGCCGGCGACAGCTCCAAGCTGATCCACAGCGACTCGATGTTCGCGGCGTTCAAGTACCCGCAGCTCGTGCTCGGCATGGTGGCGATCTTCCTCTACGTCGGCGTCGAGGTGACCAACGTCGCCAACCTGCCGGCCTACCTGGAAAAGGGGCTTGGCATGGAAACCGCGCATATCGCGCCGTTTGTGTCGCTGTACTGGGCCAGCCTGATGATCGGACGCTGGTCGGGCGCGGCCGGCGCGTTCGACGTCGGCGCCTCGACCAAGAAGCTCCTCACCTTCGTGTTGCCGTATCTCGCGTTCGGCGTGTTCCTGCTCGTCAACACGATCGCGCAGCACGACGTGCGCCAGTTCCTCGTCTACGCGTTCGTCATCGTCGCGATGATCGTGGCGGCATTGCTGAGCCGCGGGAATCCCTCGCGCATGCTGTTCAACTTCGCCGTCGGTGGCATTCTCTCGCTGGCGATCGGCATGGCGACCTACGGCATGGTGTCGGTATTCGCGTTCACCGCGGCCGGCCTGTTCTGCAGCGTGATGTGGCCGTGCATCTTCGCGCTCGCGATCGCGGGTCTCGGCAAGAACACCAACGAAGGCTCGAGCTTCCTGATCATGATGATCTGCGGCGGCGGCTTCGTGAGCTGGTTCCAGGGCTTCATTTCGGAATCGATCGGCATCCACGCGAGCTACATCGTCGGCGTCGTCTGCTTCGCCTACCTCGCGTTCTACGCGTGGTACTGCTCGGGCGTCCTCAAGAAGCAGGGTATCGATCTCGACGAACTGGCAGCGAGCGGCGGCCACTGAGCGTGACGCCGGGCCGTCCGTCGCGGCCCGGCATCGCGTTGCGGCGGATCGGCCAAGCCGGTCAGCAGGAAGTCGCCGATGTGACGTAGTGCAGCGGCAAGCTTGCCGCACCGAGATCGAGGCCGGACTTGGCAAGCTGCGAGACGACGATTTCCGGCGTGCCCAGACTCGTCGGGATCGTGTGCGGCAACCGCTCGCGCAGCATCTGCGCCATCGGCGCGAGCACTGCTGTCGGCAGAAGTCCGTTCAACACGATCGCTTCGATGTCGAGCAGGATCGCGAGGTGCCGCGAGAGGTCGACCAGGCTAGGTCCGACGCGGGCGATCCATTCCGTTATCAGAGGTTCCGGAATCGTCGCGCGCGCAAGGTCGCGTATATGCTGCGGCGGTTTTTTCATGCGCGCCGCGAGAAACGCCAGCAGGTCCCGTCCCGAAGGCCGCGCTTCTTCATACGGGAACAGGCCGCCGAATTCAGCGGATCGGCCGAGGGTGCCGTGATACGGTTTTCGATCGAAGATCAGGCCGCCGCCGAAGCCGTAGGCGATGTGGATCGCGGCGAAATTGCGCATCCGCTGCGCTGCGCCGAAATACAGGTCCGCGAGCGTCGCGGCCTTTGAGCTGTTTTCGAGCCAGGTCGGCAGATGCAGCGCGTGTTGGAAATGCGCGGGGATGTCCAGTTCTTTCCACGCTTCGTATTCGTCGGGCAGGTAGGTCTGTCCGCCCGGTTGCAGGCCGGCGCCGTAAGTGCCGATCGCGACTCCGGGCATGCACACGCCCGCGCCGATGACGCGCCGGCGCGCGACGCCGCTTTCGGCGAGCAACTGATCGAGCAGTTTCGCCGACAGCGACGCAACGACCGCCGGGTCCGCTTCCGCGAGATTGCGCGCGACGCTGGCGCGCAGGTTGCCCTCGAGATCGATCAGGCAGGCCGAGAGATATTCCGATTGCACGGCGATGCCCATCGCGAATGCGCCGTCCGGATTGATCTTGATCAGCTGCGCCGGCTTGCCGCGCTGGCCGTCGCGCACCTTGTGCAGGTCGAGCAGCAGGCGGTTGTTGGTGAGCGACTGGGTCAGCCGGGACAGGCTCGGCGTTGTCAACCCGGTCGCGCGCGCGAGACCCACGCGCGACATCGGGCCTTCACTGCGCAGCAGATCGAGTATGCGCCTCTCGTTGTAGCCAAGTTCGCCGTCCATCGTCGTGGGCAATCATTTACCAAGCCAAAGACAAGTAAATCATCCCATCGATTTTCGAAGGGAATGTTATCCACACGTCGGAAATTTGAAAAGGTCTTGCCAAAATCCGGAAAGCTTGCTGTAATAATCTACATAAAGTAGCTAAATGATGGACACCTAGACTACTCGACACCCGGGAGGACGAAATGAACTGGATTTGCGATGCGTTGTCCGGCTGCGGCATGAAGAAGCCGGTGATCGCGGCGTGCGTTGCCGCGGCGTTGTCGGTGCTCGCGCCGACTGCGCAAACGATGGCTGCGACTTCGGCGGCAACCGCGCCCGAAGTTTCCCGACCCGACTCCGCGGTAACCGATGCCGATACATCCGGCGCATCGGCGGACGCGGCAGCGCCTCCCGAGAGCGCCGGGGCCGCGCCGGCGGGCAAGTCCGAAACGCAGAATCTCCAGGAGGTCGTGGTTACCGGAAACGCGGCCGTCGGCGGCGTCAAGAAACTCGATGCGGCTTATTCGGTGACCACGCTGACCGCGGACCAGATCAAGCAGGCCAATCCGGTCAGCGCAAACGACATCCTCAAGGCCTCGCCGGGGATTCACGTCGAATCGTCCGGCGGTCAGAGTGGCGCGAACATCGAAGTCGCCGGCTTTCCCGGCAGCAGCGGATCGCCGTTCGTCACCATCGCTCTCAACGGCAGTCCGCTTTATCCGGTGCCCGGACTGGCCTATCTGGAACACGGCTCGCTGTTGCGCATGGACGACACCATCGCCCGCGCCGAATTCGTCCAGGGCGGACCGAGCGTGCTCTACGGCAACGCGCAGCCCGGCCTGTTCGCCAACTTTATTCTCAAACAGGGCGGCGCGACGCCCAACGGCAGTGTCGGTCTCACTTATGGCTCGGAAGGCTTGCTGCGCCTGGACGGTTTCGTCAGCGGCCCGCTCGGCGGCAGCGGCTGGTATGGCAGCATCGGCGGTTTCTGGCGCAAGTCCGATGGCGTTCGCGATCCTCAATACACGGCCGACAAAGGCGGCCAACTGACCGCGACGCTGACGCACGATTGGGACAACGGTTCGCTGATGCTCTATGCGCGCGTCCTCAACGACAAGAATCAATTCGTCACCGGCACGCCGATCCTGAATCCCGGCCGCGGTCAGTTTTCCGCCTATCCGGGATTCGATCCGCTGACCGGAACGATGGGCAGCAAGGCCGACCAGTATGAGTTCCTGCAAACCGTGCCGTGTTCCACCGCAGGCTGCACGCCGGGCGGCATACCGATCAACATGGCCAACGGCCGCGGCCCGGACATGCACTTCGCCGGCGCCAACTTCGATTGGGAATTCGGCAACGGCTGGTCGCTGTCCGACAAGCTGGGAGTGAGCGGCGGCACCGAGGGCATGGTCGCGTTCTACAGCACCGGCAGCAATCCGTCGACGCTGGCGGCTTACATCGCCGCCGCCGCGACGGCGGCCGGCTTGCCTGCGGGCCTCGTCGCAACAGCCACCTACGCCAACGGCGGCGGCGCGGCGGACATGAACCAGAACGTCGTCAAGCAGGAGCTTCGCTACGTCAAGCAACAGGTCCACTCCGCCAGCAACGAGCTTCACGTCAGCAAGGAGCTGTTCGACGGCAACACGTTGACGCTGGGCAACTACACGGCCGTCTACAGTTCGACCGAACATGCGTTCCAGGGCAGCAACATCCTGCTTCAGGCCGTGAGCAATCCCGATCCGATCGCGATCAGCCTGAGCGACGGCAGCAACACCTGGCAGCTCGCCAGCGCGCAAGGTTTCACCGCGGGGCCGACCGCGGTGAACATCATTCGCGGCAACGGATTCAATACCGCGTTCTTCCTGAGCGACAGCTGGAAGCTCGACAACTGGCTCTTCGACGCCGGCGTACGCGCCGAACACCAGCACGTCACCGCCCATCTCGGCAATGTCGGCAAGGCGGATTTGGACGCCAACCCCTACACGCTGTACAACAACGGTTCGCGCTACGCATTGCCGGGCCAGAGCAACATCTACTACGGCAAGAACGCGCCCGCGTGGACCGTGGGTGCGAATTACGCGTTCACCGAGAACATGAGCGCCTATGTGCGCTTCAATGATGGCGTGCATTTCCCCTCGGTCACCGACCTGACCAGTTTGCCGGGCACGCCGGTCGGCAAGGTTCACAACATGGAAGCCGGCTTCAAGTATCAGCAAGACTGGATCTACGCGACGCTCACCGGCTATCGCCGGCTGTACTACGGCGTGCCGACGACCCTGCTCGTTGCCGTGGGCAATACCTCGCAACTCGTCTCGTACGTTTACGGCTCCGCCACCAACGGCCTCAACATCCAGGCGACGTTGAAGCCGTTCGAGAATTTCTCGCTCACCTTTTCGGGTGACTACCAGGATGGCCAGTACACTCACAGCGACGGTTGCTACACCTACCAGGGCGAAACCTCGACCACCGTGTGCAATCCCGGCAATGCCTTCAACGGCAACCAACTCGCGCGGCAACCGGTGTTCCAGGCGCGTGTCACGCCGGCCTATACGCTACCCACGAGCTGGGGTTCGCTGAGCGCGTGGCTTACCTATGAGTACATCGGATCGCATTACGGCGATCAGCTACAGTTGCAGCCGCTCGGTCACTACCACGATTGGGCGTTCGGCATCGTCGCCGACGTCGGCACGCATTGGCAACTGCGCCTGCAGGGCACCAACCTGACCAATGAGATCGGTCTGACCGAAGGCAATGCGCGCCTTCTCGACACGGCCAGTGCGGGCGGCGTGATCCTGGCGCGGTCGATCGAAGGCAGGGAAGTGAACGCGCAGGTCAAGTACAAATTCTAGGATCGGTTGCAGGAGTGAAGTGTGAATCCCGATCGTCGCAGTTGGTTGATTCGAAGCGCGCTCGGCGTTTCGGCCACATTGGCGGCATCGCGCGCGCGCGCCGACGAGCGTGCGCAGTGCCGTTCGTTGCCGCCGGCGAAGCCCTCGGAAGTCGGGCCGGGCGAGAAATTCGCCGTCGACGGCAAGGTGCAGCGCTTTCCGGGCAACACGATTCTCTGCCACGTGCCGCGGCCGGGCGCGGCGTTCGACGCGCTGTGCCGGGCCTGCGAGACGCTGCGCGCCGAAGTCGGCTCGCGCCACCTGAGCTGGTTGCCGGAAGCGTCGTATCACGCGACGATTTTCGACTGCGTGACCGATGCGTACCGCCTTCCGGGCGACTGGCCGCAGATGTTGCCGCTCGACGCAAGCATGGAGCAGTGCAATCGCTACCTCGCCGGGCGGCTGCACGATTTCGACCTCGGCTTCGCGCCGCCGTTGCGCTTCGTCGTCGACGACGATGTGGAATCCTGCGACGTGGCGACGCTCGTCCCGCTGCGTCCGATCGACGCGGCCGAGAACCGCCGCCTGCGCGATCTGCGCGATCGTCTTTCCAGGGCGACCGGCATACGCCATGCCAACCACGACGGTTACCGCTTCCACAGCAGCTTCGCCTACTACGTGCGCCAGTTCACGCCGGCAGAGGAGGCGAATTACCAACTGGCCCGTGCGCGCATGCTGCGTCGCTTGCGCAAGGAAATCGCCGTGCTCGAACTCGATGCGCCGACATTTTGCGTGTTCGACGACATGTTCGCGTTCCACGAGCAGTTTCGTTTGAGAAAAACCTGATATATAGCTCCGCCCTGCAAACGGCACTGGAGCGGCGATGACTCCCGCCAATTCGCGAGTGCATCCGATCGACGCCGCATCGGCGCGGCGCGGCGTGCGCGACTACGCGCTCGCGCACCTGGGCAAGAGTTTCTTCTGGGTTGCCGGGGATGCGCTGACGATCTACATCTTGATCCGCTACGCCGGCTACGGGCCGGTGGCCGCCGGATCGCTGTTTCTCGCCGCATTGCTGTGGAACGCGATCTGCGACGTCGCGGTCGGCTGCTGGGCCGACCGCCGCGGCGCGGCGGGGCGCACGCTGGCGCCGGTTCTCGCCGTGGCTGCGCCGACGATGGGCGCCGCGTTCGTCGCCAGCCTTTTTCTGCCGCCGCGGCAGTGGCCGTGGGAATTGTTCGCGGCGCTGGTGTTCCGCACGGCGTTCGCCGTCTTCGACGTACCGCACAACGCGATGATGGCCAGGCTGTCGACGACGCCCGCCATCGGCCTCGACATCGCGAACCTGCGCACGATCGCCTCGGGCGTTGCCGCGCTCGTCGTCGGCGTCGTCGCGATGCCGCTGATCGATCGCGGCGGCGAGGCGATCGCATTGCCTCTGGTATTGATCCTGAGCGCGGTTTCGATCGTGCTGCTGTTGCCGTTCCTGCGGATCTTTCCGCGTCTCGAACGCTTGCCCTTGTCGACCGAATCGCGGCCCGACTTCGCGCCGGCGCCGGCGCCCGCGTTGAGCTTCGCGCGTTTGTGCGCGGTGGCCACGTGCAGCACGGTGGCGCTCGCCGCGCTCGGCAAGGCGATTCTGCATCTCAATCTCGTGCACAACCGCTGGGCGACGGGCACGGTGCTGGTGATGATGCTGGGCCGCATCGCCGCGACCCTCGCCGCCGGCCCCGCGATTGCGCAGTTCGGCAGCGCGGGCGCGTTGCGCGTGGCCTGCCTGATCGCGACGGGCCTGATCCTCGCGCTGCCGTTCGCCGTCGCCGCGGGCGAATGGCTGCCGCTGCTGGTCATCCTTCTGCTGGGCTTCGCGCTCGGCGTCGAGGTGATCGTGTCGTGGCTGATTCTCGCGGCGATCGTGCGCTCGTCGAGGATCGAGATGCGCCGCGGTTCGTTGCGCTTCGGCCTGTTCACCATGATCGCCAAGGTCGCCGCGGGCAGCGGCGGCTGGCTGCTCGGCTGGCTGCTCGCGCGCGCTGACGTGCCGGGTTCCACGCAGATCGTGATGGATGCGGGGATGTTGTGGGGCCTGTGTCTCGCCGCCGCGTTCGGTACGCTGCTCGCGGCGTGGCTGGCCCGACCAAGCCCGTCGTTTTGAGGCGTGTTCAGTGGGGGGCGAGCACGCGCCCGATGCCGCGCCCGCCGATCGCGGCGACTGCGGCCTTTACTTTTTCGGGATCGCTCGCCGGGTCGTAGCCGATGCGGAAATGCAGTTCGCCGTCGGGCGTGCGCGAGGAGTGGATCGAATCGAGGTTGATGGCGAGTTCCTCGAACACCTGCAGCAAGGCGCGCAGCGAGCCGGGCCGGTCGAGCGGCAGGAACACGCTGATGTGCGCAGGCGAGGCGAGGTCGGCGAGCAGATAGCCGAGCCGTTCGAAGCCGTAGTTGCCCTCGGCGAGCGATTCGCCGCCGTGGAATCCGCGCGGTTCGGCGAGCAGGCGCTCGCGCATCGCCGCGCGCGCCGGGTCGCCGCCCTCGCGCACGCGGTCGCGCAGGAAATCGATGTGCGCGGCGAGCCGCTCCAGCATCGCGCCGATGTGCGGATTCTCGAACTGGATGTCCTCGTAGATCGCCGGATTGCCCGCGAGCATGCGCCGCGTCACCACGCCGTCGAGTTCGTAGCCGACGGTGCGGAATGGATGGATCGCATCGAGGCCGCCGAGCGCCGGCGCGAGGTCGTGCAGCGTTGCGGCCTGGGCCATGTGCGTCGCATGGGTCATGCCCTGCACGGTAGCCATGATGCGGTCGTGCTGCTCGGGTTGCGCGCGCACGCAGTCGGCTTCGGTGGCGGCGAGGAATTGCGCGAACCACGCGCGCCAGGCGTCGAGGCGCGCCTCGCAGACGACGAGCACGCGCGACTTCAGCGTCGGCGTCTTCGGCGGCGCGGTCATCGGATGCAGGCCGACGACTTCGGCCTGCGAGCGCAGCATCGCCGCGACGGGCGCGGCCTTGATCGAGGTCAGGTCGAGCCAGAGCTTGCCGCGTTCGCGGCCTGCGGCGAGCGCGGCGTATTCGCCGATCAGCGCCGCCGTGGCGCGGATCGGCGCGGAGAAGATCAGCACGTCGGCGCGTTCGATCAGGTCGAGCGTGGACAATGTGGCGTCGCCGTTCGGATCGCGCCCGATCACCGTCAGGCCCATGCGCTGCTCGAAGAATCGCTTGAACCAGCGTCCGAACGCGCCGGCGCTGCCGACGATGCCGATCACGGGTTTTTGTGGAACGAGCGTTGCGGGCATGGCGTTGCGTTTCAGTGGACGAGTCGCGATTACAAGGTTTTACCTCGCCGGCACTTGCCATGCCAGGCGCCGGATTCGAAGATGCGATGGTCCGATCAGGAGATTTTGCATGATGCGACGAACTCGCGGAATAGGGATCGACATTGGCGTGCTGTTCGGCGCCGCGATCGGAACGGCGCTGGCGCAGACTCCGCCGGCGTCCGAGCCGAAATCGCCGCAGGCGACGTTGCCCGACGTCAAGGTGGTCGGGCCGAAATGGGAAACGCGCCGCGGCGGCTACGTCATTTCGAGCGACTTCAACGTCGATCCGAAGATGTCGGCGGTGATCTTTCCTGCGGAACCGTTCCAGAAAGGCGACATCTTCGATTTCCGCACCGTGCGCATGAGCGACGACGAGTATTTCGTGCTGCAGGAATGCGCTTCGGCTGATTGCACGCAGGCCCATGTCCTGCAGGTCTGGACCCGCAACGGCGCACTCGGTCTGACCAGCCGCGATCCGAACCGCTTCTGGATCCCGCACGAGGGCAAGATGTTCATGTTCATGCAGCGCTTTCCGATGTCCGGCGGTGGCATGGAGGGCGGGAGCACGTTCAGCGGCTACGAGCCGTCCAGTCCACCGCTGGTGCTCAATCCGACCGGGACGCCGGATCAGTTCCGCGTCTGCGACGTCAAGGCCGCGCAGGAAAAAGGCCCGGTCAAGGTCGTCGAATCCAGCCACGACGGCTCGCAGATGAAGCTGAGCTTCGAAGGCGGCGCCAGCGTCTTCATCCAGCGCATGCGCGCAGCGGAGTGAACGCGCCTGCCGCTTCCGGCAAGCGGGCAGCGGGGATGCAAGCGGGCGACGGCGGTCAGTCTTCCTCGGTCTTCGGCTTGTACGCCTCGACGAGTTTTTTCTGCACCTGCGCCGGCACCGCGTCGTAGTGGCTGAACTCGATCGCGTAGCGGCCCTTGCCGCCGGTCATCGATTTCAATTCGGTCTGGTAATCGGCGACTTCGGCGAGCGGTGCGACCGCACGGATGACGATCTCGCCGCTGCCGAGCGCGTCGGTGCCGCTGATCTGCGCGCGCTTGCCGGCGAGGCCGCCGGTGACGTCGCCGACGTGCGCGTCGGGCACGAACACTTCGAGGTTGACGATCGGTTCGAGCACCTGCGGGCGCGCCTTCGCGACCGCATCGAGGAAGGCCTTCTTGCCCGCGGCGACGAAGGCGACTTCCTTCGAGTCGACGGTGTGGTACTTGCCGTCGTAGACGACGACGCGCACGTCCTGCATCGGATAGCCGGCGACCGCGCCGTGTTCGAGCACGAGGCGCACGCCTTTCTCGACCGCGGGCAGGAACTGGCCCGGGATCGTGCCACCCTTGACCTCGTCGACGAATTCGAAGCCCGCCCCCCGCGCGAGCGGCTCGATGCGCAGATAGACTTCGCCGAACTGGCCCGCGCCGCCGGTCTGCTTCTTGTGACGGTGATGGCCCTCCGCTTTGGTGCCGACGGTCTCGCGGTAGGCGATGCGCGGCGGCCGCGTCTTCACCTCGACGCCGTAGCGCTCCTTCAGGCGTTCGAGCATCAGGCGCAGATGCAGGTCGCTGAGGCCGCGGATCACCGACTCGTTCAACTCCTTGTTGTGCTCGTAGCGGAAGCAAGGGTCTTCCTCGGCGAGCTTGTGCAGCGAGGCGGCGAGCTTCTGCTCGTGGCCCTTGTGCGCCGGTTCGACGGCGAGGCCGAACATCGGCTGCGGAAACGCGAGCGGGGCGAGGTGGATTCTGGTCCTCGTCGTGCGAATCGTGCAGCACCGCGTCGAAATGGATTTCCTCGACCTTCGCCACGCCCGCGATGTCGCCTGGAATCGCCTGATCGATCTCGACGTAGTCCTTGCCCTTGAGCTTGAACAGATGGCCGACCTTGAACGGCTTCCTGCCGTCGTCGATGAACAACTGCGAATCCTTCCTGATCGTGCCCTGGTAGACGCGGAACACCGCGAGCTTGCCGACGAACGGATCGTTGACGATCTTGAACACGTCGGCGATCACATGCGCGCCCGGATCGGGCTTGGCTTCGATCGGCGCTGCGTTCGTGCCGGCGCCCTTGGCGAATGGCGGCGGATTGCCTTCGAGGGGATTCGGCAGCAGCTTGTCGATGATCGCGAGCAGCTCGCGCACGCCCGCGCCGGTGCGCGCGGAGACGAAGCAGATCGGCACGAGATGGCCTTCGCGCAGGCATTGCTCGAATGCGTCGTGCAGTTCGGCGCCGCTCAGCGCCGACTCGCCCGCGTCGAGATAATGGCCCATCACGGTCTCGTTGATCTCGACGACCTGGTCGATGATGCGCTGGTGCGCGGCGGCGACGCTGTCGAAGTCGGCGACGCCGTCGGGTTTGAAAAAGCAGTCGACCACGCTCTTGCCGCCCTGCGCGGGCAGGTTGATCGGCAGGCATTCGGGGCCGAAGGTTTCGCGCAGTTGCTCGACGAGCGCGCGCGGATTCGCGCCATCGATCTTGTTGACCACGATCATGCGCGCGAGGCCGCGCTGTTTCGCGTGGTGCATCATGTGCTGCGTGCCGTACTCGATGCCTGCATGCGCGTTGACGACGACGGCGCAGGTCTCGACCGCGGCGAGCGCGGTCAGCGTCGGACCGCGGAAGTCCTGCAAGCCCGGCGTGTCGATCAGGTTGATGTGGCAGGCGCCGCCGTCGATCGAGGCGATGCTCGCGTTGAGCGAATGCTGGCGCTGCTTTTCGAGAGGATCGTGGTCGGAAACCGTGGTGCCGCGCTCGATCGTGCCGGGAGTCTGGATCGCGCCGCCCGCATGCAGCAGGGCCTCGAACAGCGTGGTCTTGCCCGCGGCGGAGTGGCCGACGAGCGCGATGTTTCGGATGCCTTGGGTGTCGTGGGCCATATCGTCTCCTTTTGCGCAGGGAAAGAGGAATGCTTTCCTTCTCCCGCGGGGAGAAGGTGCCAAGGGCGGATGAGGGAAGGGCATCTCAAGTTTTCGGCCGGATAACGATCAGCCGTCGCGCTCTTCCCTCATCCGGCGCTGCCGCGCCACCTTCTCCCGCGGGGAGAAGGGAAGCTAGCGTTCTCCTTTCTCGCAGTGCGGTCAAGCCGCGCCGCCGCAGGATGACACGGTCTACCAAGCGCGCCGATATTGCTCGGGCACCGGGATTTTCACGCCCAGCTCCGCCGCGGCGCGCAGCGGGAAATACGGATCGCGCAGCGACTCGCGCGCGATGAGGACGAGATCGGCCTCGCCGCGCTCGACGATTTCCTGTGCCTGCGCCGCCGTCGTGATCAGGCCGACGGCGCCGGTCGCGATGCCCGCCTCGCGGCGGATGCGCGCGGCAAACGGCACTTGATAAGCCGGCGCCAGCGGAATCTTCGCGTGCGCGACGTTGCCGCCCGAGGAGGTGTCGATCAGATCGACGCCGTCGGCTTTCAGCCAGCGCGCGAGTTCGACGCATTCGTCGATGTCCCAGCCGCCTTCGCTCCAGTCGGTGGCCGACACGCGCACGAACAGCGGCTGCGGCTGCGGCCACACGCCGCGCACCGCGGCCACGACTTCGCGCAGCAGGCGGGCGCGGTTTTCGAGCGAGCCGCCGTAGGCGTCCGTGCGCCGGTTCGACAGCGGCGACAGGAATTCGTGCAGCAGATAGCCGTGCGCCGCGTGGATTTCGACGACGTCGAAACCGGCGTCGCGCGCGCGCCCGGCCGCGGCGGTGAAATCGGCGACGATCTTGCACAGTCCGGCCTCGTCGAGAGCCGTCGGCACGGGATGGCCGGCATCGAACGGGATTGCGCTCGGCGCCACCGGCGCCCACGCACCGGCCACGCCGACGAGCGGCTTGCCGCCGCGCCACGGCACGTCGGTCGATGCCTTGCGCCCGGCATGGGCGAGTTGGATGCCCGCGGTCGCTCCGTGGTTCTTGACGAAGGCCGCGATGCGCGCCCACGCCGTCTGCTGCGCTTCGTTCCAGATTCCGGTGTCGGCCGCGGAAATGCGCCCTTCCGGCGAGACGGCGGTCGCTTCGGTCAGCACGAGTCCCGCTCCGCCCACGGCGCGGCTGCCGAGATGGACGAGGTGCCAGTCGTTCGGCACGCCTTCGACCGCGGAGTATTCGCACATCGGCGAAATCGCGATACGGTTGCGCAGCGTGACCTTGCCGATCTCGAGGGGCGTGAACAAAGCCATGGAATTTCGTCCTGTCGGAAATCCGGAATGATGCGAGGTGGGGTGAGGCGACCGAAACTCAAGAGGACGGCGGCTTGCGCGAGAGGGCAAGTCCGCGTCGTCGGCGCGGACGCGATCGGCGTCGTAGTTAATCGGCGGTTCGGCCCGGCGATGCGATAGTCCGGCGCGATCGGCTCTGACCCTCCACCCCGCAGGCGGCTCGAACGGCGCGAATGGACAGCACATCGAACACCGCGGAGCCTCGTTTGAGGGAACAGGTACGCGCCCGCGCGCTCGTGCGGGTACGGGCGCGGGAACCGCGGCCGCCGCGCGCATTGCGCGTCGTTGCGATCGTCGTGACCGTCGCGTTGCATTTGCTCGTCGCGATTTCGTTGTACGTGCTGATGCGGCCACGGCCGGCCGCCGACGGCGATCGCATCGAAGTGCGTCTGCTCGATGCGCCGCCGTCCGAACCGGTTCTGCCTGAGCCTCCGCAGGAGAGCGCACGGGTACCGCCGCGCATGCGCGTGCCGGTCACGCTAGCCCGGCGGCCGAGTCCGGCCGCATCGGCGCCAGTCGTCGCCGCCACGCCGGATCGGTCCACTGAGCTGGACACGGCGACGCTGTTCAATGCCGACGGCTCGCTGCGCGTGCCCGTTGCGCCGCCGCCGAAATCCGCGCCGCACGAAGAGGCGGTCCGGCGCGGACGCGAGATGATGGCGCGCGGTCTCGATTGCGAGGCGCACGGGCCGGACGATCTCGCCCATCGCGAGAGTGTGGGCGAGGAAGCCGCGCGCAAGTATCTGGCCTGGATCGGCCTCTACAATCCGGCCGCCGCGCAGCGGCGTGCGGAACTCGAGGAGCAAAGGCAGACGCGCTGCCGCATGTGGAAAAAAGAAGCGGGGCCCTAGGAACGGCGGGCGCCGCCGCCTTCCTTCGAAAAAAATGGGCGGGCACGAGGCCCGCCCGAATGTGTCGAACGCACGTTATTGTGGTTATGGCTGATCGGCGTCCGACCCGGTCGGCGAGGCCAGTCCCCTGGCCTTGGCGAATTCGGCCAGCGAAAGCTTGCCGTCGTGATTGGCGTCGAGCTTGTCGAATTGCGCGCTCAGCGTCTTGTTGGCGGAAGCCTCGGTTCTGTCGATGTAGTTGTCGTGATCGAGGTCGAGCGCCTGGAAGCGCGCCTGCACGCTGGCAGGCGAATCCGCCTGGCCCGAGCGCTGCATCGGCGTGGACGGCGGGGTGAGGTCCGCCGGGTCTTGTGGCGGCGCTGCGAATGCCGCCGCGTTGGCCAGAGCGAAGGTGATGGTTGCGGAAACGGCGAGGATGCCGGGAATGCGGAATTTCATGGGAAGCTCCTTCTCGTTGTCGAGAACGAAGACCGCAGGTCTTCACGGAACGCCGAAGGCAAAACACCTCCGACGGCGCGGTCCGGGATTGGATCGCTGGTTGCGGCGGGCGCCGCGGCGGGTCCGAAGGTCGAGCCCGCAATGTCGACTGCTATGGTATCGACATTTCGACCATACCTCTGTTGGCACAACCTCGGCTTAATGCGTCGGGTTGTTACGGAAAGTGAAGATACCGCTTGCTATCTCCCGATGGGAGAAGGGAAGAAAAAGCAGCGCTTGCGCCTACAGAATCTTCCGCAACTGGTCGCCGATCGGCAGTTCGCGGATGCGTACCTGGGTCGCGGCGTAGATCGCGTTGGTCAGTGCGGGCAGGGCGCTCGGCAGCGCCATTTCGCCGGCGCCCGACGGCTCGTGCCCCGAGTCGACGACGACGACCTCGACGTCGTCCGGCGCCTGGCCCATGCGTAAAAGTGGATAATCGCCAAAATTGGATTGTTGTACTTTTCCCTCTTTCAGCGTGATGCCGAGTTTGAGCGCGGTGGAGAGGCCGTCGATCGTGCCGCCGATCGCCTGCGCCTCGAGGCCGAGCGGGTTGACCACGCGGCCGACGTCGATCGCGCAGACCGCGCGGTGGACGACGACGTTGCCGTCGATCGCCGAGACCTCGAGCGCGTGCGCGGCGTAGCCGCCGAAGGTGAAATGGCCGGCGATGCCGAGGCCGCGGTCCTTGTCGGGCTTGCGTCCCCAGCCGATCTTGTCGGCCGCGG
Organism: Rudaea sp.; assembly: GCF_047601565.1. Classification (GTDB taxonomy): domain Bacteria; phylum Pseudomonadota; class Gammaproteobacteria; order Xanthomonadales; family Rhodanobacteraceae; genus Rudaea. The sequence continues at coordinate 3,742,489 of NZ_JASGIY010000001.1, read as the reverse complement.
CCTTGAGCACGGCGGCCATGCGGCCGGTATCGAACACGGGACCGCCGTGGCCCTGGTACGGCAGTTCGCGCGGCTCGCCGAGCAGCTTGAGGCGCAGCGCGAGCGGATCCTGCTTGAGCGCGACGGCGATCTCGTCGACGAAGCTCTGTACGGCGAACGCGGTCGCATTGTGCGCGGGCGCGCGCCACCAGCCGCGCGGCTGGCCCGATTCGAGCGGCAGCAGGGACAGGTCGAAATTCGCGATCAGGCCGGCGGGAAAGTCGTCGGGCGCGAGCGTGGAGGCCCATGGGGGGCTGTCCTTCATGCGCGCATCGCGGTGGTTGCGCGGCGTCGCCGCGCAGTGCGCCGACCATGCGGTGATCTCGTTCTTGCGGTCGAGGCTCGCGGCCATCTGGAACGTGCAGAACGGGCGATAGAAATCGTGGCGCAGGTCGTCGTCGCGCGTCCAGATCAGCTTGACCGGCTTGTCGGTCTGCCTGGCGATCAGCGCGGCCTCGGCGATGTAGTCGTTCTTCAGGCGCCGGCCGAAGCCGCCGCCCGCGCGCGCGAGGCGGATCTCGATCTTGTCGCGCGGCACGCCGGTGACCGCGCCGACGACTTCGGACGCGCCGTCGGGATCCTGCAGCGAGGCGATCAAGAGAACCTTGTCCTTCTCGACGCGGATCAGCGCAGCCGGCGGCTCCATCGTCGCATGCGCGAGGAACGGCACGGTGTAGCGCGCCTCGATCGTCTTGCGTGCGGCCTTGCGCGCCTTGTCGACGTCGCCGTCGCGGCGCACGGGCAGGGCGTTCTGCGCATTCGCGGGCTTGAGCAGTTCGTCGGCCTGCCTGTGCAACGCCTCGGTCGATTCGTCGGCGAACGGGCCGGGCTTCCATTCGATCTTGAGCTTCTCGCGACCCCTGAGCGCGGCCCAGGTGCTGGTCGCGAGCACGGCCACGCCGTCGGCGAGCGCGCCGTCGAACGGCGCGCCGGGCTGCGGGCCGGCGATGCGCACGACGTCCTTCACGCCGGCCACCTTGCGCGTTTCGGCGTCGTCGAGGCTGGCGCCGCCGCCGTCGATCCATGGCGAGCGCGCGACGACCGCGATCAGGGTTTCGGCGAGAAAAGCGTCGATGCCGAACTGCGTCTCCCCGGTGACGATTTCGCGCGCGTCGACGGTCGGCGTCGGCTTGCCGACGATCTTGAAATCCTCGGGCTTCTTCAGTTCGCGCGGTTCGGTCGGCAGATCGAGCTTCGATGCGGCATCGACGAGATCGCCGTAGGAAAGTGTCGTGCCGTCGGGCGCCACCACGTTGCCCGACTCGGTGCGCAACTGTCCGGCCGGGAGGTTGAGTTTCGCCGACGCGGCGACGAGCAGCAGCCAGCGCGCGGTCGCGCCGGCCTGGCGCAGGTCCTTCCACGCGGTCGGGATGCTCGTGCTGCCGCCGGCGCTCTGGTCGCCGTACTTGTCGGATGCGCCCTTGTCGGTTTCGACGTAGCCGTACGGCAACTGCTCGACGCGCACGCGGTTCCAGTCGACGTCGAGTTCCTCGGCGATCAGCATCGGCAGCGAAGTCTTGACGCCCTGGCCGATCTCGCAGCCGCGCGCGCCGATGGTCACCGCGCCGCTCTTCTCGATGCGCACGAATGCGCCGAGCGAGGTCGGCTCGATGCGCGCGCCGAGGTAGGGCAGTGTGTCTTGCGCGTTCGCCGAGCGCCAGCCGACGACCAGCGCGCCCGACGCGGCGGCGCCGGCGACGAGGAAGCGGCGGCGCGAGGGATTGGCCGGGGCCACATCGCCGGGGGGACGCATGCGCTTCACGATTTACCGCCTTCGCGCGCCGCGCGTTCCTTGGCGATTTCGGCCGCGCGCTTGATCGCCTTGCGGATGCGCGGATAGGTGCCGCAGCGGCAGAGGTTGGAGATGCGGCCGATGTCGTCGTCGTTCGGGTTCGGATTGCGCTTGAGCAGCTCGGTCGCGGCCATGATCTGGCCGGCCTGGCAGTAGCCGCACTGCGCCACGTCGATCTCGATCCAGGCCTGTTGCACGGGATGCAGTTCGCTGCCGGCGAGGCCTTCGATCGTCATCACTTCCTTTTTCGCCAGCGTCTTCATCGGCGTCACGCACGCGCGCTGCGCCTTGCCGTCGACCAGCACGGTGCAGGCGCCGCAGGCGCCGACGCCGCAGCCGAACTTGGTGCCGGTCAGGCGCAGGGTGTCGCGCAGGTACCAGAGCAGCGGCATCGCCTCGTCGCCGTCGAAACGGTAGGCGCGGCCGTTGATGCGCAGCGCCACCGCCTTGTCGTCGTCAGCCTTGGCCATGGCCGGCGCCGGAGGCGTCCTGGCCGGGTGAGTCGGAGTGGTCTGCATGGATCGCCTCGCGTCGGATGCGGCATTTTCGCATTGTTGAGGCGCCGGGCACACCCGGTCGGCGCCCGCGGCGGAGGCGCTTGCTATTTCTGCTTCAACTCCAGCACCACCGTCGAGCCGTCGCCGGAGATCTGCTGCACCTTGACCGGCAGCAGGCCGACGCTCGGTGCGTACCAGTTGACCGCCTTGCCATCGCCGCGTTCGACCCGGGTGGCGGCGAAGCTGCCGGCCGGAACCTGGACGGTTTCGCGGTTCGCGACGACGTAGCGCTGTTGCTCGACGCGGTCGCGCACGGCGACGGGCACGCTGATCTCGTGCGCGCCGTCGACGACGGCCGCGGCGAGCAGGAGCTGCAGCGCGCCGCGGTCGGTCGTGCCGGGCGGCGTCGGGTAGGTGAAGCGGTCCTTGTTCTCCTGCGAATGCGCCTGCCGTGCGCCGGCGTCGAATTCGATGTGGCGCGTGCGGCTCTTGATCATCGAGCTTTGCCGGTAGTCGTAGACCACGCTTTGCGGCTTGCCGCCGTTCCAGCGGAATACGGACTCCTCGCGCACGTCGATGCCGAGCAAGCGCGCCTTGCCGGACGTGCCCTTGGTCTCGCTGACCAGGGTCCAGGTACCGTCGCCGTTCTGTTTCAGGCTGAAATTCGAATCGCCGATCGCGGAGCCGTCGCGCGTGACCGTGTAGACGGCGTTGGCCGGTTTCAGTTCCTCGGCGCAGAGGGTGCCGGTGACGAGGGCCAAAAAGAGTCCGAGGGCGATCGTGCGCATGGCGGTTTCGATGTCGTGGGAAACGCGCGGCAGTCTGACGCGCGGCGACTGAACGAAACCGGTATCGTTCAACCCAGTTCGCCGTCCGCATGCAGACGCAGTGGCGCCGGAAGCGGCCGTCCGTTGCGGACGACGTGATCGCCGTCCAGAACGATGTCGCCGTCGACGATCAGGCGCGTCGTCGCGACGAGCAGGCGGTGTTCCAGCGGCAGCAGCCGCGCCGCCAGCGACGCGGGCGTGTCGTCGGCGAGGACGGGCAGCGCGACCTGTGCGATCACCGGGCCGCCGTCGAGTTCGGCGGTGACGAAGTGCACGCTGGCGCCGTGCTCGGCATCGCCGGCGTCGAGTGCGCGTTCGTGCGTGCGCAGGCCGGGATATTTCGGCAGCAGAGAAGGATGGATGTTGATCATGCGGCCGCGCCATTGCCCGACGACGGCCGGGTCGAGGATGCGCATGAAGCCGGCGAGCACGATCAGGTCGGGTGCGAATTGCGCAGCCTCGGCGAACAGCGCGCGGTCGAACGCGGCGCGATCAACAAAATCGCGTGGACGCATCGCGCGCACGGCGATGCCCGCATCGCGCGCACGCGCGAGCGCGGCGCAGTCCGGCCTGTCGGAGCAGACGGCGACGACGTCGGCGGGCAAGGTGCCGGAATGCGATGCGTCGATCAGCGCCTGCAGATTGGAGCCGCGCCCGGAGCACAGCACGACGAGGGAGAAACGCGCCACGACGAGATCCCGCCACGAGAAGGTGCGGCAGCCTAGCTCAGCGCGATGCAAAACTCACGCGGGGGCGCGTTGCCTGCCGCCTCGCCGCACAGGTGCCTGCCTATCTGCGATGGTGGAGCGGCATCGAATCCGGATTGGCGGCCATGCCCGGATCGGGCATGGTCTTTTGCGGCCCGTCGACCGGATGCGTCAGCAGCGCGCGCAGGCTCAGTTGCGTGCCGGACGTGTACGTGGCGGAAAAACGATCCGGCGCGACCGAACTCCGCGCGATCGGCAACAACGTCTGCACGGCCTTGCCGCGGAACGAGCGGTATTCGTCGCGGCTCTTGCCCTGCAGCCAGAAGTAATACTGCCCGCTCGACGGGATGCGCAGATGCTGGATGCCGGTGCTCAGCGGATAGGCGAACGTGTAGCTCGGGTTCTCGCAATCCGGGTGACACGGCACGACGACGAGGCTCTGGAAACCGCTCAGGTTGTGTGCGTCGATTTCGAAGCGATCGCCTTTGTGCAGCGGACGCGAAGCATAGAAGATCGCCGGATTGCTGGCGGAGACGATGAAGTCCACCGACGGAGCGGCGGTTTCCGCGCCGGCGGGCGACGCCGCTGTCGAGACAAGAACGAGCAGACAGGCCACTACGATTTTCATCGGATTTCCTCCTCGATATCGATCGGAAGATTTCGTCATGGTGGAAACGGAACACATTCCTCGCGCGGCGGCGGACGTTCGCAATGGGCGATCCGGCGCATGCGCTGCGATGCGTGCGGCTGCCAGCCTACGCCTGCCACGCATGGCGAAACAAGCTTTGATGCGTGACGGTCGAATTTCCCGTCATTCCGGCAGGGATTGCCGGAATCCAGTCACAAGGACGTGAACCTCACGGATACCGGTACGTTGCCATCCGTGGCACTGGATTCCCCTCAGCCCGCTGTCGCGGGCTTCGACCCTGCCGGTATGACGTCAAAAGTGAGTCGCCCGGATATCCCTCCGCGCTCCTAGCGGCGAATCGGGCTTTCGCATCTCGGCGGACGCATCAATGCCCGCAGCCGGTCTGCGGCGTGAGGTTCTGCTCGTCGATCGTGCCCGACAGCCCGGTGTACTCGCCTTGCGTGAAGTTGTACTGGAGCGTCATCGCCGTGCACGAGGTGAACGTGATGTCCGCGGTGCCGACCTGCGTTGCGAGCGTGCGCGTGGGGGCATCGAACGCCCCGCCGATGACGGCGTAGATCGGCACCTGCTTCAGGCTCGGATCGCCGGGCGTATAAGCCGCCTGCAGCGTGAACCAGCGCAGGCTGTCCGCGCCGCTCTGGTTTTCCGCCTGCGGCGCGTAGGTATACCACGCGGCGAAGAACGTGCCGAACGTGGGCGAAAAATTCACCACCAGCCCTTGTCCGCTGGTATTCGGGTCGTACCAGGCGCCGGAATAGTAGAAATCGGCGTCGATGAACCCGGGCGTGGCGCCGGTTGCGGGAACGGTCGTCGTGCAACCTTCGCCGCCGGTTAGCCGCGCCTGCGCGATCGTTCCGCTGCGGCCGTCGTCGAAGCGGTAGCCCAGGCTGGCGTGGCTGCAATCGTGGAAGGTCAGCGTCGCCGAACCGACGGCCACGGCCTCGGCTTTCGGCAGCGCGTCGAATTTGCCGCCGCCGCTCTGGTAGAGGGTCAATGCGTAGCTCGAACCATGCGGCGAGGAGACCTGGCCCTGCAAGGTCAACCACAGCGGATTGCCGTCCGCATCGAAGGTGAACCAGCCGCCGAACAGGCCCGCAAGGCCGTCGCTGTTCTGGTCCGGAATCGATTGCAGCACCAGCCCCTGGCCCGAAGTGGATGCGTTGTACCAGGAGCCCGACACGGCAAGCTGGTTGGCATCGAACGGCGCGGCCGCAACCACGCTCTGCACGAGCGAGGGCGAGGGCGAGCCCAGTTCGGTCAGGTTGTCGTTGCGCACGGTCAGCGCATGGTTGCCGGTGGTGGCGAACGCGGTCACGCAGCGCGCCAGTATCTGCGGCACGTAATTGGTTTCCAGCTTGGTTGTCTGCACAGGGGCGAGCGTGCTCACCGGCACGCTGCGGCACAGCACCGTGTCGCCGTCGTAGAACGTCAGCGTATCGTCGGAACTGCCCAGCCAGTCGCCGAAAGCCGCAACGAGATCGACCGCCTGGCCCACCTGCGCCGTCGGGGCGCTGCTCGTTTCGCTCAGCGTGTACGGCGGCGCCAGATTGGTTTGCCAGTAAGCCGCGTTGGTCGCGGCATTGTGCGCATCGCCCGAGTAGGCGGCGGCGACGTTGCCGGCCAGAAGGTCGGCGCTCATCGGCGCCGTGCAGGTGGCGACGCCATCGACCAGCGGCACGTTTTCGCACAGCGCGGTCGTGGACGACGTCGACGCGGCATTGCTCTTCACGCTCAGCGTCAGCGTGCCGGTCGGCACATTGCCGAACACGCGCGCCTTCAAGGTGACCGTGTTGCCGTCGGCCGTGGCCGGATCGACGTAGGTGATGCCGCTGATCGCCGGCAGGGGAGCCGCCGAAGTGCAATCGCTCGACCACGGCGTCGAACCGGTAACGGCGTTCAGCGCAAGATCGAGCGCGGTCGGCGGATTGGAAGCGGGAGTCAACGGATTCGGGCACAGGCTTTCCGTCAGGCCCGTCGTGGTGGGCGGCATCGGCACCGTACCGCTGAGTAGGTTGTAGCCGACGGCGAAGGTTTGCAGAACTGGCACATTGGTCAGTGCCGGTACGGACCCCGTCAGATGATTGAAGGAAATGTCGAAGTACTGCAGATTCGGCAGGTTGCTCAACGCCGTGGGCACGGTGCCGGTGAGCCAGTTGCTGCCGACCAGAAAATTCTCGAACTGCTCGAATCCGCTGATGTTCGGCACGCTGCCGGTGATTTCGTTCCCGCTCACCAGGAAATTCTGCAATTGGATCATTCCACTCACATCAGGCAGCGCTCCATCGAGGTAATTCTGCATGATGTTGAAATAAACCAACTGGCCAAGCTCGGTCAGTGGCGGAATGCTGCCGGTCAGGCGATTCGAGTCCAGTCGCAGGTAACGCAAATTCGTCAGCCCGCCCAATGATGGGATCTGGCCTCTGAGTCGATACGGGTACGATAAATTCCCTGATAGATTAAGATGGGATAGATGGGATAATCCTGTCAATGGCGGAATGGTGCCGGATAGAGTCTGGCCATTGAGATCCACATACTGCAATTGACTCAATCCCTGCAGCTTGGGAATCAGACCATTGAGAGAATTGACATACTTTGGAGGGCCCTCCCAACCAGTCCATGGTGTATTCGCGAGTTTCAATGTTTGTAATTGAGTCAGATTTGTCAGCGCAGGCAGCGTTCCATTGAGATAATTCCCAGTCAGGTCAATGGAAATGACATGCTCTCCCTGCGTGTCGCAGGTGATGCCATACCATTGACACTCGGTACCGGGTGCGCCGTTCCAACCGGTGTTTGTCAGCCACCGGTCACCCTCGGTAGCCGCATACAAGTTAAGTAGAACCCTACGCTCGGTGGCCGGGATTGTGGCGTACGCCGCCGTGCCGGCAAAAGTCAGCACGGCGGCCAATGCGGCCAGCGCCGCGAACCATTTCGTGGATGACGTGCGCATGGCCATACCTCTCAGAGTCGCTGATGTCGAGTTTCAGTCAGTACAACCATCCTCAATGGGGTTGATAGTAGGTGACGTCGAAGTCTTCGCCATTGGTGCTGATCGCGCCCGGCGAGGCGAGGATTTGCAAACCGCTGAGCACGTTCTGCTCCAAGTCGATCGCCGACAGCGACGAACCCGATGTGAGTGGATAGCAGGTCACCGTGCCGCCGGTATACAGCGCCGTCGTCCAGCAGGAATTGCGGAAGCCGACGACATGGAAGTTGGCGAGCGGCAAGACTCCCGAGGAAGACGATGGAGCCTCGGCGATCCATTCCGTCGAATTGCCGGGAGCCGGAGTGCCCGGAACATCGAAATGGACGCATGTGCTGCTGGTGAAATTGCAGACGCCCATGCGGGCGACGTTCGTGTGGCCGGTACCGCTATCGAGTGGTATCCAGAGCGTCACCGCGCCGACCTCGTCGCCGTGGTGAGCAGCCGGACTGGTAATCTTCACTTCGCTACCGGTATCGGTTGGGCCGCCGACGATCTCATACCAGAAATAGTAGCTGGTGACGCCGCTTGCACTAATATCCTGCGTCGATCCAGATTGGATCAGCGGTGCCGAACCGGAGCCGTAACCTCCGCCGATGCCGGGCCAGACCGACGAATAATAGCCGATGCTCGAATAACCGGGACTGGGAACGGTGACCGTCGGAACGACCCACCCGGATTGCACGTAGCGGGACGAGTTGCTGATCTGATAGCCGGACCAGTTGCCGCTGAGGTAGCTGTCGGTGACCGAAGAATACGCGGTGCCGCTGGAAATCCGGCCGTGGACGATGCCGGTCGATTGGCATTCCATATGGTCCAGCCACGTTACATTCAGTCTCGCCGCCTTGGCATAGAACGATTCCGCGTCTTGCGACATGCTGATCGTCGAAGGGGCGAACTGCGTTCCCGGTTTCGGCGTTCTCACGATGGCGCCGCCACAGTTGGTGGTCGGGTAGCTATCGGCCTGATCGAACGTCGTGAATTGCTCCGTTTGGGCGCATGCCAAGCCGGTACAAAGAAACGTCAGGCTCGCAAGGCAACGGGCGGCGAGTGACGAGTGACGAGTGAACGATTCGCGGTTTTCATAAAATTCCCTCTTCAAAAAAGACCATGAAATCGGTGGGCACTTCCCTGTGCGGGCGCCGAGACGAGGCCGGCTTCAATGGCGGCGTCGGGTGTTGAGTCGGCCGCATAAAACTTGCGCGGATTTCCCATCTGCACTGCATTCGAGGTTTGGACAATTGGACGCGCCTCCCGAACGACTCGGGAGGCTAGCGCATGTCATGTTAATTTCAGCATAAAATTTCGAGGTATTTATTATCTCGATGGATCGAGGCCTATGAGGGTGATTCAATCGATACCACGCACCGTTTCACGCTTCGATGCCCGGACGAGAAGGGGGGCGTGTGGAGGCAATGCTCCGAACTCGAGCAAGCCGGCTTTTTGCTCGTCATTCCGGCAGGATCGAAGCCCGCGACAGCGGGCTGAGGGGAATCCAGTGCCACGGATGGCAACGTGGCGGCATCCGTGAAGTTCACATCCCTGTGACTGGATTCCCCTCGATCGGCTGTCGCCGACCTGCGACCCTGCCGGAATGACGTTATTTGTTTGCGAAAGTCTCGATCAACCGGCGATGTCCGCGATCGACTGGGCGCCTCCTTCAGGCGATATGCACACGTTCCGGCGAGCCTGCGGCGACGATCTCGCCGATGCGCCATGCGGCGAGTCCGAGTCCGCGCAGGCGATCGAGCGTTGCCGAGACGTCCGACTCGGCGACGATCAGGGTGTAGCCGATGCCGCAGTTGAACGTGCGCCACATTTCCGCCTGCGCCACGTTGCCTTCGCGTTGCAGCCAGTCGAACACGGGCGGCAATTTCCACGTCGAACTGTCGAGCGCGATGCCGAGTGCGTCGGGGACGACGCGGATGATGTTTTCGGTCAGGCCGCCGCCGGTGATGTGGGCCATGCCGTGGAGAGCCGGGAATCGAGAATCGGGAATCGGGAATCGCGCAGAGTTTTCGCCGCCGCAGCCGAGCAATTCCAGGATCGGTTTGACGTAGATCGTGGTGGGGGCCATCAAGGCGTCGGCGAGTTTGACGCCACCGCCGAGGTCGAGGTCGAAAGGATTGCCCGCGCGCGCGGCGATCCTGCGGATCAGCGAATAGCCGTTGGAGTGCGGGCCGCTCGAGGCGATGCCAAGGATCGCGTCGCCCTTTTGTATCCTCGAACCGTCGATCAGCGCCGACTTCTCGACCGCGCCGACGTTGAAGCCGGCGAGGTCGTATTCGCCCGGAGGGTACATGTCGGGCATCTCGGCCGTCTCGCCGCCGATCAGCGCGCAGCCGGCGAGTTCGCAGCCGCGCGCGATGCCGCCGACGACGGCGACCGTGGTGTCCACGTGAAGCTTGCCGGTGGCGAAGTAGTCGAGGAAGAACAGCGGTTCCGCGCCCTGCACGAGCACGTCGTTGACGCACATGCCGACGAGGTCGATGCCGATCGTGTCGTGGCGGCCGAGTTGCTGGGCGAGCTTGAGCTTGGTGCCGACGCCGTCGGTGCCGGAGACGAGCACGGGGTCGCGGTAGCGCCCGGCCAGCTCGAACAGGGCGCCGAAGCCGCCGAGCCCGGCCATCACTTCGCGGCGGAACGTGCGCGCGACCAGCGGCTTGATGCGCTCGACGACTTCCTCGCCGGCATCGATGTCCACGCCGGCGGCGCGGTAGGTCAGGGATTCTTTTTCGGCGGACATGGACGCGCAGCCACGGAAACAGGCGCGCATGATAGACGTTGCCATTGCGATTGGGCAGTATGTAGGCATGTCGAATACATCATGGAAAGCCCGCCTGCTCGGGATCGCACTCGGCCTCGCCCCGGTTTTTGCCGTTGCGGCGGGCGTTTACACGGGCACCGCGCCGGTCGCCACGCAGTCGGACCGGGACCGCGCCACGGCGCTGCGCGCGGCGCTGGGACAGGCCGTCACCCAGGCGGCGAAGGGCGATGCCGGCGTGCTCAAGCGCCCCGACGTCGCGCGCGCGCTGACGCGCGCCGAGCGTTATGCGCGCAGCTACAGCTATCAGCCCAACCCCGCGCCGAATTCGGACCCGAAAAAGGCGACGCCGAAGTTCCTGCTCGTCGTCGCGTTCGATGCGGCACAGATCGACGCGTTGGTGCGCGAGCCCAGCGCCGCACCGGCGTCCGCAGCGGCAGCGGCCGGCGCCGCGGCTGCGTCGGGTGCGACCAGTGCGTCGCCGGCAACGGCGGCGTCGATGCCGACCAATGCAGATTCGTCCGCACCCGCGCCGAATGCCGCAGCCGTGGCGGCTTCCCCCGGCAGTTACCATCTCTGGTTCAGCGGCCTGCGCTCGGCGGAGGATTACGCGCGCCTCGTCGGCGCGCTCGACAGCAGTCCGGAAGTGCGCGCGCTGCGCGTGGATCAGGCGCACGGCAACGTGCTCGAGGCGTACATCGACGCGCGCGGCTCGCTGCAAAACCTGACCGACGCGCTGGCCGCGGCGCGAATTGCGCACGCGACCGGCACGCAACCGCCGGTCGAAGGCGTCGATGCGGTGCTCGATTTCGAACCCTGAGGCGCGCATGACATCGGCATCGGACAGCCGCTCCGCATGGCGCCATCTGCCGAACGCGATCACGCTCGCGCGCATCGCGCTCGTCGCGCCGCTGGTCTGGCTGATCGCGCACCGCCGTTTCGAGGCCGCGCTCGTCGTCGTCGCCGTGGCCGGTGCGAGCGATGCGCTCGACGGCCTGCTCGCGAAACGTTTCGGTTGGCGCAGTTGGCTTGGCGGCGTGCTCGATCCACTCGCCGACAAGCTGCTGCTCGTCGCCAGCTTCGTCTCACTTTATCTGGCTGGCGCGATTCCCGGCTGGCTCGTTTGGCTCGTCGTCGGCCGCGACCTCGTCATCGCGATCGGCGCGACGGCCTATCATTTCCTGGTCGGCCGCGTGGTGCCGCAGCCGTCGTTGCTGTCGAAGGTCACGACGTTCCTGCAGATCGTCTGCGCGCTTGCACTGCTGCTCAAGCTCAGCGGCGTGCTGCCGCTGCCCGATGCGGTCGACGCGACGCTGGTCTGGCTCGTCGCGCTGGCGACCGTCGCGAGCGGCGTGCACTACATCGTCGTCTGGTCGTTCAAGGCCGCGAATGCGCGGCGGAGGAACAACGCATGAATCCGACCGCCAATCTGCGCTGGCAATTGCTGGCCCTGTGCGTGCTGCTCGTCACGGCGCTGTATTTCCTCGCGCCGGTGCTGACGCCGTTCACGATCGCGGCGATGTTCGCCTACCTGTTCGATCCGCTCGCCGACCGGCTCGAGCGCTGGAAGCTATCGCGCAGCGCCGCAGTCAGCATCGTCTTTCTTGCGCTGTGCTTCGTGGTCACGCTGATCCTGTTGCTGGCGATACCGTATCTCTCGCGCCAGGTCGCGGCCTTCGTCGGCCACCTGCCGCAGTGGCTGGCGTGGATGCAGGACGTCGCCGTGCCGTGGCTGCGGGAACGCTTCGAACTCGATTTCGAGCTGCCCGACATGCAGCAGATCGTCGCCATGCTGCAGGACCACTGGAAGGAGGCCGGCGGCGTCGCCACGACGGTCGTCGCGGGCGTGTCGAAGTCGAGCTTCGCCGTGATCGGCTGGATCGCGCGCCTGGTCGTCGTGCCGGTGGCGTTCTTCTACCTGCTGCGCGACTGGGACGTGATGATCGCGAAGATCAACGACCTCTTGCCGCGCTCGATCGAGCCGACGGTGACGCGCCTCGCGCGCGAATCCGACGACACGCTGTCGGCCTTCGTGCGCGGCCAGCTTTCGGTGATGATCGCGCTCGGCATCCTCTACGCGATCGGACTGTGGGCGGTCGGCATCGACGTGGGGCCGCTGATCGGCCTGATCGCGGGCTTGATCAGCTTCGTGCCGTATCTCGGAAGCATCACCGGCATCCTCATGGGCGTGATCGCCGCGCTGGTGCAATACGGCGACGTCACCCACGTGGCGCTCGTGCTCGTGGTTTTCGTCGTCGGCCAGTTGATGGAAGGCTATGTGCTGGTGCCGCGGCTGGTCGGCGAGAAGATCGGGCTGCACCCGGTCGCGGTGATCTTCGCCGTGCTCGCCGGCGGCGAACTGTTCGGTTTCCTCGGCGTGCTGCTCGCGCTGCCGGTCGCATCGGTGCTGATGGTGCTGCTGCGCTACGCGAACGAGCGCTATCGCGCCAGCCTGCTCTATGCGCACGAAGGCTCCGCGGTCGAGGCGGATGCACACGCTGCGGCCGCCGCGGCCGCGTCCGGCACCGCAGAGGCGACGCCGGCGGCGGATTCCGCATCGCCCGCGGACGCGCACGCATGAAGCCCGACCAGCTTCCGTTGGCGATGCGCTGGCCGGCGCAGCAACGCCTGGAAACCTTCCTCGCGGGAGACAACGGCACGGCGCTCGATCTCGTGCGCCGCGCGGCGACCGACGCCGAAGCGCCGTGGGCGTTCCTCGCCGGTGCGCCGGCGAGCGGCAAGACGCATTTGCTGATCGCCGCCTGCGCCGCCGCGAGCGCGGTCGGCCGGCGCGCGCAATATCTCTCGCTGCGCCATGCCGCCGCAGCGCCCGATGCGATCCGCGCGCTCGGCGGCAGCGACCTGCTGGCGCTCGACGACCTCGATGCGATCGCCGGCGACCGCGGCGCCGAACACGCGCTGTTCGACCTCTACAATCGCTGCAAAGTGGAAAAATGTACTCTGATCTTCGCCGCGTCGCGTGCGCCCGCGCAGATCGGCATCGGCCTGCCCGATCTCCTCTCGCGTCTGTCGGCGTGCGCGCAGGCACCGCTCAGGCCGCTGACCGACGAGGGTCGCCGCGAAGTCCTGCGCCAACGCGCGGCGGCGCGCGGAATCGAACTCGACGACGCGGCGCTGGCGTGGCTGTTCGCGCGCAGCGAGCGCGATCTCGCCAGCCTCGCCGCATTGCTCGACCGTCTCGACCGCGAATCGCTCGCGGCGAAACGGCGCGTGACGGTGCCGTTCCTGCGCAAGCTGCTGGCCTCCTAGATCCGCTCGTCCCCGACGGACGCGGCGAATCGCGCCGCTGCGTTATAATCGCGCGAATGCGCATCCCGCGAATCCACACCGACCAGCCGTTGCGCGCCGGCATCGAGGTGCTGCTGCCCGAACAGGCCGGCGAGCACCTCGCGCGCGTGCTGCGCCTGGAGCGCGGCCATCCGCTGATCCTGTTCAACGGCGACGGCCGCGAATACGACGCCACGCTGGCGCAGCTCGCCAAACGCGCGGTGACGGCCGAGGTCGCGCGCGCGCGCGAGGTCGATCGCGAATCGACGCTCGACATCACGCTGGCGCAGGGTATTGCGCGCGGCGAGAAGATGGACTGGATCCTGCAGAAGGCCACCGAACTCGGCGTCGCGCGCATCGTGCCGCTCGTGACCGAGCGCACCGAGGTCAAGCTCGACGAGGAACGCGCGCAGCGCCGTGTCGCGCACTGGCGCCAGGTCGTCGCCGGCGCCTGCGAGCAGAGCGGGCGCGCGCGCCTGCCCGAGATCGCGGTGCCGCAGCGACTCGACCGCTGGCTCGGCGATCTCGATGGCGGTGCCGCGCTGCGCCTCGCGCTGCTGCCCGAGGGCGACGCGGGCCTGCGCCAGTTCGCGCGCATTGAAAACGGCGTTCTGCTTTGCGTCGGTCCCGAGGGCGGTTTCTCCGACAACGACGTCGCCCAGCTTCGCCAGGCGCGATTCCACGGCCTGCGCCTGGGCCCGCGCGTCCTGCGTACCGAGACGGCCGGCATCGCGGCGATCGCGGCGCTGCAGGCCTGGTTCGGCGATTGGTGAGGTCCGCCCGACGGCATCGAACGCTTTTGTTCCCGCGCACGGTAGAATAGGCCGATGCGCGATCCCCCGATCATCCATGCCCGACGCAGCGTCGACGGCAGCCGCTTTCTCAAGGTCGAACAGCTCGACCTCGAATTCTCCAACGGAGTGCACCGCACTTACGAGAAGCTCAGAAGTTCCGGCCTCGGCGCGGTCATCGTCGTGCCGATGCGCGACGACGACACCGTGCTGCTCGTGCGCGAATACGGCGCGGGCATCGAGCGCTACGAACTCGGCCTGACCAAGGGCCGCCTCGACCGCGACGAAACCGTCGAGCAGGGCGCGGACCGGGAACTCAAGGAGGAGATCGGCTACGGCGCGCGCGATCTGCACATCCTCGGCACGTTGTCGCTGTCGCCGTCGTACATGAGCGCGATGACCCACGTCGTGCTCGCGCGCGATCTCTATCCCGAGCGCCTCGTCGGCGACGAGCCGGAGGAACTCGAAGTCGTGCCGTGGAAACTGTCCGAACTGCACACGCTGCTCAACCATCCCGAGGTCAGCGAAGGCCGTTCGATCGCCGCGCTGTTCATGGCGCGCGAATACCTCGCCGGCCGTTACCGGCCGCGCGCATGAGCCTCGATCACGCCGCGCTGGCGCGCGAGTGCGCGGCGATCGCGCGTGCGGCGGGTGCCGCGATCATGCGCATCTACGACGCCGACTACACGATCGAGCGCAAGGACGACGCATCGCCGCTGACCGCCGCGGATCTCGCCGCGCACCACGCCATCGTCGACGGGCTCTCCATGCTGGCGCCGCGGCTGCCAGTATTGTCGGAAGAATCCGTCGAACAGGCATCGTGGGGCGAGCGCCGTGGCTGGACGCGCTACTGGCTGGTCGATCCGCTCGACGGCACGCGCGAATTCATCAAGCACAACGGCGAATTCACGGTCAATATCGCGCTGATCGAAGAAGGCGAGCCGATGCTCGGCGTGGTCTACGCGCCCGCGCTCGGCGAGATGTACACTGCCTGGCGCGGCGGCGGCGCCCACGCCGAAACGCCGCAAGGTGGAAGCGTGGCGATTTCCACTCGCGCACACGCGACCCCCCTCGTCGTCGCCGGCAGCCGCTCGCATGCCGATCCGCGCATGTCGGCGGCGCTGGAGAAAGTCGGCGCCCACGAACTGATTGCCCTTGGTTCCTCGCTGAAGTTCTGCCGCACGGCGCAGGGGCGCGCCGACCTCTACGTGCGCTACGGCCCGACGAGCGAATGGGACACCGCTGCCGGCCAATGCGTGCTCGAACAGGCCGGCGGCGGCGTGACCCGGCTCGACGGCACGCGCCTCGCGTACAACACGAAGGAATCGCTGCTCAATCCCGACTTTCTTGCCTTCGGCGACGTGTCCGTGGATTGGGCGCAGCTACTGCGCGCCGAATAATTTTTTCTACCGTCATTCCCGCTTTCGTGGGAATGACGAGCAAAAGCACAGAGAAAAGAAATGGCGAACACGATCGACGACCTGCTGCGCATCATGGCTACGCTGCGCGACCCCGAGCGCGGCTGCCCGTGGGACGTGAAGCAGAACTTCGCCACGATCGCGCCATACACGATCGAGGAAGCCTACGAAGTGGCCGATGCGATCGACCGCAAGGACTACGCCGACCTAAGCGACGAACTCGGCGACCTGCTGCTGCAAGTCGTGTTCCATGCGCGCATGGCCGAGGAAGCGGGACACTTCGCGTTCGCCGACGTGGTCGAGGCGATCTGCGCGAAGATGGTGCGCCGCCATCCGCATGTGTTTCCCGACGCGGACGGCAAGCTGCTCGGCGTCGAGGACGCCGATGCGCAGACCGCCGCGTGGGAAGAACTGAAGCGTCGCGAGCGCGCGGGCAAGGGCGAAGCGGATACGAGCGTTCTCGCCGGCATCGCGCGCGGACTGCCCGAATGGCAGCGCGCGCACAAGTTGCAGAAACGCGCCGCGACGATCGGCTTCGACTGGACCGATCCCGGCCCCGTGCTCGACAAGCTGGAAGAGGAAATCGGCGAGGTGCGCAGCGAACTCGCGGCCGCCGCTCGAATCGCGGCCGACGATGCCGCGGCGCTGGCCGACAACCGCGCGCGGCTCGTGGACGAGGTCGGCGACGTGCTGTTCGTCGCGGTCAATCTGGCGCGGCTGACCAAGATCGATTATTCGCAGGCGCTGCGCGCGGCGAACGCGAAGTTCGAGCGCCGCTTCCGCCGCATGGAGGCGCTGGCGGCGGCGGAAAACACGCAACTCGACGGCAAGTCGCTCGCCGAGCAGGATGCGTACTGGAATCGCGCCAAGGCCGAGGACAAGGCGGGGTTGCTGTAACCTGCGACCGCACTGCCGTGGAAGCCGTTTCGCCCCGCTTATCGAGACTTTCGTAAACAAGTGACGTCATTCCGGCAGTCCCTGCCGGAATGACGAAAAATTCAATCGTCACTCGTTTACGAAAACCTCAATAAACCCTTTCGCTGTCCGTCGCATCCAAGCGTCGGCAATCCATCCGGAGAACACCGATGCGCCCGATTCTGGTTTCACTTCTGCTGCTTTCCTCCCCGTTCGCGCTGGCCGGCGAATGCCGGTTCACTGCCGAGCGCCATCTCGACATCGACCCGGCTGGCGTGCAGGCGCTGCGCATGGAACTCGGCGCAAGCGACCTCGACGTGCGCGGCGACGCCGCGGCGACGCGCATCGAAGTGCGCGCGAAGGCCTGCGCGTCCGAACAGGCGTGGCTCGACGAGCTGCAAATCCAACAGAGCCGCGAGGGCGGCAAGGCGGTGGTGAAGCCCGCGCCGCGCCCCTCGCACGACGGCCTGTTCGGCAAGCAGTACGCCTACCTCGATTTCGTCGTGCGCGTGCCGGCGAATCTCGCGATCGAAGTGGACAGCGGCTCGGGCGACACGCACGCGGCCAACCTCGCCTCGCTCGACTACCATGCGGGCTCGGGCGACCTCAATCTCGATCGCGCCGTGGGTGCGGTCGCCGTCACGATCGGCTCGGGCGACGTCGTCGCCAGCCACGTCGGCGGCTTCAAGGTCGTCAGCGCGGGCTCGGGCGATCTGCGCGTCGAGGACGTGCAGGGCGACGTCGCGATCGGCCACGTCGGTTCGGGCGACCTGTCGTTCTCCGACGTACGCGGCAGCGTGCGCGCGGAGTCGATCGGCTCGGGCGATTTCAGTGCCGAGAAGGTCGGCGGCGATGTCGCCATCGGCACGATCGGCTCGGGCGACGTCAGCGCGAAGACGGTCGGCGGCAATCTCATCGTGCGTTCGGCAGGCAGCGGCGACATCCACCACAGCGGCGTCGTCGGCAAGGTCGAGGTGCCGAAGCGGCACGAGGACGATTGATTCGTTCGAGCGAAGAGCCTTGCCGCAGGTTCCGGCGCATTGCAGAATGTTCGCCTGCATGCCGGCCAAAGTCGCATTGCGACCGCGGCGGCCGTTCCTGCGAGGAAAAGCGTCATGCCCTGGATCGACCTCGTCACCCTGCTCGCCGTGCTCGAATTCCTCGGCATGGTCGTGCTCGTCGGCCGCGCGCGCGTGCGCTACCAGGTGCGCGCGCCGGCGACGACCGGCAACGAGCACTTCGAACGCTGGTTCCGCGTGCAGCAGAACACGCTGGAAACGCTGATCATGTTCCTGCCCGCGTTCTGGATCGCCGCGCACTACTGGCCGGCGATGTGGATCGCGCCGATCGGCCTCGTCTATCTCGTCGGTCGCGTGCTGTATCTCGTCGGCTACGTGCGCGATCCGCGTTCGCGCACGCTCGGCTACCTGCTGAGCGCCCTGCCGGTCGTCGTGCTCGTTGCGCTCGGTCTCGCTGGCGCGATCCGCAGCATGCTCTGACGTTGCCATCCCGATGCAACTCGTTCATCGTTCCGGCGCAGGCGGGGATCGCCTCTGCTCGTCATTCCCGCGAAAGCGGGAATCCAGCTCTTGCTTTTGCTCTTTGCCTTTTCAAAAGCCAAAGCTTCCACTCGCCTTCGGCGAGCGGGTGACTTTTCTTTGCACGTGCAAAGAAAAGTCACCAAAAGAAACACACCCCGGCGCATTGCGCCCTTCGCGCATTCTGCGCTGCGGGTCCGCGCCAGCGGCCGGGTTCCGTTGATGGCACATCCGTGTGCCACAACGGAATGCGCGCGATCCTCGCGCGCACCCCTGCGGGGCCTTGTCGTCCGCTGCCGCCGCAATGCGATGGGGACCCCGGAAGATCAACAGCAGCGCGCTCCTGCGCGCTTTTTCTTCCCTTCTCCCACCGGGAGAAGGTGCCCCGAAGGGGATTTCGAATATGGTTGACAGGTGGTCAAATCGGGTGTTTGCTTACCGCGACGATCTGTTCATAAACGCTTACACGAGAGCCGTGACCAGCGTGGCCAAAGGGATAAACCGGATAGACGGAGGGTTACAGGCTCGAGGTCTTGCGGGCTCATCTCTATACAACCCGAAGGTCCGCGCTGGGATAGCGACGAAGGCTCAGGTGCTCAATGTCGATCGCGAACGGATTGCTTTATTGAATTCACGACGGCTATGACCGACCGCAAGCTCGACACGTGCGATCTATCCAGCGCGCCATCAAGTGAACCGCCCCGGGAACGTCGGAGGCTGGTTGGTGTGAGTCAAGCCGCCATCGGCATCTCACGGTGTTGCTGTTGCTGATGATATATCGCTTCGGCTTCCGCCGGCGGTCGGTGTCCGATCGAGGAGAGTAGGCGGTGGTGGTTGAACCAGTTCACCCACGCCAGCGTCGCCATTTCCACGGCTTCCAGGTTCGGCCAGGATCGGCGGTGGATGACCTCGGCCTTGTACAGCCCGTTGATCGTCTCGGCCAGCGCGTTGTCGTAGGAGTCGCCCACGCGGCCGACCGACGGTTCGATGCCGGCCAGCGCCAGCCGCTCGGTGTAGCGGATCGACACGTACTGCACGCCGCGGTCGGAGTGGTGGATCAGGGCTTGCTGCACCGGTCGTCGATCGTGCAGCGCCTGCTCCAGCGCGTCGAGCACGAAGTCCGTGCGCGCCGATCGCGACACCTTCCAGCCGACGATGCGGCGCGCGAACACGTCGATCACGAAGGCCACGTAGACGAAGCCCGCCCACGTCGACACGTAGGTGAAGTCGCTGACCCACAGCGCGTTCGGACGGTCGGCGTGGAACTGCCGGTTGACGCGATCCAGCGGGCACGGCGTGGCCTTGTCGCTGACTGTGGTCTTCACCGGCTTGCCGCGGATCACGCCTTGCAGGCCCAGCCTGCGCATCAGCCGCTCGACCGTGCAGCGCGCCACGCGCACGCCCTCACGCAGTAATTGCCGCCATACCTTGCGCGCGCCGTACACCTGCAGGTTCTCGGCGTAGACGCGCCGGATCGCCTGACACAGGTCGTCGTCACGACGCGCCCGCGCCGAACGTCGATCCGGATGGCGACGTTCCCGCGCGTGGCGGCGGTACGTCGACGGAGCGATCGGCAGCACGCGGCAGATCGGCTCGACTCCATGGATGGCTCGGTGATCGTCGATGAACGCGATCATGGCTTGAACCGGCGGTCGAGCTCCGCCTGGGCAAAATACGCCGACGCCTTGCGCAAGATCTCGTTCGCTTGGCGCAGTTCGCGAATCTCTCGCTCCTGCGCCTTGAGCCGATCACGCTCGGACGTACTCAACCCCTCGCGCCGGCCTTCATCGACCTGCGCCTGCCGCACCCAGCGCCGCAACGTCTCCGACGTGCAGCCCAGCTTGCCGGCCACCGAGGCGATCGTCGCCCATTCCGAGCCGTATTCGGCTTGGTGCTCGCGCACCATCCGCACCGCTCGCTCTCTCACTTCCGCAGAATACTTCGTGTTTGTCATTGCTCCATCCTCTCAAGAGTGGGAGCCTCCGACAAACCCGGGGCGGTTCAAGTTGGATCGGCCCGCATTCGTGCGAGGCTCCTCCCTCATCCGCCCTTCGGGCACCTTCTCCAGGGGGGGAAGGGATAAAGAATGGGCGCGCGGCTTTTGATCTTCCGGTGCCCGTTTGCCGCGGCGAGGGCAGGACGGAAATGTCCGTAAGGATCGCGCGCACGATGCGCGCGAGTTCGTTGTGCGCACACGGATGTGCGTTCAACGAACCCCGTCCTGACCTCGCGCACCGCCGCAGGCGGCGCGGCATCCGGGGTGTGTTCTCTTTGGTCACTTTCTCTTGCACAAGCAAGAGAAAGTGACCCGCGCGCGGGATGCGCGCGGAAAGGCGAAGGGACGCGATGGCAGACTGCAACGACATTCGTTCAATGGCATCCGTGCAGTCTGGATTGACTCGCAACATCCTGTTGCTCGGCCTTCGGCCCGGCTTCGCCGTTCGCGATTGCTCCTGCAATCGCAGTCGGCAATCCATGCCGGAATGACGAGCAAAAAAAGCGATGGGGCTATTCGAGGAAGATGAAGAACGCCGCCGCGACGATCAGCGCGAATCCGACCATGTGGTTCCACTTGATCGTCGCACCCAGGTACATCGTCGAGAAGGCGACGAAGACGACCAGCGTGATGATCTCCTGGATCGTCTTCAACTGCGCCGGGTTGTAGACGCGATAGCCGATGCGGTTGCCCGGCACCTGCAGGCAGTATTCGAAAAAGGCGATGCCCCAGCTCGCGAGCACCACGATCCACAGCGGCTGGTCGGTGAACTTCAGGTGGCCGTACCAGGCGAACGTCATGAACACGTTCGAGGCGAGCAGCAGCGCAAGCGGGGCGAGATAGTTCGTCATTTCGGAATTCCGGGTCGGCTTCGTCGCATATACTGATGTTTCTTTCCGGACTGCGCCATGCCGTCGTTCTGTTTCCTGGAGTCGTTTCGATGAATCACGCCGCCGCGCCCGTTCTCGTCATCCACGGTGGCGCCGGCGTGGTGAAAAAGGAAATGAGGCCGGAGAAGGAAAAGGCGGCGCGCGCCGGGCTCGAACGCGCGTTGCAGGCCGGCTACGCCGTGTTGCAGGCGGGTGGCAGCAGCCTCGACGCGGTGGAAAAGGCGATCGTGGCACTCGAGGACGATCCGAACTTCAACGCCGGCCGCGGCGCGGTGTTCAACCACGACGGCAGGAACGAACTCGACGCCTCGATCATGGACGGCGCGACGTTGCGTGCCGGCGCGGTCGCCAATGTGCACCGCATCCGCAATCCGATCGAACTGGCGCGCGCGGTGATGGAGAAATCCGAACACGTCATGCTGATCGACGACGGCGCGGAACAGTTCGCGCAATCGATCGGCATGCCACTGGTCGATCCGGAATACTTCTACACCGAGGAACGCTGGCAGGCGTTGCAGCGGGCATTGGAAGAAGAAAAGACGAACACCGCCGAGCCCGGCAAGACGCCGCACCACGGCACGGTCGGCGCGGTCGCGCTCGACGCGCGCGGCAATCTCGCCGCGGGCACCTCGACCGGCGGCATGACCAACAAGCGCTTCGGCCGCGTCGGCGACTCGCCGATCATCGGCGCGGGCACCTACGCCGATGCGCGCTGCGCCGTGTCGGCGACGGGGTGGGGTGAGTTCTACCTCCGCGCCACCGTCGCGCGCGACATCTGCGCGCGCGTCGAATACCGCGGCGATGCCGTGAGCAAGGCGGCCGGCGACGTCGTCCTCGGCGTCATTCCCGAACTCGGCGGCGACGGCGGCGTGATCGCGCTCGACAAGGACGGCAACATCGCCATGCCGTTCAACACCGACGGCATGTTCCGCGGCTGGATCGGCCGCGACGGCAAGGCGCACGTGGCGATCTACGCGGGCGAATGAGTGTTGCATCGCGCCATCGATATGGCTTGCGGGCCTAGCACATCCTCTGTTAGTTTCGCCTGAAATTCTGTCGGCGTTGCGGCATCGGCGCTCGACGGGCGATTTCACCCACCGGCGAAGGATCACCCCGTGAAAATGTCCCGCTCCCGCAATCCCGGTTGGATACTGGCCACTGCTCTCGTGCTGTTGTCGTGCGACGGGGCGTTCGCGGCGGAAGACGATCCCATTCCCAATCCGTACCACAGTGGCGTGTTCGCCCGCACTGCGCCCTCGGACGAGGACTTGGCGGCCTACGCCAAGTCGCTGGAAACCTATGCGCGCAGGCCGCGCCGCGCGGCGGGCGTAGGCGAGCTTCTCACCGACAAGGAAGGCCGCAGCAACGAACTGATCCTGCTGGCCGACGACGACAACGCGGCCTTGCGTGCGCTGGTGCCGGCGCTGGCCGAGTCGAAACCGGGCGAAATCCACGCCGAGGACGCGATCGTGCTCGGCATCGAAAACGGCGACAAGTCCGTCATTGCCAATTTCGCCAACCCGATCGACGCACGCTACGTCGTCGACAACGACCGCGCCGACGAGGCGACGCGCGAGTTGTTCAAGTACGACGATCCCTACCGTGCGCCTGCTGCGCTACGCCGTGCTGCGCTATGCCTCGATCGACGAGGCCTTGAAGGCGTTCGATACGCTGAGCAGGCAATTGGGCAACGGCGTGGTCGGCCTGAATTCCGTCGGCCGGTTTTCGGCGCGGCAAAGTTACGAGCCGGGCGATGCTTATTATGCGTTCGACTCCCTCAACCCGAACTACAACTATCAAGGCCATACTACACCCACCAATGAGGCGCAGTACCAGTGGGGCCTGCAGGCGATGAAATTCCCGTTGGCCTGGCGCACCACGCGCGGGCACGGCTACATCGGCACGCTCGACAGCGGCGTCGAGGAAATTCCAGATCCCGTGCGCTGGGATACGAGCAAGCAGAAATGGCCGCTGGCCAAGCATGCCGACTTGCGCGCGAATTATCGGCCGCAGTTTTCGAATTACGACGTGCCCATTCCACCCGGTAGCGAAACGATTCCCGGTTTCAGCTTCGCTGCGCACGGTACGCATGTCAGCGGCATATTGGCGGCGACGACCAATGGTTCGGGCGTGGCCGGCGCGTGCCCAGATTGCAGTCTTGCGATGATCCGGAGAGATGGGGATTTAGGCGACGACGCGAGTGGAGTTCACAAATTCGCCGAACGTGGAGTGCAAGCGTTCAACATGAGTTTTGAATGGGACGACGATTTAGGAGACGGATACGACAGATGGGATTGCCCTGTAGCAATAAATACCCATCCAGTGTATTCAGTGGGTGTGCAGGCTTTCTGCGACGGGCTGACATTGGCTGCGAACTACGATTCGCTTCCTCTTGCAGCAGCGGGGAATTTTGCCCAGACTGGTCCCGCTTTCCCCGCCCGCGTCGATTCCGTACTTGCGGTGGCTGGTGCGCAATATGAGCCGGCCAATTCCTACGGCTGGCTGCCTTGGGCTTACACGCCCATCCCTCATGCTTATTCGGTCTCCCTGGACGACGGTACCAACTATGGCGGAAAATATGCCGTCACCGCGCCGGCAAAGCGCATCGTTTCGACCTTTCCGTTGGCCGTCGAATGGAGCTCGGAATCCTGGATAAAGTGTTCCGATATCTATCCGACTGACGAATCCGGGCCGCCGCGTACTTCAAACGAGGCCTCGGACGGCTACGGCAGTTGCACCGGTACCTCGATGGCCGCACCGCACGTCACCGCGCTGGCCGGCATCCTGCGCTCGGTCAATCCGCTGCTCAACGCCGGGCAGATCAAGGACATCCTCCGTGCGAGCAGCGACCATTACCACGCCGACCCCAATCAGAACGATCCGGTGATCGGCAGCGGCATGCCCGACGCGAACCTCGCCGTCGCCAAGACGCTGCAGACCAATGCGGACCGGCTGACGCCGCTGTTCGCGTTCTACAGCACCAACCGCCGCGACCGCTTCTACACCACCGTGCCGCAGATGGGCAGCGCCGCGGCAATGGGCACGCTGGAGCCGAGGGGCAGCGGCGCCGCATCCACGATCCGTTATGGCTCGCAGGGCACCACCATCGCCACCTATGGGGGGTTCCCCGGCCTGTCGCAGTTTTCCCCGACGATATTGCCCAAGGCCGAGGCTTGGGTGTTCACCACGCCGCAGAATCCGGTCAACCCGACCGACCCGCTGCTGCCGCTGTATCGCCTGTCGTGGAAATGCGGCGACGACACGCCCGTGCCGCCGACGTCGGTCTGCAACGCCTCGAACCAGCAGCACATCGACGTGGCGTATACCACCAGCGCCGTTGCGCTCGATGCGTTCAAGAGCATCGGCTACGCGCTTGACGGCATCGAAGGCTATGTCTTCCCCAAGACCAGCCCGCAGCCGCCCGGCACGGTGAAGCTGCTGAGCCGCTACAACCCCACTCTCGACGACAACGCGATCTTTCCCGAAACGCTTGCCGCCTCGATGACGGGCTACACGGACAGTTCCGAACCCGACGGCTGGCTCGGCTACGTCTATGTCAATACCGGCACGAAGCCGGTACCGGTCGCACAACCGCACTACGTCAAGCGCACGCTGGCGTTCGCGCCGCAATGGGCCACCGCGGCGCGCGTGGTCTGCAACGATGCGCTCAACAGTTACTGTCGCCTGACCGAGGTCGAGGTACGCGACGACCGCAACTGGGCCGCGGCGGCGAATGACGCCACGGCCAGCGCCTCGAGCACCTACAGCGCCAACTACCCGGCGGCCGCGGCGATCGACGGCGACCGCCTCGGCGCGAACTGGTCCCACGGCGGCGGCTGGAACGATGCGAACGCCGGGGTGTTTCCCGACTGGCTGCAGGTGAGTTTCGCCGCTTCGCACGTCATCGATACCGTGACCGTGTACACCCTGCAGGACAATTTCCCCAATCCGGCCGAGCCCGACGATACGCTGACGTTCAGCGCCTACGGCCTGACCGCGTTCGACGTGCAGGTCTGGAATGGATCGGCCTGGGCCACCGTGGCCTCCGTCACCGGCAACAACCTGGTCAAGCGCAAGGTGGGTTTCGCGCCGGTGTCGACCAGCGCGATCCGCATCGTCTGCAATGCGGGCCAGGCGACCGCCGGCGCGTACAGCCGCATCGTCGAAGTCGAGGCGCGCGACGGCCGCAACTGGGCCGCCGCGGCCAACGGCGCCACGGCCAGCGCATCGAGCGTCTACAACGCCAACTATCCGGTGGCGGCGATCATCGACGGCGATCGCAAGGGCCTGAACTGGGCCCGCGGCGGCGGCTGGAACGACGCCACCGCGGACGTGTTTCCCGACTGGGCGCGCATCGACTTCAATACCACGCACTGGTTCAGCCAGGTCAGCGTCTACACATTGCAGGACAACTACGCGAACCCGGTCGAACCGACCGATACGACGCGGTTCACCCTGTTCGGCATCACGGCGTTCGATGTGCAGGTCTGGAACGGCGCGAACTGGATCAGCCTGGGCACGGTGAGCAATTGAATCGCGGCGCGGGAGAGAATCCGATGTTCACCTTGAGAAAGGTTCTTGCTGCGTGCGCCTTGTTGCTGGCAACCGGTCTGCCGACTGCGGTATTCGCCTTCGATGAAACGCTGACGTTTCGGCTCAATGCGCAGGGCGAGATCGAGGCAATAGTTACAGGGTTGACTCGAGGTTTTGGCTGTAATGGGCAAGGTGCCAGTGTAGAGTTCGATCCACCATCATCGATAGCGGTTTCTGGCAACGAAATACTTATCGTATCGGTATACAAAGGTGGGCTTTGCTCCATACCAAGAGATCCACAGGTATATCAGCAGGTGGCCAACCTCGGATACCTTGAGGGCAGTACCTATCATATAGTCTGGAACGAAGGCTCGCCGCTGCCGATCCGCTTCTTGGAGGCGACGTTGAACACGTCCGACCCATACTCCGTAACCGCACCGGCATTGTCGCCGTGGGGGTTGTGCATGTTGTTGCTGTCGATGGCGGGCGTTTCGCTGTTCGCGTTGCACAGAAGGGTCTCACGGTAGAGCGGCCGGCGAGATCATCGGTGCTTGTTCGTACGTTGCCATCCGTGGCACTGAAATCCCCTCAGCCCGCTGTCGCGGGCTTCGACCCTGCCGGAATGACGACGCTCGTTTACGAAAGGGCGATAACATGGGCGCGGTGAACGATTCGTTGGCGAATCGCCGTCTGGAATTGCTTCACGGAATCCAGTAGCCTCGGACGCCGATTCGTCGGTTGATTTGCGGAAGCGGGACGCGTCCGGCGCAGTGACGGCTACGGTTTGGGGTGGCCCGCCTGCGAGCCGCGACGCGGCGGCGGTTTTTCAATCTGGGGCGGCGGGTGGATTGGCGAAGCGGCAAGTGGTCGGCTGTGGCGAAGGCCCTGGTCACTGCATTGGCTTTGGACCTCGCGGCGCGCGCGGTCATCGTGCTGGCCACTCCAGCGAATCCCTATGCCTTGCTTTGGCCGATCAGCGGCGTCGCCCTCGCGTTCGTCTACTACTGGGGCTGGCCGGCCCTGCTCGGCGTCGCGCTCGGCTCGCTGGCCCACAATCTGCTGTCCGACTGGCAATGGTTCAGCCTGCCGCAGGGCGGGGACGCGGGCGAATCCGCTTTCGCCTCCGCCGCCACGCTGGTGACGATCTGCTTCGCCGGCGTGATCCAGTCGTGGCTGTCGGCGCACGTTCTGCGCTCGCGCATGCCGGCGTTGCGCGAGGGCTCGCTGTCCGTGTCCGGATGGCTGTGGATGTTCGTGCTGGCCGGGCCCGTGGCCTGCCTGCTGAGAGCGGCGATGCTCGGTTTGGCGTTGGGCTGGATCGCGCTGCCGCTGCATGCGGAGAGCCTCGCGTTCGCGAGCGTCATGTGGGTGGCGGGCACGCTGGGGATCTGGATGGCGATGCCGCTCATCGTGTTGCGCGAGCTGCGCGTCGATGCGGCCCACCTGGCGCGGGAGCGGCTGCGCAATCCGTGGATCGTGCTTGCGCTCGTCGCCATTCCGGCCTGGGCGCTGGCGGCCTACATCGGCGCGCAACAGGCGGCGCGCGAGCAGCAGCGTTTCGCCCAGCTCGCCAATGCGCACCGCGGCGAGATGCAGGCGAGCCTGGACCTCGCCGGGCAGAAACTGAGCGCGTTGCGCGCCTACTACCGCGCGACCGGCGAGGTGACGCCCGACCGTTTCGTCCAGTTCGCCGACGAACTGCTCGAGCGCACGCCGTTGTTGCTCGGCATCGGCTGGGCCGCGCGCATCGCCGAGCGCGAACGTGCCGCGGCCGAGGCCACGTTGGCGGAACAGTCGCTGCGTCCGGCGACGTTGACCGAGCTCGATGCCGCGGGCGATTTCGTGCCGGCGGCGCGGCGCGCGGAGTACTGGCCGTTGCTGCGCATCGCGCCCGCCGAACGCATGCCGCTTTTGGGTCTGGACCTCGCCGCCGAACCGCGCGGCCGCGAGGCGCTGCGCGCCGCGCAGGGGAGCGGCCTGACCGCGTCATCCGGGCGCGCGATCCTCGCAGGTTCCGACGGTGCACGCGTGCCGGCGCTGTTCCTGTATCTGGCCACGCTGCGCCCGCCGGGCGCCGTGGTCGCGGCGCTCGAGGTGCAGACGCTGCTCTGCAGCCAGCCGATGGGCCAGCGCCTGCTGGCCGAGGGGCACGGGTTGGCGCTCGACGATGCCGGCGGCGAGGTGGTCGCGCAGATGGAGCCGCAGCCCGGCGTGCTGCACGACGCCGATCCGGCGCTGGCGCAGCGGTTCGACCTGCGGATCGGCGCCGAAGTCTGGCGCCTTCGCGTGACCACGGCGAAGGCCGCGCTGCCGTACCTGAGCGCGCCGTTGTGGTGGTTCGGGCAGACCCTGCCGCAACTCCTGTGCGCGCTGGTCGGCCTGTTCCTCGCGCTGCTCGCGAGCAACGAGCGGCAGGTGGCCGAACTCGAGCGCCACTACTCGGGCTACATCGAGGGGCACCGCCGCGAGGCCGCGCGGCGCACGCGCGCCGCGACGGCGGCCGACGCGGCGATCGCGGCGGCGTGGGATGCGCGCGCGTTCGAGCCGCGATTCCAGCCCATCGTCGACGTGCGCAGCGGCGAGATCCGCGGCATCGAGGCGCTGTTGCGCTGGCACGGCGCGCCGGCGGACATGGCCACGAGCGACGTCATCGACTGGGCGGAGCGGCACGGCCTCATCGGCGAACTCGACCACGACATGTTCGCGGCGACGTTGCGCGCCGCCGCCGACTGGCCGCTCGCGCGCCTGCCGGGGTTCACCATCTCGGTCAACGTCTCCGCCAGCGACATGCAGCATCCGCTCTGGGCCGAGCAGATGCTGGGCGAACTCGCGAGCTGCGGCATCGCCGGGCGCAACCTGTGCGTGGAGATCACCGAGGGCGTGCTGATCCGCGCCGAAAGCGGGCTGCTCGCCCAACTCGGCGCGCTGCGCGCCGCCGGCGTGCGCATCGCGCTCGACGACTTCGGCACGGGCTATTCCTCGATCGCCTACCTGCGCCAGTTGCCGGTGGACCGCATCAAGCTCGATCGCGTCTTCGTCTCCGATCTGCCGGACGACGAGAAGGCGCGGCGCATCGTCGCGAGCATCCTCGCGCTCGGGCATACGCTCGACATCGACCTCGTCGCCGAAGGAGTGGAGGACGCGCGCACCGCACAGGTGCTCGTGGCGCTCGGCTGCCGCCTCGTCCAGGGGCGGTTCTACTACGCCGACGCGCTCGACGCGCGGTCCATGCGCGCATTGCTCGTGCGCCAGGCGGGAACGCAGCCGCAGCGCGCGCGCGCTTGAGTACGACCCTTCAACGCGATTCGCGCACCGGATGCTTGGCCAGCTTGCGTTGCAGCGTGCGCCGGTGCAGTCCGAGGCGGCGCGCGGTTTCCGAGACGTTGCCGTCGCATTCGGCGAGCACGCGGTGGATGTGCTCCCATTCCAGCCGCTTCAGCGGCGGCGGCGCGTGCGGCAGCGCGACTTCGGCCGCGCCCGCGCCGTGCGCCTCGCCGGATCGCGGCGTCGCCAGCAGCGCGGCGACGATGGCGTCGGCATCGACCGGCTTGGCCAGGTAGTCGTCGGCGCCGCGCTTGATCGCCTCGACCGCGGTTGCGATCGAAGCGTAGCCGGTCAGCAGCAGGATGGGCAGTTCCGGGTGCAGCGCCTTCAATTCGGGAATCAGCGCGAGGCCGTTGTCGGCGCCGAGCTTGAGGTCGAGCACCGCGAACTGGAACGGCTGCGTGCGCAGCAGCGTGCGCGCCTGCGCGGCGTCGTGGGCGACGGCGGCTTCGAATCCGCGCGCGGCCAGCGCGCGCGCGAGCACGCGCGTGAATACTTCGTCGTCGTCGACGAGCAGTACGCGTTTGGTGTCGGTCGGATCGGAGGTCATGGCGGGATCGCGAAGGCGGCCCGTACGATTTTAGCGCGCTGCCGCGCGCAGCGCCGCCAGCGGCAGACTCAAGCGCGTTATCGTGCCGCCGCCGGGAGCCGGGTCGGCGCGCAGGTTGCCGTGGAAGCGTTCGATCGTCGCGTTGGTCAGCGCCAGGCCGAGACCGAGGCCGTCGCGCTTGCCGCTGACGAAGCGCATGCCCGCGGCCTGGCGTACGGCCTGCGGCAGGCCGTGGCCGTAGTCGCGCACTTCGACGGCGATGCCGGATTCGGTATATTTTGCGAAAAATTCCACTTTTGCGCTGCCGGCCTGGGCCGAGGCGTCGGCGGCGTTGTTGAGCAGGTTGAGGATGGCGTGGCGCAGCGCGGGCACGATGCGCAGCGGCGTCGCCTGCGCGGGCGGCGCCAGCGTGATTTCGAGATCGGTTGCGGGCCGCAGCAGGCGCAAGCGCGCGGCGCAGTCGGCGACGAAGTCGGCGAGGGTCTGTTCCTGCGCCTGTTCGTTCAATTGCGCGCTGCCGACCTGGACGAGTTCGCGCAGGATGTCGCGGCAGCGTTCGGCCTGGCCTGCGAGCAGGGCGAGATCCTCGGCCAGCGGCGTGCCGGCCGGATGTTCGCGGCGCAGTTCGCCGACCAGCGTGCGGATCGTCGACAGCGGCGTGTTGAGTTCGTGCGCCGCGCCTGCGGCCTGGGTCGCGATCGCGAGGATGCCCTCGTCGCGCAGCGCGCGCTCGCGCTCGCGCTGCGCGGCCGCCGCGCGTTCGCGCAGGTCGCGCGCGAGGCGCCAGATGAAGAAGCCGAGCAGCACGGCGCTGATCGCGAAATTCACCGCCATGCCGAACACGTGCAGGTTGAAATCGCGCGCCGCCTCGGCTTGCGTGCCGTATATGGCGTGGTTGGCGATGTCGGGCAGCGGTTCGTGGCGGAACAGCACGGCGAGATAGGCGAAGCAGGCGATCAGCACGGCGGCCGCGAGATGGCGCGGCGACAACGTCATCGCCGCGAGCGCGATCGGCACGATGTAGAGTGAGACGAACGGGTTGGTCGCGCCGCCGGTGAGGTATAGGAGATAGCCGAGCACGCACGTATCGACGGCGAGATGGGCGACGACTTCGGTTTCGCCGACCGGCCAGGGTTGGCGCAGCCGCCACCATACGAAAACGTCGAACGCGCCCAGCGCGGCGATGCCGGCGAGCAGGGGCCCTTCCGCGATGGGCAGCCTCAGCAGACGCGCGACGGCGAGCACGGTGGCGAGCTGGCCGACCACGGCGCAGACGCGCAGCCATGCCAGCGTTACGGCGAGGGTGCGCGGGCTGTACGGTGCGGGCGCTCGGATCGAAATCGGACTGTGCATGGTCGGATGGCGGTGCGGATGCGTATTTTGCCGCATCCGCGGCGGCAGCCGTGGAAACCGGTTCCGGCGATCCTTTCGCCGGGGAGTGACGATCGGCACTGCGATACCCATCAAATTTGTAGTGCAATCCCACGTTTCGAGGCCGGACTCGGCAAATGCGGCCGCAACCGGTTACATACGTTTACAGGCTTTTGTCCGGACAGCGATGGCGCATTCATGCGCCGCGCGGTAACGTGGCGGCCGTTTTGCTGTCCATAGCCAAAACTTTCGATCCGGCCCAGACTCTTCGATGAAACCGATCACTCCGAACAAACGTCCCCGGCGCAAATGGCTGCCTTATCTGATCGTGCTCGGCGTCGTCGTCGCGGTCGCCGCGGCCGGCTATTTCCTGGCGATGCGCACGCAGTACGCGCAGATGGCGCAGATGATGCAAATGCGCGGCGGCGCGCGTGGCGGCCGCACTGGCGCGTCGGGCGCGCGTCCGACGGGGGCAGGCGGGTTCCAGCCGGCGCCGATGCCGGTGGGCACGGCGACCGCGGTCGTCGGCGACATCAAGATCACCCTGAGCGGGCTCGGCTCGGTCACGCCGCTGCGCACCGTCGCGGTCGGCGCGCAGGTCGCGGGCCAGCTGCTCAGCGTCAAGTTCGACGAAGGGCAGATGGTCAAGCAGGGCGACCTGCTCGCCGAGATCGATCCGCGCCCCTACCAGGCCGCGCTCGAGCAGGCGCAGGGCGCGCTCGCGCGCGACCAGGCGACGCTGGCGAACGCGAAGACCGACCTCGCGCGCTACCAGACCCTGTTCGAGCAGGATTCGATCGCGCGCCAGCAGCTCGATTCGCAGAAGTCGCTCGTGCACCAGTACGAGGGCACGCTGAGCGCCGACCAGGGCGCGGTCGCGGCGGCCAAGGTCAATCTCGTCTACACGAAGATCACCGCGCCGATCGGCGGCCGCGTCGGCCTGCGCGCGGTCGATCCGGGCAACAACGTGTCGAACGGCACGGCGATCGTCACGATCACGCAGTTGAAGCCGGTCAACGTGCTGTTCACGATCACCGAGGACAGCCTGCCCGCCGTGGTCAAGCAGCTGCACGCCGGCAACAAGCTGCCCGTCGACGCCTGGGACCGCGGCCTGAAGAACAAGCTCGCCGACGGCGTGCTCGCGAGCCTCGACAACCAGATCGACACGAACACCGGCACGGTCAAGGTCAAGGCCGAGTTCGCCAACGACGACGAAAGCCTGTTCGCCAACCAGTTCGTCAACGTGCGCGTGCTGCTCGACACGCTGCGCGGCGCCACGGTGATCCCGACCTCGGCGCTGCAGCACGCGTCCAACGGCCTGTTCGTCTACGTGGTCAACCCGGCCGACAAGACCGTCGCGCAGCGCCCGGTGACGACCGGCCCGACCGAAGGCGAGCGCGTCGCGATCACCGACGGGGTCAAGCCCGGCGAGATCGTCGTCACCGACGGCATCGACAAGCTGCGCGAAGGCAGCGTCGTCGAGCTGCCCGCGACCAACGCGTCCGGCGACGCCGGCGCACCGGCGCACGCCGCGGCGCCGGCGCCGAGTCCCGACGCGCAGAAGCGCCAGTGGAGCGGGACAGGGCAGGGCCAGCATCGCCGCAACGCCAATGCCGACGGCACGGCGCAGAACAAGCCGGACGACACGAAGCCGGCTGATGCCAAACCTGCGGAGGCAAAGCCGGCGGAAGAGAAGAAGCAATGAACGACCGAGCGCAAACGCTCTTGCCTCGGCTTTTGATTCTGCCTTTGATTTCGGGCCCCCGTTCGACGCGGCGAGGGCATGACGAAAAGGCCTGCAAGGTCGCGCGCACGATGCGCGCGAGTTCGTTGCTTGGACAGGGACGTTCAATCAACGAACCCCGGCATGACCTCGCGTACCGCAGCGAAGCTGCGGCGCGGCGTCCGGGGCGGCGTCTTTTGGGTTACTTTTTCTTCGCTGGAGAAGAAAAAGTGCCCCGCGCGCTGGACGCGCGCGGAAAGGCGAATGGACGCGGTCAAGAAGAATCAAGAGCAAGATCAAAAGCCCCCCTCACCCTAACCCTCTCCCCCAACGATAGAGCCGTTGGGGGAGAGGGGACAAAGCGAGGCGTGAGATGAATCCGTCGCGCCCCTTCATCCTGCGCCCCGTCGCCACCACGCTGCTGATGGCGGCGATCCTGCTCGTCGGCATCCTCGCCTACCGCTACCTGCCTCTGTCCGCGCTGCCGGAAGTCGACTACCCGACGATCCAGATCACGACGCTCTATCCCGGCGCGAGCGCCGAAGTGATGACCTCGATGGTCACCGCGCCGCTCGAGCGCCAGATCGGCCAGATGCCCGGACTCAACCAGATGTCGTCGACGAGTTCGGCGGGCGCCTCGGTCGTGACCTTGCAGTTCAGCCTGGACCTGAGCCTCGACATCGCCGAGCAGCAGGTGCAGGCGGCGATCAACGCCTCGGGCAACCTGCTGCCGAGCGACCTGCCGCAGCCGCCGGTGTACAGCAAGGTCAATCCGGCCGACACCGCGGTGCTGACGATCGCGCTGATGTCGAAGTCGCTGCCGCTGACCCAGGTGCAGGACCTGGCCGATACGCGCCTGGCGCAGAAGATCTCGCAGATCGACGGCGTCGGCCTCGTCACCCTGTCGGGCGGCCAGCGCCCTGCGGTGCGCATCCAGGCGAATCCGGCTTCGCTTGCATCGTTAGGCATGAGCCTGGAGGACCTGCGCACCGCGATCACCGGCGCCAACGTCAACGGGCCGAAAGGTTCGTTCGACGGGCCGACGCGCTCGTACACGATCGATGGCAACGACCAGATCAAGTCCGTGGCCGAGTACGCCAACATCGTCATCGCCTACAAGAGCGGCGCGCCGGTCTACCTGCGCGACGTCGCCGACGTGGTCGAGGGCGCCGAGAACGACAAGCTCGCGGCGTGGAAGGACGCGACGCCGGCGATCATCATGAACATCCAGCGCCAGCCCGGCGCCAACGTGATCGAAGTCGTCGATCGGGTGAAGGCGATGCTGCCGACGCTGACCGCGTCGATGCCGGCCGCGGTCGACGTGGCCGTGCTGACCGACCGCACCGTGACCGTGCGCGCCTCGGTCGAGGACGTGCAGTTCGAGCTGCTGCTCTCGGTCGTGCTCGTCGTGCTCGTGATTTTCCTGTTCCTGCGCAACCTGCCGGCGACGATCATCCCGAGCTTCTCGGTGCCGCTGTCGCTGATCGGCACGTTCGCGGTCATGTACCTCGCCGGCTTCAGCCTCAACAACCTGACGATGATGGCGCTGACGATCGCGACCGGCTTCGTCGTCGACGACGCGATCGTGATGATCGAGAACATCGCGCGCTATCTCGAGGAAGGCGACACGCCGTTCGAGGCCGCGCTCAAGGGCTCGGGCCAGATCGGCTTCACGATCGTGTCGCTGACGATCTCGCTGATCGCGGTGCTGATCCCGCTGCTGTTCATGGGCGACGTGGTCGGTCGGCTGTTCCGCGAATTCGCGATCACGCTCGCGGTGACGATCCTGATCTCGGCCGTGGTCTCGCTGACCCTCGTGCCGATGCTGTGCGCGAAGATCCTGAAACACCACAAGCCCGAGGACGAGTCGCGTTTCGCGCGCAAGTCGCACGAGTTGATCGATCGCACGATCGAGGTCTACGGGCGCTGGCTCAACTGGGTGCTCGACCGCCAGCGCGCGACGCTGATCGTCGCCGTCGCCACGCTCGTGCTGACGGTGATCCTCTACGTCGTCGTGCCCAAGGGCTTCTTCCCGGTGCAGGACACCGGCGTGATCCAGGGCATTTCCGAGGCGCCGCAATCGGTTTCGTTCGCGGCGATGGCCGAGCGCCAGCAGCAGCTCGCGGCGCTGATCCTCAAGGACCCCGCGGTCGAATCGCTGTCCTCGTTCATCGGCGTCGACGGCACCAACACGACGCTCAACAGCGGGCGCCTGCTGATCAACCTCAAGCCGCACGGCGAGCGCGACGGCGCGGAAGCCGTGATCCGCCGCCTGCAGGACGACGCGGCCCAACTCGCCGGCATCTCGCTCTACCTGCAGCCGGTGCAGGACCTGACGATCGAGGATCGCGTCAGCCGCACCCAGTACCAGTTCACGCTCGCCTCGCCCGACATCGGGGATCTCAATACCTGGGTGCCGAAACTGGTCGAGAAGCTGCGCGCGCAGCCCGAACTCGCCGACGTCGCCAGCGACCTGCAGTCGCAGGGCCTGCAGGCCTATCTCGACATCGACCGCGACACCGCGGGTCGCCTCGGCATCACTCCGGCGGCGATCGACAACATCCTCTACGACGCGTTCGGCCAGCGCCTGGTCTCGACGATCTTCACCGAGTCGAACCAGTACCGCGTCGTGCTCGAAGCGAAGCCCGAATTCCAGAACGGTCCGGACGCGCTCAACAAGATGTACATCCCGGGGTTGTCGGGTGCGAACAACGTTTCGCAAACCTCCTCCAGTTCGTTGTCGACGTCGAGTTCCAGCGCCACCTCCACCACGAGCACGGCGACCACCTCGGGCAGCACGATCAGCACGGCCACGGCCAGCACGAGCACGAACGGGCAGGTGCCGATCACGACCGTGGCCAGGCTCAGCGAGCGCGCCGCGCCGCTCGTCATCAACCATCTCGCCCAGTTCCCGGCGGCCACGGTGTCGTTCAACCTCGCGCCGGGCGCCTCGCTCGGCGCCGCGGTCGAGCGCATCCGGCAGATCGAGCAGGAGCTCGGCATGCCGGCGAGCATCGAGACCAAGTTCCAAGGCGCGGCGGCGGCGTTCCAAGCCTCGCTGACCAACACGGTGCTGCTGATCCTCGCCGCGGTCGTGACGATGTACATCGTGCTCGGCGTGCTCTACGAAAGCTTCATCCATCCGATCACGATCCTGTCGACGCTGCCGTCGGCCGGCATCGGCGCGCTGCTCGCGCTGCTGCTCGCGCGCAGCGACCTCGGCATCGTCGGCATCATCGGCATCATCCTGCTGATCGGCATCGTCAAGAAGAACGCGATCATGATGGTCGACTTCGCCCTCGACGCCGAGCGCGAGCAGGGCCTGGCGCCGCGCGAGGCGATCTACCAGGCCTGCCTGCTGCGCTTCCGCCCGATCCTGATGACCACGCTCGCGGCGCTGTTCGGCGCGCTGCCGCTGATGCTCGGCACGGGCGTCGGCTCGGAGCTGCGCCATCCGCTCGGCGTGACCATCGTCGGCGGCCTGATCGTTTCGCAGGTGCTGACCTTGTTCACGACGCCGGTGATCTATCTCGCGTTCGATCGCGTGCAGCAGCGCCTCGGGCGGCGCCTTGCGCCGCCGGACGAGGCAGCGCATGGCGGCGCGGCGGGCGAGGGGGAGGCGCACGCATGACCGCGCGCGCTTATCTTCTTTGCTCGTTATTCCCGCTAAAGCAGGAATCCAGTGACTTTGCTCTTGATTTGGATGTTGGCGCGTCCGTTCGGTTTTCCGCGCGCGTCCGGCGCGCGGGTCACTTTCTCTTGCTTGTGCAAGAGAAAGTGACCAAAGAGAACACACCCCGGAAGCCGCGCCCTCCGCGCTTCGCGCTGCGGGTGCGCGAGGACAGGCCGGGGTTCGTTGAACGCACGTCCGTGTGCGTACAACGAATTCGCGCGCATCGTGCGCGCGACCCTTCGGGCATTTCCGTCCTGCCCTCGCCGCGGCTAACGGGGGCCCGAGATCAAGAGCCCAAGCAAAAACAGCCCTGCTCCTGCGCTGTTGCTTCTGCGCGCAGGATGCGCGCCGCTCTTGCTCTTCCGGGTCCCCATTGCATTGCGGCGGCAGCGGACGGAAGAGCCCGCAGGGGCGGCGCGAGGGATCGCGCCGATTCGGCTGTCTGCACAGGGATGTGCAGTCAGCCGGACCCGGCCGCTGACGCGGACTTTTCGGGCAGGATGCCCGAAAAGCGCAATGCTTTGGGGCGTGTCTCTTTGGTCACTTTCTCTGCACGAGCAGAGAAAGTGACCCGCTCGTCCGAAGGACGAGTGGAAGCTCTTGCTTTTGAAACAACACAAAGTCAAAAGCAGAAACTGAATTCCCGCCTACGCGGGAATGACGAGCAAAGGGCGAAGCGGGCAGGCGGGCCGGTGACATGAAACTCACGAGCCTGTCCGAACCGTTCATCAGGCGCCCGGTCGCGACGACGCTGCTGACGTTCGGCGTCGCGCTCGCCGGCTTGGTCGCGTTCGCGCTGCTGCCGGTATCGCCGCTGCCACAGGTGGACATTCCGACGATCATGGTATCGGCCTCGCTGCCCGGCGCGAGTCCAGAGACGATGGCGACGTCGGTGGCGACGCCGCTCGAGCGCCAGCTCGGACGCATCGCCGGCGTGACCGAGATGACCTCGTCGAGTTCGGTCGGATCGACGCGCGTGGTATTGCAGTTCGAGTTGTCGCGCGACATCGAAGGTGCGGCGCGCGAGGTGCAGGCGGCGATCAGCGCAGCGCGCGCGCAGTTGCCGAGCGGCATGCCGAGCAATCCGACCTACCGCAAGGTCAATCCGGCCGACCAGCCGATCATGGTGCTGGCGATGACCTCGAAGACGCGCGGCATCGGCCAGATCTACGATGCAGCGTCGACGATCGTGGCGCAGAAGATCTCGCAGGTGCAGGGCGTTGGCCAGGCCAATGTCGGCGGCGGCTCGCTGCCGGCGGTGCGCGTCGACCTCAACCTCAACGCGCTGAACAAGTACGGGATCTCGATGGACACCGTGCGCAACGCGCTGGCCAATGCGAATGCGAACCGGCCCAAGGGTTCGGTCGAACTCGGCGACACGCACTGGCAGATCTACACCAACGATCAGGCGCGCGAGGCGAAGGAGTACCGCAGCCTCATCGTCGCCTGGAAGGACGGCGCGGCGGTGCGCCTGTCCGACGTCGCCGAAGTCACGGAGTCGGTCGAGAACGTGCGCAACCTCGGCCTCGCAGACGGCCTGCAGGCCGTGCTGGTCCAGGTGCTCAAGCAGCCGAACGCGAACATCCTCGACACGGTCGACCGCGTCAACGCGATGCTGCCGCAACTGCGCGCCTCGATCCCGGCCGACATCGACATCACGACGGTGCTCGAACGCACGACGACGATCCGCGCCTCGCTGCACGACGTCGAACGCACGCTCGTCTTCGCGATCGTGCTCGTCGTGCTCGTCGTGTTCGTGTTCCTGCGTTCGTGGCGCGCGACGCTGGTGCCTGCGATCGCGGTGCCGGTGTCGCTGGTCGGCACGTTCGCGGCGATGTACTTGGCCGGTTTCAGCCTCGACAACCTCTCGCTGATGGCGCTGACGATCGCGACCGGGTTCGTCGTCGACGACGCCGTGGTCGTGCTCGAGAACATCTCGCGCCACATGGAGGCGGGCATGCCGCGCCTGCAGGCCGTGCTGACCGGGGCGCGCGAGGTCGGCTTCACCGTGCTGTCGATGAGCCTGTCGCTGATCGCCGTGTTCGTGCCGATCCTGCTGATGGGCGGCATCGTCGGCCGCTACTTCCGCGAGTTCTCGGTGACCCTGTCGGTGGCGATCCTGATCTCGCTCGCGATCTCGTTGACGACGACGCCAATGATGTGCGCCTGGATCCTGCGTCACACGCCGGCGAAGCACGAGGGGCCGGGCTGGCGCGAGCGCCTGTTCGGCGCGAGCGAACGCGCGTTCGCGTGGCTGCTCGCGCGTTACGAGGCGACGCTGCGCTGGGCATTGTCGCGCCCGCTGCTGATGATGTGGACGCTGCTGCTGACCGTGCTGCTCAATGTGTACTTGTATACCGTGATCCCGAAGGGCTTCTTCCCGCAGCAGGACATCGGTATGCTGGTCGGCGGCTTCCGCGCCGACCAGAGTTCGTCGTTCCAGGCCACGTCGGCGAAGATGAAAGAGCTGATGGAGATCGTCAAGGCCGATCCCGCGGTGCAGTCGCTGGCGGGCTTCACCGGCGGCGGCGACAGCAACGGCGGCTTCATGTTCGTCTCGCTCAAGCCGCTTGCCGAGCGCCGGCTCTCGGTGATGGAGGTGATCGGGCGCCTGCGTCCCAGGCTCGCCGCGATCACCGGCGTGAGCCTGTTCCTCGCGCCCGCGCAGGACATCCGCATCGGCGGCCGCCAGTCGAATTCGACCTACCAGTACACCTTGCAGAGCGACAGCCTCGAGGACCTACGCAAGTGGGGGCCGAAGATCGCCGATGCGCTCAAGCTTGCGCCCGAACTCGCCGACGTCGACAGCGACCAGCAGGATCGCGGCCTCGAGACCCTGTTGCAGTTCGACCGCACGACGATGGCGCGCCTCGGCGTGACGATGAGCGCGGTCGACAGCGCGCTCAACAACGCGTTCGGCCAGCGTCAGGTGTCGACGATCTACAACGCGCTCAACCAGTACCACGTGGTCATGGAAGTGGCGGAGCAGTTCGTGCAGAACCCCGACACGCTGCGCGACATCTACGTCGCCAGCACGCGCGGCAAGACGGTGCCGCTGAGCGCGTTCGCCACCTACGGGCCGGGTTCGGCGCCGCTCGAGGTCAACCACCAGGGCCAGTTCGTCGCGGCCACGGTCTCGTTCAACCTCGCCGACGGCTTCAGCCTGTCGGATGCGACCGCCGCGATCAACCGCGAGATGGCGCGCGTCGGCGCGCCGGTGTCGATCCACGGCGGCTTCGCGGGGACGGCGAGCGCGTTCCAGAAGTCGCTCGACAACCAGCCGTTCCTGATCCTCGCCGCGCTGCTCGCGGTCTACATCGTGCTCGGCATGCTTTACGAAAGCTACGTGCATCCGCTGACGATCCTGTCGACGCTGCCGTCGGCCGGCGTCGGCGCGCTGCTCGCGCTGCTCGCCTGCGGCACCGAGTTCAGCGTGATCGCGCTGATCGGCGTGATCCTCCTGATCGGCATCGTCAAGAAGAACGCGATCATGATGATCGATTTCGCGCTCGATGCCGAGCGCAACCAGGGTCTCGACGCGCGCGAGGCGGTGTTCCGCGCCTGCTTGCTGCGCTTCCGTCCGATCATGATGACCACGCTCGCGGCGATGCTCGGCGCGCTGCCGCTCGCGCTCGGCTTCGGCGAGGGCAGCGAGATGCGCCGACCGCTCGGCATCTCGATCTTCGGCGGCCTGCTCGTCAGCCAGTTGCTTACGCTGTACACGACGCCGGTCGTGTATCTGTATCTCGACCGCTTCCGCCTGTGGGCGAAGCGGAAATGGGCGCGTTACTACTCCGCACCGCCCGGAGCGGCGCCGCCGGCGGTCGTATGAGTTCGCATGCCAGGGAGCCTCGAAAAAAACCCGTCATTCCAGCGAAAGCTGGAATCCAGCTTTTGCAACCCTTTGAAAAAGAAAAAGGCTGGATCCCAGCTTTCGCTGGGATGACGAGCAAATGGCGGTTTTTCGAGGTGCCCGCTTGTCATTCCGGCAGTCCCTGCCGGAATGACGGGGACAAGACGATGAGTATCGGTCATGAATGACGCACTGAAAAAAACTGTACTTTTATCATTTGCTGCATCGCTCTGCGCCTGCGCGGCCGGTCCCGACTACAAACGTCCGGACGTGCCCGGCGCCTCGACCTACGCGAACGATGCGTACAAGGAACAGGCCGGCTGGAAGCCCGCGCAGCCGGGCGACGCGATCGCGCGCGGCGCTTGGTGGGAAATCTTCGGCGATCCCGTGCTGAACGATCTGGAACAGCAGGTCGAGGCTGCGAACCAGAGCCTCAAGCAGGCCGAGGCGCAGTACCGTCAGACCGCCGCGCTCGTCTCCAGCGCGCGCGCGAGTTTCTGGCCGATCGTTTCGG
Organism: Rudaea sp.; assembly: GCF_047601565.1. GTDB lineage: Bacteria > Pseudomonadota > Gammaproteobacteria > Xanthomonadales > Rhodanobacteraceae > Rudaea. The sequence goes on along the minus strand of NZ_JASGIY010000001.1, from coordinate 3,701,857 downwards.
CGAGCCTCTCCGCGACGCGCTCGGCAAGCTACGCCACGTCGAGCGGCGGAAATTCCGGCGCGACGATCAGCAAGTCGTACCAGTTGCCGATCGCGGCGACGTGGGAGCCCGATCTCTGGGGCAGCGTACGCCGCGAGGTCGAGGGCGACATCGCCAGCGCGCAGGCCAGCGCGTCCACGCTCGCGAACACGCGCCTGTCGCTGCAGGCGACGCTGGCGCAGACCTATTTCCAACTGCGCATCGTCGACGAGCAGAAGCGCCTGCTCGACGACACCGTAGCCGCGTACTCGAAGGCGCTGCAATTGACCGAGAACCAGTACAAGGTCGGTGTCGCCGCGCGCGCGGATGTGGTCCAGGCGCAGACCCAGCTCAAGAGCGCGCAGGCGCAGGCGATCGACCTCGGCGTCGCGCGTGCGCAGTACGAGCACGCGCTGGCCGTGCTCGTCGGCAAGACGCCGGCGGAATTCTCTCTTGCGCCGGCCAAGACGTTCGCGATCGCGCCGCCGGGCATTCCGCTCGATCTGCCCTCGCATCTGCTCGAACGCCGCCCCGATGTCGCGGTCGCCGAGCGCCAGGCCGCCGAGGCGAACGCCCAGGTCGGCGTCGCGACGGCGGCCTGGTTCCCGTCGCTGACCTTGTCCGCGAGTGGCGGTTATTCCAATTCGGTGTGGTCGCAGCTGCTCGACGCGCCGAGTCGCTACTGGTCGATCGGCCCGAAGATCGCCGAGACGCTGTTCGACGGCGGCGCGCGGCGCGCGCAAACTGCGCAGGCGCGCGCGGCGTGGGACGCGGCGGTCGCGAACTACCGCCAGGTTTCGCTCGCGGCATTCCAGAACGTCGAGGACCAGATCGCCGCATTGCGCATCCTCGAACAGGAAGCGCAGGCGCAGGACGAGGCGGTCAGGTTGTCCGAGCAGTCGCTCAAGATCACCACCAACCAGTACCGCGCCGGCATCGTCAGCTACCTCAACGTCATCACCGCGCAGAACACCGCCTACGGCAACGAGCGCAGCGCGATCACGCTGCTCGGTACGCGCCTCAACGACAGCGTCGGCCTGGTCAAGGCGCTCGGCGGCGGATGGCAGGCGAAGGACTTGCCGGAGGCGGGCGCGATCAACCTGCATTCGCAGGCGCCTGCACCGGAAGCGTCTGCGAAGGAATCGCCGTAAGGCGCGTCGATACGACCGCGCCCGACCTTCGCTCGTCATTCCCGCGAAAGCGGGAATCCAGCTCTTGCTTTTGCTCTTTGCCTTTTCAAAAGCCAAAGCTTCCACTCGCCTTCGGCGAGCGGGTGACTTTTCTTTGCACGTGCAAAGAAAAGTCACCAAAAGAAACACACCCCGGCGCATTGCGCCCTTCGCGCATTCTGCGCTGCGGGTCCGCGCCAGCGGCCGGGTTCCGTTGATGGCACATCCGTGTGCCACAACGGAATGCGCGCGATCCTCGCGCGCACCCCTGCGGGGCCTTGTCGTCCGCTGCCGCCGCAATGCGATGGGGACCCCGGAAGATCAACAGCAGCGCGCTCCTGCGCGCTTTTTCTTCCCTTCTCCCGCCGGGAGAAGGTGGCGCGGCAGCGCCGGATGAGGGAAGAGCCTCGCACGAATGAAGGCCGATCCAATCTGCAAAGCCTTTCCCTCATCCGCCCCTTCGGGGCACCTTCTCCCGGTGGGAGAAGGGAAAGAAACGGCGCTTTTGATCTTCGGGTCCCCGTTTGCCGCGGCGAGGGCAGGACGGAAATGTCCGTAAGGATCGCGCGCACGATGCGCGCGAGTTCGTTGCACGCACAGGGACGTGCGTTCAACGAACCCCGGCATGACCTCGCGCACCGCCGCAGGCGGCGCGGCATCCGGGGTGTGTTCTCTTTGGTCACTTTCTCTTGCACAAGCAAGAGAAAGTGACCCGCGCGCGGGATGCGCGCGGAAAGGCGAAGGGACGCGACCACAAGCTGAACGGCATTCATCGAATGGCATCCGTGCCGTCTGGATTCCGGCAGTCCCTGCCGGAATGACGGCATAGGGCAAGAACGGAGTTCCCGGCAGAAGCACGCGGGAATGACGAGCGAGGCGGATCAAGAGGACCCAATCACACCCCGATATCCTCGTTCCACAATTCCGGTCGCGCGGCGATGAACTTGCGCATCAGTTCGATGCAGCGCGCGTCGTTGACGACGTCGATCATCACGCCCTTGCCGCGCAGCCAGTCCTCTTCGCCGAGGAAGGTCACGTTCTCGCCGACGACCACGCGCGGGATGCCGTAGAGCGCGATCGCGCCCGAGCACATCGAGCACGGCGACAGCGTCGTGTAGATCGTCGAATTGCGATAGACCCTGGCCGGATGGCGGCCGGCGTTCTCGAGCGCGTCCATCTCGCCGTGCAATGTCGCACTGCCTTTCTGCACGCGCCGGTTGTGGCCGCGGCCGAGGATGCGGCCTTCGTATACAAGTACACTCCCGATCGGGATGCCGCCTTCGGCGAGGCCGAGTTCGGCTTCTTCAATCGCCGCGTCGAGAAAAAGGTCCATGTGGGATCCCCGCTAGAATAGGAAATCGCTCGCTGCGATCATTGCAGGCGACGCGCGCGCGGCATCGCGTCGCGCATACTACCGCAGCAAAGGGAGCAGGGTTGAGCGGAGCCATTTCCATGAATGTGCGAATACTGCGGGGGGGCTGGCATAGCGGCGTGATTGCCGCGCTCATGTTGGTGCAAGTCGCCTGCGCGATTTTTTCGTCCACGGCCAGCACGGATACCAACCGCGACATCTATTTCGCGCAGCAGATCGCCTCGGCACGCGAATTCCCGCTGCTCGGGCCGCAGATCAACGGCATGCTGCATCTGGGGCCGGTCTGGTTCTACGTGTTGGCGCCCGCGGCGTGGCTGGTTCCCAATGCGGCCGCGGTGACGGCCTGCATGGCATTCATCGGTGCGCTGCAATTTCCACTAGCCTATCGCCTCGGCATCCGCTTCGGCAGTCCGCGGGAGGGATTGCTGTTTGTCCTGGCGCTCGCCTCGCCGGGGTTCATGGCCGTGTCGCTGGTTTCGCTCACCCACACCATCGCGGTGATTCCGTGCCTGTTGCTCGGAGTCTTCGCGGCAATGGCCTATCGGGCGCGGCCCGATTGGAAACGGGCGTCATGGCTCGGGGTCGTCAGTGCGCTCGCATTGAATGCGCATCCGACCACGTCGATTGCGGTCGCTGCATGGCTGCTCTGGAGCGCGGCCGAGGCAGGGCGCCTGCGCCACGTGCTGCTCCACGGCGCGATCGTCGCCGCGGCGATCGCGCTGTCGTTCGCGCCGATGCTGTACGCGCAATGGCGGGACGGATTCGCCGACGCCGCGACGACGGTGCGATACGCCCGCGCCACGCTGGCATTTCCGTCGCTGTCGAAGGGGCTGTTCCTCGTCTACGCCATTCTCGACTACGGACCGAAGTACATGGCGCGGTTCTGGCTCGACATGCCGGCGGTCGGCGCGCGCCGGCTGTTGGCCGTCTGGGCAGGCGTTGTGGTCGCAGCGGGTATCGGGCTGGTGGCGCGTTTCCTCCGCGAGCCGCACGCGAGGCGGTTGATCGCGCTGCTGCTCGGTTTGCTGGCGTTGCAATCGACGTTCGTCTGCGCCATCCGCACGGACATGCCGCCGTGGATGATCTATGCGCAATGGCCGTTGATCGCGGCCCTGTTGGCGTTGGGGCTCGACTGGTTTTGCAGCAAGGGGCGATACGGCAGAGCCGCCGTCGCCGCGGGGCTGATCGTGACGACAGGCTGGTCGTTCGCCATCTGGGTGCACATGGCCATAGGCGGGTCCGATTTCGTCGAGATGAAACCTGCGCCGGGAAAAATGCCGCTCATGGCGGACATTCGCGAGTACGACAAGGGCCGCGGGTTCTTGCGCATGCCGCGCATGCCGTTCCGGCAGATTTTCGCGATCGGAGCGCCGCTGTGCGAGCCGACGACGCTGTTCGGGCATTACGCCTATTTCGTCGACATCTCCTATGGCATCGGCGCGCTTCAGGCATGCGGCGATCGCGGCAACATCCGGCTCGGCGGACCCGTGCAACCCGGACAAAACGCCGTGTTCGGATTGCGCGACCTGGCCTGGCAACGGCTCGGAATGAAGCCGGCACGCTGGATCGGCGTGCTCGGCCTGGGCACGCCGACGGCGGTCTGGCATAGCACGGTGCCGCTTCGCCCGGAGACGCCGCATCTGTCCACGTTGCCACATCAGTTGACCGCAGTGGCGAAGCGATTCCGCATCGACGGCGAGGCGGCCCCCGATCAGGCCGTTCTGGTCGCCCACAGGGCGCATCGATATCTTCCGTTTTCCATCATCGGTGCGACGGCAAACGGAATCGAGGTCGAGCCCGTCTACGAGGATGCGATGACCGCGGCATACCGATTGCCCGCCGATTTTTCGGCCGACGAGGTGCATTGGCGGTTCGAAATCGATGGCGCGGCCGACTACGTGGACGTGCTGACGTTCGCGTCGGGCGAATGACCCTACAACCGGAACTTCTCGCCGAGATACACCTCGCGCACCTGCTTGTTGGCGAGCACGTCCTCGGGCGAGCCTTTGGCGAGCACGGCGCCGTCGCTCATGATGTAGGCGCGGTCGCAGATGCCGAGCGTTTCGCGCACGTTGTGGTCGGTGATGAGGATGCCGATGCCGCGCTGCTTGAGCTGGAGCACGATGCGCTGGATGCCGTCGACCGAGATCGGGTCGATGCCGGCGAACGGTTCGTCGAGCAGCATGAAGCGCGGTTTCGCCGCGAGCGCGCGCGTGATCTCGACGCGGCGGCGCTCGCCGCCCGACAGCGACTGGCCCTTGGACGTGGCGATGTGCGCGATCTGCAGTTCGTCGAGCAGCGCCTCGAGCTCGCGGCGGCGGCCGTCGGCGTCGAGATCGTCGCGCAATTCGAGAATCGCGAGCACGTTCTCCTCGACCGTGAGGCGGCGGAACACCGAGGGCTCCTGCGGCAGGTAGCCGACGCCGAGGCGCGCGCGCACATGCATCGGCATCGCGGTGATGTCGTGTTCGTCGAGCGTGATGCGGCCGGCGTCGGCGCCGACCAGGCCGACGACCATGTAGAACGTCGTCGTCTTGCCGGCGCCGTTCGGGCCGAGCAGGCCGACGATCTCGCCCTGTTCGAGGGTGAAGTCGAAGTCGCGCACCACGGCGCGACCCTTGTAGCTTTTCTGCAAACCTATGGCGTTGAGCATGCGTGGAGCGGCGAAGTTTCTATCGAGCGGTTTGCAAACCGGGCATCCTGCCGCGGTCTGCAAAAATGGATTCCCGCTTTCGCGGGAACGACGGCATTGGCGTGGTCGGTCAGGGTTTGGCCGGTGCGGCGGGTTTGGCCGCGCCGGCCGGAAAACTGCAGTTGTTCGCGCTCGGCGGCGGCGGGGCTTTCGGCTCCATGACCAGGTGCACGCGGCCGGCCGGGTCGGCCTTGTTGCCCGATTCCATGTCGCCCGTGTCGGTGTTGTAGATCATGTGTTCGCTGCGCGAATCGCCGTGGCCCTGCTGGGTGACGACCACGCCGCCGGTCAGTTCGGCGAGGTTGGTCAGCGGGTTGTAGTCGATCCGGTCGGCGTTCGCGGTCATCAGCGCGCAGTCGCCGTCGTGCACCTGCTGCATGTGCGCCTGCTTGCCGGTGAGGATGACGCGCGAGATCTGGCCCGCGTTGGGGCCGCCTGCGGCGGAAGGAATCCGGTAGACGGTCGCGTGCGCCGAGGTCATCTTGATCGAACCGCGGGTGACGACGACGTTGCCGTCGAGGTCGTAGACGTCGGGATCGTTCGCTGCGCCGGTCTTGCTCTGCGTCGATTTGGAATAGTTCGCGTCGATGTGCGCGGGCTGATTCTTGTCGCTCTTCAGGGCGAATGCCTGGGTTGCGAGCAGCAGCGCGGCGATGCCGCAGGCGACGATGGTTTTCCCCGTTTTCATCAGCGTTTCCCCGGTAGCGAAGTCATGTGCACGTCGGACAGCAGTTCCAAGGTCTTCAGGTTCATGTCGGCCTTCATGCCGATTCCGTAGACCACGTTGTTCGTTTCGATGATCGTCGCCGGTGCGGCGGTTTCCATGCGCTTGTCGCGCAGCGGTGCGTCGGGAACGGGGTGGCCCAGTGCGTCCTTGAGCTTGGGGTCGGTCGTGATGGTCAGGTCGTGCGTGTTGAGGTCGACGCGTTCCACGTTTTCATGCGGCTCGCGATGCATCGCAACGGCGCCTTCGAGCTTCATCACGTTGCCGTCCTTGTCGACCCAGGCCGATTCCGACGTGCCTTTCCAGGTGTTGCTGCTGTTGTCGACGATTTCGTAGGCCGGCGAGGTGACGTAGATCGAACCGTCGTCGCCGCGGCGTGCCATGCGCGGGCCGCTCACGGTGAACGAATGCGCGCCGTCGTTGTCGAGCGCATCGAGAGTGAAGTTGTCGAGCGTGTAGTCCGAGCGTGGCGGCCCGACGAATTCGTCGCCGCCGTTGCGCGCACGCATCAGCCACACCTCCATCCACGCGGCGAGCGCGATGACGGCGAGAACGACGATGACGAGCCAGGTGCGGCGTTCGATCATGGCGCCGCCGGACGATCGAGCTTGCCCTGTGCGGCGAGCAGCAGGTCGCAGACCTCGCGCGCCGCGCCGTTGCCCCCGGTCAGGCGCGTGCGCCACAGCGCGCGCTCCCGCACGCACGGATGTGCGTTCGCCGGCGCGACCGACAGGCCGGCGCGTTCCATCGCGGGCAAATCGACCACGTCGTCGCCGGTGTAGCACGCCTGCTCGGGCGCGAGTTGCAGTGCCCTGAGCAGGTGTTCGAAGCAGGCCAGCTTGTCGGCACGTCCCTGGTGGACGTGGACGATGCCGAGTTCGGCCATGCGCACCGAGACCACGTGGCTCGTGCGCGCGGTGATCACCGCGATCTCGACGCCGGCCGCGGCGAGGCGCTTCATGCCGGCGCCGTCGTGCGCGTGGAACGCCTTCAGCTCGCTGCCGTCGGGGGCATACCACAGCCTGCCGTCGGTGAGCACGCCGTCGACGTCGAACACGGCGAGCCGGATGCGTGCGGCGCGCTGGAGGATGTCGGCGGGAAGGTCGGTGGGCAGCATGCGGGGTCGGGAAGAATCGCAGGGCGCAATTCTACAGCCTGCGCCCGTTAACGCGGGCTGAGGCGCAGCGCGCATTTTTTCTTCCCTTCTCCCGGTGGGAGAAGGGAAAAAAGGCGGTACTTCGATGCGAATCCAGCGCGGGAATGACGGGCGTTCAGACGACGCGCGCGCGAAACAGATCGTGGATGTTGAGCGCGCCGACGAGATCGCCGCCGGCATCGACGACGAGCAGGGCGTGGATCTTGTGCGTCTCCATGAGCTGCGCCGCCTCGACCGCGAGCTTGTCGGCGCGGACCGTCTTCGGCTGCGTGCTCATCAGTTCGGTGACGCGGGTGCGGCGCAGGTCGATGCCGTCGTCGGCGATCGCGCGGCGCAGGTCGCCGTCGGTGAACACGCCGGCGAGCGTGCCGTCCGCGTCGACCACGGCGGTCATGCCGAGACCCTTGCGTGTCATCTCGGCCATCGCTTCGTGGATCGTCGCGTCGAGGCCGATCCTGGGCAGGCGCTCGCCGCTGTGCATGATGTCGCCGACGTGCACGAACAGGCGCCGGCCGAGCGCGCCGGCGGGATGCGAGCGGGCGAAGTCCTCCTCGGTAAAGCCGCGCGCCTCGAGCAGGGCGATCGCGAGCGCGTCGCCCATGACCAGCGCGGCGGTCGTGCTGGCGGTCGGCGCGAGGCCGAGCGGGCAGGCCTCCTCGGGCACGCTGACGTCGAGGTGCACGTTGGCCATCGCCGCGAGCGTGGAATCGGGATTGCCGGTCATCAGCACCAGCGGCACGCCCTGGCGCTTGATCAGCGGCAGGATCGCGAGCAGTTCGTCGGTCTCGCCCGAGTTCGACAGCGCGAGCACGACGTCCTTCTGCGTGATCATGCCGAGGTCGCCATGGCTGGCCTCGCCCGGATGGACGAAGAACGCCGGCGTGCCGGTCGAGGCCAGCGTCGCGGCGATCTTGCGCGCGACGTGGCCGGACTTGCCCATGCCGGAGACGACGACGCGGCCTTCGCAGGCGAGCATCAGTTCGCAGGCGCGCAGGAACCCGCCGTCGATGCGCGCGGCGAGCAGGCCGATCGCGCGCGCCTCGGTTTCGATCACCGTGATCGCGCTGTGCTTGAGGGCGGCGGGGTCGAGTTGCGCCGGTGCCGGATTCGGTGGCGGAATCTTTGCGTTCATCAGCAGGGGATGGAGCAGGGAAATCGGGGGATGCGCAGGTTCCGGGTTTCTGTGCCCGAGGTAATTCGCTACCATACGCAGGTCTCCATTGTAGCCGTCACCCCTGTACCAGCCCAAGCGTCCTCGAGTCGGACCGCGAGAGGCTCTTCGCGGTTCCCCGCCCGCTGTCGCCAGCGCGAACGGGACGCCGGTCAAGACGAGACAACGCAATAGCCGTCGCGCCGATGACACGATCGCGCGCTGCCCGCGATTCGCCATATGGGTTGCCTCGCATGGACACCGAAACGATCAAGAATCTCATCGAACGCGGCCTTCCGGGCGCCAAAGTCGAGGTGCAAGGCGCCGACGGCGTGCACTTCGAGGCCGTCGTGATCGCCGATGCCTTCGCGGGCAGGTTGCCGCTGGCCCGGCACAGGCTCGTTTACGCGGCCCTGGGCGAACTGATGGGCGGTGAAATCCACGCGTTGTCGCTGAAGACGTTGACGCCGCAAGAGGTTGGAAATGCGGAATCGGGAATCGGCGAACGCAGAAGCGGATAGGTGCGCTCCCGATTCTTCCGATTCTCCATTCCCGATTCCCGATTCCCGAAAAATCATGGCCAAAATCGTCATCTCCGGCGGCGAGCCGCTCAACGGCGAAGTACAGATCTCCGGCGCCAAGAACGCCGTGCTGCCCATCCTCGCCTCGACCCTGCTCGCCGACGGCCCAATGTCGATCACCAACGTGCCGCACCTGCACGACGTGACCACGACGATGGAACTGCTCGGCCAGATGGGCGTGAGCCTGGAGATCGACGAGCGCATGCGCATCAACATCGATCCGCGCACGGCCAACCGCTATTTCGCGCCGTACGACCTGGTCAAGACCATGCGCGCCTCGATCCTCGTGCTCGGTCCGCTCGTCGCGCGCTTCGGCGAGGCCGAGGTATCGCTGCCGGGCGGCTGCGCGATCGGCTCGCGGCCGGTCGACCTGCACATCAAGGGCCTGCAGGCGCTTGGCGCCGAGGTCGTGGTCGAGAACGGCTACATCAAGGCACGCGCGAAACGGCTCAAGGGCGCGCGCGTGCATTTCGACATCGTCACCGTGACCGGCACCGAGAACATCATGATGGCCGCCGTGCTCGCCAAGGGCAGCACGGTGCTCGAGAACGCCGCGCAGGAACCCGAGGTGGTCGATCTTGCCCACTGCCTCAACGCGATGGGCGCGAAGATTTCCGGTGCCGGCACCGAGACCGTCGTCATCGAAGGCGTGGAGCGCCTGAACGGCACGCACTACGACGTGCTGCCCGACCGCATCGAAACCGGCACCTTTCTCGTCGCCGGCGCGATCTCGGGCGGACGCGTGCTGGCCAAGCGCGCGCGTCCGGACACGCTCGACGTCGTGCTGCAGAAGCTCGAGGAGACCGGCGCCGAAATCAGCACCGGAGAGGACTGGATCCAGCTCGACATGCGCGGCAGGAAACCGAAGGCGGTCGACATCGTCACCGCGCCGTACCCCGCGTTCCCGACCGACATGCAGGCGCAGTTCACCGCGCTCAACGCGGTGGCCGAAGGCACCGGCGTCATCACCGAGACGGTGTTCGAGAACCGCTTCATGCACGTGCAGGAACTGCAACGCCTCGGCGCCGACATCCGCGTCGACGGCAACACCGCGACGATTCGCGGCGTCACGGCGATGACCGGCGCGCCGATCATGGCGACCGACCTGCGGGCGTCGGCGTGCCTGGTTCTGGCGGGCCTAGCGGCCAAGGGCGACACGACGGTCGATCGCGTCTATCACATCGACCGCGGCTACGAGAACATCGAGGAGAAGCTCGGCAGCCTCGGCGCCCATATCCGGCGGTTGCCGACCTAGCCCGCATTTCTCGCAGCCCTCCTGCTGCGGCTGCCGGCCGTTGCGCGCTCAGGTGCGGGAACGGGAGCGGAGCAGGACCGGGAGTCCGCGCGTCCAGTACCAGTAGACCGGAATGCCTGCCAGCGTGATCAGCACGCCCATGCCGGCGTCGTGCGGGTTCTCCCATACGGTCGTGGCGACGACCCAGGCGACGACGAACAGGAACAGGATCGGCAGCAGCGGATAGAGCGGCACGCGGAACGTTGGCGCGGTTTCGCCGGCGCGCCGGTACCAGAACAGCGTGGCGATGACGGCGGCGATGCCGATCCAGTCGCCGACGGTCGAGTAGTTCAGCAGTTGGTCGAACGTGCCGGTCAGCGCGAGTATGCAGGCCCATCCCGCGAGCATCAGCAGCGCCGCGTTCGGCGAATGCCAGCGCGGATGCAGCGCCGCGGCGAAGCGGAAGAACACGCCGTCCGCCGCCATGACCTGGAACACGCGCGCCGCGCCGATCAGCGAGATGTTGACGAAGCCCAGCGTCGAGACCGCGATGCCGAGCGCGATCAGGCGCGCGCCGGGTTCGCCGAGCACCGCTCGCATCACGTCGGCCGCGGGCGCGGCGCTCGCGGCGAGGCCGGCGTGGCCGAGCACGGCGAGGTAGGCCGCATTCGCGAGCACGTAGCAGGCGGCGACGAGCAGCATGCCGAGCAACAACGAGCGCGGCAGGTTGCGCTGAGGATCGCGGATTTCGCCGGCGATGTCGTTGACGTAGTACCAGCCGCCGTAGGAAAACAGCACCGGCATCAGCGCAACGACGAACGCGAACGGCCGAAACGCGGGCGGCGGTGCGGCGGGCGCGGGCGCGCCGCCCGCGGCGAGGCCGGCTGCGATCAGCAGCGCGAGCGCAAACAGCTTGAGCACGGTCAGCACGTTCTGCGTCCACGAGCCCGCGCGGATGCCGTACCAGTTGACGCCGGCCAGGAACACGATTGTGCCGACCGCCCACGGCGCCGGATTGGCCACCTTGATGCCGAACGCGGCGCCGAGGTATTCGACGAACACCGTCGATACCGCGGCGATCGAACCGGAATGGTTGACGACGAGCAGGTTCCAGCCGTAGACGAAGGCGACGAGGAGGCCGAAGGCCTCGCGCAGGTAGACGTAGCCGCCGCCCGCGTTCGGTCGCCGTGTGCCGAGTTCGGCGTAGGACAATGCGCCGATCAGCGCGATGACGCCGCCGATCGCCCATGCGATCAACTGCTCGGTCGCGGAGCCGGTCTGTTTCGCGACCGCCGCCGGCACGCGGAAGATGCCCGAGCCGATCACGCCGCCGACTACGATCATGCTCGCGTCCCAGACGCCGAGGCGGCGCAGGTAGCCCGGCATCGGTGCGGGCTCGGAGGAGGTCGCGGGCTGGTCGGACATGCGCAGGCTTCCCAATGGACCGGGCGAGCATGGCGAACTTGCGGGCGGCTGTCGAGTGTCGCGCCCGCGCAGGGCGGGAAGCGGACGCTGCGCGCCGGTCAGAACAGCAGCGACGACATCCTGCGCCGGTACGTGCCGACGAGGTCCTCGTCGTCGAGCACGTCGAACGCGGAGATGAGGCGCTTCTTCGCACGGCCCTCGTTCCAGTCGCGCGCGGTGCGCAGCAGGGTGAGGAATTCGTCGAGGCCCTGCGCGGGTTCATCGCCGAGCAGCAGATGCACGCCGAGCAGGTCGCGCGCGTCGTGGTCGGCGGGGTTTTGCGCGAGCCGCGCGCGCAGTGCGGCGACGTCGGGCGCGCCGTTCAGCGCGCGCGAAAGATCGAGTTGCGCGGCGACGCGCCTGGCCTTCGCATCGCTGGCGAGATTCGGCGGCAGCGCGTCGAGTTGCGCTTGTGCGGCGTCGGCCTCGTCCGCGCGCACGAGTGCCAGCGCGAGGTCGAGCCGCAGTTCGGGCTTGTCGGCGTTCGCGGCGATTTCATCCTGCAGGCGCGCGATGGTCTGGCGCGGCGTTTCGTTCGCGGGAGCTTTCGCGGCTTCGGCGGCCGCGGCGGACGCTTGCGGCTTGCCGACGTGTTTTTCGACGAAGGCGCGCACTCCCGATTCCGGCAGAGCGCCCATGAAGCCGTCGACCATCTGGCCGTCCTTCACGAGCACGACGGTCGGCAGGCTGCGGATGCCGAACACGGCCGCGAGCTGTTGCTGCTTGTCGGTGTCGACCTTGGCGAGCCTGAGCTTGCCGCCGTAGCTCTCGACGACTTTTTCGAGAATCGGCGCCAGCGACTTGCACGGCCCGCACCATTCGGCCCAGAAATCGACGAGCACGGGAACGGTCAGCGAGGCCTGGATGACTTCGGTTTCGAAGTTCTGCTCAATCGCGTCGAATGCGTGGGAGGGGTCGGTCATGGGGCAAGCCGGCTTCATTGGAAACGACAAAGTATGATGCAATTCGCGCTTTGCAAGCCCGCCGGCGCGTTTCGCCCAACGCATCCTTCTGGGTCGCGGGGGGCATTCGCCGCGGTTCGATGCTAAGCTGCGGCGCAGGGAATGAGCGGCGATCGTCGCACGACGCAGACGGTCCCGAGCTCATTTGGAGCCCGTGCCATGACCCATGCGACTCTCTCTCCCCAGCCGGCGCAGGAAACCCTGTTCGCGCTGGTATATCAGGAATTGCGCCGCATCGCGCGCGGCCAGCGCCGCATTTCGGGCGCGCCCATGACGCTCGACACGACCGGTCTCGTGCATGAAGTCTATCTCAAGCTGCATGCGGCGCCGGAGATCGAGTCGATCGATCGCGTGCATTTTCTTTCCCTGGCGACGCGCGCGATGCGGCAGATACTCGTGGACAACGCGCGCAGCCGCGGCCGCATCAAGCACGGCGCGGAGTATCGTGCGATCACGCTGCGCTCGGACGCGGGTCTCACCGGCGACACGGTGGACCTGGTGGCGCTCGACGATCTGCTCGAGCGTCTCGCACGCATCGATCCGCGCGCGGCGGAACTGGTCGAATGGCGCGCCTTCGGCGGCCTGGAGTTCGCCGAGATCGCGCAGTTGCAGGGGCTGACCGAGCGCTCGGTGTTTCGCGCCTGGCGGCGTGCGCGCGCATTCCTGATCCGCGAGTTGAACCTCGTGGACAAGGCCCGCGCGTAAGCATTCGTGGGCCGGTCGCCGGCGTAGGCGGACGCGCCGCACATCGCGGCCGGATCGGTGTAAGGTGGCGTGTGGTCACGGAATCGGATACGCAACGCTGGCAGCGCATCTTCGCGGTGTTCGAGGAAATCCTCGACGCGCCGCCCGGAGTGCGCGACGAACTGCTCGCGCGGCTGTGCGCAGGCGACGAGGACCTGCGCCGCGAAGTCGTCACGCTGATCGCAGCCGACGATACCGCACCACAATTCGAAGCGGCGCTCGACGAAGCGCGGCGCGTCGCAGCGACGGATTCCACCAGCGATCGCGGCGTCGGCGCGATGCATGCGGGGGACCGCATCGGGCCCTGGCGCCTGCTGCGCGAACTCGGCGCGGGCGGCATGGGCGTGGTCTGGCTCGCCGAGCGCGCAGACGGACAGTTCGAGCAGCGCGTCGCGCTCAAGCTGATCCGAACCGGCCTCGATTCCGACGCCGTGCACCGGCGCTTCCTGCGCGAGCGCCAGATTCTCGCGCACCTGCACCACCCGCACATCGCCCACCTGGTCGACGGCGGCATCACCGCGAACGGCAGTCCGTACTTCGCGATGGAATACGTCGAGGGCCAGCCGCTGCTGGACTATTGTCGTGGCCGCGAAGTCGGCCTCGAAGGCCGCATCCGCATCTTCCTCGACGTCTGCGCCGCGGTGCAGTTCGCGCACGAGCATCGAATCGTGCATCGCGACCTGAAGCCATCGAACGTACTGGTGACCGCCGACGCCGGCGTCAAGTTGCTCGACTTCGGCATAGCCAAGCTGCTCGGCGACGGCGCCGCCGACGATACGATCACCCATTTGCAACGCGAGCAGCCGATGACGCCGCTCTACGCGGCGCCGGAACAGCTGCGCGGCGGCGAGGCCACCCCGGCCAGCGATGTTTACGCGCTAGGCTGCGTGCTCTACGAACTGCTGACCGGCCGGCATAGCCACGATTTCAGCGGTGCCGTCGGCCGGCGCGACGTGCTCGGCGCGATCGAAAGCGACGATCCGTGCGCGCCGAGCCGTGCCGACCCTGCCGGCGCTCCGGTACCGGCGCGGCAATTGCGCGGCAATCTCGACATGATCGTGTTGACCGCGTTGCGCCGCGAGCCCGAGCGCCGCTATGCGAGCGTCGCGGCGCTCGCCGCCGACCTGCAGAACCATCTTGCCGGCAAGGCGGTCACGGCGCGGCGGGAACATCTTTCGCACCGTGCCGCCGTGTTCGTGCGCCGGCATCGCGCCGGCGCGGCGGCGGCGCTCGCGGTTGCGCTGACCGTCGCGGTCGTCGCCGTCGCCGGCTTGCTGACGCGCGCGTTCGCGCCGGCGCAACCCGCGAATGCGGCACTTGCGATCGTCGACTTCCACAATCTCGCGGCGGACAAGGACGCGGACTGGATCGCTCCCGCGCTCGCCGAAATGCTCGCCACCGAACTGGCCCACGGCGCGCGCATGCACGCGCTGCCCGACGAACTCGTGCGCCCCGCGCGCAGCGATCTCGCCGCGCCGATGGCCGGAGGTTACGCGGAGCAAAGCCTCGCCACGCTGCGCAAACGGCTTGTCGTCGACTACGTGCTCAGCGGCAGCTATCTGGTTTCGGGCACGCCCGGCAATGGCCGGTTGCGCTTCGATCTCGCGCTGCAGGATGCGCGCAGCGGCGCGGCGGTCGCCAACATCGCGCAGAGCGGCGCGCTGTCCGACCTGCCCGAAATGGTCGAGAAGGCCGGCGCGCGCCTGCGCGAACAGGCCGGCTATCCGAGCCTGGCGCCGAACGAAGTGAGCGAGGCGGTCGAGGCGCGGCCGCCGAACACCGAAGTCGCGCGCGCGATGGGCATTGCGCTCGAAGCCCTGCACAAGTTCGACCTCGTGCGCGCCAAGGACGAGCTGCTCGACGTCGTCGCGATGGCGCCGGGTTACGCGCCGGCGCATCTCTATCTCGCCCAGGCGTGGAAGCAGCTCGGCTACGACGCGAAGGCGCTGGCCGCCGCGCAGCAGGCCGCGGCCTATGGCGAAGGGCTGCCGCCCGAACTGCGCATGCGCATCGCGCGCGAAGTCGCGGTGCAGAAAGCCGACTGGGCACACGCGATCGAACTCGACCGGCAATCGCTGGCCGCCGATCCGAACAACGCCGAACTGCACCTCGCGCTGATCGACGATCTCACCCATGCGGGCATGTGGAGCGACGTCGACGCGGCGCTCGCGGAACTGCGCGCACTGCCGGACAGCGCCGACGATCCGCGCATCGACATCGCCGCCGCGACCGCCGCGATGCGGCGCAGCGATCCGGGCGCGCAGGCCGCGTTCGCCGAGGCCGCGCTGAAGCAGGCGCAGGCGCGCGACGAGGGCGCCCTCGCCGCGACGGCGAGGTTCCGTCTCGCCCAGGCGCTCGAAACGCAAGGCGCGCTCGACGCAGCCGAGGCGGCATTCCGCCACCTCGTCGAGGAGAATCGGCGCCTCGGCAACGCGCGCGGCGAAGCCAATGCGCACGTCGAGCTCGCGATCCTCCACGACAAGCGCAATCAGGCCGGCGCGGCGCGCGGCGAATACGAAACGGCGCTGGAAATCTACCGCCGCATCGGCGACGAGCGCGGCCGCGCGCTGGTCTACTACAACCTGATGCTGATGCTCTGGCACGTCGGCGATCGCGACGGTGCGATCGCCGCGGCGAATCAGTCGCAGCGGATCAGGCGCGAGATCGGCGACCTTGCCGGCGAAGGCAAGGTCCTGGTCTGGGCAGCCGGTTTCGCAATGGACGAAACGGCGGACGACGAGACACTCGAGCAGTTCCGCCATGCGCTGAGCGTCAACGAATTGGCCGGAGCGAAATCGCAGCATGTCTACGCGCTCAAGACCTACAGCGAAGCGCTGCGTCTGCGCGGAGATCTGGCGGCCGCCAGATCGGCTTGCGATCAGGCGCGCGATGAGGCGCAGGCGCTCGGCGATCGATCGCTGCGCATGGTCGCGGACCGCCAGTGCGCACAGATCGCGGCCGACAGCGGCGATCTCGACGGCGCCGCGGCGGGTTTCGGCAGCGCGCTCGCGGTCGCGCGCGAAACGAGTGACGACAAGAGCGCGAGCGCGATCGAAACCGAACTCGCGCGCATCGACATGGCGCGTGGAGACCCGGCGAAAGGCCGCGACCGTTTGCTGCGCGCCGTGGAAAAATCGGGCTCGGGCGAATTCGTCACCGGGGAAGCGATCGCGCAGTCGCTGCTTGCGTTGTGCGAGGCGGCGCTGGGCGAACCCGCACGGCGCGACGAGGCGGCGGCGCGCGCGCGCGAATTGCGCAGCCGCATCACGGCGCGCGGCGAAGTCATCGTCGTCGATATCGCACTGGCCGAGGTACAGGGCCTGCGCGGCGAGCGCGAGGCCGCGGTGGCGGCGCTGCGCGCCGCGGCGAAGGACGCGGAAAAGCGGCGCTGGCTGGTGCACTCGTTGGAAGCGCAACTCGCGGAGTTGCGCCTGCTCGAGCGTGCGCCCGTTGCGCCCGGCACAGCAGAACTGCGCCGGCGCATCGCGGCTGTCGCACAACAGCACGGTTTCGGCGGAATCAGCATGCGGCTTGCCGCCGGGCCGCCTTGACGCTCACTTCGACTTGCGCGGTTCCAGCACGTGGCGCGCGCTGTCGGCAAGCAGCTTGAACGCGGCCTTTTCGAGTGCGGCACGCAACTCGAGCGGCTTGTGCGGATCGCGCGCCGCGCTCAGGAACGTTTCGCCGGCGAGCAGCAGCGCCGTCGCGTGCGAATTCAACTGGCCGGGGTCGGCGAGCGCGTCCGGATCGAGCGTCAGGTTCGTCGGGCACGGGCAGTGCGGCTTCAGCATCAATGAGTAGGGGTGATCGTGGTCACCAAAATCGCCAGGCATGATCGTTCTCCAGTTGGTTGATCGACAGGGAACCCAGCAGCATCGAGCGATTTCGTCCCGGCCCGCCTGGGCTACGGACCGGACAAGGCAAATCAAGTTGAAGATACGACAAACAGCCGGCGCGACTGCCATCGCGTGTTTCGCCGATTCCGGATGAACCGGCATATCCCCAAGCGCGCGCACACGGATGTTGCGCAGGTTACATTGCGCGAATCCGGAAAAAAACACCGCCCGCCCGGCCGCAGCCGGAGGGGCGGTGCCTCGTGCGAGTGCCGTCCTGCCCGCACGAATCCGGGTGTGGCCTGATGGGCCGCGTCGCTATCCATGTCGATTTCAGCGAATGGTCGCGGTAATCGAGTAGCGCCGCTGCGGGGCGGCGCTTTCCCAGTTGCGACGCAGCACGAGATCGATGCGTGCCGCGCCGGTCGCGGTGGCCTTGAAACGCAAGGCGCGTTCGCCACCTCGTCCCGTGCCGCTGGCGGGCGCGCCGGTGAAATCGTCCGCTTCGTGCTCGAATCCCCGGGCCTCGACGACTTCCCAGCGATAGCCGGTGGTCGGGTTTTCCGCGAGGCGCAGCACGACCACGTCGCCCGCGCGCAGGTCGAGCGCGGTTCCGTCCTGCGAATCGATCAGCGTATATAGCGACATGGCCCGGCTCCAGCGTGTTTACCAGACGTAGGTCTCGTGGATCATCCCGTCCGCTTCGTCGCGATAGTTGTACACGCCCTGCGATTGTTTCGCATTGGCCGCGAGCACGGTCAGGGCGACGACGGCGCTGTCGGAGTTGTTCGCCAGCTTCTTCCAGCCGACGCCGGCGACGTAGACCCAGGAGTTGCGGTTCTGGTTGATGCTCCACAGCGCCGTGGCTTTCTTGTCGTTGTTCCAGACGGTCTGGCCGCCGTCGCTCAGCGCGGCCGCGTTGGGTTCGAGGGATGGCGCGGCGGTGCCGCTCGCCGCCGTGTTGTCGCTGCCGCCGACGCCGGTACTCGCGGCGCCGGGAATCAAGGTGGGAATGCTGTCGTTCATGGCGCTGTCTCCATTCGTTGCGGTGGTGGTGCCGGTCGGCAGCAGGCTGGGCGCCTGCGCGGCGGACGCGGCGCCGGAGGTCTTGTGGCAATTGCAGTCTTTGTCCTGGCTCATGGTCGTTTCTCCTAGAACACGTAGACTTGTTTGATCACGGCGTTTTCCTGGTAGACGTTCACCGGGCTCTTGCCGAGCTTCGCGCAGGCGAGGTGGGCGAGCAGGTCGAGGAAGACGTTGTCGTTGTCGAACGCGATCCGCCGCCAGCCGATGCCGCCGTCGAGGTAGGCCCAGGCGTTGCGGTCCTGATCGATCGACCACAGGCCGACGACCTTGCCGCCGTTGAGCCAGCCGGTTTCGGCGACGCCGTCGACCGCCCACATCTGCGCATCGATGCCGCATTCGCCGTAGCCGATGCAGAAGAAACCGTTCTCGCCCCAGGCGGCGCCCCAACTGTTCTTGCAAATCCAGAACTTGCCGGCGTCGTCGTAGCCGACGCACGAGACGCAGTGGCCGCCGGCCAACGCGCCCGAGACGTGGCGATAGACGCCGCTCTTGTACGAGAAGAAGTCGTTGTAGACGTTGAATGCGCACGACAGCGGGCCGCGCGTGGAGATCCACGCCTTCATGTCCGCGGTCGAGTCGATCTGGTGCCAGTTGGTGATCTTCGTCAACCGGTTCTGCCAGTCGGCGCAGCGGTTGCTGCAGTTCTGGTCGCCCGCGGTGTACGGATAGCAGGCTTCGTCGACGACGCCGTCGGTCTTGAACGCGTCGAGGCCCTTGTCGCACCACCAGCCGTTGCCGCAGTTGCGGCCTTGCGCGCGCGCGATGCAGTAGAACAGTTCCGCTTCGGACAGATCGACCGCAAGGTTAGGATCGTTGCGCTGGCGGCGGAACGTGCCTTCCACCGTCGCCACGCTGCCGAATGCGACGCAGGAGCCGCAGCCGCCCTGGTCGCGGATCGGCGTGATGAAGTTCTGGCCGCCGACGTTGCGCAGGTCGTACGCTGCCGGCGCGCCGGCAGCGGCCAGCGCCGCGGTCTGCCGGTTCGCCGCGGCCGCGCTCTCGCGCGCCTGCAGCCCTGCTTCGCCGTCGGGCGGCACGGCGCCGAGGCGCAGCCGCTTGTCCTGATCGGAAAGTTCCGAAAGCGCCGTCGCTCCGGCGACCCAGTTTTCTCCGGCCTGTTGCACCGCATTGCGCAGCGCGACCGGATCCATTTTTTCCAGTGCCATGTGATGTCTCCCAATCGATGTGTGATGGACGGCATCCACGGCTACGTCATCGCAGCGGCAGGACTGACATCGGATCGAATCCGTCCGTCGGGCCGCGGCGCGAATGCGGACAAACCGGTGGATTCGGCGAGATGCACGCCGCCATGTCAGTTGCGCGCCCCGAATTGCGTAGCAAGGGGTACACGGGAAATCGCGCCGCGCGGTTCGTGCGGACATGCGGCGACCCGCAACCCCAACGAGAGAGGAACGGTCATGTCTCCGGATCACGTACACGCCTTGGACAAGAAGATCTCCGCGCTCAGCGACGCGCTCGCCAGGCTCGGCCGCGGCACCACGCTGGCGGAACTGCTCAAGATCATCCGCCAGCCCGGCTGGACCACGCCGGCCGAGTTCTCGTTCGCGGTGGCGTTGATCAACGCCCTGCACGCGCACATCGCCGAGATCGAGACGTTGCAGGGCGAACTTCTGGCTGCGAGCAAGTCCGTCGGAATGCGCGGATGACGCGATGCAGGGGCCCCGCGGCCATGGATGGCCGCCGCCGTGGGTTCAGCGTCCGGCCGTGCTGCGACCGGGGGCCGGATCTCGCGTGAAGCAGCCGCGCAGGGTATTCGTGCGTTCCGCCCGTTGCGGGCGGCGCGTTCTACTCGTACCGCTCGCCGGCCTTCATCACGAAGCGGACTTTCTGCAGCAGCGTGACATCGTCGAGCGGATTGCCTTCGACCGCGATTACGTCGGCGAACTTGCCCGGCGCGAGGCTGCCGAGGTCCTTTTCCTTCTTCAACAGTTGCGCGGCGTGCGTGGTCGCCGCCTGGATGACGAACATCGGCGGCATGCCGGCTTCGACCATGTACTTGAACTCTTTCGCGTTCTCGCCGTGCGGGTAGACAGCCGCATCGGTGCCGAACGCGATCTTGACGCCGGCCTTGTAGGCCTTGCCCGCGGTGGCCTGGATGATCGGGCCGACCTGCTTGGCCTTCGCCGCGACCTGCGGCGGGTAGTAGCCCGGCACGTTCGCCTTCTCCTCGACGTACTTGCCGGCGATGATGGTCGGCACGTACCAGGTGCCGTGCTCCTTCATCAGTTTCATGTCCTCGTCGTTCATGAAGGTGCCATGCTCGATCGAGTCGACCCCGCCGATCACCGCGCGCCGGATCGCCTCGGCGCCGTGCGCGTGCGCGGCGACGATGAAGCCGTAGTCGTGCGCGGCGGCGACGACGGCCTTGATCTCCTCGATCGTCATCTGCGCGTTGTCGACGCTCGAGCTTTCGTCGAGCACGCCGCCGGACGGCATGATCTTGATCACGTCGGCGCCGTCCTTGTAGTGCTGGCGCACCGCCTTCCACGCGTCGTCGACGCCGTTGATGATGCCGACCTTCGGGCCGGGGTCGCCGGCGAGATCCTTGCGGTAGCCGTCGGTGCCGTCGGCGTGGCCGCCGGTCGAGCCGATCGCCTGGGCGGCGGTGAAAATGCGCGGGCCGGGTACGATGCCGGCGTTGATCGCATTGCGCAGCGCGATCGATTCGCCGTCGTTGTCGCCGAGATTGCGCACGGTGGTGAAGCCGGCGTCGAGCGTGCGTTTGGCGTAGACCGTCGAGCGGATCGCGTAGTCGGCGACGTTCCAGCGGAACTGGTCGGTGTAGCCGGTCGGGCTCGTTTCGCCGGTCAGGTGGGTGTGGCTGTCGATCAGCCCCGGCAGGCAGGTGCTGGTCGCAAGATCGATGTTCTGCTGCGCACCAGCCACGTCGGCCTTGCCGGAGCGCACTTCCCTGATGCGCGCACCTTCGATCACGATGGTCGATTCGCCGAGCAGCTTGCCCGCCTCGGTGTCGATCAGGTGGCCGCAATGGATCGTCTTGATTTCGGCCGACGTGGACAGTTTGTCGGCTTCGGCGCCGAGGGCGGGCAGCGTGAGCGCGAACGCGACGGCGGCGGCGATGGGCAACGGGCGCATGGGTTTCTCCGGTGGAATTGCCGAATGCTAGTCGTTATGCGCAGCGGAATCCATGGCAGTGGAATCCATGCCCGCCAGGGCGGGCGCTTGTTGCCGCCGTGGCCGGCTTCTATAGTGACTCGTGGCTGCGTCGAGCGTGCGCGGCGCGGTTCGAGGTGAAACGGTTCGCGATGAACAACGAAGCCCACACGCAGGGAACGGATCCCGCAAGCGACTTGTTTCCGCTCGTTTACGAGGAATTGCGGCGCATGGCGCGCAGCCAGCGCCGCGGCGCCGGCAGCCCGGCGACGCTGGATACGACCGCGTTGGTGCACGAGGCCTATCTCAAGCTCAATGCGGTCGAGGCGGCGCGCGGAATCGACCGCGCGCACCTGCTTTCGCTCGCCGCCCGTGCCATGCGCCAGATTCTCGTCGACCATGCGCGCAGCCGCTCGCGCCTCAAGCGCGGCGGCGACTGCGCGATCACCGGGCTGCGCGACGATGCCGCCGCGTCGGGCGAGGTCGTCGACCTCGTCGCGCTCGACGCGGCGCTGTCAGAATCTGGCCGAGTTCGATCCGCGCGCCGGCCGCATCGTCGAGCTGCGCATCTTTTCGGGCCTCGACATCGCCGAGATCGCGCGCCTGCACGATCTCACCGAGCGCACGGTGTTCCGCGACTGGCGCCGTGCGCGTGCGTTCCTCGTGCAGCAGCTCGGCCTCGCAGGCGCCGCCGGATGATCGCGGACGGCCAACATTGGCGGCGCGTCGCCGAGGTGTTCGACTGCGTCGCCGATCTCGCGCCGGAACAGCGCGGCGCGAGGCTGGCCGAACTCTGCGCGGACGATGCGACGCTGCACGCGGAAGTCGAGGCGCTACTGCGAGCCGATGCCGTCGCCGCACGATTCGACCGCGACGTCGACTGCGCGCGCTGCGCGGCGGCGAGCGCCTGGCAGGGCGATGTGCAAACCGAAGCCGCTGGACAACGCATCGGTCCGTGGCGCGTCGTGCGCGAACTCGGGCGCGGCGGCATGGGCGTGGTGCTGCTCGCCGAGCGTGCCGACGGGCAGTACGAACAACAGGCCGCGCTCAAGCTGGTCAAGCGCGGCATGGACAGCGAAGCGATCCTCGCGCGCTTCCTGCGCGAGCGCCAGATTCTCGCGCGGCTCGAACACCCGAACATCGCGCGCCTGCTCGATGGCGGCGTCAACGCGGACGGGCGGCCGTACTTCGCGATGGAATACGTGCAGGGCCGACCGATCCTCGACTGGTGCGCGGAGCGGAATGCGAAGCTCGACCAGCGCGTCGAACTGTTTCTCGCCGTGTGCTCGGCGGTGCAGTTCGCGCACAGCCAGCTCGTCGTCCATCGCGACATCAAGCCGTCGAACATCCTCGTCACGCCGGCGGGCGAGGCCACGCTGCTCGACTTCGGCATCGCCAAGGCGATCGGCCAGGGCGACGCCGGCACGGCCACCGCCTTGTGGCAGGATCGCCCGCTGACGCCGGCCTACGCCGCGCCGGAGCAACTGCGCGGCGAACCGGTCACGGTCGCCACCGACATCCACGGGCTCGGCTGCGTGTTGTACGAACTGCTCGCCGGGCGGCGCGCGTTCGACGTCGGCGACACGCCGACGCTCGATGAACTGCAAAAACTGCTTACCGCGACCGCGCCGCGCGCGCCGAGCGCGGTCGCCGCGGCGGACGCGCCGGTGCCGGCGAAGGCCTTGCGTGGCGATCTCGACACGATCGCGCTCAAGGCGCTGCATCGCGATCCGGTACGGCGCTACGCGACCGTCGACGCGTTCGCGTCGGATTTGCAACGGTATCTCCATGGACTTCCCATTTCCGCGCGGCGCGACAACACGGCCTACCGCGTCGGCAAATTCATCGGCCGGCATCGCGCCGGCGTCGCCGCATCCGCCGCGGTGATTGCGCTGCTGATCGCGAGCGCGGCGTTCGCGTTCTGGCAGGCGCGGCTGAAGTCGCGCGAGGCGCAGGCGGCGCAGCAGGTGACGAACTTTCTCGTCGGCCTGTTCGCCGGGGCCGATCCCGAGCTGACCCAGGGCGCCAAGCTGACGGCCGCGGACCTGCTCGACCAGGGTACGGAAAAGTTGAATGCGCAAACCGACATCGGCCCGACCGTGCGCGCACGCCTGCTGCACACGATCGCGCACACGTACTCGTCGCTGGGACTTTACGAGCGCGCCGCGCCGCTGGAAGAACAGGCGCTTGCCCTGCGCCGTGCGCAGTTCGGCGACGCCGGCCTGGAGACGGCGGAAAGCGCGGACGAGTTCGGGCTGATCCAACTGAAAAAAGGCGCGTTCGACAAGGCCGATCCGCTGCTGCGCGAAGCCTTGCAAACGCGCCGGGCGAAGCTGGGTAAGGATGATCCGGCAATCATTTCGAGCCTCGGGAATGTCGCGTCGTTGCTGCAGGAGCGCGGAGATTTCACCGGTGCCGACGCGCTGCATCGCGAAGCTTTGGCGGCAAGCGGGCGACGGTTCGGCGAGGATTCCGCCGAAACGGCCGAGCGTCTGGATGCCTACGGCGCCAATCTCGACAATCTCGGCAAACGTCCCGACGCCGACGCCGCCTTCCGCCGCGCGCTTGCGATCCGCGAACGCAAGTTCGGCAAGGACTCGGCCGAAGCCGCCGTGTCGTTGCAGAACCTCGGCGTGCATCTGGACGACAAGGGCGAATATGCCGCGGCCGTGGACCTGCTCGAGCATGCGGTCGCGATCCGCACCCGCGTCTACGGCGACGGCCACCCGCTGACCGCGGCGAGCATGCTCGCCTTGTCGCAGGCATACAACGACAACAATCTCGCGGCAAACAAGGCGGCGGCCGTGAAGCTGGCCGAACAGGCGCTGGCGGTATTCCGCCGCACGCTTCCCGAGGATCATCCGAAGATCGACGAGGCGCTCAACGATCTCGCCGTGCTGAAATATTCGCGGCGCGATTTCGCCGGCGCCGCGGAGTTGCTGCGCGACGCGCTGGCGCGATCCCGGCGGAAATTGGGCAACGACCATCCGCAAACGCTGGGCGAGCAGAACGATCTGGCGGCGGTGATCATGCACGATGGCCAATATGCACAGGCCGAACGGCTGCTGCGCGACGTGCTCCAGCGCCCGCAGGCGGACGACGGCCGGATTTCCGTGGTCCAGTCCGAGCAGAACCTAGCGACGACCCTGCAGATGCAGGGCAAAACCGCCGAAGCGGTGGCCTGGACGCGCAAGGCGGTGGGGCTGCTGGCGATGCAGGAAGGCGCATCGGCCAATCTCGCGATCGCGCTGCGCCAACTCGCCACCGCCGAAGAACTGGACGGCCAGACCGCTGCGGCGGAATCGGATTTCCGCGCGATGCTTGCGCTGGGCGAGTATTTCTCGGCGACCAAGGGCATCGATCATTTCAACTGGCAACTGGCCTGGGCCGATTTCCTCGTCGGTCAACATCGATGCGCCGAGGCGATGCCGGCCATCGAAATGTCGTGGAAGGAGCTGGCCCACGCGAATGAGAGCAACGACGTCCGCAAATGGCAGGCGGTATTGCTCAAAGGCTTGTGCCAAACCTCGATGGCGGACATCGCCGGCAAGCGCGACGGCGAGAAATCGGTCGGCGAGGCGCTGAAGAAATTGCACGAGTTGCCGGGCAGCGAAGTCGACGCCGATGCGGTCACGGCGAAATATCTGCTCGACAAGCGCCGGTGACGCGCGCGGCCGAATCTCCGCGCGCTACGTCGGGTTGCCAGCCGGCGGCGCGGCAAGCGAAGGCGTTGCGGCATCGGCTGTCTTGGCCGGTGCGATGAACTCGCGCGCCTTCTGCGTCAGTTCGCGGAACTTGGCCGACATCGATTCGAGCCGGGCGCTCCATTCCGGATTCGGCGTCTGGCCCTGCGTGATCTTGTCGTAGACCTGGATCAGCGCGACGGTCGCGAACGGATCGATCAGCGCGGCCTTCAGGCTCAGCGCCGCGACCACGGCGAGCAGCAGGGTGACGAATCCGGCGTGCACGTGGAACAGGCCGACCGCGGCGGCGATCGGCGCGGCGACGAGGAACAGGATCAGCAAGGTCAGGCCCCAGACCAGGAAGGTCAGGAACACCGCGTTCTTCAGCGCGCCCTTCGCGTTCTGCGCGTAGAGCACGGTGCAGTCGCGCGCGACCGCCCACGGGTTGTCGCCTTGCACGCGCAGGATTCTGCGCGAGGATGACCTGGTCGAGATGGCTCAAGCCCGTATTGACGATCGCATCGACCAGTTTGACGATGGCGTCGAGTCCGGGAATCGGCAGCATAGATGCGATGCTCAGCGTAAGGCGGTTGAACGCTTTCAAAATTCCGCGGATCAGCTGGTTCAGGCCGAATAGCATCGACGAGGTCGCGAAATGTTCCTTGACGATGCCGCTCGCATAGTCGATCTGGCCCTTGCCACCTGGCACGGGCTTGCCGTCCATCAATTCGACCAGCACGGCGATATGGCCGGCCTTGACCATGTAGAGCAGGTATTCGCGCGCCCACCACAGCAGGCCGCTGACGACGCCGAAGCCGATCAGGCCGCCGAACGCCGCGCCGCCTCCGCCGCTGCCACCGATCTTGCCGAACAGCGCGCCGAGGCCGCCACCGACGCCGACGGCGAGGATGTAGGCGAGCGTGATGCCGACGTAGACGACGAGGCGCAGCAGCAGGAACGGCGTCGTGCGCGCGAGCAGGCTCAGGATTTGTCCGGTTTTGAAGTCGACCATGGGAGTCACCGATGGGTTGGGGTTGTGGGCAGGGGATACAGGAAAAGACCGACAGTCCGATAGCTTCGGCGCGTGATTCCCGCTTTCGCGGGAACGACGTCACGAACAAAGGCTCCCGATGTTCGATCAGGTTTCATTGCGGGAAGAATCGGGGATTGCACGGCGTCGGTTTGCCGGAACTGTAGCAACGGTACTTGTCCCGCGCGCAGATGTTGCACGGGCTTTTGGGCATCTCGAACGTCGCCGCATCGGCATCGCGGATCACTCCGAAGGTCGACGAGTACGCCTGTACATCGTCCTTCGCGTATTCGTAGCCGAGGACGCGGAACGACCTCGGATGCGCGCCCGGAAGTCTGACGCCGCGTACATAGGCGCACTGGTTGTCGATGGCCCAATTCCTCGAATCCAGTTCGTCCGCAACCCGGTGAAACGAGGACGCATCGCAAACATGCATCGGCTCGCCTTGCATATAGACGTCGTTCCTGTCGCGGGCGTAGTTCGGATCGATGACGACGAACGAAGCCGGGTCGGCATGCGCGATCGGTTTGTGGCTGTAGTACACCTGCGCGTCGTCCTTGGCATAGTCCGGCGCGATCACGACGAAGCTCGCGGCGTGCGCGCCGGAGATGGCTCCGGATCCTCGATACGCGCGGTTCTTGTCCACGGCGTAATAATTGCCCAGGTCGCGGAAGCTGGCGATGTCCGCGCCCTGAACGAGGGTCTTCACGGTTCCCTGTCCTTCGTTCGCCGTCACGAAAACGATGTGGCCGTCCTCTTGCTGATAATCGCCGCCGCAGGCGCAGACGAGCAGGCAAAGCAGGATGACGATGCAGGGTTTCATGTCACTTGAGCGAGTAGATCAGGCAGTCCGCGGCGCTCATTGCTGCGGCCCTTGGAAATGCCAAAGCGAATCGAAGCCGCGACGGAAGTACCACGCGAGCGCAATCAGCCAGGCCAGATTGAGCGAACCCCAAAGCCAGTCGTGCGTGATGACCAGATGGAAGAAGAAAATGATGATCACCAACGGCGCCAGCACGACGATGCCCAACGGCGCCGTGCGTCGAATGAACAGTGCGCCGCCGCCGGCCAGACACGCCAGGCAAAGCAGGGGATCCATGAACCCGGTTTCCGACAAGGCGCGCTCGAACGGCGTGGCCGCATTGGCAATGTCTTTTGCCCAGTCGCCGAGTATCAACCCAAGCGCACCGACGCCGAAGTAATACAGCGCGAAGATCAGTCGGGCGGCAACGGCAAGATGGGTCATGGACGAAACCATGCTGATACGATCTGCTGACAAAAGCTCTTGAGCCTGGTTCGATTCATCGATCTGCAAAAGCGCCCCCTTCAGTCGCTTCGCGACAGCTTCCCCCGCAAGCGGAGGAAGCGAAGATTTTCCTTCCCCTGCGCGCAGCGCGGGGGGGGGGCGGAAGGGGGCGCTTGCCTGCTCTTCTTCGTGTCGGCGTCTTTCGATCTGCTTTGTCGACCGATCGTATAAGCACGGCCGAAGCCCCGGTGCGCAAGCCGGCGTTGAGGCGACTGCAACGGCTGCGAGAGGATTTTTCATGCGACCTCCGCGAGAGAACGAAGAAATCAGCTCACCAGCGAGCGGGCGAACTGCATCCATACCTGCGTCTTGGCGAACAGATAAGTCAGGTGTTCGGAAAGCAGGAAGATCGGCACGCCCCAGGCGAAGGCCGGGTGCAGGCGCCGATGCCGGATCGTGTCGATGACCGGGCCGGCGAGCACGCAGGCGTCCCAGGCCAGAAACACGCTTGTCGCGTCGGGCAGGAAATCGAAGCGCGAGATCGGCGGGCCGAGCAGGCACAGCGTCGCGAGCAGCATCAGGCGCTTGTGCCAGTCGCCGCGCTTGCGCAGCGCGATCGCTGCGGCGACGAGGCCGCCGAATACCAGCAGAATGACCGGGTCGAAGACGAGCAGAACCAAGTAGAATTGCGCCGTGCGCGAGTCCGGGTCCGCGTGCACTTCGCGCACGGTGCCCGTGAACGTGGTGCACAGGCCGACGACGACGATCAGCACGGCGAGCACGGCGCCGAACAAGCCGAGCCGGCGATGCAGGCCGATGCGGCCCGTTGCGGCGAGCAAGGTCTGGGTCAGGAACAGCGCGATCCACGCGGTCATGATCAGGCCGTGCGCATGCACGAGCAGGGACAGCGGCGGCGTGCCGAACCAGGCTTTCAGATAGTAGGTCGGCGCGAAGCCCGCGAACACGATCGCGGCCACGGCGACGGCGGCGGCGAGGAAAAATCGGCGATCCTCCGAACCGTGCCGGGACATCGAGGGAGGACGTGCGGCGGATGTGGCGGTGTTCATGGCCGGTCTCGCGGTGCTCGACCGATGCAGGTTGCGCGCGGCACAATGCCGGCGGCCGCTTGTCGACAAGAACCGTCGCGAGCGCAGACGAGCCTGCCCGGCAGCATGACGATGCGCGATTTCATGGCGTTCTCCCCGGCGAGGCCAAGCGGCTTTTCATTCGATGGTCCAGTCCGCGGCGTCCGCACCCGACTGGTTGAAGCGGATGTCGATCGGATACGTCTTGCCGGCGCAGGTGACCAGCCATTTCTCGCGCCAGACTTGCGCGCCGGCCGGGCCCTGTGGCTTGGCGACGACGTAGGGCTGACGGGAGTCGATCTTTTCGCAGCCCAGCGTCGCGGCTTTTCCGGCAACGCCCTGCATCGCGTCGCTGATCAGCTTCGGGTTCGCCAGCGAGCCTTTCTGGATCGTTCCGGGCGGCAGCGCGTCGGCGGGAGCCTGCGCGGCAGCCGGGGTGGTCGGCATCATCGACGACGCATCGAGCTGCATGAGCTTCTGCTCGACATCGGCGCCGTTCTTGTCGAGCCAGCGGCTCATCTCATTGCCGACGGCGTTGCCGTGGATGGTGTGCATGTAGATCATCTCGACGCCTTCGCCGCCGACCAGGACGTAGCGCGACGCGCCGAATTGCAAGGCGTCGGGACTCGGTATCACGACGGCCATGAAATGCTCGGCCGGCTTCTGCGCCGAAGCGGGAACCGAGTTCGTGCGCACGATCGTGGCCTTGGTGTCCTTGAGTTTGCTCAACGTCCGGTTGGCGAGATCGGCGAGGGCTTCACCATCCTTGATCCTGGACAAGACGAGCAGCGTCAGCACGTCGGCCGACGGCGGCGTCTGTTCGGCGGGCGTGAAGTCGTATTCATTCCCGCTCGTCCGCGACAGGCGATACGTGGTGCCGCGGAATGTCACCGTCGGCGCAGGCGAATCGGCGACGGCGCTCGTGGACGCCAGAGCCAGCGCAACGAAGATCGCGAAATTTTTCATGCTCGTTGCTCCCAAAAAAAACGCAGGTTCATCGTCTCTTGAAGGCCGCATCGCAGGTCTGCCGGAGGCGGCTATTTCCCGGCGCAGCCCTCCGGAATCTGCTGGCGCAGGTCGACCAGCGGAATCATGTCCTTGAGGCGAACGATAAAGCCCGACGCGGGCACCGGATCGACGTGGACGAGGCCGAGGAAGAAGTTGATCACCTTGGCGACGACCTTCGGAATCGCGTAGCCGATGCCGCCGCCGAGCTGCATGCCGAACGTGCCCTGGCGGCAGTCGACCGCCTGCGAGGCCTGCTTCAGCGCGGTGATGCTGGAGATCAGGTTGACGTAGGGCCCGGCCGCGAAGCCGAGCGCGCCGACGCCGACGAGCAGGCGCTGGTCGATCGCGAACACGAGCGAGTTGATGCCGACCGAGACGCCGCTGACCGCGGCGGCGAGGTTGTTCTTCAGCGTCATCTGCAGCGGCGGGATGTTCCAGCGGCCGTTGACGTAGTCCATCAGGATCGCGCCGTTCGCGCTGAAGTCGCCGACCGCGTGCAGCACGGAGGTCTTCGCGCTGAAGCCGCTGCTCAGGTTGAGGCTCTGCTGGAACATCGCGGTCAGCGGCACGCCCATGCCGCCGAGCGGGATCGTGAGGTCGACCGGGACGACGCCGATCTCCTTGAGGTTGGCCTGCATGTCCTGCGCGGCCAGCGCGTCGAAGCCGAGCGAGAAGCCCACGCCGCCGCGCAATTCGACGTGCGCGTTGACCGAGCCCGAGTTGATGCTCAGATGAAAAACCAGCGTCGGGTTCTGCAGATGGAAGATCGCGTTGATCCATACCTGCACGCCGTTCTTCTTCTGGTACAGCTTCAGGCCGAGGCCGCCGCAATCGAACGAACACGCGTACATCTGCATGCCGTTGACCATGTCGACCGTCGGCGGCGGCGCCTGCGCGGCGATGTCGCCGAAGCCGGGCGGCGCGCCCGGAAAGGCCGCGCCCGGCACACCGGGCACAGGTACGTCGGTGTGGATGAAGCGCGGCGCGGTGCCGTCTCGTCCGATCGCCGGCAACGGCGTCCAGGTGCCGTTCGGTTCGACCACGTAGTAGTCGGCATGCCGCCACATGCCGACGTCGCCGATCGCGGCTTGTCCGTCCTGAGGCATCTGGTTGGCCGTGGCCGAATTCGGCGCGCCGGGATAATCCGGCACGGAATAGACCACGAGCGAATGCAGGTCGAGCGGCTGCTCGTAGCTGAAGTTGCCCTGCTTGACGAGGTCGGTGATTTGCACCGGTCCGAGCAGCAATTTCACTTCGTTGTCTTCGCGCGCGACCGACAGTACGCGGCCGACACAGCGGCTCGTGGCGAAGACGATGTCGCCGGTCTTGAGCGCGGCGACGTGCGCATCGCTCGCGTCGAGCGCCCAGCCGATGCCGTCGTTCGCGGCGGCGCGCACGAGCTTGTCGCCGTTCTCAAGCAGGACGATGCCGTCTTGATAGACGACGCCGGGCGCGCGTTTCGGCGCGATGCCGTATTTCAACTCGGTCGGCGAAAGATCGCCAGGCTTGAGCGCCTGTCCGACGACGACCGGCGCGCCCGCGACAAAGCCGTCCCATGTGGCCGCGGCCTGCGCTGCCTGCGTAGCTGCGCCCGGCGGCGCAGGCGCGTGCGAGCCGCATCCCGTCAGCACGCACAGCGTCGCCGCGAATGCACCGGCGATTCGCACAACGCGCTGTGCCCGGCGCCGTTGCGGCGACACGCCGGCGTTCACGCCTGCGTCGCCTTCTTCATGATGACCACGGCGGTCTTGCCGGTTTTCTGATCGCGCAGGATCAGGATCATGCGCGGGTCGTGCGCGCGGTCGGTCGGCTGGAACATCGTCAGATGCGCTTCGCGCATCCTGTTCAAACCTTCCTGCGCGCCGCGCAACTGCATGTTGGCGATCTTGCCGAACATGCTGTCGAGCGGCGTGCCCTGGATGCCGGCATCGCCGTTCGCACTATGCTGGCCGGCCATCATGCCTTTCATCAGGATTGCCATTGCCGCGGCCTGGCCGCCGCCGCCGGGTTGTTGGGTCTTCTCCATGTCTTTCGCGAGCTGGTCGAAGTCGGCGGCGGGCTTGTCGGTCTGCGCGATGTTCTGATCGACTTCCGCCGCGGACGGCGCGGCCTGCATCTGCCACTTGTCCTGCGGAAGTTGAGTGCGATACCACGCGGCGACCGCGTCGGGCGCGTCGTTGGTCACGATCTCGGCGACGGTCGCATTGCCGTCGGCGACCGCGCCGCCGGGCGGTATCGTCATCGCGCTCGCGACCTTGTCGACGCCGCCCGCGTAGTGCGGCAGACCGCTGCGGTCGTAGCGGAAATCGCGCGCGGCGACGATGCGGCTGCCGGGCGTGTCGGGCCGGAGCTTCATGTCGGGCATGTCGTCCGCGATGCCGTCGTCTCCCGCGCCGCCCGGCGGCACGCCGCCGCCGCCGGAAACGGGTGGCGCATTCGCCTCGACCGGCGCGGAACTGCCCTGTCCCGGCGGAAGTTTCAGCTTGCCGTCGCCGCCGCCGCCGCCGTCGAGATCGTTTTCGCCTGCGCCGCCGCTGGCGTTGCCGTCGCCGCCGCTCGAAATCGTTTTGCCGCTCGCGCTGAAGTCGCCGCCGCCGGAAATCTCGCCGTTGCCGCTGCCGCCGCCGTTGAGCGTCGCCGGAGCGCCGCTGCCGTTGATGCTGCCGCCCGCGCCGACCACGCTGCCGTCACCGCTGCCCTTTGCGCCGATTTGCGCGGGCGCACCGGACGCGGCCGGACTGCCGCCGCCGCCCCCGGCACCGCCGCCTGCGCCGCCGCTGCCCGCAGGCGATGCCGTCGCTGCCGGCGGCGGACATGCCGGCGGCGTGAGCGGCGGCCGCATCAGCAGCGCGACCAGATAACCGAGCAGGAAGGCGAGCACGAGCGCGATCAGCCAGACCAGGTCGCGCTTGAGGGTCGAAGGCGGCCGCGAAGCCGGTGCGGGCGCGGCGGTGTTCATGGGATGGTCTCGCGTTGGCTGTTCGCGCAGTTGGGTGCGATCGATCGCTGCGGACGAATGTCGATTTGGACCATGCCGGCTCTCGCTTGTCGTAAGTGGGTGGAACTGGATTTTCAGAACACGATCAGGTCGAACTCGCCGTCGTCGCGGCCGATGTTGTCGATGGAGCACGTCGTCTTCGGCGGATACTTGCTGTAGTCGGTGGTGCAATTGAGCACGTAATGGCTGAAGGACAGGCCGATCACGTTGGTCGATTGCGGGCCTACCGCGACCGAGTAGTCCAGCGTCATCGGGGTGGCCGCATAGAACCGGTCGTCGACGCGGAAGCCGAAGTCGATGGTGACGAGTCCGGTGGTCGGCTCGCCGTAAGTGAAACCGCAAGGCGGGACGCTGGCCTGGTCTGCCGGCAACTGCGAATTGAAACAGCTGATGATGCCGCTGCCGCCGAGATTGACCGGTTTTGCGTGCACCATCGCCTTGACCCAGCCGTTCTGGCTGCGCGCCTGCTGCACCGGGCCGTCCGTCGCCATGCCGTAGCCGGAGTCGCTGTGCCCGTAAATGCCGGGTCCGGTCTGGGTCGTGCCGAATACCCCGTTGCCGTTCGCGCTGATGCCGGCGATGCCGTTGTTGTAGCCGTCGCCGAATCCGGCCACGCCGCTGGTGTTGCCGGTGGGATTGCTGGTGTGGCCGTGGATGGCGTCGTAGCCGGTGCTCTCGCCCCAGATGCCGGCGCCGGCGCTGGTGCCGAATACGCCGCTGCCGCTCGTGCTGATGCCGGCGACGCCGTTGTTCTTGCCGTCGCCGAACCCGGCCACGCCGCTGGTGGTGCCGGTGGGATTGCTGGTATGGCCGTGGATGGCGTCGTAGTTTTTGCTTTCGCCCCACACGCCCGCGCCGGTGTTGCTGCCACCGAACACGCCGGACTGCGAATCGCTGTCGCCGTGCACGCCGTGGTAGGTTGCACTCGTACCCCATACGCCGTAGTAGTCGTGGCTGTCGCCCCACACGCCGGCGGCGCCCGATTGCCCGCTCCTGCCGGCCGCGACGCCCTTCACGCCGCTGCCGCTCGTGCTGGCGCCTTCGACGCCGTTGCCGGAGTTGCCGACGCCGAACACGCCCTTGCCGCCGCCGGTGTTGAGGCCATACACGCCGCTGTTGTGCAGCTGGCTGGTGAAGCCGTCGAGCGCATCGCCGCCGTCATTCGTGATCGCGAAGGCTGCCGCGCCGTCGCTGATCGTTGCCGCGTAGGGCAACGTGAATGCGCTTCCCGCGCCCGGCAGCGCGACGCAACCCCAAGCGGTGCCGCTCCACTGGGGCACCTGGTTCGTCGCGCAGGTCTGGGGTAACTGGTAGGTCGGTGCGACGGAGAACGTGGAGCCCGACAACGCCAGCCCCGTGCCGGCGGAATAGCCCGCGGGCGAACCGCCGCCGCCGCATGGCCCGAGCAAACCGGCGCCGTTCATGCACAGCGCCGAGGATTGCGTGGTCGCGCCGGGTACGCCCGGCAACGCGACCGCACCGGACTCCTGCACGCGCAGGCGTTCGTTCGTACCGCTCGCGTCGGTGACGACGAAGCCGCTGCCGGCGGCGGGTTGCACGATCACATCGGCGGCAAGCGCGAGCGTTGCGCCTGCGGCGAGAAACGCGGCGATGGCGAACGCGAATGGACGGGTGCGCAAGATCATGGGATTTTCCTGTCGTCGATGTCGAGCGGATCGGCGACGCGGCGATACGCTCGCCGATCGCGGTTCGTTGTGGGCTGGGCGAGGCGCCGCCGGGCGCCGAATGCGGCCAGCAACGCGGCGAGCAGCAGCAGGGCGCAGCGGCCGAGCGCGGGTGCGGGCACGGCGGTGTCGCCCGCCGCTCCGCCGCTGCCGACAGCGTCGAACCAGTGCGTGAGGTCGCCGCCGTCGATTGACTGGTACAGCGACGGCGCGCCCGGCGCGATCGGCGTCGCGCTGGCGAGGTTGTCGCGCGCATCGACATAGGCGACGGTCTGCGTCGCGCCCGTGGCGAGCGCGAGCACGCCTTGCCGGCCGGCGGCGCTGCTGGCGATGCGCAGCAACCGGCCGGCGGCGCCTTGCAGGGTCACGGCGTGGGCGACGCTTTGCGCGAGGCCGACCGGAAAGACCACCTGCTTGCCGGCGCTCGTCGCGATCGACAGCGCGTAGAACGCGTTCGCGCCGCCGAAGGTCGAGGTGCCGCTACCGCAAGCGTCGCCGACCGCGACGCCGCCGGTGCCCGGCGCGAACGCGCCGGCATTGGAAAAATCGCCGCCGAGCGAGAGCGTGCCGGCGCCGAGCGCGAATGCGCCGCCCGCGAGCGAGAAATCCGCCAGGTTGGAAAGCGTCGCTGCGGTGGCGTCGGCCGTGCCGTTCACGTCGAGATTGCCGCAGCCGAAATCGACCTTGGCGTCCGCGAAGTGCACGCTGGAACCGCTGCCGACGATCACGCCGGCATGGACGATCGGCGACAGCAGCGCGGCGACGATGATCGCAATGCGAAGCATCGGAGGATGCGTGACCGTGTTCATGGCCGCGAAATTTTCGGCCATGCCCGCCGGCGCAGGCCGGCGAGCGCCAGCAGCAGTGCGAGCAGCAGCGTGGCGAAGGCGCCGAGTGCCGGGGCGGGGGATGCCGATCCGACCGACGCGGCATTGACGGCAAGGTCGAGCGTGGCGTTCGAGGCCGCGTAGATGCCGTCGCCGGAGTAGGTCGCGGTCACCGAATAGCTGCCGCTGCCGGCGAAGGTGATCGCGCATGCGCCCGTGCTCGTGGTCGCGCTGGCTGCGGCGAGCGCTGCCGTGCAATTCAGCGCGCCGGCGCTGACGACGACCGTGCCGGTCGGCGCCGGAGCGCTCGATGGATCGACGCTGACATTGAACGTCACCGGCTTGCCGACGATGGCCGGATTCGGTGCGGCGGCGAGCGTGGTCGTGCTGGCCAGCAATGGCGCGGGATTCACGAGCAGCGTGGCGCTCGCCGCGACGGTGTTGTCGTCTTCCCCGCCGATGATGGAGGAATCCGGCGGCGAGGTCGTTTGCGTGTGCAGCGCGCCGGCCGCGATCGTATCGATGTAGCTGCCGGCCGCTGCCGCCGTGACCGCGACGCTGGCGGTGCAACTGCCGTCGGCCGGAATGGTCGAGGTGACGCTGCCCGATGAGGCGTTGGACACATCGATCGAGCTGCCGCCCGGCGCGGCGGTCACGGCGGCGTCGGGGCAGTTCGTCGTCGCGGCGGACGGATTGGCGACGACGAGGCCGGCCGGCAGCGTGTCGGTCAGGCCCGCGAGCAGCAGCGGCGTGGCGTTGGCGTTGGCGAGCGTCAGCGTCAGCGTGCTCGTGCCGCCCGCCGCGATCGTCGACGGTGCGAAGGCCGCCGCCACCGTCGGCGGCACCGGTGCGACCACGGTCAGGTCGGAATCCGATTCGGTGACGTTGTTGCCGGCCGACGTCTGCAAATCGTTTTCATCGATGATGAAGCTGTACGGCCCGCCGATCCCCGCGGTCGCGTAGAACGTCACCGTGCAACTGCCCGACGCGGGGATGGAACCGCCGGTCAGGATCAGGTCGCCGGCCAGCGTGCTCGCGCTGCCGCAGGTATTGCCGACATATTCGAATGCGCCGCCGGCCGACATCACTTCCGTGGGAATCTCGATCGTCAACTGGTCGATCGTGGCCGCCGTCGCTGTGGCATTGCTCAGCGTTGCCGTGACCACGTCGCTTGCGCCCTTGGGAATCGTCGCTGCATCTGGCGAGAGCGTCGCACCGACGACGCCGACGCTGATCGGGATCGCGGTTGCGTCCGACGGGTCGTAGACCGTGTCACCGCTATACGTCGCGGTGACGTTGCACGTCGCCGCGCCGCAGTCGGAGATCGGCAACGAACAACTGCCGCTGTTCCTGCGCGCGGCGGGCGCGTCCAGCGTTGCCGTGCAACTCGACGTGCCTTCGCTGACGAGCACGGTGCCGGTCGGCGGGACACTGGGCCCGCCGAGGGAGGCCGTCGGCGAGGTGACGACGACGCTCGCCGTCACCATTTGTCCGATCACGCCGCCGTTGGCGTCGAGCGACAGCGAGGTCGCGCTCGGTGCGCGCGGCGGCGGCGCGGCGCCGATCGCGATCCGGCTTGGGTACGCGCCCGCGGCCAGGGTCGCCGTCACCTTGAAGCTCGCGAGATCGACGACCGAGACCGAACCGTGCGTGGCGCCGGAAACCGGATCGGTGTTGACGACGTAGGCCGTGCTGCCGTCGGCGCTGAGGGTCACGCCGAACGGATTGGGGCCGACGTCGATCGGCGTGCCGACCGCGGCCGGGGTTTTCGAGAAGTCGATCGCGACGAAGCCGCCGATCGTGTTCATGCCGCGGAACAGGCTCGCATACACGGTGCTGCCCGACGGCGCGGCGGCGAGGCTTTCCGGGCCGGTCGGCACGCTGGCGGTCGTCGTACCGCCCGAATTCATCGCCAGGATCTGCGTAGTCCCCGTATTGTTGATGTAAAGGGTATTGCCGTCCGCCGACAACGCGATCTGGTCCGGCGACGCCGCGACCGGAATGGTCGTCACCGACGGCCCTGCCGTGCCGACGATGCCGATCGCGTTCGCATTGCGGCAGGCGACGTAGAGGACGCTTCCGTCCGCGCTCAGGGCGACGCCGCTGGCGCCCTCGCACAGGGAGACGTCCGCCGTGACCTGCGGCGCCGTGCTCGAGCCGACGTCGACGATGTAAACCGAACCCTCGCCGAAGTTCGCGACGTATGCCGTCTTGCCGTCGGGCGACAGCGCCATGCCGCCGAACGGCGCGGAGCCGATGGCGACCTTGCCGAGCACGGCCTGCGGCGGATTCGGGTTCGCGTCGGTCGCATCCGGGTCGAGCACGAGCAGGTAGCCCGCGTTGGCCTGGGCGCCGACGGCGTAGAGCCGGCTGCCGTCCGGCGCGACGGCGAGGTCGGCGACGAGGTAGACGCTGTCGATGTTGCCGAGCGGCGCCGGCGTGGCGCCGGACACGTCATAGGCGACGACCGGTTGGCCGGTGACGTAGGCGCGCTGCGCCACGGCCGCCGACGACGCGGCGAGCAGCAGACCGCAACACGCAAACCGGCGCGCGGCGCGCCGTTGCCTCGATGCCAACGCCATGAACCGCCTCCTCGTCGAGCGCGCCGTTTGCGGCGCTGTCGCAAGGGTTACGTCGTTCGGCGGCGTTTACTGACGCGTCTTCGGAAAAAATGCCGCGCTTTGCTTCGCTCAGCCGCCGCGCGCGGCGAACGACTTGTTGCACAGTGCGCCGAGCTTCTTCGCCAGTTCCTCGCCGCGCGCGGGCGTGATCGCCTTGTCGCCGTCCGCGCCTTTCTTGAAGTGCAGGTCTGCCAGGCACAGCGTTTCGCCCTTGATCGCGATCGTGTCGAACTCGTTCATGCCGGGCACGTTGGAGTCGTGCACGTCGAACCACATCGCCTTGTCGCCGACGCCGGACAACGGCGCGCCCTTGGGGTCGTGCAAGCTCGTCAGAGTCTGGTACGTCTGCTTGTTGTCGCCCTGCATCGGCGGCTTTGCGTGGATCGAAAAGTCGATGAAGGCGTCGCTGCCACCCAGTCCGCACCCGTTCTCATCCTCGCCGAGCGCGGCGTTCATCGCAGAGCGGTTCAATGTCGCCGGGCCGGTAAAGATGTCGGCGGCGTCGCGCGCGGAGAAGTCCGTTTCGCACGGCGTCGGCGGCGCGTTCTTGTCCTTGTTCGTCAGTGCGGTGGCGAGCGCGGACGCGGTGGCGGCATCCTTGGCGTTGGTCGCCGCCGACGCGGCGACGTCGGCGGGCGTGTTCTTCGAGCAGCCGGCCACGAGCAGCAGCGCGGCGATCAGGACTTTCGCTTTCATATGGCCTCCGTGGGATCGAGGTGCGTGGTTCAGCGGCCGAACATTCCGCCCATCGAGGCGATGTACGTGATCAGCGTCTTGCCGTCGTGCGGAGTGATCATGATGTTCTTGTCGGGGCAGGCGTACTTCGCGCTGCCTTGCGCCGTCTGGTGCGCGCAATTCTTCGGCAGGCGTTCGCCGTACCAGGCATCCACCCTGGCCACGGGGTCGGCGGTTTCCAGTTGCGACAAAGGGCCGCCTGCGGGTACGCCCGGCGTCTTGTTCGCAGCGCCAGGATAGACCGGGACGCTTTCGCCCGCGGCGAGCAGCGGTGTCGCGGCGCTGCCGATCAACAGGACGAGAATCGACGAAAGGATCGGGGTTCGGTTCATGTCGGGTCTCCCGGAAGTCACGGTGCGGGCGGCTGCACGTTGGCGTAGTCGTAGCGGATCTCGCGATGGCTCTTGCCGAGCTTGCCGCCGACGTCCATGTCGACGGTCTGGCGCAGCGGCAGGCCGCTGCCGCTCGCGATCCAGATTTGCGTATCCACGGTAGCGGCGTCGCTGGTCTGGTGGACGCGGTAGAGCGCGGCCGGCTGGCCGTCGACGGCTTCGTCGCCGGTGCGCGTGCAGGTCATCTTGACGTTCTCCTCCTTCCACGCCTGCGCGGTATCGGCCGCTTCCTGCTTGCCGTCGTAGGGGTATGAGCTCCACTTGCCGCCGACCTGCAGATAGCGCATGCCGGCCGTCTCGATCGCCTCGCTGTGCGTGATCCGATGGTTCTTGTAGGCGGCGGTTTCGGTGATGTACATATGTTTCGGCGTTGTGGCGGCTTTCGTCTGCGCGTCGATCAGGGCATCGCAATTTGCGCCGCCGGCGGCATGGGCAACGCAAATGGGCGCGCCGAAAAGCAGCGGAAGTGTCGCGAGCATCGGTATCGGCAATGGGCGAAGCATGCTGGGTTCCTCGATATGGGCATTTGCGCAAGCCCCGCTCCGGGGGCGCGGCGGTTCAATGGCCCTCGGCTTTCTCGATCGGCGAGCCCGGGTGCGGCGTCGGCGACAGCGTGCGTCCCGGCGGAATCGGCTGCGGATTCAGTGCTGCCCTTCCGGGCGGAACCGGCTGCGAATTGATCGCGTTCTTACCGCCGACGAAGATGATCCCGTGCGTATTCGATGCGCTGCTCGCATGCTCGATCGGAAGGCCGGGTTGGGGCTTGAGCTTGCTGCGGTCCTGCTGCATCGGCGTTTGGGAATGCGGCTGGGCGGCATGTTCGATATTCGGATTGATCGGGCCGTTGTACCTGGCCACAGACGGTTTCGGTGCCGGGACGCACCGTTGCGGATGCGCTCTCGCGGCCGGGATCGAAGGATCGTATTTCGGATCGGGCATCGTGCCGGGCGGGCAGGCGTGGGTCACCGAAGCGGCGAGCGCGATGCAGAACAGGACCGACGACGCAGTGGCGTATGCCGGGCAGGAACGGAAAGAAAGCGACGACTTCATGACGAACTCCGGTGCGCAAGGACCCTGCACAGGGGTTACGTCATTTCATGCCGATCACTGACAGATTATTTCAAGGTCGGCGCGTGAGCGCGCGGCGCCCGAGCGCGGGATCGTCGGTGAAGAAACCGTCGATGCCGGCGTCGAGGTAGGCGCGGATTTCCGCGACGGCGCCGACGTCGTTGCGCGTGGCCGGCGTACCCGGTGTGTGCAGATCGCCGGGCAGGAATTCATTTTCGGGGCGAAACGTCCACGGGTGCACGAGCAATTTCACTGCGTGCGCGTCGGCGACGAGTGCGGTCGGTGCCGCGAGCTTGCCGTCGGCCGTGCGCGGAATCACCGAAAGCTTGTTCGGGCCGATCGCGTCGGCGTACTTCGCGATTGCGGCAAGCCCCTGCGGCTGCATCATTTGCGCGTAGTCCAGCGGCTGCTTGCCGGCGACGCAATCGTAAGGCCGTTCTTTCGATTCGCCGAGCAACTGGATCAGCTTCACGCGCGGCGCGAGGTCGCCGAGTTTGCTGCGTAGGTATTCCAGGTTGCCGATCTCGAACGACTGGATGAACAGCGGCGCCGTCTTCGCGGTGTAGTCGTGCCTGCGGATCGTAGCGAGCACGACGTCCTCCATCGGCAGGCCGATGCCCTTGAACCAGGTCGAGTGCTTGATTTCGGGATAGATGCCGATGACGCGGCCGCGCTTTTTCGATTCCGCGGCGACGAAGCCGATGATCTCGTCGAAGGTCGGCAAGGCGAACTCGCCGTCG
Organism: Rudaea sp.; assembly: GCF_047601565.1. Lineage (GTDB taxonomy): Bacteria > Pseudomonadota > Gammaproteobacteria > Xanthomonadales > Rhodanobacteraceae > Rudaea. The sequence goes on along the minus strand of NZ_JASGIY010000001.1, from coordinate 3,661,419 downwards.
AATTTCGTATTGCCGGGGCGCAATTCGGGCAGGCGTTCGCGCGCGCGCAGGGTTTTCAGCTCGGCAAGGGTGAAATCCTCGGTGAACCAGCCGGCGACCGGCCGGCCGTCGATCGTCCTGGTCGTTTTGCGCGCGGCGAATTCGGGATGCCTGGCCACGTCGGTCGTGCCCGAGATTTCGTTCTCGTGCCGTGCGACGAGCACGCCGTCCTTCGTCATGACCAGATCGGGCTCGACGAAGTCGGCGCCGTCCTCGATGGCCTTGCCGTACGAGGCGAGCGTGTGTTCCGGGCGCAAGGCGCTGGCGCCGCGATGGCCGAGCACGAGGACTTTGTCCGCCAGCGGTTTGGCGGGGGATGCGGCGTCGGCGGTGGCTGCGGTCATGCAGGCGAGGGCGATCAGAATGGCGAGTCGTGGGCTAAGCATACGGATAGATATAGTGCCGGTGCATGAAAGGAATGCGTCATCCCGGCAGGGATTGCCGGGATCCAGTGCCAAGGATGGTACGTTGCAATACATCGAAACGTTCACCTCCCTGTGACTGGATTCCGGCAGTCCCTGCCGGAATGACGAGCCAGGAAATTGGCGCCGAACGCCCTGCTGCGCTACCCTGCGCGGCCAGCCAACGGCGCGCGGACGCGCTTTTTTCGATTCTTCCCATGCAAGAACAAGAACACATCTACGAGCCAGCCGCCGTCGAAGCCGCGGCGCAGAAATTCTGGAACGACACGCGCGCCTTCGCGGTGAAGGAGGATGCGGCGAAGCCGAAGTACTACTGCCTGTCGATGCTGCCGTACCCGTCCGGCGCGCTGCACATGGGCCACGTGCGCAACTACACGATCGGCGACGTCATCAGCCGCTACCAGCGCATGCTCGGCAAGAACGTCTTGCAGCCGATGGGCTGGGACGCGTTCGGCCTGCCCGCGGAGAACGCGGCGATCAAGAACGACACCGCGCCGGCGAAGTGGACCTACGCCAACATCGACCACATGCGCGCGCAGTTGCAGACGATGGGCTACGCGATCGACTGGTCGCGCGAGTTCGCGACCTGCCGGCCGGACTACTACGTGCACGAGCAGCGCATGTTCGTGCGCCTGTTCAAGAAGGGGTTGGCCTACCGCAAGAATTCGGTCGTCAACTGGGACCCGGTCGACCAGACCGTGCTCGCCAACGAGCAGGTCATCGACGGGCGCGGCTGGCGCACGGGCGCGCTGGTCGAGCGGCGCGAGATTCCGCAGTGGTTCTTGAAGATCACCGATTACGCCGATCAATTGCTCGACGGTTTGGACAAGCTGCCCGGTTGGCCCGACGCGGTCAAGACGATGCAGCGCAATTGGATCGGCCGTTCGGAGGGCCTCGAAATCCATTTCGGCGTCGAGGGCGAAAGCGAACCGTTGACCGTGTTCACGACGCGGCCCGACACGCTGATGGGCGTCAGCTTCGTTTCGATCGCGCCCGAGCATCCGCTCGCGCTGAAGGCCGCAAAGAACCATCCGGAGCTGGCCGCGTTCATCGAGGAATGCCGTCACGTCGCTGCGTCCGAAGCTGCGGTCGAAACCGCCGAGAAGAAGGGCGTCGACACGGGCCTGCACGCGATCCATCCGATCAGCGGCGAGAAGCTGCCGATCTGGGCGGCGAACTTCGTGCTGATGGGCTACGGCACCGGCGCGGTGATGGCCGTGCCGGGCCACGACGAGCGCGACTGGGAATTCGCGACCCAGTACGACCTGCTGATCAAGATGGTGATCGTCAGCGATGCGGTGCGCGACGCGATCACCGAACTCGGGCGCGAGGCCGAAGGCAACCAGGATGCGATGTCCGCCGCGCTCGGCCAGAGCCGCGCGATCGACGTGGTCGAGGCGCCGAGCGCGCTGAGCATCGTCGAGGAATTCGAGAACCGGATCATCACCGAAGGCGCGTACACCGAATACGGCACCGTGGTGAACTCGGGCGAGCTCGACGGCAAGAACTACCGCGAGGCGTTCGACTATCTCGCCGAGAAACTACAGCGTGAAGGCAAGGGCGCGAAGCGGATCAACTACCGCCTGCGCGACTGGGGCGTCTCGCGCCAGCGCTACTGGGGCTGCCCGATTCCGATCGTCTATTGCGCGAAGTGCGGTGCGGTGCCGGTGCCCGAGGATCAGCTTCCGGTCGTGCTGCCCGAGGACGTGCAGTTCATGGGCGTTCAATCTCCGATCAAAGCGGATCCCAATTGGAGAAAGACCACGTGCCCGCAATGCGGCGGCCCGGCCGAACGCGAGACCGACACGTTCGACACGTTCATGGAATCGAGCTGGTATTACGCGCGCTACACCTCGCCGGGCGCGGCGACACAGGTCGACGAGCGCGCCGACTACTGGCTGCCGGTCGACCAGTACATCGGCGGCATTGAGCACGCGATCCTGCATCTGTTGTACTTCCGCTTCTATCACAAGCTGATGCGCGACGCGGGCCTCGTGCATAGCGACGAGCCGGCGACGAACCTGCTCTGCCAGGGCATGGTGATCGCGGAGACGTTCTACCGCGAAGACGCGAACGGCAACCGCGACTGGATCAATCCGGCCGACGTCGAGATCCAGCGCGACGACAAGGCGCGCATCGTCGGCGCGATCTTGAAGAGCGACGGCAAGCCGGTGTCGATCGGCGGCATCGAGAAGATGTCGAAATCGAAGAACAACGGCGTCGATCCGCAGGCGATGGTGGCCAAGCACGGCGCCGACACGGTGCGCCTGTTCTCGATGTTCGCCGCGCCCCCCGAGCATTCGCTCGACTGGCGCGAGGCCGGCGTCGAAGGCATGGCGCGTTTCCTGCGCCGCCTGTGGCGCGACCTGCATGCGCATGTCGCGCAGCCCGATCATCCAGCTGTTGATCCGTCCGCGCTCAGTGCGGCGCAGAAGACGTTGCGCCGGCAGATTCACGAGACGATCGCCAAGGTCAGCGACGATTTCGGCCGCCGCCTGTCGTTCAACACCGCGATCGCGGCGGTGATGGAACTGCTCAACGCCGTCGGCAAGTTCGACAACGATCCCGATCAGAGCCGGAGCGACCAGGGCCGCGCCGTGCGCCACGAGGCGTTCGAGGCGATCGTGCTGTTGCTCAATCCGATCACGCCGCATGTCAGTCACGCATTGTGGATCGCGCTCGGCCACAAGGACGCGGTCATCAATGCGCCTTGGCCAAAGGCCGATCCCGCTGCACTGGCGAAGGACGCTGTGACGCTCGCCGTGCAGGTCAACGGCAAATTGCGCGCGCAGATCGACGTCGCGGTCAACGCGGCGCGCGAAGAGATCGAGAAGACGGCGCTCGCCGACGAAACCGTCGCCAGGTTCGTCGCCGGGCAGGCGGTGAAGAAAATCATCGTCGTGCCGGGCAAGATCGTGAATATTGTCGTAGGATGAAGCGCATGCAGACGATCGTTCGTTTCCTCACCGTGTTCGCCGCGCTGTCGCTCGCCGCGTGCGGTTTTCACTTGCGTGGCGAAGTGAAGCTCACGCCGAGCCTGCAGCGCGTGATCGTGACCAGTTCCGATCCGGCCGGTCCGCTCAGGCGCAGCGTCGAGGACGCGATGAAGCGCGCAGGCGCCACGATCGCGCCCGCAGCGGGCGAAGGCGTCGCCGAGATCCGCCTGACCGGGGTCGGCATCCAGACGCTGGTCGGTTCGGTCGGCGGCAACGCGCGCGTGAACGAATTCAACATGGTCTATCACGTCGAACTCGAAGTCGTCGACGGCAGCGGCAAGACCGCGCTGCAAAAGCAGCCGATCGAGCAGATGCGCAGCTTCACCTTCGACCAGACCCAGGCAATCGGCACGGGCGCGGAACAGGACGTGATCCGCCGCGAAATGGAGCGCGACATGGCCCAGGCCGTGATGCGCAAGATCGACGTGCTCGAACGCCGCCTCGCAAAGTGATGGCAAGGCGAAGAAGAAATCCAGCCGCAAAGAGCGCAGATGGCACAAAGAGGATTCCAGCTGCATTTGTGCGTTTTGCGCTCCGTGCGACCCACGACTTCGCTGCTTTTCGTGTTTCCTAGCCAATAATGCCGACACCGTTGCCCGCGCTGCGCAAGCAACTCGCAGCGGGCGAGCTGAAGCCCGTCTACCTGCTCGCGGGCGAAGAACACCTGCTGCTGCTCGAGGCCGCCGACGCGCTGCGCGCGCGTGCGCGCGAGCTCGGCTACGTCGAGCGCGAAGTGTTCGACGCGGAAGCGAATTTCGACTGGAACCAGCTTGCGCAGAGCGCAAGCGCGATGAGCCTGTTCGCGACGCGCAAACTGATCGATCTGCGCCTGCCGAGCGGCAAGCCCGGCAAGGAGGGCAGCGCGGCGATCGTCGAGTATTGCGAGAATCCGCCGCCCGACACGGTGCTGCTGATCACCGCGACGCAATGGTCGAAGGCGCACGAAACGAGCTGGGTCGCCGCGGTCGAGAAGGCCGGCACATTCGTGCCGCTGTGGCCGCTCAAGCCGAACGAACTGCCCGACTGGATCGTGCAGCGCATGGCTATGCGCGGGCTCAAGCCGACGCGCGACGCGATCGATGCGCTGGTCGAACGCATCGAAGGCAATCTGCTCGCGGCCGCGCAGGAGATCGACAAGCTCGCGCTGCTGCAGGGAGACAAACCGCTCGATGCGGCGACGCTCGAAGACCTCGTCGCCGACAGTGCGCGCTTCGACGTGTTCAAGCTCGCCGATGCGGCGCTCGCGGGCGACTGCGCACGCGCGTTGCGCATCCTCGCCGGCCTGCGCGCCGAGGGCGAGCAGCCCGTCGCGCTGCTCGGCTGGCTGCTGAATCAATTGCAATTGCTGGCTCGCCTGTCCAACGCGCGGGTCAATCTCGCCGCCGCGTTCAAGGCCGAGCGCATCTGGCCGGCGCGCGAGGCGGTCTACAGAAAGGCGCTCGCGCGCGCCGATCGTACGCACTGGGACGCCTGTCTGGTCCAGGCCGGCCGCGTCGACCGCATCGGCAAGGGCCGCGGTGCGGGCAATGCCTGGCTCGAACTCGAACGCCTGCTCGTCGCGGTCGCGCAGCCGCGCGCGCGGCTGCTGACTGCGCAGGATTGAAAGGCGAGAGGCGAGGGAGCAGCACAGTCATGCGCACTATTTCCACCGCTGCCGTTCGTCCCTCGCCCCGCGTTCCGCATCCTTTGCCGAAGCCGATCGCGATACTCGGCGGCACGTTCGATCCCGTGCACAACGGCCACCTGCGCGTCGCCTGGGAGGCGGCCGAGGCGCTCGACGCGCAGGTGCGCCTGATGCCCGCGCACGTGCCGCCGCACAAGCCCGTGCCGCTGGCTAGCGCGGCGCAGCGCGTGGACATGCTCGAGCGCGCGCTCGCCGGGCAGTCGCGCCTCGTCGTCGACACGCGCGAGCTGCGCCGCGAAGGCGCCTCGTACACGGTGGATACGCTGCGCGGCCTGCGCGCCGAATTCGGCGAGGCGCAGCCCTTGATCCTGCTCGTCGGCGCAGATGCGTTCGGTTCGCTGCCGACCTGGCGCGAATGGCGGCAGCTGTTCCGCCTCGCCCACATCGTCATGCTGACCCGGCCCGGCCGCACCGAGCCCTGGTCGGGCGAACTGGTCGGCGAAGCGGTGCCGCGCCGCGCGCGCTCGCCGCGCGAACTGCAGGATGCGCCGTCCGGCAAGGTTCTCAGCATTCCGGTCACGCCGCTCGACATCTCGGCGAGCCAGGTGCGCGCGCTGCTCGCCGCGGGCCGCGAGCCGCGCTGGCTGATTCCCGAGGCGTTGCTCGCCGAGCCGGCCATCCTCGCGCCGTATCGGCGTGCGCCGGGATGACGAAACGAATCTTCCCTTCTCCCGGTGGGAGAAGGTGGCGCGAAGCGCCGGATGAGGGAAGAACGTCCAATTTCCAATGGCACTGCATCGTGGGAGGCTTCTCCCTCATCCGCCCTTCGGGCACCTTCTCCCGGTGGGAGAAGGGAAGTAAAAGCGTTCGAACGACACTTCCTTCGTCGCCAAATCGGCGTATATTCTGGCCGCGCGGACCCAGGCTCCGCCCGTGCATTCGACCAAGGTGACAAGTTTTTGCCTATTTCGACCAAAACCCCGTCCGCCCGTGCGCCGCGCAAGGCGGCTGGCGCGAAGCCCGCAGCGAAACGCGCTGCCTCCCAGTCCGCCGCGAAAAAGGCGGCCGTGAAAACGGCGGCCAAGGCAGCGAAGAAGCCCGCGAAGAAAATCGCTGCGACGAAGCCTAAGAAAGTTTCGGCACCGAAACCGAAAAAGACCCAGTTCCCTCCCGATCCCGTCGAACTGCTGCGCGTGCGCGTGCTCGACGCGCTCGACAATCTCAAGGCGCAGAACGTGCAGGAGATCGACGTGCGCGGCAAGACCTCGATCGCCGACCTGCTGATCGTCGCGAGCGGCACCTCGACGCGCCACGTCAAATCGCTCGCCGACGAAGTCGTCCGCTTCGCCAAGCAGGCCGGCATGGCGCCGCTCGGCGTCGAGGGCCAGCGCGAAGCCGAATGGGTGCTCGTCGATCTCGGCGACATCGTCGTCCATGTCATGCTGCCGCGCGTGCGCGAGTTCTACGGGTTGGAGCGGCTGTGGACGGTGGGAGACGATGTGATGCAGGCAGCGAATCGCGCGTAGGAGAATTGCCGTGTGGCACTCGGCTGATTTTTTCTTTTTGTTCGTCGCCCTATATTCGGGATTGCTGATCGTTGCCTGGCGCCGTCGTGACGCGAAAAATGTCCAGTTGATGGCCGCTTGGCTGATTTGGAGTGTGTGCCAGGTATTGGTTCACGCAATTCCGCAGTGGGACACTGTCTTTATGTCAGTGGGCTTGGTTGCGATGCTGGCAGGAACATTTTGCTACTTCCGGAATATCCAGCTTTTCTGGTTTCAGCATGATCGCAAGTAGCTGCTCACCCTTGTGCGCGCCAGCCTGATCGCCGTCGGCGAGAAGATGCCTTCGTGGGTGACCGAAGGCTACAACGAATACGCCAAGCGCCTGTCGCACGAGTTGCCGCTGCAACTCGTCGAGATCACGAGCAAATTGCGCGGGCGCAGCAACGACGCCGCGCGCGTGATTGCCGACGAGGGCGCGCTGATGCTCGCGGCGGTTGCGAAGGGCGCGAACGCGATCGCGCTCGACGGCCGCGGAAAAACGTGCAGCAGCGAACAACTCGCCGAACAGCTCGCGCGCTGGCGCATGGATGGGCGCGACCTCGCTTTCCTCATCGGCGGCCCCGAGGGCCTCGCGCCGGCGGTGCTGGAACGTGCGAACCAGACCTGGTCGCTCGGTCCGGCGACGCTGCCGCATCCGCTCGTGCGCATCCTGGTCGCCGAACAGCTCTACCGCGCGGTGAGCTTGCTCGGCAATCATCCGTACCATCGTGGCTGAATCGATGCATCGATGGCGTCGGCTAGAATCGACGCCATGCTCTATCTCGCTTCCCAATCCCCGCGTCGCCGCGAACTGCTCGGGCAGATCGGCGTGCGCTTCGGCACCGTGCAGCTCGATCTGCCCGAAGTGCGCGTGCCGGGCGAGCCTCCCGAGGACTACGTCAGCCGCGTTGCGCGCGAGAAGGCCGGGGCGGGGCTGTTGAAACTGTCCGGCGTCCGCGACGCCATCGTGCTCGGTGGCGACACCGAGGTCGTGCTCGACGACGAAGTGTTCGGCAAACCGTCCGACGGCGACCATGCGGCCGCGATGCTGCGCAGGCTGTCGGGCCGCACGCACGAGGTCGTCTCGGTGGTCTGGCTGGTCGGCGCGGGGCGCGAGGAGCACGCCATCTCGCGCACTGCGGTCACGTTCGCCGCGCTCGACGAGGCCACGATCGCCGCCTACGTCGCCGGCGGCGAGCCGATGGGCCGTGCCGGCGCCTATGCGATCCAGGGCCGTGCCGCGGCTTTTGTCCGCCGCATCGAAGGCAGCTATTCGGGCGTGATGGGCTTGCCGTTGTTCGAAACCGCGATGTTGCTGCGCCGCTTTGGCATCGTCGCGGGTTCCGCCGGCGAGGAATGAAGCGGTTCGCGATCCCGTGTTTGTAAGGGTTCGATGAGAATCGTCCGCGCGTGCTGGACAGACGCGGCACGCTGCGCAACGCTTGGCTTCCCTCCGACGGAGCCGCCGATGGACACCTCACGAATCGATACCGAAGCACTGGTTGCACTGGGCCGCACGTTGCGCGGCGCGGTGTTGCTGCGCGACTCCGACGAATACGCCGAACGGCGGCGTGTTTGGAATGGCGCGATCGACCGGCGACCGTCGGCGATCGCGCGCTGCGCCGATGCCGACGACGTCGTGCGCGTCGTGCGTTTCGCGGCCGAACGCGCGCTGCCGCTGACCGTGCGCGGCGGCGGCCACAACGTCGCCGGGCTGTCGGTGCGCGACGACGTGCTGCTGCTCGATCTCGGCGAACTCCGCGCGGTCGAGCTGGCACCGGATTCGCGCAGCGTGCGCGTCGGCGGCGGCGCGCTCTGGCGCGAGGTCGACAACGCGCTGCAAGTCCACGGCCTGGCAACGCCGGGCGGCATGATCTCCACCACGGGCGTGGGCGGCCTGACCCTCGGCGGCGGCGTCGGCTGGCTGATGCGCAAGCACGGCCTGACGATCGACAATCTGCTCGAAGCGGAAGTCGTACTGGCCGACGGCCGGCGCCTGCGCGCGAATGCGGCGACGGAACCGGATCTGTTTTGGGCCTTGCGCGGCGGTGGCGGTGGCATCGCCGCGGTCACCGAATACGTGTACCGCGTGCATGCCGTCGGCGAGGTGCTGGCCGGCGCGGTATTTCATCCGGTCGAAGCTGCGCCGGCATTGCTGCGCCGCTTCCGCGACTATGCGTTCGAAGCATCCGATGCGATGACGACGATGATCGCGTTCGTCACCGCGCCGCCCGCGCCGTTTCTGCCGCCCGAGGTGCATGGCCAGCGTGCGGTGATAGTGGGCTATTGTTGGAGCGGCGAGCCCGACGCAGGCCGCAGTGAATTGGCCAGGCTGGTCGATTCCGGCGGGGCGCTGGGCCAGGTCGGCGGCGCGATGCCGTACGCGCAATGGCAGCAGACGCTCGATTCGCATGCGCCGGCCGGCGATCGTTATTACTGGACGACCGCGCATTTCGACATGCTCGACGACGCGCTGATCGACGTGCTCGTCGAGGCGGCGGCACAGTTCGGCGACGCTCTCGGCGTTCGCCAGCGTCAACTCCGGCGGCGCAGCGAGCGCGCGAGCGCGCGCGATCAGGAGCTGGATCGAAGCGACGGACGAGAGCTCGGCCAGCGCCTGCGCGCTGTTCCACACGCGCGTGCCGGGCATGGCGAGCGCGGGCAGCGGATAGATGCGTTCGCCGGGACAATCCAGCCGCCGCTGGCTGGTGACGAGCGCGTGCACGCCGTTGCAGGCCGCGAGCAGGCGGGAGACGAAGCCGCCGAGTTCGGGCGCGATGCGCTCGCAGTTGTCGAGCAGAAGCAGGACGCGGCGCGCCTGCAACAGCGTGATCAGGCGCTGCTCATCGCGCGCGTCGGCGGTGCCGTGCACGCCGAACGCGGCGGCGATCGCGTGTACGGCACCGTCGCCGTCGAGCACGTTGGATAGGTCGACGAACCAGACGCCGTCCGCGAACTTCGCCTGGCGTGCGCGCGCCACTTCGAAAGCCACCGTGGTCTTGCCCATGCCGCCCGCGCCGACGATGCTGAGCAGGCGTGAGGTTTCGATCGCGTCGCCCAATTCGGCGATTTCCCGGTCGCGGCCGATGATTTCGGTCATGCGCGCGGGCAGGCGTGCGTGTTGCGGCGGGGCGAAACGCAGCACCGGTGGCGCGGACGCTTCCGGTTCGGCACCGTCGGGGATGACGAAACGATAGCCTTTGCCGCGAACCGTTTCGATGTAGCGCGGCGCTTCCGGGTCGTCGCCGAGGGCGCGCCGCAGCAGCACAATGATGCGGTTGAGCGTGGCCGGGGTGACGTAGCGGTGTCCCCATACTGCGTCGAGCAGTGCGTCGCGTGTGAGTATCTCGCCCGCGTGCGCGATGAATTCGAGCAGCACGGCGAACGCTTTCGGCTCGAGCGGAATCTCCTCGGCGCCCCGCGTGAGCCGGTACGCACGCGCGTCGACGCGGACGTCTGCGAATTCGAATACCTCGGCATGCGCGAGCATGATGGCTCCCCCCGCGGGCGTGCCGACATATTACGGAATCGGCAGCCGGAAATGACCGGCTGCCGGACGGTTCGGGAGTGCACATCCTTGTGCCGGACCGGATTCCCCCCGCGTTCGCCTCACTCGTCGGCGAAGACGCGGCTGCCGACCAGGTTGCCGACGACCTGCGCCAGCACGGTCGTGCCGTCGGTTGCGTACTGGACGAGGGTGAAGGTGCCGGTGAGCAGCGTGGCGTTGTGGCTGAGCGAGACCGTTTCGTGGATGCTCGTGGGGCCGAGGAAGGCCGACCCGTCGTCGGTCCACGACATCGCCAGATGATTGAGTATGTAGGTGTTCGTGGCGGTGCGCTCCCACACGCCCTGGCAGAAACTCTGCGTCTTCGGTGCCCGGCTGGAATTCATCAGCTCGGTGCCGTCGGCATGCCAGGTGGCGATGGCGGCGTCGAGGACGACGCCGTTCGGGATGTCGGCGTTGCCGTAGGCGAGCATGTTGATCTTCCACAACCCGGTGATGGGGTCGTTGGCAAACAGGCCGTGCGCGAAATTCGTTGTGGAAGACGTTGTCTGTGCGGCGTCCGCCTGCGCCGTGCCGGCGGAAGGTTCGGGGCCGAACGAGGGAATGGGCCAGGCCTGGACCGGGGTTTTGCCGTCGGGAACGGAGCATGCGTGCGCGCCGGGCGCGATCAGGCTGGCGCCGAGCAGGCCGGCCAGCGCGGCGGCGTGCAGGGACTTCGTGCGGAACATCGGATTTGCGGGACGATCGACCATGACATTCTCCTTTCGTTCGCGGGAATGGACGCAACGGCACCATTTCATCGATGCCGGTTCTTGCGGCGGGCGATCCCGTGTGTCGCCGGCCGGCACAGCTTCGCCTCGGGCTTGCGCGTTTGCATGAGGAAGATGTTTGGTTTTGATGAGGGAAAAAATCGGCGGCGCGCGGACGCCAATCGACAGGGCGCCCTTGCGCAAGCTATAAACGCAGGGACGAAAATTGCGGAAGCCGCGGCCGTGTCTGAGGAAATCCTGATCAACGTCACCCCGCGCGAGACCCGCGTCGGAGTGGTGGAAAACGGCGTGCTGCAGGAAGTGCACGTCGAGCGCGCGCTCAGGCGCGGCTACGTGGGCAACATCTATCGCGGCCGCGTCAGCCGGGTGATGCCGGGCATGCAGGCGGCGTTCGTCGAGGTCGGGCTCGAGCGCGCGGCGTTCCTGCACGCCAACGACATCGTGCGCGCTGCGCAACCGGCCGAGGTCGAGAACGGCGAGGCGGCGACGCTGCCGACGCCGCCGATCAGCGAGCTCGTGCACGAGGGCCGGGACATCGTCGTGCAGGTGGTCAAGGACCCGATCGGCAGCAAGGGCGCGCGCCTGACCACGCACCTGTCGATTCCTTCGCGCTACCTCGTGCTGCTGCCGTACGCGAAGATGATCGGCGTGTCGGTGCGCATCGAGGACGAGGCCGAGCGCGCGCGCCTGAAGGAGATCATGCAGGAGTTGACCGTGCCGCCGCCGACGGATTCCGGCCCTCCGCCTGCGCCGTTGGGCTACATCGTGCGCACCAACGCCGAGGGCGCCTCGCGCGAGGCGCTGGCCGACGACGTCGCCTATCTCGGCCGCGTCTGGCGCGTGGTGCAGGAGAACATGCGCCGGGGCGAGCCGCGCACGCGCATCTACGAGGAGCTTGCCCTGCCGCTGCGCGCGCTGCGCGACCTGATGCGCGAGGACGTCGAGAAGGTGCGCGTCGATTCGCGCGAGACCTACGAGAAAACCCTGACGTTCACTCACAAGTTCATGCCGGAACTTGCCGAACGTATCGAATTGTATTCGGGCGAGCGGCCGATCTTCGATCTGTACGGCGTCGAGGACGAAATTCAGCGTGCGCTCAAGAAAGAAGTGCCATTGAAGTCGGGCGGATATCTCATCATCGACCAAACCGAGGCCATGACCACGATCGACGTCAACACCGGCGCGTTCCTCGGCCATCGCAATCTCGAGGAAACGGTCTACAAGACCAACCTCGAAGCGGCGCAGGCGGCCGCGCGCCAGTTGCGCCTGCGCAATCTCGGCGGCATCGTCATCATCGACTTCATCGACATGACCGATGCCGAGCACAAGCGCCAGGTGCTGCGCATGCTCGAAAAATCACTCGCGCACGATCATGCGAAGACGACGGTTTACGAAATGTCGAACCTCGGTCTCGTCGAGATGACGCGCAAGCGCACCACCGAAAGCCTCGAGCGCCAGCTGTGCGAGCCGTGCCCGGCCTGCGACGGACGCGGCAGCGTCAAGACCGCCGAGACGGTGACCTACGAGATCTTCCGCGAGATCACGCGTGCGGTGCGCCAGTTCGAGGCCTCGAGCCTGCTCGTGCTCGCCGCGCAGAGAGTCGTCACCCGCATCCTCGACGAGGAATCGGCAGCGGTCGCGGAACTCGAGGAATTCACAGGAAAAACCATCCGCTTCCAGGCAGAGGAGCACTACGCGCAGGAGCAGTACGATGTGGTGCTGCTGTAAGAGCCGGGATTCGCCATGACCCCCTGGCGCCGCCATCTTCACCGTGCGCAGTGGTGGCTAATCCGACTGCTCGCGGCATTCGCGATCCTGATGGCGATCGTCAGCAGCGTGACCCAGCTCGTCGTGCTGCCGTGGGTGACGAACCATCCCGAGGCGGTCAGCGCTCGGCTTGGCGAGATGCTGCATCGTCCGGTTGCTATCGACCGGCTCGACGCGCACTGGGAACGCACGGGACCGCTGTTCCATCTCGCCGGCGTGCACCTCGGCGTGCCGGCCGGGCAGGCGCCGGGGCAGGCGCTAGATCTCGCCAGCGCGGGGCTCAAGCTCAACTTCTTCGCTTGGGCGCGGCCTGGCGCGAACTGGACCGAGATCCGCCTGTCGGGCATCGAACTCGCTCTCGTGCGCGATGCGCAGGGACAGTGGAAAGTCGCCGGATTCGACACCGGCGCGAACGACGCCGGCGAACAAAGCCTCGACGACAACGCGCTGTTCGGCCTCGGTACGCTGGTCATCCGCGAAGCGAAGCTGAGCATCGACGACTTGCCGAACGACAAGCATTTCCGCCTCGGCGCGGACGAACTGCGCCTCAAGGTGAGCGGCGATTTCCTGCGTGCGCTCGGGCGCGTGCGCAACCTCGACGTGCCCGACGCGGCCTCGGCGGCGCCGGTCGATGCGGTGGTCGAATACGATCGCGGCAAGCGCGATGGCCGCGCCTATTTCGGCGGCACCCGCATCGATCTCGCCGCGGTGCTGCGCAATTATCCGCTCAAGGGCCTCATCGTCGAGCACGGCGGCGGCAAACTGCAGGTCTGGGCGTCGCTGCGCGGCGGCGAGATCGGCGAGGTGCGCGCCGAGGTCGATTTGTCCGATCTCGTGCTGGCCACGAACGCATCGATCAAGCTCGACGACAAGCACGATTTCCTGCCGCACGTCGGCATCGAGCGCCTCGCGTTCGGCGCGCGCTGGCGGCGCAGCGACGACGGTTGGAGCGCCGACGTCGCCGATCTCGCGATCACGCGCCAGGGCGAATCCGCGCTGCCGGCGCAATTGCATTTGCAGCGGCGCAATCCGGCGGCGGATGCGCAGGCGGACGTCGCGCCGGAATACATCGCTAGCGCCGGCGGCATCGATCTCGGCACCGTCGCGAGTGTGGCGATGCTCGTCGAGACGCTGCCCGCCGACCTGCGCCGCTGGCTTTACGCGGGCAATCCCTCGGGCACGCTGGTGCGCGCGACGCTGCGTTTTGCCGATGCGGCGAATTTCGACGCCGCCGCGCAACTCGACGCTCTCGCCGCGCATCCTTTCGGCAAGATTCCGGGTGCGACCGGCCTGTCGGGCGTGTTGTTGGCCGACCAGGACGCGCTTACGTTCGACCTGCCGCAGCACAATGCGTTCGCGTTGCTGCTGCCGAAGGTGTTTCGCGAGCCGCTGAGCTTCGCCGAATTCCATGGCAGCGTCGCGGCGTACCGCACGGAAGGCGCCTGGCGCATCGAGACCGATGCGTTGCATTTCGAGAGCGCGACGCCGGGCAGGAGCTTCGCCGGCGAAGCGCGCGGGGCGGCGGAAATTTTCGATGCGGGCGGCAAGCCGTCGCTCGACTTGTCCGCGGCCGTGACCAGTACCGACGTCGTCGCCGCGAAGCAGTTCTGGCCGGTCAACGTGATTCCACCGCACGGCGTCGAATGGCTCGACCAGGCGTTCGAGTCGGGGCGCGTGGTGGGCGGGCGCGCGGCGTTCCGCGGCAATATCGCCGACTGGCCGTTCCGCAATCATGCCGGGCGCTTCGATGCGGTTGCCGAAGTCGCCGACGTGCGCTTCAGGTATCTCGCCGACTGGCCCGTGATCGAGCATGCGCACGGGATCGTCGAGTTCGTCAATGCGGGCCTGCATGCGGACGTGGACGGGGCGAGTATACAAAATTCAAAAGTGAACAAGGGCAGCGTCGATATCACGGACTACGGCGAAGGTACGCTCGACATTGCCGCCGATGCGCAAGGCGCGGGCAAGGACATGCTCGCTTTCGTCAAGGCCTCGCCGCTGGGCAGGCAGTTCGCGGGGCCGCTGCAGGGCGTCGACGTCGGTGGCCAGGGCAAGGTCGATTTCGCCCTGCGCGCGCCGATGAAGCCGATCGAGAATTTCCAGATCGACGGCAAGGTGCGACTCGACGACGCCGATATCGCCGACGCGCAGTTCGGCCAGAAGCTCGACAACGCCTCGGGGCCGCTGCGCTTCAACCGCACGGGCTTTTCCGCCGATTCGCTCGTGGGCACGTTGCGCGGCAAGCCGGCGAAATTCTCGCTCGCGGTCGGCGGCTATGTGGGCGATGCGCAGCATGTCGTCGAAGGCCGCGTCGATACGCGCCTGCCAGTGAACGAGGTGATTGATGTCTACGCCTCGCCGTTCAAGGGCTACAAGAAATATCTGTCCGGCGAGGCGAACTGGAGCGCGCAGTTCAGCGTCGATCGCGACGATGCCAAGGATAAAACTAGCAGCGGCCAGCGCCTGAGCGTGACCTCGGACCTGCGCGGCGTCGCCATCGACTTGCCCGCGCCGTTGAAGAAATCCGCCGAGGCTGCGCTGCCGCTTAAGCTCGTGCTCGGCCTGCCGTTCCTCGGCGCGAGCATCGACGCAAGCCTGGGCGACGTGCTCAACCTGCGCGGCAGGCTGCCGTCGCCGACCGCGCCGTTCGCCGCGAACGTGATCTTCGGCGGCGAGGCAACCGGCGTGCTGCCCAAATCCGGCATCGCGATCGGCGGCGCGGCACGCGAGGTGGACCTGTCCGGCTGGATGAACTTCGCCGCCGACGGCATGGACGGCGACGGTGGCGGCGACGTGCTCCAGGGCGTCGACATTCGCGCGACGTCTCTCGTCGCCTGGGAGCGCGATTTCGGCGAAGCCAAGGTGCGCGTCGGCCTCGGTGCGGACGCCGTGCGCGTCGACTTCGACGGTGCGCGCATCGACGGCAGCCTGAGCGTACCGCGGACGAATCCGCGCACCAGTCCGATCGCGGCGGATTTCCAGCGCCTGTACTGGCCCGAGTCGCCCGAAGCGCCCGCGAACGCCGCGCCGGTCGGCGAAGTGCGCGACGACACGCTCAATCCGGCGGCGATTCCGCCGCTGCGCATCCGCATCGGCGATTTCCGTCTCGGCAAAGCCAGCTACGGCGCGGCGGAAGTCGTGACTACGCCGACCGTCGACGGCATGAATCTCGAAAAGGTCAACGCGCACTCGAAGGAAATCGACATGCGCGCGCACGGCATCTGGACGCGCCGCAACGGCTTCCATCGTTCGACCTTCGGCATCGAATTGAAGGCGGGCAACTTCGGCGCGATGCTCGATGCGCTCGGCTACGGCGACAAGCTGGCCGGCGGCGAAATCACGGCCTCGATCGACGCGAGCTGGGCCGGCACGCCGTCGGCGTTCGCGCTCAACCGGATCAACGGCGGCGCACTGCACATGAAGATCGCCGACGGCCGCATTCCCGAACTCGATCCCGGCGCCGGACGCCTCGCCGGCCTGCTCAACCTCGCCGCGCTGCCACGCCGCCTCGCCTTCGACTTCGGCGACCTGTTCAACAAGGGTTTCAGTTTCGATTCGGCCACGGGCAGCTTCACGATGACCGACGGCTACGCCTACACCGACGGTTTCGAAGTGAAAAGCCCCGCCGCCGACATGCGCGTCCACGGCGCCATCGGCCTCAAGACCAGCGAATGGAACCTGCGCGTCGAAGTCACGCCGCATGTCGGCGCAACCGTGTTCGCCGGTGCCGGCGCGCTGGTCGGCGGCCCGGTCGGCGCTGCGGCCGGAGCCCTCGTCGGCGGCGTGCTCGGCAAGGCGATCAACCAGGCCACGCAATCCGAATACAAGGTCGCCGGTACCTGGGACAAGCCCGAGATCGTCAAGGTGGCAAGCCGGCGCGTGGCGCCGCCGCCGAAACCGGCGGGCGACAAGACGAAGCCGAAGTCGAACTGAAAGGCGTTGTGATTACCTTGACCAGTGCCACCTTTTCGGGCTGGTTGTTGAGCGAAAAGGGAACAACCTGAAATTCTGGTCATTCCATGGCGCTCTTGATGACACCGGCTAGGATTGTCAGCGGTTACTGTTGAGTTCCATCCAGTAGTGTCCCAACGTTATTCGAACAAAAACAGCTGTTTGCGCAGTTCCTCCGCAAATTCGTCCTCGACGGCTCCGGCAAGCAGTTGATTCAACGACGTTCTCTCGAAAACCGTCAGGCTCAGGATCTGTAGGATTTCGTAGAGGCTGGCGGGAAGCTGCATGCGCTTCTTGACGATAGAGACGATGACGTAGACCGATAGGGCAATCCAGAATCTGCGTCTTGACTGCGTTCTGCGAAGTTCCGAAGAACGCGTTGATCCGAAGATGCTGCTTGATCCACTTGAAGAACCGCTCGACCTGCCACCGGCAGCGATACAGCTGGGTGATGGTCAGTGCGGGCAACGCGAAGTTGTTGGTGATGAACACCAGCGTCTTGTCCGTTTCCGGGTCCTTGAAGCGGATTCTCCGGAGCGGCGCTTGGAAGCCCTTTCGCGAGTAGAAGCCGGTGAGGTGAGCACCACCGTCTGATCGCAGATCAGTCCTGTGGAGCGGTCGACCGGATGCGAATATCGACGTTGAGCCTTGAAGTTCGATTTGGCACGCGTCACGAAGAAACTGTTGGCCTCGTGCAAGTGGAAGAGGCGTTCGAAGTCGATGAATCCGCGATCCATGATGTAAAAGGCACCGGCCTCCGGCAACAACTGGTCGAGCACGTTGACCTCGTGCATCTTGCCGTCGCTGATGTGGATAAACGTCGGGATATTCCCTCGCAAATCCAGCAGCGTGTGCAGCTTCACCGCGGCCTTTGTCGAGCGGAACGGGGC
Organism: Rudaea sp.; assembly: GCF_047601565.1. GTDB lineage: Bacteria > Pseudomonadota > Gammaproteobacteria > Xanthomonadales > Rhodanobacteraceae > Rudaea. Next base: position 3,643,911 of record NZ_JASGIY010000001.1, on the reverse strand, counting down.
CCACGGAAATACCGAAAGGCACAAGTCGATCGTTGTTGTATCCAGCGCGTAGACCGTCTCCTTCAACTCGACGCCGAACGGCTCGTCGACATACAGCGGCCGCGCGATTGCAATCAGGCTCTGTGCGAAGTCGGCATAGATCTGCCAAGAGCGTACCGCGTTGGCGTTGGCCAGCGTGTTGCGGGAAACCGTCGAGCGCATTCCCAGGGATAGAGCTTGGAGCGCTGTGCGCGCAGGCAGGTTTCGATGTCGCGCAGACTCTCGCGAAAGGTCAGTTGTGCGAACGCCATGCACAGAAACTGATCCAGGCAGGAAAACGACTTGACCTTGCGCTCGCCCGAATAGCGGGCGACGATCCTTCGAAAGCTGTGGAGCGGGAGATGTTCCATGACCTGTGCGAGAACCAGCTTGCCTTCGTACATCGGACGCTCCAGCGATGGGTCTCATCGCAGGGTCGCAAGCCGGGAAGTCGCACCGGCGACATCGTCCATGTGGATGAAGGACCAAACGCCTTTCCCGTCACCTACGACAGGGAACTTGCGGTTATCGAGCCTTACGTAGCTGAAGCACAACAAGCAAGATCGCAACTTCAAACGGCCAAGGGAAGGCCCGAAGAAGTTCTTTCCGGCATGGCGCAACAAACGCTGGACATCCTGACGGCACGACAAAGCGAGCTCCGAATCTTCTGGCGCGATCTGGAGCAATTCCCTAAGCTCCAGTCCAAGGTTCGGCGCGAAATTATGCAGCATTCGTACCGAGTATTGTCGGCGTGGCTGCTCGAACGGTCGCAGCAAGGTGAAATCCGAGAGCATGACAGCGAAGCCGTTGCAGTGGTACTCCTTGGCAGTCTGACAATGTTCAAAGTGTTCGAAGCCCTGTGGGGAGAAAAGACGATGCCAATCAGCGACCGGAGGTTTCACGAGGCGTGGCGTGACATTGTGCTGACCGGTCTCGGTCTGCAAGCATCGACGGCGGTGGATACTGAGGTCTCGCCCATCCCATCTGCCCGAGAGACCGTTAGAGCGAAGAGACGCCGTCAATAGCCCCTTGCATCCAATCGAATTCGGCGCAGGCCTACGTTGCCGCGCGCGACCAGATAGGGTGGGGAGATGTCGTGTGTCCTCGATCTCGATTTGGACTACTTTGTCAGTCCGATAGCCCATTTCGTCTCTGGGTCCCGACGTCTCAAAGACTCGATCTTCGCGCTCGCACGCAGTTCCGCCGACGTGCAGAAAGTCGCGGCGCAGCTCGATGCGGACTACGTGTTCGGCGGCGGCATCACGTTGAAGGACGACCGCTGGAACTTGCATGCTGCGCTATGGCGCCGAGACGCGCTCTCGCCGGTATGGTCGGTCGCGGAGAGCGCGGCGCGCCAAGACCTGGTTCAACTGGAAGCCGCGCTTTCGGAGCGGCTGGGCGCATCCTTCACCACCGAGCCCGAACTTCCGGCCAAACCCGTTTCGGCGGCGGCGCGGAACCTGTACTGGCTCGGCCGCCACGAATGGCAGAAGCGCACGCCCGAGGCGCTGGTGCGCGCCCTGGGTTATTTCCAACGTGCCTGCGGCTGAAGCGCAGACTACGCGCTTGCCTGGTGCGGCGTTTCCGATGCCTACATGCTGCTGTTCGTGTATGCCGACCTGACCCTCGACGAAGCCGCGCGCAAGGCCAGGGCGGCGATCGCGAAGGCGCGCGCGATCGCCCCGAACTGGCCGACATCGACGTTTCGGAAAGCGAAATTCTCGTCGAGACCGACCATGTCGACGAGGCGATCGCGAAACTCGAAAAGGTGCTGCACGCGCATCCGGATCATCCGCTCGCCATGACCTGGTACGGCGATGCGCTCGAGCGCGCGGGCCGCATGCGCGACGCGTTCGAATGGCATGCGAACATCGTCGACCGGGATCCCTACAACATCGCCCTGCGCAACAATTTCGGCACCGCCTGCATGATGACGGGCCAGGCGCAAAAGGCGGCCGAGGAATTCCGGCGCGCGCTCGAGATCAATCCGGATTTTTCCGACGCGCACTGGAGCATTGCGCTGCTGCATCGCCTGCACGGCGAGATCGCTGTTGCGCTCGACGTCTACGGGAAGATGCAGAAGGGATCCGCGGCGAACGGCTGGACGGCGGTCGACCAGGCCTATGCGTGGCTGGAAATGGGCGACGCGCAAAAAACCGTCGACGCGCTGGACCGCATGCCCGGGGCACCGTTGATCGAGAGCATCGCGTCGAGAAGCCGCGCGTTGTGCCTGCTCGACCGCTGCAAGGAGGCATTGCGCCTGATCGAGTCCTACAGTCCGCAGCCGGCCCAACTCAACGACTATCTCGCCGTCCAGGCTGCGACCCTGTTGCTCGAACGGCTAGGCTGAAGCCGCGCGCCGCAGCTACGCCAGGTTGTTCGCGGAAAAGGGCGACAGCGCCGGGCGGTTCATCCGCGTGTGGCTCGCAGACATGAACCTGGCCGTCTATTCCTCCTGGGTGGGCGCGCAGGCCGAGCATTCGAAGGAGCGCGCCGAAGCGCTCGACGTCAGTCGCGCGTTGCTTGCACGCCTGTCGGCTCAGGGCGGCATCGTGCTGCCGTTTCTGACCTATCGCAAGGCCGTGCTTGCCGCGCTGGACGGCGATGCGGCGCAGGCGCAGCAACTACTCACCCTCGCGCTCGACGGCGGCTGGCTCGACGCGTCGGCGCTGGAAAGCGACGTCGCCTGGCGACGCTACCGCGATGCGGCGTGGCTGGAGGCGATCCGCGCGCGGATCGCCGAGCGCACGGCGCAGGAGCGGGAGAAATTGCGCGACGTCGCCACGCCATCGGGCGATTGAGCGCGGGCGCGCGCCGCGGCACACGCGCGGCCTTTTCCGGCTAAACTGCGCGCTGATGAGCGAGCAACTGACCATCCTGTTTGCCGACGTCAGCGGCAGCACCCGGCTGTTCGAAACGCGCGGCAACATCGAAGCGCGGCGCCTCGTCGCGACCATGCTCGGCGCGCTCGGCGAAGTGACGCGCGGCCACGGCGGCCGCGTGGTCAAGAACATCGGCGACGAAATCCTGTGCACGTTCCCCGGCCCGATCCAGGGACTGCTCGCCGCGGTCGACATGCAGAAGCGCATCGCCTCGGACGACGAGTGCGCGCGCGAATTCCTCGCGATCCGCGTCGGCCTGCATCACGGCGAAACGCTGCTCGAGGACAACGACGTCTACGGCGACGCGGTCAACACCGCCGCGCGCATGACCGCGCTGGCCAAGCGCGAGCAGATCATCGCGACCGCCTCGACGGTGATGCTGCTGACCAACGCGGGCATGCTGCGCGTGCGCTCGATGGGGCAGACGCGCGTCGCCGGCAAGCTGCTGCCGATCGATACCGTCGACGTGCTCTGGCAGGAGGATACGTCCGACGTGACGATGGTGCAGCGGGCGATCTCGACCGGAAACTTCAGCGTGCCGCGCGTGCATCTGCAACTGCGCTATCGCGGCCGCGCGATCGATCTCGACGAACTCGCACCGCCGTTCACGCTCGGCCGCGATCCATCGTCGAGCCTCGTGGTCGATGCGGAGTGGGTGTCGCGCAACCACGCGCTGATCGAATACAAGCGCGGCTACTTCGTCGTTTCCGACCGCTCCACGAACGGTTCCTGGGTGAAGTTCGGCGACGACGAGGAACTGCCGTTCCACCGCGACGAGGTGCGCCTGCTGCGCAGCGGCACGCTGAGCCTCGGCCAGACCGCCGCGCGTAATCCGGAGCATCTGCTGTATTTCCAGTGCAGCGATTGAGCTGCGACCACAGCAGGGGGCTGCGGGAAATACGCGGTAAGATGCGCACATGAGCGACACATCGATTCCGACTCGCCCCCGCATCGTCGTCTACGGTGCCGCCGGGCGCATGGGGCAGGCGGTCGTCCGCTGCGTGCTCGAATCCGAGCGGGCCAGGTTGGCCTGTGCGCTCGTGCGACCGGGTTCGGGGCTGGCCGACGAACCGTTGTCGCGCGTCTACGGCGGCGAGGCGCCCGACGAGGACTTCGTCAATTCGCTCGATCCCGACGTCGAGGCCGACGTGCTCGTCGACTTCAGCGGCATCCACGCGTTCGACGCCGCTCTGGCCCTCGCGCTCGAACGCAAGATAGGCTTCGTCAGCGGCACGACCGGACTCGGCGATGCGCAGTTCGACGCGCTGGACCGGGCGGCGCGATCGATTCCGGTGCTGTGGGCGTCCAATTTCAGCCTCGGCGTGGCGATGCTCGCGCGGCTCGTGCGCCGCAGCGCCGCCACGTTTCCGGATTGGGACTGCGAGATCGTCGAGATGCACCATGCGCGCAAGCAGGATGCGCCGTCGGGCACGGCGCTGACCCTGGGCGAGGCCGCTGCGGCCGGCCGCAACGTCGCCCTCGCCGGGCATGCGCGCTACGAGCGCCACGGCGCCATCGGCCCGAGGCCGGCCGGCGAAATCGGTTTTGCGACGTTGCGCGGTGGCGACGTGGTCGGCGAGCACACGGTGGTCTTCGCCGGTCGCGGCGAACGCCTCGAACTGACCCATCGCGCAACCGATCGCGACATCTTCGCGCGCGGCGCGCTCGCCGCGGCGATCTGGCTCGCGCACCGCGCGCCGGGCCGCTACCGTTTCGACGAGATTCTGGCGCCGGTCGAGGCGCAGTGAGCCGGCCAGACGCGAGCGGAATCCGTTCGCCCCGAGCCCTTCGACCACGCTCAGGACAGGCCACCCGCCGAACGCAAAGCCGACATGGCAACGGTGTGTGGGTTTCGCTCGCTGTGCGAGCTGCGTTCAGTGCGGACGGTCAGAAGTCGAGTTGACTGCCTTCGGGCTTCATCAGTCCTGGTACGTGGCATTCTGGTTGGACACCCGCCGAATTTCCGGTCGAGCGCAGCAAACGGTTTCTTGAATGCGCGCGACAGCTTGCCGACGAGTTCGGTTATCGTGCGTCGGGCTTTGGCGCCGCGAGCGGCAAGACCAGCCGCCCCGGATGCCGGCCGTCGTGGAACAGCTTGATGTGCGCCACACGCGCATCGGCGATGTTCTCGTAGCCGATGCGGCCGCCGGTGTTGTAGTTTTTCTGATAGTTCGGCGAGTTCAGCGGCGCGACGACGACGCGCAGGCGCGCACCGGCGGGGATGCGCCGCGCGCTCCAGTAGAACTCGAACGGCAGCGTCGCGATCTGGTCGGGCTTCAGCAGCTCCTGCTTGAACGGGCCGTCGCGGAATCGCGCGCGGCGGATGTCTTCGCCGAGCCGCACGGCGCAGCCGTCGGGCATCACCATCATCACCTGCGCCCACAGGTCGAAGTCCGGCGTGTCCGACTGCACCGGCAATTCAAGCTTCATGTGCCCGGCGATTTCGATGGGCATGTCCAGAGGTGCGGAATGGAACACGACGGCGCGCTTCTGGAACGCGCGGAACTGGCTCGTGAGATTTTCGTCCGCGGCGTAGTCGGCGACGTCGAGTTCGGGCAATTCGTGCGGATCGGACACGATGACGGCGGGTGGTTGTTCGCCGGGCATTTCGCGCGTCAACGCGCCGGAACGGAACGCGCTTTCCGGCGTGCCTTCGGGTACGGAAAGGAAGAAGTCCATGCTGCCGCTCGTCGCCGCTTCCAGCGACGCCGCATGGCGCCATTCGTTCGCGCCGAGCATGAAGTAAGTCACTCTGTCGCTGAGCAGCGTGGGCCGCGCGCCGCGGCCGAGCACCCAGTCGTACCAGTCGGCGTGCAGCTTGTCCATGTCGAGCACGGCCGAGTCCGGAATGGCGAGGCCATCGATCGTCTTTTCCGGCCGCTGCGTGCCGCCGTGGTCCCACGGGCCGATGACGAGAAGGCTTTTGTCCTTCTGCGCCGCCGCTGCGTTGGCGATATAGCCGCGGTAGTAGCGCAATGCGCCCGGCTGGTCGTCGTCGAAGAAGCCGGTCGCGGCGAGGATCGGAAATTTCATCGCCGCGTAGTCCTGCGCCTTCGGCTCGGCGGCGAGATTGAACATCTCGTCGCCGACGTGATCGAGCCAGGTTTTCATGAACGATTTCTTTTTGCCGCGATCGTTCATCCACCAGTCGTCCTGCGCGATGCCGATCGCCTCGTCGAGCGTCGCGAACGAACCGTAGGCCGCGTAGTGTTCGAGCATCTTGCCCTGCCAGTAAGGCGCGTTGGCGATGAAGCCGGTATTGAGCCCGCGGCCGGCCGTATAGCCGAGGATCACCGCCGACCAGGATTGCGGAATGCCGTTGGTGTTCGGCACGTCCCAGCCCGGATAGATCGGTACGTAGGGCGCGATGCCGGCGAGATGCGGCGGATGCTGCGCGGCCGTGCGCCATTGGGTCATGCCGACGAACGAACCACCGTACATGAAGACGCGGCCGTCGCACCATGATTGCCTGGCGATCCATTCGACCAGATCGTAGCCGTCGCGGCCGACCTGCAGGCCGAGGCTGTCGTTCTTGTCGCCGCCGGAGCGGCCGCGGCCTCGCGTCAAGGTTTGCACGAACACATAGCCGCGCGCGACCAATGCGGTCGCTTCGTGACGCCGCGAACCGTCGATGTCGTACTGGGTCAGTTCGAGCACGGCCGGCGCCTTGGCGGCGAGAGGCGAAGGCTTGGTGATCCAGGCTTCGAGCGCCGCGCCGTCGCGCATCGGGATCATGCGGCTCATTTCGATGTCGTAGCCGGGACCGGCGTGCGCGGCCGCGGCGGCGGCGTTCGATCCGGGTTGGGCAATCGCAACGGAAGCCGCGAGCAGGCTTGCGAACATCGTCGAACCAATGCGGATCATATGAGTCAGTCCTTGTGTCAGGAGCACGAATGCAGGATGTCGAGATAGACGCTTTGTGTCGCAGCCGATGGCGTTACCCCCAATTCGTCCGCGATGAGCCTGCGGCAGCGCTCGTAAGCCCACAGCGCTTCCGCACGATTGCCGGCGGCGGCATGGGCGGCGCATCGACCATTGATAGCCCGTTTCGCGAAACGGCTGCGCGGCGATCGCCTGGACGGCAAGATTCGCGGCGATGACCGGCTCGCCATTCCAGACGTAAGTCTCGGCCAGGGATTCGCAGGCCCGCACGAACAACACCGTCAATCGCTCGCGTTCCGTGCTCGCCCGAGAGCCGTTTGCGCCGGAAAGAAACGGCCGTTTGAAGATATGGTAGGCCACCTGCGCGGCGCACCACGCCTCGCGCTGGCGGCCAGCCTGCAACAGACCTCCGGCCTGGTGCAGCGAATCGTATCCAGCCTCCAGGTCTATCCAGGTCTGCCGCGGCAATCTCAACTCGTAGCGGCCCACACTCGCCGCTAGCGCATCGCGCCTGTCCAGGGCCGCCTTCGCCAGCAGCACGCGCAGCTTGCTGGCGAGGGCGTCCAGCGCGGCGTTCCACGCGCGGCGGCGACTGCGGCCACAGCACCGCCGCCAGATCCTCGCGGGCTACTGCGGCGTCGCGCGCGATGGCCAGACGCACGAAGGCCAGTACCGGCTGCTTGCCCGGAAACGCGTTCTGGTCCACCGTGCGCCCGTCCGCCTCGAGAAGCACATGTCCCGTCAGGTAGATTCGCAGCCCCATCGCCACGTTTGTACTCCAGCGCGCCAAGGTTTGTCCAAGGTCATTCCCGGACAACCGGACTACGTTGCAGCCACCGGGAGACAGCCATGATCAAGTTCGTGAAATGCGATTGCGGTTTCATCGTCCGTTCCGACAACGAGGATGTGCTGGTCGCCGGTCTGCAGAAGCATGCGCGGGATCATCATCATATGGATTTTTCGCGCGAGCAGGTGCGGGCGATGGCGCAGGTCGAGCCGGACAGGACGACGCCTGTCCCCACGAATGCTGATCGGCTTCGCCCGCGATTCGTCCACAACGAGGAGCAGGCAATGGCAACCGCGCAGACTGCGGCAACGTTCGATGTCGCCAAGTACAAGCAGACCACACGGGCCCAATGGCAGGACGCCGCACATGCGTGGAACGCGTGGGGAACGTTTCTGCGCCGCTGGCTGGGGCCGGCCTCGGAAATCATGCTGGACATGGCCGGCGTCGGGCCCGGCGCGCGCGTGCTGGACGTGGCCGCGGGCGCGGGCGACCAGACCTTGCAGATAGCCGCTCGCCTCGGCGCGCACGGGCGCGTGCTGGCGACCGACATCGCGCCGGCGATCCTCGAGTTCGCCGCGGCCAACGCGCGAGCGGCGGGCTTCCGCAACGTCGAGACGCGCGCAATGGACGGCGAGGAACTGGACGTGCCTCCGGCAAGTTTCGATGCCGTGGTTTCACGCGTGGGCCTGATCTATTTTCCGGACAAGCAGCGCGCCTTGGCCGGCATGAAACGGGCCCTGAAACCCGGCGGCCGCGTCGCCGCGATCGTCTATTCCACGCCGGAGCGCAACGGGTTCTTTTCCGTTCCGGTGTCGATCATCCGTCGTCGCGCCAATCTGCCGTCGCCCCTGCCAGGCCAGCCGGGACCTTTCAGCCTCGGCGCGCCGGGTGTGCTGGAGGCGGCATTGCGGCAGGCCGGATTCCGCGATGTGCAGGTGCGTGCCGTGGCAGCGCCGCTGGAAATGGAGAGCACGGAAGAATGCCTGCGTTTCGAACGCGAATCGTTCGGCGCGCTGCACCAGATGTTGTCTTCGCTGGACGAGAGCGCCCGGACTGCGGCATGGCAGGAAATCGCCGCGGCGCTGCGGCAATTCGAAAGCGGCGGACGATTCGTCGGCCCTTGCGAGCTGCTGGTCGCGGCGGGTACGCGCTGAAAAATGCGGCTTCCCACATGCTTCAGTTCCGTGCCTGCGACCGCAGCCATTCGATCAGCGTGGCCACCGCATGTCGCGGCGGCCGCGACGACGCCGGTCGCACGATCCAGTAAGCCTGCGGCAAACACACTTGCCGCTCTCCGAATGGCCGCACCAGGCTGCCGGCCGCCACCTGCGGCGCTGCCAGCCGGTGCCGCACCAGCGCCACGCCTTGTCCCTGCTGTGCGGCACGCAGCAACAGGTCGGGCGAATCGAAGCGCGGTCCGGGACTGCAAGGACAGCGAAGTCGGGCCGAAGGCCCGACGCCAGCGGTCCCAGCCGGCTTGCCGATCGCGATCGTGCAACAAACGCATCGTCGCCAGCGCTGCGACGCCCGTCGGGCCGCCGGGCGTCACGTCAGTAGCCCGGGCTCGCCCACCGAATACAAGGCAGCGTCCATCGCCTGCACGCCCGGCCACGGTCCCGCGCCCATGCGCAAGGCCAGGTCGATGCCCGCTGCCGCCTGGAACAGGGTGAGAGCATCCGTCCACGACTACGCTGCCCTCGCGGCTGATCCTACAGACCTTGCCGATGTGCCTGCCGTCCGGTGGGGAGTGATCGCACCAGCCGGATCGCGCGGACCAGTACCGCTGCGGTGCACGCCCGCGCTGCCGGCGGCGGCGTTCGATCCGGGTTGGTCAATCGCAATGGAGGCCGCGAGTGGTCTTGCGAGCATCGCCGAACCCATGCGTTCAGTCCCTGTGCGCCGCGTTCTTGTCGCGCCCCGCGCCGAATTTCCTGTCGAGCGAGCCGAACAGTTTCTTGAACGCGCGCGACAGCTTGCCGCGCTGGGTCTTGCGCAGCTTTTCGTCTTCGCTCGTAAGCCAGGCGATCTGGATCACACGGCGCTCGCCTTCGTGCGGCAGGTGGCCGTGGAACGAGTTTTCGGCGCGGCGGAACACGACGAAGTTGCCGTACACCGGCTTGATCTCGGGCGCGACGAGGTCGTCGATGTCGTCGATGCGGTTGAGAAAGCGCAGGCAGCCGCAGCTAGTGTCGGGCCACGACGGCTCAAGATAGAGCAGGGCAGTGGCGATCTTCGAGCGGCTGTCGGTGTGGATCGTGCCGTGGCGCTTGTTCAGATGCCGGCACAGCGTGATCAGCGTGGGATGTTGGCCGAGATCGTGGATGCCGAGCCTCGCGCCGACCGCGCTCGCGACCGCGGGATCGGTGAGCTGGCGAATAAGCGCGTTGACGCTCGGGCCGCAGTCCTTTTCCTCGTAGGGGAAAAATCCTGCGCTCGGATACTTTGGGAAATCGCGGTCGAGTTCGGCTGCCGCGTCGCCGGGCAATTGCTCGCGCGCGACGAGGAAATGGAACGGCGTCGCGCATACCAGCGTGTCGGCGCGGTCCAGACGCGAAGGGTCGAACAGCGTGGACGATGCGATGGCGGAAGGCGCAGCGGACATGGCAAACACTCGCTTCGGTTCGCCCGATTCTAGCGCCACCGGCGTAAAGATTCCTTCGCGAAACGTTTCGTCGCGATGGACACGAAGACCCTCGCGCCGGTATCATTCGCACTCGCCCGCAACCGCATCCACGGTCCCGAGTCCGCTCAGGCCCGCAGGTCGTTGTGTATCCGAGCGAGCATTCGTGCCCGCGAGAATCGAGAAGCGGCCGCTCATGGCCGCACTTTCCAAAAGCAGGCGACGCAGCACATGACCCCAGCCATCCTCGCCCTCGCAGACGGCACGATCTTCCGCGGCATCGCCATCGGCGCCGAGGGCGAAACCGTCGGCGAAGTCGTGTTCAACACGGCCATGACGGGCTATCAGGAAATCCTGACCGATCCGTCCTACGCGCGGCAAATCGTCACGTTGACCTATCCGCATATCGGCAACACCGGCGTCAACGCGGTCGACGAGGAATCGGACAAGGTTCAGGCGGCGGGACTCGTGATTCGCGACCTGCCGCGTCTCGCCAGCAACTGGCGTTCGAGCGAAAGCCTCGATGCCTACCTGCGCCGCCAGAACATCGTCGCGATCGCCGACCTCGACACGCGCGCGCTGACGCGCCTGTTGCGCGACAAGGGCGCGCAGAGCGGCTGCATCCTTGCCGGCGACGCTATCTCCGACGAGTGCGCGCTTGCCGCTGCGCGTTCGTTTCCCGGGTTGGCGGGCATGGATCTCGCCAGGATCGTCAGTACAAGCACGTCGTATCGCTTCGATGCGGGCAGCTACGACCTCGATCGCACCGCGTTCGCGGCGCCGGTGGCAACGCACCACGTTGTTGCCTACGACTTCGGCGTGAAGAAAAACATCCTGCGCATGCTCGTCGACCGTGGCTGCGCACTCACCGTCGTGCCGGCGCAAACGCCGGTCGCCGAGGTGTTGGCTCTCAAGCCCGACGGCGTTTTCCTCTCCAACGGCCCCGGCGATCCCGAGCCGTGCGACTATGCGATTGCGGTCGCGCGCGAGACGATCAAACGCAAGATGCCGCTGTTCGGCATTTGCCTGGGCCACCAGATCATGGGCCTCGCCGTCGGCGCGAAGACGCTGAAGATGAAGTTCGGCCATCACGGCGCCAACCACCCGGTCAAGGACCACGACGACGGCCGTGTGCTCGTCACCTCGCAGAACCATGGCTTCGCCGTCGATCCGGCCACGCTGCCGGCGAATGCGCGCATCACGCATACCTCGCTGTTCGACGGTTCGCTGCAAGGGTTTGCGCTGACCGACGCACCGGCCTTTTGTTTTCAGGGACACCCCGAGGCGAGCCCCGGACCGCACGATATCGGCTATTTGTTCGACCGATTCGTCAGTTCGATGCAAGCGGCAGCCAAAGCGGCATAACGCACTCTGGTCTCCGCTTTTGGTTTTCGGGCCCCGTTTGCCGCAGCGAGGACATGAAGCAAACGCCCGATGAGTCGCGTGCACGAAGCGCGCGAGTTCGTTGGTACGGACTGGGGGTGCGTTCAACGAACCCCGGCGTGCGGAAAACTGAATGGACGCGCATCGAATTTTGAAGACATTGGCTGCATGGCATCCATGCAGTCTGGATTCTGGCAATCCATGCCCGAATGACGAGCACAGAGCGAAGACATGCCCAAGCGGACCGATATTCAATCCATCCTCGTCATCGGCGCCGGCCCGATCGTCATCGGCCAGGCCTGCGAGTTCGACTACTCGGGCGCGCAGGCGTGCAAGGCGCTCAAGGCCGAAGGTTTCCGCGTCATCCTCGTCAATTCGAATCCGGCGACGATCATGACCGACCCGGAGACGGCCGACGCGGTCTACATCGAGCCGATCAACCGCGCCACGGTCGAGGCGATCATCGCCAAGGAAAAGCCCGACGCGCTGCTGCCGACGATGGGCGGGCAGACCGCGCTCAACTGCGCGCTCGATCTGGCCGATGCGGGCATTCTTGACAAGTACAAAGTGGAACTGATCGGCGCGTCGCGCGAAGCGATCCGCATGGCCGAGGACCGCGAGCTGTTCCGCGTCGCGATGAAGGAGATTGGCCTCGAATGCCCGCGTGCCGAAGTTGCCAGGACCTTCGAACAGGCGCTGGAGATCCAGGCGCGTGTCGGCTATCCGACGATCATCCGTCCGAGCTTCACTCTCGGTGGTTCGGGCGGCGGCATCGCCTACAACCGCGAGGAGTTCGAGGAGATCATCAAGCGCGGCCTCGATCTCTCGCCGGTACACGAAGTCCTTGTCGAGGAGTCGGTGCTCGGCTGGAAAGAGTTCGAGATGGAGGTCGTGCGCGACAAGGCCGACAACTGCATCATCGTCTGTTCGATCGAGAACTTCGACCCGATGGGCGTGCACACGGGCGACTCGATCACCGTCGCGCCGGCGCAGACGCTGACCGACAAGGAGTATCAGCGCCTGCGCGACGCCTCGATCGCGGTGCTGCGCAAGATCGGCGTCGACACGGGCGGCTCGAACGTGCAGTTCGGCATCAATGCCGAGAACGGCCGCGTCGTCGTCATCGAAATGAATCCGCGCGTGTCGCGTTCCTCGGCGCTGGCCTCGAAGGCGACCGGTTTCCCGATCGCCAAGGTCGCGGCCAAGCTTGCCGTCGGCTACACGCTCGACGAATTGCGCAACGACATCACCGGCGGCGCGACGCCGGCTTCGTTCGAGCCGACGATCGACTACGTCGTCACCAAGATCCCGCGCTTCGCGTTCGAGAAGTTTCCGGCGGCCGACGCGCGCCTGACCACGCAGATGAAGTCGGTCGGCGAAGTGATGGCGATCGGGCGCACGTTCCAGGAGTCGCTGCAGAAGGCATTGCGCGGACTGGAGACGGGCAAGGACGGTCTCAATCCGACCGGGCTCGACGCGGCCAATGCCGACGACATGGCGGCGCTCAAGCGCGAGCTGCGCGAGCCGAAGCCGGACCGCATTTTCCACGTCGCCGATGCGTTCCGCGTCGGCATGTCGCTGGAAGACATCTACGCGCTCACGCACATCGACCGCTGGTTCCTCGACCAGATCGGCGAGCTCGTCGAAATCGAAACGGCCGTAAAGGTGTCCGGATTGAACGGCATCAATGCCGCGCAGATGCGCACGCTCAAGCGCAAGGGCTTTTCCGATGCGCGTCTCGCCGCGCTGCTCGGCACCGACGAAACGGCGATGCGCACGCTGCGCCGCGCGTTCGACGTGCGGCCGGTGTACAAGCGCGTCGATTCGTGTGCGGCCGAGTTCGCGACGACGACCGCGTACCTGTACTCGACCTACGAGGAACAGTGCGAGGCCGCGCCGACCGCGCGCGAGAAGATCATGGTGCTCGGCGGCGGCCCGAACCGCATCGGCCAGGGCATCGAGTTCGACTACTGCTGCGTGCACGCCGCGCTCGCGCTGCGCGAGGACGGCTACGAGACGATTATGGTCAACTGCAATCCGGAGACCGTTTCGACCGACTACGACACCTCGGACCGTCTGTATTTCGAGCCGCTCACGCTCGAAGACGTGCTCGAGATCATCGACGTCGAAAAGCCCAAGGGCGTGATCGTGCAGTACGGCGGGCAGACGCCGCTCAAGCTCGCGCGCGCGCTCGAAGCGAACGGCGTGCCGGTGATCGGCACGACGCCCGATTCGATCGACCTCGCTGAGGACCGCGAGCGCTTCCAGCAGATGGTGCAGAAGCTCGGCCTGACCCAGCCGCCGAACCGCACGGCGCGCACGCCCGACGAGGCGCTCGCGCATGCGCGCGACATCGGCTATCCGCTCGTGGTGCGCCCGAGCTACGTGCTCGGCGGGCGCGCGATGGAAGTCGTGCATTCCGACGCGGATCTGAAGCGCTACATCACCGATGCAGTGAAAGTGTCCAACGATTCGCCGGTGCTGCTCGACCGCTTCCTCGACAACGCGGTCGAGGTCGACGTCGACGTCGTCGCCGACGCACAGGGCAACGTGCTGATCGGCGGCATCATGGAACACATCGAGGAAGCCGGCGTGCACTCGGGCGACTCCTCGTGCTCGCTGCCGCCGTATTCGCTGAGCGAAAAGGTGCAGGACGAACTGCGCGCGCAGGTGACGCAGATGGCGCGCGAACTGAAAGTCGTCGGCCTGATGAACACGCAGTTCGCCATTTCCCAGGAAAATGGAACCTCGACGGTCTACATTCTCGAAGTCAACCCGCGCGCCTCGCGCACGGTGCCGTTCGTATGCAAGGCGACCGGCGTGTCGCTGGCCAAGATCGCCGCGCGCTGTATGGCGGGCAAGAGTCTCGCGCAGCAGGGCGCGACGCGCGAAATCGTGCCGGACTACTTCTCGGTCAAGGAGGCGATTTTCCCGTTCGCGAAGTTCCAGAACGTCGATCCGATCCTCGGCCCCGAGATGCGCTCGACCGGCGAGGTCATGGGTGTCGGCCGCAGCTTCGGTGCCGCATTCGCGCGTGCGCACGAGGCAGCGAACATCGCCGCGCCGAAGCTCGGCAAGGTGTTCGTCTCGGTGCGCGACGCGGACAAGCCGCGCCTGCTGCCGGTCGCGCAGGAGCTGCTGCGCCGTGGCTACCGCCTGATCGCCACGGCCGGCACGCATGCCTACCTGACCGGACAGGGCGTCGCCTGCGAGTACATCAACAAGGTGCTCGAAGGCCGGCCGCACATCCTCGACGCAATCAAGAACGGCGAAATCGTCTTCATCGTCAACACTACCGAAGGGCGCCAGGCGATCGCCGATTCGTTCTCGATCCGGCGCGAGGCGCTGCAGCAGCGCATCACCTATTCGACCACGGTTGCGGGCGCGCGTGCGCTCGTGCATTCGCTCGACTTCCGCAATGGCGGTGAGGTATACAGCTTGCAAGAACTGCATAGGGAATTGACCGCATGAAACGTGCCCCGATGACCGCCAAAGGCGCCGAGCGCCTGCGCGGCGAGCTGGAACGTCTGAAGTCCGAAGACCGCCCGCGCATCATCGCGGCGATCGCCGAAGCGCGCGCGCACGGCGACCTGCGCGAGAACGCGGAATACCACGCCGCGCGCGAACAACAGGGCTTCGTCGAGGGCCGCATCAAGGAACTCGAAGCGGGCCTGAGCTTCGCCGAGGTGATCGACGTCTCGCGCCTGAATCCGAACGGCAAGATCGTCTTCGGCGCGACCGTCGATTTGGTCGAGGAAGCGAGCGGCGCCGAAACCACTTACCAGATCGTCGGCGACATGGAAGCCGACATCAAGCTGCGCCTGATCGCGGTCAACTCGCCGCTCGCGCGCGCGCTGATCGGCAAGAGCGAAGGGGACGCCTTCGAATTCCAGGCGCCGAACGGCGTGAAGGCGTACGAGATCGTTGCGGTTCGCTACACGGGCTGAGTCTTGCCGCTGCACCGCGGACGCTGGCGTTTCCCATGCGATTGAGTCTGTTGTTGCCTGCGCGAAAACACGTCGAGAGCGCGACCGCCGTTGCGCGCTGGCTCGCGCGCGGCGATCGCATCGACGACGGCGCGGTAGGGCGCGACGCCGCGTTGCGCGAGTGCTTTTCGACCGGCGCCGCGATTCTGCCGACGGCGGCATTGACGCGCAGCCTCGATGCGAACGACGCGGCCGATGCGCTGTGGCTGCGCGCCGACCCGGCTTTCGTGATGGCCGATGCGGTGACGCTGCGTCTGCTCGCCTGCGGCAAACTCGGCCTCTCGGCCGACGAGACGGCAGCATTCGCGCAGACTTTGAAGCCGCTGTTCGGCGATGCGGGATTCGCGTTCGACGCGCCGCATCCCGAGCGCTGGTATCTGAGCTGCGCGAGCGGCGCGCCGCTGCCGAAATTCTCCGCGCCCGCAGACGCGCTCGGCGACGACCTGGCCAATCATTTGCCCGAAGGCGAACAGGCGCGGCGCTGGCGCGCCCTGCTCAACGAGGCGCAGATCGCGCTGACCCAGCATCCGCTCAATGCGCGGCGCTCGCAGCGCGGCGTACCGCCGGTAAACAGCCTGTGGTTCTGGGGGGCGGGCATGTTGCCGGCGCGGGTGCGAAGCGAGTTTGATCGCGTCGTCAGCGACGATCCCGTCGTCGTTGCGCTTGCCGGTTTGGCCAACGTTCCGTCATCCCAGCTCGAATCGAATTTGCGCTGGGATGACGGGAAAGAGCGCGTTCTGATCGACCTTGCCGACCGGCGCGACATCCCCCGGCTCGATGCCGAATGGCTGCGGCCCATCGATGAAACCTTGAGGCGCCGACGGATCGAGCGACTCGAACTGCGTTTCGAAAGCGGCGAACGCCATGTCGTCAGGCCCGCGCACCGCTGGCGTTTCTGGCGCCGCGCGAAGACGAGCGCGTGAAGGTCCGTCCGCGCATCCAGCGCCGCGCGGCGCCCTCCACCGGCACCGATTGGCCGGCGTCGCTGCATCCGGTCCTGCGCCGGGTCCTTGCCGCGCGCGGCATCGTGTCGGCGGGCGAAATCGAACACCGTCTCGCCTCGCTGCTCGCGCCCGCGCCGTTGGACGGCCTCGTGCGTGCCTGCGAGCTGATCGAGGACGCTCTGCGCAGCGACGCGCCGATCGTGATCGTCGGCGATTTCGACGCGGACGGCGCGACCGGAACCGCCGTCGCCTTGCGCGGCCTGCGCATGCTCGGGGCGAAGCGCGTCGAATACGGCGTGCCGAATCGTTTCACGCACGGCTACGGCTTGAGCCCGGCGCTGGTCGACGAACTCGTCGCGCGCAGCCCGCAACTCGGCGGCGGGTTGCTGATCACGGTCGACAACGGCGTCGCCTCGATCGCAGGCGTCGCCGCGGCAAAGGCCAAGGGGTTGCGCGTGGTCGTGACCGACCATCATTTGCCGGGCGACGCGCTTCCCGAGGCCGATGCGATCGTCAATCCCGCACTCGTCAACACGGCACTGCGCAATCTCGCCGGCGTCGGCGTCATGTTCTATTTGTTGATCGGCTTGCGTGCGCATCTGCGCGAGCGAGGCTGGTTTGCCGAAAAAAGCGTCGCCGAGCCGGACCTTTCCTCGCTGCTCGATCTGGTCGCGCTCGGCACGATAGCCGACCTGGTGCCGCTCGATCGCAACAACCGCATCCTCGTCGACGCAGGGCTCAAGCGCATTCGCGCGGGCCGCGCCTGCGCAGGCATCTGTGCGCTGCTCGAAAGCGGCAAGCGCGACCCGGCGCGGGCGGTGGCAGGCGATCTCGGCTTCGTCGTCGGTCCGCGTATCAACGCGGCCGGACGGCTCGAAGACATCCGCCTCGGCATCGAGTGCCTGCTTACCGACGACCGGACGCGTGCGCGCCGGCTCGCGGAACAATTGTCCGCGATCAACCACGAGCGCCGCGATCTGCAAGCCGGCATGGTCGAGCAGGCCGAAAAGATCGTCGCGCGATTGCTGGAAAACGAACAAATTGAAAAGTGCGGGCCGGGAAGCCCGCTGTTCGATGCTTGCGTGCAGGACGATCGAAAAAGCAACTTGCCGATCGGCATCGTGCTGTTCGAGCCCGACTGGCATCACGGCATTGTCGGGCTGGTCGCTTCCAGGCTCAAGGAACGCTTCAATCGCCCGGTGATCGCCTGCGCGCCCGCGCAGGAAGGCAGCGACGAACTCAAGGCTTCGGGACGGTCGATAGCGGGTTTCCACCTGCGCGACGCGCTCGCCGAAGTCGACGCGCAGGCGCCGGGCCTGCTGCGGCGATACGGCGGCCATGCGATGGCGGCCGGGCTGAGCCTGCGGCGCGCGGACGTCGCCCGCTTCGGCGAACTGTTCGACGCGGTCGCGCGCGAACGCATCGCGCCCGAGCAGCTCGATTCGGTGCTGCTGACCGACGGCGAACTCGGCACCGACGATTTCACCCTGGAACTCGCCGAACAGTTGCGCTACGCCGGGCCGTGGGGACAGGCGTTTCCCGAACCGCTGTTCGACGGCGAGTTCGCCCTGGCCGACTGGCGCGTCGTCGGCGAAACCCATCTGCGCCTGCGCCTGCTCTGCGCCGGTCTCGGCGCGCCGGTCGAAGCGATGTGGTTCGGCGGCCACGACGGCACGCCGCCGCCGTCGCGGCTGCGCGCGGTCTACGCGCTCGACGTCAACGAATGGAACGGGGCGCGCAAACTGCAATTGCTGCTGCGCCATGTCGAGCCGCTTTGAAGGCGCCGCGCCTGGTCAGGATCGACGGCATCCGGTCCGTCCCGCGCGTGAATTTGCTATCCTTGCCGGCCGATATTTTGATTGCCCGGACCATGATCGAAACCAACCCCATCCATGCCCGCATTGCGGACCTGCGGGCGCGCGTCGCCTCGCTTAGGGGGTATCTTTGACTACGAGACGAAAGCCGAGCGTCTCGAAGAGGTAAGTCGCGAACTCGAAAACCCCAACGTCTGGGACGATCCGGAGCGCGCGCAGAATCTCGGCCGCGAGCGCGCTGCGCTGGACAAGATCGTCACCGGCATCCGCGAGCTGACCGAAGGCCTGGGCGGCGCCGACGAACTGCTGCAGCTGGCCGAGGCGGAAAACGACGAAAGCACCGTGCTGGCCGTGTCGGCCGACGTCGACAAGCTGAGCAAGCAAGTCGAAGCGCTCGAATTCCAGCGCATGTTCTCGGGCAAGATGGACTCGCACAACGCCTTCGTCGACATCCAGGCCGGCGCGGGCGGCACCGAGGCGCAGGACTGGGCCGAAATGCTGTTGCGCATGTATCTGCGCTGGGCCGAGCACAAAGGCTGGAAAACCGAGCTGCTCGAAGCCTCCGCGGGCGAAGTCGCCGGCATCAAGAGCGCGACGTTCCGCGTCGAGGGCGAATATGCCTACGGCTGGCTCAAGACCGAGATCGGCGTGCACCGCCTCGTGCGCAAGTCGCCGTTCGACTCGGACAACCGCCGCCACACGAGCTTCACCAGCGTGTTCGTCTCGCCCGAAGTGGACGACGACATCGATATCGAGATCAATCCGGCCGACCTGAAGACCGACGTGTACCGTTCCTCGGGTGCCGGCGGCCAGCACGTCAACAAGACCGAATCGGCCGTGCGCATCACCCATGTGCCGTCGGGCGTCGTCGTCGCCTGCCAGACCGAACGTTCGCAGCACGCCAACCGCGACCGTGCGATGAAGATGCTCAAGGCCAAGCTGTACGAGCTCGAAGTGCAGAAGCGCAACGCCGAGAAGGACAAGCTCGAAGCGACGAAGTCCGACATCGGCTGGGGCAGCCAGATCCGCAACTACGTGCTCGACCAGTCGCGCATCAAGGACCTGCGCACCGGCATCGAGCGCAGCGACACGCAGAAGGTGCTCGACGGCGATATCGACGAATTCATCGAGGGCAGTTTGAAGGCCGGTCTCGAGGCCGGCGCGAAACGCGTGGATGCCTGAAGTTGTAAATGCTGACGGCAGGCACTACGATATGGGTACCCATATCGGATTGGTTTCGCATGAAAACCACGATAGACATTGCAGACGACCTGATTGATCGCGCCAAGCTCATCCAGAAACGCCAGGCCATCACGTTGCGCGCGTTGGTCGAGGAGGGCTTGCGTCTCGTGCTCGATAAGCATGCCAAGCGCGTCAAGCCGTACAAGTTCGAGCCGGTGATAGTGGGGGCGCCTTGTCACGAAGGCATGGCACGGACCGACGTCAACGCCTTGATCGCGGAAGCCTACGCGGAGCGCGATGCAAAAACCTTTGCCGTCGCCGAAGAATCGGCAGCTTACGAAGTCGCCAAATCCCGTATGACGCGGCGCAAGCGCAAATGATTGCGCTCGATACGAATCTGCTCGTGTACGCGCATCGCGCCGACATGCCGCAACATCGCGTGGCGAAAGTGGTGCTGAGCGAACTGGCGGAAGGACCCCGGCCTTGGGCGATCGCATGGCCCTGCATCCACGAATTTTTCGCAGTGATGACCAGCGGCAAATTCAAAACCCTGTCGCCGCCGCACGTCGCATGGTTGGCGATTGAAAGAATCGCAAGCTCGCCAAGCCTGCATTTGATCGGCGAAGGTTCGAATCATCTGCAATGGCTGGCGCGTTTTGTCCGGCGCGGCGACGTATCCGGTGGCGCGATACACGACGCGCGTATTGCGGCGATTTGCCTTGCGCATGGTGTCAACGAATTGTGGACGGCCGATCGCGATTTCGCGCGCTTCCCAGAATTGAAAACGTACAATCCACTGGACTCATGACCGATATCGTCAATCCTTCCATCGATGAAGCTAAGCCCGACGAAAACAAGCTGATCGCGGAGCGCCGCGAAAAGCTGCGTGCGATCCGCGCGCGAGGCGTGGCGTTTCCTAACGACTTCGCGCCGGATTCGTTAGCGGGCGATCTGCATGCGGAATTCGAGGGCAAGACGGCCGAAGATGTCGCTGCTGCCGCGCGCGCGGTGAAGATCGCCGGTCGCATCATGAGCAAACGCGACACCGGCAAGCTCGCGTTCGTCCACATCCAGGACATGAGCGGACGCATCCAGTTGTTCATCCAGATCAACGCGGTCGGCGAGGAAACCTACAAGGCGTTCAAGACATGGGACATCGGCGACATCGTCGCGGCGGAAGGTGCGCTGATGCGCACCAAGACCGGCGAGCTCAGCGTCAAGGTGGAGAAGCTGCGCCTGCTGACCAAGTCGCTGCGCCCGCTGCCGGACAAATGGCACGGCATGGCCGACGTCGAGCAACGCTATCGCCAGCGCTACGTCGACCTGATCGTCACGCCCGAGTCGCGGCGCGTGTTCGAGCTGCGCTCGCGCGTCGTGCGGCATATCCGCAACCTGCTCGATGCGAAACGCTTCCTCGAAGTGGAAACGCCGATGATGCACGTGATCCCCGGCGGCGCGACCGCGCGTCCGTTCGTCACGCACCACAACGCGCTCGACCTCGACTTGTACCTGCGCGTCGCGCCGGAGCTGTACCTCAAACGTTTGACCGTCGGCGGCTTCGAGCGCGTCTACGAGATCAACCGCAATTTCCGCAACGAGGGCGTGTCGACGCGGCACAATCCCGAGTTCACGATGCTCGAGCTGTACCAGGCCTATGCCACGTACAACGAGATCATGGACCTCACCGAAGAGATGATCCGCACCGCGGCGCGCGACGTGGTCGGCAGGACCGCGCTGACCTGGGAAGGGTGCGAGATCGACGTCGGCCCCGCGTTCCGCCGCTGGTCGATGATCGACGCGGTGCTCGAACACAATCCGCAGATCGCGCGCGCGGACGTGCGCGACCGCGCGAAGATCGCCGCGCATGCCGATAAGCTCGGCGTCCACGTCAAGCCCGGCTACGGCTGGGGCAAGATCGTGCTCGAGATTTTCGAGAAGACGGTCGAGCAGACGCTGATCCAGCCGACCTTCATCACCACGCATCCGACCGAAGTCTCGCCGCTCGCGCGCGCGAACGATTACGACCCCGAAGTCACCGACCGCTTCGAGCTGTTCATCGGCGGCAAGGAAATCGCCAACGGTTTTTCCGAGCTCAACGATCCGGAAGACCAGGCCGCGCGCTTCAGGGCGCAGGTCGAGGCCAAGGACTCGGGCGACGACGAAGCGATGCATTTCGACGCCGACTACATCCGCGCGCTCGAAGTCGGCCTGCCGCCGACCGGCGGCCTCGGCGTCGGCATCGACCGCCTCGTGATGCTGCTCGCCGACGTGCCGTCGATCCGCGACGTGCTGCTGTTTCCGTACATGCGTCCGAATCCTCAGTAATACCCCGATCTCCAACGACTCGACTTGGCCGAAGGGTGAATGGCCGAGTTGCGGGACGACGATCGTGGTGTCGATGGTGTCAGTAGTCGTGGACGATGCCGGTGCAACGACATCCGATGTGCCTGCGGCTGATCCCGTGCTCCATGCAATCAAGGCAACGACGAACACGGCAGATCGGGCGAGAGTGCGGGTTCGCCGAATGGTGCCTATGAGGTGCCGCGCCGTGCGAAAAACGTAAGAGCGTAAACCGAACGGGAGAAGATTCATTGTATTCGTCTCTGCAGGAGGCACAAAGTGCCCAACCACCCGCGGCGGCATGGAAAAGTTCAGTGGCACGAGGACATTGACGGACACGAGCGCGAAATGTCAGGCACCGCGGAGGTCGTGCCGCTCATTTGCTCGTGGTACGCGATCCATCGAGCAGCACACCAACGCATGCGCGCGACCGCGGAGGTCGTGCCGCTCATTTGCTCGTGGTACGGGCCAGTCCGTCTCGAACTCGACAGCCGGGGTTCGTTGAGAAGCGAATTTAGCTCGCACACGTTGGAAAGCGTGCGCGGCGATGCGTTGCGCTAGCAGAGAGCGCTGCTCGCCGGTGCTTGAATAGCTCAATTCACCCCAGCACCCTCGACTGAGCGCCACGAATCACCTAATTTACCGACAAACCGCCATCGAATCGCATAAAATACCGACACAATCAGGCACGCGCGCATGGCAATCCAGCAATTTCCCGACAAACCACTGCCGGAGCTGTTGTTCGCATCCGAAGATGATGCGAGCGGTGCCCGCCGAATTCAGCGTCTCGCGCGGGAAGGCCGCGCCCGGCGATTGTATGCCGGCATCTACACCTCGAATCTGCAGAGCCCGATCGAGACGATCGTCCTGCGTCATTGGCGGAGCATCGTCGGCCACCTGCTGCCCGGCGGTGTCGTGTCCTACCGTTCGGCGTTCGATGGAAGTCCCAAGGACGACCAGTTCTTCGTCACGCGCGGCAGAACGCGACGAACGCTGACGCTGCCGGGACTGACGGTAGCGGTCGTACCGGGCGCCGGGCCGGTTCACTCGACGCCCGCGCAAACTGACTCGCCACTCGGCGATCTCTTTCTTGCGAGTGACCCGCGCCGCTTTCTCGAAAACCTGCGACAGGGGCGAGGCTGGCCTGCGCGTGTGTTGCCCCAGACGGAGCTGGAAGCACGGCTCGACCGCATCCTGATGCTGGGCGGCGAGCGACGGCTGAACCAGTTGCGCGATGACGCACGCTCATTGGCTTCGCAGTTGCAAATGGAAGCTGAGTTCCAACGACTGGACGGATTGATCGGCGCGTTGCTCGGCACCCAGGAATCCAAACGTCTGACTGCAGCGCAGGCCTTGGCGCGCGCTGCCGGACGGCCATATGACCCGAATCGCCTCCACCTCTTCGACGCCTTGTTCGAGAAGCTGCACAACACCGAGTTCGCCGACATCCCCGATCCCGCCGCGAGGGGCACGGCACGCGAAGCTTTTGCGTTCTTCGAAAGCTACTTCTCCAATTACATCGAAGGCACCACGTTCACTGTCGAGGAGGCGAAAGACATCGTCTTCCACGGCCGCATCGCGCCGAACCGCAGTGAGGATTCGCACGACGTGCTCGGCACGTTTCAGGCCGCCTTGAATTCGCCGTGGCGTGATCAACCGGCACAGTCGCCGGAAGCGTTTCTCGACTGGCTCCGAAAAGTCCACGCGCTGGTGATGCAAAAGCGCCCCGACAAAAACCCGGGCGAGTGGAAAGACCGCGCCAACCAGGCTGGCAACACGTTGTTCGTGTTACCGGAGCTGGTACCGGGCACGCTACGCGAAGGCTTTGAGCGTCTGCGCTCCCTGCGTCATCCCTTAGCGCGCGCGATCATGGCCATGTTCGTCGTCGCTGAAGTCCATCCCTTCATCGACGGCAATGGGCGCACCGCGCGCTTGGCCATGAATTGCGAGCTGAGCGCGGCCGGACAGTGCCGCATCCTCATCCCGACGGTGTACCGCGAGGATTACCTGCTGCCGCTGAAGGCGTTGAGCCTCAACGCGGACGCCGAGCCGATCATGCGTGCGATGACGCGCATTCAACGATGGTCGGGAGCGTTCGACTACGCGCTTCACTTTGAGGAATTGCGTTTCGCCCTCGAACGCTGTCACGCGTTCGAGGAAGACCTGCGCAATTTCAAGCTCGTGTTTCCCGAGCGGATCGAGCGATCCTGAAGCGCATGGCCAAACATACCGCCGGCAACGCTTGTGGGTCGCCAATGGTTTCCAGCTCCTACGCAAGTCAGAAAAGTGCTTCGACGACCCAAGACTTCGATAACCAACTGATTTTGAAACTTGTTTAACCGGGATGTACTGATAAATCTATTTGACGGTATATTTTCTTCCCTGTCACTGGGCCAACAAAAGTTGCCACAACACTGAGTTTTTTGCCTCAATACTGATGTTCACCAGCCGTATCCCCAGTAGCGGGGCGATTCGTGGTCGCGTGCTCCAGGCGCGCTGCGCCTACTTGCCGGCGGGCAGGAAACGTACCTGCACGCGCTGGCCGATCTTGAGGTCGTTGTTCGGCAGTTCGAGCAGGCATTCCACGTCGCGCGCGTCGGTTGCCTCCTGCGCGCTTTCGTTGAGCTTGCTCGGACCGAACACTTCGCCGATGCGGATGACGCGGGCCGTCTGCGGTTTGCCTGGATCGGTTTCGCTCGAGATTTCGGCGCTCATGCCGACCCCGACCTTGTTGACGAAGCCTTCGTTGAGTTCGGCGCGCACGACGCGCGGCGCGTCTGGCAGCAGTTCGATCAGTTCGCCGGAAGACGGCGACACCACGTCGCCGATGTGCGTAGCGCATGCGATGACGCGCCCGGCCACCGGTGCGCGCAGCGTGCGTGCGTCGATTTCGTATTCGGCCTGACGCACTTTTTGTTTCGCCGTTTCGACATTGGCGTCGGCGACGGCGATCTCGGCGTCGAGTTCCGCCAGCGCCTGCCTTGCATCGTCGGCCGATTGACCCGTTGTGGCGCCGGCGGAGGCAGCCTCGGCGACGCGCGCAGCGCGCAGCTTGAGGCCGGGTTGTTTGGCACGCAACATCATGGCCTGGGCGGTGGCGGCATTGTGCTCGGCGCGGGCGGCGTCGAGCGCGATCTTGGCCTGTTTCGTATCGAGCACGACGAGCGCGTCGCCGGCCTTGACGTCGTCGTCGATCGCTTTCGGCAGTTCGGCGACGATACCGTCGCGTGCGGCGGCGACGTGGACGAGTCCGCCTTGCACGTCGACGCGGCCGCGTGCGATCGCGACGTATGTCGAGACGGATGTTGCTGCAGGCGCCGCACTTGATGGCGTCGGCGTTTTGGAGCAGGCGCCGAGCAACAGCAATATCGTCATTCCAGCGAAAGCTGGAATCCAGTTTTTTCTTTTCATGCTTTTGGAAAAACGTGAAAGCAAAGGCTGGATTACAGCCTGCATCCGCAGGCTGCCCTTGGGGCCATTCGCTACGCGAATGTTCGCTTCGGCATCCTGCCTTCGCAGTCCAGCTTTCGCTGGAATGGCGAAATGAGAGGTGTTCGGGCGGCTCATGATTTTGCTTCCGCAGAAAGTGTACGCGACGGCGCCGACGCGCTGATCTGCTTCACGTCGGACAGGATACGCCCGTCGGCCATGTGGACGATGCGGTCGGCGTCGGCGGCCAGGCGCGTGTCGTGGCTGACGCAGACCACGGTGGCGCCGTAGACGCGCGCGACGCGGTGCAGCGCGTCGATCACGTTCTTGCCGTTGACCGAATCGAGTGCGCTGGTCGGCTCGTCGGCGAACAGGAACTGCGGTTTCTTCGCCAGCGCGCGCGCGATCGCGATGCGCTGCTTCTCGCCGCCGGACAGTTCGAGCGGGCGCAGATGCGCGCGCGAGGCGAGGCCCACTTCCTCGAGCGAGGCCAGCGCCATGTTGCGCACCTTGTGCGCGGGCAGGCCGAGATAGTCCAGCGGCAGCATGACCTGCTCGAGCGCGGTCAGCGCGGGGAACAGGTTGAAGCCCTGGAACACGAAGCCGGTGTGTTCGAGGCGGAATTTCTCCAGGTCCGCGCGCGATTTCTTCCACAGGTCCTCGCCGAGGGCTGCGACGTGGCCGCCGTCCGGCTTGAGCAGGCCGGAGAGGATCGCGAGCAGCGTGCTTTTGCCCGAGCCCGACGGCCCGAGCACGAGGGTCAGATCGCGCTCGTCCAGGGCGATCGACATGCCTTGCAGCACGGGCGTCTCGAGGCGCCCACTCGTGTAGCTTTTCGTGATGTTTTCGGCGACGAGGGCGGTCATGGTCAGCGCAGCAACGTCGCAGGTTCGAGATGATTGATCGCGCCGACCGCGAGGAAGCCGGAGATCAGCGCGATCGCCATGACCAGCGCGCCGCAGGCGATCGCCGCGATGTAGTTGAACGAGATCGGCACGTCCTGCCCGTGCGCGAGCAGCGCCAGCGCGAGGCTGACGAGGCCGCCGACGATCACGCCGATCGTGCCGACCCAGAACGCCTGCTCGAGGATCACGCGGCGCAGCGCGCCGATGCCCGCGCCGAGCGCGTTGAGCATCGCGTACTCGCGCACGGAACTGGCCACGGCGGCGAACAGGGTCTGGCTGGTGATGACGACGCCGACGAGGAAGACGACGAAGGACAGGAAGATGAAGCCCAGACCCGCACCGGTCTCGAACATCCAGTAGGTCGCCGCGTTGTAGGCGAACTCGTCGTGGGTCCACACGGCGAAGCGGTGCGCTGCGGCGACGGGGACGAGGCGGTTGCGCACGGCATCCGGGTCTGCGCCGGGCGCGAGGCGGGCGACGTAGTAGGCGACCTTGTCGCGTTCGGCCGGATCGCCGACCAGCGTGCGCGCGGTCGCGATCGAGGTGACGATGTTGACGCCGCCGAGCGTGCGCAGGCCATTCGCGGCGGCGACGATCCTGACGCGGTGGCCGTTGAGGAAAGCCGTGCCGCCGATGCCAAGGCCGAGTTTGGACAGGTCGGCGGCATCGACAATGACCGCATCCGGCTCGAACAGCAGGGCGCGCTCGGTCGCGCTCAGCACGCGCGAGAACATCAGGCCGTTCGGGTTCGGGTCGATGCCGGAAATGAACACCGAGACGCTGCCGCGCTCGGCCGGTCCGCGCCAGTCGCCGTCGAGCCACTGGAACGGCTCGACCTGGACGACGGCCGGGTCCATGTGCAGCCAGACTTCGGTGTCGCGCGGGATCGGCCGGCCGAGTTCCACCGTCTGCGTGCCCGGGTAGCCGGCCCAGATGTCGCCGCCCGAGCGGCTGACGTAGACGCCGGCGCTCGAGAAGATGCCGAACATCAGCGCCGTCATCATCAGCAGCAACAGGCCCGAGAACGCGACCGCGAGCGCAGCCGGCAGGAATTTGCGCCATTCGTAGATCAGGGTCTTGCGCGCGAGGGCGACCACTACGGCAGCCCTTCGTTCTTCGCATCTTTGGCCAGCGGCGGAATCGTACCGCCGAAAGCCTTGTACAGCGCGATGTAGGCGAGCGAGCGGTCGCGCTCGGCGAGGTTGCGCGCGAGGCGCGCCTGGCTTGCGGCGAGTTCCGCGCTCGCCGTGTCGAGGCCGTCGCCGAGGCCGATGCGCTGCATCGTTTGCGCGGATTTCGCGCTGCGCTGGTTCAATTCCAGCGTCTTCTGCGCGTTCTGCGCGAGCGCGCTTTTCGCATCGAACTGGGCCAGCGCCGTCTGCGCTTCGGCGACGCCTTCGATCACGGCTTCGCGATAGGCGAGCGTGGACGCGTGCAGCGCGCGTTCGCGCGCGTTGGCGATGCTGCGGCGCGCGCCCCAGTCGACGAGGGGAATCGTGATCGACGGGCCCGCGATCGGCACGAAGTCGTTCTGGAACGTGAAATCGCCGGTCAGCGCCGTGGAGGAAATGAACGTGCCGGCCAGGCCGAGCTTCGGCCACAGGTCGGCGCGGGCGATGCCGAGCTCGCCGGCGGCGTGCAGCACGTTCTGCTCGGCGCGGCGGATGTCGGCGCGCGTGCGCACCAGGTCGGCGGGCGTCTGGCGGAAATCGATGGCCGGCAACTGCGGCGACGGCGCGACGTTGCGCAGCGACGGGTCGGGCGTCGTCGTGCCGAGCAGGACGGCGAGCGCCTGCATGGTCTGGGTCACGGTCAGGCCCGGCTCGGCGGCGTCGCCGAGCGCTTGCTGCAGGTCGGCTTGCGCGCGGTCGAGTTCGAGCTGCGTGCCGAGGCGAAGGGCGAGACGCTTCTGCGCGAGTTCGACCTGCCTGCGCCGCGTTGCGACGGTGTCGTCGAGGACCTGCGCGCGCGCCTGCGCCGCACGCAGTTCGATGTAGTTGCGCGCGACTTCGGCGGTGACCGAAACGCGCGCGGCCACCTCGTCGATGATCGCGAGGTTTTCGTCGGCGAGGTTGATGCGATTGTTACCCGTGTCGCGGCCGAAGAGGCCGAATTCCCAGATCGAATCAAGCCCGACTTCGA
This sequence comes from Rudaea sp., assembly GCF_047601565.1. GTDB lineage: Bacteria > Pseudomonadota > Gammaproteobacteria > Xanthomonadales > Rhodanobacteraceae > Rudaea. Next base: position 3,615,597 of record NZ_JASGIY010000001.1, on the reverse strand, counting down.
GATAGCCCGTGCGCGCGTTCGGCGCGGTTTCGACGTAGGTGCGGAAGTTGAGGTTCGGCCAGAACGCGCTGCGCTGGGCATGGCGCACGGCGCGCGCCGCCTGCAAACGCTCGCCGGCGATCCGCACGTTGAGGTTGTCCTTCAGCGCGCGCTCGATCAGCTCGTCGAGAACCGGATCGTTGAACGCGCGCCACCAGCGCTCGAGGTCCGGCGCAAGACCGCCTGCCGCGGCGTTGCGCGCTTGCCAGTCCGTGGGCGTGTCGTGCACAAGATCGGGAACCGTGGTGTGCAGCGGTCCGCAGCCGGCAAGCGCCAGCGCGCACGCCAGCGCACCGGCGCACGACTGCACAACCGTTGGCAAATGTAACGGCGCGCGGCCGAGCAAAAACATCAAGCGCCGGACCGGGCCGCGAGGCATGCCTGCGAAGATCATCCCCTATTGTCGCTTGGAACGCGGCGAATATGCGAGATGCGGTGGAATTGCCGCCGATTGTCCGGCTGTGCAACCGATCCGGTTAGAATCGAGACCTGCATTCGCGTGGAGCCGCCGTGACCCAGCCTCGTATCGCTTTCGTCGCCAGTCGGGCCGAGGAGGCGCAATCCGCGCTGGCGCAGGTTCGCGCGCAGTACGCGGAGGTGCCGTTGGAGCAGGCCGACGTGATCGTCGCGCTCGGCGGCGACGGTTTCATGCTGCGCACCCTGCATCGCCACCTTGCCCTGGAAAAGCCGGTGTACGGCATGAAGCTCGGCACGGTCGGCTTCCTGATGAACCAGTTCCGTCTCGATGGCCTGGCCGAACGCATCGTGCGCGCGCAACCGACCGCGCTCAAACCCCTGGTGATGGAAGCGGTCGGCGAATCGGGCGGCACCGCGACCTCGCTCGCGTTCAACGAAGTCTCGCTGCTGCGCCAGACCAAGCAGGCCGCGCACATCCGCGTCTCGCTCAACGGCGCGGTGAAGATTGACGAGCTGATGTGCGATGGCGTGCTCGTCTCGACGACCGCGGGTTCGACCGCGTACAACCTTTCCGCGCATGGGCCGATCCTGCCGCTCGGCGCCGACGTGCTCGCGTTGACGCCGATCAGCCCGTTCCGTCCACGGCGCTGGCGCGGCGCGATCCTGCGCGCGGCCACGCGGGTCAAGCTCGAAGTGCTCGATCCGTACAAGCGCCCGGTCAGCGCGACGGCCGATTCGAACGAGGTGCGCGACGTGATCGAAGTCACCGTGTACGAATCGCGCGACCGCACCGTCGACCTGTTGTTCGATCCCGAGCACAATCTCGAAGACCGGATATTGAACGAGCAATTCGCCTACTGAGACGGCCTGCATTTTGCCCGTCGTTCCCGCGCAGGCTGCAACGACGGGCGCAGAGCCGGGCGCGAAACTACTTCGGCCTATGACCCGTTTTCGCGGCGGCGGTCGCCGCGCGGGTCTTCGGATAGCCCGGAATGCGCGAGAGCAGCCATGTCAGCGGGTTCTGCGTCCAGGCCTGGGTGACGAAGTCGTTGTGATGGGTCCAGTCCAGTCCGCTGTCGACGAAGGCGACGGTGCCGGAACGAAGCAATTTCGGCGGCTTGGTCGTGTAACGCAGGTTGGCGTCGTCGAGTTCGGCTTGGAGCGCCTCGTTCTGCTCCCGCGTCGATTCGGTGCTGGCGCTGAAGAAGAACGCGGAGCCGTGCATGCGCTCGATCCATGCGGTGAATTTATCGATCTGGCCGTACAGCGCGTCGAGCAGGATCACGCCGTGCAGGCGCGAACCGATCTGGCCGACCGCGAGCGACCAGGACGCGGGCAGATAGCCGCCCGAATAGGCGACGAGCACGACCTTCGACGGCTTGAACGCACTCTCGACGCGCCTGTCGTGGTATTGCTGCGCGAGTTTTTGCGCGGCTTCCTCGACGAATTTCCTGAACACGCCGCGCTGCCAGAAGCGACCCGCACTCGAATCGGCCGCATCGACCGCGAACTGCGGCGCGACGAGCACGGCGTTGAGGCCGCTGGCGGCGAGCTGGGCGGCGACCTGCTGGCGGTCGAGCACGTCGCGCGACAAGGTCGCGCCGTTGCCGTGGAAGAAGACGACGATCAGCGCCGGCTTGCGCACGTCGAAACCCTGCGGCAGGTACAGCAGCACGCGGTTGTCGTTGAACGTTTCGTCTTCCCAGTGCACCGAGTTGTCGCGCGGCGAGACGTGGCCCTTGCGGCTGCCGTCGACCTTGTCGAGGAATTTCTTGCCGGAATCAGGAATCAAGCCGCGGAACGGGAACGGCGCGTAGTCGAACGGCACGAAGGCGGTGATCGGAGTCTTGAGCGGTGCGGTTGGCACCTTGGGCGCGGCCGGCTGCTTGATCGATGCCACGGGTCTGCCATTGCTTGCCGAGGCCAAGGCAGGAACCGATGATGAGAGGAAGCTGACAAGCATCGTCATTCCGGCGAAAGCCGGAATCCAGCGTCTTGGCTTTGCATTGCGATGGCCACAAAAAGAAAAAAAGACGCTCGATTCCGACTTTCGCCGGAATGACGAGCAAATGCTTTCGCGTATCTCCGAGGTCATTCAAGCTGTCGCGATTTTGCGTTCATTGCGCAGCGGCAAAAATATCGCAAAAAACGCCGGCGCGGCGATCAGGTAGGCGATGCCGCTGATCTGCAGCGCGGTGGCGAGGCCGAACGAGGTGGCGATGATCGGCACGAGCGCCGCGCCGATCACCGAGAACGAGCCGTTGATGCCCCAGGCCCAGAGGAACATCGCGTTCTTGCCGAGACGGCCGAGCCAGGTCATCGCGGTCGACATCGGGAAGCCCATCAGGAACGCGGGCGGCGCGATCAGCAGGAAGCAGCAGACCAGGCGCAACGCGTAGGGCAGGCGCCCGATCGCGTCGAGGATCGGATCGATGACGAAGCCGTACGCGATCAGCAGCGCGCCGATCGCGACGAAGATGATCGGCATCGTCACCTTCGCGCGCTCCATGAAGCGTTCCGAGGTGAGGCTGCCGAGACCCGAGAACACGAGCATGCCGGTGATCAGGATCGAGGCGGACACGGTCGGATTGCCGAGCGGCAGCACGAACTTTGCGATCAGTGCGACCTCGACCATGATGTAGCCGAGGCCGAGGCAGGCGAAGTAGGCGATGACGCGCAATTGGCCCGGCGTGCGCGAAAAGATTGTGCGCCAGCCGACCAATACAGGAATCGCGACGAGCACAAGCGCGGCGATCGCGGCGATGCCGAGCGTGGCCCAGAGCAGCAGATAGCCCCATTCGTCCTGGAAGATTTCGAGGCGGTCGGTCGTGCGGGCAAGGTCGCCCGGCTTCACGTACGCGGCGAAGTAGGGGCGGTTGTTGGTCAGCGGCCGCGCGTCGAACACGTAGCTGGCGAGGTCGGTGCCGTTGCCGTGCAGCAGCGAATGCCAGGCGAGCTGGCCCATGACGATCGCGGGAACCGGAGCCGGTGCGGCGTCGGCCACGGTGGTGTTCGCATCCGGCCCGGTGGGGTCGACGGTCGGGCCGGCGGGATCGGATGCCGGTCCGGTGGAATCGGCGCCGGTGGTCGGCGCGGTCGGATCGGCCTGCGCCGCCGCCGTCGGCTCCGTGGCCGGCACGATCGCGGTACTCGCCTTTGGCTTCGCGTCGCCGCTGGCGATGCCGGCCGCGGCGGCGGATTTCGCGGTTTCGTCTTCGCCGAAGATGCTTTCGCGGTAAGACTTGAGACTTTCGGCGATCTGCTTGGTGTCGAACTCGAAGCCCGGATAGGTGAGTTCATCCCAGCTCATCGCATGCGTGTAGGCATGCAGTTTTTCGATGTCGTCGGCGGAGAAGCCGCCGCGCTTGTATAGCACGGTCGCGGTCGAAAGATAGCTGGCGACGGCGTAGAACTCCTTCGATACGTCGGCTTTGGGATCGACGTCGCGCGCCGCGTCGACCATGGTCGCGTAGAGCTTGAGCACCGACTTCGGCGGCTCTTCCTTGTTCCACAGCGTCACCGAGAGCACGCCGCCGTCGGCGAGCGCGCGCATGTAGGCGCGCATCGCTTCGCGCGTGTAGGCGTATTTCTCGACGATCGCGAAGCCGCCGGGACTCGACAGGCCGGCCGAATCGGCGAGCGACAGGTCGATGACGTCGTAGCGCTGGTCGGTGTTGGCGAGGTAGAGGCGCCCGTCGTAGTCGATCACGTCGAGCTTGGGATCGTCGAGGATGTCGCCAGAGAAATCGCGCAGGCCCTTGTCGTTGCGGAACGCGTTGAGGATTTCCGGATTGCCCTCGGCCACGGTCACGTGCTTCGAGTCGTGCAGGGCGACGCGCGTCGAGATGCCGCCGCCGAACTGCACGACGAACGTGACCGGGTCCTTCTTGACGACGTACGGATAGTTCATCGGCAGATAGCGGAAATAGGCGCTTTCCGTGTCGTCGAGCTTGCGCATCACGCCCATCGGGCCTTCGCTGTCGATGTACATGCCGAGGTAGGCGTTCGCCGGCATCTCGGGCAGGTTGAATCCGGCGTTGTCGGACAGGCCCGGCGCGAAGTGCAGGTACGAACTCGAATAGACCTCGAGATAGCCGAATGGCGACGCGTTCTCGTAGACGCGCTGGTTGTCCGGGAACTTGCGCGCGTAGGACACGCCTTTGTAGTCGGATACGGCGAGCTTGGGGATCGCAAGCTGCTGCGGCAGCCAGAAATGACCGGCGATGCAGAGCGCGGCAAGCACGAACAGCGTGATGAGAGAGCCGCTGCGTTTCGCCTGCGCAAGAAACCAGACGATACCCGCCGTGAACCACAGTGCCAGCGGCACGACGACAAGATTTTCCGGACGGAACAGGTACAGGCAGCCGAGCAGCAGCAAGCCGCCCGCGCCCGCGCCGACGAGATCGGCGAAATAGATGCGGCCGAACGTCTCTTTCATGCGCAGGAACACCGCGCCGAGGAAAAACGCGCCGGCGAGGAACGGTGTCAGATACAGCACGAAGTTGCCGAACAGCTTCCACTTCTGCACGGGGTCCGAAATGAGGAAGATCGCGTTGAACGGAATCTGCTGCGCGAGCAGGTTCGCCGCAACGATCAGCGGGCCGAATGCGAGCAGCGAGACGTTGGCGACGCCCTGCCAGTGTTTGTCGAACCAGTCGTTCGCCGCGCACATGACGACGGAAGTGAGGCCGAAACCCATCATCGCGAGGCTGACGACCATCGAGCCGAAATGCGCCCACGAGGCGACACTGAAGATGCGCATGATCGAAATCTGCAGCGCAATCACGGCGCCGGCGATCAGGGCGACGGCGAGGTAGAAAAGGAAGTTGGTTTTGGCGCGGGGCGCGCCCAAAAGAAAAGCCGATCGCGGTGGCGCGGTCGGCGTGGAAAGCGTGGACGTTGTCATGCTGTTGTTTGCTCTGGCTCGTCATTCCCGCGAAGGCGGGAATCCGGTTCTTGATCTTCTTCGTGGCGGAATAGAGCCAAAAAAAGAACTGGATTCCGGGCTCCGCCTGCGGCGGCCCCGGAATGACGAGCGGGAGTGCTTATTTGGTGTCTTTGGCATCACCGTTGTGCGCGCCCTTGATTTCGCCGTCGACGAGCTTGGTGAACGGCACGAACGGCACGACCTTGTTGAAGATGTCGCTGCGCGACACCGTGATGCTGCCGTCGGCGCCCTGGTGCTTGATCACCTTGAGCACGCGCTGCGCGCCCGGCGGGCCGACCGGGATCACCATGACGCCGTTCGGCTTCAACTGCTTGAGCAACGGCGGCGGAATGTGGTCGATGCCGCAGGTGACGACGATCTTGTCGAACGGGCCGTTCTCCTCCCAGCCGTAGTAGCCGTCGGCCTGCTTGCTCGTGATCGCCTTGAACTCGGTGTAGCCGTCGCCGATGAGCTCGTCGTAGACGCTGCGCGTGCGCTCGGCCAGCGGCTTGATGATCTCGATGCTGTAGCACTTGTCGGTCAGGTGCGAGAGAAAGGCCGACTGGTAGCCCGAACCGGTGCCGATTTCGAGCACCTTCTCGCCGGTCTGCACGTTGAGCACCTGGGTCATGCGGCCGACCGCGTGCGGGCCGGAAATCGTCACGCCGTAACCGATGTCGAGGAAGGCGCTTTCGTAGGCGTGCACGCGGTTGACCGGGCGGCAGAAGTCCTCGCGCGGGGTCAGCAGGAACGCGCGCTTGTTGCGCTCGTCGGTCAAGTCCTTGTTCTGCACCATCGCGTACATGCGGTTCCAGCGCTGGGCGAGGAACTTCGCATCCTCGCCGCGGTTCTTCACCGCCCACTCGACGAACGCCTCGCGATTGTCGATCGGCACCTTCATGTCCCAGGTGAACGGCACCGGCACCTTGTTTTCCGCGCCGGAAATGCTGGCGCGGGCGATTCCGGCGAGCGGGGCGGCGGCAACCGCGGCGATCGAACCGAGGACGAATTGGCGTCTATCCACTGGGGCAAGCTCCTGAAAAGAAAGGCGGAAGGTCGATGCCATAGGATACGGGAAATGGATCGCGAATGCCGCTGTCGCCGTGGCCGGAGCGGGTCCGTTCAGAGGCGGTTTGCTGGCAATCGGACACGTCGTCGCGGCAGAATCGAGCTTTTCCGTGGAGCACTCGCACATGAATTCCGTTACGTCCCGCCGCAGCTTTCTTTCTGCCGCAGGAGCAATCAGTGCGGCTGCGATGTTGCCGCTTTCCGGTCGATCCGCGACGGCAACCGCACCGCTGCCCAAGCCCGCTTGGGGCGGATATGACGACGCGATCGTCATCGATTCGCTTGGTACTCCCGGCATCTATGGCAGTGAAGATCTTGCACCGCTGACTTCCACCGCGATCGACGATGTTCGCAAATCGGGCATTAGCGCCGTGAATCTGACCGTTGGCGAGGTTGGCAGCTATAGTCAGAATTACAACGAGACGATAAAAAACATCGCCTATTGGAATGCCGAGATTGCGACTCACGCAGATGCGCTCGTACTCGTGCGCAACTTCAGGGATATTGTCGAAGCCAAGCACAGCAAGAGACTCGGCATCATCTACGGCTTTCAGGATTCGACGTCCCTCGGTGAAGATATCGACCGTGTCGATATGTTCGGCCAGCTTGGCGTGCGCATCTACCAGCTCACCTACAACAAGCGCAATCTCGTCGGCGACGGTTGCCTGGAGCCGGCCAATGCCGGGCTCTCCGTGTTCGGTCGCAAACTCGTCGAGAAATTGAACGAGCGCAAGGCGCTGGTCGACCTCTCGCACGCGGGCCAGCGCACAACGCTCGACGCGGCAGCGGCATCGAAGGCGCCGATCGCGATCACGCACACCGGCTGCGCCGCGATCGCGCCGTTTCCGCGCAACAAGACCGACGAGGAACTGAAGGCGGTTGCCGACAAGGGCGGCTACGTCGGCATCTACCTGATGCCGTTCCTGCGCAGCAAGGGTCAGCCGATGGCCGTCGACCTGATCGCGCACATCGAGCACGCGATCGACGTCTGCGGCGAGGACCATGTCGGCATCGGCAGCGACGGCGTGATTTCACCGGTCGCGGTCACACCCGAATTCAAGAAGAAGTTCGCCGACGAGATCGAGGACCGGCGCAAACGCGGCATTTCGGCGCCTGGCGAGGATCCGAACGTTTATACGTTCATCCCCGACCTCAACTGCGCCAACCGTTTCGAGCGTGTCGCCGAGCTGCTTGCCGCGCGCAAGCACCCGGATGCACGCATCGCGAAAATCCTCGGCGGCAACTTCGCCCGTTTGTTGAACGATGTATGGGGAACCTGAAGATGAATCTTGCGAACACGATGAAATCGGTCGTCCTGAGCGTTTCGATCCTGGCGGCTTCGGTTGCGGCGGCCGTCGAACCCGAATATTTCCCGCGCAAGGCGGCACCGGGACAGAACTATCCGTTCTCCGAAGCGGTGCGCGTCGGCGACATGCTGTATCTGTCCGGCGATATCGCCGTCGGTGCCGATGGCAAGCTCGTCTCCGGCGGCATCAAGGCGGAGGCGAAGCAGGTGATGGACAATATCGGCGCCAACCTCGCGCGCCACGGTTCGTCGTTCGACCGCGTCGTCCAGTGCACGGTCGCGCTGGCGGATATCGCCGACTGGCCGGCATTCAACGAGGTTTACAAGGGTTATTTCGGCAAGCACTTCCCGGCGCGCATGGCATACGCCACGGGTGGCCTCGCGCTTGGCGCGAAGGTCGAGGTGCAGTGCAATGCCGTCGTGAAGTAGGGGCGCGATTCATCGCACCCGCTCCAGCTCGTCATTCCCGCGAAAGCGGGAATCCAGCTTTTGCTCTGGCTTTTGATTCTTACGCGGCCGCGTCCCTTCGCCTTTCCGCGCGCGTCCGGCGCGCGGGTCACTTTTCTTTGCTTGCCCAAAGAAAAGTAACCAAAAGAAATGCACCCCGGATGCCGCGCCGCCTACGGCGGTTCGCGAGGCCATGCCGGGGTTCGTTGATTGTACGTCCGTGTGCGTGCAACGAACTCGCGCGCATCGTGCGCGCGATCCTTGCGGGCATTTCCGTCCTGCCCTCGCCGCGGCAAACGGGGACCCGAAGATCAAAGGCAAGATCACGAGCGCCCCTTTCAGTCGCTTCGCGACAGCTTCCCCCGCAAGCGGGGGAAGCAAAGACTTTTGCTTTTCGCCGTTGCTCTTTGCTCTTGATTTTCCTCCCCTTCACCGCACCGAGCATCGCAGGTGGCGGCGGGGGAAAGGCGCGCATGTCCGAGCGCAGGGATGCGCGAGTTCGCGCCGGCCCGCCGGCGCCGAGAAGCGCAGGGCACCTCGCGGCTCTATCGCGAGGTGCGGTGTCGGGGGTGGCGTCTTTTTGGTTACTTTTTCTTCGCTGTTGAAGAAAAAGTGACCCGCTCGTCCGCAGGACGAGTGGAAGCTTTGGCTCTAAAAACACAACATCAAAAAAGATGCTGGATTACACGCGGCAGCCCTGCCGCGTACCCTCCGGGCCATTCACCCCACGAATGTTCGCTCCGGCATCCCGCCTGCGCAGCCCCGTCAAGAGCATGCGGGAACGACAGGCCATAGCCGCATGGCTACAACTTGTCGTAGTTCAGGATCGCGTTGAACACCAGTCCATAGGTGCCGATCGTCTGCCCGCGCCAGATCGGATTGGTCGCGAACAGGACGACGTGGCCGCGGCCATAATGCGCCTCGACGACAGCCGCGTGCTCGGCGAGCGAGCCTGCGCCTTGCAGCAGGCCGGCGACAAGCAGGTCGTCGGCGTCGCCGAAGCGCACGATGGCGTGCGGGCGCTGGTCCGTGGGGATCACGGTGGACGGGAAGAACGGGTTCGGCCGCGCCTGGTCGACGTTGAGCGGCGTGGCCTCCCATGCCTTCGGCGCGGGCAGTTCGGGGGCTTCCGCGACGATGCGGCCTTCCGGAGCGTCCGCGTCGTGCGGACCGCCGCGGCCGGTCGGGCGCTTGAAATCCTTCGCGGTCGGCAGGCCGTCGTCGCCGGTAAGCAGGTTGCTGAGCTTGAACGAGAGTCCGTCGGCGCTGTACATCGCGAATTCCTTGCCGTAGCCGTAGGTCACCGGATGCGTTTCGTCGACGGCCACGCCCTGCAGGATGCTGCCGACGACCCGGATATCCTTCGCCGGCGCGACCGAGACGCCCGGCGCGAGGCCGACGTCGATCGCGAACTTCGCCGCGTCGCCCGCGACGAGCAGCAGGCCGCCCTGTTCGACGAAACGCTGCAAGTGCGCGAGGCCCGATGCGCCGAGGCCGGGACGGATGTCGTCGGTTTCGTCGATGCCCATGTTCGGCGTCAGCGCGGTCTTCTTCCACGGCATTGGATTGCCCCAGAGCGGAAGGCCGTTGAGCACGAGCTGCGAGTTGTCGGCACCGATCGGCGCGAACAGGATCACGTCGTACTTGCCGCGCAGGTTGTCGCTGCGCGCGGCGGTTTGGGTCGAGATGTAGTCGTAGGGGACGCCGAGCTTGTCGAGCGCCTGGCGCCACCAGCCTTCGGTCTGGGTCGACAACCATGTGTGCATCAGCGCGATGCGCGGCGCGGCCAGCGCGTGCGTCGACACGCCCGGCGCGGAGGCGACGGCCCAGGCGTCGAGACCGAGTTCCTGTAACTTTTTGGAAAACGCCGCATTGTCCACTTTGCGCACGATCCACGCGCCGGCGCCGAAATGGCGGCTGGCGGCGTCGAACGGCTTTTCGGCGACGGCGACGTCGGCGCCCTGGAGCGCGTAGCGCAGCGTCATCAGCGCGGTGTCGGCGTGGTTGTCGATCAGGTAGACGTTGCCGCTGCCTTGCACGCCGCCGCGTGCGGGCACGGGTTCGCGCAGCGTTTCCATCGGCGCCTTGAGAACGGCGTTTTCGGCGACGCGCACGACTTCCGCGCCGAACATGTCGCCGAGCGCCCAGGCCGTGTCGTCGTAGGGATGCTTCTGCGGATCGTCGGGCGACCAGTACTGGCGGTCGAGCAGCGTGTCGGCGATGCGCGAGTAGGGCTGGTCCATGCGCACGACGTAGCTGCCGGCAGGGAAGGTGCGCGCGATCGTCTTCGGTTTGGCGTCCTGCGGTGGCTTGTCGTCTTTCTTCGCCTCGTCCTTGGCGTCGTTCCTCGCCGGCGCCGCCACCTGCACCGTGACCGGCGCCGTCGTGCGGCTCACTTCGGCGTGCTGCAACTGGAGCACGCGCAGCAGTTGGCGTTGCGCGTCGCGGTGCACGTCGTCGGCGGACAACATGTAGGCGGCGGGGCCGGCTGTCTGCGGCTTCTCGATCGAGCGCTTGCCCTTGAGCCAGAAGTTGCGCAGAAACGTCTTTTCGTTGTCGGCGAAATAGTTGAGCGTCGCGAGCAGCGCGCTCTGCTCGTAGTTGTTGTTGTCGCGCTGCGACCAGAGCACCTTCGGCAGCGGCGGATTCGGCCGGTACCAGGTGCGCGCGTACTCGGACGGATCGAGGATGCGCTCGACCGTGTCGGCGCCGGAATTGCCGAAGGTTTCGTAGAGCCGGCTGATGCCGTTGTGCATCGCCGCCATGAACATGAGATAGCCCGGACTCCAGGTGTCGAAGTCGCCATGCGTGAATGCGCCCGGCATGCCGAACTTGGTCAGCTCCTGCACGTTGCTCCAGCCGAGCTGCTGCCACTCGCCGACGAGGATCGGATCGACCCAGGCGTTGTACGGGCCGTCGCCGACCGTGTTGTCGTAGAGGAACGGCACCGACTCGTGCAGGTCGTGCAGCACCTGCGCGTGCCAGCCCAGGTACGTGTCGAGCACGTTGCGGCTGAGGTTGAGCGTGAGGCCCATCGCGTCGCGGTTGTTGTCGTGGGCGACGTAGTGGCCCCAGTACAGGAGCGGTGGCGGCGTCTTGTCGGGATTGGCGCGGTGCCAGTTGTAGAGGTCGACCATGCGGTCGCGGCCGTCGGTCTCGACCACGGGCGTGATCAGCGTGATGACGTGCGAGCGTATTTTCTTGATGTACGGCGCATCGTCGACGGCGAGGCGGTAGGCGAGCTCCATCAGCGCGGTCGGCGCGCCGGTCTCGGGCGAGTGGATCGTGCCGGTGATGTAGTAGACCGGCGCCGTCTGCGCGATCAGCGCGTCGGCTTTGGCGTCGTCCATTTGCATGCTTCGCGGATCGGCGAGCTGGGCGAGGCGCGCGTCGTTGTCCTTGAGGTTGGCGAGCAGCGATTCGTCGGCGACCGCGGCGGCGATCATCTCGCGGCCTTCCTCGCTCTTGCCGATGCGGAACACTTTCACGCGCGGCGTGGATGCGGCGAGCAGGTCGAAATAGCGCGTCACGTCCTTCGTGTAAGGCAGCATGTTCGGCGCGCCGGACACGTCGCCGAGCACCTTGGCCGGCGTCGGCACCGTGCTCGAGGCGGGCAGATAGTCGGTCAGCGGCGAATTGAATTGCGGGGCGGTCGTGTACTCGGCGATTTTCTTTCCGTAGGCCGCGTCGAGCGCCTGCTGCGGATCGCGGCCGTACATGCCGGCATGGGCCGGCGTCGCCACGACGAGCGATGCGGCCAAGGCGAGGGCGAAAACGAAACGGTCGGACATGTTGGATTCCCGGGCGAAGGAGTGCGGAGCATAGCCGGATTGGCTGCGGATGGGAGGGTGCGGTCGGCAAGGTCGTTTGCGTTCGCGCAGGATCGCCGGCATGACTCGATCGCGTTCGTGACGTTTGGCATATGACGAACGGCGCCGACTTTGCGAAGGTTCCACGGATGGCATTCGGCGTCGTGCCGCGCATCCAACCGGGAGAGACGATGGACAGACGAGATTTCCTCAAGATCACCGGCGTGGGCCTCGGCGGCCTGGCGCTGCCTGCGTTCTACGGGCGTGCGATCGCGGCCGAGGAACTGATCGGCACGATCGACGTGGCGACGAAGAAGAAGCTCGCCGACGTCGCGCTCAACGCGGCCAGGTCCGGCGGTGCGACGTACTGCGACGTGCGCATCGGCCGCTATCTGCGCCAGTTCGTCATCACGCGCGAGGACAAGGTGCAGAACGTCGTCAACACCGAATCCTGCGGCATCGGCATCCGCGTGATCGCCAAGGGTTCGTGGGGCTTCGCCGCGACCAGCGATCTGTCCAACGACGCCGTGGCCAAGGCCACCGCGCAGGCGGTGGCGATCGCCAGGGCGAACGGGCGCCTGCGCAGCGAGCCGGTGCAGCTTGCGCCGGTGAAGGGCGCCGGCGAAGTATCGTGGAAGACGCCGATCGTCCGGAACGCGATGGAAGTGCCGATCAAGGACAAGGTCGACCTGCTGCTCGGCGTCAACGCCGAGGCGATCAAGGCCGGCGCGAGTTTCGTCAATTCGATGCTGTTCGCGGTCAACGAGCAGAAGTACTTCGCCTCGACCGACGGCTCCTACATCGACCAGGACGTGCACCGCATCTGGGCGCCGATGCGCGTGACCGCGGTCGACAAGGCCACCGGCAAGTTCCGCGTGCGTGCGGGCCTGTCCGCGCCGCGCGGCATGGGTTACGAATATCTCGACGCGAAGCCGGGCGACAAGGTGGAACTGCCCTGCGGCGCGCTCGTCTACCGCGACTCCTACGACATGAAGGCCGACGCGATCGCGGCGGCGAAGCAGGCGAAGGAAAAGCTCACCGCCACCTCGGTCAAGCCGGGCAAGTACGATCTCATGCTCGATCCTTCGCACCTGTGGCTCACGATCCACGAATCGGTCGGCCACCCGACCGAACTCGACCGCGTGCTCGGCTACGAGGCCAACTTCGCCGGCACCAGCTTCGCCACGCTCGACAAGTGGCGCGACAAGTTCAAGTACGGCAGCGACAAGGTCACGATCACCGCCGACAAGATCGAGAAAGGCACGCTCGGCGCGGTCGGCTACGACGACGAAGGCGTCAAGACGCAGAAGTGGGACCTCATCAAGGACGGCGTGCTCGTCAACTACCAGGCGATCCGCGACCAGGCGCACATCCTCGGCCTCAAGGAATCGCAGGGCTGCTGCTACGCCGACAACTGGTCCAGCGTGCAATTCCAGCGCATGGCCAACGTCTCGCTGCAGCCGGGCAAAACGAAGCTTGCGCCGGCAGAGATGATCAAGGACATCGAGAACGGCATCTACATCGTCGGCGACGGTTCGTTCTCGATCGACCAGCAGCGTTACAACGCCCAGTTCGGCGGCCAGTTGTTCTACGAGATCAAGAACGGCAAAGTCACCCAGCCGATCGAGGACGTCGCCTACCAGATCCGCACGCCGGAGTTCTGGAACTCGTGCGTCGCCGTCTGCGACGGGAGCGATTTCCGCTACGGCGGCTCGTTCTTCGACGGCAAGGGCCAGCCGGGCCAGGTTTCGGCCGTTTCGCACGGCGCGAGCACGGCGCGCTTCAACGGCGTCAACGTCATCAATACCGCGCGCAGCCTCGGCTGAGAAGCGGGGCCGAGCGCTGGGGGCCGGGGGCTGAAAGCCCGCACGCCCATCGCTTTTCGGCCCTCGGCCCCTCGATTCAAGGAGCACCGCACCAATGAGCATCTACACCGAAGAACAGGCCCGCACCATCCTCGACAAGGCGATCAAGGCCTCGAAGGCCGACGAAATCACCGCGGCGCTGTCGGGTTCCAACGGCGGCAACATCCGTTACGCGCTCAACGAGGTTTCGACCAGCGGCTACGTCAGCGACTGCGATCTCGTCGTCGAAGTCGCGTTCGGCAAGCGCGTCGGTACCGCGACGATCAACGCGTTCGACGACAAGTCGATCGAAGCCGTCGTGCGTCGCGCCGAGGAGCTTGCCAGGCTCGCGCCGGAGAATCCCGAATTCGTGCCGGCGATCGAGAGGCAGGCCTACAAGCCCAGCAACACGTTCGCGCAGAAGACCGCCGACGTCACTCCCGAATACCGCGCCGGCGTCGCCGCCGCGTGCATCGAACCGTGCCGGAAGGAAAAGCTCGTCGCGGCCGGATTCTTCACCGACGACCACAGCTTTTCCGCGATCGCCAACAGCAAGGGCAATTTCGGCTACCAGAAATCCGCCTCGATGGATTTCACCTGCACCGTGCGCACCGACGACGGCAAGGGTTCGGGCTGGGTCGCGCGCAACCTCGCCGACGTGTCGAAGTTCGACGCCAGGAGCGAGATCGTCACGGCGATGCAGAAGGCAAAAGGTTCGGTCGGCGCCAAGGCGCTGGAGCCGGGCAAGTACACCGTCATCCTCGAACCCGCCGCCTCGGCGCACCTCATCTCCGACATGATGGAGGGTTTCGACGCGCGCCAGTCCGACGAGGGCCGCAGCTTCCTCTCGAAGAAGGGCGGCGGCAACAAGCTCGGCGAGAAAGTGTTCGACGAGCGCGTGACGATCTACGCCGATCCGTGGGACGAGCAGGTGGCCGTGCTGCCGTGGGACCGCGACGGCCTCGCGCGCGAGAAGACGCCGATCGTCACCAAGGGCAAGGTCGAGTACCTGCACTATTCGCGCTACTGGGCGCAGAAGAAGGGCAAGAAGGCGGTCGGCCTGCCGGGCAACTTCATCATGCTCGGCGGCGACAAGTCGACGATGGATCTGGTCAAGTCCACGAAGAAGGGCATCCTCGTCACGCGCACCTGGTACATCCGCATGGTCGATCCGCAGACCGTGCTGCTGACCGGCCTCACGCGCGACGGCACGTTCTACGTCGAGAACGGCGAGGTCAAGTACCCGATCAAGAACTTCCGTTTCAACGAGTCGCCCGCGATCATGCTCAACAACATCGAGGAGATCGGCAAGCCGGTGCGGGTCACCGACGACGAATCACCGTTCGTGATGCTGGTTCCGCCGCTCAAGGTGCGCGACTTCACCTTCACCTCGTTGTCGGATGCGGTGTAAAGAGAGGAGCGAGCGAGAGGAGTGAGAAACGAGTGAAGCAGGTATTGCAAACTCGTTTCTCACTTCTCTCCACTGTTTTCTCCAAATGACCCGCTCCGAATTCCTCCGTCTGATGTTTGCCGGCGTTGCGTTGGCGCCGTTCGCGCGGCGCGCGCGTGCGGGGGAGCCGGCTTACGACTTCTGGTTCACCCGCCTGATGTACGAATCGGGCGACTGGGACGTCGATGCGCGCATGCCGTCGAACATGATCGACGCACTGATCCAATACACGACCTTGCGCGTCGACACCAAGGAGAACGTGCTGCCGCTGGCCGATCCGCGCATGCTGACGCAGCCGTTCTGCTACATGGCCGGGCACAAGCTGGTCGAGTTCAATCCGGATGAGCGGCGCAACTTCGAACGCTACGTGCGCAACGGCGGCTTCATCCTTGCCGACGACTGCAACCACGACATCGACGGCTTGTTCGCCAAATCGTTCGAGCGCGAGATGGTATCGATTTTCGGCGAGGGCGCGCTGAGGAAACTGCCGAAGAAGCATCCGTTGTTCGACGCGTTCTTCAAGTTCGACGGGCCGCCGAACACCGCGTTCGAGCTCAACGGCTGGGGCGACGACATCGTCCACGAATACTTGAAGGGCATCGAGATCGGCGGCCGCCTCGGCGTGCTCTACAGCAACAAGGATTACGGTTGCGAATGGGATTACGACTGGCACAACAAGCGCTTCCTCGCCGAGGACAACACGAAGTTCGCGGTCAACGTGGTGATCTATGCGCTGACGGCCTAGTTTTCCCCTTCTCCCCTCGGGAGAAGCCGCGTCACCAAAGCGCCGGATGAGGGAAGAGCATTGCGGATTTCCCCGGTGCTGCCAAACTCCAGTGTCTTTCCCTCATCCGCCCTGCGGGCACCTTTTCCCGAGGGGAGAAGGGAAGCGAAGATAAACTCATGAACGATACGATCACCGAACAATCCATCCAGCGGCAGCTCGCCGGACTCAGCGCGCTGCGCGAGGCCATCGCGCAAGTCATCGTCGGCCAGCGCGACGTCGTCGAACAGCTCCTGATCGGCTTGCTCGCCGGCGGGCATTGCCTGCTCGAAGGCGTGCCCGGTCTTGGCAAGACGCTGCTCGTGCGCTCGCTCGGGTCTGCGCTCGCGCTCGACTTCCGCCGCATCCAGTTCACGCCCGACCTGATGCCGAGCGACATCGTCGGCACGGAAATCCTCGAAGAGGACCACGGTACCGGCAAGCGCTACTTCAAGTTCCAGCAGGGACCCGTGTTCACCAATCTGTTGCTCGCCGACGAACTGAACCGCACGCCGCCGAAAACGCAGTCCGCGCTGCTCGAGGCGATGCAGGAGCGCACGATCAGCTACGCCGGCACCACGCACGCGTTGCCGAAGCCGTTCTTCGTCCTCGCCACGCAAAACCCGCTCGAACAGGCCGGCACCTATCCGTTGCCCGAGGCGCAACTCGACCGCTTCCTGCTGCATATCCGCGTCGACTATCCGGACGAGGCCGAGGAGCGTGCGATCCTCGCGCAGACGACCGGCGGCGCCGCTGCCGACCTCACCGCGGTCATGGGCGGCGAGGAAGTGATCGCCCTGCAGAAGCTGACGCGCGAAGTGCATATCGGCGATGACGTGCTGACCTGGATCACGCGCCTCGTGCGCGCCTCGCGCCCGCAGGCGAGCGCGGTGCAGGCGGTGCGCGACTGGGTGCGCTGGGGCGCGGGTCCGCGCGCGGGCCAGTCGCTCGTGCTCGCGGCCAAGGCGCGCGCGCTGATCCACGGCCGCCTCGCCGCCACGCGCGAGGACGTCGCCGCGCTGGCCGCGCCGGTGCTGCGACATCGCCTGCTGCTCTCGTTCGCGGCCGAAGCCGAGCAACGCAGCAGCGACGACGTGGTCGCCGCGTTGCTGAAGTCGGTGCCGTTCGCCGCCTAGGCGCGCGTCGATGGCGCCGCTGATTCCGCCCGAGTTGCGCGCGCACCTGCGCGAGTTGCGTCTCACCGCGCGCCACGGCGCGGGCGGCGACGGTCTTGGCCAGCATGCCAGCCGCAGCCGCGGCGCCGGTCTCGAATTCGCCCAGTATCGCGCCTACGAGCCCGGCGACGAGCTGCGCCGCATCGACTGGAAACTGTACGCGCGTTCGGACCGCTACTTCGTGCGCGAGGCCGAGCGCGACAGCCCTCTGACCGCATGGGCGATCGTCGACGCGAGCGCATCGATGCGCCAGCGTGATAACCCGAGCGCTGGCTCTGATCAGCCACGATTCTCCAAGCTCGGCGCAGCAAAAGCTCTCACTGCCTGCGTGTTCGAACTCGCGCTGCGGCAGGGCGATCGCTTCGGCCTGCTTGCGCTCGCCGGCGCCGCGCCCGCATTCGTGCCCGCCGGCGCCGGGCCGCGCCAGCGCGATCGCTGCCTGCTCGAACTCGCACGCATCGAGGCTGCCGGCGGCTGGCCCGACGCGGCGACGCTGACGCCGCTATGGGAACGCATCCGGCCGCCGGCCGTCGTCGTCATTTTCTCGGATTTCTTCGACGATGCGATCGCCGGGCTTGCGCTGCGCCTAGCCGCCGCGCGCCGCGAAGTGCTGACCGTGCAACTGCTGAGCGCGGAGGAACGCGATTTCCCGTTCGCCGGCGGTCACCGTTTCCGCGATCCCGAATCGGCCGCGGAACGCCGTGTCGAAGCGGCCGCGGTGCGCCGCGACTATCTCGAACGCTTCGCCGCGGCGCGCACCGAACTCGCGCGCCGCTTCGGCGTGGCCGGGATCCGCCACGTGGAATACGTGCTCGATCTCCCGCTCGTCGAGTCGCTGCGCGCGCTGTTCGGGGCCGATGCCGCGCGCGCCGACGGGGCGGGCAGGGCGGCATGAGCCTCGTTCTGCTCGCGCCGCTCGGCCTCGCCGCGCTGGCCGCGCTCGCGCTGCCGCTGCTGATCCATCTGGTGCGCCGGCTCGAATTGACCACGACCGAGTTCGCCGCGCTGCGCTGGATCTCCGAACGCATGCGTCCGCAGCGGCGCCTGCGCTTCGAACGGCCGTGGCTGCTGCTGATCCGTCTCGCGCTGCTGGCGCTGCTCGCCGTATTGCTCGCGCGGCCGGTGTGGCGCGGCGATGCGTTGCCGGCGCGGGCATGGGTCGTCGTTGCACCGGGCGTCGCGCTGGCCGACGCGCGCGCCGCGGCTGGCGTCGTCGACGCCGAATGGCATTGGCTCGCGCCGGATTTTCCGCGCGTCGAGGAAGCGCCGCCCGCGGCGTCGGTCGCGGTCGCCAGCCTGTTGCGCGAACTCGACGCAACCCTGCCGCCCGCCGCCGCGCTGACCGTCGTCGTGCCGGAGCAACTCGCCGGACTCGATGGCGAACGGCCACGCCTGTCGCGCGCGGTGGATTGGCGCATCGTTCCGGGCAGCACGTCCGATACGGTCGCGTCGACGCCGGAACCGGTGCGACTCGCGGTGCGCTACACGCCGGAGTCCGAACCCGCCCTGCGCTATCTGCGCGCCGCCGTCGCCGCCTGGAACCAGCGCGAACGCGGGCACTACGAACTCGACGCGCAACCGGCCGATGTGCCGGTCGCCGATACGACGAGCTGGCTGGTCTGGCTCGCCCCGCCGTCGCCCGCGTTGGCGCGCTGGCTCGACGCCGGCGGAACCGCGCTGGTCTCGCACGATGCCGATACGAACGGCGAACCGCTATGGCGCGACACGGGCGGTCGCGTTCTCGCCCATCGCGTGGCAAACGACAAAGGCTGCCGCATCGCGTTGCATGGCGGCTTCACGCCTGCCGATCTGCCGGAACTGCTCGACGCGGATTTTCCGGATCGCCTGCGCACCGCATTCGATCCCGCGCCGGCTGCGCCGACGCGTGCCGCGGCGGCAACGATGCGTCCGCGCGTCGAAGCGGGGCCTGAGGCGATGTCCTTGCGTTCGCCGACGTCCGCACGCGCCCTCGATGTCTGGCTGGCGTTGCTGATCGCGATCCTGTTCCTGCTCGAGCGCTTCGTCGCGACACGCGTGCGTACGCAGGGTGCGGCATGAACGCCGACGCATGTCTGCGCCGGCTTCGCCTCGCCGCGGTGAGGCGCCGCATGGCGATCGTCGCGGCCGGTGCGGTTCCGATCGCGGTCGCCGGGGTCGTTCTCGCGGCGCGAATCGGCGGAGCGCCCACGGCGTACGCCATCACATTGTCGACGTTGGCAGTTGCCGCCGTGATCGTGTACGTCGCCCGGCGTCGTATCGATGGGGCGTGGCTCGCGCGTCGCCTCGATACGACGGAGCCGGGCATGGAGGACAGCGCGGCACTGCTGTTGCGCGGCGAGGATTCGCTGACCGATCTGCAGCGTCTGCAACGCGCGCGCCTGCAAGCGCGCCTGACGGCATCGGAGTGCGATCTGCGCGAGCCGTGGCCGAAACGGCGTCTGCTCGCGGCATCCGCGGTCGCGCTTGCGTTGCTGGTCGCCGCCGCCTGCTGGCGCGCGCCTGTATCGAACGGGATCGCGGCAGACTCCAATGCTGGATCGCGCAACGCGAACGCCACCGCGCTCACCGGCGCGCGCATCGACATCGAAGCGCCCGCGTACACGCGGCTCGCGCCGCGCAGCGAAGCCGCGCTCGACGCGAAGGCGCCCGAAGGTTCGCGGCTGCGCTGGAGCCTGCGCTTCGATTCCGCGCCGAAGTCGGTGACGCTGGCGTTCCACGACGGCAGTCGGCTCGAGTTGACGCACGACGGCGCCGACTGGCGCGGCGAGCGCGCCCTCGCCGCATCGGCGCTGTACCGCGTCGTACTCGACGGCGTGCCGCCGCTCGCCGACGATCGCCTCCACCGCCTCGACGCGATTCCCGATCGCGCGCCCGAGGTGCGCGTGCTCGAGCCCGAGAAGACGCTGACCCTGCTCGACGCACAACAGAAAACGTGGGACCTCGCGTTCGAGGCCGACGACGACTACGGCATCGCCAGCGCCGAATTGCAGATCACCTTGGCGCAGGGCACCGGCGAGAACATCAAGTTCAAGGAGCAGAGCGTCGCGCTTTCGGGCGAGCCGGTCGGCGCCGAGGGCGCGCGGCATCAGCGTTTCCACCACAGCCTCGACCTCGCCGCGCTCGGCATCGCGCAGGGCGACGACGTGATCGTGCGCGCGGTCGTCGCCGACAACCGCGAACCGCAGGCGAACACGACGCGCAGCGCGAGCTTCATCCTGCGCTGGCCGGCCGAGGCGTCGAACGACAGCAGCGGGCTCGAGGGCATCGCGCAGAAGACGATGCCGGCGTACTTCCGCAGCCAGCGCCAGATCATCATCGACAGCGAGGCGCTGCTGGCCGAGCGTGCGACCCTGGCCGACAAGGTTTATCTCGGCCGCTCCGACGCGATCGGCGTCGACCAGAAGATCCTGCGCTTGCGCTACGGCCAGTTCCTCGGCGAAGAGGCCGAGTCGGCCGCCGCGCACGACGCGTCACAGCCGCACGGGCATGAGCGTGCGGCGCCGGTGCGGTCGTTCAACGAGGCGCTGCACGATCCGGCCGCGGAAGCCCGCGTCGATGCGCTCGCCGAAGCGCACGAGCGGCACGCGCCAAACCAGGCCGCGCCGAAGTTCGGTCAGGAAGGCGACACGGTGGCCGAATACGGCCATGTGCACGACATCGCCGAGGCGGCGACATTGCTCGATCCGGAAACCAAGGCGACACTCAAATCCGCGCTCGCCGAGATGTGGCAGGCCGAACTGCATCTGCGCCAGGGCCGGCCCGACGAGGCGCTGCCGTACGAACATCGCGCGCTCGAGTACATCAAGCAGGTGCAGCAGTCCACGCGCATCTATCTCGCGCGCGTCGGTTTGGAACTTCCGGTGCCCGACGAGACGCGCCGGCTCAGCGGCGAGCGCAAGGGCGTGGACGACCGCATCGGCACGCTGGCCGCGACGACGGCGGACGATGATGCGGCGATCGTTCGGCTGTGGCAGTCCCTGTCCGGCGACACCGCGCCCGACTGGGACGCGGCAGGAGCGTGGCTGCACGCGCGCGAGGCGCGTCTGCCCGATGCGCTGGGCGTGCTCGCGGCGGTCGATCGCGCGCGCCGCGATCCGGCCTGCGTCGCGTGCCGGAACGAGTTGCGCGATCTGCTCTGGCCGCTGCTGCCGGTGCCGGCTGCGGCGAGCGCACCGCGCGCAGCGGCGGATGCGGGCGGCCGCGCCTATCTCGATGCGTTGCAGGCCGGCGAGGGAGCGCAGCGATGAACGCGCCGACCCTCGTCATTCTCGCGCTGGGGTTGGCGGCCGCGTTCGGCGTCTGGCGCACGCACGGCAGGCACCGTGTGCTGCGCGCGGTCCTGCAGCCCGTCGCGGCGTTGCTGCTGTACCTGTGCCTGTTCCCGCCGACCGCGAGCGAGCATTTCGCCGCGGACGAACTCGTCGTGTTGACGCCCGGCGTCACGGCCCGGCAAGTGGCGGCGCTGCCGCTGGCGGCCAACGTCGTCGCGCTGCCCGGCGTCGAGGCGGGCGGGGCGATCGAACGCGCGCCCGATCTTGGCACCGCGCTGCGCCGGCATGCGGATGCGCGCCGCCTGCGCATCGTCGGTGGCGGCCTGCCGGATCGCGATCGCGACGCCGCGCGCGGCCGTGTCGCGCGGTTCAACGCGGCACCGTTGCCGCGCGGCCTGGTCGAACTCGACGCGCCGGCGTTCGTGCTCGCCGGCCATCGCTGGCGCGTCGGCGGTCGTGCCGAAGGCGTCGCGGGCGGCCGCGCCGAACTGCGTGATCCGGCCGGCGCGGTCGTTGCTGCCGGGCCGCTCGACGCGCAGGGTCGCTTCGCCCTCGGGGCGACGGCAAAAGGCGAGGGCGACGCATTGTTCGCGCTGCAGTTGTTCGACCAAAAGGGTACCCGTGTCGAGACGGTCTCGGTGCCGCTGGCGACGCGCGTCGGTGCGCCACTGAGGGTGTTGCTGCTCGCGGGCGCGCCCGATCCGGAATCGAAGTATCTGCGCCGCTGGGCGGTCGATGCCGGCGTCGCGCTGGACAGTCGCATTGCGCTGAGCGAAGGCATCGCCTTGAACGAAGGCGCGGTCGCGTTGGATGTGGATGCACTGCGCAACGCCGATCTCGCGATTCTCGACGAGCGCGCCTGGGCCACGCTCGATGCGTCGCACCGGCTGGCGCTGATCGCCGCCGTGCGCGACGGTCTCGGTCTGTTGTTGCGCGTCAACGGGCCGGTGCCTGCGGCGGTCGCGGCCGATTGGGCGGCATTCGGCCTGCGCGTACAGGCGGCCGAGGCCATGCCGCCGGTCGTGCTCGACAAGACGCTGGGCCTTGGCGATCCGGGCGTCACGTTCGCGCCTCGTGCGTTCGCGGTCGAAGCACCGCGCGCCGCGCCGTTGCTGCGTGCCGACGACGGTTCGCCCGTGGCTTGGAGTGTCGATGCCGGTCGCGGGCGCGTCGTGCTATGGCTGCTCAGCGACAGCTACAAGCTCGTCCTGCACGGCGAGGCGGCCGCGTTCGGCAGCGTGTGGAGCGACACTTTCGCCGCGGTCGCGCGGGCGCGTGGCGAATCGGTGCCAGCGCTGCCGGATACGGCGCGCGTCGACGAACGCGCGGTATTGTGCGGCCTCGCCGCCGATGCGGCCGTCGTGGACGAAACGGGAACGCGCACGCCGCTGCTCGTCGGCGCCGATCGCTGCGCCGGCTACTGGCCATCGGTGTCGGGCTGGCACGTCTTGCTGAACTCGGGCGAGCGCTGGCCATTCCCTGTGCGTACCGATGGCGAAGCCGCGGGGGTTGCTGCGGCGCACGCCGCGCGCGCGACGCGCGGGTTGCTCGGTGCGGCCGCATCGCCGGCGGGCATGGCGACGCGCGGCGTGCCGCTGCCGCGCTGGCCGTTCTTCCTCGCCTGGTTGGCCGCGGCCGCGACGCTGTGGTGGTTCGAACGCAGAGCTATCGCGGACGACGGCGCAACCGGCGGGTAGGGTAGCGCTGCGTCAGAACCGGTAGTTGCCCTCGACGCCCCACGTGCGCGGCGCGGTGATGCCCGCACTGGTCACGCCGAGCACGTTGGTCACGATCTGGTTGAGGCCGCCGACGTACTGCACGTCGAACACGTTGTTGACGAATAATGCGACGCTCCACGGCACGCCGGGCGAGGACCAGCCGACGCGGAAATCCACGCGCGTCTGGCTGCCGCCGAGCTTGAACGGCGTGGCGAGGATGCACGTGCCTTGCAGCTCGGAATCCGCATTGCAACGCGGCTTGCCGGTGTACGCGCCCTGCAGGGTGAAGTCGAGGCTGCCGCCGGCGACGTCGTGCACGACGTAGTCGGCGCCGAGCGTGGCGGACAGATACGGCAGGCCGGTGGCCTGGCCGTCGAGATTCGTGCCGGCCGAGGTCACGTAGTTGCTGTAGGTCTGGTCGATCCAGGCCGCGGCGGCGTTGAGGCGCAGGTTGTCGGTCGCCTGCCAGCGCGCCTCGAATTCGAGGCCCTTGGCTTCCTGGTCGCTAGGCAGGATCTGGTACTGCGGCAGGTCGCCGTTGCCGCCGCCGTTCGAAACCAGGACCAGGTTCGGCAGATTGGAATATTTGTAATAGTATACCGAGGCGTTGAACAGCAACCGGTAGTCGGCGAACCAGCTCTTGATGCCGGCCTCGTAGTTCTGGACGGTCTGCGGTTTGTATACGGTGCCGACTTCGAGCGCGTTGAAGCCTCCGGCCTGGTAGCCCTTGGCCGCGGAGGCGTAGAGCATTACGTCTGGCGTGAGCTTGTAGTCGAGCACGAGGCGAGGACTCGTGTTGTTCCAACTGCGATCGAGGCCGACCGGCTGGCTCTGCGTCTGCGGCGTGGTGAAGTAGATGTTCTGCTGGAAGGTTTCGATCGGCACGCCGAGCGCGTCGAGCAGGCCGAGCGACTGCAGGCCCGCCAGCGTCGCGTCGAGCTCTTTGGCGACGCGCAGCGGCGTGTACCAGCTGAAATCGCGTTCGTCGCGCGTGAAGCGCACGCCGGTGGTGAGGTTGAGGCGGTCGTTGAGGTGCCAGATCACGTCGCCGTAGACCGCGCTCGCCTTGGCGACGTTGCGGTTGATCATGTTCTCCTGCCACGGATCGCCGAGCAGCGAGTACTGGAATCCCGCGGCCTGCAACCCCTGCGTCAGCGGGCCGTAGAGTCCGCCCGGCGCGATGCCGAGGTTGTTGAGCAGGGTGTCGATGCTGTCGGTGAAGAAGTTGATCTGGCTGGTCTGGTGGCCGTCGTCGCGGTACCAGCTTGCGCCGGCGACCCAGTCGGCGAGGTCGGTCTTGCCGGCGAGCTTGAATTCCTGCGACCAGGTCTTGTGCCG
The DNA here is from genome assembly GCF_047601565.1 of Rudaea sp. GTDB lineage: Bacteria > Pseudomonadota > Gammaproteobacteria > Xanthomonadales > Rhodanobacteraceae > Rudaea. The sequence goes on along the minus strand of NZ_JASGIY010000001.1, from coordinate 3,591,025 downwards.
CTCGATGTTGACGTCGTCGAAGTAGAGGTCGATGCGGTCGGTGCCTTCCTGCGCTTCGCGGTTGTAGGTGTGGAAGCGTTGGAACGAGGTCAGCGAGGTGAAATCGCCGAACGGCAGCGGGTGCTCGATGCGCAACGCGAACGAATCGTAGGTGCGCGATTCGCCGGCGTCGGTCACTTCGTTGTACAGCGGCGCGTGGCGCGGATCCATGAAACTCGCGTAATCGGGCTCGATCGACGGCAACTCGGGATACGCCGGCAGCGGCGTGACGTCGATCGTCGGACGCGGCGGCTGGTCGAGGCGTTCGTGCTCCCAGGCGAGGTTGACGCTGGTGTCGGCCGGGCCGTTCCAGCGCAACTGCATGCGCGTGCCCCAGTCGTCGTTCTTGTAGAAATGCTGGCCGGTCGCGGCGTCGCGCAGCCAGCCGTCGCTCTGATTGTCGACGAAGCTGAGGCGGAACGCGAGGCTCTCGCCGAGCGGCGCGTTGAGCACGCCGTCGCCGTAGCGCATGCCGTAGTTGCCGAGGCGCAGGCGCGCATTGGCCTCGAACTGGTCGCTCGGCGCATTGGTCGCCACCGAGATCGCGCCGGCCGCGCTGTTGCGGCCGAACAGCGTGCCTTGCGGGCCTTTGAGCACTTCGACGTGGTCGATGTCGTTGAACATCAGCAGCGCGCCGCCGGTCTTGCCCTGGTAGATGCCGTTCTCGTAGACGCCCACGGGTGCGTCGGTACCGATGCCGAAATCGCCCGTGCCGATGCCGCGCAGGCTGAAGTAGGGCTGGGTCGGCTGATCGCCGCTGACCGAGAGGCCGGGCACGTACTTGTCCATCTTCGACAGGTCGGTCGCGGCGAGCGTGTCGATCTGCGTCGAGGTGATGACCTGCATCGCGATCGGCACTTCCTGCACCTGCTGCGTGCGGCTCTGCGCGGTGACGGTGACGTTGCCGAGCTGCATCGCGGCGTCGTCGGTTTTCGCCGGAGCGGCGGGTGCGTCCTGCGCGTCCGCTGCGGCGAACGCGACCGGGCCGGCGAGCAGGGCCGTTGCGCCGGCGAACAGCGCCAAGCGCACGTGGTTGGTCAGTCGTGTCGTTTGAAATGTTTTCACTGCATCCTCCCATGCCGAAAGTTCGTCACTCCGGCAGGGACTGCCGGAGTCCAGTTCCATGGACGGAAACGTTTCGTTTTCGTATCGGTCCACGTCCGTGTGACTGGATTCCGGCAGTCCCTGCCGGAATGACATTAGCAAGAAAAACCGGGTGTCGCTTCAACCTATGCCCCGCATGTTCCCTGCATCGCGGCGATCCAATCGCGGATCAATTCGACGCCCTCCCTGTGCGTGGTGCTGCGCCCCATCTCGGGCATCATCACGCCGGGCTCATGCGAGGTGATGCGGTAGAGCAGGATCGATTCGTCGGGCTTGCCGGGAACGATGTCGAACAGGCGGTCGCCGGTGCCGCGGCCGGCCGCGACCGGCGGCTTGCATTCGCCGAGCAGGCGCAGGTTGGCGTTGGCGCTGCGCAGGTCGAGCGCGGTCGTGTTGGCCGGGCCGGTCGGACTGTGGCACATACTGCAATTGACGTCGAGATACGCCCGCGCGCGGTCGGCGACGGGCGCTTTCGCATCGTGCCAGTCGGCGTCGCGCGGCGCCTGCGCGGGTTCGGGCGCGCCGGCGAGAGTGCCGAGCTTCGTCCAATGCGCGAGTTGGTTTTCCGTGCCGCCGGCGTAGGAATAGTCCTTGTTGAGATGGCGTGCGCGCGGGCCCAGCGGTTCGATCTGTTTCGCACTGACGTTGGTGACATGGCAGCCTGCGCATTGGGCTTCGTTCGGCACGACATAGGTGAACGCTTCGCGTGCGTTCTTGTCGTCGACGAGTTCGAGCGGGATCGCATCGCCCGTGCGTGCGAGCTCGGCGTCGGTCTGCGCGGCGTTCCAGACGTAGGGGATCGCCTCCCATCCGTGTTCGCGGCGCACGAGGATGCGCGTTTCGATCAGGCGCACGTTGGCGAGATCCAGCGCTTCATCTGCCGAGCCCGCGGCGAAGTCGCGCGAAACGTCGTAATTGCGGGCGACGGCCTTCGCATCGCTCGCCGCGCTCGCCGCATGCGGATAAAAGAACGTCTTGGTCAGCACCGTGCCGACCGGGAAATCGAACGGCCCTTCGGCGTCGTACTTCGCCGCCGCGCCGTTCGGCATCCAGACGGTGCGGAACTTGTGCGCGTAATCGCTGAACAGAGGCGTGTTCAGATCGTAAGGCACAACACCGGCATTGGCGACGAGCTTGCCGCCGCGCGCTTCGACGAGGTGCCAGTCGCTGAGCTTCTCCGGCTTGCCCTCGGCGAAAAAATGCACGTCCTTCGGCGCTTGCGTGCAGCCCACGAGCGAGGCGAAGGCAAGTAGCAGGCTGGCAAAAACAAGAGCGCCCTCTTCCGCCTTCGGCACCTTCCCCCGCTTCGCAGGGGAAGGGAAAGAGGAAAGCGATGCAGCCTGAAACCCTTCCCCTGCGAAGCGGGGGAAGGTGGCGGCAGCCGGAAGGGGGCGCTTTTTCAACGACGGCCGATACGGAAACTCGCACATCGCGATTTACGCCTTGCCCTTCAACTCGACCGCCGCGAGTGGCGGCAGCTCGCAATGGAATTCGTCCTTGAACACCTTCGGGTTGGAAAATTTGTTCGGCCCGTCGACGTCGAGCACTTCGGCATCGCCGTTCTTCACGCAGATGCGCTGCTCGGCGGGATATTGGCCGTTGACCTGTGCCTTGGTATCGACGAAGCCGTCCCAGAGCACATCGGGAAAGTGGCCGCCGATGCCGAACATTGACACCTTGAGCGCCTTCCAGTCGAGGCCGTCGGGCGAGTCGCCGCCGCCCGAGAAGCGGTTGTCGTGGATGTAGATGGTCTTCGGATACGGATCGTAGCCTTCGCTCGGCTTCTTGTCGGCGAAGTTGGTGATGTAGTAGCTGGCGATGATCACGTTCGCGGTGCGGTTGTCGGCGATGTCGTTGTCGAACAGTTCGACCTTAGGGTTCGAGGTGACGATGAAGCCGGAGCCGGCCGGCACGCTCGCGACCGCGGTGCCCTTGGCGGCGAAGTTGCCGAGGTTGTTCGCGACGATCCTGTTCTTGAACACGCGCGCATGCTCGCCGTGCTGGGTCAGGTCGGGCATGTTGAAGACGAGGATGCCGCCGGAGTTGTTCGTCGCGGTGTTCTCGTAGACGTCGGCGCGCACCGAATTCTCGATCTCGATGCCGGCGACGTTCTTCTCGGCGCGGTTGCGGCGCACGACGATGTCCTGCGACTGGCCGACGTAGATGCCGGCGTCGCGCGAGCCGATCGCGACCGAATCCTCGACCAGCACGTTCTTGCACTTGACCGGATAGATCGCGTAGGCGCCGTTGTCCAGCGAGGGGCCGCCGGTCCATTCCACGCGCACATCGCGGATGGTGACGTTCTCGCCGTCGTTGATCTTGAGGCCGTCGCCCTTCGAGTCCTCGATCGCGAGATGCTCGATCGTGAAATCGTTGGCGTAGACGAGCATGCCTTCCGGGCCGGAAATCTGGTTCTTGAACGAAAGGATGCTTTTGTCCGAGCCCGCGCCGCGGATCGTCACGCCGTTCGCGCGCAGCGTCAGCACGCGTTGCAGCGGGTGCTTGCCGGCGGGAATCTCGATGATGTCGCCGGGCTTGGCGTCGAGAAACTGCTGCTGGATTTTTTTCTCGAACGCGAGGTCGGCTTCGCCCGGCGGCGGTGGCGGCGCCTTGCCGCAGCCGGCGACGAGGGCGCACAAGGCGGCGATGGCGAGTCTGCGCATGGAGCTTTCTCCCTCAACGTATAACGCGCAATGTACTCTCGAACGAACGTTTGAGGGAGGGGCCGCCGGCTGCGCTTGGGGGGCAATTCGGCCATCGTGCAATGGCCGGTTATGCCACGGGCCCGGCCTATGGCGTGCGCATCGCGGTCGGCGGCTTGCCCGTCCAGCGTTTGAATGCGCGGCGGAATTCGCGGGCGTCGGAATAGCCGACCTCGTTGCCGATGTCGGCGATGCTCAGCGCGCCGGCGCTGAGCAGTTCCAGCGCGCGTTCGGTGCGCAGTTGGTCGTGGATGTCGCGATAGACACGTCCGGCTGTAGCCAGATGGCGGCGCAGCGTGCGCTCGGAGAGATTGAGGTGCGCGGCGACCTCGCCCAACGTCGGATGTTCGGCGAGATGGCGGCGCAGGATGCGCTCGACCGAGGCGACGATCTCGCTCTGGCGCTTGATGTGCGCAGCCTGCTCGCGGCAGATCGCGAGCGCCTGCTGCGCGCTGACCGGATGGTGCGTCGGCAGGCGCACGTCGAGCCAGCGCGAGGCGACGACGAGGCGGTTGCGGTTCGTGCCGAAACGGATCTCGCAATCGAACAGCCGGCGATAGTCGGCCGCGTGCGACGGAGCGGGGTAGGTGAGTTCAAGCCGTTCCGGTTTGAACGAAGCTCCGACCAGGCCGCGCGCGAGCTGCAAGGTGCTCGCGAACAATTCCTCGCAGAGAAAGACGAGGATTTCCTCGTCGGCGAAGCGTGGCCGCGCGACCAGCGCGACTTCGCGCGCGTTCAGCGTCTCCAGTTCGACATCCATCAGGGCGCCGGTGATGTCGGCATGCTCGACGCCGATGTTCACCGCGTCGCCGAACGTGCGTGCGGTCATCATCGCAAGCCCCATGATGCCGAACGTGCCGTTGGACTGGTGCGCGCCGACTTCGAGGCCGAAGCCGCTGCGCGGAATCGCGCGCAGCGCGCGCTTGATGATGAGACTGGCCTGCCGGTACGAGACGCGCACCGAGGCGTCGTCGATCTGCGCACGCGTGATGCCGAGCCCGGCGAGCCAGGGCTCGATCGCGACGCCTTCGGCATCGGCGATCTGCGCGAGCACGGCGAGGATCGTCGTCGGGATCACCGCCGCCGTATAGCGGGGGTCGGCCGGCGCGTGCCGCGCGAGCGTTTTCGCGTTGCCTGGCTTGCGTCGCGCAGTGGCGGTTTTATCGGCTGGCGTCATGCGCGCGATGGTAGCGGCTTGCCGGCGGCAAGTCGCGGCGCGCTGCGCAATCAATGCCTGGCATCGGTTGTCCAGTTCACGTAGACCGGATTGCCGACCACCACGAGCTTGCCTTCGGCGTTGCGCACGTTCGCGCGCAGCCAGTGGCGCCGCCCGTCCGAGGTCCAGGCGAAGGCAAAGGCTTGAGCGGCGCTACCGATCTTCGGCGAATCGATCACGTTGGCGAGCTTGCCGTCGATGACGATTTCGACGCTGCCGCCGGCGACGTTGCCGGTTTTGACCGAAAAATCCACCTTGGCGTCTTCCGGCGCGGCGATCTTGTCGCCCATCTCGGCGTCGATGCCATCGCCTTTCGCGGTGAATTCGAAGTGGCGGTCCTTGCTGCCGAAGACGTCGACGAAGACGTGGCCTGCGCGCAGCGCGTCGAGCAACGCGCGCTGCGAAAGTTCGGCCGCATGCACGACCGTCGTCGGCGTGCCGATGCCGACGTGGCCGCGGCTTTCGCTCCACTGCTTGGCGTTGTGGTCGTCGCTGCCGCCGATCGCGGTGAGGCGGAATCCCTTGTCGAGCTGCGCCTGCCAGAACGGAATGCCGGAGATCACCGTGTCGGCGTCGTTGCCGTTGACGACTTCGATCGCCTGCACGAGACGCATGTCGACGGCGGGCGTGGCCGTCCAGCCGCAGCCCATGCAGATTTCGCCCGAGAGGCGGATCGGATGGTTGATCGAGACGAAACCGCCCAGTCTGGCGGCGTTGCGGAAGAGGGTGCTCCAGTCCGGCACATCGGCCGAGCCGACGCGGAAATCGAGCGGCGCCCAGGTGCCGATCAGATTGGCATGGCCGGTGAACGTGGTCAGCTCGCGCCCCGCAATCAGCAGCAGGCGGTCGAAATACGGCTGCAGCTCGCGCACCGCGTCGGCTTGCGACACCGTGTTGTGATCGGAGAGGGCGATGAAGTCGAGGCCGCGGTCCGCAGCGGCCTGCGCGCTGAGGAACAGCGGGCATGGCATCTTGCCCTTGCCGCTCTGCGGCGTGCACGAGCCGTCGCTGTGCGCGCCGTGCATGTGCAGGTCGCCGCGGTACCAGCCGGGCCCGGCGCGCAGCGGCTCGTCGAGCAGATCGGGAATTTTTCCATTCCTGGAGAAGTACACCTTTGCCGTGTACTCCGCGTGCGCTCTTTCGCGGATGTTCGGGATGCCGAGCAGCAGGTTCCAGCGGCCCGGCGCGATCGGGCCGGGCAGGTAGGATGGCGTCGCGTCGGTCGCCGACACGGTGAAGCGGCTCTTGTTGCCGCCGCTCCAGCCGCGGAACGCGTTGTTCCTGAAGCCGCCGGGGCCGAGCAGGCCGAGGTCGATCGTGGTCTTCTCGTCGCGGCCGGTGTAGGCGAAGTCGACGGTGATGCGGTCGACGCCGGCCGGCACGTCGAACGGCACGAGCTTGTAGGTCTGATCGTCCTTGCCGGAAAGCTTGCCCGTCAGGGTCAGGTCGGGCTTGTCGGCGGCGAGCGCGTCGCCAAGGATAAATGCGAAAGCCACAAATGCCAGAAGGCGAACGGTCACGGCCGGATCTCCACGTTGGCGTCATTCCCGCCTTCGCGGGAATGACGGGCAAAAAATCATTCGATGGGCGTGCCGGCGCATTTTCCCGCCGCGCGCACGGGATTGCAGTGCGCGATCGCGCCGTCGTCGAAGCGTACGCGATACGGGCCGAAGCGCGGGTCAGGTTCGAAATAGTCGGTCGAGACGAATTGCGCGCCGCTCGCGAACGCGGCCTCGCGGCGCGCCGTGTCGTTGCGCCGCGCTTCGAACGTGTCGGCGTCAGCGCGCGTGCGCACGAGCAGGCCGGCGGCGACGTCGGCGCGGATGCGCGCCTGGTCGGCGATCGGCTCGTTGAGCGTGAGGTAAGCCGCCGCCGGGGAATCCTCCTTGATCGTGGCGAACATCGCGCGGCCTTCGAGCGAACGACGCGCGCCGCGGTAGATGGCGATCTTGTCGTCGCTTTCGTCGAGCACGAACAGCGCGCGTCCGCGCGCCCGCCCGAGCGTGGGCCAGTTGTCCGCGCGCGCCGCCTCGCGCAGCGTCGCGTATCGGCCTTGCACTTCGTCGGGCGTGATCAGCCGCGGGGGCGGGAACACGCTGCGGATCTCCGCGTCGAGGCGGTCGAACGCGGCCGCGTCGAACTTGAGCGCAGCTACCGAATCGGGGCCGAGTTTCCCGTCCTTGGCGTTGATCAGGATCATGATCGGCGCGTGCTGCGGATGCGCCGCGGACCAGTCGCGCACGATCGTCAGGCAGGCGACGAAGGTCGCACAGATCGAGCGGAAATCGATGTCGGCCAGGTGCATGACCTTGAACCCCGGTTTCGCCATCTGCGCGGCGGCTGCGCGCGGCCAAGGCGGCGACGCAAAGCCTTTGCGCAGAGCGCCCGGCGGGTGCAGCCAGCGGCCGCCCTGCGGATCGTCCCAGACGTCGAGTTCGAGCTCGCGCATGCCCGCGTCGAGCTGCTCGTCGAGCGGACGATGGCCGTAGTCGAGGCCGTCGGCGCCGTGCGCGTCCACGGCGTGGTGCGCGGCAAATTCTTCGGGCGGCATGCGCCGCTTGTAGCTGTTGTGCGTGCCGATCACCTGGATGTCGTCGAGGCGCAGGTTGGCATCGATCCAGGCGCGCGCGCAGTCCTTGCCGCCGGCCTCTGCGGCGTTCTTCGCGGAAAGACTGCAGTTCGTTTGCGCCGCTGCGAAGCAGAGCGAACACATGCCGACGGAGAACAGCGCAGCAGCAAGCCTGCGGGCGGGTCGACGCGGAGGGCGCATGCTGCGGAAGAGCGTTTCGGAAACCCCTCCTCCGATGTCGGCCGGGGGAGAGGGCACTTGCGGGCGCATGTTATTGGCTCGGGGCGTCGATCGCAGGGCACGATCAGAACTTGTACATGAACGACAGACGATAGGCGCGGCCGAGCAGCGGGCGGGCGAGGAACACGGTCTTGCCCGCGTCGGTCGAGATCACGTCGCCGGAGCGCGGATTGCCTTCGGTCAGGCCGACGGAGTTGGTGAGGTTGTCGACGTAGCCGAAGACGCTCATGCGCTCGTTGATGTCGTATTCCGCACTCGCGTTGATGACGTGGTACTGGGGCAGCACCGACAGATTGGCCGTGTCGGAATAGCGCTTGCCTTCGTATTCGTACGACAACTGCAACTGCAGCTTGTTGTCGAGCAGCATGAGACGCGGCGCCAGGCGATAGCTCACCTTCGGCACGCGGATTAGTTGATTGCCGCTGAAGTCGGAAATCGTCGGAACCAGATTGCCGCTGGAATCCTTGCTGTAGCTCACCGCGCGCAGATTCCGGTACTTCGGATCTTCGAGCGTCGCCGAGAAATGCAGGTCGAACCAGGCGGTCGGGGTGATGTCGCCTTCGAGTTCGAAGCCGGTGGTCTTGGTCTGGGCGACCGCGGTCTGGGTGAGCAGGGTCACGTTGTCGGAAGCGAGTATCTGGCTGCTGAAGGTGACGTTGTCGTATTTGGTGTAGAACCAGGTCGCGTACAACGTCGCCCATTCGCTGCCCCACTTGGCGCCGACCTCGCCGAGGTCCATCGTCTGCGTGATCGGCAATGCGAGCGAGTTGGCGATGAACGTGCTGAAATTCGGCAGGCGATACGTCGAGGTGTAGCGTGCGAACAGGCCCGCGCGATCGGTCAACTGGTAGTTCGCGCCGACTGTCCAGCCGCTCTTGCTGAAGGAGTGGTCGGTCGTGGTGAACGGATTGCTCGGGTTCGCGCACGCGACCTGGGTATCGGCGAACAGGCCGTCGTTGAGGTTGCAAAGATAGTTGCCGCCCTGGTTGTAGTAGGTCACTCCGTTGTAGACGAAGCTGCTCGTCGCCGGCAGGCGCGTCGTGTTGGTGTTGTGCATTTCGTTCCTGTCCCAGCGCCAGCCGAAATCCAGGCGGAAATCGTGCGTGATCTGCCATTCGTCGCCGAGATAGAACGCGTAGCTGTCCTGCTTGCCGGTATCGCGCTCGAACTCCGAGCCGTTGCGCAGGATGCCGTTGTAGGTCAGGTTGCCAAGCGCGTTGCCGTTCGCATCGACCGCGACCACGTCGAGCAGGCGCGCATTGCCGCGCACATCGGTCAGGACGAGCGATGACACGCGGTTGAAGTCCATGTTCTGATGCGAGTAGTAGACGCCGGCCGTGAAGTCGTGCGCGCCGAGGAAATCGAACTTGGTCGACACGTGCGCGTCGTTGCCGTATTCGTACTCGGGCATCCACAGCGCGCGCAGTTGGTTGACGAGGACGAGACCATTGCCGTTCTGGCCGTTGAGCGTGCCCGATCCCGACAACGCGAGCGAACCGAGATCGAAAACCTGGTTCGGGTTGTCGGTATAGCGCAACTGGAAGCCGGCCGCTCCTGGGAACAAGGCGAGGTTTGCGGCCGTGCTGAGCGAAGCGAGTTCGGCAATGCCCGACAGCACCGAGTTCGAAAACGTGCCGTTGCGCTTGGTATTGGTCGTGCTGTAGCGGAAACTGTCGGAGAATTTCCAGTCGTCGCCGAACTTCTGCTCGAACTTGGCCGTCACCTGGGTGCGGTTGACGTAGGTGCCTTGGGTGCCGTCCCAGTCGTACGCGCCTTCGCTGGTGTGGAACGTCATGTGCGCGGTTTCCGGGCCGGCGACGGTATCGTAATTGCCGTCGAAGCCCGGTACCGCGACGATGTCGCCCGAAGAGTCGCGATGCAGCGGAACCGGCACGAAGAAATCGACATGGTCGTTCAGATGCTTCAAGTCGACGCTGAACTTGCCGTCATCCCATTCTTTGAAGAGTGTGCCGCGCAGCTGTCCGCCCTTGTCGCCGGTGTAGCCCGGATCGCGCACGCCCTCGGCCTGGCGAAAAAAGCCGCCGACTGAATACTTCCAGCCGCTGTTGCCGATCGGCGCGCCGTACCAGAAGTCGGTGCGGTTGTAGCCGTAGTCGCCCCACGTGTATTTGAACAATCCCGAGGCTTCCTCGCCGACCTTGCGCGGGATGTAGTTGACCGCAGCCGCAGGCGCGTTCGGATAGAACAGGAACGACGGGCCGCCGCGCACGACTTCGACGCCGTCGATCGTCTCGTCGAGGCGGAACACTTGGTCGACGTTGTACCAGGTCAAGCCCGGATCGTGCTGGATCGGTACGCCGTCCTCGAGCAAAGTGATCGAGCCAAAGCCGTCCACCGGAATACCTCGCGCGCGGACATTTCCGCTGGCCTCGCCGCCCGACGCTTCGACCCAGAACCCAGGCACGGATTTCAAGGATTCGGTCACGCTCGTCGGTGCCTGCAGGCGCAGTGCTTCCTCTCCGATCTGCGTGATCGAGTAGCTGGTCTGTTCCTTCGTGCGCGCATCAACGCCGGCGCGGCCGGTGACGACAACCGACTCCAAGTTTTGCGTCGTCTTCGCTGCATCGTTCGTCGTCGCGTCGGACGGCGAGGCTTGCCAGTCAGGATCATCTGTTGATGCCGCGACCTTCGGATCGGCCGGTGCCGGAGTGGCTTCGGCCGCGCGGCTCGTCGGCATCAGGGAACACGATAGCGCGAGCACGCTGCACAGAGTGAAAATACGAGGATGGCACATGGACGAATCTCCGCAAGTAGAAAGACTTCGCAACGGGGAAGGAGATGAGTGCGTGGTGCACGCCGGCTTGCGACGCCAGGCGAGCATAGGCACCTAGAAACTCTATTGCAATTTGCATTGCAACATTGTGGCAATTAGAAAAAAAATTCCATTCGTGCGCGTAAACCCGCTTCCGGCACCGCCGTGGCGGGGCGTGCGGAACGCAAATCTAGCCCGGGTTTGTGTCGCGGGAATGTCAGCGACGCGGCTGCCGCCGAACGCAATCGGCTCAGGCGATTTCGAGGTCGAAACGAAAGCGCAGCGTGCCTTCGCACCACATCGGGAAGTTCGTGCCCCACTTGTTGTTGTGCAGGTTGAAGCGGATGCCGGCGGAGAAATCCGGCGCTGCGCCCGCAAACGTCATGAAGGGCGCGTCCGCGGGTGCGACCAGCGGCGCGTCGAGCGGCTCGATCCGCAGCGCCACGCCCGCATCGAGCTTCGCGCGCACGCACGACGCGGCCTGCAGCGCGCCGCCGCCGTTGCGCACGATGTCCGTCGCGCGCAGCCACAGGCCGAGCTTGTGCAGTTCCCAGTCGCTTGCGCCGGCGGGGGCGAAGGCGAGGAAACCCGCTTCCGGCATGCGGTTGGCCGGTTTGTCGCGCAGCACGAGTTCGATTCGCAGTCGGGTCGCGTCCACGGCGCGCAGCGACAATAGGACGCAGGCCGGCGCGCCGAGCTGCGCATGCGCGCGCTCCGGCATTCGCCAGTGCAGCAGCACGCGATCGGCGTGCGATTCGACGCCGGCGAACTGCGTGGCGAAGCGCGCCGACTGCGCCGTGCGCGCGTTTTCGAGGCCGGGCTTGCCGTGGTCGAGCAACGCCCAGCGCACGCGATCGGTCAGGTAGGTGCGCATGTGCGTCGCCACGTCGTTCGCGTCGTAGCTCTCGTGCGTGTACGCGATCAGCGGATCCCCGGCGATGCGGGCGCCGTTCGGTGCGACGAGCGCCGTCGGTGCGCCCGATGCGCGATCCAGCGCAACGCGCCAGCCGTCGAATTCGATCTGCGCCGGCGGGTCTGCCGGCGCGTGTCCGCTGGCGTCGAGGATGCGCGGCGTCGCATCGGCAAGGGGGGCGAGCGCGACTGTCCGGTCTTCGCCGTCGAGCGCCTCCACGGCGGCATCGAGATAGGCGCTTTGCTCGCTCCACGACGATTCGCAGAACGCGAAGCGGGGATCGTCGCGGCGCGCGCGCTCGAAATCGGCGCGGTCCCAATGCGTCTCGTCGCGCAGGTAGGTTTTGATGTCGACGCCCCAGGTGTGTTCCGGCACGAGGCAGAGGCGGCGGCCGAATGCGGCGCGCGACGGCGTGAGGCCTTCTTCGTCGAACCGGTCGTAGAGCCGCTGCAGCTCGAGGAAGCGCGACAGCTTGGCCGGATCGGTGCCGACGCCGTGGATCCACGAATCGCCGATCTCGCGTTCGAGCAGCGGGAAGCGCTCGCGCAGCGGCCAGATCGCTTCGGCGAACGCGTCGAGCGTGGAGGCGCGGATTTCCGCGTCGGGATATTCGTCGCGCAGGTCGCGGTGGCAGTCGATCGTCTGGCCGACATTCTGCGGGCCGAGGTTGTCGTTCGTGTGCGCGAAGCTCAGGGCGACGTTGGCGCCTTCGACGAAATGCGTCGAACCGTAATTCTTCTGATAGGCGACGAGGATTTCCTCGCCGCCGGGCGCGCGCCAGCGGAACAGGTCGGGCACGTCGGGCGGCGTCGACGCCGAGTTCACGCCGATGTGCAGGAACTTCACGCCGGCGCGCGCGAGCAGCGGCACGATGCCGAGCGTGTGGCCCGGCACGTCGGTCATCTTCGCCGCGATCGTCTTCACGCCGAAGCGGCGGTCGAGTTCCTGCGCGTAGAACAGGCCGGCACGAAACAGCGACGGCGACATCAATTCGGTATGGGTGGTGAACGGCAGTGCGTGCCAGCGGATCAGGCCGTGTTCGATCGCGCGTTCGAGGCGGCGCACGCGCTCCGGCGATTGCGTTTCGAGGTGGTCCCGGATCAGCCAGGCGCCCGTGGTCCAGACGAACAGACGCTGCCGCGGATCCTCGCGCAGGAGATGTTCACCGGTATCGATCGCGCCGGGAATGAAGATATCGTGATACTGCCGCCGCACGCGTTCGGCGAGCTGGGTGAAGCCGATATCGAGATGCGTCTTGAAGACGAGATGGATGATGGGCGAGGGCATGGCCGTTCGATATATGGAATTAATTTTCCAAATGTTTAAATTTTGCAATGCAAATTGCAATAGCGTTGCGGCATGCTTAAGCTCGGCTTCCCCGATCCCGTTCTACGCCTGGAGCCAAGAATAGCAATGCCGGCGAGGCCGCACATCCGCTTGACGCGCCGCGCCCCGATCGTGCGCGCCTGCGCGCGCGTCGCGGTGCTGTTGCTCGTGGCGGCGTGCGCGGTCGCGCAGGCCGCTGCGGTCGAAGTGTCGATCGCCTGCCGCTGCGTCGAGGGCGGTGTGAACGGTTCCGAGGCGCGCTGGATCAAGCAATACGTGATCCCGGAATATGCCGCCGCGGCCAGGGCGCAGGGCCGCGACGTCGCGGTCAGGCTGCGCGAATTCGCCGGCAGCGCCGAACAGATGTCGCAGCAGCTCGCGCTCGATTTCGCCACGGGGCAGGGCGCCGATCTCGCCGAGTTCGACGGCTTCCAGATTCCGGGTTTCGTCGACGCGGGCCTGCTCAAGCCGCTTGCCGAGGTCGCGGGGCCCGAAGCCGACGCGTGGGAGGGCTGGTCGCACATTCCCGACGGCGCGCAGGCGCTCGTGCGTTTCCGCGGCAAGCGCTACGGTGTGCCCGAGCAGACCGATGTGCGCATGATCTTCTACCGCCGCGATCTGTTCCGTGCCGCGGGGCTCGATGCCGATCATTGGCAGCCGCGCTCGTGGGACGACATTCTCGCCGCCGCGCGCGCGTTGAAACGTGCCAATCCGGCGGGTTTCCCGCTGCAGATCAACGCCGGCGTCGCGATGGGTGAGGCGACGACGATGCAAGGCTGGCTGATGCTGCTCGCCGGCACGGGCGAGGAGCTGCAGGATGCGCAAGGCCGCTGGATCGTGCGCAGTCCCGGCATGCTCGCCGCGCTCGACTTCTACAAGACCGTTTATATCGACGAGAAGCTCGGCGAGGCGCGCACGCAGCGCCTGGTCAGCGGGCGCAATCGCAGCTTCACCGATTTCCAGCGCGGCCGCAGCGCGATCCTGATCGAGAGCAACTGGTTCTACTACGCCGCGATCGATCCGCAGGGCGATTTTCCGATCGCCGATCGCGATCAACTCGTCGGCTGGGCGAAGATGCCCGCGCGCGTGCCCGGTGGCGCAGTGCGCGGGCAGGACTTCGTCAGCGTCTCGGGCGGCAACGGCTTCGTACTCAATCCGCATTCCAGGAATCCGCATGAGGCATGGACGCTGCTCGCGTTCATGAACTCGGCGCCGGCGCTGCGCCGCTACCAGGAGTACAACGAGCATCTGTGCGTGCGCGACGACGTGCTGCCGCCGCACTCGCAGTTCCTGCGCGACAGCGGGCGCGAACTGCTGCCGTTGACGACGATCCGGCCGATCGACGCCGACTACGAGAAAGTCTCGGCCGAGATCCAGCGTATGACCGAGAGCGTGATCGCCGGCAAGCTGCCGCCGCGCGCGGCGATGGCCGAATACGCGGCCGCGGTGAAGCAGATCGTCGGCGCCGACAAGATTGTCGCGCTGGGCACTTCCGCCATCCCTGGAGTCTGGGTCCCGGCAATCCCTGCCGGGATGACGAGCGTGGACCGTCATGCGAAATAGAAGCGCCTTTTCATCCCGAATCGGCATCGCCTTCATGACGCCTGCTGGTGCGCTCGTCACCTTGTTCGTCGTGTTCCCGTTCTTCTGGATCATTGCGATCAGCTTCACCGACCGCAGCCTGCTCGGCGCGAGCGCGCTGCATCCGCAGTTCGTCGGTCTGAAGAACTACCTCGACCTGTTCGATCCGGCGACGTTCCGCAGCCTGGGCGGCTTCGGCCCCTCGCTGTGGCTGACGATCCAGTTCGTCGTGCTCTCGGCGCTGTGCGGACAGGTGCTGCTCGGCCTCGTGCTCGCCTGGATTTCGCGCGAGCTTTCGCCACGCATGAAGTCGGTGCTGCAAGGCATCGTCATGCTTGCCTGGATCCTGCCCGACGTCGTCGTCGGCTTCGCCTGGTTCGCCTATCTCGACCGCGACGCGGGCACGCTCAACCAGTTGCTGCGCGGGCTCCACGTTCCGGCCGCCGATTTCCTGATCGAGCATCCGTTCCTGACCATCTGCGCGTTCAACGCCTGGCGCGGCGCGGCGTTCTCGATGATGCTGTTCGACGCGGCGCTGCAGTCGATCCCGCCGAGCTATCTCGAGACCGCCGACGTCGTCGGCGCGTCGGGCTGGCAGAAGCTGCGCGACATCGTCCTGCCGCTGATCCGCGGCCATATCGTCACCGACCTGATCCTGATCACGATGTGGACGTTCAACGTGTTCACGCCGTTCCTGCTGACCGCGGGCGGGCCGTCGTTCGAGACCGACATCCTGCCGATCTACACCTACCGCATCGCGTTCAAGAGCTTCGAGTTCGGCAAGGGCGCGGCGATCGGCGTGATCGTGATGCTGATCAATCTGGCCTTTTCGCTGGTTTATCTGCGGCTCGCGCAGCGCGGCTTGCGCAAGAAGGGGAAGGCCGCATGAACCGCCGTACGCTGGTTTCGCGAATCGTCTTCAGCGTCTGCGCGGCGCTGCTCGGCGTCGCATTCGCTTTGCCGCTGATCTGGTTCGTGTTCGCGCCGTTCAACGCGCAGGCCGATCTCGATCTGGCATTACCGGCGCCGCCGACCTTGGCAAACTTCGCGCGCGTGTTCGCCAACGGCGCGGCTGTCGGCGCGCTGCTCAACTCGCTGCTGCAGGCGTTCGGCACCGTGCTGCTCGTCGCGACGACGGCCACGCTTGCCGCCTACGCGCTCGCGCGCACGACGCTGCGTGGCAAGCGCGCGATCGAATACGTGCTGCTGCTGTTTTCGTCGGTCGTATCGGGCTCGGCGGCGATGGTGCCGATCTTCCTGATCGTCAACGCGCTCGGCCTGATCGACACGCAGCTCGCGGTGATCCTCGTGTTCGCGGGCGGCCTGCTGCCGACGGCGATGTTCATCCTGCGCGACTTCATCGCGAGCATCCCGCGCGGCTACGAGGAATCGGCGCTCGTCGCCGGCGCCTCGCCGTGGCGCGCCTTCGTCGACGTCGTCGTGCCCGTGCTGCGGCCGGGAGTGACGATCGCGGCGGTGTGGGCCTTCGTCCAGGTCTGGGGCGGTTTCCTGATCCCGTTCGTGCTCCTGCGCAGCGAGCAGCGCATGCCGGCGTCGGTCGAGATCTATTCGTTCTACTCGCAGGCCGGCACGCCGATCGTGCCGCTGCTCGCCGCGTACTCGGTGCTGTATTCGCTGCCGGTGATCGCGCTGTACTGGTACGTCAACCGCAAATACGGATTCCGCTTCTTCGGCGGGATCAAGTCCTAGGGTTCTCCATGGCATCGATCCGACTCGACAAGATCGGCAAGAGTTTCGGCGCGGTCGACACGATTTGCGAGATCGACCTCGCGATCGGCGACGGCGAATTCGTCTGCCTGCTCGGCCCGTCGGGCTGCGGCAAAACGACGACGCTGCGCATGATCGCCGGGCTCGAACAGCCGACGCGCGGCAACATCCGCATCGGCGGGCGCGACGTCACGCGCGCGCAGCCGAAGGACCGCAACGTCGGCATGGTGTTCCAGGACTATGCACTCTATCCGCACATGACGATCGCCGACAACATCGCCTATCCGCTCAAGGTGCGCGGCATGGCCGAGGCGCCGCGCCTCGAAAAGGCGCGCGAGATCGCGAACGTGCTGCATATCGGCGAGCTGCTCGATCGCCTGCCGGCGCAGATCTCGGGCGGCCAGCAGCAGCGCACCTCGCTCGCGCGCGCGCTCGTGCATCCGGCCGATGCGTTCCTGTTCGACGAGCCGTTGTCGAATCTCGATGCGCGCATGCGCGTGGAGGCGCGGGCGTTCCTGTACCACCTTCAGCGCAGCCGCGGCATGACCGCGGTCTATGTGACCCACGACCAGGCCGAGGCGATGGCGCTGTCGACGCGCATCGCGGTGATGTGCGCGGGCGACATCGTGCAGTACGCGCCGCCGCTCGAAATCTATCGCCGGCCGGCGACGACGTTCGTCGCCGGTTTCGTCGGCGATCCGCCGATGAATCTGGTTGCGGCGCAGGCGACGCGGCACGGGCAGTGCGTGGCGCTGCATGGGGCCGGACTGGAGGTGTCGCCGTTCGCGAGTTGGCCCGCGCTCGATCAGGCGCTCGAGCGCGGCGATCGCGTCACCGTCGGCATGCGCCCCGAGCATCTGCGTATCGCGACCGGCGATGCCGGGCCGAACCGTCTGTACGGCAAGCTGTTCGCCAACGAGGCGATGGGGCCGGAAAGTCTCGTCACTCTCGACCTCGACGGAGGTGCGCGCGTCACCGCGCGCCTGTTCGGCGATGCGCCGGTGCGCATCCACGGCGACGCCGCGTTCGCGTTCGACCCGGCGCAGATCACCTTGTTCGACTCGTCAGGAAACAGAATCGACAAGCCGGAATGACGAGCGGGGACAGTTTCCGCAATTTTCGGACTCAACTACTACTTAAAGGCAACATCATGCTATCGATCGGCAACGCCCCTTGTTCCTGGGGCATCTACTACCCGAAGGACAACCGCTATACGCCAGACCAGTACCTCGACCAGGTGCGCGAGGCGGGCTATGCGACGACCGAGCTCGGCCCGCTCGGCTTCCTGCCGACCGACGCGGCGCAGCTCAAGGATGCTCTCGCAGCGCGCGGCCTGGCGCTGACCGGCGCGACGCATGTGCACACGCTCGCCGATTCGTCCACGCGCGGTGCGCTGCTCGCGATGATCGACCAGCTCGGCAGGCTCGTCAGCGATGCCGGTTCCCGCCACGTCGTCATCATGGACGAGGGCAACTGGTATCCGCCCGGCAAGCGCGGTGTCGTCGACGAGGCCGGCTGGAAGACCGTCGTCGGCATGGTGCGCGACGCGCAGGAGCGGCTGGCCGGGGAATACGGCATTGCGATGACGTTCCACCCGCATCTCGGCACCTGCGTCGAGCGCGAGGCGCAGATCGATCGCCTGCTGCAGGACACCGCGGTCAATCTTTGCTTCGACACCGGCCATCACGCGGCCTGGGGACAGGATCCGGCGGCGTACATGCGCAAGGTGTGGACGCGCATCGGCTATGTGCATTTCAAGAGCGTCGACGCGAAGGTGCGCGAGCGCCTCGTGCGCGGCGAGATCGACACGACGCAGGCGTCTGAGGCCGGGATCTTCGCTCCACTGACCGACGGCGTGGTGGACATGGCCGCCGTCATGGCGCTGCTTGCCGAAAAGCACTACGCGGGGCCGTGCATCATCGAGCAGGACTGGAGCCCGACCCAGACCGAAGAGCCGGTCGTGCTTGCGCGCAAGAACCTTGTCTATCTGCAAAGCCTGCAGTGAACATCAACGTCGTCTTGAATCGAAGGAAGTTCGCATGACCATGAGAGTTGGATTGATCGGCCTGGGCGAAGTCGCCCAGCTCATGCACCTGCCGCTGCTCGCGGACGATGCGCGCTACAGGATCGCGGCGGTGAGCGACGTCTCGCCGAGCCTGACCGCGCACGTCGCGCAACGCTACGACGCGCGCGCGCATGCCGACGCCGAGGCGCTGCTCGGCGACAACGAGGTCGACGCGGTATTCATCCTCACGCCCGACCACCTGCATGCCGATCTGCTCGCGCGCGCGATGGATGCGGGCAAGCACGTCTTCATCGAAAAGCCGGTGTGCCTGAACGTCGAGCAGTTGCTGCCGCTGATCGAACGCGCGCGCGGCTACGACAAGACGATCTTCGTCGGCTATATGCGCCGCTTCGCGCGGCCGTTCCTCGAACTCAAGAAGCGTCTGCCGGCGTCGAGCGAAGTCCAGCATGTGCGCGTGCGCGATCTGATCTGCGAGGCGCCGTTCTTCGTCGCGCAGACGCGGCCCGTGTTCAAGCCGATCGACGTGCCGCAGGCCGTGATCGAGGAGGGCAGGGCGCGCACGCAGGCGATGCTGCGCAGCGTCGTCGGCGCCGACGCGCCCGCGGCGGCCGTGCGCGGCTACCAGGTGCTGACCGGCCTTTCCTCGCACAGTTTCTCGGCGATGCGCGAGCTGTTCGGCGTGCCGCGCGTGTTCGCCGCGCGCCAGCGCAACGGTGGCGAGGCGATCGCCGTGCTGTTCGACTACGGCCACTTCACCGCGGTATACGAAGCGGTGACCAACCATATCGCGCGCTTCGATTCGGGTATCGACGTGCTCTGCGACCGCGCGATGTTCCGCATCAACTACGACACGCCGTACATCCGCCACTTGCCGACGCGGCTCGAGATCACGCGCTCGGGCGATCGCGAAACCGTCACCGAGATCGTCGGGCCGTTCCACGAGGATCCGTTCCGCGGCGAACTCGATGCGTTCTTCGATGCCGTCGTCAATGGCGGGCCGGTCAAGACCACGCTCGAAGACTCGCTGGCCGATCTCGAGCTGTTCGCGCAGGTCGGCAAGCTGTTCGCGCAGGAGGCGCGGTCGGCGTAGCGGTCGAGGCGTCCCAGCCGGTATCCTCTGGCGCGCGGAGGAGCTCTGTCGCCGGTTCCTCGATCGCGCCCATTCCAGGAGTCCCGCCCTTGGCCGTCAGCAATGCAGTGGACCAGTTCATGCAGCGCGTCGCCGACGAGTTCGAGTCGTTGCCGCGCCAGTTGCAGGGCGTTGCGCGTTACCTGGAGCAGCATCGTTCGAGCATCATGCTGCAGAAGGTCAACGACGTCGCGTCCGGCTCCAGCGTGCATCCTTCCGCGGTGGTGCGCTTCGCCCAGCGTTTCGGCTACTCCGGCTTCAGCGAGATGCAGGCGGTGTTCCGCGACGCCTACCGCGAGCGCGCCGAACCGTCGGGCAGCTACCAGCACCGCATCCGGCGCGTCATTGCCGAGCGGCCCGAGAAGCTCGACGAGACGCAGATCGCGCGCAGTTTCATCGACGCGTGCCGGGTCGGCCTTGACGAACTGGTCGAACGCTTCGATCCGGTGCGTTTTCGCGCCGCGGTCGATCTGCTCGCCCAGGCCGAGCACATCTACATCGTCGCCGTGCGCCGGTCGTTCGCGATCGCGAGCTACATCGCCTATGCGCTCGGCCATACGCAGAAACGCGTGCATCTGGTCGACGGGCTCGGCGGCATGCATCGCGAGCAGATCCACAGCATCGGCAAGGGCGACGCGCTGATCGCGATCAGCTTTCCGCCCTACGGCAAGGAAACGCTGTTCTGCACGCGCCTGGCGCGCCAGCGCAAGGCCAAGGTGATCGCGATCGGCGAGTCCGACCTCGGGCCGTTGGGCGCGCTCGCCAACGTCCTGCTCAAAGTCGACGAAGGCAGCGTGTTCGCGTTTCGCGCGCTGACCAGCACGATCTGTCTGTGCCAGGCGCTGTTCGTCGCGCTCGCCTACCGGCTGGAGCTCAAACCGAACGAGGCCGCCCACAGCGGCGACTACGACGCGTGATCCCGCATGGGGTCGCGAATAGCGTCCGTTCACAGTAGCCGATCCCGGATTTCGAAGCTGCCGCGGCACTGCCGGCCAAACTTGCATCGAAAAGCGGCATGGGTCCCTCCGGTTCTCGCCGGGAGATTTTTTCGTCGCAAACGGCGTTCTTGTGCGGTTGCCGGCTCTAGGGTAGGCTTTGCCGCATCAGTCGAATGAAGGCGGCGTGCGGGCAACCGGCAGCCGAGTGTGCGACATGAGCACTAGCGCGATTCACACTTGAAAACTCCTTGGCTGGGGCCACCTTTCTGACAGGCGCTCGGCGCCTTTTTTGTTGGATTGTTTTTGCCGCCGTAGGTAGCGGCGGAAGCCGAAAGGCGGCCGTTCATCGCCGCATTTTTCACGAAGAACCATCATGATCAACATCACTCTCCCCGACGGCAGCCAGCGCCAGTTCGAGCACGCCGTGTCCGTGGCCGATGTCGCCGCGTCGATCGGCGCCGGTCTGGCCAAGGCCGCGCTGGCCGGCAAGGTCGACGGCCGCCTCGTCGATACGAGTTATCCGATCGAGTACGACGCCAATCTCGCGATCGTCACCGACAAGAGCCCCGAGGCGCTCGACATACTGCGCCATTCGACCGCGCACCTGCTCGCGCAGGCGACGCAGCGCCTGTTCCCGGACACGCAGGTCACGATCGGCCCGGTGATCGACAACGGCTTCTACTACGACTTCGCGCGCAAGACGCCGTTCACGCCGGAAGACCTCGAAAAAATCGAGGCCGAGATGAAGAAGATCGTCGCCGAGAATTTGCCGGTTTCTCGCAGCGTGATGTCGCGCGACGACGCGGTGAAGTTCTTCCGCGGCAAGAACGAGGAATACAAGGCGCAGATCATCGAGTCGATTCCGGCGAACGAGGAGCTGTCGCTGTATTCGCAGGGCGAGTTCGTCGACCTGTGCCGCGGCCCGCACGTGCCGAACACGAACAAGCTGCGCGCGTTCAAGCTCATGAAGGTCGCCGGCGCGTACTGGCGCGGCGACTCGAACAACGAGATGCTCCAGCGCGTCTACGGCACGGCGTGGCTCAACGACAAGGATCTCAAAGCCTACCTGACCCAGATCGAGGAAGCGGAGAAGCGCGACCATCGCAAGATCGGCAAGCAGCTCGACCTGTTCCACGTGCAGGAAGAGGGGCCGGGCCTCGTGTTCTGGCATCCGAAGGGCTGGTCGATCTGGCAGGTCGTCGAGCAGTACATGCGCCGCGTGTACCGCGAATCGGGCTATCAGGAAGTGCGCTGTCCGCAGGTGCTCGACGTATCGCTGTGGCAGAAGTCCGGCCACTGGGACAACTACAAGGAGAACATGTTCTTCACCGAATCGGAGAAGCGCACCTACGCCTTGAAGCCGATGAACTGCCCGGGCCACGTGCAGATCTTCAACCACGGCCTGCACAGCTATCGCGACCTGCCGATCCGCTACGGCGAATTCGGCGCCTGCCATCGCAACGAGCCGTCCGGCGCGCTGCACGGCATCCTGCGCGTTCGCGGCTTCACCCAGGACGACGGCCACATCTTCTGCACGGAAGACCAGATCGAGTCGGAAGTGACGGCATTCCACAGGCAGGCGCTCCAGGTCTATTCGGATTTCGGCTTTACCGATATTTCGGTGAAACTCGCCCTGCGCCCGGAAAAGCGCTTGGGTTCCGATGAGTTCTGGGACCGTACCGAGGAAATGCTGCGTCGCGCACTGCGCGCGACAGGCGTGGCGTGGGAGGAGCTTCCGGGCGAGGGCGCGTTCTACGCGCCGAAGATCGAATACCACCTGCGCGATTCCATCGGCCGCTCTTGGCAGTTGGGCACGATGCAGGTCGATTTCTTCATGCCAGAACGACTTGGCGCCGAATACGTGGACGAACGTTCGCAACGCCGCACGCCGGCGATGCTGCACCGGGCCATCGTCGGTTCGCTGGAACGCTTCATCGGCATCCTGATCGAGCATCACGCCGGCCAGTTCCCGGCCTGGCTCGCGCCGGTGCAGGCGGTGGTGATGAACATTACCGACGCGCAGGCCGGTTTCGTCGAGGAAACGGCGCAAGCCCTTGTCCGGCAAGGTTTCCGCATCGAGGCGGATTTGCGCAACGAGAAAATCGGCTATAAAATACGCGAACACACGTTGCAGAAGATTCCGTACCTTCTCGTGGTCGGCGATCGCGAAAAGGAACTCGGGCTCGTCGCCGTGCGTGCGCGGTCGGGCGAGGACTTGGGATCGATGACGATTTCCGGGTTCGCCGACAGACTGCGAAACGAATTCAAGAATTCTTGATATCTCTTTGAATTCCTTTAATTAATTACCGGAGACACATTTATAGCCACTGAAAAAGCTAACCGCAAGAACACGGAGATTCGTGTTCCGCGGGTGCGCGTCATCGGCGCCGAAGGAGAGCAGGTAGGCATCCTGTCGCGCGACGAAGCGCTGACGATGGCTTCCGATCTGGGTCTGGATCTGGTCGAAATCCAACCGACCGCCGATCCGCCCGTTTGCCGCATCATGGACTACGGCAAGTTCAAGTTCGAGCAGCAGAAGAAGGCGCACGCGGCCAAGCGCAAGACTAAGCAGGTCGAGATCAAGGAGCTGAAGTTCCGCCCCTCGACCGAGGACGGCGACTACAACGTGAAGCTGCGCAACATGAAGCGCTTCCTCGAAGAAGGCGACAAGGTCAAGGTCGTCGTCCGCTTCAAGGGCCGCGAAATGGCGCACACGGAGTTGGGCGAGCAGATGGTCAAGCGCATCCAGGCGGACGTTGCCGAGGAAGCGGTGGTCGAAAGCTTCCCGCGCTTCGAAGGCCGACAGATGGTGATGATGGTGGCGCCGAAGAAGAAGCAGTAGCTTTTCTTCCCTTCTCCCGGTGGGAGAAGGTGCCCGAAGGGCGGATGAGGGAAGCGCCTTTCAGGTTGTCGTGGAATAGCGAGCGTGCGAAGCTTTTCCCTCATCCGGCGCTTCGCGCCACCTTCTCCCGGTGGGAGAAGGGAAGCAAAAAGATTGGAACCCGCCTGCGGCGACGCAGGCTTAAACAAGCTAAGCCGGAGCAGGATGGAAAGTGCAGCGACGCTGCCGCTCGGGCGAGTATACAAATCAACCCAAGGAGACTGGGCCATGCCCAAGATCAAGACCAATCGGGCCGCCGCCAAGCGGTTCCGCAAGACGGCGTCCGGCAAGTACAAGGCCGGCCATGCCTTCAAGAGCCACATCCTGACCAAGAAGTCGACCAAGCGCAAACGCGGTCTGCGCGGTCCCAACATCGTGCGCAAAGAAGACTCCGGTCGCATCGCGCGCATGCTTCCCTACGTGTAAGGAGACGAAACCATGGCACGAGTCAAACGTGGTGTCGTCGCCCGCCGTCGACACAAGAAGATCATTTCCCGCGCGAAGGGCTACTACAACGCCCGCCGCAAGGTTTTCCGCGCCGCCAAGCAGGCGGTCATCAAGGCCGGCCAGTACGCCTACATCGGCCGCAAGCAGAAGAAGCGCCAGTTCCGCGCGCTGTGGATCGTGCGCATCAACGCCGGCGCGCGCCAGTTCGGCCTGTCCTACAGCCGCCTGATGAACGGCCTGAAGAAGGCCAACATCACGGTCGACCGCAAGGTGCTCGCCGACATCGCCGTGCACGACATCGCGGCATTCGGCGCGCTGGCTGAAAAAGCGAAAGCCAGCCTCGCGGCGTAATCAGCCACGCAGCATCCGCAGCGCTTCCGCGTGCTGCGATGATTACTCGGGAGCGGGCCTTCAGGCTACGCTCCCTTGTTTTTTGCAAACGGGAAAAACGTGAGCGAACTCGATATCCAAGTCGATCGGGCATTAGGCCAGATCAAAGACGCCGCTTCACTCGACGCGCTCGACGCATTGCGCGTTTCGCTGCTCGGCAAGACGGGCCTCGTCACCGAGCAGTTGAAGTCGCTCGGCAAGCTGCCGCCGGACCAGCGCAAGGCGCATGGCGAGAGGGTCAATCGCGCGAAAGAAAGCCTCAACGACGCCATTCTCGTGCGTCGCGAAATGCTGGAGCAGGCTGCACTGGATGCGCGCCTCGCGTCGGAATCGATCGACGTCACCCTGCCGGGCCGCAACGGCCAACGCGGCACGCTGCACCCGATCACGCGCACGTTCGAGCGCATGATCGACATCTTCTCGCGCCTTGGCTACGAGGTCGCCGACGGCCCCGAGATCGAGGACGACTGGCACAACTTCGAAGCGCTGAATTTCCCGCCGCACCATCCGGCGCGCGCGATGCACGACACATTTTATTTCCCCGACGGCCGGCTCCTGCGCACGCATACGTCGCCCGTGCAGATCCGCGCGATGACCGGCCGTACGCCGCCGCTGCGCGTGATTGCGCCAGGCAAGGTCTATCGCTCCGATTCCGACCAGACCCATAGCCCGATGTTCCATCAGCTCGAGGGCCTGCTCGTCGACGAGACCTCGACGTTCGCCGACCTGAAAGGCACGCTCGCCGAGTTCGTGCGCGCGTTCTTCGAGCGCGATTTCGAGATGCGTTTCCGACCGAGCTACTTCCCGTTCGTCGAACCGGGCGCCGAGGTCGACATCCGCTGGAACCGCGAGGACGGCTCGACCGCATGGCTCGAAGTGCTCGGCTGCGGCATGGTCCATCCGAACGTGCTGCGCGCCTGCCGGATCGATCCGGAGAAATACACCGGCTTCGCCTTCGGCATGGGCGTCGAGCGCTTCGCGATGCTGCGCTACGGCGTCGACGACCTGCGCGCGTTCTTCGAGAACGACGTGCGGTTTCTCAAGCAGTTTGGATAACACCACAGACATCGTCATTCCCGCCTGCGCGGGAATGACGATCAAAAGAAACGGCGAGCCCCAATGAAATTCTCCGAAAACTGGCTGCGCGAACTCGTCTCCGTCGATGCGACGCGCGACGAGTTGTGCCACAAGCTGACGATGGCCGGCCTCGAAGTCGAGGGTGTCGAAGCGATCGGTTCCGCGCTCGAAGGCGTGGTCGTCGCCGAGATCGTCGAATGCACGCAGCATCCGAATGCGGACAAATTGCGCGTGTGCAAAGTGGCGATCGGCGAGGAAGTCGTGCAGATCGTCTGCGGCGCGCCGAATGCGCGGGCGGGGTTGAAAGCGCCGCTGGCGACCGTCGGCACGACGATGCCGAACGGCATGCCGATCAAGAAGGCCGCGCTGCGCGGCGTCGATTCGTTCGGCATGCTCTGTTCGGCGAAGGAGCTCGGCATCGACGCGGACGCTTCCGGCCTGCTCGAACTGCCCGGCGATGCGCCGGTCGGCAAGCCGCTCGCGGAATATCTGCAACTGCCCGATGCGGCGATCGAAATCAAGCTGACGCCCAATCGCCCCGACTGCCTGTCCGTGCAGGGCGTCGCGCGCGATGTGGCGGCGATCTTCGGCGTGGCTGTCGCCGCGCCCGCGATCGCGACTACCGCCGCGACGACAACGCACGAGCGCAAGGTCGAACTGCAGGCCGGCGCCGACTGCCCGCGCTACTGCGGCCGCCTGATCGAAGGCATCGATGCGAACGCGCGCACGCCATTCTGGATGGCCGAGCGCCTGCGCCGTAGCGGCTCACGGCCGATCAGCCTGCTCGTCGACGTGACCAACTACGTGCTGCTCGAAATGGGCCAGCCGCTGCACGCGTTCGATGCGGCGACGCTGACCGGCGCGATCGGCGTGCGCCGCGCGCGCGGGGGCGAGAGCCTGAAACTGCTCGACGAGTCCGAAGCCAAGCTCGATCCCGAATTCCTCGTCATCACCGACGCCGACAAGCCGGTCGCGCTCGCCGGCATCATGGGCGGCTACGAGACGCGCGTGACCGACGCGACGCGCGACGTGTTCCTCGAAGCCGCGCATTTCGCGCCGACCGCGATCAGCGGCCGCGCGCGCAAGCTCGGCATGCACACCGACGCCTCGCACCGTTTCGAGCGCGGCGTCGATCCCGAATTGCCTCGCCGCGCGCTCGAACGCGCGACGCAGCTGATCGTGGAGTTCGGCGGCGGCAAGGCGGGGCCGATCACCGAGGCGATGCTGCCGCAGTTCCTGGTTCCGCCGGCGGCCGTGACACTGCGTCGCGCGCGCCTGAAGCGTGTGCTCGGCATCGACGTCGCCGATGCGGACGTGGCGCGTATCCTGACCGCGCTCGGCATGCAGATCGAAGCGGTGGCGGAAGGTTGGCTCGCCACGTCGCCGACCTGGCGTTTCGATATCGCGATCGAGGAGGATCTGATCGAGGAAGTCGCGCGTATCCACGGCTACGAAAAAATCCCGACGACGACGCCGGCTGGCGAGATCCGCGTCGCCGAGCCATCGGAAACGCGCGTCGACGAGGCTGCGCTGCGCCGTCAGCTCGCCGCTCGCGATTATCGCGAAGCGGTCACCTACGCGTTCCTCGATGCGGAGTTGCTCAAGCGCTGGCGGCTCGACGTCGGTGCGATCGCGCTCGCCAATCCGCTTGCCGCCGACCTCGGCACGATGCGCACCTCGCTGCTGCCGGGCTTGGTCTCGGCGCTGATCGCCAATCGCCGTCGTCAGCAGGAGCGGGTGCGGCTGTTCGAGGTCGGCAAAGTGTTCAGGCACGGCACTGAGGGAGCGGTCGAAACCGTCCGCATCGCCGGCGTCGTCTGTGGCAACGCACACGAATTGCAGTGGGCCTCGGACCGGCGCGCGGTCGATTTCTACGACGTGAAGGGCGACGTGGAGTCGCTGTTCGCGCTGAGCGGCGATGCGGGCGCGTTCCTTACCACGGCATCCGCGGCATGTTGGTTGCACCCCGGGCGTTCCGCGGACGTGCTGCGCGGCGGCGCGGTCGTCGGCAGTTTCGGTTCCTTGCATCCCCGACTGTTGAAGACGCTGGATTTCGATGTCGACGTCTACGCCTTCGAGTTCGACATGGAACCGCTCGTCGCGCGTGCGCTGCCGCGCTGTGCGGCGGTGCCTAGATTCCCTCTGGTGCGCCGCGATTTGTCGTTCGAGCTACAGGAAAATGTGAGCTACGCCACAGTCGAGGCAGCCGTGCGCCGCGCCGTCGGCAGGATTCTGCGCGAAGTTTTCGTATTCGACCGTTATGCCGGGCCAAATCTCGCACAAGGACTAAAAAGTGTCGCCATCGGCTTGATTTTGCAGGATGATTCGCGCACTCTTACCGATGCCGATGCGGATCATGGCGTCGGTTTGGCAGTCGCGGCGCTGGAACGCGACTGCCAGGCGAGATTGAGGGGGTAGGATGACGGCACTCACCAAAGCGGAAATGGCCGAACGTCTGTTCACGGACGTCGGCCTGAACAAGCGCGAGGCGAAGGAATTCGTCGACGCGTTTTTCGACGTCGTGCGCGAGGCGCTCGAACGCGGCGAACAGGTCAAGCTCTCCGGCTTTGGCAATTTCGATCTGCGCAAGAAGAACCAGCGACCCGGACGCAACCCGAAGACCGGCGAGGAGATCCCGATCTCCGCGCGCCGAGTGGTAACGTTCCGCCCCGGACAGAAGCTCAAGCTCAAAGTCGAGTCCTATGCTGGATCAAGGCAGTAACAACGAACTGCCGGTCATTCCGGCCAAGCGCTACTTCACGATCGGTGAAGTCAGCGAGCTGTGCGCGGTCAAGCCGCACGTGCTGCGTTACTGGGAGCAGGAATTCTCGAACCTCAAGCCAGTCAAGCGCCGCGGCAACCGCCGTTACTACCAGCGCCACGACGTGCTGATGATCCGCCAGATCCGCGCGCTGCTCTACGACCAGGGCTTCACCATCACCGGCGCGCGCCAGCGCCTCGAAGGCCAGCAGGCGCGCGCGGAGACGAGCATCTCCAACCAGATCGTGCGCCAGGTGCGCATGGAACTGGAAGAAGTGCTGCATATCCTCAAGCATTGATCCATCGACATCTGTTAGAATTCGGCTGTTATTGAAAAGTGCGGCCCAAGGATGGCCGCTTCGTGATTTTCGCGATCAGGGACGATTGCAAAAACAACGTCGGGGCGTAGCGCAGCCTGGTAGCGCATCTGCCTGGGGGGCAGGGGGTCGTGGGTTCGAATCCCGCCGCCCCGACCAACGATCCAAATAAAAAGCCACCGCGTGCGGTGGCTTTTTTCATTTCATCTTCGTGCTATCAAGGATCCGCGACGGAACGTCGCCGAGAGTCAAACGAACCCGAGATTCCGCATCGTGAAATTGGCGAGATTGGGAAACAGCAGCGCGATATCGCTGGCACCGAGGCCGAACCAGCTCGCAAGGGTCGCCGAGTATTGGTCCACCGACGTGGTCGGAATCATCTGGCCGTAGCCGGCGTCGTTCGGATTGGACGCCGACAGCGCCAGGCTCGGCATCGCCGCGGTGCCGGTACCCGCGAGGTTGTCGCCGTAGAACTTGCCGCCCTTGACCGCGCCGCCGACGACGAGATGGTGTGAGGCCCAGCCGTGATCGGTGCCGTCTTCGTTGCAGGACAGCGTGCGGCCGAAATCCGAGGCGGTGAACGCGGTCGCGGTCGATGCGAGACCGTACTTGTTCAGCGCGTTGTAGAAACCGGCGAGCGATTTCGACAGCACGCCGAACAATCCCTGCTGCACCGGCAACTCGTTGTCGTGCGTATCGAAGCCGCCGGTGGAAACGAAAAACACCTGCCGCTTCTGCCCGGTGTAGCCGGTGACGTTGTTGTTTGCCGCCCAGATCAGCTTGGCCACGGTGCACAGCTGGCGGTCGAGATCGCCGTCGCTGATGTTCGGGAAGAACGATTCGAACGGCGGCTTGGCCGGGGGACTGGTCGCAGCGCTGGTCGCAGCATTGATCGCCGCATTGATCTGCGCGGCCGTTTCGATCGAGTGGTTCATCTGCGCGGCGTAGGTGCGCTCGAGCGCATTGGCCTGCGTGCCCGAGGCGCGCAGCGCATCGAAGGCGCTCTGCAGATTGTTGGCATTGTCGTCCCACGAGTCGGGCGCGTCGATCGTCGCCGCGCTGTCGGGGTTCATGATGTAGTTGTTGCCGCTGTCGCCGCGAATGAACGCGTCTTCGCCGGCCAGCGAATTGAGCATCGGCAGCGCCGAAGTATTCACGCTGGCGAGCAGGTCGCAGATGCGTCCGCCCCAGCCCGTGCTCGGCGCGTTCGACGGCGGCGAGGATTGCCAATAGGCCTGCTGGTCGTTGTGCGAGAACAATTGCGGTGGCAGGGCGACGCTGCCGCCCTGATATTGCGCCTTGGTCACCGGCCGCACGAGCGTGCCGACGTTGGCGACGATGCCGACCGGGCTGTTCGCCTGGTTGAACAGCGCCTGCAGTTCGGGCATCGAGGAATGGAACCCGTAGCTGCCGCCGTCGCCCGGCGAGCCGGCACCCGACGCGGGCGCGTTGAGCGCGAGCAGCGTGTTCTTTGCCAACGCGATTGTCGGCCGCACGGCCTGGTATTGCGCGTAGTGCGTGGCATCGGTCGGCACGACCAGGTTGAAGGCGTCGTTGCCGCCGTAGAGGAAGACGCAGACCAGCGCCTTGTAGTCGCCGAAGCTGTAGTTCGCCTGCGCGGCGGCGCGCACGAGCTGCAGGTTGCCGAAGGCGGAATAGACGCTGGCGCCGAGCGCGGCCTGCACGGTCCGGTTGAGGAATTTGCGACGGTCAAAGTTCATGGGTCACTTCTGGATCGCGTATTCGGGGGAGGTGAAGATCAGATACAGCGCGCGCTGGATGCGCGCGATGCGCCAGTCCTGGGTGCCGTTGTTGTCCCACCAGTGGTCGATGCGGTTGAGGTAGTTGATCAGCGTCGTGCGCATGTACGCGGACATCTGCCCGCCCAGGAAGCGGACGTTGTAGGCGTCGACGAGCCGGTCGGCGGGGTCGGAGGGGCCGCCCTGGCCGCTGCCGGCGAGCGCGAGGTCGCGCGCGTGGTCGATCGCGACGTTGCCGTAATCGTCGTCCGCGTCGCAGGTGTCGTTGACGTCGAGCCACATCGCGCGCGGCAGCACGTCGTTGGTGACTTCGGCGACCTGCGAATCGGTCGTGATCTGGAATTCCGGTCCGTACAGCTTCTTCGTCGTCATCTCGCCGGGCGGCACGAATCCCGGCGTGAAGAAGTTGAACACGGAATTGGCGTACAGCGGCTGCTGGTTGAACAGGTAGTTGGTCGCCCAGGCCGAATACCAGCCGGCGTAGCGATACGGGCGGTTGGCGTAGTGCTCGGTATACGAGCCGCTGTCGGTCTGCCGCAGCGTGTCATGGCCGCAGCGATGCTGCGCGCCCATCGCCCGCCAGATGTGCGAGAGGCGCAGCAGCGGCTCGCGCAATTTGCCGAAGGTATCCGGATATTTCCTCGCGCCGTTGCGCGCCTCGTCGTCGAGCAAGATCGCGCTGACCACAGCCTTGAGGTCGCCGCGCACGCCCGAACCGTTGTCGTTGAACGCCGCGGCGACGCGCTGCGCATAGGCCGGCGAAGGATTGCTCGTGACCAGACGCTGGATCAACTGCCGTGCGATGAATGGCCCGACGTTCGGATGATTGAAGATGTTGTCGAGCGCGAACTTGAGATCGCTCTGCGGCGTGCCGCCGTCGACGAGCAGACCGCCGTTCGCCGCGCCGGCGTAGTTCAGCAGTTGCTTGCCGGAGAGGTCGTCCGGCGCGCGCGTGCCGTTGTCGTGATAGTCGGCGAACGCGGCCATCGGCTGTTGCATGTTCGCGCCGGTGTCCCAGTCGACCTCGCAGTCGCTGAAATTGTCGTGATCGGCCGGCACGCAGTCGGACCAGTTCCAGCCGGTGAACACGTGGGCGAAGGCCTTGACCGTGTCCTGCGTATAGGTCGGCACCGGCTGTCCGTCGACGAGTTGCTCGCTACCGTCCTGGTTGAGCATGGTCAGTCCCACGCTGAACAACTGGTTGGATTCGCGTGCGTAGTTCTCGTCCGGATGGATGTTCTTGGTCGAGTCGGCGCGCTGGTTGCTCAGCATGTTGAGGTAGACGCCCATCGCCGGGCTCAGAGTCACGTCTTCGAGCAATTGGCGATAGTTGGCGAACGCATCGTTGACGAGAACGTCGTAGAAGTAGGCCTGGCCGTTGGGAAACTCGTCGATCAGGGTGTTCTTGGTCGAGACGACGAAGATTTCCGACAGCGCGAAAGCGACGCGCTGGCGCAACTGGTCGCGGTGGATCACGCCGGGATCGGCCGGATCGGGGCCTCCTAGCGCGCCCAGCCACCAGGCCTCGAGCATGTGGTCGGTGGTGAAGGGCTCGTGCAGCGTGTTTTCGACCCAGTTGCGGTAATCCATGCGCCGCGTGGCTGGCGCGGTGAACTGGTCGGCGAGCCATGCCGTATAACCCATCGCCTGCAACTGCGTTATGTCGGCGTCGGTGGGGCCGAACGTCACCTGCGCGAGGAAACGCGAGGCTTCGGCGGCACTCGGCGCCGCGGCCTGCTGCGGCGGACGCGGCAGGACGGGACGGCCGGGAGTGGGCGAAACCCGCGGCGGCCCGGCCGCGGATGCAACGCAACCGAGGGCGAGCCCCATGCCGAGCGCCAGCGCACGCAGAAAACACGGGATTGCCGCGCTGGATGGAGAAATTCGCATGAACTGCCTTGCTGCCCCAATTCGAACAGCATAGCGCAGCGACGCGACGGAAAATGTGCGCGATTAGGCGGGATCAGTACAGTACGCGCGTACGCAGCGTGCCGGGGATGGCCGCCAGCGCGCTCCGCAACTTGTCCGCATCCGCCGCCGTGGTCGACACGTCGATGACCACATAGCCCAGCTTTGCGTCGGTCTGCAGGTACTGCGCGTCGATGTTGATGTTGTCGCGCGAGAACACCTCGTTGAGGCGCGAAAGGATGCCCGGCGTGTTGCGATGGATGTGCAGCAGGCGCTGGCTTTTCGGATGCTCGGGCAGCGACACCTCGGGAAAATTGACCGCTGACAGCGTCGAGCCGTTGTCGCTGTAGCGCACCAGCTTGGCGGCGACTTCGATGCCGATGTTGTCCTGCGCCTCGAGCGTCGAACCGCCGACGTGCGGGGTGAGGATCACGTTGTCCATGCCGCGCAGCGGCGAGGTGAACTCGTCGCCGTTGCCTTTCGGCTCGACCGGGAACACGTCGATCGCGGCGCCGCCGATATGGCCGGATTTGAGCGCGGCGGCGAGCGCGTCGATGTCGACGACGGTGCCGCGCGCGGCATTGATCAGCAGCGCGCCGGGCTTCATCCTGGCGAGCTCTTTCGCGCCGATCATCCATTTCGTCGACGGCGTTTCCGGCACGTGCAGGGTGACAACGTCGGCGCGCGCGAGCAGGTCGTCGAGGCCCTGCGATGCGCGTGCGTTGCCGAGCGCGAGCTTGGCCTCGATGTCGTGGTAGACGACGTGCATGCCGAGGCTCTCGGCGAGCACGCCGATCTGCGTGCCGATGTGGCCGTAGCCGATCACGCCGAGCGTCTTGCCGCGCACCTCGACGCTGCCAAGCGCCGATTTCGACCAGCCGCCGCGGTGGCATTCGGCGTTCTTCTGCGGAATGCCGCGCGCGAGCATGATGGCCTCCGCTATCACCAGTTCGGCCACGCTGCGCGTGTTCGAATACGGCGCGTTGAACACCGGAATGCCGAGCGATTCCGCAGTCTCGACGTCGACCTGGTTCGTGCCGATGCAGAAGCAGCCGACCGCGATGAGCTTTCTCGCCTGGGCGAACACGTCGGCGGTCAGGTTCGTGCGCGAGCGGAGGCCGACGATGTGCGCATCGGCGATCGATTTCTTCAATTCGTCCGTCGGGATCGACTTCTTGTGGTATTCGATGTTCGTGTAACCGGCCGCCTCGAACGTATCGAGCGCCGTCTGGCTGACGCCTTCGAGCAGCAGCACCTTGATGTCTTGCTTGGGGAACGAAGTCTTGATCATGGGGCGTGGCGGCGGTGCGGAGGTGGGCGAAGACCCGTCACTATGCCAGAAATCGCCGCGCCGTGTTGCGGTGCGACACACTGCCTCGGCCTTGCTAAAATGCGTGCGAAACCACTGGGAAACGGCATGTCGGAGAGCACCACGAGCATCGCGGCGCCAGTCATTGCGGCATTGGACGAGTTGCGGCGCACTCAGTCCGATGTGAGGCTGCTGACCGATCCTGCCGATCTCGAACACTACGGTAGAGACTGGACGCGGCGCTGGACGCCCGCGCCGCTCGCGATCGCGCTGCCCGCGTCGATCGAAGAGGTGCAGACCATTGCGCGTTGGGCCAGCGCGCACGCCGTCGCACTCGTGCCTTCGGGCGGGCGCACGGGCCTGTCGGGCGGCGCGGTCGCCGCGCGCGGCGAACTCGTCGTCAGCTTCGAGCGCATGAATCGCGTGCTCGAGTTCAACGCGGTCGATCGCACATTGACCGTGCAGCCCGGCATCGCCCTCGAGACGGTGCACAAGGCCGCCGCAGAGCACGGCCTGATCTATCCGGTCGACTTCGCCGCGCGCGGCTCGTGCTCGATCGGCGGCAACATCGCGACGAACGCAGGCGGCATTCGCGTGATCCGCTACGGCAATACGCGCGAGTGGGTCGCGGGCCTCAAGCTCGTCGCCGCGAACGGCGACCTGCTCGAACTCAACCGCGGCCTGATCAAGAACTCGTCGGGCTACGACCTGCGCCAGCTCGTCATCGGCGCGGAGGGCACGCTCGGCCTTGTCGTCGAGGCGACGCTGCGCCTGACCGATCCGCCGCCGGCGTCGCAGGTGATGCTGTTCGCCGTGGCGGAGATGGCGGCGCTGATGCGCGTGTTCGCAGTCTGCCGCAGGCGCCTGAACCTGTCGGCATTCGAGTTCTTCACCGACCGCGCACTGCATCACGTGCTCGCGCACGGCGCGCAAAAGCCGTTCGACGACGTCTCGCCGTACTACGTCGTCACCGAATTCGACGCCGCGGACGAGGCGCAGCAGCAGGCCGCGCTCGAGGTGTTCGAGCAGTGCCTCAACCAAGGCCTCGTCAACGACGGCGTGCTGAGCCAGAGCGAAGCGCAGGCCGCGGCGCTGTGGCGTTTGCGGGAGGGCATCACCGAATCGCTTGCTTCACACAGGCCGTACAAGAATGATATTTCGGTACGCATCTCCGCCGTGCCGGCGTTCCTCGACGAAATGCAGGCGTTGCTGGCGCGCGAATACCCGCAGTTCGACATGGTCTGGTTCGGCCATATCGGCGACGGCAACCTGCACATCAACGTGCTCAAGCCCGCCGAGCTGGGCGACGCCGAATTCGTCGCGCAGTGCGAGCGTGTGACCAAGCTGCTGAGCGGAGTTCTGGCGCGACACGGCGGCAGCATTTCCGCCGAGCACGGCATCGGCCTGGTCAAGAAGCCATACCTGTCCGGCACGCGCAGCGCGGCGGAAATCGACCTGATGCGCGGCGTGCGCCGGGTCTTCGATCCGCAGGGACTGATGAATCCCGGCAAGCTGTTCGATTGATGCGGCTCGAGTAGAGGGCTACTGCGCGAACCAGCCGACCACGTCGACCACGAGGTGGGTGCTGCCGGACGAATTGAACAGCGAAACCTTGCCGCCGGTGCCGACGCGCGCGATCACCGCGTTCGGCACCACCTGGCCCGCCACGAAGTTGAGGCTCGAGGCGAGCGGCTTCGTCGATCCGGTCGGCCATACCGTGATGTAGCCCGGTGCGCTGGCGCCGGCCACGGTCACGTTGAGCACGACCGCGCCGACGCCGCTTGCCGGCACGCCGCCGCGGTTCAACACGGTCAGGTTGACGCTGCCGCCGGCCGCCAGCGCGCCGGTGCCGGCGAACGTGCCGTCGACCGTCGTCGCGCCCGATCGCGTGTCCATCAATCGCGCCGGCACCAGCGAGGCCAATTCGGAGCTGGCCGGGAACCAGCCTTCGAGATCGGCGATCACCTCGGTGCTCCCGGCGGAGTTGTATACCGCGACCTTTCCGTCCGTGCCGACCTTGCCGATGACGAGATTCGGCACGGTCAGGCCGGCGACGAAATTCAGGTTCGAGGTCGGCGGCTGCGCGCTCGTGTTTGGCCAGACGGTGAGATAGCCCGGCGCGGTCGGGCTGGCCACCGTGAAATTGAGGATGGCGGCACCGAGTCCGCTGGCCTGGGGCATGCCGGCGCGGCCGGCGAGGGACAGGCCGAGCGTGGCGCCGGCGGTCATCGCACCGCCGCCTTGGAACTGGCCATCGACCGTGGCCGCGCCCGCGCGCGTGTCGAGCAGACGCGCGGGCGTCGTCGCGGTCAGGCTCGAGGTGGCGCCGAAATAGCCGACGACGTCGGCGATTAGATCGGTCAGCCCGGCCGAATTGAACAACGAAACCAGCCCGTTCGCGCCGACCTTGACGACGACGAGATTCGGCGTGGTCCTGCCGGTCGTGAAGTTGAGATTCGATGCGAGCGGGCGCGACGCGTCGCCCGGCCAGACGGTGACATATCCCGGCGCACTCGGATTGGTCGCCGTCACGTTCAGCGCGACCGCGCCGACGCCCGCCGCGGGCAGGCCGCCGCGGCCGAGCACGGCGAGATCGATCTGGTTGTCGGCGTAGAGCGCGCCGGTGCCGGCGTACTGGGCATCGACCGTCTGCGCGCCGCCGCGCGTGTCGAGCAGGCGTGCCGGGTTGAGCGCGACGAACGGACTGGTCGTCGGCGTGGTCGTGGCATCGCAGGAGGGCAGCACGGTGCTGTTCCAGTCCGGACAGGTCGCGCTGCCGTTGCCGATTCCCAGCGATCCGGCACTCGGATACAACACGCTGTTGCCGCTGCTGTCCTTGAACGCGAACTGGTAGCGGTGGCAGCCGCTGCCGACGCCGCTGACGCTCGCGTGCCAGGCGCCGTTGGTCGAGCTGCCGCGACTCAGCGTCATGTTGCTGCATACGCCGTCCACGTTGATCTTCGCGCTGCTCGGCCCCGCGCTGTCGTACCAGTTCGCCCAGGCGTCGACCGTCGCCGCCTGCTGCGGGTAGTGCGAACCGGAAGGAATCTTGTGGCCGTCCGATGCCGTGCCGGCGAAATCCATCACCGCGAAGTTCCCGGTGCTCGTGTAGCCCGCGCCCGCCGCCGGACCGTATTCGCCGGTCAGGATCAGGAAGCGATGCCCGTTCCCATTGTTCTGGTCGGGATCGCAACTTGAATTGGCAGCCGGCTCGTATAGCCAAGCGTAGAAACTCGCATTCGGGCCGGAGTAACCGGCGGCGATGATTTCGCCTGCAGAGCTTACGGTGGCCCCGAACATTTGCATACGCGAGTCCCACTTGGTCCAGGCAGTTTGATCGCTACTCAGCGCACCTTGCGTACAGGAACAGGAGGCGGCGCCGGAGCAGGTGTTCGGATACAGGGCCGCAACATTGGAAACCAGCGTGCAGTGCGAGGAATGGTCGAAATAACCGTTGATCCGCATGTGGTCGCCGTGGAAGCGCGCGGAACGTTCGAGATTGAAATCGAGATGGCGCGGCGCCGCGGGCGAACCGTAGCAGGAGGATTCCAGGCAACTGCCGCTCGGGCAGGCAGCCAGATCGGCCTGCGGATCCGAGCGCGCCCGGTTCATCCACTCCAGCAGCACGCGCTCGGCCCAGTTCGGGTAACCGTTGACGGCTTCCCCTTCCGCAGCGGCGCGATCGAGCGGAATCGACAGGGCGGTGAAGTACACGAGAAATGCCAAGGCGCGACGTATCGGGAATCCCGTTAAAATGATCACGGATTCTTCATCCTGTGGCCGAAATGGCCGTGATTGCCCCTTGGCGTCAATTTAGCCTGATGGCGACGATGGAATTGTGTGATGCGGATCACGTCGCGAGCTGCGGGTTTCGCGAATTGCCGCCTGTTCAGGGAAACTCAAGCCAATGTCGGAACTGCGTACGCTGTACCCGGAAATCGAACCCTACGAGAGCGGCATGCTGCCGGTGTCGTCGCTGCACACGATTTACTACGAGCAGTGCGGCAACCCGGACGGCAAGCCGGTCGTCTTTCTGCACGGTGGACCGGGTGCCGGTTGCAATGCGCGTTCGCGCCGCTTCTTCGATCCGAAGCATTACCGCATCGTGCTGTTCGACCAGCGCGGCTGCGGGCGCTCGACGCCGCATGCCGAGTTGGTCGACAACACCACCTGGGATCTCGTGCAGGACATCGAAACGCTGCGTGCGCACCTCGGCATCGGCACTTGGCAGGTGTTCGGCGGCTCGTGGGGCTCGACGCTCGCGCTGGCGTATGCGCAGACGCACCCCGCGCGCGTCACCGAACTGGTGCTGCGTGGCATCTTCATGCTGCGTCGCTGGGAGCTCGAATGGTTCTACCAGCACGGCTGTGATGCGCTCTACCCCGATGCCTGGGAGCATTTCCTCGCGCCGATTCCGCCGGTAGAACGCCACGATCTGATGAGTGCCTACTATCGCAGGCTGACCTCGGACGACCTGAGGATCCGGCTCGAAGCGGCCAAGGCCTGGTCGATCTGGGAAGGTTCGACGAGCTATCTCGCGCCGAGCGTCGACTACGTGAATTCCACCGGCGCGGACCGCTTCGCGCTCGCGTTCGCGCGAATCGAGTGCCACTATTTCGTGCACGGCGGTTTCTTCGAGCGCGACGACCAGATTTTATACAATGCGCACAAGTTGAAAAAGATACCATCCGTGATCGTGCAGGGTCGCTACGACGTGGTCTGCCCGATGCGCAGCGCCTGGGATCTGCACCGCGCCTGGCCCGAGGCCGACCTGCGCATCGTCGGCGACGCGGGCCATTCGGCGTTCGAGCCGGGTATCACGCATGAGCTGGTCGGCGCGACGGATCGGTTTCGCTGAAGTCCATGCTCGTCATTTCAGCTTTTTCTGGAATGACGATACAGAGATTACTGCTTGGTTTCAGCCGAATGCGCGGCCTTGGCTTTGGCGATCGCGTCGGCGACTTCCTTCGGCATGTAGCTCTCGTCGTGTTTGGCCAGCACTTCGCGTGCGACGAAGCGGTCGCCCTGCATCTCGCCGGTCGCGACCACGCTCTGGCCCTCGCGGAACAGGTCGGGCAGGATGCCGGTGTACTCGACCGGCACCTGCTTGAAGCGGTCGGTGACGACGAAATCGACCTTGAGCGATTCCGGATCGCGCCGGATCGAATGTTCGAGCACGACGCCGCCCAGCTTGAAGCTCGCGCCGGCCGGCGCCTTGCCGGCCAGCGTTTCGCTCGGCGAAAACAGATAGGTCATGTTCTGGCTCAGCGCGGTCACGGTCAGCGCCGCGGCGACGCCGACGGCGAGCAGGATCAGGCCGACCGCGATCAGGCGTCGTTTGCGGGTGGGGGTCATTGGCTGGATTGCCTCCTCGTTTCGCGGCGCAGGCGCGCGGCGAGCGCGCGCAGCGTGGCGCGGCGTTGCCAAAGAGGCGCCAGCGCGTCCGCGAGCAGCACGACGGCGAACACCGCGTAGGCCGCCCAGACGTAGGCGCCATAGCCGCCCATGCGCAAGAACTCAGCCATGCGCGCGGGCCTCCCGCGCGGGGTGCGCGAGCGCGATCTCGCGCACCCATTCCTTGCCCGATTCGAGCGCGAGCAGTGCCGCACGCGAACGCGCGAGCAGGCTGGCGAAAAAGTATACGTGCGTGGCGAAGGCCATCGTCAGCAACGGCCAGAGCATGCTCGACGAAATCTTGGACTGCCCCACCAGGCTCACGGTCGTGCCCTGGTGCAGCGTGTTCCACCACACCACCGAATAGTGCACGATCGGCAGGTTGACGATGCCGATCAGGACGAGGAAGGCGGCCGCGCGCGCGGCCTGGCGCGCGTCCTCGATCGCGTGATGGAGGCCGATCACGCCGAGGTAGAGAAACAGCAGAGACGAGTTCGCTGGTCAGGCGCGCGTCCCAGGTCCACCACGTGCCCCACATCGGCTTGCCCCAGAGCGAGCCAGTGACCAGGGTGATGAGCGTGAACGCCGCACCGACCGGCGCGCTCGCCATCGCCAGCGTTTCCGACAGCTTGATGCGCCACACCAGGGCGATGAACGCGTTCGCCGCCATGAACGCGTAGGCGAACAGGCTCATCCATGCGCAAGGCACGTGCACGTAGATCATTCGGAACGAATCGCCCTGCTGGTAGTCGGCCGGCGCGATCGCGAGACCGCCATAGAGGCCGACCGCGGCGGCGGCGAGCGCGATCGCATACAGCCACGGCAGACAGCGCCCGGCAAGCCGGTAGAAGTAGGGCGGCGAGCTGCATTTGTGGAACCAGAGCACGAGCGGATTCATGGCTTCTCGAAGGCCGTCGTTCCGGCATGGGCCGGAATGGCGCGCAGAGCGCCTGGCGTGCGGGCCGCCGACGCCAGCGGGGCGTGAGCATAGCAGAGCGCCGCCGCTGCGATGTGCGGCGCACTGCCGCGGGCGAGGGTTGTCATGGTCTCGGTTGCGCCCATTGCTTCAACCACGCGACGAGTTCGGGCGTGAGTGGGCCGAGCACGCCGCGCCGCCCGGGCGGGATGTGTGTGACCGGATCTTCGCTGCCGAACACGTAGTGGTCGAGCAGCGTTCTCCACGCGGCGCGTTCGGCAGCGGGCATCGACTTGTACGCGAGCAGGCAGTGCATCAGTGCGTGCAGGCCGGATTCGGTGACGCCGTCCGTGCGCCACCAGAAATTGACCAGCGCGTTGAGCCGTTCGAGCGAGGCGACGTGGTGCCACCACACCGGCGGGATGTAGATCGCGTCGCCCGGGCGCAACTCCGCGCTTTGCGCATGGGCGAGGGCAGTATGCAGGCGTGGCCAGCGCGGGTCGTCCGCCGCGTTGAGCGGCGCCATGCCGATCGCGGCCGCGGTCGGAGCGGAATCGAGCGGGCCGACGTAGAGGTTGCCGACCTGGTCGGGTGGAAACAGCGTGAAGCGGCGCCGGCCGCAGGCGACCACGGCGATGTTGTGCGTGCTGTCGAAATGCGCGGGCGTGGTCACGCGGTTGCCAAGCCAGAGCCGCGGCTGCACCGAGGCATCGAGAAATGGCACGCGATGCGTGGCGACGAGTCCGGGCACGCATTGCGCCAGCGGCGCGCTTTGCAGGGCGACCCCGCGTGGCGACGATTCCTCCCGGGCATAGGCGGCGAGGCGTTTGAGCGCATCGGTGACCGACACGCGGAAGTGTTCGTAATTGAAGCCGTCCAGCGCCGCGTCGTAGCCGATCGCGCCGTTCGCTTCGGGAGCGAGCAGCAGCACGTCGACCGGTGTGCCGTTGTCGTGGCGCGCAAGTTCCTGCGCGAAGGCGGTGTCCGACTGCTTTGCCAGCGCGACCAGCGGCCAGTCGCGGCACAGGCCGCGCAGCACGAGCGGCTGCGCGCGCTGCGTGATCTCGCGCAGGTCGAGCGTATCATCTTCGACGCGGATTTCCTCGATGGCGGTGGACATGGTTCGATCAGGTCAACGAAATCTTCAGCGCCGCTGCCGTCGCCAGCGGCGCGAGCACGAGCGCGAGCGCGAGCCACGCGGCCAGCCACAGCAGCGGTGCGCCGTAGGGCAGTCCGGCCTGCGCCGCATTGCAGGCGCCGGCGCCGAAGATCAGCACCGGCACGATCAGCGGCAGCACGAGCAGCGTCAGCAGCATACCGGAACGGCGCAGCGCGACCGTCAGCGCGACGCAGATCGCACCGATCAGGCTCAGCAGCGGCGTCGCCAGCGCGAGCGCGGCGAGCAGCACGGGCAGCACCTTGTCGGGCAGGTGCAGGAAGATCGCCAGCAGCGGCGCGACGACGATCAGCGGCAGCGCCGTGGTCAGCCAGTGGATCGCGATCTTGCACGCGAGCAGCAGCGACAGCGGATGCGGCGAGAGCACGAGTTGTTCGAGCGAACCGTCGTCGAGATCGCTGCGGAACAAGCCGTCGAGCGAGAGCAGCGCGGCGAGCAGCACCGCGACGAACACCGTGCCCGCGGCGATGCGTTCGAGCACCTGCGCCTCGGGGCCGAGCGCGAACGGAAACAAGGCGACGACGATGA
Organism: Rudaea sp.; assembly: GCF_047601565.1. Lineage (GTDB taxonomy): Bacteria > Pseudomonadota > Gammaproteobacteria > Xanthomonadales > Rhodanobacteraceae > Rudaea. The sequence goes on along the minus strand of NZ_JASGIY010000001.1, from coordinate 3,549,877 downwards.
CCGCGAACAGCAGCGGATTGAGCGCATCGCCGCGCCGGCGCCAGGTCAGGGCGAGGTCGCGCCTGAGCAGGGCGGCGCAGGCGGCGGAAGTGGTGCCGGGTTTCATGTTTGCGCCCCGGCAGTGGTGGCCGTGCGCAATGCGATCCGGCGCGGCGTGCCCGACGTGTACGCATACGCGCCATGCGAAGTGATCAGCGCTGCGCCGCCGCGCTGCGCATGGGTCGTGAGCAAACGATTCACGAGTTCGATGCCTTCGCGATCGAGGTTCGCGTAAGGCTCGTCGAGCAGCCACAGTGCCGCCGGCACGAGCAGCAGACGCGCGAGCGCGACGCGCTTCTTCTGTCCCGCCGAAAGCAGGCGCAAAGGCTGGTCCTCGTAGCCGGCGAGGCCGACGCCGGCTAGAGCGATCGATGGCGTGATGCCGGGCCGGATGCCGCCGAGGCCGACCGCGAAACGCAGGTTCTGCAGCGCGGTCAATTCGAGCTTCATGCCGGGCAGATGGCCGAGCAGCGCAACTTGGTGCGAGAGCCGCGCGAGGGTCAGGTGCACGCCATTGAGCAGCACCTCGCCCGCAGTCGGTTCGAGCAGGCCCGACAGCACCTTGAGCAACGTCGTCTTGCCGCTGCCGTTGTCGCCCTCGATGAGCACGACTTCGCCCGCGGCGAGGGAAAAGTCGAGCGGCCCGAAGATCGGCTCTTCGTTGCGCGCATAGGCGAGCTCGCGCGCTTCGAGCAACGGCGGTTTTTCGTGAAGGTCGGCGTTCATCGGCCGCGCATGCTACCGCATCCGTGGGAGTCGATGCGCGAAGTCAGGGCGCTTGCTCGCGCATTGCGCCGGATTGCCGAAGAAACCGCAGCAGACCGACAGGATCGGCAAAGTGATGACTGCGGATGCCGAGCTGTGCGGCCGCGTCGATGTTGGGCAGCGAGTCGTCCACGTACAGTGCTTCGCCCGGCTCCACAGCGGCTAGCTTCAACGCACTGGCGTAGAACTCCGCCTGCGGCTTCATGACCCGAAACTCGCTTGAGTTGGCGACCGCGTGGAAGCGGTCATCAAGCCTGAGTGCTCGCAAATCAGCAGGAAGGCGCGATGTCGCATTCGTCGCCAGGATCACGCGCAAATCGGGTCGGCATTGTGCGATGACATCGAGCACTTCGCGATTTGTTTCGCCGTGCGAAGCCGACCACTTCGCCACCGCTTCGTCGACATTCGACGCTGGGTGCAAGCGGCGGAGTTCCGTCAGTATGTTTGCCCGCCACACTTCATCCGGGATAACGCCGCAGACGGCAGGCAACAGAAACTCCGGCGCGAACGCAATGCGCCGTATCGCACCAGGAGGCAGGTCGCATGCTGCCTCGATGTGCGAGTCGTCGTTGCTCCAGAAGCGAATGACGCCGTCCAGATCGATAAGGAGCGCGGAAGGGTGCACGAAATGTCAGGTATTGCGCAGCGCCGGATCGTCCCAGCCCGCCTTCGGCGCGAAGCGCGCGCCGTACTTCGCCGCGAGCGCGTCGAGTTGCGCCTTGAGCTTGTCGGCGCCTTCGCTCTTGATGTGCTCGATCGGGCCGCCGCGGAACGGGGCGAAGCCAGTGCCGAAGATGACGCCCGCGTCGAGCAGGTCGGCATCGTCGGTGACGCCGTCGTGCAGACAAGCGACCGATTCGTTGAGCAGCGGCAGGATCATGCGGTCGGTGATGTCGTCGGGCGCTACGTATTTCGGATCGACCTCGGGTTTGACCGGCTTGCCGTTCTCCCACTTGTACAGGCCTTCGCCGGTTTTCTTGCCTTTCTTGCCCGCGGCGAGATAGGCGTCGAGGCTGTCGGGGATGTCGAGGTGGAGGAATTCGCCGACTTCCTTGCCGACCGAGACGCAGACGTCGAGGCCGACCGTGTCGGCCAGCTCGATCGGCCCCATCGGCATGCCGAATTTCTTTGCCGCCTTGTCGAGTACCGGACCCGGCACGCCTTCCTTGAACATGCGCAGCGCTTCGAGCAGATACGGAAAAAGTATGCGGTTGACGAGAAAACCCGGCGTGCCCTTGACCGGTACCGGCAGCTTGTCGATCTTCTTGCAGAACGCGAACGCGCGCGCCTCGTTCGCCGCATCGAGATGATTCTGGCGCACGATCTCGACCAGCGGCATCTGCGCGACCGGGTTGAAGTAGTGCAGGCCGAGGAAGCGGCCCTGCGCGCTGACTGCCTGGCGCAGTTCGTCGAGCGGGATGCTCGAGGTGTTGGTCGCGAGCAGCGCGTCGGCCTTCATCGCCGGCTCGGTCTTGCGGTACAGATCTTCCTTGGCGTCGAGGTTCTCGAAGATCGCCTCGATGACGAGGTCGGCGTTCGCGATGCCCGAGCCTTCGACGTCGGCCTTGAGCCGCGCCGTCGCCGGCGCGATCGCCTCGGGCGTTTTCAGGCGCTTGGCGAAGAGGTCCTGCGCGCGGTCGATCGCGGGCTGGACGTATTTCATCTCGCGGTCCTGCAGCGTGACCTCGAAGCCACGCAGCGCGCACCACGCAGCGATGTCGCCGCCCATGACGCCGGCGCCGACGACGTGCACGCGCTGGACGCCGGAATCGCCGCTGCCGAGCTTCTTCAGCCGTTCCTGCAGGAAGTAGACGCGCACGAGATTGTGGCAGGTCGGCGACGTCGCGAGCTTGGCGACCGCGCGCGCTTCGAGTTTGAGGCGCTGCGCGATGCTCGAACCGCCGCGCCGCCACACCTCGATCAGCGCAAACGGCGCGGGATAGTGCGACGGATTCGCCTTGGCTGCGGTCTGCTTGGCGACGATCGGCGCGAGGATTCTGCCGCACGGGCCAGAGATTCGTCGCCCACGCGGTCGCGCGCTGCGCGAATGGGCGCGGGCGCGGATGCGCGATCAGCTCCTTCGCCTCGGCGACGAGCAGTTCGGGCGAGGTGAGCCGGTCGACCACGCCGAGCGATTTAGCCGCTTCGGCCGACAGCGACTTGCCGGTCAGCATGACCGGCAGCGCCTCGGGCGCGCCGATCAGGCGCGGCAGCCGCGCCGTGCCGCCCCAGCCGGGGATGATGCCGAGCAGAACCTCGGGGAAGGCGAGACGCGTCTTCGCATCGCGCGAGGCGACGCGGTGGCGGCAGGCCAGCGCCAGTTCGAAACCGCCGCCCATGCAGGCGCCGTGGATCGCGGCGACGGTCGGGCAGCGCAGGCGCGCGATGCTCTGGAACACGCGCTGGCCGTTTTCGATGCTGGCGAGCACGCGACCTTCCTTTTCGTATTGCTCGAATTCGGTGATGTCGGCGCCGGCGATGAAGCTGTCGGGCTTGCCCGAGCGGATCACCAGGCCCTTCGGTGGCTCGAACGACAGACGCTCGGCGATCTGGCCGAGTTCGTCCATCGCCGCGCGGTCGAACGTGTTGACCTTGGCGTCGGCGTGGTCGAAGGTCAGCACGAGGATGCCGTCGGCGCCGAGGTCGGTTTTCCAGTGGGCGAAGCGCAGGCCTTCGAACATGACGGTTCCGGGTCGTATCGGGGAAGACGGTTATAATCGACGCTAGCCGGCTCTGGGGTCAATCGGCGTGCGATGCACATCGACGGCGAGGCGGAACTTTCATCGCGAATCCCGGTCTAGCAACGTCATGCTCGATCGGGTCGAATACAAACGGAGTATGGCCCGGATGGGTGAGGCGGACACCGACCGCGAGCTGGTCGAACGTGTACAGAAAGGAGACAAGCGCGCTTTCGACCTGCTGATACGCAAGTACCAGCACAAGATCGTGAGCGTGATCTCGCGCTATGTCTCCGACTGGAGCGAATGCCAGGACGTGGCCCAGGAAGCCTTCATCCGCGCGTATCGCGCGATCGGGAACTTCCGCGGCGACGCGCAGTTCTACACGTGGATCTACAAGATCGCGATCAACACGGCCAAGAACTATCTGGTCTCGCAGGGGCGGCGGCCGCCGAAGGACGATATCGCGGTCGAGGACGCCATGCTGCTCGACGGCGGCGCCTGGCTCAAGGACCGCGCCACGCCCGAGCACGAACTTTTGCGTCAGGAAATTGAACAAACGGTCTTCGATACGGTCGAACAGTTGCCGGAAGAATTGAAGACGGCAATCACGTTGCGCGAGGTGGACGGTTTGAGCTACGAGGAAATCGCCGAACGCATGGGTTGCCCGATCGGCACGGTCCGCTCGCGCATCTTCCGCGCGCGCGATGCGATCGACCAGAAGCTGCGTCCGTTGCTGGGGCAGGATCAGGATCCAGATACCGACAATGAGTGAACAACCGTTTTTCCAATCCATGAATCCGAACCAGGCCATTGCCGATTCGCTCGGCGAACAGTTGTCCGCGCTGATGGACGGCGAGCTCGCGCGCGACCAGGTGCGCTTCCTGCTGCGCGGCGTCGAGGCGCAGACCAGCCTCGCCCGACGCTGGTCTAGCTACCAGATCATCGGCGCGAGCCTCCGGCGCGAATACGTGGCCGTCGCCTTGCCGGCGGATTTCGCCCATAGCGTGATCGGACGGCTCGACGGCGGGACTTCCGTCGCGGTTCCGGTCCCGTCGCGGCGCATCGGCATCGGCGCGCTGCGCTGGATCGGCGGCGGCGCGATCGCCGCGGCGGTCGCCGTGGTCGCGCTGACCGTGACGCGGCCGGTGAACGAGGCCGCCGCGCCGGCCGTCGCGCTGGCAGAACAGACCTCGGTGCTGCGCCCGTCGTCGCAGCCATACCTGCCACTGGCGCGACCGTTGCCCGGCACGAATTCGCCCGTATTCGGCTCCGATGCGATGCGCCCGGCCAGTTTCGAGCAGGTGCTGCCGAGCTACTACCTGCCGGGCGGTGTCGAGCCGCTGCCGAATCGCATCGAAACCGGACGTTCGCCTTACCTGCTGCGTCTGCCGGTGCAGGATCCCACCGTTCCCGCGCAGCGTTGAGCGCGCCCGTCTTAACGCGGGCTGACCCGCTGCGTGCGCGACGCCCGTCCGGCCGGAACCCGGGCGGGCGTCTTCCGTTCCAAACCCTCGTTCGTTCCATAGCGTTTCCCGTATCCCAGGAAATTGTATAAAGGTATATATATGATCAAGGTATACAAAATCGGCGCGTTCGCCGCGCTGTTCGCCCTTGCGGCCGCGGCGCATGCCGATCTGCCCGATTTCACCCAGCTCGTCGAAAAGAACGGGCCCTCGGTGGTCAACGTCATGGCCATGAAGGGCGACGGCAACGCCGCGCAGAGCGACGACGCCGACGATCAGGACGACGACGGCGGCCCGCAGAACGTGCCGCCCGGCATGCAGGATTTCCTGCGCCGCTTCTTCGGGCCGAACGGTCCGCACGGCGGGCATCCGCAGGGGGGCGGCGAATCGCTCGGCTCGGGCTTCATCATTTCCGGCGACGGCTACGTGCTGACCAACAATCATGTGGTCGAAGGCGCGGAAAAGGTGATCGTGCGCCTCACCGACCGCCGCGAACTCGATGCGAAGGTGGTGGGCACGGACAAGACCTCCGACGTTGCGTTGTTGAAGGTCAACGCGACCGGCCTGCCGGCGGTGAACATCGGCGATTCGTCCAAGCTCAAGCCCGGCCAGTGGGTGGTCGCAATCGGTTCGCCGTTCGCGATGGATCACACCGTCACGCATGGCGTGGTCAGCTACGTCGGCCGCGGCGGCCGCGGTTCGGAACAGTACGTGCCGTTCATCCAGACCGACGTGCCGATCAATCCGGGCAACTCGGGCGGCCCGCTGTTCAACCTCGACGGCCAGGTGGTCGGCATCAATTCGCAGATCTACTCGAACTCGGGCGGCTACATGGGCGTCTCGTTCGCCGTGCCGATCAACATGGCGATGAACACGGTCGAGCAGCTCAAGACCACGGGCAAGGTCAGCCGCGGCATGATCGGCGTGCAGGTCCGCAGCATCGGCCGCGACGACGCCAAGGCGCTCGGTTTGAGCCAGGTCGGCGGTGCGCTGGTCAACGATGTCACCTCCGGCGGCGGCGCCGAGAAAGCGGGTGTCCAGCCGGGCGACGTCATCGTCGCTTACGACGGCAAGCCGATCGATCAGTCTTCCGACCTGCCGCTGCTCGTCGGCAACACCAAGCCCGGTACGACGGCCAATCTGAAAGTGTTCCGCGATGGCAAGACGATCGACCTGCCGGTTACGGTCGGCGAACTGCCGGCGGACAAAGGCGGCAAGCTCGCCAGCCTCGGCGGTCCGGCGAAGCCGAACAGCAATCCGCTCGGCATCACGGTCGAGAATATCTCGGCCGAGGATCGCAAGGCGCTCGGTCTCAAGGATCAGAACGGCGTGTTGATTTCGCAGGCCGGCCCGATCGCGCAGCGCAGCAGCCTGCAGCGTGGCGATGTCGTGCTCAAGGTTGGGCGCAGCTACGTCAAGAACGCCGCCGAGTTCCAGAGCGCGGCGAAGGACCTGAAGCCCGGCGACTCGGTCATGCTGCTGGTCAAGCGCGGCGACGATGCGCAGTTCGTGACGTTGACGGTGCCGAAGAAGGGTTAGTCCGGCGCGGTCGCGCCAGACCAACTGCCGCCGTTGAGCTGCCTTTGGCAGCTCAACGGCGGCGATGAAGGCCCGCCGCTTGGCGGGCCTTTTTGCTTTCCAGACAGCCGAATTTCCTTTCGATTCATGCGATAATCCCCGTTTTGCCGGCGCGCCTCGCGCCGGTTTGTTTATCGACATCGCATGGAACTCATCCGCAACTTCTCCATCATCGCCCACGTCGACCACGGCAAGTCGACGCTGGCCGACCGCATCATCCAGATCTGCGGCGGTTTGGCCGAGCGCGAGATGGAAGCGCAGGTGCTCGACTCGAACCCGATCGAGCGCGAGCGCGGCATCACGATCAAGGCGCAGTCCGTCTCGCTGCCGTACACGGCGCGCGACGGCAAGACCTACCAGTTCAACTTCATCGACACGCCGGGCCATGTCGACTTCAGCTACGAAGTCAGCCGTTCGCTGTCGGCCTGCGAGGGCGCGTTGCTCGTGGTCGACGCGGCGCAGGGCGTCGAGGCGCAGTCGGTCGCGAACTGCTACACCGCGGTCGAGCTCGGCCTCGAAGTCGTGCCCGTGCTCAACAAGATCGACCTGCCGACCGCCGACGTCGAAAAAGTGAAAGAAGAAATCGAGGCCGTGATCGGCATCGACGCGACCGACGCGGTCGCGATCAGCGCGAAGACCGGCCTCAACGTCGTCGACGTGCTCGAGGCCATCGTCGCGCGCATTCCGCCGCCGAAGCCGCGCGCCACCGACCGCCTGCAGGCGCTGATCATCGATTCGTGGTTCGACAACTACCTCGGCGTCGTCTCGCTGGTGCGCGTGATGCAGGGCGAGATCAAGCCGCGCGACAAGCTGCTCGTGATGTCGACCGGGCGCACGCACGAAGTCGATCAGGTCGGCGTGTTCACGCCGAAACGCTTGGTCAAGGACGCGCTGCGCGCGGGCGAGGTCGGCTGGGTCACCGCGTCGATCAAGGACGTGCACGGCGCACCGGTCGGCGACACGCTGACGCTCGCGGGCAAGCCGGCCGAGAAACCGCTGCCGGGCTTCCAGCAGATGCAGCCGCGCGTGTTCGCCGGCCTGTTTCCGGTCTCGGCCGACGACTATCCGGCGCTGCGCGAAGCGCTGGAGAAACTCAAGCTCAACGACGCCGCGCTCGTGTTCGAGCCGGAATCGTCCGAGGCGATGGGATTCGGCTTCCGCTGCGGCTTCCTCGGCCTGTTGCACATGGAAATCATCCAGGAGCGGCTCGAGCGCGAATACGACCTCGACCTGATCACGACCGCGCCGACCGTGATCTACGAAATCCTGCGCACCGACGGCAGGGTCGAGCCGCTCGACAACCCGGCCAAGATGCCGGCGGTGAACTACATCGAGGAAATCCGCGAGCCGATCATCGTCGCCAACATCCTCACGCCGCCCGACTATATCGGCAACGTCATCAAGCTGTGCGAGGAAAAGCGCGGCGTGCAGCGCTCGATCCATTACATGGCGAGCCAGGTGCAGATCAGCTACGAGTTGCCATTGGCCGAGGTCGTGCTCGATTTCTTCGACAAGCTCAAGTCGGTGTCGCGCGGCTACGCCTCGATGGAATACCATCTCGAACGCTTTCAGGCCGCGCCGCTCGTGCGCGTCGACGTGCTCGTCAACGGCGACCGCGTCGATGCGCTGAGCCTGATCCTGCACCGCTCGAACGCCGACCGCCGCGGCCGCGAACTGGTCGAGAAGATGAAGGAGCTGATTCCGCGCCAACAGTTCGACGTCGCGATCCAGGCGGCGATCGGCGCGCAGATCATCGCGCGTTCGAGCGTCAAGGCGCTGCGCAAGAACGTGCTCGCCAAGTGCTACGGCGGCGACGCCACGCGCAAGCGCAAGCTGCTCGAGAAGCAGAAGGAAGGCAAGAAGCGCATGAAGCAGGTTGGCAGCGTCGACATTCCGCAGGAAGCGTTTCTGGCGGTGTTGCAGATGGACAAGTAGGTTTTTCTCGTCATTCCGGCGAAGGCCGGGATGCCGGATGCTAAAGAAGAGTTTTCGCAGGGAACAACGATGGATTTCGATTTCGCATTGCTGCTGGTCATCCTCACCGCCGTCACCGGCGTGACCTGGCTGTTCGACCGGCTGTTCCTGTACAAGGGCCGCGCAGCGCGCGCGCAAGCATTGGACAAGGTCGGCGGCACGCCCGAGGAACGCTCGCATCGCAACGCGGAAGCCTTGCGCGAGCCGGCGATTGTCGAATACGCGCGCTCGTTCTTCCCGGTGATCCTGATCGTGCTGCTGTTCCGTTCGTTCATCGCCGAGCCGTTCAAGATTCCGTCCGGTTCGATGATCCCGACGCTGCAGATCGGCGATTTCATTCTCGTCAACAAGTTCGCCTACGGCCTCCGCCTGCCGGTGCTCAACACCAAGATCATCGAGACCGGCTCGCCCAAGCGCGGCGACGTGTTCGTCTTCGTCTACCCGGGCTTCAAGTGCGTGGTCGACGGCAAGGAAGTGCGCATGCAGCGCTCCTGCGGCTCGTACGGCAACACGCCCGTGCAGAAGATGAACTACATCAAGCGCGTGATCGGCCTGCCGGGCGACACGATCACGTATCGCAACAAGACGCTCTACGTCAACGACAGGGAAGTGCCGCAGACCGATGTCGGCCCGTTCGGCGGCCCTTTCAGCCAGGATCCGCACACCTGCAATCTCGCCGGGGCCGATATCCGCGAGGAGGCGCTTGCCGCGGCGGACCACCGCATCCTGCACATGCCGAATCAGAACGGCGCCGAGGGCACTTATGTCGTTCCGGTTGGCCAGTATTTCGCGATGGGCGACGACCGCGACTGCAGTGAGGACAGCCGCTACTGGGGCTTCGTGCCCGAACAGAATCTGGTCGGCCGCGCCTTCGTGATCTGGATGAACTGGGACGGCGGCATCGATTTCAAGCGGCTCGGGACGCTGATAAAGTAGCCGCTACGTTTTCCTCAATTGGGGGCGAATCATGCGAGTGCGCAACCGGCAACAAGGTCTCAGCATCATCGGGTTCCTCATCGTCCTGGCCGTGGTCGGCTTCTTCGCCTATGCGGCGATGCTGCTGATTCCGGCGTATACCGAGTATTTCGGCGTGGTCAAGGCGATGAAGGCGCTCGCCGAGGACGCGGGCGCAGCCAACATGCCGATCGAGCAGATCCGCAGCAAGCTCGGTTTCAACATGAACCTGCAGTACGTCGGCGACAACACGGTTCCGCCGAACGCGATCAAGCTCAACACCCAGGGCGGCGCGCGCATCCTGCAGGTCGTGTACGACAAGCAGATTCCGTTCCTGTACAACGTTTCCCTGCTAGTGCATTTCGGGCACGAGGAAAGTCTGGGCGGCCCGAACACGGGATACTAGGGCCGCCCGCCGTTGACCCGCATCGCCTACCGCTTCACCGACGCCGCGCTGCGCGAGCGCGCGCTGACCCACCGCAGCGCCGGCGCGGACAATAACGAGCGGCTCGAATTCTTCGGCGACGCGCTGGTCAACGCCGTCGTCGCCGAACTTCTGTTCGAGGAATTCCCCAAGGCGGCCGAAGGCGAGCTGACGCGCCTGCGCGCACGCCTCGTCAGCGAGCCTGCGCTCGCGGCTATCGCTCGCGGACTCGATCTAGGCGACGCGCTGCACCTCGGACCCGGAGAGCTGAAAAGCGGCGGATTCCGTCGTGACTCGATTCTCGCCGACGCGTTCGAGGCGATCGTCGGCGCGGTCTACCTCGACGGCGGTTGGGCCGTGTGCCGCGGATTCGTGCGCGCGCTCGTTGCGCCGCGCATCGAGGCCGCGGCGACAATGGACGACAAGGACGCGAAGACGCGCCTGCAGGAGTGGCTGCAATCGCGCGGCGAGCCGTTGCCGGCGTATGAACTCGTGGCGACGAGTGGTGCCGACCATGCGCGCGTGTTCGACGTCGAATGCCGCATCGACTCGTACGCCGTGCGCGCCGCCGGTCGCGGCAGCAGCCGCCGCGCCGCCGAACAGGCGGCGGCCGGCGCGGCGCTTGCTCTGCTGCAGCCGGACTGAAACATGGCCGAAATCACCATGGAAAACGACGTGCACCGCTGCGGTACGGCGGCGATCGTCGGCCGGCCCAATGTGGGTAAATCGACTCTCGTCAATGCGCTGGTCGGCGTGCGGCTTTCGATCATCGGGCCCAAGCCGCAGACGACGCGTCATCGCATTCTCGGCATCGTCACCCGACCCGCCGGCCAGATCCTGCTGCTCGACACACCGGGCCTGCACGCGGGCGGTGCGCGCGCGATCAACCGCCAGCTCAACCGCGCCGCGCGCAGCGCGGTTGCCGAGGCCGACGTCTGCGTGCACCTGATCGAGGCGGGGCGCTGGACCGACGAGGATCAGCTCGTGCGCAACGTGCTGACGGACTCGCCGCGGCCGCGCCTGCTCGCACTCAACAAGGTCGATGTACGAAAGGATAAAAAGCAGCTTTTGCCCTTCCTGCAGAAAGTCGGCGGCGACGGTTTCTACGCCGCGGTGCTGGTGATTTCCGCGCGGCGGAGCGACGGCATCGATGCGCTCGAACACGCGATCATCGAGCACCTGCCGCCGGGGCCGGCGCAATTCGGCGAGGACGAGTTCACCGACCGCAGCGAACGCTTCCTCGCCGCCGAACTGATCCGCGAGCAATTGATGCTCCGGCTCGGGCAGGAGCTGCCGTACGCGGCGACCGTCGAGATCGAAAGCTTCGCCGACAACGAAAACGGCATGAGCGAAATCCATGCCGTGATCTGGGTCGAGCGCGAAGGCCAGAAGGCGATCGTGATCGGCAAGGGCGGCGAGCAATTGAAGGCGATCGGCAGCGCCGCGCGCTTGGCCATGAACCGCCTGTTCGGGCGCCGCGTGCATCTCAAGCTTTGGGTCAAGGTGCGCGAGAACTGGTCGGACGACGAGGCTGCCCTGCAGCGCTTCGGCTATGGCGAATAGGCTGTTGCCTTCCTTCTCCCTTCGGGAGAAGGTGCCCGAAGGGCGGATGAGGGGAAGACGCGACAGTTTCCGACACTGTTGGGTCGTGTGAGGCTTTTCCCTCATCCGGCGCTTTAGTGACGCGGCTTCTCCCGGTGGGAGAAGGGAAGAAAATTGTTCTCCATTCTTGACGATTCCCGATTCCCCATTCCCGCACAATGCGCATCGAGCAACAGCCTGCCTTCGTCCTGCACGCGCGCGCCTACCGCGAAACCTCGCTGCTGCTCGAATGCCTGACGCGCGATCATGGCCGCGTCGGCCTCGTCGCGCGCGGCGTGCGTCGCGAACGCGGGCGCACGCCACGCGCGTTGCTGCAGCCGTTGCTGCCGATCCGCCTCGGCTGGAGCGGACGCGGCGAGTTGGCGACGTTGACGCAAGTGGAAGCCACGGCGCCCGGAATCGGATTGGCCGGCGACGCGCTGCTCTGTGCGCTTTACCTGAATGAGCTGGTGTTGCGCATGACGCCGCGCCTGGATCCGCATCCGCACCTGTTCGACGACTATGCCGAAACCCTCGTCCGGCTGGCGCGCGGCGAGACGCAGACGTGGACGCTGCGCCGCTTCGAGCGCGACCTGCTCGCCCATCTCGGCTATGCGCTCGTGCTCGACGTCGACGGCGACGACGGCGCGCCGCTGGATGCCGAGCGCGATTATGCCTATCGCCACGAACACGGCCCCGTGCCGTGGCGCGATGCGCGCGACGGCGTGCGCGTGCGCGGCGCCGCGCTGCTCGCGCTTGCGCGCGACGAGATGCCGGCGAGCGAGCATCTTCCTTCGTTGCGACGGCTGATGCGCGCGGCGATCGCGGCGCACATCGACGGCGAACTGCGGTCGTGGAGCATGCTCGTCTGACGAGTGCGGCGAGGAATCACGCCTTGCCCAAGGCCGAAATCGTGGCGGATACGGCTGCGAGCAACTCGTCGCGCCCGGCATCGCCCGATCGCTTCAATTCGCTTTCGAGCCGTTCCGCCACATCGAGCAGGCGCATGGCGCCGCAGTAGCGGCACGAGGCGCGCAGGCGGTGCAGCCAGTCGCCGAGTTCGGGCGCGGGCAGTACGGCGATGCGCGCTGACACGCTTTCGAGTTCCTGCGCAAGCAGGCTGCGCAACGCACGCAAGGTCTGCCCGTCGCCGCCGACGCTGGCGAGGGCAGGGCCGTCTTCGAGCAGTGCGGGCTCCGCGGATGCCGCCAATGCGGCCGCCGATACATTCGCGCCGCTGCCATGCCGTCGCCCGCGCCATTGCGGCAAGTGCGTGGCGAGCAGCATGGCGAGTCGTTCCATGCCGATCGGCTTGGTTACCGCATCGACGTAGCCGGCCGCGGCGAGTTCCGCGCGCGCCGGCGCATCAAGCTCGGCGCTGGTGGCGACAGCGGGCGCCGTGCAGCCGGCACGGTGCAGTTCGCGCAGCAGCGGCGCACCGCCCAAGCCGGGCATGCGCCGGTCGAGCAACAACAAGTCACAGGCCGATTGTGCGCAGGCGGCGAGCGTGGCACGGCCGCTCGCCGCGCCGACGACCGCACAGCCGAGTTCACGCAGGGCCGAGGTGAGGAACTCGAGGCTGACCGGATCGTCGTCGGCGACGAGTACGCGTGGCGTGGGGCGTTCATCCATGTTTGGACAAGGAGCAGGTGGCGTTTCGGCCCCGGATCAGGTCCGGAGCAGGCTTCGCCCGCTGCGCGGGCTGCGCTCGGCGCGAACGATGTGGAATCCATGCGGATTTCCCGGACTATAGCAGCAGACAGCGCCGGCTCCGCGCAGACTGTTATCCTATGCGGCCCATTTTTCCGTGCGCGCATGACCTCGATCGAAGCCGACATCACCGACCTGGGCCACGACGGCCGCGGCGTGACGCACGTTGCCGGCAAGGCCGTGTTCGTTGCTGGCGCGCTGGCGGGCGAGCGCGTGGGCCTGCGCTACACGGGCAAGCACCGGCATTACGACGAGGCGACCGTGGAAGAAGTGCTGCGCGCATCGCCCGACCGCGTCGTGCCGCGCTGTGCGCATTTCGGCGTCTGCGGCGGCTGCGCGTTGCAGCACCTGATGCCCGAGGCGCAGATCGCGGCGAAGCAGCGCGTGCTGCTCGAGAATTTCGAACGCATCGGCAAAGTGCGGCCCGAGGAAATCCTGCCGCCGCTGACCGGCTCGCCTTGGGGCTATCGACGCCGCGGCCGGCTCAGCGCGAAGTTCGTCGAGAAGAAGGGGCGCATGCTCGTCGGCTTCCGCGAAACGAACGGCCGTTACGTCGCTGACATCGAGCGCTGCGAAATACTGCATCCCGCGGTCGGCGAGCGCATCGGCGCGATCACGGCTCTGCTCGAATCGCTCGAAGGCAAGCGCGAGATTGCGCAGATCGAAATCGCCGCGGGCGACAATCTCGTCGCGCTCGTGTTCCGCCATCTCAAGCCGTTGTCGGGACCCGATACGCAAGCGTTGATCGCGTTCGGGCAGGCGAACGATTTCGCGATCTTCCTGCAACCCGGCGGCATCGACAGCGTGGCGCCGCTGTGGCCGGCGCATGCGCAATTGAGCTTCGTGCTGCCGGAATACGACGTGACGCTCGATTTCCGCCCGCTCGATTTCATTCAGGTCAACGGCGGCATGAACCGGCGCATGATCGACCACGCGCTCACGCTGCTCGCTCCGCGGCCCGGCGACCGCGTACTCGACCTGTTCTGCGGTCTCGGCAACTTCACCTTGCCGCTGGCGCGCCGCGCCGCCCAGGTCGTCGGCGTCGAGGGCGAGGCTGGCCTCGTCCAGCGCGCACGCGACAACGCGGCGAAGAACGGCATCGCCAACGCGACGTTCCACAGCGCCGACCTTTCCGCCGACCAGCGCGCGACGGTTTGGGCGAAAGCCGCCTACGAACTGCTGCTGCTCGATCCGCCGCGCTCCGGCGCGGATGCGGTACTCGACTATTTGCCGCGCAAGACGACGCGCCGCGTGGTCTACGTTTCGTGCCATCCAGCTTCGCTCGCTCGCGACGCCGGCATCCTCGTCGAGAAACATGGATTCAAGCTGAGAAGCGCGGGCGTGATGGACATGTTTCCGCACACCGCGCATGTGGAATCCATTGCTTTGTTCGAGAAAGATTGAATGAAAGGCGGAAGACTGAACCACGAAGAACGCGAAGGAAGCGAAAAAAGTTTCTTCCGGCCTTTTCTTCGTGTACTTCGTGGTTCGATCTCTTGACCTCGAGGTTTCGCATGGGCGTCGAAATCGAAAGAAAATTCCTGGTGGCGAGCGATGCGTGGCGTGCGCGCGCGACGAAGTCGGTGCGCATGGTGCAGGGCTATCTGATCGACGCGGGCCTCGTCCAGGCGCAGGCCGGCACGCGCTGCTCGCTGCGTGTGCGTGTCGGCGGCAATGCGGCGTGGCTCAACATCAAGTCGGCGACGCTCGGCGTCGAACGGCAGGAATACGACTATCCGATTCCGGTCGCCGATGCCGAGCGCATGCTGCGCGAGTTTTGCAATGGCGTTGTCGAAAAAGTGCGCCACTATGTGCCGCATGCGGGACTCACCTTCGAGGTCGACGAGTTTCTCGGCGACAACGCAGGGTTGGTCGTGGCGGAGGTCGAGTTGCAGTCTGCCGATCAGGCCATAGCGAAACCGGAATGGCTGGGGCGCGAAGTGACCGACCATTCGCGCTACTACAATCTCAATCTGCTGCAATACCCGTACTCGCGCTGGAGCGAGCGCGAACGGGCCGGAGAATGATGTGCTGATCGTCGGCTTGTCCGGACTGGAATTGAGCGCCGCCGAGCGCGAGCAGCTTGCCGCGCCGCAGGTCAGCGGCGTGATCCTGTTCAAGCGCAATTTCGTCTCGCGCGCGCAAGTGACGGCGTTGATCGATACGCTGCGTGCGCTGCGCGGCGACGATTTCCTCGTCTGCGTCGACCAGGAAGGCGGCGCGGTGCAACGTTTCCGCGAAGGGTTCACCGAACTGCCGGCGCTGGCGAAGATCGGCGCGTTGTACGACGCGGACCCGCAACAGGCGCTGGCGCGCGCCGAGGAACATGCCTGGTTGATGGCGAGCGAGATGCGCGCGATCGGCGTGGACCTGAGCTTCGCGCCGGTATTGGATCTCGCGCGGGGCAACCGCGCGATCGGCACGCGCGCGTTCAACGCAAGGCCCGACGTGGTCTGCGAATTGGGCTTGGCCTACATGCGGGGCATGCGCCTGGCCGGCATGGCGGCGACGCTCAAGCATTTTCCGGGGCACGGCTCGGTGGCCGAGGACACGCACGTCGATCGTGCCGTTGATGATCGCTCTGCGGCGACGATCCGCGCCGACGATCTCGTGCCGTTCGCCGACGCGATCGCCGCCGGCGCGGAAGCGGTGATGATGGCGCACGTGGTCTATCCGCAGGTCGATATGAAGCCCGCCGGTTATTCGCGCGTCTGGATTGCCGACGTTCTGCGCGGCGAACTCGGTTTCAAGGGCGTGGTTTTCAGCGACGACATCAGCATGGCGGCGGGAGCGGGCGAGGGCGGCATTGCCGAACGCATCGAAGCGCACCGCGCGGCTGGCTGCGAGCTGATCCTGGCCTGCCAGCCCGACATCGTCGGCGAAGCGCTGGTGGCGACGCGCGGGGCGGGGGCGTTCGATCCGCGGCGCTTGAAGAACCTGTTCGGCGGCGTCGCGCAAAACTGGGGCGAAATGACCGACAATCCGCAATATCGGAAGTTCGTCGGCAATCTTCCCTGACCGCGAAGACCAAGAAGCATCCGTCCCTGGAATGGAGTTGAGATCGTGACTGACAGACCCGCGCTCGCCGAGGCGATGAAGACCGCCGAGCTGCTGTTTTCCGGCGACGAGCTCGCCGCGCGCATCAAGACGATGGGCAAGGAGATCGAGGACGCGCTCGAAGGCGAAGTGCCGATCTTCATGACGGTGATGAACGGCGGCCTGATCTTCGGCGGCGTGCTTGCGCTGGCGATTCCGGCCGATCTGGAATTCGACTACGTGCACGCGACGCGCTACCGCGGCGGCACGCGCGGCCACGACCTGCTCTGGGTCAAGCAGCCGCGCGTGGCGCTGACCGGGCGCACCGTGCTGCTCGTCGACGACATCCTCGACGAGGGCCATACGCTCAAGGCGATCCGCGATTTCTGCATCGACGAAGGCGCAAGGCAGGTATTGATCGCCGTGCTCTGCGAGAAACGTCATGACCGCGCGACACCCGGCTTGCGCGCCGATTTCTGCGGCGTGCGCGTACCGGATCGCTACGTGTTCGGCTACGGCATGGATTTCCACGAGCAGGGCCGCAACCTTCCCGGCATCTACGCCCTGTAAGGCGGTTCCGCTCGTCATTCCGGCGAAAGCCGGAATCCGGCTTTTGGCTCCTTGCGCCTGCGCGCCTTCGGTTTTCCGCGCGCGTCCGGCGCGCGGCGCTGTCCCGCGTAAAGGAGGAAGACATATGAAACTTGATTTGGCGATCATCGGCGGCACGGGCTTGTATGATTTTCCGGGCCTGGAAAAGGTGGAGAAGCGCGTCGTCGAGACGCCGTACGGCCTGGCTTCGGACGCGGTCACGCTCGGCGAACTCGGCGGCAAGCGCGTCGCGTTCCTCGCGCGCCATGCGAGCGGGCATTCGATTCCGCCGCATAGGATCAATTACCGCGCCAACGTGTGGGCGCTGCACAGCCTCGGCGCTCCGCGCGCGCTCGGCATCAATGCGGTCGGTGGCATCCGCGCCGACTTGGGGCCGCGCGTGCTCGCCGTGCCGGACCAGATCATCGACTATACGCACGGCCGCATCACGAGCTTCTGCGACGCCGAAGGCGCCAAGGTCGAACATGTCGATTTCACCGAGCCGTACAGCGCAAGCCTGCGCGCGGACGTGCTTGCGGCGGCGAAGCGCGCGGGCATCGCGGTCGTCGACGGCGGCTGCTACGGGGCTACGCAAGGGCCGCGTCTGGAGACGTGCGCCGAGATCGCGCGCATGCGCCGCGACGGCTGCGATCTCGTCGGCATGACCGGCATGCCCGAAGCGGCGCTCGCGCGCGAGCTGAAGATGGACTACGCCTGCGTTGCTCTCGTCGCGAACTGGGCCGCCGGCTGTCCGCTGGGTGATGCCGCGCCCGAAATCAGTCTGCCGGAGATTTTTGCCCATCTCCAGGCGGCGACAGCCAATATTCCCCCGCTCTTGTCGGCTTTGCTCGCCTGATCGTCGCGAATTGTCCGTGCCTGGAGGCAGGAAACGGCATCGTTCTTGCTTGTCGAGTCTCCATAGTTGCGAAAATTTGTAAAATTGGCGTTATACTTTCGTTGTGCCGGGTTCGCGCAGGGGAAAGGGGGGGAGCGACCCGGTATCTGTTATCCATCCATGCGGCGAGGTCGTATGCGTACCGGTACTGTGAAGTGGTTCAACGATGCCAAGGGATTCGGGTTCATTGCGCCCGAAGACGGCGGCGAAGACGTGTTCGTGCACTATTCGGCAATCAATACCCAAGGCTTCCGCAGTTTGCAGCAAGGTCAGAGAGTCAGTTTTGAAGTGATAGAGGGTCCGAAGGGTTCGCAAGCGGCAGCGGTGCAGCCGGTCAAGTGAGCCTTCGACAAACGTTGCGATTGAACCCGCCGCCAGGCGGGTTTTTTTTATGCTCAAGGTACGGCACGGTCGGCGTAGGTTTGCCGAAATGGCCGTCTATCCGTATAGATGGAAGATCGGCGAACGGAGCGGGTGATCCTTCGGACCCGCCCGAAAAGAATCGCGGCGGTGTTGACACGCTCGCGCATATCGTTTACGTTCGCAAAGTGATGCAGCGCAGCGACCAACGCACTTCCGCTTCCAGCCTCCTCGCCGAGGTTGCCGGCGTGCGCGGCGCGTTCGTCCTTCTCGTCCTCGTACTTATTAGCACCGGAGGTGCGGGCTAGGGCGCGTCTGAACGATGGAACCAGGCGAAGAATCCGAAACCCCGTACCCGGCGACGAGTGCGGGGTTTCTCGTTTTCCGGCGGCAAAAAGTTTCGATTGCAACGAACTGCGCGCGGCGCGGTGTTTACGATGAATGGCTTTTGAGGTATGGCTATGAACAAATCGAATGATCCGGTCGCAACGCCTGCGCGCGAACGCGTGCGCATCTTCGACACCACCTTGCGCGACGGCGAGCAGTCGCCCGGCTTCTCGATGAGCCGTCCGCAGAAACTGCGCATGGCGCACGCGCTCGCCGAACTCGGCGTCGACGTGCTTGAAGCCGGTTTTCCGCAAGCTTCCGAAGGCGACTTCGAGGCGGTGCAGGCGATCGCCAGGGAACTGCGCGGCCCGGTCATCGCCGGTCTCGCGCGCGCCCAGTTCGGCGACATCGAGGCTTGCGCACGCGCGCTGGAGCCCGCGCAGAAAAAGCGCATTCACATCTTCCTCGCGACGAGCCCGCTGCATCGCCGGCACAAGCTCAACATGAGCCGCGAGCAGGTGATCGAAACCGGCATCAAAGCCGTGAGCCATGCGAAGAAATTCTGCGACGACATCGAATTCTCGGCCGAGGACGCGATCCGCACCGAGCCCGACTACCTGATCGCAGTGCTCTCGGCGATGATCGAGGCCGGCGCGACCACGGTGAACGTGCCCGATACCGTCGGCTACGCGACGCCCGAGGAAATCTTCGCGCTGTTCTCGCGCCTGAAGAAGGAGGTGCGCGGCATCGACAAGGTGATCCTGTCCTCGCACTGCCACAACGACCTCGGCCTCGCCGTCGCCAACAGCGTCGCCGCCGTCGCTGCGGGCGCGCGCCAGGTCGAGTGCACGATCAACGGCATCGGCGAACGCGCGGGCAATGCGGCGCTCGAGGAAATCGTCATGGCGCTGCGCACGCGCGCCGACCGGTTCAGCGTCGAGACCGGCATCCGCACGCGGCTGCTGTATCCGACCGCGCGTCTGCTCGCCAACGTTACCGGCGCGACGATCGCGCGCAACAAGGCCATCGTCGGCGACAACGCGTTCGCGCACGAGTCGGGCATCCACCAGCACGGCATGCTGAAGAACCGCGAGACCTACGAGATCATGCGGCCCGAGGACGTCGGCGTCGAAAAGACCCAGCTCGTGCTCGGCAAGCATTCGGGCAAGCACGCGCTGCGCGACCGCCTCAAATCGCTCGGCTACGACGTCGGCGATGCCGAGGTCGAGAAAATCTTTCCGCGCTTCAAGGCGCTCGCCGACAAGAAGAAGGAAGTGTTCGACAGCGACCTCGACGCGCTCGTACTTGGCCAGGACCCGGCCACGCTCGGCCCGTGGCATCTGCACGATCTCGTCGCGACCTCGCGCCAGGACGTCGGCGCCTCGGCGTCGGTGAAGCTGCGCCACGACGACGGCCGCATCGTCGGCGGCGGCGAGGGCGCGATCGGCGACGGCCCGGTGCATGCGGCGATCCGCGCCATCGAGCTGGGGTCGGGCATCCGGCTCGACATCGCCGATTTCCAGATCCGCAGCCTCAGTCCGAGCGCCGATGCGCAGGCGCGCGCGACTCTGACCGTGCGCCACGGCGATCGCGATCTGACCGGCCGCGGCGTGTCGACCGACATCGTCGAGGCCGGCGCGCTGGCCGCGCTGGAAGTGGTCAACCGGATCGAGCGCATCAAGGCGGGCCAGGCGCTGCCGCTGGTAGCCAAGTCCGCGTGAGGAATGGGGATAGGAGCGGAGATCGGAGTAAAATTTCACCATGGCGATCCGATCGCCACCACCCGTATCGACCGACGTCTGAATCGCCCCACAAATTGGAAGAAACGACATGAAATCGACCGAATTCATCTGGCACAACGGCAAGCTCAAACCGTGGAACGAAGCGACCGTGCACGTCACCGCACACGCGCTGCACTACGGCTCTTCGGTGTTCGAGGGCCAGCGCGTCTACGCGACGCCGCAGGGCCCGCAGCATTTTCGTCTTGCCGACCACACGCGCCGGCTGTTCGAGTCCGCGAAGATCTACGAGATACCGATCGGCTACACCCAGGACGAGATCAACGCCGCGGCCAGCGAAGTCGTGATCGCGAACAAGATGAAGTCGGCCTACATGCGCCCGCTGGTGTTCCGCGGCGCGGGCCCGCTCGGCGTGATCCCCAAGGAAGGCACCAGCGTCGACGTCTGCATCATCGCGATGGAGTGGGGCGCGTACCTGGGCGATGCGATCGAGAACGGAGCGGACGTGTGCGTCTCCTCGTGGCATCGCGCCGCGCCGAACACGTTTCCGTCGTGGGCCAAGGCCGGCGGCAACTATTTGTCTTCGCAGCTGATCGGCTACGAGGCCAAGCGCCACGGCTACCACGAAGGCATCGCGCTCGGCTACAACGGCCTGCTCAGCGAGGGCGCCGGCGAAAACCTGTTCCTCATCCGCAACGGAAAGATCACCACACCCTCGACCAGCGCCAGCATCCTCGCCGGCATCACGCGCGACACGGTGATCACGCTCGCGGCCAAGCTCGGTTACGAAGTCGCCGAGCGCGACCTGCCGCGCGAGGCGCTGTACACGGCCGACGAAGTGTTCATGGTCGGCACGGCGGCCGAAGTCACGCCGGTGCGCTCGGTCGACCGCAAACCGGTCGGCGAGGGCAAGCCCGGACCGATCACGAAGGCGATCCAGAAATCCTTCTTCGGCCTGTTCGACGGCACGACCAGGGACGAATGGGGCTGGCTGACGCCGGTAACGACCGAGACCAAGAAAGCGGCTGCGTAAAGAACTATCGTCATTCCGGCCATGGATTGGCCGGAATCCAGTACCAGGGAAGGGTGCGGCTTTTGGCAAGAAGCACAACTGGGTTTCCGCGCTGGCGGGAATGGCAAGCAAATAAAAGACACTGGATTCCGGCCTTCACCGGAATGACGAGAAAAAAGCCATGGCAAAAACACTGCTCGACAAAATCTGGGACGCGCACCAGGTCGCCGCCGAGACCGCGGCGACGCCGGCGATCCTCTACATCGACCTGCACCTGGTGCACGAAGTCACCTCGCCGCAGGCGTTCGCGGAACTGCGTGCGCGCGGGCTCAAGGTGCGCCGTCCCGACCGCATCGTCGCGACGATGGACCATTCGACGCCGACACTGCCGGCCGACGCGAACGGCAAGCGCCCGTACCTCGACAAGGCGACCGAAGCGCAGGTCGCCCAACTCGAAGCGAACACGAAAGAGTTCGGCGTCGAGCTGTACGGCTGGAGCAGTTCCAATCGCGGCATCGTGCACGTGATGGGGCCGGAACTCGGCGCGACCCAGCCGGGCATGACCATCGTCTGCGGCGACAGTCACACCTCCACGCACGGCGCGTTCGGCGCGCTCGCGTTCGGCATCGGCACGACCGAGGTCGGCCACGTGCTGGCGACGCAGTGCCTGTTGCAGCGCAAGCCGAAGTCGCTCGCGATCACGGTGAACGGCAAGCTTCGGCCCGGCGTCACCGCGAAGGATTTGATCCTGCACATCATCGGCCGCATCGGCATGAACGGCGGTACCGGCCACGTCATCGAATACCGCGGCAGCGCGATCGAAGCGCTGACGATGGAAGAGCGCATGACCGTGTGCAACATGTCGATCGAGGCCGGCGCCAAGGCCGGTTTGATCGCGGCGGACGCGACCACGTTCGAGTTCCTGCGCGGGCGCGAGCGCGTGCCGAAAGGCGCGGACTGGGACGCGGCCGTTGCGCGCTGGAGCGAATTCAAGTCCGATCCGGGAGCGGCGTTCGACCGCGAAGTCGTCATCGACGCGGCCGCGATCGGGCCCAGCGTCACCTACGGCACAAATCCGGGCATGGTCATCGCGCTCGGCGCGAACGTGCCGGCGGCGAAGGACGCGCTCGAACAGCGCGCGCTCGACTACATGCACCTGAAGGGCGGTCAGGCGCTGCTCGGCGAAAAGGTCGATCTCGTTTTCGTCGGCAGTTGCACGAACGGGCGCCTGTCCGACCTGCGCGCCGCGGCGAGCGTGCTGCGCGGGAACAAGGTCGCCGCCGGCGTGCGCATGCTCGTCGTGCCGGGCTCCGAGCAGGTCAAGCGCGACGCGGAGAAGGAAGGACTGCATGAAATCGTTCGCGCCGCGGGCGCCGAATGGCGCGAACCGGGTTGTTCGATGTGCCTTGGCATGAACGGCGACATCGGCAAGCCGGGGCAACTGGTCGTCTCGACCAGCAACCGCAACTTCGAGGGCCGCCAGGGACCGGGTGTGCGCACCGTACTTGCAAGCCCGCTCGTCGCCGCGGCGTCGGCGATTGCCGGTGTCGTCGCCGATCCTTCCCAATACATTTCGGAGGCTGCATGAAAGTTTTCCTTCTCCCTCCGGGAGAAGGAAATCAAGAGAACCCAATGAAACCACTGACCCATATCCACTCCCGCACCGCCGTGCTGCCGTTCGAGAACATCGACACCGACCGCATCATCCCGGCGCGCTTCCTGACGACGACCGAACGCACGGGTCTCGGCAAGTCGCTGTTCAACGACTGGCGCTATCTCGACGACGGCAGCGAGAACCCGGACTTCGTCCTGAACCAGCCGCAGGCGCGCGGCTGCGAGATCCTCGTCGCCGGGCGCAACTTCGGCTGCGGCTCCTCGCGCGAGCACGCGCCGTGGGCGCTGACCGACTACGGCATCCGCGCGGTGTTCTCGAACGAGATCGCCGACATCTTCCGCGGCAACGCGTTGAAGAACGGCCTGCTCGCGGTCGTGCTCGCCGATGCCGACCACAAGTACCTGCTCGATCATCCGGGCATTGAGCTCGAGGTCGACATCGCCGCGCAGACGATCGCGCTGCCCGATGGACGCAAGATCGAATTCCCGCTCGAGCCGTTCGCCAAGCATTGCCTGCTCGCGGGCGTCGATCAGCTCGGCTTCCTGCTCCAGCACGAGGCGCAGATCGCGGCGTTCGAGCAGGCGAGGGCGGCGTAGTCTTTTTCCTTCTCCCTCCGGGAGAAGGTGCCCGAAGGGCGGATGAGGGAAGAGCATTTCAATTTTTCAAAGGAGTGAAGTTTCCGGATGCCTTTCCCTCATCCGGCGCTTCGCGCCACCTTCTCCCGAGGGGAGAAGGGAAGACAAGAGAGAAGCATGAAAGCAAAAATCACCCTGTTACCCGGCGATGGAATCGGCCCCGAAGTCGTCGCTTCCGCGGTCGAAGTGTTGAAGGCTGTTGCGGCAAAACACGGCCACGAATTCACGTTCGACGAGCAGTTGATCGGCGGCGCGGCGATCGACGCGTACGGCGATCCGTTGTCGCCGGCGACGATTGCCTCGTGCAAGTCCGCCGACGCGGTGCTGCTCGGCGCGGTCGGCGGGCCGAAGTGGTCGGACCCGAATGCGAAGGTACGTCCCGAACAGGGGTTGCTCGCGCTGCGCGCGACGCTCGGCGTGTATGCGAACCTGCGTCCAGTGCGCGTGCATCCACAGCTCGCGAATCTTTCGCCGCTGAAAAACGAGAAGCTGCAAGGCGTCGATCTGCTGTTCGTGCGCGAGCTGACCGGCGGCGCCTACTTCGGCGCGAAGACGCGTACGGCCGACGCGGCGACCGACGAATGCAAGTACACCGTCGCCGAGATCGAGCGCGCCACGCGGCGCGCATTCGAGTTCGCGCGCGGGCGCAAGAAGCACGTCACCCACGTCGACAAGGCCAACGTGCTCGAAACCTCGCGCCTGTGGCGCTCGACGGTCGAGCGCGTCGCCAAGGACTATGTCGACGTCAAGCTCGAACACCAACTCGTCGATTCGATGGCGATGCTGTTGCTTTCGCGTCCAAGCGCCTACGACGTGATCGTCACCGAAAACCTGTTCGGCGACATCCTCACCGACGAAGCCGCGGCGCTGGCCGGTTCGCTCGGACTGCTGCCTTCGGCCTCGCTCGGCGACGGCAAGGCCGGCCTGTACGAGCCGATCCACGGCTCCGCGCCCGATATCGCCGGCAAGGGATTGGCAAATCCGCTCGGCACGATCCTGTCCGCCGCGCTGCTGCTGCGCTATTCGCTCGGCCTCGAGGCCGAAGCGAAGGAGATCGAGGCCGCGGTCGATGCGGTGATCGAGCAGGGCACGCTGACGCGCGATCTCGGTGGCAGTGCGAATACGAACGAAGTCGGTGCTGCGGTGCTCGCCCAGCTCGGCGCGAAGCGAAAGGAAGCTGCATGATGTCGAACGACAACGAGTTCAACGAAGTCGGGAAACTGCGCAGCGACGTGATGAAGTCCGGCCCGGACCGCGCGCCGGCGCGCGCGATGCTCTATGCGACCGGCCTCGACGAGGCCGCGATCCGCAAGCCGCTCGTCGCCGTCGTGCATACCTGGTCGAACGTGTCGCCGTGCAACCTCAACCTGCGCGAGCTCGCCGAGCACGTCGCCGACGGCGTGCGCGCGGCCGGCGGCACGCCGATCGAGTTCAACACGATCGCGGTGACCGACGGCATCGCGATGGGCACGCCGGGCATGCGCGCCTCGCTGATCAGCCGCGAGGTGATCACCGATTCGATCGAGCTCGCGGTCGACGGCCACTCGCTCGACGCGATGGTCGTGCTCTGCGGCTGCGACAAGACGATTCCGGCCGCGGCGATGGCGCTCGCGCGCCTCAACATCCCCGGCGTCGCGCTGTACGGCGGCAGCATCGACCACGGCACGCTCGACGGCAAGTCGATCACGATCCAGCAGGTGTTCGAGGCGGTCGGCGCGCACGGCGCGGGCAAGATCGACGATGCGCGCCTGCACGACGTCGAGAGCCGCGCCTGTCCCGGCGCCGGCGCTTGCGGCGGCCAGTTCACCGCGAACACGATGGCGATGATGCTGACGACGCTCGGCCTGTCGCCGCTCGGCTTCAACGACGTCGCCGCGACCGATCCGCACAAGCGCGAAGTCGCGCGCCGCTGCGGCGAGATCGCGGTCGAAGCGTTGAAGCAGAATCGCCGGCCGCGCGACGTGCTCAGCCTGACCGCGTTCCGCAACGCGGCGCGCGTCGCCAATGCCACCGCGGGTTCGACCAACGCGGTGCTGCACCTGCTCGCGATCGCGGGCGAGGCCGACGTGCCGCTGACGATCGAGGATTTCGAAGCCGCCTCGAAGACGACGCCCGTGATCGCCGACCTGATGCCGGGCGGCAAGTACACCGCGATCGAGATGACCGCGGCGGGCGGCCTCACCCAGGTGCTGCGCGAGCTGCGCGCGGCGAAGCTGATCGAGGACGCGCCGACGATGACCGGCAGGACGCTGTTCGAGGAAATCGACGCGGCGGCGCCGGGGCCGGCCGGTCAGCAGGTCGTGGTGCCGGTGGAGAAGGCGTTCAAGCCGCGCGGCGGCTATTCGATCCTCTACGGCAACCTCGCGACCGAAGGCTGCGTGCTCAAGCTCGCCGGCAAGGGCCGGCTCAAGTTCAGCGGCCCGGCGCGCGTGTTCGAAAGCGAGGAGGACACGTTCAAGGCCGTGCAGGCCGGTGCGATCAAGGCCGGCGACGTGGTCGTGATCCGCAACGAAGGCCCGGCCGGCGGCCCGGGCATGCGCGAAATGCTTGCGGTCACCGCGGCGCTGGTCGGGCGCGGGCTCGGCGACGACGTGGCCTTGATCACCGACGGCCGCTTCAGCGGTGCGACGCACGGCTTCATGGTCGGCCATATCGCGCCGGAAGCAGTGAAGGGCGGCGGCATCGGCCTGCTGCGCGACGGCGACACGATCGTGATCGACGGCGAGCGCCGCGTGATCGAGACCGACGCCGACCTCGATGCGCGGCGCAAGGCCTGGGTCGCGCCCGAGCCCAAGGTCAAGCGCGGCATTCTGGCGAAGTACGCGAAAAGCGTCGGCTCCGCTTCGCGCGGTGCCGTGATGGAGATTTGAGATTCTTCACTCCCTCCGGGAGAGGTCGGCGCGCGCAGCGCGCCGGGTGAGGGAAAAGCGCAGCAATTTTGCATTGACGCTGCAGGTTGCGACGCCTTTCCCTCATCCGCCCCGTCTTTTATCAAAGCCGGGGCACCTTCTCCCGGTGGGAGAAGGGAAGAAATGTGTTTTTTTACTTTTACCTTTGTGGAGAAATAGAAAATGTCTACCGCTACCCCCACCGTCACCACCGCCGCGCTCGAGAAGTCGAAGATCGCCATCCTCGGCTACGGCAGCCAGGGCCGTTCGCACGCGCTGAACCTGCGCGATTCGGGGCTCGACGTGATCGTCGGCCTGCGCGCGGGCGGCGCCACCGCGGCGACGGCGAAGGCCGACGGCTTCACCGTGGTCGAGCCGGCCGAGGCCGTGAAGCAGGCCGACCTCGTCGCCGTGCTGACGCCCGACATGGTCCAGCCCGACCTCTACGTCAACGCGATCGAGAAGAACCTCAAGCCGAATGCGGCGCTGCTGTTCGCGCACGGCTTCAACGTGCACTTCAAGACGATCGCGCCGCGCAAGGACATCGACGTGATCCTCGTCGCGCCGAAGGGCCCGGGCCATCTCGTGCGCACCGAATACGAAATCGGCCGCGGCGTGCCGTGCCTGTACGCGGTCTACCAGGACGTCACCGGCCACGCCAAGGACAAGGCGATGGCCTACGCGGCCGGCCTCGGCGGCGCGCGCGCGCTGCTGATCGAAACCGACTTCAAGGAAGAGACCGAAACCGACCTGTTCGGCGAACAGGCCGTGCTCTGCGGCGGCGCGAGCGAACTGGTGCAGAAGGGCTTCGAGACGCTGGTCGAGGCCGGCTATCGCCCCGAGATCGCCTACTACGAAGTGCTGCACGAACTGAAGCTCATCGTCGACCTGCTCTATCAGGGCGGCATCACCAAGATGCTGACCTTCATCTCCGAGACGGCGCAGTACGGCGACTACGTCAGCGGCCCGCGCATCGTCGACGCGGCGACCAAGGAGCGCATGAAGGCGGTGCTCAAGGACATCCAGGACGGCACCTTCGCGAAGAACTGGACGGCCGAATACAAGGCCGGCCTGCCGAACTACAAGAAGTTCAAGCAGGCCGACCTCGATCATCCGATCGAGAAGATCGGCGCGCAGCTGCGCGAGAAGATGGTGTGGCTCAATCAGCAGAAATAGTCGCTTTTCCTTCTCCCACCGGGAGAAGGTGCCCGAAGGGCGGATGAGGGGAAAGCGCTGCATTTCGAAGCGGCGCCGGACTCTGCAACGCTCTTCCCTCATCCGGCGCTTCGCGCCACCTTCTCCCGGTGGGAGAAGGGAAGAAAAGAGCAAAGACCGTGAACGCACAACTCAAACCGACTCAGACATCGAACACGCCGGCATCGGGAAAGCACCCGCTCGCCGGCAAGAACCTCACCGGCGCCGACATCGTCGTGCAGGTGCTCGCCGACGAGGGCGTCGATGTCGTATTCGGCTATTCGGGCGGCGCGATCCTGCCGGTCTACGACGCGGTGTTCCGCTTCAACCACGAGCACAGGCGCGCCGACGGCAGCGAGCCGCTGCCGCTGATCGTGCCGGCCAACGAACAGGGCGCCGGCTTCATGGCGCAGGGCTATGCGCGCGCGTCGGGCAAGGTCGGCGTGGCGATCGTCACCTCGGGGCCCGGCGCGACGAATACGGTCACGCCGGTGCGCGATGCGATGGCCGATTCGATCCCGATCGTCGTCATTTGCGGCCAGGTGCCGACCGCGGCGATCGGCAGCGACGGCTTCCAGGAAGCGCCGATCAGCAACATCATGGCGGCCTGCGCGAAGCACGTGTTCCTCGTCACCGACGCATCGAAACTGGAAGCGACGCTGCGTTCGGCGTTCGAGATCGCGCGCACGGGCCGCCCCGGGCCGGTCGTCGTCGACGTTCCGAAGGACGTGCAGAACACGAACCTGGTCTTCGATGGCGCGTCGCGTTTGCCGCTGCCGGGATATCGCGCGCGCCTCGACGACATCGCACGCTCCGTGCTCGACGATGCCGCGTGCAAGACGTTCTTCGATGCCCTGGCCGGGGCGAAGCGGCCGCTGATCTATGCGGGCGGCGGCGTGATCGCGGCCGAGGCGGCGGGCTCGCTGCGCGAATTCGCCGATGCGTTCGGCATTCCGGTCGTGACGACGCTGATGGGCATCGGCGCCGCCGACACGACACGGCCGCTGTCGCTGCACATGCTCGGCATGCACGGCACCGCGTTCGCGAACTACGCGACCGAGGACTGCGATTTCCTGATCGCGGTCGGCAGCCGCTTCGACGACCGCGTCGCCGGCGTGCCGGACAAGTTCGCGGCCGGCGCGAAGTTCATCGCCCACCTCGACGTCGATCCGGCCGAGATCGACAAGGTCAAGCGCGTCGACTGGCATCATCTCGGCGACCTGCGCCAGGCGCTCGATGCGCTGCGTGCGTTCGGCGTGAAGGCGGAGTTTGACCCGAAAAGCAGCGGTGCCTATCAACCCTGGCATGCGCACGTCGCCGAACTGAAAAAAGTGTATGCGATGAACTACGACCGTGCGTCGGCGATGATCCAGCCCTACGCGGTGATCGAGGAGATCAACCGGCACACGAAAGGGAACGCGGTCATCGCCACCGGCGTCGGCCAGCACCAGATGTGGGCGGCGCAGTATTTCGATTTCGCCGAGCCGCGCCTGTGGCTCACCTCGGGTTCGATGGGCACGATGGGTTTCGGCCTGCCGGCTGCGATCGGCGCGGCGTTCGCGCGCCGCGATGCGATCGTCGTCGACATCGACGGCGATGCATCGATCCGCATGAACCTCGGCGAACTGGAAACCGTGACGACGTACAATTTGCCGGTCAAGATCGTCGTGCTCAACAACTTCGGCGACGGCATGGTGCGGCAGTGGCAGAAGCTTTTCTTCAAGGGACGCTTTTCCGGTAGCGACAAGAGCCTGCACAAGAAGGATTTCGTCAAGGCGGCGCAGGCCGACGGCTTCGCTTACGCCGTGCGCCTCGACAAGCCGGAGGACCTGCCGCGCGTGATCGCCGAGTTCGTCGCGTTCGACGGCCCGGCGTTCCTCGAAGTCATCATCGATCCGGATGCCGGCGTCTATCCGATGGTCGGCCCGGGCATGGCTTATTCCGAAATGATCACCGGAGATTTCATCCCTTCACGACAGAAACCAACGGGGCAGGAAGTCGGCCCGGCGGAGATGTTCTAATGCGCAGAATCATTTCCATCCTGTTGCAGAACGAAGCCGGCGCGCTCGCGCGCGTGGCTGGCATGTTTTCCGCGCGCGGCTACAACATCGAATCGCTTACCGTCGCGCCGACGCACGACGAGGCGGTGTCGCGCCTGACGCTCGTTACCGTAGGCAGCGATGCAGTGATCGACCAGATCATCAAGCAGTCGCGCAAGCTGATCGACGTGCTCGAAATCGCCGACCTGACCCGCCTCGATCACATCGAAACCGAACTGCTGATCCTCAAGCTCGACGTGCGCGCCGATGCGCTCGGCGCCTTCGTCGGCGCGCTGCGCAAGTATCCGCGCGCGCAGGTCATCGACATCACCGGCAGCGTGCGCACGATCGAGTTCACCGGCAGCGGTGCCGAGGTCGGCGAATTCCTCGCCGCGTTCGCGAAGATCGGCGACATCGTCGAACTGGCGCGCAGCGGCACGGCTGCGGTGGAGCGCGGCCCGTCCGTGCTTTCGCACGCATCGCCGCGGCCGCGATTGCAGTCGGCATGACGATTTGCCCTCGTCGAGCCGCCGCTTTCGCGCACGAATGCGGTGGCTTCTTCAGCGATCGTCCGCCCCCAAAACGACCCTCTCCGGCTGCATTTTTCCATTCTTGCTGCGGCGCGGCGTGAAAGAAACGCCGCAATTGGGCAAGTTTGCCACCGTGGCATGTGATCGGTACCACGCCGTCGTAGCCGCCCCGATCATCGTCGGTGAAGTCATTGGGTGGGCTTGGGCAATTCGGTAGCGGAAAAAAAGCATGTCGCTGGATACGAAGGGCAGCAACCGGCGCGCAGCGTTGGGCGCAATCGCAGCGCTCTCCGCCGCGGGAGTCGCTTCTGCGCTGCGCGCTGCCCGAAGCGCGGAGAACGCGCCGACGACGAGGGCACCGGGCAAGCTCAAGCAATCCCTTTGTCGCTGGACGTCGAAGGCGCCGCTTCCCGAGTTGTGCCGGCGCTTGAGAGCCATCGGATTCGCCGGCGTCGACTTGGTCTACCCGGACGAGTGGCAGGTCGTGACCGACGCCGGCCTCGCCGTGTCGATGGGCTACGCGAGCCGGCGCGAGAAGTTCATCGCGACCGGCTTCAACGATCCGGCCAACCACGCGATGCTGATCGGGGAACTGGAAGCGGCCATTCCGCTCGCGAAGAAATCCGGAGTGAAGAACCTGATCGCGATGTTCGGCAACCGCAACCCGGCGATCGCCGACGGCAAGGCCGCCGAGAATTGCGTAGCGGGACTGGCGAAGATCGCGCCGCTCGCGGCCGAGTCGGGCGTCACCATTTGCGTCGAGTTGCTCAACAGCAAGGTCGACCATCCCGGTTACCAGGGCGACCACACGGCGTTCGGCGTCGCGGTGGCGAAGGGAGTCGGCTCGCCTGCCGTGAAGCTGCTCTACGACATCTATCACATGCAGATCATGGAAGGCGACGTGATCCGCACGATCCGCGACAACATCGAATGGATAGGGCATTTCCACACGGGAGGCGTTCCGGGGCGGCATGAAATCGGCGGTACGCAGGAACTCAACTACCACGCCATCGCGAATGCGATCGCCGATCTGAACTACAACGGCTTTGTCGCACACGAATTCAACGCGACGCGGTCCGATCCTTATGCCTCGTTCGCCGAGGCGCTTGAAATATGCACCGTCTGATTCCGTGAATGGAGTGAAGCAATGACGCATCGATTTGCCGGTTCTTCCGTCTCGACGATTGCCGCGGCTTTCGTCCTCACCGCAGTATGCGGCGCGTTCGCGCAGGCCCAGGCGCCGGCCGCGAGTGGGGCCGAGCCGACCGACCCGAAGGCGACCGAGCAATGGGAGCCGGTGCCGGCGATCGTCACGCTCGGCAATACCGATGCCGCGCCGCCGTCGGATGCGATCGTGCTGTTCGACGGCAAGAATCTCGACTCGTGGGAAACCGCGAAGGACCATTCGCCCGCGCGCTGGAAGGTGCACGACGGCGTGGCCACGGTCGACAAGTCCACGGGCAACATCCAGACCAAACGGCGTTTCAGGAACTATCAACTGCACGTGGAATGGCGCGTGCCGGCGAACATCACCGGTGAAGGCCAGTTCCGCGGCAACAGCGGCGTGTTTCTCGCTTCGACCGGCGGCGGCGACGAAGGCTATGAGCTCCAGGTCCTTGATTCGTACGACAACAAGACCTACGTCAACGGGCAGGCGGCCAGCCTGTACAAGCAGACGCCGCCGCTCGTCAACGCGATGCGCCCGTCCGGCCAGTGGCAGACCTACGACATCGTCTGGACCGCCCCGGTGTTCGCCGCCGACGGCAAGGTCACGAGTCCCGCTTATGCGACCGTCTTCCACAACGGCGTGCTCGTGCAGAACCACACGCAGTTGAAGGGTGAAACGACCTACACCGGCTGGCCGAAATACAAGCCGTACACCGATGCGCCGATCAAGCTGCAGGCGCATGGCGATCCGTCGCCGCCGGTGGACTTCCGCAACATCTGGGTGCGCAAACTGGATTGATGCCGTCGACTTGAGGGCGTCCGCAAGAACAAACTCGCTGGCATGAAAAATGCCTTACACTCGAAGATTGATTGATTGATGGGATAGGGGTCGCGTGAGCCTTCGTATGCAAGTGCGCCTCAGCGCGATGATGTTCCTGGAGTTCTTCATCTGGGGCGGCTGGTTCGTCACGCTGGGCACCTATATGGCAACCACGTTGTCGGCAAACGGCGCGCAGACGGCCGCGGCATACTCGACCCAGTCGTGGGGCGCGATCATTGCCCCCTTCATCGTCGGCCTGGTCGCGGACCGGTATTTCAATGCCGAACGATTGCTCGGCATCATTCATCTCATCGGCGGCGTGTTGATGTTTCTGTTGTGGAAGGCGCAGGGATTTGCCGACTTCTATCCGTACCTTTTGGGTTACATGATCCTGTACATGCCGACCTTGGCACTGGTCAATTCGGTTGCCTTCCGGCAATTGGACCAGCCCGCGGCGCAGTTCGGGCGGATCCGTGTGTGGGGAACCCTCGGCTGGATCATCGCGGGTCTCGTGATCAGCTACGTGTTCGCCTGGGATTCGGCGGATTCCTTGAAGGCCGGCTTCATCAAGAACACCTTCCTGATGTGCTCCATCGCTTCGTTCGTCATGGGCTTCTACAGCTTCACCCTGCCGGCGACGCCGCCACGGACCGTGCCCGGACAACGCACGGGTTTGCGCGAGATCGTGGGCCTGGACGCTTTGGCCTTGCTCAAGGACAGGAACTTCGCGATCTTCTTCGTCGCATCCATCCTGATCTGCATCCCGCTCGCGTTCTACTACCAGTACGCCAACCCATTCCTGACCGAGAGCCACGTCGCCAACGCAACGGGCAAACAGACGCTTGGACAGGTCTCCGAAGTGCTGTTCATGCTTCTCATACCCGTCTTCCTTGCGCGCGCGGGCATGAAAGGCATCCTTTTGACCGGCATGCTGGCATGGGCGGCGCGCTACGTGCTGTTCGCCTACGGCGACGCCGGCGAGCGGGTGTGGATGTTGATCCTCGGTATCGCCTTGCACGGGGCTTGCTATGACTTTTTCTTCGTCTCGGGGCAAATCTTCACGGATTCAAAAGCCGGCGAACGCTTCAAGAGTTCGGCGCAGGGCCTCATCACCCTGGCGACTTACGGCGTTGGCATGCTGGTCGGTTTCTGGGCTGCCGGCGCGGTGGCGGACATGTACACGTCCGCGCAAGGGCATGCCTGGCATTCGATCTGGCTGGTGCCCGCCGCTTTCGCCATCGTCGTGTCGGTCCTGTTCGCGCTGAGCTTCCGCAACGAACACCTGGGTTCACGTGATGCCGGGTAGAGGCTAGCGCAGCCTCTCCAGAGCGCGAAGTGCGTTGTTGCGTGGCTGAAACATTCGTCGCGGAAATCATGGGAGGATCCAATCGCATGCAAAAAAAATCACGTAGACAGTTTCTCATCCACGCCGCCGGACTCGGCGCGGCGCTGACCACGTCCGGGTTGCCACGCCGCCTGTTTGCCAATCCGCTCGGCAAGCCCGTCGGCATCCAGTTGTACACGGTCAACGACGACATGAAACGCGATCCGGCCGGCACGTTGAAGACGCTGGCGAAGATCGGCTATCGCGAGGTCGAATCCGCGGGCTTCGCCGGCGTCGAGCCGAAGACGTTTCGCCGCATGATCGACGACGCCGGCCTGCATTGCCCGAGCGCGCATCTGGAATTCGACATCGACAACCTCGACAAGGCTTTCGAAGAAGCGCACATTTTCGGCGCAACTTACGCGGCCGCCTCGTCGTTGATCGCGAATGCGGCCAAGGCCATGTCGACGAAGCTGGAATGGGGTTCTGCGATGAGCCGCGAGGAAGCCAAACACACGGTCGACATCGCCAACCGCATCGGCGCGGCGGCGAAGAAGGCCGGCTTGCAGTTCATCCTGCACAACCACGATCGCGAATTCGTCGACCTCGGCAACGGCGAGACGGGTTACGACATCGTCTGGCGTGATACCGATCCGGCGCTCGTGCAATTCGAGATCGACTGCGGCTGGATGGCGTTCGCCGGCCGCGATCCGGTGGAGTATTTCAGGAAATATCCGGGCCGCATCCCGGCGATCCATGTCAAGGATTTCCTGCCCAAGCGGGACAAGAACGGCAAGCCGATGGCCGAGAAGATGCGCGGCGCGGAAATCGGGCGCGGCACGGTCGATTACCGGCCGATCTTCGCCGCAGCCCAGGCCGGCGGCCTCAAGTATTATTTCGTCGAGCAGGAAGGGCCGTTCTCGCGCATGCCGCCGCTCGACGCGGCGAAGGTCGACTACGATTATCTGCACGCGATCATCATTTGATGCAGCTCGTCATTCCCGCGCGCTTCTGGCGGGAATCCAGCGACTTTGCATTTCACGAATCGTGCAGGGCAGAAGG
Source organism: Rudaea sp. (assembly GCF_047601565.1). Lineage (GTDB taxonomy): Bacteria > Pseudomonadota > Gammaproteobacteria > Xanthomonadales > Rhodanobacteraceae > Rudaea. The sequence goes on along the minus strand of NZ_JASGIY010000001.1, from coordinate 3,515,477 downwards.
CACTGGATTCCCGCCAGAAGCATGCGGGAATGACAAACAAAGGCAATGGTGCAAGAGATACGAGATGGACAAAAACACCTATGATGCGATCGTGGTGGGCACCGGCATCAGCGGCGGCTGGGCGGCGAAGGAACTGACCGAGAAGGGATTGAAGACCCTCGTGCTCGACCGAGGCCGCATGGTGCGCCATGGCGAGTACCCGACGACGACGAAAGATCCGTGGCAACTGCCGGACGGCAACCGGCCCTCGCAGCACGACCTCGAGCGCCAAGCCAAGCAGGCGCGCACGGGCTACGTCGTCACGCAGGCGTCGAAACACTGGTTCGTCGACGATGTCGACAATCCCTACGAGGAGGATTACCGCTTCGACTGGATCCGCGGCTATCACGTCGGCGGCCGCTCGATCATGTGGGGCAGGCAGAGCTACCGCTGGGGCGACATCGATTTCGAGGCCAATGCGAAGGACGGCGTCGCCGTCGACTGGCCGATCCGCTATGCCGACATCGCGCCTTGGTACGACCATGTCGAGACTTTCATCGGCGTCAGCGGCCAGGCGGAGAACCTGCCGCAGTTGCCGGACGGAAAATTCCTGCCGCCTATGGAACTCAACTGCGTCGAGCGCGAGTTCCAGGGCAAGCTCAAGGGCAAGTTCGGCCGCGCGATGACGATCGGCCGCGCCGCGCACCTGACCGCGCCGCTGACGCACAACGAAAGCCCGCAGCGCAGCACCTGCCGCTATCGCAATTTGTGCATCCGCGGCTGCCCGTTCGGCGCGTACTTCAGCAGCAACGCGAGCACGCTGCCGGCGGCGCAGAAGACCGGCAACATGACGCTCGTGCCGAACGCGATCGTGCACGAGCTGATCCACGACGAAAGGAAAGGCCGCGCGACCGGCGTGCGCGTGCTCGATGCGGAAACCGGCGCGCAGACCGAGTATTTCGCGCGCGTGATCTTCCTCTGCGCGTCGACGTTCGGCTCGACCCACATCCTGCTGAATTCGGTATCGAAGCGTTTTCCGAACGGCTTCGGCAACGACAGCGGCGAACTCGGCTGCAACATCATGGACCATCATCTCGGCGCCGGCGCGAGCGCCGCGGTCGACGGTTTCGAGGACCGCTACTATTCCGGCCGCCGCCCGAACGGCTTCTACATCCCGCGCTATCGCAACCTCGGCAGCGACAAGCGTGCATACTTGCGCGGGTTCGGCTACCAGGGCGGCGCATCGCGCGCGGGATGGAGCAGCCTGCAGCACGCGGAAGAAATCGGCGCGGATACTGAAGAAGAAGGCGCAAGCGCCGGGGCCGTGGACGATCGGCATGGGCGGCTTCGGCGAAATCCTGCCGTACCACGACAACCGCGTCACGCTCGATCGCGGCAGGAAGGACAAGTTCGGCCTGCCGATCCTGAGGTTCGACGCGCGCCTGCGCGACAACGAGCTGCGCATGCGCCGCGACATGGTCAACGACGCGGCCGAAATGCTCGAGGCGGCGGGATACCGCAACGTGCGCATCGAAGACGAGGACTACGGCATCGGCCTGGGCATCCACGAAATGGGCACGGCGCGCATGGGCCGCGATCCCAGGACCTCGGTGCTCAACGGCTGGAATCAGGTGCATGCCTGCACCAACGTCTATGTCACCGATGGTTCCTTCATGGTGTCGTCCGCCTGCCAGAACCCATCGCTGACCTACATGGCGATGACCGCGCGCGCGGCGAACCATGCTGTGGAAGAACTCAAGCGCATGAACATCTGAGGATCGAACCATGGATCGTCGCGAAGCGATACAACGCATTGCATGGCTGATGGGAAGTGCGGCCGCGGCGCCGGCCGTACTCGGCGCGCTCGAAGCATGGGCCGGCGAGCCACCGGGGGGGGACTGGAAGCCTGCCGTGCTCGGCGCGGCCGAACTCGCGGTGGTCTCGCGCATCGTCGATATCCTGCTGCCGCGCACCGATACGCCCGGTGCGCTCGACGCCGGCGTTCCCGCGTTCATCGACACGATGCTGAAGGACGTCAGTCCGCCGGATGCGCGTGCGCGCTATCTCAAACAATTGCACGAGTTCGACGAAAGCGCGCGCAAGGGACACGGCAAACCGTTCCTCGAGCTCGATGCGCAGAAACAGAAGGCGTGGTTGCAGCAAACCCAGAATGCGGCGATCGCGAACGAGCGTGCCGCGATCGTGCGGGAGCAGAAAGCGCTGCACGATGAAGTCCGTGCCGCGACAACGCGGCAGCAGCGCACCCAGACGTCGTTCGAGGAGCGTCCGCGCTCGTTCATCATGAAAACGAAGGAACTGGCCCTTCTCGGCTTCTTCACGTCGCAGCCCGGCGCGACCCAGGTGCTGCAATACGTCGCGATTCCCGGTGCCTTTCACGGCTGCCTGCCGGTAAGTGAGGCGGGCAATGGTAAGCGCTGGGCGACCTAGAATCCGAGATAATCGGCGGCGTCGACGCGGTCGTGCATCTGCCGACGATTTTCCAGCGTCATTTGCCGGATCGTGCGCGGCGGGCCTTGAGCGCCGACAAGAGCCGGTTCGGCGCGCGTGACGGTTTGAATTCACGCTTGCAGGGTTCGGCGCACTATTCCCGCGGCGAATACTTGAACCCGCTTTTTCTATTATCCAGGCGATACGCAGGTAGCTAGACTTCCACGATAACAGCCGTCGTAGAAGCCTTCGTGCCGCCTGCCTTGCCACTGTTGCGCCACTATATCGACGGCGAATTCGTCGTCGGCGAAAAGCGCTTCGCGAACGTGTCGCCGGTCGACGGCCGCGTGCTCGGCGACGTCTGCGAGGCCGACCGCGACACGGTGGATCGCGCGGTCGCCGCGGCGAAGGCCGCCCAGTTCGGCGCATGGGGCCGCACCAGCGCGAACGAGCGCGCCGAGGCATTGCTGCGCATCGCAAACGGCATCGAGCGCCGCTTCGAGGAATTCGTCGCCGCCGAAGTCGCCGACACGGGGCGTTCGGTAAAGCAGGCGAGGGCGCTGGACATCGCGCGCGGCGTGCAGAACTTCCGCACGTTCGCCGAATTGATCCGCCAGGCCGGCGGCGAGTTCTACGAAATGCGCGCTGCCGACGGCAGCGACGTCTTCAGCTACACCGTGCGCAAGCCGCACGGCGTCGTCGCGGTGATCTCGCCGTGGAACCTGCCGCTGCTGCTGTTGACCTGGAAGGTCGCGCCGGCGCTCGCCTGCGGCAATTCGGTCGTCGCCAAGCCGTCGGAGGAAACGCCGGCTAGCGCGACCTTGCTCGCCGAGGTGATCCACGATGCCGGGCTGCCGGCCGGCGCATTCAATCTCGTGCACGGCTTCGGCCCCGGCTCGGCCGGCGAATTCCTCACGCGCCATCCCGGCGTCGATGCGATCACGTTCACCGGCGAGTCGCGCACGGGCGAGGCGATCATGAAGGCCGCCGCCACGGGCGTGCGCGAGGTGTCGTTCGAACTCGGCGGCAAGAATGCCGCCGTCGTCTTCGCCGACGCCGATTTCGACAAGGCCGTTGCCGGCGTATTGCGTTCGAGCTTCGCGAATTCGGGCCAAGTCTGTCTGTGTTCCGAGCGCGTCTACGTCGAGCGGCCGATCTTCGAGCGCTTCGTCACCGCGCTGAAGGCGGGCGCCGAGAAGTTGAAGATCGGCTACCCGGACGAGGACGGCGTCGACATGGGGCCGTTGATCTCGCATGCGCACCGCGACAAGGTGCTCGATTACTTCGCGCTCGCGCGCGCCGAGGGCGCGACGGTCGTCAGCGGCGGCGGCATGCCGCGCTTCGGCGATGCGCGCGACGGCGGCGCCTGGGTGCAGCCGACGATCTGGAGCGGGCTCGGCGACGACGCGCGCTGCGTGCGCGAGGAAGTGTTCGGCCCGGTCTGCCACGTCGCGCCGTTCGACGCCGACGACGAAGTCGTACGCCGCGTGAACGATTCGGCCTACGGCCTCTGCGCCGCGCTGTGGACGCGCGACCTGAAGCGCGCGCACGGCGTTTCGCGGCGTCTGCGCGTCGGCATGGTCTGGGTCAACACCTGGTTCCTGCGCGACCTGCGCACGCCGTTCGGCGGCGTGGGGTTGTCGGGCATTGGCCGCGAAGGCGGCCGGCATTCGCTCGATTTCTATTCCGAGCTGACGACGGTATGCGTCAATCCTTGAGGCGAGCCATGAGCGACAACGATATACGAGCCACTGTGGTGCCAGGCAAGGCCAAGCCGCGCGGGCGCTTTCCGCACGTGAAGCGCGCCGGCGATTTCCTGTTCGTCTCGGGCACGAGCTCGCGCCGTGCCGACAACTCGATCGCCGGCGCGCAGGTCGATGCGATGGGCACGACCGCGTTCGACATCCGCGAACAGACGCGCGCGGTGATCGAGAACATCCGCGACATCCTCGCCAGCGAGAATGCGATGCTCGGCGATGTCGTCGAGATCACCACCTTCCTCGTCGACATGAACGACTTCGGCGGCTACAACGAAGTGTATGCCGAGTATTTCGACGAGAGCGGTCCCGCGCGCACGACGGTCGCCGTGCACCAGTTGCCCCATCCGCTGCTGCGCATCGAGATCAAGGCGATCGCATTCGCTGCGGAATCGCCATGAAGATCGACATCCACTCGCATTTCTTTCCGCGCATCGACCGGCGCGAAGCCGCCAGGCTATGCCCGCAGCGCGCGCCGTGGCTGCACACCGAAGGCCGCAGCGGGCAGATCATGGTCGGCGAGAAGGCGTTTCGTCCGGTCGACGACGTGCTCTGGGATTCCGCGCATCGCGTCGACTATCTCGACGAGCAGGGCGTCGACGTGCAGGTGATGTGCGCGACGCCGGTGATGTTCGGCTACGAGCACCCGGTCGAGCGCGCGCTGCCGTGGGCGCAGCGCATGAACGATCGCGCGATCGAGATGACCCATACCGCGCCGAAACGGCTCAAGGTGCTGGCGCAAGTACCGCTGCAGGACATCGACGCCGCCTGCCGCGAGGCAAGCCGCGCCAAGGCCTGCGGCCATGTCGGTGTGCAGATCGGCAACCACGTCGGCGCGCTCGATCTCGACCACGACGCGCTCGTCGCGTTCCTCGCGCACTGCGCGCACGAAGACATCCCCGTGCTCGTGCATCCATGGGACATGATGGGCAACGGCCGCATGAAGAAATGGATGCTGCCGTGGCTCGTGGCGATGCCGGCGGAAACCCAGCTCGGCATCCTGTCGCTGATCCTGTCGGGCGCGTTCGAGCGCCTGCCGCCCAACCTGCGCCTCTGCTTCGCCCACGGTGGCGGCAGCTTCGCCTTCCTGCTCGGCCGCGTCGACAACGCCTGGCGCCACCGCGACATCGTGCGCGAGGACTGCCCGCAACTGCCGTCGAGCTACGTCAAGCGCTTCTACGTCGATTCGGCCGTGTTCGACCCGCGCGCGCTGCAACTGCTCGTCGACGTGATGGGCGCCGACCGCGTGATGCTCGGCTCCGATGCCCCGTTCCCGCTCGGCGAACAGGACATCGGCGCGGGTGTGCTCGCCCACGCCGCGCTCGCGGACGCCGACAAGCGCCGCATCTGTGCGGACAACGCGCGCGCGTTCTTCGGCATCTGAAAAGGGATCCGTCATTCCGGCAGGGACTGCCGGAATCCAGTCACAGGGACGTGAGCCATCATCATGTCGACGCGTTGCCATCCATGGCACTGGATTCCAGCAGTCCCTGCTGGAATGACGCGCAAAAGCCTCTTCGTTGAATTTGAGTGGGTTCTGTCCAGGAATAATTTTCGCACGGGGGTATAAATGCACCCCTGAACCGCCCCGGGTATGTCGGAGGCTCCCACTCTTGAGAGGATGGAGCAATGACAAACACGAAGTATTCTGCGGAAGTGAGAGAGCGAGCGATGCGGATGGTGCGCGAGCACCAAGCCGAATACGGCTCGGAATGGGCGACGATCGCCTCGGTGGCCGGCAAGCTGGGCTGCACGTCGGAGACGTTGCGGCGCTGGGTGCGGCAGGCGCAGGTCGATGAAGGCCGGCGCGAGGGGTTGAGTACGTCCGAGCGTGATCGGCTCAAGGCGCAGGAGCGAGAGATTCGCGAACTGCGCCAAGCGAACGAGATCTTGCGCAAGGCGTCGGCGTATTTTGCACAGGCGGAGCTCGACCGCCGGTTCAAGCCATGATCGCGTTCATCGACGATCACCGAGCCATCCATGGAGTCGAGCCGATCTGCCGCGTGCTGCCGATCGCTCCGTCGACGTATCGCCGCCATACGCGGGAACGTCGCCATCCGGATCGACGTTCGGCGCGGGCGCGTCGTGACGACGACCTGTGTCAGGCGATCCGGCGCGTCTACGCCGAGAACCTGCAGGTGTACGGCGCGCGCAAGGTATGGCGGCAATTACTGCGTGAGGGCGTGCGCGTGGCGCGCTGCACGGTCGAGCGGCTGATGCGCAGGCTGGGCCTGCAAGGCGTGATCCGCGGCAAGCCGGTGAAGACCACAGTCAGCGACAAGGCCACGCCGTGCCCGCTGGATCGCGTCAACCGGCAGTTCCACGCCGACCGTCCGAACGCGCTGTGGGTCAGCGACTTCACCTACGTGTCGACGTGGGCGGGCTTCGTCTACGTGGCCTTCGTGATCGACGTGTTCGCGCGCCGCATCGTCGGCTGGAAGGTGTCGCGATCGGCGCGCACGGACTTCGTGCTCGACGCGCTGGAGCAGGCGCTGCACGACCGCCGGCCGGTGCAGCAAGCCCTGATCCACCACTCCGACCGCGGCGTGCAGTACGTGTCGATCCGCTACACCGAGCGGCTGGCGCTGGCCGGCATCGAACCGTCGGTCGGCCGCGTGGGCGACTCCTACGACAACGCGCTGGCCGAGACGATCAACGGGCTGTACAAGGCCGAGGTCATCCACCGCCGATCCTGGCCGAACCTGGAAGCCGTGGAAATGGCGACGCTGGCGTGGGTGAACTGGTTCAACCACCACCGCCTACTCTCCTCGATCGGACACCGACCGCCGGCGGAAGCCGAAGCGATATATCATCAGCAACAGCAACACCGTGAGATGCCGATGGCGGCTTGACTCACACCAACCAGCCTCCGACGTTCCCGGGGCGGTTCAACCACGATTTCTTCAAACTGAGCTGGCTTCGTTTGCGAGGCCGATTCGGAGTTTTCTTTCCCTACGGCAGAAGGCTCCGCAGAAGCTCCTTGAACCTCTTGAGCCAGCCGAAACGAGTTGGAAGTGTCTTTCTTCCCCTCCTTTGCGTCGTCGGCTCCTGCTACTTCTGGGGAGTTCGGTTCTGTGCGTGCCTGGGGCGCGGTTTTGGCGTTTGCAGGAAGAATACTGATGGTCTTGTCGTCGAGGCGGTGATACGTCAGGCCGGTTCCACTCAGGATCTGCGTCAATGCTTCATCGGCGGTGAGCTCGCCCACTGTGCCGTGTGTGCGAAGCGAGGAAACGTCCTTGGTCGCAAACACGATTTGAAAGTTGCGATCCCTGGCGAGAGCGCGCAAAGCAGGGCCGAGTTCCTGCGCCGGTATGTTCGTAGGCGCGCGATTCGTCGTAGTGGGAACTTGTGCCGTTGCTGACAGGCTGACGATAGACAAGGCGAGTGCCGCGACCGCCACAGTGATCCGCATGAGTTGCCTCCCCGCAAGTTTTTATGTGGATATTGAGCCCGGCCGCCGAAGTGGCGGGCTCATGCGAGTAAAGAGCGCTGGCGGGTATCGGTTTATACCACCCCGGTCAAAAAATTTTGGATCAGCGCGGGGGCTTAGTCTTGGCCAGCTCCACCTGCTGCATCATCAGTTCGGGTAGGAATGGACGCAGCGATATAGATATTCGGAAGTGTTAAGTGCTCAGATTGGAATGGATCCATTGCTGCGCGTCTTTGTCGGTTTCGAGAGCGGCCTGGGCTTGAAAGGCCAATAAAGGCTCCAGATTCAGTCACCGGATTTCTTGACATCACACGAGAGCGACGCCGGCTTTCGACGCCACTGATTTCATCGCCTTGTCCTGCTTGGCGGGCGGGAGGTCGCGCCGCAACGCCCGGGGACTGGGGTCTTTGCTTTTGAATCTCCTTGGAAGAGCGTGATCCCCGAATCTGTACGCTCAAGATTCAGCGACTGCCGGGCGAGAACTGCCGGGCGAGAAGTGATATCCGGCGTGGGCCCTCACGGGGGACGCCTGCGGTGCGGGCGCTTGGTGAAAAGCTGCTGGTGCGTGCCTGCACGTACCAGAATCACTTCGCGCCGTCGCGGTTTCAACAGGTAAAACCAAGTCGTCACCTGCAAGGTGAAACTCGCGGCGATGCGCCCAATCATCCATCAAGGCATGGTCGCTGAAGTCGACGGGCAGCGGCTGGCCGTCGGCCAGAAAGGTCAGCGCGTATTTCAGGCCTTCCAGATCGAACGCTGCACCACGCAAATCGTGCAAGCGCTCGAGATCGCGGTCGAAGCGCTTGCGAAAGACGAGCTTCCAGCTCATCGGGGGCATCTCACTTGCGCTTGAACTTGGCGTCTAGATAGCGGCCTGTGGCTGCAGCGTCGGCAAACACTTTGTCGCCGTTGCGCAAGGTGTATTCGTGTTCGCGAGCGATTTCCAGGATGGCGGCGCGGGCGGAGCGCTTGCCGGTAGCGGCTTTCAACTGGGCGACGACGCGGGCAGGTAATTCCACGGTTGTGGTTTGCATAGTTTTGGCTCCCTGCTGCGAGGTCGAGGCTATTATAGCGCCGCAAGCCCGGTAGGGGGCAGTGCCTCAGTCTGAATTTCAAACCGTTCGCGTTGAGCGTAGCTCGCGTACGCTTCGATCGGGTTGCGCAGCTCGGCTGCAAAACTGCGTGCGCGCGCCGGGTTCTCGCGGGCGATGTATTGCGCGATCGCACGCAAGTCCCGCCGCGCTCGTGCAGTAAGCCGAACGCGATGCGCGGCCGTCATGCGGAGCGGCCGGCGTCGTGCGAGTCCTCGCCGCTCAAGCGTGTTTCCTCTTGCGAACCGTCGCGGCCTCGATCGCGGCAATGTCGGCTTCGACTTCGGCGAATACCTGCTCGGTCGTGTAGCTCGGCCCCGGCTCGTCGATTGCCTCTTGCACCTGCTGGCGCACCCACGCGTCATGCTTGGCGGCCGCGTGCGCGCGTTTGAGCATGGCCGCGCTGTCCGGCCGACGCCGCGCCGCGAGGTCGCCAGGATCGTAGCCCGCCGCATCGAGTTTGTGTTCATCTTTGCCCGTCAACCACGGCGTACAAAATTTTTGACGCAGTGTCGTGAATTTTGTATACTTCCGGCATGCAGACAATCATCTTCATGGGCAACAGCCGAGAGGATATCAGCGCGTTTCCCGAAGGCGCGCGCCGCATGATGGGGCGGCAATTGTTGCGCATACAAAGCGGACTCGATCCACTGGACTGGAAGCCGGTGAAGACGGTCGGCCCAGGTGTGCGCGAGGTGCGCATACATGTCGACGACGCATTCCGTGCGTTCTACGTGACGAACATTGGCAACGCGATTTACGTCCTGCACGCCTTCCAGAAGAAGACACAGGAGACAAGTCCCAAGGACATCGCGATGGGACGGCAACGGTTCAAGCAGATTGGAGGTTGATATGAGCGAGAAAATGACAGTCAGTTGCGGCAATGTGTTCGAGGACTTGGGCTTTCCTCCCGACGAGGCGGCCGCCATGCTCGCGCGCGAAACCCTGCTCATCGCGCTGGAGAAGGAACTGCGCAAACGTGGGAAGAAGCAGCAGGAGCTCGCCGACGAACTCGGCGTGCCCCGCACACGCATTTCCGAAGTCATGCACCGCAAGACGGATCGATTCAGCGTGGACAAGCTCGTCGGCCTGCTGCACCGAGCTGGAAAGCGCGTAGAACTGCGGGTGCGGTAAGCAAACGAAGGAGGAGCCTTCATGCCTGACCTGGCAGGATCGCAAGCGCGACACGAATCACCAGCGCGCTCAATGCCGCTGTGGATGGACGCTACGGCATCGCACACATCGCATTCAACTCGCTGGGCGGATTTATCGCGTCGGGTATCTACCAAATAAAGATTCCAGGTTCAGTTGCCGGATTCGCTACGCCGCCTCGAGCGTGAAATCCACGGGTACCGCGTCGTACGGGAACGACAGCTTGCCGTCTTCGGTCTTGTCGACCACGCCAGCGACCGCCAGGGCTTGCGCGTCGGTATGCACGGCCTTCACATCGCACTTTACGCGGCGAGCCAACTCGCGCACGCCCAGCGGCTCGGTGCCGGTGAGTGCCTTGAGCAGTTCCCATCGCTTGGGCGTCAGGGTGCGCACAACATTCGCGCAACGAATGGCCTGCACGGCGAACAGAAGATTGGGGACGGATATCGAAAGCAGTGCGTCTGCATGGAAAACGCACGCGTTCTTCGGGATTTGATAAGGACATGTCATTCCGGCAGGGACTGCCGGAATCCAGTCACAGGGATGTGAACCTCTCAGAACCTTAGCGTTGCCATCCATGGCACTGGATTCCAGCAGTCCCTGCTGGAATGACGGTTATCTGCGTGGTTTGGCTTCGTCAGAGTCGCGCACGTGCTCGCGGCTGGCGGCACGCAGGCATTCACGCAGCATCAATGCGGCCGGGGTCGGTTCGCGCGTGGCCGAGTAGAAGCAGCCGATGTCGCCGAAGTGGAGCAGGGCGCCGAGGTCGAATTCCCTGAGCAGGCCCGCTTCGGCGAAGTTGCGGATCGCCTCGCGCGGCATCAGCGCGATCGTGCGCTGGTCCTGCATCAGGGTGATGTTGGTCAGGATCGACAGCGATTCCACCACGTTCTCGGGAATCGGCAGCTGGCTTTCCGCGAACAGCGCGTCGGCGGTGCGGCGCAGGAACGAGTCGCGCGTCGGCAGTACCCATGGATATTCGCGCAGGTCGGCGAACTCGACGCGCTTTTTCCTGTGCATGGGGTGGCGCGCGCCGGCGACGACGCTGAGCGCTTCGCGGTACAGCGGTTCGACCTTGAGCAGGGGCGATTCTGTGCGCCAGTTCCAATCGTCCGGTATGCGGCCGACGACGAGGTCGAGCTCGCCGTCGGCGAGCGCGGGGAACAATTGATCCATCTGGCCCACGCGCAGCGAGAGCAGCACCTTGGGCGCCTTCTGTTTGAGCAGTTGCGTCGCGCGCGGCAGCAGCCAAGCGGACGCCGAGATCAGCGTGCCGACGATGACGTGGCCCGCGCTGCCTTCGAGGAAGGAGTTCACTTCGTCGGTCAGCAGGCGCAGGTCGGCGATGAACGATTTCGAGCGCTGCAGGATGCGCTCGCCGAGCGGCGTCGCGGTCACGCCGCGGTTGCCGCGCACGAGCAGCGCAGCGCCGAAATACGACTCCAGTTCGTGGATGACCTTGGTCACCGAAGGCTGGGTCAGGTTCAGCGCCTGCGCCGCGCGCAGGATCGAGCCGCTTTCGAGCACCTGCGCGTAGACAATGAGCTGATAGAACTTCAGCTTGCGCGCGATCGAGAGCGTGGTGAATTTCATTTGCGCTTTTCGTTCGTCAGTTCTTTTTGCTCGTCATTCCCGCGAAAGCGAGACTGCGCAGGCAGGATGCCGAAGCGAACATTCGCGCAGCGAATGGCTCGAAGGGCAAACTGCGGACGCAGTTTGTAATCCATTTTGACCTTGTTCTTACGCGAACTGCATTAAAAGAAGAAACTGGATTCCCGCCTTCGCGGGAATGACGGCTGAGGGCGGATCACTGGCGTTATCGCGCATCGGCCAGCGGTGCCAGATGCGTGGCGACGTCGGCGTTCACGGCGGCCCAATCGATCTGATCGAGCGAATCCTTCCCCTGCGTGGCGCGCACGAGGATGCCGTGCTGGACTTCGCTGCGCTCGAGCGCGACGGAATAGGGCACGCGCATGAAGCTGACCATCGCATAGTGCGGCACGAACACGCCCGGATGGCGCCGCTGCAGGCGCAGTTCGAGTTCGCGTTGCAGTCGGTAGTCGGCGTCGTCGACGCGGTCGCGCATTTCGTGGTAGTTGTCGAGCGCCATGCGTTGGATCGCACGTGCATTTGGCTTGCGCTCGGCTTCAAACGCGGCGAAGGCGTCGCCGAGGTCGGCGTGAGCGTCGAGCACGTCGGCGAGCGCGGCGCAGTCCTCGAACGCGCAGTTCATGCCCTGGCCGTGGAACGGCACCATCGCGTGCGCGGCGTCGCCGATCACGAGCGCGCGGCGGTCGAGATGCCAGCGTTCGAGATGCAGCGTCGCGAGCGTGCTCGCGGGATTGCGCGTCCAGTCGCGTTCGAGTTCGGGGATCAGCGGCAGCGCGTCGGGAAAGTCGCGCTCGAACAGTGCGCGCGCTTGCTGCGGCGTGCGAATCGTGTCGAAGCCCGGATTCTCGACGCCGGCGCCGCCGTGATTCGGCATGAACAGCGTGACGGTAAACGTCTTCTCGTCGTTCGGCAGCGCGATGCACATGTAGTTGCCGCGCGGCCAGATGTGCAGCGCGTTCGGCTCCATGCGAAAAGCCCCGTCGTCGGCCGGCGGAATCTCGAGTTCCTTGTAGCCGTGGTCGAGGAATTCGACGCGCTCGCCGGTGTCGACGACCTTGCCCATCGCGGTGCGCAAGGCGGAGCCCGCGCCGTCGCTGCCGATCAGCGCGCGGAACGGCATTTCGTGCGAGCGCCCGTCGCGATCGTCGATGAGTTGCGCGGTCTGCCGCTCGAAGTCGACGCGGTCGAGGCGGCGGTCGAAATGCATTTTCGCGCCGGCCTGTTCGGCGAGATTGAGCAAGGTGATGTTGAGTTCGCCGCGGTGCACCGACCAGATCACTTCCGAGTCGTCGCGGCCGTAGCGCTGCAGGTTCACTTCGCCGCGCAGCGGATGCACCATGCGTCCGCGCATCATCACGGCTTGCGCCATCACGGGCGCTTCGGCCTCGGCGAGGCGCAGCGGATAACGGCCGCGTTCGGCGAGCGCGAGATTGATCGAGCGCCCGCCCTGGTAGCCGGCGATGCGCGGATCGCCGCGCTTTTCGTAGACATCTACCCGCCAGCCGCGCAGCGCGAGCAGGCGCGCGAGCAGGGCGCCGGCGAGGCCGGCGCCGATCAGGCTGATACTGCGCGCAGAAGTTGTTTTCAAATCGTAGCGAGCGAAGGTAGTTTGGCCGCGCGCGGAGCGCAGGAACCGGAGTTTACTCGGATGTAAATGAGGATTCCGAGCACCGCACGCGGCCAAAATACCGAGCGCAGTAGATTTGAACGCAACTTCTCAGCGGCCATCGCGCCATGCCTCCACAGCTTCGACGAAGCCGGCCACGTCGCCGTAGGTGTTGTACGAAGGCGTGGGCGAGATGCGGATCACGTCGGGCTCGCGCCAGTCGCCGATGACGCCCCGTGCGGAAAGCGCGTCGAACAGCTCGCGCCCGCGCGTGCGGCCGCCGCGCACGCGCAGCGAGAGCTGGCAGCCGCGCCGTTCGGGTTCGGCCGGCGTCACCATCGACAGCACATCGGCCAGCCGTTCGCGGATCAGGGTGTCGAGAAATCCGGTGAGCTTCAGCGATTTCTCGCGCAGCGCCGCCATGCCGACGGCGTCGAACAGGGCTAGCGAAGCGCGCAGCGGCGCGAGGCCGAGGATAGTCGGGTTGCTGAGCTGCCAGCCGTCCGCGCCGGCGGTCGGCACGAACTGCGGGCCCATGCGGAAGCGCGTTTCCTTCTCGTGGCCCCACCAGCCGGCGAAGCGCGGCCGCTCGGTATGCGCATGGCGCGCGTGGACGAACGCGCCGGCCACCGCGCCGGGGCCGGCGTTCATGTATTTGTAGTGGCACCAGACGGCGAAGTCGGCGTCGCCGTCGTGCAGGCGCAGCGGCAGGTTGCCGGCGGCGTGGGCGAGGTCGAAGCCGGCGATCGCGCCCTGCGCGTGCGCGAGCCGCGCGATCTCGGCGAGGTCGAACGCCTGTCCGCTGCGATACTGCACGCCAGGCCAGAGCACGAGCGCGAGGCGCGGTCCGTAGCGCTCGATCACATCGGCAATGGCGGCCATCGAGAACGTGCCGTCGGCTTCGTCGGGTTCGAGTTCGATCAGGTCGGTGGCCGGATCGAAGCCGTGGAAGCGCACCTGCGATTCGAGCGCGTAACGGTCGGACGGGAACGCGCCGGCTTCCATCAGGATCGCCGGGCGCTCGCGCGTCGGCCGGTAGAAGCTGACCATGAGCAGGTGCAGGTTCGCGGTCAGCGAATTCATCGCGACGACTTCGCTTGGTTCCGCGCCGACCACACGCGCGAGCGGATCGCGCACGAGTTCGTGGTAGGGCATCCACTGCGCCTGCCCGGTGAAATGGCCTTCGACGGCTTCTTGCGCCCATTTGTCGAGCACTTCCTCGACATGCGCACGCGCGCCGACCGGCTGCAGGCCGAGCGAGTTGCCGCAGAAATAAAGCTGGTCGTGGCCGTCGTGCCGCGGGATCAGGAATTTCGCGCGCAGGGCGCGCAGAGGATCGGCGGCGTCGAGCGTTTCGGCGTGGCGTCGTGCGTCGGAATTCTGCATCGCGAAGAGAGGTGGCGACAGGTCCGGCAATGATAATGTCTGCGCTGGCTTTTGCTTCAGGAATTCGGCAAGGCGGTATTCCGTTCGGGAATACCGCGAACTGGATTGAGGGGAGTCCACAAGGGAAACATGCTCGCCGCCCTCCGCCGCCTGCCGCGCACCGTCTGGTCGTCGGCTATACGATCGCGATGCTCGTGCACAGCGTCGCGCCAGATCAGCGCGACCTCGCGTTCGGCCGCTACAACCTCGTCGTCGGCCTCGCCTTGCTGCCGGCATCGGCTGGTTATGGTCGGAAGCTCCGCCGTCGGATGCTGCATGACGGCTTGCGGTGCGGCCTTGCGCGGCGTAGCGTCGCGGCTTCATCGACAAGGGAGGGCGACATGCGTTACGTGATCGCGGCGCTGCTCGGCGCCATCGTGATTTTCCTTTGGGGATTCGTCGCGCACATGCTGCTGCCGATCGGCGAAATGGGCGTGCGCAAGCCGGCGAGTGAAGATGCCGTGCTGCAGGCGGCGGCAGCGGCATTGCCGGAGCAGGGCATCTATCTGCTGCCGCACATCGATCCGGAAAAGATGGGCGACAAGGCGACGGTCGATGCGTGGGAAGCCAAGGCCGGCCAGAACCGCTTCGTATTCGTGGCGGTCGGGCCGACGATCGCGCATCCCACCGACATGAGCGGCAATCTGGCCAAGCAATTCATCGGCAGCTACCTCGCCGCGCTGATCGTCGCGATCGTGCTGGCCGCCACGAACTGGAGCTTCGGCGCGCGCGTGCTCGGCAGCCTCGGTTTCGGCGTGTTCGGTTGGCTGACGAACATCGTGCCGTTGTGGAACTGGTACCGCTTCCCGGACGATTTCAACGTCGGCAATCTGATCGAACAGGGCGTCGGCTGGCTGCTCGCCGGAGTCGCCATCGCGTGGTGGCTCGGGCGGCGCAAGTAGACACTGCAGGAGCTTTTGCGTTGCGGCAAAATCGGGGGCGCGGGATAATCCGCGCCCTTTTGTCGTTTGCGAAACACGCCATGCTCGATCCCGCCTTGCTGCGCGGCCAGCTCGAAACCGTCGCCGAACGCCTCGCCGCGCGCGGCTATGAGTTGCCCAAATCGCAGATCGAAACGCTCGAAGCGCAGCGCAAGGCCGTGCAGGTGCAGACGCAGGAGCTGCAGAACAAGCGCAATACCTTGTCGAAGTCGATCGGCATGGCCAAGGCCAAGGGCGAGGACGCCGCCGCGGTGATGGCCGAGGTCGCCGGCATCGGCGATCAGCTCAAGGCGAACGAGGCCAGGCTTGCCGAGGTGCAGGCGGCACTGGCGGAGATCACGCTCGGCATTCCGAACCTGCCCGACGTGTCGGTGCCGGTAGGCAAGGACGAGACGGACAACGCGGAGGTCAAGAAGTGGGGCACGCCGCGCACGTTCGATTTCGCGGTGAAGGATCACGTCGACCTCGGCGCGCGCCACGGCTGGCTCGACGGCGATGCGGGCGCGAAGCTTTCCGGCGCGCGCTTCACCGTGCTGCGCGGCGATCTCGCGCGCCTGCATCGCGCACTCGCGCAGTTCATGCTCGATCTGCACGCGGGCGAGCACGGCTACCTCGAGTGCAACGTACCGCTGCTGGTCAAGCCGGAAACGATGCAGGGCACCGGGCAGTTGCCGAAATTCGCCGAAGACCTGTTTCTGGTGGAAGGCGAGCCGAAGCGCTATCTGATTCCGACCGCCGAAGTGTCGTTGACGAACATCGTCGCCGACGAAATCGTCGATGCCGAAAGATTGCCGCTGCGCCTGACCGCGCATTCGCAATGTTTCCGCGCCGAAGCGGGATCCGCGGGCCGCGACACGCGCGGCTACATCCGCCAGCATCAGTTCGAGAAGGTGGAGCTCGTGACGATCGCCTCGCCCGCGCAGAGCGCCGAAGAGCATGAACGCATGACGCGCTGTGCCGAAGTCGTGCTGGAAAAACTCGAACTGCCGTATCGCAAGGTGCTGCTGTGCACGGGCGACATGGGCTTCTCGGCGACCAAGACCTACGACCTCGAAGTCTGGCTGCCGTCGCAGAACACGTATCGCGAGATCTCGTCGTGCTCGAACTGCGGCGACTTCCAGGCGCGGCGCATGCAGGCGCGCTGGCGCAATCCGGAAACCGGCAAGCCCGAACTCGTGCATACGCTCAACGGCTCGGGCGTGGCGGTGGGCCGCGCGCTGGTCGCGGTGATGGAGAACTACCAGAACGCCGACGGTTCGATCACGGTGCCCGAGGTGCTGCGGCCGTACATGCGTGGCGCGACGGTGATTTCGTAGGGGCTCGATTCGTCGAGCCCGCATTTGATTTTCGTGATGGGAAAAGCCGGGCGCGAAACGAATCAATTCACTTTCGCGTGCGGCGCGCGAAAGTCGCGCCCCTACGCCGCAACGCGTGTGTCTGCGCTGGCCGTGCCGAACACCCGGAAGCGCTGCGCATCGTCCATGAACGCCTTTTCGCCGAACGGCTTTTCGTTCGAGCCGAACGGCATCTGCGCGCGCAGCTTCCACGAAGCCGGGATATTCCAGCGCGCGGCGACTTCCGCGTCGACCAGCGGGTTGTAGTGCTGCAGGCTCGCGCCGACGTTGGCGTTGGCGAGCGCCGTCCACACGGCGAACTGGGCCATGCCGCTGGCCTGCTCCGACCAGACGGGGAAGTTGTCGGCGTAGAGCGCGAACTTCTCCTCCAGGCCCTCGACCACGTCCTGGTCTTCGTAGAACAGCACGGTGCCGGCACCGGCGGCGAAGCCGTCGATCTTGGCCTGGGTCGCGGCGAACGCCTCCGCCGGGACGATCTTGCGCAGGGCCGATTCGACGATCCCCCAGAATTCGAGGCTCTGGTCGCCGTACAGGATCACGGCGCGCGAACTCTGCGAGTTGAACGAGGAAGGCGCGAGACGGATCGAAGCTTCGATCAACGCCGTCGTTTCCTGTTCGGAAATCGGCAGGGCGGGGCCGAGCGCATACTGGGTGCGGCGTCTCTTGATCGACTGGATCAGCGGATTGTTCATGGCTTTCTCCGGATTTCTTTGCAGGGCATCGGTCCGGTCGGGATGGCGCGGATGGGCGATGCGACGGAGAAAATGTAATACCACACACAGAAGATGATAAGCTGGCTAAAAATGGCCACAGCGTTCCGTTTTCAGAACGATAGGGGTGGGATATGCAGGACCTCAACGACCTCTACTATTTCTCGATCGTGGTCGAGAAAGGCGGCTTCGCCGCGGCCGGGCGCGCGCTTGACATCCCCAAGTCGCGGCTGAGCCGGCGCATCGCGCAGCTCGAGGACCGGCTCGGCGTGCGCCTGCTGCAGCGCTCGACGCGGCGCTTCGCCGTGACCGAAGCCGGTCAGCGTTTCTACCATCACTGCCAGACCGTGATCGCCGAGGCGCAGGCGGCCGAGGACGCCGTCGCGCAGCTTACGACCGAGCCGCGCGGACTCGTGCGCATCAGCTGCCCGGTGTCGATCACGCAGAACGTGATGACCGGGATCCTGCCCGAGTTCTGCGAGAAGTATCCGCAGGTGCGCATCCTGCTGATGTCGACCAACCGGCGCATCGACCTGATCAACGAGGGCGTCGACATCGCGATCCGCGTGCGCTTCAAGCTCGACACCGACGCCGATCTCGTGCTGCGCACGTTCGGGCGCAGTTCCTCGTTCCTCGTCGCGAGCCCGAGCTATCTGCGCGAGATGGGCAGGCCGCAGCATCCGCAGGACCTGGCCGACTACGACACGATCAGCATTTCCGAGCTGGAGAACCAGTCGTGGGAGTTTTCCAAAGGCGATGGCGCGAGCTATCGGCTGGATCATTCCCCGCGCGTGATGTGCGGCGACTTCCCGCTCGTGCTCGCCGCGGCCGCGCGCGGGCTTGGCGTGGCGCTGCTGCCGGAAAGCGTCTGCACGCGCGCCGTCGCCGCCGGCGAACTCGAAGTCGTGATGCCCGAATGGAGCCCGCCGGAGGGCATCGTGCATTGCGTCTTCCCGTCGCGCCGCGGACTGTTGCCGGCCGTGCGTGCGTTCATCGACTGGCTGGCGGAGAAGATGCCGTGCGCGATGGAGGCCAACGTGCCGGGGATTTGATCCCGTATAATCCGCATGGATCGGAGAGGTGGCCGAGCGGTTTAAGGCAGCAGTCTTGAAAACTGCCGTGGATGCAAGTCCACCGTGGGTTCGAATCCCACCCTCTCCGCCAGTTTCGTGGAAACTTGCGGCGCGCAATGACGACGGAAGCGGTTGACGACGACAACCTGATCTGGATCGATCTGGAGATGACCGGCCTCGATACGGAGCGGGATTCCATTCTCGAAATCGCCACAATAATCACCGATAACTCATTGAATATCCTTGCTGAAGGACCGGAAATTGCGGTCGTGCATCCGCTTTCCCGATTGCAGGCGATGGACGACTGGAATCGCAGCCAGCATGCCAAGTCGGGCCTCTGGCAGCGCGTGCTCGATTCGCAGATCGACATGGCGCGCGCCGAAGCGCTGACGATGGATTTCCTCACGCGCTGGGTGCCGGCGGGCAAGTCGCCGATGTGCGGCAATTCGATCTGCCAGGATCGCCGTTTCCTGCATCGGCTGATGCCGCGGCTCGAACGGTTTTTCCACTACCGCAACCTCGACGTGTCGACGGTCAAGGAATTGGCCCGCCGCTGGGCGCCGGAACTGGCGCTCGGGTTCGCGAAGGAATCGCGGCACACGGCGTTGTCGGACATCCGCGATTCGATCGCCGAACTGCGTTACTACCGGCAATTCATGGGCGAGTTGGCCGGGCGAAGGGACTGAGCGCACTCGTTGCGCGGTTGTAACTTTGCGCCGCGGCCCTTATCATGCGCGCCCTTCGATCGTCGAAACCTTTTTCGGAGAGGTGGCAGAGTGGTCGATTGTACCTGACTCGAAATCAGGCGTGCGTTCATAGCGCACCGTGGGTTCGAATCCCACCCTCTCCGCCAGAAAAGCACAACGGCCCTTCGCGGGCCGTTGTGCTTTTCTGATGGTGCGAGGTTAGTGGACGAACCCTTCGGGCGATCTGGCAAAGAATGATCGTCGGTTAGAATCCGCTTTTCGCCAACATCCTCCTTCCCATGTCCGAACTTCTCACCCCGATTTCCTACGGCGAACTGATCGACAAGATCACGATTCTCGAAATCAAGGCCGTGCACATCCGCGACGCCGCCAAGCTCGCCAACGTGCGCACCGAACTGGACTTGCTCAACGCGACCTGGGCTGCGCATCCGGCGTCCGCCACCGACATCTCCGCCGAACGCGCGCAATTGAAGGCCGTCAACGAGGCGTTGTGGAAGATCGAAGACGACATCCGCCTCAAGGAGAAGGCGCAGGCCTTCGACTCCGAGTTCGTCGAGCTGGCGCGCGCGGTCTACTTCCGCAACGACGAGCGCGCCGCGGTGAAGAAGGCGATCAACCTCAAGCTCGGTTCGAAGCTGATCGAAGAAAAATCCTATCAGGACTACAAAGCCCAAAATTGAAGAGTGCGGCCAAGGATGGCCGCTTCGTGATCTTCGCGATCAGGGATGAGCGCACGAGAAGCGGTCGAAGCGTTCGATCACTGCTTCGGTTTCGATCAACTCCATCACACCCGGATACTCGATCTTCGTGCCCCACGGCAGTTCGGCGGCGGGTTTGCCCTTGTACTTGCGCGCGGCGGCATCGTAGCGGTCCACGCACCAACGGCGATCGGAGTAGGGGCCGGAACGGTGGGGATTGCTGGCCGCGTGCAGCCCGAGCACCTTGGTGCCAGTCGCGTTGGCCATGTGCATCGGTCCCGAGTCGGGCGTCAGCACGAGTCGCGCGCGCCGGCACAGCGCGAGGAATTGCTTGAGCGTGTCGCGGCCGATCAGGTCGAGCGGCTTGCTGCGGCATCGGGCGACGATGGCGTCGCCGAACTCGCGCTCGAATTTGCCAGGGCCGCCACAAAGCGCGACGCGCCAGCCTTGCGCAGCCGCGTGGTCCATCACAGCTGCGTAGCGCTCCGGCAGCCAGTTGCGCACGACATGACTGGAACACGGGCTGACGAGCAACGTCTTTGCGTCGCCCGGCAGGTGCGTTTCGGCGAATTCCGTGGCCGTATCGGGAATCGGGATGTCCCAGCACGTTTCGGTCTGTTTCAGTCCCAGCGGTTCGAGGAAACTCGCCATCGCGTCGAGCACGTGTTCGCCGCTGCGCGCGGCGATGCGACGATTGACGAACAGACCGTGCAGGTCTTTCGAGCGCGCGGGGTCGTAGCCGATGCGCAGCGGCGCGCGCACGCAGGCACTGATCAGATTGGCGCGCAGCGCGACCTGCATGTGCAGCAGGGCATCGAAGCGCCGCGCGGCAAGCCGGGCGCGCAGGTCGCGCAGGCCACGCCAGGCGGCGCCCTTGTCGAAGACGAGGAACTCGACGCCGGGCAGGTCGCCGACCAGCTTGTGTTCGAGCTTGCCGACGATCCAGGTCAGCGTCGTCTGCGGCGCCTTGGCCTGCAAGGTGCGAATCATCGGCACGACGTGGGTCACGTCGCCGAGCGCCGAGGTGCGCAGCAGGCAGAGCGAATGCGGCAGGCGCGGCACGGAAGAAAGGATATCGGGCATCAGGCTTGCTAGACTTCAGCAACGAGGTTGCAACGGGACACGAGTCGGGCAATCATGACGGGGGCGGGCACCAACGCGATACGCCGGCAGGAAACCGCCGACGGCGCGATTCTGTTCGACGCGGGCGCGCTCGCGCAAGGCGAGCGCTTCGACCCGCGCTGGTTCGAGGCCGATTTCTGGCGCTTGCAGGGCCGCGCCACCGAGGCGCCGGGCGGGCGCGGCGGCATCGTGTTCGCGCACACCCCCTGCGGCGACTGGGCGTTGCGCCACTACCGGCGCGGTGGTTTCGCCGCGCGCGTGCTCGGCGACCGGTACTTGTGGAGCGGTGCCGGGAATACGCGCAGCTTCGCCGAGTTTCGCCTGCTGCACGATCTGGGGGAACGCGGCTTCGATGTGTCGCGGCCGGTCGCCGCGCGCTACCGGCGCAGCGGCGCCCACTACCGCGCCGACCTGATCACGCAGTTCATTCCCGATGCGGCCACGCTGACCTGGCGCATGCAGCATGGAGGCATCGACGCTGCGACGCTGGCGCGGGCCGGCGAGGCGATCGCGCGGCTGCATGCGGCCGGCGTGTACCACGCGGATCTGAACGCGCACAACGTGCTGGTCGATGCGCACAAGGTCTGGCTGATCGATTTCGACCGCGGCGAATTGCGCGCCCCACGGAGGGCGTGGCAGCGCGCCAACCTCTTGCGCCTCAAGCGGTCGCTGGTCAAGATCGGCGCCGCGCGCGACGGCGAGGGAGCGTTCGAGCGCGACGTCTGGCGACCGTTGATGGACGCTTACGAAAACCGCTTGCACGCGCCCGTGGGGGAAACCGGCCGATGAACCTGACGTTGCGATTCCTGGGCGTCGGCGCGGCGCAGGCGGTGGAACTGGGCTCGTCGGGCGCCGTGCTCGAACGCGACGGCGCACCGCTGCTGCTGATCGATTGCGGCCCGGAAACGCTGACCACGTTCGAGGCGGTCTACGCCTCGCTGCCTCGCGCGGTATACGTCACGCATACGCACATGGACCACGTCGGCGGGCTCGAGCGCCTGTTCTACCGGGCCTATTTCGATCCTGCCCTGCGCGGCAAGGTGCGGCTGTATGCGCATGCGGCGCTGATTACGCATCTGCAGAGCCGCGTCGCCGACTATCCGGACGTCGTCGCCGAGGGCGGCGCGAATTTCTGGGACGGCTATCAGCTCGTGCCGTGCTCGCGCGGCTTCTGGCACGAGGGGTTGTGGTTCGACGTCTTTCCGACCCGCCACCACATGCCGATGACCTCGTTCGCGCTGGCGCTGCGCGGCAGCTTCGTCTGGACCGGCGACACGCGGCCGATTCCCGAGATGCTCGCGCAGTACGCCGCGCACGGCGAAACGGTGGCGCACGATTGCGGCCTGATCGGCAATCCCTCGCACACCGGCGTGGACGACCTCGACCGCGAGTATCCGGACGAGTTGCGTTCGCGCCTCGTGCTCTACCACTACGGCAGCGAGGCCGACGGCGCCGCGCTGGCCGCGCGCGGCCAGCGCATCGCGCGTGCGGGCGACACGCTTGCGCTGGCGCCGCCGCGCCCCGATGTCATGGTCGAAGCCTGAACGAAGCGCATGCGGTGATGACCAGACTCATTCCAGTCGAACTGCTTTCGCCGCCGCACGACGCGCTCGCGCGTCCGCTGCGCGACCTGCGCATCTCGGTGATCGACCGCTGCAACTTCCGCTGTCCGTATTGCATGCCCGCGGACCAATACGCGCAGGACTACGAATTCCTCGCCAAGGACCAGCGCCTGCGCTTCGAGGAAATCGAGCGCCTGGCACGCGCCTTCGCCGCGCTCGGCGTGCGCAAGCTGCGCCTGACCGGCGGCGAACCGTTGCTGCGCCGCGACCTGCCGCGGCTGGTCGAGCGGCTCGCGTGCATTTCCGGCATCGACGACCTTGCGATGACGACCAACGGCGTGCTGTTGCCGAAATTCGCGCAGGCGCTGCGCGATGCGGGGTTGCGCCGCTTGACCGTCTCGCTCGATACGCTCGATCCGGCGACGTTTCGCACATTGTCCGGCGGTCGCGGCGAGGTCGACGACGTGCTGGCAGGCCTTGCTGCGGCCGAGCGCGCTGGTTTCGCCAGGATCAAGATCAACTGCGTCGTCGTGCGCGGGGTCAACGACGCGCACGCGCCCGATCTCGTCGAGCGCTTCCGCGGCACCGGGCATATCGTTCGCTTCATCGAGTACATGGACGTCGGCACGCTCAACCACTGGCGCGGCGACGCCGTCGTTCCCAGCGCCGAACTGATCGCGCGCATCGGCGCGCGTTGGCCGCTCGAACCACTGGAACCGAACTACCGTGGCGAGGTCGCCGAACGCCATCGTTTCAGGGACGGCGCGGGCGAGATCGGCTTCATCAGTTCGGTTTCGCAGCCGTTCTGCGGCGATTGTTCGCGCGCGCGCTTGTCGGCCGACGGCAAGCTCTACACTTGCCTGTTCGCGCGCAGCGGCCACGACCTGCGCGGACCGTTGCGCGCCGGCGCAAGCGACGCGGAATTGGCCTCATTGATATCGCAACGCTGGTCGCGGCGCGCCGATCGCTACAGCGAACAGCGTGCCGAATTGCGCGCATGCGGCGAACAGAAGCACGTCGAGATGTTTGCGGTGGGTGGGTGATGAAGCGCGCGCGTACTTCGAAACCGTCATTCCCGCGAAAGCGTGAATCCAGCTTTTTACCCTCGGTGGAAGGCAAGGAACTGGATTCCGACTTGCGCCGGAATGATGGGCAAAGACTGAGCCATCTCGATGCCAGCAACCGCCCGCGCATGGTCGATGTCGGCGCCAAGGCCGTCACCGCGCGCAGCGCGACCGCGCAAGCCATCGTGCGCTTCCCGCGCGAAGTCGCGCGCGCGCTGCGCGAGGGTGGCATGCGCGCGAAGAAGGGCCCGGTGATCGATACGGCGATCATCGCCGGGACGCTCGCGGCCAAGCGCACGCACGAGCTGATCCCGTTCTGTCATCCGCTCATGATCGAGCGCTGCGATATCGCGGCAGGATTCATCAACGAGATTGATCTCGAAATCCGCTGCACCGTAGCGGTTTCGCACAAGACCGGCATCGAGATGGAAGCGCTGACCGGCGCGAGCGTGGCCGCGCTGACCGTCTACGATATGTGCAAGGCGCTGTCTCACGAGATCGTGATTGCCGACCTTCGCCTCGTCGAAAAAAACGGCGGCAAGCGCAAGGTGCAAGGCGGTAAAATCATCAAATGAATTATCGCGTGCTTTATTTCGCCTCGCTGCGCGATCGTGCAGGCGTGGATTGCGAGGAGATCGACTCGTTCGCGGTCGACGCGCGTGGCCTGTATGGTGAACTTCGCGCGCGCCACGGGTTCGGCATGAACGAAGACCGCCTGCGCGTGGCGGTCAACGGCGAATTCGCGGCCTGGGACCACGCGCTGAACGACGGCGACGAAGTCGTTTTCATTCCGCCGGTATCGGGAGGCTGAGCGCATGCGCTTTTGCATCAGCGCCGAAGCCATCGACGTCGTTGCGCAGGCGCGCACACTGGCGAGCGCGCAGGCCGGCGCAAGCGTGAGCTTCGAGGGCCGGGTGCGCGACCACAACGAAGGCCGCGCGGTCGTGCGGCTCGACTACCAGGCCTACGCACCGCTCGCGCAGGCGGAAGGCGAGCGCATCGTCGCCGAAGCCTGCGCGCGTTTCGCGACCGTCGACGCCGCATGCGTGCACCGCGTCGGCGCGCTCGCGATCGGTGATCTCGCCGTCTGGGTCGGCGTCAGCGCAGCGCACCGCGGCGCCGCGTTCGACGCCTGCCGCTACGTCATCGATGAAGTGAAGAAGCGCGTGCCGATCTGGAAGAACGAGCACTATGCCGATGGAGAGTCGGGGTGGTTGCATCCGGACGATACGCCGGTCGGGCAATAGGGGTATACAATTCGCTCGTTGCACAAAGGGTTTGCTTGTTTGCCGCGCCTTCGTCCTGTATCCTGCGCGACCTTTCCCGCGGAGCGGTGTCCGAGTGGTTGAAGGAGCACGCCTGGAAAGTGTGTAAGCGGCTTATACCCGCTTCGCGGGTTCGAATCCCGCCCGCTCCGCCAACACCCTTTTTCACCACATTTCAAATCGTATCAAAAACGGCTGATTTCAGCTGGTTTTCGGCGTTTTGATGTTCGATTGCGTATGCTCCGATTGCATGGTATCCCACATATCACGTGGTAATAAATGTGGGAGCATATCATGGGCCGATTGTCCGCAACGGCGGTTAGGGCGGCGAAGCAGCCGGGGCGCTACGGCGACGGCGACGGCCTCTATCTGCTGATCGGGCGCACGGGCGCGCGTTCATGGGTCTGCCGGGTGCAGAAAGACGGCAAGCGGCGCGACATTGGCCTTGGCAGCGTCAAGAAGGTGTCGCTCGCCTTGGCGCGGGAGCGCGCGGCCAAGGTCCGCACTCAGGTCGAGGTCGGCCTCGATCCCATCGCCGAGCGGCGCAAGGAGGCGGGTATTCCCACATTCCGCGAAGCTGCCGCCAGCGTCTTTGCCGAGAACAAGAAGAACTGGGGCAACGCCAAGCATCGCGACCAATGGCTGACAACCCTCACCAAATACGCCTTTCCCCATTTTGGCGACATGGCGGTGAGCAAGGTCGATGGGCCGCATGTGCGCGATGCGCTGGTGGCTATCTGGCTCGACAAGCCAGAAACCGCGCGGCGGGTGCGTCAGCGTATCGTCAGTGTGATCGACTGGGCCATTGCCAAGGGCTACCGAGACGCGCCCTTGCCGATTGCGGCGATGAACAAGTCGCTGCCCAAAGTGAAGGCCAAGCCCGTTCACCACAGTGCCTTGCCCTATACTGATGTTCCCGCCTTCGTCGCCAAGCTGCGCGAACGGGAATCGGTTGGCCGTCTCGCGTTCGAAGCACTCGTGCTGACCGCCGCCCGTTCGGGCGAGATACGCGGCGCGACGTGGAGCGAACTCGACCTTGAGAAGAAACTCTGGACGATCCCGGCGGACCGGATGAAGGCGGGGCGCGAACATATCGTGCCGCTGTCGGATGCAGCCGTGAGCGTGTTCGAGCGGGCGAAAGCTTACCGGGAGGCACGCAGCGATCTTGTCTTTCCGGGGGTGCGCCACGGCAAGCCGCTGTCCGACATGACGCTGACCAAAATTTGCCGCGATATGGAGATTGCCGCCGTGCCGCACGGGTTCCGGTCCAGCTTCCGCGATTGGGTTGCCGAGGAAACCGATTTCGACGGCGCGGTGGCGGAAATGGTGCTGGCGCATACCATCGAGAACAAGGTGGAAGCCGCTTACCGGCGCGGCAACCTGCTGGAAAAGCGCCGTGCGCTCATGGACGCATGGGAGCAATATTGCTTGCCCGGATCAGCGGAACTGGCCTCGTGATCGAGGTTGAACTACTATGTGATGTTGCGGCCCGCCACAGGGTTCCGCTGGCCCCTGACAAGGGAGAACGGCAGATCGAAGCCCTTGCAAGGCCGCTCTATCGTCGGCTTACGAAGATCAATATAGGCCGCTCCGTGATCGGTGCCTTGGGCGGGCTGGCGGCTATTGTGGGGTTTGCCGTTATCGTCAATGATCCGTCGCAACCCGGTATCTGGATCGCCCAATCGATGGCCGTAGGCGGGGCATCGGCTGCAATGATGAGTTGGTATGCCGGTCGATTGATCCAACGACGCAGGCGCTTCTTCGCGGAGCGCCCGTATGACATTCCGCTTACCCCGGAAATCGAGCAATTGCTGGCCGATCTCGCATCGGGGCGAATGCGGGCCATGATGTCCACGGGATACGGCCCCATCAGCGCGAGCGCGCTACGCGCAACCGATGGGCAGCTTTTCGACATTGTTCTCGCACCGGAGACATTTGCCAATCGGTTCGCACCGATTCTGCTGCTGCGCGATCACCAAACTTTCTCCGCCTTGTGGATGCCGTGGGGTCGCGCTTTGGACCGCCCCATCTATGTCGAGAAAACACCAGCGGAAGAACCGCAGGTCGAGCAGGAGCCGCCGTCCGGGCCACAGGTCGAAACACACTGGATCGCGAAAATCCCGCCGGAGCGATTCGCGGACTGGAAATCCCATGTGCAACAGCGCGGGCCTTGGGATGGCTACGCCCAGATCGAGGTCGGGCAGGTTTTGGACGGCGCGCGCAGGAAGGCCGAAAGCGATGCGCTGGCGGGAAAGAGGTTCAGCGTGAACGGCTTTGCAAAGCGCGCGAGAACGCCGCGACTCGCTGCCGAAACCATCCGCAAGCTGATCGCATGGTCCGGCGACCATGATTATGACTGGGTTCGGAAAAGCGCGGAAACGGCCTCAATTGGTAACGATCAGGTAGGATGATCGAGAATAATACGATATGAATCAGAGGTATATAAAATACCAAGATCAGGTTTTCCGGTAGCCGGATTGCTCGCAACGACGAAGCACATGCAGCCTTGGGCATCTCATCCAGTCAGGAGATTACCCGATGCCGCCCGACGATCCGCCGACACTATTGCTCACCATTGACGATGTGATGCGCCTCACCGGCTACAAAAGCCGGTCGAGCATCTATCGCCTTGTTCGCCAGAACCGTTGTCCGCCGCCCGTTGTGATTGGCGGCGGCAGGGTGCGCTGGCGATCCGGCGAGGTCGAACACTGGCTGCAAGGTCTGCCTATTCAGACTTACGTCTGAGCAGACGCTACGCAGCCCCAGCCTTTTGAGTTGGCGGGCCGCTCCGCGCCTGCGGGCGCTTCCCTACGAACCTCACCAATCATCGCAACCCGTGTTTCACGGGAAAGGAATTGCTATGTCTATTTTCCACCGCGTTCTGGACCGGATCGCCGATTGGCGCTGGACGGGCCGCAAGATCAATCTGCGCTTCGTCGCCGAATATCGCACCGCCTGTTTCGCCTTGCCGATCATCAACGCCATGCTGGCCGAGGACGAGGACGGCGTGACCTACCGCGCCGCGCTGACCGACTGGCGCAGGGCCGAACGCCCGCCGCTCGCCCTCTATCATGGCGACACCAGCTTTTGCCGGATCGATGGGCCGCGCCAGTGGGTGAAAGACCGTCCCTTTCCGCTGGGCGGGTTGATCCTCTCCCCCGGCGTGACCGCGCACCTTGATCCGTTCGAGGCGAGAGAACTGCAAGAGCATATGGAATGGGCCATCGAGCAAGCTATCCGGCAATGGATCGCCGACCATGATCTTCACGACCTTTCCCCGGTCCCGGTGGAGTTCGACCGGCGCGAGGCCGACCGCAAGGCGAAAGCGAAAATCGCGGACTGGGCCGCCCGACAGGAGTGGAGCCGCCCGGTTGCCGATGACGACGCGGAAGGGCCGGATCATGGTTGAGCCGGATCGCCGGAAGGCAATGTTGCGGGGCTGCGATGCTACGCATCGAGCCAGCAATTCAGATACACACCTCACGCACGGGTGCATCCAGCTTTTCCGCCGTTTTTCGAGGCGGCGATCCGACAGCGCCTTTTTCCGGCGTCCCGGAAATGGCGGAAATCTGCCATTTTTCGAGACAGCGGATCGCTGTCACCGGGGAGGTGGACAATGAAGCTGGTCCGCCACACCATTCGCCTGCCGGAATCGCTCGACAAGGCCCTTCGGGTGCTGGCCGAACGGCACGGCATCAGCGTTTACGCATTGCTCCCGCGCGCCGTGAAGGCTGGCGTTGCCGTGCTCGCCAATCCGCCCGCGCCCGACACCTTGCCGCGTGAGATCGTGACCGAACTGGCGTCGGTCAGCACCCGCATCGTGGACGTGGAGCGGACGCTGGACCGGGCCTTGTTCACCGCCTGCGCCGCCTATTGCTACGCCCGCAGCGCGGCGCTGGGCGCGCGCACGAATGACGAAACCATCACCGCCGAGATCAATGCGGCCTATGACCGCCAGCGGCGGCTTTCACAGGAGAAGCGCCCATGACCGCGCGCAGCCAGCCCCATGACCGACGCATCCATGCCGATGCCTTGCGGAAGCAATATCGCGGCAACCAGTGGGACCGCTTCAAGCGGCATTGCGTCATCATGGCGTCATCGGTCGCCCTGGGCGCGGTCGCCGTGCCCTATATCATGCTGGATCAGGACCGGACGGACGCGATAGCCGCCTATGCCACGGCGAAGGCCAAGCTGGCCGTTACGTTCGGCAGGAACGCCGATGCTCCGATCAGCATTCGCTTCCAAGGCCAGACCCTTGACGGCAAGTCTGCCCGCGCGACCATCGCGCATCCCTATTATCGCCAGTCGGTCCACCTCGCCTTTGCCTATGCCATACGCGGCGCGCAATTCGGTTTTGCCGCTTGGCTGTCCGGCCTGTTCCTGTTTCATGGAGCCATGCAGCGGCGGCGCGAACGCGCCTTGCGGGATCGCGTCATCACCGGAACACGGGTCATACCCGAAAAGAAGCTGGCGAAGATGACGCGCCGGGATGCCGGTGCCCGCGCGCTCGCGATCGGCACGGTACCCATTCCGTCCCGTCTGGAAACCCGGCACATGGCGATGATCGGCACGACCGGCAGCGGCAAGACCACGGCCTTGCGGCAATTGCTGGACGGGATCGAGGCGCGGGGCGAGGCCGCCTTGGTCTATGACACCAGCGGCGAGTTCATCGCGCACTATTATAATCCGGCGCGCGGCGACGTGATCCTCAATCCCTTCGATGATCGGTGCGCCTATTGGACACCCTTCGCCGAGATCGCCCATCCCGCCGACGCCGCCCGCATCGCGCACCATTTCATCACCGAGGCGCACGGTCAGCACGGCAATGATGTATGGGTGGAGATCAGCCGCATCCTTGTCGCCAATATCCTTCGTGAACTCTGGAAGCAGGACAAGCCCACATTGGCCGACCTGTTGGCCATGTTGCAGAACATGACCAAGGAGCAATTGAAGGAGCGGCTGAAAGACACGTCATCAGCCCGCACCTTCGCCGAGGATGCCGACCGGGCAACGGGCAGCGTCTTGTTCATGCTCGCCAAGGCTGCCGACCTGCTCCAGTTTCTCCGAGTCAAGGACAGCGGCGGCAAGCCCTTCGCCTTCCGCGACTTCATTCATGGGCTGGACAAGCGCGAAGGTCCGCGCCCGTGGATATTCGTTCCGCGCAAGGAGGATTATTTCGAGGCGTCGAAACCCCTGCTGGCCTGCTGGCTGGAATGCGCGGCCAGCGCCGTGCTGGGCCTTCCCCCGTCACCCGACCGGCGCATCTGGTTCGTGCTGGACGAGCTGGCCGACTTGCCCCGCGTCGATAATCTGGCGCGGCTGTTGCCGGAGGGGCGCAAGTTCGGCGCGGCGGTAGTGCTGACCTTTCAGGCGCTGGGTCAGATGCAGAACCGCTATGGTCCGCAGATTGCGGAATCGATGCTGGGCTGCTGCAACACCAAGCTGTTCCTGCAAACCATCGACGCGGAAACCCGGCAATGGGCGAGCGATGCCATCGGCAGTCAGGAGGTCGAGATCCAGACCATGACCGACGCGCTGGCCGATGGAGACAACGACCCTCGCACCACCTTGGGCCGGATACGCAGGGAGCGGCCCGCCGTGCTGGAAAGCGAATTACGGCTTCCCGCATATCAGGGCTATTTGCTGTTCCCGGACGGCTTGCCGGTGGCCCGGATCAGCCTGACCGCCGATCATATCCAAAGGCGCGGGTCTGCCCGCCAGCCCGGATTCATCGCGGGCAAACCGGGCATGACGCTTTGGGAGCAAATGGGGCTGGCCCCGCCCGAACTGTCGCCGCCGCCGAACCCGCCCGCACCGCCCACCAGTCAGGGGCCGGTATAATGGTCGCGTCCGTTTCCGCGCTCACCAGTTCGGCGCAGGCCGCCAGCTATTACGAGGCCGACGACTATTATTCCGAAGGCGGATTGTCGCCTTCCGAATGGCAGGGCACGGGCGCGGAGGCGCTGGGCCTGTCCGGCGAGGTGGACCGCGACCAGTTCCGCGATTTGCTGGACGGCAAGGTTGCGGGCGAGCAGCTTGGCACGTTTCGGGACGGCCAGCTTGAGCATCGCCCCGGCTGGGACGTAACCTTGAGCGCGCCCAAGTCCGTGTCGATCATGGCCGAGGTCGCGGGCGACCGCCGCTTGATCGCGGCGCATGGCGAGGCCGTGAAGGTGGCGATGACCCATGTAGAAAAGCACATGGCCGCCACCCGCATTCGTGACGGCGGCACCGTCAGTCGGGAGGCGACCGGCAATCTGGTGATCGCGAGTTTCCAGCACGGCACCAGCCGCGCCCAAGACCCGCAGCTTCATACCCATAACGTCATAATGAACGCCACGCGGAACGAGGACGGCGCATGGCGCAGCCTTGAACCGCGCGCCCTCTACCAGCTTCAAAAGCAGATCGGCGCGATCTACCGGCAGGAACTGGCGGTGAAGGTGCGCGAACTCGGTTATGACATCGAGTCGCGGAAAGAGTCCATATTGCGGATCGAGGCGGACGGGCGCGGCGCTCTCTCCCCCATCGCATCCCCGCTTGAGGCCGCAAAGGCTGTTGCCGCCGCATCGGCGCAGGCCGAGCGCGCCTGTCATAGCTGGAACGCGGATCAACGCAGCGCGACCGCGCAGCTTCTAACCAGCCGCAACCGGATCACCGCCGTTCAGGGCTATGCAGGCACCGCCAAGACCACGACCGTTCTGGCAACCTTCGCCCGCGAGGCAGAGGCGCGGGGCGTGTCCATAGTGGCGCTCGCGCCCACCGCATCGGCGGCGATGGTGCTGGGCGAGGCGCTGGACGCGCGCAGCGATACCGTTGCCCGTCATCTGCTGTCGCCGGAGCGTCCCGACCCCACCCGCCCCGCCGCGTGGATCGTGGACGAGGCTTCGCTTTTGTCGGCGCGCGATACCGCGCGGTTGTTCGACCTGGCCGACAAGTATGATGCCCGCATCATCCTTGTCGGCGACGTGAAACAGCTTGGTTCGGTCGAGGCTGGCGCGGCCTTCGCGCAGTTGCAGGGCGCGGGTATGGAAACCGCCAAGCTGGCCGAAATAGTGCGGCAGACCAACGCGGCGACGAAAGACGCGGTGTTGGCGTCTATCGAAGGGGACGCCAGAAAGGCGCTGGCCGCGTTGGACCGGGGCGGCGGGCAGATTATCGAGAACGCTGACCGCGCACAGCGGTTCGCTGCTATCGCCGAGCGATATGCCGGGATGGGTAAGGAAGCGCGCGCTCGCACCCTTGTTATCGAGCCGTCCCGCGAAGGGCGCGATGCCCTCACCGCCGATATTCGCGCGGCGCTCACCCAATCGGGCGCGCTGACCGGCCCCGCCGTCACCGTGGAGAGCCTTGCCAACAAGGGGCTGACTCGTGCCGAGGCCCGCGACCCGATGAGTTACGACAGGGGCGATGTTGTCCGCTTCACCCGTGATTATGCCGACAAGGGTGTGACGCGCGGCGAAGCCTACCGCGTTGAAGCCATCGACCCGGCCAAATCCGCCATCGCGCTCAAATCGGAGGATGGCCGCGAGGTGGATTGGCGGTTGCGGCAATGGGGCGCGGGCCATGCCCAAGCCTTCGCGCCGCAGCCGATGGATCTGAAAACCGGCGACGCCATCCGGTTCACCCGAAACGACCGCGAGGCAGGCCGGATCAACGGCGGGCGCGGCGAGGTGATCGCGGTGGACCAGCAGACCCGAACCGCCACCATCCAGACCGCGCGGGGAACGACCGAAACGCTGAATCTAGATTCCGCCCGCGACCGGCATATTGCCCATGCCTATGTCGATACCGCCTTTGCCGCCCAAGGTCGCACCGCCGATCATGTGATGGTCCATGCTGACAGCGGGGCGACCAACCTTGTCGATCAAAAGAGCTTCTATGTCGGCATATCCCGCGCCAAGGAGTCCGCCACCATCTTCACCAATGATCGCGGCAGGCTGGTATCCGCGATCAATGAGCGCGCCGGGCAGATTCAAACGGCCATCGCGCAGGCGGCCATGACCACGCCAGTTGCTGACAAGGTGGCGGGGGCTGGATTGGGGTAGAAATGGGAACGCTGCCGGAGATGCAGCGGACGCCAGCGAGCAGAGCGGGGCGGCGCTCATTCCAATCTGGAACCTTGCACATCAGCAGTCGCCATCCAGAAACTGCGAAACACGGGCCAAGACAGCTTCAGTGTCCTTCAACTGGCACTCCCAAACAATGGACACACGCCATCCGGCGGTTTGTAGCGCATCCAGCGAACGCACATCCCGCGCAATGTTTCGGGCGATCTTCGCGCGCCAATATTCGGCATTGGCTTTTGGGGCGCGTGCGCCACGTTTGCAGTCATGGCCGTGCCAAAAGCAGCCATGAACGAAGATCACAGCTTTGCGGGCAGGAAATACAAGATCGGGCGAGCCGGGAAGGTCTTTGCGGTGAAGCCGGAAACGAAAACCGGCGCGATGCAATAGGCGGCGCAGCTTTAATTCAGGCGTAGTGTCCTTTGACCGGACAGCCCGCATTGTGCGGCTACGAAGTTCGCTGGGCGCTGGGCCGGTCATGTGCGCCTGATAGCGGTCGCCCCGGATTCCATGACAGTAGCGCCGCCACGCTGAATATGGGTCGTCCGCACGGTGTCCACCCCGGCATATTCAACCTTGAAATCAACATAGCTCACTTCATCCTCACGCCCCTGAAAGCAATCATGCAAGGCTTGGAGAAAATGAACATCGGCGAGCTGCTGCGAAGGCGGATGGGGATTGTTGCGCGCAGTCGGCACGGTCGCAGGAAACACATAGAGGCATGGAGGCGGCAACTCGTAGGGGCCGATAGCCGTGATGCGCGGCTGCCCTTCCTGCTCGATCTTCGGACATGGGCGGCCAATCGTGCCGCACACCATATCCCAGATAATCAGACCATCGACCCTCTGCTGACGGGAGATGATCTCGGCGCTTAATCGGGTGTGGATGCCTGACCATGCGTTGTGTCGCGGGTCAGCGCCCGGATTGGTGCAGACGCTCCAGATAACAAACTCGTTGGCTTGTGGCGGACGGTCGAAAATGTTGGTGTTGTTGCCGTCAAGGCAGCCCTTCAATTCGATGACGGACGTGCGGCCGGACGGCATGGTGACGGTGTAATCATGCCGGTTGGCTTCACCGGCCGATTGCCAGTCGAGGATGAAGTTTTGGTCCTGCATGTAGTTGAGGACGTGCCGGACAAACTCGCGCTTCTCGCGCATCGTCGCGGAAAACTGCCCGCGCACACGCTCAATCGCGCCACGAAAAAGGCCGCTGTTATAGAACTCGGCCTCGTCCAGCCCGTGATCCCCCAGCCTATGCGCCTCGGTTTTCAGCACCTCGGCGTAACGCTCGATCAGTTGGCGCAGTTGGGCGTTTTGCAGGCAGGGCGTGACCGTCATCCGTCAAACTCAATCCTCAAGCTGGGATCGCTCTCGCAATCCGCGACGATGGCATTGTAGCGCGTAACAATTTCGCCAACAGTCGAGGAACGGTTCTCGCGCTGGAATTTGCTCCACTCATAGACGTTGGTGGCGATAAATTGCTCGATCTCGATAATGTCGAGCCGGTCATCAATTCCAGCCTGACGGGCCAGCGCCTTCGCGCCGCCAACGCCATCTTCGGTGGTGACGATCACGGGCCGCAGGCCCGAACCAAGATTGTTCTGGCACTTGTGAATAAGCGCCTCGCCCGGCGCGGTCGTGACATGAATAGCCACGTCACCAATCAGGAAGTCACCGGCGCGGTTCGAGGGCGCGTCTGCGACAGACGCTCCGTGATGGGTGAGGCCGCCGCCCGTCACAATGTCGAGCTTGGCGCCAACAAGGTGCTGCATCACGGCGCCCGCATACATGGTGCCGCGCACTTCGCGCTGCCGTTCAACTGCTTGGGCGAGCAGGTCACGCACCGAAGCCCGAAGGGAGCGCGAAGGATCGAGGCGCAGCGTGAACGGCTGGGAATCGAAAAACTCCAACGCCTTCTCGACCCAGAACGCCTCGGCGGTAGCAAGGTCGAGCGAACCGGAGGCGTGTAGCCCGTTGAGAAGATCAACATATGCTTCCATCCTCTCCATGTTGCCCCGGCTCGTGCGCCCGCCCTCGCTGGAAAGAATACGGTCAATGCCGTGATCGGCGAGTATCTTCTTGACAGCGCCGCCGCCAAGACCCGCGACCTGTCCGCCCTTGCCCGTCACGAAGTCGGCCTTATCGAGCGGAAAATCTTTGGCCTGCGCGTTGCGGGTCAGGATCAGCACCAGCGAAAGCGAGCCTTTGGAAAGCCCGATATGCTGGTCGAAGAATTGATTGAGGCGGTCGCGCTGGATGTTTGTCGATGGAGTCGAACTCATGCAGCCGCCCTTAGTGGATTGTCGTTGTGGTCGATTACGGGGCCAAGGATATGTTCTGCGAGGAAACGGACGACTGGCACGGCCACGCCGTCCCCAGTCAGGTGATACGCCTCGTTATAATTCTCCGGCAGCTTGTATTCGTCGGGCAAGCCCATGAGGCGCGCGGTTTCGCGACTGGAAATCAGCCGTGAACGAACCTTGTCGCCGTCCACGACAAGGATAAGCTGGCGGCTTGACCCGCCAGCAGGCGTGCGCAGGCATCCGGCAATATCGTCAAAGCGCACTTCGGCGCGTTGAACCTTACGGCCATTCTCATCCAAGCGTGTGCGCTTGTAGATGCCACCGACCATGCGCCGCCCCGCCTTTTTGGCGGCGATGACTTTGGCGCGATTAACGTCGCTCATCATGGCAAGTAGGGCGCGGGTTTCCGCTTGCGTGTGCCACGCAACGCTGGTCGGCGCTTCTTCGATCAGGTCCGCGAAGGTGGTGTTGCGGCGCGCTGGTGCCGGCAGGCTCCACCAAATCCAGCCGCGCTTGAGGCGCGGCGGCAGGCGGTCGTGGGCGTTGCGCAGCGCGCGGGTGTGGAATGGCAGGCTGGGCGCGTCAGCGACAAGCGATGCCGGAATCTCCATGTCGCCCCGGATGCCGATAACGAACAGGCGTGGGCGCGAGTGCGGAACGAAATGCGCCGCGTCCACGATCAGCGCGCCGAAACGGTAATCCGCCTGATAGAGCGCATTGCAAATGGCGATGAAGTCCTTGCCGCCGTGTGAGGTCAAGGTGCCATTGACGTTTTCCAGCACGATCACGCTGGGCGCGCGATCATCCTCCTTCAAACCCTTCATCAAAGACCAGAACGGCCAGAACGTGCCGGATCGGTCGCCCTTGAGGCCCGCGCCGCCGCCAGCAAGTGACAGGTCTTGGCAGGGGAACGATCCCCATACGAGATCGGCATAATCGGGAAGCTCTGCGACCTTCACCTTGCGCACGTCGCCGGTGACAAGCTCCTTGTCGCCCCAGTTGTCCTTATAGACGCGGCCCTTCTTATGATCGAAGTCGTTGGCGAACAGGCATTGCCAATCCGCGCCGAGACCAGCGCGCGCCATGCCGCCGCCCGCGAAAAATTCGTAGAAGCTAGGCACGCTTTTCCCCCTCCGGCTCATCGCGCTCCAACTTTTCGAGGATTGCCTCTGTTATCCAAGTGTTGCGCGAGATATTCCCTGGACGTCTAATGCGCGCGCGGTCAATCCTCGCACCGATACCTTGATCGAGGCGAAGCGTGGCGCATGAACGGTCTGAACTGGTGCGGGCTGGTTGCGTCATGAAATCATCATGGCGCCACCTTGGCGCCAAAAGCAAGGACATTTGCAGAACATTCCAACTTCAAGGACAGGAATCTGCTATTTTTCGGGGTTAAGGCTGGCGCGATAGTCTGCCTATTGGCACATTGCATCGATCCGGCGAAGGCGAATTACCGCCCAAATGGACACGAAAAATCCGGCAGGGTTTGCCGGTCGATTTGCGAAATGTGGGAGTTGGTGTGGGAGCAGAAATTTACCCTAAGCGCCAAAAGTATAAGAAAACAAACAATTTTCTGAAATGTTCTACGGACTCCCGCTCCGCCAGTTCAATGGCGGTCCCGCTGGTTCTCTCGCGACGATAGTTTGCAAACCCCGCCAGGGCCGGAAGGCAGCAACGGTAGTGAATGATTCGGGTGCCGGGATGCTGCTGGCGGGACTGCCACCCTTTTGTTCTTGCGTTCGTCCGTGAACGCGAAGATCACGAAGCGGCCATCCTTGGCCGCACTTCTCGACAACGATAGACCCATGCCGGCGTATGCCGGCATTCGTTTTCTCTTTGTTTCAATTCCCGATCTTTGCCTTGCCTGCGGCAACTTGCGACAATCACGGCTTGCAAAAACGGAACGAGCTGTGTCCTACCAAGTCCTCGCGCGCAAGTGGCGGCCGAAGAAGTTCTCCGAACTGGTCGGCCAAGAGCACGTCGTGCGCGCGCTCGGCAACGCGCTCGACACCGGGCGCATGCATCACGCTTTCCTGTTCACCGGCACGCGCGGCGTCGGCAAGACCACGATCGCGCGCATCTTCGCCAAGTCGCTGAACTGCGAAAAAGGACAGTCGTCGAATCCGTGCGGCGAATGCGCGGCCTGTCTCGACATCGATGCCGGCCGGTTCATGGATCTGCTCGAGATCGACGCCGCCAGCAACACCGGCGTGGACGACGTGCGCGAAGTGATCGAGAACGCGCAGTACACGCCTTCGCGCGGACGATTCAAGGTCTACCTGATCGACGAAGTGCACATGCTGTCGAAGTCGGCGTTCAACGCGCTGCTGAAGACGCTCGAGGAGCCGCCGCCGCACGTGAAGTTCCTGTTGGCGACGACCGATCCGCAGAAGCTGCCGGTGACGGTGCTGTCGCGTTGCCTCAAGTTCAATCTGAAGCGCCTGTTGCCCGAGCAGATTTCGGGACAGATGCGGCGCATCCTCGAGGCCGAGCGGATCGCGTTCGAGCCCGAGGCGCTGGCCGAACTCGCGCGCAGCGCCGACGGTTCGCTGCGCGACGGCCTCTCGCTGCTCGACCAGGCCATCGCCTACGGCGCGGGCGCGGTGCGCGCGGACGAGGTGCGTGCGATGCTCGGCACGATCGCGCGCGGCCAGGTGCACGCGCTGGTCGGCCACGTGCATGCCGGCGACGGCGTGGCGCTGGTGGCCGAGGTCGATCGCCTCGCCGAATTTTCGCCGGACTTCGCCCAGGTGCTCGACGAGATCGCCGCCGTGCTGCATCGCGTGCAGCTCAGGCAACTCGTGCGCGACTATGCCGGAACCGAGGAGGACGGCGAGGCGGACATCGCCGCGCTTGCGGCGGCGATGTCGCCCGAAGAAACGCAGTTGTACTATCAGTTGGCCATCGTAGGCCGCCGCGATTTGCCGCTGGCGCCGACGACAAGGGCCGGATTCGAAATGGCCTTGTTGCGCATGCTGGCATTCAGGCCGGCCGGGGATTCAGGATCGGGAATTCGACAAGGCAGCGCCGGCGCTCAAGATCCAAAGGCGATGCCGCCGCAAAAAACCGATGCTGCGTCCAGAACGGTAACGGCGTCTGTCCCCGAACATGCGGCAAAGCCGGTTTCTCCGCCGCCACCGGTATCGGCATTGCGCGCAGCCGAACAGCCGGTTCGCAGGGAGCGGCTCGCATCGAATCCCGAACCCCGAATCCCGAGTCCGGGTTCCCATGACTGGGCCGCTCTGATCGAAACCGCCGGACTCAAGGGCCCGGTCGGCGCGCTCGCCGAACACTGCATGCTGATAGCGATCGAACAAAACGCGGTACGCCTTGCGCTCAAGCCCGAGCACGAGCACTTCAGTGCGCCGCCGCTGGTCGCGGCGATGGAGGACAAGCTCGGGCAGGCGCTGGGCCGCGCGGTCAAGGTACGTTTCGAAAAGAACACTGCCGTGCAGCAGACCGAGACGCTGGCCGAGGCGGCCGGTCGCGCGCGCGACGCGCGCCAGCAGGCGGCCGAGCGCGCGCTCAACGACGATCCGATCGTGCAGGCGTTGATGCGCGACTTCGATGCGCGCCTGATTCCCGAATCCATAAAGCCGGTTGCCTGACCGGAACGACCAACGAGGCGAGGTGGAGAAATGCGCGGACCGATGGCGCAATTGATGCAGCAGGCGCAACGCATGCAGGACGACCTGAAGCGCGCGCAGGAAGAGATCGCCAAGCTCGAGGTGACCGGCCAGGCCGGCGGCGGCATGGTCAGCGTGACGATGAACGGCCGCCACGAAGTGCGCCGCGTCGCGATCGACAGAAAGACGATGGCCGACGATCCGGAGATGACCGAAGACCTGATCGCCGCCGCGTTCAACGACGCGGTCAACAAGGTCGCTGCCGCGAGTCAGGAGAAGATGAGCGGGGTTGCCGGCGGGCTCAATCTGCCGGCCGGGTTCAAGTTGCCGTTCTGATATATCAGCCGTCATTCCCGCTTTCGCGGGAATGACGGCAAAAGCGAAGCACAATGTCGTCACCTTTGCTCAATGAACTGATCGACGCGCTGCGCTGCCTGCCCGGCGTCGGCGCAAAGACTGCGCAGCGCATGGCCTTCCACGTGCTCGAACGCGATCGCACGGGGGCGAAGAAGCTGTCGGACAAACTCGCAGCGGCGGTCGAGCGCATCGGCAACTGCACGCGCTGCCGCACGTTCAGCGAGGACACGGTCTGCGCCACCTGCGCCAGCGCGCAACGCGATGCGAGCCTGCTTTGCGTCGTCGAAACGCCGGTCGACCAGCTCGCGGTCGAGCAGGCGACGGGCTATCGCGGACGCTACTTCGTCCTGCTCGGCCGGCTGTCGCCGCTCGACGGCATGGGGCCCAGGGAGCTCGGCATCGACCTGCTCGCCGCGCGCCTGGCCGAAGGCGAAGTGCGCGAGCTGATCGTCGCGACCAATCCCACCGTGGAAGGCGAGGCCACCGCGCATCTGTTGAGCCAGGTCGCACGCGCCGCGAATGTGCGCGCCACGCGCCTCGCGCACGGCGTACCGCTCGGCGGCGAACTCGAATTCATCGACCGCGGCACGCTGGCGCACGCGTTTGGCGGCCGCCAACTTATCGGCAACTGACGGAGAAGAAAATGGCCGACACCCTGTTCGACAAGATCATCCGCCGCGAAATCCCGGCCGATATCGTTTACGAGGACGACGACGTGCTCGCATTCCGCGACATCAATCCGCAGGCGCCCGTGCACGTGCTGTTCATCCCGAAGAAGCCGTTCGCGACGCTGAACGACGTGACGGCCGGCGATGCGGCCATCTTCGGCAAGCTGCTCGTCGCAGCGACATCGTGGGCCAAGACGCAGGGCTTCGCCGACAACGGTTACCGTTGCGTATTCAACTGCAACAAGGACGGCGGCCAGACCGTCTACCACATCCATCTGCACCTGCTCGCCGGACGGCAGATGCATTGGCCTCCGGGCTGAGCCGCCGCGCCGTCAGTTGCCGGACTTCGGCGTCGGCGGCGGATTCGGCCGCACGATCACGACCGGCGGTGCGCCCCAGTAGCCGCCCCAGCCCCAGCGTCCGCAGCCGCCCCAGCCGGGGCCCCAGAACGGGTCGAAGCACGGCCCGCCCCAGAACGGATCGTAGAAGCCGGGCGGATAGTTCACGCGCTTGGGCCACAGGTAGATCTCGCTCGCGTCGACCTTGGCGAAGGTGTAGTCGTAGTCGCCGACCTTGTGCCGCTCGCTGCCGTCGACGGCGCCGACCACGGTGACATCGCGGCCGGTCGGGTATTCGGCCGGATCGAGGAAGCCCTGCTTGCAGGCGACGAAACGGCCCTGGCTGCGGTCGTCGCGCTTCGGCCGCGCGTCGCTCCAGAGTTCGCGCGCGAGAATCTCGAAGCAGGTGCGGTCTGCGCGCGGTTCGACGCGGATGATCTCGCCGCCCCAGCGCACGCGCTGGCCGCTCGCGTTCTGCGCGACGACCTGCTGCGGCGTGGTCGCGGCGAAATCGTTGCCGGCGAGCGGCGCGGGCACGGTCGCGCAGCCGGCGAGCAGGGCGCCGGCGCCGAGCGCGAATGCCGATGACGATGCTTTCAGGACATGACGCATAAACACCTCGCTGGCTGTCGCTATGGGTACGGACATGGGACCGTTGCGTCACATTTTAAGCGGGTCGTAGCGGCCGGAAACGTAAACATTTGCAAGTGATCGTCGTCCGTTCAGCGGCGATTCGCCAGCCTGAGCCGGCGCACGTCGCGGACGAATCGCGCGATGTCCTGCGCGGAAGGAAACGCACGAGCGTAACGCAGGCTGACATAGTCGGCGATGAGCCGCTGCGCTTCCCCTGCGCGGTCTGCGGACGACGTCGGCGCCACGCGCAGGCGGGCCGCGTAGTCGTACGGGCCCTCGTTCGCGGCGCGTGCTGCGGCGACGCGCGCGAGCTTGGCGCAGAGCGCATCGTAGGCGGCGTCGAGCGGTGCCGCACGCGCACGCGCGGCGCGCATCGCCCACAGGGTCGCCGCCGCGATCAGCGCGCCGGCCGTGGCCACGAGCAGCCAGAGCAGCGTCGCCGGTTCGATACGCTCGATGCCGAACGGGCTCAGCAGCGAAGACTGGCGTTGCGCGTCGAACTGCACGACGAGGTTGTTCCAGCCGCGATTGATCAGGTCGACCCGGTTGCGCAGCGCGAGCAGCCAGCCGCCGCGGTACCAACCGCGCTCGCCGGCCATCGCCGCCTGCGCGCCGAGCTCGACGCGCTGCGGGCTCACGGCCGCGGTCGGATCCACGCGCACCCAGCCGCGGCCGGCCAGCCACACTTCGGCCCAGGCGTGCGCGTCGGACTGGCGCACGAGCAGGTAGTTGCCGACCGTGTTGAAGTAGCCGCCCTGATAGCCGGTGACGACGCGCGCGGGTATGCCGGCGGCGCGCATCAGCACGACGAAGGCCGCGGCGTAGTGTTCGCAGAATCCGCGCTTCGTGCCGAACAGGAAATCGTCCATCGCGTCGCGTCCGAGCAGTGGCGGCGACAAAGTATAAAAGAACGCATTGTGGAAAAGTTCCAGCGCGGCGCGCAC
Source organism: Rudaea sp. (assembly GCF_047601565.1). GTDB lineage: Bacteria > Pseudomonadota > Gammaproteobacteria > Xanthomonadales > Rhodanobacteraceae > Rudaea. Next base: position 3,473,550 of record NZ_JASGIY010000001.1, on the reverse strand, counting down.
GATCGCGCCGTCGTCGCCGAGCTCGCTGCGCCAGTTGCGGCCTTGCTCGACGCTGCGCGGATTGAATCCCCGCGGCAGCGCGAGCGCGGCCGCGCGCAGGTCGGCCGGCAGCGCCGCGTCGAGGCGCAGGCCCGGTGCCGAACGCGCGCGGTAGCGGAACAGGTCGGTGACCGGGCGCCGCCGGATCAGGCTCATGTCGCGGCTGCGCAGCGTGTCCGCGGGAATTTCCACCGGTAGGTCGAGGGCGAACAGCCACGGCTTGTCGCTGGCCTCGAGCGTGACTTCGTAGCTTACCGTGGCGGTATCCGCAGCCACGGTATTCGCCTGCGGCATCGATAAGCCGATGTCGCGCCGCCGCCAGATCTCGCCGTCGAAATCGGTCAGCACGGGGCCGCGCCAGTACAACTGTGCGCGCGGCGGCGGCGCGCCGTCGAAGCCGACGCGGAATGCGGCGCTGTCGTCGAGCAGCAGGTTCTGCACGGCGCCCGGGGTCATCGTGTCGCTGATGCCGGTGCGCCCGCCCGCGTCGGCCGGCGTACGCCACAGCGGGGAGTCGAAGCGCGGGATGAACAGGAACCCGCACAGCGCAAGCGGCGCCGCGAGCGCCAGCGACAGCAGGCTCGCGCGCAGCGGCGGCCAGTACGCGCGCCATTTCCGCACGGGGCGGGAACGGCACTCGTACCCGGTTCCAGCTCGCGCAGCGCGGCGAGCAGCAGGACGAGGCCGGAAAAGGTCGCCAGCGTGAACGCGAGGCTCGTATCGAACAGCAACGCGCTCATCAGGGTGAAGCTGGCGAACGCGATCGCGGCAAGTCCGTCGCGGCGCGCGCGCGTTTCGAGCAGCTTCAGCGCGAGCATCGCGCAGGCGAGCGCGCTGCCGGGTTCGCGGCCCAGCGGGTTGCGGTATTGCAAGATCAACACGAGCGCGAACAGCGCGATCAGGACGAGCTTGGTCCAGCCCGGCAGCGCGAGGCCGCGCCGGCGCAGCAGCCAGGCGACGACGATGATGGCGCCGACGAAGGCGAAGATCGCCGCCGGCAGGTGCGGCGCATGCGCGAGCACGGCCGCGCACACGGCCGCGCCGACGAAGGCGAACTGGCGGGTCGTGAGCGCGGCTGCCGAGCCGCGGCTCATGGCGCGTGCCCCGGCAGCAGCGCGAGTTCGCGCAGGCAGGCATGCCGGTGCGCGGCGCCGAGCGCGGGCCCGATGGCCGCCTGCGGCAGTTCGAGGCGATAGGCGATCTGCGCCGCTTCCGCGCGCTCGACCCAGGCGGCGAGGCGCGAGATGCGCGCCTCGGCATCGAGGCCGTCGAGGCGGTTCCAGGCCAGCACCACTTCGTTGCCGCGCGGCGATTCGAACTGCTTGACCAGGAGATGGTCCTGGCGCGCGCTGGCCTTCCATGCAATCCGCCGGCGCGGATCGCCACTGCGGTATTCGCGCAGCAGGCCGAATTCGTCTTCGTCGCGGCGAACGCTCAGCGCGGCTGCCTCGCCGCCGGCCCGCGGCAGCGGCGGCGCGTCCGCGTCGAGGCGCGGATAGACGAGCGCGTGCGCGTCGGGATGCAGCCAGCTCCAGACGTGGAACAGGCCGTAGGGATATTCCGTCCACACGCTCACGCGCCCGACCGGCAGCCAGCCGCGGCGCGGCGCGGGCAGGCTCGCGGCGACGGTCCGCGTGCCGTTCGCCGCAAGCCCGAATACGGCTTCGTCGGCCGCATCGTCATTCTCCATGCGCAGGCGCAGGCCGCGTTTGGCTGCGGCCTGCGCCGTGGCGAACTGCAGCGACAGGGACAGCCGGCCGCCGGCGTGGCAGGGCGGCATCTGCACGGTTTTCAATTCGACGCGGTTGAGTGCGCGGAAGCCGGCGAACACGCTCAGGTACGCCGCCGCGCCGAGCACGCAGGTCAGCAGCAGCGCGGGGTTGTTCGCATAGTTGAGCGAGCCGATCAGCATGACCAGCAGCATCGTCGAATAGATCAGGCCGAAGCGCGACGGCACGACATAGATGCGGCGGCGATGGAGCAGGATCGGCAGGGTCTCGGCGCGCTTCAGGCGTGTCAGCGCGGGCAGGCGGCGTTCGGCGTGTTGCAGCAGCTTCCACCAGGGCGTCGCGGTTTCGGTTCTCATGCAGGAAAAGGGACGTCGAAGCGCCTTTCGCTTTTCAACGCACCGGCACTTCGTCGAGCAGGCGGCGCGCAAGCGGATCGCGTGCGGCGTGGTCGGTCGCCGCCGGGATCAGCCGGTGCGCGGCGACCGCGACGAACACGGCCTGCACGTCCTCGGGCAGCACGAAGCCGCGGCCGTCGAGCAGCGCATGCGCGCGCGCTGCCTGCAGCAGCGCCAGTCCGGCGCGCGGCGACAGGCCGACGCGGATGGCGGCGTGGCCGCGGCTCGCGGCGAGCAGGGCCTGCACGTAGTCGATCAGTGCGGCGCTGGCGAGCACCTGCGCGACCGCGCCGCGCAACGCGGCGACCTGGGCGGCGTCGAGGCAGGGCGCGAGCCGCGCGATCAGTTCGCGGCGGTCGCTTGCGGTCAACAGGGCGCGCTCGGCGTCGCGATCCGGATAGTCGAGGCCGATGCGCAGCATGAAGCGGTCGAGCTGCGAGTCGGGCAGGGCGAACGTGCCGGCGAGGTCGAGCGGGTTCTGCGTGGCGACGACGAAGAACGGCTGCGGCAGCGCGTGGGTCGTCCCGTCGGCGGTGACCTGCTGCTCGGCCATCGCCTCGAGCAGCGCGCTCTGCGCCTTCGGCGTCGCGCGGTTGATCTCGTCGGCGAGCACGAGCTGGGCGAACAGCGGGCCCGGATGGAACTTGAACGCGCCGTCGCCGCGTTCGTAGATGCCCACGCCGATGATGTCGGACGGCAGCAGGTCGGCGGTGAACTGGATGCGCGAGAACGACAGGTCCAGCGTCGCCGCGAGCGCGTGCGCGAGCGTGGTCTTGCCGACGCCGGGCAGATCTTCGATCAGGAGATGGCCGCCGGCGAGGAAACAGGCGAAGGCGAGCTTCACCGGCGCGGCCTTGCCGAGGACGACGCCGTTGACCTGGGCCACGGCGGCGTCCAAGGCGCGGGCAAGGGCGGGATCGAGCGGCGCGGATGCGGCGGATGAAACGAGCGAGACGGACATGTGTTCTGTGCGGACTCGGGGTGAATGGAGTATAGGCGTCTCGGGTGCAGGCAAGTTCCGCTTTTGCCGTCATTCCCGCTTCGGAAATGCTCGCGTCTACATAATGCTGATGCCCGCCTCGCGCAGCAACCGGCACAGCGCGATCAAAGGCAGGCCGATCAAGGCCGTCGGATCGTGCGATTCGATGCGTTCGAACAGGGCGATGCCGAGTCCCTCCGACTTGAAGCTGCCGGCGCAGTCGAACGGCTGCTCGCGAGCGAGATAGCGCTCGGTTTCCGCCTCGTCGAGGCGACGAAACGCAACCGTGGTCGTATCGAGCGCGTGAAACTCGCGCGCTGGCGCGACACGGGTGTCGATCAGACAGATCGCCGTATGGAAGACGACACGACGGCCGCTGCTCGCGCGCAGTTGCCGGCGCGCGTTGCCGAGGTCGCCGGGCTTGCCGAGGATGCGGCCGTCGCAGTCGGCGACCTGGTCCGAGCCGATCACGAGTGCGTTCGCGTTGCCGGCAGCGACCGCGCGAGCCTTGGTTGCGGCCAGGCGCGCGGCGAGCCGGTCGGGCGGCTCGTCGGGTAGCGCGGTTTCGTCGCTGAGCGGCGACTGCCGGCGAAACGGCGCGCCAAGCCGCGCGAGCAGTTCGCGGCGGTAGGCGGAGGTCGAGGCGAGGACGAGATCGACGTCGGCGAGCGCAGTCATGCACGTATTGTCGCCCGAAACCGCACTCAGGGGCATGTCCAAGGTCGGCGCTAAAACCCGGAAATGATTGACTTTGTGCGCCGCGGAACCTACCATCGCGCACCCGTGAATCACTCCCTGCCCGAGTTGGTCGATCCGTGGCGCATGGTGAGTGCGAGGCGCACGTTCGCGGGTCGCCTGCCTTTGGCCGCCATGAAGCGTCTGGCGGGCGGCCTTGCGGATTCCGTGGGGGAGATCGAATACGAACTCGATTTCGACAAGGATCAGGCCGGCGTGTCCGGCGTCCGCGTCAGGGCCAGCACGGCGTTGCCGCTGATCTGTCAGCGCACGCTGGAACGGTTCGAATACCCGGTCGAGATCGACGCCCGGCTCGGTTTCATCGTCAACGAGGAAGACGAGGCCGCTTTGCCCGCCGGCTACGAGCCTTTGTTGCTCGATCCGGCTGGCTTGCATCCGGCCGACGTGATCGAGGACGAATTGATCCTGGCGTTGCCGGTGTTCCCGGTGAAGCCGGGGACGCAGGAAATGCAGCATGAATGGAAGGAGGCGAATGAGGTCGAAGCGGCCAAGCCCAACCCGTTCGCTGCGCTGAAGAATGTAAAACTGTAGTTGTATATTTTTGGAGAAACAAAATGGCCGTTGCCAAGAGCCGTAAATCCCCATCCCGCCGCGGCATGCGCCGCGCGCACAATGCGTTGAGCGCCAAGCAGCTCGGCACCGACCCGACCTCGGGCGAGACCCATTTGCGCCACAACGTCACCAAGGACGGCTACTATCGCGGCCGCAAGGTGATCGACAGCAAGACGCAGGTTCACGAAGAAGATTGATTCACGGGACTTGCGAACCGCAAGCCGTGATGGCCGCTTCCGCGCCGTCGACAAGCATGTATCGTATCGCCGCCGCGGCCAGGCCGCGGTGTGCGTATGTGCGCGTGTTTTGCGCCTGAATCGGGGATCGGGGAAACCATGAGCTACGCACGCATTGCCGGCACCGGCAGCGCTTTGCCGGAACGCGTCGTCACCAATGCGGAACTGGCCGCGCGCGTCGAGACCTCGGACGAGTGGATCGCCGAGCGCACCGGCATCCGCCAGCGCCATATCGCGGCCGGCGGCCAGACCACGGGCGACCTTGCCTTCGAGGCGGCTAACGCCGCGTTGCAAGCGGCCGGGGTCGATGCCAAGCAGATCGACCTGATCGTGGTCGGCACGACCACGCCCGATCTCGTTTTTCCCTCGACCGCCTGCCTGCTGCAGCATCGCCTCGGTGCGAACGGCTGTGCGGCGTTCGACGTCAACGCGGCCTGTTCCGGCTTCATCTACGCGCTCACCGTCGCCAACCAGTTCATTCGCGCGGGCACGGCGAAGAATGCGCTGGTGATCGGCGCGGAGACGCTCTCGCGTTTCCTCGACTGGTCCGACCGCGCCACCTGCGTACTGTTCGGCGACGGCGCCGGCGCGGTCGTGCTCAAGGCCGCCGACGAACCGGGCATCCTGTCCAGCCACATCCATGCCGACGGCGGTTACAAGGAACTGCTGTGGAATCCGGTCGGCATTTCCGCAGGCTTCAAGGACGAACCGAACCACGGCCTGCGCGTGATCATGCAGGGCCGCGACGTGTTCAAGGTCGCGGTGAAGACGCTCGACCGCGTGGTCGAGGAAACGCTCGAGGCGAACCAGCTCGACCGCCACCAGCTCGACTGGCTGATCCCGCACCAGGCCAACCTGCGCATCATCGAGGCGACCGCGAAAAGGCTCGACATGCCGATGGACCGCGTCATCGTCACCGTCGACAAGCACGCCAACACTTCGGCCGCTTCCGTGCCGCTCGCGCTCGACTACGCGGTGCGCTCGGGCAAGGTCCAGCGCGGCCAACTGCTGCTGCTCGAAGCCTTCGGCGGCGGCTTCACCTGGGGCTCGGCGCTGCTGCGCTACTGAGCGGCGCTGCGTTTCCGCAGGCATTTCATTCATCGCACTCTCGTTTTTCCGCACATGAACGCATCCAGCGCACCCGTGGATCAAGCCGTTTCGAACAAACTCGCCTTCGTCATCCCGGGCCAGGGCTCGCAGTCGTTGAACATGCTGTCCGACCTCGCCGGCGAATTCGCCATCGTCGAGGAAACGTTCAAGGAAGCGTCGGGCAGCGCCGGCGTGGACCTGTGGAAGCTGTCGCAGGAAGGGCCGGAGGACGCGCTCAATCGCACCGAAAACACGCAGCCCGCCTTGCTTGCCGCGGGCGTTGCCGTATGGCGCGTCTGGCGGCAGCTCGGCGGCGCAAAGCCGGATGTGCTGGCCGGGCACAGCCTCGGCGAATACACCGCACTGGTCTGCGCCGAAGCGCTGTCGCTGGCCGACGGCGCCGCGCTCGTCGCCGAACGCGGGCGCCTGATGCAAGCGGCGGTGCCCGCCGGCGTCGGCGCGATGGCCGCCGTGCTCGGCGGCGACGATGCGCAGATCGCGCAGGTCTGCGCCGAGGTGGCGCAAGGGCAAGTCGTCGCGCCGGCGAACTACAACGCGCCGGGACAACTCGTCGTCGCCGGCAACGCCGAGGCGGTCGATCGCGCGCTCGCGCGCCTGGCCGAACTCGGCGTGAAGAAGGCGGTGAAGCTCGCGGTCAGCGTGCCGTCGCATTGCCTGTTGATGCGCGGCGCGGCAGACAAACTGGCCGAGCGCTTCGACAAGATCGCCTGGCAGGCGCCGAGGATTCCCGTCGTGCAGAATGCCGATGCGAAGTCGTTCGATTCGCTGGCGCATATCCGCGCCGCTCTGGCGCGCCAGCTCTACCAGCCGGTGCGCTGGACGGAGAGCGTGCAGGCGCTCGCCGCCGCCGGCGTCCGTCGCGCGGCCGAATGCGGTCCGGGCAAGGTGCTGACCGGCCTGCTCAAGCGCATCGATCGCACGATCGACGGTCGCGCGATCGGCACGCCGGCCGATCTGCAGCAGGCGATCGCCGACTGGAAGAACTGAGCGACCTTTCGACAACCTTATTCACTTCGAGGTGACCATGTCCGCAAGTCTCCAAGGCGAAATCGCCCTCGTCACCGGCGCGAGCCGCGGCATCGGCGCCGCGATCGCCGACAAGCTCGCCGCGCTCGGCGCGAAGGTGATCGGCACGGCCACGACCGATTCGGGCGCGGCCGCGATCGGCGAACGCCTGGCCGCGCACGGCGGCGTCGGCCGCGCGCTCAACGTCACCGACGGTGCCGCGGTCGAGAAACTGATCGACGACATCGCCAAGGAATTCGGCCCGGTCACGATTCTGGTCAACAACGCCGGCATCACGCGCGATCAGCTGCTGATGCGCATGAAGGACGAGGACTGGCAGGCGATCCTCGACACGAACCTGACCTCGGTCTACCGCACGAGCAAGGCGGTGATGCGCGGCATGATGAAGGCGCGCAAGGGGCGCATCGTCAGCATCGCCTCCGTCGTCGGCGTCACCGGCAATCCGGGGCAAGCGAACTACGCGGCGGCCAAGGCCGGCATCATTGCGTTTTCCAAGTCGCTCGCGCGCGAGATCGGCTCGCGCGGGATCACCGTCAACGTCGTTGCGCCGGGTTTCATCGACACCGACATGACGCGCGCGCTTACGGAAGAACAGCGCGGCGCGCTGCTCGGCCAGATCGCGCTCGGCCGCCTCGGCGCGGCGGAGGACATCGCCAACGCGGTGGCCTTCCTCGCGTCGCCTGCGGCGGCTTACGTCACCGGCGAAACGTTGCATGTCAACGGCGGCATGTACATGCCGTAAGACGGTCCGGGCCGCGCTGGTGCGATTGCCGCGTATGCCCTACAATCCGCCGGGTTCGGGGTTATCCCTTTTTCGTAACTTTTCTGCCTACCTTGTGAGGTAAGTACCACCATGAGCACCATCGAAGAGCGCGTCAAGAAGATCGTCGTCGAACAACTGGGCGTCAAGGAAGATGAGGTGACGCCGAACGCGTCCTTCGTCGACGACCTCGGTGCCGATTCGCTCGACACCGTCGAACTGGTCATGGCGCTCGAAGAGGAATTCGAATGCGAAATTCCGGACGAGGAAGCCGAGAAGATCACCACCGTGCAACAGGCGGTGGACTACATCAAGGCGCACGTCAAGCCCTGATCTCTTCGCCATCCGGCGGTACGAACTGCGCCCATGCGGCGCAGTTTGCATTTCTGCTTTCGCGGAACGGCCGTTTGAAAATGCGTTAATCCTGGCTGATTTTTATTGGATAGTGCGGCCATGGATGGCCGCTTCTTGATTTTCGCGATCAAGGACGAGCGCAAAGGTAAATTGCAAAGGCAAACCAAATCTCATGAGCAAGCGGCGCGTAGTGGTCACCGGCCTCGGCATCGTCAGCCCGGTCGGCAACGATGTGGCGACGGCGTGGAAGAACATCCGCGAGGGCGTGAGCGGCATCGGTCCGGTCACGCACTTCGATGCGAGCGCATTCCCGACGCGCATCGCCGGCGAGGTCCGCGACTTTGATCCCGAGGTCTACATCCCGCACAAGGATGTGAAGAAGATGGACCCGTTCATCCACTACGGCGTCGCCGCCTCGGTGCAGGCGCTGAACGACGCGGGCCTGTCGACGCACGAGCACGACGCCGAGCGCATCGGCGTCGCCGTCGGCGCGGGCATCGGCGGCATCCACACGATCGAGGAAACCGCGATTACCTACCACGAGCGCGGCCCGCGTCGGATCTCGCCGTTCTTCGTGCCGAGCTCGATCATCAACATGGCCTCGGGCAACCTGTCGATCATGCTCGGCCTCAAGGGACCGAACATCGCCTGTGTGACCGCGTGCACGACGGCGACGCACAACATCGGCCTGGCGATGCGCATGATCCAGTACGGCGATGCCGACGCGATGGTCGCCGGAGGCGCCGAGTATTCGACCTGCGGCACCGCGATGGGCGGTTTCTGCTCGGCGCGCGCCATGTCCACGCGCAACGACGAGCCGACCAAGGCGAGCCGGCCGTGGGACAAGGACCGCGACGGTTTCGTGCTCTCCGACGGCGCCGGCGTGATCGTGCTCGAGGAATACGAGCACGCGAAGAAACGCGGCGCGAAGATCTACTGCGAACTCGTCGGCTTCGGCATGTCCGGCGACGCCTACCACATCACCGCGCCGAGCGAGGGCGGCGAGGGCGCGGCGCGCTGCATGCGCAACGCGCTCAACGACGGCGGCATCAACCCGGCCGAGGTCCAATACATCAACGCGCACGGCACCTCGACGCCGCTTGGCGACGTCGGCGAGGTGCTCGCGGCCAAGACCGTGTTCGGCGATCACGCCTACAAGCTCGCGGTCAGCTCGACCAAGTCGATGACCGGCCACCTGCTCGGCGCGGCCGGCGGCATCGAGGCGATCTTCTCGATCCTCGCGCTGCGCGACGGCGTGCTGCCGCCGACGATCAACCTCGACGAGCCCGGCGAAGGCTGCGACCTCGACTTCGTGCCGCACACGGCACGCGACGCGAAGATCGACATCGCGGTGTCGAACTCGTTCGGCTTCGGCGGCACCAACGGTTCGCTGGTGTTCCGCCGTATCTGATCCGGCCGCGATGAACTGCGTCCGGCGCGAGCTGCCCGGCGCGCGCGATCTGCTTGCACTCGCGGCGCGTCGGCCGGCACGCTATCCCGGCCTGCTCGAAAGCGCGGCGCAGGGCGGTTCGGCGGCGCGTTTCGACATGCTCTTCGCCACGGACGGCACGGGACTCGTGCTCGACGGCGACGGCCGCGTGCGCGATCTGCGCGGTGCGGATCGCGGCGATTCGTTCCTTGCCGCGCTCGATGCGGACTGGCGATCCTCATCCGCCGGCTGCGCCGATGCGCAATTGCCGTTCCGCGGCGGCTGGCTGGTGTATCTCGGCTACGAACTGGCCGGCGAAATCGAGCCGCGGCTGCGTTCGTGTCTTGCGAGTTGCGCTTTGACGCCCGCCGCGTTGGCGTTGCGCTGCCCGGTCGCGGCGGTCGTCGACCGCCTCGCGCAGAAAACGTGGCTGGTCGCCGAAGCGGGCCAGGAGCACTGGCTCGATGTCCTGACCGCCGATCTCGCGGAACCGGCCGGAACCGCGGCCGCAGCGCTGCCGCAAGCGCGGATCGAGGAAGACGATCCGCAGCGGTTCCTCGACGGCGTCGCGCGCATTCACGAGTATCTGCGCGCCGGCGACACGTTCCAGGTGAACCTGTCGCGCGAGTGGCGCGTGCGCTTCGACCGCGCGCCGACACCCGCGAGTGTTTACGTGTCGCTGCGGCGCGCGAATCCGGCGCCGTTCGCGGGGCTGCTGCAATGGGGCGATTGGGCGGTCGTCAGTTCGTCGCCGGAGCGCCTGCTCGAAATTCGCGGCGGTCTCGCGCAGACGCGCCCGATCGCGGGCACGCGCCCGCGCCGCACCGGCGAGGACGACGCAGTGCGCATCGCCGAACTGGTCGGCCACGCCAAGGAACGCGCCGAGCACGTCATGCTGCTTGATCTCGAACGCAACGATCTCGGCCGCATCTGCGCGCCCGGTTCGGTCGCCGTCGACGAATTGATGACGGTCGAAAGCTATGCGCACGTGCACCATATCGTTTCCAACGTGCGCGGCCGGCTGCGCGCCGGCATCACTCCGGCGCAGGCGATCCGCGCGGTATTTCCGGGCGGCACGATCACCGGCGCGCCGAAGGTGCGCACGATGGAGATCATCGCCGAACTCGAGGCGTGCGCGCGCGGCGCCTATACGGGCGCGCTCGGCTACCTCAATCGCGACGGCGACATGGACCTCAACATCCTGATCCGCACGATGGAGTTGCGGGGACGCGAGGCACGCTTCCGCGCCGGTGCCGGCATCGTCGCTGATTCGGTTGCCGCGCGCGAGCTCGAGGAGACGCGGCACAAGGCGCGCGGACTGCTGCGCGCGCTCGATGCGGCGGAGTAGGGCACAATAGCCATCTCGCTCGACCGGAATGTTCGTGAACCCGCCCGATCCTCGCCGCCGCTTCAGTTTCAAGCGCGTTCTGTTCAACGTCTTCGTGATCCTCGTGCTCGGCGCGCTGGTGCTGGCGGGAAATCTGTATGCGCAGTACCGGCGCTTCGCCGACGCGCCGATCGCCGGACTCGCGCAGGCCACGCAGATCGACGTGCCGATCGGCGCGCGCCTGCCTGCGATCGTCGGCCTGCTCGACGAGCGCGGCCTGCAGCCGGGCAATGCGTATTTCTGGCGCCTGCTCGCGCGCGAGCTCGGCGTCGCCGGCAAGCTGCACGCGGGCGAATATGCGCTCGACGCGGGCATGACACCGCGCGCGCTGCTGAAGAAGATGGCCGCAGGCGAGGTGATCCGGCACAGGTTCACGATCGTCGAAGGCTGGACGTTCCGGCAATTGCGCAAGGCGCTCGATGCAGAGGCGGGTCTGAGCAAGGACGCGTGCGCTGGTGCGGGCGCGTGCGAGGGAAGGGAATTGATGGCGCGCCTCGGTGAGGCGGACGCGGAGCCCGAAGGCCAGTTCCTGCCCGAAACCTACAGTTTCATCAAGGGCATGAGCGACGTCGACGTCCTGCGCCGCGCGCACGAGGCGATGAAGAAGGCGCTCGACAAGCTCTGGGCCGAGCGCGCGGCCGACACGCCGCTGAAATCGCCCTACGAAGCCTTGATCCTCGCCTCGATCATCGAGAAGGAGACCGCGCGCAGCGAAGAGCAGCCGCAGATCGCGCGCGTGTTCCTCTCGCGGCTCAAGCTCGGCATGAAACTGCAGACCGATCCGACCGTGATCTACGGCATGGGCGCAGGCTACAACGGCAATATCCGCCGCAGCGACCTCGACACCGATACGCCGTACAACACCTACACGCGCACCGGCCTGCCGCCGACGCCGATCGCGTTGCCGGGCAAGGCCGCGCTCGAAGCGGTGATCCACCCGGCGCAGACCGATGCGCTGTATTTCGTCGCGCGCGGCAACGGCGCGCACGAGTTCTCGTCCACGCTCGAAGCGCATAATCGCGCCGTGGCCAGATACCAATTGAATCGGCAGTTGCATTCGCAATGAACGCGGCGCGCGGAAAGTTCATCACGCTCGAGGGCGGCGAAGGCGCGGGCAAGAGCACGGTGCTCAACGCGGTGCGCGAGCTGCTTGCCGCGCACGGGCTCGACGTCGTTGTCACGCGCGAGCCGGGCGGTACCACGGCGGGCGAGGCGATCCGCGGCGTACTGCTTGATCCGACCTTGCACGGCCGCATCGCACCCGAGACCGAACTGCTGCTGATGTTCGCCGCGCGCGCGCAGCACGTGCGCGAGACGATCGTGCCGGCGCTCGCGGCCGGACGCTGGGTGCTCGGCGACCGCTTCACCGACGCGAGCTACGCCTATCAGGGCGGCGGACGCGGGCAACCGGATGAACGCATCGCCGAGCTGGAGCGCTGGGCCGCGGCCGGCTTACAGCCCGACCTGACCCTGCTGCTCGACCTGCCGGTCGGCGTTGGCCTCGAGCGCGTCCGCGGGCGCGGGCCGGCGGACCGCATCGAACTCGAAGCACACGAGTTCTTCGAGCGCGTGCGCGCCGCGTATCGCGCGCGCGCGGCCGCGCAGCCGGCGCGCTTCCGCGTGATCGACGCAAGCAGGTCGCTGGACGAGGTGTTGACCCAGGTACGCGCCGCCGTGACGGATTTCCTTGCGGTGAACGCTGCGCGAGGCGCGGCATGACGCTTGCGCCTTGGCAGGAAGAGGCCTGGCGCCTGCTCGCCGCGCGGCGCGCGCGCGGCGCGATGCCGCACGCGATCTTGCTGTGCGGCGCGCCCGGCTTGGGTCAGCGCGATTTCGCCGAGCGCCTCGGCGCGTGGTTGCTGTGCGAGCAGGACGGCGACACGCCGTGTGGGACCTGCCGCGCCTGCCGACTCTACGCCGTGCGCACGCAGCGCGACCCCGAGGAAACGCGCCCCGACGGCGCACTCGCCCAGCCGCACGGCCATCCGAACCATCCCGATGCGCGCTTCGTCGGCTACGCGTGGAACGCGAAGGCGAGCCCGAAGAAGATGTACGGCGAACTGGTCGTCGAGCAGATTCGCGAGTTGTCGGACTGGCTCGCGCTGCCGCCGCAATTCGGCCGCGCGCAGGTGGCGCTCGTCGAGCCGGCCGAGGCGCTCAACGTCGCCGCGGCGAACGCGCTGTTGAAAACGCTCGAAGAGCCCGGCCCGGGCAGGCACCTGATTCTCGTCACGACGCAGCCGGCGCGCCTGCCGGCGACGATCCGCAGCCGCTGTCAGCGCGTGGAACTGCACCCGCCGGCGCTCGCGACCGCCGAAGCCTGGTTGCGCGGGCGCGGCATCGCGGACGCGACCGCGCGTCAGGCGCTCGTCGCCAGCGACGGCAACCCGGGCCAGGCGCTGGAGTGGATCGAAGCGGACAAGCTCAAGTTGCGCAACGAGGTGGCCAAGGATCTGCGCGAGCTGAGCGCGGGCATCGCCGCACCGTTCGAGGTTGCCCAGCGCTGGAGCCGCGACGAGGCCGACTTGCGCCTGCGCTTCGCCGCCGCGCTGGTGCAGCAGCAGGGCCGCGTCCAGGCGCAGGCCGCGTCATCCGCCCCTGCCGGCGGCCCGCTCGCCTTGACCCGCGCAGTGGATTTGGCCAAGCTTGCCGCCTGGTTCGACCGTGCCAACCGCACGCGCGACCTGTTGCGCGGGCCGATCCGGCCGGAACTGGCCATGCTCGAACTGCTCGGCGCATGGCCGACAACGCGGGCATCGGACGGCGGTGTTCAGTCAGGAGTGAAATGATGGTTGCGGGTCCCGCGGGCGGCGCACCGCTGCAAGGCATCTTGTCGCTGTCGATCAAGGACAAGAACGCGCTGTACAACGCCTATATGCCGTTCGTGCGCGGCGGCGGCATTTTCGTGCCGACGGCGAAGCGCTACGGCCTCGGCGACGACGTGTTCATCCTGCTGTCGCTGATGGCCGAGGCCGAGCGCATGCCGATCGCCGGCAAAGTGGTCTGGATCACGCCGCCCGGCGCGCAGGGCAACCGCGTCGCCGGCATCGGCGTGCAGTTCAACGATTCGCCGGAGTGCGAGTCCGCGCGCGTCAAGATCGAGGCGATACTCGCCGAATTGCAAGGGTCGGAAAAGCCGACCAATACGATGTGAAGCGGGGCGGGGGCGAGAAAAGCCGTTTGTGCAAGTCGCCTCCCAACCCTGACCCCTCATAGTGACCATGACCAAACGCTATTTCGGCACCGACGGCATCCGCGGCCGCGTCGGCGAAGAGCCGATCACCGCGGAATTCATGCTGCGTCTCGGGCAGGCGCTGGGCCACGTGCTCGGCGCGGCGCAAGGCGCGGCAGATCGCCGCCCCAGCGTCGTGATCGGCAAGGACACGCGCGTGTCCGGCTACATGTTCGAAGCCGCGCTCGAGGCCGGCCTTGTTTCGGCGGGGACGAACGTGCAAATGCTCGGACCGATGCCGACGCCGGCCGTCGCCTGGCTCGTGCGCGAACTGGGCGCCGACGCGGGCATCGTCATCAGCGCCTCGCACAACCCGTACTACGACAACGGCATCAAGTTTTTCAGCGCGGTCGGCGAGAAGCTCTCCGACGAGGTCGAGCTGGCGATCGAAGCCGCGCTGCGCCTGCCGCTCGGCACGTTGTCGTCGGAGAAACTCGGCAAGGCCGTGCGCGTCGACGACGCGCCCGCGCGCTATCTGGACTACTGCGCGCGCAGCGCGCCGGGCCTGTCGCTGCGCGGCCAACGCATCGTGCTCGACTGCGCGCACGGCGCCACCTATCACGTCGCGCCACGGCTGTTCGCCGAGCTGGGCGCCGAGGTGGTTACGATCGGCGTGCAGCCGGACGGGTTCAACATCAACGACGGCTGCGGCTCCACCCATCTCGGCGCACTCGTGCGCGCCGTGCCCGAACACCGCGCCGACCTCGGCATCGCCTTCGACGGCGACGGCGACCGTGTGCTGATGGTCGACGCGCAAGGCCGCGTCGTCGACGGCGACGACATCATCTACCTGCTCGCGAAAGACCTGATCGCGCAGGGGCAACTGCGCGGCCCGGTGGTCGGCACGCTGATGACCAACTACGGCACCGAACTGGCGCTGCAAAAGCTCGGCGCCGGATTCCTGCGTGCGAACGTCGGCGACCGCTACGTGCTGCAGATGCTGCGCGAGAACGGCGGCGTGCTCGGCGGCGAAGCGTCGGGGCACGTGTTGAACCTGGATCGCAGCGGCACCGGCGACGGCATCCTCAACGCGTTGTTCGTGTTCGAGGCGCTGCGGCGCCTGAACATGCCGCTGGCGGACGTGCGCGCCGAACTGCACCGCTTCCCGCAAGTGCTGCTCAACGTGCGCGCGGCCGGCGGCGCGGCGCTCGTCGCGCACGCCGACGTGCAGCGCGCGCTCGCGGAAGCGCAACGGATCCTGCACGGTCGCGGTCGCGTGGTGTTGCGGCCCTCGGGCACCGAACCGCTGGTGCGCGTGACCGTGGAAGGCGAAAATGCGGACGAGGTGCGGCGATTGGCGCAAGGTCTGGCCGACACCGTAGAATCGGCAGCTTCCGCCAGGCAGTGACCGGCCCGGACCGTTCGCGTTGAGCGTAGTTCGCACGGCGAGTGGAGACGAGGCGTCCGGCAACTTCCGACTTCGCGCCTTCGGTGTACGCTCAAAACGGACGGACTTTGTCCACTGCGACTCACATCGGACGAACATCATGGCGAACCAGGTTCCCACCCTCGACATCCGCCGCTACGACAGTGACCGCAAGGCCTTCGTCGCAGAGATCGGCGCCGCTTATCGCGAATACGGTTTCTGCGGCATTTCCGGCCACGGCATTCCCCAGGAACTGGTCGACCAGTCCTACGACGTGTTCCAGCGGTTCTTCGCGCTGCCTCGCGATGCGAAGATGAAGTACCACGTGCCCGGCACGGGCGGTGCGCGCGGCTACACGCCGTTCGGTGTCGAGACGGCGAAGGATTCGAAGTATTTCGACCTCAAGGAATTCTGGCACGTCGGCCGCGAACTGCCTGCCGGTTCGAAGTACGCCGGGTACATGGCGCCGAATCTGTGGCCGACCGAAGTGCCGGGCTTCAAGGAATATGGCTACGGTTTGTACTCCGCGCTCGACGCGCTCGGCACACGCGTGCTGCGCGCGCTGGCGCTGCATATCGATCTGCCGGAGAGATACTTCGACGACAAGACCGATTTTGGTAATTCCATTCTTCGTCCGATCCACTATCCGCCGATCACGCAGGAGGAAATCCCGAACGTCCGCGCCGGCGCGCACGAGGACATCAACTTCATCACCCTGCTCGTCGGCGCGAGCGCGGAAGGGCTGCAACTGCTCCAACGCGACGGCGAATGGCTGCCGATCACGACGCAGGGCGACACGATCGTGGTCAACATCGGCGACATGTTGCAGCGCCTGACCAACCACGTCTATCCGTCGACGACGCATCGCGTGGTCAATCCGCCGGGCGAAAAGGCGCGCCAGCCGCGTTACTCGGTGCCGTTTTTCCTGCACCCGAACCCGGACGTGGTGCTCGATCCGCTGCCGCAGACGGTCACGGCCGACAACCCGAGCCGCTACGATACCTCGATCACCTCGCACGAGTACCTGCAGCAGCGGCTGCGCGAGATCAAGTTGATCAAGTGAGCGTGAATGAGCGGAGACCGTTTCTTCCCTTCTCCCTGCGGGAGAAGATGCCCGAAGGGCGGATGAGGGAAAGGCCTCGCATGAATCACTGCCGCTGAAATTTGTTACGCTCGTCCCTCATCCGGCGCTTCGCGCCACCTTCTCCCGGCGGGGGAAGGGAAGCAAGGCATCCGTCAATGCAAATCGAAAGCAAACTGCCCAAGGTCGGCACCACCATTTTCACCGTGATGTCGCAGCTCGCCGTGCAGCACAAGGCGGTGAACCTAGGACAGGGGTTTCCCGATTTCGAAGGTCCACAGGCTCTGCGCGATGCGCTCGCGCGCGCGATGAACGAGCACAAGAACCAATACGCGCCGATGACCGGGATTCCCGCGCTACGAGCGCAGATCGCGCTGAAGACCGAAAAGCTCTATGGCGCGAAGGTCAATGCCGATACCGAAGTGACGGTGACGAGCGGCGCGACCGAGGCGCTGTTCGCCGCGATCGCCGCGGTCGTGCATGCGGGCGACGAGGCGATCGTGCTCGATCCGTGCTACGACAGCTACGAGCCCGCGATCGAACTGGCCGGCGGCCGCGCCGTGCACGTGCCGCTGCGCCTGCCGGATTTCTCCGTCGACTGGCAGCGCGTCAAGGACGCGATCACGCCGAAGACGCGGATGATCCTGATCAACTCGCCGCACAATCCGACCGGGGCCGTGCTCTCGGCGGCCGATCTCGATGCGCTCGCCGAAATCGTGCGCGGCACGAATATTTTCGTGCTGTCCGACGAAGTCTACGAGCACATCGTGTTCGACGGCGCGTTCCATCAGAGCGTGCTGCGTCATGCCGAACTCGCCGCGCGCAGTTTCGTCGTGTCCTCGTTCGGCAAGACCTACCACTGCACGGGCTGGAAGATCGGCTACTGCATCGCGCCCGCGATGCTGAGCGCGGAATTCCGCAAGGTGCACCAGTACCTGACGTTCTGCACGTTCAACCCGGCGCAATGGGCGTTCGCCGAGGTGCTCGAAACCGATCCGCAGCATTACCTCGACCTGCCGGCGTTCTACCAGGCCAAGCGTGATCGCTTCCGCGGGCTGATCTCTGCGTCGAAGTTCAAGCCGCTGCCGGTGCGCGGCGCATACTTCCAGGTCGTCGACTATTCGGCGATCAGCGACAAGGACGACCTGAACTTCTGCGAGTGGCTGATCCACCATGCCGGCGTCGCGGCGATTCCGGTGTCGGCGTTCTACGAGACGCCGCCCGACACGCGTCTCGTGCGCTTCTGTTTCGCGAAGAGCGACGAGACGCTCGTGGCTGCGGCGGAGCGGCTATGCAAGCTCTGAAAGTTTCACTCGTCCAGGGCGCGACGCGCTGGCACGACGCGGCGGCGAACCGCGATTACTACGGCGCGCTCGCGCGCTCGCTGACAGGGCAGACCGACCTGATCGTGTTGCCCGAGACGTTCACGAGCGGCTTCACCAACGAGACCCTGCATCAGGCCGAGACGATGCAGGGCGAGAGCTTCGCCTGGCTGAAATCGCTCGCGCAGGAAGTCGGCAGCGTCATCACCGGCAGCATGGTGATCCGCGAAGGCGAGCGCTGCGTTAATCGACTGATCTGGATGCGGCCCGATGGCTCGTTCGAGCTTTACGACAAACGCCATCTGTTCCGCATGGCCAAGGAGCACGAGCGCTACGCGGGCGGCGACAGGCGCCTGATCGTGGAATTGAACGGCTGGCGCATCTTGCCGCAGGTCTGCTATGACCTGCGTTTTCCGGTGTGGCTGCGCAACCGCTACGACAAAACGGCGCAACGTTTCGACTATGACCTTGCGATCTTCGTAGCCAACTGGCCGTCACCGCGCCGCGAGCCGTGGCGCACGCTGCTGCGCGCGCGCGCGCTCGAGAACCTGGCCTACGTCGTCGGCGTCAACCGCGTCGGCGTCGACGGCAACGACTTGTCGTACTCGGGCGACAGCGCGGTGCTCGATTTCGTCGGCGCGCCGCTGGTCGAACTCGGTGCGCAGGAACAAGTCGTGACCGTGACGCTCGATCCGGCCGCGCTCGCCGCGCATCGCGAGCGTTTCCCCGCGTGGATGGACGCGGACGAATTCGAACTGAAGGTATGAAACCGATGAACAGCACCGCCGCACGATTGGCCTCGCTGCTTGCCGCGCTCTATCTGCTGCTGGCGTCTTCCTTCGCCGCCGCGCAATTGCAGACGGGCTCCGCAATCTGGGAGAAGGACATCCAGAAATTCGAAGCGGCGGACAAGGCGAATCCGCCGAAGCCTGGCGCGATCCTGTTCATCGGTTCCTCGTCGATCGAGCACTGGAAGGATGTCGCCAACGACTTTCCCGACAAGCGTGTGCTCAACCGCGGTTTCGGTGGTTCGCGCATCGCCGATTCGACGTACTACGCTGGCCGCATCGTCGTGCCGTACAAGCCGAGCATGATCGTGTTCTATGCGGGCGACAACGACGTCAACGACGGCCACACGGCGCAGCAGGTGTTCGACGACTACGTCGCCTTCGTCGCGCGCGTGCGCAAGGATCTGCCCGTCACGCCGATCGCCTTCATCTCGATCAAGCCGAGCCCGTCGCGCGCTGCGCTGCTGCCGGTGATGAGCGAGGCGAACGCGAGGATCCGCGCGTATGCGGCGTCCCATCCGCATCTCGTCTACATCGATGTTGCGAGCAGGATGCTCGATGCAAAAGGCCGGCCGCGCGAAGAGCTGTTCATCGAGGACCGCCTGCACATGAACCGCGCCGGCTACGATCTCTGGAAAGAGATCATCGCGCCGTATTTGCCTTGATCGCTGCTCTTTGATTGCCACTGCCGCGCTGCGGCATAATGCGGGGTTCCAGCCAGGAGTCCCCATGAGTCGCGGATACAATTTCGCCGCCGGTCCCGCCGCGGTGCCGGAAGCCGTGTTGCGCCAGGCGCAGGCCGAACTGCTCGACTGGGGGCAGGCGCGCGCTTCGGTGATGGAGATCAGCCATCGCGGCAAATGGTTCGCCGAACTCGCGGCCGAATCGGAACGCGACCTGCGCTACCTGCTCGACATCCCCGTCAACTACAAGGTGCTGTTCCTGCAGGGCGGGGCGACGCAGCATTTCGCCCAGATCCCGATGAACTTCGCCCGCCGCGACCGGATCGCCGACTACGTCGTCACCGGCCACTGGGGCGAGAAGGCCGTGCGCGAGGCGAAGTCGCTCGCCGATGTGCGCATTGCGGCGAACAGCGACGCGAGCCGGCACACGGCGATTCCCGCGCGCGACGCCTGGGCGCTGCACGCGGACGCCGCCTACGTGCATTACACGCCGAACGAGACGATCCACGGTGTCGAGTTCCAGCACGTACCCGAAGTCGGCAACGTGCCGCTGATCGCCGACATGTCCTCGGACATCCTTTCGCGCCCGCTCGACGTGCGCAAGTTCGGCCTAATCTATGCCGGTGCGCAGAAGAACATCGGCGCTTCCGGCCTCGTCGTCATGATCGTGCGCGAGGACCTGCTCGAGCGCTGTCCGCAAGACATGCCGAAGATCTTCAACTACGCCGAGCATGCGGCGAACGATTCGATGCTCAACACGCCGAACACGTTCGGCTGGTATCTCGCCAGCCTCGTGTTCAAGTGGCTGCTGCGCGAGGGCGGCCTCGTCGCGATCGGCGAACGCAACCGCGCCAAGGCCGAGCACCTGTACGCCTGCATCGACGGCTCCGGCGGCTTCTACCGCAACCCGGTCGAGAAGGCCTCGCGCTCGTGGATGAACGTGCCGTTCACGCTCGCCGACGAGGAATTGAACGCGCCGTTCCTCAAGGAATCCGAGGCGGCCGGCCTGCTTGCGCTTAAAGGCCACAAGACCGTCGGCGGCATGCGCGCCTCGCTCTACAATGCGGTGACGCCCGAAGCGGTGCGCGCGCTCGCCGATTTCATGCACGATTTCGCTCGCCGCCACGGCTGAAAGGCGGGATCGGCCGCAAAGAGCGCAAACAACGCGAAGGGACAGAAAAATATACTTTGCGTCTTTTGCGGCAAATGGTTTTTGATCTGGCATTCCCCATGACGAACAAGAAAACCAAAACGAAGAAGCCCGCGCCGGCACCCGATCTCGCCCAGGCGCGCACGCGCATCGACGGCATCGACCGGCAGATCCAGGAACTGATCGCCGAGCGCGCCGGCTGGGCGCAGCAGGTCGGCAAGGCCAAAGGGCCGCTCAAGGCGGCGGTCGACTACTACCGGCCCGAGCGCGAGGCGCAGGTGCTGCGCATGGTGATCGACCGCAATCACGGGCCGCTCGCCGACGAGGTGCTCGTGCACGTGTTCCGCGAGATCATGTCGGCCTGCCTCGCCCAGCAGGAACCGCTGAAGATCGGCTATCTCGGCCCCGAGGGCACGTTCAGCGAGCAGGCGATGCGCAAGCATTTCGGCGGCTCGGCGCACGGCCTGCCGCTGGCGAGCATCGAGGAAGTGTTCCAGGAGGTCGAGGCAGGGCATGCCGATTTCGGCGTCGTCCCGGTCGAGAACTCGGGGCAGGGCACGATCCAGATCACGCTCGACATGTTCCTAACCTCGAACCTGAAGATTCTGCGGCGAGGTGGAACTGCGCGTGCGCCAGTTCCTGCTGTCGCGCTCCGGGCATATCGAGGATATCGAGCGCATCTATTCGCATCCGCAGTCGTTCGCGCAGACCAAGGCTTGGCTGCGCGCCAATTTGCCGAAAGCCGAGAAGATTCCGGTGTCGAGTAATGCTGAGGCCGCGCGCCGCGCGCGCAACGCCGATGATGCGGCGGCGATCGCGGGCGAAGCCGCGGGGCACGTCTACGGCTTGAAGAAAGTGGTCGTCAGCCCGATCCAGGACCGCGACGACAACACCACGCGCTTCCTCGTCCTCGGCCGCCAGATTTTCCCGTCGAGCGGGCACGACCGCACCTCGGTGCTCGTGTCGATCAAGGACCAGCCCGGCGCGCTGTTCAACGTGCTCAGCCCGTTCGCGCGCCACGGCGTGTCGATGAGCCGCATCGAATCGCGCCCCTCGCACCATGCGAACTGGGAATATGCGTTCTTCATCGACCTCGCCGGGCATATCGACGATCCGCCGATGAAGGCCGCGCTGGCCGAACTGAAAGCGCATGCGGCGCAAATCAAGGTTCTCGGCTCGTATCCGGTGGCGGTGCTGTAATGTCGAATGGCGCGAATGCACTGACCTGGACGAGTTCCCCCGCGGGCCCGCTGCACGGCGAAATCCGCGTTCCCGGCGACAAATCGATCTCGCACCGCGCGGTCATGTTCGCCTCGCTCGCCGACGGCGTTTCGCGCATCAGCGGATTTCTCGAAGGCGAGGACACGCGCGCGACCGCACGTGCGTTCACGCAGATGGGCGTGCGCATCGACACGCCGAGTGCGAGCGAGCGGGTCGTGCATGGCGTCGGCATCGACGGACTGAAGGCGCCCGCCGCGCCGATCGACTGCGGCAACGCGGGCACCGGCATGCGCCTGCTCGCCGGGCTGCTGGCGGGGCAGAAATTCGATACGACCTTGATCGGCGACGAATCCTTGTCGAAGCGACCGATGCGGCGCGTGATCGATCCGCTCGCGAAAATGGGTGCGAAGATCGAATCGAACGGAGGCGGCCTGCCACCGCTGAGCATTTCCGGCAGCCGCAAGCTGCAAGGCATCGACTACACGCTGCCGGTTGCGAGCGCGCAGGTGAAATCGGCGCTGCTTCTCGCCGGGCTGTACGCGCAGGGCGAAACGCGGGTGCGCGAGCCGCATCCGACGCGGGACTACACCGAGCGCATGCTGCGCGCGTTCGGCTGGCCGATCGAGTTTTGCGAAGGCCATGCTCAGCTCTCCGGCGGCCATCGCCTGCGCGCAACCGACGTCGTCGTGCCGGCGGATTTTTCTTCGGCGGCGTTCTTCCTCGTCGCCGCGAGCATCGTGTCCGAATCGGAACTGACCTTGCGCGACGTCGGCATGAATCCGCGCCGCACGGGCTTGCTGCAGGCGCTGCGCCTGATGGGCGCGGACATCCGCGAGACGAACGCGCGCGAGGCCGGCGGCGAGGCCATCGCCGACCTCGTCGTGCGCCATGTGCCGCTGCACGGCATCGACGTGCCGGTCGAGCTCGTGCCGGACATGATCGACGAATTCCCCGCGCTGTTCGTTGCCGCGGCAGCGGCGCAAGGCACGACGCGTGTGGCCGGAGCGGCGGAACTGCGGGTCAAGGAATCCGATCGCATCGCGGTGATGGCGAAGGGGCTGAGCGCGCTCGGCGCGAAGATCGAGGAAACGCCGGACGGGGCGATCATCGAAGGCGGCGCGCTTGATTCCGGCGAAGCGGACAGCACCGGCGACCACCGCTGCGCGATGAGCTTCTGCATTGCCGGCCTCCTCGCCGACGGCCCCGTGCGCGTACTCGACTGCGCCAATGTGGCGACGTCGTTCCCGGGATTCCTGGAGTTGGCCAACGGTTGCGGATTTGCGCTCGCGTGAGGCGTTCCTTGTAAAGTCGCTTTCGCCGCAGTAACGTAAAAGTCGGGGACAGCCAGGGGAGGGGCTTTTATGATCCGCATCGTGATGATGGACGACCATGCTCTCGTGCGCGCGGGCTTGCGCATGATTCTCGAGAAGCAGCCGGACATGGAGGTCGTCGGCGAGGCGGACGACGGCGAAGCCGGCCTGCAATTGATCCGCAAACTCAAACCCGACGTCGCTCTCGTCGACCTGCACATGCCCAACGTCAACGGCATCGAAGTGACCGAACGCGTGCGCCGCAGCAAGCTCGCCACGCGCGTCGCGGTCCTGACCATGGCGAGCGACGCGCCGTTCCCGCGCCGCCTGCTCGAGGCCGGAGCGAGCGGCTATCTCACCAAAGGCTGCCCGGCGGACGAGCTGGTCAAGGCGATCCGGCAAATCGCCGACGGGCGGCGCTATCTCAGCGGCGACGTGGCGCAGCAGCTCGCGCTCGGCAATGCGCTCGGCAACGGCGGATCGCCGTTCGAAGAATTGTCCACGCGCGAACTCGAAGTGGCGATGATGCTGGCGCGAGGCATGGCCGCGAAGCAGATCGGCGACCGCCTGAAGCTCAGCGAGAAAACGGTAGCCACCTACAAATACCGCCTGTTCGAGAAGCTCGAAATCGACAACGTCGTGGCCCTGACCCACCTCGCTACCGCGCACGGTTTGATGGACAAGCCCCGACGCGAAACGCAGTAGCACCCGGTCGCGGAAACGATACGAAAACGCCCCGGATCGAGGGGCGTTTTCGTCGGCATGCTGTCCGTGGCTACGGGTTTTCGCTGGTCGGTTTCGGCGGCTCTGTGCCCGGCTTCGATGCTGGCGTATCGCGCAGTTCCGCCAGCGCGCGTTCGATGTGCACGTGCAACGGCACTACCTCTTTCGTCGCGACGAGGTCGTTGAAATTCGGCGTCGATACGGGCGCGGGCGGCTGCATCTTGGGGACGGCGGCCGGTGTCGACGCGGCGGCGCTCGCTGCGGTTTTTTCTTCCAGTACCGGTGCGAACGGCAGTTCGGCGTTCGCGGGAGCGGCGGACGGAACGGCGGCAGGTTTGTCGGCGATCGGAGCCTCGGCCGAGGGTGAGGGCGGCACGTGGGCGATCGGCAGCGCCTGCTGGGTCGGTGCGGCGATGGTCGCCGGTTGCCGCGGAGCTTCCGCAGGTACGTGCGGCGTGCCGGACGGCGACGCATCGTCGATCATGGGCGCTACGGCCACCGCGACCGGAGCCGTGGCGGCGCGCGGTGTCGCGGAAGGAACATCGTCTTCGTCGTCGAAATCGAGCACGATGTCGGTGCCGACGACGGCACTGCCGGCCGCTACGCCGGCTTCGCCCTCGCCGCGACGGCGGCGACGGCCGCCGCGCCGACCGCGGCGGCGCGAACGTGTGGCTTCGCCCTCGGGCGAAGCCGGATTCGCTTTCGTCTCCACCGGATTCGATGCCGCTGCATCCGTTGAGGTTCCGGTGACGATCGGGACTATGGGTTTTTCGACCGCAGCGTCTGTCGGCGCTGCGACGACGGACGGGCGCGGCTCGCGTTGGACCGCTGCCGTACCGCTGGTCGCGGCGGGTGGCGTGCTGCGCGACGGCGGCGGCGGCGGGGTGGGGCGGTCAGGTCGGCGGTTTTGCACCGGGTTCGCGTTCTGCTGCTGCGGGCGGCCTTCGCCGCGCGGGCGATTGTCCTGGCGAGAGTCGCGGCGATTCTCGTTGCGAGCGCGCTGCGGATTCTGCTGACCGCGCGGCGCGTCGCCACGACTGCGCTGTTGCTGGCGCGACTCGTTGCCGCGCACGTCGCGCTGGCGTGGCCCATTCGCCGGCTTGCGTTCCTCGACCGCCGGGGCGGTGGAGGCAGGAGCGGGGCCGCCGGTGAACAGGGCGGCGATGCGTGCGAAGAAGCCTTGCGGGACCTTCGCGGGCGCAACCGGCGCCTCGACAGGCGGTGCGGGCGGCGCCTCGACTTCGACGCGCACCGGCGCGGGATTGGCCGGCACGATGCCCGACACGGCGGGTTTTTCCGGCTCATCGCCCGGCTTGGCCACTTGCGGCGGCGGTGCAGAGACGACCGGGGTCAGGCGCTCGTAGCTCGGCTTGTTCTCGCTGCCGAGTTCGTTGCCCTTGATCCGGGTGATCTCGAAATGCGGCGTTTCGAGCTTGTCGTCGGCGACGACGATGATCGGCACGTCGTGGCGCTGTTCGATCTCGACGATGCTCTTGCGCTTCTCGTTGAGCAAGAAGTTGGCGATCGCATGCGGCGCCTGCACGAGCACCTGGCCGGTCTTTTCCTTCATCGCCTGCTCTTCGACCAGGCGCAGCACCGACAGCGAGAGCGATTCGACGCTGCGGATGCGGCCGTGGCCTTCGCAGCGTGGGCACACCGTCTGCGTCGACTCGCCGAGGCTCGGGCGCAGGCGCTGGCGCGACATTTCGAGCAGGCCGAAGCGCGAGATGCGGCCGACCTGCACGCGCGCGCGGTCGAAGCGCAGCGCGTCCTTGAGCTTTTCCTCGACGTCGCGCTGGTGGCGCGGGTTTTCCATGTCGATGAAGTCGATCACGATGAGGCCGCCGGCATCGCGCAGGCGCAACTGGCGCGCGACTTCGACCGCGGCTTCGAGATTGGTGTTGAACGCGGTGTCCTCGATATCCGAGCCCTTGGTCGCCTTCGACGAGTTGACGTCGATCGCGGTCAAGGCTTCGGTCTGGTCGACGACGATCGAGCCGCCGGACGGCAGACGCACGTTACGCTCGAACGCGTTCTCGATCTGCGTCTCGATCTGGTAGCGCGAGAACAGCGGCACCGTCTCCTGGTAGAGCTTGAGCTTGCGCAGGTTGTTCGGCATGACCTGCTGCACGAACTCGCGCGCGTCGTTGTACAGCTCGGGGCTGTCGATCAGGATCTCGCCGATGTCGTTGCGCAGGTAGTCGCGCAGCGCGCGGATGATGAGCTTGGATTCCTGGTAGATCAGGAACGGGGCGGGGCGGCTGACGGCCGCCTCGGAAATCGCCTTCCACACCTGCAGCAGGTAATCGAGGTCCCATTGCAGTTCTTCCGCGTCGCGGCCGACGCCGGCGGTGCGGATGATCAGGCCCATCTCGTCGGGCAGGCTGAGCTTGTCGAGTTCTTCCTTGAGGTTGGCGCGGTCGTCGCCCTCGATGCGGCGCGACACGCCGCCTGCGCGCGGGTTGTTCGGCATCAGCACGAGGTAGCGGCCGGCGAGCGAGATGAACGTGGTCAGGGCGGCGCCCTTGTTGCCGCGTTCTTCCTTCTCGACCTGGACCAGCAGTTCCTGGCCTTCCTTGAGCAGTTCGCGGATGCCGGCGCGGTTGTGGTCGACGCCGGGCTGGAAATACTCGCGCGAGATTTCCTTCATCGGCAGGAAGCCGTGGCGTTCCGCGCCGTATTCGATGAAACAGGCTTCGAGCGAGGGTTCGACCCGGGTGATGCGGCCCTTGTAGATATTGGCCTTTTTCTGCTCTTTGGAGGGGATCTCGATGTCGAGATCGTAGAGCGACTGGCCATCGACGATGGCCACGCGCAACTCTTCACGCTGAGTCGCGTTGATCAACATGCGCTTCATTTTTACATCCTCAACGCGCTCGACCGCTTACGCGTCGCAACGCCTGCGCGCCAGCTCGATGAAACGATGGCAGCGATGGCGTCGCGTCGACCGTGGGCTTGGGTACGCGTCCACGGGAGCGCTTCTTGCCGGCGCGTTTCAGCCGCGCCTGGCGTTAAACATAGCCCTTGCTGTACCGCCGCAAACCCCCGAAGGTCTTGCCGACTTTCGGGCAATTCTCGACTCGAACCGTTACGATTCCTATGTGCGGCCAGATGGGCTCCACTGGAGGCCCGCATCCGTGCACGAAGGGCGTAGCTGAACGAGTGCGTCATTGCGGCCGGCATAGCCGGCCCAGGACGCACGGTACGTCCCGATTGTATCGAATGACCGGCAAAAAATCCAATTCGGACGCGAACTTCAATGAATCTTGCAAGGCCAGATCGAGCTGAATCCTGTGGTGAAAACGAAGCCAAACAAGGCGGCGGGACGGGCGTTGGTGTGCGTTTCGTTCAGGTTTCCGACGACCGCGATGGCCAGCGCATCGACAATTTCCTGATCGGCCAGCTCAAGGGCGTGCCGAAAAGCCTGATCTACCGCATCATGCGTACCGGCCAGGTGCGGATCAACGGCAAACGCGCCAAGCAAGGCGTGCGTCTGGCCGCGGGCGACCAGGTCCGCATCCCGCCCGTGCGCACGGCCGAGCCGGGTGGAGGAGCCGCGCCGCCCGTGGCCTCGATCGAGCAGATCGAACGTACGATCATTTTCGAGGACCGCGATTTCCTCGTCATCGACAAGCCCTCGGGCGTCGCCAGCCACGGCGGCAGCGGCGTCACCTTCGGCGCGATCGAACTGCTGCGTGCGGCGCGGCCGGACGAAACGCTCGAACTCGCGCACCGCCTCGACCGCGACACTAGCGGCGTGCTCGTCTTCGCCAGGAAGCGTTCCGCGTTGACCGGACTGCAAGACCTGATCCGCGAGAACCGTACGACCAAGCAATACCTCGCCCTGCTCAAGGGCCACACGCACAAGGCACGCTTCGACGTCAACGCGCCGCTGCGCAAGTCCATCCTGCAAGGCGGCGAGCGCATGGTGCGCGTTGCCGACGACGGCAAGCCGTCGCTGACGCGCTTCCACGTCGTCGACATCTTCGCCGAGGCGAGTCTGGCCGAAGTGACGTTGTTCACCGGGCGCACGCACCAGATCCGCGTCCATGCCGAGCACGTCGGTCATCCGCTCGCGGGCGACGAGAAGTACGGCGAGAAGGGGTTCAACCAGAACATGCGCGGCGTCGGCTTGAGGCGCCTGTTCCTGCACGCGGCGCGATTCGAATTCGATCTCGGTGGCAAGAGCTACAGCTTCTCGGCGCCGCTCGCGCCTGATCTTGCGGCGGTACTCGATGCGTTGCCGCGCGGCGGGTCGAGGAAGGGCAGGCCGAGCTAGGCCATTAGCGCCTCGGTCTTCGCGGCACAAACAAAATCATTGCGCGACAGCCCGCCGACATCGTGCGTCGAGAAACGCACGAGCACGCGGCCCCAGCCGAGTTCGAGATCGGGATGATGGTTCTCGCGTTCAGCGACGTAGCCGAGCGCATTGACGAAGGCGAGAGCGCGGACGAAATCGGGGAAGCGGAATTCCTTGCGGATGTCGGTGTCGTTCGGTCCGAGGTTCCAGCCGGGTAACGCGGCGAGCCATGTCTTTACTTGCTCGAGCGGCACCGCGTTCTCCGAACCTTTCAGGGAAACGCATTTCGCTGCGGCGAGTTCGGCGAAGTTGACGGCTGCATTGGACATGGGCGTGGTGGTTGGGGAATCGATGTTGCCATTGCATCACCAACGCCGCGATTTCGCCACCACCAGTGACCCGACCTTAAGCCTTTGCGGCGAATGAGGACTACAATGGTCCTTATTCAAAACCGTATGCCATTGCCCAAACCATGATCCGTATTTCCGACAGCGCGAAGAATTATTTCCGCCAACTGCTCGCGCAGCAGGACATCGAAGGCCTCGGCATCCGCATGAAGGCGGTCAACGCCGGTACGCCGAAGGCGGACTGCGTGCTCGAATACGCCGTCGCCGGCGACCTCGCCGGCGACGAAGCGCGCATCGAGTGCGACGGATTCGCCGTCCACATCGACGCGGCCAGCGCGCATTGGCTGGCCGACGCCGAAGTGGATTACCAGGTCAACGCGACCGGCGGCCAGCTCACGATCCGCGCCCCGCACATCAAAGGCAGCGTGCCCGGCGCAGACGCGCCGCTCGCCGATCGCGTGCAATACGTTCTCGAAAGCGAAATCAACCCGCAGATCGCCGCGCACGGCGGCCGCGTGCGGCTCGTCGAAGTCGATGCGGAAGGCGTCGTGCTGTTGCAGTTCGGCGGCGGCTGCCACGGCTGCGGCATGGCCGACGTGACTTTGAAGCAGGGCATCGAGAAGACCCTGCGCGGCCATTTCCCCGAGATCACCGCGGTGCGCGATGCGACCGACCATGCCAGTGGGAGCAATCCGTATTTCCGCAATGGCAGCGGTGCGAGTGCCGTGGGATGAGACTCTCGCCCGAATCGAGGAATGCGGAGGCAAAAAATCGTCATTCCCGCCAAAAGCGCGCGGGGATGACGAGCAAGATCAATTGCCCTGCTCGTGCTTCGACAAATCGTCGAGCTTGGTCGGCATTTCGGCGTAATAGTGCGAGAGCGCATCGATCTCGGCGTCGCTGAGCGGCGCGGCCATGCCGGCCATGATCGGGTTCTTGCGCTCGCCGGATTTGTACTCGTGCAGCGCGCGCGCCAGGTAGTCGTGGTACTGGCCGGCCAGACGCGGATACAGCGCCGTGGAGGCATTGCCATCGGCGCCGTGGCAGGCCGCGCAAGTGGCGGCTTTCTCCTTCACCTTTTCCAGCGGGATCGGCTGCGCGTGCGCGGTGGCGAGTGCGAAACCGCAAACGACGAGGAAGGCAGGGGCGAATTTCATGACGGGGCTATCCTCGGGGCGGGTCACTGGGCGGAAATGCTCGAAAGGAACGTGGCGATGTTCCTGATGTCCTCGTCGGACAGGCTCTCGGCCTGTGCGCGCATGGTCGGATGCGCCCGCTCGCCGGTCTTGTATGCGGTCAGCGCGGCGACGAGGTAGTCGTAGTTCTGGCCGCCGATGCGCGGCACGTGGTAGTTCGGGTAGGCATTCATGTAGCCGGTGACGCCGTGGCAACCGCCGCAGGTGTAGACCAGCGCTTTGCCGGCCTTGGCATCGCCCTTGGGCGCGTCGGCGGCGAAAACGGACGCGGCAAATGCCGCGGTCAGGGCGATCAGGGCGCAGGCAAGCTTCGTTTTCGTCATGTTTTCGGGGCCGGCTACGGGGAGGAATGGCGCGAGAGTATAGCAACGCCCGCGCTCGTTCATCCAGCGGACGAAGGTCGCCCGGCGCGCTGCCGCCACGCCCTCGTGCGTGCCGCCGAAGCCGGGAAAACCGCCGCCGTTGCCGGCATTGTATACATGTGGATTTTGCCGCACCGCCGGAACGAAAAAGTGCGGCCTGCAATACCGAACCAGGGCTGAACATTCCGCCGGCGGACCGCCGCGCATGACTATCGACGCTTACATCTGCAACGTTTTGTGCGCAGACTGCATCCATCGGGCCGCGGTCGGACGAAGGGCAAGGACGGTGCCGCAAGCGAATGCCCTCGAGATTGCCCGACTCGGGACATATGCCGTTCGGACAATCATGACTTCTGGGGGATGTTAAATGTTTGGTGGTGTAGTCTAGTATAACACCATAGCAACAACCCGATTCTTTACTCAATCCCCGCCTGCCGAACAACTCCATGAAAATAAATGAAAAATCTTTGAAATTCAGCACGATTCTGGCGTGCGTCGGGCTGATTTCCCTGTCGCTCTCCGCTTGCGGCGGTGGCAGTCCGGCCCAGGCCAAGGACGCCAAGCCCGAGGTCGTCAACGCGGTGCCGGTGGAGGTCGCGCGCGCGGCGCGCGGACAAATCGCGGCGAGCTACAACGGCACGGCAACGCTGGTCGCCGATCATGAAGCGCAGGTCGCTGCGAAAACGTCGGGCGTGCTGATCAAGCTGTTCGTCGAGGAAGGCCAGTCGGTCAAGGCCGGGCAGGTGCTCGCCCAGCTCGAACAGGACACCGCGCGCGCCAAGCTCGCCCAGGCCGAGGCGCAGATGCGCGCCGCCGACGCCAGCTTCACCTACAACGAAAAGGCGATCCAGAAGCAACTGATCGCGCAGAAGGACTTCGACCAGGCCAAGTACAACATGCAGAATCTGCGCGCGGCCTACGAGGAAGCGCGCCTCAACCTGCAGTTCACTATGATCGTGGCGCCGGTCGACGGCGTCATCGCCGAGCGTTCGGTCAAGCTCGGCAACCTGATCCAGACCAATCAGAACCTGTTCCGCATCGTCGGCATGGATCCGCTGCAGGCCGTGCTCAACGTGCCCGAACGCCAGCTCGGCATCCTCAAGGCCGGACAGCCGGTGACGCTTGACGCCGATGCGCTGCCCGGGCAGAAGTTCACCGGCAACATCCTGCGCATCGCGCCGGTGGTCGATTCGAGCAGCGGCACGTTCCGCGTGACCTGCGAGTTCCGCGACAAGAGCGGCACGCTCAAGCCCGGCATGTTCGGTCGCGTCGGCATCGTCTACGACCAGCGCGCCGACGCGCTGACCGTGCCGCGTTCCGCGCTCATCGAAGAAGACGGCGAAACGGCCGTGTTCGTCGTCGAGAAGGCGCCGGACAAGCCTGCCGACGACAAGAAGGACGGTACGAAGAAGCCCGAGGCCAAGGTGGCCGATGGCGGCAAGAGCGACGCCAAGCCGGTCGCGCCGGGCCTCGTCGCGCACCGCAAACTGGTCAAGGTCGGCTACAGCGACGGCGACAAGGTCGAAATCCG
This sequence comes from Rudaea sp., assembly GCF_047601565.1. GTDB lineage: Bacteria > Pseudomonadota > Gammaproteobacteria > Xanthomonadales > Rhodanobacteraceae > Rudaea. The sequence continues at coordinate 3,442,185 of NZ_JASGIY010000001.1, read as the reverse complement.
CTCCGGCATCGACGAAGGCACGCGGGTGATCACGGTCGGCCGCAACGCCGTGCGCGACGGCACCGCCGTGCAGGTGCTCAACGTCGACAACGAGGACAAACAGCTCGCGCAGAAGTCGGCCGAAGAAAAGAAGGCTTGATCCATGAACATCGTCGAACTCGCGACCCGACGGCGCGTAACCGTCGGCATGGTCACGCTCACCTTCGTCCTGTTCGGACTCATCGCGCTGTTCGGGCTCAAGGTCAACCTGCTGCCGGACCTGACCTATCCGACCCTGACCGTGCGCACCGAGTACGAGGGCGCCGCGCCGCTCGAAATCGAGAACCTGATTTCGCAGCCGGTCGAGGAGGCGATCGGCGTGGTCAAGAACCTGCGCAAGATCCATTCGGTCTCGCGCACCGGCCAATCCGACGTGATCCTCGAATTCGCCTGGGGCACGAACATGGACCAGGCCGGCCTCGACGTGCGCGACAAGCTCGATACGCTGCAGTTGCCGCTCGATGCGAAGAAGCCGGTGCTGCTGCGCTTCAATCCGTCGACCGACCCGATCATGCGCCTGTCGCTGTCGATGAGCGGCGACAAGGACAAGAAGGCCGAGGTCAACGAAGCGCAGCTGAAGCAACTGCGCCGCTTCGCCGACGACGAGCTGAAGAAGCGCCTCGAGCCGACCGCGGGCGTCGCCGCGGTCAAGGTCGGCGGCGGCCTCGAGGACCAGGTCGACGTCGACATCGACCAGCAGAAGCTGCGCCAGCTCAACCTCAACATCGCCGACGTGACCAAGCGCCTGACCGACGAGAACGTCAACGTCTCGGGCGGTCGCATCGAGAACGGCTCGCAGCGCTACCTCGTGCGCACGGTCAACCAGTTCGCCAACCTCGACGAGATGCGCAACCTGCTCGTCAAGGTCGACAACGGCGTGCCCGTGCGCCTCAAGGACATCGCCGACGTGAAGCAGGGCTTCAAGGAGCGCGAGGGCATCGTGCGCGTCGACGGTCACGAGGCGATCGAGCTGGCGATCTACAAGGAAGGCGACGGCAACACGGTGAGCGTCGCCGGTGCGGTGAAGAAGCAGCTGGCCAAGCTCAACGACATCCTGCCGCCGAACGCCAAGCTCGACACGATCGACGACCAATCGATCTTCATCCAGTCCTCGCTCGACGACGTGCGCAACGACGCGGTCATCGGCGGCGTGCTCGCGATCCTGATCATCTTCTTCTTCCTCGCCGACTCGTGGAGCACGTTCATCATCTCGCTGAGCCTGCCGATCTCGCTGATCACGACGTTCTTCTTCATGGGCCAGGCGAACGTCAGCCTCAACGTGATGTCGCTCGGCGGCCTCGCGCTCGCGACGGGCATGGTCGTCGACGACTCGATCGTCGTGCTCGAGAACATCGCGCGCCTGCGCGAGCACGGCGCGAGCATTCTCGAAGCCTCGGTGAAAGGCGCGAAGGAAGTGTCGATGGCGGTGATCGCCTCGACCCTGACCACGGTCGCCGTGTTCTTCCCGCTCGTGTTCGTGCAGGGCGTCGGCGGCCAGTTGTTCCGCGACCAGGCGCTGACCGTGACCTTCGCGATGCTGATCTCGCTGATCGTCGCGATGACGCTGATCCCGATGCTGGCCTCGCTCAAGGGCCGCGCGCCGCTGGCGTACAAGGAGGAAGAGCCCTCGCAGGGCTGGCAGCCGACCAGCCGTTTCGGCCGCTCCGTGAAGAAGATCGTTTCGCCGGTCTCGCGAGTGTTCTTCCAGTGGATTCCGCGCCTGTTCGCGACCGTCGTGTTCGTGGTGTTCGGCACGATCGGCAAGTTGGTCGGCAAGCTGCTGCGCACGATCGGCCGCTTCGTGATGATGCCCTACAACGCGGCGGCGCACGCCTATCACGCGTTCCTGCCGAAGGCGCTGGCGCATCCGTTGCTCGTGCTCGGTTTCGCCACGCTCGCGTTCGTCGCCAGCGTGCTCGTGATTCCGACGCTGGGCATGGACCTGATTCCGCAGCTCGCGCAGGGCCGCTTCGAGATGACGGTGAAGCTGCCTCCGGGCACGGCGCTGACCGATACCGACGCGCTGGTGAGGGAACTGGAAAACGCGAACGCGAAGGACCCGAACATCGAATTGATCTACGGCGTCAGCGGCACCGGCACGCGCCTCGACGCGACGCCGACCGAGTCGGGCGAGAACATCGCGCGCCTGCTCGTCGTGCTCAAGCACGGCGCCGGCGAGAAGGGCGAGCGCGCCGCGACCGACGCGCTGCGCGCGAGCATGCGGTCGCATCCGGGGTCGGAAGTGAAGTTCTCGCGGCCGCAGCTGTTCAGCTTTGCCACGCCGCTGGAAATCGAACTGCGCGGCTACGATCTCGCCTCGCTCGAAAAAGCCGGCAAGAAGCTCACTAGCTTGATGAATGCCTCGGACCGTTTCGCCGACGTGAAGTCGACCGTCGAGGGCGGCTACCCCGAGATCCAGATCCGCTTCGACCAGGATCGCGCCGCCGCGCTCGGCCTGACGACGAAGCAGATCGCCGACCAGGTGGTCAACAAGGTCAAGGGCTCGGTCGCGACGCGCTACAGTTTCCGCGACCGCAAGATCGACGTGCTCGTGCGCGCGCAGGAGAACCAGCGCGGCTCGGTCGAAGACATCCGCAACCTGATCGTCGGCTTCGCCCAGAGCGGCGCGGCGAGCACGGGCACGAACGCCGCGGGCAACGGCGCGACGGGCGCTTCGGGCAGCTCCGGCACGTCGACCGCGGCCGGCGCCTCGACCGGCGCGTCCACCGGCACCGGTAACAATACGAACTCGAACTCGTCTTCCAACGCGACGTCGGGCAACACGGTCGGCGCGCCGATTCGCCTGTCCGCGGTCGCCGACGTCGTCTCGACGGTGGGGCCGAGCGAGATCCACCGCATCAGCCAGGAGCGTGTTGCGATCGTCTCGGCGAACCTGCACTACGGCGATCTCGGCACCGCCGTCGCCGAAGTGCGCAAGCTCATTGCCGATAATCCGCTCGCGGCGGGCGTGACCACGCACATCGGCGGCCAGAGCGAAGAGCTCGACGCTTCGACCAACTCGCTGATCTTCGCCCTCGTGCTCGCGATCTTCCTCGTCTACCTCGTCATGGCTTCGCAGTTCGAATCGCTGCTGCATCCGTTCGTCATCATGTTCTCGATTCCGCTCGCGCTGGTCGGCGCGGTGCTCGCGCTCAAGCTGACGTTCACGCCGCTCAGCGTGGTCGTGTTCATCGGCCTGATCATGCTCGCCGGCATCGTCGTCAAGAACGCGATCGTGCTGATCGACCGCGTCAACCAGTTGCGCGAGGAGGGCGTGCGCAAGCTCGATGCGATCGCCGAGGCGGCGGAGTCGCGCCTGCGCCCGATCACGATGACGACGCTGTGCACGCTGCTCGGCTTCCTGCCGCTCGCGATCGGTCTGGGCGACGGTGCCGAAGTGCGCGCGCCGATGGCGATCACGGTGATCGGCGGCCTCGCCGTGTCGACGATGCTGACCCTGGTGGTGATCCCGGTCGTCTACAACCTGCTCGACCGGCGCAGCGACGCGGTCTATCGCGAGCGCGGCGAGCGCAAGGCGCGGGCGGTGCTCGACGCCGCCGCGATGGCGCCGCATGGAGCCGTGCCGTGAGCGAAGCAGCAACCGACCCGGAGCGCGCCGGAGCGAGCGCATGACCCTCGCCGAAATGAGCCTCAAGCGCCCGGTCACGGCGATCATGCTGTTCGTGTCGATGACCGTGATCGGCCTGATCGCCGCGTTCCGCCTGCCGCTGGAATCGATGCCGGATATCCAGTTTCCGTTCATGGTCGTCGACCTGCCGTACCAGGGTTCGACGCCGAGCGAGGTCGAACGCACGGTGACGCGGCCGGTCGAAGAGGCGTTGTCGACGCTGACCGGCATCCAGCGCATGGATTCGCTGACGCGCGCGGACGGCGTGCAGATCCAGATGCAATTCAAGTGGGGGCAGGACACGGCGGTGAAGGCGGTCGAGGCGCGCGGCAAGATCGATGCGATCCGCGCCGACCTGCCGAGCGATCTGCTCCGCTACAACGTGTTCAAGTTCGCCTCGAACGATCGCCCGGTGCTGCAGTTGCGCATCTCGTCCGACCGCGACCTGACCAACGCCTACGAACTGCTCGACCGTGCGCTCAAGCGTCCGCTCGAGCGCCTGCCCGGCGTGGCGCGCGTGCAGATCGAAGGCGTGGCCCAGCGCGAGGTGCGCATCGAGATCGATGCCGATCGGCTGACCGCCGCCGGCGTCGGCCTCAACGATCTGTACCAGCGTCTCAATACGGCGAATTTTTCCGCCTCGGGCGGGCTGGTCAAGGACGGCGCCTTGCGCTATCACGTCCAGCCGGTGGGCGAGTGGCACAGCGTCGAGGAAATCCGCGACCTCGCGATCAACGACAAGGGCCTGAAGCTGTCCGACATCGCCAACGTCGAAGTGATGCCCGCGCGCCTGACCTATGCGCGCCATCTCGACCAGCGTCCGGCCGTGGCCGTGGAAATTTCGAAGGAACGCAGCGCGAACCTGGTCGAGGTCGGCCGGCGCGTCATGGCGGAAGTCGACCGCATCCGCGAACAGCCGGAAATGCGCGGGATCAAGATCTACGCGCTCGGCAACCAGGCGAAGAACGTCACCGAAAGCCTGCGCCAGCTCGGCCAGGCGGGGCTCGAAGGCACGCTGCTGTCGGTGCTCGTGCTGTTCTTCTTCCTGCGCGACTGGCCGTCGACGCTGATGGTGTCGCTGGCGATCCCGATCTGCTTCGTCATCACCATGGGCTGCATGCAGTTCTTCGGCATGACCCTCAACATCCTGTCGATGATGGGCCTGCTGCTCGCGGTCGGCATGCTCGTCGACAACGCGGTCGTCGTCGTCGAAAGCATCTATCACTACCGCGAGAAGTATCCCGACAAGCCCTGGTATTGCGCCGTGCAGGGCACCCAGGTCGTCGGCATCGCGATTGCCGCGGGCACGCTCGCGAGCGTGATCGTGTTCCTGCCGATGGTGTTCGGCGAGAAGGACGACATCAGCGTGTTCCTGACCCAGGTGGCGGTGACGATGGCGATCGCGCACCTGGCCTCGTGGCTGGTCGCGGTCAGCCTCGTGCCGATGCTGTCGGCGAAACTGCCGCCGCCGAAATTCATCGGCCGCAAGACATTGGTCACGCGCATGCAGGCGGCGTACGGCGATTTCGTCGCGCGCACGCTGCGCCATCGGCGCTGGACCATGCTCGGGCTGCTCGGCCTGCTCGTGGTCAGCATCGTGCTGCCGGCATCGCATACGAAGATGGACATGTTCCCGAGCGGCGACCGCGACCAGTTGTTCCTCGGTTACCGGCTCAACGCGATGTATCCGCTGGCGGAACTCAAGCGCTCCGTCGATACGGTCGAGACCTACCTCAACGCGCATCGCGACGAATTCCACATCAAGAATATCTACAGCCGTTACGCCGAGGACGGCAACGACACCTTCACCACGATCCTGTTCAAGGACGAGGATCTCGGCAAGATCGACACCAAGGCGATCATGGAGAAGATCCGCAAGGACGGGCCGAAGGTGCCGATCGGCGACATCGTGTTCGATTTCAACAACAACGGCGGCAACGACAACAGCATCCAGCTCAGCCTGAACGGCGATTCCGGCCAGGTGCTGCGCGATCTGTCGGCGACGGTGATTCCGATCCTCAAATCGCTACCCAGCCTGCGCGACGTGCGCGCCGACCAGGACAACGGCAACCGCGAGCTGGCGATCCGCGTCGACCGCGAGAAGGCCAGGGCCTATGGCTTCTCGGCCAACGACGTGGCGCAGTACATCTCGGTGGCGCTGCGCGGCGGCCAGCTCAAGGACTATCACAGCGGCCAGGACCAGTTGCAGGTGTGGATGCGCTTCCGCGGCGCCGACGCGAGCGATCTCAACAGCCTTTCCGACTACAAGCTGCGCCGTTCCGACGGTACGCAGATTCCACTGATGTCGATGGTGCAGGTGACGACGAGCAACGCTTCGTCGGTGATCGAGCGCAGCAACCGGCAGACGTCGTTTTCGATCAAAGCCAATCTCGCCGACGGCAAGACCGGCAACGACGCGCGCGCAGAGATCGAGAAGGTGATGAACAGGGTGCAGTTGCCGCCGGGCTACCGTTGGAGCTTCGGCCAGAACTTCGACCGCGACGACAACGCGGCGGCGAAGATGATGCTCAACCTCGTGCTCGCGCTCGTGCTCGTGTACGTGGTCATGTGCGCGATGTTCGAGTCGCTGATCTATCCGGCCGCGATCCTGACCACGTTCATCTTCTCGATCTTCGGCGTGTTCTGGCTGTTCTGGATCACCGGCACGACGTTCTCGATCATGGCCTTCATCGGCGTGCTGATCCTGATGGGCGTCGTGGTCAACAACGGCATCGTCATGATCGTGCACATCAACCAGCTGCGCCACGAGGGCCTGGATCGCGTCGACGCGCTGATCCAGGGCGCGAAGGACCGCCTGCGCCCGATCCTGATGACGATGGGCACGGCCATCCTCGGCATGGTGCCGCTGTGCATCAGCCGCACCGGCATCGGCGGCGACGGTCCGCCGTACTATCCGATGGCGCGTGCGATCGCGGGCGGCCTGATCTTCTCGACCATCGTCAGCCTGCTCGTGCTGCCGGTGATCTACTCGCTGCTCGACGACGCCAGCCTGTGGGCCAGGCGCGTGCTGCGCGACGCGCGCGCGCGTCGCTGGCGGGGCTTGCGCGCCGCGTGAGGCAAAGATAAAAGCGTTTGGCACGGGTGCGGGCGAGTGGAACAAGCATGACGCGGATGGGGCAAAATCCGAAGAAGGCTTCATCCGCCTGCATGTCTTTAAACATCCGCCTTGATTCGCGTTGAGAATCTTTTGAAGGGGTGATCGCATGACACTGGCGGAACTCAGCCTGAAACGGCCAGTGACCGCGATCATGGTCTTCGTGTCGATGACCGTGATCGGCTTGATCGCGGCATTCCGCCTGCCGCTCGAGGCGATGCCGGACATCCAGTTTCCCTTCATGTTCGTCGATCTGCCGTATCCGGGCTCGACGCCCGGCGAGGTCGAGCGTTCGATCACGCGGCCGGTCGAGGACGCGCTGTCGACGCTGACCGGCATCAAGAACATGAACTCGAATTCGACGCCGGAAGGCGCGCAGATCTTCATCGAGTTCAAATGGAGCCAGGACGCTGCGGTCAAGGCGGTCGAAGCGCGCGGCAAGATCGATGCGATCCGCGACCAGTTGCCGAGCGATCTGAAGCGCTATTCGGTGGAGAAGTTCGGCACTGGCGATCGCCCCGTGCTCGGCATGCTGATTTCGTCCGAGCGCAACCTGACCAATGCCTACGATCTGCTCGACCACAAGCTCAAGCGCCCGCTGGAGCGTCTGCCCGGCGTCGCGCGCGTGCAGTTGCAGGGCGTCTCCCAGCGCGAAGTGCAGATCGAGATTTCAGCCGAGCGCCTCGGCGCGGCCGGCGTCAGTCTCGATGAGTTGTACCAGAAACTGTCGACTGCGAATTTTTCCGCCTCGGGCGGCCTGATCAAGGACGGCGACCTGCGCTATCACGTACAGCCTGCCGGCGAATGGCGCAGCATCGACGACATCCGCACGCTCGCGATCAACGAGCGCGGCCTCAAGCTCAGCGACATCGCCGACATCTCGTTCAAGCCGGCGCGCGCGGACTACGAACTGCATCTCGACACGCGCCCGGCGGTGATCCTGCGCGTGTACAAAGAGCGTGCGGCCAATCTCGTCGACGTCGGCCGCCGCGTCTGGGACGAGATCGACCGCATCAAGCAGTCCGGCCAGATCGACGATCTGCAGCTGGTCGCGTTCAACGACCAGGCGGCCGGCGTCACCGACAGCCTGAAGCAGCTCGGCAAGGCGGGGCTCGAGGGCACCCTGCTGTCGGTGCTCGTGCTGTTCTTCTTCCTGCGCGACTGGCCGTCGACGCTGATGGTGTCGCTGGCGATTCCGATCTGCTTCGTCATCACGCTCGGTTGCATGCAGATGTTCGGCATCAGCCTCAACATCCTCTCGATGATGGGCCTGCTGCTCGCGGTCGGCATGCTCGTCGACAACGCCGTGGTCGTGGTCGAGAGCATCTACCAGTACCGCGAGCACTATCCGGACAAGCCGTGGTACTGCGCGGTGCAGGGCACGCAGATCGTCGGCATCGCGATCGCCGCGGGCACGCTCGCGAGCATCATCGTGTTCCTGCCGATGGTGCTGCGCGAGAAGAACGGCATGAGCATCTTCCTGACCCAGGTCGCGGTGGCGATGGCGATCGCGCACCTGGCCTCGTGGCTGGTCGCGGTCAGCCTCGTGCCGATGCTGTCGGCGAAACTGCCGCCGCCGAAGTTCATCGGCCGCGAGACCGTGATCACGAAGGCGCAGGGACACTACGGCCGCTTCATCGAGAAGACGCTCGCGCACCGGCGCTGGACCATGGTCGGCCTGCTCGCGCTCATGCTCGCGAGCGCGGTGCCGTTGACCCATACCAAGGTCAACATGAACGGCGGCGGCCCGTCGAAGTGGATCTTCTTCCAGATGAACCTCAACGGGCTGTATCCGCTGGCGCAGATGCGCGCGAGCTATGCGACGCTCGAACACTGGCTCGACGAACATCGCAAGGAGTTCCATCTCAAGAACGTCTATGTCTTCTACAACGAGCAGGGCGACAGCGAAATGGCCGCCTTCCTCGATGACGAGGCGCCCGATCAGGTGCAGATCGTCGAAGCGATCCGCCAGGGCCTGCCGAAAGTTCCGATCGGCGAAATCGTCATCGGCTTCGAAGGCGGGGGCGGCAGCGGCAGCCAGCAGCCGAGCGTGGGAATCAATCTCACCGGCGATTCCGGCGCGCAGCTGCGCGAGCTGGCCGCCAACGTCATCCCGATCCTGCGCAGCCTGCCGAGCCTGCGCGACGTGCGCGCACAGCAGAACAGCAGCAACCGAGAACTCGCGGTGCACGTCGACGGGCAGAAGGCGAAGGCGATGGGCTTCTCCGCGAGCGACATCGCGCAATACATCGGCATCGCGCTGCGCGGCTTCCGCCTCAAGGACTACCACGGCGGCGAAGGGCAGGTTCCGGTCTGGCTGCGTTTTTCCGGCAGCGACACGCAGAGCCTCGACAATCTTTCGGACTACAAGCTGCGCCGCGCCGACGGCACCCAGGTGCCGCTGATGTCGATGATCGACATCGATGCGCGCAACGCGGCGGCGACGATCGGCCGGCGCAACCGCCAGACCAGTTTCGCCATCGTCGCCAACTTCGCCGAAGGCAAGACGCCGGACGACGCGCGCAAGGAGATCCAGGCCGCGATGGGCAAGATGGATCTGCCGCCCGGCTACAAATGGAGCTTCGGCGAGAACTTCGACCGCGACGACGAGGCCGGCAGCACGATGCTGTTCAACACGCTGATCGCGCTCGTGCTCGTCTACGTCGTCATGTGCGCGATGTTCGAGTCGCTGATCTACCCGGCGGCGATCCTGACCACGTTCGTGTTCTCGATCTTCGGCGTGTTCTGGCTGTTCTGGATCACCGGCACGACGTTCTCGGTCATGGCCTCGATCGGCGTGCTGATCCTCATGGGCGTGGTCGTCAACAACGGCATCGTCATGATCGTGCACATCAACCAGCTGCGCCATGAGGGCATGGGCCGGCGCCAGGCGCTCGTGCAGGGCGCGAAGGATCGCCTGCGCCCGATCCTGATGACGATGGGCACGGCGATCCTCGGCATGCTGCCGCTGTGCCTCGGCGACGCGGCGATCGGCGGCGACGGTCCGCCGTACTATCCGATGGCGCGCGCGATCGCGGGCGGCCTGATCTTCTCGACCATCGTCAGCCTGCTCGTGCTGCCGACGATCTACTCTCTGCTCGACGACGCGGGTCTGTGGGCGCGGCGCGTGCTGCGCGACGCGCGGGTGCGGCGCTTGCGCACAGCCTGACCGGGCACCGGGGCCGCGAGGCACGAATCGTTTTTCCCGTGGAGGAGGAATGGCTGTGAAATCGGCTCTTGCCGCAATCGGATTCTTCCTGTTTCTTTTTCCATTCGTGCCGACGCAAGGGCAGACGCTGGCACTGCAGGTGGGAAAAGTATACCCATCCCCCGATGCAAAACCGTTGACCGACGCCGCCGTTCTTGTGCGCGACGGCAGGATCGTCGCCGTGGGCCGCGACGGCGCCGTTCCCGGAAATGCGCGAGTTCTGCGATGCGCGCAATGCTCGGTTTTCGCCGGGTTCTGGAACACGCATGTGCACTTTATGGAGCCGCGCTGGGAAGGCGTCGACAAGCTTTCCGCCGATCGATTGAGCGGGCAGTTGCGGGAGATGCTGACGCGGTCCGGCTTCACCACGGTGGTCGATACCGGATCGGATCCGTACAACACCGCGGCGCTGCGTCGACGCATAGAGTCCGGCGAGATTCCCGGGCCGAAAATCTACACGGCGGGTCTCCCTCTATATCCGCACGGCGCGTTGCCTTTCTACTTGCACGATCTGCCGCCGCCGCTGCTGGCCACCCTGCCGCAGCCCGGGACGCCCGCCGACGCGACGGATGCCATCGAGAAGAATATTGCGGCAGGTACGGATATCGTGAAACTGTTCACCGGCTCGATCGTTGCGCCCGGGCAGGTCGTTCCGATGCCCGTCGATATCGCGCAGGCCGCCGTGGCGACCGCGCATGCCCGACGTCAGATTGTTTTCACCCACGCGACTAATCTTGCCGGCGTGCAAGTCGCATTGTCGGCAGGCGTGGACGTCATCGCCCATGCCCCGGAAGTCACCGATGGGGTGAGCGACGAACTGTTGAAAACGTTGGTCCGCCATCACGTCGCGATCGTTCCGACGCTCAAGCTCTTTTCCAAGGATGCGAACATCGGAGCCATCCGCGCAACGGTGAAACGCTTTCACGATCTGGGCGGCACGCTGATGTACGGCACGGATACCGGATTTCTCACCGATCACGATCAGCGCGAAGAATACGAACAATTGAAACTGTGCGGCTTTGCCTTGAGCGACGTCGTGGCGATGCTGACGACGGCGCCGGCCGAACGGTTCGGCGTGGCTCGCGATGAAGGGCGGATCAAGGCGGGAATGGAAGGCGACCTCACCGTCCTGGCCGACGATCCGGCGGCCGCGGGCCTGCCCGCATTGGCGGACGTCAAGTACACCATCCGACACGGCAGGGTCATTTACGACGCGTCGGCGGTGCCTTGACTGCGGCGTGACGCGGATTTCGCGCGCTGTACGACTTTTTCGTCATGCCTCGGCGATCCGCATACAACCTATCTCAAAATCTGCCGCGCTCGAAGAAAGTTCGCGACGATCGTGAGATAGGTTCCAGTCGTTTCATTTGCGCACGAGAAACAGATAACTGGCGGCCGCCCAGCTGAAGTTGCGCGACTGGTGGCCTTCGCCGGTCAGCGGATCGTAGTTTTCGTACATCGGCGCCTGCTCGGTCAGGCCTTTCGCGTTGACGACGAGTCGCCTGGCGACGTCGTCGGCTTGCTTGTCGAAGCCGTAGCGTTTCAACGCTTCGACGCCGAACCAGGCCTGGTCCATCCACACCGGGCCGCGCCAGTAGCCTTTGACCGGCGAAAAGCGCGGATCGTCGGCGGCCAACGTGGGCAACGGCAAACGGGTCGAGAATTTTTTCGGGTCGAGCATCGTGCGTGCGACGGCCTGCGCCTGCTCGGGCGTGGCGACGCCGGCCCACAGCGCGGTCCAACCTTCCGAGCCGTAAACCGGAACGAATTCGTCGCGGCCGAGTTTCACGTCGAAGAAATAGCCGCGCGAGGGATCGAACATGCGTTTCTGGATCGTCGCCTTCATCGCCGCGGCTTCCCTGGTCCACTGTTCGCCGTCGCGCGCTTTGCCGAGCGCATTGGCGATTTCGGCGAGCTCGAGTTTTTCCAGATAGAGGTAGGCGTTGAGGTCGGCCGATTCCTGGTCCATCGACCAGGCGCCGTCACCGTTCTTCAGCATGGCGATCGCGTCGAAGCGCGCGCCGTTGTCCATACCGCTTTCCCACTTCGCGGCGATCTTGGTGCCGTCGGTCGATCCGTATTCGGCGAGGCCGTTGCGGTCGTGATCGCGCCTGGCGAACCACCAGCGGTGATAGCGCACGAGCTTGTCGTACATCTCGGCGAGAAAGGCCTTGTCGGCGGTCGCGCGATAGATTTCGCGCACGGCCCATGCGGCCAGCGGCGGCTTCGTGTCGCGCCAGTTGTTGTTCGCCTTGTCGAGATAGATGCAGTCGGGAACCATGCCGTCGGCGGCCTGGTAGTCGAACATCGCGCGCATCTGGTCGCGCGCGAGCGCGGGCGCGAATGACGCGAGCGCGGCGGCGTGCTTCCACGAATCCCAGGCCCAGAAGCCGTTGAAGTCGGGATTGGAATAGGAAGGAACGACGCCGTCGTGGTGCAGGTCGCCGCGGGCCGCGCGCCAGTTGCCGAGCAGGGTGAGGACGGATTTCACCGCGACGCGTCGTGCGGTTTCATCGGGCACGCCCGCGAGCCGGCTGGCATCGACGGCTTTCAGATAGCCTGACCAGCGCGCGCGATTTTCTGCCCACGCCTGCGCGACCTCCACCTGCGGTTCTTTTCCGTTGCGCGTGTCGTAGGCGAGCGCTTGGTCGAGATAGAGCGTTTTCGTCTTGTTTGCTTCGAGGTGCAGCGGATGCCTCGTGGCGAGACGATAGCCGGCGGCGGTGACGGCGGCTTGGGCAACGCCGTCGCCATTCGTATCCATGGACGTGGCGAGCTCGGAATGCGAATGGGCAAGGGATTGGGTGATTGCGCTGCCCGTTTGGTCCGGCATGGCCGTTTGCGACGGCATCAGCGCGCCTTCGACAGCCAAATCGATGTCCTGCGGTTTCGTCGAAGACAGTTCGATGCGTACGAGCGCATGCCGGGAATCGGCGAAGAAAAGCGTCTCGCTCACTTGCAGGCCGGTCGAGGAGAAGCGGCGAGTCAGATAGCCTGGCAAGGCATGGCTTCCGGCCGGAGCGAGCTCGATGTTCTCGTGATTCGCCGAATCCCGAAGCGACAACCGGGCGAAGCGCGCACCGACCCACCGGCCTTCGCCGAGGCTGTGCACGAACGGCCCGGAGAAGCCCGTGCCGCCGTCGCCGGCGGGCGGGAGGCTATAGCCGTGCCACGCCCCGCGGTCAAAAAATATGTTGAAGCTTCTGTCAGCCGCGGTCTTCGGCGCGCCGTGCATATCGAGGACATCGAGATACTTGTCTTCGTCCGCGACGGCAGGCGCCGCTGCCGCCCACGTGGCGACGTTCGAAAAAAGTGCCGCCGCGAGCGCAAGGAGGAGTCGCAACGCGGCGGTGAAACCCGAATCGAAAGTCGTTGCCAGGGAGGGCACGCGAAGCAGGAAGAAGGATCGGGCGGAACTGGCAGCCATGTGTTTTCTCCCGTGCGCTTCCCGCGCCTGCGGATGGTCGGATCGCCGACCTGACGGCGAGCTGTCCTCAGAACTTGTACTTCACCTGAAAATTCAATTCGCGCCCCTCGATCGAGCGGGCGAGAATGACGCCGCCGCCGCTGGCGAAGCCGAACAGGCGGGCGTTGCCTTCGGTGATGCCGATCTGGTTGGTGACGTTGGTGCCGCGCAGGGTCAGCACCCAGTTCTTGCCGACGTTGGCCATCGCGCCGATCGCGAGATCGTAGTAGTGGCCGAGCGGCTGCATCGAAAGCTGATCGCCGTAGCGGTTGCCGACGTATTCGTAGGTGGTCCAGAGCTTCAGGCTGCCCCAGTCGGTCGGGATCGTGTAGGCCGGCGTGAAACGGTACTGTACCTTGGGCTGGCGGTCGAGCGGCTTGCCGGTGATGCTGTCGCAGCGGTCGCTGCCGTCCTGCGCGGTGTACGGCACGCAGCCCTGATAGTCCGAGTAGTGGCCATCCATGTAGTTGCCGCTGAACGCGAGCGAGAGGTTCTCGATCGGCGTGAGCACGACCTGCGCATTGAGTCCTTTCGTGCTCGAACCGTAGAGCAGGTTGATCTGCCCGGTGTCGAGCGTGATCGAGTAGGGAATGCCGGTGAATTTGCGCTGGTACGCGGCGATGTCCGCGTAGATCCATGGCGCCTGATATTTGAAACCGACTTCGAAGTTGCGGATGCGTTCCACCGGCACGTCCGGCACGTAGACGATGCTGTCGAATCCGGGGAAGAACACGCCGCGGTTCGCGCGCGCGTACGCGCTCATGTTGTCGTTGACCAGGTAGTTGGCGCCGAGCGTCCACGACGAAGCCGTCTTCGAGTACGACGGATGCAGATAATCGTCGGTTACATAAAACGCATTGTTGTTGTAGACCGTGTACGGATTGGCGTCGAGATCGCCCGTCGTGCCGTTCTGGTACCAGCCGCTGGTGTTGTTGTGCTGCACGCGCATGCCGCCGTCGAAGCGCCAGTTGCCGATGTTCCACACGTCGCTGAAGAAGAACGCCGTGGTCGAGGCCCGCCAGTATTCGTTGAACGTCATCCACGATTGCGGATCGTTGTTCCAGAACAGGCCTTGCTTGTCGGTGAGCTGGTACGTGTGCGTGCCGTCGCTCAAGCTGACGACGATCGGGTTCGGATTCGACTTCGCCTGCAGCAGCATGTTGAGGCCGTCGTCCTCGGAATGCGCGATCGAATATCTCGCCGTGTAGTTGCCGAGCGTCAGCGTATTGCCTTCGAACAATTCCCGGCTCAGGTGGATTTCGTTGCTGATCGAATTGATGCGCTTGTGGATGTATTCGGGGTTCTGCACCGAGATGTTTTCGTTCATGTCCGCGGTGCCGCCGTTGCGGTAGGTCGCGGTCGCGGTGAGGCCGGACGGCAGGCCGAACGCGTTCGCGGAGTCGGAGATGAAACTGCCGAGCGTCTGCGGATTCGCCCCCGTGCTGAAGAACGAGTTGATGTCCATGTTGCCGCCGAGCAGCAGGAACTTGTCGGACAACGACCAGCCGTTTTCGAAATCGAGATCGAGGTTGGCGCCGACCAGGTGCAGGTTGCCGCCTTCGCCGTTGGCCATGTCGATGTCGACGCCGCCCGGCGTGCAGCCCGCGGTGAAGCAAGGCTTGTCCTCGAGGAACTGATAGCGATCGGACTTGCTGCCGAACGTGCCGGTCAGCGGATCGAAGTTGGGGTAGGGCGAGAACTTGCCCGGCGCGGGATTGTAGATCGGCGTGTCGGTGACGAACTGGTTCTTGTCCTTGAGCAGGCGCGCGAACACGAGCACCGAGCCGTGGTCGAGATCGTGGCGCAGCGTCGCGGTGAGCTGGCCGCCGTCGTCGGCGGGATATTGCGGATCGCGCACGCCGTCGGATTTGCGCCAGAAGCCGCCGACGCTGCCGTACCAGCCTTCGGCGATCGGGAAGCCGTAGAAGCCGTCGAAACGCCACGAGCCTTCGGAGCCGTAGGTCAGACCGACGCTGCCCGAGGGCGTGCTCGTGCCTTCGCGCAGGATGAAGTTGGCGATGACGCCGGGCTGGCCGTTGCCGTAGAGCACCGAGGGGCCGCCTTGCAACGCTTCGAGGCGGTCGATCGTGTCGTCGAGGCGCAGCATCGCGTCGGTGAAGTAGTCCCAGCGCGGGAACAACGGCGCGCCGTTGACCGCGAACGTCGTGAACGGCGCGCCGCTGTCCGACGGAAAGCCGGCCACTTCGATATTCGCGCCGGTCTGGCCGCCCGAGGACTCGGCGAAGATGCCCGGAGAAATCTTCAGCAGGTCGGCTACGCTGACCGGATTGGCTTCCTTGATCTTCTCGAGATTCGCCGTCGTCACCGAATAGCTGGCCTCGATCTTCTTGATGCCGCCGGCGTTGGCGTTGCCGGTGACGACGATCTGGTCGAGCTCGCGCGTGGGCGCGTCGCCGGCATTCGGGCTCTGCGCCTTGGCCGGTGCGGCCGCCGGTTGCGCGGTTTGCGCAGACGCGTCCTGCGCCTGCGCGGCAACGGTGAACAGCGCGGCGCCGATGGCACAGGCAAGGGCGCCGCGGTGGATGTGCGTTCTGTTTCGCATCGGGGAAGTCCCTCCAGTCGGTAGATGTGCTTGATGCCTCGCGGCCGACATCGTTTTCGTCTTCGCCATGCCCGAGACGAAACGGAGTCCTGGCGTCTGCATCTCTGAATTTTTATGTGGATCGACCGCGGCAATGCCGCCGGTTTTGTACGCAACGAATCTCCACGGAAAGATTCGCATGCACGAAAAAAGCGCGCATCCTGCAAATCGCCGGTTATGCCAGCACTGTGATGAATTGCGCCGGCACTTTATCGGTCGCTCGATCAGAGGCCGCCGGGACGATCGCCCGCCGCGACCAATGCTTCTTCGAGCACCTCGATCAGATGGTCCGCGTTGGCGCGGCTGAAGATCATCGGCGGACGCATCTTGAGCACGTTGTCGTGCGGGCCCTCGGTACCGATCAGCACGCCGCGTGCTTTCATCTCGTCGTTGACGCGTTTCGCCAGCGCCGTGGCCGGGGCCTTGGTCCTGCGGTCTTCGACCAGTTCGATGCCGAGAAACAGGCCCATGCCGCGCACGTCGCCGATCGCGTCGAAGCGCGTCTGCAGTTGCTTGAAGCGCCGGATCAGATAGGCGCCGGTCTCCGACGCGTTCTCGCGCAGGCGATCGCGTTCGATCACGTCGAGCACGGCCAGCCCCGCCGCGCAGGAAACGGGGTTGCCGCCGAAGGTGTTGAAGTACTCCATGCCGTTGTCGAACGAAGCGGCGATTTCGCGTGTCGTGACGAGAGCCGCCATCGGATGGCCGTTGCCGATCGGCTTGCCCATCGTGACGATGTCGGGGACCACGCCCTGCGTTTCGAACGCCCACCAGTGGCTGCCGACGCGGCCGAACCCGACCTGCACTTCGTCGGCGGCGCAGACGCCGCCGGCCGCACGCACCATCGCGTATACTTTTTCCAGATAGCCGCCGGGCAGGAACACCTGGCCGGCGACGCTGGGAATCGATTCGGCGAGGAACAGACCCGGTGCGCGGCCTTGTTTCGCCATCGCCGCGATCTGTTCGGCCACGCTTTCGGCAAAGCGCCCGGCATGTTCCGCGACCGGCCATTCGGCGGGAGCGCGGTAGCTGTCGGGTATCGCCGCCTCGAACACGTGCGCCGGTCGGCCGTTGCCGCCCTTGCGCTTGTACTTGTACGCGCTCAGATCGATCAGCTCCGGCGTCGTGCCGTGATAACCCCAGTCGAGCACGATGGCTTCGCTGCGCCCGGTGCGGGCACGCGCCATGCGCAGCATCAGGCTGTTGGCCTCGCTGCCCGAGCAGGCGAACGCCGCCACGCACAGTTCGGACGGCAGCGTCGCGGTCAGGCGTTCGGCGTAGTCGACGATCAGATCGTGCAAGTAGCGCGTATTGGTGTTCAGCGTCGCCGCCTGTCGCGCGATCGCTGCCACGACCTCGGGATGCGCGTGGCCGAGATGGCAGACGTTGTTGAAGCAGTCGAGATAGGCGCGGCCGCCGTCGTCGATCAACCATACGCCCTGGCCGCGCACGAACTTGATCGGCTCGGAATAGGAGAGGGACAGATTGGGCAACAGCGCGGTCCTGCGCGCCGCCACGATCTGCGACTTCGCGCGTCCCGTGCGCCGGAAGGTCTCCGACGGCAGGCCGACGAGGTCGGCCGGGTTCGGGAACAATTCGCTCCACACGCCGAGATAGCGGGCCTCGCCCGCGCCCGGGATGTCGCGCGCCGCAAGCGCCGGGTCGGTCGATATCTGCAGATGCAGGTGCGGCGCCCAGCCGCCGTTCTCTGCGGGCGTTCCGATCTCGCCGACAAGGCCTCCGGCTTCGATCCGGTCTCCCGGCTCGAGGCGCGCAACCGCTTCGCGCGCCAGGTGACCCCACAACGTCGTGAAGGCGGGGCAATCGTCTGCGGCATGATCGATGGCGACCGCACATCCGTAGCCGAGCGGTTCGTCTTCGATTTCGACGCTTCTCACCACGCCGGCCAGCGGGCAATACAGCTTCGTTCCTGCCGGCATGAAGAGATCGAGGCCGAGATGGCGGTCCCTGCGCTGAGCCTCGATGAACCTCGACCGGAAGAAGTCGCTCGTGTAGACGGTTCGCGCCTCGCCCCAGGCGCCGACCCCGAGCACGATTCCGTGTTCGGCGCAGTGCGCTTCCCACCAGCGGCTCGCCCGGCCGGGTTCTCCGGCCACGGAGGCCGCGACCATCGGATGATCGGGATTGGCCAACGGCACGGTCGCTTTCGCGAGCGTCGCCGGATGGCGATCGAGGATCGATGCGAAGCTCCGCGAGTTCGTCGCGATCCAGCGCGCGATCGCGCGCGCGTGCGGAGCCGCGTCGAAACCGCAGGCATGGCGCAGGATCGAGGTGGCCAGACGCCGATTCATCGCCCCGAGGCGCTTGAGCAGCCGCCACGCCGGCGCTTCGCTGACCGCGAGATAGGGATTGTCGTCGGTCTGCTCCCTGCGCGCGGCGGACAAGGTGACGCTGATCGTCAAACGCATGACGATCAGGTCGAACAGGATGTCGATCTCTTCCTCGAACAACGGATATTCGGCATGGAAGCCGGCCGCAAGCCGCGCCGCCGCGCTGATCGGATCGGGCGTGTCGAGCATGGAGTAGGCGCAGGCGACGGCCACTTCGGCGACGAGCGGCGAATGCAGCGCATCGCCGAAGTCGATCAGCCCGGCCACTTGCTGCGGAGAAGCCGGATCGACCAGCACGTTCCAATCGTTGGCGTCGTTGTGGATGACTTGCGTGCGCAGGTGCGGCAGGCGCGGCGCCACGTTCGCTTCGAAGTGGTCGAGAAAGCGCAGCAGCAACGCCCGCTCGCCGTCGTCGTGAATGTGCGCGAGCCGCTGCCGGGATTCGCCGGCGCGGCGAATGTCCCAGTCGAAACTGCGCAGCGCGCCGGGATGGATGAAACCCTGCAGCGCGCGGTCGAGGCGGCCGAGCGCGGCGCCGAGGCTGTGCAGCAGTTCCGGCGTGCGTTCGCCCTCGGCGAGCGGTCGGCCGGTCATCCACGCGACCAGTCGCATGGCATGGCGCTCGCCGCCGGCGCCGACGGCGTAGGCAAGAGGGTCGCCGGACAACGTGCTCCGCAGGCGCGGTATCGTGACGCCGGGCCGGACTCGGTCGAGGTGATCGAGCAACGCGATCTGGAATGCGGTGTCGATCGCCGGCTCGCTGGCGTTGAACAGCTTGAGCACCCAGTCGCCGTCGTCCGAAGTCAGCCGGAAATTCTGGTCGCGCTCGCTCGCCAGTCGGCTCACGCTGCCGGATATCCCGAAGTGATGGCGCGCGAGGCGTTTCGCCTCGTCCGGCGAAAACGTCGGCGCGGGGTGGGTAATGTCGGTCATGGTCGAACGGATTTGGGCTTGCGAAAGATTGGCATGCACCGAAAAATCATGCATCCTGCAAAACGCCGGTTGCACCTGCACAGTGATGACCTGCGCCGGCAATTTATCGGTTCACGGCCAAGGGGCATGCGATGAAGGAACTCGACGCCAAGGACAGGGACATCCTCCGCATCCTTTCCAAGGAGGCGCGCATTCCGCTGAAGTCGCTGGCGGCGCGCATCGGCCTGTCGCGCAGCGCGACCACCGAGCGCATCGCGCTGCTGGAAAAGAGCGGCGTCATCCGCGGCTATCGCGCCGACATCGGCCAGAAGACGGAGACGAATTTCATCGCCGCCTTCCTGCTGCTGACGCTGACGCGCACGCCTTCGATCAATGTGCTCGACCAGCTGGCGCGTCATCAGGAAGTCCGGCGCGTCTCGTCGATCAGCGGCCAGCTCGACCTGATCGTGGAAGTGGAAGTGCCGTCGATCGATGGACTGAATACGTTGCGCGATCTGATTGCCGCCCACCAGAATGTCGAGGACCTGACCACGTTGATCGTGTTGCGCCGGGATATCGACCGCAGCAGTCTCCTCGACCGGGCGGACTGAATTCGGTCGCTTCAAGCCGGATGGCGGACGCTCGTCCGCATTTGTCCTTTGCGGCGCTGGTGAAAATAGAAAGGCAGCGCCGCAAGCAAAAGACCCGCACCCCAGAGCAGGGCCTCGGCTCCCGTGCCGACGAGCGCCCACAGCCCGTAGACCAGCGCCAGCGCGGCGACGGCAAGACGCCACGCGGACGGCGCAGGCGAACGCAGTTCCAGCTTGAACATCGCCGCGGCGCTGGACGAATACGGCATCAACGCCGCCGCGTTCGACAGGAGAATCGAGGCGGTGAACACCGAGACGAGCGAGCCGGTGAAATTCGCACCGACCAGCAAGGTCGCGAATGCACTGCCGACGACGAGGCCGACGCGCGGCGTGCCGCTTGCGTCGACCCTGGCGAAGTACGCCGGAAACAAGCGGTCGCGCGCCGCCGCGAACGGCACCTGGCCCTGGACCAGAATCCAGCCGTTGAGTGCGCCGAGGCAGGATACGGCCATCGCCACCGCCATCGTGATCCCCGCGCCCGCGCCCCAGAGCCGCGACGCGGCATCGGCGAACGGCGCGGTGGAAGCCGCCAATGCGTTCAGAGGCATCAGGCCGAGCACGACCGTGCAGGCCGCGATCGTCAGCAACGCGGCCAATGCGACGCCGAGGAACGTCGCGCGCGGTATCGTCTTCGCGGCATCGGCCACGTGTTCGGCCGGAATCGTCGCGCATTCCATGCCCTGCAACGCCCAGACCGCCAGCGCGGCGGTGGTCGTCGTCAGCGGCAGCCAGTTCAGCCCGCTCGGGTTGAACGGCACGAACGACGCCGCGTCGAGCCGGGTCGCGCCGGCGACGATCACGACGAACAACGGCAGGAGCTTGATTATCGTGACGACGAGCTGGACGAGGCCCGCCGTACGCACGCCGGCGAGATTGCATGCCGTACCGAGCCATAGCACGACCAGGGCGGATGCGGTCGCCCGCGCGGGCGTGGCGAGCTCGGGAAAGATCGAGGCGAGGCTGCCGCCGAACGCCACGGCGATCGCGGCGACGCCGCACCACGCCGAGATCCAGTAGCTCCAGGCCATGATGAAGCCGGCGAAATCGCCGAACGCGATGCGCACGTACGCGTAGGGGCCGCCGGCCACCGGATGGCGCCGCGCGAGATAGGCGAACACTCCGGCGAGCAGCAACGCGCCTGCGGCAGACAATGCCCAACCGTAGAGGCTGGCCTGGCCGTAGGGCGCCAACGACGCCGGCAGGAGGAAGACGCCCGACCCGATCATGTTGCCGACGACAAGCGCGGTCGCCGACCACAGGCCGAGCGCGCGCGGCGACGCACTCATGCGCGCGGACTGTCGTTGCGGGCTTCGCGATCGGCGCGTGCAACCGCGGTGTGGAACGGCTGGGGCGACATCGAAGCAGTGTCCGTGGCTTTCCGTTTTCCCCGGCATTATTGGCACGCTCGTGGAAAACACGCACCCCGCAAAGCGCCGGTTACGCCCGCACTATGATCGACCGCGCCGGCATTTTATCGGGCCGGAGCAGAGGGCTCGTTGAAAGACCTAATATGCAGGCGTTTTGATTCCGCGGAATGGCCGTCATGTTTCGATCCTTGCTTGCGGCGCTGACGATCGCTCTCGCGACGGCGCCGGCCGTCGCCGCCACGCCGGTCGACAGCGCAGGCCCGCATCCCGCACCCCTGCGCGGCGCGGCGTTGCTGCATCAGCGCGAGCCGATGAGTTTCGGCGTGTTCTATTACCCGACGCAGTGGCCGCGTGAGCAATGGCAGCGCGATTTCGCGGGCATGGCCACGCTCGGTTTCGACTTCACCCACATGGCCGAGTTCGACTGGACCTATCTCGAACCCGAGGAAGGCCGCTTCGATTTCGAATGGCTCGACCGCGCGATCGATCTGGCGGGCAAGGCCGGGCTGCGCGTCATCCTCGGCACGCCGACGGGCGCGCCGCCGAGCTGGATGGACGAGCGCTATCCCGAGGTCTATCGCGTCGACGAACACGGCCAGCGGCATCAGCACGGCATCCGCGCGGAAGTTTCGCTGAGCAATCCGAAGTACCGGGCGTTCGTCGCGCGCCTCGTCAATGCGATGGCCGAGCGCTACGGCAAGGACGCGCGCGTGTGGGGCTGGCAGGTGGACAACGAGCCGGGCACGTTCAACGACTACAGCGACAGCGCGCGCACGGCGTTTCAAGCGTGGCTGCAGAACAAGTACGCCACGATCGATGCGATGGAGAAGGTCTGGGCCGGCTCGTTCTGGAGCACGCGCTACACGAGTTTCGGGCAGGTGCATATTCCCAATGCGACGCTCGCCGGCGAAGACAAGCTCAGCCCGCATGCGCTGCTCGATTTCGCGCGCTTCCAGGCCGACACGCAGGCGCAGTTCCTCGACGACCAGGCGCGGATCATCAAGCAGTACGCGCGCTCCGGGCAATGGGTGACGACCAACTACACGAATGTCACCGAAGCGACCGATCCGCGGCGCAGCCATGCCTTGGATTTCCCGACGTTCACGCTCTATCCGGTCGCCGGCGCGAACGTGCTCGGCGGCGACAGCTACGCGGTCGGCAAGCCGGCCAATCTGATGGAAGCCGCCGCGTATTTCCGTTCGATCAACGGCACGTTCGGCATCATGGAAATGCAGCCGGGCCAGGTGAACTGGGGCGAGATCAATCCGCAGCCGATGCCCGGCGCGGTCGGCATGTGGATATGGCACGCGTTCGGCTCGGGTGCGTCGCTGCTCGGCACATACCGCTATCGCCATCCCCAGCGCGGCAGCGAGATGTACCACGAGGGCATCGTCGGCACCGACGGCGTGACGCTTTCGCGCACCGGCCGCGAATTCGTCGAGACGATGCGCGCGATCAAATCGCTCGAAACCCAACTCGACGAGAAGGCGCCGCTGCCGAAAAAACTCGCCGCCCGCTACACGGGCTACCTGTGGCGTCATGACGTCTTCTGGGATACCGAGATCCAGCCGCAGACCTCGCTGTGGAAGAGCTGGCCTTATCGCAACGGCTACACGCTGGCGGTCAAGAGCACCGGTGCGCCGATGGATTTCATCGCGGAAGACGACGATTTCAACCGCTATCCGTTCCTGATCGCGCCGGCCTACCAGATGGTGAGCAACGCGCTCGCGCAGAAATGGAAGCGCTACGCCGAGCAGGGCGGCCATCTGATTCTGACCAGCCGCACGGGCCAGAAAAATGAACTGGGCCATTTCCACGAAGGGCCATGGGCGCAGCCGATCCTCGATCTGATCGGCGCCGACGTCGAGGGCTTCGACATGCTGCCGGCCGGCGCGAACGGCGAAGTGATCGCGGGCGACAGGAAGCACGCGTGGCATCGCTGGGCCGACATCCTCGCGCCACGCGCGGGAACCACCGTGCTTGCCACTTACGCCGGCCGCTACTACGCGGGCAAGGCTGCGGCGACGACGCGCAAGCTCGGCCGCGGCAGCGTCACGATGATCGGCGTCTCGACCGACGACGGCGAGCTGGAGCGCGCAATCGTGCGCGGCGTCTATCAGCGCGCGGGCGTGGCGATCGAGGACCTGCCCACGGGCGTGTTCATCGACTGGCGCGGCGGCCTGAACGTCATGGCGAACTACAACCCGCAACCATTTTCGGCTGCGCTTCCGACAACGGCGCGGATCGTGCGCGGCCGGTCTCCGCTGGCGCCGGGGCAGGCGCTGGTCTGGAAAGACTCGACGCCGTAGGGCCGTAGGCTCAAGGCAGGGTTTGCATGCCCGCGCGGGCGGCGCGCGCAAACCGATTCTCCAGTCCGGCCGCCTGCGCAGGCTGCTCGAACCAGGCCCGCATCAAGCGGGTGAGTTCGGATTCCGGCGTCGCCGCGCCGCGGTCGCGCATGCGCGAGGCGAGGCGTTGCACCTGGAAATTCATGCGCCGCTGGCGGTCTTCGGACGGCGTTTCCAGGCCGCCGAAGAACTCGAGCTCGACGAGCAGATCGCGCGCCGCGTTTTCGTCGGGTTTTCCGGCAGCGGGCGCCGCCGTCGCGCGCGCGAAGCGGGCATCGAGTACGGCGGCGAAGTCGGCCGGGGCAGGGAGTTCGTGCCATTGCGCCGTGACGCCGTCCATGGCCTGTGCGCCGGTTTCGACGGCGCGCAGCAGGGCGTACTTGGCCAAGGCATCGGCGTAGCGCGCCAAGTGTTTGCGCCGCGCGGCGCCCTGCAAGCCGGATTCGATCGCGTCGTGCGCTTTGCGGTAGCGCTGCTCGATCGCGCGATCGGAACAGCCCAGCGCGTGCCAACGCGCGTCGATGTCGCGCAACCGCGCTTTCGTCTCGTGCGCATCGTCGGCGTTCAAGGCCGCGATTTCGTTGAGCAGGTTCTCCGCCTGCGTGCGCATCGCCGCCGAGGCTTCGTCGCGCTGCCTGCGGGCCGCGTCGAGCCGGCCGAACGCGGCATCGAGGGCGGCGCGGAATTCCTTCCACAGACGCTGGTCGCTGCCGCGGCGGCCTTGGCCTAGCGCGGTCCACTGTGCCTGCAGTTCGCGCGCGTCGCGCGCAACGGTGCGGCCGTCGCCTTGCTGCTGCAGGGCCATGGCGCGCGCGATCAGGCGTCGCTTGGCCGCTTCGACTTCGTCGGCGCGCGCATCGAGGCGCAGTGCGAGCCGATCGAGCGCGACCTTGAGCTGCCTGGCCAGCGCGGTGCGTGTGCGCGGATCGACGCCGTCGAGCGAGCGCAGCGCATCGCCGAGCTTCTGGCGCAGCTGCCCGGCGGCCTTCCAGTCGGTGACCTGGTCCGGTAGCGCCGCGGCGTCCTGCAGCAGCTTGTCGATCTCGCCGGCATGCGACTTGCGCACTTCGTCGCGCTTGTCGAAATAGGCCCTGGCCGGCCTGAGTGCGCGATGGCAGAGCGCATGGAATCGCTTTGTCGGCCCCGACTCGGCCCCGCCGGAAATGCCCTCGGCGGCGTCGAGGCGCTGCCATTCTTCGCGCGCTTCGCGGATGCGTAAGGCCAACGCGTCGGGATGCAGGCCGGATTGGGTGAGCTGGACTACATCGTCGCAGAGCATTTCGCGGCGGCGGCGGTTGGCCCAGGCCTGCTGCTGCTTGAGCTCCGCATAGCGCGCATGCAACGGCGCCAGCTTCGCCTCGATCGAGGCGGGCAGCGGAACGACCATCGCGGTGAGGTTGAGCAGCCGGTCGTGCGGCGCGTGCGCGGCGGAAACGGTGCCGGCTTCGACGGCCGCGGAGTAGCGCGGCAGGATCTGTTCCATTTCGTGGAGATGCGCGCGCCGCAGTTCGCGTTCGCGTTGCGCTTCGCTGGCCGCGTTCGCGAGCGCGGCGTCGAAGCGTGCCTGCGAGGCCAGCATTTCGAGGTTCGTCGCGGCCGGAACGTCGGCCTGCGCCTGCGGTTGCGTTTCCGGTTCGGCGGCCGCGGTTTCGCGTGCCGGCGGATTTTCCACGTTGATCTTCGTCTGCCGCACGAGCGCGTCGGCGCCGCAATAGCGCGCGAGCAGGTCGGTGGGCACGGCGGCGCCCAGCGCGTTCCATTCGCGCGCGATCGCCGCGTACACCGCTTCGTCGCGTACCGGCGTGCGCACCAGGATTTCCATGCGCTCGCAAAGCGCGCGCGCCTTTTGCGCGACGGCAGTCGCATCGCCGCTGCCGATGCGCTGCGCTTCAACCAACTCGCGCGCGCGCCGGCTGACGGCTTTGTCGTTTTTCCGCGCGCGCTCCGCGATGCGCTCGAGGACCGCGGCGTCGGTGATGCGTTCGAGCGCAGCGAGGCGGATCGACGCGTCGCGATCGGTGATCGCGCGCTCGGCGAGCAGCGCGGTTCGCATCACGCGCCTGAGCGCGTCCGCGCGCAGGTCGCGATTCGTCGCCTGCACGGCGACCTTTTCGATTTCGTCCGCACTCAGCGTTTCGAGCTCGGCGACGCGGCGCGGCAGCGGCGGCACGCGCGGATCGTCCGAGCAGAGCAGAGCGAGGTATGCGTTGCGCGCGGCGCGGCGCAGGCCGCCGTCGGCGTCGCCGGTGGAACGCTCGCGCCACGCTTCGTAGTCGCCGAGGCGCTTGAGCGCGGCGAGGCGCACGCCGGCGTCGGCGTCGCCGCGCGCGATCTCGGGCAGCGCGGCAAGCAGTTCCGCATCGCCGGCGTCGGCAACGGCGGCGCGGCGCACCTCGGCGTTCTTGTCCTGCCATTTCGGTTTGAACAGCAGACGCGCGAGATTCATAGCAGCTTGCTCAGGATGCGGATGCCGGCGAGATATTCGCCGAGGATCATGCCAAAGTTGCTCAACAGGAACACGAGCAGGGTGCGCGAGACGCGGTTCTTCCACCAGCCGCGCCAGTCGATCACGTCGTCGCGCAGCGATTCGAAATCGGCGACGCGCGGCCGGCGCAGCGACATTTCGACCGCGGCGGCGACCGCGCCGACCGGCACGAACGGGCGGAACGGCTTGAGCGGCCCGACCACGAACGCGGTCAGCGCGCTCAGGACGTGGCCGCCGCCGAGCAGCGCGCCGAGCGCGGCGAATCCGCCCGTGAACAGCACCCATACCTTGATCGCCTCGACGCCGAAGTGCGCGCCGCGCGTGAACGTCCAGGCGATCGCGCCGATGATGACGGCGAGCACGCCGAACCCGATCCACTTCGGCCACGGCGAGGCCGGCGGAGCGGTATCGAGCGCCAGGGTCAGCTTCGCGGGGTCGTCCGTCTGTTCGCCGATCTCGCGCGTCACCCCGGCGAGATGGCCGGCGCCGATCACCGCGAGCACGCGCTTGACCGGCGCGTCGAGCGCTTGCGCCTTCGCGCTTTCCTCGCGCAGCCGCGCGGACATGAAGCTGTCGCGTTCGGCGATCAGGCTGCGGAACAGCGGCTCGGACTGCTCGGCGAATTCGCTGAACGCGCTCTGCAGCATGTCGCCCTGCTTGAGCTTCTCGATGTCGGCCTCGGCGACTTCGCCGCGCTCGAACAGGCTAGCGACGAGGCCGCCGAGCAGGCCGAAGCGCTGCAGGAAGCCGACGCTGCGGTAGGCGCGCTTGAGCGTTGTCGCCACTTCGCGATCGATCAGCCACACCGGCTTGTGCTGCGCCTCGGCGAGTTCCGCCGCGGTCTTCATTTCCGCGCCGGGCTCGATGCCGAACTGCTCGGCGAGGCGGCGCTGGTAGGCCGACAGCGCCAGGTTGGCCGCGACCATGCCGGCCTTGCCCTGGCGGATGATCTGCAGCAGGTCGAGATTGCGCCAGGCTTCGCGGTCGCGCAGCGCGCGGTAGCGCGTGTCGCAGAGCTCGACCGCGATCGCGTCGAAGTTTTCCGATTCGATCAGCTCGCGCACCGCGGCGACCGAGGCGCGCGACACGTGCGCGGTGCCGAGCAGGGTGTATTCGACGCCGTCGCGGGTGATGCGCGCGAGCGGCTGGTCGGCAATCGGGTGAGTCAGGTCGTTCATCGCTTTTTTTGCCGTCATTCCAGCCCACGCTGGAGTTCGGTTCTATTTTTTGGCGTCGGGGAAGTAAAAAAGGATCCCGGCGAGTGCCGGAATGACGGACATGGAGTGAGAGGCCTAGTCGCGAAAGCGTTTCAGCAGGTCGCCGTACGCATCGATGCGGCGGTCGCGCAGGAACGGCCAGATGCGACGCACGTTTTCGCTGCGCTGCATGTCGATGTCGGCCACGAGCAGCTCGCGCTTGTCCGTCGAGGCTTGCGCAAGGAATTCGCCCTGCGGGCCGGCGACGAAGCTCGACCCCCAGAATTGGATTCCGCGCGCCGCGTCGGGAGCCGCCTCGAAGCCGGTCCGGTTGCAGGCGAGCAGCGGCAGGCCGTTGGCGACGGCATGGCCGCGCTGCACGGTGATCCAGGCCTCGCGCTGACGCGATTTCTCGGCGTCGTCGTCGGCTGGGTCCCAGCCGATCGCGGTCGGGTAGAGCAGCAGGTCGGCGCCGGCCAGCGCCATCAGGCGCGCGCCTTCGGGATACCACTGGTCCCAGCAGACGAGCAGGCCGAGCTTGCCGACCGAGGTCTCGATCGGCTCGAAGCCCAGATCGCCCGGCGTGAAATAGAACTTCTCGTAGAACGCCGGATCGTCGGGGATGTGCATTTTGCGGTATTTTCCACAAATATCTTTTTGCGCATCGAAGACAGCCGCGGTGTTGTGGTAGAGGCCCGCCGCGCGGCGCTCGAACAGCGAGGCGACGACGACGAGTTTCAGTTCCGCGGCGAGCGCGCCGAGGCGCTCGGTGCTCGGTCCGGGAATCGGCTCGGCGCGATCGAACTCGACGACGCTCTCGTGCTGGCAGAAGTACGGTCCGTTGTGCAGTTCCTGCAGCAGCACGAGCCCGGCGCCGGCCTTCGCCGCTTCGCGCAGGCCCGCTTCGATCGCCTCGAGATTGGCTTCGCGGCTGCCGCGGTCGGTTTCCTGCAGCAGCGCGACACGCAGTGTCTTGCTCACTTCAATATTCCTTGCGGGAGTTGCATTGTCATGCAATGCAGACTGCCGTTCTGCCAGATCAGCGGACGGCAGGGAATCGGGACGATCTCGCGGCCCGGATGCGCGGCGCCGATGATGCGCGCCGCTTCGGCATCCGCCGCGTCTTCGTAAGCCGGCACGAGCACGGCGCCGTCGACGATCAAATAGTTGGCGTACGACGCGGCGAGGCGGCGGCCGTCGTCGAGAATGGGTTTGGCCCAGGGCAGGGCGTGCAGACGGTAGGGCCGGCTGTCGAGCGTGCGCAGCGCGGCGAGTTCCTCGCCCATGCGCGCGAGTTCGCCGTAATGGGTGTCGTTCGCGTCGTCGCAGGCCTGGAACACGATCGCGTCGCCGGGGGCGAAGCGCGCGAGCGTGTCGACGTGCGCGTCGGTGTCGTCGCCCTGCAGGTAGCCGTGTTCGAGCCAGAGCACGCGCTGCGCGGCGAGCTTGTCGCGCAGCAGCTGCGACATTTCCTCGCGGCTCTGTTCGGGGTGGCGCTGGTGCAGGCAGCGCCAGGTGGTGAGGATCGTGCCCCTGCCGTCGGATTCGATCGCGCCGCCTTCGAGGGCCCAGTCGACGCGCACGTGCTCGGCCGGCGCGAACACGTCGCGCACGATCAGGTTGCCGATCAGCGCGTCGTCGCGGCTCGCGCCGAACTTGCCGCCCCAGCCGGTGAAGCGGAAATCGGTCAGACGGAAGCGCGTGCCGTCGCCGAGCGCGATCGGACCGGAATCGCGCAGCCAGGTGTCGTCGTAGTCGACGGCGACGAAGCGGATTTTTTCGCTGCGTGCGTTCGCGTCGCGCAGCGCGCGTTCGGCGCGGGCGCGCACGTCCGCGTCGGCGACGCAGAGGACGACGCGCTCGCGCCGCGAAATCGCGGCGATCAGCGCGGCGCAGGTCGCCTCGACGTGCTCCAGCCGCGGCGCCCAGTCGGTGCCGGCATGGGGCCAGGCGAGCAGCACGCCGTCCTGCGGTTCCCATTCCGCGGGCAGGCGGAAAGCGGGCGACGTCATCGGTTGCGAACTGCGCTCTTCGGGCCGATTTCGTCGGGCGAAGCGCGGTTGACCACGGCGTCGATCACGCGGTCGCGCTCGAAGTAGACCGTATAGTCGGCGTAGACCCAGCGGTTGATCGTCGGGTGCCAGCGCGAGTCGCCGCCGGCAGGCGCGAGCTTGCTGGTCGGAGCGCCGTACCGCCGCTCGACCTGCGCCATCGACAGGCCGCGCGCGGGCAGGACATGGCTGCGTTCCTGCTTCACGCGATCGATCAGCAAGGTGTCGGCACGCGCGACGCCGATCGCGTCGACGGCGAGGAGCGCACAGGCGAGAGCCAGCGAAGAACGATGCAGCGTCATGGCGCAATTCTCCAAACGGGACGATCCTTGCGGACGATGTTGCCAAGCCGACCTGGCCGTTGCAAGGTCGGCGGCGGCGATGCGGCCTCGATGTGCGGAAATCGTCCCGGAAAAGGCGAAGGCCGCCCCGAGGCGGCCTTCGCAGCAACCAGGCAGGGACGACCGGCTCAGCGCTGGCGCGCCTTGAAACGCGGATTGCTCTTGCAGATCACGAACACCTTGCCGCGACGGCGCACGATCTTGCAATCGCGATGGCGCTGCTTGGCGGACTTGAGGGAGGACAGGACTTTCATGGGGTTTCCGTAAATTATCGGGACGGCTGACAAACTCAACTGCGCATTCTAACCGAAACCCGGTGCGTTCGTACACCCTTGGTGAGGAGTTCCTTTTCCACGAAGTTGCGCTACAATGCGCGGCTCGATGGTGGGTGTAGCTCAGTTGGTTAGAGTACCGGATTGTGATTCCGGTTGTCGTGGGTTCGAGTCCCATCATCCACCCCAGCCTTCGCCTCTTGCGCGCTTCCGCAAGCGGGGAGGGAGAGTGGCCATCACGCTGCGCGTGATGTCATTCACCGGTTGGAATGGGGGCCGTTAGCTCAGTTGGTAGAGCAGGAGACTCTTAATCTCTTGGTCCAAGGTTCGAATCCTTGACGGCCCACCACTTTTCCCCGCGGAGCGGATCGGCGATCATACGCGGTGTCGGCGAGTGCGCTTCGACTTCCGCCCCAACCCTTGCGACATTTTGATCAGGCGTGGTCCGGGCGTCGCGCACGTCCATTGGATGTAGGCCGGGCGAACGTGGCGGAACTGGTAGACGCACTGGATTTAGGTTCCAGCGGGGCAACCCGTGAGAGTTCGAGTCTCTCCGTTCGCACCAACAGCTAACTTATGATCGCGTCAGTGATCACGCGATTTATCTTTTTCGCAGCAGCAATCGGCCCGCGATATAATTCCCAACTACGGAATTTCCAGGTAAGCCCACATGCAAGTCTCCATCGAAAACCTCGGCAAGCTCGAACGCAAGCTCACTGTCCGCGTTCCCGCCGACCAATACGAATCGCAGGTCAAGGCGCGCCTGGCCGAAGTCGCGCGCAGCGTGCGCCTGAAGGGTTTCCGCCCCGGCAAGATTCCGCCTCGGGTGATCGAGCAGCGTTTCGGCCCCCAGGTGCGCGGCGAGACGATCTCCGAACTGATCCGCAACAGCTTCAACGAGGCCGTGGGCAAGGAAAACCTGCGGCCGGCGATGGCGCCCGAGATCGATACGACCGGTCAGCCGACGGACGGCCAGATCGAATACACCGCCAAGTTCGAAGTGTTGCCCGAGATCGGCCCCATCGACGTCGGCCAGCTGGAAATCACCAAGGTGACCTCGAGCGTGACCGATGCCGATGTCGACGCGATGATCGAAACGCTGCGCGCCCAGCGCCGCGAATGGGTGCCGGCCGCGCGGGCCGCACAGCCGGGCGACATGGCCCTGTTCGAATACGCGGCGCAGGGCAGCGATACGAGCGGCAGCTTCCGCCATCCCGCCGAAGGCATGGATCGCGTCGGCACGATCCTCGGCTCGGGCTCGATGACGACCGGCATCGAAGAGGCGCTGCTCAACCGCGTCGCGGGCGACACGGTGACGGCCGAAGTGGATTTCCCCGCCGACTTCCGCGAACCGGCACTGGCCGGCCGCCGCGCGCAAGTGGAGGCCAAGCTGATCCGCGTCCAGGAATCGAGGCTGCCCGAGGTCGACGATGCCTTCATCAAGGCGTTCGGCATTGCCGACGGCGGCGTCGACAAGTTCCGCGCCGACGTGCGCGCAAACCTCGAGCGCGAACTGAAGGGCATGTTGTCGGCGCGGCTGAAAAACGAAGTCGTCGGCAAACTCGTCGCCACGCACGCGGCCATCGATCTGCCGCAGGGAATGATCGAACGCGAAGCCGAAATGCTCGCGCAGCAGGCGCAGGAGCAGGCGCGCCAGCAAGGGCAAGCCACGCCGGGGCCGGAAGCATACCGCGACGTCGCGCGCCGCCGCGTCGCCGCCGGCGTGCTCGTCGGCGAAATCGCCCGCGCGAACAACATCCGCCTCGACAACCGCCGCGTCGCCGAGACGTTGGCTTCGTTCGCCTCGACCTATGAGGAGCCGGAGCGCGTGGTTGAACTTTACCAGCGAGATCCCCAACTCATGGGCGGGCTGCAGAGCCGCGTCATGGAAGATCAGGTCGCCGACTGGATCGCCGATCACGCCCAGGTGACCGAACAGCATCTGAGCTTCGGCGAGGCGATGCGCCCGAGTTGATTTTTGCAATCCTCCGTGATCGCGAAGATCAATAAGCAGCCTTCCTTGGCCGCACTTTTCAACAAAGCATTTTCTTCGAGGAGCACGCCATGAGTTCCACCGTCGAACCGATACGCAACCTCAACCTCGTGCCGATGGTGGTCGAGCAGACCTCGCGCGGCGAGCGCGCCTACGACATCTACTCACGTCTGCTCAAGGAGCGCGTGGTGTTCTGCGTCGGCCCGATCGACGACTACATGGCCAACGTCATCGTCGCGCAGTTGCTGTTCCTCGAATCCGAGAATCCGGAAAAGGACATCAACTTCTACATCAACAGCCCCGGCGGCGTGGTCACCGCAGGGCTGGCGATCTACGACACGATGCAGTTCGTGCGCTGCGACGTCAGCACGATGTGCGTGGGTCAGGCGTGCAGCGCGGCCTCGCTGCTGCTGACGGCCGGCGCCAAGGGCAAGCGCCTCGCGCTGCCGAACTCGCGCATCATGATCCACCAGCCTTCGGGCGGCGCGCAGGGTCAGGCCACCGACATCGAAATCCAGGCGCGCGAGATCCTCTATCTGCGCAACCGCCTGAACAACATCTACGTCAAGCACACCGGCCAGCCGATCGAGCAGATCGAACGCGACATGGAGCGCGATCGCTTCATGAGCGCGGACGACGCCAAGACTTACGGCCTGATCGATTCCGTGCTCGAATCGCGCCCTGTCGAGTCGATCAAGACGGCTTGACCGTTTCCCCCTCCTTGGAGAGGGAAACGCGAGGCGCCGGACCGTTAAGAGCGTTCCGGGGAAACCGTTCAGGGATCGCGTCCCTGCCTTATCGGCCGCCGCATGCAGTGCCATTCAAGGCATTGCATGCGGCGGCTTCGACCTATGCTATTCTTCCGACTGACATTTCTTTGTAAAGGAACCGGAGCCCGGCATGAGTGACGATCGACAGAGCCGCTCTGGCGACAACAACAAGATCCTCTACTGCTCGTTCTGCGGCAAGAGCCAGCACGAAGTCCGCAAGCTGATCGCGGGCCCCAGCGTGTTCATCTGCGACGAATGCGTCGAGTTGTGCAACGACATCATCCGCGAGGAACTCGAGGAAAAAGCCACCGGCGCGCGCAGCCATCTGCCCAAGCCCAGGGAAATCCTCGACGTTCTCGAGCAGTACGTGATCGGCCAGACGCGCGCGAAGAAAACCCTCGCGGTCGCCGTCTACAATCACTACAAGCGCATGGAATCGCGCAAGGCCAACGACGAGGTCGAGCTGGCCAAGTCGAACATCCTTCTGATCGGCCCGACCGGCTCGGGCAAGACGCTGCTCGCGGAAACGCTCGCGCGCCTGCTCAACGTGCCGTTCACGATCGCCGACGCGACGACGCTGACCGAGGCCGGTTACGTCGGCGAGGACGTCGAGAACATCATCCAGAAGCTGTTGCAGAAGTGCGACTACGACGTCGAGAAGGCGCAGACCGGTATCGTCTACATCGACGAGATCGACAAGATCTCGCGCAAGAGCGAGAACCCGTCGATCACGCGCGACGTGTCGGGTGAGGGCGTGCAGCAGGCGCTGCTCAAGCTCATCGAAGGCACGATCGCCTCGGTACCGCCGCAGGGCGGACGCAAGCATCCGCAGCAGGAATTCCTGCAGGTCGACACCAAGAACATCCTGTTCATCTGCGGCGGCGCGTTCGCCGGCCTCGAAAAGGTGATCCAGCAGCGTTCGGAGTCGACCGGCATCGGTTTCGCGGCCGAAATCCGCAGCAAGATCAAGCACACCAACGTCGGCAAGGTGCTCGCCGACGTGGAGCCGGAGGATCTGGTCAAGTTCGGCCTGATTCCGGAATTCGTCGGCCGCCTGCCGGTCGTGGCGACGCTGGAGGAACTCGACGAGTCCGCACTCGTCAAGATTCTCACCGAGCCCAAGAACGCGATCGTCAAGCAGTTCAAGCGCATGTTCGAGATCGAAGGCACGGAACTCGAGTTCCGCCCCGACGCGCTCACTGCCGTCGCGCGCAAGGCGCTCAAGCGCAAGACCGGCGCGCGCGGCCTGCGTACGATCATCGAATCGGTGCTGCTCGACACGATGTACGAGCTGCCTTCGCTCGAACACGTCAGCAAGGTCGTCGTCGACGAGGCCGTGATCAACGGCAATGCCGAGCCGTATCTGATCTACCGCGGCATCCAGTCGCGCGCCGCCTCGGAGTGACGGCGCCGTAAGGGGGGCAGGGCGTCGAATGGCGCGTCGTTCGCAAAGTGGCCGGCAGGGCGAGGCCTACGACAAGGCGCTCGCCTTTCTCGCGCGGCGCGAACACTCCGCGCGTGAACTGAAGTCGAAGCTCGAACAACGTGGGCTCGACGCCGGCGAAAGCGCCGCGGCGATCGCCGAATTGCAGTTGAAGCATTACCAGAGCGACGAGCGCTTCGGCGAGATGCTCGTGCATTCGCGCCTCGAAGGCGGCTATGGCGCGCGCTGGATCCTCGCCGAGCTGCGCCAGCACGGCATCGACGAGAGCCGCGGACGCGAGCTGATCGAGGCGGCCGAGCCGGACTGGCCACACTTGATCCGCCGCCAGTTGCGACGCCGCTACGGTGGGCGCAAGGCGGTCGATTTCGCCGAGCGCAACAAGCGCGCCGCCTTCCTCTTGCGTCGCGGCTATGACGCCGCAACTGTTAAACTAGTCGTGGGCGAAAGCGTCCTCGCCGACTCGTCCGACGAAGCCGATTGAATCCACCTTCCTTGTCGTTCCGGCGAAAGCCGGAATCCAGCGTCTTTTTCCTGAATGCCTGGTGCAAAGCACAAGGTGCTGGATTCCGGCTTTCGCCGGAATGACGAGCGGTGTTTTCCGATTGCGCCCTATCCGCCGTGTTCAACGCTTTTTCTTGGCTCAATGAAAACCAGCGCCGAAATCCGCCAGATCTTCCTCGACTTCTTCAAGTCCAAGGGCCATACCATCGTGCCCTCGGCGCCGCTCGTGCCGGGAAACGACCCGACGTTGCTGTTCACGAACTCAGGCATGGTCCAGTTCAAGAACGTCTTCCTCGGCAGCGAGAAGTTACCCTACGTGCGTGCGGCCGACGTACAGCGCTGCCTGCGCGCCGGAGGCAAGCACAACGACCTCGACTCGGTTGGCTATACCGCGCGCCATCACACCTTCTTCGAAATGCTCGGCAACTGGTCGTTCGACGACTATTTCAAGAAAGAAGCGATCCACTGGGCCTGGGAGCTGCTCACCGGCGTATACAAATTGCCGAAGGAGCGCCTGCTCGTCACCGTCTACCACACCGACGACGAGGCGTTCGACATCTGGCACAAGGAAATCGGCCTGCCGGCCGAGCGCATCGTGCGCATCGGCGACAACAAGGGCGCGCCGTTCGCCTCTGACAATTTCTGGCAGATGGCCGACACCGGCCCTTGCGGCCCGAGTACGGAAATCTTTTACGACCATGGCTCGGAAATTCCCGGCGGCCCGCCCGGATCGCCCGACGAGGACGGCGACCGCTTCATCGAGATATGGAACCTCGTCTTCATGCAGTTCGACCGCGCGGCCGACGGCACGCTGACCAAGCTGCCCGCACCCTGCGTCGACACGGGCATGGGCCTGGAGCGCCTCGCCGCCGTGCTCCAGCACGTGCATTCCAACTACGAGATCGATTTATTCCAGCGCCTGATCAAGAAGGCCGCGGAACTGACCGGCACGAAGGATCTCGAGAACAAGTCGCTGCGCGTGATCGCCGACCATATCCGCGCGGCAAGTTTTCTCGTCGTCGACGGCGTGTTGCCATCGAACGAGGGCCGCGGCTACGTCCAGCGCCGCATCATCCGCCGCGCGCTGCGCCATGGCTACATGCTCGGCATGCGCGAGCCGTTCTTCTACAAATTGGTCGATACGCTCATTGCGGAAATGGGGCAGGCCTATCCCGAACTCGCGGCGAAGCGGGACGTCGTCGCCAGGGCGCTCAAGGCCGAAGAGGAACGTTTCAGCGAGACACTCGAACATGGCATGAAGGTGTTCGACGACGTCGCTGCGCGCGCCTCGA
This sequence comes from Rudaea sp., assembly GCF_047601565.1. Classification (GTDB taxonomy): domain Bacteria; phylum Pseudomonadota; class Gammaproteobacteria; order Xanthomonadales; family Rhodanobacteraceae; genus Rudaea. The sequence goes on along the minus strand of NZ_JASGIY010000001.1, from coordinate 3,406,154 downwards.
AGGTCATTCCGGGCGCGGACGCATTCCGCCTCTACGACACCTATGGCTTTCCGGTCGATCTCACCGCCGACATCGCACGCGAACGCGGCCTGGCCGTGGACATGGCCGGCTTCGAGCAGGCCATGAACGAACAGCGCGAACGCGCGCGTGCGGCGAGCCAGTTCGAATCGAAGGCGAACCTGTCAGCCGACCTCGTGCAGAAACTCTCGCCGACACAGTTCCTCGGCTACGAATCGTTGACCGCCGATGGTTTGAACCTCATCGCGATCGTGCGCGGTGATCAAGCTGTCGACATTCTGAACGACGGCGAGGAAGCCACGCTGATTCTCGACCGCACGCCGTTCTATGCCGAATCGGGCGGGCAGGTCGGCGATGCCGGCGCGCTGGCGGCGGGCGAGGGCAGGCTCACTGTAACCGACACGATCAAGCTTGCCGGCAGCTTCCACGGCCATGTCGGGCGCTGGAGCGGCAAGCCGCTGCACGTCGGCGCCGCGCTGCGCGGCGAGGTCGACGGCGCGCGCCGCCAGGCGATCGTGCTCAACCATTCGGCAACCCATCTGCTGCATTCGGCGCTGCGCCGGGTGCTGGGCGAGCATGTCGCGCAGAAAGGCTCGCTGGTCGCACCCGACCGCCTGCGCTTCGATTTCTCGCATAATGCGCCGGTGTCGCGCGCCGACCTGCAGCGCATCGAGACATTGGTCAACGACGAAGTGCGCCGCAACGTCGCCGCCGACGTGCGCCACATGAAATACGACGAAGCGATCGCGTTCGGCGCGATGGCGCTGTTCGGCGAGAAGTACGGCGACGACGTGCGCGTGCTCAAGATGGGAGATTTCTCGATCGAACTCTGCGGTGGCACGCACGTCGGCCGCACCGGCGACATCGGCCTGTTCAAGATCACGGGCGAAAGTGGCGTCGCCTCGGGCATCCGCCGCATCGAAGCGGTCACGGGTGCCGGTGCGCTCCGATACGTCGAAGAGGAGGAGACGCAACTCGACATGATCTCCCGCCTGCTGTCCGCCAGCGGCGGTAGCCTCGTCGACAAGTTGGAAGCGCTGTTCGACAAGCAGAAGAAGCTCGAACGCGAGCTCGATACCCTGAAGGCGAAGGCGGCTAGTGTGGCGGCCGGCGACCTGGCAAGCGGCGCCAAGGACATCGGCGGCATCAAGCTCGTCGCGGCACGGCTGCCCGGCGTCGACGCGAAAGCGCTGCGCGATAGCGTCGACCGGCTCAAACAGCAACTTGTCGACAGCGTCGTGCTGCTTGCCGGTGCCAGCGATGGCAAGGTTTCGCTCGTCGCGGGCGTCAGCGGCAAGGCACTTGCCCGGGTCAAGGCCGGCGATATGGTCGCCCACGTGGCAGCGCAGATCGGGGGCAAGGGGGGCGGGCGCCCCGATATGGCTCAAGGGGGGGGCGAGGATACGCCCGCATTGGGGGAAGCGCTGCGATCACTGTCGCACTGGGTTCAAACACAACTGGTGTAATGTGTATTACAATAAAAAGACTACGAATGTTTCGTTCGTTGCGTGATCGATACCTCGTGGGCTAGTATCCGCGCAACCAGACCGATCTGTACCCGATTCGCCCAGCGAGAGCGCAGGTTGGCCGCCTGACAGGGGACGGACGGTTGTGGGTGCCGTGTGTTCATGCCGTTGCCGTGTGCGCGCCGTCATGGTTGATGTTGCGCATCAAGTCGTTTGGAACGACGAACAGGCCTAAGGAGATTCAAAATGCTTATCTTGACCCGCCGCGTCGGCGAAACATTGATGATAGGAGAATCGGTCAGCGTGACGGTTCTCGGCGTCAAGGGGAACCAGGTTCGAATCGGAATCAACGCTCCCAAGGATGTCGCGGTGCATCGCGAAGAGATCTATCAGCGCATCAAGCGCGAACACTCCGAACAGAATGAAAGCGCACCGCCGTCAAGCCCCTGATCGCACTTTACCCAAGCGCACAAACTGGCTATCTTAGAACTCCCGTCGCTGGCCGAGACGGGCGACTGCCATGTGCTGCTTGGCCCACTAGGCGATCCACAGAATCCCGGAGAGATGCCCGAGAGGCCGAAGGGGCTCCCCTGCTAAGGGAGTATAGGGTCAAAAGCTCTATCGAGGGTTCGAATCCCTCTCTCTCCGCCAGTTCAGTCCACCTCTGGACATACCGGTTGTGGCCGTTTACCAGCAATCGGAGTGTCTGATCCATGTGGATGAATCTTCAAACTCGAAAGAGTGTTGCTCATAAACGAAGATTTGCATGCGGCGACCAAGAGTTTCTCATCTTGGCTCTGACAGGGTATCTTCTGCAGATTATTTTGATTTTACATAATATACATTCACGCAAATCAAAGCCACGGCATCGACGAAAGTGCATAACGTGGTTGCTGCCAGGTCTACAACCCCGAAATGTGTATTGCATGGCGTGACCAATTCACCGGTCCCGGCACCATGTTGGCGCGCATCTGTTTCAGCTCGGCCGCGTCGTGGAAATCGACGTAGGGCGTCAGGTCCAGAGTATCGGGCACCTTGCTGAGATTTTCGTCGCCGATCACCTTGATGTACTTCTCCATGAACTCGTTGTAGGCGTCCCAGGTCACGCCTTCAGCGCGCACCGCGGCCTGCTCGGCGTGCAATGCGATCTGGTGCGAGGTCAGGTAGTGCATGCCGAGCAACTGGATCAGCGACTTTTCGACCGCCTCGTGGACGATCAGGAAACGGTCCGTGTTCACGCGCTTGCCGCGATAGACGAAGCTCCTCGGCATGTGCCGGTCGATGAAGATCGTATGGCCGTCGAGGCTGTAGCCGGCGAGGTAGGGAATGTCGAAACGCCGGTCGAGGTGGACGCGCGCAATGATCGACTTCATCGCCTTGTCCATCATCCCCCTGCCGATCACCCATTCGGGCCAATGCGACTTGGAGTTTTTCTTGGTCGCCGGCGCGAGCGCCTTGTCGAGCTTCGGGTGCCGTCTTGTACCGTGCATGGTCCCCTCCTCCCTACCGGTTTGCGGAGACGGCAGCCTAGCGCAGGCTTTGTTGGAATTTCCCAAGCTGCCGGATCAACCGCGGCGCTGGCGGAAGAATTCGCGCAGCATCACGCCCGCTTCGTCGCCGAGGAGGCCCCCGGAAACGGCGACGCGATGGTTGTGCAACGGCGAGACCAGCGTATCGAAGACGCTGCCCGCTGCGCCGGTCTTCGGATCGGCGGCGGCGTAGACGACCCGCTCGACGCGGGCGTGCACGATCGCACCGGCGCACATGGCGCACGGTTCCAGCGTGACGTACAGCGTCGACCCGGGCAGGCGATAGTTGCCCTCGCGCGCGCCCGCGTCGCGCAACGCGACGATTTCGGCGTGCGCGGTCGCATCGTTGCCGGTGATGCTGCGGTTCCAGCCTTTGCCGATGATCACGCCGCCGCGCACGAGTACGGCGCCGACCGGCACTTCCTCGTGCGCATCGCGCGCGTGCGCGGCGAGCTCGAGCGCGCGGCGCATATGAGCGATGTCGTTCGAGTCAAACATCGGCGACGATGAAAGCGAGAGGTCGGCAGGCATGAAGGGATTTTAACAGTCGCAGAGATGCGGATTCGCCATCCTCCCGTGCGCGAATGCGATACTCCACCGACTCACCGGAGGTCTTCATGCCCGCATCGAACCAGAACTTCGCCAGCGACAATGTCGTCGGCGCCTCGTCTGAAATTCTTACCGCCATCGCCGCGGCCAACGGCGGTGCGCAAGCCTCCTACGGTTCGGACGACTATTCGCAGCGCGTCGAACGCACGCTGCGCGATGTCTTCGAAACCGATCTCGACGTGCTGCTGGTCGCGACGGGTTCCGCGGCCAACGCGCTGTCGCTGGCCGCGATGACGCCGCCCTGGGGCGGCGTGCTCTGCCATGAGGAAAGCCACATCAACAACGACGAATGCGGCGCCCCGGAGTTCTACAGCGGCGGCCGGCTGATCACCCTCGGCGGAGCGGGAGCGAAGCTCGATCCCGGCACGCTGAAGACGCACTCGCTGGCGAAGATCGGCGACGTGCACTGCACGCAGCCCACTTGCGTGAGCATCTCGCAGGTGACCGAACTCGGCACCGTCTATTCGCTGGACGAGTTGCGTGCGATCGGTGCGGTCTGCCGCGAGCGCAAGTTCCGCCTGCACATGGACGGCGCACGCTTCGCCAATGCGCTCGCCGCGCTCGGCTGCACCCCTGCGGAGATGACCTGGAAGTCCGGCGTCGACGTGCTTTCCTTCGGCGCGACCAAGAACGGTGCGCTCGCGGCCGAGGCGATCGTCGTGTTCGACCGCAGCCTCACCACGGAATTGGCTTACCGGCGCAAGCGCGGCGGCCATCTGCTGTCGAAGATGCGCCTGATCGCGGCGCAGATGGACGCCTATCTCGCCGGAGACCTGTGGCTGCGCAACGCGCGTCACGCCAATGCGATGGCGCGGCGCCTGGCCGAAGGATTGCGCGGCGTACCCGGAATCGCCGTGCACGAGGGCTGCAACGCCAACATACTGTTCTGCACCCTGCCCCGGTCGATCAACGACGGCCTGCATGCGCAAGGCTTCCACTTCCACGGCGATCGCTGGGAGCCTGGAGTGGTTCGCCTCGTGACCTCGTTCGCGACGCAAGCTGCCGACGTGGACGCGTTCATCGCGGCCGCGCGCGGCCTCAATTCGAACTGATCTTCGCCACAGAGCGACGAGAGCACGGGATCAAAACCCCTCGAGCACGATCTTGCCGCGCGACGCACCGCTTTCGAGCAGCGCGTGCGCGCGCTTGAGGTTGGCCGCGTTGATCGTGCCGTAATGCTCGGCGACGGTGGAGCGGATCACGCCGCGGTCCACCAGCTCGGCGATGCGGCGCAGGATCTCGCCCTGGCGCGCGAGCTGCGGCGTGCGGAACGTCGAACGCGTGAACATCGATTCCCAGTGCAGCGACAGCGACTTGCGCTTGAACGCGAGCACGTCGAGCGCCTTCGGATCGTCGATCAGCGCGAACTGGCCCTCGGCTTCGAGCAGGTCGGGAATCTGCGCCAGGTAGTCGTCGGTATGGGTGACGCCGATCGCCGCGCTGACCTGCCCAATCCCGACCGCCTGCAGCCCTTGCGCCAGCGGCTTCGCGTGATCGATCACGTGATGCGCGCCGAGTCCGCGCACCCAGTCGCGCGTTGCTTCGCGCGAAGCCGTGCCGACAATGGTCCAGCCGGTCAGCTTGCTCGCCAACTGGACGAGGATCGAGCCGACCCCGCCGCCCGCGCCGATCACGAGCAGCGTATTGTCGCGCGTCGGATCGGCGGTCTGTACCTTGAGCCGGTCGAACAGCAGTTCCCAGGCGGTGATCGAAGTCAGCGGCAATGCGGCCGCGGCCGCATAGTCGAGGCTGGCGGGCATCGGCCCGACGATGCGTTCGTCGACGAGCTGAAGCTCGCTGTTGCTGCCGGCGCGGGTCACGTCGCCCGCGTACCAGACCTTGTCGCCGGGCCTGAACTTGCCCGTCTTCGGACCGGCGGCGCGCACGACGCCGGCGGCGTCCCAGCCGAGGATGCGCGGCTGCCCGTCGGTCGAAGCCGCACGCAGGCGCACCTTGGTATCGACCGGATTGACCGAAATCGCCTTGACCTCGACCAGCAGGTCGAAATCGCCGGGCGTCGGCTCGGCGACGTCGACATCGAGCAGCGAGTCTGCCCGGTCGATTGGAAGGGACTGGAAATAACCTATGGCTTTCATGGAATTGCCCGATTCTCGAAAAGTGGTCCGTGACGCGGAAAGCATGCCGCGGCATATGCAAATTCCCGCGGGTTGTTGGAAGTAGCCAGCGGGGTTCACGAGTATGACGCACGCGACCGCGCCGCGATGCCCTGCAATGCCCGATCTCCACTCGAACAACGCGATCTACACCCTCTGCGGCCTGCTGGTCGGCGTCCTCGTCGGCTTCACCGGCGTAGGCGGCGGTTCGCTGATGACCCCGCTGCTGGTCCTTGTTTTCGGGTTCAATCCGGCCACGGCGGTGGGCACCGACCTGCTCTATGCCGCGCTTACCAAGACGTGCGGCACCTTGGTGCACGGGCGCAACGCGACGGTCGACTGGCGCCTCGTCGGCCGGCTGGCCAGCGGCTCGATCCCCGCCGCGCTCGCGATGATCCTGCTGCTCCGCTATCTGGACCATAGCGGCCGCGGCTCCGATCACCTGATCGGCGGCATGCTCGGCATGGCGCTGATCCTCACGGCAGCCGGTCTGCTTTTCCGCGGTTACTTTCTCGGCCGCCTGGCGCATCGTGTGGCGAGCCTGTCGGAACGGCAGATTCATCGCCTGACCGTCGCGCTCGGTCTGGCGCTCGGCATACTCGTTTCGCTGACGTCCGTCGGCGCCGGCGCGATCGGCATGGTCGTGCTGCTCCTGCTCTATCCCGAGGTGCCGTCCGCCCGCCTCGTCGGCACCGATATCGCGCATGCCGTCCCGCTCGCCTTGGTCGCCGGTCTCGGCCATTGGTATCTCGGCAGCATCGATGGCACGCTGCTCGTATCCCTGCTCGTGGGATCGCTGCCCGGCATCGTCATCGGCAGCCAGTTGGCCGCCTATGTGCCGGACCGCGTTCTGCGCCCGATCCTCGCGACCGCACTCGCGGCGGTGGGCACGCGGTTGATCGCCTAGCTATAGCCCTTCAAATATCCGGTCACGAGGCGCGCGCTCTCGTCGACGAGCGCATCCAGCGTTTCGTCCGAAAGCATCTCGGAATGGTGAAGCACCGCGTTGTGTGTCAACGCTTCGATCGAGGTCACGCATACAAAGGACGCGAGCTCCAGATCGTCGACGCGGAGTTCGTGCCGATGGCTCTCGAGATAGGCCCTGAACAGGACGTAGTTCTCGCGGTTGAAGGCTGCCAGCTTTACCGTCAGAAAAACACGTCCTTTGCTGGCGCGGGTTTACGCAGCATCGGCTCATCATCAATCAGCTTCAATCATACCGAACTGGCGACCGCACTTCAGCCCCGCTCCCCAGAGCAGCTTGACGTGTTCCATCCTCATATGCCCTCCAGCAACCGGGCAATGGCTTCCGGCGACGGCAACTGATCCTTCAGCTTCTTCGGCAGCGTCTTCGTGATTTCATAGGTCGCCACGCCGATGGGCTTACGCGCGTCGCGCAGCGCGTACTCGACGATGGTGCGGGTCTTCTCCTTGCACATGATGATGCCAATGGACGGGTTCTCGTCGTCCTGCCGCACCTGCGCGTCCAGCGCGGCCAGGTAGAACTGCATCTTGCCGACGAACTCTGGCACGAACTTGCCGATCTTCAATTCGATCGCCACCAGCGCACGCAGCCGCCGGTGGAACAGCAAGAGATCAATGAAAAATTCTTCGCCATCTATCTCCAGTCGATACTGGCTGCCCATGAAGGCATACATGCCGCCCATCGCCCGCAGGAAGTCCTCGATGCGGGCAATCAGCGCGCGTTCCAGCTCACGCTCGCTGTGTTGTTCACCGAGTTCGAGGAAGTCGAAGGCGTACTCGTCCTTGACCGCCAGCTTGGCTTGCGCGCGCAGAGCCGGTGTCAACGTCTGGTCGAAATTGGTCTGGCCGAGCAGCGACTTCTCGTAGCTCTGGTTGTCGATCTGGTGCGCAAGCACGTTCTTCGACCAACCGAACTTCCGCGTCATGCGCAGGTAGAACTCGCGCTCCTGAGCGTCCTTGCAGCGCGACAGGATGAGCAGGTTGTGCGCCCAGCCGATTTCTCCAACCAGTGGTTGGAGTTTTGGCGCAGCACTGTATTCCTGAAAGAACTGGCGCATGTACCACAGGTTCTGCGTCGAGAACCCGCCCACGCCGGGGAAGGCTACGCGCAAGTCGGCGGAAAGCTGCTCCACCACGCCCTTGCCCCAGCCCTCGGTCTGCTGCCGCTCGACGATCAGCCGCCCGATGTCCCAATACAGGCCGACCAGTTCCTTGTTGACCGCGCGCAGCGCCGCGTATTGGGCAGACTGGATGCGCGCCTTCACCTCGGCCAGCAAGGCCGGGTACAGCGAAACGGGATGGTGGGATGCGATGAGGTCGGCGATGCGCCAGTCGCAGCGCGAGGTGACGTGGGCCACCGTGGGATCGCGGTACAGACCGAGAAAACTCATCGCGGTGGACAGCACGCCGGAGCGTTCGTTATCGCTCTTGTTGAGCACTTCGCGTGCAGCGGATGCGACGACGGGATGCGGCAGGTCGTCCAGATGCCGCGTCGTCATCATGCGGTGCAGTGTCCACTCAAACGGGCACGCAGGATCGGAGAGGAAGTTGGCGACGCCGCTCAGCGTCTTGTCCTCGCCGGCATACAGCACGTGCAGGATCGCCCCGACCAGCAGCGCGTGCGAGGTCTTCTCCCAATGGTTGCGGCGTTCGAGCGCACCTTCGGGGTCCACGAGAATGTCCGCAATGTTCTGCACGTCGCGCACTTCGTGCGTGCCGCGCCGGACTTCGAGCAGCGGGTTGTAGGCCGCTGAACGGGCGTCGGTCGGATTGAACAGCAGCCCGCCGCTCCCGACCTGACGCTGGCGCGAGCTTGATCGAGCGCGGTAAAGACGCGCGGTACCGCAGCTTCAACTTGTACCAATTGAAGACCAAGGCCATGCAATCAATTTTGGTCGAGAGGCCAATCTCCTTTCATTCATCCTCCCGTTCTTGGAGACGGCGAACAAGCCCCATGCTGGAGCATCGACATGATCAGCCATGAGCAGGCCATCGCCAACCTCATCTATCGCTACGCCTTTCTGGTCGATGATGGCGATTTTGCTGGATTGGGAACGCTCTTTGCGGATGGTCAGCTTACTCTCAACAACGCGCCTGCGGCCATCGGCGCGGACGCAGTGGAACGCTTCGCGCACGCATCACTGCGCATCCACAATGACGGTACACCGGGCACGCGCCATGTGATTAGCAACGTCATCATCGAGATCGACGACGATGCTTTGGCCGCCCACGCCGAGGCTTACTACACCGTCTTCCAGGCACTGCCCGATTTTCCGCTGCAACCTATCGCCTGCGGCCGCTATCAGGATAGGTTCGTGCGACATGGGGATCGCTGGATCTACAAGGAAAAGATTGTCCGCACCGGGTTGATGGGAGACCTCAGCCGTCACCGGCGCTGAAAGTAGGTAGCGAGGACGTGCTGCGTGGGTTAGTTCGACGCGGCGGTCAAGGAATGAAGTTGTCCCCATGACGCCAGGCGCCATCGGCGTGTAGCCTCTAGCAGCCAGGCCATTCCAACAGGCACGGACAGGCATGCAAAGCGCGCTGGCCCGTGAGGGCCGAAGACCGCGCCGGCGTAGCCGGGGCGGCGGGCTTGCAGGGGCGCCAAGTGCAGCGCGGCGGGGATAGCCCGCAGGGCTTTCCCCTGGAGTGCAAGCGGCAGCGCGCAGCGCCGAAGGCGCGAAGGCATCGGCAGCGGACGCAGCAGAAAAAAGCGCGTCGCCCCGAAGGACGACGCGCTTGCGAGGTCACACGACGATCCGCCCGGCGTGCCGCGCTTCGCGCGCATAGGCGCTCAGGCGTTTCTCCGCGCGAAAGTGCAAATCGCGCTCGATCGGCAGGCGTCAGGGATCAACGCCGGATGGCCGCGACTCGGCACGAGGCGCGGGGCGTAGCCCGCGAGCCCGACGGCGGAACGCCGGGACGCCCAGCGGGTCCCGGCCTACGCTGTAGCGGACCTTCCCTCATTCACTGCACAGTAAAAATTGCCATTTGACCGAATATTCGCTAGGATTGGCATATTTACTGAACAGTGAACAATGCTCCTGGTGCTCCATGCTTGAGTCCACCTTGACCGAACGACAGTTGATCACCCGATTCGTGGAGGCCCTACGGGAGCTTCCGGAAGTGGAGGCCGACCTCGAACACTGGGAGTCCCCCGGAGCCCACGGCGACCGTGGATACGACGCCCAGGTCGATCTGCACGTCGCCGACAAGTCCTTCGTCTTGCTGATTGAAGCCAAGAAAGCCGTTTTTCCCCGAGATGTCCGTCAAGTGATCTGGCAGCTCCGGGAAGCGAGTCACGGACGACCTGCAAGGCAAGGGCAAGCGCCGCTGCCACTCCTCGTCGCCGAATCGCTCTCCCCCGGCGCGAAGGAACTGCTCAGAAACGAGCGCGTCGGCTACTACGACAGTGGCGGCAGCCTGTACCTGCCTGCGCCTGGGGCGTACCTCTACATCGACAAACCGCCCCCCAAGACCCTCACAAAGTCCGTGCGTACGCTGTTTACCGGACGACGCGCTCAGGTGCTTCACGCCCTGTTGGTGAAGCACCAGAACTGGTTCGGCGTCACGGATCTGGCACAACAGGCGATGGTGTCGCCTGCCACCACCTCGCAGGTGCTGACCGAACTGGAGCGCTTCGACTGGCTGGTGGCGCGTGGGCAAGGCCCGAGCAAGGAGCGCCACCTTCGCGAGCCGGCGGCCTTGCTGGACGCATGGGCTAGGCAGCTCGCCACCATCCGCCCCTCACCTCTGCGCCGGTACTACGTGCCGGGCACGAAGGCAGATACGCTGGCAACGCGGCTCGGCCAGGTCTTCGACGCGCACGACGTCCAGTACGCAATCAGCCACGAGGCCGCCGCACAGCGCTACGCGCCATTCCTTTCCAACGTCTCCCAGGTGCGCGTGCGCGTGTTGATCGGCGCAAACGCCGATGCCGCGATCGGCGACGTGGACGCGCGTGTCGTCAGCGAAGGCGCCAACCTGGGCGTCATCGAAGCCAAGTCGCCGGGTGAATTGCTGTTCCGCGAGCGGGTCGATGGCCTGTGGCTGGCGAGCCCGATCCAGATCTATCTCGACCTGCTGCGCGGCGAAGGCCGCTCCAAGGAAATGGCCGAGCATTTCCGCAAAGAAAGGATCGGCTTCTGATGGCCAAGCCCGCAACGCTCGACGGCTACAGCGACCAGTACACGGTGGACTGCGAACGTGTCCTCGTGACGCTGCTGCGCGGTCTCGGACCGTGGAAGGATTCGATCTATCTGGTCGGAGGGCTCACACCACGTTACCTCGTCGCCGCACGGCCGCCCGCCGTTCCGGCGCACGCCGGTACGCTGGACGTGGACATCGTGATCGACCTTCAAATCCTGGCCGACACCGAGGCCTATCACACGCTGGAGGACAACCTCAAGAAGATGGGCTTCGAGCGCGCCGAGAACGAAGCCGGAAAGAAGCTCTCGTGGCGTTGGCAAACCCGCACCGAACACGGTGCGCTGATGGTCCTGGAACTGCTGGCCGACGCACCGGACCTCGCTGGCGGCAAGGTGCAGCCGCTGCCAACGGAAGGCACGATCTCGGCTCTGAACATCCCGCACTCGTCGATCGTTTTCGACCTGAACCAAGTCACCGAAATCCAGGCGGAACTGCTGGGCGGCAACGGCGTCGCCACCGAGAAGATCAAGCACGCCAATCTCGTCAGCTTCACCTGCCTGAAGGCCTTCGCGTTCGACCAGCGCTTCGAGCGCAAAGACGCGCACGACCTGATCTATTGCATCGAGCACGCGACCGAGGGCATGGACGCCGTGGCTGAGGCCTTCCGCAACGAGCGAGGAGGCAAGCACGGTGCCGTCATTGAGGCCTCGCTGGCGATCCTGCGCAGCCGCTTCGCTGGCGACGAGAGGACCGAGGGCTATCGCAAGGATGGTCCGATATCGGTCGCAAAGTTCGAGCTGGATGAAGGCGATGAGCCGGAGCAGCGCGAAGCGCGATCTCTGGCAATTGCGCCCGTGCCTGCGCGGCCAGGCGCCCGGCCAATTCCGCCCACCACACCTCGATCAGACGCAGCAGCGTGTTCGGCGATCCGGTGCCGAGTTCGGCGCGAACCTTTTCGATCGTCGGCCGCTCGCCACGGGCCAGCAAAGCATCTGCGGCCTTCGTTACCTGGTCTTGCGTTACGCCGCGTGCCATTTTCGCCTCCGATGTCGTCGCCCCACTCTTTTGCTTTTCTACTAACGATAAGTGATGATTATCGTTAGTATGATCCTTATTTCGTAGTATAGACTACATTGTATGAAAGAAAAAAAATCCCTACCTGCGCTCGCTTCCCCCGCTTCCCAGCTGCTGCTGCCGGAACAATTGGCCGAACAAGCGGCCAATGCGGTGCGCGAACTGCTGGCCGAAGCCGCTGCCGCGAACACCACGCGTAGTTACGCGAGCGCCCTGCGCTATTGGGCCGGCTGGCATCGCGCGCGCTTCGGCATCGAGTTGGCGCTCCCAGTCAGTGAGGCCACGGTGATTCAGTTTCTCGTCGACCATATCCAGCGGCGCAGCAAGGCTGGCCTGGCTTGTGAGCTACCGCCCGAGATCGACGCGGCGCTGGTCGCGGCCGGACTCAAAGCCAAAATCGGGCCGCTGAAGCTCTCCAGCGTCGCGCATCGCGTCGCGGTGCTGTCGACCGCGCATAAGCTCAAGCGCCGGCCGAATCCGTGCGAACTGCCGACCGTACGTACACTGCTCAGCCGCGCTCGTCGTGCGTCCGTCAAACGCGGCGAACGGCCGACCAAGAAAACCGCGATTACCCGACCGGAGCTCGAGGCGATGCTGGCGACGTGCGACGACAGCCTCGAGGGCCTGCGCGACACCGCCCTGCTCTGCTTTGGCTTTGCCAGTGGCGGCCGTCGGCGCAGCGAGATCGCCGCGGCGGATATGCGGGATCTCCGCCGGACCAGCGAGGAGACCTATATCTACCGGCTGGAGCACAGCAAGACGCAACAGGCCGGCGTGACTGCCAATTCGACACCGGACAAGCCGATCATTGGGCGCAGTGCGTGGGCACTGACCGAGTGGTTGGAGGCCGCAGACATTATCGAAGGGGCGATGTTTCGACGGATCTGGAAGAACCGGGTCGGTCCGGCGCTCTCCCCTGCTTCCGTCGGCCAGATCGTGCAGCGGCGGGCTCGGCTCGCCGGGCTGGAGGGGAATTTTGGGGGACATAGCCTTCGCTCGGGCTTCGTTACCGAGGCCGGTAAACAAGGCGTGCCGCTGCCGGCGGTGATGGCGATGACGGAGCATCGGTCGGTCGCGAGTGTGGTCGGGTATTTTCAAGCCGGGGCAGCTGAAGAGAATCCGGCTGCGCGCCTGTTGAAATGAAATCAACAAGAAAGGTCAAATTCTGACGCGGAATAATGGTGAATTATCCCGCCTTAAGCCGACTTTTCTTCCCGAAGTGGGTTCACCGCGGTATGAAATTGCTTCCCTCGGTGTTATTTCAGCAACCGCTTGAAACTGTGATCGATGACCCATAGATGTTGGGTTTCGGACCACGCCCGAACCCAATTTGTAGCGCTGTCGCGGGAATTGAGACGGCCAGCGGGTACGGTGTGGCCCTCTAAACAGGAGGGACTATGAACGATTTGAACATCGGCATCGTGCCATCGCGTGACGCTGTCACCGCCGCGCTTTTAAGCCGCCTCGCGTACAACCTCGATCTCACCTCGACACAATATGAGCGAGCGCGTTCTGCCTACGAGACAGTCGGCAGTGTCCTTGCCGCCGACCTGCGTCTCCCTCTTGCCCGTTCGAAAGTGTTTCCACAGGGTTCGTTTGCGCTGGGTACAGTAGTAAAGCCATTGGCTGACAGCGACGAAGGATTCGATGTTGATTTGATATGCCGGCTTGCCAGCACCGAGGCATTGCTGCCGGCGCAAGCCAAGGCGTTGGTTGGAACCTGCCTGGCAAACGATGGCCGCTACAAGGATAAGCTTAAGGAGAAAGCGCGATGCTGGCGCGTAGTGTTCGCGGGCGAGTTCCATATGGACATTGCGCCAGTCGTACCCCGTCTTGCTGGCGGCGATCTGATTCCCGATCGCGAGTTGCGCGTTTGGATTCCGACAGCGCCCGAACTCTATGCCACCTGGTTCAATCGGTTGGCCGATGCCGCGCAAACCCGACGACTAACCGAGGCCTATGTCATCAAAGCCGAAGTTATCCCGTTTCCTGACGATCCGGCGGAACGAGGCTGGCTTCGCCGTCTCGTACAGGTACTGAAGCGACACCGTTGTGTTTGGCGAGACAGCTTGCCGGCGACCCGCCGCGACTACGCGCCAATCTCGATCATCATCACGACGTTGGCGGCGTACGCGTTTGGTGAAGTCGCATCGGCGCAGCGATTCGACTCGCCACTAGATTCTGCTTCGAGCCGTTGTCGACGGTATGCCGACGTTTGTCGAGCATCGCTCGTTGCCCAACGGGCGCGCTCAATGGTGGGTACAAAGCCCCGTTGCGGACGAGAACTTTTCTAACCGCTGGAACGAAGCGCCCGAATGGGCCGAGTGCTTTTACAGTTGGCACTCCAGCGTTGTGCAATTGCTCGATTCGTTGAAGAAAGCGGAAAGCTTGGACGAACGGATCGAACAATTCCGTGAAGCGTTCGGAGAGACAGCTACAAAGGGCGTTGTGAAGGACTACGGAGACCACATGCTGAAGGTTCGTGAAGCCGGAGGGCTTCGGCTGACTAGCTCTGGACTTACGGCAACCTCGGCAGCGATCGGCACTCGAGTTCAACCGCATACCAATTTCGGTGGCTAAGCCGAGCATTCATCGTTCGAAGCTAACGGCGGCTCAGCAATGGGCAGCGCTCAGGTATGCCCATTTGGAAGGTTGGACAGGTCGATTGGGTCCTCACAGTTTCGAGGCCGCATTCGATATCCGTCCCCTTCCCGCTTCGCGGCAGTACCGCGTGAGCATCGCCTATAAGAACGGCGGGAGTCCAAAGATTCAAGTGCTAACGCCGAATTTATTCGAACTCGCGCATGGCAAGGAGCCGCCGCACCTGTATCCGCCAATGAGACATCCGGCCAGCCTTTGTCTGTTCCATCCAGATCGTTACGAATGGACACGCCAAATGCGAATCGTCGACACAATCGTTCCCTGGACTGCCGAATGGCTTTTTCACTACGAGTTGTGGCTCGGTACCGGTGAATGGCACGGTGGCGGTGAGCATCCTGAATCCGGACGCTCGCGAGGTTATAGCCGACGCTTGAGTGAACGCTGGCTTCGCCAGCGACCGATGACTTCCTCGGGAGCCGTGGCATGAGGCGATGCTCCCAAGGCCGCGAGCAACTGGCAACCTACGACAGAATGTATCTGTGGGCGCGGGCAGGAGGCGCGTGCGCGCTCTGTGGTACCGACCTCGCGCAAGATGTCCGAACGTTAAAGCGTGTCGCATGGGGCGAATTGGCACATATCATTGGAGCTCGACCTGACGCAGCCCGAGGCGATGTCGTTGCATCGCCCGAGCTGGCAAAGGATCCGGACAACATTGTCTTGTTGTGCCCGTCGTGTCATACGAAAGTAGACAAAGACGAAACCGCCTATTCGGTCGAACTTTTGCGTCGAGCCAAACAGTGGCACGAAGAACGTGTGCGTGCTGCTGCGAGATATCCCGCTTCGGCGCAAGCCTTGCCGATTGCTCTTACTAGCAAGATTCGGGATACCCCGAACGAAATTACCGACAATCTGATTGCAGAGGCGATGCTCCAGGTAGGACTGGTCCGCGGCCGCGACGACGTATTTCGGATCGATCTCGGCGATCCGGCTGAACACGGAGGTCGTACTAACGAGTACTGGGCGACACAGATGCGTCGCCTGCGGTTCGTATTGGAAGGTCAGCTTGATGGCCGCTCCGCGGATCAGGGGCCCCTTTCGGCGATCGCTCTCTTCGGCCGCGCAGACATGTCGTCGCTCATTGCAGCAGGAACACTTGTCGGTAACCGTTGTGCACTTCATGTGTTTCAACCACGCCGACGAGACGGGCGCTGGCTATGGGCTGATCTTGCAGCGAAAGCACCAGCCTTCAAATGGAATGCGACTACGCCCCTAGAGGGCGATGGGCCACTCGTTTTGGTGTTTTCGTTGTCCGTGCGTGTGCCGATAGCAGACGTCCTGGCGGTGTTCCCGGATGATCCTAGGCCACGCGTCGTCGAGTTCACTGTCGACGAGCCTGGACACGAGCTTGTGCAAGGCCCGCTTGTCGGCCCGGCGTTTCATGATGCCGCGCGAGCGTGTGTGTCCGAGTTGGAATCCCATTTGCGAGCAGATCGTTCCGTACATGTCATACCGGTCATGCCGGCCTCACTCGCCGTCCATTTCGGTGCAGCGATCACACTCAACTATATGCCGACGTACCACATCTACGAGCGCAATGGTGACCAGGCCTTTGAATTGGCAATGCAACTGCCTTTGCCGTAGTTAGTGCCAACGATACGTCGTCGTCTATCACGGTGATCATTTACTTCACCGATAGCGAGTGGAAGCGGGTGAAAAGATCTTGCAGGAGCTGAAAGTCGATAAGGTCAAGCACATTGTCCTGATCGACGGCCGGTCCACCAACAAGCCCTCTGCATCAACTGTGAAGTAGTCCAAGGCGTTGCGATCGAGGCGATCACAATGTGGATGTCTGCTCTATCGATAGCTGCCCTTCCCTTTCCCTACCCGCGATAAGGTTCCCTAATCGCAATCGCCTGAACCCGTGCCCAGCGATATCCCATCAAAAGAATAGACAAACATGGGCTTCGCCGTCGCCCTCGGTTGTGATTTACGGCACGCGAAACGCCTGATCTATTCGCGCGGCCTCGACATCAACGACATGAGCGCGGCCACCGCCATCGGCCCCGGCTGCAAGGTTTGCGAACGTTGAGGCTGTCGACAGCGCGCCTTCCCCGCGCTGCATCTCACACCGACTGGCCGGCAACATTAGAACTGCCACGAAGCCATTACTCAGGTGTAGCCGCTCCCACTGCGATCGCCCTGCGAAACAACGCGCGTTTTTGCTCCATCCAATCTGGTTTCGGGCAGACGCTGTAGATGCCACTACATGCCCGCGTAGTTCGGGCCGCCGTCTTGCGGCGCGATCCACACGATGTTCTGTGTCGGATCCTTGATGTCGCAGGTCTTGCAATGCACGCAGTTCTGCGCATTGATCTGCAGCCGCGGCTGCCCTTCGTCGACGCCGACGAACTCGTACACGCCCGCCGGGCAGTAGCGCAATTCGGGGCCGGCATACTGCTTCCAGTTGACGCAGACGGGCACGGACGGATCCTTCAACGTCAGGTGGCTCGGCTGGTCCTCGTCGTGGTTCGTGCTCGACAGATACACCGAACCGAGGCGATCGAAGCTCACGACGCCGTCCGGCTTCGGATAGTCGATCCTTGCGTGCTTCGACGCAGGTTCGAGGCAGGCATGGTCGGGCTTCTTCCGATGGATCGTCCACGGCGGACTGCGCAGGCCCAGTTTCGGCAGCAGCCACTGCTCCACGCCGGTCATCAATGTGGCCACGGTGCGCCCCTTCTTGAACCACTGTTTGAAGTTCTTGGCGCGCAACAGCTCCACATGCAGCCAACTGCGTTCGAACGCGGCCGGATAGGCGGCCAGTTCGTCGTTCGCGCGCCCGGCGCCGAGGGCGTCGAACGCCGCGTCGGCCGCGAGCATGCCGGTCTTGATCGCCGCATGGCTGCCCTTGATGCGGCTGGCGTTGAGATAGCCCGCTTCGCAGCCCACCAGCGCGCCGCCGGGGAACACCGTCTTCGGCAGCGACAAGATGCCGCCCGCGGTGATCGCGCGCGCGCCGTAGGCGATGCGTTGCCCGCCTTCGAGGTGCGCGCGGATGGCGGGGTGCGTCTTGAAGCGCTGGAACTCCTCGAACGGACTCAACCAGGGATTTTTGTAGTCGAGCCCGACGACGAAGCCGACGGCGATTTTTCCGTCCTCGGCGTGATACAGGAACGAACCGCCGTAGGTATCCGAATCCAGCGGCCACCCGGCCGTGTGGACGACGAGTCCAGGCCGATGGCGGCCCGGCGCCGCCTGCCAGAGTTCCTTGATGCCGATGCCGTAGCTCTGCGGATCGCTGCGCCCAGTCGGGGAAGAGTTCGGTCAGCGCGCCGGGATCCATGATCGCGCCGGAGAGAATGTGTGCGCCGGGTTCGGAACCCTTCTCGATCACGCACACCGACACCTCGCGCCCCGCCTGCGCGGCAAGCTGCTTCAGGCGGATCGCCGTGGCGAGCCCAGCCGGCCCCGCGCCGACCACGACGACGTCGTATTCCATCGATTCGCGCGGGCCGTGCGAGGCCAGGAGTTCTGCGGAGGTTCTCACTCGGGGTTCGCTCTGAAAGGAAATGCCGCGAAGATCGGGCTGCTAAATCGCCGCCTCGATCTCGGGAATGATCTTGAACAAGTCTCCGACGAGACCGATGTCGGCGACCTCGAAAATCGGCGCTTCGGCGTCCTTGTTGATCGCCACGATCGTGCCGGCGTCCTTGATGCCGGTCAGGTGCTGGATCGCGCCGGAGATGCCGATGGCGACGTACAGTTCCGGCGCGATGATCTTGCCGGTCTGGCCGACCTGCATGTCGCTCGGCACGTAGCCCGCATCGACCGCCGCGCGCGAGGCGCCGACCGCCGCGCCGATCTTGTCGGCGAGCTTGAAGACGATGGCGAAGTTCTCCGCCGAG
Organism: Rudaea sp.; assembly: GCF_047601565.1. Taxonomy (GTDB): domain Bacteria; phylum Pseudomonadota; class Gammaproteobacteria; order Xanthomonadales; family Rhodanobacteraceae; genus Rudaea. The sequence goes on along the minus strand of NZ_JASGIY010000001.1, from coordinate 3,387,705 downwards.
CCGACGCCGCGGCCGCCGGAGACGACCTTCGAGGCGCTTTGCAGGTCCGGCCGGTCGCTCTTGCCCTGCGCCAGTTCGACGAAGCGCGTGTGCGTGGGCAGTTCGACGTTGACGCTCAGTGCTTCGACCGGCGCGCTGCCGCCGTTTGCCGCGGCTGGCCACGAGGCCGTGCGCACGGTGGCGACGAGAATCTGGTCGGCCGGCGCCTGCACGGTGACGATGGCATTGCCCGCATAGATCGGCCGCGTGAACGTGTGCGCATCGGCCACGCTCATGATGTCGCTGACCTGACCCACGCTGAGCAGCGCGGCGACGCGCGGGGCGACGTCCTTGCCGAACGTGGTCGAGGGTGCGAGCACATGCGTATAACCCTTGGCCGCTTCGACGACCTGCGGCGCGTAGATGGCCGCGAGCGCGTGCGCATTGGCCGCGTTCGTCACCGTGAGCACTTTCGTCACGCCCGCGATCTTCGCCGCTTCCGCGGCAATCGCATCGGGCGCATCCGTGAGCACGAGCACGTCGATCGCCTCGGCTTTGATCGCCTGCGCGCAACTCACGCAGCGCGCGGTGCTCGGATTGAGTTTGCCGTTGAGGTGTTCGGCGAGGATGAGAACTTTCGACATCGGAGTTTCCTTTGTTTTCCTTCTCCCGCCGGGAGAAGCCGCGAGAGCCGCAGCGCCGGATGAGGGAAGAGCCTTACACTTTGTAGTGCCTTGAAATGCGGCGAGGCTTTTCCCTCATCCGCCCTTCGGGCACCTTCTCCCGGTGGGAGAAGGGAAGCTAGAGCAATCCTTTGGTTTTCAGCGCGGCGACGAGTTCGGCGGCGTCCTTGACCATCACGCCCTTGCTGCGTTTGGCCGGTGGCGCGTAGCTAGTGGTCTTGAGCATATCGCCCGAGGCGACGCCGAGGTCCGCCAGTTGCAGTGTCTCCAGCGGCTTGGACTTGGCCTTCATGATGTCCGGCAGCTTGATGAAGCGCGGTTCGTTGAGGCGCAGGTCCGTGGTGATGACGGCCGGCAGGTCGACTTCGATCGTCTCGAGGCCCGCATCGACTTCGCGCGTGACCTTCGCCGCGTTGCCGCTCACTTCAACCTTGGACGCAAACGTGGCTTGTGGCCGATTCCAAAGTGCGGCCAGCATCTGCCCGGTCTGGTTGCAGTCGTCGTCGATCGCCTGCTTGCCGAGCAGGACGATCTGCGGCTGTTCCTTTTCGATCAGCTTGAGCAGCACGCGCGCGGCGGTCAGCGGCTGGATCGCCTCGCTCGTGACGACGTGGATCGCGCGATTCGCGCCCATCGCGAGACCGTTGCGCAAATGCGCCTGCGCATCGGCCGGCGCGATCGTGGCGACGATCACTTCCGTCGCGATGCCTTTCTCGCGCAGGCGCAGCGCCTCTTCGAGCGCGATGTCGTCGAACGGATTGGCCGACAGCTTCACGCCGTCCGTCACCACGCCCGAACCGTCGGGCTTCACCTGGATGCGCACGTTGTAATCGACGACGCGCTTGTATGCTACGAGAATTTTCATGCCGGCAATGAGCCCTTCTTTGTCGTTCAAATCGCTGCGTGGACCAGGAGCCGAACCCTTCCGGGGGCGTTGGCGCTACATGTTGCGACGGTACTCGCCACCCACCTCGTAAAGCGCGTGGCTGATCTGCCCTTCGGAGTTGTACTTGACCGCCTCGACCAACTGCTCGAACACGTTCTTGCGATCGCGCGCCACCTGCTGAAGGCGCTTGAGACTTTCCGGGGCGAGACCGTTTCGGTTCTTCTGGAACGCACCGACATTGGCAATCTGCTGCCCCTTCTCCTCGATGGTCGAGCGGATCAGTTCGATCGTCGTGGTGATGTCACCACCGTGCTCCTTGGGCAGGAAGGTGTTGACGCCGATCAGCGGCAGGCTGCCGTCATGCTTCTTGTGTTCGTAGTACAACGACTCTTCTTGAATTTTCCCGCGCTGGTACATGGTGTCCATCGCGCCGAGCACGCCGCCGCGTTCGCTGATCGCCTCGAACTCCTTGTAGACGGCTTCTTCGACGATGTCGGTGAGCTTGTCGATGATGAAGCTGCCTTGCCAAGGATTTTCACAGAAGTTGAGGCCGAGTTCGCGGTTGATGATGAGCTGGATGGCGACGGCACGGCGCACAGATTCTTCGGTCGGCGTGGTGATCGCTTCATCGTAGGCGTTGGTGTGCAGGCTGTTGCAGTTGTCGAACAGCGCGTACAGCGCCTGCAAGGTGGTGCGGATGTCGTTGAACTGGATTTCCTGCGCGTGCAGCGAACGTCCGCTCGTCTGGATGTGGTACTTCATCATCTGGCTGCGCTCGTTGGCGCCGTAGCGCTCGCGCATGGCGCGCGCCCAGATGCGCCGTGCGACGCGGCCGATGACACTGTATTCCGGGTCCATGCCGTTGGAGAAGAAGAACGACAGGTTTGGGGCGAAGTCGTCGATGCGCATGCCGCGCGCGAGGTAGTACTCGACGATGGTGAAGCCGTTCGACAGCGTGAAGGCGAGCTGCGAGATCGGGTTCGCGCCGGCCTCGGCGATGTGGTAGCCCGAGATCGACACCGAGTAGAAGTTGCGTACCTTGTGGTCGACGAAATACTGCTGGATGTCGCCCATCATGCGCAGCGCGAATTCGGTCGAGAAGATGCAGGTGTTTTGCGCCTGGTCTTCCTTGAGGATGTCGGCCTGCACGGTGCCGCGCACGGCAGCGAGGGTTTCGGCCTTGATGCGCGCGTAGGTTTCGGCATCGACGAGTTGGTCGCCGGTGACGCCGAGCAGGCCCAGGCCGAGGCCATTGTTTCCGGCGGGCAGGTCGCCGCCGTAGGTCGGTTGCGTCTTGCCTTTGTAAAGTTCGGCGATCCTCGATTCCGCTTCGGCCCAGCGCGCGGCATCGGCCTTGAGGTATTTCTCGACCTGCTGATCGATCGCGGTGTTCATGAACATCGCAAGGATGATCGGAGCGGGACCGTTGATCGTCATCGACACCGAGGTGCTCGGCGCGGCCAGGTCGAAGCCGGAGTACAGCTTCTTCATGTCGTCGAGCGTGGGGATGTTGACGCCCGAGTTGCCGATCTTGCCGTAGATGTCGGGGCGTCGATGCGGGTCTTCGCCGTACAGCGTAACCGAGTCGAACGCGGTCGAGAGGCGCGTCGCCTTCTGCCCCTGCGAGAGGTAGTGGAAGCGGCGGTTGGTGCGCTCGGGCGTGCCCTCGCCCGCGAACATGCGCAGCGGATCTTCGCCGGTGCGCCGGTACGGGTAGATGCCGCCCGTGTACGGGTACGCGCCGGGCAGGTTTTCCTTCATCAGGAAGGTGACGAGTTCGCCCCAGCTCTTGTAGGTCGGCGCGGCAACCTTCGGCACTTTCTGGTGCGAGAGCGATTCGACGTAGTTGTCGCCGTCGACCGGCTTGCCGCGCACGAGGTAGGTGTAGTGGTCGTCGGTGATCGATTTGAGCCGCGCGGGCCATTCGCGCAGGAGGTTGAGCGCGTCGCTGCTGAGCGCCTTGATTGCGTCGTTGTAGTGTCGGCGCAGGGGAAGCAGCAAATCGTGTTGCTTCCCTTCCCCCGCCGGGGGAAGGTGGCGCGCAGCGCCGGATGAGGGAAGAGCCACACCCGTTTGGTGCGGAATGGCATCTTGCGAGGCCCTTCCCTCATCCGCCCTTCGGGCACCTTCTCCCGGGGGGAGAAGGGAATCAGGAGCATACAAATCCAGCGCCTTCGGAAGATGCGGGTCGCCGAGTTCCTTCAGCGCAGTCCACAGCGCCTGCGCGCGGTCGGCGCTCTCGGCCTGACGCACGATTTGCGCATTGATACCGCGGCCGCCTTCGGCGATCTCGGCGAGGTAGCGCACGCGCGCGCCGGGGATCAGCACGGTCGCGCGCGGTTCCTTGAGCGAGGTGTCGAGTTGCGGAGCGAAGTCGCAATGTTTCGAGGCGATCCCCGGCAGCTTCTCGCGCAGCAGGCGGCACAGATTGACGAACATCCAGGTCACGCCGGGATCGTTGAACTGGCTCGCGATGGTCGGGTAGACGGGCACGTCTTCGTCCTTGAGCGTGAACGCGACGCGATTGCGCTTCCACTGCTTGCGCACGTCGCGCAGCGCATCCTCGGCGCCGCGCTTGTCGTACTTGTTGAGCACGACGAGTTCGGCGAAGTCGAGCATGTCGATCTTCTCGAGCTGGCTCGCCGCGCCGTAGTCGCTCGTCATCACGTAGATCGGGAAATCGACGAGGTCGACGATCTCGGAGTCGGACTGGCCGATGCCCGCAGTCTCGACGATGACGAGGTCGTAGCCCTGCCCTTTGAGGAACGCGATGCTGTCCTTGAGCACCGCACTGGTCGCCGCGTGCTGGCGGCGCGTCGCCATCGAGCGCATGAACACGCGATGCGAGCGCAACGAGTTCATGCGGATGCGGTCGCCAAGCAGCGCGCCGCCCGAGCGGCGCCGCGTCGGATCGACCGCGAGCACGGCGATGCGCATCTGCGGGAACGCATGCAGGAAACGCAACACGAGCTCATCCACCGCGCTCGACTTGCCCGCGCCGCCGGTGCCGGTGATGCCGATGACCGGCGTCTTGCCGCCTGCGATCTGCCATTCCTTGCGCAGGCGCGCAAGCCCGGCTTCGTCGTGGCGGCCTTCCTCGATCGCGGTCAGCGCGTGGCCGACGGCGATCTCGTCGTCGATCGCGACCTTGGCTTGCGCTGCATGCGTCTTCGCTTCGCCGCTCAGGCGCGCGTCCGCGGCCTTGCGCGCGCGCGCGACTACGTCCTCGATCATCTGCACGAGGCCCAGGTGCATGCCGTCGTTCGGGTGATAAATGCGCTCGACGCCGTAAGCCTGTAGCTCGGCGATTTCCTCGGGCGTGATCGTGCCGCCGCCGCCGCCGAACACACGGATATGCGCCGCGCCTTTCTCGCGCAGCATGTCGACCATGTACTTGAAATACTCGACGTGGCCGCCTTGGTAGCTCGACAGCGCGATCGCGTCGGCGTCTTCCTGCAGCGCCGCGCGCACGACGTCTTCGACGCTGCGGTTGTGGCCGAGATGGATGACTTCCGCGCCCAGCGCCTGGATCAGCCGGCGCATGATGTTGATCGCGGCGTCATGGCCGTCGAACAGGCTCGCCGCGGTGACGAAGCGCAGCGGTGACGCCTCGGCAGACTCGTTCGCCGAGGGCAGTGTCGATGCGACGGTGCTCATGGTTGGATCCTCAGGATTGCGTGCGTTGGGCCTTTTCCTTGACCGCCTTTGCGCGCACGATGTCGCGCGCCTGCGCCCAGTCTTCCGCAGTCATCTTTTCCATCTCCGCGAACGTGCTCGGCGCGGCCAGATGATGGCCGCCGTCGATCGCGATGGTCTGGCCGGTCAGGTATTCGGTCCCGTCGGCCTGCAGGAACAGCATCAGGTTGCACAGCTCGCTCATGCGGCCGTAGCGGCCCATCGGCACCTGTGCGTCGGACGCCGCGCCGACGTTCGCCTTGGGAATCGGAGCAAGCTTTTCCCATGCGCCCTCGGTGGGAAAAGCGCCGGGGGCGACGGCGTTCACGCGTACGTTGTGCTTGCCCCACTCCACCGCCAGAGACATCGTCATCGCGTGCAGCGCGGCCTTCGACATGGCCGACGGCAACACGAAGGGCGAACCGGTCCAGATCCAAGTTACGAGCACGCTGACCACCGAACCCGGCAGGCCCTGCGCGATCCAGCGGCGGCCGCAGGCCAGTGTGGAATGCAGCGCACCGTCAAGCACGGTCGAGCGCACCGCGTCGAAGCCGCGCGGGCTGATTTCGGCCGACGGGGAAATGAAGTTCGCCGCCGCATTGTTGATCAGGCCGGTCAGCGGGCCCTGCTTCCAGATCGCATCGACCATGCCATCGATCTGCTCCGGCTGGCGCACGTCGCAAATGTGGTAGTGGACCGAACCGCCATGCGCCGCGGTGGCGTTCAAATCCGCCACCGTGGCTTCGAGCACTTCCCGGCGGCGTCCGCAGATGTGGACGGCAGCGCCGTGCGCGCTGAACGTGCGGGAGAATTCCTTGCCCAATCCCGTCCCGCCGCCGGTGACGAGAATGCGTTTGCCCTGTAGCACATCGCCGCGGAACGGCCCTTGCGCGTTCGTGTTCATGCACTTTCCTCTCGTCGTTTCAGTGACCGCCGCCGTGGTGCTTGCGGTAATCCGCAAACAGCTTGCGCCCGATGATGTGCTTCATCACCTCGATCGAGCCGCCGGCGATCTTGACGATGCGCGCGTCGGCGTAGGCGCGGGAAATCGGGTATTCCCACATGTAACCCCAGCCGCCGAACAGTTGCAGGCACTCGTCGACGATCTTGCAGTGCAGGTTCGACAGCCACATCTTGGCCATCGCGGCGTCCTCGGCGTCGAGTTCGCCGCGCATGAAGGCTTGGATGCAGCGGTCGGTGAAGACCCGGCCGATCACGGCTTCGGTTTTTAGTTCGGCCAGCTTGAACTGGGTGTTCTGGAAATCGCCGATGGTCTTGCCGAACGCCTTGCGCTCGGCCGTGTAGGCCACCGTGTAATCGACGACGTGCTCGGAAACCACGGCCGAACGGATCGCCTGCGCGAGCCGTTCCTGCGCGAGCTTGGTCATCATCAGCTCGAAGCCTTTGCCTTCCTCGCCGAGCATCGCCGAGGCCGGCACGCGCATCTCGTCGAAGAACAGTTCGGAGGTGTCCTGCGCCTTCATGCCGAGCTTTTCCAGGTTCTTGCCGCGGCGGAAACCCGGCAGGCTGGTATCGATCAGGAACAGGGTCACGCCCTTGGCGCCGGCGGTGCTATCGGTCTTGGTCGCCAGCACGATCACGTCGCAGAGCTGGCCGTTGGAGATGAACACCTTCTGCCCGGAAATGACGTAGTGGTCGCCATCCTTGACGGCGCGCGTGCGGATCGCCTTCAGGTCGCTGCCGGCGTGCGGCTCGGTCATGCCGAGAGCGCCGATCGCCTCGCCCGTGACCATCCGCGGCAGCCACTGTTTCTTCTGCGCATCGCTGCCGAAGGACTTGATGTAGGTCGCGACCAGATCCGCGTGGATCAGGAAACCCGGACCGGTGAAGCCGGAGCGCGCCAGTTCCTCGAACACGACCACGTCGAACAGGTAGTCAAGCCCGAGGCCGCCATATTCCTCCGGCACCGTGCAGCACAGCATGCCTGCCTCGCCGGCCTTGCGCCACAGCTCGCGCGGCACGATGCCGTCATGTTCCCACTGGGCATGGAACGGCGCGACTTCCTTCTCGAAGAAGCGCCGCACGCTGTCGCGGAAGGCTTCGTGTTCTTCCTGGAAGAGCTCTCGCTTGATCATTTCACGCCTCCGGCGTTCAGTAGGACTTCGGAAGGTCGAGAACCTTCTCGGCGATGAAGGACAGGATCAGTTGCTCGGTGATCGGCGCGATGCGCGTCACGGTCACTTCGCGGAACAGACGCTCGACGTGGTATTCCTTCGCGTAGCCAAAACCGCCATGGGTGAAGATCGCGCGCTCGGCCGCCTCATAGCCGGCGCGCGCACCGAGGAACTTGGCCGTGTTCGCCTCCGCGCCGCAGGGCTGGTGGCTGTCGTAGAGCCACGCCGCCTTCATCGTCATCGCCCACGCCGCTTCGAGCGCCATCCAGCGCTCGGCCAGCGGATGCTGGATGCCCTGGTTCTGGCCGATGGGCCGGTCGAACACGACGCGCTCGCGCGCATACTTCGCCGCGCGGCGCAGCGCATCCTGGCCGATGCCGATGGCCTCGGACGCAATCAGGATGCGCTCGGGATTGAGGCTGTGCAGGATGTAGGAAAAGCCCTTGCCTTCCTCGCCAATGCGGTCTTCCTCGGGAATGAACAGGCCGTCGATGAAGATCGAATTGGAATCGACCGCCTTGCGCCCCATCTTCGGGATGCGCTGCACTTCGATCCGGCTGCGGTCAAGGTCGGTGTAGAAGATCGTGATGCCGTCGGTCGGGCGCTTGCAGTCTTCGAGTTTCGTCGTGCGGGTCAGCAGCATGATCTTGTTGGCGACCTGCGCGGTCGACGTCCACACCTTCTGCCCGTTGACCTTGTAGCCGCCGGGCACCTTCTCGGCGAAAGTCTTGATCGCCGTGGTGTTCAACCCCGCGTTCGGCTCGGTGACGCCGAACGCGACCTGATCCTTGCCTTCGATCAGGCGCGGAATCCAGCGCTGCTTCTGCTCGTGGCTGCCGAATACCACGATCGGGTGCGGGCCGAACAGGTTGATGTGCACGGTGGAAGACGCCGCCATGCCGCCGCCGTGGCTGGCGACCTCGTGCATCATGATCGCGGCTTCCGTGACGCCGAGGCCGGAGCCGCCGTATTCGACCGGCATGGTGATGCCGAGCCAGCCGGCTTGCGCCATCGCTTGATGGAACTCGAACGGGAACTTGCCGTCCTCGTCGCGCGCCAGCCAGTAGTCGTCGCCGAACGACTTGGCCACGGCGGCGACGCCGTCGCGGATGGCCTGATGATCTTCGGAAATCGAGAAGTCCAAGTAATGCTCCCGTTGGTTTCGCTCAGGATTCCAGGCCCAGGGTCAGGCGCGCCTGCTTGAGATGCGGCAGGTCGTACATGACGCCATCGATGCTGACCACCCCGGCGCCCGGTCCGGCGTCGAACGCGGCGACGACGCGGCGCGCCGATGCCAATTCGTCTTCGGTCGGCGAATACGCGGTGTTGATGATTTCGACTTGATCCGGATGGATCGCGATGCGTCCCTTGAACCCGCGCCGACGCGATTCGCGGCAGGCGCGTTCGAGGCCGGCGGCATCGCGGAAGTCGGCATGCAGCGTGTCGATCGCGCCGACGCCGCTGGATGCGGCAGCACACAGGCACATGGAACGCGCCAGTAGATACAAAGACGAATACGCGCCATCGTCCTCGCGGTTCGAGGCCGCGCCGATGGCGGCGGACAAATCCTCCGCGCCCCAAGTGACGCCAACCAGGCGCGGCGGCGGCGTGCGGTAGCCATCCATAGTCAACATGGCCTGCGCGGTTTCGGTCGCCACGGGCAAGATGCCGATTTGCCCCGCCGGCAAGCCCGCGTGTGCTTCGAGAGCATCCAGATAATGCGCCGCGCGCACGATGTCGGCGACCTCGCGCGTCTTCGGCAGAACGATGCCGGCTAGCCCCGCGCCGACGACGGCGGCGAGATCGGCCAGCGCAAGGCCGGAGCACAGCGGATTGATGCGCACGAACAGGCGGCTCTTGGCGCGGTTCGCATGCTCGGCCACGAACGCGGCGGCGGCGGCGCGCGCCTCGAGCTTGCGACTCGCGGCGACGGCATCCTCCAGATCGAGGATCAGCACGTCCGCGGCCGTCTCCAGCCCACGGGCGAGCTTGCGCGGCGAATCTGCCGGAACGAACAGCAGCGAGCGCAGTGCGTTCATGCCGGCTTGCGCAGCATCAGCGCCTGGCGCTTGCAGGTCGCGATTTCGATGTCGCGCTGGTTGAAGCCCTGGTGCAGGAAGGTGACGATGCCGGCATTGGGGCGCGACTTGCTTTCGCGCAGATCGAGCACCGTCGTGCGCGCGTGGATCGTGTCGCCGGCGAACACCGGCGCGGAAAACTTCACGTCGGTCATGCCGAGGTTCGCGATGGTCGTACCGAGCGTCGTATCCTGCACCGACAGGCCGATCACGAGTCCCAGCGTGAAGATGCTGTTCATCAGCGGCTTGCCGAATTCCGTGCCCTTGCAGTATTCGGCATCGATGTGGATCGCCGCTGGATTCATCGTCGCGTTGCTGAACCACATGTTGTCCGATTCGAGCAGCGTGCGGCGCAGTTCGTGCTCGAAAACCCGATTCATTTCAAATTGCTCGAACCACAGACCGGCCATTGTTGGACTCGCTCGATCGTATCCATTCCACGCGTACGCCTGGGCCGGGACGAGCCGACGCGCTGCCGGGTGAACCTGCCCAGTGGGCGGATCACGTGGCGTACGTCGCCATTCCCGTGGGATCGGATGACGCGGTGGCCCCGCATCCGAAGTCCCTCCCATTCACCTCGTCGACGTCCCGGTTTTTTGCGCCGCGTTGCAGCCCGAACGGTGCCGCCGGATTCTGTTTCTGGTCAACATCGTTTATTATACGCATGTGTACTATCTACGCAAGTGCCGCCACCCGTGACGACCACCGCAACCAACCGCCAGGTCATCCTGAAGGAACGCCCCGTGGGCATTCCGCAGGCCCGCCATTTCGAGATCGTCGAGCGCCCGGTTCCGCAACTGGCGCCCGGCACGGTTCGCGTGCGCAACATCTTCCTCTCCGTCGAGCCGGCGATGCGCGGCTGGGTGAACGCGGTCGGCAACTATTCCGAGCCGGTCGCAATCGGCGCGGTGATGCGTTCGTTCGCCGCGGGCGTGGTGCAAGCGTCGAATGTGGCGCACCTACCGGTCGGCACCTGGGTCACGGGAATGTTCGGCTGGCAAGATCATGCGGTGGTGCTGCCGGAAGAAATCGGACGCATCGTCGAAGAACGCGACCTGCCGCTCTCGCTCTCGCTCGGCGTACTCGGCATCAACGGCGCCGCCGCGCATTACGGCCTGACGCGGATCGGCCGGCCGAACCCGGGCGAGACGGTCGTCGTGTCGACGGCGGCCGGCGCCGTCGGCTCCTGCGTGGGACAAATCGCGCGCATTCTCGGCTGCCGCGCCGTCGGCATCACCGGTGGCGAAGCGAAGCGGCGGCTCTGCCTCGACACGTTCCACTTCGACGAGGCCGTCGACTACAAGGCTCCGGATTTCGAGGAAGCATTGGCGCGGGTCTGCGCGGGCGGCGTGGATGTCTACTTCGACAACACGGCCGGCCCCATCAGCGACGCCGTGCTCAAGCGCCTCAACCGCGGCGCGCGCGTCGTCGTCTGCGGCACGGCCTCGATCGCAAACTGGGATCCACCGCCGCTCGGCCCGCGCGTCGAACGGCACCTGCTGGTCAAGCGCGCGTCGATGCAAGGCTTCGTCATCTTCGACCACAAGGAATGTGAGCAGGAGGCGTTCCAGCAGATCGCAAGCTGGTTGCGCGAGGGAAAGCTGTGTCATGTCGAGGAAATCCTCGACGGCATCGAGCACGCGCCCGATGCGATCGCCGGTTTGTATCGCGGCGAGAATCTCGGCAAGCGGCTCATCCAGATCGGCGACATCACATCCACATGATTTTTATCCGGGAGGAAACCATGTTCAGTCCACTTCAACGCAAGCTCGTGGCGCACGGCGCGCTGATCCTGCTCATCGCGATGCTGGCTGGGGTCGGCCTGCTCGCTTCCTTGGTCGGCGGCATCGAATTGTGGCCGGGCCACATCGTGAACTTCGGCCTGCCGGGCAACCCTTCCTCATGGGCGCGCACGCACGTCGGCGGCATCCTCAACGCGCTGCTGATTTTCGTCGTCGCACTGCTGCTGCCGGGGCTCGGCGTCACGGAAAAGAAAGCGGGCCGGATCGGTTGGCTCATCGTCGGCACCGGCTGGGCGAACACGGTATTCTACTGGGCCGCGATGTGGGCGCCGAACCGCGCGCTGACGTTCGGCGACAACCACTTCGGCCCGGCCAGCCTCGCCGGAGTGGTCGGCCTGCTGCCCGCGCTCGTGTTCGCGATCGTTTCGCTCGTCGCAGTGGGGATGATCGCGGCGCAGGCGTGGCGCAAGTCGCCTTAGAATTTTTTGCGCATCTGCGCCCACGCATCCACCAGCGCCGGCCGATGCGCCGGCGCTGCGATGCCGATCAACGCCTCGGCGCGTGCGTCCAGCGACAGGTCGCGCACGCGCGCGACGCCATTCTCGGTGATGAAGACGTCGGCGCAATAGCGCGGCAAGGTACACAGTGCGCCTTCGCGCAGCCGCGGCACGATGCGCGAAACGCCGCCGCCGGCGGCCGTTGACCGCAGGCAGATCAGCGAGCGCCCGCCCTTCGAGGCCAATGCGCCATGCGCGAAAGCCGGCAAGCCGCCCGCGCCCGCGACGAGCTTGCCGTCGATCGCCTCGGAGTTCACCTGGCCGAACAGGTCCACTTCGACCGCGCTGTTCACTGCGACGAAATTTTCGATCGCGGCGATGGCGCGGCTGTCATGCGTCTGGCCGACGTCGGTGAACCACAGGTTCGGCAGCGTGCCGACGAACGCATGGAACATCTCGTCGCCGAGGGCGACGCCGGTGGTGATGCGCGCGAAGCGGTCGAGCGCGCCCGCCTCCCACAGATCGGCGTGCGCGCGGGTCACCATGCCGGTGTGCAGCTTCAGCCGGCGATGGCTGCGCAAGGCGGCGGCGAGCGCCAGCGGTACCGTGCCGATGCCGAATTGCAGCGTGTCGCCGTCGCGAACCAGCGTGCTCGCGTATCCGGCGATCGAGCGCTCGGCGTCGCCGATCGCGGGATCGCTGTAGGCGAGCAACGGCGCATCGGCCTCGACGTGGCCGTCGAGGTTGGCGTAGCAGACTCGGAACGTGCCCGCCGTGCGCGGCAGGCGCGGATTGATGTGCGCGATGCGTCGCTTCGCGCGCGCCCACGCCAGCGGCAGGAAATCGGCGCTCAGGCCGGCCGAGCAAAAGCCGTCGGCGTCCGGCGGACTCAACTGCGCGATCGCGACGTCCGCGGTGAACTCCGTGGACAGGTAGCGCGCGAGGCTTGCATAGTCGTGATGCAGGAGTTGCGCGCGGTTCTCCGCAAGGCCGCGCCGGATCGACGACGACATGAAGAACGCCGTCGCCCTCGCCCGCGGATGGACGGCGAGATAGTCGATCGTGTCGATGCCAGGAAATTGCACGCCGACGAAATCGACGTCGCGCGCGCGCTCCGGGTCGGCTTGCAGTTCGGATGCGAGCAGCGCCGACTCGCCCGCCAGCGCCGGCACGAACACGCGCTCGCCGGCGCAGAACGCATCAGTGAGTCGGCGCAGGGCTCGCGTCATGACGCCGGCGGCAAGGCGATGGCGGCGCTGCCGGTGACGACTTCGCCTCCCGCATGGGTCTGCCCCTGCACCTGATAGGTGGCCGTGGCGCCATTGTGTTGCACGAGTCGGGCAACGAAACGCAGTCGTTCGCCGAGCTTGGCGACGCCGGTGAAGCGCGTGTCCAGCGATTTCACCGCGGCCGGTCCGAAATGCGAAGTGAACAGGCGGCCGGCGCAGGCCATGCTCAGCATGCCGTGGATCAATGGTTTGTCGAAGCCGGCCGCGCGCGCGACGTCGGCGTCGAGGTGCAAGGGATTGTGGTCGCCCGAGGCGGCCGCGAACAGGGCGAGATCGACGGCGCCGATCGGGGCCGTTTCCATTTCGATGCGCTCGGGAAAGAATGGCGTTGCGTTCACGGCTTCCCGCTCCCCGGATTGCGCACGGCGACGTTCTGCATGCTGCGGCAGGCCGATTCGCCGCGCAGGCGGAACCGCGTTTCGATGACGATGAAGTGCAGCGCGCCGTTGCGCTTGTCGTAGATGTCGAGGATTTCGCGTGACACTTCGAGATCGTCGCCGGCATGCACGGCGTGTTCGTGCTCGAAGCGCTGCTCGGCATGCAGCACGCCGCGTAGCGGCACGCCGATGATTTTGAGCAGGTCGGCGCTGTTGCAGTGTTCGCTTTCGATCGCCTTGAGGAACGTCGGCGGCACGGGGCAGGCGTCGAAGCCGCGCGCGCGCGCCGCTTCGCGGTCCCAGAACACTGCATCGGTTTCGCCGATCGCCTCGCAGAACAGCTTGACGCGCCACGGTTCGACGCGGTGGATCGTCGGCGTGGTGCGGTAGCCGATGTAGCTGCGATCGATCATGCCGGTCCGACGCCAAGTTTGGGCGCGATGCGAACCCACGCCTGCTTGAGCGCAGGTTCCAGCGTTTCGAGCAGGCGTGCGCGATGGTTCACGAACCACGTCAGCGGCCCGCCCGTATAAGCCGGCGAGACGCTCGCGGCGCAGGCAGCCACGTCGAGGAATACCGGCTCGTCGATGCCGCCCGCATCGACGAGACGCAGTGCAAGAACGGCTTGTGCGTCGAGCGTCGCCGGCGTGGGGCGATCCGTCGCCGCGGTTTTCAATGCGGCCAGCACGCTGCTCGCGCCGTGCGTCGGCCAGGGTAACGCGCGCAGCCGCGCCGCAAGCGCGGCGAGCACGGCCACGGCGCCTTTTCCGACGCCAACGATCTCGAGCGCGCGCCCGTACTCGCCCGCAGGCGACAGCACCGCTTGCGCATCCGCAACGGCGCCGCGCAGATCGGCGACGCGAATCTCTTGCGTCGCGCCCGCGTCGTCCTCGATCGCGATCGTGCCGGCGGGCAGCGCGGCATCCGGCGCGACCTGCAGCCCGGACTTGCCGAGCGCCCTGCCCCACTCGTCGGACAGCGCGCCGTGACGCAGCCTGGAAATTTCAACGCCCGCGGGCGCGACGAGTTCCTTGTCCGCGCGCTGGCGGTTGATGAAAAGGCTGCGCACCATGTTGCCGGCGACCGGATCGAACATCAGCTGCACGAACTCGCGCATTTCGATCGCCGACGCCCCGGCGAGATCGTGCCGCGCGCCGAGCAGCACGCAATTGAGAATCGCGCGATGCGCCGGATAGTGCTCGAAGCGCTCGTCGTCGATGCCGAACGAACGGGCCAGCTCGCGCACCTGTTGCGCGGAATGCGCCGGCACATCGGCTTGCGCGAGGTGCGCGAATTTCGCCGCTAGGTCGTAGCTCCGGCCGCACAGCGCCAACGCGCGCGACCGCGCCGATTCGACGAGATCGCCCGTCGGCACGGCCTGCGCGAACACGCCGAGCGCGACCGCTTCCTGCGGCGCGAGCGAGCGGCCCGTCAAGAGCAGTTCGAGTCCTTGCCGGAATCCCGCGAGCCGGGGAAGGCGCTGCGTGCCGCCGGCGCCGGGCAACAGGCCCCAGCGCACTTCCGGCAAGCCGATCTGGATGCGCGGATCGTCGGCGACGATGCGCTCGCGGCACGCCATCGCCAGTTCCAGTCCGCCGCCGAGCGCAATGCCGTTGACGGCCGCGACCCAGGGCTTCGCCGAATCTTCCAGGCGCACGAACACCCGGCCGAGACGGCCGCACAGCTTCACCATGCCGGCTTCGTCGAGCACGCGCGCGGAATCGGAAAAGCCCGCGACCATGACCAGGTCGGCGCCGGCGAGGAAGGTCGACTTGGCCGAAGTCAACACAACGCAGCGCACGGCGGCGTCGCCCTCGACGCGGTCGAGCAGCGCGTCGAACGCGTCGATCAGATCCGCCGAGAACACGTTCATGCGCCGGCCGGGCATGTCGATGGCCGCGAGCAGCACGCCTTGCTCATCGAGGCGGGTGCGAATCAGTTCATCCACTTTCTTCTCCATCTCGTGGCGCGGCCGATCACGGCTGCGTCAGCGTTTCGCGCAGCACGCGCTTCAATATCTTTCCGGTGTTGCTCAGCGGCAGGGTCGGCGCGATGCGCACCTGCTTGGGAATTTTGTAGCCGGCAATCTGGCCGCGGCAGAAGGCGATAATCTCCTCCTCCGTGGCGACCGCGCCCTGCTTGAGCACGACGACGGCGACGACGCGTTCGCCCCAGTACGAATCGGGCGCGCCGACGACCGCGCAGGACGACACGGCCGGATGCTTCTGCACGACTTGTTCCACTTCCGCCGAATAGACGTTCTCGCCGCCGGTGACGATCATGTCCTTGACCCGATCGACGAGGTAGAGCAGGCCGTCGGCGGGGTCGCGGTAACCGGCATCGCCGGTGCGGTACCAGCCATCGTCGAGCACGGCCGCGGTCGTCTGCGGCTGGTGCAGATAGCCGCTGAACATCGCGGGCGTGCGGCAATGGAATTCGCCGATCTCGCCGTCGGGCAGTTCGTTGCCCGCCGCGTCGACGATCCTGAAGTCGATCAGCGGCAGCGGCCGGCCGCACGACTTCAGCCGCTCCTCATTGACGAGGTCGTGTTCCTCCGGGCGCAGGATCGTCATCGCGCCGCAGCTCTCGGTGGCGCCGTAGAACTGCATGAAATGGCATTTCATCTCGATCAGCCCACGCTTGAGCAACTGCGCGTTGATCGGCGACGAGGCATACATGACCAGGCGCAGCGAACTGAAGTCGGCGGTCTTCGCGGTCGGATGGTCGAGCACCATCTGGATCGCCGTCGGTGCCAGCACGAGGATCGTCGGCCGCGTCGCGCCGATCAGTTCGATCAGCTTGCCGGGCTCCATCACCGGCATGATCGACACCGTGCAGCCGTTGTAGAGCGACTGGATCGGCAGCGCCGTGCCGAGCAGGTGGAAGTTCGGCATGATCATCATCAGCACGTCGTCGGCATGCCATTGCAGCGTGGGCTCGAGGTGCTCGCACAGGCGCATGTAGTTCAGCGACTGGTGCGAGATCTCGACGCCCTTGGGATACCCGGTCGTGCCCGAGGTGTAGATGAGAAAGGCGGTATTGCGTGGATCGCCCGGCAGCATCGGATCGAGTGCGGGCGAATCCTTCACCCATGCTTCGAGCCCGCCGTCCGCGCTTGCGATCGAGTCGACCGGAATCACCTTGATCGGTTCGGCGCGGCCGGCGTTGACCTGTTCGATGACGGGCAGGAACTCCTTGTCCACGAACGCCAGCACCGGCGAGCAGTCGTCCGCGATCGGGCCGAGTTCGGTGGCCGGCAGACGCCAGTTCATCGGCAGCACCGTCGCGCCGGCCTTGCTCGCGCCGAACAGCACGTCGAAGAACGCGATCGAGTTCTTGCCGAGGAAGGCGACGACGTCGTTTTCGCGCACTCCCGCCGTCACCAGCGCGCGCGCGACGCGCGAGGTGAATTCGTCGAGTTCACGGAAGGTTCGCGTGAAGCTGCCGCAAAGCAGGGCCTGCTTGTCCGGCAGCGCCCGCGCGTAGTGCCGCAGGATGTCCGGCACCGATTGGATGTCCGCATACAGCCACATGTTTCCCTCCCGTTCGCTTCGATTCTCAGCCGGCGAATTTCTTGAAATCGGGCTTGCGCTTCTCGTTGAACGCGCGCACACCCTCCTTCGATTCCTCGCTCTGGTAGAAACCTTTCACCGCGGCAATGCCGAGGAAGGACAGGCCGCGAATGCTCTCGCTGTCGGCGTTGAACGAGCGCTTGGCGATGGCAATGGCGGTCGGCGAGAGCGCGTTGATTTCCGCAGCCCATGCCTCGCATTCGGCATCGAGTGCCTCGTGCGGCACGACCTTGTTGACCAGGCCCATCTCGAGCGCCTCCTGCGCCTTGTAGCGGCGGCACAGGAACCAGATCTCGCGCGCCTTCTTCTCTCCGACCACGCGGGCGAGATAGGCCGTGCCGAAGCCGGGATCGACCGAGCCGACCTTGGGCCCGACCTGGCCGAGCTGCGCCTTCTCAGAGGCGATGGCGAGATCGCACAGCGTCACGAACACGTTGCCGCCGCCGACCGCGAAACCCTGCACGCGCGCGATCACGACCTTGCGGCAATCGCGGATCGCGCTGTGCAGTTCCTCGATCGGCAGGCCGACGAGGCCGCGCGGGCCGTACAGGCCGTCTTCGGACAGATGCACTTTCTGGTCGCCGCCGGTGCAGAACGCTTTGTCGCCGGCGCCGCCGAAAATCACGGCATTGACCGACTTTTCCTCGTCCGCCGCGCGGAACGCGAGGATCAGTTCCTCCACCGTCTGCGTGCGAAAGGCGTTGAACACCTCCGGACGGTTGATCGTGATGCGCACGGCGTTCTCGCCGACTTCGTAGGTGATGTCTTTGTACTCATGTGCCATTGGAATGCTCCTTGGATGGAATTTTCAGCCGTGCATCGTCAAGCCACCGGACACGCTGATCGTCTGGCCGGTGATGAACGCGGCGTCGTCGCTAGCGAAGAACGCGACGAGGCCGGGATAGTCCTCGGCGACGCCGATGCGACCGAGCGGCACGCCCTTGACCATCGCGTCGCGGATTTTCTGGCCCTGCTCGCCCGTGCCGACGAAGGCGCTCATCGCCGGCGTATCGGTCGGGCCCGGGCAGATCGTGTTGATCGTGACGTTGCTGCGCGCGAGTTCGCGCGCCAGCGCCTTGCCGAACGCGATCGTTGCGCCCTTGCAGCCCGAATACACGACCTCGCCCGAGCTGCCGACGCGGCCCGCATCCGAGGCGATATTGATGATGCGCCCCGCCTTGCGTTCGGCTAGGCCCTGCGCGACCGCGTGCGTGACGTGCAGAGGCCCGAACCAGTTGATGCCGACGACCTTCTTCCAGAACGCCTCGTCGGTCTTGAGGAACGGAATCGGCGTGTCCCAGCCGGCGTTATTGACGAGCACGTCGGTCGGTCCCGCGGCGCCCTCGAATTCCTTGACGGCGGCGACGACCGCCGCGTAGTCGGTGATGTCCGCCGCGACGGCGACGGCCTTGCCGCCGGCCGCTTCGATCGCCTTCGCGGTCTCGCCCGCGGCGTCCTTGTTGATGTCGAACACGCCGACGGTCAGGCCTTCTTCGCCCAGCCGCAGCGCGATCGCCTTGCCGATGCCGCTGCCGGCGCCCGTCACGATTGCCTTCTTGCCTTTGAGACCTCGCACGTTGTCCTCCAAAATGAAATGTGGGAAATGAGTCGTTGAATCATGCGCCGAAGCGGCCGATCAGCGCGACCGCGCTGACGTTCTGGTGCGGATGACCGCCCAGGTTCTGGGTGAGCCCGACGTCAACTTTGGCGAGCTGGCGCTTGCCGGCACGGCCGAGAATCTGCTGGTAAACCTCGTAGACCATGCGCAGGCCCGACGCGCCGATCGGATGGCCGAAACATTTCAGGCCACCGTCGGGCTGCACCGGCAGCGCACCGTTCAAGTCGAACACACCGTCGAGCGCGTCCTGCACGGCCCTGCCCGGCGCGCTGAAGCCCAAGTCTTCCATCAGCACGAGCTCGGTGATCGAAAAGCAGTCGTGGACCTCGGCCATCTGGATCTGCCTGCGCGGATCGGTGATGCCGGCGTCCTTGTAGGCACGCGCCGCGGCGGTGCGGGCGGTGGCGATGTGCGCGCCGTCCCAGGTGTTGAAGCTCGCCTCTTCGCCGTTGCTGACGGAAATTTCCAGCGCCTTGATCGTGACGATGTCGGCGCCGGGCTTCAGGCCGCGCGCGATGTCCGGCGTGGTGACGATGGCGCAGGCCGAGCCGTCGCTGACGCCGGAGCAGTCGAACAGTCCGAGTGGCGCGGCGATGGTCGGCGCCTTGAGCACGTCTTCCTCGGTGATGACGTTGCGCAAGTGCGCCTTCGGATTGAGCGCCGCGTTGGCGTGGCTCTTGACCGAGACGCGCGCCATCGCGCGCTTGAGCGTGCCCGCGTCGATGCCGTGGCACGCGGAATACGCCGAGGCGAGCTGCGCGAACGCGCCGGGCGCGGTCGAGTTCGGCAGCCACAGATCGTTGCTGATGCCGCGCGTGCGCACGGGCAGTCCGCCGTAGCCGGTGTCCTTGAGTTTTTCCACGCCGAGCGCGAGCACGATGTCATAAGCGCCCGCGGCGACCGCGTAGACCGCGCCGCGCAGCGCCTCGGTGCCGGTCGCGCAGGCATTTTCGACGCGCGTCGCGGCGATGCGCGGCAGGCGCAGCGCCTGCGCCAATGGGCCGGCAGTCTTGCCGACGTTGTTTTCTTCGAGGCACACGCCGAACCACGCGGCGTCGATCTGCTTCACGTCGATGCCGGCGTCGGCGATCGCTTCGTTGAACGACTCGGCCATCAGAATCCTCGGGCGAAGCGTCCCAGCGCTCGCCGAAGCGCGTGCAGCCCATGCCGAGAATGGCGACCTTGTCGCGAATGCCGCTGGCCATATCGTTCAGTCCTCTTTGCGCACGGGAGTGGCCTTCCAGAAATAGCGCCGGAAGCCGCGCTTCGAGTCGTAGTCCTTGACGCGATAGACCATGCGCAACGGCGTGCCCACCGCGATTTCGTCGGGTGTCGAGTCGGCGAATTCCATCAGCACGCGGCCTCCGCCTTCGAAATCGACGTGGCCGAACAGGAAAGGCGGATGCGGCGTGTAGCCGAGATAGTCGCAGGTGAACGAGAGCACGCGCGCGGGCGCGTCGGCGAGGCTTGCGGGCTCCTGCGAATCTTCCGCGCGGCAGTCCGGATTGACGCAGAAGCGCAGCGACGGAAACTGCACCGTGCCGCACTTGCTACAGCGTCCGCCCTCGAAGCGCGCGATGCGCGCATGGTCGCGCCAAGCGGCCGAGAGCGCGGTCTTGTTGTCCATCTCCGCGCGCATGCCCCAGTCGAGCGCGATCTGGCCGGTGAAGGACAGGTACTTCATGTACGCGGTTTCCGCGCGGCCCGCGCCGGGCTTTCCGCCTGGACAAGGGACGCCGGTGCGCCGCAGCAGGATGGCATCGCAGCCGTTGCCGAACGCGGCGAGCAGGATCAGGTCGCCCTCTTTCGCTTCGCGCACGGCGACGTCGAGCATTGCGAGCGGCTGCGCGCTGCCGAGGTCGCCGACGTTTTCCGACTCGGTCGACACCAGCGCAGTCGCCGCAATGCCGACGCGCCTGGCGACGACTTCGTTGGTCTTGCCGGTCGGCGCCGGCATGGCGAACCGCGTGACCGCCGCGGGCTCGACGCCCGCCTGTTTCAGGCATCGCGCGATGGCATCGACCGCGATCTTGGAGTAGCCCTCGTCGCGCACCCAGCGTTCTTCCCATCCGTAGTCGGCATCGGCGCCGGTTTCGCGGAAGCGATCGACGAAATCGGCCTGCACGGACACCGACGCCACGTGCGTCGCAATTGGATTGCCCGTGCCGACGACGGCCGCGGCCGCACCGTGGCCGAGCACCAGTTCCTGCGCGCTGGCTGGCCGCGGCACGCGGCGCTCGGAAGCGACGAGGAGTTCGATGCCGGCCTGCGGTTCGCGCAACGCGCGCAGCAGTTCCGTCGAAGCGGCGCGCAGGGACGAGGCGACGTCGCGTGCGACGGCGTCGGCCGGCGCGCCGATCGCTGCGGCGACAATGCCGCCGTTGAGGCGGTCGGCGAACGGCAGCGTGGTCGAAGCCAGCGAGATCGACGAAGGCGCGACGCCGGGCAGGCCGCGCAGCACGTCGCGCGCGGCTTCGACCGCCATCGTGACGGCGTCCTCGTCCCAGTTCGCGATCGCGCGCCGGCCCCTGGCCAGGCCCTTCAGTCCCGGCGCCATCCAGCGGTGCGCGGCAAAGATTTCGGCGCGCTCCAAACGAAGAAGCGGCACGTATCGGCTCGTGGCGAGCAGGCCGAAGCCGGCGTCGGTTGCGTGCATGACCTCGACTGTCCCTCCCCGAATCGTCGCGATCGGGTCTTGAATTATTTAGTGTGGCATATGATACACTAGCGAACTATAAACATTCAAACCCTATTTTCGGGGCGCGGCGATGCGCTCCCCGGCAAGGGTCGGCGAAGAACGACGGAAGGGAGGGCACGACGTGCCGCAAACGCGCGCGACGAGCGCGAACACGATAGAGCTGCGCGACTGGATCCACCGCCGCGACGGCACCCTTCTGGACGATTACGCCGCGCTGCATGCGTGGTCCGTCGAGGACATCTCGCGCTTCTGGCGCACGCTGTGGGACTACTTCGATCTGCGCTCCCCGTCCGTCCCGGACCGCGCGATCACCACGACCGCGATGCCGGGCGCGAAGTGGTTCGAGGGCGTGCAGGTCAACTACGCCGCACAGGTGCTGCGCCACGTCGCCGCGAACTCCGCTCCCGGCGCGCCGCCGGCGATCGTGTTTCGCAACGAGGCCCTGCAGCGCGAAGGGCGCACGCTCGAAATCGCCTGGCCGGAACTGGCCGCGCGCACGGCCGCCGTCGCCGCGTCGCTGCGTTCGCTCGGCGTGAACACTGGCGATCGCGTCGCGGCCTATCTGCCGAACACGCCCGAAGCGGTCATCGCCTTCCTCGCCTGCGCGTCGATCGGCGCGATCTGGAGCGTGTGCGCGCCGGACATGGGCGCGGCCACCGTGCTCGACCGCTTCCGCCAGATCGCCCCGAAGGTGCTGATCGGCTGCGACGGCTCGGTGTACGGCGGCAAGGTCAACGATCGCCGCGCGCTGATCGCGCAACTGCTCAAGGAACTGCCGAGCATCGAATCAGCCGTGATCGTGCCCAACCTTGCCGACAGCGGCGCGCCCGCGGCGCCGTTCGATGCGGGCGAATGGAAAGGCCGCGTGCTGGGCTGGCACGAGTGCGTCGAATCGCGCGGCGCGGCGGCGCCGACCGCGTTGCCGTTCGACCATCCGCTGTGGATCCTCTACAGCAGCGGCACGACCGGCCTGCCCAAGCCCATCGTGCATGGCCACGGCGGCGTGATCCTCGAGATGCTGAAACTGCATCGTTTCCATCTCGACCTCGGGCCGACCGCGGAGACCGGCGACCGCCTGCTCTGGTACAGCAGTTCCGGCTGGGTCATGTGGAACCTGCAGATGTCCGCGCTGCTGCTCGGCACGACGGTCTGCATCTACGACGGCCATCCCTCGTATCCCGAAGCGGACACGCTGTGGCGCGTCGCCGACGGACTCGGCGCCACGCTGCTCGGTGCCGGTGCGGCCTACTACACGAGCTGCATGAAGAACGGCGTCGACCCGCGCGCCGCCTGCGACACCACGCGCCTGCGCGCGCTCGGCTCGACCGGCTCGCCGTTGCCGCCGGAAGCCTACGTCTGGGGCCGGGAAAAGGTGAAGGCGGACCTCTGGTGGGCCGTTATCGCCGGCGGCACCGACATCGCCAGCGCGTTCTTCGGCGGCACCCCCGAGTTGCCGACCGTGCCGGGCGAGATGCAGGCGCGCTGCCTCGGCGTCGACGCGCAGGCGTGGAACGAACAGGGCAAGCCGGTGATCGGCGAGGTCGGCGAACTGGTCTGCGTGCAGCCGTTGCCGTCGATGCCGCTGAAGTTCTGGGGCGACGAGGAAAACAAGCGCTATCTCGCCAGCTACTTCGATGTCTATCCCGGCGTGTGGCGGCACGGCGACTGGGTCGAGATCACCGCGTGCGGCTCGGCGATCATCTACGGTCGCAGCGACGCGACGCTCAACCGCCACGGGCATCGCATGGGCACGAGCGAACTCTACCGCGTGGTCGAGGCCGTACCCGAAGTGCTCGACAGCCTGATCGTCGACATCGAATACCTCGGCAAGCCGAGCTTCATGCCGCTGTTCGTTGTGCTGCGCGAAGGCAACACGCTCGACGATGCGCTGCGCGAGCGGCTCAAGCGCGAGATTCGCGACAAGCTCTCGCCGCGCTTCGTGCCCGACGAAATCGTCCAGCTCGCCGACATCCCGCGCACGCTGACCGGCAAGAAGCAGGAATTGCCGGTCAAGAAGCTCATGCTCGGCAAGGCGCTCGCCGAGGTCGTCAACAAGGACGCCTGCGCCAATCCCGCTGCGTTCGATCCGATCGTCGCGTTCGCGCGCGAACGGCTTGGTGCCGCTTGAGTTCCCATTCCTCATCATTACCCGGAGAAACAATGTCTCGATTGCTTGAAGGCAAAGTCGCGCTCGTCACCGGCGGCGGTCGCGGCGTGGGCCGCTGCATCGCGCTGGACCTCGCGCGCGCCGGCGCCCACGTCGTCATCAATGACCTCGGCGCAAGCCTCGACGGCCAAGTCGGCGCGGAACAGCCCGCCGTGGAAGTCGCCGCCGAAATCGAGGCAATGGGCGGTCGCGCCATCGTCGACGGCGGCTCGGTCGCGAGCTGGGACGCCGCGCACCAGATGGTCGATGCCGCGCTCACCAAGTTCGGCCGGCTCGACATCGTCGTCAACAACGCCGGCATCCTGCGCGACGTGTTCTTCCACAAGATGACCGAGAAGGATTTCGACGACGTCGTTGCGGTGCATCTCAAGGGCAGCTTCAACGTCAGCCGCGCCGCGGCGCCCGTGTTCAAGGAGCAGGGTTCCGGCGTCTACGTGCACATGACGTCCACTTCGGGCCTGATCGGCAACTTCGCGCAGGCCAATTACATGGCGGCCAAGCTCGGCGTCGCCGCGCTGTCGAAGTCGATCGCGATCGACATGCAGAGGTTCGGCGTGCGCTCCAATGCGGTTGCACCGTTCGCGTGGACGCGCATGATCGACTCGATTCCTGCCGAAACCCCGGAACAGAAAAAGCGCGTCGAGGGCCTGAAGAAACTCGTCGCCGACCGCGTTTCGCCTTTCGTCATCGCGCTCTGCGCCGACAGCGCGAAGCACGTGTCGGGCCAGGTGTTCGGCGTGCGCAACAACGAGATCTATCTTTTCAGCCAGCCGCGCCCGATCCGCACCGCGCATTGCGGCGAAGGCTGGACGCCCGAGAATATCCTCGAGACCGCGCTGCCGATGCTGACGCCGAGCTTTTTCCCTCTGGACAAGTCCGGCGACGTGTTCACCTGGGACCCGGTTTGAGAGGCAGGTCTGGGATTTACAGTACGCCAGTGTATAGTATCGACCTCGCATTGATCGCACGGGATACAACACCGATGAGCAACGGCGTCCATTCGACGGATTGGGAACTTCGCCTCGGCTTTGCCATCCACGACGTTTCGCGGCTGCGGCGCAGCGCGTTCGACCAGTCGCTCAAGCCGCTTAACGTGACCCGTTCGCAATGGTGGGTGCTCGCCTACCTGTCGCGCAAGGAAGGACTGACCCAGTCCGAACTCGGCGAGGAACTCGACCTCGGCAAGGTCGCCATCGGCGGGTTGATCGACCGCCTCGAGAAGGGCCAGTTCGTCCGTCGCGAGGCGGATCCGCAGGATCGGCGCATCAATCGCATCTACCTCGAGCCCAAGAGCAGGAAGCTGATCGCGCGTATGCGCAAGGTGAGCCATCGGCTCAACGAGACCATCCTCTCCGGGCTTCCCGACGGCCATCTGGAAACGACAGCGCGCACCCTCGACACGATGAAGAAGAACCTGCTGGCGTACCTTTCCGAGCCTGCGGAATCGGCTTGACCACGCGCCATCCGGCACGGATCAGTGGTAGTCCTGTTCGAGTTGATGCCGCACGGCCAGCACCAGCACCAAATCCGGCGGGATGATTTCATACAGCGCGATGTAGCCCGTGTTGCCGAACGGGATCGGCAATTCGCGGCGAAGGCCGTTCCTGCCATCGCCCGCCTTGCGATAAAGCATCGGCGATTGCGCCAGGTGCGTGTCCACAGCCGCCTCGATCGCGATCAATGCGCGCTCGGCGATTTCCAGATCCTCGACGTATCTCGCACGGTCGATCAGGAACTCGTACAGCCGCCGCAAATCTTCTTCGGCGGTCGGCGTGAACCCGACCTGGAACGTCATGGTCTGCGTTTGAGCTGCTTGCGCCTGGCTTCCAGATTGCCGCGCAATGCGGCCAGCACGTCACCGGCAGGGCGAGCCACGCCATCGCGCCGGAATCGCCGCAACGCGGCTTCGCCGCGCGCGTGGAAGGCTTCCTGCACGCGCCGGTACTCCAGCGCACCGCGCACGCTGGCCTCGACGAACCCGGACAAGGTCTCGCCTTCGCGCAGGATGCTGTCCAATTCGGCGCGCAATTCAGGGGCAACGCGCACTTGCGGCAATACGGCGGTTTTCATGCGCGCATTGTAGTGCATTTGCGTTGCATGTTCAAATCGACCGTTCGTATTGCCTAATACGGAAGTCCATGGCCGACTCTTCCCGTTTTCGTGAGGAGTGCTACAAACCGCGGCCGATTAGTTCGCGCATGATTTCCGAAGTGCCGCCGTAGATGCGCTGCACGCGCGCGTCGGCGTAGAGGCGGCAAATCTCGTATTCGCGCATGAAACCGTAGCCGCCATGCAGTTGCAGGCATTGGTCGACCAACCTGCCCTGCATTTCGCTGCACCACAGCTTGGCGATCGACGCCTGTTTGGAATCGAGTTGGCCGCTGGCATGACGATTCAGGCATTGATCGACGAAGGCCCAGCCTACGGCAAGGTCGGTTTTCAGGTCGGCCAAACGGTGGCGCGTACTCTGGAAATCCAGCACCGTCTGGCCGAAGGCCTTGCGTTGGCGCACGTAATCGCAGGTGATGTCAAAGGCGCGTTGCGCTGCGGCTATCGACGTAATCGCGATGGCAAGCCGCTCCTGCGGCAATTGCTGCATCAAGGCGGCAAAGCCGCCGCCTTCGACGCCGAGCAGGTTTTCATGCGGCACGTCGATGTCTTCGAGGAACAATTCCGAAGTGTCCGCGGACCATTGCCCGAGCTTGTCGAGCTTGCGACCGCGGTTGAAACCGGCGCGGTCAGCTTCGACCAATATCAGGCTGATGCCCTTGGCGCCCGGCGCTTCGGAAGTGCGTGCGACCACGATCACGAGATCGCAATGCTGGCCGTTGGAAACAAACGTCTTGCTGCCGCTGATGCGATAGCCGCCTGCCACCGGCGTGGCGCGGGTGCGCACCGCTTGCAGATCGCTACCGGTGCCAGGTTCGGTCATCGCCACCGCGCAGACGGTTTCCCCGCTGGCCAGTCGCGGCAGCCATTTTTGCTTCTGCGCCTCGTTGCCAAGATGCAGCAGATAGCCGGCACCGACATCGCTGTGCACGGTGAGGTCGGACAGGGGGCCGGCAAGCCCGGCGTAGGCGAACTCCTCGATCACCACGGCGTTGTGCTTGAAGCTGCCGCCGGGGCCACCGTAAGCCTGCGGCACCTGCGGGCACAAAATGCCGGCCGCTCCGGCCTGTTGCCAGAAGCGGCGCGAGACCATGCCGCTTTCCTCCCATGCGGGGAAATGCGGCGTTATCTCGGCCTTGATGAAGCCGCGCACGCCTTCGCGCAGCAGGGCGTGTTCTTCGTCGAAGGGTTCGCGGTTTTCAAGCATGGTGGTGGCTCCGTTGCTTTCAGATTGGCGGATGCTGCTGTACCTGCGGGTACTTCGCGTAACCTGCGCCAACGCCGTATTCCATGATTCCGTAGCCCACTTCATTGCCATCGCGCACCTCGATGACGTGATCGCAGAGCGTGCGCGCCAGCTTGCGGATTTCCGGCGCGTCCAGATCCCAACGCTCGTGCTCGATGTGCAGCTTCCCCTTGTCGTCACCGTGGAACCAGCCGTTGAGGCCACCGTACAAACCACCCTTGAGGAAGTAGCGCGCCGGCAACGTGCGGATATGCAACACGCGGGTGGAACCATCGTCCAGCTTCACCTCGAATTTCCCGGCGCGCACGGTCTGGCCGTGTGGGTCATCGGCCCATTCGATCTCGTGATTGACGCCCGCCATGCGCCGCCCGCGTTGTGGTTTTTGCCCCAGCGACAGGACTTCTTCGCCGGACAGATATATGAACTCGCCCGGCGCACGCTCCTTGAAAAACACATGCAGGCCACGCCCGGCAAACTGCACCGTGGTCCATGCGTAGAAGAACGGCGGGTAGAAGGTCAGCGGCGGATGACTCTCGTCGGTGCGCATCTCGGCGCGGATGCCCCAAGAGTGATCGCGTTGGCCCAACCAATCCTGCGATTCGATGGCATGGCGCTGCCCGTCCACTTCCAGCCAGCCGCGATACGCGCCCAGTTGCTGGCCGCGCGCCATGTGCTCGGTGACGCGGCCATTGCGGCGGCGGAAATGCGGCTCCTCCTCGTGCGCATTCATCGTGCCGAGGAATTCGATGTCGAAGGCCAGGCCAGATTCGTTGGGCGCCAATTGCAGGCGATGCCGGCGCAGGCCGTCCAGCACTTCGATTTTCAGCGGGCCGACGGTGGTTTCCAGCGGATTGGGCCGCAAATGCCGCGATGCGCGGAAGTTGTACTGCGTGCCGTCAATCGTGACGCCGGCGAAGGCGTCCATGACGTTGCGGTTCGGGTGATAGCCCAGGCCGATGTCGAAGATGAGGCTGCCATCTTTCGGATGCCCGGTGTACCACAGCCGCTCCATCCACGCCGGGTCGCTGGACATGACGTGGTCGAAGGTCGTCGGCAACTGGTGGCCGATCAAATCGTCTTGTGCGGTCAACATGGTTCAGCCCCGAAGCGTTGGTTCACAGCAGATAGAACGCAATGACGGTACCCGCGGCCGCCACCACCCAAACCGCGCCGGCCAGCCGCCACCCCCAGGGCGCGTGGCGAAGCCCCATGAAATAGCCCATCACCAGCGCCACCTTGAGCGCGGCGATCAGCATGACCGCCAGCGTCGAAGTGGTCGGTTCCAGGATCGGGCGCGAGAACCACCAGGTCGATACCGCAGTACTCGCCATCAACACCAACCAGACCACGACGACGGAAACGACCGAAGACTTCATGCGCGTCATCTCACCAAGTACAGCAGCGGAAACATGCAGACCCACAGCAGGTCGACCATGTGCCAGTAGGTGGCACCGCCTTCTCCGGCGGCGAGGCTGACGCCTTCCGGCACGAATCTCGACCGGAACGCCAGCACCGCGACGATGACCGTGCCCACCGCGACGTGCCCCAGGTGCATGCCGGTCATGATGAAGTAGTACATGAAGAAGTCGTTGCTTTGCAGGCCGATGCCGGCGTCGAACTTCTGCGAATACTCGAACGCCTTGCAGACGATGAACGCCGCTCCACAGGCGGCGGCCAGGCCGAAGAAGTTGGAGGCCAGTCGCTGGCGTCCCTGCTTGATCGCATCGATGGCGAGCACCACCAGCATCGAACTGGTCAGCAGGATCAGCGTATTGATGCCGCCGAAGTCCAGGTTCAGCGCCTGCCGCGATGCCTCGAACAACTCCAGGTTCTGGCGGCGGTCGGCCATGAAGCAGCCGAACATCACCGCGAACACCGCCATGTCTGCAAAGATGAACACCCAGACGCCTTCGACGCCGGGCAGGCGGTGGCGCGGTTCGCCCTTCGCACCGCCCACGGCATCGTGTGGATTCTGGCGCATCGCCACAGCCGCCTCAGGCGCTGCCCGGCGCGGCTGCGCCGTCATCCTCGCCTTCGCGCACGCGGCGATTCATATCCTTGAGCAAGTAGTAGCTGGCGATGAACATCCAGACAAGCCAAGCCGGGTACGGCAGCCAGAAGCCGATCAAGCCATCGTAGGCGAACGGCCCGTTGCGCAGAACCGCCGTCAGGCTGGCAGGGAAAAAGGTCGCGCCACAGAAAATGGTGACGTAACAGGCCCAGTTCGGCATCACCGGCAACTTGCTTTTCTTGTCGTGCAGGAAGCACAGCGCCATGGCGAACATTTGCAGCGTGGTGCACATGTACACGTTGTCGTTCATCAACCAGCCGGCGTCGGTGAGCATCTGCGTGATCTCGGGCGAGCGCTCGGGCCGCTGCGCGGCGACGACCCAGCACCACATGCTGATCGACACCACCATCACCGTCAGGCAGCCGCCGAGCAATTGCAGCCAAGACAGCACCGGGTAGTAGCCGCGCTCGATGCGCATCATCCGTGCGGTCACGTAGCCGGTCCACGGCAGATAGAAGCAGATGGTGACCAGCCCGACCAGAAAGCCGACGCGGATCGACGTGAGGTGTTCGAGGTAGCGGTCGGTGAACGCCTGGGCCGGCCAGTCCGGGTGCTGCGGCGGCAGGTTGTGACCCAGATAGGCCCAGAAATACACGAAGGTCGTGACGAAGACCGGGCCCAGGTAGATCGACCACCGCTGGTACATGATTTTGGTTTGCTCATCCATTGCACATTCCCTCACTGAAAAAAGACGACCGCGTCGATATCATTCCGCCCCGCTGGACATTTCCGCGAACATCGGCCGGGCCGAAGTTTGCAGTTCATGGCGAAGCTGGCGGTCCATGTACAGGCGCAATTGCCGTTCGATTTCCGCAGCCAGTGCAGCGTCCAGCGTGGCCGCGCCATGCCACTGGATCAGCGCGCAAATGCGGTTTTCGTTTTCGTCGCGCAACGCTTGCAGTGCATCCACGCTGGCAGCATTGGTCGCAGCCTGTGGCAGTGGCGGCGCATCACGCCCGGCCAACAACGGTGCCAGCGCATCGCACAGCGCCTGTTGCGCGGCGAGCTGCTCGCCGACGAACTCCAGCGACCAACTGGTGCGCAAGGCGATGCTGTTCAACATGTAGATCACGCCGAACGCCTGGCCGCGTGCGAATTCGGTATCCACGTGCGGAACCACCTCTTGCCGCAGCGTCGCGGCCATGCCTTCGAGCATGCGCTCGAGCGAGTTGTTCACGGCTCCTCCGTCGGCAGCATCTTGGAAATCTGCCGCAGCACCGGCGCGATCTGCGTGCCCATCGCCGGCATGCGCATGTCGTCGAAGCGGCCATCCTCATAGCAGCGCACCGCCGCGATATGGGTGATGGCCAGCTTGACCAGCGCAAACACGATGTAGAACTGCAACGCGGCCGGATCGACCTTGAAACCGGCTTCGCGCTCGTACTGGCGGATGAAATCGGCCTTGGGCAACAAACGACAGACCAGCCCGGAACCGCCGCTGTATTGCGGCAAAAAAGCCCAACCCAGAATCCTCGTGCGGGTCGCCCGGATGCACGAGTTCCCAATCCAGGATCGCGGTGATGCAGCCATCGCGTTCCAGAAAATTACCCAGCCGGTAATCGCCATGCACCAGGCTGACGCGCGGCGCGCGCGGCAGGTGGGCGCGCAACCAGCGGAAGGCCCAGGTCAGCATCGGATACGGTTTGAGCGCCCAGCGTGCCTGATTGCGTTCCCATTCCTCGACCTGACGCAGCGCGGCGTTTTCAACCGTGGTGCCGTCGTTCTCGAAACCCGGTCGCCCGTGCCATTCGCAGTTGTGCAAACCGGCCAGCGCCGACACGAATTGCGTGCCGAGTTTGAGCCGATAGGCATCCTCGAAACCGGAACCGTTCTGGCTGACCCACGGCACCGGCGCGCTGCCGGCGACACGTTCACTGATGAAGAACGGCGCGCCCAGGATCGACGCATCATCGCTCCACCAATACGAGCGCGGCGTGGGTACACCGCTGTCTTCCAGCACTTTCAGCGCGGCATGCTGCGGCAGCGCGCTGTACGGCGCGAACAAGCCATACGGCGGCCCCAGGCGCAGGATCAGGCCGCGCTCGGGCTGGCCTTGCTCGGTGGCGCCAAAGCCGTAGGTGATCCACGAAAAACCCACCGCGTAGCGGGTGAAACTACCGAGGTTCCATTCACGCCGCGTCTGTTTTTGCAGGTAAGCCTGCAAGCGTTCGCGCAGCAGCGATTCGTCGGCAAGCGTGGCGTCCGGCGCAGACATATCAGGCCGGCTTGCAGCTGGAATGTTGCTTCGGGCCTTCGGTCAAAAGCTTCGGCGGTTGTTCCAGATGAAAGCCATCGAACGGCGTCGAATTGCATTGCTCGCGCAGCGGCCCCCAGCACACGCGCGCATTCGGCGCACCGCCATCGATGCGGATGCACGCGCCGGTGATGTAGGCCGCGCCGGGTGAGAGCAGATAAGTGATGGCGCTGGAAATCTCCGAAGCATTGCCCCAGCGCTGCAAGGGAATTGCCTTGGGGAACTCCAGGATCTGTTTTTGTGCTTCCGGCTCGTAGGTATCCAGGCCGCTGCTGGCGATGCCGCCGGGCGCAACGGCATTCACGCGCACGCCGTAGCTGGCCCATTCGGATGCCGCGCTTTCGGTCAATGTCCACATGCCGCCGCGTGCCGAGGCCGAATGCGCATAGTTGGGCCAGCCGTTCCAGATGTCAGCGATCATGTTGACGATGGCGCCGCCGTGCTGCTCCATCCACAGCTTGAAGGTTTCGCGCATGAAGATGAAACCGCCGGTGAGGTTGTTGCGCACGACCGCCTCGAAACCCTTGGTGCTGATGTCGCGCAGCGGCATGCGGTACTGTCCGCCGGCATTGTTGACCAGGCCATTGATGCCGCCGTGCCGCTCGATGATCGCGCCGATCGTCTCGATGACTTTGGCTTCTTCGCGGATGTCGCACACCCAGATCGAGACCTTGCCGCCGACTGCTTCGATTTCAGCCTTGACGGTTTCCAGCTTTTCAAGATTGCGGCCGACGATGGCAACCGTCGCGCCCAACGACGCCAGCTCGTGCGCGGTGCAACGGCCGATGCCGCTGCCGCCGCCGGTCACGATGATGGTTTGCCCGGCGAAAAGATCCGCCCGATAAATCGAGTTGTAACCCATGATGGCTCCCCGATTCAGAGCGAACTGGCGGTTGCGCCGGAGCGGCCGCGGTCGGTCTTGTCGAAGAACTGCTGCGAGCGCGCCATCACCGTCTGGTTGCCGCCGCACAGCGCGTAGCCCCACATCGCCTCGACGCGCAACTGGTCGTGCAGCGTGCGCCCCACGCATTCGAGCAGCGTCTCCTTGGCCGACTCGGTCGCCGCCTGGTCGCAGCGCAGGATGCGCGCGACGAGCGCCTCCGTCTCCGCCATCAAATCGTCGTGCGGCACGACCTTGTTGACCATGTTCGCGGTCAGCGCGCGCTGCGCATCGAACGGTTCGCCGGTGAGGATCATTTCCATCGCGAAGCCGACGCCGCAGGTGTTGAGCAGGCGCACGATGCCGCCGTCGGCGGAGTGCATGCCGCGGCGTACCTCGAACGTGCCGAACTGCGCGCGCTCCGAGGCGACGCGGATGTCGCAGGCCATTGCGAGTTCGATGCCATGGCCCAGGCACCAGCCGTTGATCGCGGCGACGATCGGCTTCTTGATGCGCGACAACGGCCCGCGCGTGATGCCGGACAGCCCGTCCTCGATCCGCTCGCGGCCGACCATCGGCCCGACCTTCTGCCATTCCGGCGCGTGCGTCTTGAGGTCGGCCCCGGCCGTGAAGGCGTCGCCCGCGCCGGTCAGGATCGCGACGCGCAGCGCCGGATCGTCGCGGAAATCCTTCCACGCCTCGCACAGCAGCAGGTGCGTTTCGTAATCGACCGCGTTCTTGCATTCCGGCCGGTTGAGCGTGACGTATGCCACCTCGCCCTTTTTTTCGTACAAGACTTTTTTCGACATGGCAGTACCTCCCCGCCTGGTGTTTCTTGTTGCGACGATTTCGTGGAATGGATCGCGATCACGCCGCGGCCCGCAGTTCGCCGGCGCCCTTGTCGAACGACACGACGAGCTTGCGCAGCAGCTTGCCTAGCAGCGCCAGTTCGTCGGGATCGAGGTCGGCAAAGGCGCGGTTGATCGGTTCGGCGACGCGCGGCACCGTGTCGCGCACCTTGCGGCGGCCCGCCGCAGTGATACGGATGATGTGGCGGCGCCCATCGCGCGGCGCGACCGAGCGTTCGATCCAGCCGTCCTGCGTCAGCTCGTCGAGGATGCGAGTCATGTTCGCGCGGCTCGTGCCGACCATTTCGCTCAGTTCGCTCGGCGACGCCGTGCCGGCCTCGCTCGCCAGCAGCAGGCAGAGCACGTGGAAGTTGTGCTCCGACAGGTTCAGCGCGCGGAACACCGGCTCGAAGAAGTTGCCGAGGCCGAACTGGGCGATGCGTAACAGCCGCACCATCGTCGTGCCGTCCATCGGCATGCCGGGCAGCGCCGCGGCGAGACGCGGGGTGCTCGAAGCGACGTTGGCAAGACGCTGTTGTCCGTTCATGGATAATTAATGATTTACCAATGAACTATTAGCATATGAGAAACGGCAGGCTCTGTAAAGCGGCCACCCGATCGCGAAGGACGATCGAGCGGCCGCAAAAAGACGAGAACGCTGCCGCTTCCCTTTGACACCTGCGGGTCGTTCAGCCGAAGACGTACGTCGACTTGTATTGCAGGTAGCCGTCGATGGCCTCGGGACCGAGCTCGCGGCCGAGGCCGCTGCCGCGCACACCGCCGAACGGCGAGCCGATCGACGGCAGGTAACCGTTGATGCCGATCGTGCCGGTGAAAACGCCCTTCGCGACCGAGAGGCCGCGCTCGCGGCTCGACGTCCACACCGAACCGCCGAGCCCGAAGGCGGAGTCGTTGGCGATGCGCACGGCGTCGGCGTCGTCCTTGTACTTGATGACCGAGAGCACCGGGCCGAAGATTTCCTCCTGCGCGATGACCGCGGAGTTGTCCACGTCGGCGAACACGGTCGGCTGGACGAACCAGCCGCGCGCCTGCCCTTTCGGGCGGCCGCCGCCGGCGACGAGGCGCGCTTCGGTCTTGCCCTTGGCGATGTACGACTCGACGCGGTCGCGATGCGCGGACGAAGCCATCGGCCCGACGTGCGTGGCCGGGTCGAGCGGATCGCCGACGACGAGCGAGGACGCGAGCCCTGCGAGCGCTTCGACGACTTCGGCGTAGCGGCTTTCCGGTGCGAGTACGCGTGTGCCGTTGTAGCAGGCCTGGCCGTTGTTGAGCAGCGAGGCCATCGGCAGCCCCTGCATGACCGCGTTGAGGTCGGCGTCGTCGAGGATGATCGCCGCGGACTTGCCGCCGAGTTCGAGCGTGACCGGGCGCAGCAGTTCGCCGCAGGTCCTGGCGATCAGCTTGCCGGCCGCGGTCGAACCCGTAAATGCGACCTTGTCAACGCCCGGATGTGCGACGAGGTAGGCACCCACATCGCGATCGGCCGCGACCCAGTTGATGACGCCGGCGGGAATCTGCGCTTCCTGCGCGGCCTCGGCCATCACGTAGCTGTCGAGAATCGTCCCCGGCGAGGGCTTGACGACGACGGTGCAGCCGGCGGCGAGCGCCGGCGCGATCTTGCTCAGGGCGAGCGTGACCGGGAAATTCCACGGCACGATCGCCGCGACGACGCCGATCGGCCGGCGCGTGACGATCGTTTCCGTGCCCATCTGCGAAGGCCGCTTCTCCTCGGCCTGCACGCTCGTCGCAAGCCCGGCGTAGTAATCGACGAGGCCGATCGAGAACTGGCCTTCGAGCATCTGGCTCAGGCCGATCGGCATGCCGTTCTGCGAGCTGACGGCACGGGCCAGGTCCGGGCTGCGCTTGGACAGCGCGGCGACGAAACGCTTGAGCGCGGCGGCGCGGTCGGCGGCCGGCAGCGCGGCCCAGCCGGAATGGTCGAACGCATGGCGCGCCGCGGCGACGGCGCGGTCGATGTCCGCATTGGACGCTTCCGGAACGCTGCCAATTTCCTCTTCGGTCGCGGCATTGATGAGGTGGAAGCGACTGGAAGAAGCGGGCTTGGCCCACTTGCCGCCGATGTAAAACGCGTCGTAGCTGTTGCTCATGTCGTACTCCGGAATATCTTCAGGAAAGAAGGCAGAAAAGAAAGATCATCGCGACGACCGCCGCGATCCATGTTTCAAAGGCGATGCGCCAGGGCAGCGGCGCATGCCGCAGCTCCATGAATTCGAGCACGACCAGGCGCGCCTTGAATCCGGCGAGCAGCAGCACGAGCGCGACCATCGCACGGCCGCCGGCCTCGTGCTCGGCGGCCCACGTGCTGGCCAGCGTCGCGGCGACCAGCAAGGCGAAGGCGACGTGCGCCGCGCGCAGCGATGCGTTCATGGCGACCTCAACAGGTAGAGCAGCGGAAACAGGAACAGCCACAGCAGGTCGACCATGTGCCAGTAGAGCCCGGCCGATTCGATCCACGGCAGCAGCGCGCCGTCCACGCTTTCGCGCCCCGCCCTGATCCAGACGAACGTCCACGCGCCCATGCCGACGAGGAAGTGCAGGAAATGCACGCCCGTCAGCAGGAAGTAGAACGTGAAGAACTCGCTGGTCACGATGGAAATGCCATGCGCGAACTTGTCGCCGTACTCGATGCCTTTGGTGACCGCGAAGCCGCAGGCGACGAGCATCGCCAGCGCCAGCGTGCGGCGCATGCGCGCCCGCGCGCCGGCACGGGCGGAGTGCACCGCGATGACGACCAGCCAGCTGCTCGTCACCAGGATCAGCGTGTTGAGCACGCCGAGGGCGAGGTTGAGCGATCGGGCCGATGCCGCGAACGCCTCGCGATGTTCCGCCCGCGTCGCCATGAAGCAGACGAAGAAGATCGCGAACGCCATCAGGTCGGCGCCGATGAACACGAGGATCGACAGCGCCCGGCCGGGGCGCCTGCTTGGCGTTGGCGTCATGCCCGGACATCGCCCTTCAGTGCGCCGCGGCGATGCGCCCCGAGCCGGCCGGCACGGCCGAACGCGCGACGCCGGTCGCTTCCTGCTCGACCCGCGCGACCGCGCGCAGCACGGCCCAAGTCAAGACGAGGATGAAGAAGAACCAGATCAGGAATTCGATCCAGAAATTGAGAATGCCGGAGCGCGCGAGGAAACCGCCCTTGAAATACGGCATCAGCACTTCGATGACGAACATGAAGCCGACCCAGATCGAGTACCAGCTCACCCACTTCGGTACCAGCGGCACTTCGCGTTCGTCGGCGAGGAAGCCGACGCCGAGCGCGAACATCTGCAGCGTGGTGACCGCGTAGGCCAGGTCGATCAGCAGCCACGCCATGTCGTAGATGAGCTGCAGGATGCTCGCATCGAGCGCCTCGGGACGATACGCGCCGGCCAGCCAGAACGACGAGGAGACGAGGATGGGCACGACGGTGAGGCCCGCGCCCCACAGCTGCAACGTGGACATCACGTTGTTGCGCCCCGCCTCGACGACCTCCATCACCTTCGTGATCGACAGACCCCAGACCACGTAGAGGCAGGCGAAGGTCATGCTGCCGACCATGCCGGCGCGCACCTGGTTGGCGTGCAGGCGGAAGTGCTGGGCCATGTCCGCGGCCGACAACTCGGCCGACAACGGCGGAATGTTGTAACCCAACACGCCCCAGCAGACGATGAAGACCAGCAGGAACAGCGGCCCCGTCCATGCGCAGAAGCGAACGTACTTCAGTTGACTCATGACTTGCCCTCCGATGCTTGCTTTCGTGGATGCCCTGCCGCGTCGTGCGAACCGCGGCAGACCGGTTCAATTCTTCGTGCCCGTTTCGAGAAGCGATTCGCGGAAATCCCTCAACCCGTCCTCCGGAATGCCCAGCCCCTCGATCAGGAACCGTGTGTCGCCACCCCAATTCGCATCGATGGTTGCGAACGCTGCGGCGAGATACTCCGGCGCAGCCGCCTTGATCCGGTCCAGGACCTCGGGGTCGACGTCGTTGCCGAGCATGAACGCCAAATCACGCCGATAGGCGTTGGTCAAGAGGTAGTCGCGCAGGATCGTTTCCCGCGGCACGCCCAGTGCGGACAGCACAATGGCGATGCCGAAGCCGGTCCGGTCCTTTCCACTGGTGCAATGCACGAGAGCGGGAAGCGCGTCCGGCCTCAGAAGCGCGTGCATCATCCGTGTGTAAACCGGCGCGTTGTCCAGCGGAAAATGCGCATACAACTCGCGCATCGCCTGGTGCGCTTCGTCGGCACCGATGCTGCGCGAGCGAACCCGCTTCATCATCGCTTCCCCGCCATGCGGGTAGAAGCCGATGGCGTGCACGCGCAAATCCCACTCCGGTCGCAGGCGATCGGGCGCGACGCTGCGCTCTTCCGCGTGGCGCAAATCGCACAGAGTGCGGAGCCGCAAATTCGCCACCGTATGCAAATCCGCTTCGGTGAGATTCGCCAACGAGTCGGAACGATACAGATGCCCTGGCTTGATCCGCCGGCCATCGATGCCGCGATAGCCGCCGAGGTCGCGGAAGTTGACGGCACCTTGAAGCACGATGCGCCGACCGCCCGGCGACGAGTCGCCGAACATGCCGCTTTCTGACGTGGTCGCGTTCATGGCCGCAAGCGTCCCCGAAAGTCAGAACGGCCCGGCGGCGCCGATGTAGTTGCGATAAGCGTCGGGCCAGAACATCTCCGCCCATGCCACGCCCTGCTTGTCGTCGATCACGGCGTAGCCGGCGCTTTCGTTGAGGCAATAGGCCGGATCGGGATAGAGCTGATAGCGCGAGACGATCTTTGCGGACAACTGCGTGACGCGCCCATCGGTGTCGGTGATCGTCGCCTTGAACGTCTTGACGTCGAGCTTGCCTTCGAAATCGAAATCGAAATCGACGTGCGTGACCTGGGCCATGCGGCCGCCCTTGTAGACGTAGCCGCGCAACTCGATGCCGCCCATCGCGAA
The DNA here is from genome assembly GCF_047601565.1 of Rudaea sp. Classification (GTDB taxonomy): domain Bacteria; phylum Pseudomonadota; class Gammaproteobacteria; order Xanthomonadales; family Rhodanobacteraceae; genus Rudaea. The sequence goes on along the minus strand of NZ_JASGIY010000001.1, from coordinate 3,349,927 downwards.
GACCTGCCAGAAGTGCACGGCGATGTCGGTGCCCGCCTGCGCCTGCACCCACTTGTAATGCTGCAGCACGCCCCAGTCGCGCGTGCCCCAGCTGTGGTCGCGATGGCCGGTGCCGTCGAGGGAAAAGACCTTGCCGCCGAGCTTGAGCGTGCCCGTCAAGCGGCCGCTCTGCTCGATGCGGTCGTCGGCGATGTACGGCATGCAGCCGCGCGCGTGGCTGCCGTAGGCGTAAGGCGGATGGAACGCCTCGAAACTCATGTGCAGATCCACCGTGGCCGTTTTCCAGGCGATCTCGGCGCGGTCGAACTTCAAATCCTGTTTCATCGACAGGCCTTCGAGGCGCCAGTCGTCGAAGCCCATGTCGGCGGGCACGGGGCGATCCTTCAGGACGTCGACGATCGGCGTCGGGCCGATCGCCGGGCCGAACAGCGCGAGGATCGCGCCGGCCTCGCTGGCGCGGCTCACCCAGGTGTAGGTGAAGCCCGCGATGCCCTGCTCGGGAAGATTGAACAGATAAGGAACCGACTCGCGCGCCTTCGGTGTGTCTCGCAGCGCGTGTCTGCCGTCGTGGACGATGTCGAGTGCGAGCGACGGATCGGCGAGTACTTTGTTGTCGAACATGATGACCTCTTTGAAACGGTTTGCGAATAAGAAAATGGCTGTGCGTCGCGCCCGGCTACGCCTGCGCGGCGCCGATCAGGGACTCGATCGGCGGCAGCGCCTTCGGGTCCGCTTCCCAGCCCTGCGGGAGCACCCACGCACGGTCGCGAAGCAACTGCGCGCCGCTGGCATCGAGCACGGCGCGCTCGATCTCGCGGATCTCGTCCGGTTTTGCCTCGGCGCAGGATTGGCTCACCACGGCGCCGGTCGACGCGCGCAGGGCGCGGATCGCATCGACCAGTTCGCCCGGCTCCGCGCCGGCGCGCGCGAGAACGTCATTCGCCCCGTCGATGTCGGCGGCCAGCGCCTGGCGCGCGTGCGTATCCGCGCCCGGCGTCGCGCCCAGGCGCTGCCCGAGATCGACCAGGCGGGCCAGTTCGTCCTTGTCGAAGCGGAACTGTAGCGGCAACTGCGTCGCCATCAACGACAACATACCGATGCACAGGCGTGTTTGTTCCTGTGCCAGCGGGTTGCCCGGATCGACCGCGGGCAGGACGACTTCGGTCAGCGCCTTGAGCATGCTGCGAATCTGGATGTCGGGACGAAGCTGCATGTCAGGCTCCCTGTTCGAGCAGTTGATGAAGGTCGTTGAGCAGCGAGCCGCCGATGCCGATCAACCAGGTGACCAGGATGTCCTGATGGGTCTTGCCGTTCCATGCGATGCGATAGCCGGTGGCGACGATCAGGATGGCGAGATAGTACGCATTGAATACCTTGTACCAATGCAGCGTTTTTCGGTCGATCTTGCGGCCGCTCGCCTTCTCGTAGACCTCGAAGAATTCGTTTTCGCTCATCAGGCCGTTGAGCAGGATGTTGCCGTTCTCGTCCGGGCTGCGGAACGCCGAGCAGGAGATGTACGCCAGGTCGCGGTGGCGATTGCCGATCAGGCCGTTTTCCCAGTCGAGCCATGCCGTGATCCGGCAGCCGTCGTCCTCGTCGAAGAGGAAATTGCCGACGCGATAGTCCCCATGCACGACGCTGGGCACGTCGAGCGCGGGCAGGTTGCGGCGCAACCAGGCGGCGGCGAGGCGAAGCAGCGGCACGTCCTCGTCGTGATCCTCCTCCCAGATGCGCTCCCACATGTTGAGTTCCTTGAGCGCGCAATCGGTTCCGGGACCGGGCATGTCGAACGCGGAGAAGTCCGCGGTGCGATGGTCGAACGCATGGATGCGCACCAGTTGCTCGATGAACTGCGGTTTGAGCTTCTCGCGCACGTCCTTGGGCAGGCGCATGCCGAGGCCGGTGACGCCGCTGGAACCCGTACTCGGCTTGGTGACGCCCTTGGCGAAGCCGTAGACCAGGCTCGGGTACGGCAGGTGTTCGCCGAGGGAGTCGCACCAGAACACCGGCGGCACCGGGACGACGCCGTGCATCGCACGGATCAACTGGAATTCGCGCAGGCGGCTGGTTTCGACGATCGACTCGGCGGGTTCCATGCGCAGCACCATCGGCGTCTTCTCGCGGCCCGCGCCGGGGCGCTCCCGGTCGAGGACGAAGCGCATCTGCAATTTGGACGCGCCGCCGGAAAGCCAGCGTGGCTCATCGATCGTGAACGTGCCGCCCGATTGCGCGGAGATGAGCGAGCGCACGCCTTCGACCAGTTTGTCGAGCGGCACCGGAGTGAAGCGCGAGGTGGCGCGATGCTCGAGCTTGCGCGTCAGGACGCGGTCGATCTCCTTCTCCACCGGGAAGCGCTTGCGCAGTTGCGCGATCCATTCGGCGGACGGCTTGTTCTTGTCGGCCGCCGCAACGGCGGCGGCGTCATGAAGCCGAAGCGTGGGTTTTCTCAAGGTCGTCGTTTTCATCAGTGCCCCGCTCGACGCAATGCGTCAGGTTGGAAATCCGCCATGCGCCCCTTGGCGCCGAAGGTCCAGGAACTCTTGTATCCATTGTCCAGCCCGGTCAGCACGTAGGCGCCGTCGGTCAGGTCGAACCATGCCTCGAAGCGATACCACGGCACGTGCGCGTCGTAGTATTCGATCAGCGAATGCAGCCCGACGCGCCAGAGCTGGCCCTTGGAGTCGTAGGCTTCGCTGATCAGCACCGACCAGCTGTCCTCGTCGAGGTAGAACATGCGGCGTGCGTAGACGTGGCTGAGGCCGGGCTTCAGCTTCGCCTCGATGACCCAGACGCGGTGCTTCTCGAAACGCAGGTGGTCGGGATTGGGCGAACCGGGCTTGATGATGTCGTCGTAGGCGAGTTTCTTGTCGCCGATGGCGTAGTCGTTGTACGGAACGAATAGTTCGCGCTTGCCGACGAGCGTCCAGTCGTAGCGATCGGGACTGCCGTTGTAGCCGTCGTATTGATCAACCACCGCGAGGCCATCGGAACCGTCCTGCACACTGTCGTAGGCGAGGTCGGGCGCGCGGCGCACGCGGCGCTGGCCGGCGTTGTAGATCCACGCCTTGCGCGACTCGCCGGACAGCGGATTGGGTTCGTGCACGAGGAAGATCGTGCCGACCAGATCGGCGGGACTCAGGAAATAGCCGATGTACGAGAACAGCCGGTTCGGCACGTGCTCGTCGAAATTCTCGTCGTAGATGCGCCGGTCGTGAAAGCCGATCTTGAGATAGTGGCCGTTGGGCCGCACGAGGAACGCATCGAAGTCGCGCTCCACGCCGGAGCCGAGATAGCGCACGAGATGGTTGGAGATCGCCTGCAGGCCGTCCTTGGGCTCGGGAAACGGCACGCCGCCGTGGTTGGCGACGCCGCCGGATTCGAACACGGATGGCGGCAGGTAGGCGGTCCGGTGGGTGGGATACACCGGCATGCGGAAGCCCTTCACGCGCGTCACGAGCGCCTTCGTTCCGGCGGAGAGGTTGGCCTCGAACGAGGCCGCATTCGAGGCATCGACCGTCACAATGGGCTTCTCCGCGGCGAACGGATCGACGTAGCCCTGGGCCAGGCTCCAGCCGGGCGGCGGCGCCGTCATCCCGCCCGTCCAGGCGGGGATGCTGCCGTCCGCGTTTCCCGCGACCTCGGCGCCTACGGGAGTGAGCGTGCCGTTCGCCGCCGTGGCCGTGGCGAACGTCGCCAGCAGCGCGCAGGCACTCAACGCTACCAGCGGCAATGTCGGCGAGATGCGCCCGCGCGCCACGGCTGGCGACGCCGATGTCATGCCACCGCCTGCTTGCGGTCCCGGTCCCCTACCAGCCACGCCGCAAGGCCAGGCAACAGAATGATGGCGCCGAACACGTTCACGAGGAACATGAAGGCGAGCAGGATGCCCATGTCGGCCTGGAATTTCAGCGACGAGAACGCCCACGTCAGCACCGACACGGTCATCATCACCGCAGTGAACACCGACGCGGTTCCGCGTTGCTTGAGCGCGGCGACATAGGCCGCCTTGAGCGACAGTCCGCGATGGATCATCTCGTGGCGGATGCGCTCGAACAGATAGATGCCGTAATCGACGCCGACGCCGACGCTGATGGCGATGACCGGCAGCGTGTTCACCTTCACGCCGATCGACAGCAATGCCATGGTCGCATTGCACAGCAATGTCACCAACGCCAGCGGCAGGATCACGCAGAGCGTGATGAGGAACGAGCGGAACGTGACCAGGCACAGCAGCGCGACGGCCAGGAACAGCGTGAAGTTGACCCACTTGTCCGATCTTTCGACGACTTCGTTGGTCGCCGCCATCACGCCGACGTTGCCCGAAGCCAGGCGGAATTCGATGCCGCCGCCATCGTTGGTTTTCTTGAAGTCCTTGATCGCCGCGACGATGTGGTCGATCGTCGTCGCCTGGTGGTCGACCGGGTAGACGTACAGCGGAATCGCGTTGCAAAGTTCGTTCTTGTACTCGTTGCCGAGGCGCGTCGCCATGCCGGTGCCCTGCGCGATCTGTGCCTTCGTTTCGGGCAGCACGCGCCACTTCATCCAGCCTTCCGAATAATCCTGTGTCACCGAGGCGATGAACGAAGTCAGGCTGCGCACGGCCGCCACGTCGGGCAGGTGACGCATGCGCATCTCGAAATCCTCGACCTTGGAGAGATAGTCGCGGTTGAGGCACGGCGAATCGTCGCCCTTCATTTCGGCGACGACGAGCAGCACATCGAGACCCACCGAAAACTTGTCGGTGATGACCGCCACGTCCTGGTTGTAGCGCGTGCTGGAACGCAACTCCGGCACGCCGGCGCCGAGGTCGCCGATCTTCAAATGCCGTGCTTCGAGCACGCCGAACACCGCGAGCGCGAGACCGATGGCCAGCGGCAGCAGTGAGCCTTTCTTCGTCGCCAGGAATCCCAACCGCTCCCACAGGGCATAGCCGACGGTTTCCTTGCCGTGCAGCCGTTCCGCGCTCTTCGGCGAGAGTTTCATGTACGACAGCAGAATCGGCAGGAGAACTTTGTTCGTCGCGATCATCACGGTGACGCCGATCGTCGCCGTGAGCGCCAGTTCGCGCACGATCTGGATGTCGACGATGGCGATGACGAGGAAGCCGACCGCATTCGCCAGCAGCGCCGTCGCGCCAGGAATGAACAGGTTGACGAAACAGTTGTGCGAGGCGGTCAGGCCGTCCGCTCCATGCAGCGTCTCCAGCTTCCAGGCATTGGTCATCTGCACCGCATGGGAGACGCCGATGGCGAATATGAGGAACGGCACGAGGATCGACATGGGATCGAGTCCCAAGCCGAGCAGCGGCAGGATGCCGAGCAGCCAGATGACGGGAATGGCGGCTGCGAGCAGCACCCAGCCGGTCAGCATCGGCGAACCCGAATACCACAGCAGCATCACCGCGGTGATCACGAAGGCGATCACGAAGTACTTGAAGACGTCCGTCGCGCCTTCGGCGATGTCGGCGCTGGCCTTGGCGAAACCGAGGACGCGGATCGAGAGGTCGCTATCCTCGTATTTTTTGCGTATGCCCTCGAGTTGCGCGCCGATGCGGCGCAGATCGAGGCGGTCGCCCGTATCCGGATCGCGGTCCTGCAGCGTGGCGGAGACCAAGGTCGTCGTCAGGTCGTTCGAGACGATGCGACCGATGTAGTCCGACTTGTACAGGTTGGTGCGCACCGCGGCGATCTGTTGCGGCGTGCCGGCGAAATCCGCCGGCATGACCGGGCCGCCGCGGAAGCCGTCCTCGACGACTTCGTTCCAGCGCACGTTGGGCGTGCTCAGGGAAGCGAGCGAACTGCGCTCGACCCCCTTGATGTAAAAGACTTCATCGGAAATCTTGCGCACGGCGTCGAGCGCCTTCTTGTCGAAGATGTCGCCGTGCTTGACCTCGATCGCCACTAGCACGCGGTCGGCGCCGCCGAAGACGTCCTCATAGGCCTTGAAGGTTCCCATGTACTCGTGGTGCAGCGGGATCATCTTCGTGAAACCCGCGGTCACGCGCAGATGCGTAGCCGACCAGGCGAGCAATGCGGTCAACGCGATGCCGACGACGAGCAGCGGCAGACGATGGTCGAAGATCGCCTTGCCGATGCGGACGATCCAGCGCTCGCCTTCCGGCGGCGTCACGAAGTCGTCGGTCACTTCCCGCTCGACCAGAGCGTCGAGTATTTCGTTCTCTGCTTTCATGAGCCGCCGGGATTGCCGTTGGAAGTGCCGGCCACGGATTTGCGCCCGGAGTTGAGGTAACCGACGTACATCAGCGCGCCATCCTGCGTGAACAGGGCCTGCGCGATCGGAAGGCGTTGCGGGACGTCGTCGGACGTGAACGATCGCCCGGCGTCCTTGCTGACGAACATCGCGCCGTTGTTGCCGACCAGCACCACGCGGCCGTCGGCCGTGACGGATCCCGCGTTGATCGCAGACAGCGTATGCAGTTCGATGGCGTTCCAGTTCTGCCCCTGGTCCGTGCTGCGGAAGACGTGTCCGCGCATGCCGTAGATGAGCCACGCGCTATCCGGGAGCACGACGGCGCCGAACAGGGAGCCGTCGTAGGGCGAGGTGAGCTTCGTCCATGTCTGGCCCTCGTCGCCGGACGTCGCCAGCGTTCCCGATTCGCCGACCAGCAGCAATTTGTCGCCGGCCTCGACGATCTGCGAGATGTGCCGGTCGAAATCGCCATCGAAAAGCGGCGCGCGGGTCCAGGTGACTCCGCCGTCGCTCGATTTCATGTACAGGCCGAACGCGCCGTAGACCAGGAAATTACCGTCGTGCAGCGCGGTGACGCCGAGGAACGAATCGCCCTTCGCGTCCGGCACGGCAATCCGCGTCCACGTCGCGCCGCCATCGGTCGTGCGCAGGATCGTGGCACCGTGCCCCACAGCGACGCCGACCTTGGGGCCGGCGAAGGCCACCGCGGTGAGGGTCCGGTCCGAGACGGGCGATGCCTCGCTCCAGGACTTGCCCTGGTCGGTCGAGCGCAGCACGCTGCCGCGCTCGCCGACGGCAACCAGCGCATCCGGGGTGGAAGTCAATCCGTACAGCGCCAGACGCGACGGGTCCACCGCGTTCGCGGCGGCGCCGGCCACCTGTGCGACCGCCAGTGCGCACAGCGCGGATCCCGCGATCCACGCCGTGCGCCAGGGTTGGCGCGTGCCTGAGGCCACTAGCGCACGCCTCGGCGGCGAATCGCATCCACTTGGAAGTCCGCCCACTTGTGCGGGGTGTTCCACTCGTACAGCTCATTGCGCTCGTTGTGCACGCCGATCACGTGATACTGGCCGTTGAGCACGTCGTGCACGATGCCCACCAGTTGCAGCATCGCCTTGGCATCGTAGGCTTCGACCAGCGCCAGCGACTGCGTGCGCCACAACGCGCCGTGGCCGTCGTAGCAGTCGCTCAGCGCAACTTCATGGCTGTCTTCGTCGAGATAGAAGGTCTTCTTGGCGCAGATGTGGGACATGCCCGGCTTGAGCGTCGCCTCGACCACCCAGACGCGGTGCAGTTCGTAGCGCATCAGGTTCGACTTCAACGATCCCTTGTCGATCATGTCCTTGTACTTGAGCGAATGGTCGAACGTGCTGTACTCGTTGTAGCGGATGTACATTTCCTTCTTGCCCGCCAGCTTCCAGTCGTAGCGGTCGAACGCGCCATTGAAGCCAAAGTAGTCGTCGACGACGCGCATGCCCTCGTAACCGTCGTTGGTGCCGTCGTAGGCAAGGTCGGGGGCGCGACGCACGCGGCGCTGGCCGGCGTTGTAGATCCACGCCTGGCGGCCGCCCAGGGTTTGGTCGATCGGATCGTGGACGAGGTAGATCGTGCCGACCAGTGTCGCCGGGGCGTCGTAGCCGCCATAGAACGAGAACAGGTGGTTGGGCTGCTTTTCGTCGAAGACCGCGTCCTGGGCGATGTCCTCGCAGAAACCGACCTTGTAGAAATCGCCGTTCGCGCGCACCGGCAGCCAGTCCTCGCATTCCTTGTAGCTGCCGAAATAACGCAGCGTGTGGTTGTACATTTCCTCGACGCCGTTCGAGGGCACCGGGAACGGCACGCCGGGCTCCGTATAGCCCTTGATCGACAGTCCGTCGAGCTTGACGTTCGCCGCTTCCGCCTTCGTCGCGTCGTACACCGACTGCGGATTGGCGAAGGTGCGATGCGTCTTGTAAACGGGCATCGACAGGTTCGGGTTCTTCTTCAGGAGCGCCTGCAGACCCGCCGAAACCTTGTCCTTGTATTGGTCGAGGTTCTGCGCGGTGATCGTGAACAGCGGCTTCTCGTCGGGGAACGGGCTGACGTAACCCTTTTCCTTCGTCCAGCCCGCCGGCGGACTGGTCATGCCGCCCGTCCATTCCGGGATCGAACCGTCCGCGTTCCCGGCTTTTTCGGCGCCGCTGGGCGTCAGTGTCTTGCCCAGATTCGCAACGTCCGCGGGAGAGGTCGCCTGCGCCAGCAGCGGCGCTGCGAGCAGGCATGCGAGCAGGCGGATCTTTGTCGCCGCCGGAATTTTCAGTTCAAGTTTCATGGTTTCCTCCCGATCAGAATTGGACGTTGAAATTGGCGAACCAGTAGCCGCGGTCGCGGTAGAGGTCGTACTGCGCCGTGCGGTCGTAGAACACGGTGCCAACCTCGACGCTGTAGCGCTTGTCGTAGACGAACTTCGACGACAGGCCGAGCGTCTTGTGGCCTTCTCCGAACTGGCTGTCGAGCGACACGCCCTGCACGTCCTGGGCGAAGAAGACGCTCGGAATCGCCGTGACGCCGGTACCGAAGACGCCGTTGTAGGTCAGGTCGAGCTTGAGCCGGTAGCCCCAGGCGAAATGGGTCACGTAGCCATCGTTGATGCAGCCTTCGGCCGAGACGGTGAGCGAGCCGCAGGTGTTTCCGCCGGGCAGCCCGAGAATGGCGTAGGTGGGCGATGAGCCGGCGCCGAAGATGAAATTGCGGCCGTAACGCAGCGCGGTGGGATCATCGCGATAGTCGGGAAGGTTGTTCGTCTGGAAACCCGCCTCGGCGACGAACAGGTATTGGTCCGAACCGAGAAGATGGCTGCCGACCTTGATGCCGTTGACCTGGAACTGCGACTTGTTCGCGCGCGACCAGCCCTGCAGGAAGCCGTTGCCGCTGTACGCCGCGAGTGCCCGCGACCCCAGCGGACCGACCGACAGCCCTTGCGGAGCGAACAGCGAGGAATACAGCAGATCGACGCCGCTGATCTGCGCGGGAACGCCGATCTGCTGGCTCAGCTCCGCGCTGATCGACCAGCCGAAGAGATTGGTCGCGGCGGAAAGGCCGAGAAGCTTGATGCCATTGGGATAGTTCCAGCTCGCCGCGGCCGGGCTGTACGAGCCCATGCCGGTGTAGTTGCCGTACTGGACATTGAGAACGGGCGTGCGCGAGTTGAGCCGCTGCGCGTAGACGCCGAATTCCGTATCCGCCAGCGACGCCACCGAGATGTGGTACGCAAGGCCGAACTGCCCGCCGTTCGACCCCTTCTTGCCGTCGACATACGGATAGTAGAGGCCGCTCGCGCCGCCGAACGGCTGGTCCTGCGGATAGGTGGGCGCGGGAGCGATGGTGACCGCGTAGTTGCAGCTTCCCGGACGCGCGGAAATGCTGCCGTCCGAAGCCGACCAGTAGTTGCCGCAGCCCGCATCGACCGGCGTCGCGATCCACTTGAACTGGTAGAACGCCTCGAGCGAACCGGCGTCGCCGAGGCTCTGGTTGAAGTACACCATGGGAACCGGCAGGAACACTTCCTTCAGTTCGACGCCCGGCTTGCGGAACGACGGCACGTCGATCGGCGCGGTCTGGTTGATTCCCTGGATGAAAAGGCTTTCGCCCCAGTTCACGACCTGGTTGCCGAGGCGTACCTGCAGGGGCTGCCCGCCGACGCTGAATGTGTCGTAGATATAGGCATCGAGCAGGTAGACGCCGGAGAACTTCGAGAGCGTGTCGAAACCCTTGTCCGACAGCGGCTTCTTCGCGCCGAGCGAATCGGTCGCGATGTTGTAGTTGTTGTAGCCGTTGGGCTGGTTGCCATAGTTGACGTCGGCGTTCTTCAGCGTGATGTCGTACCACGCCTTGGCGCGCACGAAGGCGCCCATGTCGCCCTTCTGCACGGAAACTTCCGAGATGATCTTGAACGGGCTGGAGTACGGATCGCCCGCGCTGTAGTTGAGGTTGCCCTCGTCCAGCGTATTCGCGCCGGTGCCGTACGGAAGCCCGACCAGAGCGCCGTTCGCGGCGCCGTACAGACGGGTAGACGGTTTGCCCGCGCGCACCGCGGTTCCCAGCGATATCGATGTCGTCCAGCTACCCTTCCATCCATCTCCGAATTGAAAATCGACCGCCATGGCCTGCTCGCCGCAGACGGCGGCCAGGGCAGCAACGATGCCCTTGAACAGCGCGGAGCGCCTCGCTTGTGTAGACATGCTTCCCCTCCCAGGTTGGATTTGATAATAGGTACGCATACATATAGTCAGCATGCGCATTAGTTATTGATGCGTACTATACATAATGTGAAACAAATCCCAAGTCGCAGCGCAGCAAATCAGCCGGCGGCGAGTTCGATCGCCTCGGCCAGCACGGCACCGTCGGTGAACTTGTCGTAGTAGATGCGTTCGAGCGGAACGCCCAGGGCCACGAGCTTCTCGATGCCCGAGTCGATCATCGGCGGCGGCCCGCACATGTAGCCCTCGAACGCCGTCCATTGCTTGCGCGCGGTCGCATCGGCAAGATGTTCGGTCACGAATCCGCGCGCGCCGGTCCAGTCGCTGTCTGCGGGCTCCTGCGAAAGGATCGGCAGGAATTCGAAATCGTCGAGCCACGAGCCGCGCAGGTCCTTGATCTGATCGAGCGCATACAGGTCGGCCTGCGCGCGCGCGCCGAACATGAGCAGGCACGGGCGCTTGACCCGGTTCTTGCGCATGCCCTCGAGCACGCTGAGGATCGGCGCGAGCCCGCTGCCGCCGGCAATGCATACCATCGCATCGTTGCCCGGCCGCAGGTGGAAACTGCCGTGCGGGGCTTCTACGTCGAAACTACGATCCGCCAGCTTTCCGGCGAACAGCGCCTCGGTGAATTCGCCACCGGGGATCTTGCGGATGAAGAACGAAACGGAGCGGCGACCCTCGCGCACGGGCGGATCGGCGAACGAGTAGTAGCGCGCCCTGCCAAGCTCGGGAAGTGCGAAGCTCGCGTACTGGCCGGCGACGAACCGCAACGGACGGTCGAAGTCCACGGTGACCTTCAGGATGTCGTGCGTCAGCGGTTCGGTGGCGATGATGCGGCCCTGGAATTTCTCCGGCGCGGGCAGGTCGGCGCCCGGATCGGCGATGTGAACGATCGTGTTCGCGCCGCGCGGTACGGCCTGACAGGCGAGGATGTAGCCCGCTTCCAGTTCCAGCTTCGAGAGCGTGTAGCCGAAGTCGCTGAGCGCCTTGACCTCGCCTTCGACAAGTTTGGATTTGCACGAACCGCAAGTGCCGACCGTGCAGTTGTGCGGATAGGCAATCCCGTTGGCGAGCGCACACTCGAGGATCGTTTGCCCCGCCGAGATTTCGATGGTTTCCTTCTGCGGCAGGATTTCGACGCTCTGTCGCGTCGATTTCCCGCGGAACAGCGGTTTGAGAAAGTTGCGCATCGGCGGCGGACTCGGCTCAGGCCGCCTTGAACGAGGTGGTTGGGCCCGCGCTGTCGCCGAACCAGTCTTCCCAGCCGGCCTTGCGGTTCTGCGCCGCGGCGAGCTTGCGCTCCTCGCCGTTGGCCCAGTTCAAGTCCCATTCCTTCAATGCGGGCTTGATGATGCGGTTGAACCACAGCGGCGGGACCAGCGCGGCGAAGAAACACAGGAACACGCTCGGCATGCGGATCGCCTCGCGATGCGGCACGAGCGCATAGAACGGCTGGTACGTGTTGAGGTGGTGGTCGGCGTGGTTGGTGATCTCGAACGCGGTCATGCGCGAGAGCGGGCCCAGGTGGTTCCAGACGTGGCGCTTCTCGATCGGCGAGCCGACGACGCGCACTTGCCCGTAGTGCTGGAAGTAGTTGAACGTCTCGATCCAGAAACGCGCGATGACCATCGCAGCGAGCGAGCACAGCAGCGCCTTGACCCCGCCGATCCAGAAGAGCGCGCCGAGGAACAGGACCAGCACGAGGATCGCGCGCCACAGCGCATGGCGGATCGACCAGCGCGCGTAGCCCTTCTTCGCGAGCGCATCGGAAATGAACTGCTGCGCTTCGATCGTCGTCTTCCAGACAGCGCGCGGCGAGAAACTGTAGATCGTCTCGCCGCGCGCCGCGGTGTCGGTGTCGTCCACGGTCGCCACGAAGATGTGGTGGCCGACGACATGCGCTTCCATGCGCGTGCTGTCGAGATAGCAGACCTGCACGTAACGGCCGACCGTCTTACCGATCGGGTTGCGACCGTGGTACAGCTCGTGCGAGGCTGGCACCAGCGGCAGTACCGACATCCATGCCACGCCGATGATCGCGCCGGCAATCTGCACGGGAGTGAGTACGTTGTGCGCGAGACTCCAGGCGAAGGCGACGTAGATCGCCGGCCCGAGCAGGCACGACAGCCACACCGGGACCAGCGCCCAGCTGCGGCTCCTGATCTTCCGCGCCGCGAGATCCGTCGGCAGCATCGCGTCGAGAATCGCGAGCGCCGGCAACCAGGCGATCGCGATCCACACGTAGTGGCCGCCCATGAGCAAACCCCACAGGGCCAGCGCCTGGGTGAACGGCGCGACGTAGTATTTGAGATAGTCGACCATGTCGATCTCCATTTATTGCCGGAAAGTCAGGATCGGTTTGATGACCGAGCCGTCCGCCGCCGCCGCGAAGGCGTCGTTGATGCGCTCGAACGGAAATTCCCTGATCAACTTTTCGAGCGGCAACCTGCCCTCGCGATAAAAGCCGATCAGGCGCGGAATGAATTCGTGTGGATCGGAGTCGCCTTCGACGATGCACTTCACACCGATGCCGCGCGTGTAGATGTCCATGATCGAGAACGGGAACGGCGCATCCGGCGGCGGAATGCCGATCACGCCGAGCGTGCCATTCGGCAGCAGCAGGTCGACGGCGCTTTTCATCACGGCCGGAATGCCGGTGGTGTCGAACGCATAGTCGAGTCCGCCGATCGCGGCCTTGACCGCTGCCACGACGTCGCCCGCTTGCGGATCGAAGGCGTGGCTCGCGCCGAGCGCCAGCGCGAGCGCGCGGCGCTGCGCATTCGGTTCGACGACGACGATGGCGCCAGCGTCCGCGATCCTGCCGGCCATCACCGCGGAAAGACCGACCGCGCCGGCGCCGAAGACGCCGATCGCGCGGCCCTTCTTCACCTTGAGTGCGTTGAGCACCGCGCCGGCGCCGGTCTGGATACCGCACCCGAGCGGCGCGAGCGTCGCCAGCGGCAGCGCCTTGTCGACCTTGACCGTGTTCACCGCGCGCGAGACCGCGAACGTCGCGAATGAAGACTGGCCGAAGAACTCGCCATGCACGACGGACCCGTTCTGGCTCAGCGGCGAACTGCCGTCTTCCAGACGCACGCCGGCGAAGTTGCGGCCCATGAACTGATGACAGTAGGCGGGCTCGTGATCCGCGCAGTTGGCGCAGGCGCCGCACGAGTTGAACGACAGCAGCACATGGTCGCCGACGGCGAGGCCCTTGACGTCGGCACCCAGTGCCTCGACGACGCCGGCGCCTTCGTGGCCTAGCACGATCGGCATCGGTACCGGAAAGCCGTGCAGGCAGACGAGGTCTGTGTGGCAAATGCCGGTTGCGACGAGCCGCACCAGTACTTCGTCGGCGCGCGGAACGGCGACGTCGATTTCCTCGATCGTCAGAGGCGCGCCCTGACTGCGCGCGATGGCGGCGCGGGCGCGCGTGGATTGCGGATGCGTTGCAGGAATGGAAGCGGCCATGTCTTTCGTGCGTGGTAGCTGCGTGGGCCGTGAGTAGACATCCTCGAATACTTGGCGTGACCAACCGAAAGGATGGATTTTTGATGCCATCGATGTTGCTTCGCAACGCGAAAAGCAGGCCCGACGGCGCCACTCGTCATTGTGCATTGCGCCATTTCCGGATGCGGAAAATGCGGCGGAAATTTGCGCTCGCCGCGATCCAGTTGTCGGACATGCGCAGACCGGGCTCCACATCGTCATGCCGCACCGCGACATTTCTTTCTGGCGCATCCGCGCAATAATTCCCGGTAGCCGTGCGGCAGGAATACACCCTTACCGTTCGCTAGTTAACCAAATTCCGCTTTTTTCACCCGGGTTTTGGCCAGCATGAGTTCCAGATCGACCCAATTTCGCGATCCGCCCGCAGCAGCGCCGTCGTCGGCGACTCGCGATTTGCCCATCCACAGCGGCGTCACTCCGCCACGATTCGATTTCGACGTCGTGGTCACGCCGACGCTGAAAATGCTCCTTCGCCTGGAATCGCTGCCGAAGCTCCTGTCGATCAGCGCGCCGCCTGGCTACGGCAAGTCCATCGTGCTCAGCCAGCTCCACGTCCATCTGCAAAAGCAGGGCATCCGCTGCATCTGGGCGACGCTCGACGACCGCGACAACGATCTGTCGTCCGTGGTTTATCGGTTGCGCGCCGCCGTCGAGAAGCTCGACGAGGCCGGCGACTTGCCGCCCGAGCCCGCCTCGCCGTTTGCCGATCGCGTCGCCGCTTCCGACAGCGTGATCGCGCAGATCGACAGCCTGCGCGGCCCGACGGCGGTGTTCATCGACAATCTCCAGTTCTGCGCCGATGCCGACCTGGCCGGCTTCCTCGACCGCCTGGTGTTTTCGACCGATGCCAGCGTGAAGGTGCTGCTGTCGAGCACCAAGGACATTCCCGTCGACCTCGCGCGCGCGAAGCTCGAACTGGGCGCACTCGATCTTCAGGCCGCGGATCTGTGCTTCGACAAGGAGAGCACCGCCCTGCTCCTGCGCCAGGCCGGCATCGAGTCCGCCGCGGACGAGGATTCTGGAAAAGATTCTCGCGCAGACCGAGGGCTGGCCTGCCGCGCTTCGCCTTCTGCAGGTGCTTCTCGCGCGCGAACTGGCCAAGTCGGCGGGCACGACGCGCCCGAACATGGAAAAGGCGCTGCTCAAGTTCGGCGGCGACCAGGCCGACATCTCGCAGGTGCTGACGCGGCGCGTGCTGGCGGGGTTCCATCCCTCGCTCCTGCAATTCATGCTCGAGATCGCGCTGGTGCGCGAATTCAGCATCGAACTGGCGACCTTCGTGACCGGCAGCGAACAGAGCCATGAATGGCTGCAATCGCTGATCCAGCGCAACGTGCTGATCTTCCAGATCGACGGTCAAGGGCGCTGGTTCCGGTTCCACACGCTGTTGCGCGAATTCCTGCTCGCCGAAGGGCACGAGAAATTGCGCGGCGAGCGGCGGCGCCAATTGCTCAACCGCGCGGCGCAGTGGCACATGGAGCACGGCGACAACGTCGCGGCGATCGGCTACGCGCTCGATGCGGACTCGACCATCCTCGCGCAGAAGCTGCTCGACCGCGTGGCCCACGTGGTCGCCGGCAATCGCGGACAGATGACCTCGCTGATCCAATGGGTCGATCGGCTCGTCGCGGCGAACGGCGTGCCTTCGCTCGAAGCGCACGCCTGGTATGTCTGGGCGCTGGCGGATTCGCTGCAATACGAACGTGCGCGACGCGCTCTCGACGAGTTCGATCGTCGCGTCGCCGCCTCGAACGTGCTGCGGATCGACGACGAGTTGCGCACGCGACTCCAGTTCATCCGCATGGTCGTCAACGTCTTTCTCGATCGCCTCGACGCCGCCCATACCCAGTCGCTCGCGTTGTCGGACATCGACCCTTGCGCCGATCCGCTGACGCTCGCCACGATCACCTCGATCGCGGGCATCGCCGAAATCGACCGCGGCGAATTGCACGTCGCGCGCCAGCGCTTCGAAAAGGCGACGGCGCAGATCGAGCGCTCCGAGAGCGCCTATGGGCACGTATGGGTCGCCGTCCTGTTCGCCTGCACGGCGATCGGGCGGGCGCACCCGCGTGACGCGGCCGAGCGCCTGGCCGAAACGCGCCGGCGCGTGGTTCCCGACGTCGGCGAAGACGCGAACCTCGTGGCGACGCTGGACTTCGTGCGCGCGCGCGCGCTGCTCGATCTCGGCGATGCGCAAACGGCCCTGGCACTGGTTCGACGCAATCTGGACCAAGCGAACCACCACGGCATCATCGCCACCTTCGAGCAAGGCATGTCGGCGGCGATCTCGTTCTGGAACGATGCGCCGGATGACGCCATTCCGACCAAACTGCTCGATCGCGTGGCCTTCAGCTATTCGCCGCGCGCGCAAGGGCTGCTGGCCGCGAGCAAGGTGCGCCGCCTGCTGCATCTCAATCGTTACGGCGATGCGATGGCGGTGGCGGCGAGCAACGGCATCGGCAGCCGCCAGGCGGCGTCGAACGATGCGTCATCGCAGGACATGCACGAGCGCGGCGAGTGGTTGCTGGCCCGACTCGAACTCGAAGTCGCGCACGGAAACT
Source organism: Rudaea sp. (assembly GCF_047601565.1). Lineage (GTDB taxonomy): Bacteria > Pseudomonadota > Gammaproteobacteria > Xanthomonadales > Rhodanobacteraceae > Rudaea. The sequence goes on along the minus strand of NZ_JASGIY010000001.1, from coordinate 3,333,405 downwards.
GTCAGGGCGTGCTCGACGCAATGGAGGCACACCTGAAAGCCGCGCGCGCGAACGAACGGCATCGCGACCAGATCGAACTGTTGTTGATCGCCGCCGATGCGCACCAGCGGCTGAATCAAACCAAAGCAGCGCTGCGCAGCTTGAGCCTGGCCCTCTCCGTCGCGGCGCCCGGCCAGGTACTTCATCCTTTCATGGCGAAACAGGCGCTCGTCGAACAACTGTTCGCCGCAACGGACGGTCGCAGACTGGGAATGTCGTCGGACCAGGAACGCGAGTTCGTGGAACGGATTCGCGCGCATTCGACAACAAGCGGCGCCGAGAGCAACACGACGCTCTCCGGCGTGCCGACGATGCGGGAAATCCAGTTGCTGAGCCTGCTCGACCAGGGCCTCAACAACGAGCAGGTCGCCGATCGTCTTTCCCTTTCCGTTGCGACCGTAAAGTGGCATCTGCACAACGTCTACGAAAAGCTCGGCGTCAGCAGCCGCTCCGCGGCGATCGCGCGCACGCGCGCCCTGAACCTGATGCGCTGATCCGGCCAGCCGCGCATGGCGGATGCTTCGCCGCGCGCATCCCGTCGAAGCCGATGGCGTGGATTACAAGCCCGGCGCGACCATCGCGCGGTAGACCAGCGCCAGGCAGACTGCGCAGGCCACGAGCAGCCAGATGTCGAACATCCGTATCGCGCGGGTGCCGCGCAGGCCCATGAAATCGCCGATCACGAATCTCGCCTTGACGAAGGCGATGAGCGTGGCCAACACCGCCACCGTTCCGCCTGGAATCCAGTGGCCCGAAACCAGCGCCAATCCGAACGTGAAGAATGTGGCCAGGACCAGAGCGATGAAAACGTTGCGCGGGCGCTTCACGACGTCGTTCATGCCTTGTCTCCCACGTAAACCAGCGCGACGATCAAAAGCCAGAGCAGATCCACCATGTGCCAGTAGGCCCCGGCGCTCTCCGCCCAGCGTGGCGAACAGGTCTGGCCGCGCAACGCCTGTCCGCGCCAGTGCGACAGCAGCAGGCTGCCGATGCCCACGTGCAGCAGATGCAGTCCGGTCAGCACGAAATACCAGGTGAAGAAGGTCGAGCTGGTCAGCGTGTGACCGGCACCGATTTCCAGCGTGTATTCCACGACCTTGACCGCGGCGAACGCGCCGCCCGCGGCCAATGCCCAGCCCAGCCGGCGCGCCGCCGCCGCCGCGTCGCCCGCGCGGTTGGCGACGCTCGCCAGCACCACGGCATAGGACGAGGCGAGCAGCAGCAGCGTGTTCGCCAGGCCCAGCGGGAGCAAGAGGTGGTCCGCGTCGGCGACGAAGGCTGCGCGGTTCCCTCCCATCTGCCAGAGGAACATGCCGAAAAACAACATGAACACGCTCATGTCGAGCAGCAGGAAAGCCCACATGCCGCCGTCCACGCGGGTTTCCGCGGCATTCCCGTTGCGTTGCGCGGAGTACACGGCGCTCATGCCAGCGCATCCTCGATGACGGCGCGCGACGGCACGCCGGCCGCGGCTGGCACGGGCGCTTGCGCCGGCACGGCATGCAGGATGCCCCAGCCCATCGCCAGTACCCACAGTGTGTAAGTGGTCAGCGCCAGCCAGAAGATCAGCAGGCCGTTCCAGGCCAGCGGACCGCCGTGGAAAACATAGGCCAGCACGTCGAAGGTGAAAGTGAAGCCGACCCAGAAGTTGAAGTAGGCAAGCCAGCGCGGAAACAGTGCGCGGCGCGAATTGAGGATGCAGGCGCCGATCGCCACGTCCTGCACGATGAACGGCGTGATCGGCGTGATGAACAGCAGCCACGACAAATCGTTGAGCATCACCGTGATCTCCGGGTTGCGTTCGGGCCGGAACGCGGCGACGGTCATCATCATGATCGGCAGCATCAGGCACATGACGGTGACGGTGCCGCTCACGCCCTGGATCAAGGTCAGGATCGGCGCTTCCTCCTCGCTGCGCCACATGACATAGGTGATGCCAGCGATCAGCACGCCGATCAGCGCCAGCCCGACGAAGGTCATGACCAGGCCGAGCACCACGTGCAGTCCGCCGGAGTAGAAGGCGACGACCTGTTCCTGCGTATTGTCCGGACCGAGCGGAAACGGCAACACGCCGGCCAGCAACATGCCGGCGAAGGCCGTGGCAATGGCGATGAACGCAAACCACCCGGTCAGGCGCAGCGTGCGCCGCGCGGCGGAATCGAGATTCATGGGCAGCCCTCCCGGACGGGCCGCGCGGCAGCATCCGACCGAAACACGGTCCTGCCGGATACACGAAATGGTGACGCTGTTTTCATCGTACCCCTCCCGAGGCGTGCCTACCATTGGATACGGCGGCGGCTTCATTGAAGGCCGGATTGAATCCCGCAGCACGGCGCGTGGCACCAATCGAAAGGATGGTTCTGCGCTCCGCAATGCAATGCTGCGATGCAATGAAAACATTGCGCCCTGCTTTGGCGTTGCTCTTGATCCGGCTCTTGATCTTCGGGTCCCCGTTTGCCTCGGCATTATTTTTTTTGCCGTCATTCCCGAGGCGAACATGTCGAACACGCCGATCGCGCGGCCTCGCCATGCCGATGCGGGGACGCGATTGAATTCATTTCCCGTTGCACGTATATTTGAAATATCGAATATGCGAATATGACAATATGGAAACCTGGATCATTGCATTGCTCGGCGGTGTCTTGATCGGCCTCGCGGCCGTATTGCTGATGGCGGCGCTCGGCCGCATCGCCGGCATCAGCGGCATTGCCGGTGGCCTCGCCACAGGCGCCGCCGCGGGCGACCGTGCCTGGCGCGTGGCGTTCGTCGTCGGTCTCGTTCTCGCACCGCTGCTCATGTTCGCGCTGCGCGGTGACAACGGCATCGGCGCGGCCGACGCAGGCGGGTTCCGACTCGCGCTCGCCGGCCTCTGCGTCGGCCTCGGCACACGCATCGGCGGCGGCTGCACGAGCGGCCACGGCGTCTGCGGCATCGCGCGCCTGTCGCCGCGCTCGCTCGCGGCGACCGCGGCGTTCATGGCCTGCGGCATCGCCACCGTGTTCGTCGTGCGCCATTGCCTGGGAGCAAATCCATGACGCGCATCGCCATCGCCCTGCTGGCCGGGCTGCTGTTCGGCCTCGGCCTCGACCTCGGCGGCATGACCCGGCCGGCCGTCGTGCTCGGCTTCCTCGACATCGCCGGCGCGTGGAATCCGCAATTGCTGTTCGTGATGGCCGGCGCCGTGGCGACGACGGCGGCCGGTTATTTCTTCGTGCTGCGCCGCCCGCGCCCGCTGCTGGAAGAACGCTTCCGTCTGCCGTCCGCGCGCGCCGTCGATGCGCGCCTGCTCGGCGGCGCGGCGCTGTTCGGCATCGGCTGGGGTCTCGTCGGTTACTGCCCCGGTCCCGCGCTCGCCTCGCTCACCGCCGGATCGCCATCGACGCTGCTGTTCGTCGGGACGATGACGCTCGGCTGGTGGCTCGGCGCGCGCCTGCCCGCTTCATCCGCCTGAAACCGCGCGCAACTGAAGGGAACCGACATGCAACGTCCCGAGGTGAAATCGTTCTTCGACCCGGCCACCCATACCTACAGCCACGTCGTCTGGGATCCGGCGACGCTTGGCGCAGCGGTGATCGACAGCGTGCTCGACTACGATGCCGCCTCCGGCCGTACGCGCCGCATCTCGGCCGATGCGATCGTCGCCTTCGTGCGCGAAGCCGGCCTGCGCACCGAATGGGTGATCGACACGCACGTGCACGCGGACCATCTCTCCGCCGCGCCGTATGTCCAGCAACAGCTCGGCGGCAGGCTCGGCATCGGCGAGCACGTGCGCACGGTGCAGGGCACGTTCGGCGCATTGTTCAACGCCGGCGACGAATTCTCCCGCGACGGCAGCCAGTTCGACCATCTGTTCAAGGACGGCGAACGCTACACGGTCGGCGGCATCGAGGCCGTGGCGCTGCATACGCCGGGACACACGCCCGCGTGCATGACCCACGTGATCGGCGACGCAGCCTTCGTCGGCGACACCTTGTTCATGCCCGACTACGGCACCGCGCGCTGCGACTTCCCGGGCGGCGACGCGCGCGCCCTGTACCGTTCGATCCGCCGCATCTTCGAACTGCCCGAGGCGACGCGCCTGTTCCTCTGCCATGACTACAAGGCGCCCGGACGCGACGCGTTCGTCTGCGAGACCACGGTCGGCGCGGAACGCCACGGCAACATCCACGTGCGCGACGGCGTCGGCGAAGACGCATTCGTGGAACTGCGCAACGCGCGCGACGCCAAACTGGCGATGCCGGCCCTGATCCTGCCGTCGGTGCAAGTCAACATGCGCGCCGGCCACTTCCCGCCCGCCGAAGGCAACGGCATCCGTTACCTGAAAATTCCGCTCGACGCGCTGTGAGCGCGATATCCTCGGCACGCCGATGAAAACCGCCAAGACGACCAGGAAAAAACCCGCCATCGACACCGCAGCCGCGGCGATGCAGCGCCACGCGGACGAAGTGGTCGCCGTGCTCAAGGGCCTGGCGAGCCGCAACCGTCTGCTGCTGCTGTGCCAGCTCGTCGACGGCGAACGCTCGGTCGGCGAACTCGCGCAGGCGCTCGGCCTCGCCCAGAGCGTCGTCTCGCAGCACCTGTCGCTGCTGCGCCGCGAAGGCGTCGTCGCCGGGCGGCGCGACGCGCAGTCGATCCGTTACCGCATCGCCGATGCGCGCGTGCGCAAGCTCATGGCGACGATGTTCGCGCTGTTCTGCAAAGACTGAAAAGCCCTGCACCTCAGCGCGGCGCCATGCGGATGGCGCCGTCGAGGCGCACGACTTCGCCGTTGAAATAGCCGTTGCGGCACATCTCGGCGACCAGGGAGGCGAATTCCGGCGGATGGCCGAAGCGCTTCGGGAACGGTACGCTCGCCGCGAGCGCCGACTTCACGTTTTCCGGCGCGGCATTCATCAGCGGCGTCGAAAAGATTCCGGGCAGGATCGTGTTGACGCGGATGCCTTCGCCGCAAAGATCGCGCGCGCAGGTCAAGGTCAGGCTGACGATGCCGCCCTTCGAGGCCGCGTAGGCGGCCTGCCCCGTCTGCCCGTCCTCGGCCGCGATCGAGCCGGTGTTGACGACGACGCCGCGTTCGCCGTCGTCGAGAGGCGGCAGGGTCAGCATGCCCGCCGCCGACTTGGCGATGCAGCGGAACGTGCCGACGAGGTTGATCTGGATCACCTTGTCGAATGCGGCGAGCGGGAAATGCTTGACTTCGCCGCTCTGCCTGTCGCGCGAGGCCGTCTTGAAGGCGTTGTTGGTGCCCGCGCAGTTGACCAGGATGCGCTCCTGGCCGATCGCGGCGCGCGATTTCGCGAAGGCCGCGTCGACCTCGCTCTCGGAGGTGACGTCGACCTTGCAGAACGCGCCGCCGAGTTCGCGCGCGAGCGCCTCGCCGCGTTCCGCGTTGAGATCGAACAGGCCGACTTTCACGCCGGCCGCGGCGAGCGTGCGCGCGGCGGCTTCGCCGAGGCCGGATGCGCCGCCGGTGACGACCGCGGCGATGGACGAATCGAGTTTCATTGCGTTTCTCCCGGGATGGATGGTCAGAGTCGTTCGACGATCGTGACGTTGGCGAGCCCGCCGCCTTCGCACATCGTCTGCAAGCCGTAACGCCGGTTGCGCTGCCTGAGCGCGTGCACCAGCGTCGTCATCAGTTTGGTGCCGGAGCCGCCGAGCGGATGGCCGAGCGCGATCGCGCCGCCGTTGACGTTGAGCCGCGCCGGGTCCGCGCCGGTCGCCGCCAGCCACGCCAGCGGCACCGGCGCGAACGCCTCGTTCACCTCGAACAGGCCGATGTCGTCGATCGACAGGCCGGCCTTCGCCAGCGCGCGCTGCGTCGCCGGGATCGGCGCTTCGAGCATGATGACCGGGTCGTGGCCGATCACCGTCATCTGGTGGATGCGAGCGAGCGGCGCGAGGCCGTGCGTCTTCAACGCTTTCTCGCCGACGATCAGCAGCGCCGAGGCGCCGTCGCAGATCTGGCTCGCCGTCGCCGCGGTGACGCGGCCGTTCTCGGCGATCAACTTCACCGCCGCGATGCCTTCGAGCGTCGCGTCGAAGCGGATACCCTCATCGACGGTGTGCAGTTCGCCGCTCGCTGCGCCGTCCACACCGCGCACTTCGACCGGCAGGATCTCGTCCCCGAACGCGCCGGCGCGGGTCGCCGCGATCGCCTTCTGCGTGGTGTCGAAGGCGTAGCGGTCGAGCTGCTCCTTCGACAGTCCGTATTTTTTCGCCATCATCTCGGCACCGGTGAACTGGCTGAACTCGATGCCGGGATAACGCCGCCGCATCGCCGCGCCGACGTTGTCGCCCATGCCGGCCTTGCGCGCTAGCGAGAGCGTCGAGAACATCGGCACGCGGCTCATGCTTTCGGCGCCGCAGGCGACCACGACGTCCATCGCGCCGGACATGACGGCCTGCGCGGCGAAGTGCAGCGCCTGCTGCGAGGAACCGCACTGGCGATCGACGGTCGTGCCCGGCACCGATTCCGGCAGCTTCGAGGAAAGCACGCCGTTGCGCGCGAAGTTCATCGCCTGCTCGCCGATCTGGCTCACGCAGCCGGCGATCACGTCGTCGACGGCGGCCGGATCGATGCCGGCGCGCTCGACGACGCCGTCGATGACCTTGCCGAGCAGGTCGGCGGGATGCCAGCCGGAAAGGCGGCCGCCCTTGCGGCCCCCGGCGGTGCGGGTAGCGGCGACGATGTAGGCTTCGGACATGGATGTGCTCCTCAGGTTTCCAGTGGTTTCGTATCGTCGGATGCCGTCGCGTCAGTTGACCGCGCGCGTGCGTTCTTGCCAGTGCGGTTTGCGCAACTCCGACTTCAATACCTTGCCGACGCCGGACATCGGCAGCGATTCGCGCAGTTCGATGCTGCGAGGGCACTTGTAACCGGCGATGAGCGCGTGGCAATGCGCATAGATTTCTTCTTGCGTCGGCGGTCCGGCGCCCGGCTTGAGCACGAGCGCCGCGTGCACGCTCTCGCCCCATTCGGCGCTGGGAATGCCGAACACCGCGCAGGCGGCGACGGCCGGGTGGCTGGCAATCGCGTTCTCGACTTCGGCCGAGTACACGTTCTCGCCGCCGCTGATGATCATGTCCTTGAGCCGGTCGACGATGAACAGGTAGCCCTCATCGTCCATGTAACCCATGTCGCCGCTGTGCATCCAGCCGCCGCGCAGCGCCGCAGCGGTCGCTTCGGGCTTGCCGAGGTAGCCGCGCATCATGTTCGGGCCGCGCAAGGCGATTTCGCCGACCCGGCCGCGCGGCAGTTCGGCGTCGTCGGCGCCGACGATCCTCACCTGCGTGTGATACGCCGCCCGGCCCGCCGAGCGCAGCCGTCCGCGTGCGCGTTCGGCGGCAGAGTGCATCTGCGCCGGCAGCACCGTGATGATGGCCGACATCTCGGTCATACCGTAGGCCTGCGTGAACGCGGCGCCGGGCAACGCCGCCGCGGCGCGCTCGATCAGGGCCTCGGACGCGGGCGATGCGCCGTACAGCAGCCGCCGCACGCTGGAAGTGTCGGCATCGCGGATCGCGGGACTGTCCACGAGCGACTGGATCATCGCCGGCACCAGCAGGAGATCGGTGACGCGCCATTGGCGTATCGCGTCCAGCGCCGCCTCGGGCCGGTAGGCGGGCAGCATGACGTGCGTGCCGCCGCGCAGCAGCAGGCTGATGGTCTGCGCCATATCGCCGAGATGGAACATCGGCGCCGCATGCAGACCGATCGCGTCTTCGGCGAACAGGCCCTCGGCAATCACGGCGAGGCCGGACGAACAAATGTTCAAATGCGACAACAGCACGCCCTTCGGCGCGCCGGTGGTGCCGCCGGTGTAGAACACGCCGAACAACTCGTCGCCGCCGATGCCCGCGTCGGCGACCGGCGCGCTGCGCTCGATCAGCGCTTCGAGGTCGATCTGGTCGTCCGGGCACGTGCCGTCGCCGAAGAACAGGCGATGGCGCAGGCCCGGCGTCTGCGCCGCGATCGTCGCGGACTGCGGTGCGAACTGGGCATCGCAGATCAGCACGGTGCTGGCCGAATCCTTTAGCGAGTAGACGATCTCGCCGACGCCCCAGCGGAAATTGACCGGGTTGGCGAGCGCGCCGATCCATGCGGTCGCGAGGAAATACTCGAGATAACGGTCGGAATTGAGCGCGTACATCGCGACCGTGTCGCCGCGCCGCACGCCGAGCGATTCCAGCGCGCCGGCGAATTTCGCGACGCGCTCGCGCAACTCGCGGAACGTGCGCACGCGCGTGCCGCAGACGGTGGCGACCGCGTTCGGCTTCTGCTGCACCGCGCGGTGCAGGCCTTGCGTGAATTGCATGGATCGCCCTCCCTCGTGATGAGGCCCGCGGTGTGCCGCGCTGCCTGCGGTTTTTCTAGAGTCCGAGCGCCTGTTTCAGCAGCGCGCCGGCGCGCTCGTCCTGCGCCAGCGCGATCAGCGACGCCTTTTCGAGTTCGAGCTGTTCGTGCAGCGAAGCCTGCGGGCTGTGGCGCAGCAGGCGGCGCGTTTCGCGCGCGGCGCGCCCGCTGGCGATCAGCTTGCGCGCGCGCTCGACCGCTTGCGCGACGAAGGCTTCGCCGTCGGCATCGATGATTTCGTTGAACAGGCCGAGCTTCAGCGCTTCCGGCGCCGCGAGCGGCTCGCCGCGCAGCAGGAATTCGAGCGCGCGGCGATAGCCGATCAGGCGCGCGAGTTGGTACGTCGTGCCGCTGTCCGGCGACAGTCCGAGCCGCGCGAAGCCGGGCCGCAGCGTGGTGCCGGGTTGCGCATAGGCAACGTCGCCCGCGCAGGCGAGGCCGAGGCCGCCGCCGGTGGCCGAGCCGTTGACTGCGGTGATCAGCACGGAGCCGATGCCGGAAAGCGTTTCGATCGCGCCGTGGACGCGCGTCGCGAGGCGGTCGAGCAGCGCCGGCAACTCGCCGAAGCCGCCGCCGGCCAGCGCCGACTTGAACGAACCGATGTCGCCGCCCGACGAGAACGCGCGACCTGCACCGGTCAGCACGACGGCCTCGACGCGCCCGTCGTGCGCGAGCCGCTGCGCTTCCGCTTCGAGCGCCTGAGCGAGCGCATCGTCGATCGCGTTGAGCGCGGCGGGACGGTTGAGCGTCAACACGACGATGCGGCCGTCGTCGTGTTCCCGGGTGAGCAATACGGAGGTGTCGTTCATGGCGAATGAAAATTTCCGAGGCGCATGCCGCCGTCGCAATCGAGGATGGAGCCGGTGACGTAGCCGGCCTGTGCGCTGCAAAGAAAGGCGACCGCCTGCGCGATGTCCTCGGCCTTGCCGAAACGCTTGAGCGCGGTCGCCTCGCGCACGAAGGTTTCGATCTCGGGCGAGGCGGACAGCTTGCTCAAGCCTTCGGTGTCGGCGATGGGGCCGGGCGATACCGCGTTGACGCGCACGCCGAGCGCGCCCCATTCGAGCGCGAGGCACTTGACCAGCATGTCGATACCAGCCTTGGCGGCGCAGGCGTGCGCCTGCAGCGGCATCGCGCGCTGCGCCTGCGGTGCGGTGATGGCGATCAGCGAAGCGCCGGGCTTGCGCAGCAGCGGCAGCGCCGCCGAGAAGACGTTGAAGGTGCCGACCAGATCGATGTCGATCACGGTTTTGAACGCATTGGCCGACATCTTCGCCGCCGGCACGAAGAAGTTGCCGGCGGCGGCGGCGATCAGCGCGTCGATCTCGCCGTGCTGCTCGCGGCAGGCGGCGAGCGTCTCGGCGACTTTCGCCGCATCGCGCACATCGACGGAAAAACCCGCGGCGTGGCCGCCCGCTGCGATGATCGAAGCGGTCGCGGCGTCGAGCTTGTCCTGCGTGCGGCCGAGGATCGCCACCTGCGCGCCGAGCGCGGCCAGATGCTGCGCGATGCCCAGGCCGATGCCGGACGAGCCGCCGGAAATCACCACCCGCTTGCCGCGATAGTCGGCGGCGGCGCTGCGGTCGGGCTGGTTCTGCGTGAGGGTTTCGGGAATCGTCATCGTGATGGAATCCGTAGCGGTTTTACATGCGGAACACGCCGTAGCGCGCGTCGGCAATGGGCGCGTGCAGGCTCGCGGACAACGCGATGCCCAGCGCGTTGCGCGTATCGGCAGGGTCGAGGATGCCGTCGTCCCAGATTTCGGAGGTGGACCAGTACGCGCTGGATTTGGCCGGTATTCGTTCAGAACCGGCTCGCGGATCGCGGCGATCTCCTCGGCCGACAGCGTCTTGTTCTGCCGCGCGAGCTGGCGGATCTTCACGTCCGCCAGCGTGTTCGCCGCCTGCTCGGCGCCCATCACCGCGATCTGGCTGTTCGGCCACGAGAACAGGAAGCGCGAATCGAACGCGCGGCCGCTCATGCCGTAGTTGCCGGCGCCGTAGGAGCCGTGGCACATGACCGTGAACTTCGGCACGTCGGCGCAGGCCATCGCCATGATCATCTTTGCGCCGTCCTTGGTGATGCCGCGGCGCTCGTATTCGCGGCCGACCATGAAGCCGGTGATGTTCTGCAGGAACAGCAGCGGCACCTTGTTGCGGTTGCACAGTTCGATGAAATGCGCGCCCTTGAGCGCGCTGTCGTTGAACAGCACGCCGTTGTTGGCGAGGACGCCGATCTTGTAGCCCCACAGGTGCGCGTAGCCGCACACCAGCGAGGTGCCGTAGGCCGGTTGGTATTCGTGCAGACGCGAGCCATCGACGATGCGCGCGATGACTTCGCGCATGTCGAAGCCCTGCTTGATGTCGCGCGGCAGCACGCCGTGCAGCTCGGCCGGGTCGTAGTGCGGCGCCTCCGGCGTTTGCCAGTCGACGCGCGTCTTGCCGGCCTGCGAGAACTGGGCGACGACGTCGCGCGCGATCGCGATCGCTTCCTCTTCGCTCGATGCCGGATAGTCGGCGACGCCGGACACCTTCGTGTGCATGTCCGCGCCGCCGAGCTCGTCGACGCTCACTTCCTCGCCGGTCGCCGCCTTCACCAGCGGCGGGCCGGCGAGGAAGATCGCGCCGGTGCCGCGCACGATCACGCTGTAGTCGGACAGCGCCGGCACGTAGGCGCCGCCCGCCGTGCAGTGGCCGAGCACGACGGCGACCTGCTGCACGCCGAGCTTGGACAACTGGCACTGGTTGCGGAAGATGCGGCCGGCCGCGTACTTGTCCGGAAAGAACTCGGCCTGCAGCGGCAAAAAACCGCCGGCGGAATCGCACAGATGCACGACCGGCAGGCGGTTCTCGATCGCCACTTCGAGCGCACGCACGGTCTTCTTGATCGTCAGCGGATACCAGGCACCGCCCTTGACGCTGGAATCGCCGGCGTTGATCAGCACTTCGCGCCCCGACACGATGCCGATGCCGGTGACGCAGCCGGCGCCGGGCACCGCGCCGTCGTAGGCTTCGCATGCGGCGAGCGTGGAGAGTTCGAGGAACGGCGTGCCCGGATCGAGCAGCAGGTCGATGCGCTCGCGCACCAAGAGTTTGCCCTGCGCGCGCAGGCGCTCCACGTCGCGTTGCGGGCGCGCGTGGCGCGCGTCGTCCTGGCGCGCGCGCAGGGCCTCGACCACGCTGCGGTTGTGCGCGGCGTTGGCCTGGAATTCGGCGGACGCGGTATCGAGTTTCGATTGGATGCGCATCATGCCTGCGGCTCCAGACTGAGCAGCACGGCGTCGCGCTCGAAGCTGCGGCCCTGCGCGAAATGCACCGCCTGCACGACGCCGTCGCGCGGCGCGATGAGGGTCGTTTCCATCTTCATGCTCTCCATCACCAGCAAGGTCTGGCCGCGCGCGACCGCATCGCCGACGGCGACGGCGACGAGGACGATGCTGCCCGGCATCGGCGCGCGGATCGTGTCGTCGGCACTGCCCTGCCCTTGCATCGCGAGCCGCTCGAGCGGATGCCGGTGGCGCAATTGAAAGGTTTCGCCGTCGAGATGGACGTGGACGTCGTCGCCCGCGACCGCGACCACCAGGTCGAATTCGCGGCCGTCGATAATCAGCGTGGCGCGGCCCGGAAGTTCGCCTTGCACGCGCAGCGCATCGCTGCGTTCGTCGCGATGCAGGCGGTAGCCGGTCGCCGAGCGCGACAGCTCGACCGCGTATTCCTCGTCGCCGATCCTGAAAGCGTGGTGCATCGTCAATTCCTCCAGCCGCCGAGCGCGGCGTGCAGGTCGGGCACGACATCGGCGACCTCGCGCATCTCGCGCGTGGCGAGGCTCGCCGCGGCGAGCAGTGCGGTCAACGTCGTCCCGGCCAGCGGCGGATCGGCGGCGATCTGCGGATGGGCATCGAGAAAGCCGGTGTGCACGTCGCCGGCGACGAACATCGGATGGCGGATCAGGCGGCGCAGGAACGCGATGTTGGTCTTGCAGCCGAGCAGCAGCGTGTCGCGCAGCGCGTCTTCGGCGCGCGCGATCGCCTGCGCGCGGTCGTCGCCGCGCACGATCAGCTTGGCGATCATCGGGTCGAATGCGGTGGTGACTTCGCCGCCTTCGAGCACGCCGCTGTCCCAGCGCAGTCCCTCGCCGCGCGGCGGCGCGAGGCGCAGCAGCGGCCCCGTGGTCGGCGCGTAACCGCGGCCGGGGTCTTCGGCATAGATGCGCAGTTCGATGGCGTGGCCGCGCGAAATTATGTCTTCCTGCGAATAGCCCAACGATTCGCCGGCGGCGATGCGCAGTTGTTCGAGCACGAGGTCCTTGCCGGTGATTTCCTCCGTCACGGGATGCTCGACCTGGAGCCGCGTGTTCATTTCCAGGAAATAAAATTCGGCGGCGCCGGGACCGGCGCCTTGGAACTCGCCATCCTGGCCAAAAATGAACTCGACCGTGCCCGCGTTGCGATAGCCGGCTGCGCGCGCGATGCCGGCGGCGGTCTCGCAGAATCTTCCGCCGCAGCGCGGCGTCCAGAGCCGGCGATGGCGTTTCCTCGATGATCTTCTGGAAGCGGCGCTGCACCGAGCATTCGCGCTCGAAGACGTGGACGACGTTGCCGTGCGCGTCGCCGAGCACCTGCACTTCGATGTGGCGCGGATTCTCGATGTAGCGCTCGACGTAGAGGCGACCATCGCCGAAGTAGCGCCGGCCTTCCGAGCGCGCGCGCTCGATCTCGGCGTCGAGCTGCGCGAGGTCGCGCACGATGCGCATGCCCTTGCCGCCGCCGCCCGCGGACGGCTTGATCAGCAGCGGCGCGCCGACCTTGCGCGCGCGCTCGTTGAAGCTCGCCGGATCGTCGTCCTCGATCGCGCTCGGCGCGACCGGAAAGCCGCCGCGCTGCACGAAGTTGCGCGCGCGCACCTTGTCGCCCATCAGTTCGATCTGTTCCGGCGTCGGGCCGATGAAGACGAAGCCCGCCGCGGCCACCGCGCGCGCGAAGCCGGCGTTTTCAGAAAGAAAACCGTAGCCCGGGTGGATCGCGCCGGCGCCGGCATCACGCGCCGCGCGCAGGATTTGCTCGCCATCCAGATAAGCGGCGACCGGCGTGCTGCCGGTTATTTCGATCGCGCGATCCGCCATCTTCACCGCCGCCGTGCCGCGATCGGCCGCGTGAAAGACGAGGATGCCCTCGATGCCGAGTGCCTGCACCGTGCGCAGCACGCGCACGGCAATTTCGCCGCGGTTGGCGATGAGTACCGCGCGGAACGGCCAGTTTCGGGTATCCGGCAGGTGGCTCATGCGCGCGCTCCCGTCGCGGTTTTTCGCGCGGTCGTTTTCTTCGCAGTGTTCTTCGCAGCGGACTTCTTCGCGGCGGCCGGCGCCGGCACGGCGATGCCGTCGCAGACCATCGCGGTCAGCGTGTCCGCGATGCGTTCGATGTCGAGGCGCCCGCGTCCGTTGACGTAGTTCCAGGTCAGGTGCTCCATCGCGCCGAATACGAGGTCGCGCGTCAGCGTCGGCGAGGTGCCGGCGCGGAACGCGCCGGCGGCCGCGCCCTCGGCGACGATCCCGGTCAGCAGGCGCGTGTAGCGGCGGTTCTTCTCGTGCAGCGCCGAACTGCGATAGTCCTCTTCGCTGCGGATCTCGCGGAACATCAGCCGGCACAGCAGCGGATAGTCGCGGAACACGCGCAGGTGGTCGCGGATGACGATGCGCAGGCGCGCACGCGGATCCGCGACGCCGGACAGATCGCGCGCGATGCCGCCGATGATTTCGTCGTACCAGTGCTCGATCACCTTGAGCAGCAGCTCGCGCTTGGTGGCGAAATACTTGAACACCGTGCCTTCGACCACGCCGAGTCGGGCGGCGATGCCGGCAACGGTGGTCTCGTCGTAGCCTTTCGCGCTGAACTCCTCGCGCGCCACCGCGAGGATTTCGCTCACGCGCCGCTCGCGGCTCAGGCGCGGAGCGGCGGCACGGACGGGACGGCTGGGCACGGACTTTTTCATGCGGACGGTTGGCGATGCTTGCATCGGGGCGGCTGCCTGCTAGTATTGGTGAGTCGGACTCACTACGTCAAGCCGATGACGGCTCCGGCAAAAAAAAACGATGCGGAAGGGAAAAACGATGAGCACCGGCCACGCAAGTTTCGCGCAGGCATTCAGCGGCCTGTCCGACGCGGAACAGGAGATCCTCGACAACGCGGACGGCTTCGCGAAGAAGGAACTGTATCCGCTCGCCCAACGCATGGACGACGAGGAATGGTGGCCGGCGGAGAGCTTCCCGAAGCTCGGCGAGACCGGTTATTTCGGCATCACCGCGCCGGAAATCCACGGCGGCAGCGGGCTGGACATCTTCAGCGCGGGGCTCGTGCTGCAGGCGTTCGCGCGCTGGAACCACGCGCTCGCGCTGGCTTGGGTCGCGCACGAGAACCTGTGCATGAACAACATCCTGCGCAACGGCAACGAGGCGCAGAAACGCAAATACCTGCCGGGCATGAACCAGGGCAGGCTGATCGGCGCGTTGGGTCTGACCGAGCCGGGCGCAGGCTCCGACGCACTGGGTTCGATGCGCACCACGGCGCGCCGCGAGGGCGACCATTACGTCCTCGACGGCAGCAAGATCTTCATCACCAACGGCCCCGTCGCCGACGTGCTGCTGGTGTACGCGAAGACCGACAAGGCGCGCGGCCCGCACGGCATTTCCGCGTTCATCGTCGAAAAGGATTTCCCCGGCTTCAAGGTCGCGCAGAAGCTCGTCAAGATGGGCTTCCGCGGTTCGCAGACGGCGGAACTCGTGTTCGACGGGTGCCGTGTGCCGGTCGAGAACCGGATCGGCGAGGAGAACGGCGGCGTCAGGATCGTCATGTCCGGCCTCGATCTAGAACGCGCGATGATCGCGCCGCTGTGCCTGGGCATCGCCGAGCGCGCCTTGCAGTTGTCGATCGACTACGCCAAACAGCGCCGGCAGTTCGGCAAGCCGATCGCCGATTTCCAGATGGTGCAATCGAGGATCGCGCAGATGTACGTGCGCGTGGAATCGATGCGGCTGTTCACCTACCAGACGCTGCGCGCCTGCAACGGCATGGACGAAAGCCAGGGCGGGCGCGGCGAAATCCACAAGCTCACCGCCGCCAGCGTCATGCACGCCGCCGACACGCTCAACCAGGTGCTGGACGATGCCGTGCAGATCCACGGCGGCAACGGCTACATCTGGGAGTCGGAGATCAACCGTCTGTTCCGCTCGACCAAGCTGTTGGAAATCGGCGCCGGCACCACCGAAATCCGCAAGCTCATCATCGCCGGCGAATTGCTCAAGGAAGCCGCCGAGTGAGCGATGCGGATGCCGAACTTGCGGCCTTGTGGGACGCGCCGACGGTGTATCGGCCCGATCTGTTCGCGCGCCAGACCCTGCTCGTGACCGGCGGCGGCGGCGGCATCGGCCGCGCGGTCGCCCTGCTGTGCGCGCGGCTCGGCGCGCGTGTCATCATTTGCGGACGCACGTCCGCCAAATTGGAACGGGTCGCCGCGTTCGCGCAGGCTCGGGGCGCCGACGTGCGCACGATCGTCGCCGACGTGCGCGAGCACGCGCAGGTCGATCGGTTGTTCGCGCAGATCGAAACGCAATGCGGCCGGCTTGATGGCGTCATCAGCAGTGCCGGCGGGCAATTCGCACAACCCGCGATCGACTATTCGCCGAACGGCTGGAATGCGGTCATCGCCAACAACCTCAACGCGAGTTGGTTCGTGATGCAGCGCGCCGCCCGGCACTGGCGCGAGCGCGGCGGACCGGGATCGATCGTCAACGTCGTCGTCGTCACCGAGCGCGGCATTCCAGGCATCGCGCATTCCGTGGCTGCGCGTGCCGGCGTGATCGGCGCCATGCGCACGGTTGCGGTCGAATGGGCGCCGCTCGGCATCCGCGTCAATTGCGTGGCGCCCGGGCTCACGGCGACCGAAGGGCTGGACGTCTATCCGCCGGAAGCGCGCGAGGAGTTTCCGCTCGCCAATCCGCTGAAGCGGCCCGGCATGCCGATGGAGATCGCGCAGGGTTGCGTCTACCTGACCGCGCCGAGCGGCAGCTTCGTGACCGGCGAAGTGCTGACGATAGACGGCGGCGGCCGGTTGTGGGGCGAACTCTGGACGGCCGGGCGGCCGGACCATTTCCGGCGCGACGATTGAAATCCGCGCGCCCCGATCGGGCGTACCATTTCGGCACTACACAACAACGGGAGAGAGACACCATGACATGCGAAATCACCGGCGGCTGCCGCTGCGGCGCCGTCCGCTACACCAGCAGCGCAGCGCCGCTCGACGCCAAGATCTGCCACTGCCGCGACTGCCAGTACGCTTCCGGCAGCGCGTTCTCGACGGTGGTCTTCTTTCCGAAGGCGGCGCTGACGGTGCAGGGCGAGACGCGCGGCTACACGGTCAAGGGATCGGCGGGCCTCAGCGTCGCACGCCATTTCTGCCCGGACTGCGGCAATCCGCTGTGGACGCAGATCGACGAACTGCCGGACGTCGTGCTGATCAAGATCGGTTCGCTCGACCAGCCGGGCGCGGTGCAGCCGAGCGGCCATATCTGGTGCGATTCGATGGTCCCCTGGCTCAAGCTCGACGACGGACTGGAGCGCCTGCCGGGCAATCCGCCGCTGTAGCGCGCGGCGCGCGGCGCCGTCTTCCGCATCGCCGCATCACGCCGCCGAAATGCCGCCGTTGATGCTGATGGCTTGGCCGGTGATGCGCGCGCCCTGCGGGCCGGCGAGGAACACGATCATCGCGGCGATGTCGTCGGCATCGGGCACGCCGAGGTGGGCAAGGCTGGCCGCCTTCTCGAACAGCCTGGCGCTGAAGCCCTCTTTCGTGATCGTCGTGGTGAGCATCGTTCCCGCGATCAGCGAAGGCGTCAGCGCGTTCACGCGGATGCCGTCGCGCTTCGCTTCGATGGCAAGCGCTTTCGAGAACATGACGATCGCGGCCATGCCGGCGCCGATGACGGTCTCGCCCGGCGTGGCCGACTTGGCGGCGTCCGAGGCGACGTTGAGAATGACCCCTGCGCCGCGCTCGCGCATGCCCGGCAAAACGAGACGGCACATCCGCAACGGAGCCACGACCAGTTGATCGAGGATGGCGGGAATGTCCGCGACCGGCATCTTGTGGAACAGTTCCGGCACGAAGCCGGCCGTGGTGGCGTTGACCAAGATGTCGATGCTGCCGATCAATTCCCGCACTCTGTCGCAGGCGGCGCGCGCCTGATCGGCGTCGTTCGCGTCCGCGGCGACGAAATGCACGCTCGCGGCGGGCGCCATCGCGAGGATCGCCCGGCGGGCGCGCTCGCCGCGTTCGGCGTTGCGCGCGACGAGGGCGATGCGTTCGACGCCGGCCGCGGCGAGTTGGCGGGCCGTGGCCAGTCCGACGCCGGACGTGCCGCCCGCGATCAGCGCGCCGCTTTCGGCAAACGACAGCGGCGTTGCCGGCTTGAGGTTGTTCATGGAGTCCGTTTCGCTCGAGTCAGAATCTATAACTAATATTTATATTGTATTTGCGTATGGTACGCTTGTGTACGAAATTCACGAAAGATTCCACCCGATGAATTCGCCGGCGCGCGCACCGCGGCATGGCGAGGGAGGCGGACCATGTCGTATCTTCAACCACGATCGCAATTGCGCACGCATGCGGTGGAGAACCAGCCGCCGCCGCTCGATCACGTCAACGCCTACGAGAGCGACACGGCGCTCAAGGAGGCCGTCGCACGCGAGGGCGGCGCCTGGGCGAACGAGAACCTGAGCGCCCTCGGCGGCAAGGTGTTCGATCCGGAATGGATGGAGAAGGCGAATCTCGCCAACCGCATCGTGCCCGAGTTGCGTCGCTTCGACCGGTTCGGCCAGCGCGTCGATACGGTCGAGTTCCATCCCGCTTGGCACGACATCATTGGGCTGGCCTTCGAGCATGAGGTGCACGCGCTGCCGTGGCGCGCCAGACGCGGCGGCTCGCATGTCGCGCGCGGCGCGGCCGAGATGCTGTTCTCCCAACTGGAATGCGGCGTTCTGTGCCCGGTCGACATCACGTACGGCATCGTGCCCATGCTGCGCAGGCAGCCGGAGCTGTCGCAGGCGTGGGAGCCGATCATGGTCTCCAAGCATTACGATCCCCGCCCCATCCCCAGCCAGGACAAGAAGGGGATCACGATCGCCTTCACCTCCACCGAAAAGCAGGGCGGCTCCGACATCCGCCGCAACTCCACGACAGCCGCGCCGGCCGGCCAGAGCGGCCCGGGGCGCGAGTATCTGTTGACGGGGCACAAATGGTTCTGCTCGGCCGCCGGCGCGGACATCCTGTTCGTCGTCGCGCAGACAGAAAAAGGGCCCGGCTGCTTCCTCGTGCCGCGCTGGCTGCCGGACGGCATGCGCAATCCGATTTCGCTCGAACGCCTCAAGGACAAACTCGGCAACAAGTCGAACGCATCCGCGGAAATCGAGTTCGAGGGCACGCACGGCTGGCTCGTCGGCGAGGAAGGACGCGGCATTCCGACGGTGATGGAGTTCATGCTGCACACGCGCCTGGGCTGCGCGCTCATCCCGGCCGGCCTGATGCGTCTGTCGCTGACCCAGGCGATCCACCACTGCCGGCACCGCATGGCCTTCCAGAAACGGCTCGTCGACCACGCGCTGATGGCCAACGTGCTCGCCGACCTCGCGATCGAATCGGAAGCCGCGACGACGTCGATGATGCGCATCGCGCGCGCGTTCGATTCGGCGGCAAGCGACGAGCGCGAGCGCGCGTTCGCACGGATCGCCGTCGCCGTGGCGAAATACTGGATCAACAAGCGCGTGGTTCCGTTCGTGCACGAAAGCCTGGAGACGCTCGGCGGCCCCGGCTACATCGAGGAATCGGTCATGCCGCGCGTGTACCGCGAGTCGCCCATCCACGGCATCTGGGAAGGGCCCGGCAACGTCATCAGCCTCGACATCCTGCGCGCGTTCCGCAAGGAACCGCTTTCCGGCGAAGTCTTCTTCGCCGAACTGGAAGGCGTGCGCGGCGAGGATGCCCGGCTCGACGCCACGATCGACGAATGCCGCGCGCTGGTGCACGACGAGCACATGCCCGAGATCCGGGCGCGTTATCTCGCCGAACGCATGGCGCTTGCGCTGCAGGCGGCCGGCCTGATCCGCCATGCGCCGAACTTCGTCGCGGACGCATTCTGCATGACCCGTCTCGGCGACCGTGGCGGGCGCGCGTTCGGTACGCTTCCGGCGTGCGTCGACATGCGTTCGATCATCGATCGCGCGTATCCGGGTTAGTCTCCCGCGATCCGCGCCTCGATCCACACCACCAGATCGTCGAGCACGCGCTTTCGGTCGACCGGCAGTTCGTTGAATATCTCGTGATACAAGCCTTTGTACTCGAGCAGCTTCTTGTCGGTGGACGAAACGCCGGCATGCACCATCCGGCTTCCGGAAATCCCGGCAAGCCTGTCGTCCGTCCCGTGCATCAGCAAAATCGGCAGGTCGAGACTCGCCAGCCGCTTCGGCAAGCGTTCGGCGGAGGTGACGAGTTCGCCGACGGTGCGGACGGGAAGACGGCCGTGCCAGTTCAGCGGATCGGCGACGTAGTCGCTGACGACATCGCGGTCGCGCGAAATCCATTGCGCATTCACGGCGACCGCACCGAGGTTCGGAGCCACGAGCGAGAGCAATTTGCTGCTCTGGCGCACGATCCAGGGCGCGCCGTCCAATGCCACGGCGGGCGCGGACAGCGCGAGCCCCGACAGCTTGTCGCCGTGTTCCAGCGCATAGTTCAGCGACAGGGCGCCGCCCATGCTGTGCCCGAGCATGTACAGCGGGCGACCAGGGCTTTCTGCGCGGACACGCTCGACGAGGCGGTCGATGTCCTCCACGGCGTTCGCGAAGCGGTCCACGACCGCCCGCCGCCCTTGCGAACGGCCGTGGCCGCGCAGGTCGATCGCATGAACCGAGCACCCCGCGGCGACCAATCGCCGGGCCACGTGCGCATAGCGCCCGCTGTGCTCGCCCACGCCATGCACGATCACGACCGATGCGCGGCTGTCGTCGGCGCGCCAAGACCGGGAGAAAAGCCGGATGCCGCCCGATCCGGCCAGTTCGCTTTCTTCGTTCTTCATCGGCAGCGTCTTCCTGTCGGGTTATGGTGATCCATCGACGCGTCGGGTCACGGCGAGAATCGTTTCCGCCACCAGGGCCGGATCGTCGTACATTGGCACATGCCCCACGCCGGGCATCCTGACGAGTTCGGCTCCGTCGATGCGCTCGACGAACGGGCGGCCGTAGCGCTCGAACGGAATCACGCGGTCCCGCTCCGCCCACGCGATTCGAATGGGGGTTCCTGCGATGCGCAGCGGCTGCACCGGGCCGTCGCGCCCGAACGTGCGCAACAGTCCGGGCAGCACGACCGTGTTGGACATCGCCGCAAGCATCGATTCGAGGACGCTCGCAGGAACCCGCTCGCCGTGCTCCATGATCTGCCCGAGCAGCGCCCTGCGCGTTCGCTCGAAGCGGAAAAACGGGCGCAGCGCAAAGCGAACGCCATCGACCGTGGAATAGGCCAGGCGGAACGGTCTCGCCACCGCAAGATAATCGCCGGGCGTGCGCCAACCGCCGGCCGGCGAAAGCGCGACGACCGAGCGTGCGAATCCGCGCCTCGCCACTTCGATCGACAGCCATCCGCCCAGCGAGTTGCCCACGATGTGGGCCCGGTCGATGCCCTGCGCGCGCAGCATGTCCGCCAACTGGTCGGCGATGGCCGCAAGCGTAGCGTCGCCCGGGCCGCGGAAAGCCGGGCCGCCATGATGGCCCGGCAAGGTGACGGCGACGACCCGGTGATGCCGCTCCAGCAGAGGCAGCACGGGGCGCCGAATCTCCCAGCTCCCGGTGAGTCCGTGCAGCAGCACCAACGTGGAGCCGTGTCCCCCGACATGACTCGCCGCTGGACATGTCTGCGCATCGTGGCGCGAACCGTTCATGGCCTGCGCATCCAGCATGGATCAGAAGAACCAGTATGTGTACGCCACGCCGAACGTCCTCGGCATCCCCACGACTTTCGTGATCGTGTCGCCGATGCGCAACTGGTTTATCCAGTAGTACTTGTCGGTGGCATTGTGCGCCCAGAACGCCAGGCGCCAGCGGCTGTCCGCAGCTTCGATGCCTGCGCGCAGGTCGAGCAGCGTGAACGCATCGATGGCGAACTGCGGGTGCTCGCCGAAGCCGTTGAACGCGCTGCCCTGATGATTGACGTTGGCACCGACGAAGGCGTTGAGCCCGTGGCCCAGCGACCAGTCGTATTGCGCATCGGCATTCCACTGGACCTTCGGTGTGTTCGGCAGCGATTCGCCGCGGAAATTGAGCAGCGCGCCGAAATCGTCATAGGAGATGAAATCGTCGTCGATGCGGGAACGAAGGTAGATCGCATTCACGCCGAACTTCCAGCCCTCGATGGGCCGCCACTCGGCTTGGAACTCCACGCCGTCTTCCGTCGACCTCGGAACATTGATCAACGACGGCAACACGCCGAAGGGGAAACCGGTATCGCTGCTTCCGCGCACCTGCTTGTCCTGATAGTCGTAATGGAAATAGGCGCCGTCGAACTGGAGCCTTTGTTCCGGCAACAACGTCTTGAAGCCGATTTCGGTCGCGAGCAGCGACTCCTGAACCACCGGCTGGTATTGGTACGGCGAGAACGCCGACAGGTCGGGAAAGCTCCCGCCCTTGTAGCCCCGGCTCAACGTGGCATAGACGAGCGTGTCCGTACGCGGTTTCCAGTCGAGGCTCGCGCGCCACGAATTGTTGCTCTGGTCGAGCTTCTGGGCGATGAATTTCGGCTGCGGCGTCATCACGGTGCCGACCTGGACGCCGGTGATGCAGCCACCGGGCTGGATGTTCGATCCGAACAGGCCGTTGATCGCGCCGGCGACGATGCCGTCGCCGGGGTCGGTGGTGCATCCGCTGAAATCGTCGGTGGAAATCGTGTGCCGCGCGGAAACGTGGCCCGCGATGCTGTCGGTGAACGACCAGTCGAAGGCGGCGAACGCGGACTTGTTCTCGAACTCCTGGTCGCTGACGTTGCGTGCCGTCGAAAAGTGCAGCGGCAACGCGAACTCGGGCGGCGCGCCGGCGGCAAGCGCCGCGACCGTCAACGCATAGCTGTTGCTGTTCTGCCCGAGCCGGATCAGGTCGACCTGGTCTACCGTGCTGTCGTCGTAGTTCAGTCCCGCCATCCATTTGGCCTTGCCGCCGAAGGCATTTCCCGACAGTCTCAATTCGTGGAAGGTCGAACTGATGTCACCGTTCGATTCGCCTTCGCTGTTCTCGATCGCCATGCCGTCCGGATCGGCGTACATGGAACGGTTGAACTTGGCATGGGAAAAGATGTAGGTCAGTACCGTGTCCTGACTGAGGTCGAAATCGACATGCACGGATTCCTGATTCTGATGACTGTTGTTTCGCGGCCTTCTCGGCCCCCAGTCGGCAACGCGGGGATCCGAACTCAGCGGCGTTTGCGTGATCACGTTCTGTTCGCTGGCGGGCAGGATTCCGAACTGGACTGCCGGCAGGAACTGATAGTAGTAGCCCGAATACTGCAGCGCCTGGGGGTCGGAACGATCCCGACCGCCGGAAACGTTGAAGGAAACCTTCAGCGATTCCGTCGGCTTCCAGTCGAGCAGCAATCGCCCGTCGGCGACGTCCTTGCGCCCCAGTTCGTCGCCCGTCGTTGGGCTCTTCTGCCAAGGTCCGCTCTCGTCGACGTTGAACGAAAAACGCGCGCCGAAGGTTTGCGACAGCGGACCGCCGATGTGGCCTTCCACAGTCCGGTCCGAAAAGTTGCCGAACCCCGCCGTCACCGACGCGTCGAACGCATCGGTCGGCTTCGCTGCGATGTAGTTCACCGCGCCGCCGGTGGCGTTCTGACCGAACAGCGTTCCTTGCGGGCCCTTGAGCACCTCGACGCGCTGCAGGTCGAGCGCCGCGCCGCGGGTCATGATCGGGAAAGGAATCGGCACCTCGTCCACGTAAATGGGCACGTTCGCGAGAGCGCCGAGGCTGGTTTCGTTGAAGCCGATGCCGCGGATCGAATACACGGGCGTGCCGTTGTTGCCTTCGGAATAGCGGAACCCGGAAACCACCTTCGTCAGATCGGCGGGCTTTTCGATGCCCCTGTCGCTCAGGTCGTCGCCACTGAGTGCGGTGATCGACATCGGCACGGCATTGATCGATTCGCTGCGCTTTTCCGCCGTGACGACAATGCTCGACATGACCTGCTCCTTCTTCGCAGGCGCGGGGGTCTCGTCGTCGGCAAGCACATGCTCGCTCGCAAGAGCGGCGCACGCCAACGCGCACTGCAGATACAGCACTTTCCTGGAAAGCGATTTCATTGTGCACCCTCCCGTTTTGGTGTATTTGTAAACTCGTCGAGACAACTTCCCACGAGCGGCAAGCACACCGAAGTCGCGGGACCGTTGCCGCGTATGTTGCTCACCGGGCACTCTTTTCATTTGTCTTTCGACGACATAGTTTTTTCATTTCACGACACACCTTGCGAGGCGTGATGGCATGTCCGCGTCGATCAGAGCTTCTTCGCTGTATGGGTTCGAAGACCTGGTGAGGTCGCTCGGCGGCGACCCCGATCTTCTGCTGCGCATGGCCGGAATCCGGCGCGGCGTGCTCGACGACGAGACCAACGTCTACCCGCTGCGCGCGTTCATCGCCCTGCTCGAACACGCGGCACGCGAACTGAAGTGCGCCGACTTCGGCATGCGTCTGGCATCGGTCCACGGCGGCCGGCATCTCGGCGCCTTGGGGATCATGGGCATGCATTCGTCGACGGTCGGCGATGCGCTCCACGAAATCCTCAGCCATCTCGACTACCACTGCCCGGCGGTCGTGTGCCGTCTCGACACCGGCTCGTATCCCGGCAAGACCGTCCTCACCTGGGACTTCGCGCTCGGCGGTGTGCGCGAACGCACGCAGATCGACGAGAGCGCGGTGGCCAACACCTATCAGGAGTTGCGCATTCTCACCCAAGGCATGTTCGCGCCGGTCATGGTTCTGTTCCGGCACGCGCCGACCAAGCCGATCGCCGTCTACGAAAACTATTTCCACGCGCCGGTATTCTTCGGGCAGCAAATCAACGGCGTCGCCATGTATTCGACGCTGCTGACGAGAAAACTGGCCAAGGCGGATCCGCTGCTGCACAAGCTCGCGACCGCCTACGTCGGCGAAGGCGCGGGGCTGCAGAAGATGAACGTCGGCGAGCAGGTCGAGCACATGGTCAAGCGCCTGCTGCCGACGATGCGCTGCAGGCTGGCGGACGTTGCGCCCAGGTTGTGCATGCACGAGCGCACGCTGCAGAGAAAGCTCAAGGAATCGGAGCTCGTGTTCGAGGACATCTTGGACAAGGCGCGTCGATCGCGCGCGCGCGAATTGCTGGGCGATTCCGCGCTGTCGATGGCGCACATCGCCGCGGAACTCGGCTACGCCGAACAGGCGTCGTTCAATCGCGCCTGCGCGCGATGGTTCCGCGCGACGCCGACGCGGACGCAACACAAGCTGCGCAGCGCGGCGCGAAAGCCGAAACGCCGTGCGACGGCGACAAGCGCACGGCGCAAAAAAACCTGAAGCGCCGCCCGATCGGTGGAGAAGGGCTGTCGATGCGGGCAGGCGCGCCGCATCGCGATCCCGTCTCAGCCGTAGCGGCTCACGTAACCGCGGGCAAATTCGAGATAGTTGCGGTTCCAGCAGAATTCGCACCAGCCCGTGCCCGGCTCGCCGTCGATGGTCAGGGCCAGGCCGGCCTCGTTGAGGTAGATCATCGGATCGAACTCGAGTTGCACGGTACCCAGCGCCTTGCCGTCAACGACTGCGCTGCGACCGTCGGTATCCGTGACCTTGGCCTTGATCCACGTCTGCATCATCGTGTCGTCGTAGCCGAAGTCGTACTCGACGCCGGCGAGGTGGCGCATGACGCCGTCGCGGAACAGGAAGCCGCGCAACTGGCAGCGGCCGAACGACAGCATCTCGAAGAAGTGGATCGAGCAGCGCTCGCTGGTCGCGTGGAACCATTTGTAGTGCTGGTTCAGGCCCCACACGCGCGGTCCCCACGAGTGGTCGCGGATCAGATAGCCGGACACCTTCTGGCGCCGGCCGTCGATCGCAAGCTCGGCGCTGACGCGCCCGTGCTGCTCGGTGCGGTCGTCGCCGTAGTACGGCGGATTGCCGAGCGGGTGCGAACTGAACGCATACGGCGGATGCAGCGCCTCGTAGAGGCCGTCGAACCGGATGCGCTCCCCGTTCCACGCCAGCCGCACCTTCTTGTGCGGCTCGATCACCTGCATGTGCAGCGGGCCGGTGCGCCAGTCGTCAAAGCCCATCGTGTCCGGCACGTACTGTTCGACTTCCTCGTGGACCGGTTCCTTCAGCGCCGGGCCGAATAGCGAGGCGCGGCCCTTGGCGTGTCCGTTCGCGCGCACCGTCGGATAGATGAACCCGGTGACGCCCTGCTCCGGGAACACCAGCATGTGCGCCAGCGATTCGCGGCCTTCGGGCTTGAGCTTGTGCCGGTACGCGTGTTCCGCGGGAAAGTCAGCGAAGGATCGGGTGATCGTGGGCATGGATTCGATTCTCCGGATTGCTGGCGTGAGTCAGTGGATCGGCGCGCTCACGCGCCCCTGAACACCGGCTTGCGCCGCTCGGCCATCGCCGTGACGCCCTCTCTCGCATCGGCGCTTCCGCAGACCCGCGCCATGGTCAGCGCCTCGTCCTCGAGTTGCACTTCGGGAGGCGTCGTCGCGCTGTTGCGCACGAGCCGCTTGATCTGCGCGTAGGCCAAGGTCGGGCCGGCCGCCAGTCGCTTGACCGTGGCCAGCGTCGTTTCCGCAAGCTGCTCGTCCGCGACGACGACGTCGACCAGGCCGGAGGCCTTGGCCTCCTCGACGCCGAGCATTTCGGCGAGCAGCAGGAAGCGCCGCGCGCGCGCCTGGCCCATGCGCGCGGTCAGCGTCACCGACGAGC
Organism: Rudaea sp.; assembly: GCF_047601565.1. Taxonomy (GTDB): domain Bacteria; phylum Pseudomonadota; class Gammaproteobacteria; order Xanthomonadales; family Rhodanobacteraceae; genus Rudaea. The sequence goes on along the minus strand of NZ_JASGIY010000001.1, from coordinate 3,306,994 downwards.
CCGTGTCGCAACTGAAGCCGAGCTGCGTGAAGGCCGAACCGAATTTCGCGGACTGCGCGGCAACGACCACGTCGCCGCCCGCCAGCAGCGCGACGGCCCCGCCCATTGCGAAGCCCTGCACTTCGGCGACGACGGGAACATCGAGGCGCCAGAAACGCGACAGTCCGGTATGCAGGTCGGCCGTCCATTCGCGCACCAGCTCCGGAAACGTGTCGAGGACGGTCAGGAACTTCTTCACGTCGCCGCCGAAGCTGAAGTTCTTGCCTTCCGCGCGCAGGTGGACGACGCGCAGGCCCTGCGCATTCCACAGATCGAGCGCGAGCTGGCGGAATTCCCTGCAGAACGCGCCGTCGATCGGATTGCCGCGTTCGGGCTGCGACAGCGTCACGGTGGCGACGCCGCCTTCGATGTGCAGCCGGATGGCCGGGTTCGTCTCGCTCATTGAAGTCACCTCTCGTGGTTCGTGGAATGTCGGCTGCGCAGCATCGCGCGCGACGTGATGCTCATGACGATTTCGCCATGCTGGTTCAGCGTGTCATAGCGCAATTTCAGAATTCCGCGATCGGGCTTGCTGTTCGAGCGGCGCGTTTCGAGGACGCGCAGGCTGACGCGCAGGCGGTCGCCCGGACGCACCGGGCGCACCCAGCGCAGCTCGTCGACGCCGGGCGAACCCATCGCCGACGCGGGCGCAATGAACTCGTCGACGAACATCCGCATGACCACGGCCGCGGTGTGCCATCCGCTCGCGCACAGGCCGCCGAAGCTCGAATCGAGCGCGGCGACGGGATCGGTGTGGAACGGCTGCGGATCGTACTTGCGCGCGAATTCGACGATCTCGGTTTCGTCCACCACGCGATCGCCGAACTCGAAGACTTCGCCCACGGCGAAATCCTCGAAGAACCGTTCGCGCGGCGGCAAATGGTTGGGGAGTCCGGCGGATGCAGCCACGACGTTCATTGACCGCCGAGCAGCTTCGGCGTCACCGCACGATGGAAGCCCTGGAACGGCTTGCTGCGATCGTGCGCCTTGAGCTTCCACGTGCCGCGCGCGTTCGGCGTGCCGCCGTCGACGCGCACGCAGGTGCCGGTGATGTAGCTCGCGCCCGGCGAAAGCAGGAACACGACCGCCGCGGAAAGCTCCGACTCGGTGCCGTAGCGGTGCAGCGGAACGGTCGGCGGATACTCGAGGATCTTCGCCTGCGCTTCGGGCGTGTAGGTGTCGAAGCCGCTGGAAGCGATGCCGCCCGGCGCGACAGTATTCACGCGCACGCCGGATTCGGCCCACTCGCAGGCAGCCGTCTCGCTCAGCGTGAACATGCCGCCGCGCGCCGCGCCGGAGTGCGCGTAGTCGGGCCAGCCGTGCCAGATGTCGGCGATGATGTTGACGATCGCGCCGCCGTGTGCCTTCATCCAGCGCAGGTAGGTTTCGCGCATCATGATGAAGCCTCCGGTCAGGTTGTTGCGCACAACCGCCTCGAAGCCCTTGGTCGAGATCGTCTCCATCGCCGTGCGGTATTGGCCGCCCGCGTTGTTGACGAGGCCATCGATGCGGCCATGCTGCGCGAGCACGGCGTCGATGGCGGCGGTCACCTGCGCCTCCTCGCGGATGTCGACGATGTGCGTGGACACCTTGCCGCCGTCCTCCTCGATTTCGGCGCGCACCGCGTCGAGCTTCTCGGCCTTGCGCCCGGCGATCGCGACGGTGGCGCCGAGCGCGGCAAGTTCGTGCGCCGTGCAACGGCCGATGCCGCTGCCGCCGCCCGTGACGAGGACGACCTGATCCTTGAAAAGTCCCGCAGCGTAGATCGACTGGTATGGCATGGGATGACGCCTTCGTTGCCTAGAGATATTGGACGGCGGCGCGGCCGACGCGCTCGCGCGCAATGATGAGCTTCATGATGCCGGCGGTGCCGTCGCCAATTTCCAGGCCCATGACGTCGCGCAGACGCTGCTGGTGCGGCAGGTCCTTGGTCCAGCCGTAGTGGCCGAACGTGAGCAGGCATTGGTGGATCACGTCGAACGCCGTCTTCGGCCCCATCCATTTCAGCATCGCCGATTCGGCCGTGTGCGGCAGGTTCGCATCGCGCAGGGAAAGCGTGTGGAACGCGAGCTGGCGGATCGCGGCGATATGCGACTCGCCCTCGGCGAGCGGAAACGTCACCCCCTGGAACTGCGCGATCGGGCGGCCGAACGCTTCGCGTTCCTTTGTATACGACCACGCTTCGTCGAGCGAGGCCTGCGCCGCGCCGACGCATTGCAGCGCGATCAGCGCGCGGCTGTAGTCGAAGCCCTGCATGACTTGCGTGAAGCCCTTGCCGTCGTCGCCGAGGCGATGGCTCGCGGGCACGCGCACACCGTCGAAGAACACCGAGCCGCGTCCGGCGATGCGGCTGCCGACGTCGTCGAACGCGGTGCGCCGGATGCCGGGAAAACTCGCCGGGATGAAGAAGGCCGTCACGCCCTTCGCCGACGAATCGGGCGCGCCAGTGCGCGCGAACACGATGTAGGCATCGGCGCGGTCGGCGAAGGTGATCGAGGTCTTCTCGCCGTCGATGACGTAGTCGCTGCCGTCGCGGCGCGCGCGCAGCTGCAAATTGGCCGCATCGGAACCGCCACGCGGTTCGGTCAGGCAAATCGCGACCAGTGCCTCGCCCTTGACCATGCGCGGCACCCACGCATCGACGACCTCTTTTTGCGCGTTGCGCAGCAGGATCGCGGCGTTGAGCGACGTGCCGACCGGAACCAGGCTGATGTTGAAATCGCCGTAGGCGACTTCCTCGGCGATGATGCCGGTCGTCACCGAATCGAGCCCCATGCCGCCGACCGACTCGGGCAGCTCGACGCCGATCAGGCCGAGTTGGCCGATTTCCTTCAGCAGGTCGCGATCGAGCACGCCCGCCGCCTCGCGCTTCTGGTAGTGTGGCAACAGCCGCTCGCGGCAGAACCGCCGGGCGGTTTCCTGGATCGCCAGTTGTGTTTCGGAAAGCACCACGATCTGAACCCTCCCGTCCGACCGATTGGTTTTTTTGCGTGTGGCCGGCGAATTGTGAATCTAGTGTATCATACACTAGCGTACTATCAAGGTTCGGCCGACGCGCGTCGCGTCGTCCAGGGCTTGAAGACCAGACACGAAAACACCCGGGAGGGAACATGAGCCATGACATCTTCGTCGTCGGCGCGGCGCGCACGGCGATCGGCACGTTCGGCGGGGCACTGAAAGACGTGCCGATGGCGCAACTGGCGACCACGGCGCTGAAGGCCGCCATCCAGGGTGCGGGCATCGAAGCCGGCGCCGTCGAGCACGTGGTGATGGGCAACGTGATTCCGACCGAACCGCGCGACGCCTACGTGTCGCGCGTCGCGGCGATGGACTCCGGCATCCCCAGTTCCACGCCCGCGTTCAACGTCAACCGGCTGTGCGGCTCGGGCCTGCAAGCCATCGTTTCGGCGGCGCAGGCGCTCAAGCTCGGCGATGCGCAGGTCGCGATCGGCGCCGGAGTCGAATCGATGAGCCGCGGCCCGTACCTGTTGCCGGCGCTGCGCTGGGGCGCGCGCATGGGCAACGGCGAAACCCAGGACTACATGCTCGGCATCCTGCACGACCCGTTCCACAAGATCCACATGGGCATCACAGCCGAGAACGTCGCCGAACGGCACGGGATCACGCGCGCGATGCAGGACGAACTGGCTCTGGCCAGCCAGCGCCGCGCCGCGGCGGCCATCGCCGAAGGGCGCTTTGCCGCGCAGATCGTGCCGGTGGAAATCGCCAGCCGCAAAGGCACGGTCCAGTTCGCCACCGACGAACACGTGCGCGGCGACGTCGGCATCGAACAGCTCGCCGCGATGAAGCCGGCGTTCAAGAAGGACGGCACGGTCACGGCCGGCAACGCTTCGGGCATCAACGACGGCGCCGGCGCGGTGGTGCTCGCCACCGCCGAGGCGGTGCGCACGCACAACCTGAAACCGCTCGCGCGGCTGGTCGGCTACGCGCACGCGGGCGTCGATCCCGAAGTGATGGGCATCGGCCCGGTGCCCGCGACGAAGCTGGTCCTGCAACGCACCGGCCTCAAGGTCGCCGATCTCGACGTGATCGAATCCAACGAAGCCTTCGCCGCGCAGGCCTGCGCGGTGACGCGGGCGCTGGAGTTCGATCCGGCCAAGGTCAACCCGAACGGCTCGGGCATCTCGCTCGGGCATCCCGTCGGCGCCACCGGCGCCATCATCTCGATCAAGGCGATCTACGAACTGCACCGCACGCAGGGCCGCTACGCGCTGGCGACGATGTGCATCGGCGGCGGCCAGGGCATTGCGGCGATCTACGAGCGCGCCTGACGGCGGGGAGACACGAACATGCAAGACCTGCGCATCAACACGACGATCGCGAGTTTGATGGCGTGGTCGGGCGTCCTGCTCGTGATTTCCCTCATCGTCGCGCAAGGCCTGCTGATGGGCTTCATCCCACCGCCCTCGCCGGCGTTGCCGGCGGACGAGATCGCGCGCATCTTCATCGAACGCAAGCTGCCGATCCGATTCGGCACCCTGATCGAGTGCCTCGGTTTCACGTTCTACCTGACGTGGTCGATGTCGATCGTGTTCTTCATGCGCCGCATGGAACGCGGAATTCCCGTCCTCACCTGGACCTCGATCGCCAACAACGGTGGCGGTTACGTGCTATTCCTGCTGATGCCGATCACCTGGGCGGCGCTGGCGTTCCGGCCGGAAACGCTCTCGCCCGCCGCGATCCAGATCGTCAACGACTACGTGTGGTTCGTCTTCATCCTGAGCTGGCCGCCGTTCGCGGTGTTCATGATCTGCATCGCGCTCGCGGTGTTCGGCGACCACAATCCCGTGCCGGTGTTTCCGCGCTGGGTCGCCTTCTTCAATCTGTGGACGGCGGTGTTGATCGTGCCTGCCGGCCTGATCGAGTTCTTCAAGACCGGGCCGTTCGCCTACGACGGCCTGATCTCGTTCTGGTTCGTGTGGATCGTTTTCTTTGGCTGGATCATCGTGATGACGGCCGTGACCTTGAAAGCCTGCGCCGCCGAAAAGCGGGAACGACTCGCGGCATCGTGACGCCGGCAAACGCGGCAACGGAAACCGGCATGACGACGGCCACACCGGATTCGGTGCCGCGCCGCCCGGCGCACGTTCCGGGCGAGGCCGGCGTCTGGCTGTTCATCGCGGGCGACCTCACGCTGTTCTCGGTGCTGTTCGTCACGTTCCTGCACTACCGCGGCGCGGAACACGAGGTGTTCGCCGCCGGCCGCGCCCGGCTCGACCAGACGCTCGGCCTCCTCAACACGCTGCTGATGCTGACGAGTTCGTGGTGCGTGGCGAATGCAGTCCGGGCCGCGCGGCTGCGCATTGCCGACGCACCGCAAAGACTCTTTCGCATAGCGATCGCCTGCGGTGCGGTCTTCGGCGTCGTCAAGGGATTCGAGTACACGGCGAAAATCTCGGCCGGGATCACGCCGGAGACCAACGACTTCTTCATGCTGTACTTCGTGTACACGGGCATCCACATGCTACACGTCCTCATCGGCATGGGCGTGCTCGCCGCCATGTCTGGATACGTGCGCTCGCGCGGCATCGAAGCGGTGAACGTGCAGCACCTGGAAAGCGGCGCGACGTTCTGGCATCTCGTCGACCTGCTCTGGATCGTGCTGTTTGCCCTGCTCTATCTCGTCTGACGAACATGTCCGATCTGCTTCGTTCGCGCCTCACCAGTATCTGGTTTCTTCTCGTCGCGGCGACCATTGCATCGTGGGCGCTTGGCCATGGGTTCGGCATTCACGACCACCGTATCGTCGGCGTCATCGTCATCATCGTGGCGTTGGTCAAAGTGCGCTTTGTCCTGCTCGACTTCATGGAACTGCGCCATGCACCGAACTGGATGCGCATCGTCGCCGAAGCCTGGGCTGCCATGCTTGCGATCGCGCTCTCGATTTTGTCGCTCACCGAGTGATGAAAGGACTCAGCGCAAAGCGTAGACGTTGTAGGTGATTTCCTGCGCTCAGCGGCCGCTGAATTCCGGTTTCTTCTTGCCGACGACCGCCTGGATCGCGTTCCATGAATCCTCGGTGCGCGCGCAGTCGGCGATCGCGCGCGCTTCGAGTTCGAGTTGCGCTTCCAGCGGCGTGTCCGCGCTCGACAACAACAGCCGCTTGATCTCGCCGAAGGTGCGCGTCGGCCCCTGCGCGAGCCGCGCCGCCAGCGCCAGCGCCTCCGCTTCGAGTTGCGCGTCTTCGACCACGCGCGATACCAGTCCGTAGCGCTGCGCTTCGTCGGCGGTCCACGTTTCGTTGAGCAGCACGAAGTCCGCCGCCTTGCGCGTGCCGACGCGGCGCGGGAAATAGTACGCGCCGTTGGAATCGCTGACGAAGCCGATCGGCGTCGCAGTGGACGTTCCCATGAAACATCCGGACTGGGCGTCAGCGCCGACCTGGCTGGACCTTCATGCAGATGTTGCCTTTCTTGAATTGTGTTGCGTCGCGCAATTAGTATATGTGCATTACTATGCACTTTTTGAATATTTTGTGTCATCATTCGTCGGCAATTCGTCGTTGTATTGCGATACTTTTGCATTTCGCCCTGCATGAAACAACGATAAATCCTGCAATAAAGAAACGTTCTTGATTGAAACATTCAACCAAACCATGAGCGGAGGGCACAAACATGACAGACCCCATCAACACGACCATCTGGTTCACCGATCCTGCGGCGGTTGAGCACGCACAGGTCGGCGGCAAGGGTGCCAATCTTGGTCGCCTCACCAAAGCCGGTTTCGTGGTGCCGCCAGGCTTCGTCGTTGGCATCGCCGCGTATGCGGCGCACGTGGAAAACGGCCCGGGCCTGAAGGACAAGATCGCCGATATCCTCGAAGCGGTGAACTACCACGACGCCGCAGCGCTGGACGCCTCGGTCGCCGAGATCCGAAAGGCCATCACCGACGCGCCGATGCCCACGCAAGTTGCTGCGCAAATCGCGGCGGCTTACGAAAAGCTCGGCGACATCTACGTCGCGGTGCGCTCCTCGGGCACGGCAGAAGACCTGGCCGGTGCCTCGTTCGCCGGCCTGCACGACACCTACCTGGACATGCGCGGTCGCGCACAGGTGCTGGACGCGGTGAAGCGCTGCTGGGCGTCGATGTGGACTTCGCGCGCGGTGTTCTACCGGCAGACGCAGGGCTTCGATCATTTCGCCAGTTCCATCGCTGTGGTCGTGCAGACGATGGTGGAATCGGAAGTCTCCGGCGTGATGTTCACCGGCAACCCGATCAATACCGCGACCGATCAGGTCGTCATCACGCCGAGCTACGGTCTGGGTGAGGCCATCGTCTCGGGCATCGTCACGCCGGATGAGTTCATCGTCCGCCACGACGGTCTGAAGATCCTCAACCGCACCCTCGGCAGCAAGGCGGTGGAGATCATCCGCAACCAGAACACCGGCCACGGCGTGGTGCATCTGGACGTGGCCGAGGAGCGCCGCGAGCGCTTCTGCATGAGCGATGCGCAAGTGGCGGAACTGGCCGCGATCGGCCTGCGCATCCAGGACGCCTACGAAGGCTTCCCGCAGGACATCGAATGGGCCTACCAGGGCGGGCAGTTCTACGTGCTGCAGGCACGTCCGATCACCGGCGTCGAGTTCTCGTGGGATGCCGAAGTCACCAACAGCGTGCAGGGCAACAACGATGGCGTCAGCTACGAGACGATCTGGTCGCGCGTGTTCCCGGAAGAAATGTGGACCGGCGCGATTTCGCCGCTGATGTTCTCGTGGCGCTGCTGGGGCCTCAACCAGTGCCACAGCGTAGGCGTGCAGGTCGCCGGCTACCCGGAGCAGGACCATCTGGAACGGCGCTTGTGGACGTACCACAAGGGCGTCTCGTACTACAACGTCGAAGCGGACATCGTGCGCATCAAGGGTTCGATCCCGCCGCCGCTGCGGCCGGGCATGCTGCACAAGATCCCGAAGATGTACCACGAGGAAGTGCTGGCAGCGCCATTCGACTGGGGCCGCTACATGGAGTTCTTCGCGCGTACCGAACGCCTGCGCCCGGACATGGGCGTGAACTGGTGGAAGGCGATCCGCGACAACTTCATCAACAGCAAGGAATACCGCGAGTACACCCGCCCGCGCACGCGCGAGGAATTCGCCGCGATGACCGATGCCGAACTCAAGCAGCACCAGGCCGACGTGATCCGCGAGGAAATCGCCTCCTACGATCCGCCGTGGTATGGCCTGCTGTGGTACATGGGCGAATCCATCGGCTGGCTCGGCTGGATCTGCGCCAACTGGTACACCGGCGACCGTCCGACGATCTTCATGGACCTGATGACCGGCACGCGCAATCCCACCATCACCGGCGTCGAGAACCACGCCTCGTGGGAGCTGGCCAATTTCATCCACAAATCGCCGGAGCTGACCTCGCTGTTCCAGAAGTATCCCGACGCGCGTTTCTTCGACTACCTGGACCAGTGCGTCCAAGGCCCGGCGTTCCGCAAGCTGTACGCCGAGCACGTCGCCAAGCGCGGCCATCGCGGCCATCCGGACCGCGACATCTACTTCGACCGCCGCGCCGACGATGTCATGGTCGATTTCCGTGTGCTGCCGGGCCTGATGGGCACACCGGATCCGCTGATCCAGGAGGAGCGCATGCGCGTCAAGCTGGAGGAGTCGATCCAGCACGTCTATGACAACCTCGCCGCGCAGCCGGACTTTGGCATTTTCAAGGCCAAGCTTTTTCAGTTCCTGGTCGACTTCTCGCACAACAGCCTGGAATTCCGCGACAACGAACGCGAGGTGATGGACTGGTCCACCTACGACATCAAGCTCGGCTTCGAGGAAGTCGGCCGTCGCTGCGTCGAACGTGGTGGCCTGCGCGATTACAAGGAGTGCTACTTCCTGACCATGGAGGAACTCTATGCCGTGCTCACCGGCACCGAGAACAAGGCGCTGACCCGCGCCAAGATCGACGCACGCCGCAAGAACTTCGACCAGATCAACACCAAGAGCGTGCATCCGGCACCTTTCATCCAGTGCGGTCGCCCGGCGCCGATCGACCAGCCGGAAATCTCCGGCGACGGCGTGCTGCGCGGCAAAACCACCAGCGTCGGCAAGGTCACCCTCACCTTGACGTCGATCACCACATACTCCGACTACAAGCAGGATTTCAACCAGGATACCGACGGCGCGAATATCCAGGATTTCAGCTTGAGCAACGTGGGCTCCATCAAATCGACCAACCAGGAACTGCGCCTGTCGGGGAATGGTGACAGCCTCAAATGGATTCTGGGCATGAATTACACGAAGGATAAAGTAAAAGACGATACTTACTATTACTTTGCGGAAGCCTCCGTACACGGTGCATTGGGTATTTCCGACGCCCTCTCCACCGCGGACCAGGATGTCAAGACACAGGCCGTGTTCGGCAATGTCGCCTGGTCATTCCGGGACGACCTGACCCTGAACGCCGGTGTCCGCTACACGGAAGACAAACGCACGTATGCGGGTTGTACGGGCGATACCGGGGATGGCTCCATGGCCGCCGCTTTCGACGCTCTGTGGCTCGCGGTCTACGGTGTCGAAAACAACATCCAGCCCGGCGGATGCACCACAGGGACAGACGGCGTGGCGGGACTCGTCCACAGGAAACTGGACCAGAACAACACCAGTTGGCGTGTCGGTCTCGACTATAACGTCAGCGACAACCTGCTTGCCTACGCCAACGTAAGCAAAGGCTATAAATCAGGCAGCATTCCTGCGGTCAACTCCTCGACGTCCGCGCAAATCCAGCCGGTAACCCAGGAATCCGTCCTCGCGTATGAACTCGGCTTGAAGAGCATGCTGATGGAAGGCCGGATGCGCTTGAATGCAGCGACGTACTACTACGACTACACGGACAAACAGCTCCGCGGAAGGATCCTCGATGCCGTATTTGGTCCACTCGAAGCGCTGGTGAATATTCCGAAATCAAAAGTGTACGGTGCCGAGGCCGGAATCGATTTCATCCCCGTGAAGGGGCTGAACCTGTCGCTGAATGGGTCCTACACCAAGACCGAGGTAACACAAGATTTTTTCAACTACGATCCGTTGGGGAACCTGATCAATTTCAAGGGACTGGCCTTCCCCCATACGCCCAAGGTCGGCATTACCGCCAGCGCCAACTACGAACGCCCCATCAGCGACTCGCTTTTCGGCTTCGCGCATATCAGTGCACGCTACCAAAGCGCCACCACGGGCTTGTTCAACATCAAAAGCGTACTCGCCGCTACGGAAGTGTCGTCCGTTCTCCGGCCAGGCGTGATGATGGATCCGGATATCTTTGACGTCGATGCCTACACCACCGTCGACGTCCGCATCGGGATCAAACCAGCCGTCGGCAGTTGGGAAGCCGCACTCTGGGGCAGGAACATCTTCAACAAGTACTACTGGAACAACGCCACGCAGTCGCTGGACAATATCTACAGGTTGAGTTCAATGCCCCGCACCTTCGGCGTATCGTTCTCCTACAAATTCTGACGAGCATTGCCGTGTCAGCGCAACGTAAAAATCCCCCGGCAAAGCCGGGGGCGTTCGTACTGTAAGCTGCTCGAAGCGGTTGGCGGGGTGCCAAGGAAACCCCGAACAACTCCGTTCTTGCTCGTCATCCCGAATTGAGTTGTTCAGAGTTTCCCGCACCAAGGCGTGTTCGACCACGCCTTCCACGCCCTGACCGCGGCGCGCTGAAGCCGCCCACGAACCAGACACCCACGCCACATTCCACAACGAAGTCCTGCAAAGGTTGACGGCGGCGCTTGCTCAAAATCTGCACTTCGCTGCCTTGCGGTGCGATGAGTGCACGGCATCGGACTACGCCGACGTTCGCTCTTGGCAGCCTCGGCCAAAATTTGCGTGATGGTGAGAAATGCGGGCTAGAATGTCGGAACCCATGCGGCCTTCGCCGCGCCACGCGATGCATTCATGTCCAGGAAAGCCCCCCCCAATGCCGCCAAACAACTTCCCAAACAACTTCCCCAACAACTGCTGAGCGGCTTGCTAGGATTCTTCTATCCGATCCACTACGGCATCTCGATGGAAACCGAAACGCGCATGCTGCAAGGCAAGGTTTCGCGCCAGCAGGCGGCGGTGATCTGGTTGATCGAATCCACTGTCGGCGACAACGGCTGGATCCGCCGCCGGATCATCGAGCAGCAGTTGCGCAGTTGGTTCGAGTCCAGCAATTCGCATGTTTCGCTGTTGCTTAAGGAACTGGCCAGCCCGCCGCTGTCGCTGATCGTGCAAATGGAAAACCCGCAGTCCGCACGCGAGAAGCTGGTGGCGCTTACGCCGCAGGGCCGTGCGTTCTTCCAGTCGATGTTCAACACCGGCATGGAATTCCTCAGCGAGCGCCTTGCGCACATCAGCGAGGACATGGCGCGCTCGGGCATCAGTTTTTATTCGGCCATCACCTACCGGCCACCTGGTGTCGATGATGCCTTGATCACGCCGGTGCATGCGCCGTCGATCAGCCTGAAGGCAAAAACCGGCAAGCCAACGCGGAAGAAAAAAAGCGGCGCCGGGTGAGATGCGCGCGCGGCGGTGGCACCCGCGCAGCAAGGTGCGCACTTGGGACTCGGAAAAGAGCGTAACGCCCCACGACATCCTGCGCGAAGTCGCAGGATCGCTCTTGCTGTTGAAATGCGATGCTGCGACTCCGTTTCGCTGCGCGCAGCATGACGATGTTGCGGGTTTACGCTTTTCCCGAGTCCCGAGTCAGGAAATTCATTTCAAGCATGACAAAGGGGTGAAAGCCTCGTCAGAACGCTGAGAAACCAGCGGTCCGTGTGGGAGCGGGCTTGCCCACGCCAAGCCTCTGCGCGCCAAGCCATCGAGATGACGGACCCTCGGCGGCCATCGCCCGGCACGGCCTTTCAACGGCCGTTGAATTCCGGTTTCTTCTTGCCGACGACCGCCTGGATCGCGTTCCATGAATCCTCGGTGCGCGCGCAGTCGGCGATCGCGCGCGCTTCGAGTTCGAGTTGCGCTTCCAGCGGCGTGTCCGCGCTCGACAGCAGCAGCCGCTTGATCTCGCCGAAGGTGCGCGTCGGCCCCTGCGCGAGCCGCGCCGCCAGCGCCAGCGCCTCCGCTTCGAGCTGCTCGTCCTCGACCACGCGCGATACCAGTCCGTAGCGCTGCGCTTCGTCGGCGGTCCACGTTTCGTTGAGCAGCACGAAGTCCGCCGCCTTGCGCGTGCCGACGCGGCGCGGGAAATAGTACGTGCCGCCGGAATCGCTGACGAAACCGATCGCGCTGAATGCGGCGTAGAACTTCGCCGACCTCGCTGCGATCGCGAAGTCCGCCATCGCCGTCAGCGAGACCGAGCCGCCGGTCGCCAGCGCGTGGATGGCGATCACCACCGGCGCGTCGCTGCGGGCGAAGCGCGACACCGCCATGTGCAGGTCGGCGGTTGCCTGCTTGAGCCGGCGCGGCAGCAGTTCGCGGTCGCTGCAGAGCCACTTGAGGTCGGCGCCGACACTGAACCAGCGGCCCTGCGCGCGGATCAGCACCGCGCGCACCGCCGGGTTCTCGTCGCATTCGATCGCGACCTCGCACAGTTCGGAACAGAACTGCTGGTCGAACGGGTTGCCGCGCTCCGGCTGCACGAAGGTGACGTGGCCGACGCCTTCGACGACGTCGAGTTGGACTGCGCGCTGGCTCATCGCATGACCCCTTTTTTCTATCGTGGAAAGTACCGCGTCAATCCGCGGCGAAGCGTTTGCGCAACACGAGTTTGTCGACCTTGCCGTTCGGGTTGCGCGGCATCGCGTCGATCAATTGCAGTTCGCGCGGGAGCTTGTAGCGCGCCAGTCGCGCTTCGGCGAAGTCGCGCAGCGTGTCGAGATCGAGCGCCTCGCCCGCCTTGAGCACGACCACCGCGACGACGCGCTCGCCCCAGCGGTCATCCGGCGCGCCGATCACGGCGACTTCGGCGACCGCCGGATGCGCGTAGACCACGCTTTCGACCTCGGCCGGATAGACGTTCTCGCCGCCGCTGATGATCATGTCCTTGAGACGGTCGCAGATGTGGAAGAAACCCTCCTCGTCGAAATACGCGACATCTCCGGTACGGAACCAGCCGTCCTCGTCGCGCGCCTGCGCGCTCGCTTCGGGCAGTTTCCAATACCCCTGGATGACGTTGCCGCCGCGCGCACGAATCTCGCCCGGCACGTTCGGCTCGGTGATCGGCCGGCCGTCGAAGCCGCGCAGGCGCACCTCGTTGAGCAGGCCGGCGCGGCCGCAGGAGCCGAGCTTGGCGATCGCGCGGTCGGTTTCGAGGAAGGTCAGGCCCGCGGTTGCCTCGGTCTGGCCGTAGCACTGACTGACCGGGATGTTGCGCTCGCCGTAGAGGCGCAGCAGCGGCTCCGGCACCGGCGCGCCGCCGGCGATGATCAGGCGCAGGCTCGACAGGTCGGCGCGCGCGAAATACTCGTGCTGGCTGATGAACAGCATCATCGCCGGCACGCCGAAGCTCACCGTCACCTTGAATTCCTCGACCGCGTGCAGGAACGCGAGCGCGTCGAATGCGCGCTGCAGCACGACGTGGCCGCCGGCGAACAACGTCGGGAACAACACGACGCACAATCCGCCGACGTGGAACATCGGCGCCATCGCCAGGGTGACGTCGCGCGAAGTGAAGTCCGAGGTCAAGAGCCAGTTGAGATTGTTCGTCCACACGTTGCCGTTGCTCAGCATCGCGCCCTTGGGCCGGCCGGTGGTGCCGGAGGTGTAGATCAGCAGCACCACGTCTTCCGGCGCGCCGTTCACGGCCGGCGGCGCCTCGCGCGGAATCTCGAGCGCGACGGCGAGATCCTCCCAGCCGGCGCCGGCGCCCGGTTCGGTCGCGAGATAGCGCCGGCAGCTCAGCCTCGGGCGCAACTCGTCGATCAGCGCGACGTGGTGCGCATCGACCAGCAGCGTGTGGATGTCGGCGTCGCCGATGATGTACTCGAGCTCGGGGCCGGCGAGCCGGTAGTTCAGCGGCACCAGCATCGCGCCGAGCCGCGCCGCTGCGAACAGCGCGGCCAGTTGCAGCGGATGGTTGAAGCCGAGGTAGCCGACGCGATCGCCTTTCGCGACGCCGCCGGCCGCGAGTTCCGCCGATAGCCGCTCGGCGCGCGACTGCAATTCGCCATAGCTCCAGGTACGGCCCTCGAAGCTGACCGCCGGCCGTTCCGGGCCGCGGCGGGCGCGGCGGCGGAAGCTCTCGGCCAGCCCGGCCGGATCGCAGTCGCTGATGTCCACGATACCCATCGTCGAAGATCAATGCACCTGCACTTCGTCGACGAACGCGCGCGCGCCGGCGAAGTAGGCTTCTTCGAGCAGCGCCGGGCTTTCGGAGCGCAGCGTGGCGAGGATGTCCTCGTGCGGCACGCCATCGTAATGCCCGCGGTCGCGCACGTATTCCATGTGCTTGCGGCCACTGTCGAACGCATGGAACACCGAATCATGGCGGCCATCGAATTCGAGCGGCTCGATCCGCACCCGTCGGCACAGGTCCGAGTCGAACGCGGGCGTCGCCTTGACCCAGCGGCCGTCGAGGTGCAGTTCCGCGTAACAGTGCCAGCGGAACACGCTGCCGTTGTTGGCTTCGATCAGGCGGCGCGAGGCGAGATGATTGCGCACGTCGGCGAACCCGAGACGACCGGGGATGCCGAGCGAACGAGCAGCGGCAACGAGCAGGGCCGCCTTCGGGATGCAGTAGCCGCGGCCGCGTTCGAGCGCGCGCAACGCCGAGCACGACTGCGGATTCGCGAAGCGGTCGTATGGGTCGTAGACGATGCCGTCGCGCACGGCGCGGTAGAGATGAATGGCCCGCGCGACGTCGTCCGTGGCGCCGCCGGCGACGTCGTTCGCGAACGCGACGATGGCCGGCGCGTCGCTCTCCACGCAGCGCGTCGGCAGAAGCTGTTCTTTTTCGATCATGGCGATCCGCAGCGTCGCAAAGCGCATGAGTGCAATATGGTAATCATCTTTACCATTCGCATCCATACTTTTTTTACTTGCCGACGAATCGAACGGCGTACCGTCCGGTTTACCGGGCCCAGCCCTCGTTCACGGCGTCACGACAGGAATCACCCTGCGCCCATGTCGCCGGTAGATGTGGAAATCGCCGTCGAGCGTAAGCACGCGCGCGGGATCGAACAGTTCCGACATGCGGATCAGGCAGGCGTCGGCGAGCGAGGCCGGCACGTTGTCGTAACGCTCGAACAGCGCACGCACGGTGGCGATTTCCTCATCCAGCGACATGGCGATCTTCACCACGCCGCGCTCGATCAACTGCAGCGCCTTGGCCGGGTCGAATCCGCCGCGCGCGAGCAGAAAGCAGGTTTCCGCGACGACCGCCTCGCAGGTGAGTAGCGGCTGCTCGGTGACGGCGAATTGCGCCTTGGCCCAAGAGTGGTGTTTTTCGTCGCGGCAGTGCAGTGCGACCCACGGGCCGGTGTCGAGAATGAGTCGAACCGGGCTTGCCAAGCGCTACACCTTGCCGAAGCCGGCCATGTGCCTGGGGTTGGACGCCAAATCCTTCGGCCCGCCCTCGAAGCAACCGACCAGGTCGCCCGCCTTGTCCAGCACCGAGACGAACGGCGTGCCCGATTTGCGTTGTGCGAGATAGGCTTCCAGCGCGCGCCGTACCAGCGCGGATTTGCTGATGCGTTCCTGCGCGCTGGCGCTGGCGATTGCGTCGTCGAGGTCGCCAGGGAGCTTGATGGTCAAGGCATTCATGAATGCGATATTACGGGCAGGCCATCGGTATTACAACCCGATCAGCCCGCCGCGCGCTGCGGCATTGCGGCGGGCTGTGCCCCGCCCCGCTGCCCGAGCAGATCCAGCGCGACGTCGACGATCATGTCCTCCTGCCCGCCGACCATGCGGCGCCGGCCCAGTTCGACGAGGATGTCCACCGTCTTGAGATCGTACTTTTTCGCCGCCGCCTCGGCGTGGCGCAGGAAGCTCGAATACACGCCGGCATAGCCGAGCGCGAGCGTCTCGCGGTCGACGCGCACCGGGCGGTCCTGCAGCGGGCGCACGATGTCGTCGGCCGCGTCCATCAACTTGTACAGGTCGGTGCCGTGGTTCCAGCCCATGCGCGCCGCCGCGGCGATGAACACTTCGAGCGGCGCGTTGCCCGCGCCCGCGCCCATGCCGGCCAGGCTCGCATCGACGCGGTCGCAGCCGTTCTCGACCGCGACGATGCTGTTGGCGACACCCAGACTCAGGTTGTGGTGCGCGTGCATGCCGGTTTCGGTCTCAGGCTTGAGCACGTCCTTGAACGCGCGGAAGCGGTCGCGCACGTCGTTCATGTTGAGCGCGCCGCCGGAATCGACCACGTAGCAGCAGGTCGCGCCGTAGCTCTCCATCAATTTCGCCTGCTGCGCCAGCGCCTGCGGCGTGGTCATGTGGCTCATCATCAGGAAACCCACCGTGTCCATGCCGAGTTTGCGCGCGTATTCGATGTGTTGCCTGGAGATGTCTGCCTCGGTGCAGTGCGTGGCGATGCGCACGATGCGCGCGCCGGCGTCGTGGGCGGCCTTCAAGTCGTGCACCGTGCCGATGCCGGGCAGCAGCAACGTGGCGATCTTCGCGTGCTTGACCACACTCGCGACCGCCTCGATCCATTCGAGGTCGGTGTGCGCGCCGAAGCCGTAGTTGAAGCTGCCGCCCTGCAGGCCGTCGCCGTGCGCGACCTCAATCGAATCGACTTTCGCCTCGTCGAGCGCCTTCGCGATCCGTTTCGCGTTCTCGACGCTGTACTGATGGCGGATCGCATGGCTGCCGTCGCGCAGCGTCACGTCGGAGATGTATACCTTCTTGTTCATAGATTTCTCCTTCAGGCCGCTTTCGCCAACAGCATGCGCTCGGCCATGCGTTCCGCCGTGCGCAACGCGGCGCTGGTCATGATGTCGAGGTTGCCGGCGTAGGCCGGCAGGTAGTGCGCCGCGCCCTCGACTTCGAGGAAGATCGAGGTCTTCAGGCCCGTGATGGCGTCGGCGACGCCGGGAATGCGGATGGGCTTTTCGATACGGTCGAACTGCACCGCCTGTTTCAGGCGATAGCCCAGCACGTAGGTCTGCACGGCTTCGACCATTGCCGCGACCGAGGCGGCGATCGCGGCCTCGTCGGCGAAGTCGGACAGCGTGTAGACCGTGTCGCGCATGATCAGCGGCGGCTCGGCGGGGTTGAGCACGATGATGGCCTTGCCCTTCGCCGCGCCGCCGATCTGTTCGATCGCCTTCGCCGTGGTCTCGGTGAATTCGTCGATGTTCGCGCGCGTGCCGGGGCCGGCCGACTTGCTCGCGATCGAGGCGACGATCTCAGCGTAATGGACCCTCGCCACCGCCGACACGGCCGCGACCATCGGGATCGTCGCCTGCCCGCCGCAGGTCACCATGTTGACGTTCGCAGCGTCCAGGTGCGCCTCGCCGTTGACGACCGGGATGCAGTACGGGCCGATCGCCGCGGGCGTGAGGTCGATCAGGCGGATGCCGGGTTTCTTCTCGCGCAGGAAGGCGTCGTTGCCCACATGCGCGCCCGCACTGGTCGCGTCGAACACGAGGTCGATGTCGCGGAACGCAGGCAGGCGCGCAAGCCCTTCGACGCCTTCGTGCGTGGCCGCCACGCCCAGGCGCTGCGCGCGCGCGAGGCCGTCCGAGGCCGCATCGATGCCGACCAGCGCGCCCATCTCGACGTGCTGGCCGTGGCGCAGGATTTTCATCATCAGGTCGGTGCCGATGTTGCCGCTGCCGATGATCGCGGCCTTGAGTTTGGCGGTCATGTCTTTCTCTCCTTCAGGCAAAGACGGCGTGTACCGGGGCGAAGCCCTCGATGTTCGCGGTGAAGACGTGGCCGGACTGCGCCGCGGCCATCGGCCCGAGCGCGCCGGTCAGCACGATGTCGCCGGCGCGCAGCGGCGTGCCGGTGCGGACCAGCGTGTCGGCGAGCCAGCGCGCGGCGTTGAGCGGATTGCCGAGGCAGGCCGCGCCGATGCCTTCGGACACGACATCGTCGCCGCGCGTCATGCGCATGCGCGCGCCGGCGAGGTCCAGCCGCGAAAGCGGCACGGGCTGCGTGCCGAGCACGAACATGCCGGACGAGGCGTTGTCCGCCACGGTGTCGACGAAGCGGATGTTCCAGCCCTCGATGCGGCTGGCGACGACTTCGATCGCGGCCAGCGCGTACGCCGTCGCGCCGATCAGGTCGGCGACCGTATGGCGCTCGAACGCGAGGTCGCGATCGAGCACCAGGGCGATTTCGGCTTCGGCCTTCGGTTGCAGCAGCGACGAGGTGTCGATGGGCTGCCCGTCGGCGACGGCCATGTCGTCGAGCAGCGTGCCGAAATCCGGGCGGTCGACGCCGAGTTGCTTCTGCACTGCGAGTGAGGTCAGGCCGATCTTGCGGCCGACCACTCGCCGCCCCGCCGCGAGTTGCCGCCGCACGTTGATCTGCTGGATCGCGTAGGCGCGCCGCTCCTGTTCGTCCGCCGGCACGCCGAAAAAAAGTTCTCGGATCGGCCCGCAGGGATGGCGCGACGCCTGCGCGTCCCACAGGCGCCGCGCGATGTCGTTGTCGTCGGTTTGCGCGCTCATCCGATGCCGCCCGTCCTGAAGAACTGCGTCGCGACCGCGTTGAACTCGTCGATCGCCTCGTACTGCGGCCAGTGCGCCGAGTTGCCCTTGACGAAATACAGGATGCTTCCGGGCACTTTCTCGTGTGCGGCCTTGACCGAATCGGTATCGTGGATCGGATTATCGTGGGTCCACAGGAACAGCGTCCCCTGCGGCAGCTTGTCGAGCGGAATCAGGAATTCGTCGTGGCGTGCGAGGATGTCGTTCAACCTCGGCAACACGGCGCGGCTCTCGGGGCGCAGGTAGATGCCGAGCCGCAGGTTGATGAGCTCGTCGTCGACGAGGTGGCGATTGGCCGGGTGCATCAGCCATTCCAGGCGCGCCTTCACCGACTCGTAGCTGGGCGTATTGTCGATGTTGCGCTTGTTCAAAGCAATGAAGTTCTGCAAATCCTGCTTGCCTTTTTCGGTGACGATCGGAATACCGCCCGCCGTATTGAGCATCACGCGATCGACGCGCTCGGGGTGCATTGCGGCGAAATGTCCCGACACCCACCCGCCGAGCGACTCGCCGGAAAGATGCGCCTTCTTGATGCCGAGCGCATCCATCAACTCGCCCAGTTGTTCGGCCAGCATGACCGGCGTGTATTCGATCAACGGCTTGCTCGACAGCCCGTGCCCGACGTAGTCGAAGGCGACGACGTGGAAATCCTTCGACAGCGGCACGAGGTTCTTCGCGTAGGCTTCGAGATGGCCGTTGATGCCGTGCAGGAAAATGATCGTGTCCGCATTGCCCTTGCCCGCCTCAGCGACGCGGATCGTGCCGAAGCTTCGGGTCGAGACGAAACGGACTTCGGTCCCCAGCATGTCCAGCCACAAACTCATGGGATTCTCCTCGGGATGAAAAATATGGCAGCGCCTCCCGCGCGTGGCGCAGGATGAACGAGTCGATGCGGATAGGAACCGAACGCGCCGATGGATGGTTGGTTCAGCGGTTCGCCTGCGAGCGTGCCGATTTGACGGATATGGCTTGAATGGCGGAGGGCGTGTCTTGCAGGACCTTGGCGATGTGCGCCAGCGCCAATTCGCGCCAGTAGGACGCTGTGAATTCCATGTAGTTCGGATCGGCACGCAGGAACTGGCGCATCACCATGCCGCGGAACACGCTCTGCGTGATGAACAGCAGACCGCGCGCTTCCTTCTCGGGCAATCCCGTACGCAGCAACGCGGCCAGCCACTCCTGCTCGATCGGCAAACGATGATGACGCGAGAGAGAGCGCACTTGCCGACGCAACTGCGGCACGTCGTCGCCGACGCCAAGCATCGTGACCGCAATGGCGAAGTTCTTGCCGAGGTAAAACGCTTCCGAGTCCTGCATCAGCACATCGAGCACCTGGTACACATTCGATGTCGGCCCAAGCGATTTCAGCAGCGCGGTGCTGCGCGCGTGCGAGTTCTCGTAGATACGCTTGAGCGCGGCGATGACGAGGCTTTCCTTGGTAGGAAAGTGGTGGGTCAAGGCACCCTTGGAAACGTCCGCGACGCGCACGATCTCGTTGACCCGGAACCCCGCGTAGCCCTTCGCGCGCAGTTCGCCAACGGCCGCTTCGAGAATGCGCGATGTCGTTTCTTCGCGGCGTTCCGCCTGAGTGCGTCGCGTGCGCGGTTTGGGTGTGGGCGTCATGTTCGTGTTCTGGTTGCGGTGGGGAAACGTTATCCCTGTTCGACGGATGCGCGCAATACGCTGGCATGTCGCGTGCCGACACATGGCAAAGATCGATGTTGGCTACCGCCACGTTCACAACGTTCCCCACGTCGGCGCGGGAAATTGCACCTCGCCGGCGATGGCTTCTTCGTCGCCGCCGGCAAGGTAGTCCCAAAGCCGCTCGAACACCTGGCCGGCGCTGATCTGGCGTTGCGCGATTTCCTCGCTCGACAGCAAGCCCGCATTGATGGCGTCCGCCGTCGCGATGGCGCGCACCTGCTGTTCGATACGTGCGGCATCTTCCAGGCACCACGCGAAGCACGCCGCCATTTCGATACTGCCGCCCACCGTCACCGCGCCGTTCGCGCGCATGATCAGCGACGGCGCATCGCCCAACTGCGCGGCCAATTCGGCGGCAAGGCCGTCGTCACGCAACAGGCGCACGTCATCCCGGAACCGGCACGCGGCATTGAAGGCGCCGACGCCGTGGCGCGGACGCGGCACAAGCCGCAGCGTGGACAGCGCGACCGTGGCGGGCGGAAACACCCGGCACACGCCGCCGACGTCGGGACGACGTTGGTAGATTTGCTGGTGGATGCGCACTTCGCCGAGCACGCCCGGCGGCAGAGGCTGATCGACAGGCACGATCGTCCCCGCCTCGCCGATGCCGATGCGGCCCATCGGCCGCGCCGCGCAGACGAGGAAACGTCCGGCGTCGAGGCGCGCGCTGCAATGTCCCCACGCGCCGACGAGGCCGTGGCACGCCAGCGCGCGCGCCGCGACTCGCACGCGGCGATCGAGGACATCGAAGTCTTGGGCGGCCGCGTGCGTCATTCCAGGCCCGCCACGTCGATCCAGACGCGGTCGCCCTCGATGCGCACCGGCCACGTGCGGATCGCCTTCTCGCAGGGCATCGCGCAGGGCTCGCCCGAGCGCACGTCGAAGCGCCCGAAATGCCAACTGCATTCGACCTGGTAGCCGTCGAGCATGCCGTCTTCCGAAAGCGAGGCCTCGCCGTGGGTGCACACGTCGTCGCTGACGTAGAACTCGCCGTCGACGTTGTAGATGGCCACGACGTGCCCGCCGGGAAGTTCGCGGCGGCCGATCTCGCCCGCCGCGACATCCGCCGTGGCGCACAGATCGAAGGGTTCGCCCATGGTGCCGCTCACTGTCTTGTCCTCATGGCATCGCGCTGCCGCCGTTGACGCTGATCGTCTGGCCGGTGACGAAGGCCGCTTCCGGCTGCGCGAGGTAGGCGACCATCGAGGCGACTTCCCCGACGCTCGCGGCGCGGCCGATCGGAATGACGTCGATGAAGCGCTCCGCCAGCTTCGGGTCGAGCTGGATGAAATGTTCGAGTTGCGGCGTCGCCACCGCGCAAGGCGCCACCGTGTTGAATGTGACGCCGTCGCGGGCGAACTCGCGCGCAAGGCCCGTCGTCAGCGCATGCACGCCGCCCTTGGCGGCGTTGTATCCGGCATGGTCCACGAGGCCGGTGCGCACCGAGTCCGCACCGATGTTGATGATGCGCCCGTACCGAGCCGCGAGCATGTCCGGCAGGAAGGCGCGTGTGCACCACAGCACGGTCCACAGGTTGCGATCGAGTGTGGCGCGCAGGGTTTCGGGTGTGTGCTTGAGGAATGGCAAGATCACGCCACCGCCGGCACAATTCACGAGAATCTGCGCCGCCCCGAACTGGTTCACAGCGGTAACGTACAAGGCATTTGCAACTGCTTCTTGCGCAAGGTCGCCGGTATGCATCGCGACCTCCGCGTTATAGTCGTCCTTCAGGCGCACCTTGGCGGTCTCGAGTTTGTCCGCCGCGAGGTCCGCGAGGACGAGACGAGCCCCCAAAGACGCTAGGCGCTCGGCGATGGCGAAGCCGATACCCTGTGCGGCGCCGGTCACGACCGCGACTTGGCCCTTGATGTTGCTCGTTGTGGCGGATTCTGCGTTCAAGCCGCCACCTGCTCTGTCTGAGGCATCGCGGTACCGGCGCCTTCGATCGGGCCGCTGCGGCCAAACAGCGGATCGGGCACCGCGCCCCACACGTCCAGCGATTCGGGCACCGCTTCCATGCGCCGTGGCGTGCGTGCGCCCTCTTCCGGAAACTCCTCCATGCCGAAGCTGTATTCGACCGTGATGCCGTCGGGGTCGAGGAAGTATAGAAATACACTATTGGACGGCGGATGGCGGCCCGGCCCGAAGACGATCTTGATGTCGTGCTTCTTGACGCGATAGAGCGCTTTGCCGATGTCGTCCATGTCCGTCACCATGAAATTGACGTGGTGGAGCTGGCTGACACTGGCGGGGCCGACCGCGAAAGTATGGTGAAACGGGTTGGGATGGCAGCGCATGAACGCGATACGGTCCTCGATGAAGTCGGAGATGCGGAAGCCGAAGTCGCGCACTAGCGCTTCGCGCGTGCCTTGAAAATCCGCACTGCTGATGACGACGTGGCCGAGGCGCGCGATGTTCGCGACGGTGGGCACGAACGGCCTGGCCTGGAATGTCGCGCCGGCGAACAGCTCGAACAGCAATCCGCTGTGCCGTTCGCGCACGCGGAATCCCGGCCCTTGCCTGAGCGCCGCGGTTTCCTTCTTCGGCACCATCGCGGGGTTCATCCCCAATGCCTGGAAATGCGCGAACGCCGCCTCGACGTCGCCTTCGGTTTCCAGCTCGAACGCGACGCGCTTGAGTCCGTGCGTCGGCGACTGGCAGAGCACGATGTTGTGGTGGTCGCGGCTGCAACGCAGATAAGCCACGTCAGGCTGCCGTTCGACGAGATCCAGGCCCATGATGTCGCGGTAGAAGGCGACCGAGCGTTCGAGATCGGTCACGTTCAACGCCGCGTAGGCGATCTTGCGATAGCGAAAAGGAAAATTCTTCATGGCATCACCTTCGGATTGTCCGCCTGCCCGGTTCAGAGCAGGATGCTGACGCGGCCGTGCGGGCGCAGCGCTTCGAGATCGAGGAATACGCGCTTCTCGGCGATGCGCAGTACGCCGTCGACGCGGCGCAGGCGGTAGCGCGTGCTGCCGATGTAGGCATCCGTGTTGCCGTTCTTCATACGCCAGGTCGCGAAGGCCACGGTGGCGACGATCGTTTCGCCAGTGCTCTCGAGAACGCGCACGTTGCCGACGAGGTGGCGCGTGCGCGAGCGCGGATACTCCGCGTGCGCTGTTTTCTTCAAGAGGCGGATCACGCGCTCCCTCAGGCGCACGTGGTCGTCGGCGATGTAGAACAGGCTGCTGTCCGCGCTCGCGTCGCGCGGCAGGTCCGTCGACGGCACGTAGTAGGCGCCATCGTCGGTGAACAGCGCCAGCCATTCGCTCAACTTCCAACTGTCGAGCAAATCGGCTTCGGCGAAGAGCAGATCCTCGACTTCGAGCCGGGCGGTCGGATTCGGGACAGCGGGCAGTTCCGGCGAGGACGCGCTCGCGAGCGATGCAGCATTGGCACTCATGATCGTCTCCTTTCGACTACGCGGCGGCGCGCGACGCGGGCGACGGCACGCCGCGCACCGCAGGCTCCGGGGCGCCGCCCGTGATCTGCTCGTTCCAGCGCGTCCAGAACGCGCGCATTTGCAACTCGTCGTCGTAGTTCGGCGCAGGGTTGCCCATGCCCTTGGAGATGTCGCTGTACGGCACGGCCTTGTAGTTGCTGAAGCCGTTCTGGCAGGACTCGAGCGCCTCCACGTCGTCCGGCGTTGCAAACCCGCCGGGGCCGAGAAACTCCAGGAAGTTGCTGAGGCGGTATTTGCGCGCCCATTCGGATTCCTCGTTCGGCGCGAGCGACCAGCCGTTCACGAGCATGTAGTCCGGCGCGACCGGATGGAACGTGCGCACGGTGATCGCCATGATGTCGTTGATGACGAGGTTGGGATAGATCAGCATGTTGCGGTTGCTGTGCGCCATGCGCTCGGCCATGCCCTTGCCGTGGCGCTCGACGAGGCGGTTGTAGATCTGCTCGATCTCGGCCTTGCCCTGCTCGCCCCACAGTGGAATCCACGAGGCGATCGGCCGGCCCCACGGCGCGCGATATTCGAGCACGGCGTGGCCGT
This sequence comes from Rudaea sp., assembly GCF_047601565.1. Taxonomy (GTDB): domain Bacteria; phylum Pseudomonadota; class Gammaproteobacteria; order Xanthomonadales; family Rhodanobacteraceae; genus Rudaea. The sequence goes on along the minus strand of NZ_JASGIY010000001.1, from coordinate 3,282,626 downwards.
TGCCGAGGTCGCGGCTCTTGCCTTCGAGCTTCACGCTCGACAGGCTGCCGTTGGTGTTCTTGAGATAGTCCAGATAACTCGCGTGCGTGCTGACGGCGTGGTAGCCGTCGATGCTGTTCTCGACGAGCAGCTTCCAGTTCGCGCGGATCGCGTATTCCTGCTTGCCGCTCGAAATCGACATGCCGCTTTCGGAGTAGTTCGCGACGAGGTCGAGATACTCCTTCGCGCCGGCGAGATATTCTTCCAACGACACGATGTCGCGGTCGTAGCTGACGAAGCAGAACCCGGCATACGAGGCGAAGCGCGGCACCGGCACGAGGTTGCCCTCACCGTGGTCGTTGAAGTGCTCGCCGTAGCTTTCCTTGCCCGGTTGGCTCTTCAGGCGGCCGTCGCAGCCAAACACCCAGCCGTGGTAGAAGCACTGGAAGTTCTTCGAGTTGCCGGCGCTCTCGCGGCACACCGTGGCGCCGCGGTGCGGGCAGGTGTTGAAGAACGCACGCAGCTCGCCGGTCGTGTCCTTCGTCACGAGCAGGTTGCGCCGCGCGATGGTGCGCGCGACGAAGTCGCCGGCCTTCCTGAACTCGGACTCGTGCGCGACGTAGAGCCAGCACTTGTCGAAGATGCGTTCGTATTCGGCGCCGAGCACGTCTGGCCGGACGAAGGCTTCGCGCGCGACGCGGAAGCGGTTCTGCTCCTTGTCGACCAGCACCAGCTTGAGTTCATCGGTCATGCCATGTTCCTCCGGTATTCGTTCCCGTCCTTCGATGCCGCGAGACAATCCCGCAGCGGGACGGATGGATTCGCCAACCGTTGCGGATCGAGTTCGACGCGCTGGCCCAGCCAGCGACGCGCCATCGCCATGTCCTTCGGCGAATTCACGCTGGCCGCTGCCGCGATGCGCCCATCCCGATCGAGCCAGAACAGGCTGAAAGCGCTGCCGTTCGCGTCGCCGCGCGCGACAGGTTCGCCGCCCCGCGCGTCGCCGAGGATCTGCAAATTCGTTTTTCCCTGATCGGACCAGAACCAAGTCGGGCTCGAATACGCCTTGGCCTCGCCGATGAGGTTGCGCGCCGTCGCGATGGCATGGTCCTGCGCATTCGCCCACGTCTCGATGCGCGAAAAACCGCGCACACTCGGCTGAGAGGCGACATCGCCCGTGGCGTAGATCGAATCGATCGCCGTGCGGCCAAATTCGTCGACGCGCACGCCGAATGCGTCGGCGATGTTCAACTCCGCAAACGGTTCGACGTTGGGCAACACTCCGATGCCGACGAGGACGACGTCCGCGGCCAACGAAGTTCCGTCGGACAGTTCGAGCCGGCCATCGAGCGTCCAGCCGCGCGGTTGAACTGCATAGCGGAATTCGACGCCGCTCATGCGATGGCGCCGATCCAGGAACGCCGAAAGGATCGGGTCCACGCTGCGCGCCATCAGGCGTTCGGCGGATTCGACGACGGTGACGCGAATCCCGCGCGATGCCGCCTCCGAGGCGACTTCGAGTCCGATCACTCCGCCGCCGACGATGACGATGGACGACGCCGAATCCAGTTCCGCGCGCAGCCGCGCGGCGTCCTCGAACCGCCGCAGGTAACAGACTCGCGGGTCGCCATCGAGCTGGGGCAGGCGACGCGGTCGCACGCCGCTGGCGATCAGCAGCCGGTCGAACGGCAGGCGGTCTCCGTCGTCCAGTTCGACGCAACGATTCGCCGCATCGACGCGCGCCACGCGGCTGTCGAGCCGCAGTTTCACGCCCGCTTCGTCATACGCGCGCGCATCGCGCAGGCTCTTGATCTGCGGCGCGTCGCGACGAAGCAGGTCCTTGGAAAGCTGCGGCCGCTCGTAGGGCAAGTGCGGTTCTTCGCCGAGCAGCGCGACCTCACCGTCGAAGCCCGCGCGGCGCAATTCGAGCGCGGCGGTGGCGCCGGCCTGGCCCGCGCCGACAACGACGACGCTTCGCACCGGCTCAGCCACGCGCGCGACCCCGCGGGCGGGGCGATTCCCGCAACCGCTTCTCTTGCAGCCATTTCGCATCGGCATGCCGGAACATCGCGTCCTCAATTTATAGACCGTCTGGTCGGTTTGTTTTTCAATGATGGAGCACTGCGCCGTTCCGCGTCAATCATTGCAGCCGGGTATCGTTTGTGCGACGCACAAACGAACGCGCGACGACCCTCGCGGAATCCGGCCGCCGCGGCATCATGCAGGGCGCAATGGCGCAGGCCGCGTGCGTGAGAAAAAGCGGCGCGCGCGATGTGGCGACAGCGAGACCGGCATCACCCGCGCGGGTAGTACCGATAGATCGCCGAACTGCGCGCCACGAGCGAACCGTCGGCGCTGATCAGCGCTTGCGTGAACAGCATCGTCGAGGTGGTCTTCGCGAGCATGACTTCGGCCTGGACCCAGTTCCCCGCGAGCACCGGCGCAAGGTAGTCGATCGACAGGCTGATCGTCGGCGAGTGGACGCGCCCTCCCCTGTTCCGGCCCTTGATCGCTACCACCTGCATGTCGGCAAACGTGGCCATTGCGCCACCATGGCAGGCGCCGAAGGGGTTGAGGTGCAGCGCAGTGACGAAGAACCCAAGGCGGCAGTTCGCTTGATCGACGTAAACGGGGCCAAACCCCGCGCCGAACCCCGTTCCCTGATCGAACGGCTCAAATCCTTCAGGCACATTTTTCGGTTCGTTCATCGCGGTCGTCGCCTCATTCGCACTGGTCATTGTCATATATGGTCAACATGATATACGACCTGCCCCGACGAATGCGGCCATCCGGCTCCGCGCGTCAGCCAGAGAGAAGATTTGCGGAGCGCGTCTTGGCGAGCGCGGCGGTGCGGCTGAATACCGACGATAACGCGCCCTAATCGTTCGGTCGCATAAGCCGTCGAGCCATATAGTCCGCGGTTGCGCACGAGACGCGTTGGGCGCGTTCAAATGGAAGCTTTACGGGCCGAAAATGCAACGACCACTTCCATTCGACTTCAGGCGCCCTTCTGCGCTTTCCGTCTGCCGTTCCGGCGCGACTTGGTTTTCACCTTCGACGTAGGCAACCCGAGCCTAGCTACATTTGGACCGCGTTCTTGGGTGATACGCAGCGGACGCTCCAATTTCGGAACCTTGGGCAGGCTGTTTAGCAACTCACCCATCGTTCCAGGCTCGCTGTCGTTCGTCCCGCGCAAGGCGCCTTTGTCAGATTTCTTGCTCATGGTTTCCCGCGCATACTCCCCCGCCATTGCACCGATCTCTTCTCCCGTTGCTGCAAATAGCCACTCACCTGCACGTCTTGCTTGAGGCATTCTCATACGCGCCAGGAGCGCATCGAACTCGGGACGAAGCTCCTCCACAAGATCGTGTATTTCGGACGCTCTACTTCCGGAACGTGATTTCGTTTCCTTAGATTTACCTGGCACGTTGTGTTCCTCGCTTCATCCATTTTCGGGACAATGGCTGCACAGTTCTCGGCAACACCGTTTCGGTAGCCGCGCCGACTCTACTGTTTCGCATTGCGCCGACGGCCGGAGTAGACGATAGCCTGCCATCGCGCAACATCCAGTGCCCGCGCGAAAGATCCCCGGCGTCCCGAGATATCGAACACCTCAACCTCGATGCGCTCTTGAGATAAGGCCTTTCGAAACGACGCCGGTGTTGCGAAACCCAACTCCTTCCACAGCGCCGAAGGTGGGACGAATTCGCCGTATCGGTCGGTCAAGCGCGATTCAAATTCTTCAACAAGGTCACTCATCGTGGATCGGCCGGCTGTTCACAGATCACGGCAGGGTTGCCGGATGCAAGGTAGACCCAACCTGCGCGCCGGGCAAGTTGCGCGAAGCCATTTTGAGCGATGCAGCCGATGTGCGATGTGTGAACTCGTCAGCTTGACGAGGTGTGCGACAGCGTCGTGATTTCGCGTCGAATTCGGGCGATGAGGCTCTCGACCTCCGCAGGCTGCCCACCGGTGTAAGACAGCATCAACAGCGTCAGCGGGTGAATCGAGAGAACCTGGCTGATGGCCGCGAGTTTGCTGAGTGTGGGGCTTTTCATGCCGCGTTCCAGCGTGCTCAGATACGTGCGGCTGGATACGTCGGAAAACGCCTCCTGGCTCAGGCCGCGCGCCTTACGGGCCATCTTGAGCGCTGCGGGGAGGGATCGTTTGCTTGGCATCCGTGAACTCTCGGGAATTCGCGGATGAAAGCGGATTGAACCCTATAGGACTACAATCTATAGTGTTCATTTTCATGGACTTGCGCTCAGCAGGATTCGGCTCTCGAAGGTGGACGGTGGATTCGAACGATCTGACAGCTACGTTGTATTTTGCCGCCGCAGTCCGCGCAGGAGCGGACAGCTCCCTCACCCGGCTGCTGCCACTCCAATCCCTCAAGGAACCTCTCTCGCCCCATGGGAGCTTCTCGCAGCGAATCCTCTACTCGTTGCAGGCGCTTGGCGCAATCGAGCCCGAGTTGTCGCGTGCGAATGCGGACGACTGGCTTACCGCCAAGGACTGGATCGAGATGGGGCCGCAGACCCTGGCTTGGCGAATCTGTTGGTCCCCCGGAGACTGCCGCGAACGAAACACCCTGGCCAATGCGCTGCTGAGCGGCATCGAACCATCCGACGACGTTCTCAAAGTGCTGATCAGCGTCTTGGAAGAATTGGCTCTGGCCGAAGTCGTGCAGTATGGAAGCTGGGTGCTTGCGCAATCCGGATACAACCCGAAATGGGCCGAAGCCGCGACGGCCAACTTCCAAGAAGCCCTCGGGATTTTCAGCATCGCACAAGTGATGCGTCTGATTCAGCTGGCCATGCGGTCATTGGCCAGTATCCACCAACGGGGACCTTCACGGACAAAGACCGCGATCTCTACTTTGAGCTCAACACCCACGAACTGAATGCCGCGAACGCGCGCCGTGGCGTCGGTGGGGCGTATTTTGTGCTGCTCCTCGGCTACTTTCGCTTCAAACACCAATTTTTCGACGTGACCGCCGAGGCGGTTCAGGAGGATTTGCGCTATGTCGTCGCGCGCTACTTCCCGGGCGTTCGCGATCGCCTTCTCGGGTCGCCGACGCGCCCGACCTTGCTGTCGATCGAAAACGAAATCCTGGAGCTCATGGGCTACCGCCGATGGGCCGGCTCGCGCGAGATGCTGCTTGAGCGTCTGCGCGAGTTGGCCACGCGCTCGGCGCAGTCGCGCTACCTGTTCCGTGAGGCGGTGCAATTGCTGGACCGCAAACGCATCGTGCGCGCACCGTATTCCGTCATTCAGGACGTCGTCGGCGAGGCGATGTCGCGCGAAGGCGACCGGTTGGCGACGCTCCTCAACGAGATGCTGAGCGACTCGAAGAATCCCCTGGCGGTCCGCGTACGTGAAAGGCTCAACGACCTGCTCACGAAAGAGGGGGCGATGCATCGCATCACGCGGCTTCGCCGCGATTTGAAGGACTTCAGCCACAAGGCGCTCAAAGAAGAAGTTGAGCGGCGCAAGATATTTGGTCCGTTGCACGATTTTGCGGTGGGCTATCTCAAGAAGGCCGGCGTCTCCGCGGACAACGGCAAGTTCTATGCGAGCCTCGTTCGCTACTACAAAACGGATAAGCTGTCGCGGATGCCTCGATCCGAAGCGCAGCTCTACCTGCTGTGCTTTGCGTTCCATCGATATCGTCAGATCAACGACCAACTCGTCGACGCGTTCGTCGCGCGTGTGGAATCCTACAAGCGTCAGGCGAAGGCCGCGAGCGAAGAGGCCATGAAGAAAGCGCTCGCCGAAGGTGCGCGCAATTTGCATGCGGCGGGCAACGTGCTAAATCTCTTCGTCGATACCGACGTATCGGGTGACAGTGCCGCCAGGCGATACCGTCACGTACATTCCATCCCGGTCAGAAGCCTTATAAATCGTGGACTTAGGCTTCAGATTTCGTAGTGCTGCGTCGGTCAGCATCGAGGTTTCCTCCGGCTTCTGACGGATTTACCGTCAGGTTTTACCGTCAAGGACCTGGAGACCTGCTGATGCCCGGAAAGCCGCATAAAACAAGCATTCCCGAGAAGGCTTTTACCGTCAAAGACGGTAAAAGTCTGAATAGTGAACGAGAGTGTCTTAATCCGACCTCGATTTTTACCGTCAGCTCTACCGTCAACTTTTTCTGCTGGCCGGCGATAGCCACCGATAGCTGCTGTGACGTATTTATTTATAAATCAACACGTTACGTCAGTTTTTCGATGGCGGGCGATAGTCCTCGAAGGACGTCAATTCACTCCCACTCGATCGTTGCCGGCGGCTTGCCGCTGATGTCGTAAACAACGCGAGAAATACCTCGTAATTCATTGATAATTCTATGTGAAATCTTGTCGAGAAAGCCGTAAGGCAAGTGCGCCCAATGCGCGGTCATGAAGTCGATCGTCTCGACCGCGCGCAGTGCGACGACCCATTCGTAGGCGCGCGCGTCGCCGACCACGCCGACCGATTTGACCGGCAGGAACACGGCGAACGCCTGGCTGACCTTGTCGTAGAGGTCGGCGCGGCGCAGTTCCTCGATGAAGATCGCGTCGGCACGCTGCAGCAGCTCGACGTACTCGCGCTTCACCTCGCCGAGCATGCGCACGCCGAGGCCCGGGCCGGGGAACGGGTGGCGATGAACCATCTCGCGCTGCAAGCCGAGTTCCACGCCGAGGCGGCGCACTTCGTCCTTGAACAGTTCGCGCAGCGGTTCGACGAGGCCGAGCTTCATGTCCTCGGGCAGACCGCCGACGTTGTGGTGGCTCTTGATGACATGCGCTTTGCCGGTCTTGCTGCCGGCGCTTTCGATCACGTCGGGGTAGATGGTGCCTTGCGCCAGCCACTTCGCGTTTTTCAGCTTGGCCGATTCCTCGTCGAAAATTTCGACGAACAGGTTGCCGATGATCTTGCGCTTGGCTTCCGGGTCGACTATGCCTTCCAGCGCCGTGAAATAGCGATCGGCCGCGTTCACTCGCACGACCTTCACGCCCATGTTCAGCGCGAACATCGCCATGACCTGATCGCCTTCCTGCCAGCGCAGCAGGCCGGTGTCGACGAAGACGCAGGTGAGCTGCTTGCCGATCGCACGATGCAGCAAGGCCGCGACGACCGAGGAATCGACACCGCCGGACAATCCGAGAATCACTTCGTCGCTGCCGACCTGCGCGCATACGCGGGCGATCTGATCGTCGATGATGTTCGCGGCCGTCCACAGCGTCGCGCAGCCGCAGATATCGACGACGAAACGGCGCAGCAGCGCACTGCCCTGCTTCGTGTGCGTGACTTCGGGGTGGAACTGCACGCCGTACCAGCGCTTGTCCTCGTTCGCCATCGCCGCGACCGGGATGCGGTCGGTCACCGCCGTGACCGTGAAGCCCGGCGGCGCCTTGGCGACGTGGTCGCCGTGGCTCATCCAGACGTCGAGTTTGGCTATGCCGGCATGATCGCTGAGGCCGTCGAGCAGTGCGTCCTTGGCGATCACGTCGACCTGCGCATGGCCGAATTCGCGCGCATCGGCCGCTTCGGTCGCGCCACCGAGTTGCGCGGCCAATGTCTGCATGCCGTAGCAGATGCCGAGGATCGGCAGATTTGCGTCGAACACCTGCTGCGGCGCCTTCGGCGCGCCTTCCAGCGTGGTCGATTCCGGGCCGCCGGAGAGGATGATGCCCTTGGCGCCGAACCCGGCGATCTCAGCCGGATCGTGGTCCCAGGCCCAAATCTCGCAATAGACGCCGATCTCGCGGATGCGTCGCGCGATCAACTGCGTGTACTGCGCGCCGAAATCGAGGATGAGGATTTTGTCGGTGTGGATGTTGGTCATGCTTCGCTCCCCTCTCCCGCCGGGAGAGGGGCCGGGGGTGAAGGTCCGGTTTCAGCGAGCCTCTCTTTAGAGGGTCGAACCCTCATCCGCCCCTGCGGGGCACCTTCCCGAGGGAGAAGGAAAAATCAATCCATCCGATAGTTCGGCGCTTCCTTGGTGATCGCTACGTCATGCACGTGCGACTCGCGCACGCCCGCGCTCGTGATGCGCACGAACTGCGGCTTGGCGCGCATCTCGTCGATCGTCGCGCAGCCGACGTAGCCCATCGCCGAGCGCAGGCCGCCGGCCAACTGATGGATGATCGAACGCAGCGGCCCGCGATACGGCACGCGGCCTTCGATGCCTTCGGGCACGAGCTTGTCGGGGTCGGCCTCGTCCTGGAAGTAACGATCCTTGGAGCCTTTCTGCATCGCGCCGAGAGATCCCATTCCACGATAAGACTTGTAGCTACGTCCTTGATAAAGCTCGACCTCTCCGGGCGCTTCCTCGGTCCCGGCGAACATGCCGCCGATCATCACGCAGTTCGCGCCGGCGGTCAGCGCCTTGGCGATGTCGCCCGAATAGCGGATGCCGCCGTCGGCGATCAGGCAGGCGCCGCTGTCGCGGATCGCCGCGGCGACCATCGACACCGCGGAGATCTGCGGCACGCCGACGCCGGCGACGATGCGCGTCGTGCAGATCGAACCGGGGCCGACGCCGACCTTGACCGCGTCCGCGCCCGCGTCGACCAAGGCCTTGGCCGCATCCCCGGTGACGATATTGCCGCCGATCACCTGCATCTGCGGGAAGTTCTTCTTCACCCAGCGCACGCGGTCGAGCACACCCTGCGAATGACCGTGCGCGGTATCGACGATGACGACGTCGACGCCCGCGTCGACCAGCGCGCCGACGCGCTCCTCGGTGTCGCCGCCGGTGCCGACCGCCGCGCCGACGCGCAGGCGCTCGTGCTGGTCCTTGGCCGCGTTCGGGTTGTCGTGCGCCTTCTGGATGTCCTTGACCGTGATCAGGCCGCGCAGTTCGAAGCCGCCGTTGACGACGAGCACCTTCTCGATGCGGTGCTTGTGCAGCAGGCGCAGCACTTCGTCCTCGCTCGCGCCTTCCTGCACGGTGACGAGCCTATCCTGCTTGGTCATGATGTTCCTGACCGGGTCGTCGAGTTCCTTCTCGAAACGCAGGTCGCGGCTCGTGACGATGCCGACGAGCTTGTCGCCGTCGACCACAGGCACCCCCGAGATGTTGTTCGCGCGCACGAGCTTGAGCACGTCGCGGATCGACGTGGTCGGCGTCACCGTGATCGGGTCGCGGATCACGCCGGCCTCGAACTTCTTGACGAGGCGCACTTCGGCGGCCTGCTGCTCGATCGGCATGTTCTTGTGGATGATGCCGATCCCGCCGCATTGCGCCATCGTGATCGCGAGCCTCGCCTCGGTCACGGTATCCATCGCGGCCGAGAGGATCGGGATGTTGAGCTGGATGTTTCTCGTCAGGCGCGTGGCCAGGGAAACGTCGCGCGGCAATACGTTCGAGTAGGCGGGAACGAGCGAGACGTCGTCGAAGGTGAGAGCTTCGGTCAGGATGCGCATGGGTGCGGGGGAAAGCCCAGGCCGGTAAACCCGCTATTATACGGATTTGCCCGCGCCGGCGCATGCGGATTGGTTCGCTGCGGCACGCGCCCTGCCCGTTTCCATTGCATTCCGATGCCCAGAATTTCCGCGTTCCGTTCCACGGACCCGAAACGATCGCGACGCCGAGGCTTGATCGGCGCGGCGCTACTCGTCGTCCTCCTGCTGATGGTTTCCGTTTTGCGCGGCTTCGCGCTGGTCGGCATCGCCACCGGGCTGACCGACTGCCCATGGTGCATGGGCGCGACCGCGATCCAGCAGGACGCGAGCCTTCTCGCCCTGCTGCTCGCGTTCACCGGCCTGTCGCTGCTGACCGCACGCTACTGGCTGCAACTGCCGTGGCTGCTGCTCAGCGCGCTGCTGCTGCTCGCCTACGCGCTCGACGCGGTCCTGCTCAAGACACTGGTGCAGCACCTGTACTGGCTCGACGTCGTCAAGTTCGGCAAGGAACTCGATGCGATCGGCCGCTTCGGCAACGTATTGCTCGCTTCGAGTACGGGCAAGCTCATGCTCGTCGGCGCGGCGGCGGGCATCGCCGTGCTCGTGCTCGCCCTGCTGCCGCGGCCGCGGCGGCCGCGCCTCGCCCTCGCCTGCCTCGTTGCCGCGGGCGCCTGCTTCCTCGTCGGGTTGTGGAGCCCGATGACGATGAAGTACATCAACTACCCGCTGCTGCAGAACTTCATCGCCGCGAACCTCGCCGACAGCGTCGATCGCCACTACAGCACGGCCTATGCCGACGCGCTGCGCAAGGAATACGCGCCGCCCGCGCCGGTCTGCGTGGCGGGCCGCGGCTTGCGTCCGAACGTCATCGTCATCGCCGTCGAATCGCTGTCGATGTACCACAGCAAGTTGTTCGGCGGCGTCAACGACGATACTCCTCGTCTTGATGCGATCGCGCAGCAGAACACCTGGTTCCCCGACTTCATCGCCAACGGCTTCACCACCGACAGCGGGCTCATCGCGATGATCACCGGCAAGCCGCCGGTTCCGACCCTGGGCCGCTACCAGAGCGCCGAAGCGTTCGCCGGATTCGAGAGTCCGCAGGGCGCCCTGCCCGACATCGTGCGCGCGCACGGCTACACGACGCATTTCTTCACCACGGGCGACCTCGGCTTTCTCGACAAATCGACATGGCTCAAGGGGCTCGGCTTCGATTCGTGGGAAGGCGCCGAGCAGCCGTTCTACATCGGCTGGAAGCGCCGCCATTTCAATGCCGCCGAGGACAAGGCGCTGTACCAGCGCTTCCTGCAGTGGCTCGATACGCACCAGGACGCCACCCCATGGCTGGCCTTCATCCTCACCGTGTCGACGCATCCGCCGTTCGTCAATCCCGAGAACGAGAGCCTCGACGAGACCGGCGCGTTCCGCTACGCCGACAAGCAGATCGGCATGCTCTACGACGAGCTCGCCAAGCGCGACTTCTTCCGCAACGGCGTGCTGATGATTTCCGGCGACCATCGCAGCATGACGCCGCTGTCCGCGACCGAGCTTGCGCGCTTCGGCGACAGCGCGCTCGCGCGCACGCCGTTCGTCGTCGCCACGCAACTGCCGGTCGCCAAGGGCGCGGTCGCCGGCAAGTTCCAGCAGGCCGACATCGTCCCGTCGATCGCCGAACTGCTCGGCGACCGCGCCTGCCGCAAGATCGATCAGGGCACGTTCCTGAGCCAGCCGCCGCAGCCGGCACAGTACGTCGCCCACGCGCGCGGCGACCGCCGCAACCAGATCGACATCTACTTCGACGGCAAGCAGGCGGAGCTCGTATTGGCCGGCGACCAGTCGGACTGGATCGGGCCGAAACCGGACAACTGGAAGCAGATCATGGACGGCATCGCCCTCGACCGTATCGGCCGCGGCAGCGCGGACGAGAACTTCCTCGACCTGATGATCAACGCGAGGGCGCCGAAGCCGGCGCAGCCAGCTGCGCCGACGACGAAATAGGCAAAGCCGTCGTTCCGGCGGGAACCGCCGCAACGACGAGCCCGTCAGCGCACCAGAGCCAACGACAGCGCTGGCCAATACGTGACGATCAGCACGCACAGCATCAGCAGCGCGTAGAACGGCAGGCAGGCGCGGATGACCGACGTCGCCGGTCGGTTGAATCGCGCGGCGGCGATGAAGATGTTCATGCCGGCCGGCGGCAGGAAGATGCCGATCTGCAGGTTGGCGAGGAAGACGATGCCGAGATGCACCGGATCGACGCCGTAATGGATCGCGATCGGCAGCACCAGCGGCACGAGGATGATGATCGCCGGGAACCCTTCGAGCAGCATGCCGAACACGAGCAGGAACGCGTTGAGCACGAGCAGGAAGCCGAGCTTGCTCGCGATGCCGGCTTGCAGCCATGCGAACAGCTGTTCGGGCACGTCGGCATCGATCAACCAGTTGGTCAGCGCGAGCGAGAAACCGAGCACGACGAGGATCGCGCCGACCAGCAGCATCGCTTCACGGATCACGCGCGGCAGTTCGGCCAGTTTGATCTCGCGCCGGATCAGCACGGTCACGATCAGCACGTACAGCGCCGTCGCCGCGGCGGCCTCGGACGGCGCGAGCTTGCCCGAGAACACGCCGGCGAGCACAAGTACGGGCAGCGGCAATTCCCAGCCCGCGTCCTTGACCGCCGCCCGCAACTCGCCCTTCGGCGGTTTCGGCGGACGCGGCAGGTCGCGCGCCTGCCAGGCGCTGTAGATCGCCAACACCGCGATCATCAGCAGGGTCGGCAGCAGGCCGGCCTTGAACAGCGCATCGATCGCCACGGGCGGCGTCGTGTGGAACTGCTGGGCGACGACGCCGTAGAGGATCAGCGGCATCGACGGCACGAGCAGCAGGCCGAGGCTGCCCGAGGCGGTCAAAAGGCCGAGCGAAAAGCGTTCGCCGTATTGCGCCTGGCGCAACGCCGGATAGAGCACGGCGCCCAGCGCGACGAGGGTGACGCCGGTCGCTCCGGTGAACGCGGTGAAGAATGCGCAGGCACAGATCGAGACGATCGCAAGTCCGCCCGGCAGCCAGCCGACCAGCGCATTCGACAGACGTACGAGCCGGCGCGGCGCCTGGCTTTCGGCGAGCAGGTAGCCGGCCAGGGTGAACAGCGGGATCGCGATCAGCGCCGGCATGTCGGCGAGGCGATAGAACTCGATCGCGACCGCCGTGCCCGGCTGCCCGGACGCGGAGAAGCCGAGCAGCGCGATCGCCGCGATCAGCGCGAACAGCGGCGCGCCGAGCGCGGCGAGGATGACCAGGACCCCGGCGAGCAACCAGATCATCGCGCCTGCCCTTCGTCGCCCGCATGCGCGCGGCCGGCGTCGTGGAGCAGTTCGGGCGCGGACAATCCAGGCACATGAGTCGGTGCCGCGAACGCACGCAGCACGAAGCGCACCGCCATCAAACCGAAGCCGATCGGCAGGATGCTTTCGAGCAGCCAGTTCGGCAGGCCGAAGTCCGACCTGGCGCCGCCGTCGAGATCGACGCTTACGAGCCCCCAGCCGTAGCATGCCAGCGCGGCGCAGATGCCGGCAGCGAACAGCAGCGTCAGCACGCGCGCCGCGCGCTGCGCGCCGGGCGGCAGAAACCGCTGCAGCACGTCGACGGCGATGTGCTTGTCCTCGCGCACCGCGGCGAGCGCACCGAGCATCGCCGTCCACACGACCAGCGTGCGCAGGAACGGATCGGCCCAGGAGAGGCCGCCGCCGAACGCGTTGCGCATGAAGATCTGCGCGCCGGCCAGCGCGACGAGGACCAGCACGAGAACGGTGAGGACGGCGTTTTCGAGGCGGTGGAGCCAGTTCAGGGTTTTGGTGAATGCCATTCTCTGCTCGTCGTTCCGGCAGGGATTGCCGACTGTGCAAGCAGGATGCCGGAACGAACAGTTGCGGAGCAACTGGTCCGAAGGGGGCGCAGTAGAAGCCGCGCGTAAATCCAGGCTGCCTGGATGCCGAAGTACCGACTACTTTGTCGTCCCTGAAGTCTGGACCCCGGCATTCCCTGCCGGGGTGACGATTCGGCTTGCCAATCGCGCTACGCGCCCTTGGGCCGAATCGTCACTTCCTCGCTTCGTCGAGCGCCTTGTTCACGGTCGCGGCGAGCTCGGGCGAAATGCCGCCGGCGCCGGTCAGGTTCTTGCGCGCGTCGGCGCCGATCGCGTCCCAGGTCTTGCGCTCGTCGGCATTCTGCGGAGTGATCGCCACGCCCTGGCTCTGCAGCGCCGCGCGCGCCTGCTGATTGTCCGCGCGCGTGCCCTTTTCGATGCGCGCGAACGCGGCGCCGATTTCGTCGTCGACGATCTTCCGGTCGTCCGCACCGATCGCGTCGAAGTTCTTCTTGTCGATCGCGAGGAAGCCCACCACGTACATCAGCGGCAGGTCGAACATATGCTTGACCTTGGTGTGCCACTGGAGCGCGATCGCGCCGGCCGTCGTGCTCGCGGCGGCATCGATCAAGCCGGTTTGCAGGCTGGTGTAGACGTCGGCGATCGGCAGCGGAATCGGCGTGACCCCGGCGGCCTTTAACGCGATCTCGGAGACGTGGTCGCCCTGCGGCACCCATACCTTCGCCGCCTTGAGCGTTTCTTTGTCATGGATGTCGTTGACGCTGAACAGGTAGGCGAAGCCGCCGCCGGCAATGCCCGGCACGACGAAGCCGGCCTTCTCGAAACCGGCCTTCAGCAGCGGATCGACCTTAGCGCGCACCTTGTCGACTTCGTCTTCGCTGCGGAACTGGAAAGGCTGGCTGTAGACGTTGGCATCGGGCGTGATCGAGGCCGCCTCGCCGCCGGTGAACGCGGCGCCCTGCAACTGGCCGATCTTGATTTTGCGCAGCACGGTGGCGTTGTCGCCCATCACCCCGCCCGGATAGAACTTGATCTCGACGCGGTCGGAGGTCTTCGTCTTCACCGCCTCGGCGGCGGCGCGCATTTCCTTCATCCATGCGGTACCGTCGGGCGCGATCGTGGCGATCTTGATCGTCGCGGCGTTCGCGGCCGCGCACGCAAGAGAAAGAACCGACGCCAAGATTATTTTTTTCATTTGCATACTTCTCCAGAAATTCACTCCAGTTCGTCGTTCCAGCGCAAGCTGGAATCCAGCTTTTTGGAATTGACGCAGATCGAGAGCTGGATCCCAGCTTGCGCTGGGATGACGATCAAAAGAAATCTTTGCCCGACGCCAACAATACTTTCGCCTTCTTCTTCGCCAACGTGTTGATCAGCGTCAGCCGCGGCGCGATCGGATCGGCGGCGAATACCTCGTTGAGCAATTTGTCGTGCAAGGCCTGGTCGAAGACGAGCCGCGCGTAGAACTGCGCGTACAGCACGCGCACCATCTGGTTCTTGCCGCCCGACAGTTCAAGCGCGCGCTCGAACCACTTCCTGCCCTCCTCCGGCTTGCCGCCGAGCGAGGCCGGCCGGATCGAATTGACGACGCCGAGGTAAAGCGCCGCACCGCCGTCGTCGTAATGCGCATCGATCGCGTCGCAGCGCAGGAGCAACGCCTGCAGCTTGGGCAAATCGGCGATCGCGTTCCAGTCGCCCGCGTTGACCTGGATGCGTCCGGCCCAGGCCGCGGCGAAACCGTACAGCGTCGCGATGTCCTTCGCGTCGGCCTGCTTCAGCGCCGCGTCGAATTTCTCGTAGGGTGCGTCGAGCGCATCGCACAGCGGCTTTTCGCTCAGGCACAGCGCGCGGCGCGCGTAGGCGTAGGCGCGGCCGGCGAGTTTCTGCGCGCGCTCGGTGTCGTCGACGAACGCGCCGGCGTAGGCACCGTAGAGCTTCGCGCCGGCGAGCAACGAGGCGGCATCGGCGGGATTGGCCTCGATGCGGCTGTCGATCAGCAGCAGGTAGGCCGGCAGACCGTCGCGCACGATCCCGGGATCGTCCTGGTCGAGCACCGCCAGGGTCAGCGAGTCGCCGAATTCCCGGGTCGCCTTCTGCACTACGCTGCCGCAGGCGGCAGTCAGGCAGGCGCACAACAGCGACGCGAAACGAAGGCGTGGGAAGAGATTGCGCATGCGGTGCGGAACGAAAAGAGTGGCGGGAATTTTAACGCAGCGGCTCATCCGAAGACTCGCGCGAGGCCGTCCGCGTCAGGCGCTATTCAGTTGCCCGCGTCGGCCGCGCACGCGGCTTCGAGCGTATTCTGCATCAGCGTCGCCACCGTCATCGGCCCGACTCCGCCGGGCACCGGCGTGATCCACGAGGCGCGCTCGGCGGCGGCGGCGAATTCGACGTCGCCGACGAGACGGCCGTCCTCGAGCCGGTTGATGCCGACGTCGATCACGATCGCGCCGGGCTTGATCCATTCGCCCTTGACGAGCCCGGGCCGACCGACCGCGACGGCGACGATGTCGGCCGCGGCGACCACCGCCGGCAGGTCGCGCGTGAACTTGTGGCAGGTCGTCGTCGTGCATCCGGCGAGCAGCAGCTCGAGCGCGAGCGGCCGGCCAACGTGGTTGGACACGCCGACCACGACCGCGTTCTGCCCGCGCACCGGCCGGTCGGTGTTGGCGAGCAGGGTCATTACGCCCTTCGAGGTGCACGGACGCAGCCCGCGCTGGCGCAGCGCGAGCCGGCCGATGTTCTCCGGGTGGAATCCGTCGACGTCCTTGCGCGGGTCGATACGGTCGACGATGACGTTGGCGTCGATCTGCGCCGGCAACGGAAGCTGCACGAGGATGCCGTGCACCTGCGGGTCGGCATTCAAGGCATCGATCAGCGCGACGAGCTCGGTCTGGGTCGTCGCCGCCGGCAGGTCGAAATCGCGCGAATGGAAGCCGGCATGTTTGCAGGCACGGCGCTTGTTGCGCACGTAGACGCTCGACGCCGCATCGTCGCCGACGAGGACGACGGCGATGCCCGGCACGCTCAGGCCCTGCACGCGGCGCTGGCCGACCTCGGCGCGCAGATCGTCGAGCAGCCGGTCGGCGATGCGTTTGCCGTCGAGAATCTTTGCGCTCATGCCAGCTTTCGTTCCATGGAAAGTTTGTATTATCCCAGCATGTCCGAGCGCGGCTCAAATCGCGCTACTATTCCGGGAAATTCGGAACCCGCCATGCCTGCAACGGAAACAGAAATCGAAGCCGCCACCTTTCGCCGCCTGCTGCGCCATCTCGTCGAACAGCGCCCCGACGTGCAGAACATCGATCTGATGACGCTCGCGGGCTTCTGCCGCAATTGCCTCGCCGACTGGTATCGCGAAGCGGCGGCGGCGCAAGGCATCGAGATGGGCAAGGAAGCGGCGCGCGAACGCATCTACGGCCAGCCGTTCGAGCAATGGAAGGCCAAGCACCAGAAACCGGCCAGCGCCGAGCAGATCGCGGCTTTCGAGCGAGCGCAACAAGGGGGACACTGAACATGCACGACATCGATACGGGGATGTTGCCGACCGAACGCGAGAGCAACGGCCTCTCCATCCGCAAATACGAGCCCGGCGACGTCGCCGGCATCGTCGAGGCCGTGCAGGAGTCGGTTCCTACGGTCGGCGCCTGGCTGGACTGGTGCAATAAGGGCTACGGTACGGCCGAGGCGGAGGCCTGGATAACCCATGCCCATGAAAGCTGGGACAAGGGCGACAGCTTCGTGTTCGCCGTCTCGGACGCGACCAGCGGCGACTATCTCGGCGGCGTGGGGCTTTCGCGCATCGACCATGAAAAGCTTTCGGCCAACCTCGGCTACTGGATCCGCCAGTCGTACCAGGGCCGCGGCGTCGGCACGCAGGCGGCGCGGCTCGCGGTCGGCTATGCGTTCGAGGTGCTCAAGCTCACCCAGATCGAGGTCGTCTGCGGTGCGGCGAACCGGCCGAGCCGGCGCGTCGCCGAGAAGACCGGCGCGCGCTTCCAGGGCCTGGCCAGCGGCCGGTTGACCTACCACGGCAAGTCGATCGACGCCGCGGTCTATACGATTAGCGCGCCGGCGGCGCGGCGCGCCACCGCCTGACCGATCGGATCGGCGCGCTACGCCGAAGCGCAGATCCGCGCGATGTCCTCGTAGCCGCCGAAGACGGCGTGGTCGCCGCAGCCCGGGCACTGCGGGTCGCGCGGCAGGCGCAGTTCACGGAACGTCGCCGCGAGCGCGTCGTAGCACAGCAGGCGTCCGACCAGCGGCACGCCGATGCCGAGCACGAGCTTGATCGCCTCGGTGGCCTGCAGCAGGCCGATCGTGCCCGGCAGCACGCCGAGCACGCCGGCCTCGGCGCAGTTCGGCGCATCCTGCGCGGCGAGCGGTTCGGGAAACAGGCAGCGATAGCACGGCGAAGCCGCATTGCGCGCATCGAACACGCTGACCTGGCCGGTGAAGCGATGCACCGCGCCGTACACGAGCGGAATCCGCAGCCGCCGGCACGCCGCGCTGAGCAGGTAGCGCGTCGGGAAATTGTCGGCTCCGTCGACGACGACGTCGTGGTCGGCAATCAGTTCTTCGACGTTCGCCGCGGCAAGCCGGGCACGCTGCGTACGCAGTTCGACTCGCGGATTCAGCGCCATGACCGCGATGCGCGCCGATTCGACCTTCGCCATGCCGACGCGCGCGTCGGTATGCAGGATCTGGCGCTGCAGGTTCGACTTGTCGACCACGTCGTCGTCGATCAGGGTCAGACGGCCGACGCCGGCCGCGGCGAGGTAGAACGCCGCGGGCGAGCCGAGGCCGCCCGCGCCGATCAGCGCGATGCGCGTGCGCGCCAGCCTGCCCTGCCCCTTTGCGCCGACTTCCGGCAACAGCAAGTGGCGCGAATAGCGCTCGAGGGCATCGGCGCCGAGGCCGCCGTCGGCCAGCGGCAGGCCTTCCGCGTTCCAGCGCACGAAGCCGCCGGCGACCGAGGCGAGATTCGTGTAGCCGAGATCGCGCAGCGCCTGCGCAGCGCGCAGCGAGCGCCTGCCGCTCGCGCAGATCGTCAGGATCTCGCGCTCGCGACGCGCCTCGATCGTGGCGATGCGTCCGCCAATTTCGCCGAGCGGCACGCCGACCGCTCCCGCCGGCGCGCCGCCCGCGCGCTCGTCGTCCTCGCGCACGTCGATCAACAAGGCGCCGCGCGCCTGCCGCGACAGCGCATCGCTCGGGCCGATTTCGTCGATCTGACCGCTCATGCTCGGGATATGCGCCTCGCGCCTGCGCCGTTCAAGCCCAGCCCGGCAGCGGCAGTACCTCGACCACGCTGCCGGCCGCGTACTCCTGCGCCGCTTCGGGCAGCACGATCAGCGCATCGGCCTCGGCGACGCCGCGCAGCTGTCCCGAGCCCTGCTTCGGCAACGGCGTCGCATGCAGCGTGCCGGACTCGTCGCAAGCCAGCGCGGCGCGCAGGAACTCGACGCGCGAGTGGGTCTTGCTCACCGCCCGCGCGAGACGCGCGCGCAGGTTCGCGCGCCGTGCGCGCCGCCGCGTCATCGCATCGAGCGCGGGGCGCACGAACGCGAGAAACGTCGCCACGCCCGATACCGGATTGCCCGGCAGCGAGAACACCAGGGCGCGGCCGATGCCGCCGAACAGGAACGGCATGCCCGGCTTGATCCTGACCTTCCAGAGATGCACGCGCCCGATTTCGGCGAGCAGGTTCGGCAGATGGTCCGCTTCGCCGGCCGAAACGCCGCCGCTCGTGACCACGACGTCGGCATCGCTGGCCGCTTGCGCGAGCGCTACGCGCAATGCGGGCGGGTCGTCGCGCAGGCGCTCGTGGCGCAGCAGTTCGACGCCGTGCTGCTCGAGCAGCGCGCCGAGGCTATAGCGGTTCGAATCGTGGATCTGGCCGAAGCCCAGCGGCTGTCCGGCCGGCACGAGTTCGTCGCCCGTGGTCAGCAGCACCGCGCGCGGCCTGCGCGCCACGCCGACGCGCGTGCGGCCGAACGACGCCAGCACGCCGAGCTGCGCCGGCGTCAGCGCCGCGCCGGCAGCGAGCGCATGATCGCCCGCCCGGTAGTCCTCGCCGGCCGGGCGCACGTGGGTTCCCGCCGGCGTGCCCAGCTCGACGACGATCGCGTCGCCGTCGACGCGCGTGTTCTCCTTCATCACGACCGTGTCGGCACCCTGCGGCAGCGGCGCGCCGGTGGTGACGCGCACGCAGGTGCCCGGCCCGACGCGCGGCGCCTCGCCGCCTCCGGCCAGGATGGCGCCGGCCAGACGCAGCCGCGTTTCTCCGCTCGCATCGAGATCGGCCGCGCGCAGCGCGTAGCCGTCCATGGCCGAATTGACGAAGCCGGGCACGTCCGCCGGCGCGACGACGTCCTCGGCAAGCACGCGGCCCAGCGCCGATTCGAGTACGACCGATTCGCCCTCCAGCGCCTGCTGCGCCGCGATTTGCACGATGCGCGCCTGCGCCTCGGCAAGGCTCAGGCCCATCGGAAACGCGGGCGCATCAACGTGCATGGTGCCGTTCCCATTCGCGCAGTTCGTGCAGTGTATTGAGATTGGCGAAGGCGTGCGCGCAGTCGGAGAAATCCGCCTCTGCCGCAGCGATCCGCTCCTGCCAACGATACACGGGCAGATCTTCGGCCAATGCGGCAGCGGCGCTTTGCCACAGGCGGCTGCGGTAGAGCGCGAACAGCGGCTGGCGACGGGTGCCGTCGTGGGCGACGGCCGCGTCCGCGCCGGCCGCTGCGGCGCAAGCGAGCAGGCGCTGCGCAAGGTCGCGCGGCGGATCGGGAGCGTCGACCGGCGCGGTCAGCAGCCAGGCGGTCGGGCAATGCTTCAAGGCACTGGCGATGCCGGCCAGCGGTCCGCGGAATCCCACGGCTTCGTCGGCAACCACTCGTCCGAAACGCGCATACTCGTCGGCGTGGCGGTTCGCGACGATCAGGATCGTGCCGGCCTGTCCGCGCAACGCCGCGGCTACGCGTTCGACCAGCGGCCTCCCGCGCAGCAGCAGCAAACCCTTGTCGTTGCCGCCGACGCGGCGGCCTTCTCCGCCGGCGAGGATCGCGGCGGAAATTTGCGGGTCAGCCGCGCTTGGCATTGCGGATCAAGCGCTGCCGCTTCTTGACCTGCTTTTCGGTCAGCACGTTCTTGCGCCCGGCGAACGGGTTGGCCGTTTCCTTGAATGCGATGCGGATCGGCGTGCCTTCGAGCCTGAAGCGCTTGCGGAAGAAATTTTCGAGGTAGCGCCGGTAGCTTTCGGCGATGTGCTTCGTGCGGCTGCCGTGGATGACGACCGTCGGCGGATTGGTCCCGCCCGGATGGGCGAAGCGCAGCTTGGGCGCGTGCCCGCGCACGAGCGGCGGCTGGTAGCTTTCGTAGGCCTGCTCCAAGGCCTTGGTCAGCTCCGAAGAGCCGAATTCGCGCGTCGCCGATCGGTGCGCGCGCACGATCGCCCGCATCAGCTCCGCAAGTCCCGATCCGTGCAGGCCGGAGATGAAGACCGGCTTGACGAACGGCACGAAGTCGAGCCGGCGTTCGAGCGAGTTGCGGCACTGCTCGCGCTCGTAGGTCGAGAGGCCGTCCCATTTGTTCGCCGCGACGACGAGCGCGCGGCCTTCGCCGAGCACGTGGCCGATCAGCGTCGCGTCCTGTTCGGACACGCCTTCGTTCGCGTCGAGCATGAGCACGACGACATTCGCCGCGGCGATCGACTGCAGCGTCTTGATGACGGAGAACTTCTCGACCGCCTCCTCGACGCGCGCGCGGCGGCGCACGCCGGCGGTGTCGATCAGCGTATATTTCTTGCCGTCGCGTTCGAGCGGCACGCGGATCGAGTCGCGCGTGGTGCCGGCGATGTCGGAGACGACGACGCGGTCCTCGCCGAGCAGGCGGTTGACCAGCGTGGACTTGCCGACGTTCGGCCGGCCGACGACGGCGACGCGGATGCCTTCGTCGGCCGGGTCGCCTGCGGCGAGCGCGTCGGCATCGACCGCCGGCAGCCGCGCTTCGATCTGCGCGAGCAACTCGTCGAGGCCGCGACTGTGCGCGGACGAGGTCAGCACCGGCTCGGCAAAGCCGAACGAGGCGAATTCGCCGCGCGCGTTGCCCTCGTCGACGCCGTCGACCTTGTTGACCACGAGCAGCAGCGGCTTGTCGCACCTGCGCAGATTCTTGAGGATGTTGCGGTCCTGCGGCAGCACGCCGTCGCGCGCATCGACGACCAGGGCGACGACGTCGGCTTCGTCGATCGCGAGTTCCGCCTGGCGCGCGGTCAACGCGTCGATGCCCTCGTTCTCGCCGGAAAGGCCGCCCGTGTCGACGACGACGAATTCGCGTGCGCCGAGCCGGCAGATGCCGTAGTGGCGGTCGCGCGTCAGCCCCGGCAGATCGTGCACTAGCGCGTCGCGCGTGCGCGTGAGCGCATTGAACAGCGTGGATTTGCCGACGTTGGGCCGGCCAACCAGGGCGACGACGGGGAGCATGGGCGCATCAACCGAAAAGCTTCAGACGCGGATTTACGCGGATTTACGCGGATAAAGCCAGAACTATTTGCCCGATCCGCGCAAATTCCCGACCCGGAATGCTTTCGGCCCCGACGCCTACTTGCCAACGCGATAGGCCGCGATGTCGCCGTAGATCGTCTCGACGTAGGCCATGTCGCCGACGACGACGGGCGCGGATTTGATCGGCGCCTCCGACACGCGCTCGCGGGCGAGCAGTTTGCCGTCGTTGATCGACAGCCAGTGCACCCAGCCTTCGAGGTCGCCGACGACGACGGCATCGCCCTGCACCGCCGGTTCGCCGAGCCAGCGATACTTGAGCGCGTCCTGCTTCCACTGCGAGGAGCCGGTGCGCAGGTCGAGCGCGTAGACGTTGGCGTCGGTGTCGGTCAGGTAGACCTGGCTCGCGGACAGCGCCACGCCGCCGTAGGCACCGAGTTCGTGCGTCCACAACGGGCGTCCGCTCTGCGCGGACAGCGCCTGCGTTTGGCCCTTGTAGCCGACCGCGTAGACGACGTTGTCGGCCACGGCGATCTCGCCGTCGACGTCCTGCAGTCGGTCGATCTCGGTGCGGCCCTCGCCCGCGGAGAGCACCTGCTCCCAGAGCGGCGCGCCGTCGCTGGTGCGCAGCGCGACGACCTTGCCGTTGTCCTCGCCCGAGTAGACGACGCCGTCGGCGAACACCGGCGGGCTGTTGCCGCGCAGGGTCAACAGCGGCACGGTTGCGCGGTCATACACCCATTTGCGCGAGCCGTCGGCGCGGTCGAGACCGACGATGTGGCCGTCGTTGGTGCGCACGTAGACCATGCCGCCGCCGATGGCCGGCGCCGAAATCACTTCGGAAGACAATTGCGCGGTCCAACGTTCGCTGCCGTCGCCGGCGTTGAACGCCTGCACCGTGCCTTCGAGGGTGCCGACGACGACGAGATCGCCGTCCACGCTCGGGCCGCCGCCCCAGCGCACCGAGTTCGGCCCGCGGTGGATGAGGAAGCCGTGGCGACTGCCGAGGCGCTTGCTCCACAACGTCTTGCCCGTCGCGGCGTCGTAAGCTTCGATCTCGCCGGTCGTGCTCGCGGCGTAGAGCTTGCCATCGGCGTAGGCCGGCCGCGAGTCGGCGCCGGTCTTTTCCGCGCCCTTGCCGATGCGTGCGCTCCAGACCTTCGTCACCGAGATCGAAGGGGTGAAATTCTCGGCCAGCGGCGTCGGCGGCTCGATGTTTTCCTTCTTGGTGTCGTTGAACCAGCCCTTGATCGTGCCGCAGCCGCTGATGGCGACGCCGAGCAGGACGAGGCTTGCGCCGCGCAGGCGCGATGCGGTGAAGACGGTGCTCATGAGTTCTTCTTCTCCGCGACGGTCTTGGCGGGAGCGGCATCCGCTGGTGCGGCTCCCAGATCGGCCAGTTTCATTTCAAGGAAATTGCGGTTCGGGGCGCCCGGTTCGAGCTTGGCGAGCGCCTCGGCATACGCAGTACGTGCGTCGTCCTTGCGCCCGAGCACGACAAGCGCGTCGCCGCGCAGTTCCGCCGTGGCCGCCTCGAAGCCGCTCTTCGGCAGCTTGTCGATCAGATCGAGCGCCTCCTGCGCCTTGCCGCGCGCGATCTGCACGCGTGCGAGATCGATGCCGATCGTGGCCTTGAGCGCATCGATGCCGGCATGCTCCCACGCCCACTCCAGCGAGGCGTAGGCGCTCTCCGCGTCGCCGTGCTGGAGCGCGATGTCGGCTTCGCGCACCGCGGCGAGCGCCGCGTACGGGGTGCCGGCATGCTCGGACTTGAGTTTGGCCGCAATCGCCTTGGCCGCGTCGTAATCCTTCTTGTCGATGTCGGTGCCGAGCGTGTCGAACAGCACGGCGGCATCCATGTTGCGATTTGCCCGGTGCGTGCGCCATTGCTGCCAGCCGAACAGCAGGACCAAACCCAAGCCAATGCCGGTCGCGATGGACAGCCAGTTCTCACGCACCCACTTGCGGACGAGTTCGCCCTGTTCGTGTTCGTCCAAGACATCGAAAGACATGCTGCGGATTACCTCGTTCGGAAGTTTCGATACGCACTGCGCGGACCGTGCCGGGCGCGCGGCGCGCGAGGAGGCGTAGGGTATCAGGAACCGCCCACCGATGCGCTCTTGCGCACCGCCCTGTTCAGGGGGCGGTTTGGGAATTCGACCTAGCGCGCTGCGCCGGCCCGCGTCGTCAGCCGTTGTGCTCGGATGCTGCCGTCGTGATCGACCGGCTGCCGGCGGCAAGCTTGAAGCGCGCGACGTTGCCGCGGTTGTACGGCGCGATGTCCTGCGCCTGCCCGGCGACTTCGACCCTGACGCCGCTGGTGTTGCCGAGCAGGATCGTCAGCGATTTTTCCGCCGGGTACTCCTTCGTCGTGCCTGCGGGCAGCGTCGAGTACTCGAGGCGCTTGCCGTCGGCGTCGACGATTTCGACCCAACTCGCTTCGGCCAGGCTCAGGCGCAATTGGCTGCCCGCCGCCGCCACGGTATCGGGCTTGGCGCCGCCCATCGCAGGCAGCGTCGGCACGATCGCGAACGAGGCCATCAGCGGCGAGTCGTGGCTTTCCGTCGCCGGCGCGGTGGCCGGGGTATCGGCGGCGGCCGTTGTCGCCGCGGCGGTGGAGGCAGCGGCATCGCTTTCCGTCGAAGTCAGCGCCGGCACGGGCGCATCGAGCGGAGTCAGCCGCGAACCGACGCTCCCGCCCATGTTCATCGCGAACATCACGAGCGGCACGAAGATCACGCCGGTCAACACGAGATACAGTGCCGAGCCCGAATAGCGCTCGACGAGATAACGCGAATGGGAGATTTGCCCGGTAGCGACGAGTTCGGGCGGCGGCGGTGCCTTGCCGCGCAACACGTCCTCGACTGCATCGAGGGGCACGCCGACCAGACGCGCGTAGTTCGTCAGATAACCGCGCAGGTAGACGCCCTGGTCGATGCGCTCGTATTGCCCGGCCTCGATCGATTGCACGATGTGCAGCGGCAGATGCAGTCTGGCCGCAACCTGCTGCGAGTTCCAGCCGCGCGCATCGCGCGCCGCGACCAAACGTTGGACGAGCGATTCGGGGAACAAAGTGGCCTGCCCGGGTGCGACCGCAACGCTTTCGACGGTGGCATCGACCGACGTTTCGTCCGCCGGCGTCGCCGCCGCGGCGTCATTGCCGGACGCTTCGTCGGCAGTCTCGAAAAAGGCCATCTGTTCCATCCCCTGTAATACGGTGGCGGTTTGCGCATCGCTTCGATCGCACGGCCGCGCGGAGGCGGCATCGGTTGCTTGCGGTGATGATTTCTTGCTGCGTTTCATGGCATTTACGAAGATGGCTTGGATTGTAGAGCACGCGCCTGCTCCGAATCCGGGAACTGGTCGCGCAAACGCTGTGCGTAATCGCGTGCGGCGTCGGCGTGGCCCAGCCGGGTTTCGATGTCGCGAGCGAGCAGCAATGCGTCCGGACTGGCCTGGCCGAGGGCATCGTAGCGCTGCACGAATGCGCGTGCCTTGAAGAAATCGTTCTTGCGATATAGCACGCTGGCAAGCTGATACAACGCTTGGGCATCGTTCGGGTCGAGCGCGAGAGCGCTGCGGAAATCGGTCTCGGCGCGGTCGAGCGAACCCTGGCCGAGCAGTTCACAGGTGCCGGCATTCGTATAGGCCGAAGCCTTGGCTGTGTAGAAACCGTCTGCGAAGGCGACATCGAAATACTTGCGCGCCTCGGCGTACTGGCCAAGCTTGCACAGGTACATGCCGTAGTTGTTGTTCTCGGCGCCGGCCTTGGGCGCGAGCAGCGCGGCTTCGCGGTAGTGCTGCAGGGCCTGCGTGCGGTCGCCGACGCGGTCGTAGAGCGTGGCGAGCAAGGTATGCGCATCGATGCTCTTCGGATCGTACTTGAGCGCCTTGAGCAGGTTTTCCTGGGCGAGTTCGAGTTTGCCTATTTCCAAGTATTTCTGCCCGAGTTGGACGAACGGGCGCGCCCTGTCCGCCGGAGTTTCCTTCTCCTTCAGGTTCGATGCCTGGTTTTCGAGCGCGGCGGGATGGATGCCTTCGCTGACGTGGCTGCACGCGGACGCGCCGCACAGCGCGAAGGCCGCGAGCGCGACCCACGAAAGCGATGCCCGCACGCGGTCACGCCGCATGGCGTACTCCGGCCTCGATACGGCGCTGGAATTCGGCGCTGCGCCGCGTGCGGTCGAGCACCTGCCCCTTCAACTGGCCACATGCCGCGTCGATGTCGTCGCCGCGCGTACGCCGCACCATCGTCAGCACGTCGCTGTCGAGCAGAATCTTCTGGAAGTGTCGGATCGCTGCTTCGTCCGAACGTTCGAAGCGCGTGCCGGCGAACGTATTGAACGGGATCAGGTTGACCTTGCTCGGCACGCGGCGCATCAGCTTGACGAGCTGGCGCGCGTGCTCGGGCTTGTCGTTGACGCCCTTGAGCATCGTGTACTCGAACGTGATCGTCGTACGCGGCCGGCGAGCGGCATAGCGCTGGCACGCGGCCAACAGTTCGGCGATCGGGTATTTCTTGTTGAGCGGCACGAGTTCGGTGCGCAGCTCGTCGTTCGGTGCGTGCAGCGACACGGCCAGCGACACGTCGGCGACTTCGCCGAGCCTGTCGATCATCGGCACGAGGCCGGCGGTCGACAGCGTGACGCGCTTGTTGGCGAGACCGAGGCCGAGGTCGTCGCGCATGACGCTCATCGCGCGCACGACGTTGTCGAAATTGAGCAGCGGTTCGCCCATGCCCATCATGACAATGTTGGTGAGCTTGCGCTGGTGATGCGGCACGTTGCCGAGATGCTTCGCCGCGGTCCATGCTTGGCCGATGATCTCGCTCGTGGAAAGGTTGCGGTTGAAACCTTGTGTCGCGGTCGAGCAGAACCGGCAGTTCAATCCGCAGCCGACCTGCGAGGACACGCACAGCGTGCCGCGCGTCGCCTCGGGAATGAACACCGTCTCGATCGCGTTGCCGCCGTCCATGCCGAGCAGCCACTTGTACGTGGCGTCGGCGGCCTGCTTCTCGAACAGCACCTTCGGCGGCGCGATCTCGCACGCCGCCTCAAGCTTGTCGCGCAAGGCCTTGCCGACGTCGGTCATCTGCTCGAATGAGGTCGCGTGCCGGTGATAGATCCACTTCATCACCTGCTCGGCGCGATACGGCTTCTCGCCGAGTCGCGCGAACAGGTCGCGCAGTCCTTGGCGGTCGTAGTCGAACAGATTGGACCTGGCAGAAGTCTCGTTCACAGCAAGATGTTGTTGAGAAGTGCGGTCAGAGATGGCCGCTTTTTGACTCTCGTGTTCAAGGACGAACGCAAACATTTACCTCGAATGGATTTCCGTACCGGCGAAGAAATACGCAATCTCCGCCGCCGCCGTTTCCGGCGCGTCGGAACCGTGCACCGCGTTGGCATCGATCGACTGCGCGAAGTCGGCGCGGATCGTGCCCGGCGCGGCTTTCTTCGGATCGGTCGCGCCGATGAGATCGCGGTTCTTGAGGATCGCGCCCTCGCCTTCGAGCGCCTGGATCATCACCGGGCCCGAGAGCATGAACTCGACCAGCGCACTGAAGAAAGGACGCTCCTTGTGCACGGCGTAGAAGCCTTCGGCCTCGGCGCGCGACAACTGCTTGTACTTGGCGGCGACGATCTTGAGACCGGCCTTTTCGAAGCGGGAATAGATTTCGCCGATCACATTCTTGGCGACCGCGTCGGGCTTGATGATGGAAAGGGTGCGCTCCAGCGCCATTGCTGATGACTCCGATGTTGTTGGACGAAAGGTCGAGGACACGACCCCCGGTGTTCCCCACCGCCGAGCCGAACACGTGCCGCAAGCCGACCGCCGCTGCGAAAAAGATTTTTGGATTCTATAGGATTGCGACGGATAATTTAAGTGCCTTGGCTGCAAAGTTCGGTAAGTTTTCCCGCCTGCGATTGGGCCATCGGACCCGTCCCCCCCACCGATTGACCCGTGTGAGGTGGGCGGTCTAAAATTCAAACAAACGTTTAATGCTCGTCGACCGGCCTCACACCGAAACGGCGCATCAAAAAACGATGGGGAGGCGACAGGCCGTGAGTCCGGAACTTTTTTCGACCAAGCAACGCATCCTCGATGCCGCCGAGGAGCTATTCGCCAGTCACGGCTTCGTTGGCGCCTCGCTACGACAGGTCACCTCGACCGCGCAGGTCAACCTGGCTGCGGTCAACTACCATTTCGGTTCGAAGGACAACCTGATCAACGAGGTATTGCGTTTACGCCTGGACAAGCTCAATGCCGACCGCGCGCGGGCGCTGCAGGCTGCCCTCGCGAAATCGCCCGTACGGCTCGAAGACGTGCTCGGCGCCTGGATCCGCCCCGCGCTGGCCGTCTCCACCAATGAGAGAGGCGGCACCGCCTTTGTGCGCATCCTTGCGCGCACCTATGCCGAGCAAAACGAGCGCCTGCGCGCCTTCCTGCACGACAACTACGGCCACGTGCTGCGGGACTTCACCGCGGCACTCGGCGCCTTGCTGCCGAACCTAGACAAACAGGAACTGTACTGGCGCATGGACATCATCACCGGCGCGCTGACCTTCGCGATGGCCGACTTCGGCACGATCAAGCGCCGCGGCATCAGCGCCGAAGAGCATCGCGACCTAACCGCCGACCATCTCGTCCGGTTCGCCGCGGCCGGCCTGCGGGCGTGAGTCCGTGATCGCGAAGACCACAGAGCGACCATCCGTGGCCGCCCCCTCTCCCCCACTCCGTCTTCGATTCGAGGTCATTCATGGATAACTTTCCCCTCCGCATCCGCCAAGTGGCCGTGCTCGGTGCCGGCGTGATGGGTGCGCAGATTGCCGCGCACCTGGTCAATGCCGGGGTCGACACGCTGCTGTTCGACCTGCCGGCGAAGGACGGCAATCCCAATGGCGTCGTGCTCAAGGCGATCGAGAACCTCAAGAAAATCTCGCCCGCCCCGCTCGCCGACGCCTCGCGTGCGGGCGCGATCGTGCCGGCCAACTACGACCAGCACCTGGCGTTGCTGCGCGGCTGCGACCTGATCATCGAGGCGATCGCCGAAAAGCTCGACTGGAAGCGCGACCTCTACGCCAAGATCGCTCCTTTCGTGAGCGAGAACGCCATTCTCGCCAGCAATACATCCGGCTTGAGTATCAATAGCTTGGCCGATGTTCTTAGCGCTCACTTGCATGAGCGTTTCTGCGGCGTGCATTTCTTCAATCCGCCGCGCTACATGCACTTGGCCGAGCTGATTCCCTGCGCGAAGACGATGCCCGAAGTGCTCGCCGGTCTCGAAACCTTCCTGACCACGACACTCGGCAAGGGCGTGGTCTACGCCAAGGACACGCCGAACTTCATCGGCAACCGCATCGGCGTGTTCTCGATCCTCTCGACGATCCATCACACCGAGCAGTTCAAGCTGAGTTACGACGTGGTCGACGCGCTGACCGGCCCGGCGATCGGCCATCCCAAGAGCGCCACCTACCGCACCGCCGACGTGGTCGGCCTCGACACGATGGGCCATGTCATCCAGACGATGGAGGACACGCTGCCGAACGATCCGTGGCACGGCTATTTCGGCATGCCGCCCGTGCTCGCCGCGCTCGTCGCGAAGGGTGCGCTCGGCCAGAAAAGCGGCGCGGGATTCTTCCGCAAGGTCGGCAAGGACATTCTCGTGCTCGACCCGGCCAAGGGCGACTACGTGGCGCAGACCGGCCAGGTCAGCGACGAGGTCGCCGCGATCCTCAAGATCAAGAATCCGGCGGAGCAGTTCGCCAAGCTGCGCGCGTCCAGCGACCCGCAGGCGCAGTTCCTCTGGGCGGTCCACCGCGACCTGTTCCACTACGCCGCCTATCACCTGGCCGCCATCGCCGACAGCGCGCGCGACGTCGACTTCGCGATGCGCTGGGGCTACGGCTGGAAGCTCGGCCCGTTCGAGACCTGGCAGGCCGCCGGCTGGGCGCAGGTGGCGCAGTGGATCAGCGAGGACATCGCCGCCGGCAAGACGATGAGCAACGTGCCGCTGCCGGCCTGGGCGCTGGATCCCAGCCGCATCGGCGTGCACCAGCCGGACGGCAGCTCGTGGAGCGCCGCGCAGAACACGGTCCTGCCGCGCTCGAACGCCCCGGTGTACGCGCGCCAGTTGTTCCCGCAGACGACGATCGGCGCCCAGGTCGACCGCGGCACGACCGTTTTCGAAACCGACGAGGCGCGCCTGTGGACGCTCGGCGGCGACGACATCGCCATCCTTTCGTTCAAGACCAAGATGCACACGCTCGGTGCCGGCGTGATCGATGCGGTCCATCGCGCGATCGACGAGGCCGAGAGGAACTTCCAGGGCCTGGTGATCTGGCAGGACGCCGAGCCGTTCAGCGCCGGCGCCGATCTCGCCGGCGCGGGCGCCCTGCTGCAGGCCGGCAAGGTCGCCGAGTTCGAGGCGTTCGTGAACCGCTTCCAGCAGACCAGCCTGCGCATCAAGCACGCGCTCGTGCCCGTGGTCGCCGCGGTGCGCGGCATGGCGCTCGGCGGCGGTTGCGAATTCCAGATGCACTGCGCGCGCACGGTCGCCGCGCTGGAAAGCTACATCGGCCTCGTCGAAGCCGGCGTCGGCCTGCTGCCGGCCGGCGGTGGTCTCAAGGAACTCGCGCTGCGCGCCTCCGCGCGCGCGATCGAAGGCGACGTGTTCACGCAGTTGAAGAGCACCTTCCAGACCGTGGCGATGGCGAAGGTGTCCGGTTCCGCGCTCGAAGCGAAGGAACTCGGCCTGCTGCGTCAAAGCGACGTCGTGGTCTTCCACGCCGAGGAGTTGCTGTACGTCGCCAAGAACGAAGCGCGCGCGCTGTACGAATCGGGTTATCGACCGCCCCTGTACGACCGCCAGATCACCGTCGCCGGCGACGTCGGCACGGCCACGTTCAAGGCCTCCCTGGTCAACCTGCTCGAAGGCCGCTTCCTCTCCGAACACGACTTCGACATCGCCAGCCGCATCGCCGACACCTTGTGCGGCGGCCCGATCGAACGCGGCTCGCCGGTCGACGAGCAATGGCTGCTCGACCTCGAACGCCGGCACTTCGTCGCCCTCGCGCAGACGCCGAAGACCCAGGAGCGCATCGTGCATACGCTCAAGACCGGCAAGCCGCTGCGCAACTAGTCATGCGACAGATTGGGCATCCTGCCGCAACTGTCGCGAACACGGCGCGGGCCAAGCGCGCGCACGTGTTCCGTCGCCGGATACAGCCTCCGGCGACGACGACGCATCCGTGCGTCGCATGCACATTATTTTCTTCGGAGATACCGAAATGACCAAACAAATCCAAGACGCCTACCTCGTCGCCGCCCAGCGCACCCCGGTCGGCAAGGCCCCGCGCGGCGTGTTCCGCCACACGCGCCCGGACGACCTGCTCGCCTTCGCGATCAACGCGACGCTGGCCAAGTTTCCGCAGATCGACAAGTCGCGCATCGACGATGCGATCATCGGCTGCGCCATGCCCGAGGCCGAGCAGGGCATGAACGTCGCCCGCATCGGCGTGCTGCTCGCCGGCCTGCCGAACGTCGTCTCCGCCGTCACTGTCAACCGCTTCTGCTCCTCCGGTCTGCAGGCCGTGGCGATGGCCGCCGACCGCATCCGCACGGGCGAGGCCGACCTGATGCTCGCCGGCGGCACCGAGTCGATGAGCATGGTGCCGATGATGGGCTACCACCCGGTGTTCAACCCGGGCATCTTCTCGAACGAGCACATCGGCATCGCCTACGGCATGGGCCTCACGGCCGAGAAGGTCGCCGAACAGTGGAAAGTCACGCGCGAGGAACAGGACGCGTTCGCCGCCGCCAGCCACGCCAAGGCGCTCGCGGCCCAGGCCGCAGGCGAGTTCAACGACGAGATCGCGCCGTTTACCCTCGCCGACCATTACCCCGATTTATCCGCGCGAGTTACCACCGACGACACGCGCACGATCCAGAACGACGAAGGCCCGCGCCCCGGCACCACGGTCGACGTGCTCGCCAAGCTCAAGACCGTGTTCCGCGCCAATGGCAGCGTCACCGCGGGCAATGCCTCGCAGATGTCCGACGGCGCCGGCGCCGTGCTGCTCGCCAGCGAACAGGCGATCAAGGACTATGCCCTCATCCCGCTCGCCCGCTTCGTCGGCTTCGCCGTCGCCGGCGTGCCACCCGAGGTCATGGGCATCGGCCCGAAGGCGGCGATTCCGAAAGTGCTCAAGCAGGCCGGCATCAAGCAGGACGACCTCGACTGGATCGAACTCAAC
Organism: Rudaea sp.; assembly: GCF_047601565.1. Classification (GTDB taxonomy): domain Bacteria; phylum Pseudomonadota; class Gammaproteobacteria; order Xanthomonadales; family Rhodanobacteraceae; genus Rudaea. Next base: position 3,250,620 of record NZ_JASGIY010000001.1, on the reverse strand, counting down.
GAAGCCTTCGCCGCGCAGGCGCTCGCGGTGACGAAAGACCTCGGCCTCAATCCCGACAGGATCAACCCGCTCGGCGGCGCCATCGCCCTGGGCCATCCGCTCGGCGCCACCGGCGCGATCCGCGTCGCCACCCTCCTCCACGGCCTCAAGCGCCGCAAACAAAAATACGGCATGGTGACGATGTGCATCGGCACCGGCATGGGCGCCGCGGGAATCTTCGAAGCGGTGTAAACGGCCCTGCGTGAGCAGGAATCGAAACAGAACCGCATGACCCGCCACACCGCCTGTCGGCAGGAAAATCCCGCATCGTGCTACCGTGATCTGTCGTGCCCTCAGGATGCCGGGCCGCCCGCCTGCACGAGTTGTGCGAGCCGGCGCACGGCAACCGAGACAATCGGATAATCGGTCACGACCTGAGAGCGCATGTCGGCGAACATCGCCAGCGTGAACTTGAGCGCCGAATCGTCGCAGTTGAGCCATGCGGCGACGAGATCGCTGCCCTTCGCGCCCTTCTTGCCGCCTTCGAGCACCTGCGCGGTGAGCGCGCGATGCTGTGCGTACAGCTCGTCGCGCAGGCCGCCGCGCGCTTGCGCGTGCCATTGCGACTCGACCTGCAGCGCTTCGACTTTCTGCATGAGCCAGTTCAAATTGAGCGATTCGCCGAGGCTGAAATACACCTCGGCGGCCTCGCCGATCTTGAGCTTGTGGTCGGCGGCGACGTGGATGATGTCGAGGCCCGAACCCGGCGTGCGCAGGCCGGCGAGGCTGCTGCCGAGCGCGTCGGGGAAACCCGCCTCCTTCCAGCGGCGCTGCTCGCTCTCGTAGATCGCGCGCTCGGCCGGCGTGACGACGTCATAGAGCTGCTTGCGCAATTCCTGCATGCCCTTGTGGTACCTGGCCACGGCGGCGGCGATGTCGAGCCCTTCGTCGGCGTGGTTGAGCAGCCAGCGCGTGGTGCCGCGCAGGCACTGCCAGATCACGAGCAGCGCGTCGATCTGCGCGTTGCCGTTGACCTTGCCGTCGAGCGCCTCGATCTGCGCCCACATGTCGCGCGCGTCGAACACTTCGCGCGCGATGTTGAACGCGCGCGCCACCTGCGCCGGCGTCTTGCCGGTGTCCTCGCCCATGCGCAGCACGAAGGTCGCGCCCATGCGGTTGACCATCGAGTTGGTCACCGCGGTGGCGATGATCTCGCGCTTCAGACGATGGCGCTCCATGTGCTGGGCATACTTCTCCTGCAGCGGCACCGGGAAGTAGCGGCGCAGTTCCTTCGACAGGTACGGATCCTCCGGCACGTCGGAATCGAGCAGCTGCTGGAACAGCACGATCTTCGAGTAGGACAGCAGCACGGCGAGTTCCGGACGGGTCAGGCCGATGCCGCGCACCTTGCGCTCGGCGAATTCCTGGTCGGTCGGCAGGAATTCGATCGCGCGGTCGAGCAGGCCCTGCGATTCGAGCGTGCGGATGAAGTGCAGCTTGGAGCCCAGGCGCTGCACCGACATGCGCTCCATCAGGCTGATAGCCTGGTTCTGCCGATAATTGTCGGCGAGCACGAGGCGCTCGACCTCGTCGGTCATCGCCGCGAGCAGCTGGTTGCGGCCGTCCATCGTCAGCTCGCCGCGCTGCACCGCATCGCCGAGCAGGATCTTGATGTTGACTTCGTGGTCGGAGGTGTCGACGCCGGCCGAGTTGTCGATGAAGTCGGTGTTGAGCAGCACGCCGTTGTTCAGCGCGGCCTCGATGCGCCCGCGCTGGGTGAAGCCGAGATTGCCGCCCTCGCCGACCAGCTTGCAGCGCAGTTCCTTGCCGTTGATGCGGATCGCGTTGTTGGCGCGATCGCCGACATCGGCGTTGGTTTCGATCTCGGCCTTGACGTAGGTGCCGATGCCGCCGTTCCAAAGCAGGTCGACCGGTGCCTTGAGGATCGCGCGCTTCAGGTCGTTCGGCGACAGCGCCTCGACGCCCTCGTCGATGCCGAGCGCAACGCGCACTTCGGGCGAGATCGGAATCGATTTCGCCGTCAGCGGATAGATGCCGCCGCCCTTGCCGATCAGCTTTGCATCGTAGTCCGCCCACGACGAACGCGGCAGCTTGAACATGCGCTCGCGCTCGGGGAAGGTCCTGGCCGCGTCCGGATTCGGATCGAGGAAGATGTGGCGATGGTCGAACGCGGCGACGAGGCGGATGTGCTTCGACAGCAGCATGCCGTTGCCGAACACGTCGCCGGACATGTCGCCGATGCCGACGCAGGTGAAATCCTGCGATTGGCAGTCGCGGCCGAGCGCGCGGAAATGGCGCTTGACCGATTCCCACGCGCCCTTCGCGGTGATGCCCATCGCCTTGTGGTCGTAGCCGACCGAGCCGCCCGAGGCGAACGCGTCGCCGAGCCAAAAATCGTGTTCGATCGAGATCGCGTTGGCGATGTCGGAGAACGTCGCCGTGCCCTTGTCGGCGGCGACGACGAGGTAGGGATCGTCGGCATCGTGGCGCACGCAGTTCTGCGGGTGCACGACCTTGCCGTCGACGAGGTTGTCGGTGATGTCGAGCATCGCGTTCATGAACAGGCGGTAGCAGGCGATGCCTTCGGCGAGCTGCGCATCGCGGTCGCCGCCGAGCGGCGGGCGCTTGACGAAGAAGCCGCCCTTCGAGCCGACCGGTACGATGACCGTGTTCTTCACCATCTGCGCCTTCACGAGGCCGAGCACCTCGGTGCGGAAGTCCTCGCGCCGGTCCGACCAGCGCAGGCCGCCGCGCGCGACCGGCCCGAAGCGCAGGTGCACGGCTTCGACGCGCGGCGCGTAAACGAAGATTTCGCGGTACGGGCGCGGCTTCGGCAGGTCCGGCACCTTCGACGGATCGAACTTGAACGAAATGTATTCGCGGTGCTTGCCTTCGGGCGTCTGGAAATAGCTCGTGCGCAGCATCGCGCCGATCGTGCCGAGATAGGCGCGCAGGATGCGGTCCTCGTCGAGGCTCGCGACCTGGTCGAGCAGCAGCTTGATCGCCGCGACGATCGCGTTGTATTGCTCTTCGCGCGAACCGGCGCAGGCGGCGAGCGGCGCATCGACGAGCGTCGCGCGCTGGTCCTTCATCGATTCCGGCAGCAGCGTTTCGACTTCCTTCTGCAAGCGCCTCTTCTGCTGCTCGACGTCGGTCTTGGTCCACTTCTCGCGCGCCGGATCGAACTTGGTCTCGAACAACAGGTAGAGCAGCGCGGAGAGCAGCGGATAGCGGTTGAGCGTTTCCTCCATGTAGCTCTGCGAGAACGGCACGCCGGTTTGCAGCAGGTATTTGCACAGGCCGCGCAGCATCGCCACCTGGCGCCATTCGAGATTGGCGCCGAGGATCAGCTTGTTGAAGCCGTCGCTCTCGGTCTGGCCGCGCCAGATGCGCTCGAAACTCTGCTGGAACGTGTCGCGCACGCTGTCGAGGTCGAAGTCGAAGCGACCGGCCGGCTGCACTTCGAAATCCTGGATCACGATCGCCGTGTCGCCGACATGCATCTCGTACGGATGCTCGGACAGCACCTTCATGCCCATGTTCTCGAGCATCGGCAGCACTTCGGTCAGCGTGATCGGCGCGCCGTAGCGGAACAGCTTGAAGCGCAAATTCGTCTCGCCGCGCGAGCGGTACAGGTTCAGACGGATGTCGTCGGCGCTCGATAGGCTCGCCGCCGCCTCGACGTCCGCCGCGGCGACGGCGGAGGACACTTCCTCGATGTAGCCGGCCGGCAATGCGCGGCCGTAGCGATTCGCGAGGCGCGAGCCCTTGTCCTCGCCGTGCTTCCTGACCAGCGTTTCGCGCAACTCGTCGTGCCAGTTGCGCACGATCTGGCCGATCTTCGCTTCGAGCTCGGCGACGTCGTAGCTGGGCCGGTCGCCCGGCTTCGGCCGGATCACCAGATGCACGCGCGCCAGCGGCGATTCGCCCATCTGTACCGAGGAATCGACGCGCTCGCCGTGGAAGGCGCGCTTGAGCAACGCCTCGATGCGCTCGCGCACGTCGGTGTTGAAACGCTCGCGTGGCACGAACACGAGGCAGGAGAAGAAACGCCCGTACTTGTCGCGGCGCACGAACAGGCGAGAGCGCGAGCGGCCCTGCAGATGCATGATGCCGCTGGCGGTGTCGAACAGTTCGTTCTCGCTGGCCTGGAACAGCTCCTCGCGCGGCAGCGTTTCGAGAATGTTGCGCAGGGTCTTGCCCGAATGCGAATCGCGCTTGTAGCCGGAACGGCTCATCACCGCCTCGTACTTCTGCCGCACGAGCGGAATGTCCCACGGTCGGCGCGTGTACGCGCCCGAGGCATAGAGGCCGAGAAAACGGTGCTCGGCCGTCGGCATGCCCTTGTCGTCGAACTCGAGCACGCCGATGTAATCCATGTAGCCGCCGCGGTGCACGGTCGAGCGCGCATTGGTCTTGGTCAGGATGACCGCGTCGCCCGTACCCGACTTGCGCAGTTCGTGCGAGACCAAAGTCTTGAGCGAACGCGGTGCAAGCTGCTTCTCGCTGCCGCGCAGGATGCCGAGACCGGTCTTCGGCGCGGCTTCGAGCACTTCGTCGTCGCCCTTCTTGACGACGTGGTACTCGCGATAGCCGAGAAAGGTGAAATGGTCCGTCGCGGCCCAGCGCAGGAATTCCTGCGCCTCGGTGACGCCGGCCGCATCGAGCGGCAACTTCCACTTGCCGACGTTGTCGGCCATCTCGAGCATCTTCGCCTTCATCGTCGCCCAGTCGGCCACGGCCGCGGCGACGTCGTGCAGCGCGACGCACATCGCCTTCTGCAAGCGCTCCATCTCCGCCGGCTCGCTGAGGCGGTCGACTTCGATGTGCATCACCGACTCGGGCCTGCCCTTGTTCGCATCGTCGAGCGCGAGGCTGAGCAGATTGCCGCCCGGATCGCGCGCGATGAAGTACACCGGATGGATCAGCCCGTGCAGCGCAAGACCCTGCTCGTGCGCGGCGATGCCGACCGAGTCGACGAGAAACGGTATATCGCCCGTCGCGATCTGCACGACCGTGTAGTTCGACTCCCAGCCGTCCTTTTCGAAGCTGGGGTTGAACACGCGCACGCTCGGTGCGTTCGCTGCGCGCACGCGCACGAAGTCGAGCAGACCGTGCAGCAGCGCGGCCCAGGTTTTCGCATCGCGAACGGCGATGTCGTCGGCGGCGACGCGGCTGAAGAACTGGCCGACGAAGATGCTTGCCTGTTGCTTCTGCGCCTGGGAGGCGAGATGCGGCTGAAGCTCGTTGAGGATGGCGTCGATCGAAGTGTCGGCCGGTGCGAGTTTCGCGTTCATGACGGATATCGGTCCTGCGTATGGAGTGGCTCCGGCGCATGGCCAGAGCGTATCCAAATTATATGCCGCTTTGATTGCAGCCGATGGAGCCACTTCGGCGGCGTTTCCCGTGGCGACGGCCTCGGCGAACGTCCACCTGTGCTGGAAAACTTTCGCTGCATCGCATCATGGAAGGCGGAAGGCAGCGAAAAAAAGGGCGCCCGATTCGGCGCCCTGCATGCAGTGAATGGAATCGAGGCCGACCGGCGCTCAATCGCCGCAGTTGATCGCCGACTCGAAAGCCAACCGCGTCAGCGGAAACTGGCCGCTGCCGAATTCGGGCAGGTTAGACTGGTAGGCAAACTGCGCCGCCGAGCAGTTGCTTACGTCGATATCCACGGTGCCCCACGAGCTCGACTTTGCTCCAGTCGGCGCGCCGCCGGGTTGCAGCACCCCGCCCGTGTTGCGCGCCATCTGCGCGTGGATGTGCCGGTCCGAGGTCAGCGTGCCGACGCCGTAGAGCCACGCCTGATTCCCGTTGCGGTCAAACGTGTTCCAGAACACCATCACGTCGCTGTTGTCGTGGATGCGTTGCACCGACACGTAATGGCCATTGGCGATACCCGGCACGTAGTACAACCCGTTCATGCCGTTCTCGGTGACGAGGCCGAGCCCGCCTCCGGACTCGTACGCACCCGCGTCGCAGTTCGCCGCATTGCGCACCACGCCGCGCGCGTCGGTTGCTTCGCAATATTGCGCAACGCCGGCGCGATAGGCCGGGTTGCCGTAGCCGATCTGCACGGTGGGTACGAGGCCACCGTGGTCGGCTGCTGCGGGCAAGCTGAGGCTCGTATCGATCTTGTCGCCATTCGCTGCCGACAGACCGCAACTCGAGTCGGTGGCGACGTTGCCGCCGAGCGAAGTCACCGATCCTCCCAATGAAGTCGCGGGACCTACCGGCAGGCACAACGCCGCGCCATCACCGCCGACGAATAGAGAGTTCGCAATTTTTAGAGCGGCTGAAGAATCCGTCTGATTCGTATACGACGTGATGACCCAACCCGATGAGGATGCATTCGAAAACGTCGAATTGTAGATTTCGAGATTTCCTGAGTTTGCGATGAACGTTATTCCCAAGGTATTCGGAGCGCTCGTAAACCCTGTCTGCGTTACGTTACGCAATACCGCGAACCCGGACGACGAAACCCAGGCATCCACTACACAAAATCCAGAAAATCCTTCCGTAGTACAGTTTTGTTCAGAAGACCAGTTTTGCACGGTGATGTGATCCAACATGAGCGTTCCCAGATTACAGATCACTTCTCCGGCATAAATGGTTCCCATGTCGATAGGGTATGCGCAATGCGAGTTGACTTTCGTACCTGGGGATGCTCCAGTCAATATGGCATTGCGTATGCTCAACGTCGCGGGCAAGGCGATCATTGCGGTCAGTGCTTGCAGCGTCGCACCTTGAGCATCGATATCGACGCTGCCAGTCGCCAATGAAATGTCACATGATGAGTAGGTTCCCGCGCGCGCAAGCGTGATTGATACGCTCTGTGCAGATGTGCCGGCATCGCTGACCGCCTTGGACAACGCGGTGCAATCACCATCGGCGACCCGCACGATTCCCGCCACAGCGGTTTGACACACACCAAAAACAAGACTCATCAACAGGACAAAGCGCAGCATGGCGTCACTCCCTCGTGATGGGTTTTTGGCCTTTTGGTTTACCGGCCGCCCGCATTGCACGGGACGACCGCTCAGGCTCGATGCTTGAAGACCGGTGTCGCCACGAAAAGTTCAGAAAACGTTCAGCAAAGCCCGCGCGCCGGATTCAGGCGCGCGGCAACGCCGGCACGAACCCCTGCGCTTCAGTGGTGGTCTTCGTGATGTTCCTGTGCCCGCGGCTGCGCCGCATGGTGCGCCTGCGGCTGGGCGTGCGGCTGCGTGGCATTGTGCACCGGCTGCTGGACATGCGGCGCCGGCGCGGCGCGATGCTGCACGACCGGATGGCCCATGGGCGCATGCGCATACGGATGGCCGACGAGTTCGCGCACGGGTCCATGCACGTAGTCGCGCACCGGGCCGCGGTATACCGGTGCCGGCCGATGCGGCATCGGGCGTGCGAACCAGCGGTCGTGCTGCGCCCAGAACGGGCGACCGCGATAGTAGCGTCCCCAGTAATCGCCGATCGAGAACGCGACGATCGGAATGCCGATGGCCGCGCCGAACGCGCTGACGAATCCGAACTGGCCGTTGTAGTCGTACTGGATGTAGTTGCCCGGCATCCAGCCGCGACCCTCGCCCGCGATCACGTCGCACCAGACATAACCGTCGGTGCAGCCTTCGACGAACACGCGCGCGCCGGCCGGAATCGTATCGACGGGCGGATAGCCCGGATCCGGCGCCGAATACAAGGTCGTCGTCGCGACCGTATAGCCTTCGCCCGCCAACGCAGCGGCGGACACGCTGGCCAGCGCACAACCAACAGTCAAACCAACAAGACGACGCATGGGTCTGCTCCTTTCGACGGTAAGGGAGGATGATTCTCCCCCGTAGCGACGCCGGCCACAAGCGAATCCGCGTGTTAAAAATTGTTGCCGCTGTGGGCCGTATCGGCCTCAGCGCAACCCGGTCTCGTTGCGTGCGATGACCATGCGCTGGATCTCGCTCGTGCCCTCGTAAATCTCGGTGATCTTGGCATCGCGGAAATAACGCTCGAGCGGCATCTCTTTCGAGTAACCCATGCCGCCGTGCACCTGGATGGCCTGGTGCGTGATCCACATGGCGCTTTCCGACGCGGTCAGCTTGGCGACCGCGGCTTCGGTCGAAAACTTGCCGCCATTCTTTTCGGCCTGCTGCTTGGCCCAGGCCGCGCGCAGCACGAGCCAGTACGAAGCATCGAGCTTGCACTTCATGTCGGCGATCTTCTGCTGGATCATCTGGAAACTGCCGATGGACTGGCCGAAGGCCTTGCGCTCCTTCGCATAGGCCAGCGTCGCCTCGTAGGCCGCGCGCGCGAGGCCGACGGCCTGGGAGGCGATGCCGATGCGGCCGCCGTCGAGCAGGCTCATCGCGATCCTGAAGCCTTCGCCCTCGCTGCCGATCAGGTCTTCCGCCGGCACGCGATAGTCGCTGAATTCGATTTCACAGGTCGCGGAGGCACGCACGCCGAGCTTGGGTTCGGTCTTGCCACGATGGAAGCCGGTGCGTTCGGTGTCGATCATCAGCGCGCTGATGCCCTTCGCACCCTTCGCCGGGTCGGTCATCGCGAACAGCAGGATGTATTTCGCCACCGGGCCGGAAGTGATCCAGCTTTTCTTGCCGTTGACGACGAAGCTGCCGTCGGCCTGCCTGACCGCGCGCAGCTTCATCGCGGTCGCGTCGGAACCGGACTGCGGCTCGGTCAGCGCGAACGCGCCGATGGCCTTGCCCGTGGCGATCGGCTCGACGTATTTCAATTTCTGCTCGTGCGTGCCGTATTTGAGCAAGCCGTTGCAGTAGAGCGTGTTGTTCACCGACATGATGGTCGAGTGCGCGCAGTCGGCGGCGGCGATCTCGATCATCGCGAGCACGTAGGAAATCGTGTCCATGCCCGCGCCGCCGTATTCGACCGGCACCTCGACGCCCATCAGGCCGAGCGTGCCCATTTCCTTGATGTTGTCGAGCGGGAATTCGCCCTTCGCGTCGAACTCGGCTGCGACCGGCGCGATGCGCTTTTGCGCAAAGTCGCGAGCGATGGACTGGATGGAAAGCTGGTCTTCGGTGAAACTGAAATCCATATGGGCTCCCGAACGGTTCGTTCCGACAACCCCGGCCGGAATGACGCGAGGCGATTTTAACGCTTTGCGTAATCGGAAAAATCGCACGGCCTGCCGCGTAGCCGCTGGCCGAGCATCCACCCGAACAGACCGGGCGTCGCGTAGGCACGATGCCAGATCACGTGCATCTCCCCGGGGTATTCCGTGTAGCGCGGCTCGCCGCCCATCGCGCGCAGCGCGCGCACGACGGCGCGCGAGCCGACCATCGCGCCGCCGTAGCCGGTTTCGATGTCGGTGTCGTTGTCCTTGCCGCCGTGGAAGATCCATTGCGGCACGTTGACGATGGGCGCAAGTCCGGAAAGCTCCGTCATGCCCGACATCGGTACGCCCGCGGCGAAGCAGGCAGGCCAGGTCTTGAGCGCGTCCCACACGCCTGTCGCGCCGTCGGAGATGCCGGTAAGAATGACGCGGCGCCGGTCGATCGGAAAACGCGCGAACGCGTCGCGCACGACGGATGCGATGCGCGCCGGCGGCCAATACGCATCGGTCGTCTCGGGCGCAATGTAGACGAACGGCACACCCGCCGCGATCGCCTGATCGATCAGCTGCATCGAGCCGTTGCCGTAGCCGCCGAGCTGCGATTCGTTGTCGGTGCCGTCCTGCCAATCGCCGTGCAGGAAGATCACAAGCGGCAGCGGCTCGTCGTTCTCGCGGCCCGACGTGACGATGGCGCGATACGGCACGCGCAGAGCGTCTTCCGTCCAGAATTTGCCGAGCGCGGAATTTTCCACGGCACGCGTCGATACGCTCGCGGCCAAGGTCAAAAGTGCAAGGAACAGCAGCTTCATGTTGGTGTTGTCTCTTTGTCCTTCCATACGTTGACTCCGGCGAGATAGAAGCTTACCCTACATATATATCTTTCAATCAAGATGAAGGGATAAATGGATCTCGTCGCGACCTCCGCGCTGCTGCGCCTGCTCTCCGACCCGACCCGGGTGCGGCTGCTGGCGCTGCTCGAACGCGAGGAGCTGACCGTGGCGGAGCTTTCCGACGTCCTGCGCCTCGCCCAGCCGCGCGTGTCCACGCATCTGGCCAAGCTGAAAGAGGCCGACCTCGTGCGCGACCGCCGCGCCGGCGTGTCGGCCTATTATCGCTTCAATTCCGAGCTGGACGCGAAATCCTCGGCATTCCTGCACGCGCTGCGCGAGACCATCGACGACGCGTTGCTCAAGAGCGACGCGCAGCGCCTGCCCAGGGTGCTGGCCGAACGCGCGCGCGATGCCGGCTGGGCGGATTCGGTCGCCGGCGACATGGAGCGCCACTACTCGCCCGGCCGCACCTGGGAAGCGCTCGCGCGCGCGCTCGCCGGACTGATCGACTGCGGCGACGTGCTCGACATCGCCTCGGGCGACGGCGCGCTGGCCGAACTGCTCGCGCCGCACGCGCGCAGTATCGTCTGCGTCGATTCGGGCGAGCGCGTGGTCAACGCGGCGCGTGCGCGGCTCAAGGCGTTCGCCAACGTCGAAGTCGAACTCGGCGACATGCACGCGCTGGCCCTCGGTGCGCGGCGCTTCGATCTCGTGCTGTCCATGCATGCGCTCACCTACAGCGACGCGCCGGCGCAGGCGATCGCCGAAGCCGCGCGCGTGCTCAAGCCCGGCGGCCGCCTGCTCGTGACCACGCTGGCGAGGCACGCGCACCGCACCGCGGTCGCGCCGTTCGACCATCGCAATCTCGGCTTCAAGGACGCCGAGCTGCGCGACTTCGCGCGCAAGGCCGGCCTGAACGTGCTGAATTGCGCGCGCCTCACGCGCGAGCGCCGGCCGCCGCATTTCGAGGTGCTGGGCTTGCTTGCACAGAAGTGACTTTCTCGTCATTCCGGGGCCGCCGCAGGCGGAGCCCGGAATCTGGTTCTTGCACGCGCACAGCACCGAAAGCAAGAACTGGATTCCCGCCTTCGCGGGAACGACGACTTCGTTGGAAAGCTGTTTGGGAGTCGTGAAATGAACAACAACCTGCCCTGGCTCGATCCCGCACGCACGCAGCTTCTGCTCGATGCGCTGGCGCAGCGCATCCTCGTCATCGACGGCGCGATGGGTACGATGATCCAGAGCTATGACCTCGACGAGCCGGAGTACCGCGGCCAGCGTTTCGCGGAAGGGCGCGACGCGCACGCGCAGCACGAGCACCACGGCCCCGGCTGCGACCTCAAGGGCAACAACGACCTGCTTTCGCTGACCCAGCCGCAGATCATCCAGGCCGTGCATACGGCCTATCTCGACGCCGGCGCCGACCTGATCGAAACGAACACGTTCAATGCGACCACGATCAGCCAGACCGACTATCATCTCGAACATCTCGCCTACGAACTCAACCGCGAAGGTGCCCGCATCGCGCGCGAGTGTTGCGACGCCGCCGAGGCCAGGACTCCCGACAAACCACGCTTCGTCATCGGCGTGCTCGGCCCGACCAGCCGCACCGCCTCGATATCCCCCGACGTCAACGACCCGGGTTTCCGCAACGTGACGTTCGAGGAACTCGATACCGCCTATCGCGAAGCGACGCGCGGGCTGCTCGACGGCGGCGCCGACGTGATCATGGTCGAGACGATCTTCGACACGCTCAACGCCAAGGCCGCGCTGTACGCGATCGGCCGCGAATTCGAGCGCCGCGGCGCGCGCGTGCCGATCATGATTTCCGGCACGATCACCGACATGTCCGGCCGTACCTTGAGCGGGCAGACGGCCGAAGCGTTCTACTACTCGCTGCGCCATGCGCAGCCGCTGTCGATCGGCCTCAACTGCGCGCTCGGCGCGAGCGAACTGCGCCAGTACGTCGAGGCGTTGTCGAACGTCGCGGAGTGCCATATTTCCACGCATCCGAACGCGGGCCTGCCGAACGCGTTCGGCGGTTACGACGAGTTGCCCGAAACGATGGCCGAAGTCATCGGCGAATTCGCCAGGAGCGGCCTCGTCAATCTCGTCGGCGGCTGCTGCGGCACGAGCCCCGCGCACATCCGCGCGATCGCCGAAGCAGTGCGCGGCGTGCCACCGCGGGCGCTGCCCGTCATCGACGAGAAGGCCGCTTAGCTCGTCATTCCCGCGAAAGCGGGAGTCCAGCGACTTTGATTTTCAAACCGTATTTCAAGAGCAAGAGGCACTGGATTCCCGCTTTCGCGGGAATGACGGCAAAGAAAAGAAGATGACCACACTGCCCCGCCACACCCGCCTTTCCGGCCTCGAACCGTTCGTCATCACGCCGGACCTTTTGTTCGTCAACGTCGGCGAACGCACCAACGTCACCGGCTCGGCCGCGTTCAAGAAGCTGATCAAGGAAGACCGCTACGACGAGGCGGTCGAGGTCGCGCGCCAGCAGGTCGAGAACGGCGCGCAGATCATCGACGTCAACATGGACGAGGGCCTGATCGATTCCGAGAATGCGATGGAGAAGTTCCTCAACCTGATCGCCGCCGAGCCCGACATCGCGCGCGTGCCGGTCATGGTCGACTCGTCGAAATGGACCGTGATCGAGTCCGGCCTGCGCTGCCTGCAGGGCAAGGGTGTGGTCAACTCGATCTCGCTCAAGGAAGGCGAGGAGATCTTCCTCGAGCACGCGCGCAAGGTGCTCGCCTACGGCGCCGCCGTCGTCGTCATGGCATTCGACGAGACCGGCCAGGCCGACACGAAACAGCGCAAAGTGGAAATCTGCACTCGCGCCTACAAGATTCTGACCGAACAGGTCGGCTTCCCGCCCGAGGACATCATCTTCGATCCGAACATCTTCGCGATCGCGACCGGCATCGAGGAACACAACAACTACGCGGTCGACTTCATCAAGGCGACGCGCGAGATCAAGGCGACGCTGCCGCACTGCCACGTCTCCGGCGGCGTCTCGAACGTGTCGTTCTCGTTCCGCGGCAACGAGACCGTGCGCGGCGCGATCCACAGCGTGTTCCTCTACCACGCGATCAAGGCCGGCATGGACATGGGCATCGTCAACGCCGGCGCGCTGCCGATCTACGACGATCTCGATCCCGAGCTGCGCGAGCGCGTCGAGGACGTCGTGCTCAACCGCCGCGAGGACGCGACCGAGCGCCTTCTGGAAATCGCGGAAAAGTATAAAAAAGGCAAAGGCGAACAAGCCGGCGGCAACAAGGAGAAACTGGCCTGGCGCGAGAAGAACGTGCGCGAGCGCCTGTCGCACGCGCTCGTGCACGGCATCGACGAGTTCGTCGAGGTCGACACCGAGGAAGCGCGCCTGCAGTCCACGCGCCCGCTCGACGTGATCGAAGGGCCGCTGATGGACGGCATGAACGTGGTCGGCGACCTGTTCGGCGCGGGCAAGATGTTCCTGCCGCAAGTCGTGAAGTCGGCGCGCGTGATGAAGAAAGCCGTCGCCTGGCTGCTGCCGTTCATCGAGGCCGAGAAGGCGCGCACGGGCGATGCGGGCAAGTCGAACGGCAAGATCATCATGGCGACGGTCAAGGGCGACGTGCACGACATCGGCAAGAACATCGTCGGCGTCGTGCTCCGCTGCAACAACTTCGACGTGGTCGACCTCGGCGTGATGGTGCCGGCGCAGAAGATCCTCGACGCGGCCCGCGCCGAGAACGCCGACATGATCGGCCTGTCGGGACTCATCACGCCCTCGCTCGAGGAGATGAGCCACGTCGCCCGCGAAATGCAGCGCCAGGATTTCCGCGTGCCGCTGCTAATCGGCGGCGCGACGACCTCGCGCGCGCACACGGCGTTGAAGATCGAGCCGCACTACAAGTCGCCGACCGTCTGGGTGAAAGACGCCTCGCGCGCGGTCGGCGTCGCGCAGTCGCTGATCTCGAAGGATCTCGTCGACGATTTCATGGCGAAGATCCGCGCCGAATATGCCGACATCCGCGAGCGCCACAAGGACCGCGGGCCGGCCAAGCGCCTCGTCTCGCTCGAGCATGCGCGCGGCCAGGCGTTCGACGGCGGCTGGAACAAGTACACGCCGCCCGCTCCGAACAAGCCTGGCATCACCGTGTTCGAGGATTACCCGCTCGCCGAACTGGTCGAACGCATCGACTGGTCGCCATTCTTCAACACCTGGGAACTCGCCGGCCACTACCCGCAGATCCTCGACGACGCCGTCGTCGGCAAGCAGGCGCGCGAACTGTTCGACGACGCGCAGAAGATGCTGAAAAAGATCGTCGACGAGAAGTGGCTCAAGGCCAGCGCCGTGATCGGCTTCTGGCCGGCGACGCGCGTCGGGGACGACGTCGAGCTTTCCCTTCTCCCACCGGGAGAAGGTGCCCGCAGGGCGGATGAGGGAGAAGCGTTGCAGGATTCCAATGCCCTTGTTTCAGGCAAGGCTCTTCCCTCATCCGGCGCTTCGCGCCACCTTCTCCCGCAGGGAGAAGGAAAAGCGACGCTGCATTTCCTGCGCCAGCAGGCCGACAAGCCGCCCGGTCGTCCCGACTTCTGCCTCGCCGATTTCGTCGCGCCGAAGGACTCGGGCAAGCAGGACTGGATCGGCGGCTTCGCCGTCACCGCCGGCATCGGCATCGAGGAAAAGCTCGAGGAGTTCGGCAAGTCGTTCGACGACTATTCCTCGATCCTGCTCAAGGCCTTGGCGGACCGCCTCGCCGAAGCCTTCGCCGAGCGCCTGCACGAACGCGTGCGCAAGGAGTTCTGGGGCTACGCCGCCGACGAGGCGCTGGGCAACGACGAACTGATCGGCGAGAAATATCGCGGCATCCGCCCCGCTCCGGGCTATCCGGCCTGCCCCGACCACACCGAGAAGGGCACGCTGTTCGCCCTGCTCGACGCCACGCGCAACACCGGCATCGAGTTGACCGAAAGCTTCGCGATGTATCCGACCGCCGCCGTGTCCGGCTGGTATTTCAGCCACCCCGACAGCCAGTACTTCGTCGTCGGCCGCGTCACCAAGGAGCAGGTCGAAGACTACGCGAAGCGCAAGGGCTGGACGCTGGCCGAGGCCGAACGCTGGCTCGCGCCGAACCTCGATTACGATCCCGAGTAGCCGTCGTTCCTTCGCACGCGATTCTCCGCCTGCGCGGAAAAGTGTAAGCTCGGTGAATCGACCACGACTTGGGGAGAAGTCATGAAGCCGATCCACCGTCGCCTCGTCGCGATACTCGCCGCATGTGCGTTGTCTGCGTGTGCATCCGCTCCGCCTCCGAAGTCTGATGCACATGCCGACCACGCGGAACACGTCGGCACCGCCGCACCTGCATCAACGCTCGCGCAGTGGGCTGAAGGAGCGCAGCGCCTCGATGGACTCGGCGCCTACTCGCGCAGGATCACGACGGCCTCGCCCGAAGCGCAGGCCTGGTTCGACCAGGGCCTGAACCTGATCTACGGCTTCAATCACGACGAAGCCGTGCGCGCGTTCGCCAAGGCCGTCGAACTCGATCCCGCCTGCGCGATGTGCTACTGGGGCGCGGCCGAAGCGCTGGGGCCGAACTACAACATGCCCGCGATGGAGCAGCGATGGCAGGCACTGTGGGGTGCCGTCGAGTCTGCGCAACAGCACGCCGCGCACGCGACGCCCGCCGATCAGGCGCTGATCGCGGCGCTCGCCAAGCGCTACTCGGGCCCGGCTCCGGTACCGGCCGAGAAGATGCAGCCGTTCAACGACGCCTACGCGAACGCGATGCGCGAGGTCGCGAGAACGTATCCGGCCGACGACGACGTGCAGGTGTTCTTCGCCGAGGCGCTGATGACGGCCAATCCGTGGAAGCTGTGGAGCAACGACGGCAAGGCCGCGCCGGGCACCGACGAGATCGTCGCGACTCTGGAAGGCGTGCTCGCGCGCAACCCGACGCATCCGGGCGCCAACCACTACTACATCCACGCGGTCGAGGCCTCGCCGCAACCGGAAAAAGCCCTGGCCGCCGCCGACCGCCTCGCCGCGCTCATGCCCGGCGCGGGCCACATCGTGCACATGCCGGCGCACATCTACCAGCGCGTCGGGCGCTACGCCGACGCCAGCGCGGCGAACATCGATGGCGCGCGCGCCGATGCCGCCTACGTCGACAAGGCCAGGCCGCCGGCCTGGATGTACTACAGCGCCATGTATTTCACCCACAACTACCAGTTCCTCGGCTACTCGGAAGCGATGCGCGGCCGCTCGGCCGCGGCCCTGCAGGCGATGCGCGAGATGACCTCGCAGCTCACCGACGAATCGCTGCACATGGGCACCGGCCTCGACTGGTACGCAGCCGAACCGTTTTTCGTGATGGAACGCTTCGGCCGCTGGCAGGACATCCTCGCCGCGCCCACGCCTGACCCGAAACTGCTCGGCCTGTCGGCTGCGTACCGCTACGCCCGCAGCGCGGCGTTCGCCGCGACGGGCCGCATCGATGCGGCGATCGCGGAGAAGAACGAACTCGACGCGATCGCCGCGGCCACGCCCGCGGATGCGCCGGCCGGGCTCAACAAGGCGCGCGACCTGGTCGCCGTCGCCGCGGCCATCGCCGCGGCGCGCATCGCGGCCGCGCAGGGCCGGCGCGGCGACGCGATCGTCGCGCTGCGCGATGCGGTCGCCAAGGAGGACCGGCTCGACTACGACGAGCCGGCCGACTGGTTCGTGCCGGTGCGCCATCTGCTCGGCGCGGAGCTGCTGCGCGCGCGCAGGGCGAAGGAAGCCGAACAGGTCTACCGCGACGACTTGCAGCGCCACCCGGAAAACGGCTGGGCGCTGTACGGCCTCGCGCAGTCGCTCAAGGCGCAGCGCAAGGCGAAGGACGCCGCCGCGGTCGAATTGCGTTTGAAGCAGGCATGGAAGGACGCCGACGTCGTCCTGACGGCCTCGGCGTATTAGGAACAACGGCACCCCAAACCGGGCTCGATGAATCGAGCCCCTACCCCTGCGGCTCCTCGTGTTCGCCCGTGCTCAGGTCGCGGTGGCGCAGGTGCGCGTAGACGTTGTAGACCGACACGAACATCGGGAACGCCGTCTGGATGATGCCGACCGAGTCGTTCTTGCCCCAGATGAAATAGGCCAGCGTCAGCACGCTGCCGGTCACCGACAGATACCAGAACATCATCGGCACGGTGACGCGCCTCAGTTTCTTCGTCGCGTAGAACTGCACGAACCAGCGCGCGGTGAACAGCACCGTGCCGAGGAAACCGACGAGCTTCCAGCCGGTGACGGCGACCTTGAACAGGTGGAAGACATGCAGGTGAAACAGGACTTGGTCCATGAGGCTGGCCGGGCGGCAAGGAAGGGGCGCGGATTTTAGCAAGCGTCCGTTCGTGGCGCCTGAAGATCTCGCGCATCGCAACGCCACGCCGGGGCATCCATGCGTGGCCGCCCGCCCCGCGTCGCGCGCTGCCGTGCGCGTCGCATGGCTCGGCTCGCGTACGGCGCATGAGCCGTTTTCGCAGGAACTGCGCTTTTCCTTGTTGAGGGCCGCAACATCGCCGCGGGATCGTTCGCATCCGGCGGTTGCGCGCCCGTGAATTCGGCACATCACACGTAGAACGCTTCATGCAACCGCGCCCTGCCCCCGGCCGTCTGCGGCCCGACATTCCCGGCATCCGCGCCGCCTTCGCCGCATTGTCGATGCTGCTCGCCGGCATCGCGCCCGCATCGGCGCAGACGATCACGACGGTTGCCGGCGGCGCGGTCTGCGACAACGCCAGCGCGCTGGCCGTGTCGGTGGCGCCGGGCGGCGCCGCGGTCGATGCGGCCGGCAATCTCTACGTCGCCGCGCTCACCTCGCACGCCGTGTGCAAGATCGCGCCCGGCGGTGCGATCAGCGTCGTCGCCGGCAACGGCACCGCGGGATTCAGCGGCGACGGCGGCGCGGCCACGTCCGCACAGTTGAACTATCCGAACCACGTCGCCCTCGACGGCAGCGGCAACCTGTACATCGCCGACAGCAGCAACCAGCGCATCCGCAAGGTGACGCCGGCGGGAATCATCAGCACGATCGCGGGCAACGGCGCGCCGGCCTTCGGCGGCGACGGCGCGGCCGCGACGGCGGCGCAGCTTAACTATCCCTCGGGTCTCGCGTTCGACGGCAGCGGCAACCTGTACATCGCCGACACCGTCAACCATCGCATCCGCCGCATCTCCGCCGGCGTGATCAGCACGGTCGCCGGCACGGGCACGGCCGGTTATTCGGGCGACGGCGGCGCGGCGACGGCGGCGCAGCTCAACAGTCCGTACGGTATCGCGCTCGACGGCGTCGGCAACGTCTACGTGGCCGACCGCTACAATCACCGCATCCGCAAGATCACGGTGGCGGACGGCAAGATCGCCACGATCGCCGGCACCGGTGCCCAGGGTTTTTCGGGCGACGGCGGACAGGCCACGGCGGCCACGTTCAACCTGCCGCACGCGGTCGCGGTCGATGCCGCCGGCAACAACGTCTACGTCGCCGACTGGCAGAACCATCGCATCCGCAAGATCACCACGGCGGACGGCAAGATCGCCACGATCGCGGGCAACGGCATGCCGAACTTCAGCGGCGACGACGGCCCTGCCGCGTCGGCGCAGTTGAACCTGCCGCAGTCGGTGGCGCTCGACGGCGCGGGCAACCTGTTCGTCTCCGACTACAACAACTTCCGCGTGCGCAAGATCGCCGCGGCCGACGCCGCCATCGCCACGGTGATGGGCAACGGTTCGCCCGGTTGGAGCGGCGACGGCGGCGCGGCGACCGCGGCGCAGCTCGGCAGCTATCTGCACGTCGCCGCCGACGCGGCCGGCAACGTGTACGTTTCGGACAACGAGAACCATCGCGTGCGCAAGGTCGCCACCGACGGCACGATCAGCACGTTCGCCGGCAACGGCACGCAAGGTTTCAGCGGCGACGGCGGCGCGGCGACGAGTGCGCAATTGAATTCCCCGACCGGCATCGCATTCGACGACTCGGGCAATCTCTACATCGCCGAACAGCTCGGCAACCGCATTCGCAAGGTTGCCACGGACGGCACGATCGACACGTTCGCCGGCAACGGTTCTTTCGGCTTCAGCGGCGACGGCGGTGCGGCCACCGCGGCAAGTCTTTTTCTTCCGACGGGCGTCGCTGCCGACAGCGCCGGCAACGTGTACATCGTCGACAGTTCCAACAGCCGCATCCGCAGGGTCGGCAGCGACGGCACGATCGACACCGTCGCCGGCAACGGCACGCAGGGGTTTGCCGGCGACAACGGCCCGGCGATCGATGCGCAGTTGAACAACCCTGCCGCCGTCACGATCGATCGCGCCGGCAATCTCTACATCGCCGACGCCAGCAACCATCGCATCCGCAAGGTGGCGGCGGACGGCAACATCACCACGATCGCCGGCACCGGCGCGCTGGGATACTCCGGCGACGGCGGCGCGGCAGCGAGCGCGAGCCTGCTGTTGCCGAGCGGACTGGCGTTCAATCCGCTCGGCGAGTTGAACATCGCCGACTGGTATGCCGACTCGGTGCGCAGGATTTCCGCGGACGGCACGATAAGCCGCGTAGCCGGCAACGCCGGCGGCAATGGCGGTTTCTCCGGCGACGGCGGCAACGCCATCGACGCGCTGCTGAGCAGCCCGCACGACATCGCCTTCGACGCGGCCGGCAATTTGTACATCGCCGACAGCGCAAACCGTCGCATCCGAAAAATCGCCTCGCCCTACACGCAGAGCACCACCGGTTTGCGCATAGACACTCCCGCGTCCGCCGTCTTTGGCGAAAGCCTCGCCATCACCGTCACCGTAGGCGCCGCGTTTGCGCCAACGGGCACGGTAGCCGTTTGTCTGGACGGCGATTCCGATCCGGATTTCTTCTGCTGGCCGCAGTTCGTATTCCCATGCACCGACCTGCCGCTTTCACCCAGCGCGACCCCGGGGGAATACGTCGCCACCTGCACGACGTCGACGTTGCCGGTCGGCGACCATTCCATCGCCGCGCTTTTTTCGGGCGACGCGCTCAATTCGCGCAGCTTCAATCTGTCCTCGACATTGACTGTCGCCAAGGCAGCGACCTCGGTCGGCGTGACCGCCATTGCGCCGGGCAGCATCGTGCTCGGCCAGTCCGCCACGGTGACGGTCGCGCTCTCGGCCACCGCGCCCGGTGCCGGCACGCCGAGCGGAACGATCACGATTGGCGACGGCGTGGTCAGCTGCAGCTTCTCCACGCCGGCCAACGATAACTGCTCGATCACGCCGACCGCGCCGGGCGCGCGGCCGATCACGGCCACGTATTCCGGCGACGCAGACTTCCTCGCCAGCACCGCGAGCGGAGCATTCCTGCTGGTGAACGAGCCGACGCCGACCCAGACCCCGACCACGACCACGCTGAGCCTCGCGCCGAATCCGGTCGCGACGAACCAGGCCGTCACCGCGACGCTGGCCGTTTCCGGCGGCTCCGCGCCGACCGGCGCAAACCTGCGCGCGCCGGCGAGCGCTTTGCCCGCGGCGGTGACCGGCACGGTTGTCGTCAGCGGCGGCGGCCAGCAATGCACGGCGACGCTCGACGGCGCGGGCGCCGGCAGCTGCACGCTGAGCTATACGACGCCGGGCAGCTATGCCGTCACGGCGAGCTACTCGGGCGACGCGCAAAACGCGCCATCGAACGCCAGTACCAATCTCGTCGTCAACGCGGCGGCACAGCCAGCCGCCGCCGTGGCCGCGCCGGCGCTGTCGTGGTGGGCTTTGCTGGCACTGATCGCTGCGTTTGCCCTGCGCGCGCGCAAGACGATCGCCGGACGCTGATCGACACGCAATCTGCTGCGGATGGATTGCGAAACCATCCGCAGCGGCCCGCAGACGCAATTTGCAGACCACTGCGTCGAGTGCGACGCGGAAGGCCCGAATACATGCCGCGACTTCCCTTCGTCTTCGCCATCTTGCTTCAATTGGGCGCGCTGCCCGTTGCAGCAGCGCCGCCTTCGCAACCGGCAGCGACCCACCCCAATGTCGAAACCGCGTTCCGCTTCGGCATACCGCGCGACTACGCGAGCGCGCGCGGTTTGACCAGCGTGCGCGAGCCGCAGCAGCTCGCGGGCATCGGTGGCCGCGACGCACTTGGCTACGCGCAGCGCCTGATTCCGGCCGCGGCCCGTGCGTGGGCGCGCATGCGCGCGGCGGCCGCGCGCGACGGTGTCGAATTGCGAGCGGTGTCGACGTTCCGCAGCGTCGAAGTGCAGGCGGCGATCGTGCGCGCGAAGCTCGCGCGCGGGCAGCCGATCGATGCGATCCTGCGCGTCAATGCGGCGCCGGGATACAGCGAACACCACAGCGGCCGCGCGATCGACATCGCTACGTCGGGCTATGCACCGGTCGAAGAAGAATTCGAGCGCTCGCGCGCATTCGCTTGGCTGACCAGGAATGCCGGAGCCTACGGCTTCGGCATGAGCTACCCACGCGACAACCCGCATGCGTTGGCGTACGAACCCTGGCACTGGTGCTGGCACGGCGACGATGTGGAAAACGCGTCGCCGCGCACGCAACTTGCGGTAAACGACGATCCGCAGACGAACCTGCCTGCCGATACGCGCTGATTCCACCTTGCGGGCTATGGGCTGACCGAAGATTCGGCGGGTCAAGACCCGCCCTACGCAACCGATTGCGCAAATCGCGAAGAGCCGGGCGCAATGAATTGCGCCCCTGCGGGCCGAAGCCGGCATCCCCGCTTTCGCGCGAATCACGGCATATTCGGATTACCGCGCAGCAGGCTTCAACGCCGCGCTCTCCTGCGCGCCGCGCGGCGAAGCGCGGCGAACGCGATCATCGCGGCAAGCGTGAACAGCGCGGCGCGGCCCGCGGCCGGCGCGGACACCGTGCTTCCGTCCGTGGTGGTGCCGTCGCCGCCGGCGGTATCGACCATCAGTTGCGCGGTGCCGCTCGACGGCAGGAAGCTCGTGCCGTCGCTGAACGAGGCCGTCAGCGTGCGGAGGCCGGGCGTGGCGAAGACCAGCGTGCAATCGCCGCTGCCGTTGATGATCGCGGTGCAACTGACCGTACCGTCGGTGACGATGGCGCTGCCGTCCGGCACGGGCACGGCGGTCGGAACGGCCGCGACCGCGCCGCCGCGGCGGAAACGATCGACCGGGCCCAGACTGACGTCGACGTGCATCGTCACCGGCTGGTTCGCCGTGGCGGGGCTGGGTGAGGCCGTCAGCGTGGTCGTGGTCGGGATAGCGGTGCCGAGTTGCACGCCGAAGTCGAGGCCGCTTTGCGTGTCTGTTTCGTCCTCCGTCGTGATCACGCGAATGCCGTCGATGACCGCGTCGCCTTCGCCGCTGTAGTGCCAGCCGGGCAACGGAATCGCCTGCGGGTTTTCGGGGCCGTTACCCGTGAACAGCCCGACGTTGGTCAGTACGAGTTTGTACGTGCGATCCTGCGTCAGCGGCCCGAGCGTCCACGTGCCGTCGGTTGCGACCTGGCCCGACTGCACGATGTAGCCGGCCTCGTCGACCGCGTAGATGTAGGGCATCGGATTGGCGCCGGCTTCGGCGCCGTTGCGCACGCCGTTGCCGTCGAGATCGTCGAACTCGGTGCCGGAGAGCACGATGTCGTTGTTGCAACCGTCGAACCACGGCGTGTCTTCGGTCGCCGCGTCCCAGTCGGCGTTCGCGGCGAGGTTGAACAGGTTCCGGCACAGACTGGCGAAAAAAGAGGCAGAGGCAGGGCTCGGCACCGCCGGCAGATCGCCGCTCAACTGGTTGTAGCCCACTTCGAGGTCGATCAACTGGCTCAGACCGGCAAGGCTCGGCAGCTTTCCGGTCAAGCGATTGTCGTCGACGTAGAAGACGGACAGATTGGCGAGCCCGGTCAACGACGGGATGTGCCCGGTCAACTGATTCTGGGTGATGATGAAGGTGCTCAGAAGGGCAAGCCCGCTCAACGACGGAATGGGCCCGCTCAACTGGTTGTCGCCGGCGATGAACGTGGTCAGATCGGCCAGCCCGCTCAACGAGGGGAGGGGGCCGCTCAACTGGTTGACCCCGACGTCGAAGACTTGCAACTGGGTCCAGGCGGAAATATCCGGCAACGATCCGCTCAACTGGTTGCTGTTGACGGTGAAGATGTTGATCGACGTGGCGGAGAGATCGGGGATCGTTCCGCTCAACTGGTTGCCGTCGGCGTGAAAGGAGGTCAGGTGAAGGTTGCTGCCGAGGTCGGCGGGAATCGGGCCGGTGAATTGGTTGCTCATCAGAAACAAGTCTTCGAGGTGCGCCTGGGCCGCAAAGCTCGGCAGCGTGCCGCCGAGTTGGTTGTTTCCGACCAGGAGCGAGGTCAGCAGCGGCGCTCCCGACAGGTCGGGCAGCGAGCCGGTCAGGTGGTTGCCGCCGACGCTGTACGTCACCAGCGCGGCATTGCCCGACAATGGCGGAATGATTCCGCTCAGCTGGTTTTGCGCCGCGTCGAAAACGATGAGTTGCGCGAGCCCGGCGAGGTTCGGCAACGTGCCGGTGAACTGGTTGAACGCGAAACTTGCCCCCGTCAGGTTCGACAGGCCGGTCAGCGCCGGAATCGCGCCGCTCAGGCTGTTCTGATACAAAACCAGTTTCTGCAGCGCGGTCAGGTCGGACAAATCCGGCAGCGTGCCCGCAAGGTTGTTCTGCTGCAGCTGGATTCCGGTCACGTGGTCGCCCGCGCCGTCGCAGGTGATGCCGGCCCAGCCGCATTCGCTGCCGGCCGCGCCTTCCCAGCCGCTGTCGTCGGTCCAGTGCGCGCCGTCGGTCTGCGTGTAGATCGCATCGAGCACGGCGCGCTCGCTCGAAGGAATCGCCGCCGCGGCCGGCGGCGTGGCGCAAAACGCCACGATCAGCAGCGCGGCGAAGGTTGAATCGCGAAAACGAAAGCGGCAACGTTGCATGGCGATTGTCATTCCGAGTCGAGCAAGACGCTCAGTTTCGGATAACGCTGCCTTGCGCCGCTCTGCGACATCGCCTCCGCTGCGGTTCGCGCGGAGGCGCATGCGGCTACCGCGGTGGGGTAGCCGCGTCGGGATAGAGGTCGGCGCGACCGCTTTGTTCGCGCAACAGCTTTTTCGTGGCCGTCGCGAGTTCGGCGGGATCGGTCACGAGGGCGATGGCGGCTTCTGCCGTCTTGCGCGCGTCTTTCGGGCGGCCCAGTTCGCTGAGTACCTGCGCTTTCTGCGCGAGCCACCAAATGGTGCGGCTCTTGCCCCTGGGTTCGATGCGTTGCCACGCCGACAGCAACGTGTCGTATTCTCTCAGCGCCTCGTCCTTGCGCCCCGCGCGCCACAGCGCTTCGGCGCGCGTGCTGCGTATCAGCACCGCTTCGCGCGAGGCGCCGCGGCTGTCGCGTTCGAGCAACGCCAGCGCCTCGGCGCACAGGCGCAGCGCTTCTTCGGGATGATTGAGGCGAGTCTCGACGTTCGCGAGCGCCCCGAGCGGACGTGCAAAGCTCGGATGATCGGCGCCGTACACGTCGCGATAGGCCCCGAGCGCGCCCGTCAGCGCCGTGCGCGCATCTTCGTAACGTTGCTGGCGATACAACGACATGCCGAGATTCTGCCGCGCGCGCAGGCAGGCGTCGGTGCGGAATGCGCCGCGTTCGCAGATCGTTATCGCCGCACGGTAGTGCTCATCGCCGCTCGCATAACGCTGCTGCATCACGTCGGCGTAACCCATTTCCACCCGCGTCTCGGCGATTTCCGCGTGGTCGCCGCCGTAGAGGGTGTTCTGCATTGCCAGCGCCTCCTCGAACAGCGCGCGCGCCTCCGCATACTTTTCGCTGCCCACGAGCACGCTGCCGAGATCGCGCAGCGTTCTCGCGATCACATCGTGCGGCGCTTCGTAGATGCGCCGCTTGAGCGCCAGAAGTTCGCGAAAATCCTTCTCGCTGGCCGGCCGGTCGCCGACGCCGTCCTCGGCGACGGCGAGGCTTTCCGTCGCGGCGACGTAGCGGTCGTCTTCGACACCGTGGAGTTCCTGCCAGCGCGCGATCGCCGGTTTGAGTTCGGCGATCGCCTCCGTGTAGCGTTGCGCGCCTGCGAGCGCGCCGCCGAGCGCGAACTTTGCCGCAACCGAGTCGATGCCGTCGGCGCCCGAAAGCAGGCGCACCGCGTCCACGGCTTCGCGTCGATGCGCAATCGCCTTGTCGTGGGCGGCGGTGGCAAGCTCCGCGTCGCTGAGCACGTCGAGTGCGCGCGGCAGCGCGGGATCCGCCGATGCGCGCAGCGAATCGAGGCGCCGGTCGATTTCCGCGATCGCCTCGGCGTTGCGCCCGGCCTTTTGCTGCGCTTCGGCATGCAGCACGCGTGCAAGACGTTCGCCACGCGCCTCGCCTGCCGCCGCGGCGGCGCTCGCGGCTTCGTCGAACAGCGCGCCGGCGCTGGCGAACTCGTCCAGTGACAGATCGACCTCGCCGAGCGTGCGCAGCACGTCGGCGCGCGTGGCGGCGTCGAGATTCGCCTCGACGATCCGGCGCTGCGCCTGTTCGACCAGCGCCTGCGGCGTCGGCTTTTGCTCGCGTGGCAGATGCGCACGCGCCGTGTCGAACAGCTCGATGACGAAATCGCGCACGGTGTTCGCGCGCCGCGCCTCGTTGCGCGCGACGTGCGCCTGCCACAGCGCGAGCGCGAGCGAGGCGAGCATCGCGGGGACGAGGATCGCGGTCACGCTCACGCCGCCGCGATGGCGGCGGATGAACTTGCGCGTGCGGTACCAGCGCGTCGGTGGATGGGCAACGACCGGGCGCCCGTCGAGATGACGTTCGATGTCGTCGGCGAGGGCGCCAGCCGAGGCGTAACGGTGCGATGGCTCGCGCTCCAGTGCCTTCAACAGGATGTTGTCGAGGTCTCCGCGCAGCTGTCGCTGCAGCGGCGCGGCATCGCGGCTGCGCAGCGCGTTGCCCGCTCCGGAGAGCGACGATGGACGCCGGGGTTCGCTGCCCGCGTTCACATCGGGACGCCGGCCGAGCAACATCTCGTGCAGCAGCACGCCCAGCGCATAGACGTCGGTCGCTGTCGTGATCGTGCCGCCTTGCACCTGTTCGGGCGCGGCATAGCCCGGAGTGAAGATGCCCATCGTGCCGGCGGTGCCTTCAGTATCTTCCTCGATCAGCTTGGCGATACCGAAGTCGAGCAGCTTGGGTTCGCCGTCGGCAGTGACGAGGATGTTCGAAGGCTTGATGTCGCGATGCACGATCAACATGCGATGCGCGCCTTCAACAGCGCGGCAGACTTCCACGAACAGGCGCATGCGCCGGCCCGTGTCGAGATCGCAGCGCTGCGCATGCTCGGTGATTGGCACGCCGTCGACGAACTCCATGACGAGATAGGGAATGCCGGCGTCGGTGACGCCGCCGTCAATCAAGCGCGCGATGCGCGGATGATCGAGGCTGGCGAGCACGCGGCGTTCACGCTGGAACAGGCGCTGCTCGAGTTCGGAAAACAGCCCGCGACGCAGCAGCTTGATCGCGACCTGCTGCGCGAAGTCGGCATCGACACGCTCGCCGAGGAACACTGCGGCCATGCCGCCCTGGCCGAGCTGGCGCACCACACGGAACGCGCCGATCCGACGACTGACGAGGGCCGCGGATGCCGCGTCGGGAAAAGCCAGCCGCGCTGCCTGCTCGCCGACCGGCATGTCGAGGAAACCCTCGTTGGCATCGACCGCCAGCAGGCGGCGCACGGCGATGCGTTCGTCCTCGTCCGCGACGTTAGCGACCAGCCATGCCTCGCGTTCGGCCGGCGGCAACTCGGCGACGGCGTCGAACCAGTCGCGCAGGCGATTGAGCGTGTCGCCCGCACGCGAGGTCAAGTCGAAGTCCGGGTCGTCGGCAGGTTGCATGCTATGGGTAACGCTGCACTGGCGAGCCTTGCGACATGGCAAAGGCGCTCGCTCATTCCAGCCAATCGTTGAGGAACGCGCGCGCGAAACGCCAGTCGCGCTCGACGGTGCGCCGCGTCAATCCGAGCACTTCGGCGATCTGCTCGACCATCAAGCCGTCGAAATAGCGCATCTCGACGACGCGCGCGGCACGCGGCTGCGCGCGTTCGAGTTCGTTCAACGCCTTGTCCAGCGCGACGAAGCGCTCGGCGCTGTCGATGACGAGTTCGTCGTTTTCGCCGCCGCCGGTGACGCGCAGCCAGTCGCCGCCGGCGCGCAGGCGCAGGCGATCGCGCGCGTAGTCGCTGAGCAGATGCCGCATGGCACGCGCCGCATAGGCGAAGAATTTCGCCGGGTGGTCGAATTGCAGCTCGCGCCTGCCGCCGATGCGCAGGTAAAGCTCGTGCACCAGCGCCGTGGTGTCCAGCGTGGCGCCGGCGCGGCGCTGGCCGAGTTGGCGGCTGGCCATCGCCTTAAGCTGCGAATAGACCGCATCGAACAGCGCGTCCGCGCCCTGCGGCGACACGGCGGCATCGGCGGCGTTGACCGGTTTCGACATCATGGCGCACTCCGGCCCGCGGGATGCGGGCTGGCGCGCATTATCGCAGAGCGGTGCGGGCCGGTCGTGCGTAGCCTCGCCAAAAACCCGATGTTTCGCATTGCCTGCCCGCACGCCTCGCGCCTGCTTTCGCAACGGATGGAGCAACCGCTGCCGTGGTCCCAGCGCCTGCATCTGCTCGCCCACAGCGTGTCGCCGGCCAGTTCGCTGCGATGCGGCTTGCCATGGAGGCATGTCGTAATAAAGACTAGGCACGGGCCAACCAGGAGAAACGCAATGCTGCAATTCAATCCGGGCCAACTCTACTTCCTCGGCCGCGAAGCGAGCGATCGACTGCAACAGGCAGCCAAGCTCGGCCTCGAAGGCAGCGATCAGGCCTTCGACCTGACGATCAAGACCGTGCAGTTCCACGTCGACGCGATGACGCGGCTGATGACGCAGACCAGCCACGTCAGGGACATCGCGAGTCTGCGCCAACTCTGGTCGGAACTGTTCGAGCTGATGCGCGAGTCCATCGCCACGAGCAACGCCTCGCAAAAACAGACGATCGAGATGGCGCTCAAGGCGACCGAGCTGTTCTACACGAACATCTTCGAGCAGAGCGCAAAGGCGGATGGCGCGAAGGCGAAGCCCAAGCCCGCGTCCGCAAAAGCACCGCCCGCGCCAAAAAAGAAGAAGCGCTGAACGCTTTTCTTCCCTTCCTCCACCGGGAGAAGGTGCCCGAAGGGCGGATGAGGGAAAGGCCCTGCAGAATTCGAGAGGGTTCAGCGCGGCTGACGCTCTTCCCTCATCCGGCGCTTTGCGCCACCTTCTCCCGATGGGAGAAGGCAAGCAAGAGCTTCACGTCCGCGCCGCAAGCCACTCGTGGATCGCCGCCGGCACCTCGCGCTGCGCACGGCCGGAAACGTAGATGCCGATGTGGCCGCCCTTGAACGCGAGTTCGGTGTAGTCGTCCGAGCCGGTTCGCCCGCGCAGCGCGCGCGAGGCGTCGGGCGGCACGAGGTGGTCCTGCTCGGCGAAGATGTTGAGCACGGGCACGTCGAGGTTCGCAAGGTCGACCGACTTGTCGCCGATCTTGAGGCCGCCGTTGACCAGTTTGTTGCCCTGGTAGAAATCCTTGATGAACTGGCGGAACGCGGCGCCGGCCTGGTCGGGGCTGTCGAAGATCCACTTCTCCATGCGCAGGAAGTTTTCCAGTTCGGCCTTGTCGTCGAGGATGTCGACGAGGCCGATGTATTTCTGCTGATTCAGGCGCACGGGCTTGAGCATCAGGTAGCAGTAGTTCATCAGGTCGGCCGGCACGTTGCCGAGCGCATCGACGAACAGGTCGACGTCGAGATGGCGCACCCAGTTCGACAACATGTTGTCGCGCGTCTGGAAATCGACCGGCGTCACCATCGTGATCAGGTTCTGGATCTTTTCCGGATAGATCGACGTGAAGCACAGGCTGAACGCGCCGCCCTGGCAGATGCCGAGCAGGTTGATCCTGTCGAGCTTGTGGCGTTTCGCGACGACGTCGACGCAGCGGCGGATGTAGCCGTTGATATAGTCGTCGAGCGTGAGGTACTTGTCCGATCCGTCGGGATAGCCCCAGTCGATCAGGTAGACGTCCTCGCCGAGCGCGAGCAGGTTCTTGACCAGCGAACGGTCGTCCTGGAGATCGACCATGTACGGGCGGTTGACGAGCGCATAGCTGATCAGGATCGGCGCCTTGGCAGTCGGCTTGTGCGGCCCCTTGAAGCGGTACAGCACGAGTTTGTCTTCGCGGTAGACCTCTTCCTTGTCGGTCGCGCCATAATGGACGTTGTCGAGCGTGCGCAGCACCTTCAGGCCTGCGGCGATCTTCTGATGGAATTTCTGCGCTTCTTCGTACGCCTTCTGCGGCGTGATGCGGATCGGGTTGAACATGACTTGGCCTCCTTTGTGGCCGCCCTTCCGGCAAGTGCCGAAATGCGGCCTTCGCTCTTTTCTTCAGCGTACCGTGCGCACGACCGGGTAGCGGCTTGCGCCGGATACCGAGCCCGAAGTTACTTCTTCTTGCCGCTTTTCTTCTGGGGCTTGCCACCTTTGCTCGGCTGCGCCATCTGCGCGGCGGCGGCGCGCCGCGGCGGCTTGCCGACGACCCGGCGGCGCATCGCGGCGACGGCGTCGGCGAAGGAACGCACCTGTGGCTTGCCTTGGTCCGCCACGACCGGCCGCGGACGCACCACCGCAGCCGGCGCGCGCGATTTCGCGGCGGCGCGGCGCGGCTTTTGCGCTACGGGTTTCCGAATCACCTCCGCGGGCTCGGCGACCTTGGCCGTAGCGGGAGCCGCCTTCACCTTCGCATTCGCCTGTACAAACGACTTCTTCAGCGCCGCGACTTCATCGCGCAACGCTGCGACTTTCGCCTCGACCACGCCATCGTTGCGCTCGACGCCGCCATCGCGAACTTCCCGGCGCAGATCGTGTACACGCTTGCTCAGGCTGTCGACTTCGGTGCGCGTCGGCATGCCGAGTTCGCGGCTGACACGCTCGACCTCGATCTGGATCTGCTTGCGCACGCGCATCTGCGCGTTGGCGAGTTCGCCATAGGCCTTGCTGAATTCCTCGGACAACGCGATCTCGGCATAGGCGTCCTCCATCGCGTCGACCCACAGGTCGTACAGCGCCTTGAGCGAGTCGATCGCGCGGCCCGGCTCGCTGCGCTCGGCGAGTTTGCGCTCGAACAGCTCGTTGCCGCGCTGGGCCGACTTGAGCATGAGCCGGTTGTATTCGCGCAGCGCCCGCTGGTACTCGACCAATGCGAGCGCAGTGCTCTGATAGTGCTCCTGATGCTCCCGCGCGAGGCCGAACGCCGGCATGCTCAACCACGACATCCCCTCCTTGCGCATCTGTTCGACGTACGGCGCGAATGCCGCCGGCAGTTCGGCGAAACCCTGCGCGCCCTTGCCGACCACTTCGCGCAGCGCCTTTGCGAATGGATGCGCTGCGGGATCGAAACCGGGAACGTTCGCGCCGAATGCACCGCGCGTGGCCTCGAACCAGCCCTGCGCTGGATTCTCCGTCGCCGTGCCTGAAGACGCCGCGCCGAACAGCGACTGCATCATGGCCATGTATGCCTTGGCGCTCTCGGTCAAGCGCTCGGTGGTCTCGCTCTGCTTGCCGGCATCGACGAAAAGGCGTGACCATTGCTCCATGCCTTCCTGCCATGGCGGCTGCGAATTCTGCCCCGCAGCCATGAACGGATTGACCGGCGGAAATCCAGGGAAGCCGAAACCCTGCGCCGGAGACGCCTGCGCGAACGGATTCGCAGCGGCAGCAAATGGATTGACCCCCGCGAACGGCGGCGAGCCGGCAGGGGGCATCGCGAACGGCACTTTCTGCGCGAGATCGGACCAGACATTGAAATACTGGCGCTGCAACGCGTCCCAGTCCTTCATCCAATCGTTCATGCTCTTGTTTTCGCTCATGCACGCCTCCAAGGGGATTTCGATGCTAGCACGCGGCCGCAGCCGTCGCATTATCCGCATGGCGAGAATTCGCCGAGCTGGGCACCGTCGCGCCCGGCCATCGCACCGACCTGCTGATCCTCAAAACCGATCCGACGCTCGGCGTGAAAAATGCCGGCGATATCGATTCGGTTTATCTGGCAGGCGAAAGGCTCGACCGCGAAAAACTGATCGCGCACCCGAAGGGGTGACATAAGGGTTTGGAACTCCCTGTGGAACTGTGAGTTCGCAGATGGGAGGAGACGCATGGCGGCGTATCCTGCCAATACCGCGGAAGGCGGAATTCGTTTCACTGCTCCCTATACGCCCTTTTTGCTCGTCATTCCCGCGCAGGCGGGAATGACGAGCAAAAAGCAAAAAGCCCCGGCTTTCGACCGGGGCCTTCATGTTCCGATGCAGCTGGCAGCAGTGACTCGGCTTACGCCGCCTCGCCTTCGCTGACGGCCTTCATCGACAGCCGGATGCGGCCCTGCTTGTCGACCTCCAGCACCTTGACCTTGACCACGTCGCCTTCCTTGAGCTTGTCGGACACTTTCTCGACGCGCTCGTTGGAGATTCTGCGAGACGTGGACGAGGCCGTCCTTGCCCGGCAGGATCGTGACGAACGCGCCGAAGTCCATCAGCTTGGCGACCTTGCCCTCGTAGATGCGGCCCGGCTCGACGTCGGAGACGATCTGCTCGATGCGCGCCTTGGCCGCGTCGGCCGCCTCGCGGTTGACCGAGGCGATGACGATCGTGCCGTCGTCGCTGATGTCGACCGTGGCGCCGGTTTCCTCGGTGATCGAACGGATCACGCTGCCGCCCTTGCCGATGACTTCGCGGATCTTGTCCGGGTGGATCTTCATCGTCATCAGGCGCGGCGCGAACTCGCTCATTTCGGTGCGCGAGGTCGTGATGACCTTGCCCATCTCGCCGAGGATGTGCAGGCGGCCCTGCTTGGCCTGCGCCAGCGCGGTCTTCATGATCTCCTCGGTGATGCCGTCGATCTTGATGTCCATCTGCAGCGCGCTGATGCCGTCGGCGGAACCGGCGACCTTGAAATCCATGTCGCCGAGATGATCCTCGTCGCCGAGGATGTCGGAGAGCACGACGAACTGGTCGCCTTCCTTGACCAGGCCCATCGCGATGCCCGCGACGGGCGCCTTGAGCGGCACGCCCGCATCCATCATCGCCAACGACGAGCCGCAGACCGAGGCCATCGACGAGGAGCCGTTCGACTCGGTGATCTCGGAGACGACACGCAGCACGTAAGGGAACGCTTCCATCGTCGGCTTGACCGCCAACACGCCGCGCTTGGCGAGGCGGCCGTGGCCGATCTCGCGGCGCTTCGGCGCGCCGAAGCGCCCCGCTTCGCCGACCGAGAACGGCGGGAAGTTGTAGTGGAACAGGAAGGTGTCCTTCGACTCGCCTTCCGGCGCGTCGATGATCTGCGCGTCGCGCGCGGTGCCGAGCGTGACGACGACCAGCGCCTGCGTCTCGCCACGCGTGAACAGTGCCGAGCCGTGCGTGCGCGGCAGCACGCCGACGCGCACGGTGATCGGGCGGATGTCGTCGAGCTTGCGGCCGTCGATGCGCACCTTGGTGCCGAGCACCGAGTCGCGCAGCGTGCGGTATTCGAGCTCGCCGAATTCCTTGGCGAGTTCGGCCTTGTCCCACTTCTCGGCTTCGATGCGGCCGGCGAGGCCGGCCATCACGTCCTGCTTGATCGCGGCGATCGCGTCGCGGCGCTGCAGCTTGTCGCGGATTCTGGAACGCCTGCGCAAGCTGCGTGCCGACCGCTTCCTTGAGCGCGGCGATCGCCGCTTCGTTCTTGGCCGGGGCCACCCACGCCGACGGCTTGGTGCCGGCTTCGACGGTCAGCTCGTTGATCGCGTTGATGACGACCTGCATCGCCTTGTGGCCGAACACCACGGCGCCGAGCATCACGTCTTCGCTGAGCAGCTTGGCTTCGGATTCGACCATCAGCACGGCGTTCGAGGTACCGGCGACGACGAGTTCGAGGTCGGAGGTCTTCAACTGCGACGCGGTCGGATTGAGGATGTACTGACCGTTCGCATAACCGACCTTAGCGGCGCCGATCGGGCCCTTGAACGGAATGCCGGCCAGCGACAGCGCGGCCGAGGCGCCGATCATCGCCGGGATGTCGCCATCGACTTCCGGATTGAGCGAAACGACCTGCGCGATGACCTGCACTTCGTTCTTGTACTCTTCCGGGAACAGCGGGCGCACCGGGCGGTCGATCAGGCGCGAGGTCAGCGTTTCCTTTTCGGTCGGGCGGCCTTCGCGCTTGAAGAAGCCGCCGGGAATGCGGCCGGCCGAGTAGAACTTCTCGACGTAGTCGACCGTGAGCGGGAAGAAGTCCTGCCCTTCCTTCGCCTTCGCCGCAGCGACCGCGGTCACCAGCACGACGGTGCCGCCCATCGACACCATCACCGCACCGGACGCCTGGCGGGCGATCTCGCCCGTCTCCAGCGTGACCGTTCTGGTTGCCGTACTGGAATGATTTCGTAATTTTTGCCACGTTGGATTCCTTGAATCGTAGTTGGACGCCTTGCGCCCCTTTTAGCTCGTCATTCCCGCGAAAGCGGGAATCCAGTTTCTGCTTTTCGAGCCTTGAAAATGGATCATCCCGGCATGCGCCGGGATGACGGGAGATCGGTGCTTAACGGCGGAGACCCAGGCGCTCGATCAGCGTCTTGTAGCGCTCGGCGTCGGTCTTCTTCAGATACGCAAGCAGGCTGCGGCGCTGGTTGACCATCTTGAGCAGGCCACGACGCGAATGATGGTCCTTGTCGTGGTCGGCAAAATGCTTGGAAAGATGCTCGATACGCGCGGAGAGCAGTGCGACCTGCACTTCGGGCGAACCGGTATCGTTGGGAGCGCGGCGATAGTCCGCAATGACCTTGCTGGTCTGTTCGACGGAGAGAGACATGGTGTTTACCTTCGATGAAACGTCCGGCGCGGTTCGGCCCATCTCTTTCGAGACAGCGCGATCCGCGTTAGTGGAACGGATGAATGGAAAATAACGATGGGATGCTTCGAATCGACAAAGCTCCTTATTGTAACCGTTTTTGCGGCACGATGGGGCGAAAAGTCTTGTCTGCGCGGCATCGGTCTGGAACTCGTTCTGCTCACTCGGAGAGAAACCTGAACGAGGATGTCCGGCAACGCTGAGGTTCAGCCAATCGACGCGAACAATTCACTCGCCGGGCCGGGCATGCAACGGAACGGGTGGCGCGCCCGGCGGGACTCGAACCCACAACCGCCGGCTTAGAAGGCCGGTGCTCTATCCGGTTGAGCTACGGGCGCATCCGGGTAGTCTAGCGCAGCAATGAAAACCTAAAGCGCAGATCAATCGCCGAAAGCTACCACCGCGCGCGTCGGCTTTCTTGAGAAGTGCGGTCAAGGACGACCGCCTCTTGACTTTCGCGATCAGGGACGATCGCACAAACAACTGGTCGGGGCAGAGGGATTCGAACTCTCGACATCCAGCTCCCAAAGCTGGCGCTCTACCAGGCTGAGCTATGCCCCGAACCGTTCCGCGCGCCGACGAGGCCGCGCAGGGTCGAGGATGGTAAGAGCGCGCATCGCCCCAGTCAACGCGGGTGCGTCATGGCATGGTACTCGCCGATGTCGTGAGCTAGCATCGATGCCCCTCGATGCGGAGAGAAGACGATGGACTTTCACGGCAAGCGGATCGCGGTCACGGGGGCGGCGGGCAGCCTGGGCTCGGCCGTCGTGCGCGCGGCGCTCGATGCGGGCGCTACGGTCGCGGCGATCGATCATGCGCCCGTCGGCGCGAGCGCGGACGATCCGCATCTGCATGCGTTCGGCGGCGTCAACCTCTCCTCGCCCGAGACCGCGGAAAAAGTTGTCGCGACGATCGGCGACAGGCTCGGCGGCCTCGACGCGCTGGTCAACGTCGCCGGCACGTTCCGCTGGGAGAAGCTCGAAGGCGGCAGCCTTGCGACCTGGGACCTGCTGTTCAACGTCAACCTGCGCACCGCGGTCGCAGCGAGCACGGCCGCCCTGCCCCTGCTCGTGAAAAGCAACGCCGGACGCATCGTCAACATCGGCGCGGCCGGCGCGGTCAAGGCCGGCGCCGGCATGGGCGCGTACGCGGCGTCGAAGGCTGGCGTGTTCAAGCTCACCGAAGCGCTGGCCGAAGAACTGAAGGATCGCGGTATCACCGTCAACGCCATCCTGCCGACGACGATAGACACGCCGGCAAATCGCAAGGACATGCCCGACGCGGATTTCTCGCGCTGGGTGAAGCCCGAGCAGATCGCCGACGTCATCCTGTTCCTGCTCTCCGACAAGGCGCAGGCGGTGACCGGCGCCTTGATCCCGGTGGCTGGCCGCACTTAAGTCACAGACCAGCCGCGGGATTCTTTGAAGTAAAATCACGCGTTTTCCATCCCACCGACCTGCCAGGAACCTCATGAGTTCGCCTATCTCGAACGTCCGCCCCAAGCCCGACAAGGTGATCGTCGACATCGTCGACTACGTGAGCAAGTACAAGATTACGTCTCCGCTCGCCTACGAAACCGCGCGCAACTGCCTGATCGACACGCTCGGCTGCGGGCTTGAGGCGCTCGAATACCCGGCCTGCACCAAACTGCTCGGCCCCATTGTTCCCGGAACCGTGGTACCGAACGGCGCCAAGGTGCCCGGCACGCAGTTCCAGCTCGATCCGGTGCAGGCCGCGTTCAACATCGGCGCGATGATCCGCTGGCTCGACTTCAACGACACCTGGCTCGCGGCCGAGTGGGGCCATCCTTCCGACAACCTCGGCGGCATCCTCGCCGTCGCCGACTGGATCAGTCGCAACAACCTCGCCGCGGGCAAGAAGCCGCTGACGATGAAAGCCGTGCTGACCGGCATGATCAAGGCGCACGAAATCCAGGGCTGCATCGCGCTGGAGAACTCGTTCAACAAGGTCGGCCTCGACCACGTCGTGCTGGTGAAGGTCGCATCGACCGCCGTCGTCGCCGAAATGCTCGGCCTGTCGCGCGAGGAAATCGTCAACGCCGTGTCGCTGGCCTGGGTCGACGGCCAAAGCCTGCGCACCTATCGCCATGCGCCGAACACGGGTTCGCGCAAGTCGTGGGCGGCCGGCGACGCGACCAGCCGTGCCGTGCGTCTCGCGCTGATCGCCAAGACGGGTGAAATGGGCTATCCGTCGGTGCTGTCCGCGAAGACCTGGGGCTTCTACGACGTATTGTTCAAGGGCAAGCCGTTCCAGTTCCAGCGCAAGTACGGCAGCTACGTGATGGAGAACGTGCTGTTCAAGATCAGCTTCCCGGCCGAATTCCATAGCCAGACCGGCGTCGAGGCGGCGATGACGCTGCATCAGGAACTCGCCAAGCGCGGCAAGACCGCCGCCGATATCAAGAAGATCACGATCCGCACGCACGAAGCGTGCATCCGCATCATCGACAAGAAGGGCCCGCTCGACAATCCGGCCGACCGCGACCACTGCATCCAGTACATGGTGGCGGTGCCGCTGATCTTCGGCCGCCTGACGGCCGCCGACTACGAGGACAACCTGGCGAAAGACCCGGTCTGGGGCAAGCGCATCGACGCGCTGCGCGAGCTCATCGAATGCGTCGAGGACAAGCAGTTCACGAAGGACTACCACGACCCCGACAAGCGCAGCATCGCCAACGCGCTGACGGTGGAACTGAAGGACGGCACCAGGCTGAAAGAAGTCGTCGTCGAATACCCGATCGGCCACAAGCGCCGGCGCAAGGACGGCATTCCGCTGCTCGAAGCGAAGTTCCGCACCAACCTCGCGCGGCGCTTTCCGGCCAAGCAGCAGAAGGCCATCCTCGAGGTATCGCTCGACCAGAAAAAGCTCGAGGCCATGCCCGTCAACGGATACGTCGATCTGTACGTGATCTAACACTTGCACCTGTCATTCCGGCGAAAGCCGGAATCCAGTGCCTTTTGCGCTTGCCCTCGTCCGAAAATCAAAGTCGCTGGATTCCGGCTTCCGCCGGAATGACGAGCTAAAAAGGAGATGCTGAAAATGTCCACGAACCTGCCAGCCGGCGTTGCGATCAATGCGCCATTCCACCCGCGCTTCGACGAGATTCTGACGCACGACGCGCTCGCCTTCGTCGCCAAGCTGCACCGCGCGTTCGAGCCGCGCCGGCAGGAGTTGCTCAAGGCGCGTATCGCGCGCCAGGCCCGCATCGACGCCGGCGAGATGCCGGACTTCCTGCCCGAGACGAAGCACATCCGCGAAGGCGATTGGAAAATCGCGCCGCTGCCGAAGGCGCTCGAATGCCGCCGCGTCGAGATCACCGGTCCGGTCGAGCGCAAGATGATCATCAACGCGTTCAACTCGGGCGCGGATTCGTACATGACCGACTTCGAGGACTCCAACAGCCCGAACTGGTTCAACCAGATCCAGGGCCAGGTCAATCTGTACGACGCGATCCGCGGCGCGATCAGCTTCACCAACGAAGCCGGCAAGACGTACAAGCTCAACGACAGGATCGCCACGCTGCAGATCCGTCCGCGCGGCTGGCATCTCGACGAGAAGCACGTGACCGTCGACGGCCAGCGCGTCTCCGGCGGCATCTTCGATTTCACCCTGGTCTTCTTCCACAACGCCAAGGAGCAGATCGCGCGCGGTTTCGGCCCGTTCTACTACCTGCCGAAGCTCGAAAGCCACCTTGAGGCGCGGTTGTGGAACGACATCTTCGTCATGGCGCAGAACGAACTCGGCATTGCGCAGGGCACGATCAAGGTGACCGTGCTGCTCGAAACGATTCTCGCCACGTTCGAGATGGAGGAAATTCTCCATGAACTGCGCGAGCATTCAGCCGGCCTCAATGCGGGCCGCTGGGACTACATCTTCAGCGCGATCAAGAAATTCAAGAACAAGCCCGGCTTCTGCCTCGCCAACCGCGCCGCGATCAACATGGAAGTGCCGTTCATGCGCGCCTACGCGCTCGCGCTCGTGCAAGCCTGCCACAAGCGCGGCGCGCCCGCGATCGGCGGCATGGCCGCGCTGATCCCGATCAAGGGCGACGCCGCAGCAAACGAGAAGGCGCTGGCCGGCGTGCGCCACGACAAGAAGCGCGACGCCAACGACGGCTTCGACGGCGGCTGGATCGCACACCCGGGTCTGGTCGATATCGCGATGGAGGAATTCACCGCCGTCCTCGGCGACAAGCCGAACCAGTGGGGTAAGCAGCGCGACGAGAAAATCGCCGCCGCCGACTTCCTCAACTTCGTGCCCGAGCAGCCGATCACCGAAGCCGGCCTGCGCAACAACATCAACGTCGGCATCCACTACCTCGGCAGTTGGCTCGCCGGCAACGGCTGCGTGCCGATCCACAATCTCATGGAAGACGCCGCGACCGCGGAAATCTCGCGCTCGCAGGTCTGGCAGTGGGTGGTCAGCGACAAGGGCGTGCTCGACGACGGCCGCAAGGTCGACGCTGCGCTCGTGCGTGCGCTGATTCCCGAAGAACTCGCCAAGGTCAAAGCCACCGTGACGGCGCAGGGAGAGAAGGTCGACACCTACGAGCAAGCCTCGAAGATCTTCGAGGAGATGGCGCTGTCGAAGAACTTCCCCGAGTTTTTGACCCTGCCGCTGTACGAAGCGATGGCGTGACGTGTTCCGCGCGCCGTCACGGCACGCGCCGCGCATCGATATGCGTGCGCGTGCCGTACAGGTTCAGGTCCACGCGCAGCCGGTCCGCTTCGCGCACGATGCCGACCGGCAGCAGCGCGCGCCGCGCGCCGACGCCCATCGTGACGGCCACGCACGGCTCGCCCTCCGACATCGCCTCGATGCGCCGCGCACCGAACTTGCCGCGCAGGGCACAGGCTTCGAGCGACAGCCACTGCTCCGGATCGAACGCCGCCGCGGTCGGCGGCGCGTCCTGGTGAAGCTGGTAGTACGGAACCAGCGCGCGGCTGCCATCATGTTCGGTGCGCGTCTGCATCGCTCGAACGCGGTTTGCGCATCGGTCTCGACGTGCACGCGCCACAGCTCCCAATCCGGTTGAGCCGTCGGTTCGATCGTGACGACGACATGCGGAACGGCATGCTCGCAAGCCGCCGCAGTCTGCTGCTCGTTGTCGTAGTGCCCTTGCAGGGAGACCGCCGGGCCAGAACGCGGCGTCGCGGGCACCTCCGCTACGCGCACCGCACACGACGACAACAGCTGGGCTGTAACCCGGCCCGGTGTAGGTTCCCGAGACCGTCGAACCATCGGATAGCGTCTCGTCCAGCGTACCGCCGGCCACGTGAGCGTTGTTCTCGTTGCCGCGTGCATACGACCTGCCTATGAACTGCAGGTCCGCGTCGGCCGAACACCTGCTCCAGACGGGCACGCACTTCGCCCATGTCGCCCGGCGCGAAACCGGATTCGATGATCGACGACACGAACGCCGCGAAACCCGGCGGCGCCCAGCCCGACTCCGGCGACAATTCCGCGTGGATGAAGTCGAGCCCGTTGAACGCATGCCTAGTGTTCTCGATGCGGCCGTACAGATGCACGCCGCAGCCCGTGCAGGCGTAGCGCTGGATCGTCGCGTTCGGATCGACGATCTTGAGCTTGTCGCCGTTCTCGGCCACGCTGACCTTGTCCTTGGGAACCACGCCCACGACCGAGAATAGTGCACCGGCCGGTTTCCAGCACTTGGTGCAACCGCAGGCGTGGTTGTGCGCGACCTGTGTGCCGATCCTGACCTTGACCGGCTTGTCCTTGCATTTGCAGACCAGCGTGCCGCCGGCGAAATTCGGAGCCGCGGGCTTGAGGCCGCCGTCCACTGCTGGATGAATCGCAACTGCCATGACTATTCCCTCCACTATGGTTTGTGATGCCGCGGGTACGACGAGGACGAAATTCTGCGAGAAATGTGGGCTAGTACCTGATGACGGAACGAATCACCTTGCCTTCGTGCATCAGGTCGAAGGCGTGATTGATCTGATCCAGCGGCAAGGTTTCGGTGACGAACTCGTCGACCTTGAGTTCGCCGGCGAGATAGCGATCGACGTAACCGGGCAACTGCGAGCGTCCCTTGACGCCGCCGAACGCCGAACCGCGCCAGACGCGGCCGGTGACGAGTTGGAATGGGCGCGTCGAGATCTCCTGACCCGCGCCGGCCACACCGATGATGGTCGACTCTCCCCACCCCTTGTGGCAGCACTCCAGCGCCGCACGCATCGTGTTGACGTTGCCGATGCATTCGAACGTGAAATCGAGGCCGCCGTTCGTCCGGTCGACCAGCACTTGCTGGATCGGCCTGTCGTAATCCTTGGGATTGACGAAGTCGGTCGCGCCCATCGCCTTGGCCATCTCCCACTTCGCCGGATTCAGATCGACCGCGATGATGCGAGACGCCTTGGCCATCACCGCACCCTGCACGACGGCGAGGCCGATGCCGCCGAGGCCGAACACCGCGACCGTCGCGCCCGGCCAGACCTTGGCCGTATTGAGCACCGCGCCGATGCCGGTGGTGATGCCACAGCCGAGCAGGCAGACCTTGTCGAGCGGCGCCTTCGGGTTGATCTTGGCGACCGCGATTTCGGGCAGCACGGTGTATTCGGAGAACGTGCTCGTACCCATATAATGCAGAATCTGCCTGCCCTTCTGCGAGAAGCGCGAAGTGCCGTCGGGCATCAGACCCTTGCCCTGGGTGACGCGGATCGCCTGGCACAAATTGGTGCGCCCGGACAGGCAGTATTCGCACTTGCCGCATTCGGGCGTGTACAGCGGAATCACGTGGTCGCCCGGCTTGACGCTCGTCACGCCCGGGCCGACTTCCTCGGCGATGCCGCCGCCCTCGTGGCCGAGGATGACCGGAAAAAGACCTTCCGGATCCGCGCCCGACAACGTGAACGCATCGGTATGGCAAACGCCCGTCGCGACGATGCGCACCAGCACTTCGCCTTCCTTGGGGCCGGCAAGATCGACTTCCTCGATGCTCAGTGGCTTGCCTGCTTCCCAAGCGACTGCCGCTCTTGTTTTCATGGTTGGAAACTCCTGGAGTTTTGACGATCGGGATGGAACACGACGAACGGCAGTTACGCGTCTTCACATCTCGCAGCAGCATGCGTGCCAATCGGTTTTTCAAAAAATACTGTTTTATATCAATTTGTTGTATCCAGTTTCTCATGCCGTAACGAGTATATGGAACGGAAGCTGTTGCTGATTCGATACAGTATTGCCACGCATCCGGGTCAACGGCCGTGCGGCAGCGCCGCGTGATGGCGCAGGTGATCCTCGATGAACGTGCCGATGAAGTAATAACTGTGGTCGTATCCCTGCCGCATGCGCAGGGTCAGCGCATGCCCCGCCTCGAGGCAGGCCGCTTCGAACAGATGCGGGCGAAGTTCGTCGGCGAGAAACTTGTCCGCGTCGCCCTGATCGATCAGGATCATGCCGGGCAACCGGCCGCACCGCACGAGTTCGCAGGCATCGTAGTCCTTCCAGCTCTCGCGGTTCTCGCCCAGATAGCGCGGGAACGCCTTCTGCCCCCAATGCACCTGCGTCGGCGCGACAATCGGCGCGAACGCGGAAACGGACCGGTACTTCCGGGGGTTCTTGAGCGCGATCGTCAAAGCGCCGTGACCGCCCATCGAGTGCCCGAAAATGCCCTGCCGCTGCGTGTCGGCCGGAAAATTGGCGGCGATCAGCGCCGGTAGTTCGACCGTCACATAGCTGTACATGTTGAAGAAAGTCGACCAGGGCGACTGCGTGGCATCGAGATAGAAACCCGCCGCCGTGCCGAACTCCCAATCGGCCGCTTCGTCCGGAATGCCCGTGTTGCGCGGGCTCGTGTCGGGCATCACGAGCATCAGGCCGAGTTCCGAAGCAACGCGCTGCGCACCGGCCTTGATCGTTGCGGTTTCTTCGGTGCAGGTCAGCCCCGAGAGGTAATACAACACGGGCACGGGACCGAGGCTTGCCTGTGGCGGCTTGTAGACGGCGAACTTCATCTCACCCGCACAGACGCGCGAGGCGTGCTTGTAGAAGCCCTGCACACCGCCGAAGCAGTGCTGCTCGGAAATGGCCTCCAGCGTTGTCATGCTCGTCTCCGCGAAAATCTCGACCGAGGCGCGAGTCTACGCCACTCCCATCTTCACGAATCAAGCGCGAATGAAACTGCTCCACGAACGGCACACACATGGAACATCGCTGGCCCACCGGCATTCGCTCCTGGCTCGAACAGCACCGTACCATCCGCCGGCGGTGTGCTCGAAGAGAGATGCGCGTTCCGGCTCCGGTCCCCGTCTCTGCGCCCTGGGCAAACGGGTTCAACCCGGATCACTGCCCGGTTCGACAGATTTGTTGACGCAAATGCCGGCAACTAGGATAATGCCCGGCTCGCAACGCGCCCGTAGCTCAGTTGGATAGAGTACCAGGCTACGAACTTGGTGGTCGGGAGTTCGAATCTCTCCGGGCGCGCCATCTTGAAAACCAGCAACGCCAACGGTTTCCGCGCCGTTGGCGTTGTCGTTTGCGCAGCCCGAAGTTCACGCCCGTCACTTTCCTGGGTGCCTAAGTCCAGTCCCGAACGCGTGAGTTGTTCGCCGCGCTCATTCACGATAAGCGGGCGATCTCCGGAAGGTAGAGCTGCCGTCACGATCTGCGTTCAACATTGTGCCGACGCATCAGGTCGGCCAAGAGCGGATTACTCTCGTTCAGTGCGTCGATGGCGGCATGCGTGTCGGGCAAAGGCTCATCTTGGCCCATCTTGAACTTCGCATGAAGCTCCTTGATGGGAATCTCGAATCCCAATACCTTGGTGCCACGGCATTGGCTCAGGTCGGTTTTGCGAGCATGCTGTTCGATGGGCGCGAGGCGCGCTTCCGGTCGAGGAAAGTTCGCGCGATTTTCGACGGCGAGAGATCCACGGAACCATTTTACTACGACGATCACATGGCCGCGATGCGCGAGCTGGCGCGGCGCTATCCGTTCATCGACATTGGCCGTACGGGCATTTACGGCATTTCCGGAGGCGGCTTTCGCGCTGCACGTGCGTTGCTGCAGCATCCGCAGTTCTACAAGGTCGCCGTAGCTGTGGCCGGCAGCCATGACGAGGGTACTTGGATTGCCACGGGGCGCGCCGCGCCGGGCGAGAGGGAGTTCGACTGGCCGACCAACATGGAGATCGCCAATCGCTTGCAGGGCAAACTGTTGCTGATGCACGGTTTCGTTGACGACGATGTGCACGTCGCGCAGACCTTGCAATTCGCGCAGGCCTTGATCGAGGCGAACAAGGATTTCGACATGCTGATCCTGCCCACCTACGAGCACAAGCAGTTCTGGCGCCACTGGTATTCCAACCGCAAGACATGGGACTACTTCGTGCAGCACTTGCTGCACGAGACGCCACCGGAACCGATCGACGTCCCGGACGCCGACGATCCGCCGTTTCGCAGGCCGATGCACCCCGATGAGTGATGCCATGGCAGTTCAGCTGCGAAGCGCTGTGAATCGAAAAATGCGTCAACAATGCAAACATCCAAGCACATCCATGTTTCGCTACAAGGTGCTCTTTGTCCTCGTGCTATTTGCGATTGCCAAGCTGGCTGCAGCGCAAGGCGGTCCACCGCTTGTCACCGACGATCCCGGCACGCCCGGCAACGGCAAATGGGAAATCAACCTCGCCTCGATCGGCAGCAAGACGTTCCGGCGTTGGGATATCGAGGCGTTGTCAGTGGGAGGCAGGCATCGTCGCGGCACACGAGTGCGGTAGCGAAAGACTCGATTGCCTGATTGAAGTGCATCAGACTTGGGCCCTGCACGATTCGCAAACGCTGTTCAATTCCGGCATCCATTACAAGCTCGACGAATCTTTGATGCTGCTCGCTGCGGTGGGACGCGATTTCGGGCATGCGACCGATGATCAGCAGTGTCGGTATACGGCGGGCTATGAGATAGACAATCAGCCGATTCCATAATCGGCAAATGGACGATATGATAATAGGCAAATGGACGATGCCTTATG
This sequence comes from Rudaea sp., assembly GCF_047601565.1. Lineage (GTDB taxonomy): Bacteria > Pseudomonadota > Gammaproteobacteria > Xanthomonadales > Rhodanobacteraceae > Rudaea. The sequence continues at coordinate 3,206,764 of NZ_JASGIY010000001.1, read as the reverse complement.
AAGTTGTACAAACGCCTGATCGAGGCCAGCCTGCGCGCCGCGCTGAAGGACACGCCTGCCGTGTGTGTGCTCGGGCCGCGTCAGGCTGGCAAGAGCACGCTGGTACGCATGCTCGAACCGGACTACGCCTACGTCACTTTCGATGACGCGGCGGCGCTGGCCTTTGCGCGATCGGACCCGACGGGCTTCGTCGCTGCGTTGCCGGAGCGCGTGATTCTCGACGAGGTTCAGCGTGTGCCGGATTTGCTGCGCACGATCAAGTTCTCGGTCGATCAGGATCGCCGGCCGGGCCGTTTCGTGCTGACCGGATCCGCGAACCTGATGCTGCTGCCGGACCTTGGTGATTCTCTGGCGGGAAGAATGGAGGTGCTCCAGTTGCAGCCGTTGACGGCGGCGGAAATGGAGCGACACCCAGGGAGGTTTCTCGAAGTCTTCATGGAAGGAGGGCTGAAGCCACAGGTTAACCCATCAAAGACTGCCTTCTTCGATACGCTTGCCTCACGCATCGTGAGCGGCGGATTCCCCGAAGCCGTGGCGCGCACGCCGACCCGCGCACGCGCATGGCACCGCGCGTACCTGCGCACGCTCATCGAGCGTGATGTACGCGAAGTCGCGCGCGTGCGCGACGCAAGCGCTTTGTCTCGCCTTGAACCGCCCCGGGAACGTCGGAGGCTGGTTGGTGTGAGTCAAGCCGCCATCGGCATCTCACGGTGTTGCTGTTGCTGATGATATATCGCTTCGGCTTCCGCCGGCGGTCGGTGTCCGATCGAGGAGAGTAGGCGGTGGTGGTTGAACCAGTTCACCCACGCCAGCGTCGCCATTTCCACGGCTTCCAGGTTCGGCCAGGATCGGCGGTGGATGACCTCGGCCTTGTACAGCCCGTTGATCGTCTCGGCCAGCGCGTTGTCGTAGGAGTCGCCCACGCGGCCGACCGACGGTTCGATGCCGGCCAGCGCCAGCCGCTCGGTGTAGCGGATCGACACGTACTGCACGCCGCGGTCGGAGTGGTGGATCAGGGCTTGCTGCACCGGCCGGCGGTCGTGCAGCGCCTGCTCCAGCGCGTCGAGCACGAAGTCCGTGCGCGCCGACCGCGACACCTTCCAGCCAATGATACGACGAGCGAACACGTCGATCACGAAGGCCACGTAGACGAAGCCAGCCCAGGTCGAGACGTAGGTGAAGTCGCTGACCCACAGCGCATTGGGACGGTCGGCCTGGAACTGCCGGTTGACGCGATCCAATGGGCACGGCGTGGCCTTGTCGCTGACCGTGGTCTTCACCGGCTTGCCGCGGATCACGCCTTGCAGGCCCAGCTTGCGCATCAGCCGTTCGACCGTGCAGCGCGCCACGCGCACGCCCTCACGCAGTAATTGCCGCCATACCTTGCGCGCGCCGTACACCTGCAGGTTCTCGGCGTAGACGCGCCGGATCGCCTGACACAGGTCGTCGTCACGACGCGCCCGCGCCGAACGTCGATCCGGATGGCGACGTTCCCGCGTATGGCGGCGATACGTCGACGGAGCGATCGGCAGCACGCGGCAGATCGGCTCGACTCCATGGATGGCTCGGTGATCGTCGATGAACGCGATCATGGCTTGAATCGGCGGTCGAGCTCCGCCTGTGCAAAATACGCCGACGCCTTGCGCAAGATCTCGTTCGCTTGGCGCAGTTCGCGAATCTCTCGCTCCTGCGCCTTGAGCCGATCACGCTCGGACGTACTCAACCCCTCGCGCCGGCCTTCATCGACCTGCGCCTGCCGCACCCAGCGCCGCAACGTCTCCGACGTGCAGCCCAGCTTGCCGGCCACCGAGGCGATCGTCGCCCACTCCGAGCCGTGTTCGGCTTGGTGCTCGCGCACCATCCGCATCGCTCGCTCTCTCACTTCCGCAGAATACTTCGTGTTTGTCATTGCTCCATCCTCTCAAGAGTGGGAGCCTCCGACATACCCGGGGCGGTTCACCTGCTCGAAATGCTGGCGTTGCGCACCGGTGAATTGCTCAATGTTTCCAGCCTGGGAAACGACCTAGACTTGCGTCGCGAGACCGTCGAGCACTACCTGGATGTCTGCGAGCGATTGTTTCTGGTGCGGCGCCTGCTGCCTTGGCATCGAAATGAGATCAAACGACTGGTCAAGACGCCGAAACTGCACATGGTGGATTCCGGCCTTGCAGCCACCCTGACTGGATTGACCACATCGGATTGGAGCGGACAACGCGACCGATTCGGACACCTGCTCGAAACCTGGGTGGTGCAGCAGTTGGTCGCGCAGGCCGGCTGGACCGACCCGGATTTGCGGTTCTGGCACTATCGCGACAAGGATCAGGTCGAGGTCGACTTGATCATCACGCGCGGTCGCGCGACGTGGGGCGTCGAGGTGAAGTCCGCAGCCACGGTACTGCCATCGGATGGACGCGGCTTGCGCCGTCTGGCCGAGCAGTGCGGCAAGGATTTTCGTGGTGGCGTCGTGCTGCACGCGGGCGTCAGTACCTTCGCGCTGGATGTGGCCGGTTGCCTGGCTGTGTCCTTGGCGCACCTGTGGGAGATGTAGGTAGCGAAGCATTGCAATAGGTATCTTCAATCGTCACGAGGTGCGCAGTAGCCTAAAAATATCGCTGAAACCCGCACCACGCCTTGCGCGAAAGTCCCAGAAAGCCTAAAAATCACAGGCCTGCAGCCCGCGCCGCTGTCGATTCGTGCACCAGGCTACGAACTTGGTGGTCGGGAGTTCGAATCTCTCCGGGCGCGCCAATGCCGAAAGGCCGATGGGAAGCCGTCGGCCTTTTTCTTTGTCCGGCGCGATCGGCTAGGCTTCGCGCATGAGCCAAGCAAGCTTCTTCTGGCACGACTACGAAACCTCGGGCATCGACGCGCGCCGCGACCGTGCCGTGCAGTTCGCGGGGCAACGCACGACACTGGGACTTGAACCTTTAGGGGAACCGTTTTCGGTCTACTGCAAGCCGGCGCTGGACGTGCTGCCGCATCCCGCCGCCTGCCTGATCACCGGCATTTCGCCGCAGCGGGCGCAGCGCGAAGGCGTGATCGAAGCCGAATTCGCCGCGCGTATCCACGAGGAACTGGCGCAGCCCGGGACCTGCGGGGTCGGCTACAACTCGCTGCGCTTCGACGACGAGTTCACGCGCAACCTGCTCTACCGCAATTTTCACGATCCCTACGAACGCGAGTGGAAGGACGGCAATTCGCGCTGGGATCTGATCGACCTCGCGCGCATGTGCTACGCGTTGCGCCCGGCCGGAATCCAATGGCCGGGCACCCACGCGGAAGCCTCTTCCCGCGAGAATCAAAAAGCGCCCCTCCCCGCAGGCACCTCCCGGTTCATTCCCTCGTTCAAGCTCGTTGATCTGGCCGCGGCCAACCACCTCGCCCACGCGCACGCGCACGATGCGCTGTCCGACGTGCAGGCGACGATCGCGCTCGCGCGCCTGCTGCGCGCGCGCCAGCCGCGGCTGTGGGATTTCTACTTCGCCCTGCGCCGCAAGCAGCGCGCGTTCGAGTTGCTCGACTACGCGCATCGCACGCCGGTGCTGCACGTGTCCTCGCGCTATCCGTCCGAGCGCGGCTGCCTCGCGATGATCGTTCCACTCGCCGCGCACCCCACCCAGAACAACGGCGTGATCGTCTGCGATCTCGACGTCGATCCCGCGCCGTTGCTCGAACTCGACGCCGACGAGATCGCCGATCGCGTGTTCACGCCTCGTGCGGATCTGCCCGGCGATGTCGAACGCATCCCGCTCAAGACCGTGCACGCGAACAAGTCGCCCGCACTCGCACCGCTGTCGGCGCTGAACGGCGTCGATACCGCGCGCATCGGCCTCGACGTCGAGCGCTGCAAGGCGCATCTCGCCCGCCTGCAGGATGCGCCGAACCTTGCCGACAAATTGCGCGAGGTCTTTGCGACTGTGCGCGAAGAACGCGGAACCGTCGATCCCGACCTGGCGATCTACTCGGGGTTTCCGTCCGACGCGGACAAGCGCCTGTTCCGCGAAGTGCGGCGCACGCCGCCGGAGCAACTCGGCGCACGCCGCTTCGCGTTCGCCGATCCGCGCTATGCCGAATTGCTGTTCCGCTACCGCGCGCGCAACTGGCCACAGACGCTCGACATCGTCGAGGCGCAATGCTGGAGCGATTTCTGTCGTACACGGTTGAACACGCAGACCGAAACGACCGCATTGACCCTGCCCGACTATTTCGCCGAAATCGCGCAACTGCGCGCTTCGCCGGACATGCGTCCGGACCATCTCGCCCTGCTCGACCAACTCGAAGCCTGGGGCCGCAAGCTGGAGATGGAATGACAATGCCTTTGCTCGTCATTCCCGCGCAAGCGGTAATCCAGTTTCTTCTTTTGGCGCTTTTGGATACGAAAAATCAAAATGGATTACCGCTTGCGCGGGGATGACGGCAGAATAGCGCGCAGCACTCGACACCATCTTCAGCGAAACTAATCCCATGGCCGCGACGACCTACTTCACCCCCGCCAGCCTCAAGCTGATGCGCGAGTTCGCGCGCAACAACAACCGCGAATGGTTCGCCGCGAACAAGACGCGCTGGGAGGCGACCGTGCGCGATCCATTCCTGCACCTGATCGGCGACCTCGCAGCGCCCTTGGCGAAGATCAGCACGCACTATCGCGCCGATCCGCGCCCGCACGGCGGCTCGATGTTCCGCATCTACCGCGACACGCGCTTCTCCGGCGACAAGACGCCGTACAAGACCTGGCTCGGCGCGCGCCTGTTCCACGAGCGCTCGAAACAGGTGCCCGCGCCATCGTTCTACCTGCACGTGCAGCCCGGCGACAGCTTCGTCGGCGGCGGTCTCTGGCATCCGGAACCGCCGACGCTCAACCGCGTGCGCGAATTCCTCGTCGACAATCCGGCGGCGTGGAAGAAGGCCACGCACAACGCGCGCTTCCGCGCGAGTTTCACGATCGGCGGCGACTCGCTGAGCCGGCCGCCGCGCGGCTACGATCCGCAGCACGAACTGATCGAGGACATTAAGCGCAAGGACTTCGCCGCCTGGCGCGAATTCGACGACAAAACGGCCTGCTCCGCGGAGCTGCGCGACGTCGTCGTCGACGGCTTCAAGGGCGTCGCGCCGATGATCGACTACCTCTGCGCGGCACTCGACCTGGAGTTTTGAATGGCGGCCGGAACCGGCGGCGCGTTGCGCGCGATCGCGGTATACAAATTCGCCAAAGGCGCGGCGCTGCTCGTGCTCGCGGCGGTGGCGTTCCGCCTCGTGTGCACGCCGTCGCTCGAACATCTGGCGAACTGGGTGGCGCAGTTGCCGCTCCGCAGCGGCCACGTCATCCTGATCCGCTGGGCGGACCAGTTGCTCGGCCTGACGCCGCGCAACTTCGAACTGATCGGCATCGGCGCCAGCGCGTACGCCGCGTTGTTTCTCGTCGAAGGCTGGGGCCTGTGGTGGCGCAAGCGCTGGGCCGAGTATCTGACCGTATTCGCCACCGCCTCGCTGGTACCGTTCGAAGCCTGGGAAATCCACCACCACTTCACCTGGCTCAAGGTGCTGGCGCTCGCGGTCAACGTCGCGATCGTGGTCTATCTGTGGCGCATCGTGCGAAAGCGCTGACGCAGGGGCGCGATGAATCGCGCCATCACGCTTCGGCGAACGCGAACGCGAGCACGTCGCGAATGTCGTCGCTGCCGAGCATGGCCATGAGCAGGCGCTCGACGCCGAGCGCGACGCCGGCACAGTCGGGCATGCCATGTTCCAGTGCCGCGATCAGGTTTGCGTCGATCGGCACTTCGCCAAGGCCGCGCTCGCGCCGACGCGCGTTGTCGCGTTCGAAGCGGGCGCGCTGATCGGCGGCATCGGTCAGTTCGTGGTAGCCGTTCGCGATTTCCTGCGCGCCGAGGTACAGCTCGAAACGCTCGGCCACGGGCGGATCGCCCGCGCGGACCTTCGCCAGCGCGCATTGCGTCGCCGGATAGTCGCAGACGACCGTGATGCGGTCGCTCGGGAACGTCGGTTGGATGCGGTGCGTGAGCAGCAAATCCAACCAGTCGTCGCGGTCCAATCCTTCCGTGTCGATCCGCACTTCGCCGAGCGCCGCGCGCAACTCGGCTTCCGTGGCCGCGAACGGGTCGATGTCGAGCGAAGCGACGAACAATTCACGATAAGTGTATTTTTTCGCTTCCGCCCGCCTGCCGGCCAGCGCCAACGCCGCCGAAACGAGTTCGACGGTTTCCCCGATCAGCCGCACGTGGTCCCAACCGACGCGATACCACTCGAGCATCGTGAACTCGGGATTGTGCCGCCGTCCCGCTTCGCCGTTGCGGAAAACGCGGCCGAGTTCGTAGTGATCGCCGACGCCCGCCGCGAGCAGGCGCTTCTGCGCGAACTCCGACGAGGTGCGCAGCCAGCGCTGCGGAGTGCCCGCATCGACGTGGCCGCCGAAGCGCGTGCGGAAACTCTCGATGTTCGGAGCGGTATTGCCCGCCGCCGATAATACCGGCGTCTCGACCTCGAGCACGCCGCGCTGCGCGAAAAACCCGCGAATCAGCGCATACAGGCGCGCGCGCAGGCGCAGTGCCGCAAGCGGGCTCGCCTCAGCCTTCATGCCCGCGCAGGAAGTCGAGCAACTGCGCCTCGTCCCAGACGTCGATGCCGAGTTCGTTGGCCTTGTCGAGCTTCGAACCGGCGTCGCTCCCGGCGACGACGAAGCTGGTCTTCTTCGACACGCTACCGGCGACCTTGGCGCCAAGCGCCTCGAGCTTCGCCTTCGCCTCGTCGCGGGTCAACGCGACGAGGCCGCCGGTCAGCACCGCGGTCTTGCCGGCCAGCGGCCCGTCGACCGTGCGCTGCGGCGCGTGCTCCTGCCATTCGACGCCGTTGGCGCGCAGCGCGGCGATCACCTCGCGGTTGTGCGGCTGGGCGAAAAAGCGCGCGATGTGCGCGGCCACGATCGGGCCGACGTCGGGCACGGTCTGCAAGGCGTCTTCGTCGGCGGCCATCAGTTCGGCCAGCGAGCCGAACCAGCGCGCCAGCGTCTTCGCGGTCGCCTCGCCGACATCGGGAATGCCGAGCGAGTAGAGGAAACGCTCCAGCGTCGTCTTGCGGCTGCGCGCGATCGCCTCGATCAGGTTTTCCGCCCACTTGGTCGCGACCTTGCCGGCCTTTACCGTTTCGGGCGTCGTGCCGTCGCGTTCGTCGGCGCGGCGCTTCATTGCGAGCAGGTCGTCGAGCGTGAGTTTGTACAGGTCGGCCACCGACTTGACGTAACCAAGGTCGGTCAAATCTTCGATGTAACGCTCGCCGAGACCGTCGATGTCGATCGCGCGGCGCGAAGCGAAGTGGAAAATCGCTTGTTGGACTTGCGCGGCGCAGCTCAGGCCGCCGATGCAGCGCGCGACCACTTCGCCCTCCTCGCGCACGATATCCGAGCCGCAGACCGGACAGGTCGCGGGCATCTGCCAGCGCGGCCGGGTTTCGTGCCGCGCATCGGCGACGACGCTGACGACCTCCGGGATCACGTCGCCCGCACGGCGCACGATCACCGTGTCGCCGACGCGCACGTCGAGACGCGCGACCTGGTCGGCATTGTGCAGCGTCGCATTGGTCACGGTGACGCCGCCGACGAAGACGGGCTTCAGGCGCACGGTCGGCGTTGCCGCACCGGTGCGACCGATGTTGACGCCGATCGCCTCGACCACGGTCGTCTGCTCCTGCGCGGGGAACTTGTGCGCGATCGCCCAGCGCGGCGTGCGTCCGACGAAGCCGAGTTCGCCTTGCAGGGCGAGGTCGTCGACCTTGTAGACGACGCCGTCGATGTCGAACGGCAGTGCGTCGCGCTGCGCACCGATGCGGCGGTAGTAATCAAGGCAACCGTCCTCACCGTCGGCCGTACCGACCAGATCGCTGACCGGAAAGCCCCAGTCGCGCAGCGTACGCAGCGTCTGCGAATGCGTCGCCGGCAGCGAACCACCCTCGACGACGCCGACCGCGTAGGCGTAGAACGCGAGCGGCCGTTGCGCCGTGATACGCGGATCGAGCTGGCGCAGCGAACCCGCGGCCGCGTTGCGCGGATTGATCAGCGGCTTGATCCTGCCTTCCGACGCGCGCGCCTTCTCGTTGTACTTTTCGAAACCGGCGCGCGGCATGTAAACCTCGCCGCGCACTTCGAGCACGGCGGGCCAGCCCTTGCCGCGGAGCTTCAAAGAGTCGTTTTCATTCGTCCCGCTGCGGAGGCGCAGCGGGATCTGCCTGATCGTGCGCAGGTTCGCCGTCACGTCCTCGCCGGTTTCGCCGTCGCCGCGCGTCGCTCCGCGCACGAACAGGCCACGCTCGTAGCGCAGACTGATCGCGAGGCCGTCGAACTTGGGCTCGACCGAAAACGTCAGCGCGCGCGCGCCGTCGCCGCCGAGGCGCGCGCGGATGCGGCGCACGAACTCGGCCACTTCCTCGTCGCTGAACGCGTTGGCGAGCGACAGCATCGGAATCTCGTGCCGTACCTCGGCGAACTCGCTCGAAACCGCCGCACCCACGCGCTGCGTCGGCGAATCGGGCGTGACGAGTTCCGGGTGCGCCGCTTCCAGCGCCTCGAGCTCGCGCATCAGCACGTCGTACTCGGTGTCGGTGATCGTCGGCTCGGCCAGCACGTGATAGCGATGGCTGGCTTCGTCCAATTTCTCGCGCAGAATCGCCACGCGGCGGGAAATATTGCTTGGAACGGAGGCGTTCATGGCGGGATTTTACCAACACCTTGCATGTTGCACCGCGCTTGCCGGAAGCTTGCCGCATCCGACGGGGAGACCACGATGGCGAAATCGAACTGGAAGGCGTTTCCGCATCCGGACAAAGCATTCGACTACGCGGGAGACAAGCTCGCCAAGGCCTGGGCCAAGCTGCATGCGGGCGACCAGGAACCGTTCCCCGACGAGAAGCACGTCGCCAGGCTGCTCAAGGCCAATCCCAAGCTCGGCAAGGACGCCGGCAAGATCGCCGACGCGCTGCAGGACGCCTGGCGCGCTTTCCACCGCGGCGACTTCCGCGAAGCCTATGAGGCCGGTACGGCATTGAAGGCGCTCGGCGCCTCGGTCACGATCAAGGCCGGCGGCATCCACGCGACCTACCTCGTCGACAGCGACAAGGAAAAGACCGCGCGCTTCGAGGCGCTGGCCAAGCTCGCCGACGAGGCGATCGCCGCGTTGCCCGACGAAGCGAACTCGCACTACCGGCGCGCGTTCGCGCTCGGCCGCTACAGCCAGACGATCTCGATCACCCAAGCGCTCGCCCAGGGCATCGGCGGCAAGGTCAAGGAGTCGCTCGACAAGGCGCTCAAGCTCGCGCCGAAGCACGCCGAAGCGCATACCGCGCTCGGCCTCTACCACGCCGAGATCGTCGGCAAGGTCGGCGGCATGCTCGCCAAGCTGACCTACGGCGCGAGCGCGGCCGAGGCCGAGAAGCAGCTCAAGGAAGCGCTCAAGCTCACTCCGGATTCGCCGATCGCCTGGGTCGAATACGGCAACGCGCTGATGCTCCTATACGGCGACAAGCGCGAGGACGACGCCGCCGAAGCCTACGCCAAGGCCGCGAAGCTCAAACCGAAGGACGCGATGGAAGCGCTCGACGCGGCGTGGGCGAAGGAACAGATCGAGTGACGCCTCCGTCGGCACAAAGCTACCAGTGCACTCCGCGCATGATCGACGCGAAGGCCACCTGCTCGCTCGTCGGCTGCTGCTCGAGTTCTGCTCTGCCCTTCATGCCCTTGGCCGCGGCCGAGTCGGGAAACATGCGGAACGCAGTGTTCATGATGACTTCGTACAGGCGCGGCGCGACCGCGTAGAGCAGTTGCGCAAAGATGCCGGTGCGCGTGGCGATGCGCACGGGGCGTTCGATGATCGCCTCGGCGATCAGGTCGGCGGCTTCGTCCGGCGACAGCGTCGGCACCGAGTCGTACATCTTGGTCGGCGCGATCATCGGCGTCTTCACGAGCGGCATGTTGATCGTGGTGAAGCTGATGCCGTTGTCCGAGTACTCGGCCTGTGCGCAGCGCGAAAACGCGTCGAGCGCCGCCTTCGAGGCGACGTAGGCCGAGAAGCGCGGCGCGTTGGTCAGCACGCCGATCGAGGAAATGTTGATGACGTGGCCGCGATGGCGCTCGGCCATGCCGGGCAGGAAGCCCATGATCAGGCGCAGCGAACCGAAGTAGTTGAGCTGCATCGTGCGCTCGAAGTCGTGGAAGCGGTCGTAGCTCGACGCGATCGCGCGGCGGATCGAGCGGCCGGCATTGTTGACGAGGATGTCGATGCCGCCGTGCTCCTTGACGATCGTGGCCACGAGCTCGTCGGCCGACTTCCTCTCGGCCAGATCGGCGACGTAGGTGTGGCAGATGCCGCCCGCCGCTTCGATTTCCTTTTTCGCCTCGGCGAGTTCGTCGGCGCCGCGTGCGCAGATCAGCACCTTGCCGCCCGCGCCGGCGATCTTGAGCGCCGCCGCCTTGCCGATGCCCGAGGAACCGCCCGTGATCAGCACGGTGCGGCCCTTGACCTTGCCGCTCAGCGAATGGTCGACGAACAGGTCGGGATCGAGGTGACGCTCCCAGTAATCCCAAAGGCGCCACGCATAGCCGTCGAGCTTGGGCAGCCTGATCTTCGAGCCGCGCAGCGCGCGTTCGGTCTCGCGCGAGTCGAAGCGCGTCGGATAGTTGATCAGCTTGAGCGCTTCGGCCGGGATGCCGAGATCGCGCAGCACGGCGTTGACGAAGCGCTTGACCGGCGGCAGGCTCGCCAACCCCTGTTTCACCACGGCCGGGATGAACGCGAACATGCGCGCGTCGAGGCGCATCGACATCTGCGGCGCGTGCCCGGCGTGGGCGAAGATGTTGAGCACCTGGCCGATGCGCAGCGGCGCCGGGTCGGTCAGGTGGAACACGCCGCCGTCTAGGCCGGGCTTGTGCGCGATGTGGTCCATCGCGTCGACCACGTAGTCGACCGGCACCATGTTGACGCGCCCGCCCTCGATGCCGAGCACGGGCATCCACGCCGGCAGCGTCTGGCGCAGTTTCTTCAGCGTGCGGAAGAAATAGTACGGTCCGTCGATCTTGTCGATCTCGCCGGTCCGCGAATGGCCGAGCACGATCGCGGGACGATAGATGCGATGCGGGCGCGCGCACTCCTTGCGCACGATCGCCTCGGACTCGTGCTTGGTCTTGAAGTACGGATTCGCCTCGACGTCCTCGGCCTCGTCGAACATGTCCTCGCGGAACACTCCCGGATACAGGCCGGCGACGGCGATCGAACTGGCGTGATGGAAGCAGCCGGCCTTGATCTCGTCCGCGAGCTGCACGGCATGGCGCGTGCCTTCGACGTTGGCCTTGTACTGGCTCTCGGCATCCGCGGCGAGATCGTAGATCGCGGCGAGATGGAAGAAATGCCTGACCTTGCCCGCAAGCGCCTTGCGCTGCGCCGGCGCGAGGCCGAGCATTGGTTTGGCAATGTCGCCGTGCACCGCGACGAGGCGCTTGCCGTCGTCGCCGAGGCGTTCGCGCAGCGCCTCGAACTTTTCCATCGAACCGCGGCGCACGAGGCAGTGGATCGTGCCCTTGCGCGCGTACAGTTTTTCCACGAGATGGCGACCGATGAATCCCGTCGCGCCGGTGACGAAATAAGTCATGATTCACCCTGCTGTGAATTGCCCGTGCGAGTATTGCACGGCGTGCGAAGAATGCTTGCTGCGGCGCATCGCGGCGACGTTGGAATCCGCGTTCGCGTTGACCCGGCGGCAAGCGCCTGCGTAGAATTCCGACACGCCCCCGGGGAACGACATGGCCGACCTGAAAGCGAAATTCGAAAAGGCAAGCGAAGACGTCAAGCTGCTCAAGGAGCGGCCGGACAACGACACCCTGCTCAAGCTCTACGCGCTCTACAAGCAAGGTTCCGAAGGCGACGTCACCGGCCCCAAGCCCGGCTTCTTCGATTTCGTCGGCACGGCCAAGTACGAAGCGTGGGCCAAGCTCAAGGGCACCAAGGCAGACGACGCGCAGCAGAAGTACATCGAACTGGTAAAGAAACTCGGCGGCTGACCGCCGCGCGGCACGCATGGCGCGGCGGACGAAGGATCGCATCCTCGAGGTCAGCCTCGCGATGTTCAATGCGCAGGGCGAGCCGAACGTCACCACGAACCACATCGCCGACGAACTCGAGATCAGCCCCGGCAACCTCTACTACCACTTCCGCAACAAAGAAAACATCGTCGAGCACATCTTCGCGCGCTTCGAGGCGCGCATGGACCAGGCCCTGCTCGTGCCCGACAACCGCCTGCCGACGCTCGAGGACGTGTGGCTGCAACTGCACATGGTGTTCGAGTGCATGTGGGACTACCGCTTCCTCTACCGCGATCTCGTCGACATCCTCTCGCGCAACCGCAAGCTGCGCGCGCACTTCGCGCGCATCCTCGCACGCGCCGGCGCGAGCACGCGCGACGTGCTCACCGGCCTCGCCCAGGCCGGCATCGTGCGCGCAACGGCAGACGAAATCCGCGCCACCGCGGAAAACGTGCTGCTCGTGACGACGTTCTGGCTCAACTTCAACGCGGTGCGCGCGAGCGGCGACCTGCACAAGATCGCGCCGAGCCAGGAAGACCTGACCCACGGCATTTATCAAGTCATGCTGCTGATCGCGCCGTTCCTGCGCGACGCCGAGCGCGTGCATCTCAACACGCTGGCACAGGCGTATCGGCGCTGACGCGCTCTTTGCTCGCCATTCCTGTCTTCGCGGGAATCTCTTTGCTCGTCATTCCCGCGAAGGCGGGAATCCAGCTCTTGCTCTATGCCGTCATTCCGGCAGGGACTGCCGGAATCCAGACTGCATGGATGCCATTGAACGAATGTCGTTGCAGTCTGCAACCGCGTCCCTTCACCTTTCCGCGCGCATCCCGCGCGCGGGTCACTTTCTCTTGCTTGTGCAAGAGAAAGTGACCAAAGAGAACACACCCCGGATGCCGCGCCGCCTACGGCGGTTCGCGAGGTCATGCCGGGGTTCGTTGAACGCACGTCAATGATGCGTACAACGAACTCGCGCGCATCCCGCGCGCGACCCTGCGGGCGTTTCCGTCATGCCCTCGCCGCGGCAAACGGGGACCCGAAGATCAAAAGTGGAAGCAAGATCAAAAGCCCTGCTCTCGCTTCCCCTGCGAAGCGGGGGAGGCTGCCCGAAGGGCTGAAGGGGGCGCTCCTGGACGTTACTTCGCGGCTTTGAGCTTGCGGCTCAGCGCGGCGATCTGGCGCGTCAGGTCCTCGATTTCGCACTTGGTCGGAATGCCGAAGCGGTTGAGGACGCGGCCGACGCCGTTCTCGACCACTTTCGCATAAGCATCGCACTGCTTTTCGGCGCGCAGCAGGATCGGGCTGAACACGCCGGTGGCCTGCGCCTGCGCATCGGCGACGGTTTCGCGTGCGAACCGCGTGCCGCGTGCGGCGAATCCCTGCCCTTCTGCGACAAAACGACCGAACCACTGGCCGCCGTGCTTGCGCGTCAGCGAAAACGCGCCGAGGCCGGCGAGCCAGACGCGGCGCAGTTGCTCCGCCGGCGTGTTCGCGAATTCGATCTTGACGTTCCGGGTTTTCTTGCCAGCCATGATGTTGCCTCGTTGATGGAGTGCAATGAAAGCTAGCGCTCGAAGCTAGAACATTCACACTAACGTTGAATCATTTGCACGACTCGGTAGGCTGGGCTGATAAGCCCAGCATTTCCCAGTACGTAAACAAGCTGGGCTTTGCAGCCCAGCCTACGCGCTACTGACCTACCTCGCACTTCATCCTCTTGAGAAACATCTTTTTCTCTTTCGTGATATGTGGTTCAAAGTCCCAATATTCGTGGGCAACCCCAGAAAATTGATTGCCATCAGCATGGACAACAATCTCAAAGCCGGATAGCCCGTTATTGCTCCATACCATTTGGAGTTGCCCTCGATCGAAGAACCAATAACCCCCTGTATCTTTGAAACTCCCGTCGGGAATACCTTCGAGCACCTTCGAAAAGGTACCCCATGGTGTCCGCACAGGCTCATTCGCCAAACGCATGTCGGCTTCAACCTTAATTTTGGAATTTGAAGCCAACGCTTGCGAAGTAACTTTGTAGCAGCCTACAAAATTATCATTGGCAACGGTGGTTGAGGGCTGCGTAGCAACGCAACCTTGCAATGCAATCGAAGCTATACAGGCGGTTGAGAAATGCCGCATGACATCACCGCAACTTGATCTGATTGCTCTCGTACTTGCGATCGTAAGCGCGCAGTTCATCGCGGATGTGCGCGATGCGCTGGCGGCCGAGCACGCTGCGTTCCTCGTCGAGGACGTTGGCGCCGAGCAGTTCGGCCATGCGTTGCGCGGTCGGCAGCAGCGCGTCCCAGCCGTCGAGCGCGGGCACGGGGCCGGGCAGCGCCATGAAGAAGGTGACGCCCGGCGTTTGCAGCGAGTCGATCTCGCGCATGTCGAAGTAGCCCGGCTTGACCATGTTAGCCATGCTGAAGATCGGCCCGGCCTCGGGACGGCCCACGACGAGGCGATGGAAGATGTTCTTGTCGCCGAACAGCAGGCCGGCCTTCTCGGCTGCGACGATCAGGCTGGCGCCGGGAATCGTCTCGCCGGGCCGCGCGGCAACGTGCAGGGTGACGATACGTTCGACCGGCTGCGTCTGCGGACGCACGCCCGGCAGCGGACCCTTGCGCGCAGGCGGCACGGGCGTCGAGGCGCGGGCGCGACCCGCCGAGATGGCGGCACCGAGCTTGTCGAGTTCGCTTTGGATGCCTACGTCGAGCTCGCCTTGCGCGGGTTCGGCATCGGGATCGGGCACTTCGCCGAGCGAAGGCTCGACGCGCTCGCCGTTTTCGGTTTGCCCGAGCTTGCGTCTGCCCTGCCCCGGCTTGCGCGGGCGGCCGAAGAAATAGATCAACGCGAGGGCGGCGATGCCGGCGATGACGAGGATGATGCGTAGTTGGGTTGGGTCCATTCCGGCAACTCCGGCAGTACTTCGTTACTGTGTGCTGTCATTCCCGCGCAGGCGGGAATCCAGTGTCTTTCACTCTTGTCGTTCACGAAGACCAAAGTCGCTGGATTCCCGCCAAGAGCACGCGGGAATGACGATCACGAGCTTCGTCAGGCGGCGCCTGCCAGCTTCGCCGCCTCGGCCAAGTCTACTTGAACCAGGCGCGACACGCCCGGCTCGCGCATGGTCACGCCGCAGAGCTGCTCGGCGACTTCCATCGTCGCCTTGTTGTGGGTGACGAAGAGGAACTGCACGTTCTCGCTCATCTCCTTGACGAGATTCGAGAAGCGGCCGACGTTGGCCTCGTCGAGCGGCGCGTCGACCTCGTCGAGCAGGCAGAACGGCGCCGGGTTGAGGCGGAAGATCGAGAACACCAGCGCGACCGCGCTCATCGCCTTCTCGCCGCCGGAAAGCAACGAAATGCTGGTCACGCGCTTGCCCGGCGGGCGCGCCATGATCGCCACGCCCGCGTCGAGCACGTTGTCGCCGGTCAGTTCCAGATACGCCTGGCCGCCGCCGAACAGGCGCGGGAACAGTTCCTGCAGACCAGCGTTGACGCGATCGAAGGTTTCCTTGAAACGCGCTCGCGTCTCGGCGTCGATCTTGCGGATCGCGGTCTCGAGCGTTTCCAGCGCGGTGTTGAGGTCGGCAAGCTGCGAATCGAGGTACGCCTTGCGCTGCGACTGCTCCTCGTACTCGGAGATCGCGGCGAGGTTGACCGGCTCCAGGCGCTTGATCTTCGCGTCGAGTTCGTTGATGTCGTTCTGCCACTCCTGCGGATCGGCGCCTTGCGGCAACGCCTCGACCAGCGTGGCGAATTCGTGGCCCGCGGCGACGATCGCATCCTGCAACTGCTGCGCGCGCATCTTCAGGCCGTGCTCGGCGAGACGTTTCTCCGACAACGCCTCGCGCGCCTGCTGCAACAGATGTTCGATGCGGTGGCGCTCCTGCTCGTGGCCGCGGAATTCGTGGTCGTGCGTCTCGAGCGCCTTTCTCGCCTCGACGAGTTGCTTGTCGACCAGCAGGCGCTGGTCGAGGTAGATCTGGCGCTCGGCTTCGAGATCGGCGAGCGGCGTCTGTCCCGATGCCAGTTGCTGCACGATTTCGGCCTTGCGCGCTTCGAGCTGGGAAAGCTGGCCGTGCATGCGCAGCAGCGCCTGTTCGAGCGCGGTGACGCCTGTGCGCTTGGATTCGATGTCGAGCGCGAGCCGGTGCATCTGTTCGGACGCCTCGCGCGCGTTCATGCGCGCTTCCTCGCGCGCTTCGAGCAGACGGCGACGCTCGCCGTCGAGATGCTGGCGGCGCTGTTCCTGGTCGCCCATGTGCGAGACGGCCTCTTCGAGCCGCGCGCGCGCCTCGCGCGTGGCGGTGTCGTCGGCGGCGAGCTTGATTTCGAGTTCGGCGATCTCGCCGTCGACTCTCGCGATGCGTGCCTGCGCGGTTTCGAGCTTGCCGCGATGGCTCTGCAACTGCCCGGCAAGTTCGGCGACGCGGCGATGGGCTACGTAGAGTTCGCGCTGCGCGTCGTCGCGCGCGCGTTCGGCGTCGGCGCGCTGGGCCTTGATCTCGTCGAAGCGCATGCCTAGCGAGGAAATGCGCTGCTCGGAGGCGGCGATTTCGTCCTTGAGCACGTGGATTTCCTTTTCGCGCGCGATGACGCCCGCCTGCGCGTCGCCGCGCCGGCGCACACGTGCGAAGCCGGCACCGAGCCATTCGCCGGCCGGCGTGATGACCGATTCGTGCGGCGCGAGGTTGCGCGCGCGTTCGTGTGCGGCGCCGATCGAATCGGCTGTGTAGACGCTGTCGAGAATGTGCAGTGCGGCCGCGGGTCCCCGCACGTGCGCGGCAAGCGTGCCCGCGCGCGCGGCACCACCCTGCTCCGCCGCGACCAGCACGATGTCCACGCTGTTCGCCTGCGCGAGTTCGCCGAGGAAATCGAACGGCGCATCGACAAGCACGCCGTCGAACAGGCCCGACAACACCGTCTCGACTGCGGTTTCCCAACCGGCTTCGACATCGAGCGCTTCACCCAGGCGCGGCGCCTTGTCGAACCCGAGCCGTTCCAGCCACTCGTGCGCAGGCGACCTCTCCTGACCGAGCGCCGCGTGCTGCAAGGCTTCGAGCGAAGCGAGCCGGCCACGCATCGCCTGCAACTGCGTGCGGCCCTCGCCGAGCCACGCGCTGGCCTGATGTTCCTCGCCGGCGAGTTCTTCGTACTTGGCCTTGCGCTCGTCGAGCATCGCTGTGAAGGTTTCGACCTTCTCTTTGTGCTCGTCGTGGTCGGCCGCGAGTTTTTCCGCCGCCGCGCTGAGCGCGGCGAAATCGGCGGCCCGTTTTTCCGCGCGCAGCGCTTCAAGGCGGCGGCCGGTTTCCATCGACTGGCGGTCGAGGTAGTCCAAGCGCGTGCGTTCCACCTCGGCGGCCTGGCCCGAATTGGCGCTGGCCTTGGCGTGCTCGTCCCATTGCGACTGCCATTCGGCGAGCGCGGCTTCCGCTGCCTGTTGGGCCTCGGCGGTCTGCCCGGCGGCTTCACGCTGCGCTTCGAGTTTCGGCTCGCCATCAAGCAGCGCGGCGCGCAGCGCTTCGATCTGCTCGCGGTCGGCGGCGATGTGCTCGCCGAGTTCGGCATAGGCGTTCTCGGTTTCGACGCGCGCGCGTTCGAGGCGCTCGCCGAGTTCCTTGTTGTGCTGGATCTGCTGCTCGACGCGGGCGATGTCGCCGCCGACGCGGTAGACCTCGCCCTGCACGCCGTTCAAATGATCGGTCGCGCCCTGATGCGTCTCGCGCAGCGTTTCGAGTTGCGCCTCGATTCCGCGCTGGTCGGCGACGAGCTTCTCGATGCCGGTTTCGGCCTCGCGCAACGCGTCGCCGTGGCCTTCGAGTTCAGTCGCGATCGCGCGGTAGTACAGGCCGCGCAGTTCGGATTCCTTCTTCGCCTGTTCGGCTTTCAGTTCCTGCCAGCGCGCGGCGGCCTTGGCCTGGCGATTCAAGTGTTCGAGCTGCTTGTCGACTTCCTCGCGTACGTCGTTCAGGCGTTCGAGGTTCTCGCGCGTGGATTTGATGCGGCTCTCGGTTTCCTTGCGCCGTTCCTTGTACTTGGAAATGCCGGCGGCTTCTTCGAGGTGCCCGCGCAGTTCGTCCGGATGCGCGGAGATGATCTCGGAGATCATGCCCTGCTCGATGATCGAGTAGCTGCGCGCGCCGAGGCCGGTGCCGAGGAACAGGTCGGTGATGTCGCGGCGGCGACAGCGCGCGCCGTTGAGGAAATACTGCGACTGGCCGTCGCGGCTGGCCACGCGCTTGACCGAGATTTCGTTGTACTTGGCGTACTCGCCGACGACGAGGCCGTCGGAATTGTCGAAGATCAACTCCACCTGTGCCGTGCCGACCGGCTTGCGCCCGGTCGAGCCGGAGAAGATCACGTCGCTCAGCGCGTCGCCGCGCAGGCGGCTCGCCGCGCTCTCGCCCATCACCCAGCGGATCGCATCGATGATGTTGGACTTGCCGCAGCCGTTCGGGCCGACCACGCCGGTCATGTTCGTGGGCAGGTGCAGGACAGTCGGATCGACGAAAGATTTGAATCCGGAGAGTTTGATCGTGGTAAGGCGCATCGTGTGTTCTTGAAAGTCCCTTTGCCGCGCGCAAGATTGCCCGCGTTGTAGTGAGCGAGCGCTTGAGCTAAGGTGCGCGCCCTCGCCGATGAGAAGGCGACATCCCGCAGAAGCGGCTTTTTTGCTCGTCATTCCCGCGCAAGCGGGAATCCATCTTGATCTTGCCCTACGGAGAGCAAAGACACTGGATTCCCGCTTGCGCGGGAATGACGGCAAGAGAAGAAATTTTTCCTCGCCGCAAGTTTTCAGGAGTCAACAGCATGTCCACCCAGCCCAGCAAAGCACTGGAGACCTTTCCGAATCCGCAGCCGGAGCGCGATTATACCATCCGCATGCGCATCCCCGAGTTCACCTGCCTGTGCCCGAAAACCGGCCAGCCGGACTTCGCCGAGATACGTCTGGAATACGTGGCCGACAAGACCTGCGTCGAGTTGAAGTCGCTCAAGCTCTACATCTGGAGCTTCCGCGACGAAGGCCATTTCCACGAGGACGTGACCAATCGCATCCTCGACGATCTGGTCAAGGCGACGAAGCCGCGTTTCATGCGCCTGACCGCGGAATTCGGCGTGCGCGGCGGCATCTGCACCACCGTCGTCGCCGAGCACCGCAAGAAGGGCTGGAAGGCGCCGGGCATCGTCGTCCTGCCGTAAAGAACAACCGCGAAAAGCAGGGGCAGGACGCGAAGGACGCAAAGAAAAAGAAGAAGCAAGGAAGATTCAGGCAACAAATAATCTTCCTTCGCTTTTCCTTTGCGTCCTTCGCGTCCTTCGTGTTGCTTCAGCCTTTTTTTCCGGGCGTAGCAGGAGCCGCCGGCGCCGCGCCCGCCGGGTATTCGATCTTCGCCTGATTCTTGATCCGGGCCAGCCGCTCCTCGCCGATCTTCTTCTGCAGGTCGCGGCGGATGTTCTCCTTGACCTTGTCGAACTCGGGCGGCGCCAGCGGATTGACCGCCTGCACCTGGAAAACGAGCCAGCCCTGCGGCAACTTCAGCGGCATGCGCGTGAAGTCGCCGGCCTTCATCGACGCCAACGCATCCGTCACCGGCTTGGGCATGTTTTCCGTGTTGACGTGCGAAAGCGCCTTGGCCTGCGCCTTGCCCTTCCATTCGTCGTAGACCTTGGCGAACGGCGTGCCGGAAACGAGTTCGCCGGCAGCCTTGAGCGCATCGTCCTCGCTCGCGAACAACACGCTGCCGAGGTCGTATTCGAACTTGCCCATGCCCGCAACCTTCGCGTCATACTGGGCCTTGAGCGCCTCGTCGGTGATCGGCGTCTGCTCCTGCAACCGGATCATCGTTTCGTTGGCGAGCGCGGCCAGGCGCGCCACTTCGACGTTGGCCGCGAACTTCGGATCGTCCGCCAGCTTGTCGCGCTGCGCCTGCCCGGCGAGCAGCACGTAGTCGGCCAGCACGCGCAGGATTTCGGCGCGCTGCTCCGGCCGGCTCATGTCGGCCTTCGGCGCCTTCACGCGCACGAAGGCGTCGACGAGTTCCTGCGGCACGGCGACGCCGTCGACGGTTTCGGCGACCGGCAGGTTCGCCGGCATCTGCACCGTGCGTTCGCCCGAGCCGGTGCCGGAGCAAGCAGCGAGCGCGAGGCAGAGGGAAATGAAAAGGGTTTTGCGCATGAAAATTTCCTCGGATGGCAATATTTGCGTCCCGTCATTCCCTGCCGGAATGACGCCTGTCGATTCCCGCAGCACGTTCAATCTTCGCCCGGCGCCCGCGTTTCCAGCGTCAGCGCGTGGATATCGGTGCGCATCATGTCGCCCAATGCCGCATAGACGCGCTGATGACGCCGGACCTGCGCCAATCCCCCGAACACGGGCGAAACGATGCGCACGCGGAAGTGCCCGCGCCCGTCGCGCGCGCCGGCGTGGCCCACGTGCCGATGGCTCTCGTCAACGATGTCGAGCTGGGCCGGAGCGAATTCGGCGCCAAGCAACTCGCGCATGCGCACGATTCGCGCCGTATTGAGTTCGGCGGTACCCGTCACGGCAGCGACTTGCGGAACGGGCGCACGTCCACGTCGCGATAGACACCGGCTGCCACGAACGGATCGGCCGCGGCCCATTCTTTCGCCGCATCGAGATCGGCGAACTCGGCGACGATCAGGCTGCCGCTGAACCCGGCAGGCCCCGGGTCCTCGCTGTCGATCGACGGAAACGGACCGGCCAGCAGCAGGCGACCGGCGTTCAGCAAATCGTGCAAGCGCTGCAAATGCGCCGGGCGCGCGGCGAGGCGCTTGTCCAGGCTGCCGGGATGATCGAGGGCGGTGATGGCGTACCACATGGCGGTATCGGGCAAGATGGAAACCGCAATGATACCGGAATACGAAGCGTCGCCCGATCGGGAGTCATGTCCAATGAGACATGAGCCTGAAGCGAGGCGAGTGTCCGGGTCATCCTTCAAAGGATGATCGCGAAACTCGATACTCAAGCCATTCGCTCGATCGCCGATGCGTTAGGATGGCGTGCCGCGCGGCGCGATGCGGCGAGGTTTTCCCACAACGAAGAAGGAGAGGGCAATGTCGCTTGGCAAACGTTTGGGTGCCGAATTCTTCGGCACGTTCTGGCTCGTGTTCGGAGGGTGCGGCAGCGCGGTGTTGGCGGCGGCGTTCCCGCAGTTGGGTATCGGCTTCGCAGGCGTAGCGCTGGCGTTCGGCCTCACGGTGCTGACGATGGCCTACGCGATCGGCCACATCTCGGGCGGCCACTTCAATCCGGCAGTGTCGGTCGGACTCGTCGCCGGCGGCCGCTTCGCCGCCGCCGATCTTGTGCCGTACGTCGTCGCCCAGGTGCTCGGCGCGGTCGCTGCGGCCGCGGTGCTCTATCTGATCGCCAGCGGCAAGCCCGATTTCGCCGCCGGCGGCTTCGCCACGAACGGCTACGGCGATCTTTCGCCGGGGCACTATTCGCTGCAGTCCGCGCTCGTCATCGAAGTGGTGCTGACGTTCTTCTTCGTCATGGTCATCATGGGCTCGACCGACGCGCGCGCGCCGGCCGGCTTCGCGCCGATCGCGATCGGCCTCGCGCTGACGCTGATCCATCTCATCAGCATCCCGGTCACCAATACCTCGGTGAACCCGGCGCGCTCGACCGGCGTGGCGTTCTTCGCGACGACGGCGGCGCTGTCGCAGTTGTGGCTGTTCTGGGTGGCGCCGATCGTCGGCGGCGCACTCGGCGGCTTCGCCTACAAGGCATTGTTCGGCAGCGCGGGCAAGAACTGAAGCATCACGCCGCTCGCGCGGGAGCCGGGCTTCGGCCCGTGTTCCCGCGCGAGCGAATCGGCGCAGCCAGAATTCGTTTGCGGGCGATGCGTCAGCGCTCCCGTTGCCTGGCAAGCGCCGCAGCGCGCGCCGCGCGTACCGTGTCGAGCTTTTCGCGGATCTTCGCTTCGAGGCCGCGTTCGGTCGGCCGGTAGAACTCGCGGCCGACGAGCGCGTCGGGCAGGCACTGCTGGTCGAACGCGATGCCGCCTTCGACGTCGGGATCGTACTGGTAGCCCTTGCCGTAACCGAGCCCTTTCATCAGCTTGGTCGGCGCGTTGCGCAGGTGCATCGGCACGTCGAGCGTGCCGGTCTGGGCGATCAGGCCTTTCACTTCGCCGAACGCGGCGTAGGCGGCGTTGCTCTTGGCCGCGATCGCGAGGTAGATCGCGACTTCGGCGAGCGCGAGTTCGCCCTCGGGCGAGCCGAGCCGGTCGAACGTGTCCCAAGCCTCAAGCGCGAACGTGAGCGCGCGCGGGTCGGCTAGGCCGACGTCCTCGATCGCCATGCGCGTAAGCCGGCGCGCGAGATAGGCCGGATCGACGCCGCCGTCGAGAATGCGCGTGCACCAGTACAGCGCCGCGTCGGCGTCGGACGAGCGCACCGACTTGTGCAGCGCCGAGATCTGGTCGTAGAACTGCTCGCCGCCCTTGTCGAAACGGCGCGTGCGGTCGGCGAGCACCTGGCCGAGCGTCGCCTCGTCGATGACGCCGTCGTGGGCCACGTCGGCGGCGATTTCGAGCAGGGTCAGCGCGCGGCGCACGTCGCCGTCAGCGGCTTGCGCGATCAGGTGCAGCGAAGCATCGGCGACCTGGAGGTGCAATTCGCCGAGCCCGCGCTCTTCGTCGCGTAGCGCGCGCTGCAGCGCCTCGACGATCGCCTCGACCGACACCGTGTCCATCACGTGCACGCGACAGCGCGAGAGCAGCGCGGAATTCAGCTCGAACGAGGGATTCTCCGTCGTCGCGCCGACGAACAGGATCACGCCCTTCTCGATGTGCGGCAGGAACGCATCCTGCTGCGCCTTGTTGAAGCGATGCACCTCGTCGACGAACAGCACGCTGCGCTCGCCCTGCGCGAAGGCGGTCTCTGCCTCGGCCAACGCCACACGCACGTCGGCGAGGCCGGACAGTACGGCCGAGATCGCGCGGAAGCGCGCATTCGCATATTTCGCGAGCAGCAGGGCCAGCGTGGTCTTGCCGCAGCCGGGCGGCCCCCAGAGCACCATCGAGTGCACGTGGCCCGCCTCGATCGCCCGGCGCAGCGCCGTGCCCGGACCGAGCAGGCGCACCTGGCCGACGATTTCGTCGAGCGTGCGCGGACGCATGCGTTCGGCCAGCGGCTTCAACCCTTCCGGTTCGGCGAACAACTGAGCGCTTGCATCGGCTTTTCTGCGTGGCATGCCGGCATGATACGCGATGCTCTTGCTCGTCATTCCCGCGAAGGCGGGAATCCAGCGCCTTTGCTCTTGATTTCTGGAGAGCGAAAAGTAAAGACGCTGGATTCCCGCCAGGAGCATGCGGGAATGACGGGCAAAAGCATCCAGCGGTATACTTCGCAACCATGCCGCATACCGCCGCCGCTTCGCCGAACTGGACGATCTACGAACCGAAGCTGTGGACCGTGCTGCGGCGCGGGTACAGCCTCGACACGTTCCGTCGCGACGCGGTCGCCGGACTCACCGTCGCGGTCGTCGCTCTGCCGCTGGCGATGGCGCTGGCGATCGCCTCGGGCACGACGCCGGAAAAGGGCCTGCATACCGCGATCGTCGCGGGCTTCCTGATTTCGTTCCTCGGCGGCTCGCGCGTACAGATCGGCGGGCCGACGGCCGCGTTCATCCCGGTCGTGTTCAACGTGATCGAGAAATTCGGCTACGGCGGACTGATCCTGTGTACGCTGCTGGCCGGCTTCATGCTGATCGCCGCGGGCGTGCTGCGCATCGGCACGCTGCTCAAGTACATTCCGAAGCCGGTGGTGACGGGCTTCACCGCCGGCATCGCGGTGAGCATCTTCGCCAGCCAGGTGAAGGATCTGTTCGGCCTGCGCATGGGCGCGGTGCCGGCGGAGTTCTTCGCGCGCTGGCAGGCCTACTTCCAGCATCTGCCCGATTTCACTCCAGCCGCATTGCTGCTGTCGGTCGCCAGCGTCGCCATGATCGCCGGCTTGCGCCGCCTGCGCCCGAACTGGCCGGGATTTCTGATCGCCGTCGTGCTCGGCACGCTCGCCTGCTCGCTGCTGTCGATGCCCGCGGAAACGATCGGCTCGCGCTTCGGCGGCATTCCGGCGGCGCTGCCTCGGTTCGCGATTCCGCACATCCCGCTCGAGCGCACGCTCGAACTGTTCCCGAGCTCGTTCACGATCGCCTTCCTCGCCGGCGTCGAATCGCTGCTGTCGGCCGTCGTCGCCGACGGCATGATAGGCGGCCGCCATCGCTCGAACGCCGAACTCGTGGCGCAGGGCGTCGCCAACATCGCCTCGGCGCTGTTCGGCGGCCTGCCCGCGACGGGCGCGATCGCGCGCACCGCGACGAACATCCGCTCGGGCGGCAGCACGCCGGTCGCGGGCATGCTGCACGCCGTGTTCCTGCTCGTCTTCATGCTCGTGCTCGCGCCGCTGATGCGCTACGTGCCGCTGGCCACGCTCGCCGCCGTGCTGCTCGTCGTCGCCTGGAACATGGCCGAGATCGAAAGCTTCAAGCACCTGATGCGCGGTCCGGTCGGCGATCGCATCGTGCTGATCCTGACCTTCGCGTTGACGGCGATGTTCGACCTCACCGTCGCGATCGAGGTCGGCCTCGTGCTCGCCGCGTTCCTGTTCATGCATCGCATGAGCGAAGTGGTCGCGATGCAGTCGAACATTTCGCTTGCCGACGAGGACGCCGATGCCGACAACCCCGACGGCAGCGAGCCGAACCAGCGCGCGCTGCTGCCCGCGGGCGTCGAAGCGTTCCAGATTTCCGGCCCGCTGTTCTTCGCCGTCGCCAACCGCCTCGACGACGTGCTCAACCAGTTCCCCGCGCCGCCGCGCGTGTTCATCCTGCGCATGCGCCTCGTGCCGCTGATCGATGCGAGCGGCGTCACCGCGCTGCGCCAGTTCCTCGGCCGCTGCGGACGTCAGGGCACGCGCGTGATCCTGTCGGGCCTGCAGGAACAGCCGCGGCGCATACTCGCGCAGATGGACGTCCATGCCGACGGCGAGCGGCTGCGCTTCGCCCCCGATTTCGCCGCGGCGCTGACGCTGGCCAGGGCGATGCCGGCGGCTTGATCGCCGCTTATGCGGTTTGGTTCTAACCAAACCGGTTTTCGTCCTTTTTCCTGACCCGGGAATCGCCCTAACTTGCACTTCGCGGCTCTTTTGCCGCCTAGCGAGGCAAGGCCCATGACCCTTCTGCTCGACCACGGCGCCGCCGTCGAATCGGCCGATAATCGTACTTATCCGGCCGCGGCTCTCACCGACACGGTATCGGCACGCGAAGCCTGGCGCCTGTTCGCCTCGGGCGCGGCGAAACTGGTCGACGTGCGCACGCTCGAGGAGCGTACCTTCGTCGGCTACGTGCCCGATTCGATCCACGTGCCCTGGGCCACCGGCACGCGGCTGACGCGCAATCCGCGCTTCGTGCGCGAACTCGAGGCGAAGACCGGCAAGGACGCGACCGTGCTCCTGCTCTGTCGCAGCGGCGCGCGCGCGGAAGTGGCCGCGGCCGCGGCGCGCGCGGCGGGATTCGACAGCGTGCACGCGATCGCCGAAGGTTTCGAAGGCGATCTCGACGAGCAGCGTCGTCGCGGCACGCGCAACGGCTGGCGCGCGGCCGGGCTGCCGTGGATGCAGGACTGACGCCGGCACGTTCGATGCCGGGCGTCGCGCTCGCCGCCGCCGCAAAAAAAAAGCCGCGCATCCGTCGCGGCTTTTTTGCAAACCCCCATTGCCGCTCGATTGCCTCACGCCTAACATGACCCGTATCGCCATCGCTTTGGCCACTGCCCCAAGGACGCATCATGGTTGACAAGAAACCCGCGCAACTCTCGCTCGGCGACGCCGCCGCGCGCCAGCTTGCGAACACCACCAAGTCCGCGCCGAAACTCGACCTCATCTCGCCGCGCTGGCTCACGCACCTGCTGCAATGGCTGCCGGTCGAAGCGGGCGTGTACCGGCTCAACAAGGTGAAGAATCCGCAGGGCATCGATTTCGCCTGCGCGCGCCGCGACGAATCCGACCTGCCGCAGACCTTCGTCGACTACGAGGCGAAGCCGCGCGAATACGTGCTCAGCGCCTGCGCCACCGTGCTCGAAGTCAATACGCGCATTTCCGATCTGTATTCGAGTCCGTTCGACCAGGTCAAGGAGCAACTGCGCCTGACCATCGAGACGATCAAGGAAAAACAGGAAAACGAACTGATCAACAACCCCGACTACGGCCTGTTCTCGCAGGTCGCCGAGTCGCAGCGCATCCAGCCGCTCGGCGGCGCGCCGACGCCGGACGATCTCGACGAACTGCTGACGAAGGTGTGGAAGGAGCCGGCCTTCTTCCTCGCCCATCCGCTCGCGATCGCCGCGTTCGGCCGCGAATGCACGCGCAGAGGCGTCCCTCCGCCGACGGTAAGCCTGTTCGGCGCGCAGTTCCTCACCTGGCGCGGAATTCCCCTGGTTCCCTCGGACAAGATCGCGGTCGAGGACGGCAAGTCGAAGATCCTGCTGCTGCGCGTCGGCGACAAACGCCAGGGCGTGGTCGGCCTGTTCCAGCCGGGCCTGCCGGGCGAACAGAGTCCGGGCCTGTCGGTGCGCTTCATGGGCATCGAGCGCAACGCGATCGCCTCCTACCTCGTCTCGCTGTACTGCTCGCTCGCGGTGCAGACCGACGATGCGCTGGCCGTGCTCGACGACGTCGAGATCGACAAGTACCACGAGTACGCGCATACCTACGTGAGCTGACCCGATGGCCATTCCCACGCCATCCCTTCCGCTCGCGCCCGAGGCGCCGGCCGGCCTGCCCGACGCGCTGGAACTCGCGCGCTGGGCCGGCGAGTTCTTCAACGCGCTGCCGAACGGCGCGCAGGCGCAGGCGTTGACGCCGCCCGATCCGCCCGGCGTGACCTCGCCGCTGCCGCACGAGTCGCCGGCCGGCGTCGTGCCGCAGTCGCTGCCCGATGCGCTCGCATATGCCTCCGCGGCGCCGTCGCTGACGCCCGATGCGCAGGCTCGCAACGGCGTGCCCGATCTCGTCGCCACGCGCGCGCCCGGCTATGCCGGCAGCCGCGCGCACTCCGCGCAGGCCGTGCCGCAAGGCTATGGCGCCGAAAGCGCACCCTTGATCGATCGCGCGCCGGCCGCTTCGCCGTTCTATTTCCTCGACGCACCCGCAATCGAGCCGCCGCAGTCCGTGCGCAGCGTGCCCGGCGCGAGCGCCTTCGCTTTCCCCGATGCGAATGAATTGGTCGGTCTCGTTCCGAACGAACCGCGCGAAGCCGATGCGCCGGCCACGACCGCATCGAACTACTACTTTCTCGCCGACGCGCCGGCTGCCGCCGAACTCTCGCCGCTCGCCGCGAAAGCCGCGCCGTCGGCGGAACCCGCGCGCCGCGTCGTGTTCGACGTGGCCACGATCCGCCGCGATTTCCCGATCCTCGCCGAACAGGTCAACGGCCGCCCGCTGGTCTGGTTCGACAATGCCGCGACCACGCAGAAACCGCAGGCGGTGATCGACCGCCTCGCCCATTTCTACGCGCACGAAAACTCCAACATCCACCGCGCCGCGCACGAACTCGCCGCGCGCGCGACCGACGCCTACGAGGACGCGCGCAAGACCGTCGCGCGTTTCATCGGCGCAAGTTCGCCCGATGAGATCATCTTCGTGCGCGGCGCGACCGAAGGCATCAACCTGATCGCCAAGACCTGGGGCCGCAAGTACATCGGCGCCGGCGACGAAATCGTCGTCTCGCATCTCGAACACCACGCCAACATCGTGCCGTGGCTGCAACTCGTGCAGGAAACCGGCGCGAAGCTGCGCGTGATCCCGGTCGACGATGCGGGCCAGGTGCGCCTTGACGAATACCAGCGCCTATTGTCGCCGCGCACCAAACTCGTGTCGGTCACGCAGGTGTCGAACGCGCTCGGCAGCGTCGTGCCGATCAAGGACATCGTCGACCTTGCGCATCGTGCGGGCGCGAAGGCGATCGTCGATGGCGCGCAGTCCGTCTCGCATATGCGCGTGGACGTGCAGGCGCTCGATGCGGATTTCTTCGTCTTCTCCGGGCACAAGGTGTTCGCGCCGACCGGCATCGGCGCGGTCTACGGCAAGCGTGCGATCCTCGAGGACATGCCCGCCTGGCAGGGCGGCGGCAACATGATCACCGACGTCACCTTCGAGCGCGCGCTGTTCCACGGCCCGCCCGCGCGCTTCGAGGCCGGCACCGGCAACATCGCCGACGCGGCCGGACTCGGCGCCGCGTTGCAGTACGTCGAACGCATCGGCATCGAGAACATCGCCGCCTACGAGCACGAACTGCTCGAATGCGCGACCGCCCTGATCGCCGACATTCCGGGCCTGCGCCTGATCGGCACCGCGCCGGACAAGGCCAGCGTGCTTTCGTTCCTGCTCGCCGGCTACGCGCCCGAGGAAGTCGGCAAGGCGCTCAACGAGGAAGGCATCGCCGTGCGCGCGGGGCATCATTGCGCGCAACCGATCCTGCGCCGCTTCGGCGTCGAAGCCACCGTGCGCGCCTCGCTCGCGTTCTACAACACGCGCGAGGAAGTCGAACATTTCGCCGACGTGCTGCGCCGGCTGCGCGCCGCAAGACCGCTCTGACGCTTCCTCCCTTCTCCCACCGGGAGAAGGTGCCCGAAGGGCGGATGAGGGAGAGGCGTGACGATTCGCGATACCTTCACATTCGTGCAGCGCTTTTCCCTCATCCGGCGCTTCGCGCCACCTTCCCCCGGCGGGGGAAGGGAAGCAAAAGCTACGGCTTGAGCGGATGCGCTTCCGCGGCCGGCGTCGGATCGCCGACGACGTCGACGCCCTTCGGCGGCACGAACTTGAATTGCTCGGGCGCCAGCTTCGCATTGCGCTGCCACGCCGAAAAATGGATCTGCGTGCCATTGCCGAACGTGTCGCGGAACGTCATGCTCGCCAGCCCCGACGAATCGAAGCCGAGGTCGGCATATTCGAACTGCGGCTCCTTGTCCTTCGACTTGAGGCGCAGCCAGATCTGGCCGTCGTGCTCGCCCTGCTCGCTCGTGGCGAAATCGCGATCGAGCTGGGACAGGTCGGTCAATACGGTCAGCGGGCTGTGCGCTTCCTCGGTGCCCTGCGCACGCACGGTGACCTGTTCGAGGTCGGGATCGTAGATCCACACCTTCTCGCCATCGGCAACGATGAGCTGCTTGTACGGCGCGGTCGTGTCCCAGCGAAACTGGCGCGGAGCCTTCAGCGACAGCGTACCGCTACTGGCCTTGGTCTTGCCGCTGTTCGCATCGCTGACCTGCTGCTCGAAGTTCGCCGAGACGGAGGTCATGCCTTTGGAAAACGCATCGAGGCGCGCGCGCGCGGTGTCGGCGGCGAACAGATTGCCGCAGAAAGTCAGAGCGAAAATCAGAGTCCACTTTTCCATCATTTGCGGCAAGCGTTATTCCCAAGTCTTGTCTTTGAGTTTCTTTTCAAGCGCCTCTCGCTCGCCTTCCGCGAACGCATCGAGCCGTGCCCACTCGGCGATTTCTTCATCGGTATAGATGTGCATCGACACGGAAAGTTTCTCGTAGGCGTGACGATCCTTGTCCCCTTCCCATTCCCGGAACGTTCGAAATGGATCGTCTTTCCTGCGTTTGCTCATTTCATGCCTCCGCCAATGGCACATCGATTTCCGTCACTTCGACTCGCTTTGCCATGCAGTATCCGAGATATGCCTGCACTGCGCACGCAAATGGTCGGCCACCCGACGCACTTCTGCATCATCGACGAAAACGCCGTGAACGCGAATCTCTTGGGTATTTCGTTGCTCCACAAAAAAGGCGTCCCCAAACTCCAATAACGATTCCGAATGGAGCCCTAAAACTGCGGCGGCATACCCACTTCGCTCGGGAAGATGAAAAATCAGCCTCGAATGAACGAAGGATTCAATTTGGAGGGGAAAAACGTCTTTGGATGGCCGCGCTGTTGTCAAAACCACATGGATACCGGCAGCGTGCGCTTTCTGCACCAGACGCGCGATGAGCTCTTCGACCTTCTTGCCGACCATCATCATCATGTCGGCAAATTCGTCGATGATGATGACAATGAACGGCAGCGGCTCGAGCAGTTGCTGATGCGCGTTCGGCATCAGGTCTGACTTGGGCGCGAACAGCGGATCGAGAAGCGGCTGACCCGCATCGGCCACGTCCTTGACCTTCTTGTTGAAGCCGGCGAGGTTGCGCACGCCAACCGCGGACATGAGCTTGTAGCGCCGCTCCATCTCGGCCACGCACCATCTCAAACCGTTGGCGGCGTCCTTCATGTCGGTGATGACCGGCGTGAGCAGATGCGGGATGCCCTCGTACACGGACAGTTCCAGCATCTTCGGATCGACCATCAGCAGGCGCACTTCACTTGGCCGTCGCCTTGTAGAGCAGGCTCAACACCATCGCGTTGACTGCGACGGACTTGCCCGAGCCCACGGCGCCGGTGACAAGCAGGTGCGGCATCTTCGCCAAGTCTGCGACGATGGCGCAGCCGTCGACATCTTTGCCCAACGCGAGTGTGAGCGGCGACTTCATCGAGTCGTAACGCTCGGAACTCAAAATCTCAGAGAGGGGAACCTTCCCTTCTTCTTTCGGCAAATCGAGTAGAGATATCGGTGGGAGTTCCAACTGCGCACCACCGGCCAACAGCGGAATTTGCGCTTCGACCTCGGCACGCTTGCTGTGCTTGATCGCCACAGGATCGAGTATCTCGATCTTGGCCGGCCCACGCTTGGCTTGTTTAATCGCCTCAACCTTACTGGCGACCGCCGCGGAAAATTCAGCCCGATCGAGTGCAGTAACCTTTCGCGACTCAGCACGATCACAATGCGGGCAAATGAACGGGTTGGTCTTGTATCGTCTATCTGGTTGCCCATATTGCGTTTGGCGTAGATAACGCCCACCCCGCCTCCTGCAATACGGACATATAGGGCGACCGAAAGCCACGACAGCAACGATGCAAGCGAGAGCAACCCCTATCGCGAAAATATGCATTACGGGATCACCGCGCATAATTGTCACACCTCCGGCGGCGGCGGCGCGAGCACCTCGCGGTTGCCGTTGTGCTGCGGCGCGCTGACGATGCCTTGCGCTTCCATCAATTCGATCAGGCGCGCGGCGCGGTTGTAGCCGATCTTGAGGCGGCGCTGCACGCCGCTGATCGAGGCGCGGCGGCTTTCGGTGACGATGGCGACGGCCTTGTCGTACAACTCGTCGTTGTCGCCGCCCTCGCCGTCTTCGGCCTCCTCGGGCAGGCCCGATTCGCCGATGACCTTGCCGTCGCCGAGCGATTGCACGTCGTTGACCACGCCGTCGATGTACTCGGGCCGGCCCTGCGCACGCAGATGTTCGACGACGCGGTGCACTTCGTCGTCGCTGACGAAGGCGCCGTGCACGCGCTCGGGCTGCGCGGTGCCGGGCGGCAGGTAGAGCATGTCGCCGTGGCCGAGCAGCGCTTCCGCGCCGGACTGGTCGAGGATCGTGCGCGAGTCGATCTTGCTCGATACCTGGAACGCGATGCGCGTGGGGATGTTGGCCTTGATCAGGCCGGTGATGACGTCGACCGACGGGCGCTGCGTGGCGAGGATCAGGTGCACGCCCGCCGCGCGCGCCTTCTGCGCGAGGCGCGCGATCAGTTCCTCGACCTTCTTGCCGACGATCATCATCATGTCGGCGAATTCGTCGATGATGATGACGATGAACGGCAGCGGTTCGAGCGGCTTCGCAACGGCGTTCGGCATCAGATCGAGTTTCGGCACGAACAGCGGATCGAGCAGGGGTTGGCCGGCGTCGGCGGCATCCTTCACCTTCTTGTTGAAGCCGGCGAGGTTGCGCACGCCGACCGCGGCCATGAGCTTGTAGCGCCGCTCCATCTCGGCCACGCACCAGCGCAGGCCGTTGGCAGCGTCCTTCATGTCGGTGATGACCGGCGTAAGCAGATGCGGAATGCCCTCGTACACGGACAGTTCCAGCATCTTCGGATCGACCATCAGCAGGCGCACTTCCTTGGCCGTCGCCTTGTAGAGCAGGCTCAGCACCATCGCGTTGACCGCGACCGACTTGCCCGAACCCGTGGTGCCGGCGACGAGCAGATGCGGCATCTTGGCGAGGTCGGCGACGACGGGCTTGCCGCCGATGTCCTTGCCGAGCGCGAGCGCGAGCGGCGATTTCACCGAATCGTAGCGTTCGGAACTCAAGATTTCCGAAAGGTAGACGATCTCCTTGGCCTGATTCGGAATCTCCAGGCCAATGACCGACTTGCCCGGAATCACGTCGACCACGCGCACGCTGATCACCGAAAGCCCGCGCGCGATGTCCTTGTCGAGATTGGAAATCTGGCTGCCCTTGATGCCCGGCGCGGGCTGCAGCTCGAAGCGCGTGATCACCGGCCCCGGATAGACGCCGACGACTTGCGCGTCGATGCGAAAATCCTTGAGCTTGAACTCGACCTGGCGCGACAGCGCTTCGAGCGTTTCGTCGGAATAGCCCTTGACCTGCTGCTTGGGCAGGTCGAGCAGCGACATTGGCGGCAACTCCTGATTGGCGCCGCCGGCGAACAGCGGAATCTGCGCCTCGGCCTCGGCGCGCTTGCTGCGCTCGATCGGCGCGGTGTCGCGCGCTTCGATTTTGACCGGCTCGCGTTTCGTCTGCCGGATCGTCTCGACCTTGCGCACTTCCTCGCGCTCGACGCGCGCCGCACGCGCCACGCGCACGTCCTCGACCTTCTTCGCGCCGGCGCCGAGCCAGTCCAGCGCGCGGAAGATGCCGCGGCCGATCGCATCCATCAGCTTGAACCACGACAGGCCGGTCGCGAGCGTGACCGCGATCAGGAACAGCGCCAGCAGGAACAGCGTCGCGCCCGGAAACGAAAACCCGCGTTGCAGCGCATCGCCGATGGCCGTGCCGAGAATGCCGCCGGCATTGGCCGGCAAGTCCCCACGGCGGCCGTATTGCAGGTAGGCGAGGCCGCAACCCGCGACGAAGAACGCCACGCCACCGATCAGTCGCAGCGCGGGTTCGAGCGCCGAGTCGGATTCCTCCTCGCGGTCGCGGAACAGCGCCCAGCCCACGCCGAGCAGCAGCAGCGGGAATGCGTAGGCGAGATAGCCGAAGAACCAGAACGTGACGTCGGCCAGGTACGCGCCGATCTTGCCGCCGATGTTGTGGAGCCTGGCGGGATCGGAAGTCGCGTGCGACCAAGCCGGGTCGGCCGGGCTGTAGCTCGCCAAGCACGCAATCAGGTACACGACCACGGTGAGCAGCGCGATGATCGCGACTTCGCGCACGACGCGCGGCATGACCGGCGTCGCACCGGCGGTCTTGTTCGATGGTTTTCTGGATTCGCGCGGCACCGCGTGAGTCTACCTTAAGTTAATCCATTAACGAATTGTTTTTTCGTCTGTTCTGCGTGCGTACACCGACCATTTGGCATCGCGAATACGGCTTCATGGAAAGCCTCGCCGAATCGGGAATGCCGGCTTGACTCAAACGGTTTCTCGCCCCATCTTGCAAAGCTCCAAAGCGTCGCAGAATTGCCGGAAAACAGTTCGGAACGGGACAAGGAAGCGGTTTGAGGAGATTTCCTGCTCAAGCGCGCAAGCCTGCGACCGCTCCGACTGGAAATCTTCTCGAAACCGCTTTCCCACCGGAGAAATTATACATGACGACCCCGAAGCACAGCCGCCTGATCATCCTCGGCTCCGGCCCCGCCGGCTACACCGCCGCGGTCTACGCCGCGCGCGCGAATCTCAGGCCGACGCTGATCACAGGCCTGCAACAGGGCGGACAGCTCATGACGACGACCGACGTCGACAACTGGCCGGGCGACGTCGAGGGCCTGCAGGGACCTGCGCTGATGGAGCGCATGCAAAAGCATGCCGAGCGCTTCGACACCGATATCGTGTTCGACCACATCCACACGGCCGACCTGAAGGCCAAGCCGCTCCGCCTCGTCGGCGACAGCAGCGAATACACCTGCGATGCGCTGATCATCGCCACCGGCGCGACCGCGAAGTATCTGGGCCTGGAATCCGAGGAGAAATTCAAAGGTCAGGGCGTTTCCGCCTGCGCGACCTGCGACGGGTTTTTCTACCGCGACCAGGATGTCGCCGTGATCGGCGGCGGCAACACCGCGGTCGAGGAAGCGTTGTACCTGTCGAACATCGCGAACAAGGTCACCGTCGTCCATCGCCGCGACAAGTTCCGCGGCGAGAAGATCCTGCAGGACAAGTTGTTCGCCAAGCAACGGGCCGGCAAGGTCGACATCGTCTGGAACCACGCGGTGGACGAGGTGCTCGGCGACGACAAGGGCGTGACCGGCGTGCGCATCAAGGACGTGCAGAGTGGCGCCACGCGCGACCTCAAAGTGCACGGCATGTTCGTCGCGATCGGCCATGCGCCGAACACCGAAATCTTCAGCGGCCAACTCGAGATGAAGAACGGCTACATCGTGATCAAGACCGGGATCGAGGGCGGCGCGACCGCAACCAGCGTGCCCGGCGTGTTCGCCGCGGGCGACGTGGCCGACCAGGTCTACCGCCAGGCCGTCACCTCGGCCGGCTTCGGCTGCATGGCGGCGCTGGATGCGGAGAAGTATCTCGACAAACTGGGTCTGGCGGGATAACAACGAGGGCAGCGTTTTCTTTGGCTCGTCATTCCCGTGCAGGCGGGAATCCGGTTCTTTCTTTTGACGTTTTGCTCGTGATGAAAAACAGGAACTGGATTCCCACTGCGCGGGAATGACGACATAAAGAATGCAGGCTCGTTTCCACTCCCGTCTCGACGACATCGACGCCGCCGCATGGAACGCGCTGCTTCCCGGCGACAATCCGTTCCTTCGTCACGAATTCCTTTCCGGCCTCGAAGAAACCGACTGCCTGCGCGCCGAATACGGCTGGCGCGCGCACCATCTCGCTTTGTATAAAAGTGGAGAATTGGTTGCCGCCGCACCGCTGTACCTCAAAGGCAACTCGCACGGCGAATTCGTCTTCGACTGGTCGTGGGCCGCGGCTTACGAACGCGCCGGACTGGATTACTACCCCAAGCTGCTGGCTGCGGTGCCCTACTCACCCGCCACCGGCGCGCGCCTGCTGGCGCGTCCAGGCGACGACGGCGCAACGCTGCGCGCAGCGCTGATCGAAGCGATCGCCGGCGAAGTCGAGCGCCACGGCCTATCCTCGGCGCACGTCAATTTCGTCGTCGAGAGCGATGCGCAGGCGTTGGAACGAGCGGGTTGGCTCGCGCGTTTCGACTGGCAGTTCCATTGGACGAATCGCTGCGCGGACGATGGCGGCTGGAGCACCTTCGACGACTTCCTCGCGGCGCTAAACCACAAGAAGCGCAAGAACATCCGCGCCGAACGCGCGCAGGTCGCGCGCGCCGGCATCGTCTGCGAGTTGCGCCACGGCGACGAACTCGACGAGCGCGAGTGGCGCGCGATCCACCGGCTCTATCTGCATACCTTCGACGAACGCGGCAATCACGCCGCGCTGACGGAAGCTTTTTTCCGCCATCTCGGCGCGACCATGCCGAAACAGGTCGTCGCCGTGCTCTGCCGGCGCGCGGGGGAGATTATCGCGATGGCCTTCATGCTGCGCTCCGCCGATACGCTCTACGGCCGCTACTGGGGCAGCACCGCCAACGTGCCGGGCCTGCATTTCGAAGCCTGCTACTACCAGGGCATCGAATATTGCCTGCGCGAAGGATTGACCGCGTTCGAACCCGGCGCGCAGGGCGAACACAAGATCGCGCGCGGCTTTCTGCCGACCAGGACGGCCTCGTACCACTACATCGCCGAACCGCGCTTCCGCGCAGCCGTGCGCGCCGCGCTCGCGCGCGAGGCCGAAGCGCTGGAGGAATACCGCAGGGAATTGATGGCGCACTCTCCGTACGCCCGGCATTCCGTCGCGGAACGTTGATCCGCGTTCCCGTTGCTGGTCGGGGTGAGAGGATTCGAACATCCGACTTCTACCTCCAGAACTTAATTTTCCCGTCTGGAAAATTTCTAACAGAATCAAATATATACTAATAAAATCAAATAGTTATAAGAATTTTCCCAAACTTGCGTTATGCCGCGTTACATCGCAAAATAGCTCCTGATGCACTTACCACGCACTTACGGCGTGCATGGGCATCCGCACTTACCGTACTGACGGGAGCATTTACGCGATGAAGGCGAAACTCACTGCGAAGATGGTCGGGGGCGCCGTGCCGTTCGCGTCGCCATACGAAATCCGCGACACCGAGATAATCGGCTTGCTGCTGCGCGTGCAGCCCAGCGGCGTGAAGACGTTCTACATCGATCTGCGGCGAGGTGTACGCGAGCGCATCGGCCCATACCCGGTTACTACTGTCGAAAGTGCACGGACGCAAGCCAAGGTAAAGCTCGGGCATTACGCAAAGACGGGGGAGCGCACGAAGCCGAAGGCCAGGGCGGCGACGTTCGGCGAGTTCATGGACAAGCACTACGCGCCTTGGGCCAAGGTCGAGCGCAAGGCCGGCGCCGCAACCGTGGCGGCGATCAAATCCGTGTGGGGGCACTTCTATGCGCGACCCTTGGGTGACGTGACAGCTTGGGCAGTGGAGAAAACCAAGGTCGAGCGGCTCAAAGCCGGCATCAAGCCCGCGACGGTGAACCGAGACCTGATCCGCATCAAGGCGTCGATCGCAAAGGCGGTCGAATG
This sequence comes from Rudaea sp., assembly GCF_047601565.1. GTDB lineage: Bacteria > Pseudomonadota > Gammaproteobacteria > Xanthomonadales > Rhodanobacteraceae > Rudaea. Next base: position 3,169,980 of record NZ_JASGIY010000001.1, on the reverse strand, counting down.
GGGCATGCTGGCAACGCATCCATTGGTCGGCGTGAAGCGCGCCAAGGGTGAAGACAACGGTCGCGTGCGGTTTTTGTCACCGGACGAGGAAAAGGCCTTGCTGTCCGCGCTGAAGAATCGCGAGACGGCGATGCGCACGCACCGTTTGAGCGGCAACGCATGGTGCAGAGAGCGCGGCGGCGATGGCCGGCGCATGTGGGACAAGGATGAATTCTGCGACCACCTGCAGCCGCTGGTGCTGCTCGCGATGAACACCGGCCTGCGCCGCGGCGAACTGTTCTCCCTGACGTGGGAAGCGGTCGACCTGGCGCGCAACCTGCTCACGGTCCGGTTCGATACCGCGAAGTCCGGCAAGACGCGCTACGTGCCGTTGAATGCGGATGCGCTCGACGTGCTGAGGCGTTGGCGCAAATCGGGCCAAGGAACCGGCCTGGTCTTTCCCGGCCCGACCGGCGAGCGCATGACCAATGTCAATCGCAGTTGGGCGACACTGGTCGAACTGGCGAAGCTCGACAATTTCCGGTTCCACGATCTTCGGCATCACTTCGCGAGCAAGCTCGTCATGGCCGGAGTGGATTTGTATACCGTCAAGGAACTGTTGGGGCATTCCGATTTCGAGATGACGCAGCGCTACGCGCACTTGGCGCCGGAGCACAAGGCCGCGGCAGTTGCCACGCTGACGAAAGCAAAGGGGAAGCCGTGAGCCGCAACACGCCGCGCAAGCGTTTCCACAAAGAAGAGCTTGCAGAAGAATTGACGCGCGGTGCTGCAGCTCGACTCAATACCGACAGGAACGGCATCCGCCAAGTTGTAGACGCCGTGATTGCCTACCTGACCGAAGAATACTCGTCGACCGACATCTACATCTTCGCACGCGTGCGCGATCTGCCCGTAGCAGAGATACGCGCAGCCCTCGCGGCAGGTGAGTCCATTCGCAGCATTCGGAGAAAATACAAAGTTGGTCAAAGAACGGTTCGCAAAATTTTACCGGATAATTGCAATGTGTAAAAGTATAAAAAGAAAGGATGGGCCATCGCTACGTGAGCGGTTTGAGCACGAGATGAAGAAGCGCGGTGCTAACGATGGAATTGCACAAGCTGCGCTGGGAGGCGACCGCAATTGCATTAAAGCGCTGGCCGATATGGGGGTGTCTGTCGTGGAAAGCGCGCAGGCGTTCCCTGATATCCATTTGTATTTGGAGCATGTCCTGTCCTTGATTGCGGAGGGGCAGGAACCCAATGTAGCGTTTGGCTGGAATCGGGTGAGAAAGGGGGCGCCGGCTGCGGGACAAGACTTTGCCGGACTCACAAAGCAATGGCTTATTGGACAGCATATGGCCGGGCTCGTTGCAGAAGGTAAATCGCAACGGAATGCGGCCCGTACAGTAGCGACCGCCAGACACGTCAGTGTCGAGGAAGCAATCCGCTGCTACAAGCTGTTCGTTGCTGTGTAACTTAATCCAGATTTATCTATACAGACAGCCAATAGCGCGCTTGTCTAGTATCCGTCCCGCGCCGCATTCCGCGGCATAACGCGGGGCTCCCATGAAATCCCACACTGCGCTGAAGGTGAGCCTTCAGCAAATCGCCGACATCTCCGGCGAGTCCATTCCGGTCATTTACCGGGCAATCGAAGAAGGGCATCTCAAAACGTTCCTGGTCGGCCGCCGCCGCTTCGCGCGGTACAGCGCCGTCGAGGCTTGGATCGATCTCCTCGAAAAGCAAAGCGATTCGGGCAGGCCCGTCGTCTATCGCTCGCGCGAATACGAACAAGCTCGCCGCTTCGAGCGCCGCGAACCCATCGCGGCCTGACCCTTTCCCGCCAACGAAAAAGCCCGCGCAGGTTTGGCGACCGTGTGCGCGGGCTTGGAGTACAACGAAATGAAATTTACCACGACTGGCGCACATGCGCCAACCACGAACGACGACCTCAAAGGCGGCGCTATCGTAATGGCCGCGCGCGTCATGGATCGCGCGTGCGACGATCTGCGCGCAACGATTGGGCTGGTCAACTGGACAGCCGCCATCGCGGACAGCATTTGCGACGCTGCGCAGCGGGTGCATGGTACTGGCAGTTGCGACAGTCCGGAATGTGCGGCGCTCACCGACCGCATCGAGCGCTTGGCCGAATGCATGAGTTACTTGGGCCGCAAAGCCGCGGCCGATCTTGACGAGCCGCTGACGCTACTCGAAAAACGCGCCGATTGCCTGCGCGATTTGTCCGCTGGCATCGAACTTGATGAAGCGGAACCGATGGCATGACCCCGCTCCCCGCGATTGCAAAGCCGACGCGACGACGCGCAGTTTCCATTTCAGTTAGCCGGCGCTTAGGTTCTTTTTGGCGAGTACCCTCGCGGGTAAAAAAGCCGCATTTTCCGCGTAGTCAGTGCGGCCCGGAGTTAGTGAAATGACGGCGGCGAACCATGCCAGCGTGCTCGACCAGTTGCGCGGCGCCGGCCTGCTCGTCGACACACTCGAAACCGGCCGGCTCGTGCGTTGCAAGGTCGAGGGCGACCGCGAGCGGCGCGGCTGGTACTCGCTGCATGAGGTCGTCACGTCGCGCGGCGACACGCTGATTTTCGGCTCGTTCGGCGTCTGGCATGGGGCCGACAACGGCGCGCAGAAAATCGAACTGAAGAAGTTCGATTTGACGCAGGAACAACGCGCGGCGATCAAGGCGCGGACGCGTGAGGATCGCGAAGCCGCCGAACGCGTCCGCGCCGGCGAGGCCAAGCGCGCCGCGGAGCGCGCACGCGCGGCATGGACAAAGTGCAGCGAGTCCGGCGACAGCGAATACTTGGCGCGCAAGGGCATCGGCGCGCATGGCGTGCGATTCTCTCCGTCCGGCGCGCTCGTCGTGCCGATGCTCGACGTGCACGGGAAAATTTGGGGTCTGCAAGTGATCCGGTCGCGCAAGCGGGCGAAGGCGGACCATCGGCCCGAAAAAGAATTCTGGCCGCGCGGCTTGGTGAAAAAAGAACGCTTCCATCTTCTCGGCATGCCGGCGCCGGGCGGCTTGGTCCTGATCGCCGAAGGCTACGCGACCGCGGCGAGCCTGTACGAGGCGACGCAGATTCCGACGGCCGTCGCCTTCGACGCAGGCAATCTGGCGCCGGTCACCGCCGCCTTGCGCAAGCGATATCGGAACGTGCGCCTGCTGATCTGCGCTGACGACGACGCTTTCACCGAAGGCAATCCGGGCGTTACCGCAGCCAGCACCGCCGCCGCGGAGTCGGGCGGCGCTTGGATCAAGCCGATCTTCGCCGACGAGGCGGCGCGACGCGAGGCGTTCGACAAGCGCAAGGTCAAGCTGACCGACTTCAACGATTTGCACCTGGCCGAAGGCCTGCAAGCCGTGCGCGTCCAGATCTATGCCAAGCTTGCCGCACTGAAATGGTCGCAGACCTTGATGGTCAAGGCGAAGGCCGGCGCCGATGATGCGATGCGACCGTTCCAGACGGTCGACGAGTTGCTGCCGCGGTTCTCGTTGGTCTACGGCGGCCAAGGCATCGCCTTCGATCATGCGCAGCGCCGACGCCTTGCGCTTTCCGATCTGCGCGACGCCTGCGCGCATCGCGAGCTTTTCCGCAGTTGGATGGAATCGCCCGAGCGGAAGATGGTGCGCCCCGAAGAGGTCGGCTTCGATCCGACCGGCCACGATGCCGCCATCACCTGCAACCTGTGGGCAGGCTGGCCGACGTCGCCGCACGCAGGGGCCTGCGAAAAGCTGCTCGACGTGCTGCGGCACATGACCAGCGGCGACTTGCGGCCGAATGACCTCTTCGCATGGGTGCTGCGCTGGCTCGCGTTCCCGATTCAACATCCGGGCGCGAAGATGAAAACCGCACTCGTCGTGCACGGCCCGCAGGGTACCGGCAAGAACCTTTTCTTCGAGGCCGTGCTATCGATCTACGGCCCTTATGGGCGCGTGCTCGACCAGCTCGCGATCGAGGACAAGTTCAACGATTGGGCTTCGCGCATGCTGTTCCTGATCGCGGACGAGGTCATCGCACGAACCGAGGTGTTTCACGTCAAGAACCGGCTGAAGGCCTTCATCACCGGATCGACCATCCGCATCAATCCCAAGGGCATGCCGGCCTACGTCGAGCGCAACCACGTGAACATGGTGTTCCTGTCGAACGAAGGCACACCCGTTGCGATCGACGAGGACGACCGCCGGCATTGCGTGATCTTCACGCCAGAGAAGCGCGAGCCGCAGTTTTACCGCGAGGTCGCCGCGGAGATTCAAGCCGGCGGCGTCGAGGCCTTGCACGACTACCTGCTGACCCTCGACCTCGGCGACTTCAACGAAGCGACGCCACCGCCGTACACGAACGCGAAGGCCGACCTGGTCGACGACTCTCTGGACACCGTTTCGCGCTTCTACTACGCGCTGCAAGCGCAGGAACTCGGGGCGCTCAAGCTGGTTCCGGCGCCGATGGAAGAAGTGTACAAAGTATACAAAGCATTCTGCGCACAGAACGGCTTGCGGTCGACGACGCTGCCGAAGACGCGCGCCGTGCTGAGGCGCCGGCATCGTATCGAAGTGCAGCGCAAGCGATACGTCGCCCGCGCGGCGCATACCATGCGTTCGATCGTGCTGTTCGATGCGCATCGGATGCCGCCCGGCGCTCAGGAAACGATATGGCTGGGAGAGTGCGTCGAGGCTTGGCAGACCGCCTCCGAACAATATCTTGCGGAGGCGGCATGATCGCCGGGCGGCCAATCTATCCTGTGACGGCTGTGATGGCTGTGACGGATGCTGTGACGACAGCAAAACAGGCCGCAAACCCTTGTGCCATGGGGCTTGTACAGGATGTGACGGCATTTTTGCCCATTTCCTTACGTGTGCGCACCCGCACGCATGGACGGGCGTGCGCCCCCGCGCGCGCAAGGAAATATCCCTTCTGTGCTGGAACAAGTCGTCACAAGCGGTCAGTCACAGCCTCGGCGAGGTCGCGGTGGAATTGGACGCGGGCGGCCTTGGTGCGGGACGGGTCCTTTTCGGCGGCGGAGGTTGCGGGGAAGACGACCTCATTCTGTCCGCAGTCACGGATTGGCGCCCAGGGGGTTATATCTGTCTTCGATTCCGGGATTGGCGCATGCTGGTTTTCGTCGAGCATCACGCCGGAGAGCTTGGCGTCGAGCATTTTGCGTGCTTTCCACTTCAACAACGCGGGCGCGGGCGTGCACTGAATTGGAGGAAACAAAATGTCTGACCAAACGATGAAAATCTACGAACCGAAGGCGCCAAGCCATGAAACACTGGTGAGCCCGGCGCGCACGATTCGCAGCGCGGACGGAAACACGCTTATCACATACTGCCCAGTCAATCGCTGCGGCGCGTTCTACCGCATCCCGGATTGCGTCTGGTCGATGTATTGTCCAATCACTCCCGACCTTCTCGTCAGCATTCTTGCCGGGGCCGGCATTGCACTGCTGGATGGCGCGGATTTACGGACGTGGCTTGATGCAATCGGCGCCAAGCGCACCGGAATGCTATCGCACTGAATGGGCGAATTCGATTCCATGCTCGCACGCCTTCGCGCGCACGTCGAAGGCCGCCAGCCACTTCCGTTGGATGTCGGCGTATGGACCATCGAGCGGATAGCTTCGCTTTCCGGCGGCGCCGGGTTGCGCCAGCAACGCGATGCGAACCTGTGCGCGGCCGGGCGGCTGATCGGCGGCACAATCCGGACGCGTGCCCATGAAATCCTGCGCATCGATGCGATGCTCTCGCGGTTGTCCGCCCGCGGCCAAGCGCCGCGCAGGCTTGGCCTGGCGGGAGGCCTGGTGCTCCACGCTCGCGGGCTGTGGCCGATTCCAGCCGATCGCCAATTGCGGGAAATCCTCGCCTCGTCGTCAGCGGGAAAGTTGGCAGTCGAAAGCCTACACATTGCCAATTCTTCCGGCGCACAGTTCGAGCATGAGCACGAACCAAGCGCACCGGCCCGCATTGCTTCACCGCACGCTGACTCTGGACACGGCGGCTGGCGATGACGTGGCGCAGCGAATCCCCGCCATTATCTCCACGGAATATCCCGTGGCACGCGACGGGTATCTGGAAATTCTGGCGCACACGCCCGATGCCGTCGACTTAGCGCGTGCCCCGTTGCCGCTGCTCGAGCAGCACGATGCCGGGGCGCTGAACATCGGCATTGTGGAAAACCTGCGCTTGGACGGCGCTGCCCTGCGTGGTGACGTCGTGCTAGGCCAGAGTGCCCGCGCGTGCGAATTGTGGCCGGACATTCGTGCGGGCATCGTGCGGAGCCTGTCAGTCGGGTATGTCGCGCACGAACAATCCGCCATCGCATATGAGGGCGGCCCGGCCGTTCTCGTCACTCGCTGGGAGCCGTTCGAGACCAGCGTCGTTTCCGTTCCCGCCGATCCCGGCGCAAGCCTCTACAGGAGTATCACCATGACCGACCAAAACACTACCGCTGTCGAAGCACCCGCGGCAGCACCCGCGCCGGCGCTCACCGCGAACGCATCACCGGAAGTTTCCGCTGAGCGTTCGCGCGGGGCCGCTATTCAAGCCCTTGCGGCGCGCTATCGCAGCAACGTCGCGAACGTCGACGATATCGCACTGCAAGCCATCGCCGATGGCGTGGCCGTCGAAGATTTCCGGACGAACTTGCTCAACTTGCTTGCGGCGGCCGATCGCGCCGCAGGCGGCCATCTCAACCACCGCAGCATGGACGTCACCGAGTGGCCGCGCGTTGGCCGGTCGCGCGACTTCATCCAAGCCGCGAGCGATGCGCTTCTGTTGCGCGCAGGGTTGACGTTGCGCAAGCCACACGCCGCGGCGCGCGATTTGCGCGGCATGACGGTGCTGGACATGGCGCGCGCCTGCCTGAGTCAAAGCGGCAGAACGCACGTTGGCGAATTGCCGCACGCGGTATTTCGGGCAGCGATGAGCACGAGCGACTTTCCCGCGCTGCTGGGCGACACCTTGAACAAGGCACTGCGGAACGGCATGGAGAACGAGCAGGCAACGCATCGCCAATGGTGTGTTGTGTCGGCGGCCAGTGATTTCCGCGCACAGTCGCGCGTGATTCTTGGCAGCGCTCCCGACCTGGAGCAGGTTGCCGAACTTGGGGAGTACACAAACGGTGTTTTGGCCGAAGACAAGACCACACTCGTGCCCGTGAAATTCGGTCGCATCGTGTCCCTTTCCTGGGAAAGCACGCTCGCCGATAACCTGGGGGCATTCGTGGGCCTTGGCCGTAGCCTCGGGCAGGCTGCGATGCGCGTTGAAGCCGATTCGATTTATGGCTCTCTCAAGTCGGCTTCTCTGGCGGGTCCGAATTTGGCGGATGGCATCGCATTGTTCGACTCGACGAGGAACAATACAGTCACTGCCGTCACTGGCACAGGCAAGCCACTGACTGCGGCGGCACTCGGGGCGGCACGCGCGAAGCTGCGTCGACAGGTCAACGTCGGGGGCGGTCTGCTGAACCTGACGCCGCGCACGCTGATCGTTGCGCCCGAACGCGAGACCGAGGCGGAAATCCTCGTTGCCAGTTCGACCACGCACACGGCGATTGCTGGCGCCGAAGCCGCAACGCCCGCTTGGCTGTCCGCCCTCACTGTCATCGCCGAACCACGCCTGAGCGATCCCGACGTGTTCTATCTCGTCGCGGATTCGGAGGCGATCGGCACGGGCGAAATCGCGATTGTCGACGACTCTCCAAGTTTCGAGGAAATCATCGAGCCGCGGCAAGACGCTCTGAGTTGGAAAGTACGACACGCCTTCGCGGCGGGCTTCACGGATTTTCGCGGCATCGTCAAGGCGACTTTGTCGGCATCCTGAGTACGGCCGGACAAGCCGGCCAGTGTCCGCAACAACCCCGGCAATCGAAGCTGACGACCCCAAGATTCCAGCGGCAGCGATTCGATCGAGCCCCCGCGAAATGCGGGGGTTTGCTTTTCGTGAGCCCCGCGTCGGCGCACGCCGACCTTGACAGGCTATATGCGGTTTCTTACCGCACTTACAGTGCACTTACGCGCGGCATGGCTATTAAGGCGAAAACACGTAAGCTATTGTTTTTGTTGGTCGGGGTGAGAGGATTCGAACCTCCGACTTCTACCTCCCGAAAGTAGCGCTCTACCAGGCTGAGCTACACCCCGATTCGGGTCTCGGCTGCGTTACCGGGATGCGCGATCAGCGCACTTCCGCAGCGAGCCGCGTATGATAGTCGCCCAGGGTCTGGCGCGCAACCTTTTGTCGGAAACGACGAGACCTATTCGACCGGCACCACGGTGATCTTCACGCGCATGCGGTCGCCCGGATCGAACGGCAGGCGCGCCATGTAGATCTCGCCCTTGTAGCGGTACTCGACGTCGTAGCCGACGATGCGGCGCTCGGGCTGCGAGGAATGGCGCAGCGTGCCGCGCTGCGGATCGCGGCAGTCGCGCAGCGAGGCGCTGACGGCGTCGCGTTCGGCGTCGGCCTGCTGCGCCGCGCCGGCATTGGCGGCCTGATCCTGTGCGGCGGCGATGCGGTTGCCGGCGACGCCGCCGGCGACCGCGCCCGCCGCGGTCGACGCCTTGTTGCCGCCGTCGCCGTGGCCGAACGCGTGACCGATCACGCCACCGATCAATGCCCCGATCACCGTGCCGGCGGCGCGGTGATCGGCTTGATCGTTCTCTTGCGGCGGCGGCGCAGACGTATCGGCGCAATCGGGTTGCGGCGGCGGGTTTTCCTCGCCGGTCTGTTCGGCGGCATCGGGCGGCGTTTCGTAGACCGGATCCACGCGCAACACGTCGGCCCAGCCATAGCGGGTCGCTTCCGCCGCGATCGGCGGCGGGTGTGCAGGTGCGCGGTCCTGCGCGTGGCAGAAACCCGCAAACAGCAGCATGCTCACAGCGAGGATGCCGGACAGCTTCATCTTGTGGCGACTCCAAACGGCACGGTTTGATCATTCGCACCCGCGAAGCCGAACCGGCGAATTCGCATCGGATACGCGCCGCCGGTTCCCCCCGGCAAGCATCGCGCGATGCGTTTAACTAGGCTGCATTACAGCATGGGCAGGCTGAATGCGGACTAAGGAAAACTCCCCGCGAAACGGCGTTCGGCCAAGGGTTTAGCCCCATTTCCGAACCTGAATACGAGGCGGTTGCGCTACAATCCGCGCATGAAACTGCGCCTGCACAACTCCCTGACCCGCCGCGTCGAAGACTTCGTCCCGCTCGATCCGAATCGCGTGACCATGTACGTCTGCGGGCCGACCGTCTACAACTACGTGCACATCGGCAATGCGCGGCCCTACGTGGTTTTCGGCCTGCTCGCGCGCCTGCTGCGGCGGCTTTATCCGAACGTGATCTATGCGCGCAACATCACCGACGTTGACGACAAGATCAACGCCGCCGCCGCCGAGGCCGGCGTGCCGATCGCGACGATCACCGACCGCTACGCCGCCGACTTTCGCGCCGACATGGCCAGGCTCGGCGTCGATGCGCCCGACGTGGAACCGCATGCGACGGCGCATATCTCGCACATCATCGCGATGATCGAGCAGCTGATCGCGAGCGGCCACGCCTACGCGGCGGAGGGTCATGTGCTGTTCGACGTCGCCTCGTTTCCCGACTACGGCAAATTGTCCGGCCGCTCCACTGATGAAATGATCGCCGGCGCGCGCGTCGAAGTCGCGCCGTACAAGAAAAATCCCGCCGACTTCGTGCTGTGGAAGCCCTCGACGCCCGAGTTGCCCGGCTGGGACAGCCCCTGGGGCCGCGGCCGGCCGGGCTGGCACATCGAATGCTCGGCGATGAGCGAGGCGCATCTCGGCGAGACCATCGACATCCACGCCGGCGGCAACGACCTGCTATTCCCGCACCACGAAAACGAAGTCGCGCAATCGACCTGCGCGCACGGCGGCAAAATCTTCGCGCGCTACTGGCTGCACAACGGCATGCTCAGCCTCGAAGGCAGGAAGATGTCGAAATCGCTCGGCAACACCTTCAGGCTGCACGAGCTGCTCGAACAGCATCCGGCCGAACTGCTGCGCTACATGCTGATGAAGGCGCACTACCGCCAGCCGCTCGACTGGTCGGCCTCGGCGCTCGAACAGGCGCGGCGCACGCTGGACGGGTGGTATACGACGTTGCGCGATTTGCATGCCGGGGCCCGGAAAAGCGGTGCATCCGCCGCGCATGAATTGCCCGAAGAATTCCTTGCCGCCTTGATGGACGATCTGAATACGCCCGAAGCTCTGGCGATTCTGTCGCGGCTTGCCGATGCGGCACGCAAGGCGCAGACGCCGGAAGCGCGCGACGCAGCGGTCGATGCGCTGCTCGCCGCGGGAAATTTCCTCGGCCTGCTGCAAGCAGATCCCGAGTCGTGGTTCCAGGGCGCCACCGCGGATTCCTCGCTCGACGAGGCACAGGTCCAACAGCTCGTCGACGCGCGTCAGGCAGCGAAGAAAGCGAAGAATTTCACCGAAGCCGATCGCCTGCGCGCGCAATTGCTCGAGCTCGGCATCGTCGTCGAAGACACGCCGCAAGGGCCGCGCTGGAAGCGCGCCGCGTGAAGCCGTCGCCATGACCGCAAAGCCCGACATCCGCCTTCCCGCCGAACCGAACGCGCAAGCCGCGCAGGATGCGATCGCCGAGGAATTCGCCTTCTTCGGCGACTGGACCGAGCGTTATCAATACCTGATCGACCTCGGCCGCAAGCTGCCGCCGTTCCCCGATGCGCTGAAGACCGAGGAGCACAAGGTGCAGGGCTGCCAATCACAGGTCTGGCTCATCGCCGGCGGCGATGCGCAGCGGCTGGACTTCCAGGCGATCAGCGACTCGGCCATCGTTTCCGGCCTGATCGCGCTGCTGCTGCGCGTTTACTCGGGTCGCCCCGCGCAGGAAATCCTCGATACCGAACCGCGCTACATCGAAGCGATCGGCCTCGCCAAACACCTCTCGCCGACGCGCAGCAACGGCCTCGCGTCCATGTTGCAAACGATCAAGGCCCACGCGCGCGCCGCATTGCATCCCCGATAACGATTGGAGACGACGGCTCAAGCCGGAACCAACCAGCCGCCGAAAAACGGCCCGGCGGTGTCGCCGTGCTGCGGCTCGAAACGGAACACCAGTTCCTTGCGGCTGCGGGTCAATTCGTACGGCAGTTTGTAATCGCGATTCACAAAGTCGATCACCTGTCCCCGCTCAACCTGCACTTCCACCGCAAGCTTGCCGTTGACCAGAATATTGAAACGGCCCTTGTCGCTGCCCCAGAAACGCAGACGCAGCGCCAACAGTTGGTCGCTGCCCTTCATGCGGAATTCGACGAAGCCCTTGCCGCGCACGTCGCGGCACTTTTGCCGGCGGTACTTGCCACCGAACGAGGTATCGCTGCCCAGTGCGTGTGCCTTCTCGGAAACCTCGTCGCCGAACTGGATCATGTCCACCGCACTGGCCTGCATCGCGTCGAAGTCGGCCTTGTCCTTCCTGAGCCGCTCCGATTCCTGCGCCCATTGAACTGAATTCATGCGCTTGAAGTACAACGCGCTGCGACGATCATATTGCGCATGGAACGGCACGAAGGTCAGGCCTGGCGGGCGTGTGGTCGAAGCCAGGAACGTGCCCGGCTTCGGCAACTCGCCGAAACCCGCCAGCGGCGAGTCATCGGCCACCAGCGCCGGATCCGGCGCATCGTATTCCTGCTCGACAGAACCAAGATCGGCAGCCAGTGCCAGCGGACCGCGCATTACCACCACGGTGTTCTCGTCACCGGCCGCGTGTTCCAGCCGCAGCGGCGTGGCGAAGTCGACCTCGACCACATCGCCGGTCCTCCAACTGCGTTCGAGTACGGCATAACCGCCGTCTCCCACGCGCACGGCCTGCGTCTTGCCATTCGTGAAGCGGCCTTCGCACCAAGCGGGCACGCGCAGCGCGAGTCGCTTCGGCGCAGCATTGCCGACACGAGAGAACGACAAGCGAACCTTGCCGTTGTCCGGGACGCCGCTGTCCAGCTCCAACGCCAGTCCGCGTTCGGTCCAGTCCAGTTTCGAGGGGATATAGAGATTGACATACAACGTTTGCGCATCGCTCCAAATAGATCGAATCCCCGAACTGCGCATGCGCTTCCATGCCGGTGCCGACGCAGCACCAGAACGAATCGAATTTGTCCGACCAGTCGCGTTCGCCGCCATCGATCATCGGCGTCATGTAAGTGAACATGCCGGTGGCCGGGTGCTGCGCGGCCATTGTATGGTTGTGCAGGGTACGTTCGTAGTAATCGAAATAACGTGCCTGTGGCGTCCACTGGTAAAGGTGGCGGGTGAGCTTGAGCATGTTGTAGCTGTTGCAGTGCTCACAGGTCTGCTCGGTCAGGAACTTGGCGATCGTGTCCGGCTCCTGGAAATACTCGCGGTCGGCGTTGCCGCCGATCACGTAGCTGTAATGCGTGGTCACCGTTTCCCAGAAAAAGCGTGCCGCTGCTGCGGCGTCGGCATCGCCGGCGACCTCGAACTGGCGCGCCTCGCCGATGAACTTCGGCACCTGCGTGTTGGCATGGATGTGCGGCAATCGGTCGTGGCCGGCGGCAGCCGGGTCGATCACCTTCTCGTGGCGCAAGCGCTTGCCGACGGCGATCCAGCGCGCATCGCCGGTGCGCGCGCCAAGCTCGATGTAGGATTCGTTGAGGCCGCCGAATTCGGTATCCAGCAACTTCTGCACCTGTGCATGATCCAGTGTATCGAACACACCGGCGAAGTAGCCGGCCACCGGCAACAGCACCGTCATCGCCTGCTGATTGCCGGCGAGGGCATTGGCATCGAGCAGCCCGGCAAACAGCTTGTGTTGGGTGTATAGCGGCGACCAGCTACCGTTGAGATTGAACGCGCTGCCGTTGATGATGCCGCGACGCAGTTCCTCCATGACCAACTTCCCGCTCTCGATCCCGCCCTTGTCGTTCTTGCGGGTGAAGCCGCCGACGTAGCCATCCTTGTCCGCGGCCTGCGCACGCGCCAGTTCGGCGACGATGTAATCGATGCGGTGCCCGGCTTCGGCTTCACCAGTCTGCGCATGCAGCTTGGACAATGCGCTCAGGTAATGCCCGAGCGTGTGCCCGGAAATGGTGTCTCCCTCCCAACCGCCGTAGCTCGCGCCCTTCGGCTCAAGACCGGCGTATTTGAGGAAGTTGCACAGCAGCCGATCCGGCTCCAGTTCGAACAAATAGCGCTGGTTGGTCAGCAGCGAATCGAGGAACAATGACGGCTTGAGCTTGACCGCCTGCAACGGCAGCGCTGCGACTGCGCCCGGCGTGGACGCAGCCGCCTCCCGAGGGAAATGCAAGAATCCGGCGGCGACCGCCAATGCGTTCCACTGCAGGAAGCGGCGACGCGAGAGATCCAGCGAGGCCACGGATTCCATGTCCGGGAGACGGTTCATGCCCAACCTTCTGCATTCGCCCCACGACAGCAAAAGAAAACAACCTCATTCATGTGCATCTTGTCTCTCTTATGAAGATCTGCGGCCGGATCGATCTGGAACTTCATTGCGAAGCGGTCGTCGTCACCGGCGGCCGATTGCGCCGATGCACCACCCGGATTCGCGGAGACATTCGTTGGTGCGCCCTTCCCCTTTTTCAGAAGCATCCTAGCGCAGGCGCGCGTAGAGCAAGGCGACGTAAACGCGGCGACGATCACGCACATCGCCTTGTGGAAACGGTCGCGAGCGACGGACATGCAAGCGACCGACATAGCGAGAAACACGAGTTGGAAGCCGATGTCGAGGCGGTCGGTGACGATGTCTCCGTGCGAGACGTTGCGAGTCAGGCTGATCAGGATGGCGGCCACGAACAAGCCGAAAAACAGCTTGCGATGGGCGAAGTAATGGGCGCGCAGGTCGACCGGCTCGGCGCCGGAGAAGTCCGGCAGCACCAGCGCAGCAAGCAGGTACCAGACCACCGTCTGCAGCAGGACCAGCGCGAACAGCCCGAACGTCCACGCCGAGGCCGGGATGTCGCGCATTCCGAACAGCGACCACCAGATCTGCACGTCGACCGCCAGCAGCAGCCCGGTGAAGACGAACGGGCACGACGCGCTCGCGCGCGAGCACGAGGCCGCGCAGGCTTTGCAGTATCTGGGTGATCGCAAGGCCGAGGATGATCGAAATCAGAACCGAGAGGTAACTGAAGGGATCCACGGCCGGCAAACCCGATGCGTACGGCGGCCCGGGCCGCCGTCAGTCGCCCATCTGCTTCTGGCGATGCTCCCAGCGTTCCTGCGCGTCGAGCGAGAGCGTCGCGATCGGGCGCGCCTCGAGGCGCTCGATGCCGATCTCCTCGTCGGTTTCCTCGCAGTAGCCGTAGCGGCCTTCCTCGATGCGCTTGAGCGCTTTGTCGATCTTGCCGATCAGTTTGCGGTAGCGGTCGCGCGTGCGCAGTTCGAGCGAGTTCTCGGTCTCGCGCGTGGCGCGCTCGGCCTCGTCGCCGACGTCGCGCACTTCGTCGCGCAGGTTGTCGATGGTCTGCTTGGATTCCTCGACCAGGTCCTCGCGCCACTTCTGCAGCTTCGCGCGGAAGTACGCCAGATGGCGCGGCCCCATGTACTCTTCTTTCGCCGAAGGACGATAGTTGGCCGGTAGATCGATGACGACGGTGCTGGGAAGCGCGTAGCGTCCATCTTCGCGCGTAACGGTATCTGGAACGGGTGCTACTGCGGACATTTTGCCTTTCGTGGGTGCTGCGGGCTTCGGGGACGCCGGCTTTTTCGTCGCCGGCTTCGGGGCTGGCCTGGCGGGACGCGCCGGTTTCGCGGCGGCGCTCTTCGACGCCGGTTTTTTCGCGGCGACCAGTTTCCTGGCCGGGCGTTGCGGTTTGACGACAGGCTTGGCGTGCGTTTTCTTCGCGACAGGCTTTTTCGACGCAACGGCTTTTCCGGTCGCGCGCTTCGTCGCCGCGGCCTTCGCCGGCTTCTTGGCCGGGGCTTTCTTCGGCGCTGCCTTTTTCGGCGCCGGTTTCTTCGTTGCGCCGGCCTTGGCCGGTCCCGCCTTCTTCTTCGCGGGACTTGCGGGTTTACGCTTCGATGTCGCCATAATCCTTCACCATTGTCGCTCGGCGGTCGCGTTTTATAGCCCAATCGCCCCCTCGCGGCAACCATTGCCGATGCCGCCTCTGCCGCCAGGCGGCATGGCAACGACGTCCACCGTCATCCCGGCCACGGATCGGCTGGGGACCCAACGCAACGGACGGCAGATGCCCAAAACCTCGATGACCCGGTTGCTGCTCACCCTGATCCGCCTTTACCAGCGCCTGCTGAGCCCCCTGCTCGGCTCGCGCTGCCGTTTCCATCCGAATTGCTCGGAGTACGCACGCACCGCGGTCGCGCGCTTCGGCGCCGTGCGCGGCGGCGCGCTCGCGATCCGGCGCATCCTGCGCTGCCAGCCGTTCAGCGAAGGCGGTATCGACGAGGTGCCGCAAACCTTTACACTTCGCCGAAATCGCTGAACGAGCCGCCACGCCATGAATGATGTCCTGATCGTCAATGCCGACATCGTCGACGACGGTCGCCGCCTCCACGCCGACGTGCGCGTGCGCGGCGGGCGCATCGAAACCGTCGCCGGCCAGATCAAGGCGCAGGCGAACGAACGCGTGTTCGACGCGCGCGGACGCCTGCTGCTGCCCGGCATGATCGACGACCAGGCGCATTTCCGCGAACCGGGCCTCGAGCACAAGGGCGATTTCTTCACCGAATCGCGCGCGGCGGTCGCCGGCGGCATCACCAGCTTCATGGAAATGCCGAACTCCAAGCCGACCACGACGAACCGTGCGGCGCTCGAGGACAAATACGCGCGTGCCGCGAAGAA
This sequence comes from Rudaea sp., assembly GCF_047601565.1. Taxonomy (GTDB): domain Bacteria; phylum Pseudomonadota; class Gammaproteobacteria; order Xanthomonadales; family Rhodanobacteraceae; genus Rudaea. The sequence goes on along the minus strand of NZ_JASGIY010000001.1, from coordinate 3,154,174 downwards.
ATCGCTCGCCAATCACGCGTTCTACCTCGGCGCCGGCAACGACAACATCGAGGAAATCCAGCGCCTCGACCCGCGCGCCGCCTGCGGCATCAAGATCTTCATGGGTGCTTCGACCGGCAATATGCTGGTCGACGATCCCACGACGCTCGATGCGATCTTCCGCGATGCGCCGACTTTGATCGCGACGCACTGCGAGGACACGCCGACGATCGAAGCCAATCTCGCCGCCGCGCGCGCGAAATACGGCGATGCGATCCCGTTCGAGGAGCATCCGTTCATCCGCTCGCGCGAAGCCTGCATCAAGTCGACCCGGCTCGCGATGGAACTGGCGCGCCGCCATGATTCGCGCCTGCACGCGTTGCACGTCACTACCGCCGAGGAACTCGAACTGTTCGCGCCCGGCCCTGTCGACGGCAAGCGCATCACCGCCGAAACCTGCGTGCACTTCCTGCATTTCAGCAACGAGGACTACGCGACCAAGGGCAATCTGATCAAGTGCAATCCGGCGATCAAGCTGCCGTCCGACCGTGCCGCGATCATCCGCGCGATCAACGACGGTCGCATCGACATCCTCGCCACCGACCACGCGCCGCACACCTGGGAGGAGAAGCAGCAGAGCTACGAGAAAGCGCCGTCCGGTCTGCCGCTCGCGCAGTCGGTGTTGCAATGCGCGCTCGAACGCTGGTTCGACGGCCAGATTCCGCTCGAATTGATCGTCGAAAAAACCGCGCACGCGCCGGCGCGATTGTTCGACGTGCGCGAGCGCGGCTACATCCGCGAAGGTTATTGGGCGGACCTCGTGCTGATCGACGCGAATCTGCCGCACACGGTGACCCGCGAAGAAACGCTGTCCAAATGCGGTTGGTCGCCGTTCGAAGGCACGACGTTCCGTTCGACGATCGCCGCGACCTGGGTCAACGGCCATCTCGCCTGGCACGACGGCAGGCTCGACGATTCGCAATTGGGCAAGCGCTTGGAGTTCGATCGATGAATTTTTTTGCTCGTCATTCCAGCGAAAGCCGGAATCCGGCTTTTTCTTTTCATGCTTCTCGGAGCAAGAGCTGGATTCCGGCTTTCGCTGGAATGACAGCCACTCTTTTTTCGTTCTTTCTCCAAACTTGCTTGGCGGCCGACCGCGAGCTGCAACTGCCGGACAAGATCGAGCAGGGCCAGCTCGTGATCGGCCACGCGCCGAAAGGCGTCAGTCTCCAGTTTGAGGGGCACCGCCTGCTCGTCGGCGAAGACGGCATCTTCGTTTTCGGCATCGGCCGCGACGCGCCGGCCACGGCCAAGCTGCACATCCGCTACTCGAACGGCAAGGCGACCGACATTCCGCTGCGCATCGCCAGGCGCGAATACGATACCGAGCGCGTCAACGGCCTGCCGCAGCAGACCGTGACGCCGAATCCGGAACTCGTCAAGCGCATCGAACGCGAGCGCAAGCGCGTCGCCGAAACACGCCATCGCGACGATGCGCGCGAGGATTTCGAATCCGGTTTCATCGACCCCGTCGAGAACGCGCGCATCAGCGGCCACTGGGGTCGCCAGCGCATCGACAACGGCAAACCGATGGCGCCGCATTTCGGCCTCGATTTCGCCGTGCCGAACGGCACGCCGATCCGCGCGACCGCCCCGGGCGTCGTCACGCTCGCCGAGATGGGCATGGTGCTCAACGGCGGCATCGTCGTGCTCGACCACGGCCACGGCGTCAGCACGACGACGATCCACATGAGCCGCATCGACGTGAAGCCCGGACAGAAGGTGAAGCAGGGAGACATCGTCGGCCTCGCCGGCGCGACCGGACGCGCCACCGGTCCGCACGTGCACTGGGCCGCGAACTGGTTCGACGTGCCGATCGACCCCGCGCTGCTGCCCAAGCAAGCCGATTTCGCAAAGGCACCGTGAGCGTCGATATCCGCGAAATCGGCGCCGACGAATTCGATCTCGTCTGGCCGATCTTCCGCGAGGTCGGGGCGATACCTACGCCTACGCGCCCGATACGGGTTTCGAGGAAGCGCGCGCGATGTGGACGACGGCGCCGACGCGCTGCTTCGTCGCCCTGGCCGTCGACCAGCCCGCAGGCTGCTACATGCTCAAGCCGAACCAACCCGGGCTCGGCAGCCACGTCGCCAACGCGGGCTACATGGTCGCCGCGCACGCACGCGGCCGCGGACTTGCCGGCAAGCTGTGCGAGCATTCGCTCGCGACCGCGCGCGCGGCCGGTTTTCTCGCGATGCAGTTCAACTTCGTCGTCAGTACGAACGAGGTGGCGGTGAAGCTGTGGCAGAAATACGGCTTCCGCATCGTCGGCACGGTGCCGCAAGGATTCCGCCACGCTGCGCTGGGCCTCGTCGATACCTACGTGATGCACCGATTCCTGTAGCGCGTCGCCCCATATTCGTCATTCCGGCGAATGCCGGAATCCAGCGACTTTCAACTTGTCAAAAACCAAATGCACTGGATCCCGGCTTTCGCCGGGATGACTGAGTTATTGGAAGCCGCGGCGCGCCTCGCGCCACGACCACCACACGGATTTCCAACGTGCGTCGCCCGGCTGGGCCATCAAGGCGCGCAACGGATCGTCGGTACGTTGCGCCTTGCGCATCAACGCCAAATCGAGCCGGGCGCGCACGCGCCGTCCGAGCGGCGCTCGCCGCGCGTCGGCAAGCGCCGCTTGCAACGCCGCCGATAGCGGGCCGAGAAAATCGCGCAGCAGTTCGCCGCGTTTCGCATCGTTCCCGGTCAGATCGCCACGGGCGAGTCCATGGCGCGCGAGCAGCGCCAGCGGAACGGGAAAGCGCTCCTGCGCATCGCGCAGATGGCGCAACGCGAGCAACAGATGCGAAATCGTCGCGAGTTTCGCGGCAGCGGCAACCTGCCCGGACGGCGCGTCGGACAACTTGGCTTCGATGTGCGCCACCGGCATGAAGAATGCCGAATAATCCGTCAACAACGCATCGAGATCCGACGCGGTACCGAGATGCAGCATGGCCAGCGCGCCGTCGATCAGGGCGTTCCAGTCCGCCGCGCCTACGCCCGCCGCGCGCGGATCGGAAAACAGCACGGCGCTGACCGGATGGCGCGGACTGCCCGAGGCCGCAGCCGACAATTCCTGCCGCCACCACTGGAGCTTCACCTCGGCCACGTGCGCCTCGCGCAGCCCGAATGCGGCCTGTTCGATTTCGTGGATCAGGCAGCCGAAGGCCGACGCGCGCAGGCGCGCATCCGGCGCGAGGAACAGCGCGACGGTGGCCTGTTCGGGATTGGCCGCCAGCCATTTCTGCTCGAAGCTGGCGAAGGCGCTGTCGTCCGGTTCGGACATGCGCGGCTCAATCCAGGCCCAGCGCGGGCAGCAACTCGCGCGGATGCGCGATCACGATATCGGCGCCCCAATCGTGCGGATTCTCGCCGTCGAGATAGCCCCACCCCGCCGCGACCGTGCGCATGCCCGCGGCGCGGCCGGCCTCGATGTCGCGCGCGTCGTCACCGACGTAGACGCTGCGCGCGGCATCGACGTTCGCCAGCCGTGCCGCGTGCAGCAGCGGCTCCGGATCGGGCTTGCGCGTCGCCAGCGTATCGCCGCCGACCAGGGCGGTGCTGCACACGACCAGGCCGAGTTCGGCGACGACCGAACGCGCCAAGCCTTCGGGCTTGTTGGTGACGATGCCCCACGCCAGTGCGCGCGCGTCGAGCTGCGCCAGCAGGGCGTCGATGCCATCGAACGTGCGCGTATGCGCGGCGATGCGCTCGGCGTAGAGATCGAGATAGCGCGGCAGCAGCGTCTCGACACGCGCCTCGTCGATGCCCGGAAAACCCGCACGCAGCATCGCGCGACCACCTTTCGACACGACCGCGCCGACCTTATCCATCGCGATGATCGGCTCGCCGAGTTCCGCGCGCAGGCGCCGCATTGCGTCGATCAGATCGGGAGCGGAGTCGATCAGCGTGCCGTCGAGGTCGAAAAAAATCGCGCAGATGGACGTGCCGTTCGGGCTCACGCAGGCTTCACCGCGCAAGCGAGATAATTGACCTGTGTGTTGTTCACGATCCACGCGCGCCGCGACAACGGGTTGTAGGCCAGGCCGCTCAGATCCTCGAGATCGAGGCCGGCATCGCGCAGCCCCGCGGCCATTTCCGACGGGCGGATGAATTGCGCGTAGTGATGCGTGCCGCGCGGCAGCAAGTTCAACGCATACTCGGCACCGACGATCGCCGCGCCGAACGCGAGCGGCGTGCGGTTCAGCGTCGACAGGAACAAGCGGCCGCCCGGTTTGAGCAGCGTCGCGCAGGCCGCGATCACGCTGCCTGGATCGGGCACGTGCTCGAGCATTTCCATGCAGGTGACGGCGTCGAATGTGCCAGGCGACTCCAGCGCGAGCGCTTCCACGCTGATCTCACGGTAATCGACCTGCAAATTCGACTCATGCAGATGCAACCGTGCCACGTCGAGTACGCGCGGCGCGAGATCGATGCCGGTGACCTGCGCGCCCGCCGCGGCCAGCGATTCGCTCAGAATGCCACCGCCGCAGCCGACGTCGAGCACGCGCGCCCCCTTGAGCACAACGCGCTCGGCGACATAGTTGAGACGCACCGGATTGAGGTCGTGCAGCGGGCGCGAATCGCCTTCGGTGTCCCACCAGCTCGCGGCGAGCTTGTCGAATTTGCCGGTTTCGGCCAGATTGACGTTGGTTGCATTCATAGGATTACCTGGCGGTCGTGCTACTGCGCAAAGGCAATGCGTTCGTGCCATTCGCCCGCCTTGGCGCGCAGGGCATCGAGGTCCATGCCGATCAGTGTACGGTTGTCAAGCTTGCGCTTGCCGGCGATCCACACGTCGCTGACCTGCTGGCGGCCGGTCGCATATACGAGTTGCGAAGCGACGTGATAGATCGGCTGCGTCTCGATCGCGTCGAGGCGCACGGCGGCGAGATCGGCCTGCTTGCCGGGCACGATCGAGCCGATGCGGTCGCCGAGGCCCAGCGCGCGTGCGCCGTTGAACGTCGCCGCCTGCAGCGCGAACGCGGCATCGAACGCGCTCGCGTCGTTGGCCACGGCCTTGGCGAGCAAGGCGGCGGTGCGCATCTCGCCGAACATGTCGAGGTCGTTGTTGCTCGCCGCGCCGTCGGTGCCGATCGCGATGTTGACGCCGGCACGGCGCAGCTTCTCCGCCGGGCAGAAGCCGCTGGCGAGCTTGAGGTTCGATTCGGGACAATACGCGACCGATGCGCCGGCCTCGGCCATCTGTGCGATCTCGCCGTCGGTCAACTGCGTCATGTGGATCGCGATCAGATGATCGTTGACCAGCCCGAGCGCGGCCATGCGCGCGATCGGACGCATGCCATGGTCGCGTTTGCCGTCTTCGACCTCTTGCGCCGTCTCGTGCAGATGCAGATGGACGGGAACGTCGAGTTGATCGCTCATCAGGCGGATACGCTCGAAGGTCTCGTTCGCGACCGTGTACGGCGCGTGCGGCGCCAGCGTGGTCGTCACCAGCGCCTCGGCGCGTAGTTCGTCATGCACGGCGAGATTCTTGTCGAAATACTCGTCGCGGCTCTTCGCCCAGGCGGTCGGGAATTCGATGAACGGCAGGCCGACGACGGCGCGGAACCCGTGCTTCAGGTAAGTCGCCGCCTGCGCATCGGGAAACAGGTAGTTCTCGTTGCAGCAGGTGGTACCACCGCGCAGCATCTCGGCGATCGCGAGTTCGATGCCGTCGCGCACGAACTCGGGCCCCATCACGCGCCCTTCCGCCGGCCAGATGTGCTCGTTGAGCCAGGTCATCAGCGGCAGGTCGTCGGCTAGGCCGCGCATCAGCACCATCGGGTTGTGCGTGTGCGCGTTGACGAGGCCGGGGATCAGCGCATGTTCGTTCAATTCGATGCGCGCGGCGTTCGGATATTTCCCGCGCGCGGTCTCGATCGGCAGCACCTCGGCGATCGTGTCGCCCGCGAGCGCGACGGCGTGATGGTCGAGCACGACGCCGTGCGGTTCGACGGGAATGACCCAGCGCGCTTCGAGTAGCTGATCGACAGGATTCATGGCCAGTATCGTCATTTCAGCGAAAGCTGGAATCCAGCTTTTCTGGAATTCGTAGACGTGATCAAAAGCTGGATCCCAGCTTTCGCTGAGATGACGAGCAAAACTAGGCCGCTGAATCGCGCCCTTTCAACAGAATCAGCCCTTGACGCGGCCGACGTACTCGCCCGTGCGCGTATCGACCCGGATCACCTCGCCGTTCGGCACGAACAGCGGCACGCGCACGGTGGCGCCGGTTTCGAGCTTGGCTGGCTTGCCGCCGGAGCCTGCGGTGTCGCCCTTGACGCCCGGATCGGTCTCGGTGATCTGCAATTCGACGAAGTTCGGCGGCGACACGGTCAGCGGCGCACCGTTCCATAGCGTGACGATGCAGGTCTCGTTGCCCTTGAGCCACTTCTCGGCATCGGCCATCGCCGACTTGTCGGCGGCGATCTGCTCGTGCGTGTCCGGGTGCATGAAATGCCAGAACTCGCCGTCGCTGTAGAGATATTCCATGTCCTGGTCGAGCACGTCGGCCGGCTCGAGCGAATCGGTCGACTTCATCGTCAGTTCGACGACGCGGCCGGTCTTGATGTTGCGGTATTTGACGCGCGTGAACGCCTGGCCCTTGCCCGGTTTCACGTACTCGGTGTCGACGATCGAGCACGGATAGCCGTCCACGATGATCTTCATGCCGTTCTTGACGTCGTTCATGCCATAGCTGGCCATACTCGGATGCTCCGTTGCACAACGAGCCGCGGTCGATTGCGGCTAAAATGGGCACATGGGAAAAATGGAAGCCGCAATTGTAACCGGGAACGCGACGGCCGCGCATCGGGGTCGCGCGGTGGCGACGCCGGACTGGCGCCGCCTGTGGCGCGATGCCGTGACCGATCCTCACGAACTGCTCGCGCTGCTCGATCTCGGCCACCGCGCCGGCGAACTGCTGCCGCCGAGCGCCGACACTGGCTTCGCACTGCGCGTGCCGCGCGCCTTCGTCGCGCGCATGCGCCGCGGCGACGCGCGCGATCCGCTGCTTTTGCAGGTGCTGCCGCAAGCGGCCGAACTCGCCTCGGTCGAGGGTTTCGGCTTCGATGCGGTCGGCGATCTTAACGCGCGTGCCGCGCGCGGCGTGCTGCACAAGTACCAAGGCCGCGCGCTGCTGGTCGCGACCGGCTCGTGTGCGGTGAACTGCCGCTATTGCTTCCGCCGCCACTTTCCCTACGCCGAGGAAACCGCCGCGGCCAACCGTTGGCGCGATGCGATCGAACATCTGCGCGCCGACGAATCGATCGACGAGGTGATCCTGTCCGGCGGCGATCCGCTGTCGCTGTCCACGGCCAAGCTCGGCGAACTGACCGATGCGCTCGCGTCGGTCCCCCACATCTGCCGCCTGCGCCTGCACACGCGCCTGCCTATCGTGCTGCCCGAGCGCGTCGATACGGAATTCGTCGCCTGGCTGCGCGCGCTGCCCTGGTCGGTCGCGCTCGTACTGCACGCCAACCACGCCAACGAACTCGATGGAAGCGTGGCCGCGGCCTGCGCGCGCCTGCGCGACGCCGGCGCGAACCTGCTCAACCAGAGCGTGCTGCTGCGCGCGGTCAACGACAGCGCCGACGCGCTGGCCGGGCTGTCGTCGCGCCTGTTCGACTGCGGCGTGCTGCCCTACTACCTGCACCAGCTCGATCGCGTCGCCGGCACGGCGCATTTCGCCGTCGGCGACGACGAGGCCTGCGCCCTCGTCGCGGCGCTGCGCGCGCGCCTGCCCGGCTATCTCGTGCCGCGGCTCGTGCGCGAGATCGCCGGCGAGGCCCACAAGACCCCCCTGTGACGCTGGCGCGCAGGGGGCGAATCGAGTACAACGCACCATCGGCGCTGTCGGGGGCCCGGGCCCAATTCGCATCATGATCAAACCCACGGACATCATCAAACTCCTGCTGGTCGAGGACTCGGTCGAGGACGCCGAGCGCCTGACCAGCATGCTGCGCAACGCCGGCATCGCCGTGCGCGCCGTCCAGGCGCGCGACGCCGACGAGCTCGACGCGCAGTTGCAGGCGCAGTTCCCCGACCTGATCCTTTCCGGCCCGGCGGTCGAGCTCGGCGAAGTGGTGCAAGCGGGCAACCGCGGCGGCAAGGACGTCGCCGTGATCGCGATCCTGGCGGAGTTCACCGGCGAAACGGTCACCGAGGCGTTCCGCCGCGGCGTCGTCGCGGTGGCGACGCGCGAGCATCCGGAACTGTTCGTCACCGTCGTGCAGCGCGAGTTCGACGCGCTCAACCTGCGCCGCAACGTGCGCCGGCTCGAAACGAGCCTCGCCGAATCCGAACGCCGCTGCGACTCGCTGCTCGAATCGGCGCGCGATCCGATCGCCTACGTGCACGAGGGCGCGCACGTGCGCGCGAACCACGCGTGGCTCGAAACGTTCGGCTACGCCGATTTCGAGGAACTGCAGGGGGTTTCCGTGCTCGACCTGATCGCGCCCGAGGCGACCGGCGATTTCAAGACGCTGCTCAAGAACCTCTCGCGCGGCGAGAAGCCGCCGGCGAGCCTGCCGATCAAGATGCGCCGCGCCGATGGCTCCACGCTCGACACGGTGATGGAATTCGCCCCGGCCAGCGTCGCCGGCGAGCCGTGTCAGCAGATCGTGCTGCGCCAGCCGCTCGCCAACCCCGAACTCGCGCGCCAGATCGACACCCTGCGCACCAAGGATCTCGTCACCGATCTCTACAACCGCCAGCACGGCCTCGCCGAACTCGACCGCATGGTCGCCGCGGCCGCCGAAGGCGCTCCGAACCAGATCCTGCTGCTGCTCGAGGCGGACAATTTCCGCGCGCATCTCGACGAGATCGGCCTCGGCAACACCGACCTGCTGCTCGGCGACATGGCCAACCTTCTGCGCCGCAACCTCGAAGCCACCGAGCACATCGCCTTCCGCTTCGGCGACCACACGTTCGGCGTGCTGAGCAGCGCGTTGCCGATCGCCTCCGCCACCGAACTGGCGCAGAAACTGTGCAACGCGTTCGCCGAGCACGATTTCGACATCGGCAAGCGCCATCTGAGCCTGTTCGTCAGCATCTCCGGCGTGCTGATCGGCGAGAAGAACGCCAACGCCCAGGCCGTATTGAGCCAGGCCGGAGCGGGCCTGCGCCAGTTGCAGCACGCGGGCGGCAACCAGGTCGCGATCCACGACCCCGGCCTGCGCGACGCGATCGCGCTCGCCGAGGCGCAGGCGCTGCACGAGCGCATCGAGGCGGCGGTCGAGCACAAGCGCTTCTCGCTCTACAGCCAGCCGATCATCAACCTGCACGGCGTCGAAGGCGAGTTCTACGAGATCCTCGCGCGCCTCGTCGACGACAAGGGCGAAGTGACCCCCGACGTCTTCTTCCCGATCGCCGAGGACGCCGGCTTCGTGACCGCGATCGACCGCATCGTGGTGGCGAACGCCATCGCAACGCTGGCCGAACGCGAAAAAACCGGCAGGCACACCACGTTCTTCGTCAAGCTTGCCGCGGCCTCGCTGTCCGACGAAACCCTGTTGCCGTGGATCGCGCAGCAGCTCAAGGCCGCGCGCGTGCGCGGCGACGCGCTCGTGTTCGAGGTGCCGGAAAGCAAGGTCGTCACCCAACTCAAGGCGGCGCGCGCCTTCGTCAACGGCCTGCAGCAGCTCCATTGCGGCTTCGCGCTCGAGCAGTTCGGCTCCGGCGTCAACTCGTTCCAGTTGCTCAAGCAGATCGACGCCGCCTACCTGAAGATCGACCGCAGCTACATGCCGAACCTGCCGAAGGACAAGGAACACCAGAACTTCGTCCGCGAGTTCTGCCACCAGGCGCACCAGGCCGGCAAGATCGTGATCGCCGAGCAGGTCGAGGACGCGGCGAGCATGTCGTTCCTGTTCACCTGCGGAGTGAACTTCGTGCAGGGCAACTACCTCAACGAACCCGAGAAGATCCTCAGCGCGGCGTAAGCCGCGATGCGATTCGCCGCGCCATGAACCGCGTCTCTACGGCGACAGGGGTTTCAGCCAGAACCGCAGCCGATGCATGCTCGCCTGCGCGACGCCGACTTCCTGCCACTCGAGCTCGCAGAACATGTCGTCCTGGCGCATATAGCCGCGTTTGATCCAGAACGCGTCGTTGTCGCGATGCCCTGCCGGCCGGCGCGGGTCGCCGGCTTCGTGCTCGACCGCGCAGAACGCGGTCAGCGCGAAGCGGCCCAGGCGCCGCGCGTAGCCTTCGCGCTCGTCGAAGAAACGATGGCCGAGGCCGTGGCCGCGATACTCGCGCAACAGCACCGACTCGCCGAAATAGAATACGTCGCCGAGCGCGATGCCGCGGTCGAGGAACGGTTTCTTGAAAGCCGCGCTCTCGTCGGCCAGCGGAATGCCGGTCGAAGCGCCGATCACGCGCCCAGCGTCGGTCGCGAGCACGAACAGGCTCTCGGGCGATTGCGCGTAGGTCGCGAGATAACGCTTCTCGTAGTCACGGTCGCCGGCGTACAGGTATGGCCAGTCGCGGAACACCGCGATGCGCAAGTCGGCCACCGCATCCAGATGCGGCGCGATCTGCGCGCCGGCGAACGTCTTCACATCGATCATGCGCGGAACGATAGCGGAAGCCATCGTGACTGCAAAGTTGCCGTCCTAGCGAAGACGGCGCATCCACTCGACCGCACCCTGTCCCGCGATCCTTCCGCTCGCGAAGCAGGCGGTGAGCAGGTAGCCGCCGGTCGGCGCTTCCCAGTCGATCATCTCGCCGGCGCAGAACACCCCGGGCAACGCCTTCAGCATCAGGCGTTCGTCGAGCGCGGCGAAACGCACGCCGCCCGCGGTGCTGATCGCCTCGACCAACGGTCGCGGGCGGACCAGCGTCAACGGCATCGCCTTGATCGCTTGCGCGAGTCGCTGGGGATTCCGCATCTGGTCTTTCGCGAGCAATTCGTACAGCAGCCCCGCCTTGACGCCGTCGATGCCCGCATGGCGACGCAGGTGCTCGCTGAAGGTGCGCTTGCCGCGCGGCTGCGCAAGCTCGCGCGCGAGTCGCGCCGCGTCGCGGCCCGGCGCGAGGTCGAGATGGATCGTCGTGCGGCCGTGTGCGCCGATGGCGTCGCGCAGAGGCGCTGCCAACGCATAGATCAGGCTGCCTTCGATGCCGTGCGCGGTGACGACGAATTCGCCCTGGCGACGGATCGCATCGCCGCTTTCGTCGCGCCATTCGACGACGACCGGCTTGACCGGCTGGCCCGCATGCTTGCCGGCGAAGAATTCGCTCCAGCCCTCGGCCGTGCCGCGTGCGATCTCGAAGCCGCAATTGGCCGGCCGCAGCGGCGCCAGTTCGACGCCGCGTTCGGCCAGGATCGAAGTCCATGCGCCATCCGAACCGAGCACGGGCCAACTGCCGCCGCCGAGTGCGAGCACGACCGCGTCGGCGTGCACGGGGCTTTCCCCGTCGCCATGCGCGAAACGCAGCACGCCGTCGCCGCCCCAGCCGAGCCAGCGATGCTGCACGTGGAAATTCACGCCGTCCGCACGCAACCGCCGCACCCAGCCGCGCAGCAGCGGCGCGGCCTTGAGATCGTTCGGGAACACGCGCCCGGAAGTGCCGACGAAAGTGTCCACGCCGAGCCCGCGCGCCCAGTCGCGCAGCGCCTGCGCATCGAATTTTTCCAGCCATGCGCGCACTTCGCGCTCGCGCCCGCGATAGCGCGAGACGAACAGATCGAATGCGTCGGAATGAGTGAGATTGAGCCCGCCCTTGCCCGCGATCAGGAGCTTGCGCCCGACCGAGCCCATGCGCTCGTACACGTCCACGGTCGCACCCGCGGCGCGCGCCGTTTCCGCGGCCATAAGGCCCGCCGGGCCGCCGCCGATGATGGCAATTCCGGGATTTTTCACCGCGCGATTTTAGCGCGGGGGACCCTCAATGCCAGAAACGGAATCCGTGCGTGGCGAACCAGATCCAGAATACCGCGATCGCGAGATGGCCGAGCTTGCGCGTGAAGCGCCAGACCATGAACGCGCCGAACACGGCGGCGATGACGATCAGCCATTTGTTCAAATCCATGCCGCCGCCGGCCTGTCGCTGGCCGGCCGAGGCGCTTTCGTACGCCGCCTGGGCAGCTTCGAAACCGCCCGCGATGCCGTCGCGCTTCACACCGTCCTGCACGCGGCGCACCGTATCGGTCAGTGTCATCAATGCCGTGCTCATGCCCCTCTCCGTCGTCGCGCGAACCGATCGCGCCGTGGACACAGCATGCCCGGCATGCCATACCCACCGGCAGTCACGCGCGTCAACAATGCGCCGTGACAAACGTCATCCCGTGCGGACACAGCGTTCCATCGATGAGATTGAACCGCTCTGGCGCCGATGGTCTACTGAAGCCATGTGCGAAACCCGCATGCCCGCCTTGTTCGTCGGCCACGGCTCGCCGATGAACGCGATCAAGGACAACGCCTTCACGCGCGGCTGGCAAGAACTGGCCGCGCGCATGCCGAAGCCCAAGGCCATCCTTTGCGTGTCCGCGCATTGGGGAACGCGCGGCGTTTTCGTCCGTTCCGCGGCGCAGCCGCAGACGATCCACGATTTCTACGGTTTCCCGCAGGCGCTGTTCGACGTGCGCTATGCGGCGCCGGGCAATCCGGCACTCGCAAGGTGCATTGCAGGAATGGTGAAAAGCGTAAAAGTAAACCTAACGCCCGAGTGGGGCCTCGACCACGGCGCATGGAGCGTGCTCAGGATCATGTACCCGCAGGCCGACGTGCCGACGCTGCAACTGAGCATCGACACCGCGCAGCCGGGCGCTTTCCACCATGCGCTCGGCCGCGAACTCGCTGCGCTGCGCGAGGATGGTGTGCTGATCCTCGGCAGCGGCAACATCGTGCACAACCTGCGCACGCTGGATTTCCGCGATCCGCGTCCGACCGACTGGACCGTGCGTTTCGACGAAACGGTGCGCGCGCGCATCGCCGCCGGCCGCATCGACGACCTGCTCCAGTGGCGCACGTTGGACCGCGAGGCCGCGCTGGCAGTGCCGACGCCCGAACACTATCTGCCGCTGCTCTACGTGCTCGGCGCACGACGCGACGGCGATACGGCCTCCTTCCACAACGTCGGCTACTTCAGCACAACTTCGATGACGTCGGTACGTCTCGGCTGAGCGCTTTCGCGATGACCCGAAGGGCGAATGCCGGGATGGCGCGAGTTCGGCGGGAGTGACGAGCGACAGCAGAGTGCGGAATACCGTACCTGCGCGAACGCGACCCGGAAGAATCCGTCAGAACCACAACCGCAGCCCCGCAACGACCTGCGTCTCGCTGCCGATGCGCTCGAAGCCGAAGCGCGGATCCGCCGCATCCGTGCCACGCCGGTATTGGCGCACGACGCCGACGTATGGCGCGAACCCACGCTGAATCTCGTAACGCAAGCGCAAGCCGAATTCGGCGTCGGACAACCCCGCTGCGACGCCGCGTAGGCGATCGTCCCGGCCGTACAGGTTGACCTCGAGTTCCGGCTGCAGGATCAGCCGTTGCGTGAACAGGATTTCGTATTCGGCGCGCAGGCCGAACGCGGTGCGTCCATCTTCGCCGAGATACGCGGCGGCCTCGATCTCGAACCAGTACGGCGCGAGACCCTGCACGCCGAACGCGGCCCAGTTGCGCGCAGGACCGCTGCCGAACTCGCGGCGCGCCCCGAGTTGCCAATCCCACCAACTCGCGAAGGCGTGGTTCCAGAACGCTTCCGCGCGCGCATCGGTCCTGCCGCTTTCGCGCTCGCCTTGCGTGCGCACCAGCAACTTGTCGAAATCGCCGCCGTACCAGGCCTGCGCATTCCATGCGGACGAATACGCATCGTCGCCTTGCGCGAGCTCGAACGTATCGAGCTTGAACATGAAGAACCTCGCGGCGTCGTCCATCTCCATCGCACGCACCATCTGCGCGTCCGACATCGTCGCACCGGCGTGCTGCGGCGGATCGGGCGGAACATGCTCGTCGGATTGCTGCGCATGGGCGCCGAACGCGGACGCCAGCGCGGCGGCCAACAGCATTCGCTCGACGGTCCGCATCACGCCACCTCGACGACGCGGAACATGCCCGCTTCCATGTGGTAGAGCAGGTGGCAGTGGTAGGCCCATTGACCGATCGCGTCGGCGCTGACGCGATAGCTGAGCTTCTGCGCGGGCTGCACGACGACGGTGTGTTTCCTGACCTGGAATTCGCCCTGCGCGGTTTCCAGTTCGCTCCACATGCCGTGCAGGTGGATCGGATGCGTCATCATCGTTTCGTTGACGAGGGTGATGCGCACGCGCTCGCCATGCGTGAGCCTGAGCGGCGCGGCATCGGAGAATCTTTTGCCATCGAACGACCAGACATAGCGCTGCATGTGCCCGGTCAGGTGGAGTTCGATGTCGCGCTGCGCGTCGGCGCTGATCGGCGCGCCGGGCGTATGCAGATCGGCATAGGTCAGCACGCGCCGCCCGTTGTCGCGCAGGCCGACGCCGGGATCGTCCAGGTTCGTGCGCGGCGTCGCCACGAGCATGTCGATCGCAGGTCCGGTCCGCAACGGCGTGGCCATGCCGGCGCCGCAACTGCCTTCCATGCCCTTCATGCCCGGCATTGCGCCGTGATCCATCTTCGAATGATCCATGCCCGGCATCGCGGCGTGACTCATCTCGCCCATCATGTCGCGCATCGTCAGCAACGGGCGCGGATCGAGCATGGGCACCTCGGCGCCCATTCCGGCGCGCGGAGCGAGCGTACCCCGCGCGAAGCCCGAACGGTCCATCGACTGGGCGAAAATCGTATAGGCGCGGTCGGCGTCGGGTTCGACGATGACGTCGAACGTCTCCGCCGTACCGATGCGGAACTCGTCGACCGTGACCGGGTCGATATCCTGCCCGTCGGCCGCGACCACGCGCATCTTCAGCCCCGGAATGCGCACGTCGAACATGCTCATCGACGCACCGTTGATGAAGCGCAGGCGCACTTTCTCTCCGCGCGAAAACAGGGCCGTCCAGTTCGATGCGGGCGACGCACCGTTCATCAGGTACGTGTAGGCATGGCCGGAAACGTCGGCGAGATCGCTCGGGCTCATGCGCATCTCGTTCCACATGCGCCGTTCAGCAAGCGCGCCACCGAGCCCCTGCATGCGCGCGTCGCGCAGGAAGTCGCCGAACGCGGGCTTGCCGAAATCGTAGTAGTCGCTCTGTTTTTTCAGCGTCGCGTAGATGCGCTCGGGATCGACGTCGCTCCAGTCGGACAGCAGCACGACATGGTCGCGGTCGGCGCGCCGCGCAGGGTCGCGCGGCTCGATCACGATCGCGCCATACAATCCGGTCTGCTCCTGGAAACGCGAATGGCCGTGGTACCAATACGTGCCGCTCTGGTTGACCTTGAAACGGTAGATATACGTTTCGCCCGGCGCGATGCCCATGAACGAGAGGCCCGGAACACCGTCCATGTCGGCCGGCAGGACGATGCCGTGCCAATGGATCGAACTCGTCGTCGGCAGCGTGTTGCGCACGCGCAGCGTCACCGTGTCGCCCTGGCGCCAGCGCAACGTCGGCGCGGGCAGCGAGCCGTTGACGACGGTGGCGATGCGGCGCGCGCCGTTGAAATCGACCGGCATCGCGCCGATCGTGAGATCGAACTCGCTGCCGGAAAGCACCGGAACCTGCGGCGCAACGAACGCCGCATGCGCATCGACGCCGAGGCCGGCGAAAAGGCCGCCGAGCGTCAGGTCGCGCACGAAGCGCCGGCGCGACGGCAGCGCGAGGCGGTCCGCCAGCGTGGTTGTCGAATGGAATCGATTCATGAGGTCAGTGTGCGTCCTTCTCGCCGTTCGCGCAAAGCGTACCGAATCGGACGCCGCCAGATGCTACGATGACGCCGTGAATTATCGCCACGCCTTCCACGCCGGCAATTTCGCCGACGTCTTCAAGCATGCGATCCTGCTCGGCCTGATCGATGCGCTCGAAGCCAAACCAGCGCCGTTCTGCTACATCGATACGCACGCCGGCGCCGGCCGCTACGACCTGCGCGGCGAGGAAGCGCGCAAGACCGGCGAATTCGTCGACGGCGTGCAGCGCCTGCTCGTCGCCGCGAACCTGCCCGACGGTCTGCGCCGCTATTTCGACCTGCTGCGCGCGGCGAACGCCGACGACGAACACGGCCACCTGCACGTCTATCCCGGCTCGCCGCTGGTCGCGAGCCTCGCGCTGCGTGCGCAGGACCGCATCGTGCTCTGCGAAATGCAACAGGCCGAAACCATTGCGCTGAAGACGCTGTTCGCCGGCGACAAACGGGTCGGCGTGCACCGCCGCGACGGCTATGCCGCGCTCGCGGGCTTCGTGCCGCCGAAGGAGCGCCGCGGCCTCGTTCTGATCGACCCGCCGTTCGAAGCGCAGGAAGCCGAATTCCGCGCGATCGAGGGCGCGCTCGCCGACGCCTGCGAGCGCTGGCCGACCGGCATCTACGCCGTCTGGTATCCGATCAAGCTGCGTCGGCAGGTGCTGCCGTTCCATCGCTGGTTCGCCGCACACGGCCTGAAAAAGACGCTCGCCGTCGAACTGATGATCGACGCCGACGACTCGCCGCTGCGCCTCAACGGCTGCGGCATGGCCATCGTCAACGCGCCGTGGCGGTTCGACGCCTGGCTCGCGCAACTTCTGCCGGATCTCGCACGCCTGCTCGCACGCAGCCCGCGCGCGAGCCATCGCATCGAGTGGCTGACCGCGGAATAGCGCAAGCAACGACTCGCACGCCGGGCGTCGCCGAATTCCTACACAATCGCGCGGCGACCTTGCGTATTGCACCGGTCCGGCACGTCCTATCTTACCTGCACCTTGGCGGAGATACGGTCATGCGCGATTTTCCTTCGACGAACCAGTCCGGCCTCACCCTCATCGAACTGATTTTCACCCTCGCCATCCTCGCCGTGCTCACGTCGGTCAGCGCCCCCGCGCTCGGCAGCCTGATCGACGGCGCCCACTCGCGCAGCGCGCGCGGCATTCTGCTCGGTTCGCTGAGCCTCGCGCGCATGACATCGGTGAGCACCTATCGCGAGGTGATCGTCTGCCCGAGCGCCGACCATTCCAGTTGCACCGGCGACCTCTGGTGGCAGCACGGCTGGATCGTGTTCGAAGACACCAACCAGAACAACCGCCGCGACGACGACGAACCGCTGATCGAGGTCGTCGCCGCCCAACCCGGCATCGCGATCGCGACCAGCACCGGCCGCAAGTTCGTGCGCTTTCGCCCCGACGGCAGCGCCAGCGGCACCGACCTCACCTACACGATCTGCGACCGTCGCGGCGTCGACAAGGCCACGGCCATCGTCGTCAGCAATCCGGGCCGCGTGCGCGAGGCACCGGCCGACCCCGCACGCGCCGCCACCGCTTGCGCGGCGCTGGCCCGGTAGGGGCTAGCGGCAAACAGCACGCCCGGAAAACGACAAGGCCTGAACCGCCCCGGGAACGTCGGAGGCTGGTTGGTGTGAGTCAAGCCGCCATCGGCATCTCACGGTGTTGCTGTTGCTGATGATATATCGCTTCGGCTTCCGCCGGCGGTAGGTGTCCGATCGAGGAGAGTAGGCGGTGGTGGTTGAACCAGTTCACCCACGCCAGCGTCGCCATTTCCACGGCTTCCAGGTTCGGCCAGGATCGGCGGTGGATGACCTCGGCCTTGTACAGCCCGTTGATCGTCTCGGCCAGCGCGTTGTCGTAGGAGTCGCCCACGCGGCCGACCGACGGTTCGATGCCGGCCAGCGCCAGCCGCTCGGTGTAGCGGATCGACACGTACTGCACGCCGCGGTCGGAGTGGTGGATCAGGGCTTGCTGCACCGGTCGTCGATCGTGCAGCGCCTGCTCCAGCGCGTCGAGCACGAAGTCCGTGCGCGCCGATCGCGACACCTTCCAGCCGACGATGCGGCGCGCGAACACGTCGATCACGAAGGCCACGTAGACGAAGCCCGCCCACGTCGACACGTAGGTGAAGTCGCTGACCCACAGCGCGTTCGGACGGTCGGCGTGGAACTGCCGGTTGACGCGATCCAGCGGGCACGGCGTGGCCTTGTCGCTGACTGTGGTCTTCACCGGCTTGCCGCGGATCACGCCTTGCAGGCCCAGCCTGCGCATCAGCCGCTCGACCGTGCAGCGCGCCACGCGCACGCCCTCACGCAGTAATTGCCGCCATACCTTGCGCGCGCCGTACACCTGCAGGTTCTCGGCGTAGACGCGCCGGATCGCCTGACACAGGTCGTCGTCACGACGCGCCCGCGCCGAACGTCGATCCGGATGGCGACGTTCCCGCGTATGGCGGCGATACGTCGACGGAGCGATCGGCAGCACGCGGCAGATCGGCTCGACTCCATGGATGGCTCGGTGATCGTCGATGAACGCGATCATGGCTTGAACCGGCGGTCGAGCTCCGCCTGTGCAAAATACGCCGACGCCTTGCGCAAGATCTCGTTCGCTTGGCGCAGTTCGCGAATCTCTCGCTCCTGCGCCTTGAGCCGATCACGCTCGGACGTACTCAACCCCTCGCGCCGGCCTTCATCGACCTGCGCCTGCCGCACCCAGCGCCGCAACGTCTCCGACGTGCAGCCCAGCTTGCCGGCCACCGAGGCGATCGTCGCCCATTCCGAGCCGTATTCGGCTTGGTGCTCGCGCACCATCCGCACCGCTCGCTCTCTCACTTCCGCAGAATACTTCGTGTTTGTCATTGCTCCATCCTCTCAAGAGTGGGAGGGGAACATGCGGTTCGTGTCGGTGAAGACGATCGAGCAGCAAGCGCGTCTGTCGTGGCATCGCGTGCGCGAGGGCTACAAGGCCGAAGCGCTGGCGATCGGCAAGCCACGCCCGAGCAGCGCTGGATCAAGGACCTGTCGAGCCGACTGCCGTTCGGCAAGGTGCTGGTGGCGATCGCCAACAAGCACGCGCGGCAACTGTGGGCGATGCTGGCGCGAGGAGAGGAGTACGACGCCGAGGCGTGGCTGCGTCATCCGATGGTGCAGCGGCCGGCGAGCCGGAAGGCCGTGATGGCGTAAAACAAACGAAATTCGAGTTCCCTCGCCGGAGCGAAGCGGTAACGAGCGGTCAGACCGCCCTGCGGAGAGCCTGACTAACTAGGTGGCGTCAGCACATGCGGGGACTGATCCTCCCGGCATGGACGAACCCGGTGAATGAGAGAGGCCCGCGGGTGCGGTTTTTACCCTGGTCCGGATCGGCAACATCGATCCCACAAGACCGATTACGGAAATGCAGTCTGGCAATGCTTGAAACACCGAAAGCACCGGCGAAGCAACCAAGCAGTACGCAGTAAGAATCAGACAGAGCGAAGCCGAAAGCTCGAGGCGAGGACGGCATTTACCTTGGGGTTTGACGGGAAGCTCCTTACGGAATTGCTAGGCTGCGTCACCGGATGCCGGTCACGTCAAAGTGTGGATTCTCGATGATGCCAAACCGATTGCCAAATGGATCAGTAACCGAGCCAGTCTTGATGCCACCGCCAACGTCCGTGACCGCATCCAGCGGCGTTGCGCCGAGCTCAACCAGACGAGTAAATGCTTGCGATGCGTCAGCCACGCCCCACAAAGGCTGAGGGCCAGAGACGCCTGATTGTCCGTCAGGAATTAAACCAAGCTCGAAACCGCCAACGTTGAAGCCAACGTAAAACGGCTCGTCGAAGTACGGGGCAAGCCCAAGAGCCTGCGAGTACCAAGCTTTGGCGGCCGCGATGTCGTTGACGGGGTAGATGGCAGTACGAAGTCCAAGAATCATGCTTTACTCTCAAGTTGCAAAATGGCCTTTTCAGCAGCCTATCTCGACGATCACGCCAATAAAATGACAAAAGGGCCGTAGAGGAAACCCCTACGGCCCTTTGATTCATATGGCTCCCCGAGACGGGCTCGAACCGCCGACCAAGTGATTAACAGTCACCTTTTTCATAGTTCGTAATCCCTTGTATTTTCTTAATTATGTCGCCAGAGTCCGCATTTCATCTGGTGTTTGTGTTGACAATCCCGGACACGGCGCGGACAATGCCGGACACAGATTACGCACAATTTCCCGGACACAGACCCGGACACAGAAACAGGTGACTAATCGGCGAGAGGCGAAATTTTCACGCCGATTCGGGCAAGGGATAGATTATCACCTGCCGATTCATGTTCGTGTCGTGTCCGGGTTCGGGACTCAAACCGAGGGCTTGCGACATGGCAAAGTATACAATTACAGAGTCGTTCATCCGCGCGAAGATCATCGAGGGCACCGACCGCAACGTCATCTTCTACGACGACCACGCGAAGGCACCGAAGGGTTTCGGCTTGCGCGTGACGCCGAACGGCGCTGCGGCTTTCGTCATCAATTACTTCGTCGACGGCAAGGAGCGGCGTATCACCGTCGGGCCGCATCCGGGCCTTTCGATCACCGCAGCGCGCGAGCGGGCGCACAAGCTCAAAGCCGAGGTCGCACTAGGTGGCGACCCGCTTGCCGACAAGGAGCGCAAGCGCGAAGAGAAGGTCGAGCGCGCGCAGCGCGCGCAGAAAGTCGCGACGCAAACGCTTGGTGCACTACTGCTGGCCTACGCCGATCATCTTGAAGCGCAAGGCAAGGTGTCTGCGGGCAACGTCCGCGACGTGGCAGAGAATCACGTAATGCGCGCGCACGCGGAGCTATGGGCGACACCTGCCGCAGATATCCAGCCCGACGACGGCGTGACGATCCTTGCGCCGCTGGTGCAGGCTGGCAAGGCGCGCAGCGCGGGCAAGCTGCGAAGCTACCTGCGGGCCGCATACAGCGCCGCCGTGCGTGCGAGACTGGACGCGAGCGCGCCGCAGTCTTTGCGCGTTCTAGGTTTGCGATCGAATCCAATGGCCGAACTGCCGACCGTTGACGGCGGTACTGGCGGAACGCGAGAGCGCGCGTTATCCATTGCCGAGCTTCGCAGCTACTGGCGTCGCATCGAGGCCATGAACGGCGCGGACGGTGCGCTGCTGCGGCTTCACCTTCTGACCGGCGGGCAGCGCGTGCAGCAACTGGCGCGCGTCACCGTCGCCGACTATGACCGCGACGCGAAGGCGATCCGCCTGCGCGATCCGAAGGGCAAGCGCGAGAAGCCGCGCATCCATATCGTGCCGCTGATCGAATCCGCGCAGGACGCGCTAGAGACGCTGCGCGGTAAAGGCGACTACCTTTTCAGTATCGACGGCGGCAAGACGCCTGCGGGCTATGACGTGCTACACAACCGTCTGTGTCCGGTTGTGACCGCGATGCAGGATGCGGGCGAGATCGAAAGCAGGTTCACCATCGGCGACTTGAGGCGCACGGTAGAAACTCGGCTCGCCGCGCTTGGTGTTTCGCGCGAGATACGCGGGCAACTGCAATCGCACGGACTGGGCGGCGTGCAGGTGCGGCACTATGACAAGCACGACTATCTTGACGAAAAACGCGCGGCACTCGAAGCACTGCACCGGCTCGTCACCGGCACCGACGCCAGCGTGACACCGATCAAGCGCAAGGCGTAACCGAATCCGGCATGTGCCGGTAAGCGGCTCGCCAGCATCTCCTACATGCTGGCGAGCCTCACCACAACGAAGAAGAGGACTTCATCATGGCTACGAAAGAGAGTAACACCGCGCCGTTTGACGGCGATTTTTCTGATCGCAGAGTGTTCATTTGCCGACCCGACGATAAGCGGCTGACGGGCGCGAATTGGCCGCAGACCGGCGGATTCGAGCAGCGCGCAGACGGCCCAACCTACCTTGTCATAGGAAGCGAGACGGACAACGAGCGTTGTTCAAGCCTCGCTAAACGATTCGGGTTCGAGGCGACAGACTTGATTCGTTTCCGCGAGCAGGCGTAACTCGCATGGCAACAAAGCGGACGACCAAGAGCAAGGGCGCGCCTTCGGGCGCGTCCGGCACGCGCACATGGGCGCAATGGGACAAAGCCCATTTGCAAACCCTATCCATACGTTTGTCGGAAACACTTGTGGGTGAGATAGACGGCAAAGCGACAAAACGAGGCGTAGCATTTGATGAGCAAAAAGAGGTTGCGAGCTGCGCGCTTCGCTTGCTTGACTCCGCGCGTAAGTATTGGCTTGCCGGCAATGACGACACGGCCATCGAGTGCGTGCTGTACGCAGGGATGTACGTCGCCGCGCTTGGGCGCGCAGAAAAGATGTTGAGTGAAGTAGTGAAGTATGCCGCTCACGCATCACATACCGCCGATAAAGCGGACAAAGCCGACGTGTTGCGCATCTACAAAGCCGAGCGCGCGAAGTTCAAGAATAAGGACAATGCGGCGGAAATGATCGGGCTGCGCGTCAACCGACCTTTCAGCACAGTCCGCAAATGGCTACGCGGAGCCTAGACGCTGCGCGCAGCGTCTAGGCGCTGCGCGCAGGCTATCTCGGCACGGGCAACCCATGCGCATAGTGTGCGTATCCGGTACTACACCGGAGCACACACAATGTCACAACCTGTCACCGCATCGGCTACGCCGATCCTCGCCGACTATCTCACGATAGCCGCACTCGCCGCTGAACTCGGCGTCACTACCCGCACGATCCGCCGCTGGCGCTGGAAGCGCACGGCACCGCCCGCGATCCGCATGCACGGTCGCATCCTGTACCGTCGCGCCGACGTTATCGCGTGGATCGATTCGCAGCGCGAGGTGGCCGCATGATCGCCGCCGACCACATGCGCCGCGTGTACGGCACGCACGCACCCTGCGCGCCCGATCTCGAAGTTTTGCGCCGCCAACTCGCAGATTTGCCCGATCACGTCGCCGGAATGATTTGGGAGGCGGCTTCGCGTCCGTCGCCGGACAAGCTGGAATTGCTGGCGTCGCGCTTGAACGGCGTCGCACGGCTTGCGCTGACTCTTGCCGCGGCATTGATTACAGAGAGCAAGGCCACGGAGGGCGCAGCGGATGGCAGCTAATCCCCAGAAACAGCACGGCCCCGACGCTGCGAACGCCGAGGCCGCAAACTTCAACACTGGCGCGAACAAGTATACAGCACTCCCCAAAGCAATTCACGGCAGGCCGCGCGGTTTTATCGACTGGCGTCCACAAGCGGCAAGCCGTGAACTTGTCGAGCGCATCGGAGCCGTACTGATCGAGTACAAACGTTTTCTGCCGTTGACCGCCCGGCAGATTTTTTACCGGCTTGTCGGAACAATCGACTACGAGAAAACCGAGGCCGCCTATGATCGTTTGCTGGAGACGCTGAATCGTGCTCGCCGCGCACGAATGATCCCGTTTTCTTCAATCCGCGACGACGGCTTTCATGTCGCCGATGATGTTGGTTGGAACAATGTGGACGAGGCGCGTAGAGCGATCATCCACACAGCCAGCAAATACCGGATCGACAGACAACGCGGACAGCCGCGCCGCGTTGTCTTGTGGTGCGAAGCGCAAGGCATGGCACCGCAACTTGAGCGTGTCGGCAACCAGTATTCGATCCCCGTCTATTCGAGCGGCGGTTTCGACTCCGTGACCGTCAAGCACAACATGGCGGAGAAATTCTCGTCATGGGGCAACGCGCTGGTGCTGCACGTCGGCGACCACGATCCGAGCGGCGTGCATGTGTTCGGCTCACTGGACGAGGACATTCGAGCATTCATCTCGGACATGGGCGGCTCGGTGGAGTTTCGCCGCGTGGCCGTACTGCCGGAACACATCGCCGAGTACGGGTTGTTGACCGCGCCGCCGAAAGATACCGACCGCCGCAACTTTCACGGCGAGACGGTACAGGCCGAAGCACTGCCGCCTGACCTGTTGGCCGCGCTGGTAACGGACGCGATCAAGGCGAATATCAATATGGACGCCTTTCACCAAGCACTTGACGCCGAACTGGACGAGCGCGACCAACTAAAACGGTGGCTCACCCAAGACGAGGACGACAACGGCGGCGGCGAGGAGGGCATGGAATGAGCCTCAAGAAACGCGACCGCCGCAAGCACAAGGGACGTGCTGACGGCGGCGGATTCTTCGCGCTGCCACATGCCGTCATGGCCGCGCCGTCCTATCGCGGCCTGTCTGCGCACGCTGTCAAATTGTTGTGCGACCTGGGTTCGCAATACCGAGGCAACAATAACGGCGACCTGGCTACCGCTTGGCGAATCATGCGCTCGCTGGGTTGGCGCTCGCGTGACACGCTCTTTCGCGCGCAACGTGAACTATTGGAGTCCGGCCTGATCGAACCGACGCGACAAGGCGGCCTGCACAAGTGCAGCCTTTTCGCGTTGACGTGGCTGCCAATCGACGAGTGCGACGGCAAGCTGGACGTGCGCGCTACTCGTGTCGCGAGCGGCACATGGAAGTCACGAATCGCCGCAGCCGAAAACACGAACGCCAACACGGCTACCGTGTCAATCTGACACGCCTACCGTGTTAATTGCCGAACTTCGCCCCCTGAATTAACACGCCTGCCGTGTCAGTCAGCCACTTTTTCGGCCTTCGATTAACACGCCTACCGTGTACCTTTCTATATATACCAAGCGTAGCGCGCTCTTGATCTTGCTCTGCGCTCTGGCTTCTGTGCTCTGGCTGGTGTTCTTGATCGTGCTCTGGCTGGTGGCTGGTGCTGGTGACGCTGGCCGCGAACCGGACGCCGACCTGATCGGTTCACCTGCATTGTGTTCGGTGAAGCTGGATACGGGTTGCTGTCTCACGCATTTTGAGACGCAAAACGCTAAAAAGTATACAGCCGTGCCGCTGGCGTCCGATTTTCAAAAAGGACGATCAATCCCCTGTTATTATCACAAATATCATTGATATCATTACATTTGTCCGCGCAATGTACTTTCATGTCCGGGTATGTGTCCGGGACAATGGCAGGCATGACGCAACCTGATCGCAAGCCGAAAGCCGCCACAACGCGCGCGCGCCTTACCAATGGCCGCGCACTTTTGCCGGGCATTGACGGACGTTCGTTGTGGGCGCGCCTGTACCGCGACACGGCCAGCGCGTTGACGGATCACGTTGGCGGCGAAGATCGGGCCAGCGAGCCGCAACGCCTGCTGATCCGACGCTGCACTGCGTTCGAGGTTGAACTACTCGCCATTGAAGGCCGCTTGACGCAGACACGCGAGCGCGGCGGCGAACCCGATCCTGCTGACTTGGACTTGTTCGCGCGACTGGCAAACGCGCAGCGCCGTTTTCTCGAAACGCTGGGCGTGGATCGTGTGCCGCGCGACGTGACGCCGAGCCTGCACGAATACTTGAACGGCGAGGCATGAAGCGATCCGTTTCGATCCTTGACGCAATCGCCGATCCGAAACTGTTCGGACCGTGGTTTGCGCGCGGCGACTGGACGGCGTGGCGTGCGTTCCTTGCCGCATTGTTCGGCCTGCCAATGGACGCCGACATGCTGGCGATCTACCAACGGCACACAGGCCGCACCAGCGCGCCTACAAGCGCGTTCGGCGAGGCGTGGTTGGTGTGCGGCAGGCGTGCCGGTAAATCGTTTGTAATGGCGTTGTGCGCTGTCTGGCTGGCTTGCTTCAGGACGTACCGCCAACATCTGCAACCAGGCGAGGTCGCAACCATCGCAGTACTTGCTGCGGATCGAAAGCAGGCGCGCACGATCATGCGTTACGTCACGGGCATGGTGCAGGGCATTCCCATGGTGAAACGCATTGTGAAGTCCGAGACTGCCGAAGGTTTCGAGTTCACGAACGGCACGGTTATCGAAGTCACAACGGCATCGAGCCGGGCGACGCGCGGCTACACCTTCGGCGCAGTATTGGCCGACGAAATTGCATTCTGGCCGACGGGCGACGACGCGGCCGATCCAGACAGCGAGATATTGAACGCGATCCGTCCGGGCATGGCGACGATTCCGGGCGCTATGCTGATATGCGCCAGTTCGCCTTACGCGCGCAAGGGCACTTTATGGGACGCGCACGACAAGTACCACGGCAAGGACGGCGCGCCGGTTCTTGTGTGGCAGTCCGCGACGCGGGACATGAACCCGTCCGTCCCGCAGCGGGTCATTGACGATGCCACTGAACGAGATCCGCAGAGTGCAGCGGCAGAGTATGGCGCGCTATTCCGCACGGATGTTGAGCAGTTCGTGCGCCGCGAGGTCATCAAGGACTGCACCGATACCGGCATCCACGAACGCGAGCCGCAGGCGAGTATTCGTTATTTTGGTTTCGTCGACCCGAGCGGCGGCAGTGCGGATAGTTTCACAATGGCGATTGCGCACAGGCGTGACGACCGCATCATCTTGGACATGGTGCGCGAAGTGAAGCCGCCCTTCAGTCCCGAAGCCGTGGTCGACGAATTCGCACATGACCTGAAGCGGTACGGCATCCGCGTGGTGTACGGCGACCGTTATGCGGGCGAGTGGCCGCGCGAACAATTTGCAAAACGCGACATTGTATACACCGTCGCCGACATGGTGCGCAGTGATCTATATCTGAATCTGCTACCGCTGCTGAACAGCGGCAAGGCGCGATTGCTGGATAACCCCCGGCTGGCGCAGCAACTAATCGGCCTTGAGCGGCGCACGGCGCGCGCTGGCAAAGACAGTATCGACCACAGGCGCGGTTCGCATGACGACTTGGCGAACGCGGTTGCAGGTGTTTTGTGCAAGGCGTCGAGGCGTGACCCGTCACAATTTCTGGACGGCAACGTGATTGGTTTTTCCATTTGTTTATGAGGCGAAACATGACTGACGAAACGAAAAAAGAGATTGAGAGCTTGCGCAATCACAATTCCGAATTATTGGCTGAATTGAAACAAGCGAAAGCGGCGGCGAAAGAATTGCAGGCGCAGATTACGGCACTGACTGGTGAGCGGGATTTGGCGCGTGCGGATTACAAGCGAGTGCAGCGGGATACGCCGCTGTCTGAAATGTCGGCGCGGCTGGCAGCCAAGGGCGCGGCGGTAGCGTTCCAGCGTGAGCTTGAATCCGAGTTCGACTTCGTCATGGACGGCGACAAACTGACGATCAAGACGAAGGCGGGCGAGCTGGCGCAGGTGCGTGACGAGAAGGGCTTGCGGCCTGCGCGCTTCGACGAGGGCGACTTGCGCGAGTTGTGCCGTGCAAGTGAAAACCGGGTTGTGCTTGAAGCCTTGACGCCGAGGGCAACGGGCACGGGCGCGCGCAGTGGTGGCGAGCCGCCGGTGTATCCGGTGCGCAACCCCGAATCGAAACCGGCAATGCCTGCATTCGGCTTGCGCTGATATTTGCGAAAGAGTAGATTGTGATTATTGCAGTCGAGTCGGGTTGTGCCTGATTCGATTGCAACAGCACCCGGCCTTGTGGGCCATTCGCGCCGTTGTACGGCAGCGCATTCAAATCCCCACACTTTGAGGCCATATCTATGTCTACCGTAACCACACGTCTTTCGGACGTTATCGTTCCGATTGAATTCACTTCCTATGTCGTCGCCAATACCGCCGAGCGCACGGACTTTTCAACGTCCGGCGTGATGGTGCCCAACGACGTCATCACGCAGCAACTCGGCGTTGGTGCCGAGAGTTTCACCGTTCCCGTTTGGCTGGACTTGGGCAACACCGAGGCCAATATCTCGAACGACGATCCCGACGCGCTGGCCGTGCCGTTGAAGCTGTCCACGGTCAAGCAGGTAGTCCGCAAATCATTCTTGAATCAGGCGTGGAGCGATGCGCAACTGGCCAGCGAGCTTGCGGGCAGTTCGGCACTCGCGCGGATTCAGGATCGCACGGCGGCTTACTGGGCGCGGCAACTGCAACGCCGCTTGATCGCGAGCTTGAACGGCGTGTTGGGCGCGAACGTGAGCTATGACGCTGGTGACATGGTGGTCGATATCCACGCGGCCACGAACGCGGGCGTCACGGCGAGCACGAAGTTCAACGCATCGAGCTTCATCGACACCGCCGCCACGCTGGGCGACGCCTTGAACGATCTTGTCGCCGTCGCGGTTCATAGCAAGGTCTATTCGGACATGCTGAAAGCCGACCTGATCCAGTTCCTGCCGAACAGTCAGGGCCAGCCGATCCGCACCTATCGCGGCCTGGCGGTTGTGGTCGACGACGGTTTGCCGTACACGCCTGCGGCGGGATCGACCAGCGGCGCGGCGGCGCAGAAGTTCACTTCCGTTTTGTTCGGACGCGGCGCATTCGGCTACGGCCTGACTTCGCCAGCGCAGGCATTGGGTACGGAAATCTTCCGCAATCCCGGCGCAGGCAATGGCGCGGGCGTCGAGACGCTGTACAGCCGCGTCAATCTGTCCGTGCATCCGGTCGGGCATTCGTGGATCGAAACGATTGCCGCGCCGCTGTCGGGCGAGTCGGCGAGCTTGGCGGGCATCTCGCCGACGCTGGCCGAGCTGGCCGAGGCCGAACGCTGGGATCGAGTGCTTGAACGCAAGGCGATTCCGATTGCGTTCCTGATCCACAACTGATTGCGAGAGACATGCGCGTGCCCGTCATGGGCCGCGCATCGCAAGTGCGCCGGTTTCCTTGCATTTGACGGCGCACCGCATTAGCCGGTTCGTGGCGCAAAACACCGGCAGGCGCAGCGGCGAGCATTTAACCTCTTAGCCGTCGTGATGCACCCGAAAAGCCTGCTACGTGCATGTAGCGGGCTTTTTTGTGGGCAGCGAATCTGCAAGGCTAAATTTTAAGCAGTGCTTGGAAATCAATCACTTCCAGACCCCTTGCTCGGCGTCGCGCTCGCGCCCGCGAGGTTCAAGCGGCAACGCTGCCACTTGATCGCGAAAGGCTTCCTTGCATACGAGAGGGAGAGGGCGAAGGAGAGGCAGAAAGAATCTGGTGAGCAGTTCGGACGCGGAAAGGTTGTGGAAAATTTTCCACCACCTATCGAACAGGGGAAGGCCCGCGACCGCGCAGGCGAGCGCATGGGCGTATCCGGACGGTTCGGACGATGAATTCCGCGAGCAGCGCGTCGTCGACCACGGCAACAAAAAACCGGCGCTTGACCGGTTGTTTGTGATTGCCTTCAGTACACGGACACAGTACGGACACAGGGTTTTTCGTATGCTAATTTGTATACCGAAAAATGCCGCAAGCCCTTGATTATATTGGCTCCCCGAGACGGGCTCGAACCGCCGACCCAGTGATTAACAGTCACTTGCTCTACCGACTGAGCTATCGGGGAATCGCAAAAGCGAGCCGCTCATTTTCTTCGACTGACCGCACTCAGTCAATAGTCTTGTCAATCTACGGGCACGGGCCTGTCTGCGGCGCCGACGGTGCTGGCCGGTTCGATCCGCCGCGGCACCGGCTCGATGCGCAGGATGTTGTTCGTCGGCAGCACCAGCGACCGTTTCGCGTCCGCATCGTAGACGAAGACGTAGTTGGACACGGCGCCGAGCCAGGTCCACTGCGTCGACTTCGTCGCGGCAAGGTCGGCATCGGCGCCGTTGAGGCGCACTTTCACCTGCGCGGCCTTTCCGTTGCGGCCGCGTCGGCTTCGTGGCCGGCGTAAATCGATACGAAATTCCATCCGTACAGCACGATCGCGGAGAAGTAGAACACCTGCATCCAGATGCGATTGCCCGCTCCCAGATGCCAGTCGAGCCTGCGCAGACGCAGGCGCTGCCACCACGACAGCTCCCTACGCTCCCGCAGTTCTTCGGCCGCGCGACGGTAGCGGCGCCGCGCGCGCGCATTGAGGCGATCGAGCGCCCAGATGATCGGAAACGTCGACAACACGAGCAGCAACGCCGCCGGATGCAGGATGCCCGCGGTGAGGAAATCGCTGATCTGCGACAGGCTCAGCACGGGATGCGGCAGAATGCTGTACAGCGCGGACTCGTGGGCGTGCCCGCCGCTTCGGGCCGCCGCTGCGATCACCTGTACATCCGATTCCGCCACGATGCCTCCACGCGTTGCCAGACCGCGCCGCGGTATCCGCAACGCTGCCCGTTTTCGTCTACTTCACCGCGCGTCGCGGCGGGGCGATGCTGAAATTCAGCAGGCGCAGCGCGCCGGCCTCCTCGATGAAACCCATGCGAAAGCCGATGCGCGCGTCGGGCGCCGAGTAATACCCGGTGACTTCGGTGACGCCCTGCACGTTGCGCCCCGGCGCGTCGACGATGATCGGAGTCAATGCGTCGAGCATCGCGAAGTCGCCGCGCGTGGCGATCGTGTTGCGGTAGTCCGCGGCGAGCTGCGCCGCGGTCTGATGCTCGCGCCATTGCCGCGAGACGATGCCCGCATCGAGAAACTCGTCCATGTTGCGATGGTTCACGGCGACGCCTAACGCGTGCATCGCCGCGCGCACCGCGCGCATCTGCTCGGGCGCCACCGCGAGGCTGTGAGCTTCGCCGGGCCGCGACAGGATCGCACGCAGGTCGGCGGCGGTCGACGGCGCGGCGGCGAGGTGCACATCGATGAAACTCAGTCCGAAACGGTCGCCTTCGCGAATGAAACGCATCTCGAACCGCGTCGGCGGATCGCTGGCGTAGCCACCCTTGACGACAAGCTGGTTGTCGGTATCGACCTGGGCGATACCGTCGAACTGCGGCCGCAGCTTGTCGAGCGCGGTGCAACCCTGCCGCCGCAATCCGCGCGCCGCGCATCAACCCACCGTGAAGCTCTCGCCACAGCCGCACTCGCCGGTCGAGTTCGGGTTTCGGAACACGAAGGCCGAATTGAGACCCTCGCGCGCGAAATCGATCTCGGTGCCGTCGACGAACGCGGCGCTCGCCGCGTCGATCACGAGCTTGATGCCGTCGCGCTCGACCACTTCGTCGTTGGCCGCGACCCGATCGGCGATGTCGACCACGTAGGCATAGCCCGAGCAGCCGGTCTTGCGCACGCCGAAGCGCACGCCGGCGGCCCGCGGGTTGGCGCCGAGGAACTGCTGCATGCGCGTGCGCGCGGCGGGGGTGAGTTGGATGTTCATGCCAGCCTGCATTCTACCTCGCCGAGGCGAGTTCGCTATCATCCGCCCTTCGGCTCTGTGCTCGTCATTCCGGCGAAGGCCGGAATCCAGCGTCTTTGTGATGGCGTCCTGCCTCCTGGATTCCGGCCAATCCATGGCCGCAATGACGATACTTTGAGAATTTGGGTAAGAATCATCGGAGTTTCAAGGCATGTCCATCGCCAGCGTCAAACAAGCACTGTCGGGTTCCATCGCCGCCGACAGCGAGGTCACGGTCAAAGGCTGGGTGCGCACCCGGCGCGACTCGAAGGCCGGCCTGTCGTTCGTCAACGTCGGCGACGGATCGTGCTTCGACCCGATCCAGCTCGTCGCGCAGAACACGCTCGCGAACTATGCGAACGAGATCGCGCACCTGACCGCGGGCTGCGCGGTGATTGCGACCGGCACGCTCGTGCCTTCGCAGGGCAAGGGCCAGGCGTTCGAGATCCAGGCGTCGAAGGTCGAAGTGGTCGGCTGGGTCGACGATCCGGAGACCTATCCGATACAGCCAAAGGCGCACACGATGGAATACCTGCGCGAGGTCGCGCATCTGCGCCCGCGCACGAACACGTTCGGCGCGGTCACGCGCGTGCGCGACTGCATCGCCAAGGCGGTCCACCGCTACTTCCACGAACGCGGCTTCTTCTGGATCAACACGCCGATCATCACCGCGAGCGACGCCGAAGGCGCCGGCCAGATGTTCCGCGTCTCCACGCTGGACACGGTCAATCTGCCGCGCGACGACAAGGGCGGCATCGACTGGAACAAGGACTTCTTCGGCAAGGAGACCTATCTCACCGTCTCCGGCCAGCTCAACGTCGAGGCCTACTGCCTGTCGATGAGCAAGGTCTACACGTTCGGACCGACCTTCCGCGCCGAGAATTCGAACACCGCGCGCCACCTCGCCGAGTTCTGGATGATCGAACCCGAGATCGCCTTCGCCGATCTGAACGACGATGCGACGCTCGCCGAGGATTTCCTCAAGTACCTCTTCCAGGCCGTGCTGACCGAGCGCATGGACGACATGAAGTTCTTCGCCGAACGCCAGGAGAAGACCGCGATCGCGCGCATCGAGGCGCTCGTCAATGCACCGTTCGAGCGCATCGACTACACCGAGGCGGTGAAGATCCTGCAGAACTCGGGCCACAAGTTCGAATACCCGGTCGAATGGGGCAGCGATCTGCAGACCGAGCACGAGCGTTATCTGACCGAGAAGCACGTCGGCCGCCCGGTCGTCGTGATGAATTACCCGGAGGCCATCAAAGCGTTCTACATGCGCCTCAACGACGACGGCAGGACCGTCGCCGCGATGGACGTGCTCGCGCCGGGCATCGGCGAAATCATCGGCGGCTCGCAGCGCGAGGAGCGCCTCGACGTGCTCGACGCGCGCATGCAGCAGTTCAAGCTCGATCCCGCCCACTACCAGTGGTACCGCGACTTCCGCCGCTACGGCACGGTGCCGCATGCCGGCTTCGGCCTCGGTTTCGAGCGCCTCGTCGTCTACGTCTGCGGGCTGTCCAACATCCGCGATGCGATCCCGTATCCGCGCGTGCCGGGCGCGGCGGATTTCTAACTCGGCATCGTCATTCCGGCCATGGATTGGCCGGAATCCAGTACCAGGGACGGGTACGGCTCTTGGCAAAACTTGCAACCGCATCAAAGCTTAAAGTCGCTGGATTCCGGCCTTCGCCGGAATGACGAGCAAAAGAAATGACCGGCATGAACTCCGAATCCATCGTCTCGATCCAGGGCATCAGCAAGACCTACG
Organism: Rudaea sp.; assembly: GCF_047601565.1. Taxonomy (GTDB): domain Bacteria; phylum Pseudomonadota; class Gammaproteobacteria; order Xanthomonadales; family Rhodanobacteraceae; genus Rudaea. Next base: position 3,121,513 of record NZ_JASGIY010000001.1, on the reverse strand, counting down.
CGAGCGGCCTGCTGGCGTTGAAACGCGTCGACCTCGACATCCGCCGCGGCGAAATCTTCGCCCTGCTCGGGCCGAACGGCGCGGGCAAGACGACGCTGATCAGCATCGTCAGCGGCATCGTCAACGCGACCACGGGCAGCGTGACCGTCGACGGCCACGACATCGTGCGCGACTGGCGCGCCGCGCGCGCGAAGATCGGCCTCGTGCCGCAGGAACTGCACACCGACGCGTTCGAGAGCGTGATCGCCACGGTGAGGTTCAGCCGCGGCCTGTTCGGCCTCGCACCGAATCCCGCGCACATGGAAAAAGTGCTGCGCGATCTGTCCTTGTGGGAAAAGCGCGACTCGAAAGTGATGACCCTGTCCGGCGGCATGAAGCGCCGCGTGCTGATCGCCAAGGCGCTCGCGCACGAGCCGCGCATCCTGTTCCTCGACGAACCGACCGCGGGCGTCGACGTCGAGCTGCGCCACGACATGTGGCAGATGGTGCGGCGCCTGCGCGAGAACGGCACGACGATCATCCTGACCACGCACTACATCGAAGAGGCCGAGGACATGGCCGACCGCATCGGCGTGATCCGCAAGGGCGAGCTGATCCTCGTCGAGGACAAGGCCGCGCTGATGCAGAAGCTCGGCAAGAAGCGGCTCACGCTCGCGCTGCAGACGCCCTTGCAGCAGATTCCCGCCGAACTCGCCGCGCTGCCGCTCGAGCTGTCCGCGGACGGCGGCGCGATTACCTACACCTTCGACACGCAGACCGAGGAAACCGGCATCGCCGACCTGCTGCGCCGTCTCGCCGCGCACGGCATCGACTTCAAGGACCTGCATTCAAGCCAGTCCTCGCTCGAGGACATTTTCGTTTCCCTCGTGCGGGGCTGAACCATGAACCTGCATGCCATCCATCTTTTTTGCTCGTCATTCCGGCAGGGACTGCCGGAATCCAGTCACAAGGACGTGGACCTTCACGACGTCGAAACGTTGCCATCCATGGCACTGGATTCCGGCACTCCATGCCGGAATGACGGACTTGGGATTTGACATGAACCTCCCCGCCATCCGCGCCATCTACCAATTCGAAATGGCGCGCACGTTGCGCACGCTGGTCGAATCGCTGCTCTCGCCCGTGCTGTCGACCTCGCTCTACTTCATCGTGTTCGGCGCGGCGATCGGCGCGCGCGTGGGCGACGTCGACGGCGTCGACTACGCGGCCTTCATCATTCCGGGCCTGCTCATGCTGCCGTTGCTCAACGAAAGCATCTCGAACGCCGCGTTCGGCATCTACATGCCCAAGTGGGCCGGCACGATCTTCGAACTGCTGTCCGCACCGGTATCGGCGTTCGAGGCCGTGATCGGCTACGTCGGCGCCGCGGCGACCAAGTCGCTGATGCTCGGCGCGCTGATCCTGATCACCGCGCGCTGCTTCGTGCCGTTCCACATCGCACATCCGTTCTGGATGATCGCGTTTCTCGTGCTGACCGCGCTGAGCTTCAGCCTGTTCGGCTTCATCGTCGGCCTGTGGGCCGACAGCTTCCAGCGCCTGCAGGTCGTGCCGATGCTGATCATGACGCCATTGACCTTCCTCGGCGGCGCGTTCTACTCGATCACGATGCTGCCGCCGCTGTGGCAGAAGATCAGCCTGTTCAACCCGATCGTGTACCTGATTTCCGGCATGCGCTGGAGCTTCTACGGCAAAGCCGACGTCGACATCGCGGTCAGCCTCGCCGCGATCCTCGGCTTCCTCGCGCTCTGCCTCGCCGTCGTCTCGTGGATCTTCAGGACCGGCTACAAGCTGCGCAATTGACGGCGGCGCGGCCGCGGACGTACGCTTCGCCACGCGCAGACAGGGCGCACCGCGTCCGCGGAAAGGGATTCTCCCGCCTGCCGGACGCCAATCGCGTTTCCTTGTCTGACGAACCTCTTGCCCCATGCTGACGCGGACCGGGGGCGCATCCTCACCGGAGGTTTTCGTCATGCCGTTCCAACTTTTCTCGTCGGTTCGCACATTCGTCCCGGGCGGTGTGCCATGACGCGCTTCGCCATCGAACCGTTGCCGCCCCGCCCCAGCCTCGAGCACCAGCAGAAGCTCGCCAAGCGCCTGCTGCGCGAGGCGTGGGCAGGCGATGCCGACGCCATCGCGCGCGTGCGCAGCTTCCTGCCGAACGCATCGAGCCCCGACGATTTGAAGCTGCACGATGCGCAACTCGTCGTCGCGCGCGGCTACGGCTTCGATTCCTGGACCGCGATGAAACGCAAGATCGAATCGCTGACCGCGACGCCGCTGGAGCAGTTCGACATCGCCGTGCGCGAGGGCGATGCGGAGCGCGCGCGCTAACTGCTCGCGCGCCACGCCGACGTGCGCCGGCGCATCGATGAGCCGCGCTTCGACTTCGACTCCCCGGCCATCCACCAGGCGAAGAAGCACCTGCCGCTGGTCGACGCGCTGCTCGAACACGGCGCAGACATCAACGCGCGCTCGACCTGGTGGGCCGGCGGCTTCGGCATCCTCGAATCGGACCTGTCGTTGGAACAGGCCAAACCGCTGATCGCGCGCGGCGCGCGCCTGACGGTCTGGGCCGCCGCGGGCCTCGGCCTGCATGCCGAACTGAGAGCCATCATCGAGGCCGACCCGAGTTCGGTCAACGCGCGCGGCGGCGACGGCAAGACCGCGTTGCACTGCGCCGCCACTCTCGAGATCGCCGAACTGCTGCTCGACCACGGCGCGGACATGCGCATCCGCGACGTCGACCACGGCGCCAGCGCGCTGCAGTACCTGATCGCCGACGAAGCGATCGCGCGCCGGCTCGCCGCGCGCGGCGCCGAGGTCGACCTGTTCGCCGCCGCGCGGCTCGGCGACATGGACCTCGTTGCGCGCTGCCTGCGCGACGACCCCGCCAGCGCGGAAGCGCGCGTCAATCTGCCGCCCTACACCGCGCCCGGCGGCCACATCTACGCATGGACGCTCGGCTTCGATGTTTCCCCCGCCGACGTGGCGCGCAAGTTCGGCCACACGCAAATCGCGGAGACCATGGTGTCGCGACTGTCGCCGAAAGCGCGCCTGCTCGACGCGCTCTGGTGCGGCGACGAAACGCGCACGCAGCAGGAACTCGAACGCCATCCGACGGCGGCAGCGGAACTGAACGCGCAAACCCGTCAGCACAGTCCGCTCGCCATGGCCGCATGGTGGTACAAGCCCGACAGCGTGCGCCTGATGCTCGATGCGGGATTCGATCCGCACGGCACCGGCGTGCATCGCTCCACACCGCTCGACCGCGCCGCCTTCCACGGCTACGCCGACATCGTCGCCATGCTGCTCGCGCACGATCCGAATCCGCCGCTCGCGTTCGAAAACGAATTCGGCGGCACGCCACTCGGCGCCTGCATCTACGGATCGCTCAACGGCTGGAAGACCGGCCATCCGCAGGACCACGCGCGCACGCTCACGCTGCTGCTCGAAGCCGGATCGGAACTCGATCCCGCCGAACTGCCGAGCGGCAACAACGAGCTCGATGCGGTGATGCGCGCATGGCTCAAGCGCGCCGGCCAGCCTGCGGCTTGAGCGCGCGCGCATCTTTCATCGACGGTCTCATCCACCCCAGCAACGGATCGGCGCACCGAATACGTGCGCCGGTCGCCCTCGCGGACGTTATCGCGTTTCGCGTAACCTAAGCCATACCACACGCTGCCAATCCCGCCCGCCATGTCGATTGTCCACTGCAAGACCTCGCCGAACGGTGAACTGCCGCGCGAGGCCGTTGCCGCCTTCCACCGCGACGGCGTGCTGGTCGTCGACGGCTTCAAGAGTCGCGATGAATGCGAACGCCTGCGCGAGCGCGCGAACACGCTGGTCGAGGAACACGGCCCGCGCGCGGCCGGCACGATCTTCTCGACCAAGGCGCCGCAGCATCTCGACAGCCGCTATTTCATGGAATCGGCCACCGGCATCGGCGTGTTCTTCGAGGAAGAAGCGTTCGGTGCCGACGGCAAGCTCGCCTACCCTCTGCCGCTCGCCGTGAACAAACTCGGCCATGCGATGCACGATCTCGACCCGGTGTTCTCGGCGTTCTCGAAAGGCCCGGCGCTGCAGGCCGTCAGCGCCGGCCTCGGCGTCGCGCAGCCGCGCGTGATGCAGTCGATGTATATCTTCAAGCAGCCGGGCATCGGCGGCGAGGTCGTCTGCCACCAAGACTCGACCTATCTCTACACCGAGCCGATGTCAGTGACCGGCTACTGGTTCGCGATCAACGACGCGCACCGCGGCAACGGCTGCCTCGGCGGCATTCCGGGCGAACATCGCAAGGGCTTGAAGAAACTGTTCCGCAGCAAGGCCGACGGCACGCTCGCAACGGACGAACTCGATGCCTCCATCGAATGGGACATGTCCGCGCTCGAATGGCTCGAAGTGTCCGCCGGCACGCTGATCGTGTTCAACGGCTGCTTCCCGCACCTGTCCGAAGCCAACCGCTCGGCGCAGGCGCGGCATGCGTACACGCTGCATGCGGTCAACACCGCCTGCGCCTATCCCGCGGACAACTGGCTGCAGCGGCCGGCCGATTTCCCGGCACGCGGATTCGTCTGAAGAACGTCCCTGCGACCTTCATTCGCCGAGATCGACGAAAGCTTTCCAAGGCAAACGGATGATGCCCTCTTGCCTTTTTCCGTCATTCCGGCGAAAGCCGGAATGACGAAATGACAGGATTTCCATGCTCCGCCGCCATCTCGCCGCCCGCCTCGACGGCCGACTGCACTACGCATGGGTCGTCGCCGCGCTGACGTTCCTCACCCTGCTCGTCGTTGCCGGCATCCGTGCCACGCCTTCCGTGCTGATCGTGCCGCTGGAGAAAAACTTCGGCTGGAGCCGCGACCGGATCACCCTGGCCGTGTCGATCGGCCTCGCCCTGTTCGGCCTGATGGGCCCGTTCGCCGCCGCGGCGATGCAGCGCTTCGGCCTGCGCCGCACGATGGTCGCGGCACTGCTGCTGCTCGCCGCCGCGATGGGCGGCAGCGCCTTCGTCACGACGCCGCTCGGGTTGGTCCTGACCTGGGGCGTGCTCGCCGGCATCGGCACCGGCACGATGGCAATGGTGCTCGGCGTCACCGTCGTCAACCGCTGGTTCGAATCGAAACGCGGCAGCGTGCTCGGCCTGCTCACCGCGAGCACGGCAACGGGCTCCCTCGTGTTCCTGCCGGTCTTGACCTGGTTCATCGAACGCGGCGACGACTGGCGCGTGGTCGTCTACCTCGTCGCCGGCGCGGCGCTCGCGCTGATCGCGCTCGTGCTGCTGCTGATGCCCGAGCGCCCGGCCGAAAGTCGGCCTGTTCCGCTACGGCGCGACGGGCGCCGATGCGAGCGACGCGACGCGCGCCAATCCGCTCGCGGCCGCGTTCGGCGCACTCGCGACGGCATCGAAATCCGGCACGTTCTGGCTGCTGTTCGCGAGCTTCTTCGTCTGCGGCCTTGCTGATGTTGATGGGCATCTTCGGCATCTTCGACATCGTCGGCACGACGGCGTCGGGCTGGCTGTCCGACCGCTGCGACAGCCGCGTGCTATTGTGCGCCTACTACGGCCTGCGCGGCCTGTCGCTGCTCTATCTGCCACGGTCCGATTTCAGCATCGGCAGCCTCGGCCTGTTCACCGTGTTCTACGGCCTCGACTGGATCGCGACCGTGCGCCTGACCACCGACCGCTTCGGCGCGCAGCTCTCGCCGCTCGTCTACGGCTGGATCGGCGCGGGCCACCAGCTCGGCGCAGCGACCGCGGCCTACGGCGCCGGCCTGATCCGCGTGTGGACGAACCAGTACGTCGATGCGTTCCTCGCCGCCGGCGCGGCCTGCGTCGCCGCCGCGATCCTCGTCATGCTGATCCAGCGCCGCGCGACGCCGCTGCCAGCCTGAGCGGCCTGCGCAGTCACCAGCGCAGTTGCAGCGTCACGCGCACTTGCCGCGGCTCGCCGGGATGCACGGTGACGCCGTCCTCCACGATGTCGCTGGTCGGCGTGAGGCGGTAGTCCTGTTCATAGGCGATGTCGTAGAACCTGCGGTCGAACAGGTTGAGCACGTCGAGCGACCAGGCGGCCCACCCGCTCAGCCGGCGCTGCACGCGCAGGTTGGTCACGACGGCCGAAGGCGCGCGCAGCGTGCCGTCCTGACTCAGCGGGTAGCTGCCGATGTAGCGCCATTTCAGGTCGCCCGACCAGTCGCCTTCGTGCACGTTCACGCCAACCGAGGCGACGCGGCCGACCGCGTTCGGAATCTGGTTGCCGGTTTCGCCGTTGGCATTCTTGTCGGCGTAGCGCGCGCGCGTCCGGGCGAAATCGGCGTCGAACAGCAGCCAGTCGTTGAGCACGTAGTGGTTGTTCCACTCGATACCGTAGCGCTTGCTGGCGCCGTTGATTTCGGTGCCGCCCGAGTCCGCGCCGTAGACCAGCTCCGATGCGCTCTCGAGGCGCCACAGCGCGAGCGAGCTTTGCAGCCCCGGCACGATCTCGCTGCGCAGGCCGAGTTCCTTGCCGTAGCTGCCGGCCAGTGCCGGCGCGCGCGTCACCGCATCGCCCGAAGTCGGATCGTAGCGGTACACCGCGCCGCGCGCGTCGTTGCTGTGGAAGCCGTTGCCGATGTTGATGAAGAATTCCGTCTTGTCCCACGGCCCGAAGATCAGTGACAACTTCGGCGAGACGCGGCTGTCGTCGACCGTGCCGCTGTTCGCCGCATTCACGTGCGAAGTCAGGTCGAGCCGGATGGCATCGGCGCGCAGGCCGGCGATGCTGCGCAGCCAACTCGTCCATTGCGTCGTGTTCTCGGCGTAGAGCGCGGCTGCGGTTTCGTCGACGAGGTCGTCGCCGATGGTCGCGAACGGCACGCGCGCTTCGGTGTCGTACAGCCCGACGTGGATGAAGTCGTGGCGCATCTGCAAGCCGACTTCGCTGGTCGAATCGTGGCCGAACAGCGTGTGCGTCCGGCCTTTGGCGAGCTTGATGCCTTCGATGTCGCGCGCGTCGCGCTGGTTGAACTGGTCGCCGCGTACCGGATCGTTCTCGAAAAAGGTGAAGTTCGACCATAGCTGCAAGCGGTAATGCTCGAAGTACGCCGATGCCTTGAGGTAGCCGTCGGCATCGTGCGCATGCCATTCGCCATCGAGGATCTGCCGCGCCGAGCGGCCGCCGTCGGTCGGATCGTAGGCGCAGTACAGGCACAGCGCGCCCGATTCGATCAGTTCCAGCGGAATCTGGTCGGTCGAACGCCAGTGCGCGGCGTAGGCCTGCGCGCCTATCGTCCAGCCGTTCGCGTCGCCGCCGCCGGAGAGGCGCAGCAGGCCGTTGAACTTGCGCAAGTCTTCCGGCAGCTTCCACGGGCCATCGTCGGTCATCAGTTCGAGCGCGCCGAGCACGGTTGCGCCGTTGGAGAAAAGCGGTCGCGACGCAGCCGTGAGGATGCGCCGGTAGCCGTCTTCGCCCACGGTCAGATCGAGCAAGTCCTTGTCGAGTTTGTTGCGGTAGTGGATGTCGGCGGAGCCTGCCGAGGAAAAATCGCCGTTCTCGGCGAAGTACGGACCCTTGCGGTAGTCGATGCGATCGACCAGTTCGGGAATCAGGAAATTGTTGTCGCTGTAGCCCTGGCCGTGGCCGTTGGTCGGCATGTTGACCGGCACGCCGTCGACGCTGGTGGCGAAGTCGGTGCCGTGGTCGAGGTTGTAGCCGCGCAAAAAATACTGGTTGGCCTTGCCGTCGCCGGAGTGCTGCGTCACGACCAGCCCCGGCACCGCTTCGAGCACCTCGCCGGGACGCAGGATCGGGATGTCCAGCAGCAGATTGCCGAGAACCACGCCCTGCGAGGCCGCATTCGCGGTGCCGACCGCGTTGTCGTAGTGGCCGGCGACCTGCACGGCGGGCAGCGTCGTGGACGTGTCCGTCTCGTCTTCGGCGTGCGCCAGCACGGCGAACGCGGCGAGGATCGCGGTCATCCGAATCTTCGCTCGTCGCCGATTCGACAGGTACATGCGCTTTCCTCAATAATCCCGACACTCGAATGGCTGCCGCGCAGCGCGCGCTGCGAAGCGGGCAATGGTGCCGACTATGGCAGCGGCGGGCGCGACTCGGCAAAGGAAAAATGTGGAAAAAAGCGGCATTTTATACAATGCCCGACGGAACAACGTCTTGTCCCATCCACCCCCGGAGGATAGATCGTGAACCACGCGCATCTGCACGCCACCCACCCCGCGATCGTTGCGCGGCTCAAGCGCGCCGCCGGGCATCTGCGTTCGGCGATCGCGATGATCGAAGTCGGCCGCCCCTGCACCGAACTCGCGCAGCAACTCCACGCGATCGAGAAGGCCGTGGCCACGGCGAAAAAGCAGCTCATCCACGACCACATCGATCACTGCCTCGATTACGCCGGCGACGAGCGCGCAACGCACGGACACTCGCTGGCCGAGTTCAAGGAGATAAGCAAATACCTGTAGCCGTTTTTCTCGTCATTCCGGCAGGGCCGAAGCCCCCGACAGCGGGCTGAGGGGAATCCAGTGCCACGGATGGGAGCGTACCGGTGTCCGTGAGGTTCACATCCCTGTGACTGGATTCCGGCAGTCCCTGCCGGAATGACGCCACGCATTTACGAAAGTCTCAATAGACTTGCGACGCGAGGCGCGCGACGGTCTCGCGATAACGCGCGGCGATGCGTTCCTCGTCGCGATGGCGGAAGTCGCGCACGGCCCAGTCGCCGTTCGCCATGACGTGGCGCACGAGGTTGGCGTTGCCGGCGAACAGGAAGGTGTCGACCAGGCTGGCTTCGTCGCGGCCGGCCAGTTGCGGCGCGGCCTCGTCGAGCACGACCAGATCCGCGCGCGCGCCGGGCTCGATCGCACCGATGGCGACACCCGCCGCCTGCGCGCCGCCGCGCAGCGCCGCTGCGTAAAGCGTCTCGCCGACGCTGCGGTTCGCCGCCGACACGGCGATATTGCGGTGGCGCGTGGCGAGGCGCTGGCCGTATTCGAGCCAGCGCAATTCCTCGACCGGCGACACCGAGATATGGCTGTCCGAGCCGATGCCGAGTGCGCCGCTGTCGTCGAAATACGCCTTGAGCGGGAACAGGCCGTCGCCGAGATTGGCTTCGGTGGTCGGGCACAGGCCGGCGACCGCGCCGGACTGGGCGAGGCGCTGCGTCTCCTGCGCGCTCATGTGCGTCGCATGCACGAGGCACCAGCGCGCATCGACCGGCAGGTTGTCGAGCAGCCACTCGACCGGGCGCGCGTTGCGCAGCGCGAGGCAGTCCTGCACCTCGCCGATCTGTTCGGCGATATGGATGTGGATCGGCATCGCCCGCGTCTCGCCCGCCGCGAGCACCTCGCGCATCGCGCGCTCGGGCACCGCGCGCAGCGAATGCAGGGCGACACCGATGCGCAATGCCGCATTTTCCATTTTTGCCAATTGCTGCAAAAGCGACAGGTAGGCATCAACGTCGAGACCGAAGCGGCGCTGGCGTTCGGACAGCGCGCGGCCATCGAAACCACCTGTCAGGTACAGTGTCGGCAGCAGGGTCAGGCCGATGCCGGTCTCCCGCGCCGCCTCGACCAACGCGAGCGACATTGCCGCCGGATCGGCATACGGCTTGCCGTCCGGCCGATGATGCAGATAATGGAATTCGCACACATGGGTGTAGCCGGCCTTGAGCATCTCGACGTAGAGCTGCGCCGCGATCGCGCGCAGGTCGTCCGGGCCGATGCGATTGGCGAACGTGTACATCGTCTCGCGCCAGGTCCAGAACGAATCGCTCTGTTGAGAAGTGCGGTCACGGACAGCCGCTTTTTGACCTTCGCGATCAGGAAAGAGCGCATTCGATACCGCCGGATGGATTTGCTTCTCGGCGAGGCCCGCCATCGCGCGCTGAAACGCATGCGAATGCAGGTTCGGCATGCCGGGCAGCACATAGCGGCCGAGGCGCTCGCCCGCCTCGCCCTGCGCCGCGACGACGCGGCCCGCGTCGACCGCGATGCGCGCATCGCGCGTCCACCCCTGCGGGCTCCACAACGACTCGGCGACGTAGCTCTTCATTATCTCTTCGCTTTCTCCAGCCTGAGCGCGCAGTATGCCAGCGCCGAATGCACGGTGGGGTGAGCGGCACCCGGCCCGTCATCCCTGCGTGCTTCTGGCGTGAGTGCCGAGCAAAAACGTGTCGCCGCCGAAGGCAGTGCAATCAAGTGTGATTAAATCCCATTTCCCGAACCTGCGGCGCAATGCGATGAACGAATCCTGGGATGGCCTGCTGATCGACTGCCGCCTCGCCACGATGGCCGGCAACGGCACCGCGTTCGGCCTCGTCGACGACGCGGCGCTGGCATGGAAAGACGGCCGCATCGCGTTCGCCGCGCCGGCTTCCGCGCTGCCCGGCGCGCCCGATACGATCGCGCGCGAAACGCACTCCGCGCACGGCGCCCTCGTCACGCCGGGTCTGATCGACTGCCACACCCACCTCGTCTTCGCTGGCGACCGCGCCGCGGAATTCGACCTGCGCCTCAACGGCGCTGGCTACGCCGACATCGCCAAGGCCGGCGGCGGCATCGTCTCGACCGTGGCGCAGACGCGCGCGGCGAGCGAAGAAGAACTGCTCGCACAGTCCCTTGCGCGCGCCCGCGCGCTCCGCGCCGACGGCGTGACGACCGTCGAAATCAAGTCGGGCTACGGCCTCGACCTCGACGGCGAGACGAAGATGCTGCGCGTCGCGCGCCGCATCGGCGAGGTGCTCGGCATCACGGTGCGCACGACGTTCCTCGGCGCGCACGCCATGCCGCCCGAATTCGCCGGGCGCCAATCCGATTACGTCGACGAAGTCTGCATCCGCATGCTGCCGAAGGTCGCACGGGCCGGCCTCGCCGACGCGGTCGACGCGTTCTGCGAGAACATCGCGTTCACGCCGTCGGAAACGCGGCGCGTGTTCGAGACCGCGCGCGCACACGGCCTGCCGGTGAAGCTGCACGCCGATCAATTGTCCGACCAGGGCGGCGCGGCGCTCGCCGCCGAATTCGGCGCACTCTCGGCCGACCATCTCGAATACGCGAACGAGGCCGGCATCGCGGCGATGGCCGCCGCCGGCAGCGTCGCGGTGATGCTGCCTGGCGCATTTTATACTTTGCGCGAAAGTACACTGCCGCCGCTCGACCTGTTCCGCCGCCACGGCGTCGCGCTCGCGGTCGCCAGCGACCTGAATCCCGGCACCTCGCCGCTGCTCTCGCTGCGCCACGCGATGAACCTGGCTTGCACGCTGTTCCGCATGACGCCGGAAGAGGCGCTGCGCGGCGCGACCGTGCACGCGGCGCGCGCGCTGGGCCTTGCCGACCGCGGCATCCTCGCGCCGGGAATGCGCGCGGATTTCGTCGTCTGGGACGCCGTCCATCCGGCCGAGCTGTGCTACTGGATCGGCGGCGCGCTCGCTAAGCGGATTTTCGTCGGCGGAGAGCGAAAACGGACCTGAGGCAGTCTTCAAATCGCGTCAATGCCGCGGCGGCATGAAGTCGGGCTTTTCTTCCTCGTTCTTTTCAACCCTTGCAAGGGTATCCTTCAGCATTTGCAGCCGCCGGGCATCTTTTTCCGCGGCAATCTGCGTCTCGAGAATCGTGGCATACGCCGTCTTCAGCGCATCTGCGGGCGGCACGGCCACGTCGGGCTTCACGCCGACGTGCTCCCAGTTCTTGTTCGTGATCGGGTTGATGGCCTGCCCGGTCGGGATGAAAGCGACGAGGCCATGCCCGAGCGCGAACCTATCGCCGGGATTGGCGCCGCCGCCGGTCGTTTCGCCGATCAGCGTCGCGCGCTTTTGCGTCTGGAAGTCGTAGGCGCATTCCTCGCCGCCGGAAAACGTGCGTGGCGAAATCAGCACGTAGACCGGCTTGGTGTACCGCGCCCCCTGCACCGGAACGGTCCAGAATTCCTGCGTACGGTTCTCTGCGCGCCAGCGCAAGTCGTTCAGGTGTCGGCTGTCGTCTTCGGCAAAGAAATGACTCATGAAAACGGCGACGGCGGAGGGATCGCCGCCGCCATTGCGGCGTAAATCAACGATCAACGCGTCCGTATCTGCGAGCAGATTCATCGCCGAAGCGTACGCGCTCGCGACGAAATCGGCCGGTGCGAACCCACGCAGATCCAAGTAGCCGACATTGCCCGAGAGCCATTCCACCTTCGCAATGCCGGCACCATGCTGCACGGTGTCCCTTTTCATCTGCTCGAGTTCGTCCTTGCTCGGCGGCTTGCCGTCGCGTGGCCGCTCCTTGAAATCGGGCTGGTAGCCGACGCGAAAATGCTTGTCGTCTCCGACCTCGCGCAGATCGCGGGTCAGGGCGCCGGCAAAATCGCCGACGGTTCTGTCGGAGTCGTAAGCGCCGCCGACGAGTTTGGCCGAGATCCGTTTCGCGACCCTGTCGGCCACATCGGCAAAGATGTAGTTCGCCTTGAGCTTCTCCTCCAGCGTCTCGATCACTGCTTTGCGCATCGCTGCATCGATCGGCAACGGAGGGGGTTGCGGCGGCTGCGCCGCCGCCCCGGACGAAAAGACGAACCATGTACATGCCACGATCATCCGCAACCGACGCATAACACCCCTCCAACTGCGATTGTTTACTGCAAAAGTCTCGATAGCCGCTAAAACAGACAGGATGCAAAAGATCGCGATTGGGTCGCAGTCTCTGGATGCCGTCCCGGTCCAGGAATCCCACTCGGCAACGCAAATCGAACAAACACAATTCCCAATCAACAGATTACCGGCTTGCGACGACCATGCCGCGGAATTCGACCTGCGCCCGAACGGTGCGAGCCATGCCGACATTGCGCGCGCCGGCGTCGAACTCCTCGCCCCTGTCCCGTAATGCCATCGACACAATTCGGTAACGCCGCGTACACCGCGCAGGGCTAGCGTACGCGCAGCCCCTAGAAAAAGCTGCGCGGAATACGCCGATGCGCATCGCCATGATCACCGAGACGTTCCCGCCGGAAATCAACGGCGTGGCCTTGACCGTGGCCGGTCTGGCGCAGGGCCTGCGCGCGGCCGGCCATGCGGTGCAGATCGTGCGTCCGCGCCAGGCCGACGACGACGACCGGATCGACGAGAACGGTGCCGAGGTGCTCGTGCGCGGCGCGCGCCTGCCGCGGTATCCCGACTTGCAATTCGGCCTGCCGACCGCGCGTCGCCTGCGCAAGCTGTGGCGCGACGAACGCCCCGATGCGATCTACGTGGCCACCGAGGGCCCGCTCGGCTATTCGGCGCTGCGCGCCGCACGTGCCTTGAACATTCCCGCGGCGACCGGCTTTCACACGCGCTTCGACGATTTTGCGCGCCATTACGGTTTCGGCTTCCTCACGCCCGTCGTGTTCGCCTACCTGCGCCGTTTCCATCGTCAAGGCGCTGCGACGCTGGTGCCGACGGCCGAACTGCGCGACTTCCTCGTCGAGAACAAATTCGGCAACGTCATCCTGCTGCGCCGCGCGGTCGACAACGCGTTGTTCTCGCCGGCGCGGCGCGACGAGGCGCTGCGTCGGCAATGGGGTCTCGCGCCCGGCCAGATCGCGGTGGTCTACGTCGGCCGCATCGCGCCGGAAAAGAACCTGTCGCTCGCGGTGCGCACGTTCCGCGAGATCCAGAAAATCCACCGCGATGCGCGCTATGTCTGGATCGGCGACGGCCCGGCGCGCGCGGCGCTCGCCGCCGAGAATCCCGATTTCGTCTTCGCCGGCATCCGGCGTGGAACCGACCTCGCGCGCCACTTCGCCAGCGCCGATCTGTTCGTTTTCCCGAGCCTGACCGAGACCTTCGGCAACGTCACCCTTGAAGCGCTCGCGAGCGGCCTGCCGACCGTGGCCTTCGACTACGGTGCCGCGCGCGAGCATCTCACCGACGCCTGCGGCCGGCTCGTGCCGTTCGGCGACGAGGGCGCCTTCGTGCGCGCGACGCTCGAGCTGGTGCGCGGCGACGTGACGCGCGCGCAGATCCGCTCCGCGGCCATCGACGCCGTGGCCGAGCTCGACCCGGTTTCGGTCACCGCCAGCTTCGCCAGGCTGCTGGCGGGACTGAAGCGGCCCGGCGACAAGATCGCCGGCGACGGCAAGCTGCGCGAGGGCGCGACGTGAGCGCGATGCAGCTCCTTCTCAACCTCGAACTGCGCAGCCGCGAAGTGCGCCTGTGCAAGCGCGCCAACGGCTGGGGCGCGCGGCGCGCGATCGCGCGCTTCTTCGGCATCGTCAGCCGTCTCGGCGACGGTGCGTTCTGGTATGCGCTCATGCTCGCGATCGCCGTGTTCGGCGGCGCGGCAGGCCCGTTCGTGGCGCTGCAGATGGGCTTGACCGGTCTCGTCGCGGCCGCGATGTACCGCGGGCTCAAGCGCTGGACGCGGCGCCCGCGTCCGTTCCGTGCGCACCGCGATATCGTGCCGCTCGTGCTGCCGCTCGACGAGTTTAGCTTCCCTTCGGGCCATACGCTGCACGCGGTGACGTTCACGATCGTCGCGCTCGCGCACTTTCCGCTGCTCGCGCCGTTGCTCGTGCCGTTCGCCCTGCTCGTCGCCGCTTCGCGCGTCGTGCTTGGCCTGCATTATCCGAGCGACGTGCTCGCGGCGACGCTGATCGGCTGCGCGCTGGCGACGGCTTCGCTCCGGCTCGCCCCGTTCGTCCGTTTTTGAACCGGAGCGGCCCTCGTCAGGCCGGCGCGGCAGGACTAGAATCGCGGCCTTCTTCATTGCAGGCACGCCGATGGACGCCAACCTGATCCGCAACGATGTTTCCGCGCGATGGGACGCGGAAATCGTCCCGCAACTCGTCGAATACATCCGGATTCCGAACAAGTCGCCGATGTTCGACAAGGACTGGGCCGCGCACGGGTTCATGGACCAGGCGGTCGCGCAGCTCTCTGGCTGGGCCAAGGCGAAGGCGATCGAGGGCATGACGGTCGAAGTCGTGCGCCTCGAAGGGCGCACGCCATTGATCTTCATCGACGTGCCGGCATCGACCGACGCGAACAGCGGCGACGACTGCGTGCTGCTCTACGGCCATCTCGACAAGCAACCAGAGATGACCGGCTGGGCCGAGCATCTCGGCCCGTGGAAGCCGGTGATCGAAGGCGACAGGCTCTACGGCCGCGGCGGCGCCGACGACGGCTACGCGATCTTCGGTTCGCTCGCCGCGATCCTCGCGCTCAAAGCGCAGAAGCTGCCGCACGCGCGCTGCATCGTGCTGATCGAGGCCTGCGAGGAATCGGGCAGCTACGACCTGCCGTACTACGTCGACCATCTCGCCGCGCGCATCGGCAAGCCGTCGCTGATCGTCTGCCTCGATTCGGGCTGCGGCAACTACGACCAGCTTTGGTTGACGACCTCGTTGCGGGGCATGACCGGCGGCAACCTCACGGTCAAGGTGCTTGAGGAAGGCGTGCATTCGGGCGATGCTTCGGGCGTGGTCGCCTCGAGCTTCCGCATCCTGCGCAAGATTCTTTCCCGCCTCGAAGATCAGGATACCGGCAGGATCGTGCCGCAGGAATTCCATGTCGAGGTACCCGCGCAACGCGTCGAACAGGCGAAGCAGGCGGCCAAGGTGCTCGGCGATGCGGTGTATTCGAAATTTCCGTGGGTGGCCGGCATGCAGCCCGTCAGCCGCGATGACGGCGAACTCGTGCTCAACCGCACCTGGCGGCCCGCGCTCGCGGTGACCGGCGTCGGCGGCATTCCTGCGCTCGACTCGGCCGGCAACGTGCTGCGCCCGTTCACCGCGGTGAAACTTTCGCTGCGCCTGCCGCCGACGCTGGACGCGGTGAAGGCCGGCGCCGTGCTGAAGGCGCTGCTCGAAGGCGATCCGCCCTATGGCGCGCAGGTGACGTTCGATCTGGAGAAGGCCGGCAGCGGCTGGAACGCACCGGCGCTGGCGCCGTGGCTGGAGCAATCGGTCGACGCCGCCTCGCGCGAATTCTTCGGGCCGCCGCCCGCCTACATGGGCGAAGGCGGCTCGATCCCGTTCATGGGCATGCTCGGCGAGAAGTTCCCCGGCGCGCAGTTCCTCATCACCGGCGTGCTCGGCCCGCACTCGAACGCACACGGGCCGAACGAGTTCATCCACATCCCGACCGGCAAGCGCGTGTCGATGTGCGTGGCCAAGGTGATCGCCGACCACCACCGCGCAAGCGTCGCCGGATTGACGAAAGGCGTCGGCGCGACGCACGCGCACACGGTCAAGGGCGGCGATGGCTGCTGCGACTGACACGGCGCCGGCGATCCGCACCGCCAACGAAGACGACGTGGCGGCGATCGCGGCGGACATGTCCGCCCGCTGAACGCGGTGCAGGCCCGCGGTCATCGTCCACATTTCCTGCACGTTCGTTTTCCAGACTCGCGCCGACTCCGGCTGAAACGTTGCCCATGATGACGAAGATCTCGATGGCGGAAGACACCGACGCTTGGTGCCGCCGGCTCGGCAATTTCGCCCCGATCGCCTATCGGCCGGAATCGCTGCTGGACGCTACGTCGCGGGTACACCGCGAGCCCGCGCTGCGTTTTCCAGCACTCGCGCCGCGGCGCGGCGCGGCGGCCCAGATCCTGCTCGTCGCAATGGTCGCGACGGGTGCGTTGCCGCTTTCGGTCGCGGCGCAGATGCCGGGCGGCGGCATGGGCGGTGGCATGGGCGGCCCCGGTGGCGCGGGCGGACACGGCGACCACCCGCCGCGCGATGGGCAGCAGGGACATGGCCAAGCCACCGAACGCGCACCGGATCCGCTGCGCGCGATGCTCGGCGAAGCGCGCAAGCTGCGCACGGAACTGCTGCTCACCGCCGACCAGATCGGACCGTGGTCGGCGATGGAGGATGCGCTGCGCGAGTACGTCGAACTCGCGCGCCCGCCCGCACCCGAGGCCAGGCTCGCGGCGCCGGTCGATCCGCAGACGTTCGTGCAGGACCTGGCCGATCACCAGCGCGAGCTGGCCGATGCCGGAGCGCGTTTCGCGGCCAGGACCAAGGCCGTGTTCGCCGCGCTCAACCCACGTCAATTGCGCACGAGCAAGCAGCGCTTCGCCGACGCGATCGCCGGCGAACGGCAGGGCTCCGCGGACGCAAGCCTCCCCTGAGGCGTCGCGCCGCGCCGAGGCCGCAAGCGCGATCGGGCGCTCATTCCTTCCTGATCTCGTGGCCGCCGAACTGGTTGCGCATCGCCGCGAGCAGCTTGTCGGAAAACGAATCCTTGTCGCGCGAGCGGATGCGTTCGAGCAGCGCGGCCGCGGTCACCGGTGCCGACACGCCGAGCTCGATCGCCTCGGCCAGCGTCCAGCGCCCCTCGCCCGAGTCGGCGACCCAGGGAGCGATGCCCGTCATCTGCGGATTCTCCGCGAGCGCATCGGCAATGAGATCGAGCAGCCAGGAGCGCACCACGCTGCCGTGGCGCCAGATCCCGGCGATCTGGGCAAGGTCAAGCGCGAATTCCCGCTTGTGTTCGAGAATCGAAAACCCTTCGGCGTAGGCCTGCATCATGCCGTACTCGATGCCGTTGTGGACCATCTTGGCGAAGTGCCCCGAACCCACCGGCCCGACGCGGCCCCAGCCGCGGTCGGGCGCGGTTGCGAGCGTGGCGAAGACCGGCGCCAGCTTCGCCACCGCAGCCTCGTCGCCGCCGATCATCAGGCTGTAGCCTTCCTCGAGGCCCCAGACGCCGCCGCTGGTACCGCAATCGACATAATGGATTTCGCGCTCGGCCAGCCGCTGCGCGCGGCGCAGCGTGTCCTTGTACATCGAGTTGCCGCCGTCGACGATCACGTCGCCGGGCGCGAGCAACGCCAGCAGGGCGTCGATCGTCTGGTCGACCGGCGCGCCGGCCGGCACCATCAGCCATAGCGCGCGCGGCGGCTTCAGCGCGGCGACCAGTTCCGCGAGCGAGGTCGCCGGCTCGATGCCGTTCTGCGCCGCGCGCGCGCGGCTCTCCGCGCTGGAGTCGAACCCCGCCACGCGGTGCCCGCCGCGTACCAGCCGCTGCGCCATGTTCGCGCCCATGCGGCCCAAACCGATCATGCCGAGTTCCATTGCCTGCTCCCGCCGGGAATGGGGAGATTGTCGCATTCGGGAAGCAGGGGCGCGACGGAAGGACGCAAAGACCGCGACGCCGGACGACCGCCGCCCGGCACGGGGTGCACATCCCCCCATCCCATGCCATAATTTGCGGCCAACTCCGGCCGCCCGCCTTCGCTGCGCGGCCTCCAACAAGGGTCTGATGATGGATTTCTTCATTTCCAGCGCCTGGGCGCAGGCCGCGGGCGCCGCCGGCCAGCCCAGTCCGTGGCCGAGCCTGATCATGTTCGGCGCGGTGTTCGTCGCAATGTACTTCTTCATGCTGCGCCCGCAGATGAAGCGCGCCAAGGAACAGCGCACGATGGTCGAAGCGCTGGCCAAGGGCGACGAAATCGTCACCAACGGCGGCTTCGCCGGACGCATCGTCGACATCGGCGAGACCTTCCTCGGCGTCGAGGTCGCGCCGAACGTGGTCATCAAGGTGCAGAAGCAGGCCGTGAGCATGGTACTGCCGAAGGGCACGTTGAAATCGGCCTGACGCGCCCGCATGCGCTGAAGGCCCCGTGAAGCGCGCCGGCCGCAGGCCCGCGCGGTGGAATAAAAACGACAACGTCCGCGCCACGAGCGCGGCGCAAGAGCGACACCGATGAACGATTTTGCCAAATGGCGTTACGCCCTGATCGCCCTCGTGCTGGTTCTCGGCACGATCTACGCCCTGCCCAACGCGTTCCTGCCGCAGCCCGCGGTGCAGATCTCCGCCAACCACGGCAACGCGGTCGACGAGGCTCTGCAGAAAAAAGTGAAGGACGCGCTCGACGCGGACAAGCTCGCGGTCAAGAGCATCGAACCCGGCAAGGACAACCTGCTCGTCGAACTCAACGATTCGGACACGCAGAACAAGGCGCAGGCCGCGATCAGCAAGGCGCTCGGCGACGGTTACAACGTCGCCCTGAACATGGCCTCGACCGTGCCCGGCTGGCTGCGCACGATCGGCGCGAACGCGATGCCGCTCGGCCTCGACCTGCAGGGCGGCGTGCACTTCCTACTCGAAGTCGACCAGAAGGGCGCGCTCGACAAGATGCAGCAGCGCTACCGCGACGACATCGCCAGCGCGCTGCGCGACGCCAAGGTCCGCTACGACTCGATCAACTCGACCGCCAACGGCGTCGTCGCCACGTTCAAGACCGAGGCCGACCGTACCGCCGGGGCCGGCATCATCGGCAAGCAGGTCAACCAGCCGGAAAAACTCGGCGACCAGCCGCCGCTGGAGTTGACCGATGGCGCGGCCACGGCCGACAGCTTTCCGCTCGTGGCGAAGGTGCGCGAATCGACGGCGCTCGCCGCCGCGCGCAACACGATCTCGAGCAACCTGACCACGCTGCGCAACCGCGTCAACCAGCTCGGCGTGTCCGAGCCGCTGATCCAGCAGCAGGGCGCGAACCGCATCGTCGTCGAACTCGCCGGCGTGCACGACACGGCCGAGGCGAAGAAGATCCTCGGCGCGCAGGCGACGCTGGAATGGCGCGCGGTGGACGAGAACGCGACCGGCGCGGCCAATCTCGGCAACCCGGGCGCCTACGAGATCGCCAAGAGCAGCAACGTGCCGCCCGAGTCCAGGCTTTATTACATGCAGCGCCTCGGCCCGGACGGCAAGCCCGAGCCGATCATCCTGTCGAAGAAGGTGATCGCCAGCGGCAACGAACTCGTCGACGCGACCGCGATTCCCGATCCGCAGAGCGGCACGCCGGCCGTATCGATCCAGCTCAACGCCAAAGGCGGCGCGAAAATGCTGGAGTTCACCCAGCAGGCCGTCGGCAAGCGCATGGGCGTGGTCTACATCGAGCGCGTGCCGCAGACCCAGATCGTCGACGGCAAGGAAGTGCGCACGTTCAAGGAAACCCAGGAAGTCATCAACGCCGCGGTCATCCAGGGCGTGTTCGGCCCGCGCTTCCAGACCACCGGCCTCGGCCAGAAGGAAGCGAGCGACCTCGCCCTGCTGCTGCGCGCCGGCTCGCTCGCCGCGCCGGTCGACATCGTCGAGGAGCGCGTCATCGGCGCGAGCATGGGCCAGGACAACATCGACAAGGGCTTCAAGGCGGTCATGCTCGGCCTGCTCGCGGTGCTGATCGCGGCAGCCATCTACTACCGCCTGTTCGGCCTGATCGCCGACATCGCGCTCGTGTTCAACCTCGTTCTGCTCGTCGCGGTGCTGTCGCTGTTCCAGGCCACGCTGACCATGCCCGGCATCGCCGGCATCGTGCTCACGCTCGGCATGGCGATCGACGCCAACGTGCTGATCTGCGAGCGCATCCGCGAGGAGCAGCGCAACGGCGCCACGCCGCTCGCCGCGATCAAGGCCGGCTACGAAAAGGCCTGGGCGACGATTCTCGACGCCAACGTCACCCACCTGCTCGCCGCGGTCGCGCTGCTGTTCTTCGGCTCCGGCCCGATCAAAGGCTTCGGCGTGACCCTGCTCATCGGCATCCTCACCTCGATGTTCACCTCGGTCACGGTGACGCACGCGATCGTCAATCTCGTCCATGGCGGACGCAAGCTGAAAGCGCTGTCCGTCTGATTGCTTTCCTTCTCCCACCGGGAGAAGGTGCCCCGAAGGGGCGGATGAGGGAAAGGCTTCCCACTCCGATGCGACCCGACACGAAGGATGCAAGGCTTTTCCCTCATCCGGCGCTGCGCGCCACCTTCTCCCGGAGGGAGAAGGGAAGAAAAGAAGGTGTACGTAAATGGAAATCTTCAACCACGACAGCAAGATCGACTTCCTGCGCCTGCGCACGATCAGCCTGGCGGTCTCGGCTGTCCTGCTCATCGTCTCGCTCGGCGCGCTGTTCACGCGCGGGCTCAACTACGCGCTCGACTTCACCGGCGGCGTGCTCGTCGAGGCGAGCTACCACCAGCAGCCCGACATCGACGGCGTGCGCGGCGCGCTCGAAACGGCCGGATTCCACAACGCGCAGGTCACGCAGTACCTCGGCACGAACGACGTCGCGATCCGCCTCCAGCTCGAAGGCGCGAATGCGGCGAAGAGCGAAACCAGCGACGATCTGAAGAAGATGAACCAGGTCGCCGACGAGGTCATCGCCGCGCTGCAGGTCAAGACGCCCGACGTGACCAAGAAGAGCGCCAGCTTCGTCAGCGCCTCGGTCGGCGAAGAGCTGAAGAGCGACGGCATCGTCGCCGTGATCTTCGTCATCCTCGGCATCATGTTCTACATCGGCATCCGCTTCGAGTGGCGCTTTGCGATCGCCGCGATCGCGAGCGAATTCCACGACACGATCATCGTGCTCGGCTTCTACGCGCTGACCCACCGGGAGTTCGACGTCAACGTGCTCGCCTCGGTGCTGGCCGTGGTCGGCTACTCGATCAACGACAAGGTCGTCGTGTTCGACCGCGTGCGCGAACTGTTCCGCTCCGCGCGCCGCGCCGAACCGGTGGAAGTGCTCGACAAGGCGATCAACTCGACGCTGTCGCGCACGATCATCACCGCGCTGTTCACCGCGATCACGATGATCGCGCTTTACCTGCTCGGCGGCCCCGCCGTGCACGGTTTCGCCATGACGATGATCATCGGCATCGTGATCGGCACGCTGTCGTCGATCTTCTTCGCCAGCCCGATCCTGTACTGGCTCGGCGTGTCGAAGAAGGACCTGATGCCGGTGATGCGCGACAACTCGGAACTGATGCGCCGACCGTAATCGCGGCACGCCCATGCTGGACGCAATCGGCGAATTCCTCGACGCCACCGCGTTCACCGCGCTCGCCACGCCGGTCTCGAACGCCGAGCTGATCGGTTTCGTCGCCGGCGCCTTCTGCGTCTGGCTCGCGGCCAGGCAGAACGCGCTCAACTTCCCGCTCGCGCTGGTCAACGCCATCACGTTCGGCCTGCTGTTCGTCGACAAGAAACTCTACGGCGACGCCGGCCTGCAGGCGATGTTCTTCTCGCTCAACCTCTACGGCTGGTGGCGCTGGTGGCGCGGCGACGGCGAGCATCACGAACTGCCCGTTTCGCGCCTGTCGCCGCGCGGCTGGCTCGCCGCAGGCACCGCGGCGGCCGTTGCCGTACCGTTGCTGCAGCAGGCATTGATCGCGATCAGCGGCGCCGCACCGTTTCTCGACGCGGTCATCACCACGCTATCGGTCATCGCGCAGGTGCTGCTCAACCGCAAGACGCTCGAGAACTGGTGGCTCTGGATCGTCGTCGACCTGATCTCGGTACCGCTCTACGTCAGCAAGGGGCTCTATCTCACCGCCCTGCTCTACGCGTTGTTTTTGCTGATGTGCGTCGGGGCGTTGTTCGCCTGGCGGCGGTCGCTGCGCGCGGCGCCGGTTTTTTCGTAGGACGACGCGGTTCCCTGCTCGCTGCTCTGTCTTTGCTCGTCATTTCCGCGAAGGCGGGACTGCGCAAGCGGGTGTTCGTGCAGCGAATGGCCCGCGGGGCGCGCGGCGGGATGGCCACGTGTAATCCAGTTCTTGCTTTGTTCTTGGATGTTCCAAGAGCCAGAGCTTCCACTCACCCTGCGGGCGAGCGGGTTACTTTTTCTTCAACAGCGAAGAAAAAGTAACCAAAAAGACGCCACCCCCGACACCGCACCTCGCGATAGAGCCGCGAGGTGCCCTGCGCTTCTCGGCGCCGGCGGGCCGGCGCGAACTCGCGCATCCCTGCGCTCGGACATGCGCGCCTTTCCCCCGCCGTCGCCTGCGATGCTCGGTGCGGTGAAGGGGAGGAAAATCAAGAGCAAAGAGCAACAGCGAAAAGCCAAAGCCTTCGCTTCCCCTGCGTAGCGGGGAAAGCTGTCGCGAAGCGACTGAAGGGGGCGCTCTGGCTGGTGATCTTCGGGTCCCCGTTTGCCGCGGCGAGGGCAGGCCGGAAACGTCCGTAAGGATCGCGCGCACGATGCGCGCGAGTTCGTTGCACGCACACGGACGTGCGTTCAACGAACCCCGGCCTGGCCTCGCGAACCCGTAGCGCGTAGCGCGGAGGGCGCGGCATCCGGGGTGTGTTCTCTTTGGTGACTTTCTCTTGCACAAGCAAGAGAAAGTGACCCGCGCGCCGGACGCGCGCGGAAAAGCGAACGGATGCGGCTACAAAAGATCAAAAAGCAAGAACCGGATTTACAAGCTGCGTCCGCAGTTTGCCCCCGAGCCATTCGCCGCGCGAATGTTCGCTCCGACATCCTGCCTGCGCAGTCCCGCCTGCGCGGGAATGACGCGCAAGGCGGCCGCGGCCGTATTGAATTCCTTTCGCGCGAGACGCAAGAAAGGCGCGCCGCTACTTGCGCCGCAGCGCGTAAAACTCCGCGACGAAATCCGCGAGCCTGCGCGCGGCGATCGCCTTGCGCAGCCCACGCATCAGGTCCTGGTAGTAGTGCAGGTTGTGGATCGTCGCCAACATCGGCCCGAGCATCTCGCCGCACTTGTCGAGATGGCGCAGGTAGGCGCGCGAGAAGCCGTTCGCGCAGGTGTAGCACGCACAGGCTTCGTCAAGCGGGCGCGTGTCGCGTTCGTACTGCGCGTTGCGGATGCGCAGCACGCCGCTGCGCGTGAAGATGTGTGCGTTGCGCGCGTTGCGCGTCGGCATGACGCAGTCGAACATGTCGATGCCGCGCACGACTGCCTCGACGATGTCCTCGGGACGCCCGACGCCCATCAGGTAGCGAGGCCGGTCGGCCGGCAGCAGCGGCACGGTTTCTTCGAGTGTGCGATTGCGTTCCTCTTCGGGTTCGCCGACGGCGAGGCCGCCGAGCGCGTAGCCGTCGAAGCCGATCTGCAACAGGCCGTCGGCAGAAATCCTGCGCAGCGCCGCATAGGTGCCGCCCTGGACGATGCCGAACAGCGAATTCGGATTCTTCAGATCATCGAACGCGCGACGCGAGCGCGCCGCCCAGCGCAGCGACAACTCCATCGAATCGCGCGCCTGCTTTTCCGTCGCGGGATACGGCGTGCACTCGTCGAAAATCATCGCGATGTCGGAGTCGAGCGTCTTCTGGATACGCATCGACTCCTCGGGCGAGAGGAACACCTGCGAACCGTCGACGGGCGAGGCGAAGCGCACGCCCTCCTCCGTGATCTTGCGTCGCGCGGCCAACGAGAAGACCTGGAAGCCGCCCGAGTCGGTCAGGATCGGCTTGTTCCAGCCGATGAACCTGTGCAGTCCGCCGAACTCGCCGATCACCCCGAGGCCGGGGCGCAGGAACAGGTGGAAGGTATTGCCGAGGATGATTTCCGCGCCCGTTTCGCACACAGCGCGTGTTGTCATGCCCTTGACCGAACCGTAAGTGCCCACCGGCATGAAGGCCGGCGTCTCGACCGTGCCGCGCGCGAACGTCAGGCGCCCGCGCCGGGCCGTGCCATCGCCGCCGAGAAGCTCGAATCGCATCGACGTCATTGCGAAAAGCTCAAGGGCTCAGCGCCGCGCCGCAATGGCGGCAATACCTGTCGCCCGCCTCGAGCGACTTGCCGCAGGCGCGACACGACGGCTTCGGCGCGGACTTCGGCAGCAACAGCGATATCAGCCAGCCGAGCGGCCCGAGCGCGACGCCGAGCAAGGTGTCGCGCACGACGGCGTTCTTGTACTTGCCGATTAGCGCGCCGACGAGTGCGCAGACGATGGTGAAGCCGATCAGCCAGTACCACAGCGTCGGATCGATCAGCACGGCCGAGCAGGCGTCGAGCGTCTGCATCTGCTCGTCGGGATCGCCCGACTGCAGCACTTGCATCAGCGTGGCGATATCGCAAGCCAACGGGGTCGCCTCGCGATCTCACGCGCCCGCGCGCGCGATCGCGTCGTCGATGCGCTTGAGCGCGCGGGCGCGGCCGACGAGATAGACCGTATGGTCGATCGACGGCGACACCTGCGTGCCGGTCATCGCCACGCGCAGCGGCTGCGCCACCTTGCCCATGCCCTCGCCGATCGCGGCGGCGGCGTCCTGTATGGCCTTGTGCACGTTCTCGACGTTCCAGTCGACGACGTTCGCGAGTTGCGCATGCACGGCTTGCAGCGCCGGCACGGCGGTCGCCGATTTCAGATGCTTGACCACGGCGGCCTCGTCCCACGAGACGATCGGCCCGTACCAGACGCTGGCCTTCTCGGCCATCTCGCGCAGCGTCTGCGCGCGCTCGCGCAGCGCAACGATCACGTCCGCCGGCGCGGGGCCCTGCGCGGGATCGAGGCCCTGCATGCGCAGGTGCCATTCGAACTCGCTTGCCAATTCGAGCGGATCGTCGTTCTTGATATACTGCTGGTTTAGCCACTTGAGCTTGTCAAGATCGAAGCGCGCCGCGGCGCGGTTCACATCGGCGACGTCGAACAGCTCGACCATTTCCGCACGCGAAAAAATCTCCTGGTCGCCGTGCGACCAGCCCAGGCGCACGAGGTAATTGAGCAGCGCGTGCGGCAGGAAACCGTCGTCGCGGTACTGCATCACGCTGACCGCGCCGTGGCGCTTGCTCAGCTTCTGCCCGTCCGCGCCGAGGATCATCGGCAGGTGCGCGAACGCGGGCGCTTTCGCATCGAGCGCGTGATAGATGTTGATCTGGCGCGGCGTGTTGTTGACGTGGTCGTCGCCGCGGATCACGTCGGTGATGCCCATGTCGATGTCGTCGACGACGACGGCGAAGTTGTAGGTCGGGAAACCGTCCGAGCGGAATATGACGAGATCGTCGAGCTCGTCGTTGCTCCACTCGACCCGACCCTTGACCTTGTCGTCGAACACGACGCTGCCGCCTTGGGGGTTCTTGAAGCGGATCACGCGGTTCGGATCGTCGCGGTAGGGCTCGTCGCGGTCGCGGTACCAGCCGTTGTAGCGCGGCTTCTCGCTCGATGCCATCGCAGCGTTGCGCATCGCTTCGAGTTCTTCCCTGGTCTCATAGGCGTAGTACGCCTTGCCGGCACGGATCAGTTCCTCGGCGACATGGCGGTAGCGCTCCGTGCGCAAGGTCTGGTAGTACGGGCCTTCGTCGGCGCCGAGGTCGAGCCAGCGCATGCCGTCGAGGATGGCCTGCACCGCCGCGTCCGTCGAACGTTCACGGTCGGTGTCCTCGATGCGCAGGATGAATTCGCCGCCGCGATGCCGCGCCTCGAGCCAGCAGTACAGCGCGGTGCGCGCACCGCCGATGTGCAGGAAGCCGGTGGGGCTCGGGGCGAAGCGGGTGCGGACGGTCATTGCGAAAACGAGCTGAAAAACAGCCGCAAAGAGTAACAGAAGGCGCGCTAAACTGTGCTTTTCGCCAACGGACACGCACGATGAAGCGATGGTTACTCGCAACAGCGGCATTCCTCGCCGGCTGCACCGCTCCCGAACACGGGGCGAAAGCGCCGGCGCCGCCCGCATCCGGCACGCAGGCGCAACTCGTCCTGCTCGAAACGACCGACATCCACTCCAACGTGATGAGCTACGATTACTACAAGCTCGCCGAGGACAAGGCCATCGGCCTCGAGCGCGCGGCGACGCTCGTGCACGCGGCGCGCAAGGAGTTCGTCAACACGATGCTGTTCGACGCCGGCGACACGATCCAGGGCACCGTGCTCGCCGACTACCAGGCGCAGGTCAAGCCGGTCGCCTGCAATCAGGAACTCGCGGTGTACAAGGCGATGGACACGCTCGGCTACGACGCCGGCACGATCGGCAACCACGAATTCAACTACGGCCTGCCGTTCCTGAGCCAGGTCACCGGCACCGCGCTCGACCTGAACGGCGTGCCGGCCGAACACTGCAAGGGGCCGAATTTCCCGCTCGTGCTGTCGAACGTGTTCAGCGCGAAGGACGGCAAGCCGCTGTTCGCGCCGTGGAAAGTTCTGACGCGCACGATCAGGGCGCGGACCGCCGACGGCAGGACGGTCGAGGCTCCGGTCAGGATCGGCGTGCTCGGCTTCGCGCCGACGTGGATCCTCGACTGGGACAAGCGCAATCTCGACGGCAAGGTCACGGTGATGGGCCCGGTCGAAGCGGCGCAGAAATACCTGCCCGAAGTCAGGGCCGCGGGTGCGGACATCGTCGTGGCGATCTGCCATTGCGGACTCAACCCCGCGCCGTACTCCGACAAGCTCGAGAACGCCGGCTGGCATCTCGCCGGCGTGGCCGGCATCGACGTGCTGCTGCTCGGCCATTCGCACGACATCTTCCCGAATCCGGCCAATCCGAAATCGCATTACGCGAACATGCCCGAGGTCGACAACGCGCGCGGCTTCGTGCGCGGCGTGCCGGCGGTGATGGGCAACTATTTCGGCAAGAGCCTCGGTCTCGTCGAGCTTGCGCTGGTGTTCCGCGACGGACGCTGGCAGGTCGATCGCGCGGCGAGCAGGTCGGAAGTGCGTTCGGTCAAGGGCGCGGACGGCTTCGCCGACGCCGACGAACGCATCGCCGGGCTGGTCAAGGACGAACACGCCGGCGCGATCGAGTACGTGAAGACGCCGATCGGCCGCAGCGACTACGACATCAGTACCTACTTCGTCGCCGCGGGTGACACGTCCGCGTTGAGTCTGGTCAACGCAGCCCAGCGCGACTATGCGCAAAAGTACATAAAGCAAAATTTGCCGCAATACGCCTCGACCCCGGTGCTTGGCGCCGCTTCGCCGTTCAAGGCCGGCTTCGGCGGCCCCAACGACTACACCGACGTGCCGGCCGGTCCGCTCGCGATCAACAACGCCGCCGACCTGTACCTCTACCCGAACGTGCTGACCGCGGTGAAGGTGAACGGCGCCGGCGTCAAGGCGTGGCTGGAAACCTCGGCGCGTTGGTTCAACCGCATCGATCCGGCGAAACGCGAGACTCAGGAA
The DNA here is from genome assembly GCF_047601565.1 of Rudaea sp. GTDB lineage: Bacteria > Pseudomonadota > Gammaproteobacteria > Xanthomonadales > Rhodanobacteraceae > Rudaea. Next base: position 3,093,712 of record NZ_JASGIY010000001.1, on the reverse strand, counting down.
CTCGTCAACACGAAGTTCCCGACCTACAACTTCGACGTGCTGCAGGGCGACCTCAGCTACGCGATCGACGTGACCCGGCCGGCCGGCCAGCGCATCGCCGACCTGAAATACCGCGGCAAGCCGGTGCGCGACGACGAGGATTTCATCGTCGTCACCAACAACTACCGCGCCGGCGGCGGCGGCCGCTTTCCGGGGCTCGACGGCAACAACATCGTGCTCTCCGCGCCCGACACCAATCGCGAGGTGCTGATCAACTTCATCCGCGAGCACGGCGAGATCCTGCGCAAGGAGTTCAGCAATCCGCACAACTGGCGCTTCGCGAAAACCCGGACCTCCGGCCCGATCGTGTTCACCTCGGCCGCAAACAAGCTCGACCTCGCGCGCAAGGCGGGGCTGGTCAACGTCGCGCAGGTCAGGGACAACGGCGACGGGACGGCGGTCTATTCGGTCGATCTCTCGCATTGAGCGCGTCGCCGCGGGCCTGTTGCGCCTCGGCCGGGAACCCGGCGACCGCGTCGGCATCTGGGCGCCGAACTGCGCGGAGTGGGTGCTGACCCGTAAGCTTCCGCTGATCGCGGACACACAGTAAGTAGAACTTTCTGGCATCTTTCCAGCCAGGAGGTTCCGTGAAGAAATCGAAGTTTAGCGAGACGCAGACCGTCTCGATTCTCGAGCAAGGCGACGTCGGCGTGCCGGTGAAGGATTTGTGCCGGCAGGCTGGGAGACGTACTACCAGTGGAAGTCGAAGTACGGCGGCATGGAGGCGTCGGATATGCGGCGGGTGAAGGAGCTGGAAGCGGAGAACGCCAAGCTCAAGCGGATGTACGTGCCCGAACGTCCCGACCGGGTATGGTCGGCGGACTTCATGCTTGATGCGCTGGCCTGTGGCCGGCCGTTCCGCACCTTCAACCTCATCGACGACTTCAACCGCGAGGCGGTGCACATCGAGATCGACACCTCGATCACTTCGGCGCGGCTGGTGCGCATCTTCGAGCGCATCGCCCAGGAACGCGCGCTGCCGCAAGTGCTGCGCACCGACGACGGCGCGGAGTTCCTGAGCGAGGTGTTCGTGCAATGGGCCAAGGCACACGGCATGGCGATCCGGTACACACAGCCGGGCAAGCCGAACCAGAATGCCTACATCGAACGCTTCAACCGCACCTACCGCAAGGAGGTGCTCGCCCAGTACTTGTTCGTCCGCCTGGACGAGGTGCGCGAGGCAACGTGGCAGTTCCTGATCGACTACAACGAGCAACGTCCCCACGACGCCCTTGGCGGCATGACACCCGCCCAGTACCGTTCCCACAACGCCGAAAGCTCTACTTTTGCAGTGTCCGCTCGACGGGGAGCTTAAGCAGCGACTTTAGCTCTCTGGAATGCACTGAAAAAGCGAAAGGCCCCGGATTCCGGCTTTCGCCGGAATGACGAGCCTGGCCCAGGTTCTAAGCGTTGCCGCCGACCGCGCCACAGCTTGCCCAGGCGCGGACCCTGACGGAAAATAGGCGGATGACCGATTCCACGCGTTACCCGCGCCTGTCGCGCATCGACTCGCCGACCGACCTGCGCAAATTCGACGAGGCCGAGCTGCCCGAGGTCGCGCGCGAACTGCGCGAATACCTGATCGAACAGGTCGCCGGCGCCGGCGGCCATTTCGGCGCGGGGCTGGGCGTGGTCGAGTTGACGCTAGCGCTGCACTACGTCTACGACACGCCGAACGACCGCCTCGTCTGGGACGTGGGCCACCAGTGCTATCCGCACAAGATCCTGACCGGGCGCCGCGACCGCATCCATACGATCAAGCAGGCGGGTGGCCTCGCGCCATTCCCGCGACGCGACGAATCGCCTTACGATACGTTCGGCGTCGGCCATTCGTCGACGTCGATCTCGGCCGCGATCGGCATGGCTGTCGCCGCCCAGGCCAAAGGCGATGCGCGCAAGATCGTCGCCGTGATCGGCGACGGCGGCCTGACCGGCGGCATGGCCTACGAGGCCCTGCACCACGGCGGCGACCTCGACACCGACGTGCTCGTGATCCTCAACGACAACCAGATGTCGATCAGCGAGAACGTCGGCGCGTTGCCGAAGATGCTCGCGCGGCTGATGACGAGCCGCACGCTCAACGCGATGCGCGAGCGGGCGAAGAACAGCATGCGTCCGCACAGCTTCCTCTGGCGCTTCTTCAAGCGCTGGGAAGAACACTTGAAGGGTATGTTCGTCCCCTCCACGCTGTTCGAGGAATTCGGCTTCCACTATTTCGGCCCGATCGACGGCCACGACCTGCCGCAGCTGCTGCATGCGCTGAAGACGCTGAAGGACCTCAAGGGCCCGCAGCTGCTGCACGTGATCACGACCAAGGGCAAGGGCTACGCGCCGGCCGAGGCGCAGCAGATCGACTACCACGCGGTCGGCCCGTTCGACCCGGTCAAGGGCCTGGTCAAGAAGGCGCCCGGCAAGCAGACTTACACCGAGGTGTTCGGCGACTGGCTGTGCGAGCAGGCGCGCGCGGACGAGCGCCTGCTCGCGATCACGCCGGCGATGCGCGAAGGCTCGGGCCTCGTGCGCTTCTCCAAGGAATTTCCGCAGCGCTATTTCGACGTCGGCATCGCCGAACAGCACGCGGTGACGCTCGCCGCGGGCATGGCCTGCGAGGGCGCCAAGCCGGTCGTCGCGATCTACTCGACCTTCCTGCAGCGCGCCTACGACCAGGCGATCCACGACGTCGCGATCCAGAACCTCGACGTCACCTTCGCGATCGACCGCGCCGGCGTCGTCGGCCCCGACGGCGCGACGCACGCGGGCAGCTTCGACCTGACTTACCTGCGTTGCATCCCGAACCTGATCGTCGCCGCGCCGAGCGACGAGAATGAGTGCCGGCGATTGCTCACGAGTGGATTTTTATACAATGGACCCGCGGCGATCCGCTATCCGCGCGGCACCGGCCCGGGCGCGAAGCTCGACGCCGAACTGAAGGCGCTGCCGGTCGGCAAGGCCGACGTGCGCCGGCGCGGCGCGGGGCTCGCGATCCTCGCTTTCGGCAGCCCGCTCGCCGCGGCGCTCGACGCCGGCGCCGAACTCGGCGCGACGGTGGTCGACATGCGCTGGATCAAGCCGCTCGACGAGGCGCTGATCCTCGAACTCGCGCGCACGCACGGCGCGATCGTCACCGTCGAGGACAACGCGGTCGCCGGCGGCGCCGGCAGCGCGGTCGCCGAGTATCTTTCTGCGCAAAATATACAAATGCCCGTTTTGCACCTCGGGCTGCAGGACGTTTATCTCGAACACGCGAGCCGCGAACGACTGCTCGCCGAAGCGGGCATCGACGCGACCGGCATCCGCGCCGCGATCCTCGAACGCTGGCCGCAGTCCGTACCGAAGCGCATCGGCGAAATGCGCAGCGTGCTCTGATGGATACCGCGCGAAGCGAAGGCGGGTTCGTCGATCTGTCGCACACGATCGAGCACGGGCTCGTCACCTACAAGGGGCTGCCCGCGCCGGTGATCTGCGACTATCTCAGTCGCGCCGCCTCGCGCGAGTTGTATGCGGCGGGCACCGAGTTCCAGATCGGCAGGATCGACATGGTGGCGAACACCGGCACCTATCTCGATTGCCCGTTCCATCGCTACGCCGACGGCAAGGATCTTTCCGAAGTGGCGATCGAGGCGACGACCGACCTCGACGCGATCGTCGTGCGCGCGCCGTACACGCCCGCACAGGCGATCGGGCCAGAGACGTTCCGCGGCAGGGAAATCCGCGGCCGTGCCGTGCTCGTTCACACCGGCTGGGACGCGCACTGGAACACGCCGGGGTACTACGCAGGGGGCCCGTTCCTGACCGCCGGCGCGGCGCAGTACCTGCGCGACGGCGGTGCGCGGCTCGTCGGCATCGACGCGCACAACATCGACGATACGCGCGGCGGCGAGCGGCCGGTGCACTCCCTGCTGCTCGGCGCCGGCATTCTCATCGTCGAACATCTGTGCAACCTCGCGGCCGTGCCCGACGAGGGCTTCGCCTTCAGCGCAACACCGCCGAAATTCAAGGGCGTCGGCACGTTCCCGGTCAGGGCGATGGCGAAGCTTTCCCGTCGCTGAGCCGCCGCTGCGGAACGGCTCGTCCGCACGGGTATCGGCTGCGCGTTTCATAGTAAAATTCCGCGATTCGCCGCCAAACACTTTGGCGCCATCGCATTCCTAATGATAAAAAACGTCGAATACCTCCTGCCCGGCGGCCGCTCGGGCGTGCTGCTGATCCATGGCCTGACCGGCACGCCGACCGAAATGCGCTTCGTCGCCAAGGGCCTGCAGCGCCACGGCTTCACCGTCTACGGCATGCAGCTCGCCGGCCATTGTGGCAACGAAGCCGACCTGCTCGCCACCGGCCGCAGCGACTGGTTCCAGAGCGTGCGCGAGGCGGCCGACCGGCTCGCCGCACAGGTCGACCATCTGTTCGCCGCCGGCCTGTCGATGGGCGCGCTGCTCGCGCTGCGCCTCGCCGCCGAGCGGCCCGAACAGGTTGCCGGACTCGGCCTCTACGGCACGACGTTCCGCTACGACGGCTGGACGATTCCGTGGTACGGCAAACTCTCGTTCCTGTTGCCGATGGCGGTCAGCATCGGCATCGGCCGGCACGCCAGGTTCCACGAGCAGTTCCCTTACGGCATCAAGGACGAGCGCATCCGCCAGCGCATCGCCGGCGCGATGCTGAGCGGGCACAGCGACGAAGCCGGCCTGCCGGGCAATCCGTGGCCTTCGCTCGCCGAGTTCTACCGGTTGTCGTGGCGCGTGCGCAAGCTGCTGCCCAAGGTCCTTGCGCCGAGCCTGATCATGCACTCCAGCGAAGACGACGTGGCCAGCCTGGCCAACGTGCGCCGCCTGGAGCGCGACCTGGGCTGCCCGCACGAAACGGTGATCCTCGACAAGAGCTATCACATGATCACGGTCGACCAGGAACGCGACGTCGTGATCGAGCGCAGCGCGGCGTTCTTCAAACGCATCGCCGAAGGCCGCGCGGCGGGTTGATCGGCGGACGTTACCGAACCCAGGCCAGCGTCTGCGCTATCATTGCCGCACCCGACACGGAGACCCTTCATGAGCACCGTCCAAGACACCGTCTTCGGCATCATCGCCAAGGAAGCGAACATCGATCCGGCGAAGATCACGCTCGATTCGACGTTGAAGGACCTCGAGATCGCCTCGCTCGATGCGGTGCAGATCATTTTCGAGATCGAGGACCACTTCAAGATCACGCTGCCCGACCGCGATCCGAACTTCGACACCGAATCGGTGCGCGGTCTGGTCGAGGCGGTCGAGAAGCTCGTCGCCGGGAAAAACGCCGACGACGCATCGCCCGCCTAACGCCAAAAGCGGAAATGGTTGGCTGCAAAACCGCAAAGCGCGCAAATGCTTCTCGGTCGACTTCGCGCCTTTCGCGTTCTTTGCGGCCAATCTGTTCCTGAAACTTCCCGGCCCATTACCCCATGAGTTCTGTTCGTCGTGTCGCCATCACCGGCATGGGCGCGATCACCGCGCTCGGCCACAACGCCGCTGCCACCTGGTCCGCGCTGGCCGAGGGCCGCTCGGGCATCGGCCCGATCGAGACGATCCCGACCGACCTGCTCAACGTCAAGATCGCCGCCGAAGTGCGCGGCTACGATCCGGCCGCGCATTTCGACAACAAGAAGCTGCCGCTGCTCGACCGCGTCTCCCAGTTCGCGCTGGTTGCCGCGCGCGAGGCCGTGGCCCAGTCCAGACTCGACTTCCGCGTCGACGGCCGCGGCGAGCGCGCGGCCTGCATCGTCGGCAGCGGCATCGGCGGCGAGAACACTCACAACGAACAGTCACGGCGTTTCTTCGCCGACAACAACCCGCGCCTGCACCCGCTCACGATCATCCGCGTCATGGCGAACGCGCCGGCCTGCCACGTCGGCATCGAATTCGGCCTGACCGGTCCGTCGTTCGCGGTCGTCAGCGCCTGCGCCTCGGCCAACCACGCGATGAGCCAGGCGGCCGACATGATAAAAAGTGGAAAAGTGGATTTCGCCGTCACCGGCGGCACCGAAGCCTGCGTCACCGTGACGACGATGAAGGCGTGGGAGGCGATGCGCGTCACCGCCGACGATACCTGCCGCCCGTTCTGCAAGCAGCGCCGCGGCATGGTGCTCGGCGAAGGCTCGGGCATGTTCGTGTTCGAGGAATTCGAGCACGCGCGCCGGCGCGGCGCGGTCATCCTCGCCGAATTCGCCGGCAGCGGCATGACCGCCGACGCGGCGGACATGGTGTTCCCGTCCGAGGCCACCGTCGCGCGCGCGATGCAGGATGCGCTCGCCGATGCGGGCCTCGACCCGGCCGACGTCGGCTACATCAACGCGCACGGCACCGCAACGCCGGCGAACGACCCGACCGAGACGAAGGCAATCCGGCGCGCGTTCGGCGCGGATGCGGACCGGCTCGCGGTGTCGTCCACCAAGTCGATGCACGGCCACGCTCTCGGCGCCGCCGGCGCGCTCGAGATGGTCGCCGCGATCGGCGCCCTGCGCCACGGCATCATCCCGCCGACCGCGAACTTCATCGACCCCGACCCCGTCTGCGACCTCGACTACGTGCCGAACGTCGCACGCGCGAAAACCGTGAGTGCGGTGCTGAGCAACTCGTTCGCGTTCGGCGGGCTCAATTCCGTCGTCGCACTGAAGAAAGCCTGATGCGGGGACGCGCAGCGCGCAGACGGCGTCTGCGGTGAAAATGGTTGCCGAGGCGGAACCGTTCGGCTATCCTTGCGCCCCCTCGCCGGAACCGTTTTCCGGTGCCGTCACGAAGTGGGCAGTTAGCTCAGCGGTAGAGCATCACCTTGACATGGTGGGGGTCACAGGTTCGATCCCTGTACTGCCCACCACTTCGTAGTCCAACGCCGTCCAAGCAAGTCCGGAAAACCCAATGAAACCGCGCACTGTCGCGGTTTTTTTGTGCGAAGCAGTCCAAGGGCGTCCGCTTGCATCCGGGAAAATTGTGAGTAGGATAGTGAGTAGAACGCAGGTTCCCTACTCACCCTACTCACTTTTCGAGGTTCCCGTGCTGACCGATGCGAAGCTGCGCGTTATGAAGCCGCGTAGGGTGCTCTACAGGGTCGCCGACGCCAACGGCCTGTGTATCGAGGTGCCGACGAGCGGGGCGCGCTTGTGGCGCTTCCGGTATCGCTTCAACGGCAAGGCGAGCATGTTGTCGCTTGGCGAGTACCCAGCCGTGTCGCTGGTCGACGCGCGCGCACGCCGCGACGAGGCGCGCAAGCTATTGAACGCGGGCACCAACCCTGCCGACGCTGCACGCGCTGCCAAGGTCGCGCAGGTGGAATATGCGCAGAACACCTTCGGCTCGGTCGCGGCGGAACTGATCGATAAGCGCGAGCGCGAAGGCAAGTCGGCGGGCACCATCTACCGCGAACGGCAATGGTTGAAGAACGACCTTGCGCCCTATCTCGGCACGCTGCCGATCAAGGACGTGACCGCGCCCGTGCTGTTGGCCGCGTTGCGCAAGATCGAATCCCGCGCCCCAGAGACTGCGCACCGTGCGCGCGGCCTATGCGTGCAGGTGTTCCGCTACGCCGTGGCGACCGGGCGGGCTGAGCGCAACGTCGCCGACGACACGCGCGGCGCGCTGACCACGCCGACCAGCGGACACTTCGCCGCCGTCACGGACCCGGAGCAAGTTGCGCCGCTGCTGCGCGCCTTGTGGAGCTACCAAGGCACGCCTGCCGTCATGGCCGCGTTGAAGCTCGCGCCGCTGGTGTTCGTGCGTCCGGGCGAACTGCGCACGATGCGATGGGCCGACGTCGACCTTGATGCCGCCGAGTGGCGCTACACCACGAGCAAGACGGGCACGGCGCACATTGTCCCGCTGGCCGCGCAGGTGGTGGACGTGTTGCGCGACCTGCATCCGTACACCAGCCGCAGCGAGTACGTGTTCCCGAACGAACGCAGCGCACACAGGCCGATGAGTGAAAACGCCGTCAACGTGGCGCTGCGGACGATGGGCGTCGACCGCGACACCATGACCGGCCACGGCTTCCGGGCGATGGCGCGCACGATGCTGGATGAAGTTCTCGGCTTCCGGCCCGACTACATCGAGCAACAGCTTGCACATGCTGTGCGCGACCCGCTTGGTCGAGCCTACAACCGCACGGCGCACTTGGCCGAGCGCAAGAAGATGATGCAGGCATGGGCCGATTACTTGGACGCGCTACGCACCAGCGCGAACGTAGTGCCGATCAAGCGCAAGGCGTAACCGAATCCGGCATGTGCCGGTAAGCGGCTCGCCAGCATCATGCTGGCGAGCCTCACCACAACGAAGCAAACGAGGTACTTCATCATGGCTAAGAAAAGTATACCAAGCAGCAGAACAGTACTTGTGCCGGCAGCAATGCTATTGAGCGGCAATGGTTTCACGATGCCAGCCGGGAACTCTTTCACATTTGATTCCGGCCTATCCATTTCGGAAGGCGATTTGCTCGTGTGCGATAGAGACAGGCTCCCGGCGCGCGGCGACGTGGTTGTAATGATGAGGAAAGGACGCAAGCCATTCGCCAGACAGTGCGATATTCCGCCCTTTGACGTTGGGAAAAAAAAATGGAGCTTCGGGCACTGCGCAGATGATGAGATGTACCTTTTCAATAGCGAGGACTTTGCGTTGATTGGTGTAGTTACCGGCTGGCATGATAATGGCGGCGACTGGCATACCGTGAGTGACAAAATCGCCACGGCAGCGAAACGGGCAACAAAGCGCAAGGGCGCACGCAAGGCTGTCCGCAAAGCGGCCTAATCCGTCATGACGACGAAGCGGACAACCAAGAGCAAGCGCGCGCCCAGTGCGCGCGCGTTTCGCCAGTGGCAAGAATCGCCGCTGTACGATGTTTGCAGCAAAGCCTCGTATGAGGCAAAGCTAATTTTAAGCGCTGCACGCAAAAATGGAATCGACATCGCAGATGGTAGTTTCATCGCGCAGCATTTGGACGCCGCGCTACATGCGATGAAGAGCACGGAAAACGCATGGCTTGCTGGCGACGACAAGCAAGCCGCAAAGTTTGCCGCTCTCGCTGGCGTGATGGTTGGCATCATGGCGCGCGACAACGATGCCGTATTCAACGCCTACCGCAAGAAACAAAAGCACTCCGCAAGGCAACCGCGCAGACCGGAAGGAATCACTGCGGCGATGAGGCGAACCGCAAGGGTGAAGGGCACGGCACTTGAACGATGGCCGCACCTGTATAGCGAATTGAGAAATGATTTCGAGCTTGAAGAAGATGGCGACGCATACGTCATCGAATATGCGAACGGCAAAGACGAAGACCGTTCATATCACCTTTCGTTCAAGACGTTTCAAAACTATCTAGCAAGCCTAAAATCCCGCCAGCCCGGTTAACGGGATTTCCACCCGGAGAGTACCCACCGTCCGCAGCGATGCGGATGGGCGCGGGCACTACCGCCAGCGTCCCCATAGCGGAGACGCATATATGACTCACACCGCTACACCGGCCTTCGCGCCGCTTGTCGAGACGTGCCGCGCGCACGGCATCGGTCGCAGCGTCGCATTCGAGCTTGCAAAGCGCGGCGACCTCGAAACCTTCCACATCGGCGCGCGCCGTTTCGTCTATTTGGAAAGCCTGCGCACGCTGCCGCAGCGCCTCGCCGCGCGTGACGCGAAGGAGGCCGCGTGATGCAGACCTTCGGAAACGACAACGCCCGGCTGGCACCGGGCGCTGAGGCGAAACAGGAAAATTCTAGCAGCGCAAAGCCTACGGCATCGACCATCATCGGGCAAGTGCTGGCCGAAATGCGCAATGGTGGCACGCTAACTTCGCGCGAATGTTGGGTTCGGTTCGGCGGTTCGCGTTTGGCCGCCGTCGTCCATAAGCTGCGCAAGGAAGGCTGGCCGATCCAAGCCGAGGAAATCGCGGTCGAGTGCCGCAGCGGTCGCGTGGCTCATGTCGCGAGGTACAGCTTGCCCACTGCGTCGCAGGTGTCGCAATGAGCGCCGTCATTGCACCACGCCGTGGCCGTGGCCTGGCTAAGGAAAGCCTCACCATCATCGAAGCGGCGACCGAAATACTGCGCGAGATTCAACCCGCCACGGTGCGCGCAACCTGCTACAAGTTGTTCACGCAGAGCCTCATCCGCGACATGGGCAAGGGCAGCACGGACAAGGTTTCTCGATTGCTGACCGGCGCGCGCGAGCGTGAGGTTATCCCGTGGAATTGGATTGTTGACGAGACGCGCGAGGCCGAACGCATCGCGTCATGGGACAACCCGGAAAGCATCATCCGTTCCGCCGTCGCGCAATATCGCAAAGACTACTGGAAGGAACAGCCGCACCGCGTGGAAGTGTGGTCAGAGAAAGGCACCGTGCGCGGCACCATCGCGCCGGTGCTGCGGGAGTTCGGCGTTACGTTCCGCGTGATGCACGGCTACGGTTCGGCCACGGCTCTCTACGGTGCGGCGCAAGACACTGTGGAGAACGACAAGCCGTTGACCGTGCTCTACGTCGGCGACCACGACCCAAGCGGCCTGCACATGAGCGAGGTGGACATTCCCGAACGACTGGAACGCTACGGCGGCGAGGCGGACTTCCGGCGCATCGCCTTGACCGCGCAGGACGTGGCACCTGGCACTGACCTGCCGCACTTCGATGCGGACACGAAGCGCGGCGACCCTCGTTACCGCTGGTTCCGCGACCGCTACGGCTCGCGCTGTTGGGAATTGGATGCGCTGTCGCCCGTAACCCTGCGTGCCCGTGTCGAGAACGCCGTCGTGGAGATGCTGGACATGGGCCGCTGGAACAGTGCCGTGCAGGTAGAAAAAGCCGAGCGCGCGAGCATGAACGAATTCTTCGCGACGTGGAAAGGGACTATTTCCGGGCAAGCCTCGAAATACTCCGGCGAGGGCGCCCATGACACGGCGTAAGCACAGGAGCAGCGGCGGCGAAGCACATGTGCGCTTGTACAGGCACGAACTGGACTGCGCCGCCTACCGCACTCTTGGCGCTGGTGCGCGCGTCTTGCTGGTCGAGATGCGCGCATTGTTCAACCCGAAGAACGGCGACAACCGCATCTTCATGGGAGTACGCGACATGATGACCCGCTGCAATCTGACGCAGCGGGTCGCCACGCGCGCCCGTGATGAACTTCTGGAACGCGGCTGGATTAGCCTCGTCGAGCAAGGCAGCTTCCACCGCAAACTCAAACACGCGACCGTCTACGCCCTCGAAAACGAAGCGCCAAATGACCGCAAGGGCAGCGTGCCGAGCAAGGCATTCATGCGCTGGCAACCCGACCCTTCCACGAAAAAACACGGTAGCGGAATCGACTACCGATCGGTAGCGGAATCAACTACCGATGCTCACAAAAAAGGGCAAAAAAGAGCCGTCTCGGTAGCGGAATCGACTACCGATAAAGCCGATTTTCGCCCTCTCTCGGTAGCGGAATCGACTACACAGATAGCTGTTACCAAGCGTGCAGGTGTTTCTTGTGCCGCTGCTGAATCTTTTTTTTGGTCGGCGGCGACACCGGGAATTTCCAACAAAGCGCAATTGATTCTGCTCGCTGGCGGGCTGGTGGCGAGCGCGAATAAATCGACAACGAGAAAAGCCGCATGACTGAAACATCACCAAGGAAAAGAGGAAAGGGCGCACCGTGGCGCAAAGGCGAATCGGGCAACCCGAAAGGCAGGCCGAAAGGAAGCGGCCTTGTCGGCGAACTGCGGCGGGCGATTGCGACGAACGCGACCGGCATCGTCGAGGCGCTGGCGCGTCAAGCACTCGCAGGCGATACGCAGGCGGCGCGCGTGCTGCTGTCAAAGGTGCTTCCGGACGTGAAGGCAGAGGCGTTGCCCGTGCATCTTCCGGAACTGGCCGCTGGAACGCTCACAGAACGCGCGCAGGCGGCGTTGCAGGCCGCGGGCGCGGGCGAGGTAGCACCAGACACGGCGGCGGCGCTGGTGGCCGCTGTAGGCGCGCTGGCACGACTTCGCGAAGTCGATGAATTGGAAAGCCGCATCGCGGCATTGGAGGAACGACGAAATGAGAACGAACATTGATCGCGTGGCGGCGCTTGAAGAACGCAGTCACCTTGAAGAATCCACGATGCAAGTCATCGAGCTTGTCGGCACCGAAGACGAGCGGGTTCATGCTGCCGCTGTACTGGGTGGCGAGACCATCGTTCGCGGCGACGACGAGCGTCTGGACGTATTCCGCAAGCGTGTGGACCGCTATGCCGCATCTTTGGATACGGGCAGGCGCGTCAGGGTTGCGCGCAATCGCCTTGGATGTAGCGACGCGGAGCAGGCCGAACGACTCGCACGCACCATCGTGAAATTTTGAAACCGCTGCGGACGGTATCCGCGACCGCGCAGGCGGTTCCTGCAATCATCAAACGATGAGGAACGAAAAATGAGTAAAGCACCTTTTGCGCTACACCACGGATACGCCATTCGCGCCTTCGATTGGACGCGCATCAATGGCGCTGGTTCGCCAGCGCTTGCCAACCTTGCGGCAGCGTACCGTGGAACGATGGCCGAGGTCGGCACGCTGACCGCGAAGTTGGAAAGCTTGCACGGGAGTCAGGATTACACGCAGGTCGGCAGGCGAAATTTGATGCGCGACCTTTTCGCGACGAAGGTGGTGCCGGTTCTCAAAAGTGCGACCGCTGCGATTCAGGCCGCCGACGACGAGATTGCCGCTATCCGCGCGAGGCCGACCAATTCGACCGGGCCGGACAAGGCCGACCTTGCTGCCGCGATGGTGCGTGCCGAGATTCGTAGCCACCTTCGCGGCATGGATACCACGGCGCGCATTGCGATGCTCTCGCGGCCAGACGCCCTTGATCCGCAGACAGCACAGGCAATCCTCGAAGCGCCTTCCTCGCTGACCGGCGTGAGCGATAATCAGCGTGAGGTGTTGCGTGAGCGCGCTTTTGCCGCATCGAATCCGGGCGCGCAAAAAGAGATCGATCTACTTCACGAAGCGATTGGCGCGGTCTCCACGGCGGCGCGCGCTGCCGCGTTGGAAGGACAGAAGCACGGCGAATTCGCGGAGCATGAAGTTGCGGAATTACTCGGCTCGCCGACCTTGCGCCAGAAAATCGAAGCGCACATTGCGCAGGGCGGCGACGCCAAAGCCGCTTGAATCGATACCAGTTACTCCGGTGGCCGCCTTCGGGCGGCCTTTTTTTGGCCGCATCGCGCTGGTCGACAACTTCGCCCAAGTCATCCCCCAAGGCTTCGGCGCGGACGACGTGGCGGTTGACATCGCGCTTGGATTCGCCTGTTACGGCTTCGGTGTCGGCTGCGAAGGCTTTGGATTGCGCAGGCGGTTTCTTGTAGCCAATTTCAGGTGGGACAACTTGTCCCACCTGATTCGGATTCAGCGCCGCCCATACCTCCTTCCTGCGCTTCATCACCTCGGCACGCAACGGGCAGGCCGTGGTCGACGACGTGCTGCACGCGCCGATGCCAGCTTTCGCGGCTAGAACATTGGCGGTTCGGGCTGCATTCTCGGAAGGTTGGCGCCGAACGGCGCCGACCTTCTCGCCGGGTGCGGCCTGTGTTGCCGCCTGCCTCTCCCTCGCCTTCCTTTCCTCATACGGCTTCATCGCCGCGATGGCGTGTGCGAGCTGCGATTCGCTTAGGTGCCTGCGGTGCAGATTCAGCGACACCACGAACGCGGCGTGGAGCGCAAAACGGCGTCCAATGATGGGACACCGTTTTCCGAACCATCCGAATACGCCGCCACGCTCGAACGCACCGGCATCAGCCGTCAGACCGGAAAGGTTGTTACGTCCAACGGTGTGACACAACAAAGCGGATACGCCCATGCGCTCGCCTGCGCGGTCGCGGGCTTTGCCGGTAGTACGACCTTCCGGAAAATTTTCCGGAAGGTCGGATTTGCGAGTACCGGCAAGCTCCTTTTGCCGCTGCGCAGCCCTCTCCCTCTCGAACGCAAGGAACCCTTTCGCGATCAGGCTGCGTTGCGTGGGGTACCAAAGAAAATTGTGAGTAGATTTGCGAGTAGAAAACAGAAATCGGAAATAAGTACTATTTGAAAATCAGAAACTTATGCGGAAGTTGCGGAGCCTGTACTGACTTCGTAGTCCAACGGCATCCCCGGAATCCCGAGTCGAGCGGGAATCCGTCTTCGCGGCCTCTCCCCTCGGCTCGATTCAACTCATCAAGCCCAGGGCCTTGACGCGCTGCAACTCGTCGCGCACGCGCGCGGCTTCCTCGAACTGCAAGTCTTGCGCGAGCTTGTACATCTGCGCCTCGAGTTTCCTGAGCTTCGCCGCCAGTTGCTCGGGCGACAGCGCGGCGTAGTCGGCCTGCTTCTCCGCCACGGCCAATACGCCTGTCTTCGCACGCTTACCGCCGGCGCGCTCGGTCTCCGCGTCGGCGCGCGCGCCTTCCATGATGTCGGCGATCTTCTTCACCACCGATTTCGGCGTGATGCCGTGCTCGATGTTGTAGTCGATCTGCTTCTGGCGGCGGCGCTCGGTTTCCTCGAGCGCGCGCTTCATCGAGTCGGTGATGCGGTCGGCGTAGAGGATCGCCTTGCCGCGCAGGTTGCGCGCGGCGCGGCCGATCGTCTGGATCAGCGAGCCGGTCGAACGCAGATAGCCTTCTTTGTCGGCGTCGAGGATCGCGACGAGCGACACCTCGGGCATGTCGAGGCCCTCGCGCAGCAGGTTGATGCCGACGAGCACGTCGAACTTGCCCAGGCGCAGGTCGCGGAGGATCTCGACGCGCTCGACCGTCTCGATGTCCGAATGCAGGTAGCGCACGCGCACGCCGTGCTCTTCAAGATAATCGGTGAGGTTTTCCGACATGCGCTTGGTCAGCGTGGTCACCAGCACGCGGTCGCCGATCTTGACCCGCTCGTGGATCTCGCCGAGCAGGTCGTCGACCTGGGTGCGCACCGGGCGGATCTCGACTTCGGGATCGACCAGCCCGGTCGGGCGCACGACGAGTTCGACGACGCTGCCCTGCGCGTGTTTGAATTCGTACTTGCCCGGCGTCGCCGAGACGAAGATCGTGCGCGGTTCGCGCGCCTCGAATTCGTCGAACTTGAGCGGACGGTTGTCGAGCGCCGACGGCAGCCGGAAACCGTACTCGACGAGGTTCTCCTTGCGCGAGCGGTCGCCCTTGTACATCGCGCCGAGCTGCGGCACGGTGACGTGCGACTCGTCGATCACGAGCAGCGAATCCGGCGGCAGGTAGTCGAACAGCGTCGGCGGCGGCTCGCCGGGCTTGCGGCCGGTGAAATGGCGCGAGTAGTTCTCGATGCCGCTGCAGTAGCCGATCTCGGCCATCATCTCCAGGTCGTACTGCGTGCGCTGCTGCAGGCGCTGCGCCTCGACGAGTTTGTTCGCCTTGTGGAGCTGGTCGAGGCGCTCCTTGAGTTCGACCTTGATCGTCTCGATCGCGTCGAGCACGCGCTTGCGCGTGGTCACGTAATGCGTCGACGGATAGATCACATAGCGCGGCACCTTGCGCAGCACGGCGCCGGTCAGCGGATCGAACACCGAGATGTTCTCGACCTCGCCGTCGAACAGTTCGATGCGCACCGCGTCGGTCTCGCTCTCGGCCGGGAACACGTCGACCACGTCGCCGCGCACGCGGAACGAACCGCGGTGCAGCTCGTAATCGCCGCGCTCGTACTGCAGCTCGGTCAGGTGGCGGATCAGTTCGCGCTGATCGATGCGCTCGCCGCGCGCGAGGATCAGGCGCATGGAAAGATAATCTTCCGGATCGCCGAGGCCATAGATCGCCGATACCGTAGCGACGATCAGCGCGTCCGGACGCGACAGCAGCGCCTTGGTCGCCGACAGGCGCATCTGCTCGATGTGCTCGTTGATCGACGAATCCTTCTCGATATAGGTGTCGCTCGCGACGACGTAGGCTTCCGGCTGATAGTAGTCGTAATAGCTGACGAAATACTCGACCGCGTTGTGCGGGAAGAACTCCTTGAACTCGCCGTAGAGCTGCGCGGCCAAGGTCTTGTTCGGCGCGAGCACGATCGTCGGCTTCTGCACCTGCTGGACCACGTTGGCAATCGTGAAGGTCTTGCCCGAGCCGGTGACGCCGAGCAGGGTCTGGTGCGCGAGCCCGTCGTTGAAGCCGGCCACGAGGCGGCGGATCGCCTCGGGCTGGTCGCCCGACGGCTGGAAAGGGGAAACGAGTTGGAAACGGTCGGCAGACATGGGCGCAACATATCCAATGTGGATGACATTGCACAAATATCAACCGTCATGACTTTGGCGCAGCGCCCCGAGCGCGTCTTCGGCGTGACTTGGCCGACGAGCGGGAGAGTCAAGACGAGGCGCCGGGACGAGGTCCGCGGCCCGGTCATGGCAGGCGCAGGATGGCAGACGATCGACCGCGCCTCTCGTCGAAGCGGGCCCCGGCGCGTAAGCTCCGCGTTCGCCGATCAACGCCGGGATCAAAATGAGCGCCGCCGCCGACACGGGCCGCCCGAAAATCGACCGCCAGTTCGCCCACCGCGTGGCCGTGCTCGCGCGCGGGCTGGCGCTCGCCTACCTGCTGGCGTTGGTCGTGATCTATGCGGCGCTCCGGCTGGTCGGCGAGCGCTGGTGGCTGACCACCGTGGCGCTCTACCTGCCGCAGATCGGATGGGCACTGCCGTTGCCGTTCGTGACGGTTGCCCTCCTCCTTACCCACTCGTTCCGGTTCCTGCTCACACAGCTCGCCGCACTGCTGATCATCCTCTTCCCGCTCATGGGGCTCTGCCTGAGCGGCTCGAAGGCGCTCCGCCCGGGCGTCCCGCACTTCCGGGTCCTCACCATCAACATCGGCCTCGGCGGGAACGGGACCGACGAGATACTCGATCGGGTCCGCGCCACCGACCCGGACCTGGTGGTCCTCGAGGAGGTGGCTCCCGACAACGTCGAGCCGCTGCGCGCCGGCCTGGCGGACTACGCGTCGTTCCAGGCCCTCGACCAGTTCGTGGTGGCCAGCAAATTCCCGCTCGACGAGGCCTACCGGCCGCCCGAGGTGGCGGTCGACGGCCGGCTCCATTCGCGCCACTACGTCCGCTTCCGCCTGACGACGCCCGCCGGGCCGGTGCGCCTCTTCGCCGTCCACCCGCTCTCGCCGCACGACGCGTTCGACAGTATCCGCGGCGAAGGACTGCGCGGCGAGATCGCCACCGGCCGCGTGTTCCAGAACGACACCCGCGAGGCGATGGTCGCCAACACCAACCAGCGGATGATGCATGTCCGCACGTTGGCCGAAGACGCCGCCTGCTGGAGCGAGCCCGTGCTGATCGCCGGCGACACCAACCTGCCAGGGCCGAGCTGGGCGCGTGCGCGCTGGCTGGGCGGCTACCAGGACGCCTTCTCCGCCGCCGGCCTCGGGTTCGGCTACACCTACCCGGCACAGAAAATGGCCTGGATGCGCATCGACCGCATCCTGGTCAGCGCGCACTTCCGGGTGCTCGCCGCGGCGACCGTCCCTCCGCGCATCAGCAATCACCTGCCGGTGATGGCCGACCTCGAGCTGCCGGCCCTCGCAGGCAGGTAGATCGATCAGCCGTGTTCGAAGCGGAGCATCGCGTGCCGCCGCGACATGTCGTTGCGGGCGATGCTTTGCCGACACGCGCGCAAAAGATGGCCTGTAACGGAAGTCGTCAGGCATACTGACCGCCATCATTGTCAGCCGAACCACCGCCATGCAAGCCCGTACCTCTTTCGGCCAGCACACCCTCGGCCGCGAGTATTTCGTCTCGGACGAAATCTGGAATGCCGAGCACGAAAAGATCTTCTACCGCTCGTGGATGCTCGCCGGCCACGTCTCGCAGCTCGAACAGCCGGGCAGCTACTTCCTGTTCGAACTCGGCAGCGAAAGCGTGATCGTGCTGCGCGACCAGGAAGGCGAACTGTGCGCGTTCCACAACCATTGCCGGCATCGCGGCAGCAAGCTCTGCCGCGAAGCGCAGGGCACGCTCGGCAAGACGATCCAGTGCCCGTATCACGCCTGGACGTTCGGCCTTGACGGCGCGCTGCGCGCCGTGCCGACGATGAGCGAGGTCCCCGGCTTCGACGCGGCGGACTATCCGCTGCATTCCGCCGCGCTGACGAACTGGGAAGGCTTCCTCTTCGTCAACCTGTCGCGCGATCCGCAGCCGTTCGCCGACGCGCTGCCCGGCCTCGCCGGCCGTTTCCGGCAGTGGCGCACGGCCGAACTGCGCGCCGCGGTGCGGCGCGAATACGAGGTCGACGCGAACTGGAAGCTGATCTTCCACAACTTCAGCGAGTGCTACCACTGCCCGCTCGCGCATCCGCACCTGAACAAGCTCACCCCGTTCCGCAATTCCGAGAACGATCTCGACGAAGGCCCCGTGCTCGGCGGCCCGATGTGGATGAACAACCGCGACGGCAGCATGACGATGGGCGGCGAACGCTGCGCGCCCACGCTGCCCGGCGTGACCGACTCGGAACGCGGCAAAGTATACTATTACAGCCTGTTCCCGAGCGGCTTCCTCTCGTTCCACCCCGACTACGTGATGATGCATCGCGCGCTGCCGCTGTCGAAGGACCGCACGCGCGTGGTCTGCGAATGGCTATTCCATCCCGACTCGATCGCCGCGCCCGGCTTCGATCCCGCGCCGGCGGTGGAGTTCTGGGACCTGACCAACCGCCAGGACTGGGACCTCTGCGCGAACGCGCACCGCGGCGTCGTCTCGCTGGCCTGGGAACCCGGACCGTATTCCGAACTCGAAAGCCAGCTCGCTGCGTTCGACCGCCAGTACCGGCGCGCGCTCGGCGAAGAAGTGATCGCCTCGCGTCGCGCGGGCTGAGTTTCCTTGCTTCTTTGCCGTCATTCCAGCGAAAGCTGGAATCCAGCTCTCGCTTCGAAGCGATGACGACAAAAAGGCTGGATTCCAGCTTTCGTTGGAATGACGAGCGAGGCACAATGCCAGCGCATGTCGTCGCAACCCGATCATTCCACGCCGCCGCTTCGTTCCGCGCAGAATCTGACCGCGCAGGCGCTCGAGCGCGCGACCGGCGCGGATCTGAGCGAAGGCAACGCGGTCGAACTGCTGATCGATGCGCGCGCCCATTTCGATGCTTGGCTCGCTGCGATCCGCGCGGCGCGAAGCTGGGTCCTGCTGGAAAACTACATCGTCGCCGACGACGAGGTCGGCCGTGAATTCCTCGCCGCGCTGAGCGAGCGCTCCGCCGCGGGCGTGCGCGTCGCCGTGATCCGCGACTGGCTCGGCTGCCTCGGCAGTTCGTCGTCGGCGTTCTGGCAGCCGCTGGTCGCAGCGGGCGGCGAAGTGCGTGCGTTCAATCCGCTGCGCCTCGACAGCCCGTTCGGCTGGCTCGGCCGCGACCATCGCAAGCTGCTCGTCGTCGACGGCGGCCTCGCCTTCGTTTCCGGCGTCTGCCTGTCGGCGAAGTGGCTCGGCGACCCCGCGCGAGGCATCGCGCCGTGGCGCGACACCGGCGTCGCGATCCGCGGGCCGGCCTGCGCCGAAATCGCGGCAGCCTTCGCCGACAACTGGGCGCAGCTCGGCGCGCCGCTCGCCTTCGACGTCGGCGCCCCGGCACGCGCCGGCGACACGAACCTGCGCGTCATCGCCACGACGCCGAGCCGCGCCAGCGTCTACCGCACCGACCTCTACGTCGCCGGGATGGCGCGCAGGACGCTGTGGCTGACCGACGCCTATTTCGTCGCGTTCGCGCCCTACGTGCAGGCGCTGTGCGCGGCCGCGCGCGACGGCGTCGACGTGCGCCTGCTCGTGCCGGGTACGAGCGACCTGCAACTCGTCGCGCGCCTGTCGCACGCGGGCTACCGGCCGCTGCTCGAAGCCGGCGTGCGCGTGTACGAATGGAACGGCTCGATGATCCATGCCAAGACCGCGGTCGCCGACGGCCGCTGGGCGCGCGTCGGCTCGAGCAATCTCAACATCGCGAGCTGGCTGACCAACTGCGAGATCGACGTGGCCGTCGAGGACGAGGCTTTCGCCGAGCGCATGGCCGCGCAGTACGAAGCGGACCTGGGCAACGCGACCGAGGTCGTGCTCGACGAGCGCGCGCGCCCCGCGCGCCCGAAACGGTTGGAGAAACGCCTGCGCGGCGGCAGCGGCAGTTCGAGCCGCGCGGCGGCGGGCACGCTGCGCCTGGTCAACACGGTCGGCGCGGCGATCGGCGGCCGCCGTCTGCTCGGGGGTGCCGACGCCGGCCTGCTGCCGCCCGCAGCCTTGCTGCTGATCGGCGTCGCCGGGCTTGCGGCGATCTGGCCGCGTGCGGTCGCGTGGCCGTTTGCGCTGCTTGCGTTCTGGGTCGGCGTAAGCCTGCTGCTGCGCTGGCGCAAACTGCGGCGCGAACGCAAGAAGGCGAGTACCCAAACGATTTCGTGACGTCGAAAGTAGTACCCTTCTCCCCTCCGGAGAAGGTGCCGGCAGGCGGATGAGGGAAGAGCCTCGCACGATTGCCACACCTTTCGAAACCGACACTCCTTCCCCTCATCCGCCCCTCCGGGGCACCTTCTCCCGAGGGGAGAAGGGAAGCAAACGCAACGCATGTCCGAACTTTTTTCCGACACCGCTCCCGAACGCGAAATCTTCTCCCCGAGCCAGCTCGTGCGCCTCGCGCGCGATCTGCTCGAGGACACGTTTCCGCTGATCTGGGTCGAAGGCGAAATCTCGAATTTCTCGCGCCCGGCTTCGGGGCACTTGTATTTCAGCCTGAAGGACGCCCAGGCGCAGATCCGCTGCGCGATGTTCAGGAACCGCTCGATGCTGCTGCGCTTCCGGCCGGCCGACGGCGCGCGCGTGCTCGCGCGCGTGCGCGTGAGCCTGTACGAAGCGCGCGGCGAGTTCCAGCTCATCGTCGAACATCTCGAAGAGGCCGGCGAAGGCGCGCTGCTGCGCGCGTTCGAGCTGCTCAAGGCGAAGCTCGCCGCGGAGGGGTTGTTCGACGCGGCGAACAAGCGGCCGCTGCCGCAACCGCCGCAGCGCATCGGCGTGATCACCTCGGCCACGGGCGCCGCGATCCGCGACGTGCTCAGCGTGCTGTCGCGACGGTTTCCGCTCGTCGACGTCGAGGTGATCCCGGTGCCCGTGCAGGGCAAGGAAGCGCCGCCGGCGATCGTCGCCGCGCTGAACTCGGCCTCGAAAGCGCGGCGTCACGACGTATTGCTTCTCGCGCGAGGCGGCGGCTCGCTCGAGGACCTGTGGGCGTTCAACGACGAAGGCGTCGCGCGCGCGATCCGCGCGTGCGCGATCCCGGTCGTCAGCGCGGTCGGTCACGAGGTCGATTTCACGATCGCCGACTTCGCCGCCGATCTGCGCGCGCCGACGCCTTCGGCCGCGGCGGAATTGCTCGTGCCGGACGGCACGACGATCCGTCGCAATCTGCAGCGCGAAGAGACGCGGCTCGAAACGCTGTTCCTGCGCCGCCTGCAGAACGCCGCGCAGCGTCTCGACCATGCCTGGGCGCGTCTACGTGCGCAACACCCGCGCGCGCGGCTGCAGCGCGGCGGTGAACGTCTTGCGCATTTGCGCGCACGCCTGCAGACACAGCATCCGTCGATCCGTCTTGCGCAGCGGCGCGAGCAACTCGCCGCGCTGCGCCAGCGCCTTTACGCAGCGCTCGACCGCCGGCTGGACCGGCGCAGGCAGCATCTGGTCGAACTCGCACGCACGCTCAACGCGGTGAGCCCGCTCGCGACGTTGCAGCGCGGCTACGCGATCCTGCTCGACCGCGACAACGGCGAGGTGCTGCGCACGGCCGAAGCCGCCGGGAAATCCGCGCATCTCGTCGCACGGCTCGCCGACGGCGAAGTCCGCCTGCGTCCCGAAGCGAAACCGCGCACCGTGCGCAAGGCGAAACCCGGCGACGATTGACGCGGCCTTGCACGGCAGCCGGCATCGACCGCACACTGGCCGCCCCGTCCTGCCAGATGAGGCGAATCATGCTGCGCATTCTCGTTGCCGCCGTGTCGATGATGTTCCTGCTCGCTGTGCCGCCTGCGCACGCGGACGCGTGGCCGACGCCGGCCGAAGACGACTTCGTCGTCAAGGACTTCCGTTTCGCCAGCGAAGAGACGCTGCCCGAGCTGCGCCTACACTACCGCACGCTCGGCAAAATCCACAAAGGGAAAAATGGAAAAGTGGACAATGCCGTGCTGATCATGCACGGCACCGGCGGCGCCGGCACGCAGTTCCTCAACGACCGTTTCGCCGGACAGTTGTTCGGGCCGGGCCAACCGCTCGACGCGGCGAAGTACTTCATCGTGCTGCCCGACGGCATCGGCCATGGCAAATCGAGCAAGCCGAGCGACGGGCTGCGCATGAAGTTTCCGCACTACGACTACGACGACATGGTCAAGGCGGACTACCTTCTGCTGACGCAGAAGCTCAAGGTCGATCACCTGCGCCTGGTCATGGGCACGTCGATGGGCGGCATGCACTCCTGGGTCTGGGGCGAGACGTATCCCGATTTCATGGACGCGCTGATGCCGCTCGCCTCGCTGCCGGTCGAGATCGCCGGGCGCAACCGCATGTTCCGCCGCATGTTCATGGACGCGATCCGCAACGACCCCGAGTGGAACAACGGCGACTATGCGAAGCAGCCGCGCGGCCTCGCCGACGCGCTGCACATCCTCATGATCATGGGCTCGGTGCCGCTGCAGTGGCAGAAGGACTACCCGACGCGCGACGCGGCCGACAAATATCTCGAGGACCGCATCGCCACGCTGATGAAGGAGGACGACGCCAACGATTGCCTCTACCAGGTCGACGCCTCGCGCAATTACGACCCGCAGCCGAAACTCGGCACGATCAAGGCGCCGCTGCTCGCGGTCAATTCCGCCGACGACCAGATCAACCCGCCCGAACTCGGCATTCTCGAACGCGAGATCAGGAACGTGCCGCACGGTCGCGCCGTCGTCATTCCGATCAGCGATGCGACGCGCGGGCACAGCTCGCATACGTGGGCGGTGTTGTGGAAGGACCAGCTTGCGACGTTGCTCCAGGAAAGCGCGAAGTGATCTTTCCGTCATTCCCGCATGCTCTCAGAGCATTTTCGGTTCAGGCGCTTCAGACAGCCGCGACCAGAACGATCCGGACCGGCTCAGGTTCTGTGGCGCCGGCACGGTCAACCTCGGATTCCGCTGCGCCAAAGACGGCGTGGGAGACAGACAATGAAATTCCTCGCCTGCCTGCATGCCGCCGTCGTGGCGATCACGATCCTCGTTTCGTCCCATGCCGCCGCGAACGCATCGACCGATCTCGATCCGCTGCCCGGCGACTCCATCTACCGTCTCGATCTCGCCCTCGTCGACCAGGACGGACATGGCCTTACGTTGGCCGAGCGGCGCGGCAGCCCCGTGCTGGTCGCGATGTTCTACACCTCGTGCCCGTACATGTGCCCGCTGATCGTCGAGGCGATCAAGCGCACCGAACACGCGCTCGACGATGCATCGCGCACGCGCCTGCGCGCAGTCCTCGTCAGCTTCGACAGCGTGCGCGACACGCCGGTCGCGCTCAAGGCCACCGCGGCGGAGCGCCATATCGATCTTTCGCACTGGACGCTGGCGCGCACGGACCCGGCCGGCGTGCGCCGCCTCGCGGCCGTGCTCGACGTGCAGTACCGCGCGCTGCCCGACGGCGGCTTCAACCACTCCGGCGTCGTCACCCTGCTTGACGCGCAGGGCCGCATCGCCGCGCACCGACAAACTTGACGAAGTCGATCCCGGCTTACTCGCCGCCGTGCGGAAGACCGTCCGTACCGAGCCGTGAAGACGCACCACGCGTCTGGTCGCGGTAGAATCGCCGCACCGCAGCCTTCGCCACGCCCCACATGGTTTCGACGGCGTCTTCCACGCCACCGCCTTCGCCGCATCTGCTCGTCGTCGACGACGAGACCGAGATCGCCGACTCGATCGCGCGCTATTTCGGCCACTACGGCTTCCGCGTGAGCACGGCCGCCGACGGCGCGGCGATGCGCGAGATCATGCGGAGCGAAGCGGTCGACGCCGTCCTGCTCGATCTCGGCCTGCCGCGCGAGGACGGCTTCGAGCTGACGCGTTGGCTGCGCGAACACTGGCGCGGCGCGATCCTCATCGTCACCGGACGCGGCGAATCGGTGGACCGCGTCGTCGGCCTCGAACTCGGCGCCGACGACTACGTGACCAAGCCGTTCGACCTGCGCGAACTGCTCGCGCGCGTACGCAGCGTGCTGCGGCGCACGTCCGCCACGCCCGCTGCGCCCCCGGCACGGCGGGCCGGTTTTGCCTTCTCGGGCTTTCTCCTCGACCCGGACCGGCGCCACCTCGCCGATGCCGACGGTGCCGAGGTAGCGCTGACGACGGGCGAGTTCGACCTGCTCTGCGTCCTCGTCCGCCATCCCGGCCGTGTGCTTTCGCGCGACGCGATCATGAGCGAGATGCACGGGCGCGAAAGCGGCCCGTTCGACCGCGCGATCGACGTGCAGATCGGCCGCCTGCGGCGCAAGATCGAGGCCGACCCCGCGCGTCCGCAACTGATCAAGTCGGTGCGCAACGCGGGCTACCTGTTCGCCGCGCGCGTGGATCGCGGCTAGATCGCCGGCGCGCGCGACGATGTACCGCGAATTGTTCGACATCGCCCCCGACGCGATGATCGCGGTCGACGGCTCGGGCCGCATCGTGCGCGCGAACGCGCAGGCCGAGCGCCTGTTCGGATACGCGGAGGCGCGGCTGCTCGGTGCCGGCATCGAGATGCTGATCCCCGAACGCGCACGCCACATGCACCAGGCCCATATGGCGAACTACATCGCGAATCCGCGCGTGCGCGCGATGGGCTCCGGCCAGGAACTGATCGGCCTGCGCAACGACGGCAGCGAATTCCCGGTCGAGATCGCGCTCAGCCCGATTTCGACGCCGGAAGGGCGCCTCGTCGTCGCCGCGATCCGCGACATTTCCGAAACGCAGCGCGCGCGCGCTGCGCTCGCCCGCGCACGCTACGACAAGGTGATTGCGCAGATCGGTCAGCTTTTCCTCACCTCGCCCGGTCACGACGACGCCATCGCGCGCCTGCCCGCGCTCGTCGCCGAAGCGCTGGCCGTCGATGCGGTCGCGCTCATTTTCCGAATACCGTTGCGCGAACGTCTGCACGTGCGCGCTTCCTCCGGTATCGACGCGCAGGCGCTGTCGCGCTTGACCGACCTGCTCGGTGCGGGTCTGTTCGACCGCCTGACCGCGACCGGCCGAACCGATGCCGTCGTGCAAGGCGGCGCGCTGCTCGACGCGGGTTACGCCGCGAGCGCGGTGGTCCCGCTTCCGGGCCACGGCGCACCGGCGTCCGCGCTGCTCGCGCTGTCGCGCGCGCCGCGCCATTTCGACCACGATGCGCTGCATTTCCTGCATTCGATCGCGACCACGCTCGCGGCGACGCTGCAGCGCATGCGCACCGAGGAGCAGCTCTCGCACGCGCAGCGCCTCGAAGCGGTCGGCCAGCTCACCGGCGGCATCGCGCACGACTTCAACAACCTGCTCACGGTGATCTCGGCGAACCTGCAGATCCTCGAGGACGATCTCGCCGGCCATCCCGGGCACCTCGAAACGATCGCGATCGCCCTGCGCGCCGTCGGCCGCGGCGCCGAATTGACGCGCAAGCTGCTCGCGTTCGCGCGGCGCCAGCAGCTTTCGCCGCGCGCCTGCGATCCGCCGGCGCTGCTCGAGGAGGTAGGCGGCCTGCTGCGGCACACGCTCGGCGAGGCGATCGACCTGCGCATCGAATGCGCCGCGGACATGCCGCGCGTCTTCGTCGATCCGGGCCAGCTCGACACGGCCCTGGTCAATCTTGCGATCAACGCGCGCGACGCGATGCCGCGCGGCGGCCGCCTGCACATCGGCGCGCACCTCGCCGAAATCGACGCGGACGCGGCGAGCGGCGAGGCCAAACCCGGCCGCTACGTCGTCATCGCCGTGCGCGACACCGGCTTCGGCATGGCGCCCGACGTGCTCGCACGCGCGCTCGAACCGTTCTTCACGACCAAGGAACAAGGCAAGGGCTCGGGCCTCGGCCTGTCGATGGTCTACGGTTTCGTCGCCCAGTCGGGCGGCCATCTGCAGATCGAAAGCAAGCTCGGCTACGGCACCTGCGTGGAACTCTACCTGCCGGTGATCGCGACGACCGCCGAAGCGTCCGCCGCGCGCATCGCGCCCGCGGCGAGCGAGCGCGGCGACGAAACCGTGCTCGTCGTCGAGGACGATGCCGACGTGCGCCGCGCCGCCCTCGCCTTCCTGCGCTCGCTCGGCTACACGCCGCTGCCCTGCGCGGATGCGTCCGGAGCGCTGCGCGCGATTGCGCAACATCCGCAAATCGCGCTGGTGTTTTCCGACGTGATGCTCGGCAGCGGCATGAACGGCGTGGAGCTCGCCGAGGAAATCCGCGAACGCTGGCCCGCGCTGCCGGTGCTGCTCACCTCGGGCGACGAGCGCTCCGCGCAGAGCGGCGAAGGCTTCGACCTGCTGCGCAAGCCGTATCGCCGCGAGGAATTGTCCACGGCGATCCGGCGCAAGCTCGACCGCCCGCGCGAAGCGTGAAGCGCTATGCCGCTTCGCCCTCGCACTGGATGACGCGGCGCAGGGCCTGCGCATCGAGGATGCGGATCTCGCGCCATTGCACGTCGATGCAGCCCTGATGCGCGAGCCGCGTCAGCGCGCGCGTCACCGTTTCGTGCTTGAGCGCGAGGAAGCTGCCGATGTCGGCGCGCCCCATGCGCAGCACGAAGTGGCTCGGGCTCAGTCCGAGCGCCTCGTGGCGCGCGGCCAGATCGAGCAGGAAGGCGGCGACGCGCTGTTCCGAACCCAGCGAACCGAGCACGAGCTTCCACGAGTGGTCGTTGCGGATCTCGGCGGCCAGCGCCCAGGTCAAACGCTCCTGCAACTCGGGCACCTGTGCGCAGGCGCGCATCACGGCCGGATAAGGCAGCTCCCACACGCCGCTCGTTTCGAGCGCGACCGCCTCGCACTCGTGCGTCGCCGCGCCGATCGAATCGATGCCGATCAGGTCGCCGCGCATGCGGAAGCCCGTCACCTGTTCGCGTCCGTCGTCGGCGATGAGGCACGTCTTCAGGAAACCGACGTTGACGAGATACAGCGCCTTGAACGGCTGTCCGGCGCGGTACAGATACTGCCCCGCCTCGAGCTTGTGGTGCGTGACCGGCACTTGGCTGCGCAGCGCTTCGACATCGATGCTCGCCGGCATCGCGTGCGCCGGCATGATGGGTGGGCGCGGAATCCGCGGACTGGCGACGGGGGCGACGACGACGTTCATGATGGGATTCCGCGGGCCTGGTTCCTGACTTCGGCGGGAAGCTTGAACCCGTGAGGAAACCGGCCGATGTCGCACCCGTCTCGGTATGTAACGGCGCGTAACGGCGCACCGACGCGCGGCGGCCGAACTGGTGTAAGCTTGTACCGGCGTGGCGAGCGCGATGCAACGCGGCTCGCAGCGGTCATCGACTCATTCCAGTCAACTTTAGGGAGGGAAATCACCATGCAGTTGAAACAGGCTTTCATGGCAGCCGCCATCGCCCTGGCGCTCGGCGCATGCAACGACAATTCACAGCAAGCGGCACAGGAAGCCGCCGCCAAGGCCAAGGCCGCCGCCGAGGCAACCAAGGCCGCAGCGCAGGCCACCGCGCAACAGGCGCAGCAGGCGGCAAGCCAAGCGCAGCAGGCCGTCGAACAGGCCAAGGCCGGCGACACGGCCGGAGCGATGCAGTCCGCGCAACAGGCCACTTCGTCCAGCCAGGCGGCGACGGCGAGCGCGCAGACGACGGCCGAGACCGCCAAACAAGGCGCGGCCGACGTCAAGGATGCCGCGCAGCAGGCGATGGACGCAGCGAAGAAGGACGCCGACAAGCACTGAGAACACCCGTCCCTCGCCCGTTACGAATCGGCCGCACAACGCGGCCGATTTCATTTTGTGCGGCTATCGCCGGTGCCGGTACCGGCCATGATTCCGGTGAACGCCAGATGTCAGCGTGCCGGCGGCGTGTTGAACTCCGACACGCGGCCGTCGCGGTCGAAGACGATGCGGCCGCCGCTCTCGTCCGGGTAATACCAGACGTCACCGAACACGCCGGTGGTTTTCTTGCCGGCGGAGCCGAGCAGGTCGCGGACCTGGCTCCAGCCCATGCCCTGCTTGATCCGCGCCCATTTGTCCGGGCTGCCCCAGACCGGCGTCGGCGCGCCGGGCTGCGCTTCGTGCGGCACCGCGGTCATGGCCGGGCCTGCACGGGCCGCGCGGCGAGCTTGGCCTCGAGTTCGGCGACGCGCTGCTCGAGCGCCTTGAAACGCGCCTCGATCGCGGCGTCGTTGGCCTTGCGCCGGGCCAGGGCGGAACCTGGCACGCACAGCAGAGCGCAGGTGGTGAGTACGACAAGGCGATTGAACACGTTCGGTAGCGGATGTTTGGAAAACGAAATGCTACGTTAGCACACGCGACGCAGCGGGCAATCTTGTCGGCCGCGTCGCGCTTCGCAAAGCGTACATTGGGGTTATTTCCCGCGTTGCGAAAAAACTTTGCGCCGGCATGGCGTTGGCCCATGCCAAACGGAGTTTAGTGAGAGGAGAAGGGTCGTTTTGCCGTGACCCGGTTGCGCCTCGTCCATCCTCCAGGGAAAACCCATGCCTCGCTTTCTTCGGCTGCCGCTGCTCGCCTTCGCCCTGCTCGCCGCCGCGCCTGCCGCGCACGCCGATTTGTGTTTCGTCACGACGGCCGGCACGAGCGCCAACGACGGATCGGCCTGGTCCCAATCGATGGACCTGCAGACCGCGCTCGGCACCTCCACATGTACCACGATCTGGGTCGCCAAGGGCGTCTACAAGCCGACCGCCGGTGCCGATCGCACAATCAGCTTCGCCATTCCGCCCGGCGTGCAGGTCTACGGCGGCTTCTCCGGCTCGGAGGATTCTTCCAGTTTCGACCCGGCTTATGATCCCGATCGCGCCGCGAACGTCGCGGCCAATCTCACCGTGCTCTCGGGCGACCTCAACGGCGACGACAGCGACGTCGATTCCGGCAACGGCGTCGACGCGAGCGTGTCCGCAAACAACGGCGACAACAGCTACACGATCGTTTCGATCGATGGCACCACGACAGCCGTCACTTCCGGCACCGTGCTTGACGGTTTCACGATCACCGGCGGCAATGGCAGCTATGGAGGCGGTCTGTACTGCAACGGCCAAGGCGGAACCTGCAGCCCCTCGCTTCGACATCTCGTGTTCAGCGGCAACTACGCCAACTATGGCGGAGCGATGCGCAACGACGGCCAGAACGGCGGCGTGAGCAGCCCAACTCTCGACAACGTGACCTTCAGCGGCAACCAGGCCTTTTCGGGCGGGGCGATCTACAACATCGGCTACTACGGCGAAAGCAGCCCGACATTGACCAACGTCGCTTTCAGCAACAACCGTGCCGAGCTTTACGGCGGCGCAATGGTGAGCGATGGCGAATACGAAGGCGTCAGCAGCCCGGCTTTGACCAACGTCACTTTCAGCGGCAACGAGACCACACAAAGCAATTATGGCGGCGGCGCGATGCACGTCGATTGCCGGGTAAGCGGCGGAGTGACCGGCGGTGTGTGCAACCCTACGCTGACGAACGTCACCTTCAGCAACAACATCAGCGCCGGCTATGGCGGTGGAATCCTGATCGTAGGCTTTGGCGGCACCAGTTCCAGTGCCGCCTTCAGCAACGTCATTCTGTGGGGCAATGCGGCAGCGGCTGACAACAATTTCGCGTTTTCGGCCGGCACCACGCCATCGAGGTTCGACCACAGCATCGTGCAGGGCTCGGGCGGCAGCGGTGCGGGTTGGGTCACGGCGTTCGGTACCGACAATGGTGGCAATCTCGACGCCGATCCCAAGCTCGGCGCGCTCGCGGACAACGGCGGCGCGACGCAAACCCTGCTGCCCGGCAGCGGCAGCGCGGCGATCGATGCGGGCTCCTGCACGTCCGCCGTCGACCAGCGCGGCATCGCGCGCCCGCAGGGCCTGGGCTGCGACATCGGCGCGGTCGAAGTGGTGCAGTCCGGCAGCATCGGCCGGTGTTACGTCTGGGCTAGCGCCACGGGCGCGAACGACGGCACCTCGTGGACGGATGCCTACACCGATCTGCAAAACGCCTTGAACAACCTGAGCTGCACCGAGGTCTGGGTGGCCCAAGGCGTGTACATTCCCGTGCAGCCGGCCGATCCGGCGAACCCCACCTACGACGACGCGGACGTCAGTTTCAACGTACGCCCCGGCCTTGCGGTCTACGGCGGTTTCGCCGGCACCGAAACGAGCCGCGACCAGCGCAATCCCGACCCGATCGCCAACGGCACCGTGCTCTCGGGCGACCTCGCCCACGACGACTGCGGCGGCAGCGGCTGTCCCGGCGGCGTGGACACGGACCACAGCCAGATCGCGGGCCTCAACTCCTACCGCGTCCTGCGCATGGACGGCACCACCGCGGCCGGCACGATCACCGCCAGCACCGTGCTCGACGGTTTCACGATCACCGCGGCCGGAAACAACGGCCACGGCGGCGGCTTCTATTGCAACGGCGCGGGCAGCGGCCACGAGTGCAGCCCCACGCTCCGCAATCTCGTCTTCAGCGCCAACGACGCCGACAACGGCGGCAGCGCGATCTACGACAATGGCGAAGACGGCGGCGTCAGCAGCCCCACCCTCACTCACGTGCTCATCGCTTACGGCTACGGCACCGCGATGGTCAACGACGCTAGCGGCGACGACTACGGCGGCACCAGCAGTCCGACTCTGAGCGACGTCACCTTCAATGGCAATGTGGGCGGCGAATACGGCGGTGCGATCTACAATGTGGCGGCCAACGGCGGCACCAGCAACCCCACTCTCACCAACGTCACGCTCTACGGCAACAGCGCGACTTACGGCGGCGCGATCGTCAACGCCGACTACGACGGGGGTAGCGTCCCCTCGCTCATCAACGTCACGTTCAACGGCAACACTGCGACGTCCGGCTACGGTGGGGCCATCTACAACTACGGCGTCGATCCCGTGCTGCACAACGTGATCCTGTGGGGTGACACCGGCAGCGCGGAAATCTACAACTTCAATGCCGAGCCGTCGATCGACCACAGCATCGTGCAGGGCTCGGGCGGCAGCGGTGCGGGCTGGAATGCGCTGCTCGGCAGCGATGGCGGCGGCAACCTCGACGCCGATCCCGTGCTCGGCGCGCTCGCGAACAACGGCGGCTTCACCCAGACCGTGCTGCCCGGCACAGGTAGCGTCGCGATCGACGCCGGCACCTGCACCGGCGCACCGCCCACCGACCAGCGCGGCGTGGTGCGCCCGCAAGGCGCGGCTTGCGACATCGGCGCGGTCGAAGTCGTCGCGGCCGCGTACACCGTCGGCGGCAGCGCGAGCGGCCTGACCGGCAACGTCGTGCTCGAACTCGATGGCACCTCGCCGAGCAGTACGCAGCAACTCACCGTCGCTTCCGGCGCTGCCGGCTTCACCTTCGCCATGCCGCTCGCCGCCGGCAGCAACTGGGACGTCTTCGTCTTCAGCGCTCCGCCCGACCAATTCTGCGTGCTCGTCAATGCAAACGGCACGGCCATCGCCGCCAACGTCACCACCGTCGCCCTGACTTGTTCCACCATCGCCATCGCGATCGCGCCGCCGACGTTGCCCGATGCGACCTACGGCGTCGCCTATTCACAAGCGTTGACCGCGAGCAGTTCCTCCGGCGCCACCGCGCCCTATTCGTTCTCGCTCGCCTCCGGCACCTTGCCGCCCGGATTCACGTTGACCGCCGACGGCACGATCTCCGGCACGCCCTCGACCGTCGGCAGCTATGCGTTCACCGTGCAGGCCACCTCGTCCAATGCCTACTCCGGCACGCAGAGCTACACGCTCGTCGTCGACAAAAAATCCACCACGATCGCGCTGAGTGCGACGCCCAATCCCGCCACGGCCGGCAACGCGGTGACGATCACTGCGACCCTCGCCGGCGATCCGCCGAGCGGCAGCGTCAGCTTCACCGACAACGGTGCCGCGCTCGCCTGCTCGCCGACGACGTTGATTGCCGGTGCGGGCAGCTCGACGGCGCAATGCTCCGCAACGTTCACGACGACCGGCACGCACACGCTCGGCGCGAGCTACGGCGGCGATGCGGACTACGCGCCCGCGACGGCCACACCGTTCGCGCTTATGGTCGATCCGCCCGGCACGACGGCGCCGGCACCGGCAGTCGGCCGCCTCGTCCTGCTACTGCTCGGCACGCTCATGGCTCTGGCCGGCGCAGGCCGTGTACGCGGCAGACGCCGTCGGCAGCCACATGCGGGCGGCAGCGCATCCGCGCGCCGCGCAAACGGCTAGAATCACCGGCAGAATGACGCGAGAGGTGTCGGATTCATGGAAATCCCCATGGCCACCGCATTCGTTCCCCCGCGGTCGGCGGCGCAGTCGGCCGACGCGCTGTTCGATGCGGTCTACGC
The DNA here is from genome assembly GCF_047601565.1 of Rudaea sp. Classification (GTDB taxonomy): domain Bacteria; phylum Pseudomonadota; class Gammaproteobacteria; order Xanthomonadales; family Rhodanobacteraceae; genus Rudaea. Next base: position 3,061,204 of record NZ_JASGIY010000001.1, on the reverse strand, counting down.
CCGACTCAAGCATCTCGCCCACGATCGCTTCACGCGCCTGCGCGACGGCGATTCGCTCGACACCACCGCGCTGGTGCACGAGCTGTATCTGCGCGTCTGCACGGGCCGCGAGCTGACGTTCGCGCACCCCGCGCAGTTCTTCGCCTACGCCGGACGCGCGATGCGTCACCTGCTCAGCGACCGCGCGCGCAACCGCCTGCGCCAGCGCAACGGCGGCGAGTGGCAGCGCGTGTCGCTGGCCGACGCCGAGCACCAACCGTCGATCGACACCGCCGAGGGCGCGCTCGCGCTCGAAGAGGCGCTGCAGAAACTCGAACGCCTCAGTCCGCGCAGCGCGCAGATCGTCGAGTTGCTCTACTTCGCCGGCCTGTCGATCGACCAGGTCGCCCAGGTGCTCGAACTGAGCCGGCGCACGGTCGATCGCGACTGGCGCTTCGCGCGGGCGCTGCTCAACGATCTGCTCGCCTGAACGGCCGCATCGCTCCTGCGGCGCTGCTTACCGCCATGCAGACCCGCCACGATCCCGCCATCGCGCCACCGATCGAGCGCCTGCGCCAATGCTTCGACGCGCTGATCGCGCTGACTCCGAGCGAGCGCGAGGCATGGCTCGCCGTCAACGTCTTCGACGCCGGGGAACGCGCCGCCGTGCGCCGCCTGCTCGACGCGTCGGAACAATCGAGCTTCCTCGATACGCCGATGGATGCGCAGATCGAGCGGCTCGCCGCGGTCGAGATCCAGCCCGAGGGACTGATCGGCCAGCAGGTCGGTGAATTCCGCCTGGTCAAGGCGCTCGGGCGCGGCGGCATGGCGGCGGTATTCCTCGGCGAGCGCGTCGGCCGCGACTTCGCCCAGCGCGGCGCGGTCAAGCTGCTCCAGCGCGGCCTCTATTCCGAACTCGAACAACGCCTGTTCCAGCGCGAGCGCCAGGTACTCGCCGCACTCGACCACCCCAACATCGCGCGGCTGATCGACGGCGGCATCACGCCGGCCGGCATCCCCTACCTCGTGATGGAATTCGTCGACGGCGTGTCGATCGCCGACTACGCGCGCCTGCACGATCTCGACGTGCGCCAGCGCCTGAAGCTGTTTCTCGACGCCTGCCGGGCGGTCGAGGCCGCGCATCGCAGCCTGATCGTGCACCGCGACATCAAGCCCGCCAACATCCTGGTGACCGCAGCGGGCGAGGTGAAGCTGCTCGACTTCGGCATCGCCAAGCTGATCGCCGACGACGCCGACAACGCCACCGGCACGCTCGGCATCTTCACGCCCGAATACGCCGCGCCCGAACAGGTGCGCGGCGGCGCCGTGACCACCGCGACCGACGTCTACGCGCTCGGCGTGCTGCTGCACGAACTGCTCACCGGACAGCGGCCGAGCGGTACGGGGGTGCGGCGCCCGTCCTCGCAACTGCGCGCCGTCGCCGCCGCACAGCAGCCGGCCGCGCCTGCGCAAAAGTATACTCCGGCGCAATTGCGCCGCCTGCTGCGCGGCGACCTCGACAACGTCCTGCTCAAGGCGCTCGAGACGGAACCCGCAATGCGCTACGTCTCGGCAGGCGCCCTCGCCGACGACATCGAGCGCCACCTCGACGGCCGCCCGGTGCACGCGCACCCGGCGACGCGCCGGTACCGCATGCGCAAGTTCGTGGCGCGCCACCGCGCCGGGGTCGCCGTCGCATCGCTCGTGCTGCTCGCGCTGCTGTCGATGCTCGCTCTCGCGCTCTGGCAGGCGCGCGTGGCGCGCGAGGCGACCGCGTTCGCGCAGTCCGAGCGCGAGCGCGCCGAGCAAGTGCGCGACTACCTGCTGTCGATCTTCCGCGAGCAGGACCCGCTGAGCCGCGCGCAGGCGCGCGTGCGCGCGCCGCAGCAGCTGATCGCGGACGCGGTGAAGCGCCTCGACGAGTCGGTGACCGACGCGCCGCGCGTGCACGCCGACCTGCTCGGCAACCTCGGCGAGATCCAATACAACCTCGGCGACATCGCCGCCGCGAGCGCGACGCTGGAACGCGCCGTCGTCGAGCGCCGCGCCGCGATGGGCGTGAACAGCATCGAGGTCGCGCAGTCGCTCGCTACGCTGTGCCAGTTGCGCAATTTCGCGCCCACGGCCGACGATGCGCGCGACGCCTGCGCGGACGCGCTCGCGATCTACCGCGCCAACGGCCGCGAGGAAAGCGTCGACGCGGCGCTGGTCAAGCTCTATTTCGCCAACGAACTGCGGCGCAGGCGCAACGCGCCGCCGGAGGCTTTCGACCTGCTCGCGCAGGCGCAGAAGACGCTCGAGGCGCAACTCGGCCCGAACGACCAGCGCACCGTCGCCGCGCTGATCTCGCGCGCCGAACTGATGGACGCCGCCGACATGGAGGGGCCGAAATCCGAGGCGCTGTTGCGCGAGGCGATCGCGCGCCTCACCGCAGGCTACGGCGAGGACAACGTCTGGCTGTGGCGGCCGTGGGTGGAACTGGGCATGACCCTGCGCGACGAGTACCGCTATCCCGAGGCCGAGCAGGCCTATCTGCGCGGCATCGCCCTGCTGCGCCGGCATTTCGGCGAGAAGTATCCCTATCTCGCGCAATACCTGGGCTGGCTCGCAGCGATGTACACCGACATGGGCCGGCGCAGCGAGGCCGAAGCCACCTTCGCCGCGGCCCTGGCCGCGCTGCCGCCGGGCGACAGCTATGAGCGCGCCTTCGTGCTGCGCCAGCGCTCTTCGCTGGAACTGCCGACGAACCCGGAACAGGCCGAACGCGACACGCACGAAGCCTACGAACTCTACGTCAAGCTGTTCGGCGAACATGCGATCCCTACCGCCGCCGCGGCCAAGTATTGGGCCGATGCGCTCAAGGAACTGGGCCGCCTGCGCGAAGCCGAGGCCCTCGAACGCAAGGCGCTCGGCGAGCACGAGGCCCTGCTCGGCGGCGACTCCGCCAAACTGGGCATGCAGATGGAAAGCCTCGCCGACACGATCGAGCGTAGCGGCGACCGGCCGCAGGAAGTCGTCGCGCTGCTGCGGCGCGCGCTCGCGCTGATCGGATCGAAATACCCGCACGACAACGCCTTCTGGGCCGACGCCGCGATCGGCCTCGCCGATGCGCTGCTCACGCTCGGCGCGCCCGCGGACATCGACGAGGCGCGGGGCCTGATCGACGAGGCGTTCAAGGCCTATCCGGGCAAAGTCAGGCAAAGCGGTAATGAAGGCCAGCTCTGCACCCCGCTCGCCGTGCGCGGACGGCTGTACGCGCTGACCGGCAAGACGGAACTGGCGCGCGCCGACCTGCGCGAAGCGCTGCGCCTATACCGGCCGGTGCCGGGCAACAAGCTGCCCGACTCGCCGAGCATCGCACGCACGCGCCAACTACTGCGCCAGCTCGACGCCACGATGTCTGAACCGGAACCGGCGCATGCCGCGCGCGGCTGAGGTGCGCGCATCGCGGCTTCTTCGCTTTAGAGCATTTTCGACTCAAGTGCTTACAACGAAAGCGCCCCCTCCGCCCCTTCGGAGCACCTTCCCCCGCTACGCAGGGGAAGGGAAAAGCCAAGACGCAGCACGAAAGAATCCTTCTCCTGCGCGCAGCGCGGGGGAAGCAACTGTGTTGTTCCGTCGAGCCGGGATAGCATGATTTTCTCGCCAATAAGCGTTATCGCGCACCATGGCATTGAGAATCGTCAGCAGCTTGCGCATGCAAGCCACGATTTCTTTCCATCACCAGCATCTCCACCAATTGCCGCCGGCGCGCCAGCCGATCCACAAAACCCTGGACGGTCTCTTCCGGCGACGTGCGTAGCCTCGGCTGTACCGCCGCGGCAAAATGCGCCAGCACGCGCGCATCGAGCTGATCGGTCTTGGCCAGCTTGCCCGTTGCCTTGGCGAAGTCCCTGACTTGGCGCAGTAACCACCGACACGGGCAGCTCGGCCGCCCACAACTGCGCCACCAGCGCACGTTTCAGACTTCCGTGGCTTCGAGCACGATCGACTTCGGGACGCAGTCCACCAACTCGGCAACCAAGGCGGCGATACCGCTTTCCTCGTTGACGTACTCGCGCATGGAGTGGGTCGAAGAAACATAGACATCCAGCCCTGCCTTGCTCACGTCAATGCCGACAAAACACTCGTTCATGCCATCGCTCCTGGTACCCGGCCTTGCAGAAACGGGCTTGGTGCCCTGGCAACTGTTCGGGTTGGTGAGAGAACTCCCCAGCCTACCCTAGCTTCCCCGCGATCTCGTGATCCATGGTGGGACGGTCTGACTGGGAGATGAAACGAGCTTACAAGGTGGCGGCAGTCGGAAGGGGGCGCTCTTGCGTCACTGATCAAACGAAAAATGCTCTAGTATCGGGGTGTCGAGAAACTTCCGATGACTTGAGTTGCAACACGGCACGCCCCATCATCCTCGTCATGCCGATCTACGAGTACGCCGCCGTCGACAAGGGCTGCGCCCATTGCGATGCGCACTTCGACATGCGCCAGAAATTGAGCGACGCGGAACTGGCCGCGTGCCCGCAGTGCGGCGCGCCGATCAGGCGCGTGATCCGCGCGCCGAACGTGGCGATCGGCAATGCGCACGTGCTCAAGGAAAGCAACGTCGCAGCGAAGGGCTTCACTCAATACCGCCGCGCCGGCAATGGCGTGTACGAGAAGACCGTGGGCAAAGGGCCGAAGTACATCAGCGGGGATTGACGCGAGCTTCGCATACTTTCCGAGCTTCCTTGTCCTTTCATCTCGTCATTATCGAGGAACGTGCGGCGACTCACGTTTTCGTCGCAACAGTCGGCATAATTTCGACTCGAGGGACTTACCCGCCATTGGAGCACGACTGTCGATGATCCGCGCACCCCGCAACGACCGCGCCGATTCGCGCGGAGCACGAAGCCTGGCCCGCCGGGCGATCGCCGTATTGGCCCTGTGGCTCGCCGGCGCATCCGCTGCGCAGGCGGCCTCGTCGCTGACCGTCTACGACGGCAACCTTGAGAACGCATTCGCCGACTACTACAGCTGGGCGGCGAGCTACAGCCTCGCGAGCGCCGCGACGGTACGCGGCAGCGAGGCGCATTCGATCAGCTTCAAGCCCGACAACTGGGGCGGCGTGCGCCTGCTCGCGAACGGCGGCAGCACGCGCTACGCGCTCGCCGACTACGCGAGCCTGACGTTCTGGGTGCACGGCGGCTCCGCCAGCGGGCAGAAGATCAACGTCTCCCTGCAACTGATCACGCCGACGAACGGACAAACCGCCGACTACGGCAGCCTCGACATCGGCACGTACACGAGCGGCGGCCAGAATCGCTGCAGGCACGTGGAAACAGGTAACGATCGACTTCGACGCGGCGAAGCTCACCTACGGCGCATTCGACGCGCTGACGTTCCAGGCGAACAGCGTGGCCAGCGCGACGCAGGCGCAGGTATACATCACCGACATCGTGTTCAACGCGCGCTCGTCGGCCATCGCGAACGGCGCCGATGTCGCGGTTGCGGTCGACACGGGCGCGATCGGCAACATGGTCAATCCGCTGATTTTCGGCGTGGCCTACGGCAATGGCACACGCAACGCCCAGGTCGGCTACAGCGTGCGCCGCTGGGGCGGCAATTCGACGACGCGCTACAACTGGCAGACCGACTTCAACAACACCGCAAGCGACTACTACTACGAAAACATCCCGAACAGCAGCGACCATGCGCACACGCCGCCGCTCGACAGTTCCGCCGACAAGTTCGTCAGCGAGGCGCGTAGCGCATCGATCCAGCCTCTGATCACGATCCCGACGATAGGCTGGACGCCACGCCCCGACAGCGCGACCGCGCACCCGTACAGCGTCGGTTTTTCGGTCGCGAAATACGGCACGCAGCAATCGACCGACTACTGGGACCCGAACGCCGGCAACGGCTACCACACGGACGGCAGCGCGATCACCGGCAACGACCCGCTCGATTCGTCGATCGCGGTCGACACGACGTTCTGGCAGGGCTGGATCGCGCACCTGCAGTCGTCGTTCGGCGACGCCGCGCACGGCGGCGTGCGCTACTACTCGCTCGACAACGAAGTGATGCTGTGGAACTCCACGCACCGCGACGTGCACCCGGCCGCGCCCACCGAGCAGGAGATCCTCGGCAAGGCGCTCGAGTACGGCGCCGCGATCAAGCAACAGGAACCGAACGCGCGCGTCACCGGCCCCGTGACCTGGGGCTATTGCGACCTGTTCTGGTCGGCCGCCGACAATTGCGGCTCGAGCAACGCCGACCGCAACGCGCACGGCGGGCTGCCGTTCGTCGCGTGGTACCTGCAGCAGGTCTGCGCGAACCCGCTCGCGAACGGCCAGCGCGTCGTCGATTACCTCGACCTGCACTACTACCCGCAGGGCAGCAACGTCAGCCTCAGCGACGACGACTCACCGACGACGGCGGCGCTGCGCCTGCGCGCGCTGAAGGAACTCTACGATTCGTCATGGGTGTCGGAATCGTGGATCGCCGACCTCGGCAATTACGATGCGAACCACTACAGCATCCCGAACCTGATCCCGCGCGCGAAGGCCTGGATCGCGCAATACTGCCCCGGCACGCGCCTGGCGATCACCGAATACAACTGGGGCAACGATGCGACGACCAGCGGCGCCGTCGCGCAGGCCGAGGCGCTGGCGATCTTCGCGCGCGAGGGCGTCGACATGGCCACGCGCTGGGTCGCGCCCGCAGTCGGCTCGCTCAACGAAAACGCGTTCGCGATCTTCCGCAACTACGACGGCGCCGGCGGCGCGGTCGGCGGCTACAGCGTCTCCGCGACCAGCGCCGACCGCGACGTGGTCGGCGCCTATGCGTTCGACATCCCGGGCCAGCGCACGATGGTGCTGCTGACGAACAAGGACACCGCGCCGCACAGCGTACAGTTGACGCTGAACGCCGCGCGCAGCGGCACGTGGACGCGCTATGCGTTCGACGGCGCGCACGGGCTCGCGCAGATAGGCACCGCGACCGCGATCGACGGCAACACGCTCACCATCGACACGCTGCCGGCGATGTCGGCGACGCTGGTCGAGATCGCGGACACCGCGGCGCCGTACATACCGCTGACGCCGACGCGGATCCTCGACACGCGCGCGGGCCACGCCACCGCGGACGATGCCGAAGCCGGCGTCGGCGCGCTCGCGGCGCGCACGCAGTTCGACCTGCCGGTACTCGGTCGCTCCGGCGTGCCGGCCAGCGGCGTCAGCGCGGTCGTGCTGAACGTCACCGCCGTGACGCCGACCGCCGCCAGCCACGTTACGGCATGGCCGACTGGCAGCGCGCTGCCGAACGCATCGAATCTGAACTTCACGCCAGGCGAGACGATCGCGAACCTCGTCGTCGCCAAAGTCGGCGATGGCGGCAGCGTCTCGCTGTACAACCTCGCCGGCTCGACGCACCTCGTCGCCGACATCGTCGGCTACTTCACGACCGCCGCGACGCTCACGTCGCTGGTGCCGGCGCGCCTGCTCGATACGCGACCCGGCCATGCGACGATCGACGGCATCGCCGCGGCCGGCGGTGCGCTCGGCGCCGGCCAGACCATCGGCCTCGCGGTCGCCGGCCGCGCCGGCTTGCCCGCGAGCGGCGTCGGCGCGGTGGTGCTCAACATCACCGCCACGCAACCGACATCGCCCGGCTACATCACGGCGTGGCCATCCGGCACGACGCGCCCGGCGACCTCGAACCTCAATTTCGTCGCCGGCGAAACCATTCCGAACCTCGTCGTCGCGCAGGTCGGCAGCGACGGCAATGTCGCTCTGTTCAATTCGAGCGGGAGCACGCACCTCATCGCCGATCTGCTCGGATGGTTCCCGACCGCATCGGAAATGAACATGACCGGGCCCGCGCGCCTGCTCGACACGCGCAGCGGGCATCGGACCGCCGACGGCATGTTCGCCGGGACCGGCGCGCTCGGCGCGGGCGCGAAGTTAGACTTGACCGTGCTCGGCCGCGGCAGCGTGCCCGCCGCGGGCGTCGGCGCCGTCGTGCTGAACGTGACGGTGGCCGATGCGACCGCACCCGGCTACGTCACCGCATGGCCCACCGGCGCCACGCGGCCGAATGCGTCGAACATCAATTTCGTAGCCGGACAGACGATTCCGAACCTCGTCATCGCGAAAATCGGCGGCGACGGCAAGGTATCCCTGTTCAATTCCGCAGGCGCCACCGACCTCGTCGTCGACGTCTTCGGCTGGTTGCCTGCCGTGCCCTGAACTTGCCCGGCTGCCGAAATGTGGGCTTCGGCAGCCGGCGCCGGACGGACACGAAACCCCGGACCGGCGCGTCGTCAGCAGTTGACCGTGATGTAGACGTACTGGTCGATCGGTGCCCCCGAGGCGTCCCACACGTTGATCCGGACGGTATCGGGTCGAGTGGAATCGAACCAAGTGGATACCGAGGCGTAGTAGGCGCTGACGTATGGGGTCGCGATCGCGCTGCAATAACGAATGTTGGTGTCGAACTGGACCTCGTACACGCCGGTGGAAGTCTTGGTGCCGGCAAGAATTCGGGACGATCCCGAATACGGCGCTCCTGACGGAGCGATAAACCCGGCCAGCGGCTTGACATAGTAGCCGGTGACGTCGATGACGACGTTCACCGGTCCGGCACTGGAGTACACCGCCATCCCGGCGGCTCCCAGCGGAATCGTGGGAGTACTGTTGTTGGTCTGGGACTTGTTGTAGTTCAGCACCGAGGAACTGGGCTTGGCGTCTCCGGCTGCCCAGGCCTGCAGGTGCCCGTCGGCCGGGACGGCCACAGCGACGAGACTGGCGGTGACGGAGACGGCCGACGACGGTATTCCGCAGCCTCCGGACTGTCCGCCTTGTGCGGGGTAACTGGCAGCGGTCTGAACGGCAAAGGTGCGGGTGATGCCGGCGCTGAGCGCGCCTACGGCGACCCGGGTATCGGCCACCCGGCACGGCGCGACCGGAACGTAGCGCAGTTCCGATGTGGTGGGTTGGTAAACCGGCGGAGCCGCGCCGATGCGGGACGAGGGGACGGTGACGCCGCAGACGACGGCGGCGGTGAGTGCAGCGGATACCAGAGTCTTTCGCCATTCTTTCATGTCAATTCTCCAGTTGGGTGAGAAATGATGATGCGACGTCGCCCGCCGGGAACGCGGAGCGACGGATACAAGAAAGAGTACGGGAAATTCAACCCCCCATTTCGCCCACTCTCCCCGAAAAATGATGGCACCGCAAGCGCCATCCGGGCAGCGCAGGGCCTCACTCGATATCGTCGTGTCGGCAACGGCGTATACGAGAAGGCCGTGGGCAAGGAGCCGAAGCACATCAGCAGAGATTAACGGGCGTCGGCTAGACTTTCCGCCCCGAAGCCGCGTCACTCCGAGAGGGTCGACGGGCTTGCATTACCGGAGGCGCGATGCGTACGACACGGATTCCTCTTTTTGCCGCGGCTCTGCTGATCGCCGCCACCATCGCCCGGCCTGCAACGGCCTTGGTCGACCCGACTGCGAAGAAGGACGCGCAGACCGCACCGCAGAACCCCGAGCGCACCAGCCCACCGCAGAAATACGGCGAGCGCTGGTTCTACACGCGCAACGATGGCCGGCGGCAACAGGCGCGGCTCTACGTCGCCGATTCGCTCGACGCGGCGCCGCGCCTGTTGCTCGATCCGAACACGCTGTCGAAGGACGGCAACGCCGCGCTCAAACAATGGTCGGTCAGCGACGACGGCAGGTACGTCGCCTACGGCCTGTCCTCGGGCGGCTCCGATTGGGAAGAATGGCACGTGCTCGACGTCGATGCCAGCAAGCCGATGAAGGACGCGCTCAAGTGGGTGAAGTTCTCGAAGGCGAGCTGGCGCCGCGACGGCACGGGATTTTTCTACAGCCGCTACGACGAGCCGAAAGGCGATGCGCTCAAGGCCGCGAACCGGTTGCAGAAGCTGTATTTCCATCGTCTCGGCGAAGACCAGGACGACGATCTGCTCGTCTACGAAAGCCCGGATCAGCCCGACTGGCGCTTCCAGGGCGAAGTCAGCGACGACGGCCGCTGGCTCGTGATCCGTGTGAACCGCGGCACCGAGCCGAAGAACCTCGTGCTCTATCGCGATCTCGCCAAGCCGTATCGCCAAAAAGGCGAGAAGAAGAAGGTGGCGAAAACGACCGCGCCCGGCCCGAACGTGCGCAACATGCAGGGCAGGAAAATCAAGACGCCGTCGACGATCACGCCGGTGGAAACGCTGATCGGCGAATGGGGCGCCTCTTATGAATTCCTCGGCAGCACCAAGAGCACGCTGTACTTCCTCACCGACGCCGATGCGCCGCGCCATCGCATCGTCGCGATCGGCCTCGACAATCCGGGCAAGGACAACTGGAAGGAACTCGTCGCGCAAGACAAGGACACGTTGCAGAGTGCGCGCATCGTCAACCGCGAAATCGTCGCGGTTTACCAACGGGGCGCGCACAGCGCGGTGCGCCTGTTCGATCTCAAGGGCAAAGCCGTCGGCGAGATCGCATTGCCCGGCCCCGGCACCGCGTCGAATTTCAGCGGACGCACGCGCGATCAGGAGACTTTTTATACTTTTTCCACTGCGACCGCACCGGATGCCGTCTATCGCTACGACTTGAGCCTGCAAAGCGGCGGTGTCTGGCGCGCGCCGAAAACGGCGTCCGACCCGGCGAAATGACGACGCGAATCGATGCAGTCGCCGATGCCCGCGCCTTCACCCTCGATGCGATGAACCTCGCGCGGTGAAGCGATCACGCCAGCGCAGGATCGGCGCTTCGAAGAAGCGGTAGAGCAGCGCCGCGCAGGCGATCGACAGGACGACGAATACGAGGGCACCGAACAGGCACTGCGCCGGCGTCGACGCCTTCCACGGCAGCAGCGACAGGCCGCGCATCACCGCCAACTGGCACAGGTAAAGCGAATACGACCACAGCGCGATGCGGCGCGTCCCGGCCTGCGCGAGCGGCGGCACGCCGCCCGCTCGCCATTCGGCCGCGAGCGGCAGCATCGCCGCGAGACTGGCCGGGATCAGGTTGAACAGGAAGGTGCGCGCGAAGAAATCGTGATCGCGCGGCAGCAGGAAGAACGCCAGCGCGACGCCGATCATGCCGCAGACGCCGGCGACGGCGCAGCGGCGACGATTCGAGATCGACATCGCGCGCACGGTGCAGAACCACGCGGCGACGACGCCGTAGATGAACGCATCGAGACGGACCAAGGCGATCTTGCGCACACCCGAATCCCACAGCGGATCGCGCCAGAGCACGTAGCCGATGCGGATCGCGGTGACGAGCGCGATCGCCGCGAGCAGCCAGCCCACCACGCTGCCGCGCCCCTTCGTCAGGCGGACGACGGCCAGCGTCGCGAGCGGCGCGATCAGATAGAACAGCTCCTCGACCGACAGACTCCATGCTTCCGAGAACAGCGGCGGATGCGGCCAGGCGAAGTTCTGCAGGAAGACGAGGAACAGTCCGAAATGCGGCCACGCGCCGAACATCGCGCGGTAAAGAAGAACGTTCAGCGCGAGGAACAGGAAATAATTCGGCAGCGTGCGCAGCCAGCGCCGCGTCCAGAACCGCTTCAGCTCGAAACCCCCGCCGCGCAGCTCGCCGATCAGGATGCCGCCGATCAGGAATCCGCTGAGCACGAAGAACAGTTCGACGCCGAGGAACGCGAGGCTGTACCAGGCGTCGAGTTCGCGCGTCAGCGGCAGGAACCAGAAACTCGCATGGCCGACGAGGACCAGCAGAATGGCGAACGCGCGCCACGCATCGAGGCCGAAACGCCGCGCGCTATCCATCGACGACTGCCATGGCAAGCATCCGCACGACGTGTCGGTACGCCGGCGTCTGCCGGGAGGTGGATCGCATGCTGCGCGTGGACTTGCCGGGCCGGGACGGAGCGCGCATTGTAACGAATGACGATGCCGCCGCGCCGCCCGCGCGTTTCGCGCGGCGTCGGGCCGATGCGCACGGAATAAGGTTATGTCTTTTCGGCTCGCGCGCGGACTCCATTCCTTCGGCTTATATCGCCGTATACTCGCCGCCTGTCCAGGAAACGGGATCGCGCCATGATCTACAACAGCATTCTCGACACCATCGGCCGCACGCCCATCGTGCGCATCAACCGCCTGGCGCCGCCGGGCGTGGAAATGTATGTCAAGGTCGAGGCGTTCAATCCGGGCGGTTCGGTCAAGGACCGCCTCGCGCTCGCGATCATCCTCGACGCCGAGGCCCGAGGCACGCTCAAGCCCGGCCAGACCGTGGTCGAGGCGACCAGCGGCAACACCGGCGTCGCGCTCGCGATGGTGTGCGCGGCGAAAGGCTATCCGTTCGTCGCCTTCATGACCGAGACGTTCTCGATCGAGCGGCGCAAGCTGATGCGCGCGTACGGCGCGAAGGTGATCCTCACTCCCGCCGCCGCACGCGGCTCGGGCATGGTCCAGGCCGCGCGCGAGTACGCGGAGAAGACCGGCGCGTTCCTCGCCCGCCAGTTCGAGAACGAGGCGAACCCGTCGTTCCACCGCAACACGACCGGCGCGGAAATCATCCAGGACTTCGCCGGCAGGCGCCTCGACTGGTTCGTCACCGGCTGGGGCACGGGCGGCACCGCGACCGGCGCGGGCGAAGTCATCCGCCTCGCGCGCCCGGACACCAAGATCGTGCTGACCGAACCGGCCGGGGCCGCGCTCGTCTCGGGCAAGGAATGGAAGCCGCACAAGATCCAGGGCTGGACGCCCGATTTCGTTCCGGCCGTGCTCAACAAGAACGTCGCGCACCAGATCCTGCCGGTCGACGAAGTCGTCGCGCGCGACACCGCGCGCGAACTCGCGAAGAAGGAAGGCATCTTCTGCGGCATCTCCTCGGGCGGCACCTTCGCCGCCGCGCTCGAGGTCGCCAAGCAGGCCAAGCAGGGCGACGTGATCCTCGCGATGCTGCCCGATACGGGCGAGCGTTATCTTTCGACGTTCCTGTTCGAGGGCGTCAACGAAGGAACGGACGAAGTCTGAGGCTTCCCTTCTCCCACCGGGAGAAGGTGTCCGAAGGGCGGATGAGGGAATTGCCCCGCAGTTGGGGAATACATGGCAAACATGCAACGCTCTTCCCTCATCCGGCGCTGCGCGCCACCTTCCGTCGGCGGGGGAAGGAAAGAATCTTTGCGCCGCTCAGGCGGCAGCGCATTTCTTCACCGTATCCCAGGTGCGCGTCGTCAGCTCGGCGCCGAACGTCTTCTCGATCAAGCGCATGAATGCCGGGTTGCCCGGCTGCGGCACATAGACGGTGAAGACCTCGCTTCCGGCGACGGCAAGGATGCGCACGCCCTCGGTCTCGGGCGGCAGCGCCGGCGGCGCCTTGCGCGGTTCGCCCAGAAAAGTGACGACCCGCTTCGCCGCCTCCGGCACCCGGAACGCGGCATAGGGATCGGCTGCGATCAGCGTATTCAGCACTGCAGTTGAACGCACGATCGTGTAGAACGTGCGCCCGAGCCGCTCCATCGCCGCTTCGATTCGCCGCGCGAGCGCAGGCTCCGATCCCGCACGCGCGTCGAAGACGACGTTGCCGCTGGACAGCACGGTTTTGACTGCGGCGAAGCCGGCCTGTTCGAAGCAGCGCTTCAATTCCGGCATCTTCGCGTTCATCGGGCTGACGCCGCGCAGGAATGCTACGTAACGCGGCATCGTGTCATTCCATCTGTCGCAGGCGCAAGCCGCGCAGCATGCCGTAGATGCTGATCGCCACCCACGCGGTCTCGACGATGAAGGCCGAGAGGTTGAAGTTGTAGAACAACGACAGCACCACGGCGGCCGAGCCGATCGCATTCATCGCCTGGTAAACGAAGCCGGTGCCGTGCAGCTTGCCGGCCTGCAATAGCAGGAACGCGGCCAGGGTGATGACGACGCCGATCATTCCGACCCAATCGTGCCACTGCATGCTTGCGCTCCTTATCCGCGCTGGCGCAGCGCTTCGAACAGCGCCACGCCGGTCGCGACCGAGATATTGAGGCTTTCCACGCCGCCGCGCATCGGGATCTTCGCGAGAAAATCGCAGGATTCCGCCGTGAGCCGGCGCATGCCCTCGCCTTCGCTGCCCATGACGATGCCGAGCGGGCCCTTCAGGTCGAGCTGGTAGAAATCCTGCGCCGATTCGCCGGCGAGGCCGACAAGCCACACGCCCTTTTCCTTCAGCGCCTTCAGCACGCGCGCCAAGTTGGTCACGGCAAAGAACGCGACGCGGTCGGCCGCGCCGCTCGACGCCTTGCGCACGGTCGGCGTGATCCCGGCCGCCTTGTCCTTGGGCACCACGACCGCGGTGACGCCGGCCGCCTCCGCGCTGCGCAGGCAGGCGCCGAGATTGTGCGGATCGGTCACGCCGTCGAGCACGAGGATCAGCGTGTCGTTCTGCGCCTTGTCCACGAGTTCGTAGAGCTCCTTCTCCGCGCGCGGCGGCGGCGCGCGATAGCGCGCGACCGCACCCTGGTGGCGCGCGCCGCCGGTCATCTTGTCGAGCGCTTCGCGATCGCGCGAATGCGGCTTGATGCCGGCGTCGCGTGCCTTCTCCGACAGTTCCTTGAGCCGCGCATTGTGGCTGCCGGCTTCGATGTAGAGCTCGAGGATGTTCTTTGAATCGTGGCTCAGCGCCGCTTCGACCGAATGAATTCCAAACAACAATTCACCGCTCATATTTCGAACCTACAAATCGAAAGAGTTGCCACGAAGACACGAAGATCACGAAAAAGAGCGACATCAACAGAACACATGATCATCGCTTCGCTTTTCTTCGTGGCTTTTCTTCGTGATCTTCGTGTCTTCGTGGCGGATCTTTTGCTTTGTCGTCCTTTGCCACGAGGCGGAAGTCGATCTTGCGGTCCTCCATGCTCGCGCGCAGCACTTGCACGCGCACCGCGTCGCCGAGGCGGAATCGCAAGCCGCCTCGCTCGCCGCTCAGCAGATGGCGCACCGGATCGAAATGGTAGTAGTCGTTCGGCAACTGCGTGATGTGGACGAGGCCCGACACCTGCGATTCGGTCAGCTCGACGAACAGGCCGAACGAGGTCACGCCCGAAACGATGCCGTCGAATTCGCTGCCGACATGCTTCTCCATCCACGCGCACTTGTAGCGTTCGTCGACGTCGCGCTCGGCCTCGTCGGCGCGGCGCTCGTTGTGCGAGCAGTGCGTCGCCAGCGATGCCATGTCGTTGGCGCTGTAGGCGTACTCCGACGGCTTGCCGCGCGACAGCGCGTAGCGGATCGCACGGTGCACGAGCAGATCGGGATAGCGCCGGATCGGCGAGGTGAAATGCGCGTAGTGTTCGAGCGCGAGGCCGAAGTGCCCCGAGTCCTGCGGACTGTAGACGGCGAGCGACTGCGAGCGCAGCAGCACCGACTGGATCAGCCCGGCGTCGGGGCGCTGCCTGATCTGCTTGAGCAGGTTCGAGAAATCCTTCGGCTTCACCTCGGCATGCGGCGGCATGCGCAGGCCGAACTCGAGCAGGAATTCCTGCAGGTCCTCGTACTTCGATTCGGGCGGCGGCGCGTGCACGCGGAACAGCGCGGGAATCTTCGCCTTGTCGAGGAACTTCGCGGCCTCGACGTTGGCGGCGATCATGCACTCTTCGATCAGCTTGTGCGCGTCGTTGCGCGGCTCGGCACCGAGCTGCACGACCTCGCCCGACGCGGCGAGGCGGAACTTCACCTCGGTGCTTTCGAAATCGATCGCGCCGCGCTGCTGGCGCGCTTTCGCGAGAATCCGGTAAAGCTGATGCAGCGTTTCGAGCTGCGGCAACACGTCTGCGAGTTCCTGGCGCGCATCTGCGTTGTTCTCGCCCAGGGCCTGCCACACACGCGTATAGGTCAGGCGCGCATGCGAACGCATCACCGCCGGATAGAACTTCGCCTTCGACACTTCGCCCGAGTAGCCGACGTGCATATCGCAGACCATGCACAGCCGCTCGACCTTCGGATTGAGCGAACAGATGCCGTTCGACAACGTCTCGGGCAGCATCGGTACGACGAAACCGGGAAAGTACACCGACGTCGAACGCTTCTGCGCCTCGTCGTCGAGCGCGCCGCCGGGCCGCACGTAATGCGAGACGTCGGCGATCGCGACGACGAAACGGAACCCACCCGCCGTTTTCTCGGCGAACACCGCATCGTCGAAATCGCGCGCGTCCTCGCCGTCGATCGTCACGAGCGGCAGCTTGCGCAGGTCGACGCGGCCCTTGATTTCCTCGCGCGTGACCTCGGGTTCGACCTGCGCGGCTTCGCGCAGCGTCTGCGCCGGAAATTCCTGCGGCAACCCGTGCCCGGCGATCGCCATCTCGACGATGATCGAGGGCGTGAGGCGCTCGCCGAGCACGCTGACCACCTCGCCGATCGGCCCGCGCTGTGCGGTCGGCGGCTGGGTGATCTCGGCGACGACGATCTGGCCCGAGCGCGCGCCGCGGTCCTTGCCGGGAGGAATCAGGATGTCCTGGTGCAGGCGCCGATCGTCCGGCGCGACGACGACGATGCCGTTCTCGACGACCACGCGGCCGACGAGGCGCGAGGCGCGGCGTTCGAGCACTTCGCAGATCGCGCCCTGCTTGCGCCCGCGCCGGTCGACACCGACGATGCTGATCAAGACGCGATCGCCGTGCAGCACCTTGCGCATCTCGGCCGGCGAAAGATAAATGTCGTCGCCGCCCGCGTCGGGCCGCAGGAAACCGAAGCCCTCCGCGTTGGCGATGATCGAACCCGGAATCAGGTCGAGCTTGGTCGCCACGCCGTACGCGCCGCGGCGGTTCTGCAGCAACTGGCCGTCGCGCAGCATCGCGGCGAGGCGCTTGGCCAAGGCGTCGATGTCGCGCGGATGGCGCAAGCCGAGGCCGCGCGCGAGACTCTCCGCGGTCAGCAGTTGCCCGCTGTCGTTGAGGAAGGCGACGATCGCCTCGCGGCTCGGAATCGGGAACTCGTAGCGTTGCGCCTCGCGTTCGGCCTGCGGATCGGACCGGCCCTTCTTTCCTGCCGAATTCGGCGCGGCGAATTTGGTCGGCGCGGATTTCACCGCCTTCGCATCGTCCGCAGGCGCGATGCCCCGGGCAGGCTTGGACGATTTCGAGGACTTCGGCGCAGCCGCGGGCGGCGACTGCGGCAGAAAGCCGGGAGACTTCAACGCGGCTTTGGCACCACGCCCGGCCGCCGCTGCGCCGTTCGCCACGTCCGGCAGCCAACCCGGCAATTTCGCGCTCGTCTTGCCGCGCTTCGACGCGGCGGGAGTTTTCTTCTTCAAGCCATTTCCAATCGATGTTCTTGTTCGCGACGGTTCATCGCCGCATTCGCGTTCGCGGACCAGGCCGAAAGTGCCGTGATCCTTCTCATTATAGGCCGACATTGACACCCGCGCGGCGCGGCGGTATCTTGCGCGCCCCTCGCAGGACGATCCCGCGCGAGCGGCGCCTTGCCCAGGTGGCGGAATTGGTAGACGCACTAGTTTCAGGTACTAGCGCCGCGAGGCGTGGAGGTTCGAGTCCTCTCCTGGGCACCATGACATCGTCCGAAGCCGTCCAACGGAATCCGGAAAACCCCAGAAAACCGCGCAGTGACGCGGTTTTTTTGTGCGCAACCGTCTGATAGTGTCCGATAGCATCCGGTCGAAACGTGAGTAAGATTGCGAGTAAGGGTGAGTAAGTGCTAGGATGGGCACAAGGCACATCTTTACTCACAAAGGGTCGCCATGCTCACCGATGCGAAGCTTCGTGCGCTCAAGCCGCGCGAGAGCGTCTACAGGATCGCCGATGCCTTGGGGCTGGCCATCGAGGTGCGCCCGACCGGAACGCGCTGGTGGCGCTTCCGGTATCGCTTCAACGGCATCGCGAACATGCTCACGATGGGCGAGTATCCCGGCGTGTCGCTGGTCGAAGCCCGCAAGCGCCTCGGCGCTGCCCGCGGACTGCTCGACAACGGCATTGACCCCAGCGCGCAGCGCAAGGTCGACAACGAGGCCGCCAAGTCGAAAGCCGAACACGCCAAGCGCGGCACCTTCGCGGCCGTCGCCGCCGATTGGGTGGCGTTCAAGGCGAAGGGCTGGGCCAGCGAAACGAAGCGCAAGGCCGAATTCGTGCTCGATCGCTATCTCATCCCTGCCCTTGGGGACCGCGATATCGCCACGCTCGCAGCCAAGGATGCGGCAAAGCCCCTGCTCGCCCTCGCCGAGTCCGCCCCGAATCTCGCTCGCAAGGCGCGCCAGTACATCGGCGGTATCGTGCGCTATGCCCAACGCGAGGGATTGCGCGACGAGGCCCGCGCCCTGCCGCTGGCCGAAGTGCTGCCGAGTTTCGACAAGGGCAACATCCCCGCCGTCACGACGCCGGACGAAGTCGCGAAGCTGATCGAGGCGATCCAAGATTATCCCGCGGCCGTCGTGCGCGCCGCCCTGCTTTGTTGCGCCTATACCGCCCAGCGTCCCGGCGTCGTCGCTGCGATGCGCTGGGACGAGATCAAGGGCGAGGAATGGCACATCCCCGGCCCGAAGATGAAGATGCGCCACGCGCACATCGTCTCCCTGCCTCGCCAAGCGGTTGCGCTACTGGACGAAATGAAGGCATTCACGGGCGGCCGGGAATACGTGTTTCCGCCGCTGGCGCGGCAGAAAACCCCGCACCTGCATCGCGACGCACTGAGCAACGCCCTGCGCCGCATGGGCTTCGCCGGCCAGCATGCCACGCACGGCTTTCGCGGCATGCTCCGCACGGTCGCGCGCGAAAGGCTTGGCGTCGCTGCCGACGTGCTCGAAGCGCAACTGGCGCACGCGAAGAAAGGCGAAGTGCAGAAAGCCTACGATCGCACCACGTTCACCGACGAGCGCCGCAAGGCGATGCAGGCATGGGCCGACTATCTGGACAACCTGCGCGTCGGCGGAAAGGTGATACCGATCAAGCGCCGCAAGGCGTGAACGAATCCGGCGCGAGCCGGTAAGCGGCTCCCCGGCGTGGTAGTGACACGCCGGGGAGCCTGACCACAACAAAACAATGAGGGTTCATCATGGCTAGAAGGAAGTCTATCAAAGCTTCGGGTAACGCCACCACGGATATGACGCATGAAGAAGTCAAGAAATTGGCGGCGATCTTGGATGAACGCAACCGAGTCGCAACCTATCGAAAATATAGCGAAGCGGTGACGGATCACATCGAGCTTGTCCGCCGCGTATACGAGCGTGAACTGCGAAGAATTGTGGATGCCGTCGAGCGCCGCGCGGCGACCTGTCCGCATTGCGGCAGGCGCACCGAAGATCATGTGGATGTTGAACTGGATCCCGGCTTGCGTCTCGTCGTCGACAACACATAACGCGAATCGCCACGGCTAGGCCGGCCAGCCGAACGCGGGACACCTTCACCCGCTGCCGTGGCGCTCCTTTGAGGGGCGCGGCGGAGGCGCGCGCATGGTAAGCACCGACAATCAGGAGTCTCACGCGGAAGCGCTAGCGGTCTTCGATGAATATTCGGCCGCAGCGGAACGCTTGTACAAGTATACGTTCGAGCATCGGCAGAAAACAGGCAGACTACCGAAGCCCGCCGCCGGCGATCCGCGCGCGGAGTCTCCGGAAGAAGTCGCGTTCGGCGTTGCAATGTGCGCGATAGAGAATGGCTTTGTTTGCCCGGCATGGGCCGCGAAGGCCGTTGCGGCTGCATGGAAGCAATTCGAGGACTACGAGGTTGCGTCCTTGGGCGCTGCATTCGGCATTCCGAACCACACCAATCTAAAAGCGAAGCGCGACGAACAGCTTTGCGCCGTAGTCTATTCCCGGGTTCGCGAATTGCAGGTAAAGAAACGCCTGCCGCTGACGGATGGAAGGCAAGGCAAAGGTGCGCTGTCCATCGTTGCCGATGAAATGAGTCTGCGTAAACACAGCATGGGGCCAAAGAAGGTAGAAGCCTTGTGCACACGCTGGCGGAAATTATGCAAAGAGACGGGGCACGACCCCGACGAACGGCCGAAATATGCCGACCCTATCTCGATGATAGCCGCGGCGATTGCGCAAGCGATTGCGCCTACGCAACCTAAAAAAAACACGTCAAAAAAAGGATGATTTTGCGCGCGATATAGTGGGTAATGCGCGTACTGCATTTTGCCGGATTTCATTGGATGAAAATGAGCATCGATACCCCTGCAGGCTGCGCACGGCGTTACGATGCGCGGGCGCGCCGGGCCGAACTGGCCGTCAACGCATCCGCCGTGCTTTCCGCTGGCGGTTTGCTTCGCCAGCCCGAGCTATTGGCGCTTATACCGTTGTCCGCGTCTACGCTTTGGGCGCACATTCGCGCTGGCGAATTTCCACCGCCCGTCAAGATCGGTAAGCGCGCAGTCGCATGGCGCGCGACCGCTATACGCGACTATATCGCGCACCTTGGAAACCCATGAAATGACGCGCGAACGTACGTCATTTCAGCGATGCGAGGCGATACGTAACGCGGTCCGAACCATCCGGTTCGCGATGCGCTCAGGTGAAGCCTGGCATAGATACGGCATCAAGTTTGAGACCCTGCGCCGAGCGCTCCAACACCCATCGACCATCAGCGAGAAAACGGCCAGGAAACTCAGCAGGGCCGCAAAGGATGCGCGTTCAATCGCGCGCATGCACGCCGCAGAACAGTCGTTTGCGCGAGCCACGCGCACCCCCTCTTATCCGGCGGCACCTGCAGCACATTCTCACGAAAGTATACAAGTAAAAAATGCTCCGTATGGAACCGTCGCAGCCATGGCGGATTATCGCCTGCGGCGCCAGCGAGCAAAGCCAGCGGCGCATACTTTGTTATGGCCGAATGATGCAGCCTGATTCGCACCCTGCGCCGGCGCGACCGTTCAGCGACTCGCCTGTGGAAATGCTGCTCAGCAAGCTGGACAAGGTGCGCAAGTGCGGCCGCGGCCACATCGCACGCTGCCCGGCGCACGAAGATCGCAGCGCATCGCTTTCCGTCTGCGAAGGCGGTACGGGTGCCGCGTTGGTGAAATGCTTCGCCGGATGCAGTGCGCAAGCGATCGTGCACGCGCTGGGGCTGGAACTCGCCGACCTGTTTCCGCCCAAGCTTCGCGACCTGACCCCAGAAGGCCGCAGCGCCGCGCGCGAGGCGTACCGTCAGAGCGGTTGGGCGGCGGCATTGAGCGTGCTCGCGCGCGAAGCGGCGATTGTCGCGATCGCCGGCAACGAGCTGGCCGCCGGGCGGGCGCTGTCCGCGGAGGATCGCGAACGCCTGCGCGTCGCACTGGAACGCATCACCGGCGCGCGCGATGTGTTGACGTGACTTCGCGACTGGACGAGCAGGCCGACAAGGAAGCCCGCGACCTGGCGCGCATGAATGCCGCGCGCGACGAGACCAAGGCACAACGGCGCAAGACCGCGAAGGCCGCCGCATCGAGCAAGGTCACCGCCAAGGTGCATGCGCGTTTCGAGGTGATCGAGGGCGAAGGCATCGAGCATGCCGGCGTGTACCACATCGGCACCGGACGCAACGGCGACGGCGACGAAGTCGAACTGCCGCCGCAGTGGATATGCTCGCCCATGCACGTCGCCGCGTACACGCGCGACGTGCAAGGCAACGAGTGGGGCCGACTGTTGGCCTTCCACGATCCGGACGGCTCCGCGCATCATGTGGCCGTGCCGATGGCGTTGCTTGCCGGCACCGGCGAAGACTTGCGTGCGCTGCTGTTGTCGCATGGTTTGAGAATTGCCACGGACAAGGGGCCGCGTTCGCGGCTGATCGAATACATCGCGCAGGCCAAGCCCGACAAGAAAGCCCGATGCGTGACGCGCACCGGCTGGCACGGCAACGCATTCGTGCTGCCTGCCGAAACGTTCGGCGACGCCGCCGGCGAGGAAATCATTTTGCAGTCCGCGCGCGCCGATGGCGTAGCGCTCACGCAAACCGGCACGCTGGCAGACTGGCGCACACGCGTCGCGATGCCTTGCGCCGGAAACAGCCGCCTCGTGCTGGCGCTCTCGGCCGCATTCGCCGCACCGTGCCTGGGCATGATGAATGCCGAGGGCGGCGGCATCCATTTCCGCGGCGGCAGCAGCAGCGGCAAGACGACGGCCCTGCTCGCCGCGGCCAGCGTGTACGGGCCGGCGACGTTCATGCGCACCTGGCGCGCAACGGACAACGCGCTGGAATCGGTCGCCGCGCTGCATTCGGACATGCTGTTGCCGCTGGATGAAATCGGCCAACTGGAACCGCGTGCGGCCGGCGGGGCGGCATACATGCTCGCAAACGGCACGGGCAAGACGCGCAGTCATCGCGACGGCTCGGCGCGTGCGGCGGCCCGCTTCCGCGTGCTGTTTCTGTCGGCCGGCGAAATCGGCCTCGCCGATCTGGTGCGCGAAGGCGGCGGCAAGGTCCGTGCCGGGCATGAAGTGCGCGTGATGGATATTCCCGCCGAGCCGGCGGGCGGCACTCTCGGAATTTTCGAGCGCGTGCCGGAAGGCGTCACGCCGGGCCAGTTCGCCGAGCAGATCAAACGCGCCACCGCCGAGCAGCACGGGCACGCCTTCGCGGAATGGCTGCGATACCTGACCGGCAATGCCGACGCCGCGCGCGCCGCGTTGCGCACGAAAGCCGATGAACTGCTCAAGCAACTGGTGCTCGCCGATGCCGCCGGGCAGGTTCGCCGCGTGGCGCAGCGATTTGCCTTGATCGGCGCGGCGGGCGAACTGGCGACGGATCAAGGGCTGACAGGTTGGAAGTCCGGCGAAGCCGAGCTGGCAGCGTATGTCTGCTTTCGTTCCTGGCTG
Source organism: Rudaea sp. (assembly GCF_047601565.1). Lineage (GTDB taxonomy): Bacteria > Pseudomonadota > Gammaproteobacteria > Xanthomonadales > Rhodanobacteraceae > Rudaea. Next base: position 3,038,481 of record NZ_JASGIY010000001.1, on the reverse strand, counting down.
AAGGCACGCGGTACGGAAGGCGATGCCGAGCCTGCATCCATGCTCGCGCAAGTGCGCCAGTTCATCGAGGCGCACGGCGATGCCCGCTTTCCACCTGCCGATCGCACGGACGATCACCGGCCGAACGTTCCGAACCGCGCCGGCTGGCGCAAAGACAGCGAGGCCACCGGCCGCGTGTACCTCGTTCTTCCCGAGACATTTCGCAACGAAGTGTGCAAGGGCTTCGATCACCTCGCCGTTGCGCGCGCCCTGCGCGAGGCCGGCGTACTCAAGTGCGAAGAGAAAGGCTTCACCCGCAGCGAGCGCATCCCCGCCGAGGGCAGCAAGCTGCGCGTGTACGTCGTCATGGGCCGCAAGTTGCTTGGCGATGGCGACGAGGATGAGTGCGGCGATAGCGTCGATACCGCTTCTTTTTTTGCAGATCAATCGGAGGAAAACCATGACTAACTTCAAAATCGAAAAAGCCCGATGCGTGACGCGCACCGGCTGGCACGGCAACGCATTCGTGCTGCCTGCCGAAACGTTCGGCGACGCCGCTGGCGAGGAAATCATTCTGCAGTCCGCGATCGCCGACGGCGTGACGCTCACGCGGGCCGGCACGCTGGCAGACTGGCGCACGCGCGTCGCGATGCCCTGCGCCGGAAACAGCCGCCTCGTGCTGGCGCTCTCGGCCGCATTCGCCGCATCGTGCCTGGGCATGATGAATGCCGAGGGCGGCGGCATCCATTTCCGCGGCGGCAGCAGCAGCGGCAAGACGACGGCCCTGCTCGCCGCGGCCAGCGTGTACGGGCCGGCAACGTTCATGCGCACCTGGCGCGCAACGGACAATGCGCTGGAATCGGTCGCCTCGCTGCATTCGGACATGCTGTTGCCGCTGGATGAAATCGGCCAACTGGAACCGCGTGCGGCCGGCGGCGCGGCGTACATGCTCGCAAACGGCACGGGCAAGACGCGCAGTCAGCGCGACGGCTCGACACGTGCGGCGGCCCGCTTCCGTGTGCTGTTTCTGTCGGCCGGCGAAATCGGTCTCGGCGATCTGGTGCGCGAAGGCGGCGGCAAGGTCCGTGCCGGGCATGAAGTGCGCGTGATGGATATTCCCGCCGAGCCGGCGGGCGGCACTCTCGGAATTTTCGAGCGCATGCCGGAAGGCGTCACGCCGGGCCAGTTCGCCGAGCAGCTCAAACGCGCTACCGCCGAGCATCACGGGCACGCCTTCGCGGAATGGCTGCGATATCTGACCGGCAATGCCGACACCGCGCGCACCGCGTTGCGCACGAAAGCCGATGAACTGCTCAAGCAACTGGTGCTCGTCGATGCCGCCGGGCAGGTTCGCCGCGTGGCGCAGCGATTCGCCCTGATCGGCGCGGCGGGCGAACTGGCGACGGATCAAGGGTTGACGGGCTGGAAGTCCGGCGAAGCCGAACTGGCGGCATATGTCTGCTTTCGTTCCTGGCTGAAGGCGCGCGCCCTGCGCGAGGCGCGGCGTACTCAAGTGCGAAGAGAAAGGCTTCACCCGCAGCGAGCGCATCCCCGCCTAGGGCAGCAAGCTGCGCGTGTACGTCCTCAGCGGCCGCAAATTGCTCGGCGGCAGCAGCGCCGGCGATGAAGATGACCGTGATGAATAAAACTTCTATCAAGCATTTATCGCGCATAAGAGAAACTCTGCGAATCGACGACGATGCGCAGGCATGGCTGATCGAAGGCTTCAGTCGATGGTTACAAGCGAATGGCCAACTGCAGCTGACGGCATGCCTTGGGATTTCCTCAAAATCCAAAAACGTCCGCGCGAAGATGCGCGATGTCTACCTTATCCAGGCTGCGAAATATTTGAGCGGCGGACCTTGGGAACTGGCGCGCAATCTGCAAAAAGAAGTCCGTCGTTTTCGCAACTCGCGTTGGCCGCATTGGCGCAGAATTGAAGCCCTACCTTCGACGACCACGCCGATTGACCGCTTGCTATATCTGGCCTTCGCCACTTCTGCATCGATACCCGATTCCCTTTCAGGTTTCTATAAAATCCTCGGAAACGAGTGCGGCGGCACACGCCTTACTTAAAAGAACAAAATCGTAAGGCGACGGTGTGCTTTGATATTCGCGAAACTTCAAAATAGGTAATCCTCATGAATACATCGAATTCTGTTAAAAATTTTCTCTACTCGGCAGCAATCAACCAACGCGGCACCATCGAAAATTTCTCAACGGCGGAATGCTTCGGGGCAATGATTGAAGAAAATATCAATCCTAGAGCGGCAATCAATCCTTTCTCTCTTGGCATTGCCAAGGAATTTGATGAAAGATCGAAAGAGGTTTACGGCCAGCCCCAGCGCGGCAGCTTCTATATGCCATTTGGCGGCGTGATGCGCAGTCTCGATTCGGATTCCGCTTCACCACTTATCGCTAGCCCTATTGCTTCAGAATTGATTCAGTCCCTCACTGCAAACTCAGCCGTCATTAAAAATGGCGCAAGAGTCATATCCAATTTGAAAAATGGGACGCTCTATTTTCCACGTGTCGCGAACGGTGCGCAGGTAGATGTTATTACCGAATGGCAGTCCCCGAATTCTGGTGACCCCAGTTTCGATAAATGCCAAATCCTGCCTTTCACGATTGCCGCCAGCTTCGATGTTTCGCGTCAGTTGAGCAATACATCTGCGTTTCGCGACAATCTCATCCATACCCTATCCGGCGACCTTCAGAAAAGGATTTTTTCCGAGCTTGATCGATTGATTATCGCGGGTCCGGACGGAGTTTTTCATAACGCAGATATTTCCACATACGCGGCTGGCGCAAATGGCGCTGCACCCTCTCTAGCGAACCTCACGGACATTGAGGATCAGCTTGGAGCCGCTTATTCCGGGACGGCGCTGACATGGTTCATCAATTCGGCGATGCGACGCAGTGTGCGCAAGACGGCAACTGGTGCGGGCCTTTCACCGCTTTGGAATGGGAAAAATCAATTGCTCGGATATGAAACCGAAGTAACCGAGCATGTCCCAGGTACGTTCTCCAAGGGCACGGGCACAAATCTTAGCGGCGCCGTCCTCGGCGACTTCTCGCAGATTGTCATCGGTTTGTGGGGACCGGGTTTTGAACTGAAAATCAATCCGACCATCAATTACGGTGCGTTTACCCGAATCACGGCTTTTCTTGATTGCGGTTTCGGTTTCATCCGCAACGAGGCATTCGTTGCTTGCTCTGACTTCATTACGTGAGGAACCCGCCAGCCGGCGGTGCGGGCAATCAGAAACACCGGCAGTGTGAGGTGCGCGTTTCTCCTCACAGGTGAAATGTTCGAGCGCATTGATCGCACATCAGGAACCGCAAAGATGTTGGTAGCGTTGATGCGGTTCCTTTTTCATGTTTTTCCTTTATGAGGTCAACCATGTCTAAATTCAAAATCGAAAACCTCGACGCGATCGGCCGCGCGCACGATCGCATCGCTGCCATGCGCAAAGACGGCGACAAGGTGATACCGCGTGCCATTGGCACGCTCAAGCGCAAACTCCCGACGTGGATGAAGCGCGACATCGCCACGCAATACGCGCTGCCCGTCAACAAGATCGGCAAGCGCCTGCGCGTCACCTCCGACGAATCCAGTCTCACGCTCACCGGCTTGGGCCGCATGCAGCGGCTGACGAATTTCCCCTGCCGGCAGAATTCACGGGGCCTCGCCGTGCAGATCGAAAAAGGCAAGCCCGTGCAGATTCCGCATGGCTTCCTGCGTGTGCCCACCGGCTCGGCTGCCGCGAGCGGCATGCAGGCGTTCGTCCGCCAAGCGGTCGAAGACTTGCCCGAGAAGGTGTACAGCATCGCCGAGGTGGCGAAAGACAAGCACGGGTATCCCGTCTCCATGCTCGGCGGTCCCTCCGTCGGCATGATGATGGTCGACGGCGACCGCTTCGACCGCGCCGCCGACTACGGCCGCGAACTGTTCGCGCAGGAAATCGACCGGCTCGTGGAGGCCGGCCATGGCCAATAACTCCCGCGACGAGAAGCTGCGCTTCGTCTACGAAGTCGAAGGCAAAGACGCCCTCGATGCCGTCACCGCTGCGCTTGCGAAAACCGGCGAACAAGGCAGCGAAGCCGGCGAGCAGCTCAAGGCCGCCGCCGACGATCTCGGCAGCCTGCTCGAAAAAGTGCACGATGTCGAAGCCCTGCAGCAAATGCAGGATCGCTTTGCCGCGCTCACCGGCAAACTCGCCGACGCGCGCGCGGGCCTCGCCAGTCTCAACGAAACGTTCGCCGCCACCGACCAGAGCAGCGCCGACGTCGCCGCGAAGTTCGACGCCGCCAACAAGGCCGTCGCCGACCTCGCTGGGCAGCAAGACCGCCTTGCCGTGCGCATTTCCATCGCGCGGGCCGCGCTCGAGGCGGAAGGCGTCGATACGGCCGACCTCGCCGCGGCGCAAACCGAACTGGCCGCGCAGACCAAGAACGCGGCGGCCGTGCTCACCTTTGCCGCCGAAAGTGTGAATGCGCTCGGCAAGGCGCAAGCCGAAGCCGGGGCGCAGGCTGAAGCGACCGCGGCGAAGATCGATACCGCGGCGGCTTCCTCTGCCGCCGCGGCCGAAAAGCAGGCGGCGGAGGCGCTCACGCTGGGCGAGCTTGCCGAGAAATATCAGAACCTCGGCCAGATCCTCGAAACGTTCAAAAGCTTGTTGCTGACGATCGGCGCGCTTACCACTTTCGACAAGCTCAAGGACGGCGTCGAAGAGGTCATCGCCACCGGCGACCGGATGCAGAAATGGCAAGTCCAACTGACGAATTTGTACGGCAGCGTCGACGCCGGCAAGGAAGCGTTCGAAAAGCTCGAAGAGGTCGCGCACAATACCCCGCTGACGCTGGCGCAGGTGATGGAGGCCGCGATCAGCATGAAGCGGCAAGGCCTCGATCCGCTCAACGACACGCTCGAAACCTTGGTCAACGCCAATAGGGCCTATGGCGGCACGACGGACCAGTTGAGCGGCATCATCGAAAGCTTCACGCGCGAGGCGGCGAAGGGCGAACTGTCGTCGCGCCTGCTCATGCAAATGCAGTTGGCCGGTATCCCCGCGGCCAAGTTGCTCGGCGATGCGATGGGGAAAACGACCGATCAGATTCGCGAGATGGCGAAAACGGGCGATCTTGGCGCGGATGCGATCGATCTGCTGCTGACGCAGCTCAAGAAGGTGGGCGACAACCCCGCCTCCGCTGGCATGACCACGATTCAGGCTCAGGTCAATTCGGTCAAAAAATCGTGGGAAGAGTTTCTCGAACTCATCGCGAAGTCCGGCCTGTACGATTACGCCAAGCAGGAATTGACGGAAGTCGCGACGGCGTTGAAAACCGCGCTGGCGGACGGCGAGGCGAAAGAAAAAGCACAGGCGATCTCAGATGCGATCATCGGCATCGGCAAAGCGGCTTCCAGCATCGTCGGCTTTCTGGTCGAACATGCGGGCGCGATCAAGACGGCGGTCGAGGCCTACGGCGGTCTCAAGCTGGCGATGTTCGCCGTCGACCTGGCCGGCATGGTCGCGAAGTGGGTGCCCGCCACCGCCGCCACGGTGGCCAATACGCTGGCGACGCAAGCCAACGCACTGGCGCAGCGTGAGATGGCCGCGGCCGAAGTGGCCGCTACCGAAGCAAAGGTTGCGCAGACCGTCGCGACAGAGGCCGGCAATGCGTCGCTGGGGGCATCGGTCACTTCGATCCTGACCGCGGTTTCTTCCTTCGGCAACCTGCGCGCGGCGCTCAACGGGGTCGGCTCCGCAATCGCCGCACTCGTCGGCGGTCCGTGGGTTGCGCTGCTCGCTGCGCTGGGGTTCGTTGGGAAGGAGACCTACGACGCCGCGGCGGCCGTCGGCGAGTTGAACAAGGCCACGCAAGAACTTGACCGAATCCAGAAAGAGAACGCCGCGACGCAGCAGGCGCTTGTCCAGAAAGCGAAGGCTGTTGCGCAGGCGAATCAGGATGCGGCCAGTGTGCAGGTCAAGTCCGGGCAAGAGGTTGCGGAGCTGTCGAAGCAACAGGCCGCACAGTACGAGGCGCAGCTTCAATCGGCGATCAAGTACTACACCGCGCTCAAGATCGCGGCGCAGGGAGACAACGACAAGACGCTGGTCGACCAGTATTCGGCAAAGCTCCACGATCTGATCGTTGCGCTGCATGCCACGCAAAAGCAATTCGGCGAACTCGACGATTCGCTGAAAGAATCCGCGAGCAAAACGGCCACCAATATCAAGGCGGTCGTCGACCAGATTCTTGCGCTGCGCGGTACCGAAGGCGTGCCGCAGGCGATATCCGACGCGTTCGCGCAGCTCAAGATCGAAACGCCGACCGGCCTTGCCACGTTCGTCGGCGTGCTCGATCAGTTGAAATCGCTCGGCACCGCCACTGCGCAAGCGCTGCAATCGACGCTCGTCGCGGAGCTGCAAAAGCTCAACGACATGCAGTTCGCGGACTTCCGGAAGAACCTGACGGACGCCTTTGACCACGGCAAGATCAGCGCACAGGATTATCAGGCGATCCTGCAGGCCATCGCGCAGAAAGACATGCTCGCCCTCGGCCTGAGCGCACAGCAGTCCGGCGAGGCGATCACGGCGCAGGGTGCAAAGATCATCGCGGCGTTCAAGGATATTTCCACGAACGCCACGGCCAGCGCGCAGCAGATACAGCTTTCGTTCGCGCAAGCACTCACGAAGGCTTCCAGCGCCGGCGAGATCGATGCGCTCAAGGCGCAGCTCACCGCCGCATTCGAGGCGGGCAAGATCAGCGCCGACCAGTTCGGTACCGCAATGGAAGCGGCGGGGCGCAAGACGGCCGCGATCAAGGTCGCGGCAGCCGAGGCCACTGCATCGATGGATGGCATGGGCACGGCGGGACAGACGGCGGCCCAGCGCATGACCGCCGCCCTGGATGTGATGCGCGGCGAACTCGTTGCGACCGCGAATGACATTTCCACGAAGCTGGTCGCCGCCATCAATTCCGGGGCCGATCCGAAAGTGATCGCCGACCTGCGCGCGCAATACAAGGATGTGGATGCGCAGATACAGGACTTGACGGCGCGCATGCAGCAGGCTGGCAGCGCAGGCGACGATGCCGGCAAGCATATCGCCGCGGGCGCGAGTGCCGGGGCGGAGGCGATGCGTCAGGCCGAGCAGCAGGCCGAGAAATACGACGAGGCGATGAAGACGCTGCGCGACGATGCCGCGTCGCTCGAAGACAAGCTCAAAGCGGCCACTGCGGCGATCGAGGCGGCATCGTCGGCCACGGAAGAGAATGCGGCGCAGGTCGAGGCGTCGAATGCACGATTCCAAAAGGACATGGAGGACAACGGCAATGCCCTCGCCGGTCTCGTTGGCAGCGCACTCAGCGCACGCGAACAGTTCTCCGGAATCAATGCGGCGCTGGCGGAATTCGGCAACCTCGAAAGATTGGCCACAGTCAACGCCGCATCGATGGTCGACTGGCTCAACGGCGTCAATCACGCGGCCGAAACCGTGAAGGCGAAGGTCGACGGAGCCAAAGCCGCCGTCGATGCTCAAATAGATTCACTGAACAAGCTCGGGGTGGCTTCCACCGACAGCTTCGGAAAAATGGCTTCGGGCGGGAAGTCCGCACAGGAGCAGATCGACGATCTGAACCATACCCTTTACTCCGGGCTGGAATATCTGAATCAGCAAGACCTCGCCAATCTTCACGCCGCCATCGACGGCGCGAGGCAGCGCCTGCAGTCGATGGCCGCGGCCGAGCAACAGGCCCTCGATGGTCTGCGCTCGATCAACGAGTCGCTGCAAGACGAACTCGATCAGGCCGCCGGCAACGATACCGCCATTGAAGATCGCCGCTATCAGGCGCAGCTCAAGCAGATACAGGCCTTGCACGATCAAGCCGGCAAGCTGAGCGACGCCGAATATCAGCAGACGCTCGCCAACGCCAAGGCCGTTCACGACGAGAAGATGAAGGAAATTCAGGATGAAGCCGCCGCCCGCGCCAAGGCGGAGAAATCCAGTTCGTCCGCTACAGGCACGGCGCACGCATCATCGACAAATTCGAGCGTCTCCTCAGCATCGGCGCCCGCGCCCGGTACAGGTGCCGTCGCACGCGTCGAAATCATGCTCAACGGCTCGCAACTGGCCAGTGCATTGGAACCGTTGATACCTGGCGCGTTCTCGGCGGACGAGTTGGTCAAGATGATCGCAAACGATGCGCGCTTGCGATCGGCGATCTCGAATACCGTCATGGATGCACTTACGCAGGCCAAACGACGGGCGGGCTTCGCATGAGTGATATCGACTCCGAATTCCTCGCCTTGTGCTTGATATTGAAAATCAGCGCCGACCTCGAACGCAATCTCGGCCGCGAGGCGGGAGATAGTCAGGCACGCATGAAACAGGCGGCCGATATCGTGGCCAACGTCATGCCGGATTCCAGCACGGTCGCCTTCTTCCAAGCCGACTACGTCAAAGAGTGGATGCAGAACGCCAAAGCCTCGAAGGCCCCGAGGCATCTGCGCTTGATCGATCCGGAAGGCAAGACCAAAGCCACCGGCGGTTCCGACAATGCCCCTGAAACCGCCTGAGCGTCGATTACAGGCGCGCGCGTTGAACTGGCGGACGGGAGTAGCGAGGCGCGTGCGTCGGGCAAAAAGGTACTTCCGGAGCCTTTTGCCATGTGGGTGAAAGAATCGCATTTGTTCGGTAGTTAGTGGTTTTCAAACTGGCTTTACGAAGAGGTGTACGGCATGACGTTCGCTGCAAACAAACCCGATTCCAAGTGCGGGAAACCGCACACGTCATTTTTGCCATTCGACCCCGCCGATCTGGTCGCGATGCGCGTGCTTCCCGCCGAGTTCGCTCGCATGGTCGGCGTCAGCAAGCAATCCGTGTCGCAGTGGATCAAACGCGGCACGATCCACCTCGGTCCGGATGGTCGACTCGATCCCAAAACCGCGGCGCGCGAAGTGATGCGGAACACGGATCCCGCTCGGCTGCGCGCGCGGGTTTTCAAGCAAGCGGGCATCGGTCTCGAAGATTTACGCACGCGCGTGCGCGAACTCGAAGACGAGCTGCAGGCGGAGCGCGAGTTCGCCGATCGCCGCGTAAACGGTGCGCTCTTTCATGCCAAAGATGAGACGCAGGTCAAACTCGACTGGCTTTTCTGCACGATGCACGCGCGTTGGGACGTGGCGTGTTCGGCGATGGCATCGGGCGAATGGGAGCGCTTCACCGACGAGATGATCGCCGTTCATTTCTACGATTTCACCCTGGCCGACTACCGCCGCGAGCGCGATCTCCTAGACCCGGACACCCCGCCTTGCACGCTTCCCCTATGGCAACCTGCCGACAAAAACGACGATCGCGGCATCGAGGAATGAACATTGCGGCTGGGTGCCTGTTCTTCATCGTACGTCATCGGACAAACTTTGTCCCGACTCTCAAAAAAAGTCGGGACAAAGTCGGGACGCTGAAAACCACGTCCCATGCGGTTGTCCCGACGTCTCGAGTGTCTCTACTGAAAACATATATACGTGCGTCTCTCCCCACCGAGACAGCCCAATCCGTACACGTCACGTACATATACACATATGCTTTTTCGGTCGGGACAGTCGGGAAGTCGGGACATCTTTGATTTTATTGAGGAATTCTGTCCCACCCTCGTCCCGACTTCAAAAAAAGTCGGGACGAGGGTGCGCCCGATAGCGTTTGCCGCGCGCCTTTCTACTCTCTCGCCCGCCTCACATGCGCGCAGGATGCTCGGCGTCGACCAGGCGGCGATGCGCGGCGCTGGCGTGGCCACATATTGCCGCGGCGAGATCTCAGGCAGCGCGGCTGGTACTGCGTCAATTTATGAGTAATATTGTGAGTAACCGGGAAAATTGGAAGTTGCGCAGCCCGCATTACATATGGATTTCCCGGCGATTATTCGAGTCCTCTCCTGGCACCAACATGAAGTCCGGAGACGTCCAACGGAATCCGGAAAACCTCAAGAAACCGCGCTTTGATGCGGTTTTTTTTATGCGCGGCTATCCGATAACGTCCAAGGGCATCCCGCCAACTCGAGCAGGCGCTCAACTCGACGACGGCACGAGCAGATGCTTGGCCAGCGCGCCTTGCAGTCGCCCGACGCCGCGTGCGACATGCAGCATCGCAAACAGCAGCAGCACGCCGAGGACGAACGCGACCGGCGTCGCGATCAGCGGCGGCACGATGACGTTGTCGCCGACGTAGACGCCGACGTGGCCGTCGAGCACGCCGAAAAACACGAGCGCCTGCGCCACCGGCGCGAAAATCAGCGCGAGCGACGTCGCGATGCCGGCCACCGCGATCGTGAAATAGACGACGCCGAGCGGCAGCATGAGCAGCAGGTAGAGCAGCGTCGACCACGTGCGCGGATCGGTGAACATCGCCGCGATGCGCTGGCGCCATGGCCGCTCGCGGTCGGCATAGACGGGCCGCCGGGGCATGCGTTCGCCGAGCATGACTTCGACGATGCGCCCCTCGACGAGCGCGAGCACGCGCACCGAGCCGAAGAACGCGATCGGCACGACGAGGCCGATGATGAGCACCGACAGCCCGATCGACAGCGACAACCCCGTCACCACCCAGGTGAAGTAGAAAATGCCCGTCGCCAGCGACAGCAGCATGTAGAACAGCGCCGCGTAGGCGCGCGCGTCGGCAGCGATGCCGAAGAAGCGACCCCAGACGCTACGCTGCTCCGGTGGCTGCGGCGGCCGCAGCGCCTGCTCGACGACGCGTTCCTGCTCGACGTAGATCGCGGCGACCTCGCCTGGCGCGCCGTAACTGTTGGCGATCTTCGCCAGCACCTCGGCTTCGGACTTGCCGGGATTCTCGGCCATCTCCGAACGCAGATGATCCTCGGCGTCGTAGAGCGCATCCTGCACCAGCGCGGGATCGGCGCCAGCCAACGCCGTGCGCAACTGGTCGAGGTATTCGCGGATCGTTTTCGGCGTGTTCATGGCCCCTCCAGCACGGTATCGACAAAATCGCGCGTGGTCGTCCACGCGTAGGTCCAGTCCGCGAGCACGCGGCGCCCGAGCGGCGTGATCCGGTAATAACGCCTTGGCGGTCCGGCCACCGAAGGCTCCACTTCGCTGACGAGCAGGCCGGCCGCGTCGAGGTTGCGCAGCACCGGATACAGCGCGCTCTGCTTGCCGCTGAGCACGCCCTCGCCGGTTGCGTCGAGCTGGCGCGCGATCTGGTAGCCGTACATCGGCTTCTTCGCGTTGGCGAGCACGCCGAGCAGCACCAGCGAAACGATGCCGGCGGAGAGTTCCTTTTGGAATTTCCACAGGTGCGCTTCGATTTCGGCTTCGGTCATGGCGGCGTTTCGTTTCAGGAGCTAGGCATGATCGAATTATATTGTTGACTTGATAATAGTGAATCGGCCGGAAGTCATGGATGTGCCCGGCACGCAGGCAAGCGGGTCGACATTCGCGATCCGCTTTCGATAGATGCCCGCTTTCACGGTCGTGACGCCGGGCGGTTCCGGCCCGCAAGGCTTTCCGCCTCCGCCTCGGGCGACGTGAGGAACGTCAGCCCGTCAACTCGATGTCGGCTTCTTCGGCCACCGCATCGGGCACGAACTTGCCGCCGCGGTCGAGTTCGGCGAACAGGCCGCCGAGGCGCACGAGTTCGTCGTACTTGCCTTTTTCGACCAGTTGGCCGTCCTTGAGCACGAGAATGACGTCGGCGTTGCGCACGGTCGATAGGCGGTGCGCGATCACGAACGTGGTGCGGTCCTTGGTCAGTGCGCCGAGCGCGCGCTGAATGCGCGCCTCGGTGGCGTTGTCGAGCGCGCTGGTCGCCTCGTCGAGGATCAGGATCGGCGAGTCCTTGAGCATCGCTCGTGCGATCGACAGGCGCTGGCGCTCGCCGCCGGACAATGAACGCCCGCGCTCGGCCACGAGCGTCGCATAGCCTTCGGGCTTGACCACGACGAAATGATGCGCCTCAGCGGCGACCGCGGCGGCCTCGAGCTCCTCGTCGGTCGCGTCGGGTTTGCCGATGCGAAGGTTGTCGGCGATCGAGCGGTAGAACAGGCCGGGATCCTGGAACACGACGGCGATATGCTCGCGCAGCGAATGCAGGCTGACGTCGCGGATGTCGACGCCGTCGATCGTGATGCGGCCCGCGCTCGGGTCGTAGGCGCGGTAGAGCAGCGACAGCGCGGTGGTCTTGCCCGCGCCGGTCGGGCCGACGATCGCGGCGGTGCCGCCCGCCGGAACCTTGAAGCTCAGATGTTTGAGTGCAGGATGCGAGGCGTCATAGCCGAACGAAACGTCGTGGAATTCGACCTCGCCGCACACCGGCTCGGGCAGGTCGGGCGCGCCGGGTTTCTCGTGCAGCACCTCCTGCGTATCGAGCACGGCGAAGAAGTCGCGCAGCGAATGGGTCTGGAAGAACAGGCTCGAGATGAATCCGGCGAACTGCTCGAGCCGGCCGATCAGCTGCATCGAGAAGCCGACGAAGGTGACGATCGCGCCGACCGTGACCTCGCCCTTGCCGTTGAGCTGCGCGCCGAGCGCGAACATCGCCACGATCGTGATCGTGCTCATCGCGCGGTTCGCCACCGACAGCCACGCCCAGCCGCGCAGCACCGGATACTGCGCGGTCAGCACCTTCTTCACCATCGCCTTGATCTCGGCGACCTCGGCCGAGATGCGCGAGAAGCTCTGCACGACCATGACGTTGCCGAACACGTCGCCGACGCGCTCGGAAATCTCGTGGTGCAGTTCCTCGACCTCGCCCTGCGCCTTGTGCGTGCGCCGCACCGCGATCGCGTTGAACACGGCGAAGCTCGTCATCAGGCCGATCATGAGCAGCGCGAGTTTCCAGTTCATTTTGATCGCGAGCGGAATCATCACGAAGATCGACAGCAGCGTGGTCAGATGATCGCGGAAGAAATTCAGCCAGATCTGGAACAGGTTGCTCGATCCGGAATGCATGATGCGCAGCAGGCGTCCCGTATGGTGCTGGCCGTGGAACGCGAGCGGCAGCGCGATCGAGTGCTCGAAGAACTGCGTGATCACCGCGAGGCGGCGGCGATGCGCGAGGCGGTCTGCATGCAGCGACACGAGCACGCTGGCGACGACGCCGGCAAAGCCGACGCCGGCCCACCAGCCGATGAAATACCATGCGCTGTGATGCGTCGCGGGAGTCGTCGATGCCGGATGCTGCGTCGCCAGCGCGTCGACGACGCGGCCGAACAGCCACGGCTCCAGAAAAAATACGCCCGCCAAGGCGAGGTTCGCCACCGCCAACGTGATCGCGAGCCATTTTTCCGGCTTCAGCAGCGCGAGCACGCGCAGGTAGATTCTCAGTATCGACATGCCAGGTTCCCGTTTAGCAGCGGCGAATTCTAGCAATCGCGATGAGAAAGGTGGGCAACCGGGCGGCCCACCTTGCTCGCCGTGCCGCTATCATTGGCGCCCCGAACCGGCGCAGGCTGTCCATGGCAACTCTGGCGATATCCCGGCAAGACGGCGTCCTGCGCATCGCGCTCGACCGCCCCCAGGTGCACAACGCCTTCGACGACGCATTGATCGCCGAGCTGACCGCCGCGCTCGACGACGCCGACCGCGATGCGGGCGTGCGCGCCGTCGTGCTGACCGGCAACGGCGCCTCGTTTTCCGCCGGCGCCGACCTCCACTGGATGCGCGGCATGGCGAAGGCCACGGAGGGCGAGAACCGCGCCGATTCCGAACGCCTGGCGCGCCTGATGCGCACGCTGAATTTCCTTTCCAAGCCGACCGTCGCGCGCGTCAACGGCGCGGCCTACGGCGGCGGCGTCGGCCTCGTCGCCTGCTGCGACATCGCGATCGCCGCGGACAACGCCCGATTCGGCCTGACCGAAGTCAAGCTCGGCCTCGTGCCGGCGGTGATCTCGCCCTACGTGATCGCGGCGATCGGGCTGCGCCAGGCGCGTCGCCTGTTCCTGACCGGCGAGCTGTTCGACGCCGCCGCCGCCGCGCGCATCGACCTGGTACACGAGGTGGTCGCGCCGGAACACCTGGACGCCGCCGTCGACGGCGCGCTCGCGCTGCTCGCCAAAGGCGCACCGCACGCGCAGGACGAAGCGAAGCGCCTCGCCCTGCGCACCGCCGGCATCGACCGCGAGCGCGCCGAACGCCTCGACCGCGAAAACGCCGCCCTGATCGCACGCCTGCGCGTCGGCGCCGAAGGCCAGGCCGGGCTCGGCGCGTTCCTCGACAAGCAATCGCCGCCCTGGATCAAGGAGTCCTGACGATGGCCGCAAACGACAAGTTCGACCATATCGGCTTCACCGTGTCCGACATCGCGCGCAGCAAGGCGTTCTACGAGCGCGCGCTCGCCCCGCTCGGCATCGGCTTGGTCATGGAAGTCACGGCCGAGATGACCGGCGGCCACGCGCATGCCGGCTACGGCCACGACGGCCGGCCGTATTTCTGGATCGGCAACGGCGACGGCGCGCTGCGCGGCAAACTGCACGTGGCGTTCGCCGCGGCGAACCGCGCCACGGTCGACGCGTTCCACGCCGCCGCGATCGCGGCCGGCGGCCTCGACAACGGCGCGCCGGGCCTGCGCCCGCACTACCATGCCAACTACTACGGCGCGTTCGTGCTCGACCCCGACGGCCACAACATCGAAGCATGCTGTCATCTGCCGGAATGATCCGACGGTTTGCATGGATGCGCGCCGCAACGAGTGAACCAGAACCCGAGCGACACGACACATGAGCATTCCCGATCGAATCCGCATCGTCGAAGTCGGCCCGCGCGACGGCCTGCAGAACGAAAAAACCGTCGTACCGACGGCAACGAAGATCGAGCTGATCGATCGCCTTTCGGCGACCGGCCTGCGAACCATCGAGGCGACGAGCTTCGTCAGTCCGAAATGGGTACCGCAGCTCGCCGACGCGGCCGAGGTCTACGCCAGCATCCACAAGAGACCCGGCGTGCGCTATCCGGTGCTCGTGCCCAACCTGCAGGGCTATGAGCGCGCCCGCGAAGTCGGGGTCGAGGAAATCGCCGTGTTCACCGCGGCGAGCGAGGCGTTCAACCGCAAGAACATCAACGCCTCGATCGCGGAGTCGCTCGAACGATTCGCGCCGGTGATCGAGCGCGCGAAAGCGGACAAGGTCGCGGTGCGCGGCTATGTCTCGACCGTGCTCGGCTGTCCCTACCAGGGCGAAGTGCCGCCGGCCGATGTCGTCCGTGTCGCCAAGGCGCTGCACGCGATGGGCTGCTACGAGATCTCGCTCGGCGACACGATCGGCATCGGTACGCCGGCCAAGGCGCGCGCGATGCTCGCCGCGGTAGCCGCGGAAGTGCCGATATCCGCGCTCGCGATCCATTTCCACGACACGCGCGGGCAGGCGCTCGCGAACATTCTCGCCTGCCTCGAACTCGGCGTCGGCGTGATCGACTCGGCCGTCGCCGGCCTCGGCGGCTGCCCTTACGCGCGAGGTGCGAGCGGCAACGTGGCCAGCGAGGACGTGGTCTACATGCTGCACGGCATGGGCATTAGCACGGGCATCGATCTCGACAAGCTCGTCAAGACCGGCCGCTGGCTCAGCGCGCAACTCGCTCGCGACAACGGCAGCAAGGTCGGCAACGCGGCCGCCTAGCACCGGTCCGGATCACGGTTTCTTCGGTGCCTGCTGCAGGCGCTGATCGTGCTCGGAAACGGTCTCGGGCTCACCAACCTCGACAGCGCCGAATTGCACGTGCACGAAATCGCTGAACTGGTCCTTCACCGCGGACAGGAACTTCGCCGCATTGACCACGTGCTGGCCGCCGGTTCTGCCGTCCGCCACGTTGTTGATCTGCGTGATCGCCGACTGCGCAGCCTGATCGCCGCCACCGCCGCTGAAGTCTCCGTACGCGATCGTCGTGTATTCAGGCGGCCCGTTGATCGTGCCCTTGTCGCGAATGTATTGGTCGTTGAACTTTTTGCTCGCGCGATCGAGCGTCGCCTTGTCGTCGTAATCGATCTTGAGCTGCTTCCACAGTTCGCCCGCCGCCGCCTTCTGTTCCGGCGTCAGCGTCGCGTAGGCATCGCCCAAGGCCTTGCCGACGTAAGCCGTGTGCGTCTGCGCGGCGATGCCGAGCCACGCAATGCCGCGAATCTTGTCCGCGGGCACGCCCTCCGCGCCGTTGAGATAGAGCATGCCGACGTCGTACTGCGCGATCTTGTTGCCCCAGTAGCCGGCCTTCTGGAACATCTCCAGCGCCTGGCGGAAATCCTTGCGCTTGACCGCATCCTGCGCACGCTGTTCGTAGTACTTGCCGGGCAGGTACTTGATCGTGATCGACGGATCGCTCGCGAACGAATCGGACGGGCTGACAGCGTCGTCGGCGCGCAACGAGCCCGCCCCCAGGGCGCATGCGAGCAAAACGGTCGCGAGATGGAAATTGCGGTGACGCAGGTCGATTTCTCCTGGAACGCGCGCTGCGCGCCGAGCGGGAGAAATTCTAGCCGATCCCGGTGTTAGGGTTTTCTGATCCTGGTATCCGCACCGTGCGGCCGGGACGTGTCACTCCTTCGTACTCGTCATCCTGCGATACGCACTCGGCGTCATGCCGACGGTCGCCTTGAACTGGCGCGCAAAGGCACTCTGGTCGGCGAAGCCGCACGCGACACCGACATCGGCAATGCTGCCTTCGGTGCCGAGCGCGTGCATCGCCGCCTCGATGCGCAAGCGAATCAGCGCCTGCTGCGGCGTGATCTGGAAGACGTTGCGAAAATGCCGTTCGAGTTGAGCGAGCGACACACCGGCCAATTCGGCGAGTTTCGCCATGCGCACGTTGTCGGCGTAGTGCTGCTGCAAGTGATCGATGACGCGGCGCAGGCGCTCGTAGGTGGGATCGCGCGCATCGGGCCGGCCGAGATCGCGCGAGATGCCGACGACGCCGCGCACCTTGCCGCGCACGCGCAGCGGGTGCTTGCGCGTCAGGCACCAGCCGGGTGCGCGATTCGGGAAGATGTGGACTTCGAGCTGGTCATCGATCGTCTCGCCGCCGAGCACGCGCCGATCCTGCGCGGCGTAGGAGCCGCCCATGTGCGCGGGGAACAGCTCCGCCACGCCATGCCCGATCACCTGCTCGCGGCGCTTGAGGCCGAGCCGGCGCACCAGCGTCAGGTTCGCGTGCGTGTAGCGCCCGGCCGCGTCCTTGACGAAGAACACGACGTCGGGCAACGCGTCGAACAGGCTTTCGAGTTCGTCGGCAGCGATGGCGATGGCCATATGAAAATTGTGCCGAATTCCGCATCAAAACACATCAACTCCTTCTATACGCCGAAGTGCAGCGGAGCGACGATGCGGCATGAACAGAATAGACGTCGTCGATTCGCACACCGGGGGCGAACCTACGCGCGTCGTCGTCGCCGGCTTCCCCGACCTCGGCAACGGCACGCTCGCCGAACGCCGCGAACGCTTCCGCCGCGGGTTCGACCGCTGGCGCAGCGCGATCGCCTGCGAGCCGCGCGGCTCGGACACGATGGTCGGTGCGCTGCTGCTGCCCGCCGTGGCCGAGGACGCCTGCACCGGCGTGATCTTCTTCAACAACGTCGGCACTCTCGGCATGTGCGGCCACGGCAGCATTGGCGTGGTCCGTACCCTCGCCCACCTGGGGCGCATTTCGCCGGGGCTGCACAAGCTCGAAACGCCGGTCGGCACGGTCGGCGCGGAATTGCACGCCGACGGCCGCGTTTCGATCGACAACGTGGAGAGCCATCGCTTCTCGACGAACGTGCGCGTCGACGTCCCCGGCTTCGGCACGACCACCGGTGACGTCGCCTGGGGAGGCAACTGGTTCTTCATCACGAAGGACACGCCGCTGCCTCTCGACTTTGCCCATGTGCGCGAGCTGACCGCGTACACCGAGAACGTGCGCCTCGCACTTGAAGCGAACCGCATCGCCGGCGCCGACGGCGCCGAGATCGATCACATCGAAATCAACGGGCCATCGCCGACGCCCGGCATCGACGCGCGCAACTTCGTGCTCTGCCCCGGCCTCGCCTACGACCGCTCGCCCTGCGGCACCGGCACGAGCGCGAAGATCGCCTGCCTCGCCGCCGACGGCAAGCTCGCACCAGGCGCGACGTGGCGGCAGGAAAGCATTCTCGGCAGCGTGTTCGAGGCGACTTACACGAAGTCCGCGCAAGGCGTGCTGCCGCGCATCACCGGCAGCGCGCACGTGACTGCGCAGAGCACGCTGTTCATCGATTCCGCCGATCCATTCGCCTGGGGCATCGGCGCGACGACGGGCGACGCGCAGGCGTGAACACGTTCGATCTGATCGTCGTCGGCGCCGGCATCGTCGGCGCGGCCTGCGCGGACCTCGCCGCGGCGCAAGGTCTGCGCGTCGCGATCGTCGAACCCGGCCCGATCGGCGGCGGCGCGACGGCGGCGGCCATGGGGCATCTCGTCGCGATGGACGACGACCCGGCGGAACTGGCGCTGTCGCGCTATTCGCAGCAATTGTGGGAAGCGTACGCGGACCTTCCCGAAGCCGAGCTCAGCCGCTGCGGCACCTTGTGGATCGCGCGCGACGAACGCGAATACGCCGGCATCGCGGCGAAGATCGCGCGACTCGCGCAGGCCGGCGTCGCCGCCGAAGCGATCGACGCCAAAACGCTGTACGAACTCGAATCCGAGCTTGCGCCCGGCCTCGCCGGCGGCATGCTCGTCGCCGGGGAAGCCGTGGTCTATCCGCCGCGCGTCGCCGCGTGGCTGGTCGAACGTGCCATGTCGCGCGGCGCCACCTTCTTTGCCGGTCGCCGCGTGCAACGACTGGTTGCCGACGGTGCGATGCTCGACGACGGCTCGAGCCTCAGCGGCCCCGTGCTTGTCGCCACCGGCTGCGCCGTGCCCGAACTGCTGCCGGTGTTGCCGATGCGCGCGCGCAAGGGCCACCTCGTCATCACCGAGCGCCATCGCGGCTTCGTGCGCCATCAACTGCTCGAGCTCGGCTACGCCGACAGCACGCACGGCGACGCGCCGATCTCGGTCGCGTTCAACGTGCAGCCGCGCCCGACCGGGCAGGTGCTGATCGGCTCCTCGCGCGAGTTCGACCCGTCGCGCGAAACCTCGATGCCGACCGTGCGCCGGATGCTGTCGCGCGCATTCGAATTCCTGCCGCGTCTGCGCGACCTGCAAGGCCTGCGCATCTGGACCGGTTTGCGTCCGACGACGCCGGACGGTCGCCCCTACCTCGGTGCCGTGCCGGGACTGCGCGATGTTTGGGTCGCCGCGGGCCACGAGGGGCTGGGCGTGACGATGGCCTTCGGCAGCGCGGCGCTGCTCGTCGATCAGTTGCTCGGACGGCGCCCCGCGATCGATCCTGCACCATACCTGCCTGCGCGGGGGCACGCATGAGTGCCGGCATCCGCGTGTACGTGAATGATCACGCCGTCGAGGTTCCGACCGGTTTCAGCGTCGCCGCCGCGATTGCGCAGGTGACGATGGTATTCGGCAAGCGGCGCAACGGCTCGATGCGCGCGCCGCTCTGCGGCATGGGCGTGTGCTTCGAATGCCGCGTGCGCATCGACGGTGCCGATCATCAACGCGCCTGCATGACGATCGTGCGCGACGGCATGCGCGTGGAAACTTCGACGGAACGCGCGCATGGCTGAGCGCTACGACGTGTTGATCGTCGGCGCAGGGCCGGCCGGCCTCGCCGCGGCACAAGCCGCAGCGAGCCACGGCGCGCGCGTGGGCTTGATCGATGCGCAAGCGACGAAAGGTGGACAGGTCTGGCGGCACGACGTGCGTCATTCGGCGCCGCGCATGGCCGCTGCTGCGTTCCGCAACGTCGGGAATGATGCAAACATCGAATGGCTTGCGCAGACGCAGGTCGTCAGCGCCGCGCACGGCGAGTTGCTCGTCGAACGAACAGGACGGTCGCAAACGCTGCGCTACGGCAGCCTCGTGCTCGCCACCGGCGCGCGCGAACTGCTGCTGCCGTTTCCGGGCTGGACCTTGCCCGGCGTGTCCGGTGCGGGAGGCGCCCAGGCATTGGCGAAACAAGGTTGGCCGTTCGCGGGCAAGCGCATCGTCGTCGCCGGCTCCGGGCCGCTGTTGCTCGCCGCCGCGGCGACGCTGCGCAAGCACGGCGCGACCGTGCTCGGCATTTACGAGCAGGCTTCGGCGCAACGGCTGGGCGCATTCGCGAGCCGACTCTGGCGCTGGCCGGCGAAGGCCGCCCAAGCCGTTGCCTTGCGCGCATCGCTCGCAGGCGTGCCGTATCGCGCGGACGCGTTCGTGCGCGCCGCGCATGGCGACTCGATGCTGCATTCGGTCGAAGTGCAGATCGGGAAAAATATACGAACCGTCGACTGCGATCATCTTGCCGTCGGCTACGGCCTCGTGGCGAACGTCGAGCTTGCGCAGCTTCTCGGCTGCAAGCTCGACGAAGGCGAACGGCATCCGCGCGTCGCCGTCGATGAGGATCAACGCACGGACGTCGCGAACATTTACGCTGCCGGCGAAACCTGCGGTATCGGCGGCCGCGACGTCGCGCGCATCGAAGGCGCGATTGCGGGATACGCAGCGATCGGCGCGACGCAGGCCGCGCAGTCGCTGCAATCCGCGCGACGCCACGCGCGCCATTTTTCCGCGCTGCTCGAAAAGCATTTCGCGCTCGACGTACGCATCCGTGAACTCGTGACAACCGACACGCTTGTTTGCCGCTGCGAAGAAGTAACGTTTTCCGCACTGCGCGATTTCGCCGATGCGCGCGCCGCCAAACTGCAAACGCGCTGTGGCATGGGCGCATGCCAGGGCCGCATCTGCGGCGCGGCGCTTGCCGAACTCGGGCTTTTCCCGCGCGGCGGCTTGCGTCCGCCGGTTTTTCCCGCACGACTCGCGACGCTTGCCGACGACGAATTCGCAACCTCCCATCCCCACTGACTCATCCATTCGGCACAGGAGAAATTCCATGAGCAAAACCTCGATCTGGCGCGGCGTCATTCCCGCCATCACCACACCCTTCACCGGCGACGGCCAAGTCGATCACGCCTTCCTCGCCGGGCATGCGAACTGCATGATCGATGCGGGCTGCACCGGCATCGTCGCGCTCGGTTCGCTCGGCGAAACAGCGACCCTGAGCTTCGAGGAGAAGCTCGCGATCCTGCGCACGCTCGTGCAGGCGCTCGGCGATCGCGCGCCGGTCATTCCGGGCATCGCCGCGCTATCCACCGCCGAGGCCGTGCGCCTTGCGCGCGAAGCCAAGGCGATCGGCTGCCGCGGCCTCATGGTGCTGCCGCCGTACGTCTATTCGACCGACTGGCGCGAGATGAGCGCGCACCTGCGCGCCGTGATCGAGACCACCGACCTGCCCTGCATGATCTACAACAACCCGATCGCGTACAAAACCGATTTCTCGCCGGCACAGATCGCCGAACTCGCGCACGCGTATCCGAACGTGCAGGCGGTGAAGGAGTCGTCGGGCGACGTGCGCCGCTTCGCCGCGCTCAGAAGCATTCTGGGCGACCGTCTCGAATTGCTCGTCGGCATGGACGACGCGCTCGTCGAAGGCGTCGCGATGGGCGCGACCGGCTGGATCGCCGGCCTCGTCAACGCCTATCCGAAGGAGTCGGTGAAACTGTTCGACCTCGCGCGCGAAGGCGGCGCCGAGGCGGCCGCGGAACTGTATGCGTGGTTCCTGCCGCTGCTTCGCCTCGACACCGTGCCGAAGTTCGTGCAGTTGATCAAGCTCGTGCAGGAGAAGGTCGGCATGGGCAGCGAACGCGTGCGCGCGCCGCGGCTGACTCTCGAAGGTGCCGAACGGGCCGAGGCGCTCAAGGCGATCGAACACGCGATCGCCACGTTGCCGGAGATTCTGACATGGCCACTTACGAACCCGTCTTGATTGCCGGAAAATGGCGTGCATCGCGCGACGCGCAAAGCGGATTCCGCGCGTTCGATCCGGCCACGGGCGAGGAAATCGGTCCCGCGTTTCCCATTAGCGGAGCGATCGATGTCGAAGCCGCGCTGGCCGCGGCCAGCGCCGCCGCGAGCGAACTCGCCGCCATGGAACCCGCTCGCATCGCGGCGTTCCTCGACGCCTACGCCGCCGCGATCGAAACCGATGCACAGGCACTCGTCGAACTCGCCCACGCGGAAACGGCGCTCCCGCGCGAGCCGCGCCTTGCCAAGGTCGAGCTGCCGCGCACGACGAACCAACTGCGCCAGGCCGCACAAGCCGTGCGCGCGAGTTCGTGGACGCAGGCGACGATCGACACGCAAGCCGGACTACGCTCGCATTTCGGCCCGCTCGGCAAACCGGTTCTCGTGTTCGGGCCGAACAATTTCCCGTTCGCTTACAACGCCGTCGCTGGCGGCGATTTCGCCAGCGCGATCGCCGCGCGCAATCCGGTCGTCGCCAAGGCGCACCCGTTGCAACCGGCGACGAGCAAGCGTCTCGCCGAACTCGCGCATCGCGCGGTGCTCGACGCCGGGTTGCCCGCGGCAAGCGTGCAGATGCTCTATCACCTCGACAACGAACTCGGCGCCAGGCTCGCGGGCGATGCCCGCATCGGCGCGATCGGCTTCACCGGCAGCCGCACGGGCGGGCTCGCCCTCAAGGCCGCGGCCGACCCGTCCGGCATTCCGGTCTACGCGGAAATGTCGAGCGTGAATCCGGTGTTCCTGCTGCCCGGCGCGCTGGCCGAACGCGCCTCGGAACTCGCGCAGGAGTTCTTCGCCTCGAACACGATGGCCAGCGGGCAGTTCTGCACGAATCCCGGCATCGTCATCGTGCCGCACGGCACGGACGGCGACGCGTTCGTCGCAGCGGCATCTGCCTCATTCGCGAATGCGCAGGCCAATGTGCTGCTGTCGCAAGGCGTGCTCGATCATTTCCGGCAGGGCCTCGCCGCTTTGACCGGCGCGGGCGCGAAGATTCTCGCGCAGGGCAAGGCCGCGACCGAACCGGGCTATCGCCAGGCGCCGACCTTGCTCGGCGTCGACGGCAAGCGGTTCGTGGCCGCGCCGAAAGCATTGCAGACCGAAGTGTTCGGCCCGGCCAGCCTGATCGTGCGCGCGGACGGCATCGCGGAAATGATCGCGATCGCGCAGTCGTTCGAGGGCAATCTCACCGGTTCGGTGTATGCGGGCAAACAAGGCAGTGTCGACGACACGGCGGCGGCTGGGGTCGCACGCGCGTTGCGCCCCCGTGTCGGCCGGCTGATCGGCAACAAGATGCCGACCGGCGTCGCGGTCAGCGCGGCGATGAACCACGGCGGACCGTATCCGAGCACGAGCCATTCGGGCTTCACCGCCGTCGGCATGCCGGCGGCGATCCGCCGCTTCGCCGCGCTGCATTGTTACGACAACGTGCCGGCACACCTGTTGCCGGCCGATCTGCGCGATGCGAATCCGGGTGGCGTGCAGCGCCTGATCGACGGGCGCTGGACGACCGACGACGTAACGAAGGCAACGTCGGCATGAACGATGTTCACGCCCCGTCGGCCGCCATCGATCGCCCCTTTGCCTGAACGACACGGGAAACGCCATGAAAGCATCGATCGCCGTTTTGTGTTGCACTCTGTCGATCGCATTCGCTGCGCCTTGCGCGAACGCCGTCGAGGATGCCAGCGCCCGATTCCATGAGATCTACACCGAGGAATGGCAGTGGCGGCAAGCGCAGTTCGACGACAACGAGGACAGCCACGGCGCACCGAGCGCACATCTGTCCCATGTCGATGCGGCAACGCAGGAGAAGCGCGGGCGCTACTGGTCGGACGTGCTGAAAAAGCTGGATGCGTTGCCGCCCGCGGAATTGCACGGCGAAGACGCCGTGGACTACGCGGTGTATCGCGGGCAGATCGAAACGTTGCTGGCCAACCAGCGTTTCCGCGCCTGGGAAATGCCGTTCAACAGCGATACCGCGTTCTGGACCGATCTCGGCTACATGGCGCGCAAGCCGATAAGCAACGTCGACGGCTACCGTCTCTATCTCGGCAAGCTGCACGACATCCCGCGTTATTTCGACGAGCAGATCGCCAACATGCGCGCGGGACTCAAGCGCGGCTTCAGCGTGCCGCGCGTGACGTTGACGGGACGCGACCGGTCGATCGCCGACGGGGTCGACGCCAAGGGCGACGCCAATCTGTTCTATACACCGTTGCGCAACATGCCGGCCGCCATTCCCGCCGACGAGCAGGAGCGGTTGCGCGCTCAGGCGCGCGCGGCGATCCGCGACGAAGTGATTCCCGCCTACGCGAAGCTGCTCGACTTCTACCGCAGCACCTACATGAAACGGGCGCGCACCACGCTGGCTGCCGAGGCGATGCCCGACGGCAAGGCGTTCTACCGCGCGCGGATCCGCGAGTTCACCACGCTGGACATGAGCCCGGACGAGATCCACGCGCTCGGCGTGAAGGAAGTCGCACGCCTGCACGCCGAGATGGACGAGACGATGCGCGCGTCCGGCTTCAAGGGCAGTTTCGCGGAGTTCCTGCATTACCTGCGCACCGATCCGAAGTTCTACGCGAAGAGCGCCGACGAATTGCTCAAGGACGCGGCGTGGATCGCCAAGCGCGTCGACGGCAAGATCGGCCGCTACATCGGCCGCCTGCCGCGCGAGCGTTTCGCGATCGAACCGGTGCCGCCCGATCTCGCGCCGTTCTACACGGGCGGTCGCGGCGGCCCCGGCATCTATCTCGTCAATACCTACGACCTGCCCTCGCGCCCCTTGTATTCGCTGACCGCGCTGACGCTGCACGAATCCGCGCCCGGCCATGCCTTGCAGATGCCGCTCGCGGCCGAGCACGAAGGTCTACCCGATTTCCGCCGCTACAACTACCTCTCCGCCTATGGCGAAGGCTGGGCGTTGTACGCCGAACGGCTCGGCGTGGAAATGCAGATGTACGACACGCCCTACGATCGCTTCGGCTATCTCGGCTACCAGATGTGGCGCGCCTGCCGGCTCGTCGTCGACACCGGCATCCACCACCTCGGCTGGACGCGCGAGCAGGCGCAGGCCTACATGCGCGACAACACCGCGCTGAGCGAGCACGAGATCGAAACCGAGGTCGATCGCTACATCGCCTGGCCCGCGCAGGCGCTGTCGTACTACCTCGGCGAGATGGCCATCGTCGATGCGCGCGCCAAGGCGGAGAAGGCGCTTGGCGAACATTTCGACCTGCGTGCGTTCCACGACGTCGTGCTCTCGCTCGGCTCCGTGCCGTTGCCGGTGCTGCAACGGCAGGTGGACAAATTCATCGCCGATAGCGGAAAGTCCCCATATGCGAACGGCGCCAAGGCGCCGTGACCGGAACAACAACCAGAAGGGGCAACCGATGGCATTGATCGACGACCTGACCCGGCGCAAATCCGTCGCGCAACTGCAATCCGAAGCAGGGCAGCGCAGCGGACTGCGTCGCGTGCTTGGTTTGTGGCATCTCACCGCGATCGGTCTCGGCGCGATCATCGGCGTCGGCATCTTCGTGCTGACCGGCACTGTCGCGGCGACACAGGCCGGTCCCGCGGTCGCGCTGTCGTTCCTGATCGCCGGCACCGCCAGCGCCGCCGCGGCGCTGTGCTATGCGGAATTCGCCGGGCTGATCCCGGTGTCGGGCAGCGCCTATACCTACGGCTATGCGGTGCTGGGCGAGTTCGCCGGCTGGATCATCGGCTGGGATCTGCTGCTCGAATACGCGCTGATCGCGGCCGTCGTCGCGGTCGGCTGGTCGGGCTACGTGCAGGCGCTGCTCGACGCGTTCGGCATGCCGCTGCCCGTGTGGGCGCAAGGCGCTTACGGCAGCGCGCCGGGACGCCTGTTCAACCTGCCCGCCGTGCTCGTCGCACTCGGCATCACCGCGCTGCTCGCGGTGCGCATGGATTGGGGCGCGCGTTTCAACACGCTGATCGTGGCGATCAAGATCGCCGCCGCCGCACTGATCGTGGTCGCCGGCGTTGCCTATGTCGACCCTTCGCGCTGGCATCCGTTCATGCCGTTCGGCATGCACGGCGTGGTCACGGGCGCGGCGATCGTGTTCTTCGCCGTGTTCGGGTTCGACCAACTGACGACCGCCGCGGAAGAAGCGAAAAACCCGCAGCGCGACCTGCCGCGCGCGGTGATTCTCTCGCTCGCGATCGCGATGACGCTGTACTTCGCGATCTGCTTCGTGCTCACCGGCATCGTGCCGTACACGACGTTGAACAACGACGCGCCGGTCGCGCACGCGTTCACCGCGATCGGCTTGCCGCAGGTCATGGTCGCGATCTCGCTCGCCTCGGTCTGCGGCATCACCAGCGTGATCTTCGCCAACCTGCTCGCCGGCGCGCGCATCTGGTTCGCGTTGTCGCGCGATGGCCTGCTGCCGGGCTGGTTCGCCGCCGTGCACCCGCGCTGGCAGACGCCGCATCGCACGACCGTGCTGATCGGCAGCGTCACCGCGGTCGCGGCCGGATTGTTCCCGCTCGACGAGCTCGCCAAACTCGTCAACATCGGCGTGCTCGGCGCTTTCATCGTCATCTGCAGTGCGGTCATCGTGCTGCGCAGGCGCCAGCCCGGTCTGCAGCGCCCGTACCGCACGCCGCTGATGCCGTTCGTGCCGCTCATCGGCATCGGCTTTTCGTGCTGGCTGATCTGGGGTCTGCCTTTTACGACATACCTGCGTTTCGCCGCGTGGCTGCTGATCGGTCTCGTCGTGTACTTCGGCTACGGGCGCGCGCATAGCCGCCTCGCGGGATGATAGGCTTCGCGTTCGCTTCTCCACGCAAAGGAATCCGTCTTGCCCGCCCGCCTCGCTCCCGACCAGTCCCGTGGATATCTGATTCCGATCGGCACGCAGGCGCGGCCGGACGGCTACACCGAAATCTTCCGCCGCATCATCGCGATGCTCGGGCAGCGGCCGCAGGTCGTCGTCGTCACGGCGCAGACGCCGGGCGAAACGCAATCCGACGAAATCGAGACCGCGCTGCTCACGCTCGGCGCCGGACAGGTGCGCCGGCTTGCGCTGGCCAGCCGCGGCGACAGCGATCACCCCACCGCGCTCGCATCGATCGAGCGCGCCGAACTCGTGGCGCTCAGCGCCGATGCGCCGTTGCGCCTGTCGACCCTGCTCGGCGGCACGCAGCTCGCGCGCCTGCTGCGCCGGCGCAATGCGGACGGCGCGGCCGTGGCCGGCATCGGCGCGGGCGCGGCGATCCTCGCCGAGCACATGCTCGCCGGCGGCGCGCACGGGCCGACGCCGCGCATGGGCAGCGTGACGCTGGCGCCGGGGCTGGGTCTGTCGAACCGCCTCGTCATCGACCAGGGCGGCGCGGGCGCGGACCGGCTGGGCCGCCTGCTCGCCGCGCTCGCGCTCAATCCGTTCGCGCTCGGCATCGGCATCGACCCGGACACGGCCGCGTTCATCGGCCCGGACAACGTGGTCGACGTGGTCGGGCACGGCGGCATCACCGTCGTCGATCCGTCCGATGTCGGCCATTCCAACGTCGCCGAGGCCGGGCCGAGCGGGCCGATCAGCATCACCAACCTGCGTGTGCACGTGCTCGTGCACGGCTCGCGCTACGACCTCGATTTCCGTCGCACGATCAGTTGATTGCGATGCGAAAAAAAATACTTTCGGCCGTTTGCCTTCTGCTTTGCGCTTTCTGTGCGCTCGCGCAGGCAGCGCCTACCCTGCTGCGCCCCGCTCGCGTCTGGACCGGCACGGGCAACGAGGCGCCGCACGCCGGCTGGGCGGTGCTCGTCGACGGCGAGCGCATCGTCTCGGTCGGGCCGGCCGACAGGATCGAAGCGCCCGGCGGCGCCAAGACCGTCGACCTGCCCGGCACGACCTTGCTGCCCGGCCTGATCGACCTGCATGCGCACCTGTTCCTGCATCCGTACAACGAGGTGAGTTGGAACGACCAGGTGCTCAAGGAGCCGCCCGCTTACCGCACCCTGCTCGCCGCGCAGCACGCGCGCGATACCCTGCTTGCCGGCTTCACGACCCTGCGCGATCTCGGCACCGAGGGAGCGGGCTACGACGACGTTTCGCTGCAGCGGGCGATCAACGAGGGCCTGATTCCCGGCCCGCGCTACTTCGTCGCCACGCGCGCGATCGTCGCGACCGCGTCGTATGGACCGGCACCGCGCGGCTTCCGCCCCGACATCGAGCTGCCCGGCGGCGCGCAGGAAGTCAGCGGCGTCGATGCGGCGATCGCCGCGGTGCGCGAACAGGCCGGCCATGGCGCGGACTGGATCAAGATCTACGCCGACTATCGCATCGGCCCCGGCGGCGAGGTGCGGCCGGCGTTCACCGACGCGGAGCTGAAGGCGATGGTCGAAGCCGCGCATCTTTCGGGCAGGCCGGTCGCGGTGCACGCGGCCAGCGATGCGGCGGTACGCACGGCCGTGCTGGCCGGCGTCGATTCGGTCGAACACGGCTACAACGTCAGCGAGCAGACCTTCCAGCTGATGAAGCAGCGCGGCGTCGCCTATCTGCCGACGCTGACGGCGGTCGAGGCGATCGCGCAATACTTCGAACACTACGAAGCCGGCAAGACGCCGCCGACCCAACGCATGCAGGACGCGGCCCATGCGTTCCGCACGGCGCTCAAGCTGGGCGTGACGATCGGCTGCGGCAGCGACGTCGGCGTGTTCGCCCACGGCACGAACTGGCGCGAGCTCGAATGGATGGTCCAACTCGGCATGACGCCGACGCAGGCACTGCTCGCGGCCACCGGCGTCGACGCAGCGATCCTGCGCAGGCAGGACGAATTCGGCCGCATCGCGCCGGGGCTGCGTGCCGACCTGATCGCCGTGTCGGGCGATCCGACGCAGGCGATCCAGGCCGTGCGCAACGTCGTCTTCGTGATGAAGAACGGAACGATCTACCGTTCGCCATGAACGAGAAGCCGATAGTCCGCGTTGCGAACGAAACGGACGCCAACGTGATCCGTGGCATCTACGCCCCGCATGTCGAGCATTCTGCCGTTTCGTTCGAAACCGCCGTGCCAAGCGCCGACGAAATGGCGGCGCGCATCCGCAAACTGCTGCCGACGCATCCGTGGCTCGTCGCCGTCGTCGACGGTCACGTCGCCGGCTACGCCTATGCGAGCCCGCATCGCGAGCGCGCGGCGTACCGCTGGTCGGTCGAAGTCACCGCCTACGTGCATGCGCAATTCCACCGCCACGGCATCGGCAAGCGCCTGTATGCCGCGCTGTGCGCGGTGCTGGCGGCGCAGCGCTACGTCAACGCGTTCGGCATCATCACTTTGCCGAACGCGGCCAGCGTGGCGCTGCACGAAGCTTGCGGCTTTCATCGTTGCGCAACGTTCCGCCATGCCGGCTACAAATTCGGCGCATGGCACGACGTCGGCTGGTGGCAATACGAGATCGACGCGGCTTCCGCCACGCCCGACGAACCGATCGCCTTCGCCGCGATCGACACCGGACATCTGACGCAGCTGCTTGCGCTCGATTGAAGCAGTCGACGGCGGCAAATGCGATCGGGTACGATCCGCGCTCGTTGTCCGTGCGCTCGTCCGTGATCGCGGCAAATCAAAAAGCCGGCGCCCTGCCTGCACTTTTCAACAAGAGCGACTACTTCATGCAATTGGACCATACCAAGGCCATCGTCACCGGCGGCGCGTCCGGACTCGGATTCGGCGTCGCGAAACACCTCATCGGGCACGGCGCGAAAGTCGCGCTGTTCGACGTCAGCGCGGAAAAGGGCGCGCAGGCCGTCGCCGAACTCGGCGCGAACGCCCGCTATTTCAATACCGACGTGAGCAACGAAGAGCAGGCCGCGGCGAATGCGAAGGCCGCACAGGAGTGGCTGGGCGGCCTCAACGCCGCGATCAACTGCGCGGGCATCCTCGGCGCGGGCCGCGCGCTCGGCAAGGAAGGGCCGATGCCGTTGAAGACGTTCGCGACGACGGTGACGGTCAACCTGATCGGCAGCTTCAACGTCGCCAAGGCCGCGGCCGACCTGATGCAGCACAACGCACCGGGCGAGGACGGCGAGCGCGGCGTGATCGTCAACACTGCCTCGATCGCCGCCTTCGAGGGCCAGATCGGCCAGGCCGCGTATTCGGCATCCAAGGGCGGCGTCGTCGGCATGACCCTGCCGCTCGCGCGCGAGTTCGCGCGCATCGGCGTGCGCGTGATGACCCTGGCGCCGGGCGTGTTCCACACGCCGATGGTCGAGGGCATGCCGGATCAGGTATACAATTCCCTTTGTGCGCAGGTACCCTACCCCTCGCGCCTCGGCACGGCGGAGGAATTCGCCGATGCGGTCGCCTTCGTCCTGCAGAACCGCTACATGAACGGCAGCGTGATCCGCCTCGACGGCGCGATCCGGCTGGCACCGAAGTGACTAATCTTTCCTTCTCCCACCGGGAGAAGGTGGCGCGAAGCGCCGGATGAGGGAAAGGCTACCCACGATTCGATGGCGCAGCGTCGGCAATGTCTCTCCCTCATCCGCCCTTCGGGCACCTTCTCCCGGGGGATAAGGAAAAACCTCCTTTTTCCCGCACCCAAACCACCATGAAAGCTTTCGAAGTCAAACGCGGCAACGTCATCGAACACAACGGCAAGGTGTACCAGATCCGCGACATCGAGCGCAGCTCGCCGCAGGGGCGAGGCGGCAACGTCACTTATCGCTTCGTCATGTACTCGGTACCCGGCGCGCAGAAGCTCGACGTGTCGATGCGCGCCGACGACGACCTCAAGGAAACCGAACTGGTCCGCCGCGCCGCGAATTTCTCCTACAAGGACGGCGACGCGTTCGTCTTCATGGATGCGGAGGACTACACGCAGTACACGCTCGACGCGCCCTCCGTCGGCGATGCCGCGGGCTACATCGTCGACGGCGTCGAAGGCTATTACGTGCAGATCATCGACGACGCGCCGATCGGCCTGCAGGTGCCCGCGACGGTGACGCTGCAGGTCGTCGACACGGCGCCCGAACTCAAGGGCGCCTCGGCGACCAAGCGCTCCAAGCCGGCGAAACTCAACACCGGCATCGAGATCCAGGTGCCCGAGTACATCACGACCGGCGAACACGTTCTCGTCAACACCACGACCGGGGAATTTTCGGGGCGGGCGTGATCGGGCCAATGGCCTCTGCGAGGGCGGCTTGAGCGTCAAAGCTTGCCCGGCGTGGAGGCGTCGCGTATTTTACCGGGGCAAGACACCGGCCGGCCGCACCGTTGCGCGCGCCGTCACCACACCATCCGTTCTGGGGACACACAATGGTTTTCTGGCGCGTCAAGCCGCTCGACAAGATTCTCGAAACCGCTGAAAAGAAATCGCTCAAACGCCAACTCGGCCCGGTTCAACTGACGCTGCTGGGCATCGGCGCCGTGATCGGCACCGGCATCTTCGTGCTGACCGCCGAAGCCGGGCAGAAAGCCGGCCCGGGCATGATGATCGCCTTCGTCATCGCCGCGATCGTTTGCGCGCTCGCTGCGTTGGCCTATTCCGAAATCGCCTCGATGATTCCGGTGTCGGGTTCCGCCTACACCTACAGCTACGGCGTGTTCGGCGAGTTGATCGCCTGGGTCGTCGGCTGGGCGCTGGGGCTCGAATACGGCATCGGCGCGGCTGTGGTCTGCGTCGGCTGGTCCGGCTATATGAACGGCCTGCTCGCAGCGAACGGATACGGATTGCCCGAGGCCTTGCGCACCGGACTCTACGCCGGCGGCTCCTTCAACCTGCTCGCCTTCCTGATCGGCCTCGCCGTCACCGTGCTGCTCGTGATCGGCACTTCGAAAAGCGCGCGCGTCAACGCGGTACTCGTCGCAATCAAGATCATCGCGCTGACCGTATTCATCTTCCTCGCCATACCCGCGGTGAAGAGCGGCAACTTCGAACCGTTCCTGCCCGGCGGCTGGGGCAGCCCGCTCGGCGGCGTCGGTGTGCTCGGCGCGGCAGCATCGATCTTCTTCGCCTACGTCGGTTTCGACGCGGTCTCGACCGCGGCAGAGGAAACCAAGAACCCGAACCGCAATATCCCGATCGGCCTGATCGGCTCGCTGACCGTCTGCACGATCTTCTATCTGCTCGTCGGCTACGGTGCGGTCGGATCGGTCGGCGCACAGCCGTTGCTCGGCGCGAACGGCATACCGCTCGATCCGGGCACACCGGAAATGACGGCCGCCTGCGCCAACTCCCAGGCCCTGGTCTGCAGCCGCGAGCCGCTGGCGCACGTACTGCGCATGCTCGGCCATACGACCATCGGCGACTGGATCGGCATCGCCGCCGTACTCGCTCTGCCCTCGGTGATCCTCATGATGATGTTCGGCCAGACCCGCATCTTTTTCACCATGTCGCGCGACGGCCTGCTGCCGGACGTGCTGTCCAAGGTGCACCCGAAATTCCACACGCCGCACGTGATCACGGTCATCACCGGCCTCGTCGTCTCGTTCTGCGGCGCACTGTTTCCGGTCGGCAAGCTCGCCGATACGTCGAACTCCGGCACTCTGCTCGCCTTCGCGATGGTCTCGCTCGGCGTACTGATCCTGCGCAAGCAGCAGCCCGACCGCGCGCGCCCGTTCCGCACGCCGCTCGCGTGGATCGTCTGCCCGCTCGCCGTCGCCGGCTGCCTGCTGCTGTTCGTCAACCTCAGTATGACCGCAAAGCTCGTGTTCGCGACCTGGGCGGTAATCGGCCTCGTCATCTACGCGCTCTACGGCTATAAGCGCAGCCAGCTCGCGAACGGCAACTGACGAGCCGGCATGTTGAAATCCATTTGTACTCGCACAACTTGACTTGATCACGCCGACGAGGGCCGACGCACGATGTCGGCCCTCGCCGTTTACGAGAACCCGGGAACGACCATGCTCAAGCAACTCCTGCGCACCAAGCATCCGCTCGCGGTCAACAACGAAGCCGGCGAGATCGAACTGCGCCGTACGCTCGGCCCGTGGGGCCTGACCGCGATCGGCATCGGCGCGGTGATCGGCGGCGGCATCTTCGTCATCACCGGCAATGCCGCGGCCGAGCACGCCGGTCCGGCGATCATGCTGTCGTTCGTGCTCGCGGCGATCTGCTGCACGTTCTGTGCGCTGTGCTACGCCGAATTCGCGGCGATGGTGCCCGTCTCGGGCTCGGCGTATTCGTACACCTACGCCACGCTCGGCGAAGGCGCAGCCTGGTTCATCGGCTGGATGCTGATCCTCGAATACGGCGTCTCGGCCTCGGCGGTCGCGTCGAGCTGGACAGGCTATTTCGTGAGCCTGCTCAACCACGTCGGCATCCACCTGCCCGACGCACTGATCAACGCGCCGCTCGATGCGCACCTGAAACCGACCGGCGCCGTGATCAACCTGCCGGCGATGGGCATCGTCGCCGTGTTGACCGGCATCTGCTACGTCGGCATCAAGGAATCCGCCGGCGTCAACTCGGCGATGGTCGCGCTCAAGATCGTGCTCATCATCCTCGTCATCTTCGCCGGCTGGAGCTACGTCGACACGAGCCTGTGGCACCCGTTCATTCCCGAGAACACTGGCGCGCACGAGTTCGGCTGGTCGGGCGTGCTGCGCGGCGCGTCGATGGTGTTCTTCGCCTACATCGGCTTCGAGGCGACCAGCGTCGCCGCACAGGAGTCGGTCAATCCCAAGCGCGATCTGCCGATCGGCATGCTCGCCTCGCTCGTGATCTGCACGGTGCTCTACATCGCGATGGCGGCCGTGCTTACAGGCCTGATGCCCTACAACCAGCTTGGCACGAGCGAGCCCGTCGTGACCGCGGTCGCCGCGCATCCGCAGCTCGCGTGGCTGCGCTGGATCGTCGAGATAGGCGCGCTGATCGGCCTGTCGAGCGTGATCCTGTGCATGTGCATCGGCCAGCCGCGCATCTTCATGATCATGGCCAACGACGGCCTGCTGCCGCCGGTATTCACGCGCATCCATCCGAAATACCGCACGCCGCACATCAACACGCTGATCACCGGCGCCGGAATTGCGCTTCTTGCGGGCGTGTTTCCGCTCGACATCCTCGGCGATCTCACCTCGATCGGCACGCTGATCAGCTTCGCCGCGGTCTGCGCGGGCGTGTGGATCCTGCGCGTGGCGCATCCGGAAATCCCGCGCCCATTCCGCATTCCCGCCGCGCCGCTGATCTGCCTGCTCGGCATCCTGAGTTGCTTCGCCTTGCTTTCGACGTTCAGCGGCTACAACTGGTGGCTGACCTTCGTCTGGACGTTCGCCGGATTCGGGCTGTATTTCGCCTACGGCTACCGCAAGAGCAAGCTGCATCGCGAAGAGCCTGCGCAAACCACGCGAGCCGGGTCGATTTAATTCTTGTCAGCCAACTATCACACAATTCCGTTCCTGAATAACTAAAGGGGTCGTCTTATGCAAATTCCTACTGCCTTCATAAGCTCCACTCGCAATTCCTTTGCTCCCACGCTAATTGTTCTACTGTGCGCGATTTTGCTCGGCGCATGCGCGTCAAGTGCTGTCAAACCGGAAAATCCTCAAGTACTGAACCGCATGCATTCGATTGACGGCACTCGCATGGCAACCATGGTTGTATATCGCCCCAGCAACTTCATGGGGTCTGGATTGCGGCCAACGATCGAACTCGATGGCAAGGATCTAGCCAATATCGGCAACGGTCGGGTTTTCGTGTCTGGTATTTCGCCAGGACATCATGTCTTCGAAATGGATGATAAAAACTCTGGAACGGCAGTCGAACTGAAACCTGGCGACGAGATATATCTTAAGGTCGAAATTGTGCCTGGTTTCTGGAAGGGAGGCGGAAAAATAACGCAGGTCGCAGCTCAGCAAGGTATGTACGAAGCAATGCGCCTCGATCCAATCGAACCGAAGGAAATCGAAGATGTTTCGTATCGCCAGTAAGAGACGAATCTGACGCCTTTGCCTTTTTAGTCTCAACCTCCAAGTGCAACACCTTCGATCCGGTAAGGTGTCGTGATGGGAAGACAATATCAGCCCTTAGGTTGGGGGTAAGCGCAGCGAACCCCAACATCCATCCGGAAATGCTCGGTTCACGAAGCGTCGCCTGCGCGTTGGGATTCACTGCGCTCACCCCAACCTACCCTGCACTTCGTCGAGCTGCGCGCGCTCGACCTGGGCCTCGGGAAGAGTCTTGCTCGTGCGCGCGCCGAGTTCGCGCAATTTCTCGACCTGGCCGATCAGGTTGCCGCGTCCCGTTTCGAGCTTGCCCGAAGCCGACGCCAGCGCATTGCGCGCGGCGTCGAGCTTGGCCTTGGCGTCGTTCAAATCGTCGATAAAGCCGACGAACTTGTCGTAGAGCCTGCCGGCGCGGTCGGCGATCTCGGCGACGTTGCGGTTGCGGTCGTCATTGCGCCACAGGCTCGCCACGGTTTGCAGCGTCGCGAGCAGGGTCGAGGTGGTGACGATGACGACCTGTTTTTCCAGCGCGAACGCATGCAGGGCATCGTCGCAATGCACGGCCTCGATGTAGGCGGCCTCGACCGGCACGAACATCAGCACGAATTCGAGGGAATTGACGCCGGGCAAGTCGCTGTAGCGCTTGTCGGCGAGTTCCTTGACGTGTCCACGCAGGGAAGCGAGATGCGCCGCGAGCTGCGTGCCGCGCTCGGCATCGTCGGTCGCCGCGCAATAGCGCTCGTAGGCGGTCAGCGACACCTTCGCATCGACGACGATGTCGCGGCCCTCGGGCAGGCGCACGATCACATCGGGACGCGCGCGGCCGCCGGCCTCGTTCTCGAACGTCGCCTGCGTTTCGTACTGCCTGCCCTTCTGCAGGCCGGACGCTTCGAGCAGGCGTTCGAGCACGAGTTCGCCCCACGCACCCTGCGCCTTGCTTTCGCGCGTCAGCGCGCGCGTGAGGTTGCGCGCGTCCTCGTCGATGCGCTGGTTGAGGTTCCTGAGCGCATCGATTTCGGCCTTGAGCAATTGGCGCTCGCGGCTTTCCTTGTCGTAGACCTCGCCGACCTGTTTTCTGAAGCCGTCGAGTTGCTCGCGTAGCGGGCCGAGCAGGCTGCCGAGCTGGGTCTGGTTCTGTTCGGTGAACTTCCTGCTTTTCTCTTCGAGCAGATCGCCGGCCAGCGCCTTGAACTGGTCGCTGAGGTTTTCGCGCACGCGTTCGAGCAGCGTGATCTTTTCCGCCGCGGCCTGCTGATGCTCCTGCATGCGCGTCGCGGTTTCGGTCACGCGCTGTTCGGCGCGCTGCGTCGCCTCGCGCCACTTCTGCGCTTCCGCACGCGCGGCCGCGAGTTCGGCTTCGAGCGGACCGAGGCGTTCGAGCCGGCCAGCCAGGTTCGCGCGTTCGTTGCCGAGCGCGAACACGGTCTTGCGCTGCTCCGCCAATTCACGCGCGATCGCGTCGTATTCGCCCTGCAGGCGCCTCACGTCGTCGCTCGCCGCGTCGCGCTCCGAGGCGAGCTGCGTGATTTCCGCGTCGCGGCTCGTGCGGCCGCTCGCGAACGCGCGCGTGCGCACGAACGCCCACGCGAGCACCGCGCCGAGCACGAACGCCGCGAACGCGATAAGGCCCCACAGGGCATATTCGTTGGAGATCGTCGACACCGCCGTCCACCGCCGTCTTGAGAGGAGGCGATTGTGACAGCGCGGCGTCTCAGTTGGCGAGATCGCGGCAGTTCGCTCATCTGGTCAGGCGTCCGCGATCAGCGACGTCCTCTTCGTGTCGGGCAGGAAGACGTAGACGAGCAACGAACAGCCGATGCAGGCGGTCACGTACCAGTAGAAGCCGCTTTCGTGGCCGATCCGCTTGAACCATAGCGCGACCGTCTCGGCGCTGCCGCCGAAGATGGCGACGGCCAGCGCATACGGCAGCCCCACGCCGAGCGCGCGGATCTCGACCGGGAACAGTTCGGCCTTGACCACGGCGTTGATCGCCGTGTAGCCGCTGACCACGAGCAGCATCAGCATGATCAGCGCGAATGCCGCGTACGGGCTGCGCGTGGCCTGCAGGGCGCTCAGCACCGGCACGGTCAGCAGCACGCCGAACACGCCGAACGCGATCAGGATCGGGCGCCGGCCGATGTAGTCCGACAATCCGCCGACGAGCGGCTGCAGCAGCATGTAGCCGACCAGGGTCGCCGCGTTGACCAGCGTCGCCGTCTCTTTGTCGAGGCCGACGCTGAGCACAAGGAACTTCGACATGTACGTGGTGTAGGTGTAGAACGCTAGCGTGCCGCCCATCGTCAACCCGACCACGACCAGCGCCGCGCGCCAGTGCCTGGCCAGCAAGCCGAGCGAGCCCTCTTCGCGCCGCGCCTCGGCCTTGCCCTGGCTGCCGACGAAGGCGCCGGTCTCGGCCATGTTCCGGCGCAGGAACAGGGCGATCAGCGCCACGAGCGCGCCGATCGCGAACGGAATGCGCCAGCCCCACGCCTTGAGTTGATCCTCGCTGAGCACCCACTGCTGCAGAACGATCAGCACGGCGAGCGCGAGCAGTTGTCCCGCGATCAGGGTGACGTAGAGAAAACTCGACCAGAATCCGCGGCGTTCGCTCGTCGCCATCTCGGACAGGTAGGTCGCCGAACTGCCGTACTCGCCGCCGAGGCTCAGGCCCTGCAGTAGGCGCGCGAACACGAGCAGCACCGGCGCGGCGACGCCGATGCTCGCCCGCGTCGGGCACAGTGCGATCAGCAGCGAACCGGCGCACATCAGCACGATCGAGCGCATCAGCGCCGCGCGGCGGCCGTGGCGGTCGGCATAGCGGCCGAAGTACCAGCCGCCGATCGGACGCATCAGGAAACCGACCGCGAAGATCGCCGCCGCGTCGAGCGCCTGCGACACCGCGTCGCCCTGGGCGAAGAACGAGCGGGCGAAATACAGCGAGAACGACGTGTAGACGTACCAGTCGTAGTACTCGACAAGGTTGCCGATTGAACCGCCGACGATCGACTTCAGGCGCTGCAGCGCGGACAGCGGCGGCGCCGGAGCGGCGGCAATCGATACTTCAGCGTTGTTCATTCGGCCCTTCCGCCACGCGAAACCCGGGCCGCAATCTAGTCGCTGCGCCCGCAACGATCAATAGAGGGCGATGCCCGCGATTCGGGCGCAAGGCCGGATCAATGCACCGTGCCGCTGCCGCCCGTGCCGACGTCCGGAACGACCGCGGCGGGCGTCGCCGCTTCGGCCGTCGTTTCCGTCGGCTTGAACAGCAGCGACTGGTGCAGCCACAGCGACGCCAGATGCACGCGATGCTCGTGCGGCAGCGCGAACGCCACCCAGCCAAGGCCCGGATGACGTAGCATGAGCAGCACGCCGTTCGGCAGCGGCGAGGTGTGCCAGGCCGGATTGACGATCGCCTCGGCCTTCTCGGGCGGTTGCGCCGGCGGCGCCGGCTCCAGCGCCGCACGCCGCACCGCCGCGCGCGCGATCAGCTCGTCGAGCTCGGCGGCGGACAATTGGGAAACGTCGAAACTCATGCTATCTCCGCGTCGTTGCAATGGGATTTTGCAAGGTTAGCGCAATCGCCGGCCGTTCAAGGCCGCGCGCATGCGGCCCGGGCTTTCTTAATTTCGACGCAGCCATCCGCTATAGTGCCGCACGCATCGACGAACGACCGCCACGGAGCCGAGCTTTGAGCTACACCCCGCAACAATTCGCCGAACGCGCCGAAGCGATCGCCGCCGCCGGACGCAAGCTCGGCGCGCAAGGTCTGACGCCGGCGACGAGCAGCAATTTTTCGATGCGCCTCGACGCGGAGCATCTCGCGATCACGATCTCGGGCCGCGACAAGGGCGCGCTGACCGCGGACGACATCATGGTCGTCGACCGCAGCGGTAACGCCGTCGGCACGTCGGCGCGGCCCTCGGCGGAAACGCTGCTGCACACGCAGATCTACGCGCGCTTTGCCGGCGCGAACGCGGTCCTGCACACGCATTCGCGCACGCAGACGGTGGCCTCGCGCCTGTACGCGCGCGAAGGCGTGATCCGCTTTTCCGGCTACGAGCTGCAGAAGGCGATCGCCGGCCACACCACGCACGAGTCGCATATCGATCTGCCGGTTTTTCCCAACACCCAGCACATGCCCGAACTCGTCGAAAAGGTGGATACTTGGATTGCCGCCGGCAAGCCGCTATATGGTTATCTGATCGACGGCCACGGCATCTACACCTGGGGCCGCGACATGGCCGAGACCGAACGGCACATCGAGGCGTTCGAATTCCTGCTCGGCTGCGAGCTGGACCTGCGCCGATTCAGACAGTGAGGGTTGAGACATGAGCGAACTTCGCATCTATTCCGACGCCGACGGCAGCGCGCCGCTCGGCACCTACACGGCGCACGCCGACATCGCGCGCGAGCTCGGCAAGGTCGGCGTGCGCTTCGAGCGGTGGGAAGCTTCCAAACCGGTCGTCCCCGGCGCGAGCCAGGACGAAGTCATCGCCGCCTACCGCGCGGACATCGAACGCCTGCAGCGCGAAGAAGGCTACCAGGCGGTCGACGTGATCAGCCTCAAGCCCGATCACCCGGATCGCGCCGCGCTGCGTGCGAAATTCCTCAACGAACACACGCACTCGGAAGACGAAGTGCGCTTCTTCGTCGCCGGCCGCGGCCAGTTCACGCTGCACATCGACAATAAAGTGTACGAGGTGCTCTGCGTGCAGGGCGACCTGATCGGCGTGCCCGACGGCACGCGCCACTGGTTCGACATGAGCGAGGCGCCCTACTTCGTCGCGATCCGCCTGTTCACGAACAAGGAAGGCTGGGTCGCGAACTTCACCGGCAACGACATCGCCGGGAAATTCCCCCGCCTCGCCGCGCAGCCGCTGGCCGCATGAACGTATTGAACGGAATCAGCGCCGTCGTCACCGACATCGAAGGCACCACGAGTTCGATCGACTTCGTCAAGGACGTGCTGTTCCCCTACGCGCGCGCGCGCCTGCCGGCCTTCGTCGAAACCCACGCCGACCGGCCCGAGGTGCAGCACTGGCTGCACGAGGCCGCGCGCGAGGCGGGCCTCGTCTGCGCGAGCTGGCAGGAGATCGTCGACCTGCTGATCCGCTGGATCGACGAGGACCGCAAGGCGACGCCGCTCAAGGCCTTGCAGGGCCTGATCTGGGAGGACGGCTACGCGAGCGGCGAGTTCCGGGGCCACGTCTATCCCGAGGTCAGGGAAAATCTGGAAAAGTGGAAAAAGCAAGGAATCCACTTGTACGTCTACTCGTCCGGCTCGGTCACTGCGCAAAAACTGCTGTTCGGGCACAGCGAGGCCGGCGACCTCACGCCCTTATTCTCGGGATATTTCGACACCGAAATCGGCGGCAAGCGTGAAGCAGATTCCTACCGGCGCATTGCTGAGGCGGTCGGCCTGCCGCCAGATCAAATCCTGTTCCTGTCCGACCTCGTTCAGGAACTCGATGCCGCCGACGCAGCCGGCTTCCGCACCATCCAACTCGTGCGACCCTCCACGCAGGTTATTTCGACTCGACATGAGAAAGTGGAAGATTTCAACCGAATTTCAATCGGTTAGATTTGAATTGTCAAGTTGATTTTCGGGTCGCGTCTACGGCCGGACACGCGATATCGGAGGCGGTTGCCGCACCGGATGAATGAAATTTCATACGCCGCAGCGCAACGCGGTATTTGTTAAAATATCGCTATTGCACCATTTTGTAGCGTCAATCCGGCCTTGACCCGCACGCCCACCCGCCTGTTCTTCGCTTTCTCCCTCGCTGTCGCTCTGAGCGCAGCCGCGGTCGGCACGGACACGCAGCGACCCGATGCGCCAGCGGTTGCCCAGTCCGGCAGCGGCGACGATGACACCGACCAACCCGTCATCTGGCCGGCCAACG
The DNA here is from genome assembly GCF_047601565.1 of Rudaea sp. Taxonomy (GTDB): domain Bacteria; phylum Pseudomonadota; class Gammaproteobacteria; order Xanthomonadales; family Rhodanobacteraceae; genus Rudaea. The sequence continues at coordinate 2,997,775 of NZ_JASGIY010000001.1, read as the reverse complement.
TCGGCTCGCCCGAACAGGTGATCTACGCCCAGCCGCAGCGCATGCAGGACGCGATCGACAAGCTCGCGCCGCGCACGCCGGGCAAGACCAACCTCTACCTGATCTCCTTCGCCGGCGACGGCGAGGAGAACGTATTCCGCAACGAGGTCGAATACGTCGAGAAACTCTTCGTCGAGCGCTTCGATGCCAGAGGACACGTGCTGACCCTGGTCAACAACCCGAACACGCTCGACCGCCGTCCGATCGCCAGCCTGTCCAATCTCGAGCTCGCGGTCGACGGACTCGGCAAGAAGCTCGATCCGGACGACGACGTGCTGATGGTGTTCATCACCACGCACGGCTCGCGCGCGCACGAACTCTACATCAGCCTCGACCCGCTGCCGCTCGACCAGATCGTACCCGAGGACCTGGCCGACCTGTTTTCCGATTCGCCGATCAAGCACCGCGTCTTCGTGATTTCGGCCTGCTATTCGGGCGGCTTCATCGATGCGCTCAAGAACGACGACACGATGATCATCGCCGCCGCGCGCGGCGATCGCGCCTCGTTCGGCTGCGGCACCACCTCGGACATCACCGATTTCGGCCGCGCCTTCTTCGTCGACGCGCTCAACCGCACGGCGTCGTTCACCGACGCGTTCGCCGACGCGAAGAAGGAGATCGACATCTGGGAGACGCGCGATCAGCAAATCCACTCGCTGCCGCAGATCGCGACCACGCCGTCGATCGAAGCGAGCCTCAAGAAATGGCGCGACGGCTTCAAGCCGGGGCCGGCCGTGCCGTTCCGCGCTCCACCGCGCGAGCGGAACAAGCCTTCAAGACCCGTCGGCAACAAGTCCTCCACCGAAGCGCGCTGAGCGGCACGTAAGCTCTCCGCTTGCCATCTTTTCCTGCATGACGTCTGATCTGCTCTGGCTTGCGCCGTTCGGCGTAGGCTGAAAGAGTCTGTAATCTGAACTGGGTAACTGCTTCTTGAGCGAGAATGCGGCGAAGCCGCGAGGAGCAGAGGACGACGACGAAGCTGGACGAAGCGATGCTGGAGGGCCTGACGTCCGATTGCAAGACGCCGCAGGACGTGCCCGACATCGAACGATGTCATCGTCGCAACCCTGCCGCCGCAACCCAACGATTGCCAGTATCCGGTGACGGTTTCGGGATTCAGTATTTCGATTACGGCGGACCATTGCACGGGGGCTGGGGTCGTATCCACCAGTTCTCCGACCACAACGATCGGAAAACTGCCTACCGGTACCTACTCAGTCGTTTGGATCACTTCCAATGGGACCTACAATGCGACATTGACGGTCGCTTACTTGGATCCACGGGCTCCCGCTCTTTCCCTCACGGGAATATTGCTGCTCGTCGGCACGGTCTTGCTGGTGGGATTGGGCATGACCGGCCCACGTTCGACGTCGACGGATAGCGGGCGAACGGACAATCCGGGCAGACGGGCAACAGCACCGTCAGCCGGTATTCTGCATCCCGGCCGAAATGCCGTTGACGGTGGCGACGAGCGCGGCGAACAGCGCATCGTCCTCGCGATTGCCGGCGCGCCAGCGTGCGACGAGATCGACCTGCATCAGGTTCATCGGATCGAGGTAAGGATTGCGCAGGCGGATCGACAAAGCCAGGCGCGGATCCTCGGCGAGTACGCGGTCGGTACCCTTGAGGCGCAGGATCCACGCTTCCGCGTGCGCGAACTCGGCTTCGATGCGGGCGAAGAATTTTTCGTGCAGCGGGCCGGCCAGACGCGAGAATGCGGCGGCGATGGCGAGATCGGACTTCGCCATCACCATCTCGACGTCGTCGAGCATGGTGCGGAAGAACGGCCAGCGCTGCGCCATCTCGCACAGCACGTCCTCGCCGACTTCGGCCGCGGCTTTTTCCAGCGCGGTGCCGACGCCGTACCAGCCGGTCAGCCCGGCGCGGTTCTGGGTCCACGCGAACACCCACGGGATCGCGCGCAGGTTGTCGATCGAACCCGAGCCGCGCCGCGACGGGCGGGAGCCGAGCGTCATGCGTTCGATCACGTCGATCGGCGTCGCGGCGCGGAAATAGTCGACGAAACCCTCGTCGCGAACGAGCGCGCGATACGCCTGCGCGCCGTACCTGGCCGCCACCTCGATCGCAACCCGCCACTGAGCCTCGCGCGGTTCGGGCGGGCGCGGCCGCAGCGATGCCCACAGCACCGCGCCGACGGTCTGCTCGAGATTGCGCAAGGCGAGCGCGCGGATGCCGAACTTGCGGTGGATCACCTCGCCCTGCTCGGTCACGCGCAGGCGGCCGCCGATCGAGCCGCGCGGCGAGGCGATCACCGCGCGCGTGGTCTTGCCGCCGCCGCGGCTGACCGAGCCGCCGCGGCCGTGGAAGAACGCGATGCGCACGCCGGCGCTTTGTGCAATTTTCAACAATTCCACTTGCGCATTCTGCAGCGCCCACCGCGAGGCGACGATGCCGCCGTCCTTGCTCGAATCGGAATAGCCGAGCATCACGGTCTGGCGGTCGTCGCGCGCGGCCAGATGCGCACGGTAGACCGGATCGGCGAACAGCGCGGACAAGGTCTGCGGCGCGTGTTCGAGATCGTCGACCGTCTCGAACAGCGGCGCGATGTCGAGCGGCACCTGGCCGTGCCCGTCGACGAATTGCGCGCGCCGCGCGAGGGCGAGCACGGCAAGCACGTCGGCCGCGCTGCGCGCCATGCTGATGATGTAGAGGCCGATCGCGCCGGCGCCGTAAGCGTCGCGCGCGTAGGCGAGCTGGTCGAACACGGCGTCGAGCATCGCGCCCTTGTCGTCGGCCGGCTCGGGCAGTTCGACATCGCCGCGCGCGTACGCTTCGAGCTTTTCGGCCTGTGCCGCCGCATCGCGCGTTTCCCATTCGCCGTCGCCGAGCGAGGCCGCGAGCGCCGCCGCATGCACGCGCGAATCCTGGCGCACGTCGAGCCGCGCGAGATGGAAGCCGAACGTGCGCACGCGCCAGAGCAGGCGGCGCACCGAGAACCAGCCGGCGTTGCGCCCCTTGTTCGCGCGCAGGCTGTCGGCGATCAACTGGATATCGGCGAGCAGTTCCGCGGCCGAGCCATAGGCCGCCTCCTTCTCGCTCACCGTCGCCTGCAGGCGCGCGCGTACGAACGCGAGCAGCACGCGATACGGCATGTCCGCGTAGCGCGGATTGATCGCCGCGGCGATTTGCGTCAGTTGCGCGCGATAGTGATCGATACGCGCGAACACGGCGGCATCGAACTGGGTATGGCCAACCGTCTGGCTCAGCTCGCGCGCGAGTTCGACGATCTCCGCGTCGTAGCGGCGCAGCGCGAGTTCGCGTTGCGCGCGCAGCGTCGCCGCGATCGTGTCGGCGTTGACGTTCGGATTGCCGTCCATGTCGCCGCCGACCCAGGAACCGAAGCGCAGCATCGTCGGCAGCGGCAACGTCTCGCCGTAGACTTCGTTGAGCGCCGATTCGAAGACTTCGTAGAACACCGGCACGACGCGGTACAGCGGTCCGCCGAGATAGAAGCCGACGTGCTCGAACTCGTCCTGCACGCGCGGCCGCGCGCGCGCCGCGTCGGCGGTCTGCCAGCCCGCGGTCAGCGCCATGCGCAGGCGCGCGAGATCGGCCTCGCGCTCGTGCGGCGTGCGCTGCGCGTCGAGGTCGGCGATCAGGCAGCGGAAGATGATCTGCTCTTTTTCGAGCAGGGTGCGGCGCACGGCTTCGGTCGGATGCGCGGTGAACACCGGCTCGATATCGAGCCGGGTCAGCCATGCGGAAATTTCTTCGAGGCCGACACCGGCGGCCTTCAGGCGCCGCAATACGTCCTTGAGGCTGTCGGGCTGCGCGGTCGCACCCGAGCGCTCGTAGTCGCGGCGGCGGCGAATGCGGTGCACGCGCTCGGCGATGTTGACGACCTGGAAATACGTCGCGAACGCGCGCGTCAGCTGCTCCGCGAGCTGCGGCTCGAGTCCCGACACTTCCGAGGCGAGCGCCTCGGGCGACTCGCCCGCGCTGCGCAGCCGGATCGCCGCCGTGCGGATCGCCTCCACCTTCGCAAAGAAGGCGTGCCCCAACTGCTCCGCCAGCATGTCGCCCACCGTCGCTCCGAGCCGGCGCACGTCCTCGCGCAGCGGCCCGTCGGTCGGCAGGAAATCGATTTCGCGTCGCTTGTTGAAGGCCACCCGCAGTACCCACAGATTGCTCGATCCGGGGTACTTTGCCATGAATTTGTGCGACGCAACAGTCCGCCCGATCAGGCCATTCGGACGTCCAAACGCTCAATCCTCGCCGGGCTGCGGTTTGTCGCGGGTCAGCATGCGCGAGGCGATCGATTCGCCGACCAGCTTGCCGTCCTCGATCGCGATCGTCGCTTCGGCAACGGGTTGGTGGACGCTGCGGGTTTTCAAATCGATGCTGCCTTCCGCACCGAGTTGGATGAGGCGGATGCCGGCGATCGACAGCGGCTTGCCCGCGGCGAGGACGATCGCGGCTTGCTGCGGCTGCACGACCCACGCGCTGCCGGCGGAACCGGCGGCGAGATGCCCGATGCCGTCGACGCCGATCAGCAGCGCGGTCTTTTCGTCGACGCCGATGCCGAAGATGCTGCCCGCGGCGCGGTCTGCCGCCACGGAACGCAGGCGCGCAAGGAAGGTGATCAGGCGGCCGAGCCGATGGCGCTGGGAAAAGTGCGTGTCGGTGATGACGTCGTCGAGGAAACGGTAGTGGAGAAAGTCGCTCTCCAGGGTCACGCCCTTGTTGAGCGGATCGGCAAGCGCGACTTTCGATTCCAGGCTGCCGCCGTCGAGCGCGCCGTAGCTGTAGTGGCCGAGAATCGCGAGCCCTGCGCTCGAACCGCCGATCGGACGGTTCGCGGCGACGTGCACATCGAGCGCCGCCTGCACCGGCGTGCCCTTCCAGTCGCGGATGTAGCGCGACTGGTCGCCGCCGGCGAGGAAGATGCCGTCGGCGCCTTCGATGATCTTCGCCACGCGCGGATCGTTCGCCGCCTCGCGGTCGCGGAACGAAATCGTCTCGACCGAAGTCACCGGCCCCCAGCGGCTCACGAACAGATCGCCGTAGTAATTGCCGAGCTCCGCGTCGAACGGCGCATCGGCGTCGGCCGCGCGCAGGACGACGATGCGACCGTGACCCGCATGGTCGGCAATGAAACGGAATGCCGCATCGACGTTGCCACCTCCGCCCATCAGCGCAAGACCGAATTCGGTATGCGCGGCCCGGGGCTTCGCGGGATCGCCGCTGACGAAGTAGTCGAAATTCCTGTCGCGATAGCTCTTCGCGGCCGCGGCCTTGGCGACGCCGCCGTCGGCGGCCTGCGCGAACGGAGCGCAGACGATCAGGATCAGGGAGAAAAGAGCCGCGATGGTACGGATGCGCATGCGACGGACGTCCTCGTTGGCAATGACGATTCCATGACGAATCCGGTGCCGGATTTTGAAATGCCCCCGAATTTCAATCCGAAGCCGCATAATCGTCTGGGCATCCATAATGCGCGACAGGCGGCGGTCTTGAGTCAGGCAGATATCCAGCACGAATCCGGTTCGCGGCGGCCCGAAGGCAACGGCGACGCGGCGCATGCCGCGCAGGTCGCCGGGCTGTTTCGCGACCACAACCGCGCGCTGATCGCGTTTCTTTCGGGCCGGCTCGATTCGCTCGCCGAGGCGCAGGAGGTGGCGCAGGAAGCCTACGTGCGCCTGTTGCGCCTCGAACATCCGGAACAGGTCGGCTTCCTGCGCGCGTACCTGTTCCGCATCGCTTCCAACCTCGCCGTCGATCGCCTGCGCCAGCGCAACGTGCGCGCCGACGCCGCGGAAGAGGAATTGTTCACCGAATGGCTCGACACGCCTGCGCCCGAACGCCGCGCGCTGGCCGTGGACCAGTTGCGCCTCGTGCGCGAGGCGCTGCGCGAACTGCCGCGCAAGACCCGCGCGGCCTTCGTCATGCACGCGATCGAAGGGCGCGGCTTCGAGGCGATCTCGCGCACGATGAAACTCACCGAACGCATGGTGCGCTATCACGTGGCGCGCGCGATGGCGCATTGTCGCGCGCGCCTGGACGCCGGAGACGAAATCTGACATGGACAAGAACCGATCCGCGCCGACTCCCGATGCCACGCTGCAGGCCGCCGCCGACTGGTGGGTGCGATTGCGCGACCCGCGCAGGCCCGCACGCGGCGAGGAACAATGGCTCGAGTGGAGCGGCGGCGACGCGCGCCGCATCGATGCGTTCGCGCGCGTCGCCGAACTCGGCGCGCAACTCGGCGCGCTCGACGCGGCGGCGAAGCGCGAGTTCGTGCGCGAATTCGTGCCCGCCGCCGCACGCGCGCCGCGCTGGCTGCGATTCGCCGCGGCGGCTTCGCTCGTGCTTGCCGCAGCGGCCGGCGGAATGTTCTTCTGGCGGCATCCTCGCACGCTGCCGATCGAGACCGAGAGCTACGCAACCGCGGTCGCGGTCGACCGCGACATTGCCTTGTCCGACGGATCGCGCGTCGCGCTCGGCGGCGCGACGCGGCTGACGACCCATTTCGCCGCGGACCGGCGCGACATCGACCTGAGCGCGGGCGAGGCCTATTTCCAGGTCGCGCACGACACCACGCGGCCGTTCGTCGTCAACGCCGGCGAAGTCTCGATCCGTGCGGTCGGCACTGCGTTCAACGTGCGCCGCACGGGCGCGCGCGTCACCATCGCCGTCTCCGAGGGCCGCGTGCGCATCGCGAGCAGCGAGGGACTCGCCAACGGCCGGCTTTCGGCCGCGGACGCGCTCGAAGCGATCGCCGGCCAGCAGATCTCGTTCGACCCTCGTGCCTCGGGCCTCACCGTCGGCGCGATCTCCCCCGCCCGCGCCACGAGCTGGCGCGAGCATCGCCTCGAATTCGTCAACGAGCCGCTCGATTCCGTCGTCGCCAACATCAACCGCTATTCGACGCACGCGCTCGTGCTTGCCGATGCGAAGCTCAGCGGGCTCGCGTTCACGGGCACAGTCGATCCCGGCGCGCTCGACGGCTGGCTCAAGGCGCTGCCGAAGATCCTGCCGCTGCGTGTCGATGTGGGCACAGAGCGGGTGACGATCGCCGCGGCGGAGCGCAAGCCGCGCTGATTCCCCCCGCCGATCCGCCGGCGCACATTTTAAAGTCGCATTTCAAAATTCCGTCATTGAACCGTCATGGCCTGTGCGCGGCATTTCCGCCGCAGACCATGGGGATGTTCATGTACCGTTGCGTGGTTTCGCTGCAAAGGAGTTGTTTTCTTCTGTTGGCCGCACTGCTCCTGTCCGTCGCTGCGGGAGCGCAGGCACAAGGGCCGTCCGGGCGCGTCGATTTCTCGATTCCGCCGCAGTCGTTGGCCAGTGCGCTGATCGAGTTCTCCAGGCAGGCCAATGTCCAGGTGCTCACTTCGGGCGCGAACCTCGAGAGTGCGAAGTCACCCGGCGTCAACGGCAAGCTCGCGCCCGCTGCGGCGTTGAACAAGCTGCTTGAGGGCACTGCGTTCACGCCGGAGTTCACCGACGCGGGCACGGTCGTCGTCAAGCCCGGTGCGGCGAAGCCGGCTGCGGCCAGGGCGGCCGAGCCGCCGACCCGCAACGACCCCGCGCCGACGGCGCAAGAGCCGCCGAAGGAACTCGAAAAGGTCACCGTCACGGGTTCGCGCATTCCGCGTGCGCAGATCGAAGGACCGGCGCCGATCACCGTCGTCAGCGCGCGCGACATCGCCCAGCGCGGTTTCACCACGGTCGCCGACATCATGACCTCGCTCAGCCAGAACCTGGGCGATCTCGACAACAATCAGATCACCGACGGCTTCTCCAACGGCGCCCAGGCCGTCGACCTGCGCGGCCTCGGCCCCAACCACACGCTGATCCTGATCAACGGCCGCCGCATCGCCGACTATCCCCAATCCTACGGCGGCAGCAGCAACTTCACCGACATCACCAACATCCCCGCGTCGATGATCGACCGCGTCGAAGTGCTCACCGGCAGCGCCTCGGCGGTGTACGGATCGGACGCGATCTCGGGCGTGATCAACTTCATCATGAAGAAGAAGGCGGACGGCACCACCCTCGACTACCGCATGGGCGACACCCAGCACGGCGGCGCGGCCTCGCAGCGCTTCACCCTGACCAGCGGCTGGTCGAACGACAAGTTCGACTCGATGTTCGGCGTCGAAATCTACAATCAGGATCCGCTCTGGGCGTACCAGCGCAGCTATCTGTCCTCGCGCACCTACGATCCGCGGTACGCCACCAGTCCGACGCGGGTCGCCGCGCCGACGTTCGTGATCATGGACGAGGACGAGGACTACATCGATCCGGGCCAGGCGACCTGCGACAAGCTCTCGTACCTCAACCAGGGTACGGTGCAGTACCTGTACCGGCGTAGCTACGGCTACTACTGCGGCAGCCTTGCGGACGTGGGCTACGGCACGATGCAGAATGCCCGCCGCGCCGCGAATTTCTACGGTTCGGCGACCTATCACTTCAACGAGCACATGGATTTCTTCGCCGACGTGCAGTACAGCACTTCGCACCAGGAAACCTACAACACCCAATTGAAATGGGAGAACTGCTATCCGGTCGACGGCGATTCCTCGCCGACGCCGTTCTACAACACGGCCACCGGCGAGGTCGAACAGTGGCAGCGCCAGTACTTCACCTACGAGGAAAACGGCGGCCTCAAGCGCGCCATGATCCGCAACATCGACAATACGCTGTCGCTCAACACCGGCATCAAGGGTACGTTCGGCGATTCGTGGAATTACGAAGCGCTGTTCAGCCATGCGCAGAACGATCTCGAAGCGAAATGGCCCGCGCTGGTTGCGGCAAAGGCGCAGGCGTACTACCTCGGCCCCTCCCTCGGCATCGATCCCGACTCCGGCTACGAGATGTACTATGCGCCGTACGATCGCCTGTACACGCCGTTGACGCCCGCGCAGTTCGCTTCGATCACGCAGGACTCGATCGACCACGACAAGAGCCGCGCGGAAAACTATTCGATCTCGGTCAACAACACCGAGCTGTTCTCGTTGCCGGCGGGGCCGGTCGGTTTCGCCGCGGTCGCCGAATACGGCAACCAGTATTTCGGCCTCAAGCCCGATCCGCTCTCGCTCGACGGCAGCTACTTCGGGCTGCACAACACGGTCGCCGTCGGCTCGCGCAGCCATTCCGGCGCGGGCTTCGAGTTCAGCGTGCCGGTGTTCTCGCAATTGACCCTGACCGCCGCAGGCCGTTACGACCGCTACGAATACAGTTCCAACACGGCCAGCAAGTTCACCTACGCGCTCGGCGTCGAATATCGCCCGATCGATTCGCTGCTGCTGCGCGGTTCGTACTCGACCGGTTTCCGCGCACCCGACCTCGCCTACCTGTACGCGGGCCCGAGCGGATCGAGTTCGGGCGGCACCGACTACTATCGCTGCGCGAAAGAGGAGTCCGACCTGGACCTCGACGACTGCGACTGGGGCGACGTCAGCTTCGACGGCCGCAGCAACGGCAGCATCCACCTGAAGAACGAGACCAGCAAATCGCTCAGCTACGGTTTCGTCTTCTCTCCGCTGCGCGGCCTCGACATCAACGCGGACTATTACATCATCAAGCTGTCGAACGAAGTCACCTACCAGGACAGCGACCAGATCCTGCGCTGGGAAGCGCAATGTCGCCTGGGCCAGCTCGACATCAATTCCGGCCTGTGCCAGGCGGCGATCAACCAGGTCTTCCGCAATTCCGCGGGCGACATCACCTCGGTGCTCGTGCTGCCGATCAACGCTGCCACGCACCGCACCTCGGGCGTCGATTTCAATATCCGCTACCTGTGGGAAACCGACCGTTTCGGCAGCTTCGACTTCAAGCTCGGCGGCACCTACGTCGTCACCAACCGCATCCAGAACTACCCGGGCGACCCGTTCGTCAACGAGCTGAGCGACTACTACGACTACGTGATCCCGCGCAGCAAGGCCAACTACTCGGTCACGTGGAACTACGGCGATTTCACCACGACCTTGTACGGCGCGCGCCTCGGCGGCATCCCCAACTACGACGGCGACCAGCGCATGGGCCCGACCATGCTCTACAACGCCTCGTTCGGCTACCTCTGGGCCAAGAACGTCAATATCGGCGTCACGATCGACAACCTGTTCGACTCGAAGCCGGGCCGTGACAACACCTGGACCTCGTACCCGTACTACGCCCGCCGCTGGTTCAGCCCGCTCGGCCGCGCGCTGTTCGTCGACCTCAGCGTGAAGTTCGGCGGCAGCGGCGGCTGATCCGCATCCATCGCAGCCCCGGGCCGGCCGGGACTGCGATATCCGATGTTGCAGGCTCGAAAGCCCGCACCCACGAAAGCAGGCGGAGCATTTCGGGATTTTCGGCGACAATGCCGCCATGCCCGCCGTCGACCTGCGCCCGCCCGCGATCTTCCTGATGGGTCCAACCGCATCGGGCAAGACGGCGCTGGCGCTGCAACTGGCGGAGCGATTCGACATCGCACTGGTCAGCGTCGATTCGGCGCTGGTCTATCGCGGCATGGACATCGGCACGGCGAAGCCCGACGCGGCGACGCTCGCGCGCCATCCGCACCGGCTGATCGATATCCGCGATCCGCGCGAGGCGTACTCGGCAGCCGAGTTCCGCGAGGATGCCTTGCGCGAAATGGATGCCATCGCGGCGACCGGGAAAACGCCGCTGCTGGCGGGTGGCACGGGCCTGTATTTCCGCGCATTGCAGTACGGCCTGTCCGACCTGCCCGAAGCGGATGCCCCGCTGCGCGAGCGGCTGGCCGGCGAGGCCCGCACGCGCGGTTGGCCGGCCTTGCACGCACGCCTTGCCACGCTCGACCCCCTTGCCGCAGCGCGCATCCGGCCCGGCGACGCGCAGCGCATCCAGCGCGCGCTCGAAGTGATCGAACTGACCGGCAGACCGCTGTCCGCCCAGCAGGTCGGTGCGCGGCGGCGCTTTCCGTATCGGGTGCTCAAACTCGCGCTGATGCCGGAGGATCGCGCCGCCCTGCACGCGCGCATCGCCGAACGCCTCGACGCGATGTTCGCGCAGGGATTCCTCGATGAGGTACGCGGCCTGCGCGCACGCGGCGACCTGCATGCCGATCTCGCCTCGATGCGCGCGGTCGGCTACCGCCAGACGTGGCAGCATCTCGACGGCGAATTCGGTCTGGCCGAGTGCCGCAAGCGCGCGATCTACGCGACACGCCAGCTCGCCAAGCGCCAGATCACTTGGTTTCGCGCCGAACGCGACGCCCCGGCGGTCGATCCGTTCCGGCCAGGGTCCGGCATGCGTGCGCAGCGGCTGGTCGCCGGTTTTCTGGCCTCGCACGAACCGCATTCACCTCTTGTTAATTCTTTGAAACCGCTATAGGATTTCCTCCAATCTTGAGCCGAGGCAACGTGCCCATATTTTCTTTGGGCCACCCTTTTTTGTCGGTTCGTACAAGCTGTCAAGAAAGTTAGGAGAACAAGAATGTCCAAAGGTCAGTCGTTGCAGGACCCGTTTTTGAATGCTTTGCGCCGCGAGCGCGTTCCGGTGTCGATCTATTTGGTCAATGGCATCAAGCTGCAGGGGACGGTCGAGTCGTTCGACCAGTTCGTCGTGCTTCTGCGCAACACCGTCAGCCAGATGGTCTACAAGCACGCCATTTCGACGATCGTGCCGAGCCGCAACGTGCGCATCGGCAACGACCACGTGCACGCCGCGGGCGGCGCGGAAACCGCGGAAGGCTGAACGTCCTGTTCGAACGTTCGCGCAAGGGTGAACGCGCGCTGCTGCTGCAGCCGCGCCGGACGGGCGAGCCCGCTGCCGTCCGCGACGCCGGGGACGCCGACGAGTTCGGCGAACTCGCGCGCTCGGCCGGCGCCACCGTGGTCGGCTCGCTCGCCGCGCGCGTCGACAAGCCGAACCCGAAATTCTTCGTCGGCACCGGCAAGGCCGACGAATTGAAGGCGCAGCGCGCAGCGCTCGACGCCGACCTGATCCTCGTCGACCACGCGCTCTCGCCCGTGCAGGAGCGCAACCTGGAAAGACATGCCGAGTGCCGCGTCGTCGACCGCACCGGCCTGATCCTCGACATCTTCGCCCAACGCGCGCGTTCGCACGAGGGCAAGCTTCAGGTGGAACTCGCGCAGTTGAAGCACATGTCCACGCGCCTCGTGCGCGGCTGGACCCACCTCGAGCGCCAGCGCGGCGGCGCAATCGGCCTGCGCGGCCCCGGCGAAACCCAGCTCGAACTCGATCGCCGCCTGCTCGCCGCACGCATGAAGCAGCTCGAGCAGCGTCTGGAAAAAGTCGAAACGCAACGCCATACCGCCAAGCGCGCGCGCCAGCGCAACGCGGTGCCGACGGCGGCGCTGGTCGGCTATACCAACGCGGGCAAGTCGACGCTGTTCAACGCGGTCACGGGCGCCGGCGTCTACGCGGCCGACCAGTTGTTCGCCACGCTCGATCCGACCCTGCGCCACATGGACGGCCTCGCCTGCGGGCCGGTGTTGCTCGCGGACACCGTCGGCTTCATCCGCGATCTGCCGCACGACCTCGTCGCCGCGTTCAAGTCGACGCTCTCGGAAACGCGCGAGGCCGACGTGCTGCTGCACGTGGTCGACGCCGCCGATCCCGAGCGCGACCGACGCATCGAGGAAGTGCAGCGCGTGCTCGAGGAGATCGGCGCGCGCGACGTGCCGCAAATCTTCATCTACAACAAGATTGATTTACTAGCCGACGTCCATGACGGCGAGGATCAAAAAGCGGCCATCCCTGGCCGCACTTCTCAACAAAAGCAGATTGCTCCCCGTCTCGATCGTCTCGATGGCGGGCACACCGCGCGCGTCTGGGTTTCCGCCGTCGCCGGCGCCGGCATCGACTTGCTGCGCGAGGCGCTGACGGCGGCGTTGCAGCGCGACCGCGTGCACGGCTGGCTCGCGCTGCCCGATCACGCCGGACGCCTGCGCGCGCGCCTGATCGCGGGCGGCTTCGTCCGCGCCGAACGCCCGGCCGAGCGCGGCTGGGAGGTCCAGATCGACGCGCCGCGTGCGCTGATCGAGCCGCTGTTCGGCCTGCCGGGCGGTGAAGGCGAGTGGTTGCGCAGGAATCTGGAGACGAGCAACGGGAGGCGAGAGGAAGCGCATGAACCTCGAAGCGCCGCCATTCCGGACATCCCCATCGCCGCGAAAGCGGGGATGACGGCATCGTAAGCTCGCCCCTCGCCTCTTCTTTCCGTACAATTCCGCGGCAACCGCAAGCTGAATTCCGGTTGCCCACTGGAGACTTTCGATGGCCTGGAACGAACCCGGCGGCGGCAACCGCGACCCTTGGAAAAACAGGAAGGACCCGGTCGACCTGGAAGCGTTCCTGCGCAAGCTGCGCGAGAGCGTCGGCGGCATCCTCGGCGGCGGCAAGGGCGGCAGCGGCGGCTCCTATTCGCCGCCGATCGGCGGCATCCTGCTCGGCCTTATCGCGCTGATCCTTGTCTGGGCGGTGTCCACCGCGTGGATTTCGATCGACGCGCAGAACGTCGGCGTCGTGCTGCGCTTCGGCAAGTTCGAGCGCATCATCCACAACGGCCTCAACCTCAAATGGCCGACGCCGATCGAACGGGTGGTCAAGGTCGAGACCACGAGCCGGCAGACCGCCGATACGGTGCGCATGCTCACCAAGGACGAGAACATCGTCGAGATCAACTTCACCGTGCAGTACCAGGTCGTCGACGCGCAGAAATACCTGTTCGCCGCGACCGCTCCCGAGGAAACGCTCCGGCAGGCCGCGGAGAGCGCGGTGCGCCAGGTGATCGGCTCCAGCGACATGGACACGATCCTGTCCAGCCACGGTTCCGACATCGTCGGCGAGACCAAGAAGGTGCTGCAGGCCACGCTCGACGGCTATGCCGTCGGACTCAACGTCAACGAGATCAATTTCCAGAATTTCGCGCCGCCGCACGAGGTGAAGGAGGCGTTCGAAGACGTGAACAACGCCAGCAACAACCAGAAGCAGGCGATCAACGACGCCCAGGCCTACGCGGCCAAGGTGGTGCCGCTCGCGCGCGGCGACGCGGCGCGCATCCTCGCCGACGCCGAAGGCTACAAGGCTGCGCAGATCGCCAAGGCCAGCGGCGACGCGCAGCGTTTCAGCCTCGTCGAGGAACAATATCGCGCCGCGCCCGAGGTGACGCGCAAGCGCCTGTACCTCGAAACGATGGAGGAGGTGCTCGGGCGCAGCCAGAAGGTGATCGATTCGGGCGACGGTAAAAATATACTTTACCTGCCGCTCGACAAGACGAAGACCGACGCGGCCGCCGCCGTCGCCGCGGGAGGTGCGCAATGAAACTGTTCGTGCCCGCCCTTGCGCTGCTCATCGTCGTGCTCGCGGTCAATTCCGCCTTCGTCGTCAAGGAAGGCGAAAGCGCGCTCGTCACCCAGTTCGGCCGCATCCAGGGCGACGGCGGCGCGGCCAGCCCGGACTACGGCCCGGGCCTGCACTTCAAGCTGCCGCTGATTCAGAACGTCGTGCGCTTCGACCGGCGCATGCTCAACCTCGAGGCCAAGCCCGAGCGCTACTTCGACTCGGGCAAGAATCCGGTCAACGTCGATTTCTACGTCAAGTGGCGGATCGAGAACCCGGCGCTGTACTACCGCTCGTTCGGCGCCGACTCGTTGCAGAACCAGGCCAACAGCCGCCTCACGCCGATCATCAAGGATCCGCTGCGCTTCGAGTTCAATTCGCACACGCTGTCGGACCTGATCGCGAGCGCGCGTTCGGACATCACCGAGCGCGTGCGCGACCAGGCGAACCGCGCGGCGGCCGGCCTCGGCATCCACGTCGTCGACGTGCGCATCAAGCGCATCGAATTCCCCGACGAGGTGCTCGAATCGGTCTACAAGCGCATGAGTTCCGAGCGCAAGCGCCTCGCCAACGACCTGCGCTTCACCGGCGACGAACAGGCGGCGAAGATCAAGGCCGACGCCGACCGCCAGGTGCAAGTCATCAAGGCCGAAGCCGAACGCGACGCGCAGACCAAACGCGGCGAAGGCGACGCCAGGGCCTCCGCAGCCTACGCGGCCGCCTACGGAAAGAATCCCGACTTCTACGCGCTGTATCGTTCGCTGGATGCCTATCGCAACGCATTCGGCAGCGGCGACGTGATCGTGCTCGATCCGAAGTCCGAATTCATGAAGTACTTCGGCGAATCGAAAGGCGAAGGCGGCAAATAGCACAGGCCGGCGTCAGCCGGCATTCCATTGATCTCGGCTTTTCGAGCGCATCGGGACGAGCAAGAACCATGGCGGGAAAAGAAAATGGGTAAGTCGGTAGTCATCCTCGGCGCGCAATGGGGCGACGAGGGCAAAGGCAAGATCGTCGACCTGCTGACCGAGCGCGTCGGCGCGGTCGCGCGCTTCCAGGGTGGCCACAACGCCGGCCATACGCTCGTCATCAAGGGCAAGAAGACGGTGCTGCACCTGATTCCGTCGGGCATTTTGCGCGAGGGTACGCTGTGCCTGATCGGCAACGGCGTCGTGCTTTCGCCTGCGGCGTTGAAAACCGAGATCGACGAGCTCGAAGCGAGCGGCGTCGAAGTGCGCTCGCGCCTGAAGATCAGCCCGGCGACGCCGCTGATCATGCCGTACCACATCGCCGTCGACCAGGCGCGCGAGAAGGCCGCGGGCAAGTCGGCGATCGGCACGACCGGACGCGGCATCGGCCCGGCCTACGAGGACAAGGTCGCGCGCCGCAGCGTGCGCGTCGCCGACCTGATGTATCCGGCGGAGCTGCCGGAAAAATTGCGCGCCGCGGTCGACTACCACAACTTCATTCTCACGCAGTGGCTCAAGGCCGAGGCGGTCGACTACCAGAAAGTGCTCGACGACGCGCTCGCGTTCGGCGAATACCTGAAGCCGATGATCGACGACGTCGCCACGCTGCTCTACGACGCGCGCCGGCGCGGCGAGAACATCCTCTACGAAGGCGCGCAGGGCGCGTTGCTCGACATCGACCACGGCACCTATCCCTACGTCACTTCGTCGAACACGACGGTCGGCGGCGCACTCGCCGGCACCGGCGTCGGCGCCTGCGACATCGACTACGTGCTCGGCATCTGCAAGGCCTACGCGACGCGCGTCGGCGGCGGCCCGTTCCCGACCGAATTGAACGACGAGATGGGCGAGCGCCTGCGCCGCGTCGGCAACGAGTTCGGCGCGAGCACCGGGCGCCCGCGCCGCTGCGGCTGGATCGATCTCGTCGCGCTCAAGCGCGCGACGCAGATCAACGCGATCAACGGCCTTGCGATCACCAAGCTCGACGTGCTCGACGGTCTGCCCAGCGTCAAGGTCTGCATCGCCTACGAATACCGCGGCAAGCGCCGCGAACTCGCCCCGCTCGACGCGGACGGCTGGGACGAGTGCAAGCCGGTCTACCTCGAATTCCCCGGCTGGGACGAACCGACCGGCGGCGTGCGCGACTGGAACAAATTGCCCGCCGCGGCGCGCGCCTACCTGCGCGCGGTCGAGGAATTGTCGGGCTGCCATCTCGCCCTGGTCGCCACGGGCGCCGACCGCGAAGACACGATCGTGCTGCGCGATCCGTTCGCCTGAGATTCGCGCAGCGAAACGTCGGCCAGGATCGAGAAAACCGGCGCCGCATTGCCGCACACGCGAATGCGTTGTGGCATGCTGCGCTCGGTGTCGCTACTCGGGGCCTTCTTCGGGAATCTGGAACAGCGCCGACAGCGCGATGCTGCCGTGCTGCGCGGGGTCCTGCGGTGCGATGCTGCCCGGCACACCCGGGTTGAGACTCGACGCGGTGTCGTCGGGCGGGAACAGCACGAGGGTCTGCAGAAACTCGATCAGCATGTGCTGCGCATCGTCGTCGAGCGCGGCGAACGCGTCGCGCGCGGATTGCGCCTCGCCGCCGTGGCGCAGGATCACTTCCTCGAGATTCATGCTGCGGCCGTCGTGGCCGTAAGGCGACTTGGTGCCGACGCCCCACAGCGGCGAAGTCATGAACTGGGTGTGCAGGCTGCCGTCGTAGTTGCGCTCGTGGAACGCCGGGCCGAGGTCGTGGCGCTTGAAGTCGGTGAACAGGTTGTCGACGACGAACGGTTCGCGCTTGGGCACGAGTTTCGGATACGCCTCGCCGTCGGCGACGACCTGGAACAGCGTGGTCGCGCTCGAATAGAGATGGTTGAGGATGCCGCGCGTCGGGTCGTATTTCGTATCGAGGTCGGCGACGCGGCGGTCGTGTTCGATCGTGAAGCGGGCGACATGGCAGCCCGTGCAGCCGATGCTGTCGAGAAATGCGCGTCCCTGCGCTGCGCGTTCGGTCTGCTTGCCGACTGCGGGGCGGAAGTAGTTCAGAAGATAGAATTCCATGTAGTCGATCAACGCGGGATCGATCTCGTTGGCGACGCCGTCTTGGTCGGTGTCGTCGGCCACCGAACACGTCGGCGGGGGTTTGATCGTATCGAGTTTCGGATCGAGCACGAGGCCGGCCGGCGTGGTCGTCGCGACCGGATTCGCCGGATCGTTGGCCGCACACAGCAGCGGATCGGCGGCCTGCATGCCCATCTCGTCGTTGAATGCGCCGACGGCGAACGCGCGCAGCGAGAATTCGCGGCCTTCGTGGAAGAACGGGCGCACGCGCAGGTCGGCATTGACGCCCTGCACCTGCGAGGTATCCCAGCCGCCGTCCGGCAGCGATTTGATCCAGCCGAACGACACGCCCTTGCTGGTCAGCGGCAGCGTGATCGACAAGCCGGTGATGTCGGTGACGAGTCCGCACACGTCGCGGATCGTGCGCAGCTCGTTCGTCATTTCGTCGGCGATCATCTCACGCAGGCCGATGCCGAACAGATGCGGCGCGTTGCGGCTGTCCGGCCGCGTCGCCACGTCGCCGCCGAATCCGGCCGAGCCGCGCGGACGGCCGTGGCAGGCCGCGCAGCTGTCGGTCAGGCCGGCGCCGAGCGCGGGCTGCGCCATGATGTCGCCGTGCGAGAGGAAATCCACGCGCGGCCCCTGGCCCTGTTCCATCGTGAACTTGCGCTGGAACAACTGGCGTCCGCGCCGAATCGCGCGCGCCGGGTCGCGGGCGATCAGGTACAGCGAACTGCCCGGCGTGGATTCGTCGCCGCGGCCCGCGCCGACCTGCTGCGGCAGCGATTTGCCGATCGCGCCGCCGGGTACGTTCGGCTGGGTCTGCGTCGCATCGATGAGTTGCGCCTGCGCGGTGGCGGCCGCGGCGAGCATCAACGTCGCCTCAAGCAACCTGCGCATTGCGCGATGCCGCGAATGCGGTGTGCGCGCATTCGCTCGCGTCCGTTGGACGAATTCCTGCCCAGTCTGCATGATCCCTCCCCGAAACCAGGTATTCATGGCCGTTTGCCTTTGTCGATGTGGTAAATCTTCTGCGCGGCGAGGGCATCGTCTCGCTCACGCTCCGCAGCTCCCCGTCTGCATGCACAAGGCGAGCGCCTCGAGCGCGGAAACGGCGGCCGGCGTGCGCGGCGCGTCCGCGGAGTGCGCGTCGGGTTGCGTCGGCGCGGGCGGCCGTGCGTCGCCCGGACGACGAACGGCCGTCGTCGGCGATGCGATTGCGTCGTCCGCTTTCGTTCGGGTATCCATCGTCAAACTCCTCTCGCTTCGGTCGCAGGGGAAACGTCGTGTTCCGGTACACGCGGTAACGTCGAAATCGTCAGCGCCCTGACATCCGTCCGGCGCGCTTGCATCCCGGCGCGCAGGCCAGGCCGAGGATGCAGAGCAATGCGCCGAGCACGCCGAGCATCCGGTTCGACAGAGCCGGTGCGGTCTGGACTCCGCCGGCCGCCGTCGCGACGGCGGCCGCGGAGACGGCGAAGGTGTAGATCGGCGCCTGTCCGTCGTTGCTCGCAATCGTGATCGTGGCGGTTTGCGTGCCGGCGGCGCCCGCGCTGAAACGCACGTCGAACGACGCGCTGGCGTTCGCGGCGATCGTGCCCGTGCCGCCGCTGACCGTGAATGCGGGGTTGTTGCTCGTGATCGAAACGACGATCAGGTCGCCGTCCGCCTGCGGCGCGGCTGCCGACGGCTGCGTGGTGCGCGGCAGGCTCGCCGCGCGCGCACCGGCGTTGTCGATGGTGAAGGCGTGCGCGACCGGCGCACCGACCGCGGTGGAACCGAAATCGGTGCCGTCGGCCGCGCTCGGCGTGGTGTCGCCGTTGGCGATGCCGCGCACGCTGATCGTGCCGGGCCGTTGCCCGGTCGCGCTGAAGTTGGCGACGACGGACTGGTTCGCGGTGACGTTGCTCAATGTGCAGCTTGCGCCGCTGCAATCGCCGCTGAAGGCAGCGAACGTATAGCCCGCATTGGCCGCCGCCGTGCACGTGCTGCTGCCGCCGGCCGCGACCGGATTGGGCGTACAGGTCACCGTGCCGGCACCGGCCGGATTGGCGGCAACGCTGATCGTATAGCTTGCCGATTGCGCGATATCGGCCGAGCATTGGGCCATCGCGCCGCCGTTGCTGCCCGCGCAACTCCACGTCCACGGACCGTTGCCGTTGACCGCGCTCGGCAGGCCGCTGTTGCACAGGTTCACGGGCGGCGCGCTCAGCGTCTTGCCGTCGTCGCTGCCGCAGACGCCGTCGACGGGTCCGGTGGTGGTGGTCAGGTTCGCCGTCACCGTGCAATCGGCGGTGATCGGGTCGGTGGTGAACGTGTTGCCTATCAGATGGCCGCCGCAGCCGGTGACGATCGTCAGCGACGAGATGTTCCGGCCCGTGTCGGCAGTGATGACGAAGCTCGTCGTGGCGCCGTCGTCCACGGTTTGCGGCGTGGACGGATCGATGCTGGCGCCGCTGCCATTGAGGATCGGCGTGACGGTATGCGTCGCGATGGCGCAGTTCACGGCCACGTCGGTGATGTCGGCGCCTGCCAGCGTGCCGCTGGCGTTCGTCACGCTGCAGGTCTGCGCAGGCGCGGCGGGCGGGGTTTGCACCGACACCTCGTAGGTCGATCCGTCGACCAGCGCATTGCGGAACGCGAAAGCGCCGTTGCCGGCAATGGCCAGAAACTGGGCGCCGTGGTTGAGACTCAGCACCAGCCCGCTTCCGGCCAGCCCGGACACCGTGCCGCCGACCTTGAATGCTGCAGCGGAAACCTTGCGCACGCGGCTGTGGATCGGGTTGTCGGTAAGGTCGCTGTCGGCGATGTACAGGCTGCCGTCGGCGTCGACCGCCGTGCCGAGCGGGTAGGACAGCTTCGCCGCGACGGCGGGACCGCCGTCGCCGGAGTAGCCGGCCCCGGCCGTGTGATTGCCGGCATACGTCGTGATGATGCCGGCGGTGTCGACATGGCGAATGACGTGGTTGCCGGTGTCGGCGATGAAGATATCGTTGCCGGTGCCTACGCTGACGCCGGCGGGCCGGTCGAGTACGGAAAAAACCGTAGCCTTGGTGTAGTCGCCGTAGTAGCCCTGGACGCCGCCTCGGCCGGCCACCAGGCTGATGATGCGGATCGTCGGGGTGATCGTCTCGACCTTGCGAATCGTGCTGTTGCCGGTGTCGGCGATGTACAGATCGCCGTTGGCGCTGATCGCCACGCCCTGAGGTGCGTTGAGCCGGGCATCGGTCGCCGGGCCGCCGTCGCCGTAGAAGCCCAGCACGCCGGTGCCTACCGAGGTCGTGATGATGCCGTTCGCGTCGACCTTGCGGATCACGTTGTTGTTGGTGTCGGCGATATAGAGATTGCCTGCGTCGTCGACCGCCACGCCGGCCGGGAAATCCAGTTGCGCACTCGTCGCCGCGCCGCCGTCGCCGGCATACCCCGCCGTTCCGTTGCCCGCGACCACCGAGGCGACGCCGTTTTTGTCGACCTTGCGGATCACCGACGCGTAGCGGTCGGCAAGGTACAGATTCCCGGCCGAGTCGATGGCCAAGCCGGTGGGGTAATTCGCGAAAAAGCCCAGCGCGGGCGGCCCCAGAATCCGCGAACGTCGAAATGACGCCGTTCGTATCGATCCGGCGTATGCGGCCGTTGCCGGCGTCGGCGATGTACAGGTTGCCGTTGCCGTCGCTGACCACGCCGCTCGCGCCGTTCACTTCCGCGGCGGTCGCCGCGCCGCCGTCGCCGGAGTAGCCCAGCGGCGTTCCGGTGCCGGCGAGCGTGGTGATGACGCCGTCGGCGTCGATCTTGCGCACGCGGTTGTTGTCGATGTCGGCGACATACACGTTGCCGCCACTGGACGCCACGCCGCAGGTGAACCCGAACGGCGCGATGTTCAGTTGCGCGGCGACGGCCGGGCCGCCGTCGCCGCCGTATCCGCGCGTTCCGCTGCCGGCGAAGGCGTTGATGTGGCCGAGGCCACCGGCGGCTCCCTCGCGAGTCACCTTGCGCACATTGTCGTTTGTGGCATCGGCGATGTAGAGCGAATCGCCGTCGAAGAACAGGGCGCACGGCCTGGCCAGCAGCGCCTGGGAGGCGAGGCCGCCGTCGCCCGAGCCGCCGTACACGCCGCCGATGCCGACGACGGTCTGGATGAAGCCGCCGGTATTCACCTTGCGTATCACGCCGTTGCCCGCGTCGGCGATGTAGACGTTTCCCTTGTCGTCGACGGTAATGCTGTCGGGGAAATTCAGCTTGGCGTTGAGCGCTCCGCCGACGTCGCCGCTGTAGCCGATCTCGCCGGTGCCGGCGAACGTGTGGATGATGCCGGCGGTATCGATCTTGTGGACCTTGTTGGAGTTCGGGCCGAGAATCAACAGCAGGTTGCCGGTTTTGTCGAAGGCCATGCTGGTGGCGCAGCCGAGCGCCTCGTCGATGACCGGAAACGCTTCGCGCGGCACGCCGTCCTGGCCGTTGCCGGCGATCGTGGTGATGATGCCCGAGCCATCCACCTTGCGGATTCGATGGTTCGAGCAATCGGCGATGTACAGGTTGCCGGCATTGTCGATGGCCACGGCGTCCGGGTTGTTCAGTTGCGCCGTGTTCGCGGCACCCCCATCGCCCGAATACCCGGCGCTGCCGGTACCTGCGACGGCCGTGATCGTACCGCCGGCATCGACCTTGCGAACCATGTGGTCGGTCGTGCTGGCGATGTAGACGTTGCCGTTCGCATCGGCCGCCACGCCGTAGGGTGTGTGGACACGGGCATGGGTGGCCGGGCCGCCTGTGCCGAGGTCCGCCGTGCCCGCGACGGTGGTGATGATCGGTGTCGGCGAATCGGCGAGGGCGAACCAGGCCAGCGTCACGCCCAAGGCGAGTCCGGCCACGAGCATTGCCCGCCGCCCGTGGTGTCGTGGTATGCGCGCGTGCGATGTTTGTCCTGCGTCGATGTCGTTGATCATCTGTTCCATCCGTTGCCGTTGATGGCCTGCTTTCCCCCGTGCCCGGCGATCGCCCGTTTGCGCGTCGACGATTCCCGATTCGGAATCTCGAACGAGGCCGACGAGCGATCGTGGCGGCAGCCTAGTCGCGCGAGGAAGTCGCTCCAAAATGCCGATGGCTGCGATCGGCTTTGCCGATGGGGAAATGCGAAGGAAGAACCCGGGCTGCGGCACCTTCGCGCAGCGCAGGAA
This sequence comes from Rudaea sp., assembly GCF_047601565.1. Taxonomy (GTDB): domain Bacteria; phylum Pseudomonadota; class Gammaproteobacteria; order Xanthomonadales; family Rhodanobacteraceae; genus Rudaea. The sequence continues at coordinate 2,975,244 of NZ_JASGIY010000001.1, read as the reverse complement.
TCGCGCGCGAAAAAAGGCCGCTGGTTTTCCAGCGGCCCGAACGACGTCGGATGTCGGGGATCAGAAGTCGTAGTTCACGCCCAGGCGCACGTAGCGCGGCGCGGTCATGCTGACCGGCCGACCGTAGCTGGTGGCGACGTGGCCCGCTTGCTGGTAGATGGCAGACGTCTGGGTGATGTTCTGCTCGTTGAGCACGTTGAACACGGCCACGTTGAAAGCCAGCTTGTGATCGGCGAATTCCGGCCGGTATTCTGCATTGAGGTTGAGCACGTGCGTCCACGGATTGCGCCCCGCATCGCCCGGACGCGAAGGTACGCCGTCGCACCAGTGGTAGTAGGAACCGTAGTAAGGGATTTCCTGGTCCGGGCCGTAATAGCCCAGGCAACTCTTGGGTTTGCCCGATGCGATCTCCACGGTGCCGGATACCATCCATTCCGGCGTGAGCTGGTACATGCCGAACACTTTCAACTGGTGTTTGCGGTCGTTGGCCAGATACCCGTTGGCGAAGCTCTCGAATTGGCCGAAGTCCCAGTCCACCGTCGCGGCGACGTCGGCCTGGCCGAGATCCGAGCGCACCTGACCCTCGCTGTTGCCGTAGCTGCGCGAATAGACGTAGTCGATGCTGGCCGCCCAGGTGCCGTCGAACGGATGGGTGAGGTTGAACATCGCCGCGTAGTAGTTGCGCTTCATCTTCGGCATGCCGAAGTCGGCGGCGGTGACCGGCACCATGATGTAGCCGCCCTTGCCGTCCGATACGCGGTAGACGTTGGTCTTGCCGGGGTTGGACAGGTAACAGCCGTTCAAATCGCCTTCGTCACCCGTGTAGCCGGCGGCGACGGCCTTGGCGTAGATCGTGTCCTGGTCGCAGATGTCGTCCAGCCCGGTATTGAGGCGGCGGTAGATGCCCTTGACGCCGAAGGCCCAGTCGCTGCTCAACTGCTGCTCGAAGCCGAGCACGTATTCGTCCTGATTCTCCGATTTGATGTTCGCCGCGGCCACCGTGTTCGGGTCGGGCGGCTGGCCGTATTCGTTGTTGGCCGAAATCGGCGCTTCGAGGCCCTTGACGGTGTTGATCGGGGTCAGCCCGGTCGGCACGCCCGTGGCCGAATCGATGCCCGTGTAGGTGTAATACTGGCGCGTGTAGATCGAACCGGCCGCGCCGCGCAAGGCCACCGAGGCCGGCATGGCGAGATAGTAGCGGCCGGCATTGCCGTAGACCTTGAGGCTGGAATCGCCGTTCACGTCCCAACTTAAGCCCAGGCGCGGCGCCCATTGCGGGCTGCTCAGGTTCAGGTAGGCGGCACCCGCCGGGTTGTAGTTGGTGAACTGGTCGTTGCGCACGCCGAGTTTCACCAGCCAGCGATCGCTGACCTGCCAACTGTCCTGGAGGTACTGGGCGCGCTGGCGCACCTTGATCGAGGCGGCGGTGACGAAGATGTATTTGTCCACGTAATAGCCGGTCTCGCCGCCCGGATAATTGCCGGGCGCATCGACGAACGGGTTTTCGATGATCGCCGTTGCCGGATCGTTCGTGGCGTATTCCCAGGCGTAGCCGGGTCCCGACATGGACTGCCCGTCGTGGATGTCGTACGACTTCTGGTTGTCGACACCGGCCGACAACGTGTGGTCGCCGAGCTTGTAGCTCAGGTCGATGCGCCAGTTCGAGTTGTAGGAACGATGCAGCGGATCGTCGACGTTGAGGACCGGATTGGAGCCGGACCAGGCTTGGCCGCCGGTGATGGCAGGGTTCTGGCTCGATGCGCCGCTGATGGCCACCGCGCTCGGATCGTAACCGGCGTACGCGGGCAGGCTGGTGCCGTATTTGATCTTCTGCTTGCCCCAGAGCGAGGAGACGGTCAGGTTGTCGGTGATGTAACCCGTGTACTTGAGGATGTCGACCGTCGCCGCCGTGTCGTGCCATTCCGGGTAGTCGTTGAAATCGCCCGTCGTGCGCGTGGCATAGTCGAAGTTGTAGTCCGCCGCTTCGTATTTGTCCTTGCTGGTGACGCGCGTGTACTCGAGGATGTGGTTGTCGGTGATATGCCAGTCGAGCTTCGCGTACAGGCTCGGATCGTGGTAGGTATAAGTGGTGTCGTAGGGCGAGGCGATGCTGCCGACCGAATTGCCCGAGGTGCGGTTGTGCTCGGCGCCGACGAAGAAGAACAGTTTGTCGGGAACGATCGGTCCGCTCACATAAGCATCCTGGACGAGGTTCCAGGAATCGCTCAGCGAACGCGCCTGGTAGATTTTGCCGTCGCGCGAACTGGTGTTGTGCGGGTAGTACCAGTCGGCATACTCGGCGCGGCCGTCTTTCGGCGCCCAGTTCACCTGGCCGCCGAAATGCCAGTCGTTCGAGCCGCGCTTGCCGTTCATGCTGAGTACGCCGCCATCCGAGCGTCCATACTCGGGGCCGTAGCCGCCGAGAATGACTTCTTCCTGCGCGATCGCGCCGTACGGCAGGGTGATGCCGCCGAAGCCGCTGAGCGGATCGGTGGTGTTGAAGCCGTTGATGTAGTAGGCGTTCTCGGTCACGCTCGAACCGCCGAACGAGACCAGGCGCGTGCCGGTCGGGCCGGTGAAGTACGAACTGCCCTGGGTCGTGCCGGGAGCGAGCAAAGCGACCGCTTCCGCGCTGCGCGCCACGGGCAGCTTGGCCAGTTCCACCGAGGTGAACACCGAGCGCGAATCGACCGAGCTGACGTCGATGGCCGGCGTCGCGCTGGCGGTGACGGTCAACCCTTCCAGGGTCTGTGTTTCCGCCTGCGCGACGAACACGACCTGGGTACCCGAACTGGCGAGCAGCAGCACGTCCTTGCGCGTTTCCACATCCTTGCCGTTGTCGCGATAGGTGATGTCGTAGTTGCCGATCGGCGCATCGATGTTGAAGCGGCCGTTGGCGTCCACGGCCACCTCGCGGCGGAACCCGCCGTTGTTCGACAACACGACCGTATGGCCCGCGCCGCTCGGCACGGTGCCGTAGACCGTGCCCGTGGTCGACTGGGCGTGAGCCGTGCCGCAGGCCAGCGCCGCGCCGAGGGCGAGCGCGAACGAGGTTCGCTTGAGTGTGCGGATTGCGTGGTGTTTCTTCATCTGGATCGTCTCCATGGTTTCTCGGGACAAAAAAAGCAGGTGGCGCTTACGCACCTGCGCCAGCAGAAAGGCCCGCAGCAATGGCGGGCCCCGGCAGTCGGGGCTTGCGAATCGACGGGAAACGAGGCGGATCGTCCGCAGGCAGAAACATCACCGGCGCGATCAGGCGGTATCCCACGCAGGGAATCGTTTCGATGTAGCGCGGCGCGCTGCGGGCGTCGCCGAGCGCTCTTCGCAGTTTGGCGATCGCGACGCGGATCGAGATGTGGTGCGATTCACCGTCCTTCCCCCACACCTGCCGCAGCAAATGCGCGTGCGACATCGTCTCGCCGCGATGACGAACCAGCTCGATCAGCAGGGTCATGTCCTTGGCGATGAGCCTCGCGGTTCCCTGCCGGGTCGCGATGCGAAGCGCGCCGACGTCGACGAGGTGATCGCCGATCTGCAAACGCAGGCCGGGCCGAAGCCGCAGTTCCTCGAACAATTGCCGGCCCGGTATCGTCGTTTGTGCTGCCGGGAATGTTCCCGAATCGCCGTTCATCCTGTCCGCCCTCGTTGTGGATAAATTTTTGTTTCCTCGTGCGACGCTCGTCCCTTTTGCACATCGGCGATCGTCGAGGCAGAATTCGCGCGGGTGTCGGCTTGCTGGCGTCTCACACGGATTGCTCTGGGGTAGCGATCGCGACGGCAGCCTAGGCGTGGGTCCGGGCTGCTCCAAAACGCCGATATCGGCGATCGGTCGTACCGATGGGGAAGGTCATGAAGGCAGAACTGGAGCTACGGCATCTTCGCGTGTTCGTCACGGTGGTCGAGACGGGCGCGCATTCGCGCGCGGCGCGGGCGCTCGGCATCTCGCAGTCGACGGTGTCCGAAACGTTGAGCGCGCTGGAACGCGCCTTGGGGACGCCGGTATTCCGCAAGACGTCCAAGGGTTCGACGTTGACTGCGGCGGGCGAAACCCTGCTCGGCTACGCGCGGCGTACGCTGGCCACGACGAACGAGATGGTCGACGAATTGGCCAGGCTTTCGGGCGACATCCGCGCCACGCTCGTCGTTGCCGCCGTCGAGTCGATCAGCACCTACGTGTTGCCGGCGTGTCTGGCGACTCTGCGCCGGCGCTGGCGCAAGACGCGCATCGAAGTCATCACCGCCACCTGCAGCGAGATTCGCGAAAGCGTCGCGCAGGGCAAGAGCGATCTCGGCGTGCTGGTGGAGGCGGACACGGGATCAGCGGACGACTGCGTGCTGGCGCGAGCGCGTCTGACGATCTGCGCATCGCCGTCGCATCCGCTGCTGCGGCACGGCGCCACGCCGGATCAACTCGGCCGATGCGATTTTTACATGAGCGACGCCGCGGGAAATTTCCACGATCTGCTGCGGCACTATTTCGACGCCGCCGGGCTTGCGCTGCCGCGCATCCAGGCGCTGGGCACGATCGAAGCGGTGAAGCGGGGCATCGGCGCGGTGGGAGGGACTGCGGTCGGACTCTTGCCTGCGTACACGGTTACCCGTGAGTTCGCCGAGCGCAGCCTCGCGGAAATCGTCGCGCATCCGCCGCTGCCGCTGCTCGCCTGCCGCGCGGTACTTGCCCGCGGACGCCGCTCGCCGATCGTGAACGAGCTGATCGCGGATTCTGAGGAAGATGCCGCTGCCCGGAGAAAGCGCGACGAAGTGAACGGCCCTGCGGTCTTTCGGCGAATCGAACGCACAAACCGCAGGCGCAGGCATCCGCGCTTGAATTCCATGAACAGCCAAGCGCAGTTTCGCCGCGAAGAACGCACAAGGCGCAAAAAATCCGCTCAAGTCTTCTTTGCATTTTTTGCGTCCTTCGCGGCGAAAAATTCTTCTTCATGAGGTCCGCAACTGCGGTTCAATCGGGCATTCGTTGCACCGACCGCGGCAACACGAGCATCGCGGCCCGTCCCTGCGCCAGCGCGGCGAGCGCCCACGCATTGTCCTGCCCGGTCAGAGCATGCCGGGCCCCGCTCATGCACCCGCGCTGCTGCCCGCCAGCATGCACAACACGAGGGCATCGTGCGCGCGAATCGTGATCGCGACATGCGCGCGCGATTCGAAATCTGCTGAAGCAGAGGGCGATTCGTTGCTGACGCGCGCGTGATTCCGGTCCGGCCTGCATGCCAGCGCGATCGCGCACAGAAGCGCGCCGAGCAAGGCGAGCATCCCTTGCGACAACGTCGGCGCGGGCGTGACGCCGCCCGGCGTCACGGCCGCAGTCGCGGTCGCGGTGATGACGAACGTGTAGGTCGGCGCAAGCCCGTCGTCGCTCGCGATCGTGATCGTCGCGGTCTGGGCGCCGACGGCGCTCGCATCGAAGCGCACGTTGAACGACGCGCTCGCGTGCGCCGGGATCGTGCCCGTGCCGCCCGAGACCGTGAACGCGGGATTGCTGCTCGTGATCGAGCTGACGATCAGGTCGCCGTCTGCCTGCGGCGCGGCACGGCCGCGGGCCTGCGTCTGCGCGCCGGGCGGCAGGCTCGATTCGTCCGCGAAGGTGTTGTCGATCGTGAAAGCGTGCGTGACCGGAATGCCGACCGGCGTCGAGCCGAAGTCGGTGCCGTCGGCCGCACTCGGCGTGGTGTCGCCGTTGGCGATGCCGCGCACGCTGATCGTGCCGGTCCGCTCGAGCGTCGAATGGAAATTCGCGACGACGGACTTGTTCGCGGTGACATCGCTCAGCGTGCAGCTCGCGCCGCTGCAGTCGCCGCTGAAGGCGTCGAAGGCGAAGTCGGCATTGGCCGTCGCGGTGCAGGTGCTGTCGCCGCCCGATGTCACCGGATTCGGGGTGCAGGTCACCGTGCCGGCGCCGGCCGGATTGGAAGTCGTGGCGATAGCATACGAATTGACGGTCGCGCATTCCACCACGATGTTCGTCACGTTCGCGCCGGACACCGTGCCGCTGGCGCCGTTCGTGACCGTGCACGTCTGCGACGGCGACGTCGGTTGCGCGTTCACGACGATGGTGTAGCTTTCGCCATCCGCAACCGACGTCGGGAACGTGAAGCCGCCGTTGGCGTTGACGGACACGGCTTGCTCGTAGTTGTTGAAACCGATGAAGAGCCCCGTGCCCACCAAGCCCGATACGCTGCCGCCCACCGTGTGGCTGACGATCTCCACGGCGCCGATGTCGCAATGCACGCCCTGGGGACGAACGATGCCGCGCTGATCGGTGCCGGGGCAGGCGACATCGTCGCCGGCGTCGATGACCAGACTGGCGTTGGCCGGCAACAGGGTCTGGGTGAAACCGCCGTTGTCGGCGAGCGCGCCGAGCTTGGGGTCGTAGTCGATATTGCCGCCGCCGTCGCTGCCGAGCGTCGCGTCCCAGTTCACGCCGCTGCCGTGCGAGCCCTGCACGATGCTGTGGCCGATCGTCGGCGTGGCCTGCGCGTTGTAGATTTCCGGCGCTGCCACCGAGGCGGTGTCGCCCCACAGGATCGCGTTGGTCAGCGTCGGGCCGACGTGGCTGCCCAACTCGCCCGCGTTGAAGATCGCGCCGCCGTAGTTGCCGGCGCTGTTGCCGCTGAACGTGACGTTGGTCAAGATCGGGCTGCTGGTGCCGTTGCTGATGCCGGAGTCGTAGATCGCGCCGCCGCTTTGATCGGCGCTGTTGCCGCTGAACGTGACGTTGGTCAGGGCCGGGCTGCTGACGCCGCCGTCGTTGCCGTCGTTGACGATCGCGCCGCCGTATTTGGCGCTGTTGCCGCTGAGAGTCACATTGGTCAGGGTCGGGCTGCTGGCGCCGCTGCTGCTGCCGTCGTCGAAGATCGCGCCGCCTTCTTTCGCGGTGTTGTTGCGCAGTGCGACATCGGTCAGGGACGGGTTGCTGGCGCCGCCGTCGTCGCCGTTGTTGTAGATCGCGCCGCCGAATGCGGCGTGGTTGCCGCTGAACACGAGATGGCTCAGCGAGGGACTGCATTCGTGGCCGGCGCCCGCGCCATTGCAGTACAGGCCGCCGGCGAAATCGAGTGGGTATTGGTCGGCATCCGCGTCGGCGTTGCCGCCGCTGACGGTGAAGCCGTCGAGCACGGTCGATGCGGTGACGGTGCCTGCCGCGGTCGTCCCGTCGATGACGACGACGTGCAGGCTGTTGCTGCCGGCGATCGCCGTGGTATCGGCATCGATGCCGTCGGCGTCGACACTGTCGTTGCCGTCGATGTCGCCCGAGAGCACGGTGGGATGGGCCGCGACGTTCGCGGCGCGATCGGCGTCGGTCGTCGGATCGTAGCCGGACGCCTCGTTGCCGGCGAATCCGCCGTAAACCTTCATGCCGGGCGGAACGACGAAGTAAACCGAACGCTCCGCGCCGGTGACGTTGTTCGCGTCGGCAGGAACGACGGGTTTGTACACGCCTTTGGCGACCCAGACGCTCGCGCAGCTCAGGTTGCGCAGCGCGAACTGCAGATCGGTGTACGCATCGGCCCAGGACGTGCCGTCGTTTCGGCCGCTGGCGGAAGCCCAGACGTAGCAGCGCGCACGGCTGCCGGCCTGCACGACTTCGACCGCGCCGATGTCGCAGGCCGTGCCCTGCGGACGTACGATGCCGCGCTCGTCGTCGGCCGCGGCGCAACTGCCGGCGTCGATCGCGGCGCTGCCGCTGCCGGGCAGCAAGGTCGGCGCGGCGCCGCCGTTGTCGGCGATCGGGCCGAGTTTCGGGTCGGCGTCGAGATTGCCGCCACCGTCGCTGCCGAGCGTCGCGTCCCAGCCCGCGCCGCTGCCGTGCGACGCTTGCAGAATGCTGTGGTCGAACGTCGCGGTCGCGGTCGAATAGTTGCGGATCTCCGGATAGGCCAACCCGCTCGCGTCGCCCCAGAGGATGGAATTGCTCAGCGTGAGGTGACACCCGCCGAAATTGTAGATCGCGCCGGCGTAGTCGCCGGCGCCGTTGCCGTTGAAGGTGACGTTCGTGAGCGCGGGATTGCAGACGCCGTCGCCGCCGTAGTTGAACATCGCGCCGGCGTAGCCGCCGCCGAAGTTGCTGCTGAAGGTGACGTTGACGAGCGTCGGGCTGGTGGTACCGGGCGAATTGTTGCCGGCGCTGTTGTTCCACATCGCGCCGCCGGAGATGTCGGCGCGGTTGTGGTCGAAGGTGACGGCGGCCAGCGAGGGGCTGCTGACGCCGCCGCTTTCGCCATCGTCGTAGAGCGCGCCGCCGTAGTAGCTGGCGTAGTTGCCGATGAAGCTGACGTGGGTCAGCGTCGGGCTGCATTCGTGGCCGGCGCCCGCGCCCATGCAGTAGAGGCCGCCGGCGAGATCGAGCGGATCGCTGCTGCCGTCGGCGTCGCCGCCGCTGATCGTGACGCCGTCGATCATCGTCGATGCCGTCGCCGTGCCGGCCGCGGTGGTGCCGTCGATCACGACGACGTGATAGCTGTTGCTGCCGGCGATCTTGGTCGTGTCGGTATCGATGCCGTTGGCGTCGACCGCGTCGTTGCCGTCGATGTCGCCCGAGAGCACGCTGCGGTTGGCCGCGATGTTCGCGGCGCGGTTCGGGTCGGTGGCCGGGTCGTAGACGACGCTCTCGCTGCCGGCGAAGCCGCCGTACACCTGCATGCCCGGTCGCACGCGGAAGCCGATCTGGCGCTCGCCGTCGGTGACGGCGTTGAGGTCGGCCGGGACGACCGGCTTGTACACGCCTTTGGCGATCCAGACCACGCCGCAGCCGCCGTCGTTCAAGGCGTATTCGAGTTCGGTATAGGCGTTCGCCCACGACGTGCCGTCGTTCGCGCCGGTCGCGCCGCCATTGACGAAACACAAGGTGCTGACGGCGTGCGCCGACGGCGCGGCGACGAGCAGCAGGAGGAAGGTGAGCAGCGTGGATGTCGGGCGGCGCATGGATTTTCTCGAAGCTGAGGTTTTACTGGGTGGAATCTTTTTTCCGATCGTTCGTTCGATCATCGACGCAAGAGCGCCCCCTTCCGGCTGCCGCCACCTTCCCCTGCGCGCAGCGGGACCGTTTCTTATCCTTCCCCCGCGAGGCGCGGGGGAAGGTGCCCCGCGTGGCGGAAGGGGGCGCTTTTCGTTGCGAGCACTTGCATCGAACATGATCTAGCGCCGGCGCCGGCGCTTGCCCGCCAACACGAGCAGCGCGGCGAGCAGCGCGAGGGCGCGCAAGCCGAGCGCGGGCGCCGAGGCGACTTGCGCCGTCGCCGTCGTCGCTTTCTGCGCCGAACAACTCGCCGTGCTGCCGTCGTTGATGCCGGCGCAGGTCCAGGTCCACGGGCCGCTGCCGACGACCGCGCTGGCGAGGCCGGCGCTGCACAGGTGGGTCGGCGTCGAGATCAGCGTCTGGCCGTTGTCGCTGCCGCAGGTTCCGTTGACCGCCGCAGCGGAGAACGTGATGGCGACGACGCAGTCCGCGGTCACGGCCGCCGTCGTGTATACATTTCCACTGAGGCTGCCGCCGCAGCCGGTGGCGCTCGCGATCGCATAGCCCGGGTCGGGTATCAGGGTCAGCGACGCGGTCTTGCCGACGTCGACCAGTTGTTGCGCCGGATCGGCCTGGCCGCCGCCGGTGATCTGCGTGGTGACGCCCCAGGTCTGGATGTTGGCCGAGCAACTGGCAGTGGCGCCGCCGTCGCTGCCCGTGCACGACCAGTTCCACGGATGCCCGCTGCCGGTCACGGCGCTCGCGGTGCCGGCGCTGCACAGGTTCGTCGGCGCCGCAGCGAGCACCTTGCCGTCGTCGCTGCCGCAGACGCCGTCGGTTCCCACCGCGTCGACGACGAGCGTCGCGCTGGCTTCGCTCGCGGCGAAGTCGGGGTCGGTCGCGGCGTTGACGAATTTCGCCGTGATCGTGCGCGTGCCGGCGCTGACCGGCGTGAGCGGGCAGTAGCCGCTGTTCTGGCCGGGGTAGGGCGAGTACACCGCGAAGCTGCAGGAAACCTCGCCGTCGCTGACGGTGATCGTGCCGGAAGTCCTCGCATTCGCATCGATCAGCGAAGCGACCGAGACCAGAACGTCCACGGAGTTGCCGAGCGCAATCGAGCCCGAGTCGGTGCCGAGCGTGACGCTCAGCGCGGTCGGCGCCGGGAAGACCGTCAGCGTTCCCGCATTGTCGTTGGTGTAGGGGTTGTGGTTCGCATCGCCCGTGTAGTTCAGGCGCAGCGTGAACACGCCGGCATTGCCCATTTTCTCGCTGGAAATGCACGGCGTGTAGCCGAAGCCGGAAAGTGTCGAAGCGCAGTAATCGTTGCCGCTGCCGACGGGTTCGAGGCTCACCGTCCCGGTCGGCGCATAGCCCTGCGAAAACGACAGGCCCAGCGCGACGAAATATTGTCCGACGAACACCGGCGGGATGTCGCTCATGGCCACTGTCGGCGAGGCGGGGATGACCGGGTAGTCCACGCTCGTCCACTCGGTGTGGTCGTCGCCGTTGTAGTTGGAATCGCCCGAGTAGAGGACGACGTAGTGATAGCTGTATACCGGCGGCCGGTAGCCGTCGGCGTAGGTGCAGGTCTGTACCGCCTGGTTCGTGTCGATGGGGCTGTGCAGGCAGGCGTAGTGGTAGTGGGCGTCGTCGTCGAGGAAGGCGATCGAGAACGTGCCGGTGGGCACGGGGTCGGCATTGCTCGCCGCGTAGATGCGCACGTAGAACGTCGGCTGCACGCCGTAGATTTGCGGCGTCGCCGCCGGCGCGATCGACATGACGACGAGCGGATCCGCCTTCGCGAACAGCGGCGTGGCGGCCAGCAGCATCAGCAACCCGGTCAGCGCGCGCAGCAGCGACAGGCACGGGTTTTTCCGCCACGCCGGCCGGATTCGTGCGCCTGTCGCCGTTGCTTGCGGTATCGAAGTTTTCGTTGCGTGCATCGGCATCGCGGTGTCCTCGTTGCGGCGGGTTCGGGTAGACTCGTGCGCAGCGCCGGGGGGACGGCGGCCGCGAACGCAATCGCACAAGGCGCATTGCGTCCGTTTTCCAGTTACGCAATCGAGGGCGGGGAGCCATCACGCGATGCGCGCGGACAACGTCACCGACCTGCTCGAAGCCTGGCGCGCGGGCGACGAGACCGCGCCGCGCGCGCTCGCCGACCTGGTCTACGCCGACCTGCACGCGATGGCGTCGCGGCGCCTCGCCGGCGGCGCGCGGCCGTTGCAGACCACCGAACTCGCGCACGAAGCCTGCCTGCGCCTGCTGCAGAAGCCGCTCGATGCGGTCGACCGCGTGCATTTTTTCCGCACCGTCGCGCTGGCTTTGCGCCAGGTACTGGTCGATGCGTTGCGCCACGATTTCGCGGAAAAGCGCGGCGGCGGCCGCAGCGAAGTCAGCCTCGACGCCGCCGCCGACATCGCCGTCGCCGGGCCTGAGGAATGGTTCGCGATCGAACGCGCGCTGGGCGAACTGGAAGCGCTCGACGCGCGCAAATGCCGCGTCGTCGAAATGTCGCTGCTGCTGGGCCTTGCGCAGGATGAAATCGCGCGGACCCTCGGCATTTCGGTGCCCACGGTCGAACGCGACCTGCGCTTCGCGCGCGCATGGCTGCGCGAACGCTTGGGATGAAAGCTTCCGTGATGGCTGAGCGCGCGGTTCTGCGTATCCAGGATTCGACAGGCTTGCGAGGTTCCCTTGGACAGTTCACGCTTCTCGCGCATCGAAACGCTGTTCCATGCCGCGCTGGAAAAACCGCCGCAGGAGCGGCGCGATTTCCTGACCACGCAGGAGCACGACACGCAGATCGTCGCCGAGGTCGAGCGGCTGCTGGCCCGGCACGCGCAGGACCCGGGGTTCCTCGATGACGCGCTCGATGCGGTGACGGCGCTGCCCGCGCCGGCGCAGACGCAGGTCGGCCCGTATCGCATCCTCGGCGAACTCGGCGCCGGCGGCATGGGCGCCGTGTTTCTCGCCGAGCGCCTGCTCGGCGACACGCCGCAGAAGGTCGCGCTCAAATTGATCCGCGGCATTCCGACCGTCGCCTCGCGCGAGCGCCTCGCGCGCGAACGCGCGCTGCTCGCCGAACTCAATCATCCGAACATCGCGCGTCTGCTCGACGCGGGCGAAACGAGCGATCGCACGCCGTACCTGGCGATGGAATACGTCGAGGGCGCGCCGCTGCTGGCGTACTGCGACGAACGCGCGCTCGATCTTCCCGCGCGCCTGCGCTTGTTCGTGCAGCTGTGCCGCGCCGCGCAGCACGCGCATCAACGCCTGATCGTGCATCGCGACATCAAGCCGGCGAACATCCTCGTGCGCGAGGACGGCACGCCCGTGCTGCTCGACTTCGGCATCGGCAAGCTCATCGATCCCGGCGCCGACGAACACGGCGGGACGCGGGCGTTCACGCCCGCCTACGCCGCGCCCGAGCAGCGCAGCGGCGGGCGCGTGACCACCGCGACCGACGTCTACGGCCTCGGCGGCGTGCTGCACGAGCTCGTCAGCGGACGTTCGCTCGGCGAAACGCGCGTGGACGACCGCGTGACGCGCCCGAGCGCGGCCGCGCGCGATCCGGCGCGCGCGCGCCTGCTGCGCGGCGACCTCGACAACATCGCGATGAAGGCGCTGGACGTCGAACCCGAACGCCGCTACGTCTCGGCCGAGGCGCTGGCCGAGGACGTCGAAAACCACCTGCGCGGCCGCCCCGTCGCCGCGCATGCGCCGACGCGCTGGTACCGCGCCGGAAAATTCATCCGCCGCCACCGCGGCGGCGTGACCGCGACCGCCCTGCTCACGCTGGCCGTGTTCGCCGCATTGGCCGTGGCGACGTGGCAGGCGCACCTCGCCCGCCAGCAGGCCGCGCGCGCCGACGCGGTGCGCGACTTCGTGGTCTCCCTGTTCGAATCGGCCGGCGCGGACCTGCCGCTCGACAAGCGCCCGACCACGCAGGACATCGTCGACCGGGCGGCGCGGCAACTGCCCGGTCGCAGCGATCTTTCCGACGCCCTGCGCGTCGACCTGCTGCTGACCCTGGCGAAAGTCGCGCGCAGCGTCGGCGCGACCGCGCAGGGCCTCGCCCTGCTCGACGCCGCTGCGCCCGCGCTCGCGCGCCTGTACGGCCCCGCCGATGCGCCGTGGTGGAACGCGCGAATCCTGCGCGCGGGCAGCCTCGTCGATGCGAACCGCAATGCCGACGCCTTGGCCGTGCTCGATCCGCTGCGCGACAAGTTGATCGAACGCGACGACGGCATCGGCATCGACGGTCTCATCGTTCTCGGCACCGCGCTCAGCCATGCGGGCAAGGAAGAGGATGGCCTCGCGCTGCTGCACCGCGCGCGCGAACTCGCCTCGCACGATGCGGCCAAGCATCCCGAAAAACTGCTCGACGCGGCGATCCGCGAAAGCGGCGGCCTGATCGACGCGCACCGCTTCCGCGACGGCATCGACGCGGCCGATGCCGCGCTCGCGCTGTGGCGCAAGCTCGGCGCACCGCCGAGCCAGGGCATTATCGCGTTGTATCAATCCATCGCGATCGGCGCGGAAGCCGTCGGCGACATGGCGCGCGCGGAGGCGGCGTACAAAGACGCGATCGCCTACGCCGACCAGTTCTTCGACAAGCCCAACGCGGCGAGCGCGTGGAACGTCGGCATGTACGGAACGTTCCTGATCGCGCAAGGCCGCCTTGCCGAAGCCGAGCCCTGGGCGCGGCGCGGACTCGAGATGCGCCGCGCGGTCTTCGGCGACGCCGATCCGCGCACGCTCTACGGCGTCGCCGGCATGGGCAAGCTTTATCTCGGCGAGCGCAAGTTCGCCGAGGCCGCGCAATGGTTCGGACAAGGCGTGGACACCTGCCGCAAGGCCGCGATCGACGACAACGTCTGCCCGCGCCTGCTCGCGTTCCGGGCGCGCGCATGGAGCGGCCTGGCGCGCTTCGACGACGCCGAACGCGATCTGCGCGAGGCGCTCGAGTTGCAGAAGAAACGCACGGGCGATGCGAGCCCGGCCTACGCCTTCATCCTCGACATGCTCGTCGTCGCGCAGGCGCAGGGCGGCAAGTACGAAGCCGCCATCGCCTCGGCGGACCGCGTGCTCGCGATCGACAAACAGGTCAAGGGAGCGATGCTGCAATCGGAGTTGACCACGCGCTACTGGCGCGCGTCCGCGCTGTTCGCGCTCCGGCGTGTCGACGAGGCGTCGAACGAAATGATCGACATCGAACCGAAGTACGCCGCCGCCGCGCCGAAAGGCGTGCAGCGCTTCAACATGCTCGCCCTGAAGGCGCGCGCGCTCGCCGCCGCGGGACGTTCCCGCGAAGCGGCCGACGCGGCGCAGGCCGCGGTCGATTACGATGCCGCGAACGATGCCAGACATCCCGACCAGATCGCGGAAATGCAGCGCATCGCCGCAGCCGGCCATGCCGCGCCGCCCGCACCATCGCAGCGCTGACAGGCGGCTTTTTGCCGGTCATGCCCGTGCCTTGCCTTGTAGGGCGCAATAAGCGCAGCGCATTGCGCCGGGCATTGTCACAACGCCGGATCCCCACTCGACGCGCGTTGCGCTCTCGCCCTTCGGGCCTGATCGGATGCTGCCAATCAAGCGGCGCAATGCGCTGCGCTTATTGCGCACTACTTGTTACGTCATTCCCGCCACACGTAAAAAAGCACCGGCCATGCCGGCGCCTTGCCTTGTCGCTCGTGCAACCGCAATCGCGGTTACGGTACCTGGCAGCAGCTCACGTTCTCATGGACCTCATACGCCGTAGTAGTCGACAGATTTCTCCAACCGCACCATGGAAAGGCGATGAGGCCCGATCCGTTGGAAACGATGTTGGCATTGTTCTCGTTCCAGCAAAACGTGGCGACCGCCGTGTAGCCGGACGGGCAGGTCGTATCAATGAAGTGATAGCCACTGAAATTGGCCGCGACAGAATAGTTTTGCTGTGTTCCCGTCGTGCAATTCAACGCCGTGGCCGGCGCGGCGGAGAAATAGCCGAAATAGTCGAGGATCACCTGGGCCGTGCCGCCGCCGCCGGTGAGCACTTCGAAATCGTAGTGGCTGGTGGAGCTGTTCACCGCCGTGGAGATGACGCCCGCGTTCGCCGCCTGCACGTTGGCGCCGAACTGATACCAGTTCACCCAACTGGTAATGCCGGTGCTGCCGTACGAGCGCACGGTGAGAAAGCCGGCCGCGGTGGGGCTGGCGATGGTGACGTTGACGGCGATGGCGGGCTCTCCGGCGCCCGGCAGGACGCATGACGAACTGCCGCCATAGGTGCCGCCGCCATAGTAGGTATCGTATACGCGAGCGGTCGAACCGATCGCGCCACCGGTCACGCGCGTGTCGATCCAGCGGCACGGCGTCATCGGGGTGAAGACGAGGTCGTAGCTGCTGCTGCCCAGGGCCTCGGTGGTGTCCTCGGCGCTGGACGCATGGCCCGCGGCAGAAGTGCTGGCGGACACCTTGGCCGCGGCGGCCTGTTGCTGTGCCGCGTTGGCTTGGGACAGCGCCTGATCCAGTGTGGAGATCGAGGTGCTCATGCCGCTCAGCGCGCTGCTCGGCGTGTTGTAGAGCGTGCCGAGCAGGTTGGTGCGCCAGTCGTCGCCGAGGCTCTTGGCCTTGGCGTCGGCGGCGACGTTCTGCGCGATCGTGTTGGCCAGTTGCACGCGCGCCTGCGCTTCGGCGAGCTGGGCGGCGTTGAGCTTGTACTTGCTCGCCGATGCCGGCCGGGCGGAGCCGGACGTCACCGGTGCCGATGCGGTAGTATTTTGCGCGAGGGCGCCCGCGCTGAGGCACAAACCGGCCGCGAGGGCCAAAACGAGTTGGGATCGACGGAATTTCATGGGGCTGGCTCCTTTCAGGTGTTGGAAAACAGGAAAGCGACTCGGTGACACGGCCGTCGCTGGTACGCCCACGCTTGCGGCTTGTTCCAGCGGATGGATGTTCTCGATCGAGCGGGCGCCACGCCGCTCTCGTTTGATAACTACGCAATACGGCGCGGCAACCCATCACGCGATCGAAAAAAAACCGGATCCGGGTCGGTTGCGGCGATGAGCACCGACAGCGTGGCTTCGTTGCTCGCGGCCTGGCGTTCCGGCGACCAGCGGGCGCCGCACGCGTTGGCCGAGCTGGTTTACGCCGACCTGCGTTCGATGGCGTCGCGCATGCTGCGCGACAATCGCGGAGCCGGCGCGCTGCAGACGACCGAACTCGCGCACGAAGCGTATCTGCGCTTGTTGCAGCACCCGCTCGACTTCGTCGACCGCACGCATTTTTTCCGCACGCTCGCGCTCGCGGTACGCCAGGTGCTGATCGACGCGGCTCGCCGCGAACACGCCGGCAAGCGCGGCGGGGACGCGCTGACCGTTGGAATCAGCGCCGCCGCCGATCTGCCTACCTGCGGGCCGGATACGTGGCTCGGCATCGAAACCGCCCTCGTCGAACTGGAGTCGCTCGACGCGCGCAAGAGCCGCGTCGTCGAAATGGTGTTTCTGCTCGGACTGAGCCAGGAAGAGACCGCGCAGATGCTCGGGGTTTCGCTGCCGACCGTCGAGCGCGACCTGCGCTTCGCGCGCGCATGGCTGCGCGCGCGGATCGAGTCCTGAGAGGCGGCGAACGTGGACTCGTCCTGGTTCGCGCGCATCGAGTGGCTGTTCCACGCCGCGCTGGAACGACCGCCGGCGCAGCGAACGCAGTTCCTGCGCGACAACGAGAGCGACGCGCGCCTGCGCGAGGAAGTCGAGACCCTGCTCCAGCGCCACGACAACGACGACGCCGTGTTGCAGAATGCGCTGTGGCGGACTGCCGTCGCAACGCCGCAGGTCGGGCAACGGATGGGGCCGTACCGCATCCTGCGCGAACTGGGCAGCGGCGGCATGGGCACGGTGCTGCTCGCCGAGCGCCTGCTCGGCGATACGCCGCAGCGCGTCGCGCTCAAACTGATACGCGGCATGCCCACGGCAGCGGCGCGCGAACGGCTGGCGCGCGAGCGCGCGCTGCTGGCGGAACTCAATCATCCGAACATCGCGCGCCTGTTCGACGCCGGCGAGACGGATTCCCACGAACCGTACCTGGCGATGGAGTACGTCGACGGCGAGCCGCTGCTGGCGTATTGCGCGCGCCACGATCTCGACCTCGCCGCGCGCCTGCATCTGTTCGCCCAGGTGTGCCGGGCAGTCCATCACGCGCACCAGCACCTGATCGTGCATCGCGACATCAAGCCGGCCAACATCCTCATGCGCGAGGACGGCACTCCCGTCCTGCTCGATTTCGGCATCGGCAAGCTGCTCGATCCGACGCTCGACGACCGCACCGCGACGCAGGCCTTCACGCCGGCCTACGCCGCGCCGGAGCAGCGCCGCGGTGGCCGCGTCACGACCGCGACCGACATCTACGGCCTCGGCTGCGTGCTGTACGAACTGCTCAGCGGCGGCACGATGAAGGCACCGCGCGACGGCGAACGCCTGCCGCCGCCGAGCGCGACGGCGGATGATCCCGGACGCGCGCGCGCGCTGCGCGGCGACCTGGATCGCATCGCCGGCAAGGCCTTGTTCGACGATCCGGAACAACGCTACGTTTCCGCCGAAGCGCTGGCCGAAGACATCGAACGCCATCTCGACGGCCGGCCGATACGCGCGCATCCGCCGACGCGGCGCTACCGTTTCGGCAAGTTCGTCCAGCGTCACCGCCGCGGCGTCGCGGCCGGCACGATACTCGTGCTCGCGATGATCGCGACGCTCGCGCTGGCGCTGCGGCAGACGCATCTCGCCGATCGCGAGGCGCAACGCGCCGGCGCGGTGCGCGATTTTCTGGTTTCGGTATTCCGCGCGGCCGGCGCCGATCTGCCGAAGGACAAACGGCCCTCGACGCAGGACATCGTCGATCAGGCTTCCGCGCAACTCATGGCTCGCTCCGACCTGCCCGATGCGCTGCGCGTCGACATGCTGCTGACCCTGGCGAAAGTCGCGCGCAGCGTCGGCGCGTACGACGAAGCCCTGCGCCTGCTCGATCGCGCCAAGCCGATCATCGACCGGCTCTACGGCAACGGCGCCGAGCAGTGGTACGCGGAGCGCGTGCAACGCGCCAACCTGATCGACGACAAGAGCCAGGATCCGAAAGCCGTGATCGCCCTGCTCGGCCCGCTGCGCGACCGGCTTCTGACGCGGCGCGACGCGGTGGGCCTCGAAGGGCTGACCACTCTGGCGTCCTCGCTGATCAGTTCCGGCAAGGAAGAAGAAGGGATCGAACTCCTGCATCGCACGCACGCAATGCTCGAGGCCAAGCGGCAGCCCGATATGCTGCTCGACCTCTCGATCAGGGAAGCGAACGCGCTGCTCAACGCGCATCGTTTCGCGCAAGGTTTCGAGCGGGCGGATGCCGCGCTGTCGCTCTGGCGCAGCCAGGGCGAACCTGCGAGCCAGTCGATCGTCGACTTGTATGGCGCGATCGCGATCGGCGCCGAAGCGAGCGGCGACATTGCGCGTGCGGAGACCGCCTACAAGGAAGCCATCGCCTACGGCGACCGGTTTTTCGACAAGCCCAACGCCTCGACCGCGTGGCAAGTCGGCATCTACGGAAGCTTCCTCGTTGCCCAGGGCCGCTACGCCGAGGCGGAACCCTGGCTGCGCCGCGGGCTCGACATGCGCCGGACGGTGTTCGGCGACGACGATCCGCGCACGCTCTACGCCGTGGCGGCCATGGGCAGGCTCTATGGCGGCGAACACCGCTACGCGGACGCCGCGGCATGGTACACGCAGGGCGTCGAGACCTGCCGTCGGGCCGGTGTGCTCGACAACGCTTGCCCGCGCATGCTCGGCTTCCGCGCACGCACCTACGCCAGCCTGAAGCGATACGCCGAAGCCGAGAAGGATTTGCGTGAGGCGCTCGATCTGCAGCGCAGAATCAGCGGCGAGAGCAGTCCGAATTATGCGTTCGTCTTGTACTACCTCGTCGTCGTGCAGGTGCAGGAAGGCAAGTACGAAGCCGCCATCGCCTCGGCGGACCGCGTGCTCGCGATCGACAAGTCGGTCAAGGGCGGCATGCTCCAGACCGATCTGCAGGTGCGCTATTGGCGCGCCAAGGCGTTATCCGGGATGGAGCGCGATGCGGAAGCGCTGAGCGAGGTCATCGAGGCCGAACGGCAGTACGCCGCCTCGTTCGCGGGCGCGCCGGGCCATTTCGACATGCTGGCGTTGAAAGCGAGGCTGCTGGCCCGCGCCCATCGTCTCGACGAGGCGGCCGACGCGGCGCAGGCGGCACTGGCGTTGCGGACCGAGGCGGATTCGGCGAGCGAGGATACCTTGACCGAGTTGAAAGCGCTGGCCGCACGCTGACTCTCCGCGGCCCTGCTTCAACGCGCCGGGTCGACCGGATCGGGAATGGCGAGATACACCGTGCTCCAGAGTTGCGCGGCGTTGGATTCGTCGGCGTCGTTCTTGCCTTGTCCGAACGGACTCGTGGCATAACGGCCGTCGGTGTAGTTCCACGACCACAGTTCGGACGTGCTCATTTTTTGTGTGCCGCGGATCACTTGCCAGAGTTCATGTTGCGCTTTTTTCAAGGCGGCCAGCGTGGCTGCGGGCAGATCGCTGCGCTCGAGCTGACGCGCGAGGCCGGCGGCCATCAAGGCCTGCTGCCACGACCAGACCACGGCGCCGTGATAGGCGTTGCGGCCGAGGGTTTTCTGCAGACCGCTGCCGGCATAGGCGGCATCGGCGACCACCATGCCCACGCCGGTCATCAGGCCTGCGGGGAACGGGCGGAAAGTCGCGGCGAGGGACGCATCGAGTTGCGCCGCATCGGGATAGCCGAACAACAATGAAAATCCGTCGTCCGAATTCAGCACCGGAATCGGCCTGCCCCGCGCGTCGAGCGAGAGCGCGTTGAACGCCACCTCGCCGCTGTCGGGCAGGCTGGCCAGCGCCGCGGCGGCGTCGATGCCCTGCGCCTTCGCGTATTTCGCCACATCGGCGCGCGCGGCGTCGGCGGGCAGCTTCACACGGAACAACGGCGGCGCGCTGCGCGACCAGACCGTGGCCAGTTCCGCGGCCGATGCCGCCTCCTTGAATTCCGCCAACAATCCCGCCTTGTGCAAACGCGCGATCGCATCGAGCGCGGCCGGCATCAGGATCGCATTGACGTCGTAGGGAATGCGCCCGCCGGCCAAACCCGTCTTGCTGTCGCGCCACTCGCCGACTTTTTCGCCGGCCTTGAGCGCGACGAGGTTTTTCGCCGACGGATCGCGCGCGAACGGCCGCGCCTGCGCGAGCACGAGCGCGAAGTTGCGCGCCAGCGCGGCGCCCGCGGGTTCGCCGGAATCGAGCTTGCGCGCGAGAAACGCGCTGGCGCGGGCCGGGCCGTGCGCGCTGTCGAGCAGATACGCCGCGGCGACCGGAGCGAGCATGACGTCGCTGTCGATCATCTTGTAGTCGTAGATCGGCGCATCGCCCTTGCCGTCTCTTTTTTTGCGATGGCGCAATACGGCGAACTCGCCGATGTCTTCTTCATGTGCCACCTGCCCGTCCGGCGAAAGGCGGTTCAGCACGGCGACGAGTCCGTCTTCCACCGCCTGCGGCTGCAACGCCGGCAGCAGCAGGCGCAGCGACATCAGCGTATCGCGGCCGAAATAGGTATCGAAGCGCCACGAGCCCGCGAGGAATTTTTCTTCGTAGCTCAAGAAACGCAGCGCGTTGCGGCTGCGCTCGTCGCTGCCCGCAGTGCGCGTGAACAGCGCGTCGGTTGCGAACGGCGTCAGCGGCTTCTCGCCGGTCAGCGCGCGCAGGCGCAGATGCAGCGGTTTGCCGCTCGCCGCTTCGGACAGCGTCCACGACCTGCCGTTGCCGCCGGCCAACCTGCCCTCCTCCACCGACAACGCGATCTCGTAACCGGGCGCACCGTCGAGCCGCGTGCGCGCCCAGACCAGCGCATCGCCTTCGCGCCGCGCATGCGCCGCCGTTTTCGGCGGGTACGCATGCCCGAGCTGGTAATCGCGCAACACGCGCACGCTGCCGAGCACGGCGTCCCTGATGCGCAGCGGTTGGGCGGAGGTCAGCGTCAGCTCGGCCTCGATGCCGTGCAACGGCCGGCCTTGCGCATCCTTTGCATCCAGCGGTTTCATGCTCTCGAGATGCCATTGCACCGGCGCCGTCGTCGGCTCGAACCAGATACCGACGCCGCTGTTGCCTGCCGGGAATGCCGCAAGCACGCGCGGCTTGTGGCCCGAACTCAGCAACAGATGCGCGGCGACGGGTCCATCCTGATAGAACGCGTTCTCGACATCGCCCTCGGCGACACGGAATTGCAACGCCTCGGCGATCGCCGGTCGCGGCGACAACGCGGTTGCGGCCAGCAGACCGGACAGCGCGACGGACAAAAAACGACAAACGAACATGGCATCTCCGGAAATAGACTCGCCTACCGCGAACCGCAAAGCCCGTGCAATTTAGCAAATGCCGCGCCGCGAAGGACGCGTTCATTTTCGGGCCGTGGCCGAGTCCGTGAATTTACTGTCGCCGCAGCGAGGTTTATCCCGCATCGCTTATCCCGCATTGCAGCAGCCATGACCGGCACTTGCGTCCCTCCCCCGCGCTCGAACGCGACCGACCCGTTGCCGGTATCGCCCGGCCTCGGCGACGTGATGACCGTCGCGCGCGTGCCGCGCAAGTCGGTGCAATTGGACCGGCGCGTGTTGCTGGTTTCGACGATCGCGATCCTGTTGGCAACAGCGTGCGCGCTGATCGCGCAATGGCTGACCGCACTGATCGGCATCGTCACCAACCTCGCGTTTTACGGGCGCTGGTCGACCGGGTTCGTTTCGCCCGCGGGAAATGACGGAGAGCCGTGATGGCACACTTTGAAATTCGCGCACGCGTTCGAACCCATATCCGGCAAATGAATTCGAGAACGGGATCACCCACCACGACGCACTGACAAGCGCGCATCACTCGGCTGGATGCGCGTGCTCCGTCAGTACTCCTGGACCGCGCCGCCGATCCAGGTCGCCTTGACTTGCAATTCGTCGTCGAGCGCGACGAGATCGGCCGCGTAGCCGGGTGCGATGCGGCCGCGGCTGGCGCCGAGGCCGATGAAATCGGCCGGATAGGTGGAAGCCATGCGCACGGCCTCGTCGAGCGGGACGTCGAGCCAGGCGACGGTGTTGCGCACCGCCTGCGCCATGTCGAGCACGGAACCGGCCAGCGTGCCGTCGGGCGTGGTGAGCAGGCCGTCGCACGCGGTGGCGATTTGGCCGTTTATACGGAAAGACGGCCACAATTCCGAAATCGCCGCCGGCAGGCCCGGCAGCGGTGAGCCGACCGGCGGCATCGCGTCGGTGACGAGAACGATCTTGCCGCGCGGTTTTGCGGCCAATGCGACGCGCAATGCGGCCGGATGCACGTGGTGGCCGTCGACGATCACGCCGCACCAGCTTTCGCGATCGTCGAGCGCGGCGCCGACGACGCCGGGCTCGCGCCCGTTGAGCGGCGTCATCGCGTTGTAGAGATGGGTGAAGCCGCGCAGGCCGAGGTCGAGCGCGTCGCGGATCTCATCGTAGCTCGCCGCGGTATGGCCGGCGGCGACGACGACGCCGCGCGCGACGAATTCGCGAATCACCTCGCGCGGCACGCGATCCGGCGCGAGCGTCAGCAAGGTCTTGCCGTTGCGCAACGACGCGGCCATCGCGATCTCGTCCTCGCCCGGCACGCGGAACTTGCTCGCGTCGTGCACGCCCTTGCGCGCGGGCGCGAGGTACGGGCCCTCGAGATGGATGCCGAGCACGCCGGGCACGCCCTGCCCGATCGCGGCGTCGACCGCGGCGATCGCGCGCCGCATGACGTCGGCATCGTCGCTGATCAACGTCGGCAGCATGCCCGTCGTGCCGAAGCGGCGGTGCGCGTGGGCGATGCGGCGCACGCCATCGACCGTCGGCTCGTCGTTGAGCAGCACGCCGCCGCCGCCATTGACCTGCGTATCGATGAATCCGGGAACGAGTTTGGCGCCGCGCAGATCGCGCACATCTCCGGCGCGTGCGCGCGCGTCCGGCTCGGCGACCAAATCGGCGATGCGACCGCCCTCGATCAGCACCGCCAGTCCCTTGCGGAAACCGTGTTCGGTGAGCACCTCGGCGTTGACGAGCGCGGTGGCCATCAGACGGTCCTCGTCACCTTGTTGAGATGCGGCGGCACGTCGGGATTGCGCCCGCGCGCGAGCGCGAGCGCATTCGCCGCCTTGTAGAAACCCTGCACTGCGATCAGCGGCGCGCAGGCGGGATCGGGCGCGGCGGCGACCGGCAGACGATGCGGCTGCGCCGCGTCGGGCGACGTCACCCAGACTTTCGCGCCGCGCACCGCGAATTCGTCGGCGACCTCGCGCGTACCGGCGAACGATTCGTCCTGCTGGGTCAGGAACAGCACCGGGAAATCGCGCCCGACCAGCGCCATCGGCCCGTGCTTCACTTCGGCCGAGCTGAACGCCTCGGCGTGCAGGCCACAGGTTTCCTTGAGCTTGAGCGCGGCTTCCTGCGCGGCGCCGAGGCCGAGGCCGCGGCCGACGACGAAGAGATTGTTCGCCTCGACGAGTCCGTCCACGAGCGAAGACCAATCCATCGCCCAGGTCGCGCGCATCGCCGCGGGCGTGGCCTGCAGCGCGGCGAACAGCGCCTCGTCGCCCTTCCAGCGTGCGGCGATATGGATCAGCGCCGACAGCGCGCAGAGATAGCTCTTGGTCGCCGCGACGCTGAGTTCGGGCCCGGCGCGCAACGGCACGACCGTGTCGGCGGCCTTGGCCAGCGGCGATTCCTCGACGTTGACGAGCGCGACGACGTGCGCGCCGGCCCGCTTCGCGCCCTCGGCCGCGCGCACGAGGTCGGGACTGCCGCCCGATTGCGAGATCGCGATGTAGAGCGCGCCGTCGAGCTGCTGGCGCGCCTGGTAGATCGAGCTGATCGACGGCGAGGCCGAAGCGGTCATCAGGCCGATGCGGGTTTCAAACACGTATTTGCCGAACGTCGCCGCATGGTCGGAGCTGCCGCGCGCGCTGGTGACGATGAAGCGCGGCGGCGCCGCGTGCAGTCTTTCGACGAGCCGCGCGACGATGCCGTCGTTGGCGGCGAGCTGGCGCGCGATCGCGTCGGCGCTTTCGCCGGCTTCGTGGAACATCTTGGTCTCGTTCGGCTTCAGCATGGGTTTGACATCGTTGTCATCCGGATTCGCGATAGTAGCGGGATTCGGCGCGAAGTACATCGGAGCGGCCTATTCGCCGTGCAGCTCGGCGACGAAATCGTAGGCGTCGCCGCGATAGAGCGAAGTGGTGAATTCGACGAGACGGCCGTCGTCGAGGAACGCGCGGCGTTCGATCGCCAGCGCCGGACTGCCGGGCTCGCAGTCGAGCAGCGCGGCATCGTCCTCGCCGAGCGCGACCGCGCGCAGCCGCTGCAGGGCGCGCGTCGGCCGGCAGCCGATCTTCTCGAGCGCATCGTAGAGCGAGAGCTTGATCGCATTCGGGTCCGCGATGATCGCGGCCGGCACGGCCGTCGATTCCACCGCAAGCGGCTTGTCGTCGGCGAAACGCAGGCGGCGCAGGCGGATCACGTCGGCGCCCGGCGACAGATTGAGCGCCATCGCCTCCTCCGGCGTCACCTCGCCGACGCCGCGCTCGAGGAATTTCACGCGCGGTTTGAGGCCGCGCGCGCGCAGGTCGTCGGTGAACCCGGTCAGGCGCGAAAACGACTTGACGATGCGCTCGGCGACGAAGGTGCCGGCCCCGTGGCGCTGGGTAAGCAATCCATCCTCGACGAGACCGCCGATCGCCTTGCGCACGGTGACGCGCGACAGCGCGAGCCTCTTCGCCAGATCGCGCTCGCTCGGCAACGCCTGCCCCGGCGGGAACGCGCCGGATTCGATCGTGTTCTGGATCGCGCGGCGCAGGCGCAGATAGGCCAGCGAGCGCTGCGCATCGCTGCCGCCGCGGTCGAGCTTGCGGTATTCGCCGTACAAGGTCGTTTGCATGCCGATATCATACCAATAGAATACCACTTTAGCTACCGACCTCAGCTCTGGCCTTTGATATTCTTTTGATCTTCGGGCCCCCGTTAGCCGCGGCGAGGGCAGGACGGAAATGTCCGCAAGGATCGCGCGCACGATGCGCGCGAGTTCGTTGTACGCACAGGGACGTGCGTTCAACGAACCCCGGCCTACCCTCGCGAACTCGCAGCGCGCAGCGCAGAGGACGCGGCTTCCGGGGTGTGTTCTCTTTGGTGACTTTCTCTTGCACAAGCAAGAGAAAGTGACCCGCGCGCCGGACGCGCGCGGAAAAACGAAGGGACGCGGTCAGAGCAGAATCAAGGGCAAAGTCACTGGATTCCCGCCTGCGCGGGAATGACGAGCAAGAGCTAAAGCGCAGCAGACAATAATGGCATTCAGTGGTATGAAAGTGGTATCATCCCGGCGCGAGTAGAATTCTCCAAATACCAAGCTTCCGGAGCCCCCCGTGGCAGAAATGAAAGTGGTCGACGTGTTTGATCTGGTGATCTTCGGCGGCACCGGCGACCTCGCCATGCGCAAGCTGCTGCCGGCGATGTACCGCCGCTACGCCGACGGCCAGATCCCGCCCGACAGCCGCATCATCGGCGTCGCGCGCACCAAGGACAGCGACGAGTCGTATCGCGACGGCGTGCGCGCCGCGATCGCGCAGCACGTGAAGAGCGCCGAGCCGGCCACCGTCGACCGCTTCCTCGCGATGGTGCACTACTTCGGCCTCGACGCGACCCAGGACGCGGGCTGGGACGACTTCGAAGCCGACCTGAAATCGCGCAAGGGCCGCGTGCGCGTGTTCTACCTTTCGACCAGCCCGAGCCTGTTCGTCGCGATCTGCGATCGCCTGCGCACGCACGGACTCAACGGCGACGACGCGCGCGTGGTGATCGAGAAGCCGATCGGCAGCGACCTCGCCAGCGCGACCGTCATCAACAACGACGTCGCCAGCGCGTTCGACGAGAAGCACGTTTTCCGCATCGACCACTACCTCGGCAAGGAAACCGTGCAGAACCTGCTCGCGTTGCGCTTCGGCAACGTGCTGTTCGAGCCGTTGTGGAACGCGCAGCGCATCGACCACGTGCAGATCACCGTCGCCGAAACGGTCGGCCTGGAGAAACGCGGCGCCTATTACGACAACGCCGGCGCGCTGCGCGACATGGTGCAGAACCACATTCTGCAGTTGCTCTGCATGGTCGCAATGGAAGCGCCCGCCTCGCTCGACGCCGACGCGGTGCGCGACGAGAAGCTCAAGGTATTGCGCTCGCTCAAACCGATCGACCAGAACAACGCGATCATCAGCACCGTACGCGGCCAGTACCGCGCCGGCGCGAGCAACGGCGGCGCCGTGCCCGGCTATCTCGACGACCTCGGCAAGCCGGGCTCGAATACCGACACGTTCGTCGCGATCAAGGCCGAGGTCGACAACTGGCGCTGGGCCGGCGTGCCGTTCTACCTGCGCACGGGCAAGCGGCTGCCGGCGCGCGTGTCGGAAATCGTCATCCAGTTCAAGCAGATTCCGCATTCGATCTTCCTGCCCTCGGCCGGCCCGATCGCGCCGAACAAGCTCGTGCTGCGCCTGCAGCCCGACGAGGGCGTGAAGCTGTGGCTGATGATCAAGTCGCCGGGCCCCGGCGGCCTGCGCCTGCAGGAAGTGCCGCTCGACATGAGCTTCGCCGAGGCGTTCGGCGTGTCGCAGCCCGATGCCTACGAGCGCCTGCTGCTCGACGTCGTGCGCGGCAACCTGACCTTGTTCATGCGCCGCGACGAAGTCGAAGCGGCGTGGGCGTGGGTCGATCCGATCCTCGCCGCATGGAAGTCCAGCTCCGACGCGCCGAAGCCCTACACCGCCGGCACCTGGGGACCGAGCGCTTCGGTCGCGCTGATCGAGCGCGACGGCCGCACCTGGCACGACGCGGACGCCAGCGACGCATGAGCGCGCTCGACTACCGGCGTTTCGGCGACGGCGCGCAACTCGCCGAAGCGCTCGCCGGCGCGATCGCCGACGATCTTGCGCACGCCATCGCCGAGCGCGGTCAGGCCCTGCTCGCCGTGTCGGGCGGCAGGACGCCGCAGCGTTTCCTGCAAACGCTGTCGATGCAGCCGGTCGATTGGAGCAAGGTGGTCGTCACCCTCGTCGACGAACGTTGGGTGCCGCCGACCGATGCGCGCTCCAACGAAACGTTCGTGCGCGCAAACCTGCTGCAGGGCCGCGCCGCCGCCGCACGCTTCGTGCCGCTTTACGAAGCCGGTGCCGCAGCGCCCGAAGACGGCATGCCCGCGGTCACGGCCCGCGTCGCGATGCTCGACCTGCCGTTCGACGCGCTCGTGCTCGGCATGGGCGAGGACGGCCATACCGCTTCGTTCTTCCCCGACGGCGACCATCTCGCCGAAGCGACCGATCCGAAAACCGACGCCGTGGTGCTGCCGATGCGCGCGCCGGGCGCGGGCGAACCGCGCATCACGCTGACTCTGCCGGTGATCCTCGACAGCCGCGCGATCTACCTGCACATCGAGGGCGAACGCAAGCGCGAGGTGCTCGAGAACGCGCGCTACGTCGCCGCAACCAATCGCGCCTGGCCGATCAGCGCCGTGCTGCGCAACGCACATGCGCCGGTCAAGGTTTACTGGTGCCCGTAACCACCGAGAAACTTGCCATGCCACTGAATCCCGCCATCGCCAGAATCACCGCGCAGATCGCCGAGCGCAGCCGCGCCACGCGCGAGGCCTATCTCGACAAGATCGAGCGCGCCAAGGGCCACGGCCCGCACCGCAGGCATCTGTCCTGCGGCAACCTCGCCCACGGCTTCGCCGCCTGCGGCGCGGACGACAAGGCGACGATCCGCGCCAATGCGCGCGCGAACATCGGCATCGTCACCGCGTACAACGACATGCTTTCCGCGCACCAGCCCTACGAACGCTATCCCGAGCTGATCCGCCGCACCGCGCGCGCGATCGGCGCGACCGCACAGGTCGCCGGCGGCGTGCCGGCGATGTGCGACGGCGTCACCCAGGGCCAGCCCGGCATGGAGATGAGCCTGTTCTCGCGCGACGTGATCGCGCTCGCGACCGCCGTGTCGCTGTCGCACGACATGTTCGACGCGGCGCTCTACCTAGGCATCTGCGACAAGATCGTGCCGGGCCTGATGATCGGCGCGCTGACGTTCGGCCATCTGCCCGCGATCTTCGTGCCGTCCGGCCCGATGCCGACCGGCATCAGCAACGATGCGAAATCGAAGGTGCGCCAGCTCTACGCCGAAGGCAAGGCGAGCCGCGACGAACTGCTCGAGGCCGAGGCCGCCTCGTACCACGCGCCGGGCACGTGCACGTTCTACGGCACGGCGAACTCGAACCAGATGCTGATGGAACTGATGGGTCTGCACCTGCCGGGCGCGAGCTTCGTCACGCCGAACTCGGCGCTGCGCGACGCGCTCACCGTCGCCGCGGTCGAGCGTGCCGCCGCGATCACCGCGCTCGGCGGCGAGTACACGCCGATCGGCCGCATCGTCGACGAACGCGCGGTCGTCAACGGCATCGCCGGCCTGCACGCGACGGGCGGTTCGACCAACCTGCTGCTGCACATCGTCGCGATCGCGCGCGCCGCGGGCATCATCGTCACCCTCGAGGATTTCGACGCGATCGCCAGCGCCGTGCCGCTGCTGGCGCGCGTCTATCCGAACGGCAAGGCCGACGTGAACCAGTTCCATGCCGCGGGCGGATTGAATTTCCTGATCGCGCAATTGCTCGATGCCGGACTCGTGCACGCCGACGTCGACACGGTCAACGGCACCGGCCTCGACGGTTACCGCAAGCACGCGCTGCTCGACGCGCAGAAGACGTTGGGCTACGTGCCCGTCGCCGCGGCGAGCCTCGACGAAACCGTGCTGCGCCCCGCATCGAACCCGTTCCGCCCCGACGGCGGCCTGAAGGCGCTGGCCGGCAATCTCGGCCGCGCAGTGATCAAGATTTCCGCGGTGGCGCCCGAGCGTGCCGTCATCGAAGCGCCCGCGATCGTGTTCGAGGAACAGGACGACGTGAAGGCCGCGTTCGAGCGCGGCGAACTCGACCGCGACTTCGTCGCCGTCGTGCGCTTCCAGGGCCCGCGCGCCAACGGCATGCCCGAACTGCACAAGCTGACGCCGACGCTCGGCGTGCTGCAGGACCGCGGCTTCAAGGTCGCGCTGGTCACCGACGGCCGCATGTCCGGCGCGTCGGGCAAGGTGCCCGCGGCGATCCATCTGACGCCCGAAGCCGCGAGCGGCGGCGCGATCGCGAAGATCCGCAACGGCGACATCGTGCGTCTCGACGCGAACGCCGGCACGCTCGACGTCAAGATCGACGCCGCCGAGTTCGCGGCGCGCGAGCCGGCGCGCGGCGACCGCCTCGCCGAACATCGCATCGGCCTCGGCCGCGAATTGTTTTCGCTGTTCCGTGATACCGTCGGGCCGTCCGACGCGGGCGCGAGCGTGTTTTGATTTTGCTCGTCATTCCCGCGAAAGCGGGAATGACGGACGTGTTAATTGGAGCGATATTCACGATGACCACCCCCAGCGAAAAGAAACAAGCCGAAGTCGAGAAAACCCTGCGCCTCGCGCCCGTCGTCGCCGTCGTCGTGATCGACGACCTTGCCGCTGCCGTGCCGATGGCGAAAGCGCTCGTCGCCGGCGGCATTCCGGCGATCGAGATCACTTTGCGCACGCCGGTCGCGCTCGATGCGATCCGCGCGATCGCGGGCGAAGTCGAAGGCGCGGTGGTCGGTTCGGGCACCGTACTGACGCCAAAGGATCTCAAAGCCTCTGAAAACGCCGGCGCGCGCTTCGCCGTATCGCCGGGCGCGACGCGGAACCTGCTCGATGCGGCCGACTCCAGCGTGCTGCCGTGGCTGCCCGCCGCGGCGACCGCGAGCGAAGCGATGACGCTCGCCGAACGCGGCTACCATTTCCTCAAGTTCTTCCCCGCCGTGCCCGCGGGCGGCCATGCGTTGCTCAAAGCATGGGCCTCGCCGCTGCCGAACATCAAATTCTGCCCGACCGGAGGCATCCGCGAAAACACCGCGCCCGATTTCCTGGCCAGCCCCAACGTCGTCTGCGTCGGCGGCACGTGGCTGACGCCGGCCGATGCGGTCAAGGCCGGCGACTGGAAGAAGATCGAGGAGCTTGCGCGCACTGCGGCGGCACTGAAAGCCGGAGCCTGAAGACTCCATTTCTCGATCAAAACCACTTTCATCTCGTCATTCCCGCGAAAGCGGGAATGACGCTACGGTTCAGCGGAATTCCCGCGCTGCGCCCGATGCCGGTCACCCTTTCGCCACGCGCACCGGCCCGGTCGATCCGCGCACGACGAGGGTCGGACTGAAGCCGACGTTGGCGTTGCTCTTCTCGGCGTGCCAGCCGTGCTTGAATTCCGCGATCAGGCGTTCGGTCGCGCGGCGCGCGATGTCGGAGGTGGCTTGCGCCGCCGTGGTCAACGCGGGCCAGCACTGGCGCGAGAACGGGCTGTCCTCGAATCCGGCGATCGACAGGTCGTAAGGCACGTTCAAGTTCGCCGCCTTCGCCGCGGCGAGCACGCCGGCGGCGATTTCGTCGTTCGAGCCGAAAATCGCGGTCGGCGGATTCTTCAGCGCCAGCAGTTTGCGCGCGCCGCGGAAGCCGTCGTCGAACGAGTAGTCGCCTTCCACGATCAGCGTCCTGTCGATCGCGATGCCGTAATGTTCCAGCGCATCCTCGTAGCCCTTGAAGCGTTCCGGGCTCGAGCGATGCGCCTTGCCGCCCCAAAGAAAACCGATGCGCTGGTGGCCGAGCTGGATCAGGTGTTCGGTGACTGCGTAGGCCGCGTCGCGATCGTCGACGAACACGCAAGGGTAGCCGTCGCGCGGATCTTCCGCGGCGGAGAGAATGCGCACGAACTTGATCTTGTGCGCGGCGAGAAAGCGGATCAATTCCATGCGCTCGGACATCGGCGGCGCGAGCACGAGGCCGGCGAGGCGCGAACGTTGCACGAGCAGGCGCAACTCCTCGGCGAGCGCGGACGAATTGGAATCGCAGGGATGGATGTTGAGATCGAATCCGGTCTCGCGACACACCGAGAGCACGCCGTTCTGCATCGCGATGACATAGTACGCGTTCGGATTGTCGTAGACCATGCCGATCGTGTACGACTTCGCGCTGCGCAGGCTGCGCGCGGACTGGTCGGGGCGGTAGTCGAGTTCGGCGATCGCACGCTCGACGCGCTTGCGCGTGGCATCGAGCACCGAAGGCTCGTGGTTGACGACGCGCGACACGGTCTTCAACGACACCTTCGCGCGCCTGGCGACGTCCTTGATCGTGACGCTGCGCTTTGGTGTCGTCGTGTCCGTCTTCATTTTCGCCATCTGCCGCCCGCCCTCTCTCATTGTCACCGAATGGCCGCCCCGCGACCAGCCGGAAATCCGGTGCGCAAGGCCGGCGATTTTTTCCGCAGGGCCTGCCGTTGGCCCATGAACTTAGGAGATTTTCTCAACGTTGTCATCCGTCGCGCGCGTGAAATACCGCAATTCGCCGCCAATTCCAAAGTTTCTGCCATATCGTAAAAATTTTTTCGACCTGTAGTTGACAACGTTGTCATGTAGATGGACACTGCGCCACGACCGACGCGACTCGATCCGCGTCGAAGGCAGCACCGGGATTCCTAGAAACACCCGAAACGCTTCGAAATCCGCAGTGGGGAAACGGCAAAGATGCAAGGCGCAAGCCCCCGATCCATCGACCGGTCCGCGCACGCGACGCCCGGGACGCGCACGGCCTTCCTCGCCGCCGACGTCGGCGGCACCCATGCGCGCATCGGCCTGGTGCGTGCGACGGCCGATCCGGCCGACGGGCACCCGCGCCTGAGCATCTCGCAGTATCGCAAGTTCGTCTGCGCCGATTACGCGAACCTGCACGACATCCTGCGCGAGTACACGCACTGCGTGGGCGGCGTGGCCGCCACGCAGGCCTGCATCGCCTGCGCGGGCCTGTTGCTGGACGACCACCTCGTCAACGCCAACCTGCCCTGGCCCGTGTCGCTCGCGCGCCTGCGCGACGAACTCGGATTCGAGAGCGTCGCCATCGTCAACGATTTCACCGCCGTGGCCTACGCCGCGCATTTCCAGGAGATCGCCGAATCGACGCGCATCGCCGGCAACGACGCGATCGACCCGCGGCAGCCGCGTCTCGTCGTCGGGGCCGGTACCGGACTCGGCGCCGCGGCACTGATCCCGGGCGGCACGCGCCCGACGATCCTCGCCACCGAAGCCGGCCACGCGGCGCTGGCCGCGCGCACGCAGCTCGAGCTGGAAATCCTGCGCCGCCTCGCCGGCGACGCGGCGCACGTGCCGAACGAACGCATCTTCTCCGGCCCCGGCCTGCTCGCGCTGTATCGCACGCTCTGCGCGTTGCGCGCGGCGCATGCGCAATTCGAATCGCCTGCGCAGGTCACGTCCGCGGCGCTCGCTGGCAGCGACGCGCTCGCAGCCGAAGCCGTCGAGGTGTTCTGCGCGTGGTTCGGCAGCCTGATCGGCGATCTCGTCATGATGCTCGGCGCCTACGGCGGCGTCTATCTGGCCGGCGGCGTGCTGCCGCAGATCGCGCCGCTGCTGCGCGCCAGCGGCTTCGCCGCACGCTTGGGCGACAAGGGTCCGCTGCGCGAAGCGCTCGAGCGCGTGCCGGTGCATCTGATCGAACACGGCCAGCTCGGCGTAGCCGGCGCGGCGCACTGGTTTCTCGATCACGAATACGAAGAAAGAAAGAGCGACTGAGGAAAAAAGAAGAATGCCGGAGGCGAAAGCGGCGCAGGATGCGATTGCAGAAATATAAAAATACAGAAGTGGAAAAGGACCGGGAATTCGGCGCAAGCCGGGTCTCCCGACGACAAACACATAGACCATTGAGAGACCACCGATGAAATATTCCAAGACCATGCTCGCGGCGAGCATCGCCGCCAGTCTCTACGCCAGCGCTCTCGTCTGGGCCGCCGATCCGGTGACGACCGATCCGCAGCAAGCGCCCTCGTCGTCGGACGCGGATGCGAACAAGAAGAAGAACGCCGAGGAGCTCGCCACCGTCGTCGTTACCGGCATTCGCGGCACCGAGGAAAAATCGCTCGAGCTCAAGCAGGCCTACGACTCGCACGTCGAGGTCGTCACCGCCGAGGACATCGGCAAGCTGCCGGCGAAGAACGTCGCCGACACGCTCGAGCGCCTGCCCGGCGTCAACATTTCCTCGTCGAGCGCGAGCGAAGGCGGCTTCGACGAGAACGACCGCGTCTCGCTGCGCGGCACCAATCCGAGCATGACCCAGACCCTGATCAACGGCCATACCGTCGGCACCGGCGACTGGTTCGTGCTGAGCCAGGTGCAGACGGTCGGCCGCAGCGTCAGCTACACCCTGCTGCCTTCGGAAATCGTCAGCGAGGTGGTCGTGCACAAGACCTCCGAGGCGAAGATCGTCGAAGGCGGCGCGGCCGGCTCGGTCGACATCATCACGCGCAAGCCGCTGGAGTACGGCAAGGATCTGACCGCCTCGGCCTCGCTCGGCGGCGTCTATTCCGACCTGCCCGACAACGTCAAGCCGCAGTTCAGCGGCCTGGTCAACTGGAAGGTCAACGACAGCTTCGGCATCCTCGGCCAGGTGTTCTACGAACAGCGCTCCCTGCAGCGCAACGGCCAGGAAGTCGTCGGCGGCTACAGCCAGATCGCCGCGACCGATCCGATCGCGGTGGCGCATCCCGACCTTGCCGGCGTGTACTACCCGAACGAAATCGGCGCGGCGTTCTTCACCCAGAAGCGCACGCGCGAGGGCGGCACGATCGATCTCGAATTCAAGCCCGCCGACAACCTCACGCTCGACCTCAACGGCTTCTACTCCAAGCTCAAGGCCGACAACTTCAACCGCAACTACATGATGTGGGGCAGCCAGTTCGTCAACAGTGGCGCGGGCTTCGGGTCGAACTACACGGTCAGCAACAACGTGTTGACCTCCGCCTCGTTCGCGGCGGTACCCGGCGGCACCGCGCCCTACATCGTCTACGACCAGATTTCGCGTCCCGGCGCGCAGTCGAAATCGGATTACCTGACGCTCGACGCCGACTGGCGCGCCAGCGACAGGTTGACGATCAAGGCCCAGGCCGGCACTACCAACGGCAGCGGCAAGAGCCCGGCACAGGACGTCATGGAACTCGGCGCGCAGGCCGGCGCCGGCGCAAGCTGGAACATGCACGGCATCGGTTCTCCGATCGACTGGACCATGGGCGGCGACAACAGCTCGCCGTCGGGCATCATGCCGTCGGCCGGCTGGATCTTCGGCGAGCAGGGCATCGACGTGAAGGACAAGGAGAAATGGGCGCAGGCCGACGGCGAGTTCGCGGTCGACGGCGGCGCGCTTTCCTCGATCGACTTCGGCGTGCGCTACGCCAAGCACACGCGCGAGAACCTGTTCGACGTGGCGCAGGGGCCGAATTGGGCCACCAACTGGACCGACGCGTCCGGCTATCCGACCTCTTCCTACGCCAACTATCCGGGCGACTTCTCCAGCGACCTCGGCGCCAGCTTCCCCGGCAACATCTGGTACTGGACACCGGCCCAACTCGCCGCGATCGACGCGAAGTTCGCCAATCGCGACCCGGTCGGCCGCTTCTACTTCAACGACATCTATTCGGTGCAGGAGAAGGACAAGGCCGCATACATCCAGGCCAACTTCGTCGGCGACGGCTGGAGCGGCAATCTCGGCGTGCGCTACGTCGGCACCGACGAGGACATCAGCTACAGCTCGACCAGCCCGCAGGAGGCGATCGTCACCGGCCCGATCACCGGTTCCGCGTTCGGCGACTACTACTGGAATACGTACAAGCACGGCAAGGACGAATTCCTGCCGAGCGCCAACGTCAAGTTCAACATGCGCGACGACATGGTGTTGCGCGTGGCCGCCTCGCAGACGATGACGCGCCCGGACTACTCCGCGTTGGCCGGTTTCGTCTCGCTCGACGACCTCACTCATACCGGCAGCGGCGGCAATCCGCAGCTCAAGCCGATCGTGTCGACCAACGCCGACGTGGCTTGGGAATGGTACTTCGCGCCGCGCGGCCTGTTCTCGGTCGGCGCGTACAGCATGAGCCTGAAGGACTACATCAACTTCGGCAACGAGACGCGCACCTATAAGGACATGCAGGCCAGCGAAACCAGCGGTCACGACGTGTACAACGGCTATCTCGTCAGCGTGCCGCGCAACGTCGACGGCCACGTCAAGGGCATCGAGGTGAACTACATCCAGCCGATCGGCGACAACTTCGGCGTCGCTGCGAACTACACCTACGCCGACGGCAGCACTCAGGACGGCGGCCCGCTGCAGGGCACCTCGAAGAACACCTACAACGTATCGGGCTACTTCGAGAATTCGCTGTTCAACGCGCGCCTGTCGTGGACCTACCGCTCGACGTTCTACGCCGGCGTGAGCCGCACCGACACGTTCTACCAACAGGGCGAGGGAACGCTCAACGCCTCGCTCGGCTACGCCATCGCACCATGGGCGACGATCACGCTCGACGCGATGAACCTCAACAGCCCGAAGCTCAAGTACTACACCGAGAACGACGCCTACGGCAAGCAGCCCTATGCGTTCTACGTGAACGGCCGCCAGTACTACGTGACGCTGCGCCTGAAGTTCTGACTCCATGCGGAATCGCCTGCTCCCGGCGCCGGGAGCAGGCGCAAACCGGTTCTCCCTTTCATGGCGTTCTCCCGCCGCAATGGGCCTTGTTCATTCAAGGCCCTTTCTTTTGGCGTCAACGCGCCGCCAGATCGCCGCCTGCGACCAGCTCGCAGATGCGCTTGACGTCTTGGTCCATCGCTCGGTCGCGCGGCATGAAGCCGATGTGTTCGCGGATCGTCGCGAACGCGGCGCGCACGGCGGAACCAGCGTGGAATTCCTCGCTTTCGGCCAGCGCAGCCGTGAGCTTCTTCACCTCGTCGACGAACTGCGCATGGCTCTCGTGATCGGGCTTCGGGGCACCTGAAATCTTCGCCGCGAGGCTCTGCCAGTCGCCCCGCGCGGCCACGGCGCGTGCGGCGTTGAGCATGTCCTGCCGATACTCGAGCGCCTGCGCCGCGGTGTACAGCTCGAGCGCGAGCACGTGGCCCAAGTCTTCGATCATCTCGAGCACGTGGCGCGCTTCGTTCGTGCCCATCGAGACGTGGTCTTCGGCGTTCGCGCTGGTCGGCACCGAATACACGCTGGCCGGGTGCGCGCGCGTGGCGAGGTCGTTGACCAACGCCGCCGCGGTGTACTGCACGATCATGAAGCCCGAATCGGTCGCGTCCTCGTTGCCGATCAGGAATGCCGGCAGGCCGTCGTTGGTGGCCGGATCGACGAGCTTGTTGAGGCGTCGCTCGCTGATCGAGGCGAGCACGGGAATCGCCGCCTTGACGTAGCTCATCGCGAGCGCGAGCGGCATGCCGTGGAAATGCCCGGCCGAAATGACTTGATCCTCGATCACCTTCGCATCGGCGGCGTCGAGGAAGATCAGCGGATTGTCGGTGACGGCGTTGAGTTCGATGTCGATCACGCGCTGCGCCTGCGCGAGCGCGTCGCGCACGGCGCCATGCACCTGCGGGATGCAGCGCAGGCTGTAGGCGTCCTGCGGCTGATGCTTCTTGCCGCCCTTGAACGGCATGAAGCGCGCATAGAACGCCTCTTTTCCGTGGCGCTGCGACGGCGGCACGTAGTCCCAGCCGAGATCGAAGCGGTGCTGTTGATCGCGCGGGTCGCTCCACGAATCGGCCAGCCAGGTCTTGAAGCGCGGCACGAGGTGGTACGGAATGTCGACCAGTGTCGAGTCGCCGAGCAAACGACGGAGATTGGCGGCCGTCTCCACCTGGCCCGGATGCGGACGCAGCGCGTGCACCTCGGCCTTGAACGCGGAACTGCGGCCGGCGAACGCATCGAGCGTCATCGCCGCGGCGAGATCGGCCGTAGCCAGCAATTTTTCCAGGGCATCGAGCGCCAGCGCGCCGCTCGCGAGCATCTGCGCGGTGCCGTTGTTGAGCGCAAGACCTTCCTTGAACGACAAACGCACGGGCGCGAGTCCCGCGCGCTTCAGCGCTTCGCCGCCGAGCAGACGTTCGCCCCGATAAAACGCCTCGCCTTCGCCGAGCAGCACGATCGCAAGATGCGACAGCGGCGCCAGATCGCCGCTCGCGCCGACCGAGCCTTTCTCCGGAATGACCGGAATCACGTCGCGGTTGAGCAGTTCGGCGAGCGATTGCAGCGTCGCCGCGCGAATGCCCGAATGCCCGCGCATCAGCGTGTTGACGCGGATCGCGAGCATCGCACGCACCACTTCGACTGCGAGCGGCTTACCGACACAAACCGCATGCGTGATGACGAGGTTGTGCTGCAGCTCCTCCATCAATGTGCTGTCGCGCTGCTCGGGATTGCCTCCGGGCAGTTCGTCGCGCGCGCGATGCGCGCCGAGCAGCTTGTCGGCATTGCTGCCGAAGCCCGTGGTCACGCCGTAGATCGGCTCGCCGCGCTGCACCTGCTCGGCGAGGAAGTCCGCCGTGCGCTGGACTTTGGCCAGCTGCGCCGCGTCGAGCTCGATCTTCACACCGTGTTTCGCGATGGCGACGAGCTGCGCGCGGGTCAGACTCGAACCGTCGAAGCGAATCGGCGTGTTCATATCTTCATCGCCTCGGCCTGTTCGAGTTCCACACGCAACGTACGCACGAGCTCGGAGCGCGGTACTTCGAACTGGTCTTCCTTGCGCAGGTCCTTGACGGTGACGGTGCCTTTGGCGATCTCGTCGGAACCGAGCACGACGACGAAGCGGATGCCGGCGCGGTCGGCGTACTTGAACTGCTTGGCGAGCTTGCCGCCGTCGAGCACGACTTCGGTCGCGATGCCGCCGTTGCGCAACTGCGTGGCGAGTTCCAGGTACGCGGGAAGCTGCGCCTCGTCCATCTGGGTGACGAGCACCTTGACCGTCGATTGCGCGGTGTCGATCAGCTTCGCCTCGCGCAACTGCCAGAACAGGCGCGTCGCACCGATCGAGATGCCGACGCCGGGCAGCTTCGACTTGGTGTAGTTCGAGGCGAGGTTCTCGTAGCGTCCGCCCGAACAGATCGAGCCGATCTGCGGATGCTCGTCGAGCGTGGTCTCGTAGACCGTGCCGGTGTAGTAGTCGAGACCGCGCGCGATCGACAGATTGATCGCGTAGTGCGTTTCCGGCACGCCGAGCGCGCGGATCATCGCCAGCGCTTCGCGCAGTTCGGCGATACCCTGGTTGAATGCTTCGCTGCCATGCCCGAGCGCATCGAGCTTCGCCAGCGCATCGGCGTGGCCGTGCGAGCGGACCTGGACGAAATCGAGGATCTTTTTCGCCGCCTCGACCGGCAGGCCGAAGCCCTCGCCGGTCAGCGTGTCGCGCACGTAGTCCGCGCCGCGCTTGTCGAGCTTATCCACTTCGCGCAGCGCGAGCGCCTGCTGTTCCGTATCGACGATGCCGAGCCCCTCGAAGAAGCCGCGCATGATCTTGCGGTTGTTGAGCCAGATCGTGAACGGCCCGACCGCGAGATCGCGGAACACGCTGTAGATGACGGCGGGAATTTCCGCGTCGTAGCGGATCGACAGCGCATCCTTGCCGATCACGTCGATGTCGCACTGGTAGAACTCGCGGAAGCGCCCGCGCTGCGCGCGCTCGCCGCGGTAGACGCGCTGCATCTGATAGCGGCGGAACGGGAAGCTCAGGTCGTGCTCGTGCTCGGCGACGTAGCGCGCCAGCGGCACGGTCAGATCGAAGCGCAGCGCCAATTCCGGCCGCTTGTCCTCGCCCTTCTCGAGCGCGCCGGTCGACTGCACGAAGTAAACCTGCCGTTCGGTCTCGCCGCCCGACTTGGTCAGCAGCACATCGGAAAACTCGATCGCCGGCGTCTCGATCGGCAGGAAACCGAAGCGTTCGTAGTTGCGCCGGATCGTGTCGAGCATGTCGGCGAACGCGATCTGGTCGAGCGGCAGCAGCTCCATCACACCGGGCATGGTGCGGGCTTGGGTCAACGGCATGGATGTCCTTGCGCGAAACCGCGGCGGAAAGCCGCGCAAGGGCGCATTTTACCATGCCGCGGCGAGGCGCCGGCGCGCCGCCGGTCAGATGCCTCCCTGCTTGCCGATCCGATATTCGAGCGTCGCCCACAACGCGCGTTCGTCCGTGCCGAAAGTGCGGCGATGATAATCGGCGTAGTCGAGTTCGACGCTGAGGTCGCGGCGCAGCGCGTAGTTGAGCAGCACGTTGACTTCCGAACCGTAATGCTGGTCCACGCGCTCGGCAAAGGCATTGTGGAAGGTCACGCTCCAGGTCAGGCGCGAATCGAGCTTGCCGAGCAGGGCGACATAGCGATCCTCGAGTCCGTTCGCCGGCGTGTTCTTGAACTGGCTGGTCCAGCCGTCGAAACCGTGGTTCGAGCCGTAGGGCGAGGAGAACGCATTCTTGCCGTCGCCGCTGAGCAACTCGTCGCCGAGCTTGAGGCTGGCCCAGTTGAAGCCGTAGCTCAGTTCGAGCAGATGGTAATGGGCGCGGTAATCCAGCGGGTTGTTGCGCCAGCTTTCCTGGTGCGCGCCTTCGGCGGTCCAGCCCAGGCTGGTGCCGCTGTCGCCGAAGGCGTATTTGCCGGTCCAGCGCAGGCCGGCGGTGCGCCAGGAGTATTTCGCGTTGGTGTCGTTCTCGACGAAATAGCCGTAGCCGGTCAGCGTGCCGAGCGGCAGTTTCTGGTCGACGTGGATCAGGTTCGCGTCGAGGTCCCACTCGCGCTGGGTCGGATCGGGATAGTCGTGGCCGACCGAACGTTGCGCCTCGTCGAGGTAGTAGTACTTGATCGTCGTGCCGGTATCGAACTTGAGCGCGCCGGCGACGGCGTCGAACGACTGCGGATTCTGGCGCCACAGGCCGGGCGTGAAGAAACGGTCGTTGTCGAGGCTGACGTATTGCCGCCCGAGCCGCGCCGATGCGGTGCCGTTGTCGTAGGCGAGCCACGCGCTCGAAATCTCGCTCGACGGCGGGTCGCCTTCGGACGGCAGCTTGGTCTTGCCGTTGGCGCCGGAGTTGTACTGCTCCCCGAACAGCGTGGACACGCGCGTGCCTTCGGCATAGGCCGACCATTGCGGCGAAATCTTCCACAGATAACCGAGCGTGAACCGCAGCGTGTGCGCATTGGCCGGCTCGGCATAGCCGGCCTGATCGATATGTGCGTTGCGATAACGCAGATCGACGACGAGGCCGTCGGGCGGATAGTCGATCGCGTTCGTCACGCCGCTGCCCGCAAACAGCGCCGCGGAAACGACCCATCTCGCCGAAGATGCCCCAAGCATTTTGCGCATTCGATAATCCCGGAAGTGATGACGGCAGCCAATGTAGATGCCGTCGCCACCGCGACGAAGTTCCCGCCGCGCATGTGCTTATTGCAAGCCCGGGGAATATCGAAATGCACCGCCGCAGCCGCCGCCGGATGTGGATAGACCGAACCTGCCCGCCGTCAGCGCACGACGCAGGTGTCGTTGGCGCGATCCGCATCGGGCAGCTTGTGGTCGGGATCGAGGACGAGGCGCGCGACGCGCTTGTCGGTGGGCAGGAGCAGTTTCGGCGCTGCGCTCTGCCGCCACGTTTCGACGGGCACGCGGATTTCCTGCGTGCCGCCGTCGGCGAATTCGACGCGCAGCGTGGCCGGCATCACGAGCTTGCGTTTGCTCGTCAGCGTCACGCTGACGCCCTTGGCCGGGTTCTTGTCCACGTACTCGGCGGCGGCGATGCCCATGTCGAGCTGCCAGTTGTTGAGGTACCAGCCGCGCCACCACCACGACAGGTCTTCGCCGGCCTCGCTGCTCATCAGGCGGAAGAAGTCCGACGGCGCGGGATGGCGGTAGGCCCAGGTGGCGATGTATTTGCGGAACGCGGGATCGAAGCGCTCGGGGCCGAGGATCTGCTCGCGCAGCAGGATCAGGCCGAGCGCGGCCTTGAAGTAGAGCACGGAGTGGCGGTACGTCTCGTCGACGGAGTCGGCCGGCGCCATCAGCGTCGGCGCCTGCGGGTCGGCGAGCACGGGCAGGATCTCGTCGACCGGGTTGCCGCCCTTGGGCGCGTATTCGGAATCGCGCTTGGGCGCGTACTCGCCGTGGTTGAACGCATCGGAGGCGTAGACGTCGATGAAGGTGTTGAAGCCTTCGTCCATGAACGCGAAGCGGCGCTCGTTGCTGCCGACGATCATCGGGAACCAGGTGTGGCCGATCTCGTGCGCGCTGATCCAGAACAGTTCCTTGCCGTGGTCCTCGATGCCGTCGAACACGATGCCGGGATATTCCATGCCGGCGCCATGGCCGCCGAGGTTCACCGCCGCGGGCCACGGATAGGGATACCACTTCGACGAGAAGTGCTCGACCGCGCCCTTGATGTATTCGGTGGAACGGTCCCACTTGTCCTTGCCGACGGCCTCGACCGGGTAGACCGACATCGCGAGCGCGTGCTTGCCTTCGGGCAGGTTGATGCGCGCGGCGTCCCAGACGAAGGCGGGCGAGGCGGCGAAGGCCACGTCGCGCGTGTGCTCCATGTGGAAGCGCCAGGTCTGCGTGCCGGCGCGTTTCGGCCGGCTGGTCGGATCGGTCACTTCCTGCGGCGAGCGGACGTACACGGTGGCGTCGCTGCGCGCGGC
The DNA here is from genome assembly GCF_047601565.1 of Rudaea sp. Lineage (GTDB taxonomy): Bacteria > Pseudomonadota > Gammaproteobacteria > Xanthomonadales > Rhodanobacteraceae > Rudaea. Next base: position 2,933,543 of record NZ_JASGIY010000001.1, on the reverse strand, counting down.
GTCGTCGAGGCGCTTGCGCTGCGCGGCGGTGAGCACTTCGTCCGGATTGGCGAGCGCGCCGGAGCCGGCGACGATCCAGTTCCACGGCACGGTCACCGCGTAGTCGAACGTGCCGTATTCGAGATAGAACTCGGCGCCGAGGTAGGGCAGCGTGTCCCAGCCGCGCAGGTCGTCGTAGACGGCCATGCGCGGATACCACTGCGCCATTTCGTAGATGTCGCCGTTCTTGGTCGGCGTGACCGCGGTACGGCCGCCCCAGGTGCCGGGCACGGTGTAGTGGTAGCGGATGCGCAGCTTGAGCTGCTTGCCGCCGCCGTCGAGCGGCTGCGCCAGGTCCACGCGCAGGCGCGTGTCGTCGACCAGCGTGTGCACCGGCTTGCCGTCCACCTCGACCGCGTCGAGCTGGTAGCCCTCGGTGGTGTTGCCGTGGGTGAAGAAGCGGATGGTCCCGGCGGTGCGCGCGTCGCGGCGGTAGATGTTCTGGTCGAGCTGCACCCACAGCACGTCGAGCGCGTCGGGACTGCGGTTGGTGTAGGTGATGGTCTCGTCGCCCGTCAGCGTGTGCGTGGCCGGATCGATGCTGGCCTGGATCGCGTAGTCGGCGCCGTTCTGCCAGAACAGCGGCCCGGGCCGGCCGGCGCCGTCGCGGAACGCGTTCGCCGCATCGGGCAGCGCGAGCGGCGCGAACAGCGCCTGCGGATCGAAGCCGACGTCCGTCGTTGCGGCGACGGCCGGCACGGCAGCGAAAATCAGCATTGCGGCAACGGTACGGATCGTGTTCGGATTCAGCATGAAGGTTCCTTGTCGGGAGAGGCGGAGACGAATCGCATCATATCGAGGTTCAGCGCGGGCGCGGCGATTCAGGGTCGGCGGCGACGGCGCAGTCGAGGTCCTGCAGTTCGTCGCTGTTGCCGAGATCGCCCTTCGCCGCATCGACATGGGCGCTGAGCAGGACGAAGCCGGGCCGCCCGTCGACGGAACGCGCACCGGCTACCGCAAGGCTGTGCAGCGCCATGCGATCGCCGGCCGGCAGCGCGGACGCGAGCGATTTGAAAGGATCGACCGGCAACGACTCGCCGGCCGCCCAGCGTGCCCAATACACCCGGTCCTGCGCCGACAGCGGCTGCGCAAGGGGACGCCAGCGCTCGTCCAGCGTCGGCAGCAGACGCTGCAATACATCGCGCACCTCGCGCCGGATGCAGCCGACGTGGATGTGCAAGTGGTCCTGCGAACGACCGTAGGGCGAGTTCACGATCAGCACCAGCGCATCGCGCGGCAACGGACGATGCACGGCCGCATCCACGTAGAGGCGCGCGTTCCATGCGTCGGCGAAATAATCGGACGCGTCGGGCGCGCGCAGGGCCGGACTCTCGATGCCGGGGATGCGGGCCAGCGGCATGACCAGGTACTGGAAGCGTCCGTTGCGGTCCTTGAGTACGGCATAGCCGCCGGCCGCACCCGGCGCGGTATCGACTTCGATGCACGGCAGCGGCGGGTAGTTGCCCTTCGCGGCGGCCGGCGCGCATTCGTCGTGGACCTTGTGCCAGAGCCGGTCGCGCGCGGCACCGGTCGCCTGCCCTTCCTGCGGTTTCCCGCTGCGCAGGGTCGAGCAGGCGTCGAGCAGCATCGTCAGCGCGAATGCCATGGCGGGAATGCGGACGGGCATCATCGGCACATCGCCGGCAATTTCTGCAATTCGTCGCGGATGGAGGCGACCAGCTTCCGCGCATCGGCGGGCGAGCCGTTTTGCATGGCGTCCGTGCAGACATGCTCCAGGCGTCGGCGCAACGTGGCGCGCAGGCCGACGCATTGCCAGACGCGTTCGCCGTCCAGAGGCAGGGCCGCGTAGACGACCGGCGTGCACGGATCGGCGACGCGAGCGCCCAGGTCGCGGCCGGCGAAGGCCGAAGGCGGCGCGTCGAGGCCGGGCGCGAAATAGCTGTCGGGGAACGCGGCCGCGTAGCGCTCGGGCGCCAGAATCCATCGAGTAGCCGCCAACGACGATGTGCAACGGTTGCCCGCACGGCGCCGCCGCCGCGAGCCGGCTGACCAGCACATAGGCGGCATGGCGCAGTTCGGGATGGCCGCCCAGCGCGGCTTTCGTGTCCTCGAGCACCGGCACCAGAGCGGCGACGGCCATGCGCGCGAGCTCGTGGGCGTGCGCGGGCTCGCAGCGGTCGCGCAGGCTCGCCGCGAGCAGGAAGCGCACGTCGCGGGCGAAATCGTCCCGCGACGACAGGAGCGCTCCGAGGGCGTTGCGTTGCGCCGGTTCGATCATGCCGCTGGCGTCGAGCGGCGCGGCGGCAACGGGCGGCACTGCCGGCGGCGCCGCCTGCTGCGTCGGCAATCGCGGCGCATCCGTCGATCGCTGACAACCGACGCTTGCCGCCAGTGCAACGGCCACCGGCGCCGCCAGCGGCAGCAACCGACGCAGGCGGCCGCCGCGTCGTGCACGTGCGCGGCACGGCGCGTCAACCCTGGTACGGTTCGAGGGTCGCATCGCCCATCGAGTAGGCCGAGCCCGCCATGAGGGTCTGGATTTTTTCGTCGCGCAATTCGCCCTTGAGCATGAAGGCTTCCCAGATTTCCGGCGCCTTGACCGGATTCGACAGGTGCACATGGACGATCTGGTTGGGCGGCGGCGGCGGCACGTGGATGCAGGCGCCGAAGAACGGCACGAAGAAGAATTCGGTCATGCGCCCCTTGTCGTCGCTTTCGATCGGCACGACGTAGCCGGGCAGTTTGATCCTGCGGCCGAGCACGTCCGGCACGATGCGGAAGCTGCCGAACTGCTTCATGCGCTTGTTGCCCGTGTGCACCACCGTACCGGCGGCCTCCTTGAGGGATTCGAGTTCGTCGCGCGGCATCATCGCCAGCCAGTCGAGTTCGGTGTAGCCCTGTGCGTCGGGCTTGTGCACGTGCACGGCGTAGTTGTCGTCGTCCGTGGCGGACGCCGACGAAGCGGCGCCCGTCGTGCCGTTGCCCTGCGCGGCAGCGGGCGGCGGAGCCGATGCAACGGCGGGCGCCGGAGCGGACGCCGGAACGGGTGCGGCCGACGGCGGCGTTTCGCGCGCGCAGGCAGCGAGAAACGCGAAGGCGAGAAACGGCGCGATGCGGCGGCGGATACGCATGTTCAAGTCCTGATCGTGAGCCCGTCGGCGAGCGCGTTGCGATAGGCGAGCGCGGCCGGCACCAGCCCCGCGACGAGACCGGCCAGCAGCACGCAGCCGATCAGCGCGAATTCCGTCCGCGTCGGCGCCGTCAGCGCGACCGCGATGCCGTAGCCGTCGAGCAGCGCGCGCCGCGCCAGCGCCAGCGCGAGATAGAACAGCGCGACGCCGGCCAGCGCGCCGCAGGCCGCGAGCAGCAGCGCTTCGAGCAGCAGCAGACCGAACACGGTCAGCGGTCGCGCGCCGAGCGCGCGCAGGATCGCCATCTCGCGGCGCCGCTCCGCGAGCGTGGTGACGAGCGCGGTCAGCATGCCGGCGATGCCGACCAGCACGACCAGCGCGCTGACCAGGCGCAGCGCGTTCTCGGCGATGCCGACGAGCCCCCACAACTGTTGCAGCGTCACGCCGGGCAGGATCGCGAGCAGCGGTTCCGCCTCGTACTCGTTGATCGTGCGCTGCACGCCGAAGGTCGCGATGCGCGATTTGAGTCCGAGCAGGAACGCGGTGATGGTCTTCGGCGTCAGGTCGAGCCTGCGCGCCGCATCGGCGCTGACGCCGGAGCCGGGCATGCGCGTGCCGTACTGCCAGTCGATATGGATCGCTTCGATCGCTTCGAGGCTGACGAACACGCTCGCGTCCACCGGCGTGCCGGTCGCTTCGAGAATGCCGGCGACGCGGAACGGTTTGTCCTTGTGCTCGGCGATCGCGACGCGGCCGGTGCCGTGCGCAATGACGATCGCGTCGCCGGGCCTGTAGCCGAGCTTGCGCGCGACCTCGGCGCCGAGCACGGTATCGTACAAGTCGGAGAACGTGCGCCCCTGCGCGAACGCGAGTTCGTGCTTGGCGCCGTAGCGGTAGCGCGCGAAGAAATCCAGGGTCGTGCCGACGACGCGGTAGCCGCGGTGCGAATCGCCGAGCGAGATCGGCACGGACCAGGCGACGTCGGGCAGCGCGGCGATTTCCTTGTAGCTCTGCCACGACACGTTGTTGGTGGCGTCGCCGATGTGGAAGATCGCGTAGAGCAGCAGGTTCACCGGCCCCGAGCGCGCGCCGACGATCAGGTCGGTGCCCGACACGGTGCTGGCGAAACTCTCGCGCATCTGCGTGCGCACGCGTTCGACGCCGAGCAGGAGACACACGCTCAGGGCGATCGTGAACACGGTCAGCGCGACGGTGAAGCGGCGGTTGCGCAGGCTTTTCAGTGCGAGCGGCAGCAGACGCATCGGTCAGGCGCCGCGCCGGCGCGCGGCGCGGTTGATGTCGGCGAGCCTGACGCGGCGGTCGAACAGCGAGGCCAGCGCGGCGTCGTGGCTGACGAACACCAGCGTCGTGCGCGCACGCCAGCATTCGGCGAACAGCAGGCCGAGGAACGCCACGCGCGCGTCGCTGTCGAGCGCCGAGGTCGGCTCGTCGGCGATCAGCAATTCCGGCGCGCCGATCAATGCGCGCGCCGCGGCGACGCGCTGCTGCTGGCCGATGCTCAGTTCGGCGACGGCCTTGGTGCCGATCTGCGCGGGATCGAGGTCGAGCGCGACGAGCAGGCGATCGGCCTCCGCCTCGAGCGTGCCGTACGCGAGCGCGTGCCGCCTGCGCCACGCCGAAAAGCGGCAGGCGAGCAGGATGTTCTCGCGCACCGACAGGAACGGCAGCAGGTTGAACATCTGGAACACGAAACCGACGTGGTCGGCGCGGAAACGGTCGCGTTGCGCGGCGCGCAGCGCCGTGATTTCGTTGTCGAGCACGCGGATCGAACCGCGCTGCGGCAGCAGCACGCCGGCGAGCAGGCTGAGCAGCGTGCTCTTGCCGCTGCCGCTCGCGCCTTGCAGGAACACGCGCTCGCCGCGCGCGATCGCGAGCGATTCGATGTCGAGCAGCGGCGCACCGCCGCGCCAGGCGAATTGCAGATCGTCGATCGCGACCGCCACGCCCGTATGGCGCGCGGACGCGGACGGCGCTCGTGCGGGCGTGGCGGTCGCGCTCATGGCGACAGTCTTACCTGCGTCTCGCCGGGCGCGAGCGTGGCGCTGTCCTGACGGTCGGGCAGCGCCAGGTTGACGTGCAGCGTGTGCAATGCCGGGAAACGCTCGAACAGGTGCAGGTCGAACGCGTGCAACGCCGCGGGTTTGGCGCAGACGTAGCGATAGTCCGCGTCGAAATCGGAGTGCTCGTGACGGGCGTCCGCGTCGGCGTCGTGCTCGGAGGGATGGGCGTCGCCACCGTGCCTGTTTTGTTCGGCAGCGAGGGCGCTGCCGAAACCATGCGGCTCGACCTTTGCGCTGTCCAGCCTGCAGTCGGCTTCGGACGGCAGGCTCAGCCAGCCAGCGGGCGTCTTCAGCGCGGTGACGGTGTCGGCCAGCGTCTTGCGCTCGGCATCGTCGTGCGGCGCGTGTTCGAAGCCGGCGAAACTCATGCCGGGCGCGTTGAGCGTCAGCGAGAGCTGGCTGCCGTCGAGCGCGAGATCGAGCGTCGCCTCGCCGTGCACGTGTGCACCGTGCTGGCGCTGGATCTGCGCCGGTGCGGAGGCGGCAAACGCGGCGCACAGCAATGAAAGGCAATGCACGACGGGGCGCGCGCTTCGACGAACGCAAGAGGGAAGGATCATCGTGCCGCCGGGTCGCATGGTGGATCGCCGAGCAAGTAGGTTATGTTATAACATAACAATGCCGCCACGCGCAGTCAACTTTTCCCTTCCTGACGATCCGGACCGCGCCGCAGCGGCCGCGGCGAACGGCCGGTTCGACCGCCTCGGCGCGCTCGTCTCGGCGCTTTGCGCGTTGCATTGCCTTGTCGTGCCGCTCGCATTCGCCGCCGTGCCGTCGCTGACGCTGGCGTTGTACGCCTGGAGCCACCCGGCGCACGGCATCGCCATCGCGCTGCTGTACGCGGCGCGCTACGAGTGGCTCGCGGCGTCGCTAGCCGCGGGCATGGCGTTGTCGAGCACGTTTCGGGGCTGGCTGCGCCACCGCGCCGCGCGGCCGATCGCGTGCGCGCTCGGCGGCGGCGCATTGCTGCTATGCGCGGCACTGTCGCCGCTCGCGCAGCGCGACGGATCATGGCACGCGCTGTTCGCCGTCACCGGCGGCCTCTGCCTCGTCGCGGCGCACTTGCTCAATCTATGGGCGACGCGGCGCTGGATCGCCGGCATCGCTCGCTGAAGAAAAAAAGGCCGGATTGCTCCGGCCTTGGGGAGAGCGCCGCTGCAGCGGCGGTCGAATGAGGGAACGCAGGGTACGTGCTTTCGTCGTGTTCAGAACTGGAAACGCAGACCCGCCGCCGTGCTGAGCACCGAGGTGTAGAGGTAACCGTTGGCGAGACCGTCGGACACCTTCGAATACATCGCACCGCCGTAGACGTCGAAGTACTTGTTGAAGCGGTAGTCGAGCACTGCCGAGAACGCATCGAGGCTGCCGCTGCACGAACCGGCGCTATTGTTGGAGCATGGCGCGCTGACGACGGCGCCGCTCACCGTCGCGGTGTGATAGTCGTTCTGGTCGTAATGGTAGTAGCCGACGCCGAGACTCCATTCCTTGGTGAAGTTGTACTTGCCGCCGATCCAGCTCACCTTGAGGATCTTGTCGTGCGCGTAGGCGTTGTTGTTGGTCACGCTGATGAGATAGCCACCGAGCGTCTCGAAGTTCGCGGCGAGCGGATTCGACGGGTTCGAATAGTCGATGCGCTCGAAACCGCCGGAGATCTTCAGCGCGTCGTTGAATTTGTACGAGGCGGCCAGCGTCCACGACTCGTTGTCCGAAATCGTCGCCGCCAGCGAATCGCGCGGCAGGCCGCAGCCCGTCGTCACGCCCGTCGCACAGGCGGCGATCTGCGCCGAACTCAACGAACCGGCCGCGATCGACTGGTTCTTGAACGCATAGACGCCATCGACCGAGAAGCTGCCGAAGTCGGCGCCGACGTTCACCTGGCCGCCGTCCCCCGGGTTGCCGCTGTTCTTGCCGAACTGCCAGAGGGCGCCGATGTGGAAATTCTGGTACTTGTACATGTACTTGACCGAATCGTCGGCGCGCGTGTTCTCGGTGTTGCCGCCGCCGGCGGTCGCGCCCGAATAGCCGATGACCGAAAACGCGTAGGCGCCGCCCTGCGGATCGTACTTGCCGATCGTGTCGGTGAGCAGGGTGACGTGGCGGCCCAGCGAGATCGTGCCGAATTCCTTGCTGCTCAGTCCGGCCCAGCCCTGGCCGTTGAAAAGCTGGCCCGCGCGCGCGCCGTCGGCCGCGGTCTTCTGGTCGTTGAGTGCGCGGCCGTTGTTGTAGGTCAGCGACTTGACCGCATCGGAAATGCTGCCCGACGCCGGGTTGAAGCCCATCTCGAGATTGAACACGAAATCGAGGCCGTCGGCGATCGCCTCGGTGCCCTTCAGGCCGACCTTCGACTGGCTCATCGCGTTGTTGGTGATCGAGGTCACCGACTTGTTGCTGTTCTTCGAGACCAGATACTCCATGCCGATGTACATGTCATGGCTGTAGTCGGTGCCGTGGTTCTGGTAGGCCGCGCCGACGTCGACGGTGCCGTACAGCGTGATGCCGTTCCAGGTGAGATTGATGTCGTCGGCGAACGCCGACGCCGACGTAGCGAGGCCGGCGAGCAGCGCGGCGCACAGCAGGGTTTTCTTCACGGACACGGACGAGCGCGAATGGATGTTCTTCTTCATGGGTTGCCTCGGGGTAGTGAAAAGCCGGGAGAGGCAACGGCCGCCGTCGACGCCGCGCGCACCGTTGCTCTGGTGCGCGCATGGTAGAAACCGGATGTGACAGATTTTTTACGCGGCGGCCTTGGCGTTGGTAAAGCGGGGCGTGGCGAGCTGGCCCGCTACACGATCGGCTCGCGCCGCCGGCACACGATCCGCGCCCGCGTGCCGCCTTCGGCCGCCTCGTCGAGGATGAAGGCGAAGCCGTGCAGGCGCACGATCGCGTCGACCAGGCTCAAACCGAGTCCGCTGCCGGGCACATTGCGCGCCTCGTCGATTTGCGCTGGTCGGGCGCGATGCCCGGCCCCGAGTCGCTGACGCCGATCACCGGTTCCTCCTGCGTGCCGCCGAGTTCGACGCGAACGACGCCGTTCGGCTGCGTGAACTTGATCGCGTTGTCGATCAGGTTACCGATCGCCTCGAACAGCAGTTCGCCGTCGCAGACCACGGTCGGGCTCGCGGCGACGTCGAGCGCGAGCCGTGCGCCGCCCTGGACCGCGAGCGGCGCATAGAGTTCGACGAGCTTGCGCGCGATCGGTTCCAGCGGCGTCGGCAAGAACCCGGCGCGGCGCCGGCGGCTTTCGATTTCCGAGATGCGCGAGAGCGCGCGGAAGCGCGCCAGCAGCAGGTCGGTTCTGGGTCAGCGCATGGTCGAGCGCAGCATGGTGCGGCGACGCGTCTTCGAGCGACTGCGAAGTGCGGTAGATCGACGCGCGGAGCCGGGTGAGCGACGTGCGCAGGTGTTGCGCCGGCCGAGCGGCAGGCGCTGTGTATAGTCGCCGTCGCCGATGCGCCGCGCCGCGCGGCCGATCTCGCGGATGTGGCGCACCGCCGGCAGGCTGTAGAACACGCCGCCGAGTACGCCGAGCAGCAGGATCACCGCCGCGATCAGAAAACAGCCGCGTAGCAGCGACTGGCGGATTCTGTTCGAGCAGGGCCACGTCGCGCGCGACGACGAGCACGTTGCCGTCGGCGAGGGTCTGGCCGAGTGCGCGGATTTCCAGCGCCTGCGGAAACAGCGCCGCGTTGGTTTCCATCGGTAGCGCGTGCGGCTTGCCGTCCAGAAGCAGGCCTTGCGGCGCGCGCGCAAGATTGCCGGCCAGTACGCGTCCGTCCGGCGCGAACACGCCGAAGAAGCCAATGCGACGGACGTCGCGCTCGATCTCGTAAGCGATGTCCTTGTCGAGCTGGTCCACCCTGGCGCTCGAAAACACGTGCGCCTGGTTGCGCAGGATCTGGTCGACCTGCTGGTTCTGGTAATGCGCCGTCTGCCAGTAGATCAACGCGAACAGGCCGACCACCGCGAGCGCGAACAAGCCGCCGTACAGTAGGTCAGGCGGAAGCTCGTGATGCGCCAGAGTTCAGCCAGCATCGCCGAACACGTAACCCGAGCCGCGCACGGTCTGGATCAGCGGCGGACAGCCGGCCTGCTCGAGCTTCTTGCGCAAGCCCGCGATGTGGACTTCGATCAAGTTCGTGCCCAGATCGAAATGGTAGCCCCAGACGCTCTCGAAGATCATCGTGCGCGTCAGCGTCTACCCCGAGTTGCGCATCAGGAAATCGAGCAGTTGGTATTCGGTCGGCTTCAGGTCGAGATCGCGTCCGTCGAAGCTCGCGGCATGCGCCACGCGGTCGAGGAGCAGCCCCTGCACGCGCAACTGGGTCGGCTCGGCGGCCTGCGCCTGGCGGCGCAGCAGCACTTCGACACGCGCGGCCATTTCGTCGGAGGCGAACGGCTTGGTTAGATAATCGTCGCCACCCGCGCGCAGGCCGCGCACGCGCTCGTCGACGTCGGAGAGCGCGCTGATCATCAGCACCGGCGTGTGGATTCGACGCGCGCGCAGAGCGCTCACGACGCTGAGCCCGTCGATGTCCGGCAGCATGCGGTCGAGCGTGATTGCGTCGTAGTCGCCGCGCAGGGCGAGCTCCAGGCCTTCGCCGCCCGTTGCGGCGCGGTCGACCTGGAATCCGTGCGAAGTCAGCTCGGCCACGATTTCCTCGGCCGTGCTGTCGTCGTCTTCGATTCGGCGAGTCCGCGTCGAAATTCTCGCTGCCGGCGCAGGTCATCGAATTGCCGCTGCCCTCGATCCCGTTCGCACTGCCGTCAACTCTGCTCGAACGCCGCCCCGACATCGCGGCCGCAGAACGCCGCGCGGCCGCGGCGAATTCGATGATCGGCGTCGCCCGCGCCGCATTCTTCCCGAGCATCAGCCTGACCGCGACCGGCGGCTACGAGAACACCGGCGGCGCCGGTTGGCTGACCGCACCGAACGGATTCTGGTCGATCGGCCCGCGCTTCTCGTTCGCGCTGTTCGACGCCGGCAAGCGCCGCGCCATCGCCGCGCAGGCGCAGGCCGTGTTCAACGAAGCGGCGGACCGCTACCGCGACACCACGCTCGCCGCGTTCCGCGAAGTCGAGGACAATCTCGCCCTGCTCCACCTGCTCGACGAGGAAGCGAAGCAGGAAGACGCCGCGGTCGCCTCCGCGCAGAACGCCCTGCACCTCGCGACGGACCGCTACGAGAACGGCGCGGTCAACTATCTCGACGTGGTCGCCTCCCAAACCGCCGCGCTGCAGGCGCAGCGTAGCCTGATCGCGCTGCGCGATCGCCAGCTGCGCGCCAGCGTCGGTCTGATCCGCGCGGTCGGCGGCGGCTGGTCGGGCAGCGGTATGGCCGACGCCGATACCGCCAAGATGGCGAACCGCGGCGGCGGCCGACCAACCACAGCGGACTGATCGCCTTCGCAAACGGCCGCCCGGCCGGCTGCCCCCTTACCCAACGCATCGCGCCCGAAACATGAGCTTGCCCGCGAGTCCGCGATCGCGCCTGTAAGGAAATCCGCTTCGGCCCCGTCTACTGGCTCAACGCAGCGCAATATCGGTTTATCTTGCCTGCGCTACGGCCGGGACATACCGTAGGGGAAAGTCGAAGTGACGCACGAGGGGATTCCTGCGCGCGTCATATGACTTTTTCGCCACATCGATATGCCCGCCAGAAGCGGTGCCTGGGATGCCGCTCGAGTCGACGCAGAAACTTTCATCCACACCACGGAGTACATCGTCATGTCGAACAAACTGGTCAAACCCCTCACTCTCGCCATCGGCACGGGCCTGGTCGGCGCCTTCTCGCTCGCGCAGATCGCGCAGGCAAACCCGACGTTCCACCTGAACAGTCTGGTCGCCGGCTACACCCAGTCGGCGGTCGGCGATGAGGGCAAGTGCGGCGAAGGCAAATGCGGCGCCACCAAGGGCAAGAAGTGCACGGAAATGCCCGACAAGGCCGCGCAGGACAAGTGCATGGCCGACGCTCATGCCAAAGGTAAAGAAGGCTCGTGCAGCGCGGACAAGAAGGGCAAGGAAGGCTCCTGCAGCGGTCACTGAACGTAATGCTTCGTCCCGCCGCCATACACGGTGCCGGACTCGGCCTGCGGCGGTCCCTGCTGGGGCCGCTGCAGGACTGGCGTGCCTCGCGCGAGCGCAGTGACGACGACCGTGCCGGCGCGATCGATTTTTTCGAAGTCGCGCCGGAGAACTGGATCAACGTCGGCGGCCGACTCGGCAAGACGTTGCGTTCGTTCACCGAAGCGCATGCGTTCGTCTGCCACGGCCTGTCGCTGTCGCTCGGCGGCCCCGCGCCGCTCGACGAAACCCTGCTGCACAAGATCCGCCGCCTGCTCGACGAACACGGCGTTGCGATCTACAGCGAGCATCTTTCGTACTGCTCCGACGACGGCCATCTCTACGACCTGCTGCCGATCCCGTACACCGAGGCGGCCGTGGATTACGTCGCCGCGCGCATCCGCCGCGCGCAGGACATCCTCGACCGGCGCATCGCGATCGAGAACGTGTCGTGCTACGCCACGCCCGGACGCGAGATGAGCGAGGCCGATTTCACCAATGCCGTGCTGCGCGCCGCCGACTGCGACCTGCTGCTCGACGTCAACAACGTCTACGTCAACAGCGTCAACCACCGCTACGACGCGAAAGCGTTCATCGACGCGATGCCCGCCGAACGCATCGCCTACCTGCACATCGCCGGGCATTACGATGAAGCGCCCGACCTGATCGTCGACAGCCACGCCGCGCCGGTGATCGATCCGGTCTGGGACCTGCTCGATTACACCTACGCGCATTGCGGCGTGAAGCCGACATTGCTCGAACGCGATTTCCGCATTCCACCGCTGGCCGAGCTGCTCGGCGAACTCGACCATATCCGCGCGATCCAGTCGCCGCGCCAAGTTGAAACCGCTCTTCCCTTCGCCCGCCGGGAGAAGGTGGCGCAAAGCGCCGGATGAGGGTTCGGCATGCGACCGGGACTCCATGATGCGTGATCTGAACGCCACGCAGGACATGCAATTCCGCTTCACCGCGCACCTGCGCGATCCCGCGCACGCGCCCGCGCCGGCCGGCATCGAGGAGCGGCGCATCGGCGTCTACCGCGATCTCGTCTACGCGAACATGGAGAGCTTCATTTCCTCGAACTTCCCGGTTATCCGCACGCTGTATGCCGATGCGGAATGGGAAAGCCTCGCGCGCGAGTTCCTGCGCGAGCACCGCTGTCATACGCCGCTGTTCCCCGAATTCGGCCGCGAGTTCCTGCGCTGGCTGGAGACGCGGCAGGAACAGGGCCACGACGATCCGCCCTTCCTGCTCGAACTCGCGCACTACGAATGGGCGGAACTGGCGCTGTCGCTCGATGAAGCCGACATCGATTCGCTGCCGCACGATCCGCACGGCGACGTGCGGACTCGCGTCCCCGTCGTGTCGCCGCTCGCCTGCGTCCTCGCCTACCACTTTCCCGTGCATCGCATTTCGCCGCATTTCCGCCCTGCCGAAGCGCCGGCGGAACCGACCCTGCTGCTGCTCGTGCGCGGCCGCGACGATGCGGTGCGCTTCCACGAGATCAACGCGCTCAGCGCGCTGCTGATCGAACGGCTGCAGCGGAACGCGCGGGCCAGCGGAAGCGAATGCCTCGCCGCATTGCTCGCCGATTACGATACGGCCACCGCGGCCAACCTGCGCGCCGCGGGCGAAGCCATGCTGCGCGAGTTGAAGGAACGCGAGGCCATTCTCGGCACCCTTCCCGAATAGGCATGACCGCCGAACAAGGGCGGGCGCTGCGGCGAGGTTCGCGCCGACCACGCGCATTGTGGTCCCCGCCGCGGCCACGTATGCTCGCGCCATGTCTTTCGTCCCTTCCGCGAAATACGCCGAGCGCTTCCGCGGCTTCCTACCGGTGGTCGTCGACGTCGAAACGGGCGGCTTCGACAACGAACGCGATGCGCTGCTCGAGATCGCCGCCAGCGTCGTGCGCATGGACGAAGCCGGCATCGTCCATCCCGACGCGGTCGTATCGACCCACGTCGTGCCGTTCCCGGGCGCGAACATCGATCCGCGCGCGCTCGAAATCACCGGCATCGATCCGACCCATCCGTTCCGCGCGGCGGTCGAGGAGCGCGAGGCGCTCGACCTGATCTTCCGCCCGATCCGCCGCGCGCTGCGCGAATACGAATGCTCGCGCGCGATCCTCGTCGGCCACAACGCCTCGTTCGACCTCGGCTTCCTCAACGCCGCGATACGCCGCACCGGCTACAAGCGCAGCCCGTTTCACCTGTTCAGTTGCTTCGACACCGCCACGCTCGGCGGCCTCGCCTACGGCCAGACCGTGCTGAGCCGCGCCGTGCAGGCCGCCGGCTTCGACTGGAACGAGTCGGAAGCGCACTCGGCCGTCTACGACGCCGAGCGCACCGCGCTGCTGTTCTGCGAGATCGTCAACCGCTGGAAGACGATGAGCGATGCGCACCCCGCATAGGTACTGCTAACGCTCGTGCCGGCACCCTGTCTCTTTTCGCCGGAGACCCGAGCCATGCCCCTGACGCGAGAGCCGCGCTTGCATCCCGTCGCGATCGCCGATCTGCGCCCGACCCAGATCACCGTCGGCATGCGCGAGGTCGAGGCCAAGCGCAAGAGCTGGAAGCATCACCCTGCGGGCAAGAAGGCCGACTACCTCGGCAAGCACATGATCCCGGTCGTGTGGGGGCCGAAGGGTCGCTACTACGTGATCGACCATCATCATCTTTCGCTCGCGCTGCATCGCGAAGGCGTGAAGGACATCGCGGTCACCGTCGTCGCCGACCTGCGCAAGCTCGAACCGGAGGGCGTTCTGGATCAATCTCGACAATCGCGGCTGGATGCACCCGTTCGACGCCAAGGGCCGGCACTGCGACTACTCGGCGATTCCGAAAAAGATCACCGGCCTCGTCGACGACCCGTTCCGCAGCCTCGCCGGCGAACTGCGTCGCGTCGGCGGCTTCGCCAAGGACACGACCCCGTTCAGCGAATTCCTCTGGGCCGATTTCCTGCGCCACCGGATCAAACCAAAACTGGTCGACGCCGGTTTTGACACGGCCCTGGAAAAAGCGATGAAGCTCGCCAAGAGCGAAGACGCCGACTATTTGCCCGGCTGGTGCGGTCCGATCGTCTGACGGGAATCGGCAAGCGGATCAAGCCGGGGATGCCCCACGGGCATCCGGCGAAAGCGAGGCTAAATTCGCCGGCATCGCCTGTCGCTGCAGACCGGTTCTTGCGGCGCAGTCGCCGAAGGAATCACGCCGGCTCGGCCTCTTGCAGTGCCGCGATACGCTCCGCGATCGGCGGATGACTCGTGAACAGGCGCGCCACGCCGCCGTCGCCGGCGATGCCGAAGGCAACGAGCGCCTTCGGCAGGCCCGCGTCACCGTGATCGCCCGAGAGCGTGCGCAGCGCCGCGATCATGTTCGCGCGGCCGCCGAGTTTCGCACCGCCCGCGTCGGCGCGAAACTCGCGCCAGCGCGAGAACCCCATGACAATCATCGTCGCGAGCACGCCGAGCACCGTCTGCAGCACCATCGTGATGACGAAATAGCCGATGCCGTAGCCGCCTCCGCGATCGTCGCGGTTGCCCGAGATCGCGTTGTCGACGATGCCTCCGAGCACGCGCGCCAGGAACATGACGAAGGTGTTGACCACGCCCTGGATCAAGGCGAGCGTGACCATGTCGCCGTTCGCGACGTGGCTGATCTCGTGGCCGAGCACGGCCGAGACCTCGTCGCGACCCATGCCCTGCAGCAGCCCGGTCGAGACGGCGACGAGCGCGTGATTTCTGCTTGCGCCCGTGGCGAAGGCGTTCATCTCGGGCGCGTCGTAGACGGCGATCTCGGGCATGCCGATGCCGGCGTTTTTCGCGTGGCGCGCGACGGTGTCGAACAGCCACTGTTCGGCGGCGTTGCGCGGCGATGCGATGACCTGCGCGCCGACCGACATCTTCGCCATCGTCTTCGACATCAGCAGCGAGATGAACGATCCGCCGACGCCGAACAGCGCGCAGAAGACGAGCATGCCGGTCAGATTGATGCCGGCGTGCGCGTAGGCCCAGCGGTCGAGGCCGAAAATCGAGGCGACGACGCTCAGCACGAGCATGATCGCAAGGTTGGTCAGCACGAACAGGGCGATGCGCAACATGGTGCCTCTCGAATTCACTGCAATGTGGAAAACAGATTGGGATGCGCCGGGACCTTTCAACTCCGGCACGCCGTCGATCTTGCCTTCATTCACGCGTTGCACCCACAATCGCCGGCGTGCGCGCCAGAGCACGAAGGCCGCCTTGCCGAATCCCGAATCTCCATCCCCGAATCCCGGCGTCTACCGCGGTCGCTTCGCGCCCTCGCCCACCGGGCCGTTGCATTTCGGCTCGCTCGTCGCCGCCGTCGGCAGTTGGCTGCGGGCGCGTTCGCAGCGCGGCGCGTGGCTGGTGCGGATGGAAGACCTCGACCCGCAGCGCGAAGTTCCCGGCGCGGCGCGGGATATCCTCGCCACGCTCGCCGCCTTCGGAATGGTCCCGGACGAGCCCGTGGTTTGGCAACGCCGGCGCGAGCAAGCCCATGACGCCGCGTTCGCGCGATTGCGCGAACGCGTGTTCGTTTGTCGGTGCAGCCGCAGCGATCTCGACGCGCACGGCGGCCTGCACCGCGGCGCCTGCGTCGCGCGGCTCGACCCCGCGCGTGCGCCGGCGTGGCGCGTGCGCGTGGACGATCGCGATATCGGCTTCGACGATCTGCTGCAAGGGCCGTACTCGCAGAACCTGCTGCGCGACGTCGGCGATTTCGTCGTGCGCCGCGTCGAAGGCGGCTACGCTTACCAGTTCGCCGTCGTCGTCGACGATGCGGATGCAGGCATCACCGAGGTCGTGCGCGGCAGCGACCTGCTCGATTCGACGCCGCGCCAGATCTTCCTGCAGCAACTGCTCGGCCTGCCCACGCCGCGCTATCTGCATCTGCCGCTCGTGCTCGACCGCGCCGGAGCGAAGCTGTCGAAGTCGACGCGCGCACTGCCGGTCGATCGCAACGATCCGTTGCCGACCCTGCGCACCGCGCTCGATTTCCTCGGCCTGCGCGAGGCGGCACGAACGCCCGCGTCCACGCCCGAAACGCTGCTGGCCGTCGCCGCGGCGAGCTTCGAGCTTGGCGCAATGCGCCGAAAGTCCGATGCGTTCGCCGCCTTGGAGTGACCAGGCGAACGTGTACAATCGAACCAAAGATTCCGGCGGCTGATGCCCAGCCGCCCTATAACCGGAGGGAGACAGTCATGACGTCACGCACTGCACTCGTCACAGGCGGCACCGGCGGTATCGGCACCGCCATCGTCAAGCGCCTTGCAGGCATGGGCCACAAGGTGGCCACCAATTACCGCGACGAAGCGAAGGCCAAGGCGTGGGCCGACAAGCTCAAGGCGGCGGGCGTCGACGTGCTGCTGGTCAAGGGCGACGTCTCCGACCCCGCCTCGGCCGAGGCGATGGTCAAGGAAGTGGAATCCAAGCTCGGCCCGATCGACATCCTCATCAACAACGCCGGCATCACGCGCGACACGACCTTCCACAAGATGACCGCGCTACAGTGGCAGGAAGTCATCAACACCAACCTCAATTCGGTGTTCAACGTCACCCGGCCGATCATAGACGGCATGCGCAACCGCAAGTGGGGGCGCATTATCCAGATCAGTTCGATCAACGGCCAGAAGGGCCAATACGGCCAGGCCAACTACGCTGCGGCCAAGGCCGGCATGCACGGCTTCACGATCTCGCTCGCCCAGGAGAACGCGAAGTTCGGCATCACCGTCAACACCGTTTCGCCAGGCTACGTCGCCACCGAGATGGTCATGGCCGTACCCGAGGACGTGCGCAACAAGATCGCCGCGCAGATTCCGGTCGGCCGCCTCGGCGAACCCGAGGAAATCGCCTACGCGATCGAGTTCTTCGTCAAGGACGAGGCGAAGTGGATCACCGGCGCCAACCTCTCCATCAACGGCGGCCAGTACATGGGTTGGTGAGGCGGATCAGCAACGGCGGCTATCCGCCGAGACCGAACGCTTCCCCGAGGAATTCTTTCATCCGTGCGAACGCGCGCTTGGCCGTGCGCGCGTCGTACTTGCAACCGGGCACCTTGCCGTCGGCGCTCGGAATCGCGAAGCAGTGCACCGCGCCGCCGAAGTTGAGGAACTGCCAGTCGACGTTGGCGTCGCGCATTTCCTTCTCGAACGCAACGATCGAGTCGTCCGACACGAACTTGTCGTCGCCGCCGTTCATCGCGAGAATCTTGGCCTTGATCTCGTCCTTGAACGCCGGATCGCCGACGAGATTGCCGTGGAACGAGACCACGCCGGCCACGTCCGCGCCGCTGCGCGCGAGGTCGAGCGTGGCCGTGCCGCCGAAACAGAAGCCGAACGCGCCCCAGTGCTTGCCGTCGAGCGGTGCGTTGCCGGCCTGTGCCCGCAACTGCGCCAGCGCCGCATTGATGCGCGCGCGCAGGTCGTCGCGATGCGCGTACATCGTCTTCGTCGCCGCGCCGGCCTCGTCGGGATTCTTCGGCCGCGCGTCGAGTCCGTAGACGTCGGCGACGAGAATCACGTAGTCCTTGCCGGCGACCTGTTTCGCCAACGCAAGATTGTCGGCGGTGATGCCGAGCCAGTCCGGCGTCATCACAAGCCCGGGGCGCGGTGTCTTCACCGCGTCGTCGTAGACGAGTACGCTCTGCATCTTCTTGCCGCCGACGTCGTAGTCGACGTTTTTCGCGACCATCGCGGCGTGGGCGCTGTCGGCGACGCAAAGCGACAGCAGGAAAAGACGAACGGGAAACTTCATGGCGGCTCTCCTCGATGATCGAACACGACGAAACGGGATTTTCGCACAGCCTTTGATAAACTTGGGAAGGTCTGCACAACCCCATCCCGGGGTTGGCAGCCCGCGCCGAATCCGAAGTGAATTCGGATTCGGCTACGGCGAATCAAGCACTTGCGTGCTTGACTCGCCGAGCGAGCCATCCCTGACTCGCGGAAGCTCTGCATGTGCAGAACTTCCTTGCCACGCACTCCAGCCCGAAGCCAGAGACTACCCATGAACAAGAGCCGCCTGCTTGCCGCCGCTTCCGCCCTGACCCTGTCCGCGCTCGCCTTCGCCCATGGCAAGCCGGACGACGCAATCGACTACCGCATGGGCCTGATGACCGTGATCGGCTGGAACATCGACCCTCTCGGCGCCATGGTCAAGGGCAAGACGCCGTTCGACGCCGCCGATTTCGCCAAGCACGCCAACCGAATCGCCAATCTGAGCGACCAGATCGTCGAAGGCTTCCCGAAAGGCTCCGACCAAGGCCACACCGACGCCAAGCCGGACATCTGGGCGAACTGGGACGACTTCCAGTCCAAGGCCAAAGACCTCGACACGCAAGCCAAGCTGCTCGCCGAAGTGGCCAAGGCGAACGACGAGGCCAAGGACAAGGAGCAGTTCAAGAAAGTCGCCGAGACCTGCAAGGCTTGCCACGACAAGTACAAGAAGAAGGACTGAAGAAACGTCGTCGGCTTCGAGCTTCAGCCGCGAATGCTTTGGCTCGTAGTTTCCGCTTGCGCGGGAATGACGGAGTTGAAGTACGAAGCTGGCCGTTAGTTCGCGGCGCGGGATTTAGCTGCGGCGAGTTCTTGCCGTTGCTTGTCGACGAGCGCGAGGCTCGTCTCGCCGGCCTTGCCCGCCGCCGCGTACGCCGACTGCGCCGCATCGAGATCGGCCTCGGCATCCGCCCAGCGGTGCTGCAATGCGCGCAAGGCCGCACGCGCACGATATACATTGCCCGCGAATACATTCTTGTCGCCATCGGCGCTGCCCTTGGCGACGATCTGCATCATGGCGTCAAGCAACGGCTCCGCATCGACGGCTCGCCCCGCGGCGACGTAGGCTTTCGCGAGCGAGAGCCGTGCCATGGTGGTCAGCCGACCGGCACCGCCCTCCTGCGTTTGCGCCATCTGCAGCGCCTCCTCCTCCAGGCGCAAAGCTTCCTCCGGCTGCGTCGTCGCAATCGCATTGCCGAGGTTGATCAGGCTCCCGGTCAAGGTCAACGACGGTCCGTACAGTTCGCGGTTGAGCTCGACCGCGCGGCGCAGGTCCGCGACCGCCTCGTCGTCGCGACCGAGCGCCTTCGCCGCCTGCGCGCGGTTGTTGAGCGCGGCCAGGCTCGAACGCGTGCGCTCGAGGCCGAGCCGCTGCGCCATGCGATAGCTCTCGTCCGCGCGCGCGTAGGCCTCGGCATTGCGTCCGGCCTGCAACAATGCGATCGATTGCGCCGACAGCATCACCGCCACGTCGCGGTCGTCTTGCGCGCGCAGCGGGCGCAGCTCGGCGAGGCCGCGGTCGAGCGTGGCGATGGCCGCGTCGGTCTTGCCTTCGCTACGCTCGAGCGCGGCCTGCAGCACGCGGCTGTCGCCGAGCTTGTCGGCGTAGCGCTCGCGATCGCCGTTCCAGCACGCCTGTGCCTGGTCGAGCAGTTCGCGCGCGCGCTGGCGGTGGCCGCGGAAATACTCGGCCTGGGCCAGATCGTGGCGCGCGCTCGCCAACACCGGCGCATTGCGCTCGATCCCTGGCCATTGCAGCAGGCGTTCGAACAGCGGCGCCGCGCTGTCGGGATCGTTCATCAGCATGTGCAATTCGCCGAGCATCAGCGCCGTCGTCTGGCCGGTCTCGGGCCTGTCGGCGAACTGGGAGAAAATCGTGTCCGCACTCTGCTTGAGCAGATCGTTCGCGGTGAGCTTGGCCGCGTCGCGCTGTTCGCCTGCGTTGCGGAACATGAGCGCCACGTACTCGCGCACGGCGTTGGCGCGGCCGAGTTCGGTCAGCGCGACGTCGCGCTGGATGCGCGCCTGACGCGCCTTGTTCAACGCGACCGCCGCCGTCGCGAGCAACGCCAGCGCCGACAGCGCGGCCACCGCGACCGCCGCGCGATTGCGCCGCACGAACTTGCCCGCGCGATAGCCGAAGCGGTTGCCGGTCGCGCGCACCGGCGCGCCCGCGAGCCAGCGCGAAAGATCGTCGGCGAAGGCCTCGACCGAGGCATAGCGGCGCTGCGGTTCCTTCGCCAGCGCCTTGTCGAGGATGCGCGCGAGATCGCCGCGCACCTCGTACGCGTAGCTGCGTGCCGAGGTGCCGCGCGCGGCGAGGCGCGCCGCCGCGCCACCGTCGCGCGCGATCGCCTGCGTCAGCGGCTGCGGCAGCGCGTCGCGCACGACGCGCGCGGCGTCGGCCAGATCGCCGCGATCGAGCGCGTACGGCAGCACGCCGCCGACGAGCTGATAAAGGATCACGCCGAGCGAGTAGACGTCCGCGGCGACGCCGGCTTCCTCGCCGGCGAACTGTTCGGGCGCGGCGTACTCCGGCGTCATCGCCAGGCGCAGGCCGATCGTGCTCGACGCCGCGCCGTCGTCGCTGCCGCGCAGCAGGCCGGCGACGCCGAAGTCAAGCAGGCGCACTGCGCCGCTCTCGTCGACCAGCACGTTGCCAGGCTTGAGATCGCGGTGCACGACGAGCTGCGCATGCGCGTACTGCACGGCGGCGCAGGCGTCGAGGAACAGGCGCACGCGCGCGCGCACGTCGAGGCGGTGCGCATCGCACCAGTCGGTGATCGCCGCGCCCCGCACGAATTCGAGCGCGAACCACGGCCGGCCGTCCGGCGCGACGCCGCCGTCGACGAAGTGGGCGAGATTGGGATGATGCAGGCGCGCGAGGATGCGCCGCTCGCGCAGGAAGCGCGCCTGCACGTCGTCGAAATCGAAGCCGCGGCGGATCAGTTTGAGCGCCACCGTCTGGGCGAAATCCGCGCCCTGACGCTCGCCGCGGTAGACCACGCCCATGCCGCCGCGACCGACGCGTTCGATCACGCGGAACGTGCCGAGGCGCGCGCCGAGCAGCGGATCGACAAACTCCTCGCGATCGCGCGCCTGCGCATCGCCGTCGTCGTCCAGCGTGCGGTAGTCGCGCAACAGCGATTCCACTCGCGCGCGAACGCGCTCGTCGCCGCCGCAACGGCGATCGATCAGCGCCGCATGCTCGTCTGTGTCGAGATCGAGGCAGTCGCGGAAAATGTCCAGCGCGAGTCGCTCGGGATCGCTCACTTCACTCCCTCCCCGGAGTTTTCTGCTTTCGTTGCGCTACGCGTCGAGCCTCTGCTTCAGCCAGACGCGCGCGGCGGTCCAGTCGCGATGCGCAGTGCGCACGGTAATGCCGAGCGCGGCCGCCACCTCGTCCGTGTCGAGGCCGGCGAAGTAGCGCAACTGCACCACCTTCGCCATGCGCTCGTCGAGCGCCTCGAGATCGGTCAACGCGGCGTCGAGCGCGACTAGGTCGGTACCGTCGGGAATCGGCAGCTCGAGCGCCGCGGCGAAGTCATCGCGCTGCCACAGGCCGCCGCGCTTCTCGCGCGCCGCCGCGCGCGCGCGGTCGATCAGCACGCGGCGCATCATCACCGTCGCCGCGTTGAACAGATGCTCGGCCGAATCGAACTCGGCATGATTGCGGCCGAGCAGATGCAGCATCATCTCGTGGACCAGCGCCGTCGTCTGCAAGGTCGCATGCCCCGGATGCGCGCGCAGCAGCGCGGCCGCCGTGCGCCGCAGGTCGGCGTAGACCAGCGGCAGCAGCCGTTCCAGCGCCGCCTCGTCGCCGGCCTTCCAGCGCCGCAGCAAATTCTCGATGCTGGTTTCGTTCGCCGTCATCGCCACGCGAAGGTAACGCGCGCGGCGAGACGATGTAAAGGGTGCGCATGCCAGTCCGCGATCCCCGGAATCGCTAAAAGATGATCACCCAAAAAGATCCGTCCACTGGCCCGACATCGTCGCAAACAACGAGGCGGCTGCAGTTGCCGTTGTCGTCCTGATTGGACCAGCGGATCGCAAAATTCATTTTCGTCGGCGTGGCAGAGTCCACAACCGGGTTGATGACCACCGCAATGGGTGCAGACAGATTGAGCGTGGCCGAAACGAATCGGTGATTCACGGGAAATCCAAAATCCAACTCCGGTTTGCCCGTACCGTTGCGCGTTACGGTGAATCCGCAGCCAGCCGTACCCGGTGGCAATTGGGAATTGAAGCAGCGTGAAATTTCGTACTGATTGCCATCCCAGTGGACATATGCCATCGCCTTGACCCATCCGCCCTCATTGAGTGCTTGCGTCGCCGGGCCATTCGCATTCATCGCGTAACCCGAGGCGCTTTGGCCGTAGACACCATTGCCGCTGCCGTTGGCCACGCCGTGCACGCCGTCGCCGCCTTCGCCGTATCCGTAGACTCCGTTGCCCGTGCCATCGTGGATGCCGGCCACACCTGAGCTGCCGGTCGTCGTGTGGCCCTCCACGCCTCTGCCATCCGCGCTCACGCCATACACGCCCGCACCCGAGCCTTCGTGAATGCCGGCCACACCCGATCCTCCATTCACCGTGTGCCCTTGCACGCCATCCCCGTTCTCGCTCTTGCCATGCACGCCCGTACCGTCCATGCTTTCGCCGAACACGCCGTCGCCCGACCCGCGCCCGCCGCTGCCGTGCACGCCGGCGCCGCCCGTCGTCGAGTCGGTGGTGCCGGATACGCCCGTGCCGTCGTCGCTCGAACCGTAGACGCCCGTTCCCTGACCGCTGAAGCCACGAGTGCCGATGCCGTTGGCGGCATTGCTCTCGCCGTACACGCCGGAGCCGCTGTGGGCGACGCCTTTCAGCGCACCGCCCGCGCCGGAATTGGTCAGCGCGAACAGCGGACCTGCATCGCTCAGCGTCTGCGCATACGGCAGCGTGAAACCACTGCCACCGCCCGACATCGCCGCGCAAGCCCAAGCCGCGCCGGTCCATTGCGGCACCTGATTGGCCGCACAGCCCTGCGGCAATTGGTACGGCGGCGCCACGGCGAACGTGGTGCCGGTCAGCGTCAGTCCGGTCGCCGCGGTGTAGCTGCCGCCGCCCGCGTTCGCCGCGCACGGCCCGAGCTGGCCGCCCGCGCCCGAACACACCGGGGATGTCTGCTGCGCGCCCGCGGCGAGCACGGGAATCCACACTTCGCCCGTCTCCGCCACGCGCAGGCGCGCGTTGGCGCCGCTCGCGTCGGTGATCGCCACGCCGCCGCCCACGGCGGGTTTGATCGTCACGTCGGCGGCGAGGACGCTGCCCGTTGCAAGCAGGCAGGCAAGTGCAAGGCACGATAGAGGAAAGGCAGAATGCAGAAAATAAGTGCGCATGATCGAAGACCCCCGAACGGTCAGTAGACGAAAACCATGAAGTCGCCTTTGCTGTCGGATCCGCTCAAGTCGAACGAATTGACCACTACTGCATCCGGATCATTCGAAGCGCCAACCGCATACAGACCGGCGATCACCTTCGCAGCTTTGGCCTTCGCGTTGTAGAACTGAACGACGTTGGCAAAGCGATCGCTGAGGTCGAAACCGAAGTGCACATGCACTTCGCAAAATTCCCCACTGCAAACACCCTGTGCGCTCATCCCGCATGGCGCCGTCGACGCTTGAGCGGCAGCCAACTGCGAATTGAAACAGCGCTCGATTGTGTAGTCGACTCCTCCATCCCAATGGACGAACGCCATCGCCTTGACCCAACCACCCGCGCCGCGCGCCTGCGTTGCCGGGCCATCGGCGTTCATTGCGTAGCCGTTCGCGCTTTTTCCGTACACGCCATTGCCATCCGTGCTTTCGCCATGCAGGCCATCGCCGCTGTGTCGCGCAAGCCCATACACTCCGGCGCCCCCCGTCGTCGAATCGTTTTCTCCGTTCACGCCATAGCCGTCCTTGCTGTAACCATGAACACCGCTGCCGTAATCGGCTGAGCCAAGTACGCCGGCGCCGCCGGCTGCATTGCTGCTGCCGAGTACGCCAGGGCCGGTATCGCCGATACCTTCCAGACCCGCGCCTTGGTCGCCGGTATTGGTCAGCGAGAACAATGCCCCGTTATTTCTACTCGCCGTCTGCACATACGGCAGCGCAAAACCGCTGCCGCCGCCCGACATCGCCGCGCAAGCCCAGGCCGCGCCTGTCCACTGCGGCACCTGATTGGCCGCACAGCCCTGCGGCAATTGGTACGGCGGCGCCACGGCGAACGTCGTGCCGGTCAGCGTCAGTCCGGTCGCCGCGGTGTAGCTGCCGTCGCCCGCGTTCGCCGCGCACGGCCCGAGCTGGCCGCCCGCGCCCGAACATACCGGGGATGTCTGCTGCGCGCCCGCGGCGAGCACGGGAATCCACACTTCGCCCGTCTCCGCCACGCGCAGGCGCGCGTTGGCGCCGCTCGCGTCGGTGATCGCCACGCCGCCGCCGGCGGCGGGCTTGATCGTCACGTCGGCGGCGGCGGCCAGGCCGGTCGCAAGCAGAGCGACGAGCACAGTCAGGGCGAAGGGAGATACTGCAGGGAGTCGATGTGCGTGCATGGCGAATGTGTCCCGGAAAGGTCAATAGACGAAGATCATGAAAGAGGTTTTGGTGTCGTCTCCGTTCACGTATGCGATGTCGATGCAGCCCACATCCCCCGATGTGGTCGGCAATGCGTCGGGGTTGCCAACCTGAGAAAGTTCGACGGAAAGCCTGGTGCCGTCGTTGTTGAAATTGCTGAATGGCGTGACGCTGACGAAGCGATCGGTGATATCGAAACCGAAGTGCACGCAGGGCAATGACGGCGACGGCAGTTCGAGACTCATTCCGCACGGCGCCGTCGACGACTGCGCCGCCGCAAGTTGCGAGTTGAAGCAGCGCTTGATCGTGTACGCGTTGTTTTTCCACTCCACGAACGCCATCGCCTTGACCCAGCCGCCCGCACCGAGCGCCTGCTTTGCCGGACCATCGGCATGCATCGCGTAACCCGAGGCGCTCGATCCATACACGCCATCACCATTCATGCTCACGCCGTAAACGCCCGCGCCACCGCCGCTGCCGTACTGATGAGCTTCCATCGCGGGGCTGGCATCCGCCGCGTTCGATTCTGCGCGCACGCCGGTTCCGTGCTCGCTCGAACCGAAGACGCCTTGGCCGTTCGTGCTCTTGCCGGACACGCCCTTGCCATTGCCGTTGGCTTCGCCGTGCACGCCATCGCCGCCTTCGCTGTATCCGTACACGCCGCTGCCGTTGCCCTCGTGAATGCCGGCCACGCCCGATCCTCCGTTCGTCGCGCGCCCTTGCACGCCATCCCCGTTCGCGCTTTGGCCGCGTACGCCGATGCCCACGCCGCGGTCGCCGGCAATACCTTCGACGCCGACACCGCCGTAGTCGCTTTCGCCGCGCACGCCGACACCGCCCGCCGTCGACTCGGTGGTGCCGGTCACGCCCGTGCCGTCATTGCTGGAACCGAGAACGCCAATCCCCTGATCGCTGGTGCCGCGAACCCCGAAGCCGTTGGAGGCGTTGCTGGTGCCGAGCACGCCGGCACCGCTGCTGGCAACGCCTTTGAGCGCACCGCCCGCGCCGCTGTTGGTCAGCGCGAACAACGGGCCCGCATCGCTCACCGTCTGCACGTACGGCAGCGAGAAGCCGCCGCCGCTCACCGTCGCGCAGGACCATGCGGCGCCCGTCCATTGCGGTACTTGGCTGACCGCGCAGCCCTGCGGCAACTGGTACGGCGGCGCCACGGCGAACGCGGTGCCCGTCAGCGTCAATCCAATGCCGGCGGTGTAGCTGCCGCCATCCGCGCCGGCCGCGCACGGCCCGAGCTGGCCGCCGCTGCCGTAACACACCGGCGATGTCTGTTGCGCGCCGGTGGCGAGAACGGGAATCCATACTTCGCCCGTCTCCGCCACACGCAGGCGCGGGTTGGCACCACTCGCGTCGGTAATCGCCACGCCGCTGCCCGCGGCGGGTTTGATCGTCACGTCGGCGGCGTTCGCGGTCGTGGCGGAAAGCGCCAGCGCAAGCGTCAACATCGGGCGGTTCCGTCGATTGCGAATTTGTCGGATGCTCATGGAATTTCCCTCGATTCGTGAACGCGAAGCCGCAAAAAGAAATGAGGTGCATGGTTGCTCACCGCGTCAGGCTGGCCGTGGCGAGCGCGGATGCCGGGTGCTCGCGCAAGGCGGCGAGTTCGGCTTTGACGCGCGCCATGTCGCCGGCCAGTCTGCCCAGTTGCGTCAGTTGTGCTTGCTGCGCGGACAGCTGCGCCTTGAGCGCTGCGATTTCGCCGTCCTTCCGCACCAGCGCTGCGGCCATTCGCGCGTCCGCATCCTTCCATTGCGCGTGCAAGCCCTGGATCGCCGCCAGCGCCACGCCCTGCGCATCGCTCGCGGAGATGTGCTTGTCGTCGGCGTCGCCGAGATCGAATGCCGCCTTGAAGTCCTGCGCCATTGGGCCGATGTGCGCGTACTGCGGCGCGGTCTTGAACGCCCAGGTCGCCACCGGCAGCGCAACGACTTTATCCAACACCGCGCGCGCGTCGACCGGCACGATGTTCGTTTTCAGGTTGCGGTCGCTCGAACAGCTCCAGCCGGCCGAGCCGGGATTGCTCATTACGCAGCCGCCGGAGCCGTTTGCGCCCGAGTACATATAAATGCCGCCGGGCGCCACGACGGCGAAGCTATGGTCAGCCGGGCTGAAGGCGGCATTCTGGTTATCGCCGCTCCAGACAAAGGAATAATCCTTGGTCGCTCTGGCGTTTGCTCCCATCGCCGTGGACCAGTTGCCGCTGGCGGTCGTGAAAAAGCCCGTCGCCATGGAATAGTTGCCACTGGCGGTCGTGGCATCGCCCATCGCCGTGGAGAGGATGCCGCTGGCCTGCGTGTCGAAGCCCATCGCCGTGGATTCATAGCCGCTGGCGATCGTGTCGACTCCCAGCGCCACGGACCCGACGCCGACATTCGGATCGTCCCATTCCGTGCCATTGGCCATCCTGACTGCGTCCATCAAGTCATCGACATAGCCGGCACGGAACGCAGCCTTGGCCGGATACCACATCATGCGCGCGCCCACGCCGCTGGCCGGTATCGTGCCGACCGGCGTCTGGTGGTTGGCGATCGCGATGTTGACCGTCGCGTTGGTGGCGAGCACGCCGCCGTCGGGGAATACCTGCCAGTCGCTGGTGGCGGCCAGTGTGTCGATACCGGCGTAACGCAAGGTCTGATTGGCGATGCCCGACGGCAATGCCGCGCCGCCGCCCGGGTCGCCGGGGTCACCCTTCGGGCCTTGTGGACCGACGGGCCCGGCCACGCCTTGCTCGCCTTGCGGACCGGCGGGGCCGGGGTCGCCCTTCGGGCCTGTCGGACCTTGCGGTCCAACCGAGCCGCCCGCGCCCGGCACGCACGGGCCGATCTGGCCGCTCGCGCTGGCGCAGATCGGCAAAGCTTGTTGCTGACCGTTGACAACGACCGGCATCACGATCCCGCCGTTCTCATTCACGCGCAGGCGGGTCTGCT
Source organism: Rudaea sp. (assembly GCF_047601565.1). Classification (GTDB taxonomy): domain Bacteria; phylum Pseudomonadota; class Gammaproteobacteria; order Xanthomonadales; family Rhodanobacteraceae; genus Rudaea. The sequence continues at coordinate 2,905,939 of NZ_JASGIY010000001.1, read as the reverse complement.
CGCCATTCGAGTCGGTGACGACGAAGCCGCTCCCCGGCGCCGGTTTGATCGTCATGTCCGCGGCAACGGCGCTGTCCGCGGCGGGTAGGCAAGCGAGAGACAGGCCGCAGGAAAGCAATGCAATGCGTAGCCCGGAGGAAGGCGCGGACAGGCCGGAATCCGGGATCGGGAGTGCCGCATTCCGCTGACGCTGCGTGCGGGCTGCCAACTTGGTTTTCTTATGGTTGTGCAGGGTCATGCGATATCTCTTTGAATGCGGACGAACGGGGAAAAACCGTTGTTCCAAATCGGTCGATCACGCATCGCGCTTTCTCCAGCCGAACCAGCCGAGCAGGAAGGCGAGCAGGATCGCGGCGAAGGGGCCGAGCGCGGGCGTCGGCACAGGTCCCCTACCCGTGCTGCCCGGATCCCCGGTCCCGGCGCTGCCGAACCAGTTGGTCAGATTGCCGCTGTCGATCGAGTTGTAGAGCGAGGGCAGCCCCGGCGCGATCGTCGCCTGGCTGGCGAGGTTATCGCGCGCATCAACGTAGGAAACGACCTGGCTGGCCGCCGCGGCGATGGCGAAACGCGCCTGCTGCCCCGCGCCGGAACTGAGCACGCGCAGCAGTTGCCCGGCCGCGCCTTGCAGCGTGAACGCATGGCTCACGCTCTGGGTGAGGCCGGCATCGAGCACGAGCTGCTTGCCCGCGGCGGTGCTGGCGGAGAAATCGTAGAACGCGCTCGATCCACCGAGCCGGCTCACGCCACTGCCGCAGGCGTCGACGATCTCCACGCTCGATGTGCCGGCGTTGAAGGTGCCGCTGTCGACGAAATCGCCACCGACCGCGAAGAGAGCGCTGCCGGCATCGAGCGTACCGCCGTTGATCGTCAGATTGGCGATGCCGCTCACCATCGCACTGCCGCCGGTAAGCGTACCGGCGACGGTGAGATCGCTGCAGGCCAGATGGATCGCACCATCGGCGAGATCCATCGACGCCCCGCTAGGCACGTCGATCGCGGCCCGGGCATCCACGCCGGCCAGACACAGGGCAAGAATGCCCGCATAGTTCGAGAATCGCACGATGCCGCCTCCCGTTGAATGCGGGAACCGGCATCCAAATCGCAACCGCGCGATTCACCCAAACATCGGCTCCCGTTAGGGGATACGCCGAGAACGGAAATTTTCGGACATGGAAGCGGCGCCCCGCGCGATGCGGGTGACGGCGGCTTCGCCTGCTACGGACCTTTTCAGCCGCCCGCGCGGCTCAATAGAGCGACCACCGCCACGACGGCCGCGAACAGCACAAGCGCCAGCCAGCCACTGACGAAGCGTAGCGATGGCGGGGAGTCGATGCGCTTGCGGCCCGTGATCATCGGCACGATTAGGTTGTCGTGCTTGACCAGCCAGTGCAGCAGCACGGCAGCAACATGCAGGGCGATCAGCGCGATCAGCGCCGTTTCGCCGAGATGGTGCAGTTTCGTCGCGAGCTTCACCGTCGCGCCCGATACGGCATCGACGAACGGGCCATCCTCGTCGATGCCGTCGCTCGTGAACAGGCCGCTAACGGCCTGCACGAGCACGCATGCCAGCATCGCGAGCACCGACCAGCCGCCGAGCGGATTGTGGCCGATATGCACTTGTGGATTTGTGGAAAACATCGCCTTGGCATAGCGCATGACGGCCGCCGGCCCGCGTACGAAATCGGCGAAGCGGCTGGTCTGCGAACCGGCGAACCCCCAGGCGATGCGGAACACGATCAGCGCCAGCGTCGCCCAGCCAAAACGATAGTGCCATTCCATCGATAGCAAGCCGAATTCGGCCGTGGCGAACTGCAGCGCGATCAGCGCGACGAGCGTCCAATGGAACAGGCGCGTGGGCAGGTCCCAGACGCGCTGCGATTTTTCTCCGGTACGCATCGCCATCCCGCTCAATTGAGGCAGGCCGGAAACTTCGGCAGCGCGGCGAAATCCGCCGGATCGCCCTGGGCGACGACGCGCGCCTTCTGGTTGGCGGCGATCTTCTCGATGCGTTCCATCGAGGCGAGCGCGTCGGCGCGACTCGTGCTGGTTGCCGGCACGCGGCGCTGGCCGCGGCTTTCGCGCAGCGGGTACAGACCGCCGGCGAGCAGCACCGCACCGGTCTTCTTCAAACGCAGCAGCAGCACCTGATGGCCCGGGGTGAGGCCGGGCGCCTTGAGGATGATGACGCGGCCGTCGCCGAACACGTCGAAGTCGCCGTCGATCCGTTTGACGTCGGCCGATTCGACGCCGGAGAACAGGCCGGCATCGACGCGCAACGGCGGCGGATCGGACTTCGCCCAGGCGAGTTCCTTGTCGTTGACGACCCACGTCGCCGTCTTCGCAAACAGATTGGCGTTGCCGACGTGGTCCTCGTGCAAATCCGCAAAGGCGACGACGCGGATGTCCTTCGGCGCGAGATTCAAGATGGCGAGCTGCGCGGCGAGAGTGACCGGCACCTGCACGTGCACGAGGCCGCCGAACGCGTCGACGCCCGTGGCTTGCTGCGCGTACCGGTCGCCGAGCCCGGCGTCCCACAGCATCCACCCTTGCGGATGGCGGATCAGGAAGCACGGCGTGAGGATACGCCCGGGCCTGCCGTCGTATTCGCCGGTGTCGGAGAACATGCCGAGGCTCTTGAAATCGAGATGGCCGCAGTCGAGCGCATAGAGGCGCACATCGGTATCGGGCGCGGGCGCCGCGGATTTCTGCGCCGGCTTGTCGGCGGGCGCTGCGGCAACGGCGCCGGCCGCAAGCAGGCCCAGCGACAACGAAAGCAGACGGCTTTTCCAGTTCGGCATCGATTTCTCCATTGCGGTCGCGGGCTGACGCGCAGCCATTGTGCAGAAGCCGTCATTGCGACCACAAGCTACGGTACGGAGTTCACCATTTCTTGCCTGTCATTCCCGCGCGCCTGCGCGGGAACGAAAAACGGAGAACGGGTTCAGGCGATGCCCAGTCCTTCGATTGCCGCGATCGCAGTCGGGTCGAACCCGGCCAGGCGCGCGAACTCCCGTCCGCGTTCGGCGTAATCGCTGAACTGGTCGAAGCTCGGCGCGCCCGGAGAAAGCACGATCGCACCGCCGGTCTCGGTCAGCGAACGTGCGCGCCCCACGGCAGCCGCCAGCGAGTCGGTCGACGCGAGCGCGACCGGCGTCTTGAGCGCCTCCAGCCTTGCAGCGATCGCGTCGCCATTCGCACCCAGGGTCACGACTGCATGCGGCGGATGGCGGCCGACGTGCTCGACGAACGGCGTCCAGTCGACACCGCGATCGAAGCCGCCGACAAGGATCGTCGAACGCCGCTCGCCGACGCTGCGCAGCGCCTCGATGGCGGCATACGGCGTCGTCGAGATGCTGTCGTTGACGTAGTCGATGCCGTCGCGTTCGCCGAGATATTGCAGGCGGTGCGGCAAGCCCTTGAACGAGGCGACGAAAGGCGCCGATGAAACCGCATCCTCGCTCGCGGCCTCGATCGCCGCGAGCGCCGCGCAGACGTTGAGCGCGTTGTGCGTGCCGGGCAACGGGATTTCACCGCGCGCCAGAACCCGTCGATCGGCGCGCCACAGCTCGCCGTCGCGCATGTGCCAACCCGAAACCTGGTTGAACGAATCGGCCAGGTCGCCTTGCGTCATCGCCACGAGCCTCTTTTGCCCGGCGTTGATGACCAGGCGTTTCGCCCTGGCGGCGATGCGCAACTTGTCGGCCGCATAGTTCGCGCCGTTCACATGCCAGTCGAGATGCTCCTCGTAGAGATTGTTGATGACCGCGACCGTCGGCGCGCCGTCGAAATCGCGCGTCTGGAAACTCGACAATTCGATCACCCACCAGTCCGGTTCCGCCGCGACGTCGAGCAGGTCGAGCAGCGGCATGCCGATGTTCCCCGCCAGCGCGGTAAGCCTGCCGCCGGCACGCAGCAGATGCGCTATCAGCGCGGAAACGGTGCTCTTGCCCTTGGTGCCGGTGATGCAGATCGTTCTCGCCTGCGAACGCTCGCCGAACCAGAGCGCGGTTCCCGAGGTGAAGCGCACCCCGGCATTTTCCGCCGTGCAATAGGGTTCGCGATACGGACTGATGCCCGGCGATTTGATCACGATGTCGAATGCCGCCAGAGCGGCTTCGTCGACCGGCGTGGTGACCACGAGGATGTTCGGCTTGTCGGAGGCGTTCGCGCTGCGAAAAGATACCCTCGCGTCCGCCACCAGTGCGGCCGCCTCCGCTTCGCTGCAGAACAACGTGACGTGCTGTCGCGGAAATCGGCGCCGCAGCACGGCGAGCGCCGCCCTCCCCTCGCGGCCGCAGCCCCAGACCGCGACGCGTTTGTGCTCGAGATCAGCGAGGCGCATTCGTTGCGGCGGCGAAGCGCGACGGAACGAAATGCTCGCCCGCCGACGCGAGCAACGGCTCTAGCGCCAGCCCGGCGCGGTCGAGCTGCGGCAGGATTTCTTTCGCGAAGCGCGCGACGAGCGCGTCCTCGCGCCACTCCGCGCGCTGCGTCAGCGCGTACATCGCCGCGCGCGACTCGCGGCCTTCGCCGACGCACTCGAACGGCTTGTGATCGCGGTATTCGAGCAGTGCGTCGAAACCGGGCGCGAGCGTCGCATCGTCGAGCAGGTTGCGACCGAAGATCTTCAACAGGCGCGGCTTGGCGACGAACGGCGCCAGCGCAAGAAAGACGAAATGGCACTTCGGGCACTGCCCGCACCAGCGGTCCGACGGATGCCCGCCGAGAATGCGGAAGTTGCGGTTGCAGCTCGAGAACGCGGCATCGTACTGCGAGTGCCTGGCGAACTCGCGCGCGACGTCGAGTTCCGACCACGGCCGCAACAACGAGAAGTAATCGAGGTCGGCAGCGACGTGCGCATGGATCTGATACCGCAGCAGGCGCTCGAAGTCCAGCGACTTGCTCCACTGGTGGTTGATCGGGCGGCCGAGGTATTCGAGCGTCGCGCTCGACGCCGAGCGTTCGTTGGAAAACGCGATCGCATCGTAGCCGTAGAGGATCGCCGCGCAGACCAGGATCGCCGAGTTGATCGCGGTCACCGGCACGTGGCCGTTGTATGCGCCGCGGCGATTGTATTCGAACAGCTCCAGCGCGATGTGCCGCCCGATGTCGAGCCGCGGCAAACCCGTGCGTTCGGCGCAGGCGGCGATCAGCGCCGAATCGCCGATCCAGACCGCGGTCGCGGGCTCGCCGATGCTTTTGCACAATTCCGCGCTGACGAGCGAATCCTTGCCGCCGCCGATCGGCAGCAAGGTGCGGCGCGGGAGATTGAGCTTCTTCCCTTCTCCCACCGGGAGAAGGTGCCCGAAGGGCGGATGAGGGAAAGGCGCTGCGGATGCCGGTGCCACTTCGGCCTTGGAAGGCTCTTCCCTCATCCGCCCCTTCGGGGCACCTTCTCCCGGTGGGATAAGGGAAGCAAGGCGCTCGCTCAGATCGAGTTTGTTCTGATAGGCGAATTCGGCCAGGCCGTTGAAATACAGTTCGTGCAGGAACACCGCCGTATCCGCGGCGAGCGCGCCGGTTTCGACGCGCAGTTCGGGCGCGATGCCGGCCTTGTAGTAGCTGACGCCCGCGATCAGATGCAGCAGGCGCAACGCCTGCGCGAACGCTGTCGCGCGCCCGGCCGGCAACGCGGGCGCGGCGGGAAACACGATACGCTCGGTCAGCAACGGTCCGTCATCGAACGCATACGACAAACTCGCCGTGCCGCTCGCCGCATCGAAATCGCAGGATGCGAAACGGAACACCCGCGCGTTGCGCGGGTCGGCAAAACGGTCGGCGGCCGGCAGGGTCACAACACCGTCTCTACCGCTCGTCCGCGCAGATTGTAGTCGGACGACATGACCGCGCCGTAGGCGCCGCCCTGGGCGATCAGGACCACGTCGCCCTCCTGCGACGGCGGGAGGCGGCGATGGCTGCCGAGCACGTCGCCCGACTCGCAGATCGGGCCGACGACCTGCACGAGCTCGGTCGCGGGCTCGTCGATGCGCGTGAGGTTGACGATTTCGTGATACGCCTCGTACAGCGCCGGCCGGATCAGCGTGTGCATGCCCGCATCGACGCCGACGTAGCGGAACTCGCCCTTGCGCTTCAACTGCGTGACGCGCGCGAGCAGCACGCCCGCGTCGGCGACGAGAAAGCGGCCCGGCTCGCTCCACAACTCGTACTGCGAATACGCGGCCTTGACTTCGGCGAGGCTGGCGCCGACGGCGGCGAGGTCGAGCGGCGCCTCGTCCGTGCGCGAAGGCACGCCGTAACCGCCGCCGACGTTGAGCGAACGCACCGTGCCGATCTTCTCGGCTAGGCTTGCGAGCTGGATGTGCACTTCCTTCCAGTGGTTCGCGTCGAGGATGCCCGAGCCCAGGTGCGCGTGCAGGCAGACGATGCGCACGTCGTGGCGCGCGGCGAGGCGCCGGAATTCGTCGAGCTCGTCGAGGGAAAGGCCGAACTTCGATCCCGCGCCGCCGGTCTTGACCTTGTCGTGGTGGCCGCGCGCGAAGTCGAGGTCGAGGCGCAGTTCGACCTCGCGCCCGGCGAACAGATGGCCCCAGTGTTCAAGCGGATGGAGGTTGTCGAGCGTCACGCGCGCGCCCGCGGCGATGCCGGCGGCGTAATCGGCGCGCGCGGCGAAGTTCGGCGTGTAGAGCAGGTCGACCGCTGCGCCGGCGGCCTCGCGCGCGCGCGCCAGCTCGCCGGGCGACACGCATTCGAGGCCGAAGCCCTGCGCGACGATTTCGCGCAGGATCGCCGGATGCGGGTTGGCCTTGATCGCGTAGAACCAGCGGTCGATCGCCTTGACCGTGCCGCGCAGCGCCTGCGCCTGCGCGCGCACCGTAGCGAGGTCGTAGACATAGTGCGGCGTCGCCTTGTCGGCAAGCGCAAGCAGCTCGTCGCGGCGCGCGCGCCACCACGGCGCATTCTGTACTTGTGGTTTTCTATACATATCCATCCAGCTCGGGCCAAATACGGCAGCGTCCTCCACGCGCATCGCCTCGGCCTTGATCAGCAGGTCGTGCAGCTGCGGTACGAGGTTCGAAGCCACGTTTTCGTCGACGACGAAGGTGAGGTTGAGGTTGTTCGACGATTGCGAGATCAAGTGTACGCGCAAGCTGCCGAACTCGGCGAGGACCGGAGAAAACTTGTGCAGCATCGAGCGCATGCCGCGGCCGACCAGCGTGATCGCCGCGCACGGCGCGATCACCTTGACCCGACAGATCACGGCGAGATCGGTGCAAAGCGCGGAGAGCACGTCGGTGTTGACGAGGTTTTCGGTCGGATCGAGCGAAACGGTGACATTGGTTTCCGCCGTACCCACGAGGTCGATCGACAGACCGTGGCGCTTGAAGATCTCGAACACGTCGGCGAGGAAGCCGACCTGCTGCCACATGCCGATCGACTCCATCGAGATCAGCGTGATGCCGGTGCGTTGCGAAATCGCTTTCACGCTCGGCAGCGCGTCGGCCACCGCGGCGCAGACCTCCGTGCCGGCGAGTTCCGGATGGTTGGTGTCCTTGATGGCGAGCGGCACGCCGGCCTCGCGCACCGGATTGATGCAGCGCGGATGCAGCACCTTGGCGCCGGTCGTGGCGATTTCCTGCGCCTCTTCGTAATCGAGCCGCGAGAGCAGGCGCGCGTTCGGCACACTGCGCGGGTTGGCGCTGAACATGCCGGCGACGTCGGTCCAGATCTCGACGATTTCGGCGTCGAGCAGCGCGCCGAAATAGCTCGCCGAGGTGTCCGAGCCGCCGCGGCCGAGGATCACGGTCTCGTCCGCGGCATTGCGCGCCATGAAACCCTGCGTGATGAACGTCGTGCCAAGCGCCGACAGCTTCGCGATCAACGCCTCATCGCGTGCCGTCGGTACCTGAGCGGACAGATAGCGACCCCACGCGCTCTGGTTCGGCAACGCTTCGCTCAGCAACTGCTCGCGCGCATCGAGCCGGCGCGTCGCGAGGCCCGACGCGGTGAGATAGGCCGCACCGAGCGTCGAGGACATCATCTCGCCGAGCGCGAGCACTTCGGCCTGCCAGGTCAGCGCGCCGTCGGCGCGACGCGGGTCGGCCAGAAGCCGTTCGAGCTTCGCCAGCCATGCGTCAAGGCCGTTCGCGTCCTCGAGTTCCAGTTCGGCGAACATGGCGCGATGGCGCGCAACGATCTCGTCGGCCACGGTTCGGCACTTGCCCGCGTCGGCGTGTCCGTCACAGATCGCCTTGAGCTTATCGGTCGTACCCGACAGCGCCGAGACGACGATGAGAACGTGTTTGCCCTGCGCCCGTTTGTCTTTGGCGATCGCCGCGATCTTGTCCCAGCGCGGCCGCGTCGAAACGCTGCTACCGCCGAATTTGAGCACGACCCACTGGGCGCCCGTAGCGGGCGCGGCATTCACATTCACGATGATTCCCGTTCTGGTTGGAGAAAAGGCAGAAAAGCGGGCCGCAATGGTAAGACCAAAAGCTGCGCCCGCACAGGGTGACGCACATGCAGTGCTACCTGCTCATCCAGGATATGTGACAGACCACCGCCCGATTGTCGCTGCGATTCGGCCTCTACTCATGTTCCAGACCGCGAACGGTCCGCAGGTCGCATGCGCGCCGGGCACCCGCGTCGCAGCGATTCCGCAGTTCGCGGCCGACCGCCTCGCACAGGATTCGTGCCGGACTGTCGCCCGCAACGGTGCGCGCACGGCGTGGATCAATTCGATTTTCGCGACCTGGGATGATCGCAAAAATACCCCTCAGTGCTTGAGCATGCGCCGCAGGCGTTCGATCGCCTGCAACTGCGCGAGCGCCTGGGCGAGTTCGGCCTGCGCCTGCGCGATCTCGACCGCGTCGGTGCGGTTGGCGAGCGCGCGTTCGGCCTCGTCCTTGGCCTTGCGTGCCGCCGCCTCGTCGAGATCCTTCGCGCGCACGGCGGTATCGGTCAGCACGGTCACGACTTGCGGCTGCACCTCGAGAATGCCGCCGGAGACGTAGAAGAATTGTTCGTCGCCGTTCTCCGCGATCACGCGCACCTGGCCCGGCTTGAGCCGCGTGATCAGCGGCGCGTGGCGCGGCGCGATGCCGAGCTCGCCCTCTTCGCCGGTGGCGACGACCATGGTCGCGTTGCCGTGGAAGATTTCGGACTCGGCGCTGACGATGTCGCAGCGGATGGTGGTTGCCATATCGATCGCTCCGGCCGGATCAGGCCGCCTTCTTCTCGGTCATCTTTTTGGCCTTCTCGAAGGCCTCGTCGATGCCGCCGACCATGTAGAACGCCTGCTCCGGCAGATGATCGCACTCGCCGTCGCAGATCATCTTGAAGCCACGGATCGTTTCCTTGAGCGAAACGTACTTGCCCGGCGCGCCGGTGAACACTTCGGCGACGTGGAACGGCTGCGAGAAGAAGCGCTCGATCTTGCGCGCGCGGCCGACGGTGGCCTTGTCTTCTTCGCTGAGCTCGTCCATGCCGAGAATCGCGATGATGTCCTTCAATTCCTTGTAGCGCTGCAGCGTGCCTTGCACGCGGCGCGCGGTCTCGTAGTGCTCCTGGCCGATCACGTTCGGATCGAGCTGGCGGCTGGTAGAAGCAAGAGGATCGACCGCCGGATAAATACCGAGCGAAGCAATGTCGCGCGACAGCGCGACGGTCGAATCCAAATGCGCGAACGTGGTCGCCGGCGACGGGTCGGTGTAGTCGTCCGCCGGCACGTACACGGCCTGGATCGAGGTGATCGATCCGGTCTTGGTCGAGGTGATGCGCTCCTGCAGGCGGCCCATTTCGTCGGCCAGCGTCGGCTGATAGCCCACGGCCGACGGCATGCGGCCGAGCAGCGCGGACACTTCGGTACCGGCCAGCGTGTAGCGGTAGATGTTGTCGACGAAGAACAGCACGTCGCGGCCCTTGCCGGAGGTATCCTTCTCGTCGCGGAAATACTCGGCCATCGTGAGGCCGGTCAGCGCGACGCGCAGGCGGTTGCCGGGCGGCTCGTTCATCTGGCCGTAGACCATCGCCACCTTCGACTCAGGCAGGTCCTTCAAGTTGACCACGCCCGCTTCGATCATCTCGTGATAGAAGTCGTTGCCCTCGCGCGTACGCTCGCCGACGCCGGCGAACACCGACAGACCCGAGTGCTGGGTCGCGATGTTGTTGATCAGTTCGAGCATGTTGACCGTCTTGCCCACGCCCGCGCCGCCGAACAGGCCGACCTTGCCGCCCTTCGCGAACGGCGCGACGAGGTCGATGACCTTGATGCCGGTTTCGAGCAGCTCGTTGGCCGCGGCCTGTTCGTCGTAGCTCGGCGCCGGACGATGGATGGTCCAGTGGTCCTTCGCATCGATAGGACCGACTTCGTCGATCGGGTTGCCGAGCACGTCCATGATGCGGCCGAGCGTGGCGCTGCCGACCGGCACCTTGATGCCGGCGCCGGTGTTCGTCGCGACGAGGTTGCGCTTCAAACCGTCGGTCGAGCCGAGCGCGATCGTGCGCACGACGCCGTCGCCGAGCTGCTGCTGCACCTCGAGCGTGATCGCGGTGCCGTCCACCTTGAGCGCGTCGTACACCTTCGGCACGGCATCGCGCGGGAATTCGACGTCGACCACGGCGCCGATGATTTGTACTACTTTGCCTTGGCTCATTGTTGTGACTCCAAAAAAGTAAAGCTGCTTCCCTTCTCCCATCGGGAGAAGGTGGCGCGAAACGCCGGATGAGGGAAAAGCCCCGCACTCTGGAAAGTCATCACCCGATCCGTCAGGCCCTTCCCTCATCCGCCCTTCGGGCACCTTCCCCCAGAGGGGGAAGGGAAAAACTATACCGCCGCGGCGCCGCCGACGATTTCCGAGATTTCCTGCGTGATCGCGGCCTGACGCACCTTGTTGTAGATCAGCGTCAGCGAATCGATCGCCTTCTTCGCGTTGTCGCCCGCCGCCTTCATCGCGACCATGCGCGCCGCGTGCTCGCTCGCGAGGTTCTCGAGCGCGGCCTGGTAGACCAGCGATTCGATGTAGCGCGTGAGCACGTGGTCGAGCACGGTTTCCGCGTTCGGCTCGTAGATGTAGTCCCAGTCGTGCGCCGTCTCGAGCTGCGCCGACGGCGGCAGCGGCAGCAGTTGGTCGAGCGTCGGTTTCTGCGTCATCGTGTTGACGAAGTCGTTGTAGGCCAGCGTGAGCCGGTCGATGCGCTTGTCCGAGTACGCATCGAGCATCACCTTGATCACGCCGATCAGCGCTTCGACCTTCGGCTTCTCGCCGAGATGCGACACGCTGCCGACGAGATTGACCTTGAGGCGCTTGAAGAATGCGTTCGCCTTCGTGCCGATCGCGACGACGTCGACCTCGACGCCCTTGCCCTGCCACTCGCGGATTTCGCCGAGCAGCTTGCGGAACAGGTTCGAGTTGAGGCCGCCGCAGAGGCCGCGGTCGGTCGACACGACGATGTAGCCGACACGCTTGACCTCGCCGCGCTCGACCAGGAACGGATGCTTGTACTCAGTGTTCGCCTTGGCGATGTGGCCGATCAGCTGGCGCATCGCGCGCGCGTACGGGCGCGATGCCTTCATCAGGTCCTGCGCCTTGCGGATTTTCGAAGCCGAGACCATTTCGAGCGCGCGCGTCACCTTGCGGGTGTTCTGCACGCTCTTGATCTTGGTGCGGATTTCTCTTGCGCCTGCCACGTTGTTCGGCCTTTTCGTTTTTCTTCCGTCATTCCGGCGAAAGCCGGAATCCAGTGACTTTTGCTCTTGATTCCAGCGCCGAAATCAGAGGCGCTGGATTCCGGCTTTCGCCGGAATGACGAGCAAAAGCTTTACCAGGAACCCGTCTTCTTGAACTCTTCGATGCCCTTCTTCAGCGTCGCCTCGATCGCGTCGTTCCAGTCGGCCTTGTCGTTCGCGGCCTTGAGCCAATCGGCGTAGTTCACCGCGAAATGCGCGTGCAGGCCGGCTTCGAACGGCAGGATCTGGGCGACCGGCAGGTCGTCGAGATAGCCCTTCTCCGCAGCGTACAGCGAGATCGCGAGCTGGCCGACCGAGAGCGGCGCGTACTGCTTCTGCTTCATCAACTCGGTCACGCGCTGGCCGCGTTCGAGCTGGGCGCGCGTCGCGGCGTCGAGGTCCGAGGCGAACTGCGAGAACGCCGCGAGTTCGCGGTACTGCGCGAGCGCGAGCTTCACGCCGCCCGACAGCTTCTTGATGATCTTGGTCTGCGCCGCGCCACCGACGCGCGACACCGAGATGCCGGCGTTCACGGCCGGGCGGATGCCGGCGTTGAACAGGTCGGTTTCGAGGAAGATCTGGCCGTCGGTGATCGAGATCACGTTGGTCGGCACGAACGCGGACACGTCGCCGGCCTGCGTTTCGATGATCGGCAGCGCGGTCAGCGAGCCGGTTCTGGCCCTTCACCGCGCCCTTGGTGAACTTCTCGACGTACTCCTCGTTGACGCGCGCGGCGCGCTCGAGCAGGCGCGAGTGCAGGTAGAACACGTCGCCCGGATACGCCTCGCGGCCCGGCGGGCGCTTCAGCAGCAGCGAGATCTGGCGGTAGGCCCAGGCCTGCTTGGTCAGGTCGTCGTAGATGATCAGCGCGTCCTGGCCGTTGTCGCGGAAGTACTCGCCCATCGCGCAGCCGGAGTACGGCGCGAGGTACTGCATCGCGGCCGAGTCGGACGCCGAGGCGGCGACGATGATCGTGTGGTCCATCGCGCCGAACTCTTCGAGCTTGCGCACGACGTTGGCGATCGACGACTGCTTCTGGCCGATCGCGACGTAGACGCACTTCACGCCCGTGCCCTTCTGATTGATGATCGCGTCCACGGCCAAAGCCGTCTTACCCGTTTGACGATCGCCGATAATCAGCTCGCGCTGGCCGCGGCCGATCGGGATCATCGAGTCGACCGACTTGTAGCCCGTCTGCACCGGCTGCGATACCGATTTGCGCGCGATCACGCCCGGCGCGACCTTCTCCACCGGCGAGGCCAGCTTGGTGTTGATCGGACCCTTGCCGTCGATCGGCTGGCCGAGCGCGTCGACCACGCGGCCGAGCAGTTCCGGGCCGACCGGCACTTCGAGAATGCGACCCGTGGTCTTGACCGTGTCGCCCTCGCGCAGATACTCGTACTCGCCGAGCACGACCGCGCCGACCGAGTCGCGCTCCAGGTTCAACGCCAACGCCGTGCCGTTACCCGGCAGTTCGATCATTTCACCCGACATCACATCGGCCAGGCCGTGGATGCGAATGATGCCGTCGGACACCGAGACGATGGTGCCTTCGTTGCGTGCTTCCGCGGCGAGCTTGACCTGCTCGATGCGGTTCTTGATCAGTTCGCTGATTTCGGAAGGGTTGAGCGTGGTGGCCATGTTTATGTCCTCTGCGCGCGTGCGCGATGAACGCAACGTCGCTTCTGGTTAATGTCAAAAGTCAAAGATCAAACGTCGATTGGATCGAAAGCCGTACCGCTGGCACTCCGACGACTTTTGATCTCTGACTTCTGACGCTCCGGCGGCGAGCGCCACCGGTTCGTCAATTCGCCAAGGTCTGTTCCAGACGAGCCAGGCGCCCGCGCACCGAACCGTCGATCACCACGTCGCCCGCGTCGATCACGGCGCCGCCAATCACCGAAGGATCGATGCGCTGGTCGAGTTCGATGCTGCGGCCGAAGCGCTTGGCCAGCGCGACCTTGATCGCATCGGCCTGCGGCGCGGGAACCTCGGTCGCCGAGCGCAGCGTCACCTTGAGCACGCGTTCGGACTCGCGCTTGAGATCCCTCGAACAGCGCGGCAACGTCGGGCAGAAGCGCCAGACGGCGGTTGTCCGCGAGCAGCGAAAGGAAGTTCGCGAACGCGCCACTCGCGGCTTCGCCCGGCGGCAGCAACAGGCCGACGAGCTCGTCGTTGGACAGACGCGGATTGCCGATCAGCGCACCGACGCGCGCGTCGCCGACGGCCTGAGCGGCGAACCCGAGGTTCGCCGACCACGCCGCCAGCGCATTCCCGTCGCGCGCGGACTCGAACGCTGCGCGCGCGTAGGGACGGGCCAAGGTCAAGGTTTCGCTCATGCGCTCAGATCTCGGCTACCAACTGGTCGAGCAAGGCCTTGTGTGCATCGGCGTTGATTTCGCGGCCGATGATTTTCTGCGCGCCCTGCACCGCGAGCGTGGCGACCTGGCCGCGCAGCGCTTCGCGCGCCTTGCCGACCATGCCGTCGATCTCGGTCTGGGCCGTGGCCTTGACGCGCGCCGCTTCGAGCAGCGCATCGGCCTTGGCCTTGTCGACGATCTGGTTGGCCTGCTGGTGCGCCTTGTCGACGATCTCGGCCGCCTGCGCACGCGCCTTCTTGATCTCGTCGGCCACGCGCGCGTCGGCGTCTTTCAACTCCGCTTGCGCACGATCGGCCGCGATCAAACCATCGGCGATTTTCTTCTGGCGCTCTTCAATCGCCGCAAGCAAGGGCGGCCAAACGAACTGCACGCAGAACCAGATGAGGATCGCAAATGCGATCGCTTCACCGATCAGTGTCGCATTGATATCCATCGCGACGTCCTTCTCTCAAGTGACTAGGTATCGAACGCGCGGCAAAGCACCGCGCATTCGACTTGCGGTACCGGCGCTCTTACTTGATCAGCGGGTTGGCGAAAGCGAAGAACATCGCGATCGCGACACCGATCAGGAACGCCGCGTCGATCAGGCCGGCGAGCAGGAACATGCGGCCCTGCAGCAGCGGCACCAGTTCCGGCTGGCGCGCGGCAGATTCGAGGAACTTCGAACCCATGATGCCGATGCCGATGCAGGCGCCGATCGCGCCGAGGCCGATGATGATGCCGATCGCAAGCGCCGTATTGGCCTGGATCAGTGCGATGAATTGATGTTCCATGACTTTCTCCTCGAAGTATAAAAATGCAAAACGTTAAAAAATATCAATGATGATCGTGCGCCATCGAGATGTAGACGACGGTCAGCACCATGAAAATGAAGGCCTGCAGGCCGATGATCAGAATGTGGAAGATCGACCACACCGTATAGCCGACGATGCCGAGGCCGTAGAGCAGATAGCTGCCTGCGGCGAACATGCCGGCAATCAGCATGAACACGAGCTCGCCCGCATACATGTTGCCGAACAGTCGCATCGCGAGCGATACCGGCTTGGACAGAAGCTCGACGAGGTTGAGCAGGAAGTTCGGAATCCACAGGAACGGGCTCGATCCGAACGGCGCAGTGAACAGCTCGTGGATGAAGCCGCCGAAACCCTTGGCCTTGAAGCTGAAGAAGATGATCAGGAGGAACACCGTGATCGACATCGCGAACGTCATGTTGACGTCGGCGGTAGGCACGGCGCGGAAATGACTGACGCCAAGATGGCCGAGCAGCCACGGCAGCAGATCGACCGGTAGCAGGTCCATCGCATTCATGATGAACACCCACAGGAACACCGTGAGCGCGAGCGGCGCCAGGAACTTGCGGTCGCCGTGGAATACGTCCTTCACCTGACCGTCGACGAATTCGACGACGAGCTCGACAAACGCCTGGCCCTTGCCGGGCACGCCCGAAGTGGCCTTGCGCGCCTTGAAATAGAAGTAGGCAAGAACGAGCACGCCGAGCACGGTCGACACCGCGAGCGAATCCAGATGCCACGACCAGAAGCCGCCCTCGCTGGCGTGCGGCGTCAAATGGGTCAGGTGATGCGTGATGTATTCGCTCAGCCCACCGCCGGATTCGGATACCGTACTCACCTATCGAAACTCCCTACGTACACTTGTCTAAATGGTTGCGCCAAGCGCATCAAACAACCGGATCCACGCTCTTTTCCGCGAAATGGCTCAACGAACAATTCCCGTTGCCGCCCAGAACGCAACTTGCGCCGCGATCACGCCGACGATCAACGGCAACGGTGCGAGATGAAATACCGCCAGCGCCAGATAGAGCATGAGCACCAGCCAACCCCACTTCGCTGCTTCGGCGACGAACATCGAAACCGCCGCACGCCTTGCCGAAACCACGCCGCCTGCGTAAAACCGCCACGCGAACAGCGCATTGCCAATTGCGACCGCCGCACCGCCGTATCCAGCAGCTATCCCCGACGGCCAGTCCCGCGCACAAAACCCCAAGCCGACCAATCCGGCGATGCCGAGTTGGAAGAACACGATCCGGACGGCATTGCGTCGGCCATGAGCAATGGAGTTCCGCATGGGATTCGGCTTCAAGATCGCGATGCCGAGAGGGCTGCGATGCTTTCGAAACTTGCGAAGCATCGTCTTATCGCAAAGCCGCGAGATTATACCCGGCGGCTATTTGCGGTCGCAAGACAAATGCGGCTTTGGTACAGGAGCGTCGCCGCATTCGCCGCCGCCTTGCGACATTGTGCCGCACCGCTGCCGAACCGCGTGGAACCGCCGCGCACTGCGCGCAAGAACGAGGCGCCCACTGCCCGCCCGGCAGGCACGATGGCTGTTGAAACGATCCCCGGCCGAGGTCGAGCCATGAGCGGAAAGCAGGCAATAAAAAAAGCCGGATGGCAATACCATCCGGCTGAACAAACGCTGCGGAATACTAAGGGGAGGGAGGGATTGCCGCAGCGCGATTCCGGGTTGCCCCGGGAATCCGGAATCAACGGGTCGTCTTCTTCGCCGCTGCGTTGACCTGTTTGGTGAAGTCGGTCGCCGCCGCATTGACCTGCTTCTTGAAGCTGTCGTTGGCGAACTCGAAACTGCCCTTGGCGATCTGGCTCAGCGCCTCACCGGTCTTGACCGTGATGCCGAACACTTCCTGGCCGTTCGCGTAGAACTTCTCGGCCGAATCCTTGACCAAGCTGACGCCCTTCGGAAAGATCGTCTTCAGGCCGTCGAAATCGCGCACTTCGGCGGCTTCCGAAAGGAAGTCGACGGTCGCCGCGACGTTGTTTTCCAGCGCCTTGAGGTTGAGGTTGGTGACGCGCTCCAGACCTTCCACGGCCAGCGTGTGCGCCTTGAACGCCGTATCGGCGAAGCTCTTGGAAAGGGCGAGAGCCTGGGTGTTGAAATACTCGGACATGATCGTAGCCTCGGATAAGAGTGGTTGGTGACTGGCGACCACTATACCGCAAGTTTTTGTGCATTGCAACAATCCCGATCCTGAACCCATTCGCCCACTCGAAAGCCATTGCGACAAAGGGTTTTCCCGATCGACGAGTCAACGGCCCCGCGTGAGATTTACGCGGTGCGTCACGAAGAAACCTACGGTTCCGAATAGGCGCAGCCGGCCGTACAGGTTTCGTGCACCACGATGCGGCTCAGCAACGGCAGTCCCGGCTTCAACACTTTCCAGATCCACGCGGCGAGCCGCTCGCTCGTGGGATTCTCGAGCCCTTCGATCTCGTTGAGATAATGATGATCGAGCCGCTCGAAGACCGGCGCGAACGCCGCCTTCACGTCGGCGAAGTCCATGACCCAGCCGGTTGCGGAATCCACCTCGCCCGACACGTGCACTTCGACGCGGAACGAATGCCCGTGCAGGCGCGCGCATTTGTGCGCCGGCGGCACGCCGGTCAGGCGATGCGCGGCTTCGATGTGAAATATCTTGAAAATGTCCATGGAAGAAATTCGTTTCGACGGCGCAATGCCAGCGCGACCTTGCAAAGCCGGGGATCAACTGCGTCGCGTCGACCTGTTTCGTGCGACAATGCGCCTCCTGTCGGCGGCACTTGGTGCGGTTTCCCCAAGACAGTGCGAGCGGATAGTATCGCCGCCCGCCAAGCATGCAAACGATCTTTACAAGATACGCGCCCGTAGCTCAGCTGGATAGAGTAGTGGCTTCCGAAGCCATTGGTCGGGGGTTCGAATCCCTCCGGGCGCGCCAAATCCTGGTTCCGGGACATCCCACTAAGTCCCGCAACCTCGCAAAAACCGCACTGTATTGCGGTTTCTACGTCTCAAGGCATCCGCCGTCTTCCGTTGAGATCCACGAAGAATGTGAGTACGGTAGTACGGTAGTGAGTACCGACGGCAACGCCGCCGTTGACACTCACAACTGCCATTCTCGCATGCTCACGGATACCAAACTTCGCACGCTCAAGCCGCGTTACGTCGTCTATCGCGTCGCCGAGTCGGGCGGCCTCGCAATCGAAGTCAAGCCAAGTGGTGCAAGGCTATGGCGCTACCGCTTTCGGTACAACGGCAAGGCGAGCATGACGAGCTTCGGCGAGTATCCGGCTACATCGTTGTCGGAAGCCCGCGCGCTGCGCGATCAGGCACGCAAGACATTGCGCGCCGGCGTCTCGCCGGTCGTGGCGGCGCGTGCGCAGCGTGCCGCCGCGCTGGAGCATGCCGGCAACACGTTTGCCGTCGTCGCTGCCGAGTTTCTCGACCAGCACGCGAAGTCGCTCAGCCCCGGCGGCGCCCTTCGTTCGCGTCGCCTGATCGAAAAGGACTTGAAGCCCTATCTCGGCAACATCGCCATCGCCGACGTGACCGCCAAGATGCTGATCGACGTACTGCGCAAGATCGAGAAGCGCGGAGCCATCGAAACCGCGCATCGTGCCCGGTCGCTCGCATCGCAGGTATTCCGTTACGCCATCGCTACCGGACGAACCGAACGCGATCCTTCGACCGATCTACGCGGCGCGCTCGAATCCCCGAACGTCGAGCACTTCGCCAGACCGAACCGGCGCAAGTCGCGCAACTGCTGCGCGCGATCCACGGCTACACGGGGCAACCGACTACCGCCGCCGCACTTAAGCTCGCGCCTCTTGTCTTCGTCAGGCCGGGCGAATTGCGCAGGGCACTGTGGGACGACATCGACCTCGACGCCGCCGAATGGCGCTACACCGCCAGCAAGACCGAGCAGCCGCACATCGTGCCGCTGGCGACCCAAGCCGTTGCGATCCTGCGCGAACTCCAACCGCTGACCGGGAACGCCAGCCCAAGCAAGCCGGGTCTGCCGCGCTATGTCTTTCCGAGCCTGCGCACGCGCGAGCGCCCGATTTCGGAAAACACCGTCAACGCCGCGTTGCGCCGCATGGGTTTCGACAAGGGCACGATGGCCGGCCACGGCTTCCGTGCGATGGCGCGGACGATCCTCGACGAAGTGCTGCACTTCCGGCCCGACTACATCGAACACCAGCTCGCGCACGCCGTCCGTGACCCGAACGGGCGTGCCTACAACCGCACGGCACACTTGGCCGAGCGGAAGAAGATGATGCAGGCGTGGGCGGACTATCTCGACGGGTTGCGCATAGGGAACGTCGTCCCTTTGCGCGCCGCTGCGTGAGGTAGAAGCTAGAAGTTTCACCACGTCGAAGCATCGTCTTCGCAGTCGGCGAGAACGAGTCTCGTATGGCCCGTACCACCCGCTTCGCGCTCGGCCCAGAACGCTTCTGACCTAGCGGCTCTCGGCGCTTCGAGTCGCACTCTGGCCGCGTCGCTAACCGCCCGTCGAGCACGTCGTCGCGCATGTCGAAGAATCAAAGCCTTGTTCTCGTTGTAGTGACGGAAACCGCGTCACGACAAGGATTCCGGGCGAACGTGTAGTCGGTGTTGCTGCGTTGTAGTCGCGCAACGCCTTGTGCCATGCGGGTTGGCGCGACCTCAACTACACACCCTTTTATCTTGAAACTATGAGCACTCGCCTTCGGAATGGCCTCTCCGGGATTTGCCCGGGAACATTCCTGTGACTTTACGGAGGGTTGCTCATGCTCTTTGTCGGCCTGGATACACACCAGAATTCCTCGACGTGCTG
Source organism: Rudaea sp. (assembly GCF_047601565.1). Classification (GTDB taxonomy): domain Bacteria; phylum Pseudomonadota; class Gammaproteobacteria; order Xanthomonadales; family Rhodanobacteraceae; genus Rudaea. Next base: position 2,886,264 of record NZ_JASGIY010000001.1, on the reverse strand, counting down.
CGTGCTCGACGCACGCGGCAACCGCATCGAGGGGCGCACCATCCGCGGCTCGTGGCTGGAGACCGCACACTACCTTGCCGCTGTCCGACAGCGACGCCAACAGGCGATGTCGGTGTGCTACGAAGCATCGTGCGGATACGGGCCCGATCCACGACCATCTGCGCACGTTTTGCGACCACGTGGTCGTCGCTCATCCGGGCCGCCTGCGCCTCATCTCGCGGGCCAAGCGCAAGAACGATCGGGTCGACGCCGAGAAGCTGGCCAAGCTGTTGTTCCTCGACGAAGTGCCGCAGATCCACGTGCCCTCGCCGGACGTGCGTGCATGGCGCGAACTCATCGAAGCGCGGCACCGCTAGGTGCAGACCAGGAACCGCGTGCAGAGCCAGATTCGCGCCTTGCTGCGCGGCTACAACATCCGTCCGCCGACCGTGGCTTCGGAGACCGAATCGGTGCTTTTCAAGGTACTGTGGACGGCACGCGGCTGCACCTGGTTGCGCAGCGTGTCGTGGCCGAACACGTCCGCAGCTCTGCGCTGCGAAGTGCTCGCGGACGAACTCGATCTGTGTGATCGCACGATCAAGCGGCTGACCGCCGAACTGGATCAGCGTGCTGACGCGCACCCCGGCGTGCAACTGGTGTGTTCCATCCCCGGCGTTGGCCCGCGAACGGCCTCTGGGCCGCATTGGTTTTCGCGAGCTGGCCGCGCCCGTCCCAAAGCGATCCTTCAAGGCCCACGCGGCAGTTGTCGCCCAACGCGGCCGACAGCGCGCAAATGCGCATCTGATTCGAACCTGCGCCCAGGACCGACCAGTGATGAACAGGCGATCCGCCGTGCGCTTCATGTGCAGCATGTCTTCGGCGTATGCGTCGATGCCGCGATCCAGAAAATGCGCGGTCGTATACAGATGGCCGATGTCATAGCACTCGATCTCGAAGCGCGTGATGGCCTGTCCGTGTCTGTTCTCGAGCTCATGCTGCGGGCAATGCCACACTCGCTCGAGCGGCCTTGATCTGGGCTCGTTCATTCCGCTGCGCACGCGGAAGATCGATACGGTGGTGCGCCGACGGCAACCTCACAAGATTTGCTCCAGTTCCGGAATGAGCTTGAACAGATCGCCGACGAGGCCGATGTCGGCGACTTCGAAGATCGGCGCCTCGGCGTCCTTGTTGATCGCCACGATGGTGCCGGCGTCCTTGATCCCGGTCAGGTGCTGGATCGCGCCCGAGATGCCGATCGCCACGTACAGCTCCGGCGCGATGATCTTGCCGGTCTGGCCGACCTGCAGGTCGCTGGGCACGTAGCCCGCATCGACCGCCGCGCGCGAGGCGCCGACCGCCGCGCCGAGCTTGTCGGCGAGCTGGAAGACGATCGCGAAGTTCTCCGCCGAGCCGACGCCGCGGCCGCCGGAGACCACGCGATTGGCGCTTTGCAGGTCCGGGCGGTCGCTCTTGCCCTGCGCCAGTTCGACGAAGCGCGTGTGCGTGGGCAGTTCGACATTGACGTTCAATGCTTCGACCGGCGCGCTGCCGCCGTTCGCCGCGGCCGGCCACGACGCCGTGCGCACGGTGGCGACCAGGATCGGGTCCGCCGGCGCCTGCACCGTGACGATCGCGTTGCCCGCGTAGATCGGACGCGTGAACGTGTGCGCATCGACCACGCTCATGAGGTCGCTGACCTGGGCTACGCCGAGCAGCGCGGCGACGCGCGGGGCCACGTCCTTGCCGAACGTGGTCGACGGCGCGAGCACGTGCGTGTAACCCTGTTTCGCGATGTCGACGACCTGCGGTGCATAGACCGCGGCCAGCGCATGCGCATTCGCCGCGTTCGCCACCGTGAGCACTTTCGTCACGCCCGCGATCGTCGCCGCCTCGGCGGCGATCGCCTCGGGCGCCTCGGCGAGCACGAGCACGTCGATCGCCTCCGGCTGGATTGCCTGTGCGCAGCTGACGCAGCGCGCCGTGCTCGGATTGAGTTTGCCGTTGAGGTGTTCGGCGAGGATGAGAATCTTGGACATCGGAATTTCCTTTAGCTCTCCTTCTCCCACCGGGAGAAGGTGGCGCGGTAGCGCCGGATGAGGGAAGAGCCTTGCACTTTCGTAATGCCTTCAAGGGTGGAGAGGCTTTTCCCTCATCCGCCCTTCGGGCACCTTCCCCCGGCGGGGGAAGGGAAGCTAGAGCAGTCCTTTGGTCTTCAGCGCCGCGACGAGTTCGGCGGCATCCTTCACCCTCACGCCCTTGCTGCGCTTCGCCGGCGGGGCGTAGTGCGTCGTCTTCAGCGTATCGCCCGAGGCGACGCCGAGATCGGCGAACGGGATCGTCTCCAGCGGCTTGGCCTTGGCCTTCATGATGTCCGGCAGCTTGATGAAGCGCGGCTCGTTCAGGCGCAGGTCGGTGGTGATCACGGCCGGCAGGTCGACTTCGATCGTCTCCAGGCCCGCGTCGACTTCGCGCGTGACCTTGGCTGCGTTGCCGGACACCTCGACCTTGGAGGCGAACGTCGCCTGCGGCCGATTCCACAAGGCGGCCAGCATCTGCCCGGTCTGGTTGCAGTCGTCGTCGATCGCCTGCTTGCCGAGCAGGACGATCTGCGGTTGTTCTTTCTCGATCAGCTTGAGGAACACACGTGCCGCGGTGAGCGGCTGCACGGCGTCGCCGGCGACGACGTGGATGGCGCGATTCGCGCCCATGGCCAGGCCGTTGCGCAGATGCGCCTGGGCGTCGGCCGGCGCGATCGTGGCGACGATCACCTCGCTTGCGATGCCCTTCTCGCGCAGACGCAGCGCCTCTTCGAGCGCGATGTCGTCGAACGGATTGGCCGACAGCTTGACGCCGTCCGTCACCACGCCCGAACCGTCGGGCTTCACTTGAATGCGCACGTTGTAATCGACGACGCGCTTGTAGCCGACAAGAATTTTCATCGGAACGTCTTACCTATCGAAACCAGCGAGCACGATTTATTTGTCCGCCATGGCGAAAGCGCGGCGCAACGCGGCGCCGATGGATTCGATCGCGGTAGCGGCCTGCGCGATGGCGCCGTCCATCAGCAGGAAGGCGTGGATCTGCCCCTCGAAATCATGCAGTTCGACGGACACTCCGGCCGCCTGCAGCTTGTGCGCGTAGGCCACGCCCTCGTCGTGCAGCGGATCGAAGCCGCAGACGATCACGCAGGCCGGCGGCAGGCCGGCGTGGTCGCGCGCGAGCAACGGCGAGCCACGCCAGTCGTCGAGATCGGCCGCACTGCTGGCGTAGTGATCGACGAAGTAGCGCATCAGCGCGTCGGTGAGGAAATAGCCCTCACCGCGCGAGCGACGGCTCTGCGTGCCGCCGTGCAGATCGGTGACCGGATAAAGCAGCACCTGCAGCGCGAGCCGCGGCCCGCGCCGGTCGCGCGCCAGCAGCGAGACGACCGCGGCGAGATTGCCACCCGCGGAATCGCCGCCGACGGCGATGCGCGACGGACCGAGCCCGAGCGACGGCGCGTGCTGCGCGACCCAGCACGTCGCGGCGTAGGCGTCGTCCACTGCGGCGGGAAATTTGTGCTCGGGCGCGAGCCGGTATTCGACCGAGACGACCGCGCAGCGGGCCGCATTGGCGATGCGCCGGCAAAGCGCGTCGCAGATCTCGATGTCGCCGATCACCCAGCCGCCGGCGTGGAAATAGACGAGCACGGGCAGCGCCTCCGTGGCGGCGCTGCCGCGCGGGCGATACAGGCGCAGCGGGATCGGGCCGTGCGCACCGTCGGCGGCGAGATCGCGCACTTCGGCGACCGCGGCCTTCGGCGCCTGCAGCCCGAGCAGCGCCTTCAGCGCTTCGCGCGCGGCGGGCGGATCGAGCTGGTCGAGCGTGGGCGCGCCCGAGCCGGCCAGCAGCGCGAGCACCTGGGAGGCGGCGGGATCGAGCGTCGGGGCGGTCGTGCTCATGCCGGCGCGCGCCAGTTGTAATCCTTCGACTCCGCGGCGAAACGGACGAAGTAGTCGATCGCATCCGGGTTCTGCATTGCGTCGCAGCTCGCGGCCTTTTCGAGCGGCCAGCCCATCAGGATCTTGCGCACGGGTACCTCCATCTTCTTGCCGGTCAGCGTGTACGGAATCGCGGCGACGGCGTAAATCCTGTCGGGCACGTGGCGCGGGCTGCAATCCGCGCGCAGGCGCTGGTTGATGCGTTTCTGCACGTCCTCGGTCAATTCGAAGCCGGGCTTGAGCTTGACGTAGAGCGGCATGAAGAAGTTGCCGCCGGGCAGTTCGATGCAGACGATCAGGCTGTCGGCGACTTCGGCCACCTGTTCGACTGCGCGGTAGATTTCGGCCGTGCCGATGCGTATGCCGTAGCGGTTGAGCGTCGAATCCGAGCGGCCGTAGATGTAGCAACCGCCACGCGCGTTGATCTTGATGAAATCGCCGTGCCGCCACACGCCGGGGAACGTATCGAAATACGACTCGTGATAGCGCTTGCCGTTTTCGTCGTTCCAGAATTTGACCGGCATCGACGGGAACGGCTGGGTCACGACGAGTTCGCCGACTTCGTCGATCAACTCCTTGCCGTCGTCGCTCCACGCATGCACGTCCATGCCGAGCAGACGCGTCTGAATCTCGCCGGCGTAGACGGACAGGGTCGGCGCGGCGCCGACGAAGCCCGAGCAGATTTCGGTGCCGCCCGACTGCGAAGTCACCCAGAGGTTCTGCTTGACGTTGCGATAGCACCAAGCGAAAGTTTCCGGCGTCGACGGCGCGCCCGAAACCAGCATCGATTCGAGCCGCGAGAGATCGTACTGCTTGCCGGGTTCGAGCCCGGCTTTCTCCATGATCTGGATGAAGGTCGGGCTGGCGCCGAACGAGGTTGCGCCGGTCCTGGCCGCGAGTTCCCAGAGGAAATCGAGGTTCGGCCAGGTCGGGCTGCCGTCGTAGAGCACGATCGAGGAGCCGGTCAGCAGCGCCGAGAGCAGCAGGTTCCACATCATCCAGCCGGTCGTCGAATAGAAGAACATCGTCGAGCCGGGCCTGAGATTCATGTGGAAGTGCATCTGCTTGAGATGCTCGACGAGCGCGCCGGCATGGCTGTGCACGATCGCCTTCGGCAGGCCCGTCGTGCCCGAGGAGAACATGATCCAGATCGGATGATCGTATTCGACGCGTTCGAACTGGAATCGATCGGCGCGCACCTCCGGCGCGCTCATCAGATCGCTCCAGCGCTTCACGCCGCGCAGGTCGGCCGGCATTCTCGCATCGGCCTTGACGCCGCCTTCTTCGAGGCAGGGCAGCCAGACGATGTGCTCGAGCATCGGCAGCGCGCCCGCGATCTGGCGCACCTCGGCCTCGCGTGCGAACGTCTTGCCGCCGAAGCAGTAGCCGTCCGCGGCGAACAGCAGCTTCGGCTCGATCTGCGAGAAACGCTCGATCACGGTCTTCACGCCGAACTCGGGCGCGGCCGACGACCAGATCGCGCCGATCGCCACGGTCGCCATCATCGCGATCGCGGTTTCCGGCACGTTCGGCATGTAGGAGACCACGCGGTCGCCGGACTTCACGCCGAGCGCGCGCAACTGCGTGGCGAGCTTGCGCACCGCGGCGGCCAGCTCGTGCCAGGTCATGCTCGTCAGCGGCCGGAACTCGGTGAGATGGCGCACGGCCACTTCGTCCGCATCCGCACCGACCGCGTGACGCAGCATGTGCTCGGCGTAGTTGACGCGCGAACCTTCAAACCACTTCGCGCCCGGCATCACGCGCCGGTCGAGCACCTGCTTGTACGGCGCGCTCGACGCGACCTTGAAGAAATCCCAGATCGATCCCCAGAATTTCTCGATCTCGGTGACCGACCAGCGCCGCAGCGATTCATAGTCGCAGACGTCGGCGCGGCCCGAATCGCGCAGCCAGCGGATGAAATGCGCGACGTTGGAATCCTCGGCGAATTCCGCGCCGGGTGTCCACAGCAGTTGACCTTCGCTGACCATCGTTTTCCGCCTCGTTTACTGCGCCGTGAATCCGCCGTCGACGACGAACTCGGCGCCGGTCTGGTTGCGCGAATCGTCACTGGCGAGATACAGGCACATGTTGGCCACGTCTTCCGGTTCGCACAGGCGCCCCAAGGGGTGCAGCTTGGCCAGCGCCGCGAGAAACGCCGGCTGGTCGCCGCTTTCCCTGGCGACGCCGATCACCATGTCGGTGGCGATGAACGTCGGATGCACCGAATTCACGCGGATCTCGTAGCCCGACTTCGCGCAATGCAGCGCCGCCGACTTGGTGAAGATGCGCACGCCGCCCTTGGACGCGTTGTAGGCCGGAAACGCTTCGCTGCCGACGAGGCCGTAGATCGAGGATATGTTGATGATCGAACCGCCGCCGCGCAACTTCATCGCCTTGATGCCGGCGCGCGTGCCGAGGAACACGCCGTCGAGATTGACGCTGAGCGTGTCGCGCCAATCCTTGAGCGTGCAATCTTCGACGTTGCCCATGCGCCCGATGCCGGCGTTGTTGATCAACGTCGTGAGTCCGCCGAAATCGGCGAGGACCTGGGCGACGACCTTGTCCCACGCCGCCTCGTCGGTCACGTCGAGCGCGTAGGCTTTCGCGTTCGCGCCGATCTGCGCCGCCACCGTCTGCGCCGCATCGACGTCGATGTCGGCCAGGGCGACCTTCGCGCCTTCCTTCGCGAATAGGCGACCCATGGCCGCGCCGAGCCCGCGCGCGCCGCCGCTGATGAGAGCCACTTTGCCGTTCAAACGTCCCATTGCTGCACCTCGAAGTCGGATAGTGAAATTGGCCGCTTTCAGCGCAGCGCGGCGAGTTTGTCGAGCACGGTTTCCGGCTTTGCGTCGGCCGGAATCGCCGCATAACGGAACGGCGCGGCCGGGGCCGAGCCCTTGCCGCTCCAGTATTCCGCGGGAACGACGACGCCCTGGCGCTTTCCATGCGCCGCGCCGGGCGCGATCGTGAAATCGATCGCCCCAGCCACCGCCGCATCGACCGTCCCCTGAAGGTGCAGGCCCACGTCCCAGCGATAATTGCGCGCGACGTTGATGACGGCCTGATACAGCGCGACCTGGTCCGCGCTCTGCGGCGTGAAATCCGCTGCCTCCTGCATCGACAGCGCGTCGACGCTGTTGGCGAATCCGCGCAGGAAATCGGCGACGTATACCGATGCGCTGTCGGCATCGTCGTCCTCGACGTCGACCGTCGCGCCGCCGTGGCCCTGGGCGTAGGCGGTGCCGAGCCACGCGCGCGGCGACGGCAGCACCAGGGCAAGGGCCGCGCCGGCCATGCTCGCGCGCAGGCCGTTGGCCACCTCGACCAGATGCGCACGCAGCGCTTCGTCGGAGAGCAACGTCTTGAGCGGAAAGCCGACGCGCGATTTCGAACCCATCGCCGCGCTCAAGCCGGGATTCGCCTCGATCCACGCCGCGCACGCCGGCGCGAGCGGGAACGCGACGACGTCGGACTTGAGCAGCCCCTGCGCGCGCGCCAGCAGCGAGATGAACTCGGCGGTGCTGAGCCAGGGCACCACGCCCCTGGAAAGTAGCGCGGCCGCATAGCCCAGATGGTCGAGCCATACGGTGGTCGCGCCGGAATCGAGCTTGTCGAGCAGTTTTCCCATGACGATCGATCCTCAGTGCGCAGTGAATCCGCCGTCGATCACCAGTTCGGAACCGGTGACCCACTTGCTGGCGTCGGAAGCGAGATAGACGATACCGTTGGCGACGTCGGCCACGTCGCCGAAGTGCCCGATCGGGTGCATCGCCAGCACCGCCTTCTCCGCGGTTTCATAGTCGGGGGCGAGGCCGAGGTCGACGAAGTGCTTGATGAAATTCATGCCCATGTCGGTCCGGATGATCGCCGGGTGCACCGAATTGACGCGCACGCCGTTGCCGAGCTGCGCGCACTCGACCGCGGCGGCCTTGGTCATCGTGCGCACCGCGCCTTTCGAGGTGTGGTAGGCGATGTGCCCGGGCGTGCCGATGATGCCCGCGACCGAGGACAGGTTGACGATCGAGCCGCCGTTGCCGTTCGGCTTCGCCATCGCGCGCACCGCATGCTTGATGCCGAGGAACACGCCGTTCACGTTGACGTTCATCACGTTGCTGAAGTCTTCGAGCGTACAGTTGGCGACCAGGGCCGCCGTCTCGATGCCGGCGTTGTTGACGAGAATGTCGAGGCCGCCGAATGCCTTTCTGGCGGCGGCCACGGCCGCTTCCCATTCGGACTCCACGGTGACGTCGTGCTTGACGCAGGCGGCCTTGCCGTCGCCGGCCTGGATCTTCGCCGCCGTTTCCTGCGCGTCGAGCACGTCGGTGACCAGCACCGCCGCGCCCGCGTTCGCCAGCACGCGCGAAATCTCCGCGCCGATGCCGCGCGCGGCGCCGGTCACCAGGGCGACTTTGCCGTCGAGGCGAAAATCATTGTTTTGGGTTGTCATGGATGGGCTCGTCGGATACTTGGGATTGCATCATTCGCATGTCGTCGGCGCTCGGCCGTGCGCGCCTGCGGTCAGGCCGCGCCGAGGCGCATCAGCGCGGCGTTGGTCAGATACTTCTCGTAGATCGCCGCATCGTTCGCGCTCGTGCGATAGCCGCCGGGAAGCTCGCGCACCTGCTCCAGCCGCGTCATGCGTCCGGTCTGCATGTCGAAGGCGTGCACGTGCGCCCACGACCAGTACGCATGCTTGTGGTCGTTGAACTGCTTGTCGCCGTCCTGATACAGCGCATAGGCGCCGTCGAACGAGCGGTACGGCGTGCCGCGGCGATCGTAGGAGACCATGCCGATCGGCAGGCCGGTGCGCACGTCGAACCAGACGCGCTTCTTCGACACCGGCGCGCGCGGAAACCTGACCGGCTCGGCCTCGACGACGATCGCCTCGGGCACGAGCTCGACCTTCGTGTCCCAGAACGTTTTGCCCTTCGGGCCGCCGTGCGTGGCGTGCTCCCAGTTCGGATGCGCGCCGTTCCAGTTGCCCGACACCGCGGCGAGGAACGGCCCGCGCCCGACGACGCGGTAGTTGCCCCAGGTGTAGAGCGGATCGCCCGCCGCCCAGGCGTCGGAGAGATAGAGATTCGATCCCGGCATCAGCCCTTCGAAGCGCTGGTTGGTCGGGTAGGTGCGGATGCGCTTGAACTCGGGCAGATAGCCGCACAGGTAAGGCATCTCGCGCTGATCGTAGGGCCAGATGTTGAGGAACGAAGTGCCGCGCGCGTTCTGCGGCGAGGTGAAGAACACGGACTGGTAGCGCAGCTTGTCGTCGTGCCCCGGCCAGTACGGCTTCGGATCGAGACTGACGCGCGCGACCGGCTGCATCTCGGCCCAGCCGGACTGGTATTCGTAGGCGGGCGTGCCGTCTTCGATCAGGTCGGTTTCCTTGACCGCGTAGAACGAGGCGTCGTGCCGTCCCCAGCTCAGGGTCAGTCCGGCGAACAGTTCGATCGCACTGGTGGCGTCGGGGAACGGATTGCCGCCGATCCACGGCTTGCCGTCCCTGGTGACGACGTTGCCGTCCTTGTCGAACTGCGCCTGGCCGCGATTGCGCACGGTCGCTTCGAGATATTCCCACGGTCCGAGCTGCATCAGCTCGGTCGTGGTCTTGACCACGCGCAGACGGCGGCCGAGCTTGGCGATCTGCTCGTAGCGCACCGGTTCGAGCAGATCCTTCACCTTGTCGACGTTCGCCGCCGTGATCTCGTCGCCGGTGCCGATCGCGCCGTGCGTGTAGTCCTCGATCGACAGCAGCTCGTGCGGATAGGCCTTCTCGATTTCGCCGTGCGCGTCGATCGCCTGCCACAACGGCATCAGCACACCCGCTCCCGCACCGCCGCGTGCGAGCTTTTCCAGAAACGTGCGGCGGCTGTAGGAACGCGGATAACGGATTGGACGCATGCGCCCTTCTTTACGATTTCGAACTTGATTCCCGTGCAAATCGAGGTGACTGCGAGGAGCGACGGCATGCCACCGCCGTCCCCTGATGCGCACCGCTCCGCACAGGCTCACGACTGCCGCCGCTCCGGCCTTCCCTCGGTCAGAACTGATAGGTGACGCGCGCCGACACTTCGTTGCCGAATTCCAGACTGCCGAACATGTTCTTGTTCTGGTTTCCGCCGAGGCGCGCATTGATGTAGTTGTAGAAGAACTCGGCGCTCCAGTTGCCGCTCGGCTTCCAGCGCACGGCCGGCTGGATCAGCACGCCTCCCTGCAGGTCGTAGAGCACCGCGAAGTCGAAACGCCAGACCAGGTTCGGGAACGGTTGCTGGGCCGCGAGCACGAGCGCCTTGAAGCCGCCGCTGTAACCGGTCGCGTTCGCGAACTCGGTGCCGCTGTAGCCGCCGCCGTCGCGGCTGCCGATGTAGCGCCCGAACAGATCGCTCTTCGACTTATACATGAACTCGGCGACGAGATAGGTGGCCGGCAGGTTTTCCGAGAAGCGCTGGTATTTCTCGAGCGAGATGTTCGACACCCACTCGTTGGTCCTCAGGAAGTTGACGTTGATGTCGGGTGCGGTGAACGTGCGGTTCGGCGTGTACATGACTTCCCAGTTCAGGATCAACTGGTCGGTCAGCGAACCGGGCGCGCCGGAGAACGTGTAGGTAAGGCCGGCGCCGATGTTGTCTTCCTGCTTGTAGTCACGCGCGAGATGGCCACGCATTCCGCCCGCGGACTGGCCGCTAAGCAAGCCGCCGGCAAGCTGAAAGAACTGATTCAACTCCGCGCTGGCGTATTGGTAGTTCGGCACGGGCACAGCACCGAGCTTCTGCGAGCAAGCGAAATCATTGATCGCCGCGTTCAATCCCTGCACGCCGTTGAGGCGTGCGCTGGCGGCGGAATAGAACCACTCGTTCGACGTCCATACGCCGCTCGGATCAACCTCGAACGGGGAACAGGCCATCAACGCGCCCGAACCCGGCAGGCCCGGAATATCGCGATTCACACCCGACTGAGTCCAGCGGTAGACGCCATCGGGATTGTAGCGATGCGCATACATGAACTGCAGGCCAAGATCGCCGACCGTGCCCTTGGCGCGGATGCCCTCGTTGAATTTGTCGTCGTATTGCGCGTAGAGATCATGGATCGTGAACTGGGAGGGAATGACGTTATAGGGCGTGTTCGGATTGCCGAGGATTGAAGGCTGGAATTTTTCCACGAAGCCGTCGATCAGCCAGCCGTTGTCGAACTGCAGCGAGGCGCGCACGGCGAGGGACGGCACGCGCTTGTCGGAATACTCTTCCGGCGCATAGTCGATGATCGAGTGGCGGCGCAGGTCGAGGCCGTTGGGCACGTCGAGCACGCGGAAGAACAGCGACTGGCCCCAGGCGATCTGCTGATTGCCGACGCGCACATCAAGCGGCCCCTGGTTGTATTCGAGGAAGAACGCCGGCAGGTCGATCATGTAGCTCGATCCGGACCATTCCAGCGGGTTCGGCCGCGCGTTGCCCGCCGTGTGGTATTTGTACAGATTCGGCTCGCCGTAAACGTAGCCGATGGAATGACTGTTCACCGCACCCGGATCGAAATTGTCGTACCAGTCCGGGTCGTACAGCGCGCGCAGCTTGATGACGCCGGTCAACGCGTCGTTGAAGTGCATGGTCGCATCCAGCTGCGCGCGGAAGGCCTGCAGGTTGAGCCGGGCATCGTCGCTGCCGCCGTTGCGCGTGACGGTGTCGGTCGCGATCGGACTGACGCGCTCGATCGGCACGCCGTTCTGGCGCATTCCTAGCTGGTTGTACGGGTTGGATTCCTTGGTGTTGATCGCGGTTTCGGAACGGATGAATCCACCGAATTGCACGCCGGAACCGCCCGACGATCCGCCGCCGCCGCTGCCGCTGCCGCTATCGCTCAATGCGTCAGACGTCGTGGCCGGATCGGCCGAAGAATCCGACGCGGGCGCGGCCGCGAGCGATTGCGCGATGGCAAGGCTCAACGCACCGAGTCCCACGGCTATCTTGTTCTGCGACTTCATACTGTTCTCCTCCAACAAGCAATCGGTAGTAGATCGTTATTCGGCACGGCTCGCCGGTTCGGCGGCCCGCCTCTTTGGATGCCGCCAGCTGCCCAGCTTCAGTTGCCCAATTTCAGGATGTGCGCGGTCTGTCCCACCGCGACCACATCGTTGGCCCCGGGCGCGGCGGCAAGACCCGTGTACCAAAGGCCGCCGCCATCCGCCGAGGCGGTCAATCGCTCCCATGGCTTGCCGTCGTCGCGACCGGCGAAGAGTTCGTGCATGCCCGTCGCGTAGATCGAACCGTCCGCGGCGAGCGCGACCGCGAGCAGGTTGGTCTTGACGCCGGTGTCGACGTCGTTCCAGGTGGCGCCGCCGTCGGCGGTGCGGATCACCGCGCCGTCCTGGCCGACGGCATAACCGACGCCGTTCGCGCCGAACTTCAGGCCGAACAGCGTCGCCTCGCCCTTGTGCCTGGATTCCCAGGTCGCGCCGCCGTCGGTCGAGCGCGCGACGATGCCGAATTCGCCCGCGGCCGTGACGGTGCCATCGGCGCCGACATGCACGGCGTAGAGGTTCGGATCGGCGCCGTCGCTCGAATAGTCCTGCCACTTCGGCGCGACCGATTCCCAGTTCGCGCCGCCGTCGGTCGAGCGCAGCAGAGCGCCGAACGAACCGACGGCGATCGCCGTGGCGCCATTCATGGAGACCGCCAGCAGCCGTTCCTTGCTGACGGTCTGGTTGACGGCACTCCACGCGCCTTTTTCGTCGCGCACGACGATCGCGCCTTTCTGGCCGACCGCGATCGCCCGCTTGGCGTTGAAGGCCACGCCGAACAAGGCGGCGTGCTCCGGCGATTCGACGGCTTTCCACGTCTTGCCGCCATCGCCGGATTCGCGGATGTCGCCGTTCGCGCCGACGGCCACGCCGTTGGCGCCGTCGAACGCCACGGCGAACAACGCCTGGTGGGCGGTGCCCGAGGAGACGTCGGCGACCGGACCGGCCTCCGTTTCGGCGGCCCGCACCGAGACGGCGCCACCGAGAAGCACGGCGCACGTCACGGCAAGCACGCGAATGCGCGGCATCGCGATCATGCGGAACCCAGGCGCTGGATCGCCTGCACGGTGAGGAACTTGTTGTACACGTCCATGCCCTGCGTGCCGTACTGGCTCTTGTAGCCGCCCGCGACTTCGCGCGCCTGCACGAAGCGGCTCATGCGGTTGGACTGGATGTCGTGGCTCAAGACGTGCGTCCACGACCATGCCGGATGCTTGCCGTCCTGCACGGTGGTGTGCTCGTTGGAGTACTGCGCGTAGCCCGGCTCGAACGACTTCCACAGCTCGCCGCGGCGGTCGTAGGTGTTGTAGGCGACGTACATCATGTTGCGCGCGTCGATCCACACGCGCTTCTTGCTGACCGGCGCGCGCGGGAAGCCGGTCGGCTCGGCGTCGACGACGAGCACTTCGGGCACCAGTTCCATGAAGGTGTCGAAGAAGGTCTGGTTCTTCGCGCCGCCATGCACGTCGCGCTCGTAGTTGTCGAGCTTGCCGCCGCGTCCGCCCATGAAATTGCGCGAGCCGATGGAGCCGAGGAACGGCTTGCGCTCGACGATCTTGTAGTTGCCCCAGGTCAGCATGGGATCGCCCGCGGCCCAGGCGTCGGAAAGGAAGAACGTGATGCCGGGGACGAGCGGCTCGAAGCGCTGATTGGTCGGGAAGTCGCGCACGCGCTTGAACGCGGGCAGGTATCCCTTCAGTTCGGGGAACTTGCGCTGGTCATAGCTCCAGATGCTGAGGAACGACGTGCCGGCGGTGTCGTTCGGCGCGGTGAAGAACACGGTCTGGTAGCGCAGGATGTCCTTCTTGCCTTCCCAGACCTTGTCGTCGGCGCGGGCGGTGCAGTTGAGTTCGCACCAGGGAAAGTCGTACTGGTAGGCGGTGCCGCCGTCGGGGCCGATGTCCCAGTCGCGGACGGCGTACTGCGAATAGTCGTGGCGGCCCCAGCTCAGGGTCAGGTTGGCCATCGCTTCGTTGCCGTCCTTCGCATCCGGGAACGGCAGGCCGCCGATCCACGGTTCGCCGGCGTCGGTGACGACGTTGCCGTTGGTGTCGAACTTGGCCTTGCCCTTGTTGCGCACGGTGGCTTCGAGGTATTCGTACGGGAAGAGCTTGCTGACGTCCTTCGTCGACTCGACGATGTGAATGCGGCGACCCATCGTCTTGACCTGTTGATAGGCGATCGGATCGAGCAGGTCCTTCACGGCTTCCACGTTTTCCGCCGTGATCACGTCGCCCGGCTTCACCTTGCCCTTGGTGTAGGCCTCGATGTGCAGCAATTCGTCGGGGTAGGCCTTGCTCGCGTCGGCCGCGTTGGCGATGTGCGGCCAGAGCGGCGCCAGTACGCCGGCTCCGGCACCAATCGCGGCCTTCTGCAGGAGCATTCTGCGTCCGTAATCGAAGTCGAACTTCTTGATGTGCATACGTCTCTCCTCGTTACTGGTTCGGCTTGCGCCGTGGATGCGCGAATGCGTGAAGCGGTGGTCGCGAAGCGCGCGGTGTGGAACAGGTTGGTCAGGTCGATGCGGGCGCCGTCGACCGGCCGGCCGGCGTGTCGCCGTAAATCTCGCCTTCGTCCGCCGTGTACGCCGACAGGTCGACGCCTTCGCCGACGAGCAGGTCGGTGCGGCTGACGAACTTCGGCTTGACGAGATAGACGAGCAGCGGCAGCAGGACGAGCGCGAGCACCATGTTGATGATCATCGTCAGCACGAGCAGCAGGCCCATATTGGCCATGAACTTCAGGCTCGACAGGAAGTACCAGGGCAGGATGCCGATCACCATGATCGAGGCGGTGAACATGATCGCCTTGCCGGTCGTGGTCAGCGCCGCGGTGATCGTCTTGCCCCAATCGCCCGGATGCGCGTGGTATTCCTCGCACAGGCGCGAGAGCAGATAGATGCCGTAGTCGATGCCGACGCCAACGCCGACGCAGGCGACGAGCAGCGAGTTGATGTCGAGGCCGATGCCGATCAGGTGCATGCCCGCGCCGAGGATGAAGTTCGCGCAGTTGACCGGGATCAGCAGGATGACGCCGGCGACGAACGAGCGGTAGGCGAAGCTGCAGCCGAGGAAGATCGCCAGGTTGAGCAGGCCGAGGATGACCCAGTGGTAATGCTCGACGACGTTGTTCATCGACTGCTGCAGGGCGATCGTGCCCGAGCCGAGCAGCACCTTGAAGGTGGGGTGGTCGACGCCGACGGCGTCGACCGCTTTCTTCGCCGCGGCGAGCGCGGCGTCGACGGTGCCCTGCTTGTTGTCCTTGTACCAGAGCGAGACGGTGCCGTTCTGCTGGTCGAAGTCCATCACGTTCGAGTAGGCCTTGGAACTGGTACCCATCAGCACCGCGTTGGCCGCCGCGTTCGCCGCCTTGTCGTCGTCGTCGAGCGGCAGCCATTTCGGATTGCCGCCCGCGAACAGGCGGTTGCCTTCCATCAGGTAGTCGCTGAACGAGAGCGTGGCGCGCGGGGGATTGGGCCCCGTCTCCATGAGGTTCTGCAGACGCAGCATGGTCAATACCGCATCGGCCTGGTGCATCAGGCGGTTGCCCTGCTTCTGGTCCTTCGATTCGAGCACGATCTCCAGCGTGTTGACGCCGGGGAAGTTCTGGTTGATCGTCGCCACGCCGCGGTTGTACTCGGCGATCGGCCAGAGCAGGTCGCTGCCTTCGGCGGGATTGCCGATCTTGATCTGCAGGAAGGTGTAGGTCGCGCCGATCGCGACGATCGCCGCGATCGCGGCCGAGATCGGCGCGATGCGTCCGAACGACAGCTTGGCGGTGTTGCGCAGCAAGACCTGGAAGCCGTGGTCGAGACCGCCAGGCTTGCCCTTGCCGATCAGCCGGTCGACGTTCTTCGGCGCGGGCAGCGAGGCGAGCAGCAGCGAAATCAGGATGACGCCGGTCGGGATCAGCCAGATCGCCCAGAAGCCGCAGAACAGGGCGAAACGCTCCATCGCCGGAATCGGCGCGATCGCGATCAGGAAGATGCCGACGATGTCGGTGAAGATGCCGAGCACCGAGGGTGCCATCATCACGCCCATCGTTATCTCGGCCGCCTTCACGCGGTCCTTCACGTGCGCGTAGATTTCGTAATAGCGCTCGGTGAACTGCACGCAGTGCGAGAACGAGCGCGCGACGAGCAGCAGCGGCACGACCATCAGCAGCGGCTCGATCGGCGAGCGCAGCCAGCCGACGAAGCCGAAACCCCAGATCGCCGCAACCGCGCTGGTCACGATCGGCGTGACCACGCCGACGACGTTGCGCATGTAGAGCACGAGGCAGAGGATCAGCAGGCCGATCGTGGCCAGCGCGATCCACAGCATTTGCGCTTCGTACTGGTAGATCCAGCCGGTCAGCGCGGGCTGGCCCGCCATGTAGACATCGTGATCGCCGTCGCGCGCCTTCTCGACGATGCTCTGCACGTACTTGAACACCTCGCCGTAGTCGAGGCGCTGCTCGATGAACGTCGCATTGATCAGAGTCGCCGATTCGTCGCGCGAGATCAGGAACGTGCGCGCGTTCGGGCTGCGCTCGACGCGCGAATGGAAGTCGCCGATCTCCTCGGCCGTGGCGGGCACCTGGTCGCCCATCAGCGGGCGGATGTCGATGCCGGTCGGCGTGGCTTCCGCGTAGCGCGCCTTCTCCGTCGCGATCGAGAGGATCTGGTCGTGGTCGACGCCGGGCGCCAGGTCGATGTCGCGGGTCAGTTGCCAGACTTTGGCCAGGGTCTGCGCGCTGTAGATGTCGCCGGACTTGCGCTTGACCATGATCGTCACGGTCAGCGGGTTGCCGAAGTTGTTATGGTTCTTGAATATCTGGACGTAAGGGTCGTTCTTCGGCAGCAGGTCGGAGAAGACCGTGCGGATCTCCACGCGCGTCATGCCGGCGATGAAGAAGAGGGTGACGATGGCAAAAACCGCCGCGGTAAGCCGGCGATGCGCCATGACCCAGCGCGCCATGCGCGACCGCAGGTTCAAAACGCACTCCCCTTCCGCAACGGAATCATTGCTGCGTCGACTCGCATTTGCCCTCCCGATTCTTGTGTCTGGGTTGTTTCACCCATCTGGCCATAGGCGGCGACAATAGCGGCGCGCAGGAATGCGGTATTGAAAAAAGTCGGCGGCGTTCTTGCAAAAAAACCCGGCCTCGCCTGTAATCCCGACTTCGATCAATATCCCCGTAACGGCGCGCGGCGTCGCACTTGGCACCGCGGAAGCCTATAGATCGCCGCCTGCCCTGCGAACCACACCTATGGGTAAATCGCTTCCGGAGTTCGGGTGGAGTAAGTTGCGGCAAACAAAAACAGAACGGGAGTGAAGCAGTTCAGGGAGCGAACCTTCACGAGGGACCAGCTGACCATGAAAGACACCACGAAGACCTCGGGTGTGCGCCAGAAACCATTGGTGACGACCAAACTGCGTCCGCCGAGAAATCGCGGGGCGCTGATCCGACGGCCGAAGCTGATTGCTGCATTACAGCAAACCCTGAATCGCAAGCTTGCGCTCGTTCACGGCCCCGCCGGCTACGGCAAGACCACCCTCGCCGCGCAGTGGTTCGAGGAACTCGGCGCATCGGGCGTCGCCGCGTCTTGGCTCGCCATCGATGCGGCGGACAACGACATCAACCGCTTCCTCGCCTATCTCGTCGAGTCGATCCACGTGGCCGATCCCGAACTGGGCTCGGGGCTGCACGAAGTCATCGAGGCGAATCCGCGCAGCGGAGTCGACTTCGTGCTCGACGGCCTGGTCAACGACTTTTCCGTCCTCGAGGGAAACTTCGTCCTCTTTCTCGATGACTGGCATCTGATCACCAACGAAGCCGTCCACAGCGCGCTCGACCTGCTGATAACGCGCAGTTCGCCCAACGTGCATATCGTCGTCATCAGCCGGACCCGGCTCAACCTGCCCTCGACCCGTCTGCGCGTGCAAGGCGAGCTCGTCGAAATCGATACCTCCCTGTTGCGATTCGACCTGGAGGAATCCAAGGCGTATCTGACCGTCGCCAAGGGCCTCAAATTGCGCGACGACGATTTGAGGGCGCTCTGGCAAAGCACCGAAGGCTGGGCCGCGGCGTTGCAGTTGACCTCGCTGTCGCTGCTCGGCTCGAGCCTGCAGGACCGGATCGTCAGCTGGACCTCCGGGTCGGCGACCGACATCGGCGAGTACCTCTCCGAGAACGTCGTGAGCAAACTGCCTGCCGACCAGGTCGACTTCATGGTCAAGACATCGATCCTCGAACGGCTTTCCGACGAATTGTGCGAGGCCGTCACCGGCCGCAAGAACAGCGCCGCGATGCTCGATGCGCTGGAGCATCAGGAATTGTTCCTGCTGCCGCTGGACGAGGACCGCCAGTGGTTCCGCTACCACCACATGTTCGCGCGATTCCTGCAACGCCGCCTGCGCCAGTTCCACGGGGATTCGATCCACGATCTGCACGTGAAAGCCTCGGAATGGTTCGGCGCGCACGGGCAGACGCTGGAAGCGGTCGAGCACGCCCTGCTCGCCGACGACACGAAGCGCGCCGCCGACCTGGTCGAACGCGATGCCATGCCGCTGGTCGAGCACAGCTACATGTCGTCCCTGCTCAACCTCGTCGGCAAATTGCCGCGCACGATATTGTTCGACCGGCCGCGCCTGCAGATGGCGATCGCCTGGGCGAATTGCCTGACGCACCGGCCGCAGGAGGCTTCCGAAGCGCTATGGCACGTCGAGCGCGTGGCGGCGACGATGGAGGAGCTGGAACGCAACGAGTTGCTCGGTGAAGCCGACGTGGTCCGCGCCTGCACCGCGGTCTATGCCGACCAGATCGAAACGGTCGAAAAGCTCGTGACGCCGTGTCTGGGCAATGTCGCGGACTATCAGCCCTGGTCGGTCGGCGTCGCGGCGAACATCCTCGCCTACCGCTACATCCACACTTGCCAGTTCTCCAAGGTGGCAAGCCTGCTGCAATGGGCACGCAACTACCAGGACAGCGCGCACGGGCTTTTCAGCGGCGTTTACGGACGCTGTTTCCAGGGTATCGCCCATTACCGGTCGGGGGATTTCGACCTTGCCAAGCATCAGTTCGCCGATGCCCTGAAGGTGGCCGAGGACACGGCCGGCCGCCAGTCCAACGCAGCCAAACTGGCCTCCGCCCTGCTCGGCCAGCTGTATTACGACGAGAACAATCTGGTCGACGCCGAACGTCTGCTCAACGAGAGCCGATTTCTCGGATTCGAAGGCGGCGTGGTGGATTTCTATCTCGCCACCTACCTGTCCAGCTGCCGTCTGATGCTGCAGAAAGGCCGGGACGCGGAAGCCCTGGCGCTGCTGGAGGAAGGCGAAGAGACTGCGCAGGCCCTGTCGCTCGACAGGCTCACCGTCGCCGTCGTCTGCGAACGCGTTCGAGTCAAGCTCCTCGACGGCGACATCCGCGGCGCCGAACAGATGCTCGGCGAAGTCGAGGCGCGCTGCGCTCCTCCCGACGGCTCGCCCGGCACGAGCGACGAAATCCAGGCGTACATCCGCTTCGCCAAGGCCCGCCTGCTGTGCGCGAGAGGCAGTCCGGCGCTGGCCATCCGCATCCTGCGCGAGCAAATCGCCATCTGCAGCCAGTCGGGCTGGCGGCAACAACAGTGGCTGGCGCAGATCCTCCTGGCGATCACATTGGACCAGCACCGCCAGGCCTTCGATGCGGAGCAGCTCCTTCTTTCCACGCTGACCGAAGCGGTGCCGCGCGGCATGGTGCGGCCGTTCCTGGACGAAGGCTATCGCCTGATCGCAATTCTGGACCGTGTCCGCGACAAGGCGCGGCGGAAAATCGAAGGCGACGTCGGCCAGCTGAGATTCAATACCGTCGCGCAAAAGCTGTTGACCATCAGCCGGCATCCGGAGTTGGGCATACCGGGCAGGGAACGGCGTCACGCGCACGCCATGGAACTCACCACGCGCGAGACGGAGGTGCTGAGACTCGTGGACCAGGGACGCGCGAACAAGGAAATCGCGCGCGTGATGTCGATCAGTCTGGATACGGTGAAATGGTATCTCAAGAATATTTTCGTCAAGCTCGGCGTATCCACGCGCACCCAGGCGATCAACGAAGCGCGCCGCATGAACCTGTTCGGGATGCCGAAGTCGGGGACGCACGACTGAATGCCCGAACTTGAAGTCGGCCTCGATGCTGCCGCGCGAAGCGAGAAACGGCTGCGGGCGGCGAGCCCGGCTCATTTTGTCTTCTTCTTCAGCTCCGCGATTTCCGCCTGCAGGGCCGCGATCTTGCGGTCCTTCGGATTGGAGATCATCACCCCGCGGCACTCCTCGCCTTTCAGCTTGATCCGCGTGCCGCCCGGCGGCGTGGCATAGAGTTCCTCGTCGTCGTCCCAGCTGCCGAAGTAGGGAAGATCGGCGGGCGGTTCCTTCGTCACCCATTGGGCGACGAATTCGTCGTACGGGATGCCACGCGCCTTTCTCGCGGCTTTTTCCGCGGCCCTGGCCTTGCGGGTGGCTTCCATATCGATGCCGAACGTGCGCGCATCGAGAATGACCTTGTAGATGCGCTCGGCACACTCGATCGACACGAGGTTGGACTGCACGTCCTTGACCACTAGCGCCGGATCGCGGTCGAGCACGTCGCCATAGCCGCCGCCGGCGCCCTGGCAGATCATGTAGACCTCGCCCTCCAGGCACTGTTCGAAGTTCATGCCGCCGTCCTGCATGATGTACGTCGCACCCGGAATTGCCTGCTCGTTCATCAGCTCGACCATGCCGAACTTGACCTTCGCGGGGTCGTTCTTGAGCGTGTCGAACACGTTGATGTTCTTGATCTTGCCGAGTGGGTAGGCCGGGCAGGCGTAGCCGCCGAACAGTCCCAGGGCCGAGTTGTGCTTGCCGCCGCACTGGCCGGTCATGAAGCCGAAGAAGTCCGTGCCGCGTACGGTCATGATCTGTTCGTAGCCCATGCCGCCGCGGTACTTGCCCCAGCCGCAGCGATCCTTCGCGAACTGCTGCGCGACGAGGCGGACGTAAGGCAGCTCTTCCTCGGCGATCTCGAATTCGCCCGTATCGGAGAAATAGCCGAATACCGGCGAAAGCGAGTGTTCGCCGTCCATGTTCTCGCGCGCGCCGCCGCCGTTGCCGTTGATGTCGGCGCAGAAGTTGCCGGTGACTTCCAGGTGCTGGGTCATGCCGCCGTAGACGAACGTGGCGGGCTGGTTGTAGTGCGCCGCGACGATCGCCGTGTAGCGCTTGGGCAGACAGTAGGAGAACTTGGCCATGACGAGGTTCGGCACCGACAAGGCGCGGAAGATCGGGATCAGGCTCATCGCGTTGGGCGCATCGAGCGAGCTGTCGCTCAGGGTGTTGCGGTGGGTCAGGATGTCGACCGGATCGAGTATCGCCTGGTTGGCCGGCAGGTCGGGCCACACGTAGAGCACCAGATTCGACAGCATGCAGGACTTCTGCGAAGCCAGGGCGGAGTTGATCGAACGATTGAGCAGCTCCGGGCTGGTGCCGCGAAGGTCCCAGGTCATCTTGTCGCCCTTGATGATGACCTTGAGCGGGTACTTGCACAGCACGTGCTCGCGCAGGTCGCCGTCGATGAACGTGTTGATGCGGCAGATGCCGTCCGGCAATTCTTCGATGCGGCGCCGCACCTCGGCCGAGGTGTCCTCGAGCGTCTTGCGCAGCGTGGCGATGAGGTATTCCTTGCCGAACTCCTCGATGATCGCGATCATGCGTTCGCGCAGGCGGATGACCGCATGCAGCTTGACCTTCATGTCCGCCAGCTGCAGCTTCGGATCGCGCACCGAATTCTGCAGGAAGTTGACGAGGTCGCGCTTGAGCTCGTTGTTCTCGACGACCTTGAACGGGCACATCTTGAGCCCTTCGTCGAACTTGCTCTCCGCGATCGACGGCATGCCGCCCGGTTCGATGGCGCCGTTCTCGCCTTCGTGAATCGTCGAGCCGATCCAGCAGACCAGTTCGCCCTTGTAGTACAGGGGCATGATCATGCTCTGGTCGGTGTTGTGGATGTTGCCGTAGCGCGAATCGTTGTGGATGAAGCCGTCGCCGTCGCGCACGCCGACGCTCTTGTCCTTCATCCAGTACTTGCGGATGAACTTCACCGGATACTGGCACACCGATGCGAACGGCGCGATGCCGTAGGGGCCGATCTGCGACAGGTCGCCGTTCTCGGTGAAGACCGCGGAGACGAGGTCGCCCCATTTGGCGCCGGGCGCGACGCCCATCTGCTCCACCATGTTGAAGCTCTCCTGCAGCGCGGAACCCAGACGGTCGCGCACGAGGGCGATCTTGTTCGAATCGAGGTCGGACCTGCTCAGCACTTCCTCCTCGGCCTTCGAACGCGGCGCGAGCTTGTGATCGCGCATGATCTCCTCGTCCGGGGCGTAGAAGAGCTGGTTTTCGATGAGAAACTGGTCGATCAGCTTCTGGTCTTCGGCAGACAAGGGAACTCCCAGGCCCGTAGTCATATCGTTCATAGCGGTTTCCTTTTCGGGATTTCAGGCGTAAGGGTCACTGGGCATCGGTGCGCGTGAACCAGACCGCGCCATAGTTGGACGCATGGAACGTCCAGTTCGGCTCGACCAGGTAGGTCGTCGCGCGCGTGGTCACCACCGCCGGCCCCTCGATGAACGATCCCGGCTTCAGAGCAGCTTCGTCATAGATCTTGGTAGCGAGCGGTCCCGCCTGGCCGACGAAATGGCACTTGCGCTCGCCGACAGGCTCGACCGGCAACCGCTTCGACAACGGCTTGATGCCGTGGAACTTGACCTTTTCCAGCTTGACGTAGCTGGTCACGCGGATCGTGTTGATGCGCACGCCCGACTCGGTGGCCTGGCTGCCTTCGCCGAAACGCTCGCCGTAGCGCTGATGGAATTCGCGGATCAAGGTCAGCACGTCCTGCGGCGAATTGATGCGCGCCAAGTTCGTGGCGACGGCCGTTTCCACGCGCTGGTTGCCGTAGCGCATGTCGAATTCCAGACGATGCGCCACGTGTTCGGGCGCGACGCCCTGACGGATCAGGTCCTGCTTGCCGCGGCGCTCCAGTTCCTCGATCGTCTCGTTGAGACGCTGGTAGTCGGTCAGCAGCTTCTTCAGGCCGGTATGGAAGAGCACCGTGTAGGTGGACGATTCGTGGATGTGCAACTGGTCGACGTTGCCGGCGCCGAGCGCGGAGAACACCGAACTGAACGGCGGCGCGAGAATGCGCGGCACGCCCAGGGCATTGGCGATGCCGCAGGAATGCAGCGGGCCGTTGCCGCCGTAGGCGAGAATGGTGAATTGTTCGGGCGCGTAGCCGCGGGAGCGCAGTTCGGTGGCGATGCCGTTGGCCATGTTGTGGTCGACGGTCTGCTTGATCACCTTGCAGATCTCGATCACCTCCAAGTCGAGATCGTCGGCCAGATGCTCCTCGATCGCCATCTTCGAACGGGCCGGATTGAGCTTGATGCGGCCGTTCGCGTAATTCTTCGGATCGAGATAGCCGAGCAGGAGATCGGCATCGGTGACGGTGGGCTTGAGGCCGCCCTGGTCGTAGCAAGCCGGCCCCGGATCGGAACCCGCGCTCTGCGGACCGATCTTGACCGAGTTGTACAGGCGGTCGAACGAGGCGATCGAGCCGCCGCCGGCGCCGAGCGTGACCAGATGCACCATCGGCACGCTGACCAGCCAGCGGTCGATGACGGGATGGAAGTCGTAGTGCTTCTCGCCGCCCGCGGTCACGATGCCGATGTCGAAGCTCGTGCCGCCCATGTCGGTGGCGACCACGTTGCCGAGACCGCCCTCCTCGGAAAGCAGCTCCGAAGCGGCGATGCCCGCCACCGGGCCGGAGTGCACCGTCTGCAACGCATCCGTCGAGTTGAGCTGGGCCAGGCCGCCCGAATTGTGGTTGATCAGCATCGGTTTGTGGTAGCCGTTGGCGCGCAGGTTCAATTCCAGCGTCGACAGGCCGTGGTACATGACGTTGTGCAGGTAGCCGTCGATGATCGTCGAGGTCGCGCGCGTGTATTCGCCCTTGCGGCCGGCCACCTGATGCGAGAGCAGCATCGGGATGGCGCCGAGCATGTAGTCCGGGTATTCGCTGCGGAACACCGCCTGCACCGCGAATTCGTGCGCGGGATTGACCACGCTGTTGGTCAGCATGACGACGATGGTTTCCGCGCCCTCGTCGACGAGCTCGCGCAGGGCCTCGCGCACGCCCTCCTCGTCCAGTTCGAGCAGGACTTCGCCCGCATAGCCGACGCGTTCGCGGATGGTGCGGATCATCGGAATAGGGACGAGCGGCTCCGGCCGCTTGGCGCGAGGCAGATCGCGTTGCCGTTCGTAGGCAAGTCCTTCGCCGTAGCCGCGCGCACGCGAGATCGGCACGACGCTGCCGTAGCCGGCGGTGCAGATGAGGCCGATGCGCGGACCCTTGCGCTCGATCAGCGCGTTGGTGCCGAGCGTGGTGGAATAGCGCACCGACTCCGCCGACCGCAACAGGTCGGACACATTGATGCTCAGGTCCGTGCACGCCACGTCCAGGGCCTCGTTGAAACCGAGCGCAAGGTTGTGGTGCGTGGTCAGCGCCTTGGCCTGGACGTACTTTCCTTCATGTGAAACGAAGCAGTCGGTGAACGTGCCGCCGATGTCGACAGAAATTCGATTAGCACTCATTGCAGAGTCTCCACGTTTGCACGTTCTTCAGTGCTTGTGTTTGTGGTCATGCCCGGGGATGTGCGACGGGTGGGCATGCTTGGGCGGATGAGTCGGGATGGCCTTCCGGCTGGCGTCCGGCGCGCCCCAGCTTTCCGCCTTCTTGCGCAACGAATCGATGTCGAGTTCGATGTCGTGCACCGGCGGATGACCGGGGATGGTGTATTCCGTCTCGACCATGGTTCCGCAATGCGGGCAGTAGAACTCGAGGAGAGCGGTATAGGCCGGATCGGGCGAGAAGGTATATTCGTACTTGTCGGCGTCGATGAGCGGCGGATGCACTTCGCGCGGATCGCGGTCGTGGACTAGCAGGCCGCGCTTGTAGTTGTCCCGCGCGGAAATGAGCTGGTTGTCGCACGAGCGGCAGAACCACATTTCGTCGTCGAGGTCGATGCCCAGGTATTCGGTGATGTGCACTTTCATTTTTATGTCTCCTCCCTATCCGATCCGGGTCAGCAGGATGTCGTCGCCTGCGGTGATCTCGAACGACCACCCTGCGTCCACCTTTCCGGTGAAATACGCTTCTTCGATGATGGCCGGCCCTTCCGCGGCGGCTCCCGGCGGCAGCGCCTCGACCTTGTAGACGGGCACGTCGACGCGCTTGCCGTTCGCCATGAGGACGTTGCGGACGCCGCTGCTCTTCGCCTTCTGTTTCTTCGCGGACGCCGCGGAATGGATCCTGGCGCAGCGCACCGGCTTGACCGTGCGTACCTGCAGGCTGACCACGTCGCCGTTCTTCACGTCGCACGGCAGCGCGAACGTCTTCGCGTCAAGCGCGAACTCTTCCGCGTTGCCGTCGCGTTCGCGCACCAGGGCCGCGGTCGTCTGGCAGTCCTCGAGCAGCGCCTTTTCCGCGTACATGTCGCGGCGCGCGCGCACCAGCACGTCGCCGTAGGCTTTCTTGATCGCATCCGCGGTCGCGGCGGGCAGCGCCACGCGGTATTCCTGCGACACGTTGGAGAAATTGATTCCGTAGGCGCTGAACACCGCGGCCAGCCGCGGAATGAGAACCCGCTTTGCGCCGACGCTGTCCGCGATCGCCGTGGCCGCCAGGGCGCCGGCGCCGCCGAACCCGGCCAGCACCGCATCGCCGCAATTGCCGGCGAAGTCCGTTATCGAATGGGCGATCTTGCCCACCCAGGCGGCTTCCATGTCGCGCAGCGCGTCATCCAGCGAGCGCTTGAGCGGACCGCATATCTTGGCCTCGATGCACGCCTTGGAACGGCTTTCGTCGAGGACGAAATCACCGCCGAAGAAGCTGTTCTTGTCCAACAGTCCCTCTAGCAGGAAGACGTCGGTGATCGTGGCTTCCTCACCGCCGCGACCGAAACAGGCCGGCCCCGGCAGCGCACCGACCGACTTCGGCCCGACCGTGATCTTGCCGTCCGCGACACCGATGATCGAGCTGCCGCCCACGCCCGAGCTGATCACGTCGGCGAGCGGGAAGGCCACTTCGACGCCTTCGCATTTGCCGTTGCGCGACGCGCGGATGACGCCGTTCTCCACGATGCCGATATCGGTGGTCGTGCCGCCGACGTCGTAGGAAACGATCTTCGGTAAGTTGTAGTGGGCGGCCAGCGCCCGCGTGCCCTCCATGCCGCCGCGCGGACCGGAGCTGTAGGTCTTCACCGCCGTCGTCTTGGCCACGCGTGCCGAGCCGCCGTCGTTGCGGAAGATCAGCAGCGGGTTCGCCGTGTTCTGCTGCTTGAGGCGATAGTCGGCCGAATAAAGGAACCGCTCCATCGCCGGATGCAGGAACGAGTTGAGGATCGCGGTCCAGGTACGGCGGCCGAACTGCGGATCGTCCGTCAGGTCGCCGGCGCTGAGCATCGGCAGCGCGCCGAGCAGATGCGAAGGGAACTTGCGCTGGACGATGTCCTTGATGCGCGCTTCCGTCGACTTGAAGTCCGCGCCGTCGACCGCGATCACCAGTCGGGCGGCGCCGATGTTGGCGAGTTCGTTGACCGCCTTGATGACGGCGGTCTCGAACGCGGTGGCGTCGGTCGTCGCGGAATCGACCGAGCGCACGCGCTCGCCGACCAGGCCTTCGAACAAGGAAGCCAGGTGCTCCTTGTCGGTCAGGCGCGACACGTCGGTCTTCGTCGTGGTGAGGACTCCGATGCGCGGACCCTTGCGCTCGACCAGGGCATTCGTGCCGACGGTCGTCGAATACCGTATGTACTCGGCGTCGGCAAGCAGGCGCCCCACGTCGGGCTTGCCGTAGACGACGCCGGAAACCTTCTGCAGGCCTTCGAAGAAGCACTTGCTCAAGTCGTAAGGAGTGGTCAGCGTTTTTGCGTGATGCACCGCGTCATCGGTGACGACGCAGAAATCCGTCAATGTTCCGCCGTTGTCGACGCTAACTAGCATCCCCATGGGGGCCTCCTCCCGTTTCCAATTGAAGTTCTTGGCTTTGCGTATTCCGGCCGTAGCGCACAGGACGTCGGCGGCAAGATCGAACACGGTCTCTGGAGGTTAGAGAAGGTGTCCATGACCGGAACCTCCCCTGAAGGGTGGAGGCATCCCACGCCGATGGGTAGGTATCGACCCGAAGGCGAATACGCCAGAATGTGCGATAAGCGGAGAAGACTCGTGATCGCCATTTACACGAGCGAGCCCCGAAACGGATTACCACGACCGTTTCCCTGTTCGAACTGGCGCAACGGTTACCGCAGGAACCATGCGACGAGCGCCGGTTCGTTCAAGATTCCGATCAAGTCCTTCAATACGCATCCACAGCCGGCTGCATAGGCTGCCTCACACAGGAACTGGAACTCGAGAATCGCCATGAGCTATCGCGCCCCCGTCAAAGAGCTGCTTTTCTGCATGCGCCACCATGCCGGCCTCGAGGAGGTCGTCGCATTGCCCGGCTTCGAGCATGCCGACGCCGACATGGCGCAGGCCGTCGTCGAGGAGGCCGCGCGTTTTTCCGAATCGGTGCTCGCACCGATGAACCAGCCGGGCGACGTCGCCGCCGCGAGCTGGCACGACCACGCCGTCACCACGGCGCCCGGCTTCAAGGACGCCTACCGCCAGTACGTCGAGGGCGGCTGGCAGGGATTGCAGCATCCGGTCGACCACGGCGGGCAGGGATTGCCCAAGACCTTCTTCGCCGCCGCGCTCGAAATCGTCAACAGCGCGAATCTTTCGTTCGCGCTCTGCCCCCTGCTGACCGACGGCGCGATCGAGGCGCTGCTGACCGCCGGCAGCGACGACCTCAAAGCAACCTGGCTGCCGAAGATGATCGAAGGCACCTGGACCGGCACGATGAACCTGACCGAGCCGCAGGCCGGCTCCGATCTCGCCCTCGTGCGTTCGCGCGCCGAGCCGCAGGGCGACGGCACCTACAAGGTCTTCGGCACCAAGATCTTCATCACCTACGGCGAGCACGACCTGGCCGAGAACATCGTCCATCTCGTGCTCGCGCGCGTTGCGGGCGCGCCCGAAGGCGTGAAGGGGATTTCGCTGTTCGTCGTGCCGAAGTTCCTGCTCGACGCCGACGGCAGCCTCGGCGCGCGCAACGACGTCTACTGCACGAGCATCGAACACAAGCTCGGCATCAAGGCCAGTCCGACCGCGGTGCTGCAGTTCGGCGACCACGGCGGCGCGGTCGGCTACCTCGTCGGCGAGGAGAACCGCGGCCTCGAATACATGTTCGTCATGATGAACGCGGCGCGCTACGCGGTCGGCATGCAGGGCATCGCCGTGGCGGAGCGCGCCTACCAGAAGGCCGTCGCCTACGCGCGCGAGCGCGTGCAATCGCGGCCGGTCGACGGTTCCGCGCCGAACAGCGTCACGATCGTACACCACCCCGACGTGCGCCGCATGCTGATGACGATGCGCGCCCACATCGAAGGCGCTCGCTCGCTCGGTTACCTCACCGCGGGCGCGCACGACCGCGCGCATGCGCATCCCGACGCGGCCGTGCGCCAGCAGAACCAGGCGCTCTACGAATTCCTCGTGCCGCTGTTCAAGGGCTACGCCACGGAAATGAGCCTGCTCGCCACGAGCCTCGGCGTGCAGGTGCACGGCGGCATGGGCTTCATCGAGGAGACCGGTGCAGCGCAGCACTATCGCGACTCGCGCATCCTCACGATCTACGAAGGCACGACCGCGATCCAGGCCAACGACCTCGTCGGCCGCAAGACGCTGCGCGACGGCGGCCGCACGGCCAAGGCCATCGCGGCGCAGATCGCGGCGACCGAAGCCGAGCTTGGCAAATCCGGCAGCGCCGAGGCGAAAGCCGTGCTCAAGTATCTCAAGCCTGCGCGTGAAGCATTCGAGCAGGTCGTCGACTACGTGGTCGCCCACGCGAAGCCGCAGGTCAACGCCGTGTTCGCCGGTTCCGTGCCCTATCTGATGCTGGCCGCGACGACCGTGGCCGGCTGGCAGCTCGCGCGCGCGCTGCTCGTCGCCCAAGGTTCGTCCGGCGACGCCACGTTCGACGCGGCCAAGATCGCCACGGCGCGGTTCCACGCCGAACATCTGCTCAGCCAGGTGCCGGCCCAGCGCGACGTGATCGTCGACGGCGGCGGCAGCGTGCTCGCGATGCCGATCGAGGCGTTCTGATCCGCGGCCCGCGCGACGATTCCCGGATCACGTTCGAATGCAAAGCCACGCTCGGCTGGACATGATTCAAGCGCACGCTGCTGGCCGCCCCCTCTCCCCCACTCCGTCTTCGATTCGAGGTCATTCATGGATAACTTTCCCCTCCGCATCCGCCAAGTGGCCGTGCTCGGTGCCGGCGTGATGGGTGCGCAGATTGCCGCGCACCTGGTCAATGCCGGGGTCGACACGCTGCTGTTCGACCTGCCGGCGAAGGACGGCAATCCCAATGGCGTCGTGCTCAAGGCGATCGAGAACCTCAAGAAAATCTCGCCCGCCCCGCTCGCCGACGCCTCGCGTGCGGGCGCGATCGTGCCGGCCAACTACGACCAGCACCTGGCGTTGCTGCGCGGCTGCGACCTGATCATCGAGGCGATCGCCGAAAAGCTCGACTGGAAGCGCGACCTCTACGCCAAGATCGCTCCTTTCGTGAGCGAGAACGCCATTCTCGCCAGCAATACATCCGGCTTGAGTATCAATAGCTTGGCCGATGTTCTTAGCGCTCACTTGCATGAGCGTTTCTGCGGCGTGCATTTCTTCAATCCGCCGCGCTACATGCACTTGGCCGAGCTGATTCCCTGCGCGAAGACGATGCCCGAAGTGCTCGCCGGTCTCGAAACCTTCCTGACCACGACACTCGGCAAGGGCGTGGTCTACGCCAAGGACACGCCGAACTTCATCGGCAACCGCATCGGCGTGTTCTCGATCCTCTCGACGATCCATCACACCGAGCAGTTCAAGCTGAGTTACGACGTGGTCGACGCGCTGACCGGCCCGGCGATCGGCCATCCCAAGAGCGCCACCTACCGCACCGCCGACGTGGTCGGCCTCGACACGATGGGCCATGTCATCCAGACGATGGAGGACACGCTGCCGAACGATCCGTGGCACGGCTATTTCGGCATGCCGCCCGTGCTCGCCGCGCTCGTCGCGAAGGGTGCGCTCGGCCAGAAAAGCGGCGCGGGATTCTTCCGCAAGGTCGGCAAGGACATTCTCGTGCTCGACCCGGCCAAGGGCGACTACGTGGCGCAGACCGGCCAGGTCAGCGACGAGGTCGCCGCGATCCTCAAGATCAAGAATCCGGCGGAGCAGTTCGCCAAGCTGCGCGCGTCCAGCGACCCGCAGGCGCAGTTCCTCTGGGCGGTCCACCGCGACCTGTTCCACTACGCCGCCTATCACCTGGCCGCCATCGCCGACAGCGCGCGCGACGTCGACTTCGCGATGCGCTGGGGCTACGGCTGGAAGCTCGGCCCGTTCGAGACCTGGCAGGCCGCCGGCTGGGCGCAGGTGGCGCAGTGGATCAGCGAGGACATCGCCGCCGGCAAGACGATGAGCAACGTGCCGCTGCCGGCCTGGGCGCTGGATCCCAGCCGCATCGGCGTGCACCAGCCGGACGGCAGCTCGTGGAGCGCCGCGCAGAACACGGTCCTGCCGCGCTCGAACGCCCCGGTGTACGCGCGCCAGTTGTTCCCGCAGACGACGATCGGCGCCCAGGTCGACCGCGGCACGACCGTTTTCGAAACCGACGAGGCGCGCCTGTGGACGCTCGGCGGCGACGACATCGCCATCCTTTCGTTCAAGACCAAGATGCACACGCTCGGTGCCGGCGTGATCGATGCGGTCCATCGCGCGATCGACGAGGCCGAGAGGAACTTCCAGGGCCTGGTGATCTGGCAGGACGCCGAGCCGTTCAGCGCCGGCGCCGATCTCGCCGGCGCGGGCGCCCTGCTGCAGGCCGGCAAGGTCGCCGAGTTCGAGGCGTTCGTGAACCGCTTCCAGCAGACCAGCCTGCGCATCAAGCACGCGCTCGTGCCCGTGGTCGCCGCGGTGCGCGGCATGGCGCTCGGCGGCGGTTGCGAATTCCAGATGCACTGCGCGCGCACGGTCGCCGCGCTGGAAAGCTACATCGGCCTCGTCGAAGCCGGCGTCGGCCTGCTGCCGGCCGGCGGTGGTCTCAAGGAACTCGCGCTGCGCGCCTCCGCGCGCGCGATCGAAGGCGACGTGTTCACGCAGTTGAAGAGCACCTTCCAGACCGTGGCGATGGCGAAGGTGTCCGGTTCCGCGCTCGAAGCGAAGGAACTCGGCCTGCTGCGTCAAAGCGACGTCGTGGTCTTCCACGCCGAGGAGTTGCTGTACGTCGCCAAGAACGAAGCGCGCGCGCTGTACGAATCGGGTTATCGACCGCCCCTGTACGACCGCCAGATCACCGTCGCCGGCGACGTCGGCACGGCCACGTTCAAGGCCTCCCTGGTCAACCTGCTCGAAGGCCGCTTCCTCTCCGAACACGACTTCGACATCGCCAGCCGCATCGCCGACACCTTGTGCGGCGGCCCGATCGAACGCGGCTCGCCGGTCGACGAGCAATGGCTGCTCGACCTCGAACGCCGGCACTTCGTCGCCCTCGCGCAGACGCCGAAGACCCAGGAGCGCATCGTGCATACGCTCAAGACCGGCAAGCCGCTGCGCAACTAGTCATGCGACAGATTGGGCATCCTGCCGCAACTGTCGCGAACACGGCGCGGGCCAAGCGCGCGCACGTGTTCCGTCGCCGGATACAGCCTCCGGCGACGACGACGCATCCGTGCGTCGCATGCACATTATTTTCTTCGGAGATACCGAAATGACCAAACAAATCCAAGACGCCTACCTCGTCGCCGCCCAGCGCACCCCGGTCGGCAAGGCCCCGCGCGGCGTGTTCCGCCACACGCGCCCGGACGACCTGCTCGCCTTCGCGATCAACGCGACGCTGGCCAAGTTTCCGCAGATCGACAAGTCGCGCATCGACGATGCGATCATCGGCTGCGCCATGCCCGAGGCCGAGCAGGGCATGAACGTCGCCCGCATCGGCGTGCTGCTCGCCGGCCTGCCGAACGTCGTCTCCGCCGTCACTGTCAACCGCTTCTGCTCCTCCGGTCTGCAGGCCGTGGCGATGGCCGCCGACCGCATCCGCACGGGCGAGGCCGACCTGATGCTCGCCGGCGGCACCGAGTCGATGAGCATGGTGCCGATGATGGGCTACCACCCGGTGTTCAACCCGGGCATCTTCTCGAACGAGCACATCGGCATCGCCTACGGCATGGGCCTCACGGCCGAGAAGGTCGCCGAACAGTGGAAAGTCACGCGCGAGGAACAGGACGCGTTCGCCGCCGCCAGCCACGCCAAGGCGCTCGCGGCCCAGGCCGCAGGCGAGTTCAACGACGAGATCGCGCCGTTTACCCTCGCCGACCATTACCCCGATTTATCCGCGCGAGTTACCACCGACGACACGCGCACGATCCAGAACGACGAAGGCCCGCGCCCCGGCACCACGGTCGACGTGCTCGCCAAGCTCAAGACCGTGTTCCGCGCCAATGGCAGCGTCACCGCGGGCAATGCCTCGCAGATGTCCGACGGCGCCGGCGCCGTGCTGCTCGCCAGCGAACAGGCGATCAAGGACTATGCCCTCATCCCGCTCGCCCGCTTCGTCGGCTTCGCCGTCGCCGGCGTGCCACCCGAGGTCATGGGCATCGGCCCGAAGGCGGCGATTCCGAAAGTGCTCAAGCAGGCCGGCATCAAGCAGGACGACCTCGACTGGATCGAACTCAACGAAGCCTTCGCCGCGCAGGCGCTCGCGGTGACGAAAGACCTCGGCCTCAATCCCGACAGGATCAACCCGCTCGGCGGCGCCATCGCCCTGGGCCATCCGCTCGGCGCCACCGGCGCGATCCGCGTCGCCACCCTCCTCCACGGCCTCAAGCGCCGCAAACAAAAATACGGCATGGTGACGATGTGCATCGGCACCGGCATGGGCGCCGCGGGGGTTTTCGAGGCCTTGTAGCGAAAGACGAACGCTATTGGTTCTTGTGACGAACGATTTACCGAGAGGACGCTTGCGATCGGCACCTCCTTTCATCGGCGTCAATCCTCGTCTCCGCGAAACGGAATTCAGGGAGCATCTCGCGTTGTTCACATGGATTTCCTCTCCGTTTCCGGCAGATCGGAGCGGCATGCGAAACGAGCTCCTGCCGCCGCCGTTGGCATGCTGCACCGCACATTGCTTGCGGAGACGGCGCGGGCCAGACTTGCGTAATCTTTCATCGCGAAGGACCGGTGCAGCGCGATATGGTCGATCTGGTCACCCCGGAACAAGTCCCTACCTACGTCCCAGGCGAAATCCTTCTCGATAGCGAAGCGGTGGGCTGGAACGACGGCATGACGGCGCGCGCTTATCGCTATGGCGCCTCCGAGGTGACGGCGCCTCCGCTGCGCGATTTCCTGGTCATCGCCTACCGCCAGGGCTTCACCCGGATGCGCCGGCGCATCGATGGCGGCCCGTGGCGCCTGGAACGCATGGCGCCCGGCAAAATCTCCATTCTTACGCGCGCCGAGCCGTCCTGCTGGTACTGGGATGCGCCGATCGATGTGATCCACGTCTATCTGACCAGGAATCAACTCGCCAAGATCTCCGCGGAGACGTTCGACCGCGACATCGCCGACGTCCACTTGAACGACGTGCTCAGCGCGCAGGACGACGTCGTCAGCCACGGTCTGAACGCCATCGCCAACGAAGTGCAGACGAGCAACATCGGCGGCAAGCTTTACGCCGATGCCGTCGCCACCCAGCTCAGCGTGCATCTGCTGCGCCATTACGCGAACGTTTCGCTGTGCGAACCGCGATCGGTGCACGGCCTGTCGCACGTGCAGGCCCGCATTCTCGACTCCTACATCGAATCCAATTTCGACCGCCAGCTCTCGCTCGAGGAACTGGCCTCGGTGACGCGCACCAGCGCTTCGCACTTCCTGCGCCAGTTCAAGACGCGCTACGGCATGCCTCCGCACGCCTACGTGCTGAAGAGGCGGCTGGAGCATGCGCAGAACCTGCTTCGGCGCACGCGGTTGCCGATCAAGGACATCTCCGCACGCGCGGGTTTCTCCGACCAAAGCCACATGACGCGCGTATTCCAGCGCTTTCTCGGCACGACGCCGCACCAATACCGCCAGACGACCACGCGCGCCTGAGCGAGGAGGAAGCCGGCGGCCGGCCGCATTCGCAGGAATCGATGGCATCGGCTGCTTGCCCAGGCCGCCTACGCGGCGCTGAACGCATTCACTTTCAACTCCGGCCGGCCGACGAGACCGAAGCTTTGCAGCACGCCGAGCAGTTCGCGGTGACCGAATGCCTGGCAGGCGGAAACGAAGCCATGGCGCCGCGGCGATGCCTGCAGCAGATGGTAGGCGGAATACGCCTGCAGCAGGCCGGTCTGCTTGTAGTTGCAATTGCCGTGGATCACGCAGTGCGCGCGGCCGAGCGGGCCGCTCGCGTGCACCGAATCGACCGAGACGTTGATGCGCGGGTTCTCGCGCGGCGGCATGCCACCCTGCACGCTTGCGGCCAGCTTGGAGAGCTCCTCCTGCTGCTGCGCGGGCGGCAGCGGCTTGATCTTCTCGTCGATCACCTGATCGAGCGCGACCACGTTGTCCATCACCGCGCGTTCGAACACGCCGCCCATGACCTTGCAGTTGGCCACGCGCGGATCGTTCTTGAACCAGACCGGATGCGCGGTGCCGCCCCACGGCAGCGCGAGCGCGGTCCGATGCTGCCCCGGCACGACGACTTCGCACCGAGCGCCGGGCGCCCACTTCACGTACTCGTTCTGTTCGAGGTAGTAGAAGTCCGCGGTCAGGATGCTGAAGATCGTCTGCGTCGACGCGTAGGTCGGGAAGCCCTTCCACAGAACCAGGATGTCGAGCGTGTCGAGTCCCGGCGTCTCCAGGCAGAGGTTCGCCGCGATCTCGCCGGTCGTATACATTTGCGCGACGCCCGGCGCGAGCGCGAGATTGCGTGCGGCGAAGGCATCGCCCCAGCGCGCCTGCGCGGCCAGCATCCAGTTCTGCTCGCCGTTCGTGTCGGTGTAATGCGCGCCGGCGGCGAGGCAGGCCTCGACGACCTCGGCGCCGTATTTCATGAACGGCCCGACCATGTTGCAGACCACCTTGGCGCCCTTGAACAGCGCGGTCAGCGCCGGCGTGTCGTGCGCGACTTCGGCGATTTCGCAGTCGGCGTTCTCGATGCCGGGCACCTTGTCGAGCACTTCGCGGATGCGCTTGCCGTCGCGGCCCGCGGCGACGAACGGAACCTGGTATTCGCGCAGGTATTCGGCGACGAGGCGGCCGGTATAACCGGTGACGCCGTAGACGACGACGGGTTTCTTGCCGGTCATGACTGCCTCGCCTCCCATTCGCCCGTCTGGATTCCGGGCGGCGATCCGCAACGCCTGCCGGATTCGTCCCGGCCGCCGCCCGCGCCTAGCGGGTTTTCTTCGCGGCTTTCTTCGCGACGGTCTTCTTCGCCGCCGAGCGCGAGGGTTTTTGCAGCGCGGCGACCTGCGCCTCGAGTTCGGCGATGCGCAAGTCCTTCGGATTCAGCATGAACGCGCCCTGCAGCGCGTCGGCAGGCATCGTGACACGCTGGCCGTAGGTCGTCGCGTAGATCACTTTCGGGTCGTCCCAGGAACCGAAGTAGGGAATGTTCTTCGGCGGCTCGGGCGTGATCCACTTCCTGCAGAATTCGTCGAACGGCTTGCCGCGCTTGATGCGCTCCTGGCGCGCCTTGGCGCGCAGCGCCTGCGTCGCGGCCTCGTCGACGACCAGGGTCTTTTCGTCGTAGACGACCTTGTAGATGTCGCGCGCGTTCTCGTGCGACATCAGGTCTTCAGCGAGATCCTTCATTACCAATTTCGGATCGCGCTCGAGCACGTCGCCGTAGCCGCCGCCCGAACCCTGGCAGATCATGTAGATCTCGCCGTCGTTGCAGACCTCGAAGGTCATGCCCATGTCGTTGCTCGAGTACTTGCCGCCCTTGATCGGCTGCTTGTTCATCAGTTCGACGATGTCAAACACCTCGACTACCTTCGGGTTCTTCTCGAGTTCCTCGAAGATGTTGATGCCCTTGATCTTCATGAGCTGGTACGACGGGCACGAATAGCCGCCGAACAGGCCCTGCGCCGATGGGAATTTGGAGCCCTCGCAGCCGGTCATGAAACCCCACATCGGCGTGCCGCGCGCGGTGGCGATCTGCTCGTAGCCCATGCCGGCGCGGTACTTGCCCCAGCCGATGCGGTCCTTGGCCAGGCGCTGCGCGCCGAGGCGGATGATCGGTGTGTCCTCCTCGTTGA
Source organism: Rudaea sp. (assembly GCF_047601565.1). GTDB lineage: Bacteria > Pseudomonadota > Gammaproteobacteria > Xanthomonadales > Rhodanobacteraceae > Rudaea. The sequence goes on along the minus strand of NZ_JASGIY010000001.1, from coordinate 2,849,849 downwards.
TTTCGTGCTCGCCCGAGTCGGCCATGAAGCCGAACACCGGCGAGATGCTGTGCTCGCCGTCGGCGTGCGAGCGCGCGCCCTGGCCGTTGCCGTTGATGTCGGCGCAGAAGTTGCCGGTGATCTCGCCGTGCTGGGTCAGGCCGCCGTAGATGAACGTGGCGGCCTGGTCGTACTGCGAGGCGACGATGGCGGAATAGCGGTGCGGCAGGCTGTAGTTGAACTTGGCCATCGGGATCGTCCACACCACGCAGCCTTTGAACAACGGCATCAGACTCATCGCCTGCGGCATCTCGCCCTCGGCGTCGAGGATCGAGTTGCGGTCGGTGAGGATCTCGATCGGCGACAGCACCGCCATCGTGTGCGGCAGGTCGGGCCAGATGTTCTGCAACAGGCCCGTGCACAGCGCGGCCTTGAAGCTGGCGATGTTGGTGTTGACGCTGCGATTGAGGAACTGCGGCGCGCTGCCGCGGAAGTCGAGCGTCATCCGGTCGCCCTTGACCGTGATCGCGCACGCGATCTTCTGCATTGCGTTCTCGCGCAGGCTCGAATCCATGAACTGCAGCACGCGCGTCGTGCCGTCGGGCAGCTCGCGGATGCGCCGGCGCATCTCGGCTTCGGTGTCCTCGAGATGCTGGCGCAGCGTGCCGACCACGAGATCGCGGCCGAACTGGTCGAGGATCGCGAGCATGCGCTCGCGCAGGCGCATGACCGCGTGCAGCTTGACCTTCATGTCTTCGAGTTGCAGTTTCGGATCGCGCACCGAGTTCTGCAGGAAGGTGACGAGGTCGCGCTTGAGCTCGAAGTTCTCCACGACCTTGAACGGCGACATCTTGATGCCTTCGTCGTACTTGCTCTCGGCCGCCGCCGGCAGGCCGCCCGGCTCGCAGGCGCCGTTCTCGCCCTCGTGGATCGTCGACGACAGCCAGCACACGAGCTCGCCCTGGTAGTACAGCGGCATCATCATCGACTGGTCGGTGTTGTGGATGCCGCCGTAGCGCGCGTCGTTGTGGATGAAGCCGTCGCCGTCCCTCACGCCGACGCTCTTGTCGTGGGTGAAATACTTGATGATGAAACGGATCGGATAGAAGCAGCACGCGGCGAACGCGATGATGCCGTAGGGCGCGATCATCGCGAGGTCGCCCTGCGCGGTGTAGACGCCGGTGACGAGGTCGCCCCACTTCGCGCCCGGCGCCGCGCCCATCTGGTTGACCATCTCATAGGCTTCCGACAACGCCGAGTTGATCAGTCCGCGCACGTGGTGAATCTGGTGCGGATCCAGGCCCTTGGCGATCGCCGCGTCTTCCATCGCCGAACGCGGCGACAGGCCGTGATTGCGCATGATTTCGGGATCGGGCCCGAGGAACAGCGTGTTGTCGGCGAGGAATTTCTCGCGCAGCGCGCGTTCTTCGTCTTTGCTGTGCACGTTCATGCCTTGCCTCCCGCGTCTTTGATGAACCACACGCCGCCCTGCGGCACGGAGTGATACGTCCAGCCCGGCTCGACCAGATACGTCGTCGCGCGCGTGACGACGATGGCCGGCCCCACGATCTTCGTGCCCGGCTCGCGCGCCGCCTCGTCGTAGACCGGCGTGTCGAACGGCGTGTCGTGGCCGACGAAATGCACCTTGCGCGTGCTGGCCGGCGCGGGCGCCGGTTTCTCGTTGCCGTCGAGCTTGAGCTTGGCGAACTTCACCGTCGGCTGCTCGACGTAGGAACAGACGCGGATCGTGTTGATGCGCACGCCGGTTTCCGGCGACTGGCTGCCACGGCCGAAACGTGCGCCGTAGCTCTCGTGGAACTGGTCCATCAGCGCAAGCACGTCGCGCTGCGAGTTCAGCCGCGAGAGGTTGCTCACCACCGCGGTCTGCACGCGCTGGTTGCCGTAGCGCATGTCGAGCTCGAGGCGGTACCTGATGTCTTTTTCCGCCATGCCCTGGCGCGTCAGGTCCTCGCGGCCGCGCCGCTCGAGATCCTCGACGCTGCGGTTGAACTTGTCGTAGTCGGAGAAGAACGACTTCGTCGACGGATTGAACAGCACCGTCCACGTGCTCATCTCGTGGATGTGCATCTGGTTGACGTTGCCCGCGCCGCAGGCCGAGAACGTCGACGAGAACGGCGGCGCGAGGATCTGCCTGACGCCGAGCGCGTTGGCGATGCCGCACGCATGCAGCGGGCCGTTGCCGCCGTAGGCGAGGATCGTGAAGTCCTTCGGCTCGTAGCCGCGCGTGCGCAGTTCGGTCGCGATGCCGTTGGCCATCTGCGAATCGACGGTCTTTTTCATCAGCTTCGCCGTCGCCACGACGTCGAGATCGAGTTCGTCGCAGAGCACGTCCTCGATCGCCTGGCGCGCGCGCTTCGGATTGAGCGGGATGCGGCCGTTGGCGTAGTTGGCCGGATCGAGATAGCCGAGGATCAGGTCGGCGTCGGTCACGGTCGGCTTGCTGCCGCCGCGGTCGTAGCACGCCGGGCCCGGATCGGAGCCGGCCGACTGCGGGCCGAGCTCGATCGTGTTGAACAGGCGCTCGTAGCGCGCGATCGAACCGCCGCCGGCGCCGAGCGTGACCAGATGCACCATCGGCACCGACACGAGCCAGCGGTCGATCACCGGATTGAAGTCGTAGTGCTTGACGCCGCCCTGGTCGACGATGCCGATGTCGAAGCTCGTGCCGCCCATGTCGGTGGCGACGACGTTGCCGAGTTCCGCGGCGGCGGCGAGGCATTCGCTCGCGGCGATGCCGGACACCGGGCCGGAGTGCACGGTCTGCAACGCGTCGGTCGAGTTGAGCTGCGCCATGCCGCCCGAGTTGTGGCTGACCAGCATCGGCTTCTTGTAGCCCTGCGCGCGCAGATTCAGTTCAAGCGTGCCGAGGCCGTGGTACATGGTCTGGTGCAGGAACGCATCCATGATCGTCGAGGTACCGCGCGCGTACTCTCCCTTTCTTCCTGCCACTTGATGCGACAACAAAATCGGAATCGCGCCGAGCAGGTGCGCCGGAAATTCGTCGCGGAAGATCTCGCGCACGCGCAGCTCGTGCGCGGGATTGATGACACTGTTGGTGAACAGCACGACGAGCGCCTCGGCGCCGGCGTCGACGAGTTCGCGGATGCGCAGACGCACGTCGTCCTCGTCGAGCTTCCAGAACACGTTGCCGGCGTAGTCGACGCGCTCGCGCACCTCGCGGATCATCGGGATCGGCACGATCGGCGGCGGCCGCTGCGCGTTCGGGATGTCCATCTGCTCGGGTTCGGTCAGGCCCTCGCCGTAGCCGCGCGCACGCGACAGCGGGATCGTGCTCTTGAAACCGGTCGTGACCAGCGCGCCGATGCGCGGTCCCTTGCGCTCGATCAGCGCGTTGGTGCCGAGCGTGGTCGCGTAGCGCACCGAATCGACCTCGGACAGCAGGGTCGTCGGCTCCACCTCGAGCTGCTTGCACGCGTCGGCCAGCGCTTCGTTGAAGCCGAGCGCGAGGTTGTGGTGCGTGGTCAGCGCCTTGGCTTCGATATAGGTGTGGTTCCAGACCACGAAACAGTCGGTGAAGGTGCCGCCGATATCGACAGAGACGCGCTTCATGATGGACTCCGCGAAGGGTTGGGGGCAATGAACGAAGAATGGGAGGCGAAGGCCCCCTTCCGGCTGTCGCCACCTTCCCCCGCTGCGCGGAGGAAGGATTCCCTCACGAAGGGTCGTCGCTTTTCCCCTCCCCTGCGCAGCGGGGGAAGGTGCCCGAAGGGCGGAAGGAGGCGCTTTTCGTTCTCCGCAGAAGAATCAATGCGCATGCCCGTGCTCCTTGTGCAACGCACGCTGCTTCTTGACCTTTTCCAGCGCCAGGTCGGGGCCCGGCTCGGGCTCGGCGACTTGCTTGCGGTCCTTCCATTGCAGCTTGAGCGCATCGATGTCGAACTCGATGTCGTGCAGCGGCGGATGGCCCGGCGGCAGGTATTCGGCCTCGACCAGCGTGCCGCATTGCGGACAGTAGTATTCGAGGATGCGGCACCAGGTCGGATCGGGCGAATAGGTGCGCTCGTATTTTTGCGGATCGAGCAACGGCTTGTGGATTTCGCGCGGATCGCGGTCGTGGACGAGCAGGCCGTGTTTGTAGTTGTCGCGCGCGCTGCCATGGACATGGCCGCAGCGCCGGCACTCCCACTTCTCGGTATCGAGATTGATGCGCAGGTATTCGGTAACGAGGACTTTCATGTCATGCCACCTCGCGGCTCAGGAGAATGTCGCCGGCTTCGTTGATCTCGAAGCGCCACCCGGCATCGATGCGCGCCGTGAAGAACGCTTCTTCGAGCACGGCCGGCCCCGCCGCGCCGGCACCGGCCTTCTGCTCCTCGACGCGGTACAGCGGAACGTCCACCGGCTTGCCGGCGATGTGCAACTGGCGCTTCGCGTTCGACTTCGCCGCCGTCGCCTTCGCGCCGAACTTGCCCGACATCGATGCGTGCTGGATCGGCTTGACCGCATGCAGCACCAGGATCGCGTCCTTGCCGACCCCCTTCGGCAGCTTCGTGTCATTGGCGCCGAGCGGCACTTCGCTGCCGTCCGCGCCCTGAACGGCCCAGCGCAGCTTGCAGGTCTTGATATCGACGCCTTCGGCGAACATGCCGTTCTTGGCGCGCTCCGCCAGATGCGCGCGCGCCTTGGCGAGATCGCCCGCGCCCGACAGCGGCAGCGCGTATTCGTGGCCGATGTCGGAGAAGCCGATGCCGAACGCGGAGAAGACCGCGGCCAGGCCCGGGATCAGCACGCGCCCGACGCCGACCGCATCTGCCACCTTGCACGCGACGAACGGCCCCGCGCCGCCGAACGCGGTCAGCGTGGTCTTCGCGTCGATCTTCGTATAGCCCTTGAGCGCGATCGCGATCTTGTCGACCCAGGCCTTTTCCATCGCCTGCGCCGCATCCGTGACCGACAGGCCGAGCGGCCTGGCCACGCGCTCCTCGATCGCGGCGCGCGCGCGCGCCGCGTCGATCTTCAGTTCGCCGCCGAAATACGAGGCCGGATCGAGCAGGCCCTGGATGAGGAAGGCGTCCGTGATCGTCGCCTCCTTGCCGCCGAAACCGAAGCAGGCCGGGCCGGGCGCGCTGCCGACGCTTTCGGGGCCGACCCGAATCTTCTTTCCCTCGGCGCGGATGATCGACGAACCGCCGACGCCGTGGCTTTGCACGTCGCACAACGCGAACGACGTCTCGACGTTCTCGACCTTGCCGTAGCGGTGCGCGCGCACTTCGTTGTTGCGCACCTCGCCGATGTCCGTCGTCGTGCCGCCGACGTCGAACATGACCAGATGCGGGAACCTGTAGTGCTTCGCCAGCGCCTTCGTGCCCTCGGCGCCGCCGCGCGGGCCGGAGCTGTAGGTCTTCACCGCGATCGTCTTGGCGATGCGCGCCGAATGGCCGTCGTTGCGGAAGATCAGCAGCGGATTGCGCGTCTTGTGCTCGCGCAGCCGGTGCTCGGCGTTGTAGAGAAAGCGCTCCATCGCCGGATGCAGGAACGCGTTGAACAAGGCCGTCCACGTGCGCCGCGCATCGTCGGCGTCCTCGACGACTTCGTGCGTGTAGAGCAACGGCACCGCGCCGAGCAGGTGCTGCGGAAACTTGTTGAGCAGGATCGTGCGGATGCGGCGCTCGACGTCGATGCGCCCCGGGCCGCCGATCGCGACGACGATGCGGTTCGCACCGCCCGAGGCGAGCCGGGTGACCGCGCGCGTCGCCGCCTGCTCGAACTCGGCGTCGCCGAGCGCGAGGTCGAGCCGCGCATGGCGGTCGCCGACGAGTCCGGCGAACAGCGACTTCGCATGCGCGCCGCCCTGCAGGTCGGCCGGCTTCAGCGTGCCGCCGTGGATCAGGCCGAGTTGCGGCCCCTTGCGCTCGACCAGCGCGTTGGTGCCCTGCGTCGTCGAGTAGCGGATGTAGTCGGTCGCCAGCAGCAGGCGCTGCAGGTCTTCCGCGCCGTAAAGCTCGCGCGAAGCCTTCTTCAACCCCTCGAAAAGGCATTTCGAGAGATCGTACGGCGTAGTCACCGTCTTAGTGCGATGCACGCGTACGCCATCGATGACGCAGATGTCGGTCAGCGTGCCGCCATTGTCGATATTGATCAGCATCTCTCGTCAGCTCCCTCCCGCTTCTTGTTCCGATCATGCATTCTTGTGCCGTGTGTGTTCTTGTATTTCTCCACCATCCGTTTTGCACAATCTCCGTGATGCGTGCACACGGCACGCGATGCCATTCACGTATTGCCCAGATGGATCCTCGATTTCTCCGCGCTGCTGCCGGCACCGTTCGCGATACAAGTCCTCGCCGATCTGGCGCCAAGGTGCTGCGCATCGAAGCGCCAGGCCACCCGTACTTGGAGCGCTCGATGACGCCGCAGATCGGTGCCGATTCGGCCACGCATGCCATTCTTCATCGCGGCAAGAGTTCATTCGCTCTCGACCTGAAGCGGCCAGAGTCGATTGCGATCGTGCGTCGATTGCTGCGTTCGGGTCGAATCAGAAGAACTGCCTCCTGGACGATCTAACGTATTTTTATGTTTACGTTAGATTTCGGATTCCGAAGCTGCTCTTGACCACCATCTGCACAAGGCGAACTGGCTGCGCATCGGTTGCGTCGATTGCCCGTCGACCGGCGGCCGACCGCCGCATGACGAAGCAATGTACGGCTATTTCAGGTAGTCGCATCCTGGCTGGCCGGGTAGCCGCCGCGACCCGCCCGGCGCTTCGATCGAGACAGGGCGAGATCGACGAGGTGACGCAGTAGTCTCTTGGCGCAGACAATGGCCGGCAATGGGTCGCGCAGGTCCAGATAAGCCCAGCTCCGGCAACGCAAGGTGGAAACGATCCACTGCCGGAAGCCCAATCGCCCCGCCTCGCGGAGCTGGCGAAAAGTCTGCAAGTCGCGATAGATGTCGATCCACCACAAGTGCCGCAACGGTGGACGCAACGGCAAACCGGGCGGCAAGCAGCCGGCGAGTTCCCGGTACGCCAGCGCGGGCAGGTTGAGGCCGCAATCGACGAGGTGCCCCACGCTCGAGAACGGCCTGGCGTTGAAGTCGATCAGATAGAAACGGCCGGTATCGCGTTCCAGCAGCCATTCGACGCCGAAGATCCCGTGATAGCGCAAGCCGCCGAGCAGTGTCTGCGTTTGCGTGATCAGAAGGTCGTCCCGTTCCGGTGGCAAACCCGAGGGGATTTCCCCGAACGAAGTCGCGCCGCAGTCCGGCTCGTTTTGCCGCCAACGTCGATGCGTCGCCATCTGGACCACGTGCCCTGCGGAATCACAAAGGCCATAGCAGTCGAAGACATAGCCGTCGCCGCCGTTTATCCAACGCTGCACGATCACCGCTTGCGCACCATTGCGATGCACATAATCGAGCAGCGCTTCGCGCGTGTCGAAATACTGGTTCTTTTGCTGCAACGAGGATCGCGGCACGCCGACGTAGAACGGCTTGAGCAGATACGGGGCCGCATGCACCGCGGACCACGCCTGAAGCTGTTCCGGCGTAGGCTCGACTATACCCGGCACGGTCGGCAATCCCAGACCTTCGGCGATCGCATACAGATGCTCTTTCGATACGATATGCGACAGGTCCGCGAAGCGGTTGTTCCAGATGCGAAAATGCGGGTCGAGCGTGGCCGCGAACTCGGACAGCAGCAACGCGTGCTCATCGCTGGTCGGAACCAGCATGGGCCGGTCGCCGTCGGCGCGCGGCGCGAGTCGCAGCAGGAATTCGATCAACGCCTCGCCATGCCGCGCCTCGGGAGGCACTTCCACGATCCGCGCGAGCCGCGTGTAGCGGACCAGATCGCGATCGGCCAACACGAGGGCCTGAACCGACAACCCGACACGGCGCAGTGCGCGCACCGTCGCCAAGCCGGTCAGCGTTCGGCAAAGTACGATAGCGTGGGGAATGGGTGAAATGGGGGAATTCCGATTTGCGAATGCCATTGCGTTACGATCCGACCCGGCCGCGGAGACCGCCACTTGCGCGACGGCAAACGGCGCGCCACAACGCCCTGACCCGGCGGGGTCAAACCAGAACATCACGCTCAAGCTCCCCAGCTTTTTCAGCGCACCCCCATACGACCAGCGACTGAATTGCGTCTTCGAGTTTGCCCGACTATAGCATTGCCGTTCACGCAAACACCACCAGCGCCGCTCGACCGGGCTCCTGCGCACGGCGAACGTGCCGGTCCGGAACTATCCGCCTACCGCCGAGTCTGTCGACGGAATACGCAAGGAGTCTTCGCATGAAACTGCCACGCCGCCTGCTCGCCGAGATCGCCGCGAACAAATCCCTGCTGCTGTTCCTCGCGCTGATGCTGATGTTCCGCTCCGCGGTCGCGGACTGGATGGTCGTACCGACAGGCTCGATGAATCCGACCATCGTCGAAGGCGATCGCATCCTCGTCGACAAGGCGGCTTACGGCCTGCGCGTGCCGTTCACGAACGTGCGCCTGACCCACGGCGGCGATCCGCAGCGCGGCGACATCGTGATCTTCCCTTCGCCGAAGGACGGCATCTCCCTGGTGAAGCGCGTGGTCGGCCTGCCAGGCGACACGATCGCGATGCGCGGCGAGCGTTTGTACATCAACGGCTTGCCGCTCGATTACGCGCCGACGCAGGAGGTTGCCGCCGACGGCGAACTGCCGGTCGCCACCCGCGGCCAGCAACGCGAATATTTCAGCGAAGTCCTCGGCGATGCGACGCATCCGATCATGTTGCTGCCGCAGCGTGACGCGATGCGTTCGTTCGGCCCGCTCACCGTGCCACAGGGGCACTACTTCATGATGGGCGACAGCCGCGACAACAGCGAGGATTCGCGCTACTTCGGCTCCGTGCCGCGCGACACCATCGTCGGCCGCGCGTATCGCGTGGCCTATTCGCTCGACGCGGACCGTGGGTACCGGCCACGCGGCGATCGCTTCTTCAGTCCGTTGAACTGAAGCGCCGCCCCAACCGGCAACGGTCAGACGATGCTGATTTTGACGTCGATGTTGCCGCGCGTCGCGTTCGAGTACGGGCACACCTCGTTGTGCGCGCGTTCGACCAGCTTCTGCGCGATTGCGCGGTCGACGCCGGGCATGGAGATTTTCAATTCCACCGCAATGCCGAAACCTTTCGGGATCGGACCGATGCTGACCGCGCTTTCGATCGTCGTGTCGGCCGGCACCTGCACCTTCTCCTGGCCGGCGACGAATTTCACCGCGCCGATGAAGCAGGCGGCATAACCCACCGCGAACAATTGCTCGGGATTGACGCCCTCGCCCGTGCCGCCCATTTCCTTCGGCGGCTTGAGCACGACATCGATGCATCCGTCGGACGAACGGCCGTGGCCATCGCGTCCGCCGGTCGCGGTGGCATGGGCGGTGTAGACGACTTTTTCGAGTTGGGTGGTCATGTGCGATCTCCTGCGGAATACGAATTGCCTGTTTTACCTTCGCCCGCCGGGAGAAGGTGGCGCGAAGCGCCGGATGAGGGAAGAGCGCTCAAAACTTGCGGACGTAGGGCGTAGAACATTATTGCAAGGCTTTTCCCTCATCCGCCCCTGCGAGGCACCTTCTCCCGAGGGGAGAAGGCAAGAAAAACTACTGCACCACGTCGACGCGCAGCTTCCGCGAATCGGCGCGGCCGCGGTCGTCGACCGCACGCAGAGTGTACTCGCCTGCCGCTGCGGGTTGCCAGAACAGCGTCTCGCCGGGTTTCGCCGCGCCGACGAAATCCTCGTCGACGAACCAATACAGTTCGCGCACACCCGCATCGACCGTCGCGTTGAAGGCGATGCGCTCCTCGCCTTCGCGGCTCGCGCGGCGCGTATACGTCGCGCCGCGCACTGGCGAGGTGATCTGCGGCGCCTGGCCGTCGTCGGCCGCGGCGGTGCAGTCGGGAATCGCCGGCGGCGCGCGCCGCGGCACGCCGGCTTGGCGGAACACCTTCGCGAGATCGGTCGACCAGAACTCGAACACTTCGGTCCGCGTTTTCGCGGGATCGTAAGGCGGACACGCGGCCTGGCCGGTCGCCGTGTCGATCACGACCGGCCGGTGCACCGTGCTGACCCGGATCGGCGACTTGCCCGGGATGAACCACGTCATGCCGCGCTGCGGGCACCAGGCATTCGGCAGGTCGCCGCTGGCCAGGCAGATTTCCACGCGCTTGAGGTTCTTCGGCATCGCATGCGCCGGCTCGCGCATCTGCGCATCGCGCGCGCGCAGGGCGTCGACGATGTGGAAGAACAGCGGCGCCGCGGTCTCGACGCCGACGAAGGCCGGATTGCCGCTGCCGTCGAAGTTGCCGACCCAGACGACGAGCACGTAGGGCCCGACGATGCCCGCAGTCCAAGCGTCGCGGAAACCCCAGGACGTGCCCGTCTTCCAATACACCGGCAATCCGCCGGGCTGCGAGATCAGCGTGTCGTCGGGACGCGGATTCTGGCGCAGCATGTCGAGGACCATGAAGCTGGCTTCTTCGCTCAGCATGCGCGCGCCCTGCGCGCGCGGTTCGTCGCCGCGGCGGCGCAGCGGCTGCAGGGAACCGCGGTTGGCGAGCATCGCGTAGAGCCGCGCGAGTTCCTCCATCGTCACCTCGCCGCCGCCGAGCACGAGCGCGAGACCATAGAAATCCTCGTTCGCCATGCGGCTGATGCCGGCGTCCTTTAGGAACTGGTAGAAATCGGGATTCTTCAATTTCGACGCAATGTATACCGCCGGGATGTTGCGGCTGCGCACGAGCGCCTCGGTTGCCGTGACCGGCCCGAGGAAGCGCCCATCGAAATTCTCCGGCGCGAACGGGCCGAACGCGGTCGGTACGTCGCGCAGCACGGTCTGCGGGTGCAGCACGCCCTGGTCGAAGCCGAGCGCGTAGATGAACGGTTTGAGCGCGGAGCCCGGCGAACGCTTGGCCAGCGCGCCATCGACCTGGCCCGCGATCGCGTCGTCAAAATAATTCGCCGATCCGACCAGCGCCTTGATGCCGAGATCGCGCGTGTCGACGAGCAGCGCGACCGCATTGCGCACACCTCGCGCGTCGTTCTGAACGACGTGATTTTTCACCTGGCGTTCGAGCACGCGCTGCAGGTCGAGGTCGAGCGTGGTGTTCAGAACGGGCGTCGTCCTGCCGTTGAGCCGCGCATCGGCCAGCGCTTCCTCGACGAAGTGCGGCGCGAGGAACGGCAGGTTGGCCGGCGCGCGCAGGCGCAGCGGCAGCTGCATCAGCGCTGCGGCATCTTTGTCTTCCGGATGCTTTGCGAGCCAGCGCTTGAACAGGCGCGCACGGGCGGCGAACAGGCGCGAGTTGATGACGTCCGGTTCGCCGTTGCTCTTTTGCTCGTCGCCCGCTGCCCGTCGATTCGGCTCCTGCGGAATCACCGCGAGCGTCAGCGCCTCCGGCAACGTCAGCGCGGACACCGGCTTGTCGAAATAGATCAAACTCGCCGCGCCCGCGCCTTCGATATTGCGTCCGTACGGCGCATAGTTGAGATACGCCTCGAGGATCGCGTCCTTCGAATAGCACAGTTCCATCTCGACCGCGCGCAGCACCTGGCGCAGCTTGCCGCCCGGCGTGCGCGTATTGAGCCGGTAGACGAGCCGCGCGAGCTGCATCGTCAGCGTCGAGCCGCCCTGGCGATTGCCGCCGCGCACGTAGCTCACCCACGCGCCACGCGCGAGGCTGAGCGGATTGAAGCCCGGATGCCAGCGGAACCACGCGTCCTCGTGCAGCATCACGCCCTGCACGAGCGCGGCCGGCATCTGCGCGAGCGGCACCCACTGCCGGTAGTGATCGTCGCTGGCCAGGGTCAGGCGCAGCAGACGGCCGTGGTCGTCGTACACGGCCGTCGAACCCGGCGCGAGCTGCGACAGCGGCGCGTGCGGCCAGAGACGGATGCCGGCCAGCGCGAGCGCGATCAGCAGTGCGGCCATCAGCCAGTTTTGCCGGCGCTGGACGAAATGGATTGCAATCTTCCACATGCGTCTTTCCGACATGAAATGGCAGTCTATTTCTTCTTCACCTCGATCTTTGCTCCCAGCGAACGTGCCTGCACCGTGTGGTCGTACATGGCTTCGCCGTAAGCGGGCGGTACGACGAAGCTGCCGGCGTTGGTCGCGCGGATGCGATAGACGAATTCGTTGACCGAGCGCGAGGCGGTGCCGTAGAGAACGACGCGGTCTTCGCGCACGTCGGCGTATTCGAGCGACCAATTCGATCCGCTCACGCCGATCGGCGAATGCCACGCAGGCTGCTGTGCGGCGGCGTTGTCGGCGTTCGCGCCGCCGGCGCCGACGTCCTCCGCCGGTGCCGGCGGCGGGTTCTGCACGACTTCGAAGCCGCCGGGCAGCAGGTCGACGATGGCGACGTTGCCGATCGTGTCGACTTCGGTTGCGCGGATCTTCAGGTGCACGTCGATTTCCTGGCCGAGCGTCGCGGAGGCGATCACCTTGCCGTCGGTGTCGGTGAATTCGCGGATGATTTCGAGGCCCTGCTTCAATTCGGTCTGCGGCGGCGCGCGGTCGTAGCCGGCGACGGTGACGGCGTACCAGGCGTGCGCGTCGGCGCCATTGTCGATACGCAGGCCGGTCGCGGCGGCGTCGAATGCCGCGCGCACGAGCGCGCCCGGCTGCTGGGTCAGCGGCTTCGCCGTGCCGTCCTTGAGCAGCGCCTCGAGCGCGAGCTTGTCGGCGCCGGCCTGCGCGCCGTAGGCGTCGAGCGCGAGGATGGTCTGCGCCGACGACAGCGTGTTGTACCAGCCGCGCTGCACCGGCCGCAACAGGTTGGCGACGGCCGCGGGCGACAGCGCCTTCGCGCGCTCGGGGAAGTGTTTGGCGATCAGGTAGAGGATGCCGGCGTCGCGCACGAGCGGGCCGTAGTACGAGTACGGCTGGAAGCGATAGGCGTTTTCGATCGTCGAACGCGTGAGCTGGGCCTGCGGACCGGCGATCAGCGCGTCCGCCTCGCGGTCCTGCTTGAGCAGCTTGAGCGAGGCGGCGAGGTAGCCCGCGGCGAGGTCGTCGCGCCAGACCTTGGTATGGCGGTCGTCGAGGCGCTTCTGCACGGCAGCGAGATAGTTCGTCGTCACCGTGCCCTGGCGCGTGAGCAGGTACACGGCGAACGCGCGCTCGCGCAGGCCGTCGAGCGAGCCGTCGCTTTCGTCCGCGGCGAGCTGCATCAGGTAGCGCTCGCCCGAGTCGAGCATGTCGCCGGGCAGGCGCTGGCCGCGCTCCTTCGCTTCGATCAGGAACTGCATCGCATAGACCGAGGCGAAGCGATGCGACTGCGGCGTCGAGGTCCACAGGCCGAACCCGCCTTCGTTGTTCTGGCGCGAGTGCATCACCGCGAACAGGCCCTGCAGCGGATCGCCCGCCGGCTTCACCGGCTTGCCGTTCGCGTCGACGGCGAGGCTGCCGTACTCGGGGTGCGCGGCGAACACCAGCGACGGCACGCCCTGGCTGATCAACTGCTCGGTGCAGCGGTGCGGGAAATCGGCGAGATACGCGGACAATCCCTGCGCGAGCACGAGCGGCGTGTACGCAGCGGAAATATTGCGCTTGGCGAACGCGTCGAACACCTGGCGCAAATCCTTGACCTCGGCCGAGCCCTTGTCGAGATCGCCGACGGCGAGGTCGCTGCGGTAGGCCGACGCCGGCCGCACCGACACTTCGGTGCCGATCTTCGCGAACTTGTCGTTGTAGCTCGCGCGGAAGTCGAGCTTGGCCGAGCCGAGCGTGTCCTTCGCGCGCAGCCTGTAGACGACGACGCCTTCCTTCATCTCGCCGAGCGTCACGGTCTGTTCGGCCGCGCCGACGACTTCGAGCCCGGCCGACGGCGCGAACGCGAGCTTGACCGGCACCTCTTTGCCGCCGAGACCGGTCAGGTTGTTGGCGACGCCGACGCTGACCTCGAACTCGTCGCCCGGCGCGACCATGTTCGGCACGTTCGGCGAGAGCACGAAGTCGCCGCGCACGGTCGCGGTGTTCTGCGCGATGCCGATCTTGTCCACGCGCACGGCCACGGCCATCACGCGCAGCTTGCCGTTGAAGTCGTCGGGCACGGTCCAGGTGAATTCACGGCTGTCCTTGATGTCGACGATGCCGCTCCACCACGCCACCGGTTCCTTGCGCTTCTTCTTGAACGGATTCAAATGGCGCGCGAGCAATTCGTCGGCGTCGCCGCCCGGCGCGGCCATGCCGACGAGTTTGGAGAACTCGGGCAGGATCAGATCGAGGATCTGGCTCGTCTTCACATCAAGCATGCGCTTGCGGAAGAAGAAGTCCAGCGGGTCGCCGAGCTTGTAGCGCGCGACCTGCAGGATGCCTTCGTCGACCGCGAACACCGCGACGCGCGAAGACTGCACGACATCGACCTTCATCCTGAGCACGTCGCCCGGCTTGACCAGACTCGGCACGTCGATCCGGGTCACGTCGCGACGCGCGTCGCGGTTCACCGAAAACGGCACGACGCCGTAGCTCAGCGGACTCATGAAGATTTCGTCGGACGATGGATCGCGCACGAACTGCACGTTGACGTAGCCATTGCCCTCGAAGTCCTTCGGCACGCCGATCTTCTGCACCGAGCCCGAGGTCGCCGCCTTGAACCACGCGTGCGCATAGACCTTGTCGCGCTCGATCGTGATCAGGCCGTTGCCCGCGTACGGCGCGCGGATCGCGATTTCGATCTCCTCGCCCGGCGCGTAATCGTGCTTGTTCAGCGCGAGCTGCAATTCGGCGTTGCGTTCGAGCGAGCGCGTCAGGTTCGCCTCGCCGGCGACGCTGTAATCGACGCGGTTCAATTCCTCGCCTTTGGCGTTGCGCACGACGAGGGCGAAGCTGCCCGGCTTGTCGGTCGGCAACGCGAAATCGCTGCCGTTTGCCGCGATCGACAAGGACACTTCGCTTACGGCCACGTCCTTGGCTTTGGATTCGTATTTGTATACTCCGGAATCCTGCTTGGTCAGGATCGACACGTAGCGGCGTTCGATGATCGCGGCTTTCAAACCGCCGACGGCGATCCTCGATGCACCAGGATCGATCGCGATCAGGTTGACGCTGCGCTTCGCATCGCGCTGGACGAAGCCGAGATCGCCGTCGGTCTTCGCGCCGACGAGATAGTCGAGCGAGGACACGAGTTGGCTCGCCTGCGCGGCGACGTTGCGCCCGCCTTCGGCCTCGTAGCCCTTGGCGAAGAAGCGCAACTGATACGTCGCGTTCGCGTACTTCGACAGATCGAGCGGGAACTCGGCCTCGCCTTTCTCGTCCGTCGTGCGTTCGCCGAGCGGGTCGGAATAACCTTCCTTCGCGCGCTGCGGATCGAAGAACTTGTAGTCGGGATAGCCGCGGAAACCGGGGATCGACGGCGTCAGCGTCAGCGTCGCCTCGACGCGGCGGTTCTGCGCCGGCGTGCCGAACAGGTTCTGCAGCGAGAACAGCGCCTTCAGTCCGTCCGGCTTCACCCAGCCGTCGGGCGAGTTCGCCGACAACCGCGCTTCGGCCTTCATGCGGTCGGGCAGGAATTCCTTGATCTGCACGCCGACCGAGCCGATCTGCGCATCGGCTTTTCCGTCCTTGGAAATGTAGACGTTGACGTTCCAGGTGCCGGTCGGCGAGCTCTCCTGGGTCGTGTAGTCGACACCGAGGAAACCGGCCGTGTCGACGCGCAGCCGGCGCGTGTCGACGACGGTACCGCGCGCATCGGTGATCTCGGCGATCAGCGGAATGCCGTCGAGCGGTTTGGTCCAGTCCGCCGCGCGCACGATGACACCGACATGGAACGTGTCGCCGGGACGATAGATACCGCGGTCGGAAAAAAGATAGGCGCCCAGACGCCCCGCGTTCTTCGCGTTGCGTTCGCCGCCGATGTCGAAGCGCGAGAAGTCGAGCGAGCGGTCGCGCTCGCCGACCGGCAGGAACGAAAAATCGTCGGCCTTGCGCACGACGAACATCGCCGGCGCTTTCTCGCGCGTCATGCCGTCGAGCGCATCGACGTGTACGTGGCCGCTCGCGTCGGTCGCATGCGAAACCAGCGTCTGCCCGTTCTTGCCGACCACGTCGACGCCGGCGCCTTCGACAGGGGCACCCGTGCGGATCGATTGCACGAAAACGTCGTAGCTGCCGTCGAGCGACTTCTTCGCGATCATGCCGAGGTCGGTGACGACGACCAGACGCTCGTCGCCTTCGTACGCATAGGGACCATCGCCCACACCCTCACCATCCGAAGCGGTGTCCTCGTCGCCCTGCTCGGATTCGTCCGCATTCGCGTCTGATTCTGCTTTCTTTTCTTCCGGCTTTAATTCGCCGAGCTTGAGCAGGAACACGCCATGCTTCGCATTTGCGCCGCTGCCGAAGTATTTGCCGAGATCGAGGCCCTCGAAATGCGCCTTGGTGGGATCGCCTTCGCCGAACGGCACTTTCTGCACGAAGCGCTCGGTGATTTCATCGGCGTTGAGCGAATACAACTGCGGCTTGGCGTAGGTGCCCTGATTGAAGCCGACCAGATGCTGCAACTGATCGGGCAGCACGCGCGCGACCTCGACCTGCATGCCGGGCATGTTGCGCGCAACCACGGCCACGCGCTTGTCGCCGGTGAGCGACAACAACGCGCCGTCGGCCATGAAGCGCAGCATGCGCGGATACTCTGGCACCGCGATGACGTTGGCCACACTCTTGCCGAGGACATAGCCGCCGAACGACTTCAGGCCTTTGTCCACTTTTACATAAATATACCGGCCCGGATCGACGTGGTACTTGAAACTGGCGAGTTCGGCGTAATCGTGTTCGGCCGGCATCGCGTCGAGCTTCAGCTTTTCCGACGCCTTGAGCGTGTCCTCGCCGACTTCGCTTTCGTTCCACGCATACGGCTGCTCGCCGCGCTCAGCCTCGGGCGTCCCCGGGTTGTACTTCGGCAGCAGCCATACGGTCACCGCCCTGGCTACGTCGCGCTCGCCGACAGGTTGGGAAGCGCTGACCACGAGCACCTGCTCCGGTTCGAATTTGGCGTTGTCGACCAGGGTCGCCTCGACGTTCTCGATGCGCAGGCTGTACAGACCCGGCACGGCGACCGTGCCGTCGAGAGTCTTGTCGGTCGCCGGCCCGCCTCGCGCGGCTTTGACGCCCGCGGCGACCGCATATGTCAACGTCGCATCGTCGGACGGAATCGTCAGCGGTTCGGAGTGGACGAAGGCGTTGACCTTGCGCTCGTCGTAGGTGACGGAAAACTTCTTCGGCATCGACGCCGACCTGGCGCCCGACAAGGTCAGCGTCACTGCCTTTTCGAAACTCGCGGGATCGACCGGATGGGTGAAGCGTGCGTGGATCACGGCCTTCTTCGCCGTCGCGTCCTGCGGATCCTGGTAGAACTCGCCCTGGACGATGCTCGCCTCAAACGACGCACTGGCGAATTCGAGGCTATCCTTGCCGACTTTGACGTGCTCGGCGAACGCGAGCTTCGGATCGAAATCCACGGTGTATTTCTGCCCTACCGGCCAGTCGTCCTTCGGCAGGAAATCCAGTTCGCGATCGTTGAGCCAAGTCCAGGTGCCGGCGAGTCCGGGCTGCATCGCGATGCCAGTGGTCGGCGACTTGCCGACCAGCGCCAGCGGTGCCGCCGATTTGCTGAAGACGATGTGCAGCGGATGTACGACGAGCTTGCGCGCTTCCTCGTCGTAGCCGGTCAGCAGCGGTGCCTGCACGCTGAACGTCGCCGGCACCTCGGCCACGGGCCGGGGACGGTCGCGCCACGTGCGATAGCCGACCGCACCGCCGACGCCAAGCATGAGCAGCGCAGCGAGGATGCCCGCCGAGCGCACCGGCCGCGCCTGCACACCACCGCCAAGTCGGCTCCATCCCGCGCCGACCGCGCGCGCCCATGGCGGCGCGTCCCAGCCGATGCGACCAATGAAGAACGACAGCACCGTGCCGACGAGCCGCAACAGCATCAGCGGCAGGTTCCAGATGAAATTCAGCAGCCCCATGATCCATTTCGTCCTTTTTGCGTTTCGTGCGCTTGCGCGCGTGAATTCGTCGCGTCCACCGGACGCAATTCCGTCCAAAAACAGATCAGCCCGGTGGGATTCTACGAGTTACTCCGCTGCATCCATAGCCTTGCAGGTCACGCTGGCAAATTGATGACGAAATATGACTGGCGCGGAGCGATTTGCGGCGCGCGCACGGATTCGATTTGCCCAACACCCGCAGGGGCGCGATTCATCGCACCCGACTTTTGCTCGTCATTCCCGCGAAAGCGGGAATCCAGCTTTTGATTCTTTGCGATCAGCGCTTCATGGCGCGGCCGCGGGGATCGGCAAAATGCTCATCACGCGCCAGGTGCCGTGCGATTTGACCCACTCCTGGTTGAACAGGAATCGGGTAGTCTGCGCCGGTTGATTCGGCGCGCCGATCGTGAACTTCACTTCGGCGTACAACCGGGCAGCGTCTTTCGAGAGGTCGACCACACGCACGCTGGCGAGGTCGGGTTCGAGTTGCCAGGTGCCTTGGTAGAGTCCCGCGAAGCGTTGCAGCGCGGCTTCACGGCCCCAGATGGCGGTGCCGCGCGTGATCCAGAGGAACTGCGGCGAATCGCTGAGCAGACCGGATAGCGCTGTCGCGTCATGCGCATTCTGGACCTGCACGAAACGATCGAACGCGGCCCTGATCTCGGTTTCCGTGGATGCCTGAGCGCGACCCGAAGCACAGGCAAGACCGATTGCGACGACCAGTGAGGATGCGATGCAGCGGACGGTAGCGGACATGATGGTCTCCTTCGACATGATGAACCGGCCGATTGCCGGTCTGCTAGAGTTCGCGCGCAGGCATGGGGAAAGTCCTTGTGAAATTGCTGTTTTTCGCCTGCGTTTCGCCTGGGGTGATCCGTGAAGGAGCATAAAAGCGCCGTTTACCGATTCGAACGGTTTCTGCTGATGCCTAGCGAGCGCTTGCTGCTGCATGACGAGGAAACGGTCGGCCTGGCCGGCAAGGCCTTCGATCTGCTCGTGGCGCTGGTGAGCCAGGCCGGTCATTTGATGACCAAGGATGCGTTGCTCGGCATCGTCTGGCCCGGTCTCGTGGTCGAAGAGGTCAATCTCAGCGTCAACATTTCGGCTATTCGCAAGGCGCTGGGCCGCGCGCCGAATGCGGCGGAGTGGATCGAAACCGTGCCGCGCCAAGGCTATCGGTTCAAGGCGCCGGTGACCGTCGACGATCTCGCCGTGTCCGATCCCGCCCGGCTGCAGGCCATCGCCTGGCCCAAACCGATCGAAGCGCTTCCGCCGGTGGCGGCGAAGATGCCGAGGCGTGGTCTGACCTGGCTCGCATTCGGCGCGCTGGCGCTCGTGCTTGCCGCATGGCTGGGCTCGCTCGCGTTGCGATCCAGGCAACCCTATGCCGCGGTAGCGGTCCTCCCCTTTGCGGCAGACACGCCGGCGAATGCCTACCTTGCCGACGGCATCGCCGATGAAACGATCGGCGCCCTGACGCGCTTGCCCGACGTGCGTGTCGTGCCGCGCGCCTCGGTGTCCCGCTTGCGCAACGCCGACCCGATCGAAGCCGGCCGACGTCTCGACGTACCGGCTGTCGTTACCGGATCGTTCGCGCGTACCGGGGAGCGGGTGACGTTGCAAGTCGAACTGGTCGATATCACGCGCGCGGCGCAGACCTGGAGTACGCGCTACGAGATCGATCTTGCCGAGTTGCCGCACCTGCAAGGTCGCCTCATCGAAGATCTGGAGCATTCGTTGCGATTGCGTGCCGGCGCCGGCGAACAAACCCGGCACCTCGCACGGGACCCGACCCGCAACGCCGAGGCTTATCAGGCATACCTGCAAGGGCGCTTTCTATGGAACCAGCGCTCGGAGCCGGCGCTGCGGAGCGCGGTCGAGCGCTTTCGTCATGCCATCGACCTCGATCCTTCCTTTGCGCTGGCCTACGCCGCGCTTGCCGACGCGTACACGGCGCTGGGTTACCTGAGCGCGGAGCCGCCCTCTGCCACGTTCCCGGTCGCGCGCTCGTATGCGTTGAAGGCGATCGAACTCGATCCGGAGTTGTCGCAGGCGCATGCCTCGCTCGCCTACGTGCGCTTCTACTTCGATTGGGACTGGGCCGGCGCGAACGATGCCTTCCACCGCGCCATCGATCTCAATCCGAACGAACCCGTCGCGCACCAGTGGTATGCCACCTACCTGATCGCGGCCGGGCGGGCGGACGAGGCGATGAACGAGATTCGCACCGCACAGCGGCTCGATCCGCTGTCGTTGGCGATCAATACCGACGTCGGCTTCCAGCATTACTACGCCGGCCGCTACGCGGAAGCGGTCGCGCAGTTGCGATCGGTGCTGGCAATGAAGAACGACTTCGGGCTCGCCCATCTCTGGCTCGCGCGCGCGTTGCTCGAACTCGGTCGCCTCGACGAGTCCCTCGCCGCGACCCGAAGCGCCGAAGCCGTCGCGCCGGAATGGCCCGTACTGATCGCCGCCCGCGGCTACACGCTCGGCGTCATGGGGCGTAACGATGAAGCGCGTGGCGTGCGCGAGGAAATGGAGCGACTGTCGGCGCGGCGCTTCGTCACCGCATACGGCATGGGCTTGGTGTACGCCGGACTCGGCGAAAAGGACCAGGCGTTCGCCAGGCTCGACGAGGCGTTCGCCGAGCGCTCGCACTGGCTGGTCTGGCTGCGTCTGGATCCACGTTGGAAGACCTTGCGTGGCGATCCCCGCTTTGCCGATCTCGTCGGGCGTATCAAGTACCCCGAGTGATCCGTCTCATATCGTCGCAAGCGCGTTGCGCAAATCGGCGATCAGCACTTCCGGTTCCTCGAGCCCGACCGACAGACGCACGTAGTTGAGCCCCGCGCCGCCGCCCGCCGGCGCCAGCGGCGCATCGCGCGGATACACCGCGCAGACCGGAAACTGGAGCGATTCATAGCCGCCCCATGACACTGTCATGAGAAAACGCGACAGGGAATTGCAGAAGCGTTCGACGGCGGCCACCTCGCCCACGCGCAGCGCGATCGTCAGCAAGCCGCTCGCGCCGCGCATCTGGCGTTGCGTCAGGCCGAACTGCGGATTGGCCGCGTCGTGCGGGTAGAACACCTTCTCCACTTTTTCGTGGCCTTGCAGGAACGCGAGCACCTCGCGCGTCGTGCGCGCGATGCGCTCCATGCGCACCGCCAGCGTGCGCAGGCCGCGGATCATCAGCCAGGCGTCGTGCGGCGACAGGATCGCGCCGCACACCATGTAGCTCTTCTTGAACACCTCGCGGAGGATCGCCTCGCTCGCGCACAGCGCGCCGGCGACGACGTCGCTGTGGCCGTTCAGATACTTCGTCGCCGAGTGCGCGACCATGTCGATGCCGAGCGCGAGCGGCGACTGGTTGAGCGGCGTCGCGTAGCTGTTGTCGCACAGCGTGCGGATACCTCGTGCGCGGGCGATGCGTGCCACCGAAGCCAAATCCTGCTGCTCATACGTCATCGAGTTCGGACTTTCGAGCACGATCAGCCGGGTCTGCGGCGTGATCGCGCCGGCGAAATTCGCCGTGTCGGTGCCGTCGACGAAGCTCGTCGTCACGCCGAAGCGGCCGAGCAGATCGCGCAGCACGGCGCGTGTCCACGAGTACGGCCGCACGACGCAAATCACGTGGTCGCCCGCGGCCACGCTCGCGATCACGGCGGCGGAGATCGCGCCCGCGCCGCTGGAGAACATCAGGCAGTCCTCGGCGCCTTCGAGCGCCGCGACTTTCTTGCGCAGCACCTCGACGGTCGGATTGTTGCCGCGCGTGTAAGTCGTGCGCCGGAATTCATCGCGGAAGCCTTCGCGGAACGCATCCACCGTCGGAAACGCGAAGATCGAACTCTGGTAGATCGGCGGCGACACTGCGCCGCGATGCGCTGCGCGGTCTTCGCCGAGGTGATTGAGGATGTAGCTCAGATCCATGCAGGCATGCCGTTCCGACAGACCTGCGCAGGATAATGCAACCCACGCCGCGGCGGCGCAGGAAAACGCGCAAGGCGGATTGAAACCCGCCCTACCGATCTCAAAACAGTCCGCGCGCACGCCGGTATGCGAATGCTGCCACCAGCGCCGCAAGCAGCAGCAGCGTCCAGCGGTTCAGCAGCGGTGCCGGCACCGCCGGCGCATTGACCGCGGTCACCAATACCTGCGCTGTCGCCGTCGCAACGAAGTTGTCGTCGCCCGCGTAGTACGCGCTCAGCGTGTGCGTGCCGATCGTGGTGAACGTCGCCGTGCACACCGCCATCGAACTCGTCGCGCCCACGCTCAACGGCACCGCCGCGCACAGCGTCGTGCCCGGACAACTCGCCCCGCTCGTCGCCGCGCCGTCGCAGAACGTCACCGCGCCGGTCGGCGGATCGCCCGCCACCGTCGCCGTGATCGTCACCGCCGCCCCCACCATGCTCGGGCTCGGCGTCGCGCTCAGCGTCAGCGTCGTCGTGTCCTTGCCGACCGCGATCGTCTGCTGTGCCGAGGCCGTCGCGTAGTTCGCATCGCCCGCCTGATCCGCATCGATGAGACAGGTGCCCGCGCCGGTGAACGTGACGGTCGATCCCGCGATCGAACACGCGCCCGCGGTCGAGGCCGGGTCGATCGAGAACGTCACCGGATGGCCCGACGCGCCGCCCGTCGCGCTGACCGTGTACGTGCCGCCGACCACGGGCGATACCGGCGGCGTCGAAGTGAACGTGATAGTCTGCGATGCTATGCCGACCGCCACGCTCACGTTCGCCGTCGCGGCACCGTAGTTTGCATCGGCCGCCTTCGTCGCGAGGACGACGCAGGTGCCCACTCCCGTGCCGGTCAGCGTGCTGCCGCTCAGGCTGCATGGGCCGCTCGTCAACTGGTAGCTCACCGCGCCAGTGCCCGAACCGCCCGTGGTGGAGAGCGTACTCGTGCCGTTGTACGCGATCGACGGCGGCGTGGCCGAGGCGGTCAGCGCGGCTTGATCGGCCAGTTGCACGGTCAGCGAGGTTGTCGAACCGCTGCTGAGAAAATCGTCATTGCCGGAATAGTTTGCTGTGACGGTCTTGCCGCCGGGGCTGGCCAGCGTCAAGTTGCATCCTGCTGCAGCGGCAGGTACGGAGTAGCTGCACGAGACCGCGCCGTCGCTTATCGTCAGCGTGCCGGCGGGCGTGCCCGCACCCGGCAATCTCGCCGCTACGGTTGCGCCGATCCAGACCGCCTGGCCGACCGTCGCCGATGCGGGCGCAGACAACGTCACCACCGTACCCGCCTGATCGACGGCATAGTCGACCGTAGCGGACGTCGATCCTTCGACATGACTCGATGCATCTCCCGCATATTCGGCGGTGATCCCATTTACGCCCGTAGCCAAATTGGAAAGCGTCAGCGACACATTTCCCGCCCAGGTCGTCGCCGTGCCGAGCACGACCGTTCCCAGTCGGAACGTGACTGTCCCGCCATCGGGGACCGCCACGCCGTTGTTGTAGGTCACGCTCGCGGACAAGGTGGACGGCTGGCCATGCACGGGAATGGACCCTTGCGCCGCAAGCAGCGTCTGCGACTGCGCGGTGACGGTCACATCGAGCGTTGTGACGATCGAGCCGTCGCCTATGCTGGTCACGGTCAGCGTACGCGGGCCGACCGATGCGAACGTCATCGCGAAATTCACGGCGCCGTCGGTCTGCGTGATCGTGCCGGGAACGGTATCCGATGCGACGCTGCTGGCGATCTTCCATTTCGTGGTGTCGTCGATGTTCGCATCGACCACCGCATCGTCGACGTGCAGCGTGAACGGCGCGGCGGCGCCCGCGGCGACCGTGACCGTCGTCGCCCCGACGCCCATGCTGACGGTGGCTGGACCGGACAGGGAGGGAACGGGAAGCGGCAGGTTCTCGAAGGGAATGTCCGCGCGCAAGTTATGGCCGGGGGTGCTGCCTTTGACCACGTAGGAGCCGACCGTGCGGTTTGCCTTCACCGGATAGAGCCAGTAGCCGCCCTGTACGTCGAAATCGCCGAGCTCGAAATCGAGTGTGGGAAACGAAGCGCTCGCCCCGCTGTCGGGAGCTACCAGGCTGATCGGCACGCCGAACGGATTCGCGTTGTCGGTGCCCGGCGGATAATAGACGGCGCGAACGTAGCGAAAAGGAAAAGTTTGGCCGATGCGGGCGCGCATGGCGCCGCCGGCCCCACCGATGGCTCCCGTGGAAATATCCAGTACCCACGGGAAATAGTCGTCGTCGCTGTCGTAGATCGTGTTCCCGCGCGGTTGCGTCAACGGCCCGTAGGCGCCGAGGATCCGCGGTTTGTGACCGGTCGTCGCATTGGCCGCGGAATCGAGTCGCTGCGTCGCCGCGAGATTCGTGGCGAAGGCGACGTAATAGTTCGGTACGGCCGCGTCGCTGCCGTTGCCGTTGTAGGCGTCGGCGCACAATTGCGCATAGTCCGCGCTGGCGTTGCTGAGCAGGGTCTGGCGGCTTTTCGCGACGAACGCATTCGTCGCCGCCGGCGAGCCGGCGGGAGGCGTCCACGTGTTCCAGGTGATTTGCGTCGCATCGAACGCATTCGTGCGGAATACGTCGAACGCGGACGCTGCGTCGGCGCCCGGCGCGTCCGCCGCGGAATTCAGGTACGAAACGATCGTCGTTTTCTGATAGGCGCCCTCGACCGCGAAGGTGCCGACCTTGTTAAGAAGGCCCGCACTCAACGGGTTCTTGAAATACGCCAGGCCGAAGCGGCGTGCGCCGGCGGTCCCGTCCACGGCCAGGTCGGGGGATGCGGAAAAATTCGTCGCGGGCGCGGACTCGCTCACCGTCGCGGTGGCTTCGCCGCGCACGGAAAAGCCGATGGCGTCGCTCAGGGTCACGAACAACTGCGCGTCCTTGCGAACTTTGTTCTGGTCGGTGGCGGTCTCCTTGCTGACGAAGGTGAAATCGCCGTAGCTGCCGTCGTCGTTGGCCAATGCGCGAATCCGCAGTCCGTTGTTGGCAAGCGGGGCAGCCGAGGACGAACCGATCCAGCTTTTCACCATCGAGGTCACGTCGAAGGAATAGAATCCCGGCTCGGCGACGACCACGTCCTTGCCGGCGTCGTCGGGATCTTCGCCGGCACCCGTCGAAACCTCGCTGGTACACGTGGGCGCGGAATCTTCGTCCGTCCAGCAGAGGCTGTTCGTCGAATTCGACAACGCGGACAAACGCAGGCGTCCGGCCCGGCGCACGTTGCTCGCGTACAGCACCAGGCGCGCATGCACGACCTTCGACGCGTCGAGCACGTAACCGGAAGCCCCCACCGACAGTGCGCTGCCCGAAGTAGAGAATTGCACCGCATCCGCTCCGGGCAGCGTGGCGAGCGAAAGGCGCACATAGGCTTCATCGGACTGGTCGACGGGCAGCCCCGCGGAGGCATTGTTTCCCGCATAGGCGGACACGGGACCGTTGAAATTGGCCGTCGCGCCGTCGGCCACGACCGGCGCTTCCACCCATTGCGGCAGAGTGGCGTAATGGCAAGCGCCCAGACAAAGCGCAAACAGTGCCACCGCCGTGCGGCACAGCTGTCGCGCCGAGATCCAGAAACCGATCATGGTGCCGCCATTGCAATGTCGCATAGTCCCCCCCAGGTGTTTTTCCGCAATCGTTAGTCACAAGCGCACAACGGAACCCGAATCTGTCACGCCGGGAAAACTTTTCCCTGTCCGTGACGCAGAAGCGAATACCGCTGCGGAATTCCCGTATTCAATCCATACAAGCGAACTACAAGGGGGCCGACTGTCACGCCCGGAAAAATATTTTTCCGCAGGCGCCGCGGCTCGAGTGCCGGGCGGTAGTGGTCTCGTTTGAAATCCGATGGAACCGTTCGCGCTGGGCGTAGCGGCCGTCGGCCGCGAAGTCGAAGCGCCGTGCCAGCACCCTTCGACTCCGGCGCTGCGCGCCTACGCTCAGGGCGAACGGAGTTTCAAACCGGACCACTACCCGCCGGGTTGGAATTTTTGCAAAGCCAAATGCTTTGCCGCATCATCGCGGCCATTCGCGGAAATGGATGCGACGTTTTGACTTCCGACATCACCGTTCGCCTGGCCGCCTGGCGCGGCGGCGATCCGGCCGCCCTCGAACCGGTCATGCCCGAGCTTTACGACCTGTTGCGTCAGATCGCCGTGCAGCGGCTGCGCGGCGAGTCGGATTCGGCGACGCTCGATCCGACCGACCTCGTCCACGAAGCGATGGTGCGTCTGCTCGGCGCCGGCAAGGCCTTCGCCAATCGCGCGCACTTCCTCGCCGTCAGCGCGCTGTACATGCGTTCGATCCTGGTCGATCGCGCGCGTGCGATCCTCGCCGGGCGCCGGCCCGGCTCGCATGCGACGGTCACGCTCGGCGCCGCCGACGATCTGCCCGGCGACGCCGGCGCGATGGACGTAGTCGTGCTCGACGACGCCCTGCACAAGCTGGAGGCGCTCGATGCGCGCGCCGCGCGCGCGATGGAATTGTCCGTCTTCGCCAGCATGCAGCGCGAGGAGATCGCGCAAGCGCTGGACGTGTCCGTGCCGACCGTGGACCGCGACCTGCGCTTCGCCCGTGCCTTCGTCAACCGCGCGCTGGCCTGAGCGCATGAGCGACCTGCGCCGCCTGTTCGACCTCGTCTGCGACCTGCCCGCGACGCAGCGCATCGACGCATTGCGCGCGGGCGGTGCGGACGATGCGATGGTGCGCGAGGTACTCGGCCTCATCGAGGCCGATTCGCTCACGCGTACCCGCGCGCGGACGGGCATCGGCGCGATGATCGCCGACTTCGGCGCCACCGAGTTGCATGCGGGCGACGTGCTCGGCGCCTGGCGCCTCGTGCGCGAGATCGGCCACGGCGGCATGGGCGCGGTCTACCTCGCCGAGCGCGCGGACGGGCATTTCGACCAGCAGGCCGCGGTCAAGCTGATCCGCGGTCTCGGCGACGACGGCATGGCGCAGCGGTTCGCGCGGGAACGCCAGTTGCTGGCCAACCTGCAGCATCCGCAGATCGCACGCCTGCTCGACGGCGGTGCGACGCCGGGCGGCGCGCCGTATCTGGTCATGGAGTACGTCGAAGGCGTTTCGCTCGGCACCTGGTGCGAAGAGAACAACCCGAACCTCGACGAACGCCTGGGTATATTCGTATCCATTTGCAAAACGTTGCAATTTGCTCATCAGCGCTTGGTCGTGCACTGCGACCTCAAGCCATCGAACGTGTTGGTACGCGAGGACGGTGTGCCGGTGCTGCTCGACTTCGGCATCGCTCAGGCGCTCGACCGCAGCGGCGAAAGCGCGGGCGACGGCTGCCACTTCCATACGCCGCGCTATGCCAGCCCGGAACAGGCGCGTGGCGAAGCGCCGACGATCCAGTCCGACGTGTTCGCGCTCGGCGCCCTGCTCTACGAGATGGTCAGCGGACGGGCACCGCCGCCGCGCGATCCAGCGCGCACGACCTTGCCGGCGCCGAGCACGGTTGCGGCAGCGGAGCTGCCGTGGCGCAAGCGCCTCGGCGGCGACATCGATGCAATCCTCGCACGTGCCTGCGCGGCGGACCCGGCGCAACGCTATACCTCCGCGCTGGCGCTGGCCGAAGACGTGGAGCGCCATTTGCGCGGATTTCCGATCCGCGCGCGCGAAACCTCGCGCGCCTACCGCTGGCGCAAGTTCGCAGAGCGCAATAAACTCGGCGTCGCCCTGGCCTGCGGCGCGCTCGCCGTGCTGATCGGATTCACGGTTGCGCTTGCGGTGCAAGTACGCCAGGTGCGCCAGGAACGCGATGCGGCGCAGCGCCTCGCCGATTTCCTCGCCAGGGTGTTTTCCGCATCCGATCCCGCGCAGGCACGCGGCAAGGAGATTTCCGCACGCGCCCTGCTCGACCAGGGCGCGGCCAACATCGACAAGCAGGCGATCGACGATCCCAAGGTCAGGGATCGCCTGCTGGTGACCTTGGCAAATGCGTACCGCAGCCTGAGCCTCAACGACCGCGCGACGCCGATGTACGAGCAGTCGCTGCAGATCCGCGAGCGCGCCTACGGCGCCGATTCGCGGGAAACGCTCGACGCGCTCGACAATCTCGCCGGCGCCTACCTGCGCGACGAGCAGTACGACAAGATGGAGGCGATCCTGCCGCGCTGGCGCGAACTGGCGGCGAAACTGACCGGCGCGGAAAGCCGCGAAAGCAGCGCGGCGCTCAGCATGGCTGCGGCGAACGACGTGCGCAAAGGCAATCTGGTCGCCGCCGAAACGGCGCAACTGCAGGTCATCGAGATCGCGAAAAAACTGTTCGGCGCAATCAGCCGCGAGGCGTTTGCCGGCTACGGATTTCTCGGCTACATCCAGTTCTACCGCGGCAAGGATGCGGCGGCGGAGCGTGCGTTCCGCACCATCCTCGGCATGCTCCAGCAAGGCGACTGGCAGAATTCGACCCAGGTCGTGCGCGTGCTGGATACCCAGGGCAAGCTCGGCTATACGCTGACCTCGCAGGGGCGCTACGCCGAAGCCGAGCCGCTGCTGCGCGATTCGCTCGCGCTATGCCGCAAGATTCTCGGCCCCAAGCATACGCTCGTGGCCTATGCGCTGGTCGACATGGGTTTTCTCAATGTATCGCTCGGTCGCTACGACGAGGCCGGGCGCGAGTTCAAGGAAGCCCTCGACATCCAGATCGAACTGCAAGGCTCCGACAGCCTGTTCGTCGGCGGCACACGGGACGAACTGGCGCGCCTGTATCTGTATAAAGGCCGCTACGAGGAGGCGGAGCGCTTGGCGCGTGCGGCGCTGCCGAATTTCACCCTGCGCGCCGACATGCACAGGCCCGGCGAGCACGGCGAGAGCGCGTACATGGCGCGCGTGCTCAATCACCTCGGCCTCGCCCAACTCGGCTTGAATCAGCTCGACGCGGCCTCGGCGACGCTCGAGCAGGCGCTGGCAAACGAAATCCGCTTCAATAGCGAGACGTCGTTCTACGTCGCCGACGATCATCTCGCGATCGGCCGCGTGCAGCAGGCACAGGGCAAACTGAGCGAGGCGGAACGTTCGATGCGCAAGGCGCTCGCGATCTACCGAGAACACAATGAAGTGAATCTCGCCGGCCGCGCCGAAGTGCTGGAAAAACTCGGCGCGCTATTGCAGATGCAGCAGCGCGACGAAGCCAAGTCCGTGCTCGGCGAATCGGCGTCGATCCGCGCCAGGATCCTGCCGCCCGACGCGCCGCAGCGGCGCCGCGTCGAAGCGTTGATCGCCGCGCTCTAGGTTCCGCGCGGCGGCCAGGCCGGATTCAGCCGGCGTCGTCGAGGCGATGCCTCAACCGGCCAGTCCCGAGCTGCGGATGAAGTCTTTGGTCGCCGCGGCGAGCTTCGCATCCTGCATCGCCATGTGCAGCGTCGCCTGGACGAGGCCGAGCTTGTTGCCGCAGTCGAAACGCGTGCCCTCGAAGCGGTAGGCCAGCACCGAACGCTCGCCGAGCAACGCCTCGATCGCGTCGGTGAGTTGGATCTCTCCGCCCGCGCCGGGCTGGGTGTTCTCGAGCAGTTCGAAGATGCGCGCCGGCAGCACGTAGCGGCCGACGATGGCGAGGTTCGACGGCGCGACGTCGGGCTTGGGCTTCTCGACGACGAGGTTGATCTTCGCCGCGCGATCGGTGACCTTCGTCGCGTCGACGATGCCGTACTTGTCGGTCTGGTCGTGCGGCACTTCCTCGACCGCGATCACGCCCGCGCCATTCTCGCGCATCGACAGTTCGGACATCTGGCGCAGGCAGCTCTTGCCGGCGTTCCAGATGAGATCGTCGGCGAGAATCACGCCGAACGGCTCGTCGCCGACGACCTGCTTGGCGCAGAGCACGGCGTGGCCGAGGCCGAGCGCTTCGGGCTGGGTGACGAAGATGCAGCGCACGTTCTTCGGCAGCGTGCCCTGCACGAGCGCGAGCAGTTCCTTCTTGCCCGACTGCGAAAGCTTGGATTCGAGTTCGTAGGCCTTGTCGAAGTAGTCCGCGATCGCATGCTTGTAGCGGTTGGTGACGAAGATCAGCGTGTCCGCGCCGGCGTCGACGGCCTCGTCGACCGCGTACTGGATCAGCGGCCGGTCGAGCACGGGCAGCATTTCCTTGGCGACGGTTTTCGTCGCCGGCAGGAAGCGCGTGCCGAGGCCGGCCACGGGGAATACCACTTTGCGCATCGGTTTCGCCATACGTCTCCTTTCGAATCAATTCTCGTGGCGCAATTGCCTCACGCGCACCCTGACCGCGGCGATGAGCGCGTCGAGCGTCTCGTATCGCGGCACATGATAGCGGTCGGCGGTGATGTCGATATTGCCTTTGCGCCAAAAACCTTCCGGACAAGCCAGCAGCACTTTTCCCGATCGCGCATGCAAGCCGAGTTCGAGCAGTGTGACCGGACTCTGCGACGCCGGCGCGAAGTACATCAATACGATGTCCGCGCGTTCGAGCGCCGCCAATTCCCATTCTACCTGCGCCTTGAATTCCGGCTGCGCGGCCGTGGGTTTCCACGCCGGATTCCAATCGTCGCGACGCGGATTCAACAGGACGACGTTTTCGTCGGCCAGCTCGCGCTCGACCCTCGCCTGCCAATTTTCGGAGCCGCCCATGTCGATGGTGCCGGCGAGGAAAACACTCAGGCGCTTGTCGTTTTCCGGAACCACGGCCGGCGACTTGATCACGGTCGAGGTGTGCGAAGCAGCAGAGGCGGATTCCACGGCGACCGAACTGCCGATCGACATCGCAAAAAACAGCAATGCAAAACGTCCGTGACGGGCAAACGATCCGAAAAATTTACGAACCATATTGACGCCATGCCACGTCTTTCGCGATGAATCCACCGAGCATTTCCAGCTGCGAATGAAATACATATCGTTGCCTAATTCTGCATTTGACCGCGCGCGATCGGCACCACCTCCGCCTCGCCCTCGTCGCGCCAGGCGAACTCGGGCAACAGGTTCGTCAGGCAGCGGCGCAGCGTTTCCTCGTCGTAATCGCGCACGGCCTGCGCGGCGCGCGCGAGCTGGGCGCTAAGCAGGTCCCACGACATGCTGCGCGGCTGCGCGAGGAAAATCTTCGCGTGACTCGTGTCGACGTAGTTTTCCTGCGAATGAAACAACTCCTCGAACAACTTTTCCCCCGGGCGCAAGCCGGTGTAGACGATATGCACGTCGCGACCGGGTACCTTGTTGGCGAGGCGGATCATCTGCTCGGCGAGATAGCCGATCTTGACCGGCTCGCCCATGTCGAGCGCGAAGATCTCGCCGCCGGCACCCAACACGCTGGCTTGCAGGATGAGCTGGCAGGCTTCGGGGATCGTCATGAAGTAGCGTGTGATCTCCGGATGCGTCACCGTGACCGGGCCGCCGTTGCGGATCTGCTCGCGGAACAGCGGCACGACGCTGCCGGCCGAATCGAGCACGTTGCCGAACCGCACCGTGATGAAGCGCGTGCGCGAACGCGCGGCGAAGTTCTGGCAGAAGATTTCCGCGGCGCGTTTGCACGCGCCCATGACGCTGGTCGGGTTGACCGCCTTGTCGGTCGAGATCATCACGAAGCTGCCGACGCCGAAGCGGTCGGCCGCCTGCGCGACGGTCTGAGTACCGAGCACGTTGTTGCGGAACGCTTCGCGCACCTGTGTCTGCAACAGCGGTACGTGCTTGAACGCGGCGGCGTGGAAGACGATCTGCGTTCGCGCATGCGCGAACGCGCGCTCGCACACAGCTGCGTCGCCGCAGTCGCCCAGTACCGCGTTGAAGACGAGTTCGGGGAATTCCTGCCGCAATTCCTGCTCGATGCGGTAGAGGTTGTATTCGGACAATTCGAGCACGGTAAGCGATTCGACGCCGAGCCTCGCAACCTGCCGGCACAGTTCCGAGCCGATCGATCCGCCGCCGCCGGTCACGAGCACGCGCGCGCCCGACAGGCCGGTGCGGATCGCGGTCCAGTCGAGTTGCACCGGATCGCGGCCGAGCAGGTCTTCGATCGCGACTTCCTTCAATTCGTTGAAGCCCATGCGTCCGGCAACGACGTCCTGCAATCGCGGCACGGTGCGGAACGCGATACCGGTCGCCTCGCACAGTTCGACGATGCGGCGCATTTGTGCGTTGCTCGCCGAGGGCATCGCGATCAGCAGCATTTCCGCGGCGACTTCGCCGGCGAGGTCGGGCAGTTGTTCGATCGTACCGAGCACGGGCACGCCGTGCACCTTGGCGCCGCGCAGTTGCGCGTTATCATCGAGGATGCCGACCGGACGATAGCGGCGTTCCTGCGACAATTCACGGATCAGCGTCTCGCCCGCGCGCCCCGCGCCGAGCACGAGCACGCGCTTGGCCGGCATGCCTCGCGCGAAATCCAGCCGGCTGTCTTTCCAGTACCGATACGCCAGCCGCGGCAGGCCGAGGAAGATCACCAGCACAGCGGGATACACCACGAGCACCGCACGCGGCACCGTGGCGAGACGGTTGTAGAGGAACAGCGCCACGGCGATGCCGAGCGCGCCGAGCACGCCGGCGCGCAGGATGTTCCACAGGTCGGGCAGGCTGGCGAAACGCCACAGGCCCTTGTACAGGCCGGTCCACCACAGCACGAGGCCCTGCACGAACACGACGATCGCCGCCTCGGGCGCGAACGCCACGTGCGGCACTGCACCGGGTTCGAAGCTGTAGCGCAGCCAGATGGTCGCGACCCAGGCGAGCCAGACCATCGCCAGGTCGTGCAGCACCACGGCGAGGCGCGGGTGAATCGCGGCGATCAGTTTGCGCGGGCGCATCGTCGGAAAAATCCCATCCTATACTTTTCGCTGCTTCGCGTTCCGCGCCTGGCGCAGGCACCGGCGCTTGCCCGCGATCCAGACGGCCGGCCCGAAGGCGTAGATCGCACATGCCCAGGCGAATCCGCTCGCCGCAGCGCCGCGATTGGCCGCATATAGGACCGGCACGACGACGAACAAGTTCCAGCCCATGTAGAAGGCGACCACGCGCGCATGCGACGAGCCGCTGCGCACGAGCCATTGGTACAGATGCTCGCGGTGCGCACTATACCAGCGCCGGTGTGCGCACATGCGCGAGAGCAAGGTGAAGGTGGCGTCGACGACGAAGGCGGAACAGGCGATCAAGCCGCTGAAGGGCGAACCACGGAACGACAAGACCTGCAGCATCACCGCAACCGCTATCAACAGCCCGAGCGGGCCGCTGCCGACATCGCCCATGAAAGTTCGAGCCCGCGGGAAATTGAACGGCAGGAATCCGACAACTGCCGCCGCACACAACCACAGCACCGTTTGGCTGTCGCCGGAAACCGTCCACGCCAACGCCAGAAAGACGAAGACGGCCTGGCTCGCCAACAAGCCGTCGATGCCGTCCATGAAGTTGTGCAGATTGATGAACCACGCGTTGGCGAGGAGGAACACGGCAACCGCGATGAAAACAACGGCATCTTTCGTCAACGATGTTTCGGCAGCGGCGGCTTCGGCGCTTCCGGCCAAAGCGATATTCGATGTCGTCAATGTCGCGAGAAAGCGAAACAGCGGAAAGTACAACACCACAACCGAGAGCAGATGCGTGAACAGGCGCAGGCGCGCACTCAATGGTCGATGATCGTCGGCCCATCCAACCGCGGCAACCAGGACGATCGCCGCAGCAAGCCAGCCGCCGAAAATCGTTTGCTGCCCGCGAACCGCGAGGATCGCAAGCCCGGCCAGCAACGCCGCGACGATGCCGATGCCGCCGCCGCGCGGTGTCGGCACCGAATGCGAGCGCCGTTGTCCAGGCAGGTCGAGCAGCGCGCGACGATGGGCATATCGAATCGAGAGCCAGGTGACGAGCGCGGAAAAAAGCGCGCAAGCGAACAGGAGCGAAACAGTGGCCGGTTCAAACGTCATCGGCACAGGCTCTTTCCGCCCCGGCGCGAGCGCATTCCGCCATGCACCTACTCGCCCGCCACGCCATGCAGCGGCCGCACCGAGCCCCAGGTCTTGCAGCTCGGGCACTGCCAATGGTGCGACTTGGCGCCGAAGCCGCAACGCGTGCAGCGATACGCGGCCTGCCCTTCGAGCAGACGACGAGTCAAGTCCTGCAGCACCAGCAGGTTGTCGCGTGCGGGGCCTTCCGAGCGGTGCAGGTCGGTGACGATCAATGTCATCAGACCCCGGATCGACGGGCGCTGGCGCAACTGGCGGGTGAGGAATTCGATCGCGATCGGTTCGCCACGCGTACTCGCGAACAATTTGGCCAGCGCAATCACCGGGGCGACGCCGTGCGAGCGATCGATGTTGTCGAGCAGGAATTTCTCCGCGCGCTGCATCTGGCCGAGGCGCGCATAGCAGTCGAGCAGTTGCGGCAGGATCTCGGGCACGAAATCGACGTCGAGCGTGGCGACGCGCTCGAACGCGGCAACCGCGGCCTTGACGTCGCCTTCCTGCAATTCGAGATGGCCGAGCACGATCTGCGCACGCACGCTTTCGGGCTGGCTGCGCAGCGCCTGGTCGATCCACTTGCGCGCATCGGTGAACTGCTTCGCCGCACGCGCCTGCTCGGCGAGCTCGCAATAGAACTGCGCGATCGTCGCGCCCTGCGATTCGCCGGTGATCTTTTCCATGCGCCGCGCGTGCTCGATCGCCTTCTCCCAGTCCTTCTCGTGCTGATAGATGCCGACGAGGTGCCTGAGCGCGGACGGCGCCTGCGCATCCATCGCGACAAGGTCGGTGAACAGCGTTTCGGCGCGATCCAGAAGACCCGCACGCATGTAGTCTTCGCCGAGTTCGAGCAAGGCGATGGTTTTTTCTTCTTCCGACAGGTTCGGCCGCGCGATCAAGTGCTGGTGGACGCGGATCGCGCGATCGACCTCGCCGCGGCGGCGAAACAGGTTGCCCAGCGCCAGATGCGTCTCGACCGTGTCGCGGTTGTACTCGGCGAGTTGGAGGAACACCTCGATCGCCTTGTCGGGCTGCTCGTTGAGCAGGTAGTTCAGGCCGCGAAAGTAGCTAGACGACAATTCGGATACGCGCGCATGGCGGCGGCGCTCGCTGCTGCGCTTGCCGAGGAACCAGCCCGAGGCGGCCGCGACCGGAAGCAGTGCAGCGCAGACCAGGGCAAGAATCTGTGCGGTTTGCATCAGCGGCCGGACTCAACGGGCGTTCGGGATTGTGGCGACGCGGGCTGGCTCGCATCCGCATCGCGATCGATGCGGCTGGATCCGCGCGCCTGCACCCGTAAACGCCGGCGCAGGCGCAACACGAGCCCGAAATAGACGAACGCGCCGCCGAGAAGCCAGCCGATCAGCAGTGCAGCAATCAGGATCGCGCCCTTGGGCGCGCGCCATGTCGCAATATAGAAATCGTAGTCCACCGCATCGAAGTTGAGCGCGCCGAAAACGGCGCCGGCTGCGGCGAAAACGAGTATCAGGAGAATCCAAACCAGGCGCATGCGTGAGCCAAGAGTCGCTACGCCTGCGATTATCGCAGATCGAACGAATTCAGGGCTTGTCGCCGGCGATGCCGTTCACGCGTTCGCGCAATTCCTTGCCGGGCTTGAAATGCGGCACGTGCTTGCCGGGCAGCGCCACGGGCTCGCCGGTCTTGGGATTGCGCCCCATGCGCGGTGGGCGAAAATGCAGCGAAAAACTGCCGAAGCCGCGGATTTCGATGCGCTCGCCGTGAGCGAGCGCCTGACTCGCCTGTTCGAGCACGTTCTTCACCGCAAGCTCGACGTCGTTGAAAGCGAGATGACTTTGCCGCGAGGCCAGGGCCTCGATCAATTCCGACTTGGTCATGTTAGGCCGTTCCCCCCAGGAGCATTCGACCACGGACATCCTCGCAATCCGCGATCAATATCTTTTTTGATCTGCCCGGAGCAAACCGCTCCGGGCAGACTTCGCAACGTGATCAGCCCTTGTTGCCGAGCTGTTCCTTGAGCAACGCGCCGAGCTTGGTCGTGCCGCCGGCGGCCGACTGGTACTCCTCGAGCGCCGATTGCAGTTCCGCCTCGTCCTTCGCGCGGATCGACAGCTGCAGCATGCGGCCCTTGCGGTCCATGCCGGTGTACTTGGCTTCGACCTTGTCGCCGACCTTGAGGTGCTGGGTCGCGTCCTCGATGCGCTCCTTGGCGATGTCGTTCGCGCGCAGGTAGCCCTCGACGCCTTCGGCGAGTTCGATCGTGGCGCCCTTGGCGTCGACGGCCGATACCGTGCCGGTGACGATGCTGCCGCGCGGATTG
The DNA here is from genome assembly GCF_047601565.1 of Rudaea sp. Taxonomy (GTDB): domain Bacteria; phylum Pseudomonadota; class Gammaproteobacteria; order Xanthomonadales; family Rhodanobacteraceae; genus Rudaea. Next base: position 2,813,697 of record NZ_JASGIY010000001.1, on the reverse strand, counting down.
GCCGCCATGAACTGGCCGAACGGATCCTGCTCGAGCTGCTTGATGCCGAGCGAAATGCGCTCGCGCTCCGGATCGACCGCGAGCACGACCGCCTCGACCGTGTCGCCCTTCTTGAACTGGCGCACGAGGTCTTCGCCCGTCGCCTGCCAGGAGATGTCAGAGAGGTGGACGAGACCGTCGATGCCGCCATCGAGGCCGATGAAGATGCCGAAGTCGGTGATCGACTTGATCTGGCCGGACACCTTGTCGTTCTTCTTGTGGATCGCGGCGAACGCTTCCCACGGGTTCGACTGGGTCTGCTTCATGCCGAGCGAGATGCGGCGGCGCTCCTCGTCGACGTCGAGCACCATGACCTCGACTTCATCGCCGACCTGGACCAGCTTGGCCGGATTGACGTTCTTGTTGGTCCAGTCCATTTCCGAAACGTGCACGAGGCCTTCGACGCCCGGCTCCAGTTCGACGAAGCAACCGTAATCGGTGACGTTCGAGACCTTGCCGAACAGGCGCGTGCCGGTCGGATAGCGGCGGCTGATCGCGACCCACGGATCCTCGCCGAGCTGCTTCAAGCCGAGCGAGACGCGGTTGCGCTCGCGGTCGAAGCGCAGCACGCGCACTTCGAGCTCGTCGCCGACGTTGACGACTTCGCTCGGATGACGCACGCGCTTCCACGCCATGTCGGTGATGTGGAGCAGGCCGTCGATGCCGCCCAGGTCGACGAACGCGCCGTAGTCGGTGAGGTTCTTGACCACGCCCTTGACGACGGCATTTTCCTGCAGGCGCTCGAGCATCTGCTCGCGCTCCTCGGAATGCTCGCTCTCGACGACCGCGCGGCGCGAGACGACCACGTTGTTGCGCTTGCGGTCGAGCTTGATGATCTTGAATTCGAGATCCTTGCCTTCGATGAAGACCGGATCGCGCACCGGACGCACGTCGACGAGCGAACCGGGCAGGAACGCGCGCACGTCCTTGATGTCCACGGTGAAGCCGCCCTTGACCTTGCCCGACACGCGGCCGGTCACGGTGGCATTGGCCTGCTGCGCGGCCTCGAGTTCGTCCCACACCATGGAACGCTTGGCCTTTTCGCGCGACAGGCGGGTTTCGCCGAAGCCGTCTTCGATGGCGTCGAGGGCTACCTTCACCTCGTCGCCGACCTTCACTTCCAATTCGCCCTGCTCGTTGCGGAACTGCTCGATCGGCACGATGCCTTCCGACTTCAAGCCCGCGTTGACGACGACGACGTCGTTGCGGATGTCCACCACGATGCCGGAAACGATCGCTCCGGGCTTCAATTTGGCGAGGGTCTGGCTCTGTTCAAACAGTTCGGCAAAACTTTCGGTCATGTTGATTCTCTAGTTGAGGAACGGATCGCCTGGGGTTGGCTAGTCAGCGCGATCCACCGGTTGCGGCACGTCGATCCTGCGACCTTCGTACCCGTTGCAATTCCTCGCTTTCGCGAGGGCCCAAAAAAGCGATTTCACCACGGATTACGCGGCTCGACACGAAATGCCGGCATGGGAGCCCGGCTCGCCGAACCCGGCTCCGTTCCGACGAAGCCGGACGCGACGAACCGCGCCTGCGCCCTACGATATCCGTGCCATCCGTGTAATCCGTGGTCAAAAAGCTCTGTCAATTGTCTTGAGAGCGGACCAACTCCAGCACCTTGGCGACGACCGCATCGATCGGCATGCCCGTCGAATCGATGAGGATCGCGTCCGTCGCCGGCTTCAGCGGCGCCACCGCGCGCTCGGCATCGCGTACGTCGCGTGCCTCGATTTCGCGCAAAAGGGTTGCTAGTGTAACGTTCAACCCCTTTTCTTTCAACTGTTTATATCGCCTTTTCGCGCGCTCTTCGGCGCTAGCCGTCAGGAAGACCTTGTGCCGGGCATCCGGGAAGATCACCGTGCCCATGTCGCGCCCGTCGGCAACCAGGCCGGGATTCCTGCGGAAATTGCGCTGTTTTTCGAACAAGGCCGTTCGCACCGACGGGATTGCCGCGATTGCCGAGGCCGCCGCGCCACAAGTTTCCGTGCGGATCTCGGCTGTCGCGTAGAGGCCGTTGACGATCACGCGGGTCTCGCCTCCGTCCTTGGGGTCGCGAAAGGAAATCTTCGTGGTCTCGGCGCAACGCGTGACCGCTTCGGCATCGGACAGATCCAGGCCCGCCATGCTTGCGGCAAAGCCGACCGCACGATAGAGCGCGCCGGAATCGAGCAGGTGCCAGCCGAGCGCATCGGCGACACGCGCACTGATCGTACCTTTGCCCGAACCCGAAGGACCGTCGATCGTGAGGACAGGAATGGATTTTTCCGGATTCGCGGAAGGCATGCGGTTCGCGGGGAGCCTGGACGCGCAATTCTAGCCCGGCGTCATTGCCGCATGCGAATGCGGGCAACTGCGGCGAACCGCAGCCTGCTCATGGGCCGTGCGCGTTACTCCACCGCCAGCGCATAGTTCGCGTGCATCAGCCCGTCATGCGTCAGCAGCCGTGCCTTGAGCATGGCTGCGTGTGCGAGGATGAGCCGATCAAACGGGTCCCGCGTGAAGCCGAAATCGAGCGCATGATCGACAACTTCGCTGAAGCGTTCGCCGGCGACGGCGATGTCCAGATGCTCGGCGAGATAACGGGCGATGGTCCTGCCGCCATGCCGAATGCGCCCGATCTCGTGCAGCAACTCGAGCTCCAGCACGACGGCGGGCGACAGCAATACCGAGCCCGAATCGAACAAGCGCGCGGCCTGCGCGCTCCAACGTCCGCCGCGGCCTTCGAATGCGGCCACTGCGACATGCGTGTCAAGCATCATCATTTTTTCGCGCGTCGACGTTTCGCCTGACCGGAGGTGGGCATCGGAGGCTCGGGCTCCGCCACGCGCAAGGACGCCCGTTGCGGCGATTCGCCCACCCACAGCGCCGGTGAAAAATGCGGGTCCGGAGCGGCGCCGATCCAGGCATCCTGCTTCCTGAGCCGAGCGAGGCGGCCGCCAGACACGGAATCTTGATCGTCTCGCACCAGCCGCAAACGCACGCCGTTGCGCACGACGATCAATGGCTCACCCGTTTCGGCGACGCGGTCGGCGAGTTGGAACAGGCGCTGGCGCAATTCGGTCAACGAAACGCTCATGGCGGTATCCTCATATCTTTCCATATGCACGTACATACGTACAATATTTTTTGATGAATAGCAAGTCCAACTGAGAGGGCGGATCGTGAAGGCTCCGGGCCAGGCGGTCGAATGTTCCCTGGGTCACACAAGCCGGGAAACGCGAACTGCCGCTCTGCCTCGCTGTGTCCAAAGCGCCGGTACCGTGGCCTGAATGGACGAATCTGAAGGTCAGCCCCCGGGACACGCGCCCTTCCCCATCGCAACGTAGTTCCGCGCCACAGACGCAATCCCACCAGCGATCGTGGCCAGCGCACGGCGATACCCCGAGACGAGTTCGTCGTAGCCCGGGGCCACCGTTTCGCGCGCCTCGCTCGCGCAGACGAGGGCTGAAGACGCGTCGTTGCCGATGCGCAGGCTCCACACCGCATCGATCAACGCATAGGCGCCGGGCGCCGAATCGAAGCGGCGAAGATCGACCTTGATCGCCAGTACTTTCGTGCCTTCGGGTCGCGGCTGGCTGGCCACGTCGGTCGTCGCCAATTCGCGCGACAGATCGGCCGACAGCGCGGAACGCACGTCATCGGCCAACGGTGCGATCCAGCGTTCCTGCTCGAGCGGCGTCACGCCGCCGCCATCGCGCACGACGAGTTGTGGACGGTCGACCTGGGCCGGCACGCCGACGGACTGTACGTCGATCAGAAACGCCGATGGGGTCGCCGACGCGGCCGAAGCCGCAGAATCGCCGAGCAGCGTGTGGTAGTGCGTCGGCGCAGTGCTCACGCAGGCGCCCAGCAGCAGGATTCCGAACGCGGCGGCCATGCGCAGCGCCGTGGTGAAACGCGATCTCATGGCTTGTTTCCTTTGGCGTCCTGCTCGGGCGTGCCGCGCAGCTCGGCGGGATCAGCCGGCTTGCCACGCAGTATCGCTTCCGGGTGCACGCCGAGGTAGTCGGTCACGACGCGCACCGAACGCGCGGCGCGCTGTATTTGCGCCAATGTCTCCGCAAGATTCTGTTGCAGCGACGAATCGGTCGTGATCGTTTTCTGTGCGCTGCCCAGCGTGCCCTGCGCATCGGCCAACGTAGCGTTGAACTGCGGCAACGTGGATTCGTTGACCTGCCGCAGCGTCTTGTCGAGCTGGGCGATCGTGCTGTCGAGATTCCTGCCGATCGACTCGAACGGAATCCGATCAAGCTTCTCGACGATGCCGGTCATCTGCTCCTGCAGGCGGTCGAAGCTGCCCGGCGCGGTCGGCAATTCCACCGGCCGCGCGGCCGGATCGAACGCGGCCTTCGGCGCGTTCGGCAGGAAGTCGAGCGCGATGTAAAGCTGGCCCGTCAGCAGATTGCCGGCCCGCGCCTGCGCGCGCAGGCCGCGCGCGATCATCGGCTTGATGATGTTCGCGAGCCGGGTGTCTTCGTCGTCGCTCGCACTCTCGAGCCGCGCAATTTTTTCGCCCGCCTGGCCGAAACGCTTCGGATAGACCACCACGCCGACGATCAATGGGAAATTCTGCTTGTCGGCGTCGTAGTCGAGACGAATCGAAACCACCTTGCCGACGACGAGACCGCGAAAATCAACCTGGGAACCGACGGTGAGGCCGCGCAACGACTGTTCGAAGCGCATCTGCAGATAGTCGGGTTCGCCGTCGGGCGGCGCCATCGCGGTCTGCAGATCGTCGAACAGGACGAACTCCGCGCCTTCGGCTGCGGGCGTTGCGTCGCGCGGACCGGGCGGCGTCTGGAACGCGATGCCGCCGGCGACGACCGTCGCGAGCGACTGGGTGTTGAGTTTCAAGCCGCCCGCATCGAGATTCAGGTCGACGCCGCTCGCGTTCCAGAAGCGCGAGGAGATGGTGACGAAGCGGTCGTACGGCGCGTCGACGAACACGTCCACCTTCATTGCCTTGCCGTCCTTGTCGAGGTCGTAGGAAACGACGCGGCCGACCTGGATGCGGCGGTAATATACGGGCGAGCCGATGTCGAGCGAACCGATGTCGGCCGCACGCAGCGTGAAGCGCTTGCCCGGCGAGCCGTGGATCACCGCCGGCGGGCGTTCCAGACCGACGAAGGTTTTCTGCACTTCACGCGAGACGCCGCTGTCCGCACCGATGTATGCGCCTGAAAGCAAGGTGCCTATGCCGGACACACCCGTCGTGCCGAAACGCGGCCGCACCACCCAGAAACGCGAGTCGGCTGCGGCGAAGCTCTCCGCGTCCTTGTCGAGCTTCACGTGCGCGACGATGGTCGTGCGATCCTGCGACAGGCGGATCGAATCGACGAGCCCGATCACGACGTCCTTGTACTTGACCTGGGTCTTGCCGGCTTCAAGGCCTTCCGCGGTCAGGAACGAAATCTCGATCGTCGGCCCTTCGGACGCCCAGTTGTGGATCACCATGCCGATGCCGATCAGCGCGGCGACGATCGGCACGAGCCAGATCAGGCTCGCGCTCCAGCGTCGCCGCCGCACCACGGACACGGCCGGCGGCATCGCCGCGTTCGCGGAAACGTCTTCTTCGTTCATGGCGATTCATCCGTCATGCTCGTCGCCATCCCAGATCAGGCGCGGATCGAAACTCATCGCCGCAAACATCGTCAGCACGACGACGAGGCCGAAAAACACGATGCCCGCGCGCGGTTCGGCCGTGCCGAGCAGGTGGAATTGCACGAGCGCGCAGACCAGCGCGACGACGACCACGTCGAGCATCGACCAGTAGCCTATCAGCTCGACGAAACGATACAAGCGCGCGCGTTGCAGCCGCGCCCACGTGCTGTGCCGCTGCGCGGTCACGAGCAACGTACCGAGCACGAGAAACTTGGTCGACGGCACCGCCACGCTCGCAATAAAGATCAGCAACGCGATGTCCCACGAACCGGCCTTCCAGAACTCGACCACGCCGTGCAGGATCGTGCTCGCCTCGCCGCGGCCGAGCATGCTCGTGTACATCACCGGCAGCACGTTCGACGGGACATACAGGATCAATGCGGCGATCAGGAACGCCCAGGAGCGTGCGGTCGAATCGGGCTTGCGCGCATGCAGCCGCGAGCCGCAGCGTGGACAATGCGTTGCCGAACCGGCGCAGGCGAGGTCGCAAACATGGCAGCCGACCAGCCCCAGTTCCCGCGCACGCGGCACCCGGGTCACGAGCCCAGCTCCATGCTACGGTCGCCCCGGTTGTGGCCGTCGGCCACGAGACTCCACAGCGTGCGGATGTCGCGCTTGGCGATCACCGTGATCAATACGGTCAGCACGGCCGTCGCCCAAGCCCCCGGTCCGGCAACGACGTTGATCATGCCCGACAACTTGACGATCGCAACGAGCACGCCGAGCAAGAACACCTCGGTCATGCTCCAGGGCCGGATCCGATGCAGCACGCGCATGACGGAGGCGAAGCCCGGCGCGCGCCGGCCGGCGCGCGCGAACGACAGCACCCAGCCGAGCAGCGCGATCTGCAGCAACGGCACGACGAACAGCGTCACCGCCGCGACCACGCCTACCAACAGCGATCCGCCGTGCGACAGCGCCGAAATCGCCTGTGGCAGATCGGCCTCGTTGTGCATGCCGCCGACCGCAATGCGGATCACCGGCGACGTGTTGGCGATGGCAAAGACGATCGCCGCAGCCACGGTCAGCGCGAGCAGATGATCGATGTCGAGGCGCGACGACCGGTAAAGCACGGCACGGCAACGCGTGCAGCGTGCCATCTCGTCATGCTGCAGTTCGTGCCGATGATGGACAGAATCGCAATACTCGCAGACGACGAGCGAAGCGTGGTATGACCCGGTCGCGCTGCGGGAAGTCGCCATGGGCGCGCTTGGCTAGATTACCCCGAGAACAGCAGCGCCGTCCCCGCGGCGATCAACGCGGCCACGGCAATCAGCCACCAGATGTCATTCCGGCCCGCATCGGGTGCGCGCCGCTCTGCGCCGGGGTGCGGTGCAGGTGCGGCATCGCTAGGCGGCGTGATCGCCTGCATCGTCTGGGTGATGGTCGGGTCCGCCGGACGATGCATCGCCACGCCACCCGATGGACGTGCCGGCAAGCCCGGCGCCTCGACCAGGAAGCGCTCGTGGCCGAAGCATATCTGGTCGCCGGCATACAGGATCGCGTCGCGCACCTCGATGCCGTCGACGCGAGTGGCGCCACCCGCGCCGAGATCGCGCAGCACGATCGTCTCACCGGCGAATTCGATCGCCGCGTGGCGTGCCGCCGTGCCGGCACCGTCCAGATCGAGGTCGACTAGGTTGCCGCTCCCGACCACGAGCCTGCCGCGCACCGGCACGATCTTGCCGAAATGCGTGCCGGAAAGGCCGCGCAACAGCACACGCGGCGGCCGCACGGGATCGGATTCGGGCAAAACGGACGGCGGCGGTACCGCGCTGCAAATGTCGGCGTCGCGATCGGGCTTGAGCACGAACTGCACGCCGCCGAGGCTGATCACGTCGCCCAGCCGTAACATGGCCTTCTCGCGAACTGGACGCGTGTTCACGTGCGTGCGTGCGCCCGCGTCGAGCACGGTCAGTTCAATGCCGCGCTCGCTGGACTTGAGGCTCAAATGGTGCGCCGCGACGCCACTGCCGCCGATCACGATGGTATTGTCCGCCGCTGCGCCGATACGGGCTTCGCCGGCACCGACCAAGGTGTCCTCCTGCTCCTTGTTCGGGAACGAAATGCGCATGCTCTGGGTATGTTCTGCGAGTTTGTACACAATGTAGCATACGGCCCCGCGAACCCGTCCTGAACACGAAGGAAACGCCATGCCGAGCATCGACATCCGCCGCAAGCACCATCACTCGCTCAAGGACGCCAAGGCTGCGGTCAAGAAGACGGCAGCCGCGATCGGCAAGAAGTTCGGCATCGAAAGCGAATGGGACGGCGATACGCTGCATTTCGAGCGACCTGGCGCAAGCGGCGCGATCCACGTCACCAACAAGGAAGTGCGCGTCACCGCCCAGCTCGGCTTCCTGCTCGGCGCGCTCAAGCCGATGATCGAAAAAGAGATCGAAAGCCACCTGGACAAGGAACTGGCCTGACGACGCGCCAGCCCATTCGCTGGCGATAGTGTGAATATTCTAGGTTGCGCGCCTAGATTGGGTTTCGCAGGGACGCATCCGCGTCCTCGATTCGAACCGGGAGGAAAAAAATGGCAACCAAACCGAAACTCAAGACCAAGGCTGCGACGGACAAGAAGGCCGCGTCGGCGGACAAGTCGATCATGGAATCCGCACAGCAGATCTGGCTCGCCGGGCTCGGCGCGCTGACGCGCGCGCGCGAAGACGGCACCAAGTTGTTCGAAAATCTGGTCAAGGAAGGCGTCAACCTCGAAGCGGCCACGCGCAAGATCGCCATCGGCAAGGTCGGCGAGGTGCGTGGCGCGGTGGAGTCGGGCGTCAGCCAGGTGCGCGAACGCACGCAGGAGACGTGGGATCGCCTGGAGCAAGTGTTCGAGTCGCGCGTCGCGCGCGCGCTCGGCAAGCTCGGCGTGCCGGGCCGCAAGGATCTCGACGAACTGCTCAAGCGCGTGGACGAACTCAACCGCCAGATCGTCAACCTCAGTCCAGCGGCGAAGAAGGCCGGTCTCGCCGACGCACTGACGAGCAAGGTCAAGCGCGCGCGCGACGATTTCGGCGATCTCGTCAAGGACATCGAGGAAGCGCAACTCGCCGCCAAACAGACCGTGCAACGCCACGTCGCTCGCCTGACCGAGGCGGTTTCGCCGTCCAAGCCAAAGCCCGCAAGGAAAGCCGCGAAAAAAGCGGCGAAGAAAAAATAGCGCGCAGCAAATCTCCAATGCTCCGCCACGAAGCCCCCGTCTGCCGGGGGCTTCTCTTTTTCGACTCTTGCGACCTGCTTCGCGGCCCCGGCCGGTGATTTGCGGGAATCATTAAATAAACCCAATGGTATGTAATTGCCTTGACAATTATTGTTCCGACAATATACTGTCCGGCGTGAACCGAATACCCGCCATCAAAGAATTGCGCGACGACGCCAACTTCGCCCTGCTGATCCGCCAGATCCGCGAGGGGCAGACGGCCTTGCTCGAACGCGAACTCGGCGCCCTCGGCGTCGAACTCAATTACAGCCAGTTCCTGGTGCTCAAGCTGCTGGCCAAATACGGCCAGCAAATGCCCGGTGACGTGGCGCGCTGCCTGGACCACAACGCCGGCGCCATGACGCGACTTCTGGACCGTCTCGAAAGCAAGGGCTACCTGCGCCGCCGACCACACGCCGAGGACCGCCGCGCCTTGACCGTCGAGCTGACCGAAGCCGGCCACGCGGTGTGGGAGTCGATCAACCGGCGTACCGATCGCCTGCAGGCAATCGCCTTTCAAGATCTCAAAGAAAGCGAGCGCAAACAGCTGCTCGACTTGCTCAGGCGCGTCCGCGACACCTTGGAGAAGCTCACGTGACTGCAAATTGCTTGCCTCGGCAATCGTCTACTGAAAAGTACATTTTTCGCCTTGCCGTGACCGTTGCGACCGCAGCGCTGACTGCCTGTGCGAGCATGGACGGCCTGCACGCCGACGGCCGCGCCGCCGACCCGGCCGCGTTGCATGCCGAACGCAAGTTCGCCCGTATCGCAACGTCACCGGCGGCGTGGCCCAAGAGCGACTGGTGGACTGCGCTCGGCGACACCCAACTCGACGCACTGATCGCCGAAGCGCTCAAGGACAACCCCGATCTCGCCAGCGCCGACGCGCGCGCCAAACAGGCGCAGAGCCAGGTCGATGCGCAGAACGCCAAGCGCCTGCCGACCGTCAACGCCAGCGCAAGCATCGCCGGCGTACACTTGCCGACGACGGCAGCGCCCGAACCGATCGGCGGTTCGTTCGCCACGTATCCGGCGGTCTACGCGAGCTTCAACTGGAGCCTCGACCTCTGGGGCGGCAAGCGCGCCGCATGGGAAGCCGCGCTCGGCCAGGTGCGCGCCGCCGAGGTCGACGCGCACGCCGCGCGCCTGACGCTTTCGGTCAACGTCGCGCGCGCCTACGTGCAACTCGGCTACGCGTTCGCCGAGAAGGACGTTGCCGACGCGCAGCTCAAGCGCGCAAACGCCTCGCACGCACTTGTCAGGCAGCGCGTCGCAGCAGGCATCGACAATCGCATGCAGATCAAGCAGGCCGAAGCCGAAGTCGCCAGCGCCGAACAGCAGGTTGCCGTGGCGAGCGAAGCGATCGATTCGGCGCGCATCGCGCTCGCCGTACTGCTCGGCAAGGGGCCGGACCGCGGCCTCGACATCGCCCGTCCCAAGACCCTGCGGCCCGGCGCGCTTGCCCTGCCGACCGGCCTGACCGCCGACCTGATCGGCCGTCGCGCCGACCTCGTCGCCGCACGCTGGCGCGTGGAAGCCGCGACCAAGAGCATCGCCGCCGTGAAAACCGAATTCCTGCCGAACATCGGCCTGTCCGCATTCGCCGGACTGGCCTCGTCATCGTTCGACAACCTGGTCTCGCTGCCGGCACGCTTCTACATGGTGCAGCCCGCGATCAGCCTGCCGATCTTCGACGGCGGCCGTCGCCGCGCCGATCTGAACGACGCCAATGCGAACTACGATCTCGCCGTCGCGCACTACAACTCGACTCTCGTCGGCGCGATCAACGACGTCGCCGACGACATCGCCAACCTCGATTCGCTGCAGGTGCAGATCGCCGCCCAGCAACGCGCCGTCGATGCCGCGCGCGCGGCGTTCGATCTTTCCCGGCAGCGTTACAAGGCCGGCATCGGCAGCTATCTCGACACCTTGAGCGTGGAACAGCAACTGCTCGCCGCAGAACAGCGCGCCGCCGCGCTGGCCGCGCAGCAGGTCGATACCTCGGTGCGGCTCGTGCAGGGGCTCGGCGGCGGTTTCGACGCGGGCGGCGACGTGCCGCCGATCGCCGCGATCGATCCGCAATCGACAACGCCGCCGGCCCAGCGGAAGCCGGGATCCCGATCTTCAACAATCACGCAATAAAAGCCGGATTCCGGCTTTTGCCGGAATGACGAGCAAAGACCATTTCACCGCAGGTATCCGAATATGAGCACCCCGAACCCCGCCACCGAAACCGCTGCGCCGGCCAACGGCAAGCGCAAGTTGCTCCTGCGACTGGTTCTCCTCATCGTCGTCGCCGCCGCGATCGGCGTCGGCGTCTGGTACTACACCATCGGCCGCTGGTACGAAGGCACCGACGACGCCTACGTCAACGGCAACGTCGTGCAGATCACGCCACAGGCAATCGGCACCGTGGTCGGGATCAACGCCGACGACGGCAACCTCGTGCACAAGGGCGACGTGCTCGTCGAGACCGACGGCAGCGACGCGCGCGTCGCGCTGATGCAGGCGGAAGCCAATCTCGCGCGCAGCGTGCGCCAGGTGCGCGGCTTGTACAGCAATGTGGAAAGCGGCCAGGCCGTGGTCACCGCGCAGAAAGTGTCGCTCGACCGCGCACGCGCCGATTACGCGCGCCGCAAGGGCCTCGTCGCCACGGGCGCGATCTCGGCCGAGGAACTCTCGCACGCGCGCGACGCGCTCGCCGCCGCCGAAAGCCAGCTCGCTGCGACCCAGCAGCAACTGAGCACGACCCGGGCGCTCGTCGACGAGACCGTGATCGCCAAACACCCCGACGTGCTCGCCGCCGCCGCCGCGCTGCGCACCGCCTATCTCAACGACGCGCGCTCGAAGATCTACGCGCCGGTCGACGGCTACGTCGCCAAGCGCAGCGTACAGGTGGGCCAGCGCATCCAGCCCGGCACGCCGCTGATGGCCGTGGTGCCGCTGCACCAGGTCTGGGTCGACGCGAACTTCAAGGAAACGCAGCTCGCGCACATGCGCATCGGCCAACCGGTCCGGCTTACGTCGGACCTGTACGGACCGAAAGTCGAGTTCAACGGCAAGGTGCAGAGCCTCGGCGTCGGCACCGGCAGCGCGTTCTCGCTGCTGCCCGCGCAGAACGCGACCGGCAACTGGATCAAGATCGTGCAGCGCGTTCCCGTGCGCATCGAACTCGACTCGAAAGAACTCGACAAGAATCCGCTGCGCATCGGCCTGTCGATGGCGGTGGACGTCAACCTGCACGACCAGAGCGGCCCCGCGCTCGCCCAACAGTCGCCGAAGGAACCGGCATTCACGACCGACGTCTATCAGGGCCAGATGCAAGGCGCGCAGGCGGACATCGACCGCATCATCCACGACAACGCCGCCCACGCCGGCGCGGACGTGGCGACGAAATAGAAGAAAAGCCGGCTCTCATGGCCACGCCCAATCCCGCGCCGTTCCGCCCCGCGAACCCCGGCCTGACCACGGTCGGTCTGTCGCTCGCCGTGTTCATGCAGGTGCTCGACACGACGATAGCGAACGTATCGCTGCCGACGATCGCCGGCAACCTCGGCGCGAGCGCGGACCAGGCCACCTGGGTCATTACCTCGTTCGCGGTCAGCAATGCGATCGCGCTGCCGCTGACCGGCTTTCTCACGCGCCGTTTCGGCGAAGTGAAACTGTTCGTCGCGACCACGCTGCTGTTCGTGTTCGCCTCGTTCCTCTGCGGCATCGCGCAGAGCATGACCATGCTGATCGTGTTCCGCGCGCTGCAAGGCGCGGTCGCGGGCCCGATGTATCCGGTCACGCAAAGTCTGCTGCTGTCGATCTACCCGCCCGAGAAACGCTCGCAGGCGCTGGCCCTGCTGGTCATGGTGACGATCGTCGCCCCGATCATGGGCCCCATCCTCGGCGGCTGGATCACCGACACCTACACCTGGCCGTGGATCTTCTTCGTCAACGTGCCGGTCGGCGTCTTCGCCGCGCTCGTCGTTTATTCGCAAATGCGCGGCCGCCCCGAGCGGATCATCCGGCCGAAGATGGACTACGTCGGTCTCGCCACGCTCGTGATCGGCGTCGGCGCATTGCAGATCCTGCTCGACAAGGGCAACGACGAAGACTGGTTCAACTCGAACCTCATCATCATCCTCGCCGTCGTCTCGGCGATCGCGCTCGCGATCTTCCTGGTCTGGGAGCTGACCGACAGGGAGCCGATCGTCGATCTCAAGCTGTTCCGCCACAACAACTTCATCATGGGCACGATCGCGATGACGCTGGCCTACGGCGCGTTCTTCTCGATCAACGTGCTCGTGCCGCAATGGCTGCAGCGCCATCTCGGCTATACCGCGACCTGGGCCGGCTTCGCCGCCGCTCCGCTCGGCATCCTGCCGATCCTGCTGACGCCGTTCGTCGGCAGGCACATCAACAAGGTCGACCTGCGCATCTCCGCCTCGCTCGCGTTCTGCGTGATGGGGCTGACCAGCTTCATCCGCTCCGGCTTCTACCTCGACGTCGACTTCTACCACGTCGCGATGGCGCAGTTCATCCAAGGCCTCGGCGTCGCGTTCTTCTTCATGCCGCTGATGCAGATCATGCTCTCCGACCTGCAGCCCCACGAAATCGCCTCGGGCACCGGCCTCGCCACGTTCGTGCGCAACCTCGGCGGCAGCTTCGCCGCCTCGATCACCAACTTCATGTGGCAGCACCGCGCGATCGTCCATCACGCGCAGCTCACCGAGCATCTGACGCCGTTCGATCCCGACACGCAGCAGGCGGTGGCGACGCTCGGCCGGGGCGACGACGCCCTCGCCTACCGCGTGCTCGAGCGCATGCTCGATTCGCAGTCCTACCAGATCTCGTTCAACGAGCTGTTCCACGTGCTCGGCTACGTCTTCCTGTCGCTGATCATCGTGATCTGGTTCGCGCGGCCGCCGTTCACGGCCAAGGGCGGCGCAGCAGCCGGCGGGCATTGACGATCGCAGTCACGCCGCGGCGTAGAGCCAGGTTTCCCGATCCTCCTTCGGCGGCAGCTGCAACGATTTCTCGAAACGGAATCCGAGTTTTTCGAGCAGCGCGATCGAGCGCGCGTTGCCCGGCGAAACGATGGCGACGACGCGCTGCAGCCCGAGCGTCTCGCGCGCGTAGGCCATCGTCGCCGACGCCGCCTCGAAAGCGTAGCCGCCGCCGCGTGCCGGCGGCAGGAAGGCATAGCCGAGATCGACATCGGGCAGCGTGTCGCGCTTGATCAGGCCGCACAGGCCGATCGCCTCGCCGCTCGCCTTCGACTCGACGCAATACAAGCCGTGGCCGTGCTGCGCATACATGGCCAGCGGGCCGTTGCGCAGGTAGACGCATGCGTCGTCGAGCGTGCGCACGCCTTTGTCGCCGATGAACTCCAGCCATGCCGGGTCGTTGACCAGCGTGAGTATGAATTCGGCATCGCGCTCCTCGAGGCGGCGCAGCACGAGACGCGAAGTTTCGATGACGACCATCGGGAACACTTCCTCGTTGAGAGAAGGAAAAGTCACGCCGCGTTCTCCAGCGACGCCATGTCGATAACGAAGCGGTACTTCACGTCGTTCTTCAGCAGCCGCTCGTAGGCCGCGTTGACCTGCTGGATGTCGATCATCTCCACGTCGGCGGCGATGCCGTGCGCAGCGCAGAAATCGAGCATCTCCTGCGTCTCCGCGATGCCGCCGATCGCCGAACCGGCGATGCTCTTGCGGCCGCCGATCAGGCGCCCGCCGACGAGCGGCGGCGTCAGTTCCGTCAGCGCGCCGACGAGTACGAGCGTGCCGTCACGCCGAAGCAGCGCCGCGTAGGGATTGAGGTCGTGCCCGTTCGGGATCGTATCGAGCAGGAAGTGGAAGCTTCCCGCATGCTTCTTCATCTGCGCCTTGTCCGTCGACAGCAGCACTTCGTCCGCACCGAAGCGCACCGCGTCCGCGGCCTTTTCCGGCGACGTCGTAACCATGACCACGCGCGCGCCGAACGCCTTGGCGAACTTGATGCCCATGTGACCCAAGCCGCCCAGCCCGATCACGCCGACCTTCTGGCCTTTCCCGACCTGCCAGTGGCGCAGCGGCGACCAAGTCGTGATGCCCGCGCAGAGCAGCGGCGCCGCCGCCTTGAGATCGAGCGCCGGCGATATCTTCACGGCGAAATGTTCATCGACCACGATCAGGTCGGAATAGCCGCCGAACGCGAGTTCGTCGCTGTTGCGCAGCCTCGCGTTGTACGTCAGCGTCGCCCCGTTTTCGCAGTACTGCTCGAGGCCGTCGGCGCATGACGGGCACGTCCGGCACGAATCGATCATGCAGCCGACGCCGGCGAAGTCGCCGACCTTGAATTTCGTCGCCTGCGCGCCGATCGCAGTCACGCGGCCGACGATCTCGTGGCCCGGCACCATCGGATACAGCGAGTTGTGCCAGTCGTTGCGCGCCTGATGCAGGTCGGAGTGGCAGATGCCGCTGTAGAGAATCTCGATCTGCACGTCGCGCGGGCCGGGCACGCGGCGCGCGAAGGAAAACGAAACCAGCGGGGAATGCGCGTCGTGCGCGGCGTAGCCTTTGGCCGGTAGCATGGAATGATCCCGGGGAATGAATCAGGAAGATGGCGCACAGTATGCGCGATCTCGCTTGCGCAAATGAAGCCCGATTCCGTCATGCCGGTTGGCCCGACGATGCGTTGCGCGTGTAAACTGGACGCGCGATACCTCACCGGCAACCACGATGAGCGACGAAGACGACTACGAAGAACAATGGTGGATCGCCTCGCTCGGCGACGCGCTGGTCTGGGCGCGCCTGCGCGTGCTCGCATCCGGCGTGGCGGAAGTGTTCAACGCCGAAGGCGAAACGCTGCGCTACGACGACGAGGACGCTGCGCACATGGCGCTGCTCGACGCCGAATTCCGCGCCTTCGACGGCCTCGACGACGACGACGCGACGACAATGGGCTTCGAACTCGATTCGATCGAACCGCCCGACGCCGAAAGCGACGAGGAATTGCTGCCGCTGATGACCGAAAAACTGTCGTTGCGGCATTGAACGAACCGATGGATCTCGACCTTTCCGGAAAACACGCACTGGTTTGCGGCGGCTCGCAGGGCATCGGCCGCGCGGCGGGAGAGGAACTCGCGCGCCTCGGCGCAGACGTCACCCTGCTCGCGCGCTCGCGCGAGGCGCTCGAAGCCGCCTTCGCCGCGCTGCCTGTGGTGCGCCCGACGCAGAAGCACGCCTATGTCGCCGTCGACATGTGCGACCACGCCGCACTGCGCGCCAAGGTCGAGGCGATGATCGCCGCGCCGCGTCCCATGCAGATTCTCGTCAACAACACCGGCGGTCCGCCTGGCGGTTCCGCACAAGACGCAAAAGTGGAAGAATATACCGATGCCTTCCATCAGCATCTCGTCGCCAACCAAGTGCTGCTGCATGCCGTGTTGCCCGGCATGCGCGCATCGGGCTGGGGCCGCATCGTCAACGTGATCTCCACTTCGGTGAAGGAACCGATCCGCAACCTCGGCGTCTCCAACACCGTCCGCGCCGCAGTGGCGAACTGGGCGAAGACGCTCGCGGCCGAGCTTGGCCCGTACGGCATCACGGTCAACAACGTGCTGCCCGGCTACACGAAGACGCAACGGCTCAAGCAGATCCTCGGCGAGCGCACGCGAGCCACGGGCAAGAGCGAGGACGAAATCGCCAAGGCCATGCTCGCCAGCGTACCACTCGGCCGCTTTGCGGACCCGGCGGAGGTCGCCAACGCGATCGCCTTTCTCGCTTCGCCCGCCGCGGGCTACGTCAACGGCGTCAACGTGCCGGTGGACGGCGGCCGCACGTCGTCGCTCTGACGCATGGGAAACTCGCATCGGCGGAAGATTCCGCCGCGTTTCCCTCCGCTCAGGCCGGCACCGCCACCACGCGGAAGCCCACGCTGTGGTAGGCACCGCTGGCCGCGCGGCCCTCGCCGCGATGGCTCGTTTTGCAACTGCTCCCGACCGCGTACCACGAACCGCCGCGCACGGCATTGACCGTCGTACCCGACTCGCTGCCGTTGGTGGCGGTGATCAGGCTCGTGGTCCAGCAGTAGGCATTGCCGGACATGTCGAAACAGCCGTAGGCGTTGGCGCCGCTCGCATAGGCATCGACATCGGTGGTGTAGCCGCCGGCGGCGATCAGGGCCGTGTACAGGTCGGTGTGCGCGAAACCGGTGGTGTCGCCGTCCTCCTGCCAGCCGGACACGCCGCCGCTGCTGCTGACCGAAAGAATGCTGCTCACCGTCGTGTCGACGCCGTTCATCGCAGTGACCGTGTCGGCCTGGGTCAGGAGGTAGTACGCCGCGCACAGCCCGTTGTAGTTGTAATTCGCCGTGAGGATACCGTTCGCGTAGCGGCTGCCTTCGCTGTTGCCCCAAGGCCAGATGGTCTTGTTCGGACCGCGCG
Organism: Rudaea sp.; assembly: GCF_047601565.1. GTDB lineage: Bacteria > Pseudomonadota > Gammaproteobacteria > Xanthomonadales > Rhodanobacteraceae > Rudaea. Next base: position 2,796,367 of record NZ_JASGIY010000001.1, on the reverse strand, counting down.
CGGCATTTTCCATTTCGGCTTCGGTCGGCAGGCGGAAGGTCCAGCCGCCGGATTGGCTCGTCAGCCAGGTGCAATAGGCGTCGGCGTCGTTCATGGAAACCCACAGCACCGGATGGTTGGCCTTGCCCGTCGGATACGTGTCGCCGTTCTGCCGCCAGTGCCAGGGCAGGCTGTTGCCGGTCCTGCCGGTGGCGTCGCAGAACGCCTTGTACTCGGCATTGGTCGTGTGGTATCGACTCATGAAATAGGCGTCGATCGATTGCGCCGTCACGGTGCCCGAAGACAAGGCCGTGGCGAACGAGAACGAAGCGTTCGCCGGGATGTAGGCGAAACGTTCGTTCGGCCCGGCAACGCTGGAACTGCCGAACAGGCAGGCATCCGGCGTGTCGCCGAGCCGGCTCAGCGCGATCGAACCGCTGCGGCCGCTCAATTCGCCCGCCGTGAACGCATAGGCGAACGTCGCCGCGGCGCAGCTCGAGAACGTCAGCGTGGCGCTGCCGACGAGCGTGACCGTGATCGCGTCCGACGCATCGAACACGCCACCGGTCCCCTGATACAGGTCGAGGACGATCGCGGTCGAACCGGCGACATAGGAATTCACCTGTCCGGTGAACCAGCGCTGGCCCGACACCCCGCTGCCCTCGCCGTCGGCGGCATAGGTGAACCACGCGAGGAACACCGCCGGCGAGGAGGGATTCACCTCGAGGAAGATACCCTGCCCCGAGGTGGCGGGGTTGTACCATGCGCCGGAGAGTCCGAAATCGGCATTGTCCGCGGCGATCGTCGACGAGGAAGTGCAGGCGATGGTCGGCAACAGTCGCGTCAACCGAATCGAACCGCTGCGGCCATCCGTGAACGTGAAGTCGAATGTCGCGGCGGAGCACGACGTGAACGTCATCGTCCCGCTGCCCACGGCCACGGCGGTGACCACGGGCGCGGCGTCGAAATTGCCGCCGCTGCCCTGATAGATCGTCACGTCGGTGCTCGCGAGCCCGCTCTCCAGACTGCCGCTGAGATAATACCAGCGCTGGCTCGAGGCATCGCCCGCGCTGGTGTCGTAGGTGAACCAGCCCGCGGTGAGCAATCCCGACCCGATGTCGACGAGGAAACCCTGGCCGCTCGTCGTCGGGTTGTACCACGCGCCGGTGAAGCCCTGCTGGGTCGTGTCGAGCGCGGTCGTGGTCGCCGCGCGCAAACGCGCGACGATCCCGAGCGGAGCCAGGCCGAGCAGGGTCAGGGAAGCCAGCAACCTGCGTCGCGTACCGGATATCCCTGCGTCGGTCGAGGCAGCCTTGTCCGTCGTGGATGAAACCGGCAACGTGCCCATGATTCACCTAGAACGCAATCGTCTGCGAAACCGGCGCCATTCTTGCGCGGCCAATGATTTCGATGGTGCAGATTCCAAGGAATCGAAGTTAGGGCGCGTTTAACACATCTTCGCGCGGATCACGCGCCGTGAGTCGCCGGCGAATGCGTTAAGCTTGCCCGCATGATCGTGCCCAAGACCTCCCGCCTCGCCCATCTGCTCGAACGCAACCGCGCCTGGTCGGCCGACCTGCGTGCGCGCGATCCGGATTTCTTCCGCCGCCTCGCCGACCAACAGGCGCCGAAGTACCTGTGGATCGGCTGCTCGGATTCGCGCGTGCCGGCCAACCAGATCATCGACATGGCGCCGGGCGAAGTGTTCGTGCAGCGCAACGTCGCCAACGTGGTCGTGCACACCGACCTCAACTGTCTGTCGACCATGCAGTTCGCGGTGGACGTACTCAAAGTCGAGCACATCCTCGTCGTCGGTCACTACGGCTGCGGCGGCGTGAAGGCCGCGCTCGACGGCGCACGCCTCGGCCTCGTCGACAACTGGCTGCGGCATGTCGGCGACGTCGCGCAGAAGCACGCGGCCGTGCTCGATCGCATCGACTTCGCCGCGCAACGCCACGCGCGCCTGTGCGAACTCAACGTGATCGAGCAGGTGGTCAATGTCGCGCAGACGACGGTGGTGCGCGACGCCTGGGAACGCGGCCAGAACCTGACCGTGCACGGCTGGTGCTACAGCCTCGAAAACGGCCTGGTCAACGACCTCGGCCTGGAAATCGCGCAGCATTCGCAACTCGCCGAGCGTTACCATCGCGCGCTGGCGCAATTGCGCGAACACGTGCCGTGAGTCGTCTGCAAAAAATTCTCGCACCGCACTTTTGTTTCTCCCGCTTGCGGGGAAAGCGATAGCCTTCGTACCCGCCCGGTTCAATCTTTTCGCATTCGGCAAACAGACGGACGAGCATGCGATGAAGCTACGGCTGTTGCTGTCGTGCCTGCTGCTCGCCGCGCCGCTCGCGGTGCCGGCCGACGACAACCCGCTCACCGAGGCCGCGCGGCTCGGCCTGCTGCAGCGCGCCCAGCAATTGCCGACCGGACACGGGGTGACGCCGGCGGAGTGGCGGCGACGCCAGCTCGCCGCCGCGGACAAGTCCGAGCGGATCATGCGCCGCGCGCAGGAGCAACCGGGCCTGCTCGCGCAATACCTGGCAATGCGGGCCGCCTACGACGGGAGCGACGAGCGCATGTTCCGCCTGGTCTTCAGCCAGTACCTGTCGTGGTTCCAGACCTGGATCGGCGACTACGACGGTGCCGAGCGCTCGTTCTCGATCGCGCAGCCGGCGCAGCCCGACGACGCAGCCTCGCCACTCGCGGGCGCATGGCGCACACGGGCCGCCGATGAGGCAATCCTCGAACTGGCGAAAAACCGCAAGGCCGTGTTCTTCAACGAAGCGCACAGCGCGCCGCTGACGCGCACGCTCACGGCGGAACTGCTCGCGCGCCTGCGCGCGCAGGGCTACACGCATTTCGCCGCGGAAACGCTGTACCTCGAGCAAGCGGAAGCCTTGCGCAAGCGCGGTTATCCGGTTTCGAAGAGCGGTTTCTACACCGAGGAACCGATCTACGCCGAGATGGTGCGCGCGGCCCAACGGCTGGGCTACATCGTCGTCGCCTACGACGCCGAGGAAGCGGGTACCGGCGACGCGCGCGAACGCGCCAGCGCGCAGGCGCTGTACGACCAGGTGTTCGGGAGCAATCCGGACGCGCGTCTCGTCGTCAACGCCGGTTTCGGCCACATCCAGAAGTCCGGCGCGTATCTCGGCGGTTCGAGCATGGCGAAGTTCTTCGCGAAAATCGCGAACGTCGACCCGCTTTGCGTCGAGCAAACCATGATGATCCCGCACGTGCGCAGCGATCAGGATCATCCCTGGTACACCGCGGCGATGCAGGCCGCGCATCCCGCGCAGCCGTTCGTCTACGTCGACGCCGCCGGCAAGCCGTGGACGCTGAAACCCGGGCTCTACGACGTCAGCGTATTCTTTCCGCCCACGGCGCAAATCGACGGCCGTCCGGACTGGGTGAGCCTCGGCGGCATTCGCCAACCCCATACCGTCGGCGGCGATCTCTGCCGCAACCGGTTTCCGTGCCTGATCGAAGCGCGCTACGCGAACGAAGGCGACGATGCCGTCGCCGCCGACCGCACGGTACTCGATGCGATCGACCCGAGCGCGCCAACGACGCAGCACGCGCCGGCCGACCACGGGTCGGCGCAGAGCCGCCTGTATCTTTATCCAGGCGATTACCGGCTGAGCGCGATCGATGGCCGCGGGCGCGTCGTCTCTTCGCAGTCGGCGACGATCGCGCCGGGCACGGCGGCACCCTAGCCGCGCAATGCCCGCGATATCGCATCGAGACCCGCCTCCAGCTCCGCCGCCGTCGGCCAGCCGTAGCCCAGCCTGAAACAGGTATCGGGCATTTCGAACCAGTGGCCCGGGCCGACATAGGTGCCATGGACGTCGAGAAGACGGCGGTAGAACGCGTCCGTGCCTCCCGGCGGCAAATCGCGCATGCGCGGAAAGCACACCACGCCGCCGGCCGGAGGAACCCATTCGAGCAATTCCTCGTTCGCGATCCAGTCGGCGACCCGCTTGCGCCGGCGTCGCATTTCGGCCAGCACTGGATCGAGGATGGCGGCACGGTTTTCCATGATCCGTTCGCCGATCCACTCGTCGATGACGCTGCCGCAGATGCCGATCTGCTCCTTCGCCGCGAGGAACGTTTCCTGCAATGTCGCATTCGTCGTGACGACCCAGCCGAGCCGGATGCCCGGAACGCCGAACGCCTTCGACAGCGACGCCACGCCGATCACATGGTCGCCGAGCGACGCGGCCAATGGTAACGCGCCGTCCAGCGACAGGTCGCGATAGGTTTCGTCGACGAGCAGATAACAGCCGTGCCGGTGCGCCAGCTCGGCCAGGGCGCGCAGCTCCGCTTCGCTGCACATGACGCCGGTCGGATTGTGCGGACAGGTCACGCTGAGCAGCTTCGTCGCCGGCGTGAAGCTCGCCGCGATGCGGTCGAGGTCGATGCGAAAGCCATCCTCGAACCGCAGGTCGACGTGGGTCGTCGCGCATCCGATCGCTCGCGGCGTTTCGAGGTTCGTCGCGTAGTTGGGACGAACGACGACGAGATGGTCCCGCGCACCGAGCAGCGACGTGGCGACGATGAACAATGCGCCCGCGGCGCCGGTAGTGACGAGCACGTCGTCGCGCCCGATGCCCTCGCCCTGCGCCGCGATCAACGAACGCAGCCGTTCGCGGCCGCGATGCTCGCCGTAGAGCAGGGTCAGGTCGGGAACGGCCAGGCCCAGGTCGGACAGCTTGCGGTCGGCGACCGAACTTTCCGACAGGTTGTTGCGGATGCGCGCGTAACCGTATTCCTCCGGCGATTCGACTTCGATGGGCATTCGCACGTAGCGCATGCGGATCTCTCCTCGGCAACCCAGACTTGCCGCTTTCGCAGCGATTCCGCCGATTTTCGCACGCGGTCGCGTCATGGTCGCATGCGCCATGATTTACAAGCTTGCCGGAAGCTGGCAGGCTTTTCGTCGATCCGGCGCTTCGCGCCATTCGCGATCGGAGGCGCTGCGGCGCCAAACTCCCCTGCCGCGAAGGAAGGAAAGAAACGCGCCCATGCTCATCCCGCCCATCGATCTGCAGAAATGGATCGCCGCGCACCGCGACGAGCTGAAACCGCCGGTCGGCAACAAGTGTATCGTCGACGGCGACTTCATCGTGATGATCGTCGGCGGCCCGAATGCGCGCAGCGACTACCACTGGGACGAAGGCCCCGAGTTCTTCTACCAGATCGAAGGCGAGATGGTGCTCAAGGTGCAGGACGAAGGCCATGCGCGCGACATCCCGATCCGCGCCGGCGAGTTGTTCTGCCTGCCGCCGCGCGTGCCGCATTCGCCGCAGCGCATGGCGGGCGGCGTCGGCCTCGTGATCGAGCGCAGGCGCCTGCCGCACGAGAAGGACGGCCTCATCTGGTTCTGCGCGAACTGCAACCACAGGCTGTACGAGGAATACTTCCACCTGCACAGCATAGAGCGCGATTTCCCGCCCGTGTTCGAGCGCTACTACCGCTCGCCGGCCGCGCGCACGTGCAAGGCGTGCGGAAAGGTAGACGGAGTGCCCGACAAGTACCGATGAACTTGCGCCCCCGCGATCCGTCGTTCATCACGGCATATTGGTGGCGCGCACCGGAATCGGTACGCTGCATACGTCGATGTGCCCGAGCGGCACCTTGTAGAACTCGTCGATGCGGTTGCGCCGCGATTCGACCAATGCCGCGAACGTCGGCGTGTCGGTGCGCATGACTTCGAGGTTCGTGCGCTCGGCCGCGGGCACGTCGGCGGCGAGGCGCACGCGCGCGATCCTCACGCGCTGTTCGGGCTTGTCGTAGAAGCCCATCGTCGAGCTGCCGCGCGGCAGGCTGGACAGCAGTTCGATGCCCTGTACGACGCGACCGACGGCGGTGATGTTGCGTTCCAGCCAGCGCGGGGCCTGGCTGATGACGGCGTAGAGTTCCGTGCCGCCGCCCGAGTCGGCGTCGAGATCGCGACCGACGCCGACCGTGCCGTAGCAGTGCGCGAGCCATGCCCGGCCGAGCCTGGGATCGCGCGCGCTCGGGAAATCGCCCGAGAACCCCGTCTGCGCGGCATAGCCGTCGGCATCGGGCAGACGCACGAACGGAATCTTCGCGTCGATCGGCGCGGTGAACTCGGCCTTCAACGTGCGCTTGCCGGTCTTGATCGGCTTCTGCTTCGTCTTGTCCTCGGCGTCGGGATCTCCCCATTGGACCACGTAGTTGTCCTGCACGCGCAGGATCGCGAGACCGTCGAAATACCCTTCGCGCACCAGCGCCTCGATGTTGGCGACGTGGTTCGGCGCGAACTGCGGCGCAAGTTCGATCACGACGCGGCCGGAGGCGAGTTCGAGATAGAGCGTGTGCGCCGGATCGAGCGCGTGCCAGTCCGACGGCTTGGAGTTCTTGACGACGTCGGCCATCGTCGGCGGCTTTGTCGCCGCCCCGGCGCCGGCGCCGAGCGTCAGGCAGGCCAGCGCCATCGCACATGCGGCACGCAGGCCACGAAGCTCGTTTTTCATCGCTCTCTTCCTCCGTCTGGCAGGATTCATTGCTTCGCGTCGCGCGATTCCGCCGCGAGCACGCCAAGCCGTACGCTGCGCTCGACCTGCACACCGCCGCGGCTGATGGTCAGGTTCACGCGCTTGCCCATGTTCGCGCGCAGCAGGTTCTGGAAATCGGCGCGGTCGCGCACCGCCGCGCCGTTGAACTTGAGCACGAAGTCGCCCGTGCGCAGGTTGGCCTCGGACGCGGGCGTACCGCCGATCACCGCGCCGATCTGCACGCCGCCGCCGCCGAGCGTCTTCGCCTCGTCGGCGGTGAGGTTGCGGAACTGCGCGCCGAACGGCAGCTTGTAGCGCACGTAGTACGTCGCGACGAGCGCGGCGGGCAGCGGCCCCGACTCGTCGCTGCAGGCGGCGGTCATTTCCTGCGCGAGTTTCGCGTCGGCCTTCGCGTCGGCCGGCAACACGTAGACCAGCACCTTGTCCGCGCCGACGCGCACGCCCATGCGCTGCGCCCAGTCGCGCGCGGCGGCATCGTCGGTCGGATAACAGCCCGTGCCGATGCGCACGAAACTCCTGGCGACGAGCTTGCGTTCGTCGGCGTGGATGCCGCCGCCGTCGGCGACCTCGGGCGTCGCCGGCGCCGGCGCGGCGCGCAACTCGGCGACGCTCTCGGCGCCGTGGCCCGCCGTTGCCGAATAACGGCCCGGTTCGACTGCCGGCGGCGGCGCTGCGCCCGGCGTTTCGCGCTCGGGGCCGCGCCGGAACCAGGCACAGCCGCCGAGCAGCAGCAACGCCGCCACGACGAACGCGGCGCCGCGAAGCTTCACGATGGACAGGACTCGCATACGCGGCGATAGTACCGCTTTGAAACCCGACTGCCCATGTCGTCCACCTTCGCCTCCGCACCCGCCGACTCGAAACGCGCCTTGCGCATGGCGCAATTCCAGAATCCATTTCTGCGTGCTGCTCTGGGGCTTCACCGCCATTCTCGGCAAGCTGATCTCGCTGTCGGCGCTCGCGCTCGTGCGTTGGCGCATGCTGATCGTCACGCTCGCGCTGCTGCTCGCGCCGAAGGTCTGGCGCGGTCTGCGCGCGATATCGCCGCGCCTGCTGCTGGGCTACGCGACGGTCGGCTTCTTCGTCGCGCTGCACTGGCTCGCGTTCTATGCCTCGGTCAAGCTCGCCAACGCTTCGGTCGCGGCGACCTGCATCGCGATCGCGCCGGTATTCCTCGCCGTGCTCGAGCCGTGGCTGGCGCGGCGGAAATTCCGCTGGCACGAACTGTGGCTCGGCGTCGGCGTGGTGCCGGGCGTGGCGTTCGTGGTCGGCGGCATTCCGGGCGAGATGCGCCTGGGCGTGCTCGTCGGCGTCGTCTCGGCGTTCTTCTGCGCGGTGTTCGGCGCGCTGAACAAGCGCCTCGTGGACCATGCCGATCCGTTCACGGTGACCGCGATCGAAATAGGCACCGGCGCAGCCATCCTGTGGCTGCTCGCCTCCGCGATCCCGCACGAGGGCAGCGTGTTCGACCTGCCCGATCCGCACGATGCGTTCTTCCTGCTCGTGCTTGCGGTCGCCTGCACGCTGGTGCCGTTCACGCTGTCGCTGGTCGCGCTGCGCCACCTCTCGGCGTTCGCGGTCGAGCTCGCGGTCAACCTCGAACCGGTCTACGCGATCCTGCTCGCGATCCCGCTGTTCGGCGAGCAACGCGATCTCGATCTCGCATTCTATCTCGGCGTCGCCATCATCATCGGCGCCGTGCTCGTGCATCCCGTGCTCGAACGGCGGCAGCCGCACAAGGTCGAAACCAACGTGACAGGCTCGGTGGAATGATTCTTTTCATCGGGAAGCGCGGCCAAGCATGGCCGTCTCGTGGCCTTCGCATTCGAAGTAGAACGCGAAAATTCAAACGCAAGAGTCGGAGTGCTTGCGATCATGCGCGTCGATAAGCTGCGTCCATCCCCACCCAAACACAAAGGAACGCGGATGAACGCCATGCTGAAAACTCCCGCCGCCGAAACCGATCCGCGCTGGTCGGCCGTGGTCGCAAAGGACGCGAAGGCCGATGGCACGTTCTGGTATTCGGTCAAGACCACCGGCGTGTATTGTCGGCCGTCCTGCGGCGCGCGCCTGCCGCGGCCGGAGAACATCGCCTTCCACGCGACCTGCGCCGAGGCAGAAAAAGCCGGTTTCCGCCCATGCAAACGCTGCAAGCCGGACCAACCTTCGCTCGCGCGGCAGCACGCGGCGACGATCACCGCGGCTTGCCGCCGGATCGAGGCTGCCGACGAAACGCCGGGCCTCGAAACCCTCGCCGCGCAGGCCGGGATGAGTCCGTACCATTTCCATCGCGTGTTCAAGGCGATCACCGGCGTGACGCCGAAGGCCTACGCGGCCGCGCATCGCGCGCACCGCGTGCGCGACGGGCTCAGCCGCGGCGCGCGCATCACCGATGCGATCTTCGACGCCGGCTACAACTCGAACGCACGCTTCTACGAGCAATCGAACGCGCTGCTCGGCATGACCCCGGGCGAATGGCGCCGCGGCGGCGCAGATGCCGAGATCCGCTTCGCGATCGGCGAATGCTCGCTGGGTTCCATCCTCGTCGCGTGCAGCGGCAAAGGCATCTGCGCGATCCTGCTCGGCGACGATCCCGACCGGCTCGCGCGCGACCTGCAGGACCGGTTTCCGAATGCGCGCCTGATCGGCGACGACGAGGCATTCGCCGATCTCGTCGCGCGCGTCGTCGGCTTCGTCGAAGCGCCGCAGCGCGGCCTCGATCTGCCACTCGACGTGCGCGGCACGGCATTCCAGCAACGCGTCTGGGAAGCGCTGCGCAAGATTCCTGCGGGCGCCACCGTGAGCTACAGCGAGATCGCCGAGCGTATCGGCGCGCCGAAAGCCGTGCGCGCGGTGGCGCAAGCCTGCGCGTCGAACGAAATCGCCGTCGCGATTCCCTGCCATCGCGTCGTGCGCAACGACGGCGCACTGTCGGGCTATCGCTGGGGCGTCGAGCGCAAGCGCGCACTGCTGGAACGCGAACGTACCGGCTGATTCGCGCGGCGATTGCGCCGGTCTACTGCGCCTGAGGAACCGCGCAATTCGGCGAAAGCGTAGCGGTCAAGCCTTCGCTGTCATGGGCGAAACTCACCTGTGTATGGCCGCCGCTGCGCGTCAGCGTGATGACGAAGATGCTGTCGTAATAGTCGTCCGGCCATGCCGGCACCACGCTTGCGTCGCCGCCGTAGTCCTTGACGATGTTGGCGGCGAGCTTGTCCAGGTCGTTGTGTTCCCAGGCGACGAACACCGTGGCGTTCTCGTATTGCGACTTGAGAAGCTCCTTCTCGAGCTTGTCGTAATCGCTGGTCTTGTACTTCACGTCGACCGTCACGCCTGCCGCGATCGCGGTGGGCTCGATCGTGGCCAGCGCACGCAGATACCAATAGTCGACGCCATTGGAATCTTTGTTTTCCTTCGTCTTGGCCGCGAATACGTAGTTCGGAACGCCGAATTTCGGAGTCAGGATGCCTGGCAGGGCCAGCGCGCGGTTCTGGCCCGTGCAGGTCAACTGCCCATTGTCCACATCCGCCGGCTTTTCGCCGTGGCGCACGAGAACCAGCGTCTCGACGCTCGTGGAGGGAGTCGCTGCGGATACCGCGCCTGCGGCCGCAAACGAAAGGGAAAACGCCGCAACGGCGCCATGCAGAAACCGGTTGGACATATCGACTCCTCATCGCAAGAAAGTCCGCTGCCGCGCATCGCAGCGAAGTCGCCGAAGCGACCGCCGCGATACTGTCGCGGGGTTTCTTGCATCGAGCTGACGAAAGCCGAAATGCGGGATGAATGCTCAGCCGGCGTTCACCAACAGACCGTTGACGCGGCGTACGTACTCCGCCGGATCTTCGAGAGCGGCACCTTCGAGAATCTGCGCCTGTTCGAGCAGGAGCAGGCCCAGGTCGGCGGCGCGCGCCGCGTCGATTTCGCCTTCGAGGCGCTTGACCAGCGCATGCGCGGGGTTGATCTCGAGCACGGGCTTCGATTCGGGCATGTCGTGGCCGGCCTGCTTGAGCAGGCGCTGCATCGCGGGACTCATGTCGTGCTCGTCGAGCACGAGCACCGAGGGCGAATCGGTCAGGCGCGCGGACACGCGCACGTCGCGCACGCGCTCGCCGAGCAGTTCCTTCAATTTCTTGACGACGCCTTCGGCGGCCTTTTCCGCTTCCTTGCGTTTTTCCTCGTTCGCGCCGCCGAACTTCGACAGGTCGAGATCGCCCTTGGCGACGTTGCGCAGTTTCTTGCCGGCGTATTCGGCCAGATAATTCGACATCCATTCGTCGATGCGATCGACCAGCAGCAGCACTTCGATGCCGTGCGCCTTGAGCGCCTCGAGTTGCGGGCTGCCCTTGGCCGCGGCATAGCCGTCGGCGGTGAGATAGTAGATCGTGTCCTGGCCGGCCTTCATGCGGCCGATGTAGTCGTCGAGCGACACGGTCTGCGCGGCGCCCTCGCCCTGCGTCGAGGCGAAGCGCAGCAGTTTGGCGATGCGTTCCTTGTTGGCGACATCCTCGGCGATGCCTTCCTTGAGCAGGTTGCCGAATTCCGTCCAGAACGTGGCGAACTTCTCCGGCTCGCCCGATGCAAGCTTGTCGAGCAGGTCGAGCACCCGCTTGACGCAGGCCGCCTTGAGCTTTTCGAGGTTGCGGTTCTGCTGCAGGATCTCGCGGCTGACGTTGAGCGGCAGGTCGTCGGAATCGACCACGCCGCGCACGAAGCGCAGGTACGCCGGCAGCAGTTGCTCGGCCGCGTCCATGATGAAGACGCGCTTGACGTAGAGCTTAAGCCCCTTGCGCTCGTCGCGGTTGCCGCCGAAGAAGTCGAACGGCGACTTCGACGGCACGTAGAGCAGCGACGTGAAATTCTGGTTGCCCTCGACGCGGTTGTGCGTCCAGGCGAGCGGATCGTCGAAGTCGTGCGCGATGTACTTGTAGAAGTTGCGGTAGTCCTCGTCCGAAAGGTCGCTCTTCGGCCGCGTCCACAACGCGGAGGCCTGGTTGACCGTTTCCCACTCGTCGGTCGGCTTGCCGTCGTTTTCCTTCGGCATGCGGATCGGGAAACCGATGTGATCGGAATAGCGCGCGATCAGGCTGCGCAGCGTCCAGCTCTGCAGAAACTCGTCCTCGTCGGCCTTCAGGTGCAACGTTACCGCCGTGCCGCGCTCGGCGACGTCCAGCGTTTCCAGCGTATATTCGCCGCTGCCGGCCGATTCCCAGCGCACGCCTTCGCTCGCCGCTTCGCCGGCCTTGCGCGTCGTCAGCGTGACCTTGTCGGCGACGACGAAGGCGGAGTAGAAACCGACGCCGAACTGGCCGATCAGGTTGGCATCGGCCTTCTTCTCGGCCGACAGCGCTTCGAGAAACTTGCGCGTGCCGGAACTGGCGATCGTGCCGATGTTGGCGATGACCTCGTCGCGCGTCATGCCGATGCCGTTGTCGCGGATCGTCAGCGTGCGCGCGTCCTTGTCGATGCTGACGCCGATGCGCAACTCGCCGTCGCCGCCGAGCAGTTCCGGTTTGCCCAGCGCCTCGAAGCGCAGCTTGTCGCAGGCATCGGACGCATTCGAAATCAGTTCGCGCAGGAAGATTTCCTTGTGCGAATAGAGCGAATGGGTGACCAGGTGAAGGACCTGGGCGACTTCGGCTTCGAACTTGCGGGTTTCGGCGGCTGCGGTCACGGAGCGGATTTCCTTGGCGATGAGTTGCCGGACGAATAAGGTCGCGGAGCCGGCTTTTCAAGCCATCCGTCGCCGGACCTGTCATCAATCGGGAACATTGAACGCGGACCATGGTCGTCCCGGCCCATTGCACATTCCGCCATGAGCACCCTCGCTGCCGAAGCCCTGCCCTCCGCGCGTCCCCGGCTCGACCACGAGCCGAGCCGCGCCACCACCTTCGTCTTCCTCGCCCTGCTCGCGATCGGACTCGGCTACACCGCCTGGAGTCTGACCGTCGACATCGGTGCCGCCGGCGTGCACCCGACGACCTAGATTCCGTTCCTGCTGCTCGGCGTCGCCCTGCTGATCGCGCTCGGCTTCGAGTTCGTCAACGGCTTCCACGATACCGCGAACGCCGTCGCCACGGTGATCTACACGCATTCGCTGCCGGCCAACGCCGCCGTGGTCTGGTCGGGCCTGTTCAACTTCCTCGGCGTGCTGTTCTCCTCGGGCGCGGTCGCGTTCGGCGTGATTTCGCTGCTGCCGGTGGAACTGATCCTGCAGGTCGGCTCCGGCGCGGGCTTCGCGATGGTGTTCGCGCTGCTGATTGCGGCGATCCTGTGGAACCTCGGTACCTGGTGGCTCGGCCTGCCCGCGTCGAGTTCGCACACGCTGATCGGTTCGATCATCGGCGTCGGCGTGGCCAACGCACTCATGCACGGGCGCGACGGCACCAGCGGCGTCAACTGGGCGCAGGCGTCGAAGATCGGCTGGTCGCTGCTGGTCTCGCCGCTGGTCGGCTTCGTTTGCGCGGCGCTGCTGCTGCTCGTGCTCAAGGCCTTGGTCAAGAACCGCGAGCTGTACCAGGAACCCAAGGGCGACACGCCGCCGCCGTGGTGGATCCGCGGCCTGCTCGTGCTGACCTGTACGGGCGTGTCGTTCGCTCACGGCTCGAACGACGGCCAGAAAGGCATGGGCCTGATCATGCTGATCCTGATCGGCACCGTGCCTATGGCCTACGCGCTCAATCGCGCGATGCCCGCCGACCAAGTGACCCCGTTCGTCGCGATGGCGACGACGACCCAGGCGTCGCTGAACAAGTACGCCACCGGGCCGGCGCCGGCCGATTCGCGCAAGGCGCTGTCCGAGTACGTGCGCACGCGCGCATGGAACGACCAGGTCGTGCCGGCGCTGGGTGCGATCACCGGCGACATCGGCGCGCAGATCAAGTCCAGCGGCAGCTTCGCCAAGCTGCCCGCGGAATCCGTGGCCAACGTGCGCAACGACATGTACCTCGCCTCGGAGGCGATGCGCTTCCTCGACAAGGACACGCACAGCGCGGTGTTCGACACCGACACGAAGAACAACCTCGCCGCGTTCAAGAAGCAGATCGACAACTCGACCAAGTTCATTCCGCTGTGGGTGAAGGTCGCCGTGGCGATCGCGCTCGGCCTCGGCACGATGATCGGCTGGAAGCGCATCGTCGTCACGATCGGCGAGAAGATCGGCAAGACCCACCTGACCTACGCGCAGGGCGCGAGCGCGGAACTCGTGGCGATGAGCACGATCGCGGCCGCCGACATGGTCGGCCTACCCGTGTCGACCACGCACGTGCTCTCGTCCGGCGTCGCCGGCACGATGGCCGCGAACCGCTCGGGTCTGCAGCTCGCCACGCTGCGCAACCTCGCGATGGCCTGGGTGCTCACGCTGCCCGCGGCGATCCTGCTGTCCGGGTCGCTGTACTGGCTGTTCAGCCGCGTGCTGTGACGCAAACGGGAAGCGGGCCGGCGAAGTCGCCGCCCGTCCCGGCCGCGATCAGTCCTTCGCGTCCGCGTAGATCTTCACGACCTCGTAGAGGAACTTGCGCCCGTCGAGCAGCGACTTCACCCGGATGCGCTCGTTGAGCCCGTGCGCGCGGCTGCCTTCGGCATCGTGGAACATGCCGGACAGGCCGTAGGTCGGCACGCCGGCCGCGTTGAGGAAACGTCCGTCGGTCGCACCGGTCGACATCGTCGGCACGATCGCCGCGCCCGGCCACATCGATTCGGAAACCTTGCGCACCGGCTCCATGATCTTCTCGGAGAGCGGCGGCGGCGGGCTCTGCAGGCCCGGATCGCCGACCATCTTGATCGTGATCTTGTCGTCGCCCATCACGCTCGTGATCTGCTTCTGCACGTCGGCGATGGGCACGCCGGGCAGGATGCGGCAGTTGACGTTCGCGCTGACGTGCTGCGGCAACGCATTCGGCGCATGGCCGCCGTTGATTTCGGTGACGACGCAGGTCGTGCGCAGCATGCTGTTCCAGCCCGGATTGACCGCCCAGAGTTTTTCGATCGCCGCGTCGTCGTTCGGATTGGCCAGCACCGCGCGCATCTGCGCGCCGATCTCCGGCGGCAACAGCTTCGACTCCGCTTCGTAGTAGCCCTTCGTCGCCTGGTTGAACGCGACCGGGAACTGGTACGCCGACAGTTTTTCCAGCCCCTTGGCCAGGCGCGCGATCGGATTGTTGTGCGTCGGCCGCGAGCTGTGCCCGCCGACGTCGCTCGCGTCGAGCCGGAAGTCCTGGTACACCTTTTCGCCGGCCTGGATCTGCAACGCGACGTGCTTGCCGTCCTTGTCGAGTTCGCCGCCGGCGCCCTCGTTGAGCGCGAACGCGGCGTCGAGCGCTTCGGGATGCGCCTGCAGCAGCCATTTCACCCCGTTGAACGTGTCCGGCGTTTCCTCACCGCAGGTCAGCGCGAGCTTGATGCTGCGCTTCGGCACGAAGCCCGACTTCCTGTAGCGGATCAGGTTGTCGGTGAACGATGCGGCCATCGCCTTGTCGTCGCTCGATCCGCGCGCGTAGAACCAGCCGTCTTCCTCGACGAGCTTGAACGGGTCGCGCTCCCAGTCCTCGCGCTTGGCTTCGACGACGTCGATGTGCGCGAGCAGCAGGATCGGCTGGGCGAGCTTGTCGCTGCCGCGCAGAATCGCGCTCAGGTTGCCGTCCTTCGGCCTATCGGGCGGCACGAGAACCTGCGTGTCGCTCTTGGGAATGCCGCCGGCGACCAGACGCGCCTGCATCGCTTCCGCAGCCTGCGTGCAGCTGCCGACCGAGCGCGTCGTATTGATCTCGACGAGTTGCTTGTACAGGTCCCGGAATGCGGCCTCGTCGGCCGAGGGCGCCTGCGCCCTGCCCTGCGCCGCGAACAGTGCGGCCATGATGGCCGTTGAAAGAGAAAGCGATCGGGCGAAGACGCGCATGAAAACTCCTCGGCAGGTGGGCAGAAAGCGGCAAGAGTGCGATGCGCGGCGGCGAAGATCAATCCCCGCCTCGCGCACATCGCGCACGAACCGCGAAAACGCACTTGCCGTTTTGCCCGCCGTGGCCGGCAAAGCCGGGTTGGCGCGCCCCGTTCATGCCAGCACCAGATCCTGGTATTCCGCGTGCCGCTTGATGTAGGCGGCGATGAACGAGCACTGCGGTATCACCTTTTCGCCGTTGCGGCGCGCGTCGTCGAGCGCGAACTGGGCGAGCCTGGAGCCGATGCCGCGTCCACCGAGCTGCTCGGGCACGATCGTGTGGATGAAGGTGATCACTCCGGGCTTGCGCGCGTAGTCGACATGCGCCGTGAAGCCGTCGACAGTCAGTTCGTAGCGGTTGCGCGCACGGTTGTCGATGATCTCGTCGGACACGGTCCGGCTCCTTGCAGGTTGGACGTCTCCATCTTAACCCCACTCGCCCGTCGACGACCCTCAGATCAAACCGGCATCCGCACCCGCTCGCAGCAGCCACGCGGCGACGCGCTCGCCCCAGGCGGCTTGCCCATCCGCGTCCGCGATCAGGTCCTGGCGGATTTCGAGTTCGACGTTGGCCAAGCCGCGTTGCGTGCCGTACACCGGGATCGCATAGTCGCTCGTGTCGCTGACCGAATACGGCTCGTTGTCGCCGACCACCCACTCGCCTTCCGCACGGATCAGGTGCAGCAAGGCATGCGCAAGCCGCGTGTCGTGGTGGTAGAGGATGCCGGCCTGCCACGGCCTCGAGACGTCGAGATAGGCCGGCGTGAAGCTGTGCACCGTGACGAGGATGGTTCGACGCCCGGCGGCGCGGCGTGCGTCGAGCTCGGCTTCGATGCGCGCGTGGTACGGCCGGAACACTTCGTCGACGCGCTGGCGCCTCTGCGCGTCGGTGAGATTCGCATTGCCGGGGATGTCGGTGCGTTCGCTGCGCGTCGCGATCAGGGTCGGCGAGGCCAGCGGGCGGTTGCAGTCGACGACGAGGCGCGAATAGGTCTGCGCGATCGCGAACGCGTCGAGGCGCGCGGCGAGGTGGGATGTCACCTCCGCCGCGCCGATGTCCCAGGCGATGTGGCGCTCAAGCTCGCGCCCATCGAGGCCGAGGTTGCCGAGCGCGCGCGGCAGGCGCCGCCCGGCGTGGTCGCAGGTCAACAAGAACGGCGAGGTGCCGTTCGCGTTCTTGATCGAATACGGCGGCGGCTCGTCGGCCGCGATGAGGCGCGCGGGGGCAGCCGTCGCCGCGTCGATGCCGGCGACGGCGCTCATCCCTGCGGCGCCCCCACCGAAGCACGGCGCGACCAGTCCAGATCGAGCACGACGCGCTCGCCGCTGCGCGCATCGGTCGCCTCGATCCGCGCGAGGCGGCCGCTGCCGTCGCAAACCCATGCGCGCAGGTCGCCATCGGCGCCCGCTCCGGGCAGCTTGCCATGGGCGCGAAAACGGTAGACCTGCGCCGCGCACTGGCTGGTCCGTGCGGTCGACTCGACATGCGCATCGCGCACCGTGGCGATCGCGCTGCGCATCGCCGCCATGTCGAACGCGGTCGCCGGCACGAGCGATCGGTCGACCGCCGTCCACACACCGAGCGCGCGGATCCAGGCACGCGCGCCGATGGCGACGAACTCCATCTCGTCGGTGCTCGCGTGGATGCGGTCAGGGAACACGACTTCGATCTCGCCGGCCATCGCCGGCAACGAGAGGCCGAACAGGCGCCCTTGCGCATAGCCGCGAAAGCCGCCCGCATCGATGATCTGCGTCAGCGCGCGCCGCACCTCGGCGCGCGCGTCCGCATGCGCCTGTGCGGCGGCGGCGATGCCGAGCAAGCCGGCCAGTAGCAGCCTCATTCGCACTCCAGCAGAAATTCCGCGCAGAGTATCCGGCCGCGTCGATGAATGCAGCTTATCGGCGTGCGCCCCTCAGTGCGCGATGGCGACGCGATCGCGCCCGAGCGCCTTGGCCTCGAACAGCGCGATGTCGGCGCGCTTGACCCAGGCGCGCGCATCGTTCATGTCGTTCTCGTTCGCGGCGATACCGATGCTGACCGAGGACATCGACACCGGAATGCCGTCGGGCGCGCCGGCCAGCACGCTCAAGCGAATGCGTTCGGCGACCTTCATCGCCGTCTCCACGCCGGTCTGCACGAGGACGATGGCGAACTCGTCGCCGCCGTAGCGCCCCGGCACGTCCACGTCGCGAATGCAGCGGCGAATGATGCCGGCGACCTCGCGGATGACCTCGTCGCCGGTGAGATGGCCGTACTCGTCGTTGATGCGCTTGAAATTGTCGATGTCGATCATCAGCAGCGCCGCGGGAATACCCAGGCGCTGATGCCGGCGCAGCAGGTCGAGCGTCTTTTCCTCCCAACTGGCGCGATTGAGCAGCCCGGTCAGCGGATCCACGCTGCTCAACTGCGCCAAGTGCCGGTTCTGCCGACTCATCTTGCTCACGAGCCGGTAGTTCGCGCAGCTTATCGCGAGCGGATACGCCACCAGCAACGGCAACGCCATCGCGATCTCCGCCATCGTCGTCCCGGGCCGGAAGCGCAAACCGCACACGAGCGCGGTAGCGGCGCAGGCAACCGTCTGCGCGATGACGGCGCGCACGAGCAGTTTCGGGCCGCCGAGAGCAAGCCGATCGAACGACAGCGTCACCGCCAGCAGCACGCTGGGCAGGAAGTTGAACTGCATCGCGGCGATCCAGATGCCGCCGAACATCGCGTCGACGACGAGATTGCGCAACTCGGCTTTGCGCGGCGAACGCGAGCGCAGGGCGAGCCAGCGTGCGAGATGCGGCCAGAAGATTCCGTTCCAGAACAGCGCCGTCCAGACCGGCCAGGATGCGCCGTTGACGCGAAGCACGCCGGCCACGCAGATGACGCTCAGCACCACCCCGAGCAAGCGCAGCGGATAGATGCGCCGCACGAACTGTCGCTCATGGTCCATGAACTTCGCAGATTCGGCTTGGAACGCGGTCATCGGTCGGGGACTGCTCGCAAGTCGCTCGTGAGAACGACGGTCGACACGGGAAAAGCAATCTCCATGCCAACCGCGACAAACCTCCCGACCAACCTCTTGCAAGCCGCGTTTTCACGCGAATTCGCCGCTGCCGGCCCCGTAGCGGAGGCGCGACAAAGCCCATGGCGCGCTGCGCAGCCCGCTATCCGCCGGAGCTGCCGCGGTGCGTTACTTTCTGTCTCCTGCCGTCGTGTCGCGCACGGCGCGGAACTCGGAATCGGCGGACCAGTTCGGCCATTCGCGCGAGTTCGCCAGCTTGTTGCCGAGCTGGTAGAGCACGCCGAGATCGTGGCTCATGCCGGCGAAGGTCCAGGTTGGCTCCCATTCGTCGGCCGGCTGGTGGTAGCGGTTGGCGGTGTAGTCCTTGCGGTATTTCTCGCCAGCCTCGATGCCGCCGTTGACCAAATCGTCGCCCGATTCCCACGAGAACGCCGGCACGCCACGCTTGGCGAAACCGAAGTGGTCGGAGCGGAAGAAATGGCCGGCTTCCGGATGCGGATCCTCGGAGAAGTAGAGACCGTTCGTCTTGGCGATTCCAATCACGTCGCCGAGCAGGTCCGACTTGGCATTGCCCGACTGCGAGAAGTTCTTCGCCGGCCCGTTCGGATCGAGCGCATCCATGTTGATGTCGGCGACCGTCCTGCTCAACTGATACAGCGGGTTCGAGGCGTAGTATTCCGAACCGAGCAGGCCCTTCTCCTCCGCGGTGACGTTGAGGAACAGCACCGAACGCTCCGGCTTCGGCCCGTGTGCGAACGCGCGGCCGAGCTCGATCAGCGCCGCGGTGCCGGTGGCGTTGTCGACCGCGCCGTTGTAGATCTTGTCGCCCTTCGCATCGGGCATGCCGACGCCGAGATGGTCCCAATGCGCGCTGTAGATCACCGTCTCCCCGGGATGCTTGGTGCCTTCGATGCGGCCGACCACGTTCTGCGAGGTGATCACGCTCGAATCGACCTGGTAGCTGGCCGAGAAGGTCGTGTCCTTCAACGCGACGGGCTTGAACTCGCGCGTCTGCGCTTCCTTCTTCAGCTTGTCGAAATCCAGCCCGGAGCTCTTGAGCAGCGACACGGCGAGATCGCGCTGGATCCAGCCTTCGAGCTTGGGATGCGTTTCCGCCGGATTCTTGCGGACGATGTCGAACTGCACGTTCGTGTTCGAGTTCTTCACCGTGGCCCAGCCGTAGGAGGCGGGATCGGTCTCGTGCACGATCAGGAGCCCCGTCGCGCCGCGGCGCGCGGCTTCTTCGTACTTGTAGGTCCAGCGGCCGTAGTAGGTCATCGCCTTGCCGCCGAAATCGCCGACGCCGGTTTCGAAGTCCGGGTCGTTGATCAGCACGATCGCCACCTTGCCGTGCAGATCGACGCCCTTGAAGTCGTCCCACTTGCGCTCCGGCGCGGTCACGCCGTAGCCGCAGAACACGACCGGCGCGTTGGCGATGTCGACCGACTTGGCGCCGTCGAGCGGCGCGCGGATCGCGATCTCGTTGCCTTGCGTCAGCGCGTCCACCTTGCCGCGGACGTCGAACGACGACTTCGGCGCGCCCTCGATTTCGGCGCGCAGCAGCGGCACGGCCTGGGTCCATGCACGCTTGCCGTCCTTGAGATCGCCGCCCGGCAAAAGGCCCGCGCCCTTCATCTGCTCGATGACGTAGGCGAGCGTTTTCGTCTCGCCCGGCGTGGCCGGCCCGCGCCCCTCGAAGGCATCGGAAGAAAGCGTCTTCACTTCCGCCGACAACAGCTTGGGGTCGAATTTCGGCGTGTAGGCGGAAGATGGATCGGCGGCAAACGCCGCGCTGGAAATCGCAAGTGCGACGGCGCAGGCAAGCAGAGTTTTCATGACGCTCCCATGGGTGCAGACGAACGCCGATGATAGCCCGCACGCCGCGATAGCGTCCACATCACGCCCATGTTCGCGCAAAGATCGCCAAGAAAGACCGGACTTCCTTTTGCGCCCTCGCATCGAATCGCCCGTTCGTCAAGGCTCCTCGCGCGATCGCAGCGTGGCGCCGGGCGCGCTACTGCACACCGCGCACCGGCAGCGCGATGCGGCTGCCCGGATCGTAGTCGAGCTTCACGCGCAGGTTCTGGCCTTGGTAGGCGTAGACCACATCGAACAGTTGCGGCACGTCCTTGCCCGCGACCACGTTGCGGCAGCGCCTGACCACGCGCGTCACGGTGTCGCCTTCCTGGTGCGCCTCCTGGATCTTCTTGCCGGCAATGCCGCCGCCGATCGCACCCGCCACCGTGGTAAACCTGCGTCCGCCGCCGCTGCCGATCTGGTTGCCGATGACGCCGCCGGCGATCGCGCCGATCACCGTACCGGCGACCTGGTGGTCGTCGGACTGCGGCCGGCGCTCGGTCACGCTCTGATCGCTGCACACCTGCTGCATGCCGCTCAACGGGGTCAAGCTGACTACCTGCGCGTATTCGGCGCTGCCGGCCGCGGGCGCCGGCTCACCGCTTGGCGAAGCGACGCTCGAGGCGGACGAATTCGCCGGCGCGGTCAGTTCCGCCACCAACATCGACGCTGGCGGCGGCGGCGCGGGCGGCGGGTTCTGCGCGGCCGCAGGCGCGTTCTGCGCCGTGTTGCCCGGCGACGAACCGCCGCACGCCGCCAGCGTCGCGGCGAGCGCGCAGGCCAATGCGCCGGCGAACTTCTTCGAGCGGACGAACGGGGACACGATCATGGCGTTCTCCAAATCCCTGCACGGCCGATGGTAGTCGGAAGACGTGTACGGGCGCTGAAAAACGCCGCACGGCGGCACCGATTTCCGCGCGCAATACGGACACGGGAACAGGTGCCGAACACACCCCGCTCGGCGCCTGCGCGGGGCGCGCCGATCCGCATATACTTCTTCGCCACCAACGCTGGGGAGAGAAAAGAAATGAACACCCGTATCGGCTCGATTGCCGCAAGCCTGCTGTTTGCCCTGTCCGCGCAGTCGCCGGCCGCCGCGCCCGCGGCAAAACCGCTCGTGCTCAAGGCCGCGCACCTGTTCGACGGGCGCAGCGGCGCACTGGTCTCGCCCGGCATCGTCGTCATCGAGGGCGAACGCATCGCCGCGGTCGGCGCGAACGCGGCGATTCCGGCCGACGCGAAAGTGATCGATCTCGGCGACGCCACGCTGCTGCCCGGCTTCATCGATGCGCACACGCACATCGCTTCCGACCACAACGACAATTGGGCGCAGGGTTTCTACGAAGACATGCTGCGCTTCCCGGTCGAGCAGTCGTTCCACGCCGAGCGCAACGCGCGCGCGACGCTGCGTGCGGGCGTGACCACGGTGCGCGAGGTTGGCGCGGCCGATTTCATCGACGTCGCGCTGCGCAACGCGATCAACCAGCATCTCGCCGAAGGCCCGACCATGCTCGTCGCCGCGCATGCGATCGGTTCGACCGGCGGCCATTGCGACGGCTCGCCGATCCCGCCCGACCGGATGAAGGAACCCGGTCCGCTCGAAGGCGTGTGCAACGGCCCCGAGTCGTGCCGCCAGGCCGTGCGCGAGCAGATGAAATTCGGCGCCGACGTGATCAAGATCTGCGCCTCGGGCGGCGTGCTGTCCGAAGCCGATCCGGTCGACGTGCCGCAGCTCACGCCCGAAGAACTGAAGGCGATCATGAGCGAAGCGCACGCCTGGCGCCGCAAGGTCGCCGCGCACTGCCACGGCGATCTCGCCGCGAAGCTCGCGATCGAAGCCGGCGTCGATTCGATCGAACACGGCAGCTTCCTCAAGCCCGACACGCTGCAACTGATGAAGCAGAAAGGCGTCTACCTCACACCGACGCGCATGACCCAGGAATGGGTGCTGGCCAAGGCCGACACGTATCCGCCGAAGATCGCCGCCAAGGCGCGCGCCGCGGCCAACGCGCACAACGAGATGATGAAGAACGCGATGAAGATCGGCGTGCTGATGGCGTTCGGCACCGACGCGGCCGTGTATCCGCACGGCAAGAACGCCGAGGAATTCGGCGACCTCGTCGCGCTCGGCATGACGCCCGCCGCGGCGCTGATGACGAGCAGCATCGGTTCGGCCAAACTGCTGGGCATTGATGCCGATACCGGTACGCTCGAAGCGGGCAAGTACGCCGACGTCGTCGCCGTCAAGGGCGACGTGCTCAAGAACATCCGCGCAACCGAAAACCCGCTGCTCGTGGTCAAGCGCGGCGAGACGGTGCGCATGGATTGATCCACGCGACGACGTCGATCGAGGCAGATCGACATTCGGGACGCTGCGCCGGGCGGTGCGTTCGGTCACAATGCGAGGCACCACATACGCGCGGCTCACCTCGCATGCCTGCAACGACGCATCGCCTCCGCATCGTCCGGCGCTTCGCCGCGCTGACGATCGCCGCCCTGCTCGCCGGCTGCGCCACGCCACCAAAGAAACCCAGCCGACCGCGCGAGGAAGTGCGCGCGCAGCTCACGGCTTTGATTCCGCCCTCGGCGCGCGATCGCGCCGGCTGGGCGCTCGACATCACCGACGCTTTCTACGCGCTCGACGTCGAACCGACCTCCTCGCACCTGTGCGCGGCGCTCGCGGTCATCGAGCAGGAATCGGGATTCGTCGCCGATCCGCCCGTGCCGAACCTCGGCCTCATCGCGCAGGAGGAAATCGACCGCCGCGCCGGCGCGCACCATGTTCCGGCGTTCGCCGTGCACGCGGCGATGGCGATCAAGTCCTCTGATGGGCGCAGCTACAACGACCGCATCGCCGCGGTGCGCACCGAGCGCGAGCTGAGTCTCCTGTTCGAAGACCTGATCGGCCGCGTGCCGCTGGGGCAGACGCTGTTCGCCGACTCCAATCCGGTCAAGACTGGCGGCCCGATGCAGGCCAGCGTGGCGATCGCGGAGGCGTTCGTGCGCACGCATCCCTACCCGTATCCGTACGACGGCTCGATCCGCCACGAAGTCTTCAGCCGGCGCGGCGGCGTCTACTTCGGCATCGCCCATCTGCTCGCCTACCCGGTTTCCTACGACCGCATGATCTACCGTTTCGCCGATTACAACGCCGGCTATTACGCGAGCCGCAACGCCGCGTTCCAGAACGCCGTCCACCTGCTGACGCAACAACCGCTGGCCTACGACGGCGACCTGATCGACTACGCCAGCGGCAACGGCCATACCGAACTTGCCGTGCGCTCGCTCGGCAAGCGCCTCGACATGGACGACGGCGACATCCACGCCGCACTCGCGCAGGGCGAGAAGTTCGACTTCGAGAAGACGCCGCTGTACGCGAAGATCTTTGCGCTGGCCGACCGGGCCGCCGGTACGTCGCTGCCGCGCACGATGCTGCCGCAGATCGACCTCGACAGCCCGAAGATCACGCGCAGGTTCACCACGGCCATGTTCGCCGAAAGCGTGGAGCGGCGTTATCGCGCCTGCCTCGCGCGCGCCACGCCGAAGAATTGATTGCGCGCCCCCGAGCCGGGCGATGCGGCCGCGACCGACGGCGCGGAACGCTCTTGAGCCGGATATGCGGAACCGTGCGCAAGTACGCGACCAAAATAGGGATTTTTAACGAAAAGTTCCATTTTTTCCGACTGCGTTGGCGTACTCTTGCGATTCCGGCAGCGCAGCAGGCCATCGCGCGCCGCTGCCGGACGATACCGCACACCGACCAGGAGCGCCTCATGGCACTGTGGAAAGAACCGACCAAGCAATCCCCGCCCTCCGGCATCGCCCCCGACCCCGTCGCGCCGGCCCGTTTCGAGGCGCAATCCACGCCGGAACCGAAGCCCGAAGCGGCACCCGTCGTGGCCGTCGCGCCGCTGCGCGCGCAGACGCGCGCCGCCGAGAAATCCGAATCGCTGATCGCGCCCGACATCACCATCGAAGGCAAGATCGAAGGCGCGGGCCACGTGCGCGTCGCCGGCCGTTTCAAGGGCGACATCAACGTGCACGGCGACCTGACGATCGACCCGCGCGCCAATGTCACCGGCAGCGTGCGCGCGGAGAAAGTCGTCGTCGCCGGCGAACTCGTCGGCAACATCGATGCCGCATCGCACGTCGACCTGGCCCAGTCCGGCGCATTGACCGGCGACATCAAGGCCGGCACGCTCACCGTCGCCGCCGGTTCGCGCATGCGCGGGCACGCCGAGTTCGGCTGGGGCGACGAGAAACCGGCCACGCACAAATCCGCGAACGGCTCGGTCTCGTGAGCGTCGCGCGCGCGGGCACGCCCGGCGCGACGCGCCTTTGTCCGCACTGCCGCGAAACAATACTCGAGAGCGCGACGGTGTGTCCGTCGTGCCGGCACCATCTGCGCTACGGCGCGGAGCCGGTCGCGGGAGAGGCGCAGGCCGCGGCGGTCACTCCGCTGCGCGTCGAAGGCAGCTTCCGCAACAGCGAGGGCGGCGCGTGGGAGTATTCGATGGTGCTGACGATCCGCAACGAGCGCGGCGAAGAAATCGCGCGGCGCCTCGTCGGCGTCGGCGCGATGCAGCCCGACGAAGTGCGTGCGTTCACGCTGAGCGTGGAGATGACGCCGGCCGCGCGCGGCGGCCACACGCGGCATTGAACCCGGGCGCGGCGGGCGACGGCCAGCGGCAATCGTGCGAACGGGAAAACTGGACAAGCCCACGTCGATAACGAAATCCGAACGCAGGTTTGCGGCAAACGTGCCAAGCTCGCCTCAAGGCAAGTGGCAAGCGCAACGACGAGAGGAGCAGCAGTCATGGCCCAATCCGGATCTCCCGCCACCCAGGATATGCCGCGCAGGGAACTCTACTATCCGCCCGGCGTTGCGATTCTCGTCGCGCTGGCGTTCGCGGTGAACGCGTGGCTGTTCTATCGTTTGGGTAACGAAGAAGCGTCGAACGTCGATGCCGCGGCAACGCCGCCGGCCACGATCGCCTGGACCGTTCCCGTTCCTTCGTCCTCTTCGGCACCCGACGCCGGCACGCAGGCGCAATCCGCGCAGCAGGCCGTCACCGCGACGGACGAAACCGCCAAGCCCGCGGCGACCGATGCCAGGCCGGCGGCGAAGCATGCGGCCAAGGCAAAGGCCGCAAACCGCATGCTGGCCAAGGCGACCCGGCCTGCTACTCAGTCGACGACGAAGCCGGTCGAGCGCAGCGTCGCGCTGCTGTCGCATCCCAAGCCGGCTTATCCCGCGGCGGCGCTGCGCGAACGCGAGCAGGGCACCGTGCTCGTGCTCGCCCAGGTCGACGTCGCCGGCCATGTCAGCGACGCGCGCGTCGTCCGACGCAGCGGCTCGTACGTCCTCGACCGCGCGGCGATGAACGAAGTGCGCCGCTGGCAATTCGAGCCCGCGCTGCACGACGGCCGTCCCATCGTCGCCAGCGTGCAGGTACCGGTGAACTACCGCCTGCAGGACTGAAATCGTACGTGCGTTCCCTGCGTTCTACGAGCGCGCTGCCAGCGCGTAATCGAGCGCCGCGCACACTGCCGCCACCTGCGCGGCGTTGCACTGCCCGGGCGTCGTGCGCGGGCTGTCGGGATAGACCTCGGTCGTGGTCTTGTAGGGCGCATCGGTGATGCCGGCGCACAGACCGAGTTTCTTCAACTCGTATTCGATCACGCCCGGCGCGACGACGCGCGAGCCGATGATCTCGCCCTTCGCGTCCGCCGGCGCGATGTGCGTCACCTTCGCCACCGCCGCGATGATCGCCCGCTGGAACGCGGGCTGCGGATGTTCGGCGTCGTCGACCAGATAGAAGCCGTCGGGAATCCCTTCGGGCTCGAACGCCTTGCCGTCGCGCGCGGCCAGCGCCGGGCGGAACTCCGACTCGTCGCTGTCGGTGGTTTCGTGCAGGTCGATGTGCACGAGCATACGTTTGCGCAGCGGCGCAACGAGGCTCATCAACGCGGCCGACTCCGGCGCCGGGCTGTCGTCGCGGAACGAACGGTTCGGATCGATCGCGAGCGGATTCCAGCGATGGATGCGCTCGTATGCCCACGGACTGACGCACGGCACGACGAGCAGGTTGACGCGGCCCGCGTAGTCCGCCGCGCGCAGATCGACGAATTGCAGCGCGCCGTGCACGCCGCTGGTCTCGTAGCCGTGCACACCGCCGGTGACCAGCGCGCACGGAAGATCGTCGCGCCACTCGCGGCTGCGGATCGCGAACAGCGGAAACGATTCGGGCGGATAGTCGAGGCGGCCGTACTCGGCCACGTCGAAGCAGCCACGCAGGCGTTCGACGACGCCGAGCACGTCGGTTGCGTAGCTGCGCTTGCGCGTCTGGCGCGACCGCCAGAGCGCTTTCTCGGCCTCGCCCCAGGGCTGGCCGGGAGTGCCGATGGAATGGGTCGTCGGAAGGTTCACAACGTCGCTCGCGAAGGCAATGGGCCGTGAACTTTATCACTGCGGCGATCGCGCGCGGCGATCAACAAACCTCGCAAGTCCGCCATTGGCGCCGGCGCAGCGTGGCCGCGGCCCAAAAATAGACGGCGGTACCGAGCAATGCGGTCGTCGCGCCGACGTAGCCGGTGGCAGTCCAGCCCCAACCCGCCGTGATCGCCATGCCGCCGAGCCACGGACCGAGCGCATTCGCGGCGTTGAACGCCGCATGGTGCGAAGCGGCCGCGAGCGTCTGCGCCTCGCCGGCCACGTCCATTAGATGCGTCTGCAACACCGGGCCGAGCGCGCCCATCATGCCGATCGCGACCGTGATCGGTAGCAGCGTCCACAACGAACCCGCCGCGAGCGGAAACAGCAGCAGCATCGCCGCCGCGCCGAACAGGATCGCCGGCACCGCGCGGAAGCGCAGTCGGTCGAACAGCCAGCCGCCGAGGAAATTGCCGATCACGCCGCCGAGGCCGAAACCGGCGAGGCCAAGCGGAATCAGCGACGCCGGCGCGCGGGTCACCTGCAGCATCGTCGGCGCGAGATAGCTGAACACGCAGAACAGGCCGGAGAAACCGACCGCGCCGATCGCCAGCGCCTGCCACACCGGCGGCCGGTTGAACGCGCGCAGTTCGGCCAGCGCGTGCGCCGGCGCTCCGGTACGGTCGCGCGGCATGAACGCGGCGATCAGCGCCAGCGTGATCGCGGCGACGGTCGATACCATGACGAAGGCCCAGCGCCAGCCGATGGTCTGCCCCATCCACGTCGCGACCGGGTTGCCGATCAGGATGGCCACGGTCAACCCGAACATGGTGAGACTCACCGCCTTGCCGCGTTCCTCGGGCTTGCTGATCGCCACGGCCGCGAGCGCCGCCACGCCGAAATAGGCGCCGTGGGGCAAGCCGGCGACGAAGCGCGCCACCAACATGCCCGCGTAAGTCGGCGCCGCGGCGCTGGCCAGGTTGCCGAGCGCATAGAAGCCCATGAGCAACAGCAACAAGGCGCGGCGCGGCAGGCGCCCGCCGAGGACGGCGAGCAACGGCGCACCGACCACGACACCGAGCGCATACATGCTGATGACGTGGCCGACTTGCGGCTCGCTCACGCCGAAGCTTTTCACCATCTCGGGCATCAGGCCCATCGCCGAGAATTCGCTGGTGCCGATGGCGAAACCGCCGAGCGTCAATGCGGCGAGGATCAGGGCGCGATGGCGCGGCGACACGGCGATCGCCGACGGCGCCGTCCGCATGGTGGAAGTCGTTTCCATAGCGCCATTATGCTGCAAAGCAGCAAAGCCGGGGTGAACGTGAAGAAAACTTCAGGAAAGCGACGGCAAAGCCGACCGCCGGGAAGTGAAACGATTCCCGCATTCGAGTAAGTTCCACTCTGCGCCGACGAATTTTCCACCCGCTTCCGCCGTCGAATGAAGGAAAGCACGCATGAGCGAACCGGTTCGACACAATCCGCCGTGGACACTGGCGGTGCCGCCGCTGGGCATCGCCGTGCTTGCGCTGGCATGGGCTGCGCCGGGCCTGCCGGGCATCGTCGCGCTGCTCGTGCTCGGGCTCGTGGGCAGCGTGATCGCCTCGGTGCACCACGCGGAGGTGATCGCGCATCGCGTCGGCGAGCCGTTCGGCACGCTCGTGCTCGCGCTCGCGGTGACGATCATCGAAGTGGCGCTGATCGTGTCGATGATGCTTTCCGGCGGCGAGGCCACCTCGGGCCTGGCCCGCGACACGGTGTTTGCCGCGGTGATGATCATCCTCAACGGCCTGATCGGCGCGAGCCTGCTGATCGGCGGCGGCCGCCATCATGTGCAGGAATTCAAGCTCGAGGGCATCAACGCCGCGCTCGGCACGTTGACGGTGATCGTCGTGTTCACGCTGATCCTGCCGAATTTTTCCCTCAGCGCGCCAGGCCCGGCCTATACGCGCAGCCAACTGCTGTTCGTCGCCATCGCGACGCTGGTCCTGTTCGCCGCGTTCACCGTGTTCCAGACCATTCGCCATCGCGACTATTTCCTGCCGGCGGACGCGGAGCACGACGACGACGAACACGCGAGGCAACCGTCCAACCGGGAAACCGCGGCCAGCCTGGGCCTGCTGCTGATCGCGCTCGTCGCCGTGGTGCTCAGCGCGAAAGGCATTTCGCCGACCATCGAAGCGGCACTGCACGCGGCCGGCGCGCCGGCGGCGACGGTCGGCATCCTGATCGCCGCGATCGTGCTGCTGCCCGAAAGCGTCGCCGCGATCCGCGCCGCGCACGCCAACCGCCTGCAAACCAGCCTCAACCTCGCGATCGGTTCGGCGATCGCAAGCATCGGCCTCACCGTGCCCACGGTCGCCGTGCTTTCGTTGATCATGGGCTGGCCGCTCGCACTCGGCGTCGACGCGAAATCCACCGTGTTGCTCCTGCTGTCGCTGTTCGTCGCCTCGATCTCGCTGCGCACCGGCCGCACGACGGTGCTGCCCGGCATGGTCCATCTCGTGATGTTCGCAGCCTATCTGTTCCTCAGTTTCGTGCCGTAGAACTCGATCGACAAATTTGAATTCTTCGTGGAATCGGACCGAAATGCGCTTCGATCCATTGCCCGCCCGCGCAAATGCGCCGAGCATGCGAGGCCGTCCATTGCCACCGAACTCCCATGCGCGATTCTTCCTCTCCCGCCTCCTTGCGCCAGCGCCGACGCCTGCTGAAGGCGGCCGGCAACGCCTTGCTCGCCGCGCCGCTGCTGTCCCTCAACGGCTGCAGAACGACCGACGGAGCAAAAAACGCGATGGCCGCAAAAACGCCTCGCTGGGCCAGCGGCGGCACGGCGAAGATCGGCAGCACAGACCGGTTTCCCGACCCGTTCGGCAAGCTCGGCAACGCGTGCGCGCTCACCTGCATGGCCACGATCGGCCCGTGCCACGCGCTCTCGCCCGAGCGCAGCGACATCAGCGACGGATGGGACGGCCTGCCGCTGCGTCTGGCCCTGCGCGTGGTCGATGCCGACTGCAGGCCGCTACCGGATGCCATCGTCGAGATCTGGCACACCAACCACACCGGCGGCTATTCCGGCCGGATCGCTCCGATGTGCAACAACGACCAGGCCGATCTCGACAAGCGCTTTTTCCGCGGCTACCAGCGCACGAACGCGCACGGCCGCGTCGACTTCGACACCTGCTACCCGGGCTGGTACCGCGGCCGCGCGGTGCACATCCACTTGCGCGTGATGACGGGCGATTACCGGAGCGACGATCGCGCGCCGACCAGCGTCACCACACAATTGTTCTTCTCGGATGCCATGAACCGCGACGTCTTCACCCGACATCCGCTCTACCGCATCCACGGAGTGCCTGAGACGTCACTCGACCGCGACGGCGTGATCGGCGCGGAAAAAGACAAATCGCCCTACCTGTGCGACACCGTACGCATGGACGACGGCGTCCTGTTCGCGTCGAAAACCCTGATCGTGCGCGCATCGCCGAACGACGTCGTCTGCGAAGCGAAGGGAATGATGCCTCCCGGCGGGCCGCATGGCCCCGGCGGACCGCCGCCCGGTTTCCCGCCTCCGCCGGCAGCGGGCTATCCGCCGCCGCCCGGTGAGGGGCCGCCGTCGAATCCGTGACGCTTCGGATTTTCAGCCCACGGCTTTTTTCACGAGCGCGCCGATCTTCGCCTCGACGGCGGCGGTCAACTCCTTGAGCGCGAACGCGCTTGGCCATATCGCGCCGTCGTCTAGCCTCGCCTTGTCGCTGAAGCCGAACGTGGCGTAGCGCGTGCCGAATTTCTGCGAACTCTGGAAGAAGCAGACGACCTTGTCGTCCTTGGCATACGCCGGCATGCCGTACCAGGTTTTCGGCGACAATGCCGGCGCCGCGGCGGTGATGATCGCATGCAGGCGCCTGGCCATCGCGCGGTCCGGTTCCTTCATCGCGTCGATCGCCGCGAGGGCGGCGCTTTCGCCTTCCGCCCTGTTTCGGCCAGCGCGCGCTTCGGCCTTCTTCTCCTGGAGGTAGGCCTTCATCGCCTCTCGCTCTTCCGCCGTGAATCCCGTGGACGATTTGCTGGCGGCGACTGTGTTCCGCGCGGAGTTGCGCACGTTTTTCTTCGCGGGTTGGCGCATGAGGAATTCCTCGCTCGGATTGGGTCCGCCGATTCAACCGCGTTGTTGCACGCGGATCAAGTCGCGCGCCGTGGGCCTGGCCGGTCGGCAACGCACACATCGGAAACCGGCTTGCCGGGCGCTCGACATTCGCGATGGCGTCGCCGCGTCATGCGGATGCGGCGGCCGCTGCGTTATCATGCGCGGACCATTCGCACGAAAGATCGCGCCATGCGTCCATTTCCGCTCGGTGAAGAACTCGACCTGCTGCGCGACACCGTAGCGGCGTTCGCGGACAAGGAAATCGCGCCGCGCGCGAACGCGATCGATCACGACAACCTGTTCCCGTCCGACTTGTGGCGCAAGCTCGGCGACATGGGCCTGCTCGGCATCACCGTGCCGACCGAATACGGCGGCTCCGGCATGGGCTATCTCGCCCATCTCGTCGCGATGGAGGAAATCTCGCGCGCCTCGGGCTCGGTCGGCCTGTCCTACGGCGCGCATTCGAACCTCTGCGTCAACAACATCCTGCACAACGCGAACGAGGCGCAGAAGAAAAAGTATTTGCCCAAGCTGTGCAGCGGCGAGTTCGTCGGCGCGCTCGCGATGAGCGAGCCGGGCGCGGGTTCCGACGTGGTCGGCTCGATGACTTGTCGCGCGGAACAAAAAGGCGACGTGTGGATCGCCAACGGCTCGAAGATGTGGATCACCAACGGTCCCGACGCCGACGTGCTGCTGGTCTACATGCGCACCGCGCACCGCCCGGCGGGCTCGCGCTGCATGACCGCGTTCCTCGTCGAGAAAGGCATGAAGGGTTTCTCCACCGCCCAGAAGCTCGACAAGCTCGGCATGCGCGGTTCGAACACCTGCGAGCTCGTGTTCGACAACTGCGAGATTCCCGATGCGAACCGCGTCGGCGAGATCAACGAAGGCGTGCGCGTGCTGATGGGCGGCCTCGACACCGAACGCCTGGTCCTGTCCGGCGGCCCGATCGGTTTGATGCAAGCCGCGCTCGACATCGCCCTGCCCTACGTGCGCGAGCGCAAGCAGTTCAACGCGCCGATCGGCACGTTCGGCATCATGCAGGCGAAGATCGCCAACATGTATACTTTGCTGCAATCCTCGCGCGCCTACGCCTATGTGGTCGCGCAGGAATTCGACGCCAACCGCAAGTCGCGCATCGACCCGGCCTCGTGCCTGCTCAACGCATCCCAGAACGCGGTCAAGGTCGCGCTCGAGGCGATCCAGGCGCTCGGCGGCAACGGCTACATCAACGAATACCCGACCGGCCGCATCCTGCGCGACGCCAAGCTCTACGAGATCGGCGCGGGCACGAACGAGATCCGCCGCATGCTGATCGGGCGCGAATTGTTCCACGGCAAGTCATGACCTGCGTCGTACACGGCGATCTGCGCGTGCCGGAAACATGCGGGCTACCGCCGCATCGCCGAGCACGGCGCCGGGACTCGTTTTCAGACTTTAGTTCCAATTGCCGCGCCAGTGCCATGGCGCGATAATCGGGGGCCCGTCTTTTTCGACACAGCACAGTAAGGAACCCACCATGTCAGACATCGTCATCGTCGGCGCCAAGCGCACCGCCATCGGCTCCATGCTCGGCCAGTTCACGGGCGTGCCGACGCCCACGCTCGGCGCCGCGGCGATCAGGGCCGCGCTCGATGCGTCCGGCGTACCCGCCGCCGACGTTTCGGAAGTCATCATGGGCTGCGTGCTGCCGGCCAATCTCGGCCAGGCGCCGGCGCGCCAAGCCGCGCTTGCGGCCGGCCTGCCGAAGTCGGCCGGCGCGACGACGATCAACAAGGTCTGCGGCTCGGGCATGAAGGCGATCATGCTCGCCACCGATCTGATCAAGGCCGGCTCGGCGACGGTCGTCGTCGCCGGCGGCATGGAATCGATGACCAACGCGCCGCACATGGTCGCGGCGCGCACGGGCCTGCGCTACGGCGATGCCAAGCTCGTCGACCACATGGCGTGGGACGGCCTGACCAATCCCTACGACGGCAAGTCGATGGGCGTGTTCGCCGACGCCACCGCTGCGAAGTACGGTTTCACGCGCGAGCAGCAGGATGCGTTCACGATCGAGAGCGTGAAGCGCTCGCAGGCCGCGATCGCCTCGGGGGCGTTCGTCGATGAAATCGTTCCGGTCAAGGTCGCCACGCGCAAAGGCGACGTCGAATTCGCCACCGACGAGCAGCCGGGCAAGTCCGACGTCTCGAAGATTCCCTCGCTCAAGCCCGCGTTCGCGAAGGACGGCACGGTTACCGCGGCCAGTTCCTCGAGCATCTCCGACGGCGCCGCCGCGACCGTGCTCATGAGCGCCGACGAAGCGAAAAAGCGCGGCGTGAAGCCGATCGCGCGCATCGTCGCGCACGCGACCAATTCGCACGAACCGGAATGGTTCACCACCGCGCCGGTCGGCGCGATCCAGAAGGTGCTCGACAAGGCCGGCTGGAAGGCCGGCGACGTCGACCTGTACGAGGTCAACGAGGCGTTCACCGTCGTCGCGATGGCGCCGATGAAGGACCTCGGCATCGCGCACGAGAAGCTCAACGTCAACGGCGGAGCCTGTGCGCTCGGCCATCCGATCGGCGCGTCGGGCGCGCGCCTCGTCGTCACCCTGTTGCATGCGTTGAAGAAGCGCGGCGGCAAGAAAGGCGTCGCTGCGCTCTGCATCGGCGGCGGTGAAGCGACCGCGATCGCCGTGGAATTGGTTTAAGCCTCCGTCCAGGCGTCCGGCCGGGCTTCATTGCCGCGGCCGGATGCCCCACACCCGCACATCGCGGATTTGACCTGAGTCAAACGGTCGCGGCTCGCGCCGGCTAGGCTGGTTGCCTTCACTCGCAACTGCGCTTCCCGGCCGGATGTTCCAACCCTGTTCCAGCACGTCGACGCGAACCGCGCACATGCCGTCGCGCGCGGGCACCGGCGCGCCGCCGAACGCCGCGCGCCGGCGCGCAAGACCATGAGCGGGAACAGAACGCCGGGAGAATCGCCGTTCGTCGCGCCGGCCGCGGTCGAAGCCTGGGATGCGTGGTTCCGCTGGCGCGAAAACGGCGTATTGCGCGACGACACCATCGAAGCGACTTGGCAACGCGTGGCCGCGACGCTCGCCACCGTCGAGCCTGGCGGCGAACGCTGTGCGTTCGAGCGCCGTCTGCTCGATGCGTTCGCCGATTGGCGTCTGCTGCTCGACGAACGCATCCTCGCCGCCGCCGGCACCGAGGCCACGCCGTGGCCGGACGACGGCCTCGTCGCGGTGCTGAACCTTGCCGGCTTCGTGCGCCCGTCTCCCGCATCACAGGCCGTGATCGACTGTGCCGCGGTGAAACACTGCGCCGGCCTCGCTGCGCATGCGCTCGACAACGCCATCGTCCTGCGTCGCGACTCGCACCGGACCGCGAAACGGCTGCGCATCGGCGTCATTGGCCTTGCCGATGCGTTGGCCCTGCTCGGCCTGGATTACGCCTGCGCCGAAGCGCGCATGCAGGCCCGGCGGATCGCCCAAGCGCTTGCCGAAGGCAGCCTCGACGCAACGATCGCGCTGGCCGAGTCGCGTGGCCGCGCATTGCGCTGCGACGCCGCCTGGTTCGAGCGCGCGCGCCTGCGCGAGACGCCGACCGACCTCGTCGCGCGCGCGCGCAGGCACGGACTTCGCCACATCGGATTGACGGCGATCACCCCGCAACCGCGCCTGGCGCGATTCGCGAACGACGTCGGCGACGCCATCCATCCGTTGGCGACCGCCGCGCGCGGTGGTTCGGGTCCGGCAAAGCGGGTACGGGCGTCGGTGCCGTCCCAGCTCGACATGCGCGCCGCGATGCAGCCGTGGATGGACGAATCCCTCTCTCTGCCGGTGCAATCGAACCGCAAGCCGTCGCCGGCGGAACATCTGGACTGGTATGCGCGCGCCGCCGCGTTGGGGCTCGGCGCGCTGTCCTGGCGGCGCGCAGCTCCGGCGCCCTCGCCGCAGCCCTGAAACGGCGATGCGCCGATGCCCTGAGGGTATCTACAAAATAAACCCGCCCTCGCGAAAAAGGAGGACTCTTCCTTCCCCCGCTACGCAGGGGAAGCGAAAGCATCCGCTTCGACAATTCCCTCTCAGGCGCCGGCGGCTTTCAGATTTAGGGAATGCAATACCTGGCTGCCGTCCTGCGGATCGGGCACGCGCTCGAAACCGAGAAACTCCGCCAGCGCGCACATGTTTTCGTTTTCCCGCGCGTCGATCGAGTACATCCGCGCATAGCCGCGCTGGCGCGCGATCTCGATCAGATGACGCATGAGGATCGTTGCCAGGCCCTTGCCCTGCCAATCGTCGGCCACGGCGACGGCACATTCGCATTGGACTTCGCTCGGGTCCGCGCTGAAGCGCGCAACGCCGACTTCGCGCTTTTCCGCGCCGTCGGCAACCAAGGCGATGAAGGCAGCCTCGTGCGCGGGGTCCGGATGAGTGAACTTGTCCAGCAATGCCCGGTCCGGCGTCGTCATTTCGCCGAGAAAACGATAACGCCGCGACTGCGGCGAGAGGCGCTCGATGAACCTGCGTTCCAGATCGACGTCGGTGCCGGCAATGGGGCGAATCAGCACCGTCGTGCCGTCGCGCAGCTTCTCTTTCCATTCGGGCGCCGAGGCGGCGCCGCCATGTTCGGGGTGCTCTGGCGAATGCAATGCAGTGGCGATCATGGACGATACCTCCGGTCGGCGGGTGGGCAATGCGGAAGTTCGCGCCGTCGCATCGGATTGGCTTTTTCCGCACCGCATACGAAGGTGCGCCCAGCCGCCGAAACGCGTATTGACCGCCGTCAAATTCACCTCCGCTTCCCGCAACGCACGAACGGAGGCCGGTCTTGATGAAGATCAACGTCGCGCGTCGATCTGCCGGCTATGGTTTCCCCGTTCGGCATACGGAACGGCATCCGCGCCCCGGCGCTCACATCCCACCGCGACGAAGCGGAATCCAGGGGGTTCCATGAATTTCTCCGACCCGACCTACCTGATCCTCGCGCTCGCACTTGCGCTGCCGATGGCGATCCTCGCCGTGCTCAACGGGCTGCTGCGCGAGCGCGGCGGCTTTCTGCGCGGCTGGGCCGGCGCGATCTTCGTCGGACTTTGCTGGATGGCAGCGCTGGGCTTCATCGTCCGCCGCCTCGCGGAATAAGCGTCGCCGCGGCATGGAAAATTGCCATCCGGAGCCGGCGCAAAATCAAAGGTCCTTCGCGGCTCAACCTGCCGCGTGGTGCGCAAAGAAACGCTTGAGCGGAGCGACGCGATCGACCAGGGCGAGGCCCACGCCGCGCAGGGCGGCGACGGCCGCGACATCGCTGCCGAATCCGCGCTGGATCACATCGAAGGCGTTTGCCGCGATCGCATTGTCGCTGCGCCGGCGGCGCTCGTAACGGCGCAAAGTATACTCTGATGCAAAGTCGTGGCTGGAATCGGCCACTTTGCGATTCTTCGCTTCGGCCAGCACGTTCGCAAGCTCGACCGCATCGCGGAAACCGAGATTGACGCCCTGCCCCGCCAGCGGATGCACCACGTGCGCGGCATCGCCGACGAGCGCGAAACGCGGCGCGGCGTAGCGTTCGGCGAGGCGCAGGCGCAACGGGAATGCGGCGCGCCGTGTCGTCGCGGTGATCGCGCCGAGGCGGAAATCGAACGCCGCGCCGAGCTCGGTACGGAACGCCACGTCGTCGAGCGCGAGCAGGCGCTCGGCCTCGTCGTTCGGCACCGACCAGACGATCGAACTGCGCCCGTCGGCGAGCGGCAGGAACGCCAGCGTCGCGCCCGGCAGGAAACGCTGCCACGCGGTCGCCTCGTGCGCGCGCTCGTGCGCGACGTGCGCGACGATGCCGCGCTGCGCGTAATCGCGGTCCCGCGTCGCGATGCCGAGCAGGCCGCGCAGCGCTGAATCGTCGCCGTCCGCGGCGACGACGAGGCGCGCCTTCAGTTGCGTGCCGTCGTCGAGGGTGAGGAGCCGTGATTCGTGATTCGTGATTCGTGATTCGATGGCGGCGCCGGTGGACACTTCGGTCGCTACCACACGCGCGGGACAATGCAGCCGGATCGCCGGCTGGCGCTCGATCGCCCGCCACAGCGCCGACTGGATCAACTTGTTCTCGACGATGTAGCCGAGCGCGGCCGCGCCCTCGTCGGCGGCGTCGAAACCCAGACTGCCCGGTGCGAGCGCGTCCCATACCTGCATGCGCCGGTATGCGCTCGCACGCGATGCAGCAATGGACGTCCAGACGTCCAAACGTTGCAATAGCGCGATCGACGAGGCGGCCAACGCAACGACGCGCAGATCGACTTCGTCCTCCGCGCGCCACGGCGCCGGCGGCCGCGATTCCACCAACGCCACGTCGAAGCCGCGCTGCGCGAGATCGAGCGCGAGCGCCGCGCCGACCATGCCGGCGCCGACGATCGCAACGTCGAAAAGTCTTCGACCGCTCATGGGAAATGCCTCAATGCCAGTGCAGGCGAATGCCCGCGAAAACCCATGCCTCGCGCAACGAGCGCCTGCTTCAGCGGCGCGATCCGATCGATCGCAATCAGACCGAGCGAGCGCAACGCTTTCAGCGGCAATGCCTCGTCCGCCGTCCACCGCGCCAGGCCGTCGCTCATCGCGGCGGTGCCTTCACGATCCTTCCGGCGCAGTTCCGCATGGCGCTTCAGCAGCGAAGCAGCGCCGGCATCGCCGCCGGCGCGTGCCTGTTCGACCAGCAGTTCGGCGAGCGTCAGCGCGTCGCGCAGGCCGAGGTTGAAGCCTTGCGCGCCGATCGGATGGATCGTTTGCGCCGCGTTCCCCACCAATACCGTGCGAGTTGCAACCAAGCGTCGCGCGATCACGCGCGTCAGCGGATGCGACACGCGTCTGCCGAGCCGCGAGAACTTGCCGAGCCGGTAACCGAAGCGCTCGTGCAGTTCGGCGATGTAACCCGCATCGTCGAGCGCAGCCACGCGCGGCGCATCGGCCGATGGCACGGTCATGACGACACCGGCACGGCCTTGCGCCAGCGGCAGCAAGGCCACCGGGCCGGTTGCAGTGAAGCGCTCGTAGGCGCAACCGTCCATCGCGCGTTCCGGCTGCACGGTGGCGACAAAGGCGGTCTGCGCGTAGTCGACCTTGTCGATGCCGATGCCGCACGCATCGCGCACGAACGAAGCCGTGCCATCGGCGCCGACCAGCAGGCACGCGCGCAGATGCTTCTCGCCATCGTCGGCGGCGAGCGTGGCGACGACGCCATTCGCGTCGCCCGCAATCGCGGTGAGCTTCGCCGGCGCGTAGCGCACAAGACTCGCACAGCGCTCAAGCCGCGCGAGCAAGCCGTTGCCAAGCTCGCGCGCCGGACAAGTCGCGCCGAACGCGTCGAGGCCGTGCTCCGCCGCATCGAGCCTGACCACGCCGAACTCGCCGCGGCGGCTGACGTGCACGCGCCGGATCGGCGTCGCCTTCGCCTCGATCGACGGCCACACGCCGAGCGCGGTCAGCGCGTTCACGCTCGCGCGAGCGAGCGCGAGGCTGCGCTCGTCCGGATCCGCGGCGGGATCGATTCGCGGCGCCACCGCCTCGACCTGGGCGACGCGCAGGCCGCTGCCGTCGAGCGCGATGGCCAGGCTGGAACCGACCAGGCCTCCGCCGACGATAAGGACATCCACTTCGTTCATGGCGCGCATCATACCGGGCATGCCCCAGCACGGATATCGATCATCATGCGAGGCCGCCGATTGCCGGTATAATGCCCACGTCTCTTCCGAGGACCCGCGCGATGACCCTTTCTTCTCCCGCCGCCCGCGACGCCGCATCCCCGCTCGTCCGCTATGGGGTGTTCGCCCTACTCGCCCTGATCATGGCGACGACGCGCGTCAACCATTTCGCCGCGGTGCCGGACGCCTCGTGGGGGGTGTTCTTCGCCGCCGGGTTCTACTTGAACAAGGAAGTGCGCTGGGCGTTTCCCGCGCTGTTCGTCGAAGGCGTGCTGATCGATTATCTGGTGATCAGCGGCAGCGGGCTTTCGTTCTGGCAGCACTACTGCGTGTCGCCGGCCTATTGGTTCCTCACGATTGCCTATTTCGCGATGTGGCTCGGCGGCGCGTGGCTTGCGCGCCGCTATCGCGGTCTCGGCGCGCGCGAACTCGGCCTGGCGATCATGGCGGGGTTCGTCGCGATCAACCTGTGCTACCTGACTTCCAACGGCAGCTTCTACTGGCTGTCGAACAGCGTGCCGCTGCCGCGCAGCTTCAGCGCATGGATGAAGAATCTGGGCGACTGGTACCTGCCCTATCTCACCACCCAGGGCATCTACATCGGCATCGGCATTGCCCTGCACGCGATCGCAACCCAATTCGTCCAGTTGCAGCCGGAGCGCACGGCGCTCCCGCGCTGACGCTCGCTCGGGCGCCCTGGTTTGCTGGCATCAGCTTCGTTGCGGTAGTAGAGTCGTCGCATGAACGC
Source organism: Rudaea sp. (assembly GCF_047601565.1). Taxonomy (GTDB): domain Bacteria; phylum Pseudomonadota; class Gammaproteobacteria; order Xanthomonadales; family Rhodanobacteraceae; genus Rudaea. The sequence continues at coordinate 2,757,038 of NZ_JASGIY010000001.1, read as the reverse complement.
GAAACTTGATCCACTGGTTTCGGAATTCGAAAACGCCGAGCAGGCCGCTCTCTACGACGAGTGGCTGCGCGCGAAGATCGAAGCCGCCGCCAACAGCAAGAAACCGCGCGTTCCGCACGACCAGGTCATGACGGAAATGCACGAGCTCCTGCAATCCAAATGCAAGGCCCGCGAAGGCGGCGGTTGAGTGGAGCGACGAAGCTCGCGCCGACTTGCTGCAAATCCTCGACTATATCGGCGAACGCAATCCATGGGCTGCAGAGCGGCTGGCCGATCGTATCGAACAGGCGACTTCACAGCTTCCGCTTCACCCTTATCTGTACAAGCAGAGCGAGCGTGTCTCCGGCGCACGCGAACTGGTGGTTCATCCCAACTACATCGTGTTTTACCGCGTGGAAGTCGTCATTGAAATTCTCGCAGTCGTCCATGCGCATCGGAACTTTCCTTGAGCCATGGGCAACCGCCTCTCCAAAATCTACACGCGCACCGGCGACGACGGCACCACCGGCCTCGGCGACGGCACGCGCGTGGCCAAGGATTCGGCGCGGGTCGCCAGCTACGGCACGGTCGACGAATTGAACAGCGTGATCGGCGTCGTTCTCGCCCAGGAAATTCCCGATTCCGTGCGCGAGACGCTGACCCAGGTCCAGCACGACCTGTTCGACCTCGGCGGCGAGCTGTGCATTCCCGGCATGGCGATGATCCACGCGGCCGATGTCGACCGGCTCGAAACCACGCTCGACGGCTTCAACGCCGACCTGCCCGCGCTCAAGGATTTCATCCTGCCCGGCGGCGGTGCGGCGGCGGCGCACTGCCAGGTCGCGCGCACGGTCTGCCGACGCGCGGAACGCGAAGTCGTCGCGCTCGCGCGCACGGAGACGGTGCGCGCCGAGGCGATCCGCTATCTCAACCGTTTGTCCGACCTGCTGTTCGTGATCGCGCGCGTGATCGCGCGCGCATCGAGCCACGGCGAAGTCCTGTGGCAACATGAGCGCCGGAAGAAATCCTGACGAGTCGCATGCATCCCCGGCTTTACACTCATCCCGCCTGCCTGCGCCATTCGGCCGGCCCCGGCCACCCCGAATCGCCCGCGCGCCTGCAGGCCGTGCTCGAAGCGCTGGATCACGACCGCTTCGCGATGCTCGACCGCATCGAAGCGCCGCGCGCCACGCGCGCGCAGCTCGAACGCGTGCACGACGCGGGACTGGTGGAACTCGTCCACGCCACCGCGCCGGCCGAAGGCTATGCCCAGCTCGACGCCGACACGACGATGTCGCCCGATTCGCTCGAAGCCGCCCTGCGCGCCGCGGGCGCGGTCTGCGCCGCGGTCGACGCGCTGCTCGACGACGGCGCGACGCGCGCCTTCTGCGCCGTGCGCCCGCCGGGCCATCACGCCACGCACGATACGCCGATGGGATTCTGCCTGTTCAACAACGTCGCCGTCGGCGCTGCGCACGCTCTTGGCAAGGGGATCGAGCGCATCGCGATCGTCGATTTCGACGTGCACCACGGCAACGGCACGCAGGACATCTTCTGGCGCGAGCCGCGCGTGCTCTACGCCTCCACGCACCAATCGCCGCTGTATCCAGGCACCGGCGAAGCCCGCGAGACCGGCGTCGGCAACATCGTCAACGCGCCATTGCCGGCCGCGTCGAGTTCGTTCGCATTCCGCGAAGCCTGCCGCGACATCGTCCTGCCCGCGGTCGAGCGCTTCCGCCCGCAACTCGTCATGATCTCGGCCGGCTTCGACGCGCACTATCTCGATCCGCTCGCCAACCTCAACCTCGGCGCGCCCGACTACGAGTGGATCACGCGCGAACTCGTCGACATCGCACGCAAGCACGCGCACGGCCGCGTGATTTCGAGCCTCGAAGGCGGCTACAGCCTCACCGCGCTGCGCCAGTCGACGGCGGCGCACGTCGCCGCGTTGATCGACTAGGCTGTGCCGTTCCAGCGCGGCCCTTGCCCGAACGCTTTGGCTTGTCATTCCCGCATGCTTCTGGCGGGAATCCAGTGACTTTTGCTTTTGAGAGAGCATGCGGAGAGCAACCGGCAAAGACACTGGATCGGTGGGTTGGGTTTTGCAGTTGGCGAAGAGCCAAGACGCCGCATTCCCGCCAGAAGCATTGGGAATGTCGAGGCAAACTGCCCATCGCCCCTTGCGCTCAGAGATTTTGCGACGCCTTGTCCACCGCGAGACGCGGCAGTTGCCGCCTTACCGCCTTGAATTGCCCGGTCATGCCTGCGAGGCGCGCACGCCACTCGCGTTCGAGATCCCCATAACCCAGTTTCATGGCATCGGAGGCAAGAGCTGCAAGACCCGTTGCGCCGATATTGCCCGCGACACCCTTTATCGCATGGCACACATCGCGGAAATCGTCCCAGTTCGAAGTCATTGCGACTTTTTCCAACGCCGCAAAATTTTTCGTCAGGTCGCGCATGCACTCTTCAACGAACAAATCCAGAAATTCCCGGCCGAATTGCTGGGAAATATCATCGAGCACGTCACGAGAAAGCACCTGCGACGCCTCGAATGCGATGGTGGAACTTTGCGGCTTTGCCGATTTCGAAGGCGCACTCTCCGCGCCGCCAAGCGCTATTTCCGCAAGCGTTTCCAGCAACAGCGGCGTGGCGATGGGCTTCGTCAGGAACGCCTTGGCGCCAGCCTGGTCGCAGGCCTGCTTCATTTCAGGCGTGGCGTCCGCGCTCAATACGATGAACGGCGTCACCTCGCTTCCCGCCTGCATGAATCTGGCATGTCGCAATACGTCGAGGCCGCTTAGCCCGGGCATATGCATGTCGATCACGACTGCGTCATACCGACTGTGCTCGAGGCGATCCAGCACTTCCTCCGCGTCGCTCACTTGCTGAACCTTGTGCCCCGATTTTTCAAGGATGCGCTTCAATACCGTCAAGTTGGCCTGCTGGTCGTCCGCAATGAGAATGCTCATTTGCGGGACCCTGGCGCGGTGCCGGATGAACGGATCGTCGAACGAAATCACATTCTGGTTCGAGGCGGCCTCGTTTTCGCTAAAAGCCGTATCCGTCACTTCCTGAAATGGCATATCCACCCAGAAGTGCGATCCTTCGCCTTCCGTGCTTTCGAACGAAATGGTGCCGCCGGCCAGCTCGGTCAACGCTTTTGCGATCGAAGTACCCAGGCCCGTGCCGTCGAATCGACGCCCCCGGCCCTGATCGGCTTGTTCAAAAGCTTCGAAAATTCGCGATTGCGCCGAAGCCGGTATGCCGACTCCCGTGTCCCGAATGGAGAACCTGAGGGTAACCTGCTCTTCGATTCTGTTTGTCTGGGACACCGAGATTTTGACGGATCCGCGCTCGGTGAATTTGATGGCGTTGGCGGTGAGGTTGATGAGCACCTGGCGCAAATGGTTGGCATCGCCCTTCACCTGGGAAGGGATTTCCGCATCGACGCTCACATCGAAATCAAGCTTCTTCTCCAATGCGTGAGGTTGCAGCATCAGATGTATTTCGCTCAACAAGTCCCTCACGCGAAAATCGTTCAATTTCTGCTTGAGTTTTCCGGCCTCGATCGCGGAGATATCGAGGACGTTTTCAATCAGCGTGAGGAGGGTTCGCGCCGAAGTCTGGATGACTCGCGAGTATTCGGTTTCCTCGGGGGGAAGGCGTGCGGTCGACAGCAAATCGGACATGCCGACTATACCGTTCAGCGGTGTACGCAATTCATGGCTCATCGCAGCCAGGAATCGGGATTTGGCTTCGTTCGCCTGCCTGGCCTCTTCCGTCGCGTGCCGCAAGGCTCTGATCAAGTTCGATATGTATCCCGGCAGCGCAATCAGGCCTGCCAACAAACCCCACGCAAGCGGGCGGTTACTCAACCAGTAAGGCGTGTACAGAATTACGCAACTGAAAGAGACGGTCGCCAGCGTCATGGCCGCGATAAGAAAATTGAAACCGTAGCGCAGCCCGTTTCCTATCGTCACCCACAGATACACCGCGTACAGGGGCGCCATGACGTCCCCGAGAAAGTACATCGCCGCCCCCAACGCGATGTAGTCGGCGACCATGCCGAGAATTCGCCGAGCCGGCGATTTCCCGGGGTTGATCACGATACCGGCAAGAATGATTCCGCCGACGATGAATTCCAGGCTCGCTATGAGCAGCGACCACTGGAACAAATGCTCCACGTGCCCCCTGGCAATTTCCAGCCAGACCACGTAAGCGAAATAGGCGCTTACGACAGCGAAGCGGACGATGGCTTGATGGTGTTCGCTGTCGGGCCGATTTGAAAGGCGGCCACGAACGAAATTGACGGCCGATTCGATGAGGCGGCCAGGAGTACGAGCGCGCGAAACCGTCCGGTCCATGGCTTCAATACCCGAATTCTTTGGCCGCAAGGCTGGCGTATTGGATTTCGCTCAGCCTGGCCTGGTTGGCCAGCATGATGTCGACGCACGCCGGGGAAAACAGAACCCCGCGATTCTCGACGAGATAGTCCAAGGCTTTCGCGGAACTCCACGCGGGCTTGTAGGGCCGCTCCGTCGTCAGGGCATCGTATACATCGGCAACCGAAACGATCTGCGCCGCAAGCGGAATTTCATCGCCCTTCAGACCATCCGGATAACCGCTCCCGTCCCAGCGTTCGTGATGCCGCAGGGCGATGACGGCGGCCATCTTGATGAACTTGCTTTGGCTGTCGCGCAATATCTCGTGGCCGATCAGCGGGTGGCGGCGCATGACCTGCATCTCTTCATCGGTCAGCGCGCCCTTCTTCAGCAGGATCGAGTCCGGGATGCCGATTTTCCCAATGTCGTGCAGCGGAGCGGCCAACGTCAGGCAGCGGACGTCGTCCTCGGGCAACCCGATTTCCTCGGCCAGAAGTTCGACGTAGTGCGACATGCGCATCAGGTGTATGCCGGTCGTGAAATCGCGATACTCGGCCGCTTTGGCCAGACGAAACAGGATTTCACGCTCGCGATTCTCCACCTCGTGCAGATTGGCGAGCAGGCGCTCTTCGAGCGAGCGAGCGCGCTCCTTGACCGACTCGCCCTGGCGCCGCAGCGACAGCAGATTGCGGAAACGCGCGCGCAGTTCGCGCGGGCGCACCGGTTTGACGAGGAAATCGATGACGCCCGCATCGAGCGCCGCCTGGCGCAGCGGTTCGTCACCGACCACGCTGATCAAAACGATAGGCACGTCGCGGTTGGCGGGAAAACGGCGAAAACGGCGCGCGAACTCGAGGCCGTCGTAGCCCGGCATGCGATAGTCGAGCAACAGCAGATCGATACGCTGGGTCTCGGACCATTTCAGGGCAACGACCGGATCGCCGAAATCGAACACGCGCACGTCCGGGCTGATGTCCTCCACCACCTTGCGCATCATCAGGCGTGCGGATTGCTGATCGTCGACGATGACTATGTTCATATGCGACTGAAAGCCCAGACGGAACTGCGTCAATTCCGTCCCTTGGACTACGATTTCCGGATTCGACAGCGAATTATTGTCTAACATGGCTGCACTTCGAGTCTGTTGATGGGCTACCGCCAACGAAGTGCAAAGCAAAACTTGCGCCAAAATTTTATCAGCTTTGGAATCAACACGTTGTGTTGCCAAACCCAGGCGACGGCATGACGCGTTACGGCAACTCGTGCCGCAAAAGGCGCAACCTGGACGGGATTACAGGTCGCGAATGCCGCCCCCCCCCTGAGGACGCTCTTCAACCGTTGCGCGCCACCTTGCGCCTCGCTGCAACGGCAAAGCCAGCGTAGACCTACCCGACGCAGGATTCAAGCGCTCTGCGTCGGCGTGAGACGCGCCGAGCCTTTAGCCCGCATTTCTCACAGCCCTCCTGCTGCGGCCGCCGATCCATCCGCCCTGACGCGCGCCGCTCCCTCAGCCGGGCTCGACGTACTGTCGAGTACGCCTTCACCCGTCTTCAGTGCGCATCGCGCGTCAGGACGGCGTCTCGGCATCCTCGCGACGGAGGGCTGCGAGAAATGCGGGCTAGAGATCGCGCGCGACGCGAATGCCGACCTGCGAGTTGCGCGCATCGGCCGGCAGACTCGCGCGGAACGCCGAGCGCGCCTGGTCCGGCGCGCTGCCCCAGGAAGCGCCGCGCACCACGCGGCGCTCGCAGCCCGGATTGACCCAGGCACGGCCATCGGCCGGCGCACGCAGATAGTTGTCGTGCCAGCAATCTTCGACCCAGTCGGCCACGTTGCCGTCGATGTCGCGCAGGCCGAACGGATTCGGCGGAAATTTCCCGATCGGCGCCGGCCCCCAGTAGCCGTCGGCGTAGCGCGGGAACGCATTGGTCCAGCGCCGCTGCGAGGGCGACTTGTCGCCATCGCCGGTCAGGTTCGCGTTATTCGGGGGGGGATTGCCGTCTCCCCACCAATAGCGCGTCGTCGTGTCCGCGCGCAGCGTGTACTCGTACTCGGCCTCGCTCGGCAGGCGATAGCGCTTGCCGGTGCGCGCCGACAGCCATTGCACGTAGGCGGCAGCGTCGTTCCAGGAAACGTGGATGACGGGCAGATCGTCCGCCGCGGCACCGCCGCTGTAGTCATTGCGCCAGGTGATGCCGCGCCGGTCGATCGTGCGACCGGAGTCTTCGTCGTAGACGGTGGAGGAGCCGAGTTTTTCCGCGTCGGTCACGTATCTCGCGGCGTCGACGAAGGCGCGGAATTCGGCGACGCTGACTTCGTCGCGGCCGAGCGCGAAACCGAGCGCGATCTTGACGTCGTGCTGCGGCTCCTCGCTGCTGCGATGGCCCGGTTCCTGCGCAGGCGAGCCCATGGCGAAGCTGCCGATCGGCACGACGACCACGGGCGGCGCATTGCCGTTGCGATCGACGAAGGCATCGGTCAGCACCTGCCCCGGCTTGTAGCTCGCGTACAGGCGCGCGTTGCGCAAGCGCTCGTTGAACGCGTCGACGCCGCCGACATCGGGGCTCATGCCCAGCGCGCGCTGCGCGAGCCGTTGCGCCAGGTTCGCATCGCCCGCGTCGAGCGCGGAGTTGGCTTGCGCCATCACCGCGGACGCGCGTTGCTTGCGCAGACCCTGTATCTGGCTGCGCGTGTCCAGCAGTTGTTGCGAGCCGGGACGGATCGCCGACGCGCGGCTCAGCGCGTCCTCGGCACCGGCGTAGTCGTCCTGCGCCGCGGCGGCGAGCGCGCGATCGAGCCAATTGCGCTCGATCTGCGCAAGGCCCTGGTCCGCCAGCTTGTTGTCCGGGTCGATCTTGATCACCTCGCGGTAGACCGCGAGCGCGTCGTTGCGATTCTTCTCCGCTTCGCCGTCGTCCTTGGCCTCGCGGTGCAAAAGCCCGGCAGCGCGCGTCAACAACGGCGTGGTCTGGCGCAGCTTCTTCAACCGCGCCTGCAAGTCGTCGACGTGCTCGTCGTCGAGCGCCTGGTCGCGCAGCACGGCGATGGCGCGCGCCGATTCATCCTCGTCGCCGCGATCGAGCGCGTCGTTCGCCTGCTGCAGGATCGCCTCGCGCACCTTGTCCACGCCCACCTTAGCGGGCGCGCTGCGATGGTCGGCATCGAGCACCTGGCGGTACAGCGCCAGCGCGCCGTCCCTGGTCTCGAGCAGCCGGCCCTTCGCGAACGCATCGTCGGCCTTCTTCAGCAACGCGGCGATCTGCTTCGGCGGCGGCGGGGCGAGATCGGCGGGCGGCCCCCACGACTCCACTGTTTTTTCGTTGCCGGCCGGCGCGACCACAGCGGCATCGCCCGACTTCTGCGCCTGCGCGACAACGAGCGACGGGCCCATGCCAGCGCTCGCCTCTTGCGTCGGTTCCGTTGGCGGCGGCATGCCCGGGAAGAAACGCCAGGCCAGCGCGAACAGCAGCACGGCGATGCCGGCGGCGCCGCCGAGCGCGGTCTGTTTGTTGACGACATCGCTGCCGGGCATCGTGCACGCACCCAAAACGGCTGACAAGGTGACGGCGGAACCTTAGGCTATGCGTCTTTGTTAGACAAGGGACGAGACAGCCGATGCACGAATGGATGGACAACGAAGCCGCGCTCGACGCATGGATCGCGCAATCTCCGCGCGGCGGAATCATCGCGCTCGACACCGAATTCACGCGCACGAACACGTTCGCGCCCATCCTGGCGCTCGTGCAGATCAAGCTCGGCAACGGCATCGCCCTGCTCGACTCGCCGCGGCTCGGCGCCCACGCCGCGCTCGCGGCGCGCCTGCGCGAACCGGCCGGCATCTGCGTGATGCACAGCGCGAGCGAGGACCTCGAAGCGCTCGCCGGCATCGTGCCCGAAGGCCCCGCGAACCTGTTCGACACACAGATCGCCGCCGCGATGGCCGGGCTTGGTTTCGGCCTGTCGTACCAGAAACTCGTCGCCGCATTGTTCGGCGTCGAACTGCCGAAATCGGAAACACGCTCGGACTGGCTGCAACGCCCGCTCAGCGCCGCGCAACTCGATTACGCCGCCCAGGACGTGGCCTGGTTACTGCAGATCCATGCGCGCCTCGCCGACTCGCTCAAATCGCTCGGCCGCAGCGAATGGCTCGCCGAGGACTGCCGGCGCATGGTCGAGCGCGTGCGTCGCGCCGAGCCCGACATGCAGCCGCAGCGCGCCTTCCGCAGCGCATCGGACTGGCCGCGCGAAAACCAGATCCTGCTGCGCCGCCTGCTGCTCTGGCGCGAACGGGCCGCACGCCGCTTCGACAAGCCGCGGTCCTGGCTGCTCGACGATGCGCATGCGCTCGCTCTCGCCGAGCGCCCGCCAGCGAACGGCAACGAACTGTTCGAACGCACCAAGGGCCTACGCGCGCTGCGCAGCGCCCAGCGCGAGGAAGTGCTCGCCCTGTTGCGCGCGCCGCACGACGACTCGGACGCGGCGGCCTTGCCGATTCCCGCGCCGATGACATCGGCGGAAAAGAAAGCCGTCGCCGCAATGAAAGACGCGGTCGCAGCGGTCGCGCAAAAGCTCGATCTGCCCGATGGCCTGCTCTGCCCGCGCCGCCATCTCGAAACCTTCCTGACCGATCGAGCGTGGCCGGCCGCGCTCGAAGGCTGGCGCAAGCCGCTGTTATTCGATGCGCTGAGCGCGAAGCTGCCCTGATGCAAATCGCAGGGTATTCCGCCCGACCCTACTTTTTCGCCCCCGGCAGCGGCGCCCACTTGCCCGCATCGTATCCGCCCACATCGTAGGACAATTCGCGCGACTGCCCGGAGTCCTGCAAAACGACCGGGATCACGATTTTCTTCGCCTTCGCCAATGCCGCGATGAAATCCTTGTCGCCCTTGATCATGACCGAAGGTTCGCCTGTCGGCGGCAGAAAGCCGCGCAGCGGATGCGGCGTGCCGTCGAACGTCGCCGGCAGGGTGCATACCGCCTTGCACACGAAGCGCCCGCCGTAGAGGAACACGCTCTGGCCCCATTGCGTGTGCCGGCGCAGCACCATCTGCACCGGCGCGCCGTTGATGCGCTGGTTGCTGTAGATGCTCGCGGTGGATTGCGTACCGCCCATCATCGGCGCGACCTGGTATTCCCACAGCGAGGCAAGGCGCGCCTTCTCGGCCTGATCGCGCACGCGCTGTTCGATGGCCGGCAAGGTCTGCTGCACTTCCTGCGCAGCGTCGCTGCCCGCGGACAACTTGACGATGGCGCGGCCCGTATCGACGGCGGCCGCATCCTCGCCGGCCTGCGTCTGCTTGCGATAGAGGTCGAGCAGCCCGGCCGTGCGTTTGGCCGCCGCAGCGGCGGCGTCCGCCTTCGCCTGCGCCGCCGCGGCCTGCGCGGCGGTATCGTCCTGCTGCGAGCAGGCGCCGAGCGCAATGATGGCGAGCAGCGAGGCGAAAATCCGTTCGTGTCGGCGATAACGATGAAAATTCATGGGCACGACTTCCAAGGCAAGGGATGGCCAAGCTTGGAACGAATGCGCTTGCGGCGCAACCCGCCGATTCCCGCGCATGTCCGGTTTTTCCTGCGGATTGTCGCCGTCGACGCAACACGAATGGCCGTCCAAACGGCCAAATGACGAAACGGCTTGACAGCCTGCGCGCAATCGGTTCCACTACATTGATGTATTGCGCCGCAACAATCGCGACGACGACCATTACCACTACCCGCGTGGTGCGGTCCGTCGTGCGCAACTGAATTCCCAAGCACACGGCCCCGCACCTCGACGAAGGTGCGGATCGCGCCGCCCGCCTTCGGTAGAATGCGCAACCCTTCCGGAGGTTCAATGACCACGCTCGCCCAGCCGCCCCGCCCCGCCGACGCCGCATCGGCGACGTCACAGCGCGCTAATACATTGACGAATGTCGCGCACAAATTCGGCGGCACGTCGATGGCCGACGCGACGCGCATCCGCCACGTCGCCGAACTGGTGCGCGCACGGCCCGAGACCACCCAGGTGGTCGTCGTCTCGGCCATGTCGGGCGTCACCGATGCGCTGCTGGCCCTGGCTGCGGCGGCCGCGGCCAACCAGACTTGGCGCGAGCAGTTCGAAACGCTGCGCCGGCGCCATCTCGACACGGCCGCAGTATTGCTCGGTAACGCAGCGCGGCCTGCGCAGGATTGGCTGCATACCCGTTTCGACGAACTGGCCCGGCTGCTTGACGCGATCGCGGTGTTGCGTGGCGCGGGCAGCGGCGTGGCCGAGGCGATCAGCGGCAACGGCGAGATCTGGTCGTCGTGGCTGCTCGCGCGCCTGCTGAACTCGCTCGGCGCCGACTATGCCTGGTGCGACGCGCGCGACGTGCTCGTCGTGCGCCACGAGGAACTCGGCGTCGCGGTGGACTGGGAGGCGACCGAGGCGAAGCTCACGCAGTGGCGCCGTGCCAATCCGCAATCGCGCCTGATCGTGACGGGCTACGTCGCCCGCGACGAGAACGGCCGCGACACCGTGCTCGGCCGCAACGGCAGCGACTATTCGGGCGCGATCTTCGCCGCATTGTATAAAAGTGAAGAATTGCACATCTGGACCGACGTCGACGGCGTGCTCAGCGCCGATCCGCGCATCGAACCCGAAGCGGTTACGCTCTCGGCGATGAGCTACAACGAGGCCTGCGAACTGGCCTATTTCGGCGCCAAGGTCATCCATCCGCAGACGATGGCGCCGGCGATTGCGCGAGGCCTGCCGATCCTGATCCGCAACACGTTCAAGCCGAAACTGCCCGGCACGCGCATCGACGCGACCGGCGACGAGAACGGCCCGGTCAAGGGGCTCACGCTCGCCCACGGCCTCGCCCTGCTCAACGTCGAAGGCACCGGCATGATCGGCGTGCCGGGCACGGCCGAGCGCGTGTTCGCCGCGTTGCGCGCGGCCAAGGTATCGGTCGTGATGATCTCGCAGGGCTCGAGCGAACACTCGATCTGCTGCGTCGTGAAGCTCGTCGAGGCGGATACCGCGTGCGCGGCGATCGAAGGCGCCTTCGCGCGCGAACTGCATGCGGGGCAGATCAGCGGCGTGCAGGTTTCGCGCGACATCAGCGTGCTCGCCGTCGTCGGCGACCGCATGGCCGGCGTCCCCGGCGTCGCCGCGCGTCTGTTCTACGCGCTCGCGCGCTCGCACATCAACATCCGCGCGATCGCGCAGGGCGCCTCCGAGCGCAACATCTCGGTGGCGATTTCGAGCGCGCAGGCGACGCTCGCGCTGCGCGCCGCGCACGCCGCGTTCTGGCTGTCGCCGCAGACGATTTCGGTCGGCCTGATCGGGCCGGGCAAGGTCGGCGCGGCGCTGCTCGACCAGATCGCGGCCGCCGCGCCGCGTCTGCGCCGCGAGGTCGGCCTCGACCTGCGCCTGCGTGCGATCCTCTCGACCAAATACCTGCTCGCCGACGAACTCGACCTCGGCACCAACTGGCGCGACCGCGACGGCGACTTCGTCGACAACGACATCGACGGTTTCATGAAGCACCTGATCGCGGCGCACTTGCCGCACACGGTCATCCTCGACTGCTCCGGCAGCAACGACGTCGCCGCGAAATACGCGCAGTGGCTCGCCGCCGGCATTCATGTCATCACGCCGAACAAGCAGGCCGGCGCGGGCCCGATCGAGCGCTACCGCGCGATCCGCGCCGCCGCGGCGCAGGGCGGCGGGCGCTTCCGCTACGAGGCCACGGTCGGCGCGGGCCTGCCCGTGATCCAGACGCTGCGCGATCTGATCGACACGGGCGACGAGCTGACCGCCGTCGCCGGCATCTTTTCGGGCACGCTGGCGTGGCTGTTCAACAAGTATGACGGCAGCATCGCGTTCTCCGAACTGATCCGCGAGGCGCACAAGCTCGGCTACACCGAGCCCGATCCGCGCGACGACCTCTCCGGCATCGACGTCGCACGCAAGCTCGTCATCCTCGCGCGCGAGGCGGGGCGCGAGCTGTCGCTCGAAGACGTGGCGGTCGAGAACCTCGTGCCCGAATCTCTGCTCGGCGCGGGACGCGAGGAATTCATGTCGCGCCTCGGCGAACTCGACGCGCCGATCGCCGCGCGCTTCGCCGCGGCCAAGGCCAAGGACTGCGTACTGCGCTACGTCGCCCAGCTCGGCAAGGACGGCAAGGCCAGCGTCGGCCTCGTCGAGCTGCCGCGCTCGCACACGTTCGCCAACCTGCAACTGACCGACAACGTCGTGCAGTTTTCGACCAAACGTTACAACAGCAACCCAATGGTGATCCAGGGCCCCGGTGCGGGCCCCGAAGTCACCGCCGCCGGCGTGTTCGCCGATCTGCTGCGCGTCTCGGCCTCGCTCGGCGCGCGCGTATGAAGCTGGAAGCGACCGCCTTTTCTCCGGCGAGCATCGGCAACCTCGGCATCGGCTTCGACATCCTCGGCCAGAGCTTCGCCGGTGCCGGCGATCACGCCACGGTGCGCCGTATACAAAGCGGCAAAGTACAGGTTGCCGCCATCCGCAACGCGCCGGTCGCGCTGCCGCTCGACGCCGAAAAGAATACCGCCGGCGCCGCGCTGATCGCCCTGCGCGAGGCGTTGAACCTGCCGTTCGGCTTCGAGATCGAACTCGACAAGGGCATCCCGTTCGGCTCGGGCATGGGCGGCTCGGCCGCGTCGTGCGTCGCCGCGCTCGTCGCCGCGAACGCGCTGCTCGATGCACCGCTCAGCGCCGAGCAGTTGTATCCGTTCGCGCTGGCCGGCGAAGCCGTCGCCAGCGGCGGCCGCCACGGCGACAACGTCGGGCCGATGCTGCTCGGCGGCGTCGTGCTCGCCACGCTCGACCATCTGGTCAAGATTCCGGTGCCCGACGCTTGGCACAGCGCCCTCGTCCACCCCGATGCGGTGCTCGAGACGCGGCGCGCGCGCGAAGCCTTAAAAGGCGCCTATGCGATTGGCGATTTCGTCGCGCAGAGCGCCAACCTGGCCCTCGTGCTCGCAGGCTGCCAGCGCGGCGACGCGAACCTGGTGCGCGCCGGCCTGAGCGACGTGCTCGTCGAACCGCGCCGCGCGCCGCTGATCGCCGGCTTCGCGCGCGTCAAGCAGGCTGCGCTCGACCATCGCGCGATGGGTGCCAGCATTTCGGGTGCCGGCCCGTCCGTGTTCGCCTGGTTCGAATCGCGCGCGCAAGCCGAGGCCGCCGCGCCCGCGATGCAGGCGGGATTCGACCACGCCGGCATCGCCAGCGAAATCTTCGTCTCGCCCGTCAACGGGCCCGCCGCTCACGTCATCCCATGAAATACATCAGCACTCGAGGAAACTCCCCCGCGCTCGGCCTGTCCGCGGCGCTCGCGGCCGGTCTCGCGCCCGACGGCGGCCTGTACGTGCCGCAGTCGTTGCCGAAATTCACTCCGGAAGATTTCGCCGGATGCGACGGGCTTTCCGATACCGCCGAGCGCTTGCTTGCGCCATTTTTCGTCGGCGATGCGCTTGCCGACGAATTACCGGCGATCTGTCGAAGCGCCTTTACCTTCGATTCACCACTGTACCCACTGGCGACGCCGGACGACCATATTCTCGAACTGTTCCACGGCCCCACCGCCGCGTTCAAAGACTTTGGCGCGCGCTTCCTCGCCGCGTGCATGCAGCGCCTTGCACGCGAATCGGATAAGCCGCTGACTATCGTCGTCGCCACTTCGGGCGACACGGGCGCCGCGGTCGGCGCGGCCTTTGCCGGACTGCCCGGCTTCAAGGTCGCGATCCTCTACCCCGACGGCCGCGTCTCACCGCGCCAGGCGCACCAGCTCGGCGCATTCGGCGGCAACGTACGTGCCCTGCGCGTCGACGGCGCATTCGACGACTGCCAACGCATGGCCAAGCAGGCGCTGGGCGACGCCTCACTGCGTGCGGTCTCGCCGCTCGGCACGGCCAACAGCATCAGCCTCGGTCGCCTGCTGCCGCAGATGGCTTACTACGCGCAGGCGTCACTGCTGCACTGGCTCACACTCCGCGAAAATCTCAACTTCGCGATCCCCACCGGCAACCTCGGCAACGCGGTCGCGTGCGTGCTTGCACGCGCCTGCGGCCTGCCGATCGGATGCATCGCGCTCGCGACCAACGCCAACCACGTACTGCCCGACTTCTTCGGCGGCGCCGACTACGCCGCACAGCCGAGCGTGGCGACGATCGCCAATGCGATGGACGTCGGCGCGCCGAGCAACTTTGAACGCCTCACCTGGCTGTACCCCGATGCCGCCGCGCTGCGCCGCGAATTCGTCTGCGCCTCGGTCGACGACGAAACGATCCGTGAGACGATTCGCGAACGCTATTCCCGCTATGGCGAAGTCCTCTGTCCGCACACCGCAACGGCAATACATCTGCTCGAAACGATGCGTGCGAACGGCAGCACGAAGGCCGATGAGGGCTGGGCCATCGTGTCCACCGCCCATCCGGCCAAGTTCGACAGCATCGTCGAGCCCCTGATCGGCGCGCCCGTTCCGGTGCCGCCGAGTCTGGCAGCCCTTCTCGCTCGCCCCGCGCACGCCGACGCCCTCGCCAACGACTACGCCGCGCTGCGCACCGAACTGGCTTGCGAGTGAGTGATCCGTCGCAGCGTCCGCATTCCCAATTCCAAGCCTTGCCGGCTACGAAGACTTGGCGCAGAAATAGTTAGGCTGTATCATACGCGGCCCGGTGCGGCTCCCCGCCGCACCGACCCGATTCCGGGGTGGTAGCTCAGCTGGGAGAGCGTCGCGTTCGCAATGCGAAGGTCGGGAGTTCGATCCTCCTCCACTCCACCAATTTGATATCACTGGATATCACGCAACATCCAAGAAACCGCGCTACGACGCGGTTTTTTGTTGCTCGTATATCATTCAACTACTGCCAGCATCACTTGAGTTACCGCAATTTTGGCGGTAACTTGGACGGTAACTGCTACCGCCGCAAGTGAGTTACCGTCATGTTGACGCCCTCCGCAGTCCAGAACGCCAAGTCCCGTGCGAAGCCGTACAAGCTCGCCGACGAACGAGGCATGTACTTGCTGGTGCGTCCCGACGGCGCACGCTGGTGGCGGCTGGACTACCGCCGCCCAGGCATCGGCAAACGCAACACGTTGAGCTTGGGCACGTTCCCCGACGTGAGCCTGAAGCGGGCTCGAGAAAAGCGCGATCAAGCCCGCGCCCTACTCGCCGATGGAATCGACCCCGGCGACAAGCGGAAAGCCGAAGCACTTGCGAACGCGGATACCTTCGAGGCCGTCGCGCGCGAGTGGTTTGCCAAGTTCTCGACCAAGTGGGTCAGGAGCCACGCCGACAAGGTACTCGCCCGACTCGAGAATGACGTGTTCCCGTGGCTGGGCGGCAAGCCCATCGCCAAGATCATCGCACTAGACTTCTTGGGCGTCCTGAAAAGGATCGAAGCGCGCGGCGCCATCGAAACCGCACGCCGCGCCAGCCAGAACTGCGGCCAGGTCATGCGCTACGCCGTAGCTACCGGACGCGCGCCACTTGACCCCACGCCGAGCCTGCGCGGCTCACTCACGCCGTGGAAGCCCGAGCACTACGCCAGCATCACGGATCCGAAGAAGTACGCCGAGCTATTGCGCGCGATCGACGGCTTTACCGGAACGCTTCCCGTGAGGTGCGCCCTGCGGCTGTTGCCGCTGGTGTTCACTCGCCCCGGCGAACTGTGCGCCGCCGAGTGGGCCGAATTCGATCTGGATGAAGCGGTGTGGAACATCCCTGCCGAGCGCATGAAGCTGCGCCTGCCGCACGTCGTCCCGCTCGCGCCGCAAGCCGTGGCGATCCTGCGCGAGCTGCACCCACTGACCGGCCGCGGCCGCTACGTGTTCCCCGGCGCTCGAAGCTCGAAGAAGCCGCTCTCCGACATGGCATTGAATGCCGGCCTGCGCCGCCTCGGATTCGACAAGAATACCTTCACGGCTCACGGCTTCCGTGCCGCCGCGCGCACGATCTTGGACGAAGTACTGAACTACCCGATCGACCACATCGAGCACCAGCTCGCGCACGCCGTCAAAGACGCCAATGGGCGCGCCTACAATCGCACTGCTCACCTGCCCGCGCGCCGCAAGATGATGCAGGCCTGGGCCGACTATCTCGACGGGCTTCGTGCGGGCGCTGACGTGGTGCCGGTCAAGCGCCGGGCGTAACTGCAGCCACTCGACCCAATTCCCGAAAGTCGTCAGATATCCAACCTCACCGCATTGACCACTTCACGCTGCCTTCGCAACCCTCGAGCCAGTTCGCGCAGCAGCGGCCGCGTTCCACCCTTCCAGCCATTCCGACTAGCCACAGCCTTGCCCTCCTTCGTGCGCGGCCCGGTTGATGCCTGCCACGGCTTCCACCGTCGAATAGCTTGCGACTGTCGCGCACGCCGCTCCGAAGTCCAACCCGTTTTCATGCTCGTTCTCCAAAAGTTCGACTTGTGCATTTTCGGTCTTCTTGCGCGCGACGGGTCCAGGTGTGCCGTTGTTCACTTGCTGATGGCCGTGCGCGATGTTGGCTTGCTTGGCGAACACCGCCGGCGGGTTCTTGATCGTCAATACCCCTCGCGCATTCTGGCAGAAAGCGGAGCGGTGCAGCGCACTGGCGGTAACTTTGGCGGTACGCCAGAAATCACAAACCACAAACACTTTTGAAGTTCAATTTGTTGCGCGATCCGTCAGGCAGCCCTTCACCCATAGGCCCGCGAAAGCGGGCCTTTTCCGTTTATCTTTTTCTTCCTTTCTTCAAAGCACCGCGCAACATCGCCGCAAACTTCTTCGGCTCGCTGCGACGCACGATCACCTTGGGCGTGCCGTGCCAGTCGGCGGCACGCTGGATCGCTGCGGCGACATCGGCCGTCAGCGCCTCGTCCGGTTCGACGCCGGGTTCGAGGAAGATCGCCTTGACCTCGAACTCGCCGGCCGCGCGATGCGCCTTCGCGTCGAACCGGCCCACGAGCCGGCCGCGGTGCAGAATCGGCAGGACGAAATATCCGTAGCGCCGTTTATGCTCCGGCAGGTAGCACTCGATCGTGTAGTCGAAGCCGAACATCGCGCTCGCGCGTTCGCGATGCCAGACGACGGGATCGAACGGCGACAGCAGCGTGGTATGCGTCGCGCGCAAGGCGCCGCGTGCGGCGCGCGCGAGCAGCTCGGCATGGTCGCGGTGCACGTAGGCGGGATTGTCCCAGCCGCGCACGGCGACGCGGATCAGATCGCCCGATTCGACGTGCGCATCGAGCGCGGCGTCCTTGAATTTCCCGTAGGTGCGGAAATAGTCGTCGATCCAGCGCGCCTGGGCGATGCCGAGCGCGCGCACCGCACCGAGAAGGAATTCGCGACGGATGTCCGCTTCGCTCATTCGCGCATCGGCGTCGGCAAGCTTCGCCTTCGCGAGCACGCGCTCGGAAAGGTCGTAGATGCGCTGGAAATTCTCGCGCCGTGCGATCATCAACCCCCCGAGGACGAATCCGGCCTCGAGCCAGCGCTTCTCGTTCGAGCGGTTCCACCAGCCGCCTGCGCCCTTCGCCTGGCGCTCGAAATCGGACGATTTCACCGCGCCGTTGAGGCGGATATGCTCGATCAGGGCCTCGACATCCGCACGGTGTTCGCGCTGCATGCGCGCGGCGTTCCTGTGCGCCCAATGCCCGGCGCGGATCGGCGACGGATGCCGGTGCAGACCGAAGTCCGCGATCGGCGCGAAACAGGCTTCGTGCGCCCAGCATTCGAAGATTTCCGCGCGCGCGAGCAGGTCGTCGAGCCAGTGCGGATCGTAGTCGCCAAGCCGCGAAAACAGCACGAGGTACGGACTGCGCGCGACGACGTGGATCGTGTCGATCTGCAGCAGGCGCATGCGTTCGATTGCGGCGAGCACGGACTTGCGCCGCGCCCGCGCGCGCGGCGGCGAAAGCAGCCCCTGCGCGGCCAAATGCAAGTTGCGCGCCTGCTGCAGGCTCAGCGGCTTCATCGGGCGGTTATTCCGCAGTCAGGCGCGGCAGAACTCGGCTCGCCGATTCCAGTTGAAATTTGCACCCATTTCATTCGCAGACAGCCCATGAGAATCGTTTCCCGCAGCATCATTCTGGCGTCTGCTCTGTTCGCGTTCGCCTCGATCGCCCATGCGCAGGATTCGTCACGCACCTACACCAATGCGCAAGATCGCGAAGTCATCGTGCGCACCGGCATGCCCGCGGCCGACCATTACGGCCCGAAGCCGAGCTTCGCCCAATTGGACCACGACCACGACGGCACGATCAGCCGCGAGGAAGCCGACGCATTCCCGCCCCTTGCGAACGATTTCGATTTCGTCGCGCAGAACGGCAACCGCATTTCGGCCCGCCAATACGCTCAATGGGATCATCGCTGATCTCTCGACAACCCAAAAAGACGAACCCCCGGCCTTCGCAAGAAGGCCGGGGGTTTTTCATGTCTTCAATCTTCGAAAACGGCTCAGTGACGGGTGCCGTGACTCATGCCGTGACTTGATGGTGCGCTCACGTGCGGCTGGCCGCCACGACCGCCCCAGCCGCCGCCCTGTCCGCGCCACGGGCCGCGATAGCCGTGACCGCCCCAGTAGCCGCCGTAGAACCCGAGGCTGATCGACGGGTAGCCCCAGCCGTACCAGCCCGAGCCGTACCAGTACGGATCGTAGTAGCCGTAGTAGGCCGGCGCGGCATAGTAGCCGCTGCCGTAACTGTCGCTGTCGTCGACGATGGCGTTGCCGTTGGCGCCGTCATAGGCGACGCCGGTGCGCACCGGATAGTAGACGCAGCCGCCGAGACCGAGGCCGGCCGCAGCGAGCAGAACGAGAGCGCTGGATTTGATGACCTTGTTCATGGCGAATCTCTGCCTGGGGAATGCAGGGAAAATATACTCGCACCGGGTTAAATCAAGCCTTAGCGGCAGCGCTCACAAAACTTCACTCAGCCGCCGGCAATCTTGTGCACCCACGCGGCAAACGCCGCCATGA
This sequence comes from Rudaea sp., assembly GCF_047601565.1. Taxonomy (GTDB): domain Bacteria; phylum Pseudomonadota; class Gammaproteobacteria; order Xanthomonadales; family Rhodanobacteraceae; genus Rudaea. Next base: position 2,737,729 of record NZ_JASGIY010000001.1, on the reverse strand, counting down.
ATTTGCCGAGAAATTCCGCGGTCGCCGGAACGAGCGCGCCGTCGGCCTGGAACATCTTGTCGAACCCGCTCAAATACATCTCGGGTTGCTGCAAAAGCAGTACGTCGAGGAAAACCATCGACTAGCGCAGGTGATGGTTCGCGCCGAAGCCGCCGATTTGGCCCATCGAGCCCGCCGGGTTTGCCGCTCCATACGCTCTTGCCGTAAGAGCGCGAGCCGACGTCGAGGGCATTCTTCAAGGCGCCCGGCACGGAACGATTGTATTCCGGCGTGACGAACAGCACCCCCTCGGCGAGGCGCATGCGGTCACGAAAAGCCTGCCACGCCGGCTTCGGTGTCGAGATCCTGGTTGTACAGCGGCAGATCGCCTATCTCGACGATCTCGAGCTTGAGCGACGCCGGCGCCAGCGCAATCAGGTGATGGGCGATCTTGCGGCTGAACGACTCCTTGCGCAGGCTGCCGACGAGGACGGCGATGTTCTTCTGACTCATGGCGGGCTCCTTTCGACGAATGCGAATGCTCAAAAATTGAATTGCGGATGGCCGAGCCGTTCGAGGAAATACGGCACGACGCGCGGCGCCGCCAGCACGGTGAACACGATGCCGTAGGCCGCCCCCCACAGATGCGCGCTGTGATTGATGTTGTCGCGTCTCTGGCGATCCATGTAGATCGAGTATGCCACGTAGGCCACGGCGTAGAGGATGGCCGGACACGGCACGAACCAGACCAGGATCGTCGCCCACGGATTGACCAGGATGAAGGCGAACAGCACGGCCGACACACCGCCCGACGCGCCGAGGCTGCGGTACGCCGGATTGTCGCGATTGGCGAGATAGCTCGGGATGATCGCGACGACGACCGCCCCGGCATAGAAAAGCGCGAAACCGAACGGACCGAGCAAGCCGTCGTACAAGCCCTCCATCACCCTTCCGAAGAAATACAGCGTCATCATGTTGAACAACAGATGCGCGCCATCCGCATGGATCAGCGCGTGGCTGAGAAAACGGTAGTACTGGCCACGCTTGACCGCGGGCGCCCAGAAAATCAGTTTGTCGATCAGTTGCGCATTGTTGAAACCGAGAAAGGAAACGACACAGGTGACGGCGATGATCAGGAGGGTCGTGGTCATTGGAGTCCGGCTGTAGTTTGGAAGTCCTTGACGGATGCCGGTTATGCTTGGCCCCGCACCGCAATGGTAGAGGAAAAACCATGCTGACGATTCATTTCGCGGGTCCCGCCGCATGCACCGTCTGGAAACCGGGTGTGGCCGAGCCGGCCGACACGCCCGTGTGGCTCGACCTGCTCGATCCCGACGACGCCGAACGCGCCCACGCGGAAAGCGTGCTCGGCGCGAAGCTGCCGCAGCGCGACCAGATCAGCGCGATCGAACTGTCCAGCCGTTTGCGTTCGGACGACGAAATCCTGCGCCTCAACATCCCCGCCTTCGTGCGCGCGGAAGCGGGGCACGGTGCGATGACGCCGCTCGGCTTCGTGCTGACGCCCAAGCTGCTCGTCTCGGTGCGCTATGCCGAATCGCTCGCCTTCGCGCACGCAAGCGAGTTGACCGACAAAGCCGAGACGGCGGGCAACAGCGTCGACATGTTCATCGGCCTGATCGAAAGCATCGTCAACGTGTCCGCCGACCGCATGGAGGAAACGGCCGCCGAACTGTCGAAGCTGTCGCGCGCGGTGTTCTCCGACGAGGGTGGGCAGCGCGGGCTGTTGCGCGGCGCGCTGTTCAAGGTCGGCGCGGCGCAGCGCCAGATCGTGCAACTGCGCTCGGCCATGCTCGGCGTGTCGCGCGTGATCGCCTACCTTTGCGAGATTTCTCCGGAATGGATCGGCAAGAAGAAGCTGGAACGGTTCAAGACGATCCAGACCGACATAGGCTCGCTCAACGAATTCGAGCAGCAGTTGTCCGACCGCCTGCAGTTCCTGCTCGATGCCGTGCTCGGCTTCATCAACAACAACCAGAACGAGATCATGAAAGTGCTGACCATCGTCTCAGTCGTCACGATCGGACCGATGACGCTGGCCGGCATCTGGGGGATGAACTTCAAATCGATCGGCGAGTACGACTGGCCGCACGGCTACGCGATGGCGCTGGCCGCGATGGCGGTCAGCGTGATCGTGCCGATGATCATCTTCAAATGGAAGAGATGGTTCTGAGCAACGTTCTACAAGTACGAAATCACACCGCCTTTGCTCCGCTCGTCATTCCCTCATGCTCTCGGCAGACTGCGAAGGCAGGATGCCGAAGCGAACATTCGCGCAGCGAATGGCGCGAAGCGCAAGCCGCGGATGCGGCGAGTCAATTCCGTGCTTTTTCTTGTTCGATGTCGGAGCAAAGTCGCTGGATTCCCGCCAGGAGCATGCGGGAATGACGAGCAAAAATGTCCCTGAAACAATCGAACAACATTCGCTTGGAACACGCGAAGGTCGAACCTCTATTTGCCCAGGTTGTCGGTCTTCTGCACGAATGCGGCGACGTTCGCGTGCAGTTTCTCCAGCGCCGGCAGGTGCGCATAGACCATGTGTCCGGACTCGTAATAGTGCGTCTCGATGTTGCCGGCAAGGTTTGTGGGAATCGGCAGGTGGCGCATCTCGTAGTCGGCTGTGTAATAGGGCGTGGCGAGATCGTAGTAACCGGAATTGAGCATCACGTGCAGGCGCGGGTTCTGCTTCATCGCCGCGGCGAGGTCGGGCATCACGTTCGGGAAGCCCGGCACGGCGAAATCGCCGCCGGGCTGCTTGTGCTCGAACTTCCAGGCTTGGCTGCCTTCGGCGAACAATTCGTAGGTCTGGTCCTGGCCGAACTTGAGCTGCTTGCGCACGTAGTCGTTGAACGCGCCGTAGTACGCCGACGAGATCGCCGCGGACTGGGGATCGTATCCCGCCGATTGGGCAAGCTGGTCGAGCGCCGGGCCGGAGAAGCGCGAGTCGAGGCGGCCCGTGGTCAGGCCGCGATCGATCTGCAGGGTATGCTGAAACTCGCCGCCGTTGACGCGCAGGTCGGCGCGCTCGATGTAGTCGACCGGCAACCCGGTATACGCATGCAGTTTTTCCGCGACCGCATGCTTGCGCGCGGGATCGAGCGCGGTGCCCGCGGCGAGGGCCTGCGCGTACTCGCCCATCGCGAAGCCTTCGACCTCGCGCAGCAGCGTCTGCAGATCGGCGGGCGGATTCGGCGACTTCTTGTGGTACCACGCCGTCGCCGCGTAGCTCGGCAGCACGAGTTGGTAGGACAGGTCGACGCCCGGATTGATCTGCGGGAAATCGATCAGCATCGCCATGTTGAGCACCTGCGAGATCAGGATCACGCCGTTGACGTCGATCGCCTTCTCGTTCTGCAGGACGTTCGCAAGCAGCGCGGAGCGCGTGGTGCCGTAACTTTCGCCGCACAGGTATTTCGGCGAATTCCAGCGCCCGTACTTCGACAGGAACTTGCCGATGAACTGGGCGAACGCCTGCGCATCGGGATCGACGCCGAAATACTCCTTCGGCCCCTTCTCCTTGTCGGCGAAGGTGGAGAAGCCCGCGCCCGGCGCGTCGATGAAGACGAGGTCGGCGACGTCGAGCAGGCTGTATTCGTTGTTGACGAGCCCATACGGCGCGGCCGGCGTGCGTTCGTCGTCCGCGGTGACGACGCGCCGGGGTCCGAACGCGCCCATGTGCAGCCACACGGTCGATGAGCCGGGGCCGCCGTTGTAGATGAACATGACCGGGCGCTTCGACGCTTCCACGCCTTTCTTGAAATAGGCCGCGTAGAATATGCTCGCCGTGCCCTCGCCTTTCTTGTCGTCGAGGATCAGCGTGCCGGCGACGGCCTTGTAGTCGATCGTCTTGCCGCCGATCGTGACGCTGCCTTCGCTCTCGGATTGCTTCGGCACGAGCTTGTTCGGCTTGGCCGCGGCGGGCTGCTCCTTCTTCGCGTCGGGCTTGGCGTCCTTGGCCGGCTCGTCGTCGGCGAAAGCGCCGGCGCTGAAGGCAAGCAACGCAGACAGGACGAGCACGGAACGGAGCGAACGCATGGCATATCCTTCGAACGAGCGGGTCTGGACGCGCATTCTGCGTTGGCGCAGGCATCCGTCACAATCCCAAAAGTCATGGGTCGCCCACGCAGGCGCAGCGCCCCATGCGAAGCTCGTTTAGCCCCGCCGCACCGTATTCGTTATAATCCGTTCCTTGTGCGCCCGGCGCCCTGCTGTGCAATTCATGAATCCCAACTTCCTCGATTTCGAACAGCCCATCGCCGAACTGGACGCGAAAATCGCCGAATTGCGCGCCACCAGCCACGGTCAGGCGTTCAACATCGACGAGGAAGTCGGCAAGCTCGAAGACAAGCTCAAGCGCAAGACCGCGGACATCTTCCGCAACCTGACGCCATGGCAGATCGCCCAGCTTGCGCGCCATCCGGCGCGGCCGTACACGCTCGATTACGTGCAGACGATCTGCGAGGAATTCGTCGAACTGGCCGGCGACCGCGCGTTCGCCGACGACGCGGCGATCGTCGGCGGCCTAGCCCGCATCGACGGGCGCAGCGTCGTCGTGATCGGCCATCAGAAGGGCCGCGACACCAGGACCAAGATCCGGCGCAATTTCGGCATGCCGCGGCCGGAGGGTTACCGCAAGGCGCTGCGCCTAATGCAGCTCGCCGAGCGCTTCAAGCTGCCGATCCTCACCTTCATCGACACGCCCGGCGCGTATCCGGGCGTCGGCGCCGAGGAGCGCGGCCAGAGCGAGGCGATCGCGCGCAACCTGCTCGAAATGTCGGAACTGAAAGTGCCGATCCTGTGCACCGTGATCGGCGAAGGCGGCTCCGGCGGCGCGCTCGCGATCGGCGTCGGCGACGTGACCAACATGCTCCAATATTCCACCTACTCGGTGATCTCGCCCGAAGGCTGCGCCTCGATCCTGTGGAAGAGCGCGGACAAGGCCCGCGATGCGGCCGAGGCGCTCGGCCTCACCGCCCCGCGCCTGCTCGAACTCGGCCTGATCGACAAGGTGCTGCGCGAACCGCTCGGCGGCGCGCACCGCGATCCGCGCAACATGGCGGTTCGCCTGAAGGCCGTGCTGCTCAACCAGCTCGACGAACTCGAAAAGATCGACACCTCCGCGCTGCTCGACCGGCGCTACAAGCGATTGCGCAAGTACGGTGCGCTGCGCGCTGCATAAGCCGAATCCATTGGCATAGTACTCATGATCGTCTTGCTCACCGGACCTACCGGAGTCGGCAAGACGGACACAAGCTGGGCGCTCATCGAACTGGCAGCGCCGATGGTGTTTCTGGATTGCGACTGGTTCGCTTCTCGCATCCCTTTTTCGTGGAAGTCGGCAGTCGATGTCGAAACGGTCTTTCAAGCATTATCGATATTGCTGCGCTATCACATCGGCCGAGGATCGACTCGTTTCGTGATTTCCTTGACGGTCGAGATGGCGCAGTCCTTCAAACAGAATCGACATTACTTCGATGAGTTCCATTTGCCCATGCATCACTTGCAGTTGCGCTGCACCGAAGACGTTCTCAGGCACCGCATTCTGCAACGCGATCGCATGAAGGCTCAGCAGGATGCTGAACTCGCGGTGATGCGCGAACAGCAAATCAGCTTCGAGACGTTGACACGGGAATTTGCCGTCGTCGAAACATCGCAGATCGATGAACGGGCGGCGGCTGAAAAAATCTGGCATATCGTCAACAGAGCAAATGATGCCCCAACCTCTCCCGCGCGAATCACGCCGCGCGCGACTGGCGCATGAGCAACGCAGTCAGCGTGGCGAGCCGGTCGCGCATCTCGCGCCGGTCGACGATCAGATCGACCGCGCCGTGCTCGACGAGGAACTCCGAACGCTGGAAACCTTCCGGCAGCGTCTCGCGCACGGTCTGCTCGATCACCCTGGGGCCGGCGAAGCCGATCAGCGCCTTCGGTTCGCCGATGTTGATGTCGCCGAGCATGCCAAGGCTGGCCGAGACGCCGCCCGTGGTCGGGTCGGTCAGCACCGAGATGTACGGCACGCCGGCGCCGCGCAGGCGCGCGATCGCGGCCGAGGTCTTGGCCATCTGCATCAACGAGAACAGGCCTTCCTGCATGCGCGCGCCGCCGGTCGCGGAGAAGCAGACGAACGGCGCGCGCTGCTCGAGCGCGCGCTCGGCGGCGCGCGTAAACTTCTCGCCGACGACCGAACCCATCGAGCCGCCCATGTAGGAGAACTCGAACGCGGCCGCGATCAGCGGCTGCGCCTTGAGCCTGCCCTGCATCGCGATCAGGGCGTCCTTCTCGCCGGTGTTCTTCTGCGCGGCGGCGATGCGCGCCTTGTAGGTCTTCGAGTCCTTGAACTTGAGCGCGTCGATCGGTTCGAGCGAGGCGAACAACTCCTCGCCCGTGTTCTCGTCGAACAGCGCGGCGAGGCGCTTGCGTGCCGCGATCGGGTGATGGTGACCGCACTTCGGGCAGACCTGCAGGCTGCGCTCGAGTTCGGGGCCGTAGAGCACGGCGCCGCAGCCTTCGCATTTCTCCCACAGGCCTTCGGGCACCTTGCCCTTGCCGGAAGGGCCGCCCTTGCCTTCGGTGCGGATGCGCGAAGGCATCAGTTTCTGTAGCCAGCTCATGTCGTTGTCGTTCTCGCTGTCGAATAGTTCGGCGTCGGGCATTGCGGTGACGATGCGCTCCGGCAGTACCGGTTCCGCCGGCGCCGACCCGGACGAAACCGAATCGGAGACGCGCGATTCTACCGGCTCGTCCGGCCGCGGCACATCCTTGTTGTCCGGATCACGCGGCATGCTTGGCCGGACGCGCGTCAAGCGCCTTGCGGATCGGCGCGAGAAAATCCCGCGCCGCAGCTGTGACCGCGGCGGCGGGCGAAGAGTTCGCCAGATGTTCGACCAAGGCGCTGCCGATCACGACCGCGTCGGCGAATTCGGCGATCGCGACGGCCGAGGCCGCGTCGCGTACGCCGAAACCGACCGCCACCGGCAACGCCGGCACCAAAACCTTGATCGCCGCAACGCGCGTACGCACCGGCGCGAGATCGAGCCGGTTCGCCCCGGTGACGCCGGCGAACGACACATAGTATAGAAATCCACTCGCTGCCCTGGTCAGCGCGGCGAGACGCACATCGTGCGTGGTCGGCGCGGCGAGGAAGATGCGATGCAGGCCGGCATCGGCCAGCGGCTTGATCGTCGCCGACTCCTCAAGCGGGCAATCGACCAACAGCACGCCGTCGACGCCTGCGGCAACCGCTTCGCCCGCGAACTTCGCGTAACCGTGGATTTCGATCGGGTTGAGATAACCCATCAGCACGATCGGCGTGTCCGCATCGTTGCGGCGGAATTCATCGACCCAGCCGAGGATTTGCGCCAGGCCCACGCCTTTGGCGAGCGCACGCTCGCTCGAATGCTGGATCACCGGCCCATCGGCCATCGGATCGGAAAACGGCACGCCGAGTTCGATCAGATCGGCGCCGGCGGCGACGAGCGCGTGCATCAGCGGCACGACCTGTTCGGGCGACGGATCACCCGCGGTGATGAAAGGAATCAGGCCGGTGCGGCCGGCTGCCTTGAGTTGCGCGAAACGCGCATCGATGCGGTTCATTCTGCAATTCCCGGAATATCGTTGAAAAATCAGTCGGCATCGCGCCGGCCGGCCTGGTAGGCCAGCGCTTGCTGCCGTTCGGCTTCGCTCAAAAGCCGCTTGACGAGCACGACCTGCATCTCGTCCACCGCGCGCGGCACGCGAAACAGTTCGTCGCCTGCCGTGCCGCGCTGGCGCAACGCCTCGCCGACCGCGGACAGCTTCATGCCCATCTCCTTCACGTCGAAACGCGCCTCGTTCCAGCCCAGATACCAGTGCCAATCGGTGTAGTACAGCCAACTGCGTTCGTTGAAGGCGCGGACATGCGTCGGATCCTGCCACGCGCCCCACGAAAGATCGTAGGGCACGACGATACGCATCGTGCCGCCGACATCCAGCAATTCCAGGCAGCGCGTCATCAGCGCGACGAGGTCGGGTACGTGTTCGAGCACATCGATCGTACTGATATCGTCGAACCGTCCGGGCTCCAGGCGTACGAGGCCGAAGCGCCTGCTGAAGAAAACCTGCTTCAATCCGCCCGGCACGACGAGGTTGCCGAGCACGTCGGGTTTCCACTTCGGATCGATGTCGATGTTGAGCTTTGCGGCGTCGTAGGCCTTGCCGCTGCCGAGATTGAGATGCCGGGGAAACGGCAGCGAAAACTTCGGCAGCACTTCGGCAAGCAACGCGGCCTGGTCGCGCCGCGCGAAAATCTCGTAGCCTTTCCGCTCGATCGCCGCACGCCGCGCCTCGTCGCGCAGCAGCGCGACGCAAGTCTCGACGATCCCGGCATACGGCACGGCGATCACGGCTTCGCGGATATCGTCGTCGATTTCCGTGTCGGTCTCGCATTCGCTGACCACGATCTTGCGGTTGGCGAGCAGGTACGAACTGCGCACTATCTCGTGCACCTTGTCCTCGTAGAAATGTACGTTGAGCACGATCTTCGCTCGGGCGATCGCGGCGTCGCGCTGTGCTCCGTAGACGCCCGGGGGCAGCACGGCCACCTTGATCCCCGCCGCAGCCAAACCGTCGAGAATGTTCTTGCGGCGCTCGTTGAGCACGCCGTAGAACAGCACGTCGATGTCCTGCACCGGCGCCGCCTCGATACGCGTCAGCTCCGGCATGTAGCCGATCCGGCACGGGTGGACGTGGCGGTTGCCGGTCAGTTCGATGATGCGCGCGACGTTGCGCGCCGAGTAGTCGAGCACGGCATGGCGCTTGAGCAACTCGACATAGTGCGGCTGCACGTGCATGCCGCGGCGCATCTGTTCGAGATTGACGATGATCGAGCCCTGCGGCAAAGGGTATTCCGGCGCGATCAAATGCGCGCCGAAGACGAAGTTGACGCCTTCGCCCGCAAGCGGCTGGTTCACCGCCGCATCGACCTGCGCGCCGAGCGCGGCGAACGCCGCCCTGAAGCCGTCGACGAGTTCGGCGAAGGCGCCGCTGTGCGCATAGCCCGGCGGCTGGATCGTGACCAGCCGCACGCGCTCGAACAGGCGCGGCAGCCGGCCCGAACGTTGCGCGGCACTCACAACGCGATGCCCTCGCGCGCAGCGATCGTATGCACGTCCTTGTCGCCGCGGCCGGACAGGTTCACGAGCACAAGCTTGTCCTTCGGCAGTTCGCGCGCGAGCTTGATGCCCTGCGCGACGGCGTGGCTGGATTCGAGCGCGGCGAGAATGCCTTCGCTGCGCGCGAGTTCGTGGAATGCGGCGAGCGCTTCCTCGTCGGTGATGCCGACGTAGTCCGCGCGGCCGATGTCCTTCAGCCAGGCATGCTCGGGGCCGACGCCGGGGTAATCGAGACCCGCCGAAATCGAATGCGTCTCGGTGATCTGGCCGTCGTCGTCGCAGATCACATAGGTGCGGTTGCCGTGCAGCACGCCGGGCCGGCCGGCGGCCAGCGAGGCGGCGTGGCGTCCCGTGGCGATGCCGTCGCCCGCGGCCTCGGCGCCGACGATCTTCACCTCGCGGTCGTTGAGGAACGCGTGGAACAGGCCGATCGCGTTCGAGCCGCCGCCGACGCAGGCGGTGATCACGTCGGGCAGCCGACCGTACTGTTCGAGCATCTGCGCGCGCGCCTCGCGGCCGACGATCGCGTTGAAATCGCGCACCATCATCGGATACGGATGCGGGCCCGCAACGGTGCCGATGATGTAGAACGTGTCGGCGACGTTGGTCACCCAGTCGCGCATCGCCTCGTTGAGCGCATCCTTCAAGGTCTTCGACCCCGAAGTGACCGGGATCACTTCGGCGCCGAGCAGCTTCATGCGGTAGACGTTGATCTTCTGCCGCTCGATGTCGACCGCGCCCATGTAGACCACGCATTCCAGGCCGAGCCGCGTCGCGACCGTGGCGCTGGCGACGCCGTGCTGGCCCGCGCCGGTCTCGGCGATGATGCGGCGCTTGCCCATGCGTTTGGCCACCAAGGCCTGCCCCACCGTGTTGTTGATCTTGTGCGCGCCGGTGTGGTTGAGGTCCTCGCGCTTGAACAGGATCTGCGCGCCGCCGACTTTCTGCGACAGGCGCTCGGCGTGGTAGATCGGGCTCGGTCGGCCGACGTAATGGGTGAGGTCGCGGTCGAGCTCGGCGATGAAGTCGGGGTCTTTGCGCAAGCGCAAGTAAGCGTCGCGCAATTCCGCGAGCGGCTCCATCAGCGTCTCGGCGACGTAGAGGCCGCCGTAGTCGCCGAAGCGGCCGTGCGCATCGGGGTACCGCGCGTAGTCGATCGCCGCGGCGGACGCGGCTTCGTCGAGGGGTTTTGCCAACATCGAATTCTCCAATCGGTTTGCCGGCAAGCGCGCTGAATCGGGCACGCTTGCGTATGCGGTCTCGGCCTGGGCCGAAGCGACGGCCGTCGGTTGCGGCCAGATGCCGATGCGCGCCGCTATCGCACCGCGGATGCGGGCACGCGACGCCAGCGGCGCAGAGAGCGACCGAACGGAGGCGACGGCAGATTGCGGGGAGAAATTCTCATGGCAGCGCACATAGCGTACACAATCTTGCGCGCCTGCGCTTGTCCGCCGCCACTCAAGCCGCGTCCGCCGCGCGCACGGCCTCGACGAAGGCGCGCAGTTTGGTCGCGTCCTTGACGCCCGGCGTCGATTCTATGCCGCCGGAAACGTCGACCGCATGCGGCCGCAGCGCACGGATCGCCGCGCCGACGTTGTGCGCGGTCAGGCCGCCGGCGAGCACGACCGGCTTGGCGAACGTGTTCACGGCGGCCGACCAGTCGAAGGTCCTGCCGCTGCCGCCCTGCTCGCCCGCGGCGTGGCCGTCGAGCAGAAACCCCGCTGCGGCGGGGTGTGTGCGCGCGACCTCGGCCGGATCGACGCCGCCGCCCATCGCGACCGCCTTCAGGTACGGCACGCGATAGCGCACGCACTCCTCCGCCGTCTCCAGGCCATGGAACTGCAACAGGTCCGGCTGCACCGCGGCGACCGCCTCGGCGATGAATCCGGGCTGGTCGTCCATGAACAGCGCGACCAGATCGACGAACGGGGGCAGCGTCATGCGGATCTCGACTGCGCGCTCGATACCGGCAAAACGCTTGCTTCTTTCGGTCAGCACGACGCCGATCGCATCGACACCGAGCGCGGTCGCAGCCTGCACGTCCTCGACGCGGGTCATACCGCAGAATTTGATCCGCGTTCGCGAGAGGCGGGCGACGAGAGGCGGCGAGGAAGGGGACCTGCTGCTGGCGTTCATGATGCGAGACTCACCGGGTCGGGCAATCCATGCTCGCGAGGATACAGCGGATGCAGGAAGACAAGTCCCTGCGCGACGGCCGTGGGACCGGCCTTGCCGCGATCGCGGCCGCCGAGCAGTCGCGCGATCCATTCGGGTTTTTCCTCGCCGCGTCCGACCGGCAGCAGGCTGCCGACGATGTTGCGCACCATGTGGTGCAGGAACGCGTTGGCCTGGATCTCGACGATCACGCGCTCGCCTTCGCGCCACACCGCAATCTCGTGCACGTTGCGCATCGGCGTGCGCGCCTGGCAGGCGACGGTCCGGAAAGCGCTGAAATCGTTCTCGCCGAGCAGCGCCTGCGCGGCCGCGTGCATCGTGCCGGCGTCGAGCGGCAAGCGCTCCCATGCGACTTGGCGCGCATCCAGCGCGGCACGCGCGGTGCGGTTGAGGATGGTGTAGCGGTAGCGCCGCGCGAGCGCGGAAAAGCGCGCGTGGAAATCGTCCGCGACCGGCCGCGCCCAGACCACGGCGACGCCGCGCGGCAGGTTCGAATTCGCGCCGAGCATCCAGCCGCGCGCGCTGCGCTCGGCGGCGGTGTCGAAATGCACGACCTGGCAGCGCGCGTGCACGCCGGCATCGGTACGCCCCGCGCAGGTGACTTCGACCGGCTCGTCGGCGACCTTCGACAATGCCGCTTCGACCGCAGCCTGCACGCTGGGCCCGTGGCCGAGCCGCTGCCAGCCGTGGAAATCGGTGCCGTCGTATTCGATGCCGAGAGCGATGCGCATGCGAAGGATGAGAGTGCGGGAAGCGGGACGAGTTCGGCCTTGGCCCGCCCCGCCTCTCGTCTCTCACCCGGGCATCAGCCGATCTCGGAAAGCAGCTTGCGCGCCTCTTCCTTCTGCGCCGGGTTGCCTTCGGCCAGTACCTCGTCGAGCATCGAGCGCGCGCCGTCGGGATCGCCCATGTCGAGATAGGCGCGGGCGAGGTCCAGACGCGTGCTTATCGTGTCCTCGTCGAGGAACGTGTGCCGCCCCTCGACGATCTCGTCGTCTCCGGCCAGACCATCCGGGACGGCATCGACCTGGCGGCTGAATTCGCGCTCGAATTCCAAGTGGCTCGGCTCGTTCGATTCGGGCGCGGGCTCGTGATGCGGCTGCTCGAACGCGAGCGGCCCCTCCTCGTCGAGCATCGATCTGAGTTGCGCATCGTGGATGCTGGCCTCGTCGATCGGCTCGGCGTATTCCACCCCGGAGTCGGTCTCGAGGAAGAATTCGTCCGGGTCGTGCCCGTCATGCGCGGCCTGCGCGGAATCGGCGAACAACGGGTTATCCGGCAACAATTGCCGGCCCAGTTCGCTCACCTCGTGCCACTCCGTCGAATCCTCCGGCAACTTTTCGCGCAGGGCATGCGCGAGCGCCAGGAAACGGTCGGCGTCGCCATCGTCGAAATGGCGGTGCAGTTCTTCCATCTCGTCGTCGCCGACGAGCGGCATCGTTTCGAACGGCTCGGACGGAGCGTCGCCGGCGGCCTCGGCGGAATGGTGCCCGGCCTCCTCCTCACCAAGCGCGTCTTCGCCCTCGACCGCCACGGCAGCGGCGCTGGCCGCTGGCAGCATGGGCCGCGGATTGACCTTTTTCTTCTTGCCCGAAGCGCGCGCCAGCAGCCAGCCCGCGAGCAGCACGAGAATGCCGCCCACGCCATACAACGCGTAGGGGTTGTCCTCGTACAAGCCGACATACCAGGGTTTCGGTGCCGCAGGCGACACCGACGCCGGTGCCGGCTTCGGTACCACAGCCGGCGCGGGCACGGGCGTCGGTGCCGGCGTCGATGCGGCGGCGGTCTCGGCCGGTTGCGTGGAAGGCGGCTGCGAAACGGCGGGTGGCGGCGTCGGCATTGCGGCGGCAGGCGCGGGCGCAGGCACAGCGGCGGCCGAAGCCGGTGCGGACGCGACAGGCGGAACGGCCGGCTCGACCGTTGCGGTATCGGCCGGTTTGGTTCCCGCCTTTCCCGCTTCGAGCTGCTTGAGCTTGTTCTGCAGTTCGGCGATCTGCGAATCCTTCAACGAGATCAGGCGCTGGCTCTTTTCGTTGATGTCCTCGAGCTGGCTGACGCGCGATTTGAGTTCGTTCGTCTCCTGCTCGCGGTTCGACAAAGCCTCCTTGGTGCGCGCAAGGTCCGCATGCAGCGCAGTCGATTTGCCGCCGCCCGCACCGCCGCGGCTCGCGCCCCCGTCGCTGTCGGCCCCGGATGGGGGCACCAGGGCGAGACGCTCGGACCTGGAGGCCGCCTCGGCATTGGCAGGCGCAGCCGATTTGTCCGCCGCAGGCGCCGCGCCGGTATTCGCGACCACGGTCGCCGCCCCTCCCCTCCATGCCTCGTTCTGCGCGCGCACCGCCATCGCCGCTTCGCGCAACGTGCCGGTCGCCTGTACCTCGGCGGCAGACGGAATGCGCAGCACCGCGCCGGTCTTCAGCACATTGATGTTGCCCGCGAACGCCCCGGGATTGGCTTTGTACAGGGCCAGCAGCATGCGATTGAAATCGCGCTCGTCGTCGACGCGTTCGTTGGCGATTTGCGAGAGCGTGTCGCCACGCTGGACGGTGTACTCGCCGCTCTGTTCCGCCTTTGCCGCGGCGCGCGGCGATGCGGCGGCCGGTGCCGCCGGCGTCGCCGGCCTGGGAGCCTCGACGGCACGCGGCTGGTTGACCGGCGCACGCGGCGCGGCCTCGACCGGCTTCGGCTTTTCCGCGGCCCCGGGGGCCGTGGCGAGCACGGCCGGCGCGGTCACCGGCGGATCGAGCAGCACAGTGTATTCGCGCAGCAGCTTTCCTTTGCTCCAGATCGCCTCGATCAGGAAATCGAGAAACGGCTCGCGCACGGCTTCCTTCGTCGTCAGCCGGATCACCTTGCCGTGGCCGCTGTTGGCGACGGTGAACTCGATCGGTACGGTGACGCGCGCCCGGGAAAGGCCCACGCGCTGGAAATCCTCGGCCGAGGCCAGGTCGACGTGCAGGTCGTCGGCCTCGGTGGCCGTGTCGGTGACCACGGGAATCTCGGCGAGCAACGGCTGGTTGAGCCCCGACTTGATCTGGATCGGCCCCAAACCGAGCGCGAACGCCTGACTTGCCGCCATGCCCAAGGCAATGGACAACGCGGATTTGATCGGTCCTTTCATGGCATTTCCCCCAAGTATCGAACTTGAATCAGGCGCAACGACGACGTTCCGGGGCGACCCCCGGCAGTGCAAATCTTAGAATGCACATCATCTAAGAGCCATAACTATGAAACGCCATTGCGCTTTCCGCAAGGGCTCCGCGGGCACGGGCACGCCCCGGAATGCCTACCCGTTCAAAGATACGAGGCAATCAGCAACTCGCCGACCTGGACCGCATTGAGCGCTGCGCCTTTGCGGATATTGTCCGAAACGATCCACAGGTCGAGGCCGTGCGGGTGCGAAACGTCCTCGCGGATGCGGCCGACAAAGATCTCGTCCTTGCCCGCCGCGTCGCCGACCGGGGTCGGGTAGCCGCCGGCCTTGCGCTCGTCGATCACCTTCACGCCGGGCGCGGTCTCGAGCAGCGCGCGCGCCGCTTCGGCCGTCACCTTGTCGCGCGTCTCGATGTGCACGGCTTCGGAATGGCCGTAGAACACCGGCACGCGCACGGCCGTCGGGTTCACGAGGATGGACTTGTCCTCGAGGATCTTCTGCGTCTCCCAGACCATCTTCATCTCTTCCTTGGTGTAGCCGTTGGCCTGGAATTCGTCGATGTGCGGGATCACGTTGAACGCGATCTGCTTGGTGAACTTCGACGGCGGATATTCCTGGAAATTGAGCAAGGCCGCGGTCTGCTTGCCGAGTTCTTCCGCGCCCGAACGCCCCGCGCCCGAAACGGACTGGTAGGTGGCCACATTGATGCGCGTGATGCCGTACTTGCGATGGATCGGCGCGAGCGCGACGAGCATCTGCATCGTCGAACAGTTCGGATTGGCGATGATGCCGTGCTTGGCGTAACCCGCGATCGCGTGCGGATTCACTTCGCTGACGACGAGCGGGATGTCGTCCTGGTAGCGGAACTCCGAGGTGTTGTCGATGACGACCGCGCCGGCCGCCGCCGCGCGCGGCGCATGCACCTTCGATACGCTGCCGCCAGCCGAGAAGAACGCGATATCCACGCCCTTGAAATCGAAATCGGCAAGGTTTTGCACGGTGATCGATTTGTTGCCGAAGTCCACCTTGCCGCCGGCGCTGCGCTCGCTCGCGAGCGGCACTAGTTCGGAAATCGGAAATTTGCGCTCGGCGAGGATGCCCAACAGCGTCTCGCCGACGGCGCCCGTGGCGCCGACCATCGCTACCTTGTACTTCTCTTTCTTGCTCATCGTTACGTCAACTCGAGGCTTCGGGGGTGATCTTTCATTTGCTGCGCGGCAGCATAACACGCAACCCGCGCAAACAGCCGTCTGGACGTCTAAATGACGTTCGGTGGCCGCCCCGCATTCGGGCCGCAGCCGAGCGCGGCGATCAGATTGTCGACGGCCAGCGACGCCATCGCGCGCCGCGTCGCCAGACTGGCGCTGCCGATATGCGGGGTCAGCACGACATTGTCGAGCGCGAGCATTTCTGCCGGCACTTCGGGCTCGTGTTCGAACACGTCGAGGCCCGCGCCCGCAATGCGTTTCTCGCGCAGCGCGGCGATCAGCGCCGCGTCGTCGACGATGCCGCCGCGCGCGATGTTGATCAGGTAGGCCTCGCGCTTCATCGCCGCCAGTTCGGCTGCGCCGATCATGTGGCGCGTCCCGGCGCTCAGCGGCACGGTCAGCACGACGAAGTCCGCATCGCGCAGCAGCGTGTCGCGATCGACGTAGCGCGCCTCGCAGTCCTCCTCGATCCCGGCTGCGACGCGCGAACGGTTGTGGTAGATCACCGGCATGCGGAAGCCGCTCGCGCGCCGCGCGATCGCCTGGCCGATGCGTCCCATGCCGAAGATGCCGAGCGTTTTGCCGTACACGTCGCCGCCGAGCATGATGTGGAACGACATGCCCTTCCAGTTTCCCGCGCGCAGCCAGCGCTCGCCCTCGGTCACGCGGCGCGCGGCCGCGAGCATCAGCGCCCAGGCGAAATCCGCCGTGGTCTCGTCGAGCACGCCGGGCGTGTTCGTCGCGACGACGCCGGCGTTCTTCAACGCGTCGAGATCGAGATTGTTGTAGCCGACGCCGCGGTTGGCGATCGCGCGCAACAGCGGCGTCTGCGCGAGCACGCTCGCATCGACCGGATCGGCCACGCCGAGCACCGCGCCGGTCTTGTCGCGCAGCTTCTGTGCCATCTGCTCGTGCGACCAGTCGTGGTCCCCGTTTTCGACTTCGACATCGAAATGTTCGCGCAACCGATCGAGGACGTCGTCGAACAGCGGGCGCGAGACCCAGACGCGAGGGCGTGGCGCTTGCGTGCTCATCGAACTACTTCTCTTCGGCCGAGCCCGGAATGCGCGGCTTGACCTCGCCGACGTCGCCGCACTGCGCGCGATGGCGCAGCGCGTGATCCATCAGCACGAGCGCGGCCATCGCTTCGCCGATCGGCGTCGCGCGGATGCCGACGCAGGGATCGTGGCGGCCTTTGGTGCGCATCTCGATAGCCTCGCCCTGCAGGTTCACACTGCGTCCGGGAATCAGGATGCTCGAGGTCGGCTTGAGCGCCATCGACGCGACGATCGGCTGGCCCGAGGAAATGCCGCCGAGAATGCCGCCGGCGTGATTCGACAGGAAACCTCGCGGCGTGATCTCGTCGCGATGCTCGCTGCCGCGCTGCGCGACGGACGCGAAACCGTCGCCGATCTCGACGCCCTTGACCGCGTTGATCGACATCAGCGCCGCGGCGATGTCCTGATCGAGCTTGCCGTAGATCGGCTCGCCCCAGCCCGGCGGCACTCCGTCGGCGACGACGGTGACGCGCGCGCCGACCGAGTCGCCCGACTTGCGCAGCGCGTCCATGTAGGTTTCCAGTTCCGACACCATCGCCGCGTCGGGCCAGAAGAACGGATTCTCCTCGACCGCGCCCCAGTCGAACGCCTTCGGCGTCACCTCGCCGATCTGCGAGAGATAGCCGCGCACGACGACGCCATGACGCTGCCCAAGCCATTTCTTCGCGATCACGCCCGCGGCGACGCGCATCGTCGTCTCGCGCGCGGACGAGCGTCCGCCGCCGCGCGGATCGCGGATGCCGTACTTCTGCCAATACGTGTAGTCGGCATGCGCCGGGCGGAATGTCTGCGCGACTTCGGAATAATCCTTCGAACGCGCATCGGTATTGCGGATCAGCAGCGCGATCGGCGTGCCCGTGGTCCTGCCCTCGTACACGCCGGAAAGAATCTCGATGTCGTCGGCTTCGCGCCGCTGCGAGGTATGGCGCGACTTGCCCGTCGCGCGCCGGTCGAGGTCGTGGCGAAATTCGTCGGCCGACAATTCCAGCCCCGGCGGACAGCCGTCGACGACGCAGCCGATTGCGGGACCGTGGCTTTCGCCGAAGGTCGTGACGGTTAGGAGTTTTCCGAAGGAGTTGCTCGACACGCTGTACTCGCTCTTGCTTCCCTTCTCCCATCGGGAGAAGGTGGCGCGAAGCGCCGGATGAGGGAAAAGCGTTCCGCATTCGAAATGTCATTTCAACTTGAAAGGCTCTTCCCTCATCCGCCCTTCGGGCACGTACATTCAGGCGGCTCCGCCGTGCACTTCGGCAATCCTGCCGAAGTGTCTCCCGGCGGGAGAAGAAAAGAAAGTCAGCGCCTCTTCAACGCCGCCTTGATCGCTTTCGCATGCGCGACGACGTCCTCGCGCGCGATCGCGAACACGCCCATCTGGCCGACCTCGAATTCGATCCAATTGAACGGCACGCGCGGCAGCAGTTCGACCAGCGCGCGTTCGCTCTCGCCGACTTCGACGATCAACATGCCGCCCTCAGCCAGATGCGCGGGCGCATCAAGGAGAATGCGCAGCGCGAAATCGAGGCCGTCGTGGCCGGCTTTCAAACCGAGCGCCGGCTCGTGGCCGTATTCGAGCGGCAGCGCGGCGAACTCCCGGTTGGTAACGTAGGGCGGATTGCTGACGATCAGGTCGTAGACCTCGCCCTTGAGCCTGGAGAACAGGTCGGACTTGACCGCGCGCACGCGCTCCTCGACGTTCTGGAATGCGATGTTCTCCTTCGCGAGCGACAGTGCCTTGTCGCTGACGTCGACGAGATCGACTTTCCATTCCGGATTGTGCGCCGCCATCGCGATGCCGATGCAACCCGAACCCGTGCACAGGTCGAGCGCGCGATGCACGGCGAGATTGTCGAGCCACGGCGAGAAGCCATTGGAGATCATCTCCGCAATCGGCGAACGCGGCACGAGCGCGCGCTCGTCCGATTTGAACTTGAGGCCGGCGAACCACGCCTCGCCGGTGAGGTACGCCACCGGTTTGTGCTCCTTGACGCGCCGCTCGATCAACTTGAGCACGGCCTTCTTCTCGGCCGCGATCAGCCTGGCCGAACCGTAGGCCGGCGACAGATCGTGCGGTAGGTGCAATGTGTGCAGCACGAGGTGCGTCGCCTCGTCGAGCGCGTTGTCGTAGCTGTGGCCGAAAGTCAGCCCCGCGCCGGCGAAGCGGCTCGCGCCGTAGCGGATGAAGTCGATGATCGTGGCGAGTTCGGCGGTCATGCGAAGAAGTATAACCGAGGGCATCACACGTCACCGTCATTCCGGCCGAGGGCGCGGCAGGACGCCAAGCGGAAGGAGCTTCATGGATGAATCGCCATGCGTGCCCCGGACCCTCACCCGTCGCGCTGCGCGCGCCGGTCTCTCCCGACGGGAGAGGTAAACACGCCATAATAGACGCATGAATTCACCCGCCTCTTCGCGCACCAACACCACCCTGCTCATCGTCCTCGCGGCCGTCGTCGCGGCATTCGGCTTCTGGTTCGGCGCTCGATACGCGAACGCGCCGGCGCAGCCGAAGCTCGCGAGCGCCCTGCTCTACCCCGAACCGCGCGCGATTCCCGAATTCCAACTGCAACAGGCCAACGGCAAGCCGCTGACGAATGCCGACTGGCGCGGCCGCTGGAACTTCGTGTACTTCGGTTACGCGAGTTGCCCCGACGTCTGTCCGACCACGCTGGCCGAACTCAAGTCGGTCTGGGGGGAATTGGCCAAACGCGGCGTACAGGACAAGCTGCGCATCGATTTCGTCTCGGTCGACCCCGAGCGCGACACGCCCGACGCACTGGCCAAATACGTCGGCTTCTTCAGCCCCGACTTCGTCGCCGCTACTGGCACCGACGCCGAACTGGCCAAACTGACCCGCGCGCTCGGCATCGTTTACTCGCGCACGAAGAAGGACGACGGCAGCATCGAAGTGGACCATTCCGGTTCGATCGTCATCGTCGACCCGCAGGGCCGGCTTGTCGGCTTGTTCCGCCCGCCGTTCGTGGCCCGCAGCCTTGCCGACGACATGGTCACGCTGACCGGCTGGCGCTGACGCATGCGCGCGGCCCTCGTCCTGCAATACCTGCTGCCGCACCGCGCGCTGTCGCGCCTCGTCTACCGGGCGACGCGCTGGACCTGGACGCCGTGGAAGAATTTCCTCATCGACGCCGTGGTGAAGAACTACGCGGTGGACATGAACGCAGCCGCACAGCCCGATCCGCATGCCTACGCCAGCTTCAACGCCTTCTTCACGCGCGCGCTCAAGCCGGGCGCGCGCACCGAGCCGGCCGATCCGCGCGCGGTCGCGTGTCCGGCCGACGGCACCGTCAGCCAGGCCGGAGCGATCGGCGACGGACGCATCCTCCAGGCCAAGGGCTTCGACTACAGCGTCGCCGAACTGCTCGGCGACGAGATCGAGGCGACCAAGTATACGAATGGACGATTCGTCACCGTATACCTTTCGCCGCGCGACTATCATCGCGTGCACATGCCGCTCGCCGGGGTGCTGCGCGAGACGGTGCACATCCCGGGCCGCCTGTTCAGCGTCGCGCCGTTCACGGTCGAGGCGGTGCCGCGCCTGTTCGCGCGCAACGAACGCCTCGTCTGCCATTTCGACGGCGAGCACGGGCCATTCGCGGTGGCCATGGTCGGCGCGATGCTCGTGTCGAGCGTGGAAACGGTGTGGAGCGGCCTCGAGATTCCGCCTTACGCAAACACGGTCACGCGCCGCGACTGGCGCGAGAAACGCATCCGCCTCGAACGCTTCGCCGAAATGGGCCGCTTCAATATGGGCTCGACCGTGATCGTGCTGCTGCCGTCCACGCACGCGACGAAATTCGCGGTCGAGGCGGGCCGCAGCGTGCGCGTCGGCCAGCCGATCGGTTGACCACGCGCAGAACGCGGGCCGCCCGTTTGCGTCCGCGCCGCGCCGCGCGATCAGCGCGTGCAGACGCCAACCTGCAGCACGCGCCCCGGACGCACGTTGCCCATGTCCCTGGTCTTGATGCCGTTCGCAATGGCCAGCTCCTGCGCGCTCTGGCAGCCGAACTTGCGCGCGATCGCGCTGAGCGTCTCGCCGCGGCGCACGACGTAGGTCGGCGCGGCCTTGGCGCGCGCCTTCGCCACCGGCGGAGGCGGCGGTGGGGCCCTGCGCGTGGCACTGATCACCGCGGCTGGCGGCGGCGTGGCCAGCACCGCCGCATGCAGGTCGCCGGCCACCGCGCCCCAGGCCCCGTGCACGCAGTTCTTGTCGTACAGCGCGACGAGTTGCTGCGGCACGCGCAGCGGCGTCGACGCCGGCAGCGGCTCGCGCGGATCGATCGCGGCGTTGAGGTTGCGCAGCGTGCGGAACCAGCCGTCGTGCGCGCTGCCCTCCGATCCCAGGCACACGGCGAGTTCGGCCAGCGATGCCCTTTTCTGCAGCACCAGCGTACCGGGCCGGCCGTCGATCTTGGGGAACTGCAGGTTGTATTTCTCCGGATGCAGGAACAGCCACGCCGCGGCGAGCACGACCGGCACGTAGTCGCGCGTCTCGACCGGCAACTGCGCGAAGATTTCCGGATCCCAGAAGCTCGCATCGGGCGCATTCTTCGCAAGCCGCTGCATGCGGCCCTCGCCGCCGTTGTACGCGGCGATCACCATTTCGAGGTTGTTGTTGAAGATCGCGAGCTGCTCGTTGAAATAGGCCGCGTTCGCCCGCGCCGCGAGCTGCGGATCGTAGCGCTGGTCGAAACCGTCGACGTAGCCGAGGCCGAAGCGCTGGCCCGTCGCCGGCATGAACTGCAACAGGCCCGCCGCGCCCGAGCGCGAGTAAGCGTGCACGCGGCCGCCCGACTCCTTGGCCATGATGCCGAACAGGATGGCCTCGGGCAGGCCGGCCTTCTGGTATTCCGGCCACATCAGGTTGCGCAGGTACTGGTAGTTCTCCCACGTGTCGATCAGGTTCGGACGCAGGCTCGTCAGCCACTCCTCGAGCGCCACCTTGACCGGGCCGTTGAGCGTCATCACTTCCGACAATTCCTTGCCCTTGAGCAACGTCACCGTGCGGCCGACCTCGGGCACGGCCGCGGCGACGGCCGAAGTCTCGCCCGCGTTCGCCGTCGCCTCGGGCGTCATCGCCTCCTCCCCCTGCGGCGTCGCCGCGCTCGCGTTGCCCGACATGCGCGCGAACGCCGCGTCGAACTTCGCCACGTCGCAGCCGTGCGTCTTCGTGCACTGCGCGGCCGCGTCCAGCGCGTCGTTCCACGCCCACTCGTACGAGGCCGTCGCCGCCGCCTCGTCGTTCTTGTACGTGGCCGGATCGCGTGCGGCGAAATAACGCTTCTCGTCGTCGGCGAGCCTCGCGTACAGCGCCGCGGTCGCCGGACTGACCTTTTCCTGGCCTTGCGCACCCGTCTTCCTCTGCGCCGGGCCGCCCGCGCAACCCGCGAGCGCGAGCGCGGCAGCGGCCGCCACGCACATCCGAAAATTCAACATGCACTTCTTCCGGCGAGTAAAGCCGGACACGTTACACAGCGCGCGCCGATGCGACAACCCTCGGCACGCACCGCGCGCAAACCGTTCAGCCCGCGTTCCCCGAATCCGGGCGCGGCGACTTTGTCGCGACGCCGCCGCTCGTGCGAACATTCGCCGCGAAGCCTTCCACGAACCATGGGGCAGCCATGAGCAACGACATCCTGCTCGGCAAGAGCCAGCTTGCCGGCAGCAAGACGCCGGACATTTTCCTGCACGCGAAATACGGCAACCGCCACGGCATGATCGCGGGCGCGACCGGCACCGGCAAATCGGTGTCGCTCATGGTGATGGCCGAGGGTTTCTCCAAGCTCGGCGTGCCGGTGTTCCTCGCCGACGTCAAGGGCGATCTCGCCGGCCTCTCGCAGGCCGCGGTCGTCAACGACAAACTGAAGCCGCGACTCGACAAGCTCGGCATCACCGACTTCACGCCGAGCGCGAATCCGGTGATCTTCTGGGACATCTACGGCAAGCTCGGCCATCCGGTACGCGCGACCGTGTCCGAGATGGGCCCGACCCTGTTCTCGCGCCTGCTCGAACTCAACGACGTGCAGTCGGGCGTGCTCGAAATCGTGTTCAAGGCCGCCGACGACCACGGCTGGCTGCTGCTCGACCTCAAGGACCTGCGCGCGCTGCTCAACTTCGCCGCGGACAAGGCCAACGCCAAGGACCTTTCCGCGCAGTACGGCCTGATCAGCCCGACCTCGATCGCGGCGATCCAGCGCTCCCTGCTGCAGCTCGAGAACGCCGGCGGCGATGCCTTCTTCGGCGAGCCGGCCTTGGACCTGGCCGACTTCATGCGCCAGGACATGTCGGGGCGCGGCGTCGTCAACATCCTCGCCGCGGACCAGTTGATCCTCAAGCCGATGCTGTATTCGACCTTCCTGCTCTGGCTGTTGTCCGAATTGTTCGAAAAGCTGCCTGAAGTCGGCGACCTCGACGTGCCCAAGCTCGTGTTCTTCTTCGACGAAGCGCACCTGCTGTTCGACGACTGCCCGCCCGCGCTGCAGAAACGCGTCGAGCAGGTCGTGCGCCTGATCCGCTCGAAGGGCGTCGGCGTCTACTTCTGCTCGCAGAATCCCGACGACGCGCCCGACATCGTCCTCGGCCAGCTCGGCAACCGCGTGCAGCACGCGCTGCGCGCGTTCACGCCGCGCGACCAGAAGGCGGTCAATGCCGCGGCGCAGACCTTCGCGCCGAATCCGGCGCTCGGCGACATCACCCAGGTCATCGGCCAACTCGGCGTCGGCGAGGCCCTCGTCTCGACCCTGCAGGACGGCGGCGTGCCGCTGCCGGTCGAACGCGCGCTGATCGTGCCGCCGACCTCGCGCATCGGCACGATCAGCGATGCCGAACGCGCGACGATCCGCTCGCGCTCGCCGGTCGGCGGCAAGTACGACACTGCGGTCGACCGCGAATCGGCATTCGAGATTCTCGCCCAGCGCACCGGCGCCACCGCCGCGCCGCCCACGGGCGGCGGCGCGCCGGCGTCCACCCAGGACGCGGGGTCGGGCTGGAGCAAGACGATCAGCGACGTGCTGCTCGGCACCGGCCGCCGCCAGGGCATGATCGAAACGATGGCCAAGTCCGCGATCCGCAGCGGCGGCAGCCGCCTCGGCACCGCACTCGTGCGCGGCGTGCTCGGCTCGCTGCTGAAGAAATAACGTGGCCGGATCCGCTCCGCAGGCGGACGCACCGCCGCTGCTCGAACGCCTGTCCGATGCGCTGGCCTATCCGAGCCAGCCCGGGCCGTTGTCGACGCTGGCGGCGATCGCCGCGACGCACGTCGTCGCCGACTGGCTGCCGAGCCTGCCGAGCATGCTGATCGACTTCATCGCCTGGGCCGCGTTCCTCAAGTACGGGTTCGAAGCGTTGCGCTGGAGCGCGAACGGGCGCGACGCGGCGCCGGAGCTAAGCCTGCTCGTCGGCGAATCCGCGGGCTGGTTCGGCGTCGGCGTGCTCGTGGTCGCGCAACTTGCCGTATTCGGCGCCGCGCACTTCTACGGCCAGGGCGCCGGGCTGGCGGCCGGCATCGTCGCGGCGTTCGCGATGCCCGCGATCATGATGCTGATCGCGGTCGAAGACAGCACGCTGCTCTCGCTCAACCCGCTCGCGTGGCTGCGCATCGCCGCACGCCTGGGCGCGGCGTACTTCGCGCTGGTCGTCTTTTTTGCGCTCACCGTCGCGGCGCAGATCGCGCTGGCCGGCGCGCTCGTCGCGGCGCTGCCGCGCTTCGTCGCGATCTTCGCCCTGCACCTGGCCACCGGCTGGCTGCTGCTCGCGAACTTCCGCCTGATCGGCACGCTGATCCACGACCATCGCGACGAACTCGGCTACGCCGGCGATCCGCTGCTGCGCGACGAGCCGCAAACGCGGGACGATGCCGATCCGGTGATCGCCAGTGCGCGCCGCCGCGGCGCCGGCGGCGATGCGGCCGGCGCCGCCGCCCTGCTGCTCGACGAACTGCGCGCGCGGCCCAAGGCGCTCGTTCTGCACGACGAATGCCGCCGCTGGCTGCGCGAAGCGGGCGACGCGGCCACGCTGGCCGCGCACGGCAAGGGCTATATTCCGCTGCTCCTCGATCTCGGCCAGGACCGGCTCGCCATCGACATCGCGCGCGAATCGCAGCAGTGCGATGCGGGCTTCGCTCTCGACGACCCCGCCGACATCACCCGCCTCGCCGCGGCGGCGGCGAACGCGGGCCAGACCCAGGTTGCGCTCGGGCTGATCGACGGTTTCCACGAACGCTTCCGTGGCCATGCCGACACCGTGCGCAATCTCCTGCTCGCGGCGCGGCTGCTGGCCGAGCGCATGAACAAGGAAGCGTCCGCGCACGCCCTGCTGCAACGGGCCAGGCAGGAATTTCCCGAGCATGCGATGATCCCCGAGGTGGATCGGTATCTCGAATTCCTCGATCGCCTCGGCGCATCCGGTCCGGGCGCGAAAACGGGCGCGCCGAGATAACACGCATCGCACGCCACGCTCCACCGCACCAATTCGCCGCATGAGACTTTTCACGCTGGCCAGCCGCGATCGCCAACCGCCGTGCGCCGGCGTTTCGCCCGGACCACGCAAGCCGCGACCCGGCCGCCGCCGCGCGTGGCGCGGGCGCGTCGATATGCGACACTTGGCGCATGCTCGCAACGGCCTCCACCCTGCTCGCCATCGCGCTGTACCTGACCGGCGCGGCGATCCTCGCCCTGCCGCTGCTGCACCGCCAGGCGCAGCCGCGCGCGATCGGCACGGGCCTCGGCGCGCTCGCCGTCGTGCTGCATTTCGCCGTGCTGTTCGGCGTGCACCGCGGCGGCGTGGACCTGCATTTCTTCGCCGCGCTGTCGCTGGTCGGCGCCTGCATCGCGGCGCTGTGCGTGTTCGTCAACCTGAGCCGGCCCGTGGCTACGCTCGGCGTCATCGTGTTCCCGCTCGCCTCGCTGCTGCTCGGCATCGATGCGTTCCTCGCCCCGTCGACGCAGCCGATGCTGCTTCCATGGCAGATCAAGCTGCACGCGCTCTTCGCCCTGCTCGGCTACAGCGTGCTCAGCATCGCCGCCGTGCTCGCGATCCTGCTCGCGCTGCAGGAACGCGCGCTGCACGCCCGCCGCTTCGACGGCCTCGTGCGCACGCTGCCACCGCTGACCCTGACCGAAGCGCTGATGTTCCGCCTGATCGGCGCCGGCTTCGTCCTGCTCACGCTGACCCTGATCACCGGCATCCTGTTCGTCACCAATCTGTTCGACCAGCACCTCGCGCACAAGACCATCTTGTCGATCGCCGCCTGGATCGTGTTCGGTGCGCTGCTGCTCGGCCGCTGGCGCTA
Source organism: Rudaea sp. (assembly GCF_047601565.1). Lineage (GTDB taxonomy): Bacteria > Pseudomonadota > Gammaproteobacteria > Xanthomonadales > Rhodanobacteraceae > Rudaea. The sequence continues at coordinate 2,711,684 of NZ_JASGIY010000001.1, read as the reverse complement.
CGGCTGGCGCGGGCGCCGCGCGGTCAATCTCGTGCTGATCGGCATGGCGCTGCTGCTGCTCGCCTTCTTCGGCAGCCGCTTCGTGCTGGAGTTGGTATTGAAACGCGTGCCATGAAACGTCGGAAGTTTGGCCTGCCGAGTCGCTTACGGTTGTCGGGTTTCGCTGCGCTCTACCCAACCTACGAAACTCAACCGGAAAACGCGGTTGTCAGGATACCAGGTCGATCGCTTCGCGCAGCCGGTCGACGGCAATCACCTCCATCTCGCCGATCCTGCTCTTCTTGGGGGCGTTCGCTTTCGGCACGATCGCCTTGAGGAAACCGTGCGTCGCCGCTTCGCGCAGGCGTTCCTCGCCGTTCGGCACGGGACGGATCTCGCCCGACAAACCGACCTCGCCGAACGCGACGAGTTTTTCCGGCAGCGGCCGGTCGCGCAGGCTCGACAGCACGGCGAGCAGCGTCGGCAGGTCGGCCGCGGTTTCCTGCACGCGGATGCCGCCGACGACGTTGACGAACACGTCCTGGTCGTACACCGCGACGCCGCCGTGCCGATGCAGCACCGCGAGCAGCATCGCAAGTCGATTCTGTTCGAGGCCGAGCGCGACACGGCGCGGATTGCCGAGCGAGGACTGGTCGACCAGCGCCTGCACCTCGACCAGCAGCGGCCGCGTGCCCTCGCGCGTGACCATGATCGCGCTGCCCGGCGTCGGCGCGCTGTGCTGGGCGAGGAAGATCGCCGACGGATTCGGCACCTCGCGCAGGCCCTTGTCGCCCATCGCGAACACGCCGAGTTCGTTGACCGCGCCGAAGCGGTTCTTGAACGCGCGCAGCACGCGGAAGCGCGAACCGGATTCGCCTTCGAAATAGAGCACCGCGTCGACCATGTGCTCGAGCACGCGCGGTCCGGCGATACCGCCTTCCTTGGTCACGTGGCCGACGAGGAAGATGCTCGTGCCGGTTTCCTTCGCGTAGCGCACGAGGCGCGCGGCCGATTCGCGCACCTGCGATACCGAGCCGGGGGCGGCGGTCAGCGTCTCGGTCCAGATCGTCTGGATCGAGTCGATCACGAGCGCGCGCGGGGCATCCTTCTTGGCGTGCTCGAGGATGCGTTCGACGCAGGTCTCGGCGAGGCAACGCAGCGGTTCGAGCGGCAGGCCGAGGCGCTGCGCGCGCGCGGCGATCTGCGCGAGCGATTCCTCGCCCGACACGTACAGCGTGCGCAGCCGTGCGCCGAGCGCGCCGAGCGTCTGCAGCAGCAGCGTCGACTTGCCGATGCCCGGATCGCCGCCGACGAGTACGACCGAGCCTTCGACGAGGCCGCCGCCGAGCACGCGGTCGAGCTCGCCGATGCCGATGCGTACGCGCACTTCCGCCTCGGCCGCGACCTCGGTCAGCGCGACGACCTTCGCTTCGGCCGCGCCCGCATAGCCCGTGCGCCGCACCGTCCCGTTCTTCGCCGCGGATTCGACGACGAATTCCGACAAGGTGTTCCATGCGCCGCAGGATTCGCACTGCCCCTGCCATTTGCCGTATTCGGCGCCGCACTGGTTGCAGACGTAAGCGGTTTTGGCTTTGGCCATGAAACGGAATTCCGATGAAGACGACGGCGTCGCTATTCGGCCGCGACCAGCCAGGCGGCGATGTCGCGGTTCGCGTGCAGCACACGCCAGACGTCGATGCAATCGCTGTGTTCGAGGTAAAAAATCAGGAATGGAAATTGCCGCAACGGCCAGCTTCGCAACTGCTCGAGCTTGAGTTCCACGCCATAGCGCGGCGACCCGCTTGCGGGATGGGCGACGATGTGAGCGACGGCCGTCTCGAAGGCATCGAGAAAACGCGATTCGAGCGACTGGCCGCCCTCAAGGGCATAGTACGCGGCGGCTTCATCGATATCCGCTTCCGCGCGCGGCAGCAGGATCGCAAGCTTGGCGCTCACTGTCGCGCGCGTGCCTTCGCACGTTTGCGCAGACGATCAAAAAACGCCTTGTCCATCGGCTTGCCCGGCCCGGAATTCGCCCCTTCCAGCAGCTTCCGGCGCAGATCGTCGATGTCGCGCTGCTTGCGGATCAGGTCGCGCAGGTATTCGCTGGTCGAGCCGTAGGCGTGCTCGGCGACCTGGCGGTCGACGAAGGCCTTGAGTTCGTCGGGCAGGGAAATGTTCATCGTCGCCATCGCAGCACCCGTGTTTGGCAATGTTTGCCACACCATAGCGCAAGCGCCTGGAAACCGCCAGCGAGCAGGCAAGCACGAATGCCTAATGCGGGAATGAAGATCGGTCGACGCCGATCAGGTTCCCGCGAGCGCAGGAAAAGCGACGTTCCCGCTGACCCATTGATAACAATCCGCACCGAATTCCGTTTTTTTCGTTAGACGCTGCCGTGCGCGGCTTGATCGGACGAGGCGAACATGAAACGAAACCGGGAACGAAGCGTGTCCCGCCCGCTGGCGTGGCTCATCGGCATCGGCGCCATGCTGCGGCTGACGTCGGCCGGGGCCGACGTGCCGGGCACGGAACGCGACGCGCTGGTCGCGCTTTACGGCAGCACCAACGGCACAAGCTGGACCCACCACGCTCACTGGAATACGCCCGACCCGGTCTGTCCCGGCACGCCGGCGAACAACTGGCACGGCATCGCCTGCGATGCCGCCAATGCGCACGTCGTCGGCATCGATTTGGACAACAACCAACTGACCGGTCCGCTTTCCGATCTGTCGGCATTGCCCGCCTTGCAGGGATTCTCCGCCGGCGGAAACCAGTTGACCGGGCCGATTCCGCCGCTGGCGGGATTGACGAATCTGGTGGTATTCGAAGTCGATATCAACCAATTGACCGGCCCGATTCCAGCCCTGACGGGATTGACCAATCTGTATGCTTTCTCCGCCTCGGAAAACCAACTGACCGGCTCGATTCCCGCGCTGACGGGATTGACGCAATTGGAAGCTTTCCAGGTCAGCGACAACCAGCTGAGCGGCTCGATTCCCGCGCTGACCGGGTTGACGAACCTGGAATTCTTCTACGTCGACGGTAACCAGCTGACCGGCTCGATTCCCGCACTGGCGGAATTGACGGCGCTGCAATTCTTCGAAGTCGGCGACAATCAATTGACCGGTTCGATTCCCGCGCTCGCGGGATTGACGAATCTGGAAGCCTTCGGCGCCTACGACAACCAACTGAGCGGCCCGATTCCGCCGCTGGCAGGATTGACGAAACTGGAAATTTTCGCCGCCAGCAACAACCAATTGACCGGTTCGATTCCGGCCCTGGGGGGATTGACGAGTCTGCTGAACTTCTACATCGACAACAACCGATTGACGGGTCCGATTCCCGCGCTGGCGGGATTGACGAAGCTTTCCGACTTCGACGTCAGCACAAATCAATTGACCGGTTCGATCCCGTCGCTGGCCGGGCTGATGAATTTGGATTTATTGAGGGTGAATCACAACGCGCTGAGCGGCGCGCTCGACGCCGGCGCGCTGCCGCCCAGCCTCGAATATGTGTCGCTGGACCACAACGCCTTCAGCGGCCCCGTTCCCGACGCACCCGGCGCGTTGCAACCCGACGACAGCATACTCTGCCCCAACCTGTTCGCACCAGCCGCGAACCCCGAAAGCGCGAACGACCAGGCCTGGGACAAGGCCACCGGCATTACTCCATGGTCCACGGCATGCGCCGGCGCGCAGGCGACCACGACGACGATCGTCTCGACCTCGCCCGCGACGCCGGGCACGGGCATGGCGACCACCGTAAACTTTTCCGTGGCCCCGTCGGCGGGCGGCGGCACGCCCACCGGAACGGTTTCGATCAGCGACAGCGTCGACGCCACGGCCTCGTGCGCGCCGACGACGCTGAGCGGCGGCGCAGGCAGCTGCACGCTGACGTTCGCGACCACCGGCGCGCATACCTTGACCGCGGTATACGAACCCGACAGCGATGCGTTCGCGCCTTCGAGCGCGACACGGAGCCTGACCGTGAACGTGCTCGCGCCGAGCACGACCACGTTCGGCGCCACACCGAATCCGGGCACGGCAGGCCAGCCGGTGACGTTCAGCGTCAGCGTCGATCCTGCCGCCGCGCCGAGCGGCACGGTCACGGTGACCGCCGGCGCACTGAGCTGCCAGGCGACATTGACCGCAGTCAGTGCAACCACGAGCAGCGGCAGTTGCCCGATCACCTTTGCCGCGGCGGGCGTCTACAGCGTGACCGCGAATTATCCGGGCGACGGCAGCAATGCGCCTTCGAGCGCGACGCTGAGCCTGACCGTGAACGCGGCTGCGCCGACGCAGCCGGCCGTGCCGGCGCCGCTGCTCGATGGGTGGGCCTTGGCAAGTTTGTTCGGCGCCCTGGCTGCGATGGGCTGGATCGCGTCGAAACATGCGCCACGGACCGCAGGGCAGTGCGAAGATCAGCCTGACTAGCGCTCAACCTCAACGGCTGTTTCGGCGGGAAATGGCTTTGGCTCGTCATTCCCGCATGCTTCTAACGTGAATGACGAGCTGAGGTTCGGCGCTAATCAGGAATCCTGATAACAATCCGCGCCGAATTCCGTTTTCTTCGTTGACGCTGCCGTGCGCGGCTTGATCGGACGAGGCGAACATGAAACGAAACCGGGCACGAAACCTGGGCCGCAGCCCGCTGGCGTGGCTTATCGGCATCGGCGCCATGCTCGGGGCGGCATCGGCCTGGGCCGACGTGCCGGCCGCGGAACACGACGCGCTGGTCGCGCTCTACAACAGCACCAACGGCGCAAGCTGGACGAACCATGTGCACTGGAACACGCCCGACCCGGTCTGCCCCGACACGCCGGCGAACGACTGGTACGGCGTCACCTGCGATGCCGCCAATACGCATGTCGTCAGCATCGATTTGGAAAGCAACAATCTGGCCGGATCGATTCCGGCACTCACGGAATTGACGCAACTGCAATATTTCGACGCCGATACCAACCAATTGACCGGCCCGATTCCGCCGCTGGCAGGATTGACGCAACTGCAATATTTCAACGTCGGCTTCAATCAATTGACCGGCTCGATTCCCGCGCTCGCAGGACTGACGAATCTGGAACACTTCGAAGTCCACGCCAACCGGCTGACCGGATCGATTCCGCCGCTGGCAGGATTGACGCAACTGCAATATTTCTACGCCGATGCCAATCAGCTGACCGGGCCGATGCCGCCGCTGGCCGCACTGACGAATCTGCACGGGCTGAACCTGAGCCACAACGCGCTGGGCGGCGCGCTCGCCGCCGATGCGCTGCCGTCCAGTCTCGAATTTGTGGTCCTGGACCACAACGCCTTCAGCGGCTCCGTTCCCAATGCACCCGGCGCGTTGCTGACCGGCGACAACACGCTCTGTCCCAACCTGTTCGCACCGGCCGCAAGCCCCGAAACCCCGAACGACCATGACTGGGACCAGGCCACCGGCGACAGCCCCTGGTCCACGGCATGCGCCGCCACGCAGGCGACCACGACGACGATCGTCTCGACCTCGCCCGCCGCTCCGGGCACGGGCATGGCGACCACCGTGAACTTTTCCGTGGCCCCGTCAGCGGGCAGCGGCACGCCCACCGGAACGGTTTCGATCAGCGACAGCGTCGACGCCACGGCCTCGTGCGCGCCGACGACGCTGAGCGGCGGCGCAGGCAGTTGCACGCTGACGTTCGCGACCACCGGCGCGCATACCTTGACCGCGGTATACGAATCCGACAGCGATGCGTTCGCGTCTTCGAGCGCGACACGGAGCCTGAGCGTGAACGCGGCTGCGCCGACGCAGTCGGCCGTGCCGGCGCCGCTGCTGTCGCGCCCGGCGATCCTCGCGCTGATCGCGCTGATCTTTCTCGTCGCGATTTTCCGGCCTCATAGCTGCGCGCAGCATCCCTGGTGACGGCATGCCGCGGCGATCCAGCCGCGGATCCGATCGACTTCCACACCTCAAGGAACACACCGATGAAGATTTCTTTCCTCGTTCTCGCGGCCGTTCTGGGCCTCGCACCGGCGGCACGCGCGGCAACGCTGTACAGCTGCCCGGGCAACGGCACGGCCAACGGCTGGGACTATATCGACCGCGGCTTCTACGTCACCGACTACCCCGGCACCACGCTCGACAGCGTGACCTTGATCTACCACGGCCCCGCGGGCGACGGCTCCTACACCATCGCACTGACGGCGCATCTGAACAGCTACGACGGCGCCGTGATCGGCTCGACCCAACAGCAGACGGCAAGCCTGAGCGAGAACTCGGCCACGCCCGTGACCTTTCACTTCGGCAATGCCGCCGTGTCTCCCGGCAGCACCATCGCATTCACCCAGAGCACGGTCAGCGGGCCGGGCGAGGTGGCCTACGACTATGGCTTGACCACGCCGACCTGCGCCGGCGTTTTCGAGACCGAGGGGACCGCACCGCCTCTCGACACGATACGCCGCAACACCGTGGGCCTGACGATCACCGGGGACGCGCAAACGACTGCGCCGAGCGGCGTTTCCGCGACTGCGCCCGCGCTCGCGCTGCCGGGCATTCTGCTGATGTTCGGCGGCTTGTTGGGCGTCGCGTTTCTGCGCCTGAAATCGCAACGCGCGAACACTCGACGCTGAAACGACGGCATCGGCACGCACCCTGCGCCCGGCGCGGTCGCGGCACAAAAAAAATCGTTCAACGGTTCCAGGTTCGGAGCATTCGGCCGCGATGCAGGCGGAAGACGCGCGAGCCTGCGCAACGGCCGGTTCGTTGCGCCTACTTCGCCGCGGCGGAAGCCTCCGCGGCGTTCACGGGCGGCAGTTTTTCCCGCCACCGCGCCGCCAGGTCGGTCCTGCCCCACGCGCTGTAGAGATCGACGTAGGTGCGCACGATCTGGCGCATGACGACGTTCATCGGCATTCCCGTTTTCTGCGATGGCTGCGCCGCATACGCCTGCGCGAGTTCCGTTTCGGCTTCGCCGAAACGCCTCTGCCCGATCAGCACCCGGGCGAGCAGCGAACGCGTCGCGCCGCCGTCGCCGTGCGGGCCGCCCAGCTTCTCCGCTTTTTCGAGAATCGCGCGCGCATGCTTTTCCGCATCGGCGTACTCGCCGAGCGCGACGAGCGAATCGACGAGAACGGTCTCCGCCGACATCGGCGTGAAGCCGCCGGCCTCGTCGCTTGCGTTGAACAGCGCCAGCGTGCGCAGCAGCGATGCCTTGGCCTCCACATAGCGATGCAGATCGTTCAGCGTGCGTCCTCGCCACATCGCGAGGGTCAGCGTGGTCGGGTGGGACTCGCCGAGCGCCTTCGTGGCAAGCGGCAGGTACTCGTCGAGCAGCTTTTCGTTTTCCGCATAGCGGCCGGTCGTGTCGTTGAGCGCGGCGATGCGGACGACCGCGCCGAGCGTATGCGAATCGCTCTTGCCGTAGCGCGTCGCGTAGCCGTCGATCGTTTTCCGGCAAATCGCCCTGGCCGCTTCGTCGTTGCCGAGATGCGCCTCGGCAACGCCGAGGCCGCTGAGCGATTCCAGCGTCTCCGGATCGTTTTCGCCGAGCACGCGGCGTTCCAGGGCGTAGACGCGTTCGAAGCGGTCGCGGCACGGCTGAGTGCGGAACAGCATGCATTCCGCCGCCGCGAGCTGACTCTGCGCATACAGGCGGTCGACGTCGCTTTCCGGCAATGCCGCGGTGAGTGCCGCGGCCTGCTCCGCGGTCGCCAGTGATTCGCGATAGCGGGCGCCTCCCATCTCGGCCTGCGAGCGATGCGCGAGCAGGCGCGCCTGCGCTGCCGCGTCCGCACCCGATTCGCGCACGGCCGCGTAGGCCAGATCCCAGTGCTCGGCGGCGCGGACGGATTCGCCGATGCTGTAGTAGCTCGCCGCGATCGTGTCCTCGATCGACGCGCGCACCGCGGGCTGTTGCGCCAGTTCGCGCTGCGCGTTGCCGGCGGCGGTGTCGAGCAGCGAACGGATCAGGGTGCGGTCCATCGTCTTCGCCCGATCGGGATCGATGCCGGAGAGGATGCCGCTCGTGAACTTCGCGATCTGCTTCGCCTTCGCCGCCTCGGTCTCGGCGCGCGCGGCCTCGCGCCGTGCGATGCGCGCCTCCCAGACGATGCCGGACACGCCGGCGAGCACGGCGAACAGCAGCAGCGCGCCGACGCCGACGCCGACGCGATGGCGGCGCGCGTACTTGCGCAACCGATACGCCGCGCCGTCGGCGCGCGCGGCGATCGGCCGGTGCTCGAGGTAGCGGCGCACGTCTTCGGCCAGCGCCTGCACCGACGCATAGCGTTCCTGCGGATTTCTCTTCAGCGTCTTGGCGAGGATCGTGTCGAGGTCGCCGCGCAGGACGCGCTGCAATTGCCTCGGCGTGGCCGCTCGCGCGGCCGCGATCGCCTGCGTGTCGCCGGTCGTCTCGACGATGCGCGAAGAAGGACGCCGCGGCTCGTCGCGGCTGACCGCATGCGCGAGTTGCATCGGCGTCGCGCCCGCTTCGCCGTGCGGCCGGCGTCCGGTCAGCAGCACGTAGAGCACCGCACCGAGCGCATAGACGTCGGTCGCCACCGTCACCGCCTCGCCGCTGAATTGCTCGGGCGCCGCGTACTCGGGCGTGAACGCGGCCCCGGCGGCGCGCGTGAGTTCGGTGATCTCGCCTGGGGGCGCATCGCCTTCGAGCAGCTTCGCCATGCCGAAATCGAGCACCTTCGCCGTACCCCGGGGGAAACCTGCGGCCGCAGGCCGCTCCGACTTTCCTTCTCCCCGCGGAAGAAGGTGGCGCAAAGCGCCGGATGAGGGCGAGGGCGGCACGGACTCGTCGCCACCCGAATTCCCGCCTGCGTCGCAATCCGTCACCAGGATGTTCGACGGCTTGAGGTCGCGATGCACGATCAGATTGGCGTGCGCGTAGGCGATCGCCGCGCAAACCTGATCGAACAAGCGCAAGCGCGTCTCGACCGTCGCGCGCCGGGCGTCGCACCACTCGTCGATGCGCTCGCCATCGATGTACTCCATCACGAGGTAGCGCTGGCCTTCGTCGGACTCGCCGACGTCGAGCAGGCGCGCGACGTGCGCATGCCGCAGCCGCGCCAGCAGTTCGCCTTCGCGCGCGAAGCGCTGCTGCGCCGCGCGGTCGACGGCCGCGAAGCGCAGCATCTTGAGCGCGGCCTGGCCCGCGTGGAGTCCGTCGCCGCGCTCGACCAGCCACACCTGGCCCATGCCGCCGACGCCGAGCAGGCGCACGATCCGCCACGGGCCGATCCGCTCGCCGTGCCGGTCGCGCAGCGCGGCGTCGCCGCCGACGTCGCGCGCGGCCGCGGCGAGCGCGCCCTCCTCGAGGAAATGCAGCGATTCGGCGTCGCGATCGGTCTGGATCGCGCCGAGCACGAGCGCATGCAGCTCGCCGTCCGTTGCGGCGAGGCCGGCCAGCAGCGCGGCGCGTTCCTCGACACCGCATTCGAGCCAGCGCTCGAACCACGCCAGGACTTCGGCGCGCCTGCGCGCGCGATCGTGCGGATCCTGCGCGTTGCCGGTCATCGGACCTTCTTCGCCGCGGCGTTAGGGCTGGCGCAGCAGGTCGAGCAGGAACATGCGCGCCTTACGCCAATCGCGCTCCACGGTCGGCCGCGAAACGCCGAGGACTTCGGCGATGTCCTCGCGCGGCATGCCGCCGAAGTAGGACATCTCGACGACGCGGAAGGCGCGCTCGTCCACGCGTTCGAGCGCGCGCAGCGCCTCGGTCAGATCGGAAATCGGCACCTCGGCGAAAGCCGCCTCGGACAGGCTACCGCTCAGGGTCAGCGCGATCGCATCGCCGCCGCGCTTCTGCGCGCCGCGCTCGCGCACGTAGTCGACGATGACGCTGTGCATCGCGCGCGCGGCATAAGCGTAGAACACGCGCCGGTTGACCAGCGGGACGCCCGGCGCATGGCCGAAACGCATCCAGGCTTCGTGCAGGATCGCCTGCGCGTCGAGCGAGATCGTGCCCGCGCAAGCGAGGCGCTGGCGCGCGCGGCGCATCAGCTCCGGATAAAGCAGCCGGTACAGCGGTTCCTGCGCCCCTGCGTCGCCGGCCGCGGCCCGCTGCAACAGTTCCGTGATCTCGCCCATGCGGCCACAAGGAAGCAGCGCTGCGGCCATCATAGCGGCAGTCGCGCGCCGCCGCGACCTCCTTCGCGCGGGACCTGCGATCGTGAAGCGCTGCGGACGCATCAGCGCTTGCGTCCCCACTCCTCGCGCGCCGCCGCGATGCCGGCGACGAGGGCGATCAGCAAGGCCAGCGCCCAGGCGGCGAGCGCCGGTGCGGGAACGGCAGACACGGGCGGCGGTGGCGGCGGCAACTGCGCGTCCTGCGCCCTGCACTGCGAGAATTCGGAGGTCTGCGGCGGAAACGCCGAGATCGCGAGAATCGCCGTGGCGGTCACCTGCTCGCCGGCGGCCAGCGCCGGCACGGCATGGGTGAACGCGGCATTGCCCGAGGCGTCGGTGGCGAGCGTGAACGAGCCGAGATAGCGCTCGCCTTCGCCGAAGCCGGAAGGATCGCAGGCCGCGTTCGCGTACAGCGCGATGCTGAATCCCGTGTTCGGATAACTGTTGAACGTGCCCGCGATCGTCGTCGTCCCCGCCGACGTGGCGACGTCGGTCAGCACCGGATAATTCTGCACGCCGTCGGCGTCGTTGACATCGTTCGGCAACGGCAGGTCGTCGTCGGCGCCGGGCGCCTGCAGCTTGATGCCGAGTCCGCTGAAGTAACCGTGGTTGTCGACGATGCGGTTGGCGAGGATGCCGGCGCGCGCGCCCTGCTTCACGTAGATGCCCTGGCCGTTGTCGGCGATGATGTTCGGCGCGCCGATCGCCTCGTCGGTGCCGATCGCGGCGGAGCCGGCTTCGACGAAGATGCCGTCGAGCGCATTGGCAATGGCAATGGTGCCGCTGGCGTCGGTGCCGATCGCGTTGCCGAAGATCGAGACGCCGTCGCCCGCGCTGTCGATGCCGTAGGAGCAGCCGCCGATGACGTTGCCCGCGCCGGGCGCCGCGCCGCCGATCGTGACCGTGAGCGCGTCTTCGATCCAGATGCCCACGCAACTGTCGCCGAGCGCCGCCGTGCCGGTCGCCGTCGTGCCGATCAGGTTGCCCTGGATCGTGGTGATGCCACTTTCCAGATGGACGCCATAGCCGTTCGGTGCGTCAATCACGTTGCGATCCGCCGGCGCGGTGCCGCCGACGGCGTTGCCCGGATAGCGGATGTGTACCGCCGCGCGCAGCCGACCCGGCGTGACCCCGTCCGGCCCGACCCCGAACCAGTTGCCGACGATCTGGTTGTAATCGCCGACCCCGATCACCGGCAGGCCGCCGTCGAGCAGCAGGCCGTCGGTGGCAATGCCCACGGAACTCTCGAACAGCAGCCCGCGCACCGTGCTGGGGCGCGCATCCTCGGCCACTTGCAGCAGCGCGCTGGCGCCGCTGTCGACGCTCTGGCGCAGCGCGATGCGCAGCACGGCGTTGTTCGCGCCAAGCGCATTGGTGTTCGGCGACGAACCGCCCTGGGTGTAGCCGTCGATGATCGCCGGCTTGAACAGTGCGACGTTCTGCGCGTCGTCGAGATCGATCACGTGCAGGCCGGAACCGGGAATCGCGAACGCGATCGTGTCGGCCGCGGGCGGCGCCGCGTCGCCCGCCGCGCACTCGCCGGGTGATGCGCCCGAGGCGGCCTTGGCGTTGACCGCGATCACCGCCTCGCGCAGCGAGCAGAAGCCGTCGACAGCGACGACGTCCTGGTCGGTGTTCACGGTGATCGTGGCCGCGAATCCCGTTTGCGCAAGGCCGGACAGAACACAGGCGAGGCAGAAGAAATAGCGGTGTGGCATGAGTCCTCCCGATGATTGCGGACCGCATGCGTCGATCTGCCGCATGCGTATCATTAAGAGAGACGCAATTTGAAATGAAGACTTATCGTTTCCCCGTCGTATTGTGCGAACGTCGTGGCCGCGCGCGGCTCAGTGCGCCGCGCCGGGCGCAGGAATCACGAGCTTGCCCGCGCTTTCGGCGACGAGAATCTCGTTCGTGCCGCTGACCGAGCCGTTGGCGTTCCTGGTCTCGCTCTTGATCACGAGCTTCTTCACCGGCGGCAACACGAACCTCATCGGCTTGCCGTCGGGACCGCGACCGCCTTCCGCGCGTTTCCTGTCTGCGGCATCGAGATCGAGCAGTTGGATCGAAACCACTTTGCCGCCGATGCCGTCGGTGACCATCATCTTGTAGAAATCGGCCATCTGCGGATCGGCGCCCTGGGTGTAGATCAGGCCGGTCAGAGTCTTCGCATCCTTGGCCTCGAAGGCCTTGCGATAGGCGTCGACGAATTCTTTCTCGGCCGCCGGCGTGGCGGCACCGGTCAGCGCGGGAACCGTACCGAGCAGCAGGACCAGGCTGCCCGCCCATGCCGACCTCGGGCGCCTTGCATGCACGCCCGAATGCGCATTCCGATCGATATGAAACTGCTTTGCCATGACATTCTCCTCGTCGTCGTTGAAGGAACCATGCTTATCCGATCCATTGACAAGCGGCCGGAAATCAAGAGAGTTGCCACGAAAACACGAAGATCACGAAGGAAAAGTCACGAAGAAAGTCGAAGAAGAATCATGACTTTGTTCTCCATCGCTTTTCTTCCTGTCTTCGTGGCAACTCTACAGACGCAAAACGGGCGCGAAACCGATCACGCCGCGAACGGGCGATCATCGTTGCCGCCTTGCGGAGCCCGCCGCGACCGACGCAACGAGAATGCCCAGCAGCGCCAGCATCCTTGCGGCGAGCGCAGGCGCGGGAACCGCCGGGGCGCCGCTGCCGCTGCCGGCGTCGTCGTTGACGATCGTGCCGACGCCCTGTGCCGTAACGATCGTCACGGCCGCGGGCGCGGCGTGCGGCGCGGCGCCGCGTCCGCGTTCGGCCTGCGCCGATCCGCGCGGCGCGGATGCGGGCGCCGGCACGGTTTGCGTCGCGCCGGAAAGATTGACGTAGAACGTCTCGTCCGGCTCGACCTTTGTGTCGCCGACCACGTAGACGATCACGGTCTTGGTCGTCTCGCCCGGATTGAATGTCAGGGTGCCGCTCGCCGCGAGGTAGTCGCTGTCGGCCAGCGTCGCGGTGCCGTCGGTGGTGGCGTAATCCACCGTGACGGTGGTGTCGGGGCTGCCCGGCGACAGCGCAACCGTGAACGCGAACGCCGTCGTGCCGCTGTTGCCTTCGTTGCCGCTGACGTTGTCGATCGACAGGAACGGGCCGCCTGTGGCGGTCAGGTCGGGCGTCATCTCGGCGACGAAGCCGTCGTCGTTGCCGGCGTAATCGCTCTGCGCGCCGCCGCCCGTGCCGGGGAAGGGATCGGCGCTGGTGTAGCCGGCCGCGTAGAGGTGGCCGCCCGCGAGCGCGAGGCTCACCACGCCGTTTTCGTCCGCACCGCTGCCGCCGCCGAGATACGTGCTCTGCACGAGCGTGGTGAGCGCCGAATTGAAGCGCGCCACGTATCCAGAGGAATCCGCGTCGGGATGAACCGCCTGGATGCCGCCCGCGGCGCCGGGCAGATTGGTCGACAATTCCGTCGCTCCCGCGATGTAGACGTTTCCGCCGGAATCGACGGCGATCGCGCCGCCGTAATCGTCGCCGTTGCCGCCGAAATAGGTGGCCTGCTTCAAGCTGGAAAGCCCGTTGTCGAATTTCGCCACGAATGCGTCGTCCGCCGTCGCATTCGCATCGTGCGACGGCTGCGCGCCGCCCGTGGTGCCCGGAAAATCCGTCGAGCGCGTCGTGCCCGCCACATAGACGTTACCGCTCGCATCGAGCGCGATCGCATCTCCGTCCTGCGCCAGGCTGCCGCCGAGGTAGGTCGATCGCAGGGACGTCAGGGCGCCGTTGAATCGCGCGACGAACGCGCTCGAGAAGGCGCCGGTGACGGCATTCGGAAACGCACCGCCCGTCGTGCCAGGCAGATCGGTGACGCGGGCGTCGCCGGTGACGAACACCTGACCGCCGGCGTCGATCGCCAGCGCGTAGGCGATGACCTGACCCGTCGTGCCGCCGAGATAGCTCGCCTTCGTCAGCGTCTTCAGGTCGTTGGCGAATTTTGCGACGAATGCGTTCGCCGCGGCGCCCGCGTGCGCCGGCTGCACGCTGCCCGCGGTGCCGGGCAGATCCGACGCCAGGGTGTAGCCGGTGACGTAGATCGCATTGCTGCCGTCGACGCCGATCGCCTTGCAATACGTGTCGTCGTCGCTGCCGCCGAAGTAGGTGGACTGCACCAGCGTGTCCAGTCCGCCCGACAGCTTGGCGATGAAGCAATCCGTTCCGGCGCTCGTCGCATTCGTCGCCACCGCGCCGCCGCTCGTGCCGGGGAAGTCCGCATCGCGCGCGATCCCCGCGACGAATACGTTGCCGCTCGCATCGAGCGTGATCGCATTGCCTTCGTCGTCCTTGCCGCCGCCGAGATAGGTCGCCGCGACCAGCGTCGTCAGCGATGCGTTGAACTTGGCCACGAACGCATCGGCCGGCGCGCCGGCGAACGCGGGTTGCGCGCCGCCGGCGGTGCCGGGAAAACCGGTCGAGCTGGTGACGCCCGCGACGTAGACGTTGCCTGCGGCGTCGAGCGCCATTGCATTGATGGCGTCGTAGCCCGAGCCGCCCAGATAGGTCGATTGCAGCAGCGGATCGATCGTCACTGGCGCGTTCGCGTCGTGCGCGCCGAGCGCGAAGCCGTAGCGGTTCTTCGCGAGCAGGCGATAGCGCACCGCGACCTCGCGGCGCACGCCGTCGACGGTCTGCCAGGCGAGCGGCGCGCCGAACGCGACGTCGCCGTTGCCGGTGCGCGCGAGCAATGCGCCATTTTCCACTCGTATACTTTGCGCGCCGTCGACGCGCAGCGCGATGCGGCTTACGTCCGCACGCGCTTGCAGCGTGAACAGTTTCTCCACGCTGCCGCCGTGCGCGGCCAGCGCCACGCCGATGCCGGGCCAGGCTTCGCCGAGGCGCACGTCGTCGTAGCCGACGCCATCGTCCCGCCGCTGCGCAGGATCGCCAACGCCGAAGCGGTGGATCGCGGCCGCGCTCGCCTGCCCGGCCTGCGGCGCGAGCGGCGCCGCGCCGAGCAGCGTCTCGACCAGCGTCCTGCCCGGTCCGCGCCGCGCGGCGGCGTGCCTATGTCCGGGCAGCGCCTTGCCCGCGAGCGCATGCACGAGCTGGCCGTCGCGCGTGACGAACTCGGTGCCGGCGAACGTGCGCGCGGCGAACGCGACGCGACCGTCGAATGCGCCGCGGTTGGCCTCGAACGGCACGCTCGCACGCGCGAGCGCGGCATTCTGCGGCGGCGCGGCCGCGGCGCAGCACGACGCGAACGCGAGTCCCGCGGCGGCGTAGGCCTGTGCGAGTGCATGAAGCGGATGGCGAATCGGCATGTCTTTCTCCCGTCGTTGGCGGCGCGCGGCCGTGGTCGGGGAGACAGACGCATTCCGGCGGGAGAATTGATCATCGGCAAATCTGATTGGTGTAGATCCGTAGCGAGATTCTTTCCTTCTCCCACCGGGAGAAGGTGGCGCAAAGCGCCGGATGAGGGTTCGGGTTTGCAACGACGCTCATTCGCAGCACCGGACCCTCATCCGCCTGCCGGCACCCACCCCGTTCGGCATCCTGCCTCACCCTCATCGGACTGTCGTCCGCTTCGACCCGGTGGGAGAAGGGTTCCACCATGAAAGTTTTTCCTTCTCCCACCGGGAGAAGGTGCCCGAAGGGCGGATGAGGGAAGGGCCTCACACGAATGAAGGCCGAGAGTGCTTGATCCACCGCGCGCGATGCGGTTCAGTTGCCCAGTTTCGCCGCGATATCGGCAAACCCTTTTTCCAGTCGCTTGTCGCCGGCCAATTTCTCGCGCCGCGCCGCGTCGGCTTTTGCGAACAACGCGCGTGCCTCGTCGAAACGCTTGAGTCCGATCAGCGCCTGCAGTTCGACGAAGTCGGCATAGAGCAGGTCGGGATGCGCCGCGCCCTCGAACCTGAGGAAGCCGGCCTCGGCGTCGCGCACGCGCGCGAGCGCCGCGTCGAATTTCTCCTCCCTGAGCAGGATGCGCGCCTGCACGAAGTCGGCCTGCGCGACGTAGACCGTGTCGGCGCCGTACTTCGCCACCGCGGCGTCGTGCATCTCGGCCGCGGCGCTTTCGGCCTCGGCGAGATGGCCGCTGGTCACCGCGAGCTGCGTGTACATCATCAGCGCGACCTCGCGGTCGTCCTCGCGCGGATACTTGCGCCGCAGCAGCTCGACCGCGCGCAGCAGCGGGTTGCCTTCGAACTTCGCGTCCTTGCCGCCTTCGAGGCGCTGCATGTTGCCTTGCCAGGTCCACAGCCGCGCGCGTTCGAGCGAATCGCCGTCGCGCGCGCGGTCGAGCAACGCCTCGCTGCGCGCGAGCAGCGGCTTGGCCGCATCAGGCTTGTCGTGGTTGCTGTAGACGCCCGCGAGCGTAGTCAGCGCAGAAACGACGCGCGCGTCGTCCGCGCCGAACGCCGTTTCCGCCGCGGCGACGCGCGCCCGCGCCAGTTCCTCGGAGCGCGCCGTATCGCCGCTCGAATCGAAGATTTCGATCAGCGTTTCGTAGAGTTCGTCGCGCATTTCGGGCTGCTCACCGAGTTCGGTCTTCAAGCGTTCCGCGCCGTTGTTGAGGATGTCGAGCGCGCTCGCACGGCGCACCTGGATGCCCGCGCGCGTGTTGCGCGTGTCGTCGAACAGGTCGATCAGGAACTGCTTGACCGCCGTCGCGCGCGCGGCTTCGCGCCGCGCCGCTTCGGCCTGCCAGAGCACGCCGGCGACGCCGGCGACGATGGCCAGCGCAAGCAGCGCGCCGATCGCCGCGCCGACGCGATGCCGGCGCAGATATTTGCGCAGCCGGTAGCCCGCGCTGTCGCCGCGCGCGAGGATGGGGCGATGCTCGAGATGGCGGCGCACGTCGTCGGCCAGCGCCGCGACCGAGGCGTAACGCTCGGCGGGCTCGCGCTTGAGCGCCTTGGCGAGGATCGTGTCGAGATCGCCGCGCAGCGCGCGACGCAGTTGCTCGGGCGTCGTCGCGCGTGCCGCGGCGAGCGCGGCCGTGTCGCCGGTCCGTTCGGCCGCGGCCGCCGACGGCCGGCGCGGTTCGTGCTCGCGGATCGCGCGCGCGAGCTGCGCGGGCGTGGGCTCGGTGTCGCCGTAAGAGCGACGTCCGGCCAGCAGCAGGTAGAGAACGACGCCGAGCGAGTAGACGTCGGTCGCGACGGTGACGGGCTTGCCGTCGAACTGTTCGGGCGCCGCGTATTCGGGCGTGAACGCGGCGCCGCCGGCGCGCGTGAGTTCGCTCGTCTCCTCGGCTGCGCCGTCGGCTTCGAGCAGTTTCGCCGTGCCGAAATCGAGCACTTTCGCTTGGCTATCCGCCTGCACGAGGATGTTCGACGGCTTCAGGTCGCGATGCACGATCAGGTTGGCGTGCGCGTAGGAAATCGCCTCGCACACCTGCAGGAACAGGCGCAGGCGCGCGTCGATCGTCGCCTTGTGCCGGTCGCACCAATGGTCGACGCGTTCGCCGTCGACGTATTCGAGCACGAGATAGCGCTGGCCCTCGTCCGTCTCGCCGACGTCGAGCAGGCGCGCGACGTGCGGGTGCTGCAGGCGCGCGAGCAGTTCGCCCTCGCGCGCGAAGCGCTGCTGCGCGGCCGGGTCGAGCGCGGCGAAGCGCAGCATCTTGAGCGCGGCCTCGCCGGCATGGCGGCCGTCGTCGCGGCGCACGCGCCATACCTGGCCCATGCCGCCGACGCCGAGCAGACCGGTCACGCGCCACGGACCGATACGCTGCCCGGCGAGGTCGCGCAATTTGGTTTCCGGCGCCTGCGTGCGCGCCACGTCCATCAGCGCGCTGCCGGCGAGGAAACGCATTGCTTCCGCATCGCCGTCGGTGCGGATCGCCTCGGCGAGTCGCGCGTGCAGTTGCGCATCGTCGCGCGCGACATCGTCGAGCAGCGCGCGACGCGCGTCCTCGTCCGCATCGAGCCAGCGCTCGATCAGCGCCATGACCTCGGGCCAGCGGCCATCGTCCCCTGCGTGCGCGTTCATCGTGATCTCTCCGGCGGTTCCCCTCGACAGACGCAAACCGGCGCGCGCAACGATCAGCCGCGGCGCAGCTGGTCGAGCAGGAAAATGCGTGCCTTGCGCCAGTCGCGCTGCACCGTGGGCGTCGATACGCCGAGCACCTCGGCGATGTCCTGCTGCGACATGCCGCCGAAATAGATCATTTCGACCACGCGGCAGGCTCGCTCGTCGAGGCGTTCGAGCGCGCGCATGGCCTGCTCGATGGCGGACACCGGCATCTCGGTGATCGCCGCCTCGCCGAGCGCGTCGCTCAGGGTCAGCGCGATCTGGTCACCGCCGCGCTTGCGCGCGCCGCGCTTGCGCGCGCCGCGCTCGCGCACGTAGTCGACGATGACGCTGTGCATCGTGCGCGAGGCATAGGCGTAGAACGTGCGCCGGCTCGCGATCGAGACGTTGGCCGCGTTGCCGAAGCGCAGCCAGGCCTCGTGCAGGATCGTGTTCGCGTCGAGCGACACGCTGCCCGCGTTCGCCAGACGGTGCCGCGCAAGACGCATGAGTTCGGGATAGAGCAGCCGGTACAGCGGCTCCTGCGCGGCGCCATCGCCAGCCGCCACCTGCCGCAACAGCTCGGTGATGTCGCCCATGCGCGGTCCTCCCCGGCCGTTCCGGAATATAGCACGGGCGCAGGATCGGGCTTGCCGCGGGCGCAGAGGCATGTGTCGCGTAGGCGCGTCGAGCGAATGCGCGCCAGGCGCATCGGCTCCGGCTGCGACATCCCGTACGACTAGCGATCGTCCTCGACGAACAGCACGCGACGCGTCATGCCGCAGGTAAGGTCATAAGAAATCGTGCCGGCATGCGCGGCGATCGTTTCGACCGGAAGTTCGCGGCTCCACAGCGTGATCCGGTCGCCGACCTGCGCACGCGGCGCGCCGCGCAAATCGATCGTGATCAGATCCATCGACACGCGGCCGACGATCGCAGCGCGCATTCCGTTCACGAGCACCGGCGTGCCGGGTTGCGCGCTGCGCGGATAGCCGTCGCCGTAGCCGATCGCGGCGACGCCGATCGGCATGTCCTCGGGGCATTCCCAGGTCGCCGCGTAGCCGATGCGTTCGCCCTTTTTCACGCGCTTGACCGAGATCAGCTTCGTCGACAATGTCATCGCCGGCTCGAAACCCAGGTCGGTGCCGCTCTTGCCCTCGACCACGGACAGGCCGTACAGCAGACCGCCGACGCGCACCCAGTGGCCCGCAGGCGAAGCGCTGCCGGCGAACGCCGCAGGCCAGCCGAGCAAGCCCGCCGAGTTCGCCAGCGCGCGCGCACCGGCAAGATGGGCGGTGGCTTGATCGAAGCGTGCGATCTGCGCGGCGGTCAGGTCGTTGTCGAATTCGTCCGAAGCGGCGAAGTGCGTCATCAGCACGATGTCGGCGTCGACGTTCGGCAGCGCGCGCAGCTTCGTATAAGTTTCCACAATGCTCCGTGGATCGAAGCCCAGCCGGTGCATGCCCGTGTCGACCTTGAGCCAGACGCGCAGCGGGCGCCCGCTCGCGGAAGACACGCTGCGGTCGGCAGCGAGCCACGCAAGCTGCGATTCGTGATGGATCACCGCATCGAGTTCGAGCCGGCGGAATTCGGCGAGGTCGCCCGCCTCGTCCGGCCCCGACAGCACGACGATGCGCTGCGCGATGCCGGCGGCGCGCAGGCGCAGGCCGTCGCCGAGCGCGGCGACGCCGAGCGCATCGGCATCAGCGCAGGCGCGCGCGACGCGCTCGAGACCGTGGCCGTAGCCGTCGGCTTTGACCACGGCCATCACTCTCGCCCCGCCGGCGCGTTCGCGCACGCGCGCGAGATTGCGGCGCAGCGCGCCGAGGTGGATGGTAGCGAGGGCGGTGCGGCTCATCGATCGGGAACGGAATGAAGGACGGATCGCATTATGGTAGCGGCTCGCGCCGCGGCGACGTCTTGCATCGGGATGGCGAGCCGTGGTTTTTTCATGGCGAATTCGCCGCGCGGCGGCCGCTGCCCCGGTGCGGGCGTCGTGCGATTTCCGTAGGAAAAGCTCAGTCGTAATTGCCGTAACTATCCGCCGCGAAATTCTCGAACTTGGTGTACTGGCCGAGGAAGGTGAGCTTGATGTGCCCGGTCGGGCCGTTGCGCTGCTTGCCGATGATGACTTCGGCCTGGCCCTTATCGGCCGATTCGGGGTTGTAGTACTCGTCGCGGTAGATGAACAGGATCACGTCGGCGTCCTGCTCGATCGCGCCCGATTCGCGCAGGTCGCTCATCATCGGCCGCTTGTCGGTGCGCTGTTCGAGCGAGCGGTTGAGCTGCGACAGCGCGATCACCGGCACGTTCAATTCCTTGGCCAGCGCCTTGAGGCCGCGCGAGATCTCGGAAATCTCGGTCGCGCGGTTTTCCTTGTTGCCGGGCACGGCCATCAATTGCAGATAGTCGATGACGATGAGGCCGAGGTCGTGCTCGCGCTTGAGGCGCCGCGCGCGCGCACGCAATTCGCCCGGCGAGAGAGCAGGCGTGTCGTCGATGAAGATCTTCGCCTCCGACAACAGCGTGATCGCGCTCGTCACGCGCGGCCATTCCTCGTCCTGGATGTCGCCCGTGCGCAGGTGCTGCTGGTTGATGCGGCCGAGCGAGGAGATGAGGCGAAACGCGATCTGCGAGGACGACATTTCCATCGAAAACACCGCGACCGCCTTCTTCGACTTGATCGCGGCATGTTCGGCCATGTTGCACATCAGCGCCGATTTTCCCATTGACGGTCTCGCGGCAAGGATGATGAGGTCGCCCGGCTGCAGGCCCGCGGTCATCTCGTCGAGATCGGCGAAACCGGTCGCGAGCCCCGTGACCGTGCCTTTCGACTCGTAACGCTGATGCAATACCTGGAACGCCTCCTTGACCGCGGCCCGCATCGGCACGAAGCCCTTGCGCCCGCGCGCGCCGGCCTCGGCGATGCGGAACACTTCGAGTTCCGCGCTTTCGAGGATCTCCTGGGTCGAGCGCCCTTCCGGCTGGAAACCGTCGCCGGCGATCTTGGTGCCCGCATCGATGAGCTGGCGCAGCACCGACTTCTCGCGCACGATGTCGGCGTAGGCGCCGATGTTGGCCGCGCTCGGCGTTGCGTTGGCGAGCTCGATCACGTAGCTCGCGCCGCCGACGAGTTCGGCGAGCCGGTTCGACTCGAACCAGTCGGCCAGCGTGACCGCGTCGCACGGCATGTTCTTGTTCGACAGCTCGCCGATCGCGCGGAAGATCAGGCGATGATCCTTGCGGTAGAAATCGTCCTCGCCGAGCTTGTCGGCGATGCGCTCCCATGCGTGCGCGTCGAGCATGAGGCCGCCGAGCACGGCCTGTTCGGCATCGATCGAATGCGGCGGCACGCGCAGCGCGTCGATGCGTGCGGGTTGGAAACGATCTGGAGAAACGGCCATGTGTTCTCGTTATTTTGCCAATGTCTTTACGGTCCCGGGCGTTTCCGATACTTGCAATCGCCAGTCTCACGCTCTGCGATTGGCGTGATTGGAGCGCAGGAAGGATGCTGGCACAAAGGCTTGTGAATTCGCTTGTGGATATCGTGTGGAAATGAAAAAGGCGCCGGAAGGCGCCTTTTCGCTGCGGCGTCGAGCGGACGAACGTCCGCTCGAACGGCGCAAATCATTGCCGATGCAGGTCGGCAATGATCACTCTTCGCCCGTCACCGTGACCTTGACCATCGTATGCACGTCGGCGTGCAGGTGCACGTGGACCTCGAACTCGCCAGTGTGGCGGATCGGGCCTTCGCCCATGACGACCTCGCTCTTCTCGAGCGGATGGCCGGCGGCGCTGAACGCCTCGGCGATGTCGCGCGGGCCGACCGAACCGAACAGCTTGCCCTCTGGGCTCGCATTCGCCTTGATCGTGATCGCGGCGCCTTCGAGCGCGGCCTTGCGCGTCTCGGCGGCGGCGAGGATCGAGTTCGCCTTGGCCTCGTATTCGGCGCGGCGTTTCTCGAATTCGGCCACGTTCTTCTCGGTGGCCGGCACGGCCTTGCCCTGCGGCACGAGGAAGTTGCGACCGTAGCCCGGCTTGACCTTGACCTTGTCGCCGAGGCCGCCGAGGTTCTTCACTTTCTGCAAAAGGACCAGTTCCATTTCTTTCTCCGATTCGTTAGCGCCGCTCTGGAATACGGCGCAGCAGTGGGTTGTTGTCCGAATGTTTTAGCCCCTCTCCCGCCGGGAGAGGGGGTGGGGTGAGGGTTCGGGAATCTTCAACGCGGCACGGAAAACCGGACCCTCATCCGGCCCTTCGGGCCACCTTCTCCCGATGTGAGAAGGAACAATGCTCAGTGCGCGTCGCTGTACGGCAGCAGCGCGAGGAAGCGCGCGTGCTCGATCGCCGTCTTGAGCTGACGCTGGTAGCGCGCCTTCGTGCCGGTGATGCGGCTCGGCACGATCTTGCCGGTTTCGGTGAGGTACTGACGCAAGGTGTTGAGGTCCTTGTAGTCGATCAGCGTCACGCCTTCGGCGGTGAACCGGCAGTATTTCTTGCGGCGGAAGAATTTGGACATGGTGTTTGTCTTCGGTTTCGTCTTTGGCTTCATCATGATGTCCGGGGGCGAATGATCGCGCCCCTGTGATTATTCGGCGGTGGCGGGAGCGGGACGCGGAGCGCGCGGCGCGCGTGGACGGTCGTCGAAATCCTCGCCGCCGAAGCCGATGACTTCCTCGCCGTCGCGGCGGCGGCCGCCCTTGTCGTCCTTGTTCTTGAGGATGTGCGACTGCTCGGTGATCGCCTCGTCGCGCTGGATGATCAGGTGGCGCAGCACCGCATCGTTGAAACGGAAACCGGTTTGCAGTTCCTTGACCACGTCCGCGCCGCACTCGATGTTGAGCAGCACGTAGTGCGCCTTGGCGAGATTGTTGATCGGATAGGCGAGCTGGCGGCGGCCCCAGTCTTCGAGGCGGTGGATCTTGCCCTGGCCGCCTTCGATCAGCGCCTTGTAGCGCTCGATCATCGCGGGCACCTGTTCGCTCTGGTCCGGGTGGACCAGAAACACGACTTCGTAATGACGCATGTTGTCTCCTCGTGGGTATCGCGCGAAGGGATTTCCGCCGCGACAGCCTCCCGTTCCGATCCAGCATGGCGCGGTGAGGCAAGGCTTCGCCAGCACAGTGGCCGTGCGAAGAACTGCGTATTCTAGGAGAAATCAGGGGATTTGCGCAACCGCGGGCTTTCGTCGTCGCCGAAGCCCCGAAAGCCCCCGAGGCCGACACCCGCCGCCGGAAAGGCACGAAAGGCTAGACGCAACCTGGCGCAGCTACCCCTTCTCGACCTTCGCGCGTTCGACGCCGGGCCGCGCCTGCTGGCTCCAGTCGGCGGGGACCGCGACTTGCGCGTCCGCCGCGTTGGCTTCGATCGCGGCGAAATCGATGTCTACGACGAGCCATGCCTGCCCCGCCCGCGCCGCGGCGACGACGCCGTCGTCGGGCAGGCCGCGATCGCTCGGCGCGTACAGCGCGGCGATGCCGGTGTTCGTATCGAGCGCGGGATTGTCGGGTGCGCAGCCCGCCGTCACCGAGCGCGCGACGTAGACGCGGTTTTCCAGTGCGCGCGCCATGCAGCCGATACGCACGCGCGTGGCGCCCGCCTCGGTATCGGTACAACTCGGCACGAGCAGCAGGCGCGCACCGGCCTCGCGCTGCGCGCGCGCGTAGAGCGGGAATTCGCTGTCGTAGCAGATCGCGATGCCGATGCGCCCGTGCGCGGTGTCGAACACCTTGAGCGCGTCCCCCGGCTCGATCACGCGCATGGCCTTCTCGAAACCGGTCAGGGTCAGCTTGTCCTGAAACACGCGCGAGCCGTCCGGCGCGAACAACCACGCGCGATTGCGGTACCTGCCGTTCGGCTGCGCGAGCAGGAACGTGCCGGCCAGCAGATGGATGCCATGCGCCGTGGCGAGCCCGGCGAACAGGCGCAGCCAGCGGTCATGCACGATTTGCAGCGCCGCCAGCGTCGCGGGAATGTCCGCGCGCGTCTTCGGGTCGAGCGTCGAGGCGAGTTCGAGCGCGAGATATTCCGGCAGCACGACGATGCGCGCCCCTTGCACGGCCGCGGCGCCGACTTCCGCGCTCACGCGCGCGGCGAATTCGTCGAACGAAACGGGCGCTTCGACGCGCCATTGGGCGAGTGCGATTTTCATGGAGTCCAGTGTAGCCGGTCGCCGGAGGCGAAATGCGCCCGGCGAGGCACGTCAGTCGCGTCGCAGCGACCAGAACGCAATATCGCGGCGCAGGCGGAAACCGATCCGCTCGTACAAATGCAGCGCGCGCGGATTCTCATGGCTCACGTGCAGGAACGGCAGCTTGCCGCGACTCAGCGTATCGTTCGCCAGCATCGCCGTGAGCCGGCGCGCGTAGCCGTGGCCGAGAAAGTCCGGATGCGTGCAGATCGCGCTCATCTCGCGCGCCGAATCGGTGCCGAGGCGCTCGCCGATCATCGCCGCGAGCCGTCCGCCCTCGTAGATGCCGAAATAGCGCCCCAGCTCCATGGTGCGCTCGCGGAAATAATGCGGATAGACCAGCGCGGTCAGCGCGAGCACGTCGGCGCGATGCGCGGCGGACAACTCGATCGCCTCCGGTCCATCGACGATCGCGATCGGTTCCTCGCAGACCATCTGCGCGAGCGGACGAAACGCTTCGAGCCGCCAATGCGCCGGCACGTGCGGCGCAATCCCGAGCAGATATACGCTCTCGCCCGCGGCGACCAGGGCTTCGAGACCGGACGCGGCATGCACGCTGCCTTCGGCCACGCCGAGGAAGGGCGCGTACTGCGGCGGATAGCGCAGGACGCCGCCCGCGCACAGCGCCGCGCCCGCATGCACGGTGCGCAGCGACGACCAGAACGGATTGTCGAGTTCGCGATGCTCCGACATGACCGCATGCCGTGGATGCCGAACGCGGATTCTTTCGCCCCGGCGCGGCCCGCGCAAGCGCGCCTGCTTTGCCCGGCGGCGTCAGTTAATCGTTCTTGCTACCGCTCCGTCCAATGCCATGCGGGCTGGTCGAGCATGCCTTGCCCGCTCACGATGGTCTGGCTCGATTCCTTCTCCAGACGGATCGTATGGCAATCCGGTTGGCCTTCGAGCGCCGCAATCAGGCGTGGCGCATGCGATACGACCCAAACCTGCGTGCGCGTGGCCGCATCGGCTATCAGGCGGGCCAGCGGCGAAAGGAGATCGGGATGCAAGCTCGTCTCCGGCTCGTTGAGCACCATCAACGGAGGGGGTCTCGGCGTATGCAGCGCAGCGATCCAAAGCAGGTAACGCAGCGTACCGTCGGAGAGTTCCGCGGCCGACAGCGAGCGCAACAGCCCGTGCTGCGAGAAATGCAGCAGGAAACGGCCGTCCATGTTGCGTACTTCGACTTCCGCACCCGGAAACGCATCGGCAACGGCGGCATGGAGCGCACGCGCATCACCGAGTTCGAGGATCGTCTGCCAAGCGGCGGCGACGTCGCGGCCGTCGTGGCTGAGCACCGGCGTGCGCGTGGCGAGCTGCGGCAGGCGGGCGGGCGAATCCGCATCCGAGCGGAAGTGGTCGTAGAAGCGCCAACCACGGATGGTCTCGCGCAGACTCAATACTTCGGGGGCACTCTGCGGGTCGGCGATCTGGCTGAAAACGCTCTCGAACGGATTGAGGTGCTGGTGCGCCACCCGCCAACTGCGCCTGTCGCGCACGCGCGCCATGCCGCCGTTTCGATCGACCAGCGTATTCGCCGCACGCAGAAACGGACCGCTCCAGATCGTCTCGCGTTTGATCTGCGGATCGAGCGCGAAAGCGCTGAGCGACGGCACCGGATAACCGAGGTCGACGGCATAGCCGAGGTCGTCGCTCGCGAATCCCAGACATAGGCGCACGGATTCCCGCCGCGGCCCGCCCTGCACCGGAACCTCGCCGCGGCGCATCGCACGGCTGACAGTCTCCGGCCCCGCCCACAACGCCGAACCGAGGCCGCCCTCGCGCGCGAGCGCCGGCACGATGCCGGTCTGCGCCGATTCGGCCAGCAGCCGCAGTGCGCGATACAGGTTCGACTTGCCGCTGCCGTTCGCGCCGACGACGAGATTGAGCCGTCCCAGCGGCGCAATCAAGTCGCGCAGCGAGCGGTAGTTCGCAACGGCCAGTGTCGTCAACATGTGGGGGCGGCAGATGGACTTCTTTGCTCAGCCCATCGGCAGCTTCAACCCCTGCTCTTTCGCGCACGCCTGCGCGATCTCGTACCCCGCATCGGCATGCCGCATCACGCCCGTGCCCGGATCGTTCCAGAGCACGCGCGCGATGCGCTTGTCCGCGGCCGCGCTGCCGTCGCAGACGATGACGACGCCGGAGTGCTGCGAGTAGCCCATGCCGACGCCGCCACCGTGGTGAAAACTGACCCAGGTCGCGCCGCCCGCGGTGTTGAGCAGCGCGTTGAGGATCGGCCAGTCGCTAACCGCGTCCGAACCGTCCTTCATCGCTTCGGTTTCGCGGTTCGGTGACGCAACGCTGCCGGAATCGAGATGGTCGCGGCCGATCACAATCGGCGCCTTGAGTTCGCCCTTGCGCACCATTTCGTTGAATGCGAGGCCGAGCTTGTGGCGCTGGCCGAGGCCGACCCAGCAAATGCGCGCAGGCAGGCCCTGAAAGCTGATGCGCTGCTTGGCCATGTCGAGCCAGTTGTGCAGGTGCGCGTCGTCGGCGATCAGTTCCTTCACTTTCGCGTCGGTCTTGTAGATGTCCTCCGGATCGCCGGACAGCGCGACCCAGCGGAACGGGCCGACGCCGCGGCAGAACAGCGGGCGCACGTAGGCCGGCACGAAGCCGGGGAACGCGAACGCATCGACGCAGCCTTCGTCCTTGGCCATCTGGCGGATGTTGTTGCCGTAGTCGACGGTCGGAATTCCCTGCGCGTGGAACGCGAGCATCGCCTCGACGTGTACGCGCATCGACTTCTTCGCCGCGTCGCGCACTTTTTCCGGATTCGCTTTCTGCTCGGTCAGCCACTGCTCGACGCTCCAGCCGATCGGCAGATAGCCATGCACCGGATCGTGTGCGCTGGTCTGGTCGGTGACCGCGTCGGGCTTCACGCCGCGCCTGACCAGTTCCGGCAGGATTTCCGCGGCGTTGCCGAGCAGCGCGATCGACTTCGCCTCGCCCGCTTTTGTGTACTTCGCGATGCGTGCGAGCGCGTCTTCGATGTCGCTGGCTTGCTCGTCGACGTAGCGCGTCCTCAGGCGGAAGTCGATGCTGCTCTGGCGGCACTCGATGTTGAGCGAACACGCGCCGGCCAGCGAGGCCGCGAGCGGCTGCGCGCCGCCCATGCCGCCGAGGCCGGCGGTGAGGATCCACTTTCCTTTCAGGCTGCCGCCGTAATGCTGGCGGCCAAGCTCGACGAAGGTCTCGTAGGTGCCCTGCACGATGCCCTGCGAGCCGATGTAGATCCACGAGCCGGCCGTCATCTGGCCGTACATCATCAAGCCCTTTTTATCGAGCTCGTTGAAGTGCTCCCAGGTCGCCCAGTGCGGCACGAGGTTCGAGTTGGCGAGCAGCACGCGCGGCGCATCGGGATGCGTCGGGAACACGCCGACCGGCTTGCCCGACTGGATCAGCAGGGTCTCGTCGTCGTTGAGTTCGCGCAGCGAACGCAGGATCGCGTCGAAGCACTCCCAATTGCGCGCGGCGCGTCCGATGCCGCCGTAGACGACCAGTTCGTGCGGATTCTCGGCGACCTGCGGATCCAGATTGTTCTGGATCATGCGGAATGCGGCTTCGGTCAGCCAGCTTTTGCAGGTGAGCATGTCGCCGCGCGGCGCGCGGATCGTGCGCGCGGTGTCGATACGAGTGGGAGCGTTCATGGCGGAATCCCGAATGGGGGTGCCGCCCATTATCCACCGCTTGAGCGACATCTGGCCAATATCGGAAAGTGCGGCCGTGGACGGCCGCCTGACGATCGGGACGATCGCAAAAAACTACTTGCGCACGGCTCGCATTCGTTCCGAGCGCGCGCGCGAGAACACGAACACCGACGCGGGCGGGATGTTGCGCCAGGCGAAACCGCCGCGGCGCACCGTCAGGCCGAGTTCGTCGAGCAGATCGCGCGCGAGCGGCGGCATCGGCGAGTACGTGAACTGGATGAAGCAGCCGCCCGGCCCGAGCACACCGAACGCGGACTGCATGATCGAACGTTGCAGGTCGCGCGACATGTTGAGCAGGCCGAGGCCGCTGACGACCGCGTCGACCTGGCCCGCGCGCGCGAAGCTCTTCTCCGCGACGATACGGGTCAGATCGCACGCGTCGCCGCAGACGACGCGCGCATCGGGGAATTGCGTGCGCAGATGTTCGTACAGTTCCTCGTTCAACTCGACGACGAGCAGTTGCTCGGGGGCGATGCCGCTGTCGAGCATCGCGCGCGTGAACACACCGGTGCCCGCCCCCAGTTCGATCACGCGACCGGCTTCGGAGGGCAATTCCGCGGTCATCATTCCCGCCAGTTGCGCGCCGGAGGGCGCCAGCGCGGCGATGCTCATCGGGTTCTTCAGCCATTGGCGGAAGAACAGCCAGGCCTGCGAACTGGAGGTGGACGACGATTGCGGTTGGGTCACTGTGGGTCCGCGCGGAAGAAACGGCAGCCATCATAATGTGACGGGATGAAGACGGCCACCCGGCCGACGGATCTTGCCATCGCGGACGAGCGCGGAAACGCAAACAAAAACCCCGCTGCCGAAGCAGCGGGGTTGCAGGCCGGCGCTCAGATTGGGGGAAGACGGCGCCGGGTAAAACGCTCAGCGATGGTAGTAGCCGCCGCCGTGATAGCTGCCGTGGTAACCGCCGCGATATCCGTCGCGGTAGTAGCCGTGACCGTAGTAGCCGCCGCGATACACGACCGGACGGGCGTAGTAACCGCCGTAATAGGCCGGTCCGTAGTACGCCGGATACGGGTCGTAGTAGACCGGCGCCGGCGCCGCATAGTACGCCGGGGCGTAGTAACCCGGCGCGTAATAGCCGCCGCCGATGCCCAGGTAGGTGTGATGCGAACCGATACCCAAACTCAGGCCCGGCAGGTTGATGCCGAGGCTGAAATGATCGCGCGCCGAGGCGGCCGACGCGAATGCGAGCCCGGCCACGGCGACCAGGCCGAAAGCCATCGCACGAAAACCACGCTTGCTGATGTTCATGACTTGCTCCGTCAATTGCAGAAACGATCAGTTTGATCGCAAACGCATGCTGCGGCTTTCGGGCTGAATCGATTCTGAAAAATCGAGCCGATTCCCTTAACCGTTCAGGCTTCTCCCGGAGGCTCCGGCATGAAGCTGAACGAGGCTATTTTTTCCTGAGTTCCCAGGCTTGGTGGATGCGCTTGTCGCGCTCGAAATCGAACGGGATCGTGCTCGCGCCGATGTCGCGAATGTCGAATCCGCCCAGCGCCGCTTCGTCGAGCTTGAAACGGCGGAAGTTGTTCGAGAACAGGATCGCGCCGCCCGGCAACAGGCGTTCGCCGCAGAGTTGCAACAGGCGCGCATGGTCGCGCTGCACGTCGAAATCGGCCGCGCTCTTCGAGTTCGAGAACGTCGGCGGATCGACGAAGATCAAGTCGTACATCGCCGAATGGTTCTGCAGGAAACCGGCCGCGTCGCTGCGCACGAGCTTGTGTCGGCTGCCCCGACCGGAACCGTCGGCGAAGCCGTTGAGGGCGAGATTGCGCGTCGCCCATTCGAGGTAGGTCTGCGAAAGATCGACGCTCGTCGTCTCCGCCGCGCCGCCATGCGCCGCATAGACGCTGACGCTGCCGGTGTAGCAGAACAGGTTGAGGAAACGCTTGTCTCGCGCGAGTTTCCGAACCCGCGCGCGCAACGGGCGATGGTCGAGAAACAATCCCGTATCGAGATAGTCCCAAAGGTTGACCAGGAAGCGCAGGCCGCCCTCGCCCACCTCGATGAATTCGCCGCGATGATCGAGATTGCCGTACTTCTCGCCGCCCTTGCCGCGGCGGCGCTGCTTCAAGGCGATGCGTTCGCGCGGGACGTCCAGGGCCTCGCCCGCCGCGCGCACGAGTTCGCGCAGGCGCGTGCGCGCCAAGTTTTCGTCGACGCTCGCCGGCGCCGCGTATTCCTGTACGTGCAGCCAATCCAGCGGTGCGCCGCCGTCGCGGGGATGCTCGCGATAGATGTCGATCGCCGCCGCGTACTCGGGCAGATCGGCATCGTAGACGCGCCAGCATTCGACTCCTTCGCGCGCGGCGATCTTGCGCAGATGGCGATGGTTCTTCTCGATGCGGTTCTTCACCATCTGCGCGCCGGCCGAGAGCGGCTTCGGTTCCGGCTTCGGCGCATCGGCGGCGGCGATCTCGAAATTGAGGAACACACATTCGAGCGCGCCGTTGTAGAGCTTGTACTTCTTTTCCGCGCGCAGGCCGATCGCGTGCGCGAGATCGTCGTCGGAGGTGATCACGCTCGCATGCCAGCCGGGGAATTCGGACTTCAACTTCGCGCCGAGCAGGCGGTACAGATCGCGCAAGCCCGCATCCGCGCCCATGCGTTCGCCATACGGCGGGTTGCAGATCACCAGGCCCGGCGTCGTCGCTTCTTGCGGACGATGCAGGTGTTCCAGCGTCTGCCTGCCCAGATGGATGAATCCCGACATCTGTGCATGCTGCGCGTTGTGCACCGCTTCGCGCAGCACCCCGGCATCGCGATCGAAGCCGAAGAACACGGGCCGCAGCGCCTGCGCCCCGGCACGCGCGCGCGACTGCGCTTCGTCGTGCAGCGTTTTCCACAATGGCGCATCGTGCCCGCGCCAGCCGAGGAAACCGAAATAGTCGCGACGCAGCCCCGGCGCGATGTCGGCGGCCATCAGGGCCGCTTCGATCAGCAGCGTGCCCGAACCGCACATCGGGTCGACGAGTCCGCCGCCGGCCGCGTACACCGCCGGCCAGCCTGCGCGCAACAGCATGCCCGCAGCGAGATTTTCCTTGAGCGGCGCCAGTCCCTTGCCGAGCCGGTAGCCGCGCTGGTGCAGCGGCGTGCCTGCGAGATCAATGCCGAGAATCGCCTGCCCTTTGCGCAGCACGAGATTGATGCGCACGGACGGCCGTTCGGTATCGACGCTCGGGCGCTCGCCGACGCGCTCGCGGAACTGGTCGACGACCGCGTCCTTGACGCGCAGCGCGGCGAACTGCGTGTGCGTGATGCCTTTCGTACTGCCGACCGCGTCGACCGCGAACGTGTCGTCCGCGCCGAAATGTTCGCTCCAGTCCACGCCGAGCGCACCGTGGTACAGCGCATCGCCGTCGTCCGCAGGGAACTCCGCGATCGGCATCAGCACGCGGCTGGCAAGGCGCGACCACAGGCAGGCGCGGTAGCCCGTTTCGAGACCGCCGCTGAAATGCACGCCGGCCAGCGCTTCGCGCACCTCGCCGGCGCCGAGCGACTTCAACTCGTCGACGAGCAGGTATTCGAGCCCTTTCGGACAGGTGGCGAAAAATGCCTTCGGCATGTGATCAGCGCTCTTCCCGGGCGGCCATCGTGCGTGCGGCGCCAGCGCGGGAAAAAGCGGGTGCGCAAACAAAAACCCCGCGCACGGCGGGGTTTCGGCCGCGTCGCTCGATGCGCGGTCTCAGGCCGCGGGCTTCTTCGCCGCAGCGGCCTTCTTCGCCGGAGCGGCCTTCTTCGCCGCGGGCTTGGCCGCCTTGGCTGCACCGCCGGCCGCCGCCTTCGGCGCGTGCGGACGCACGTTACCGTAGCTGCGGATCGCGATCTTGCCCTTCTTGGTCTTGCGGTCGCCTCTGCCCATCGTGATTCTCCTGTTCATCGGTTCGAAAAAGTCGGCGTAGCTTAACAGCGTGCGCGCTGCCGGCGAAAGGTCGTGATGACGAAAGGCGCCGCGATGCCGCTATCATGCGGACATGGCCAAGGACCCCGCCTCGACGATCAGTCTCGCCTTGCAGGGCGGCGGCGCGCACGGTGCGTTCACCTGGGGCGTGCTCGACTTTCTGCTCGAAGAAGGTTCGCTCGGCTTCGACGGCATCAGCGCCACCTCGAGCGGCGGCATGAATGCTTGCGCGCTGTCGCAGGGCTGGATCGACGGCGAGCGTGACGGCGCGCGCGCGATGCTGGCCACGCTGTGGGAGTCGGTCGCCAAACAGGCGAGCCTGATGCGCTGGGCGTTCGCGTCGCCCGCGGGCGCGGCGACCGAACGCATGCTGCTCGGACTGACGCGCTACTTCACGCCGCAGGAGATGAACCCGCTGGGCATCAATCCGGTGAAGAGCATCGCCGCAGCGCTGTTCGACTTCGAGGCAATCCGCAAAAAATCGCCGTTCAAGCTATTCGTCGCGGCGACGCGCGTGCGCGATGGGCGCCTCGCCCTGTTCGACAACGGCAACCTCACGCTCGACGCGCTGCTCGCGAGCACCTGCCTGCCGCAGTTGTTCGCGGCGGTCGAGATCGACGGCGAGGCGTACTGGGACGGCGGCTACGCCGGCAATCCCGTGATCGAACCGCTGGTCTACCGCTGCAACGCCGAAACCATCGCCTGCGTGCTGGTGCAGCCGATCGAACGCGCGCAGCCGCCGACGAGCGCGCGCGAGATCGGCGAACGCATCACCGAGCTGTCGTTCTCGACCACGTTCATCCGCGAACTCGAAACGCTGCAAACCGCGCAGAACATGCTCGCGAAGAATTTCCCGCTGACCCCGATCGGCCAGCGCCTGAAGAAAATCGACATCCAGATGATCGAGCCGGGCGAATCGCTCGACGGCTACAGCGCGAAGACGCGGATCACCGCGCGCCTCGACTTCCTGCGCGAGCTGCGCGACCTCGGCCGCGAACGGGCGCGGGAGTGGCTGGAAAAACGCCGGAGCTGAGAATCCAAGCAGGTCCCTCTTCCACCGGGGGACGGGAAGCAAGCGCATCAGTGCGCGTGCATGGAATCGTGCGCATGGTCAGGGTCGTCGTGCGCATGCCGCCCGCAATCCTCGTGCGCGCAATCGCGGCGTTCGATCTGCACGGTCGCGTGCGCGATGCGGAACCTCTCGCGCAGGACGCGCTGCACCTGCGCCAGCGCCGCCTGTGCATCGGCCTCCTCGGCCAGGCGCGCGTGCAGCGTGGCGAGGCGGCGGCCGCCGGCCAGTTGCCAAAC
Organism: Rudaea sp.; assembly: GCF_047601565.1. GTDB lineage: Bacteria > Pseudomonadota > Gammaproteobacteria > Xanthomonadales > Rhodanobacteraceae > Rudaea. Next base: position 2,678,482 of record NZ_JASGIY010000001.1, on the reverse strand, counting down.
GTGGACATGGTGCACGTCGACGATGCCCTCGCCTTCCCGCGCGGCGACGGTGACCTGGGTCACGTCGACGCCCTCGGGCGTGCCTTCGAGCAGGATGTGCGCCGAGCGCTTGAGCAGCCGCCACGCACTGTTGACGATCAGCAGCGAGACCAGGATCGAGAACGCCGGATCGGCCCACAGCCAGCCGCGCCAGCGGATCAGCAGCGCGGCCGCGACCGCGCCGAGCGAACCGAGCAGGTCGCCGAGCACGTGCAGGCGCGCGCCGGCCGCGTTGAGGTCGTCGTGGTCGTGGCCGCCGAGCACGCGCAGCACGAACAGGTTCACCGCGAGGCCCGCGATCGCGATCGCCAGCATGACGCCGGACAGAATGGGCGCGGGCTGGGCGAAACGCGCGACCGCCTCGGCGACGATCCATGCCACGAGCACGAACTGGCCCAACGCGTTCGTGTAGCCGACCAACACTTCGAGCCGCGCGTAGCCGAAGCTGCGCTTGTCGTCGGCCGGGCGCCGCGCGAAATACGCACCCATCCACGCGAGCAGCAGCGCGAACGCGTCGACGAACATGTGACCCGCGTCGGCGAGCAGCGCGAGCGAGCCGGAGAACCAGCCGCCGAACGCCTCGACGACGAGGGTCAGCGAGGTCAGCACGAACGCCCAGAGCAGGCGGCGCTCGCCCGCTCCGGCATGGTCGTGGTCGTGGTGGTGTTCGGGTGCGCTCATGCTTCGAGGATGCGCGGCCTGCGCGCGAAGACGATGCATCGATGGTAGGCGTTTGGCATGACGTTACACAATCGCGCGAACCTCTTCCGACATCATGACCGCCCTCGCGGGGACGACGGACGAAACCGCTACGAAACCTCGCCGCGAGGCGGGCAGCAGGTGCCGAACAGATGCGTCAGGCGCAGGTTGAGGATATGCGCGAGCGCGACGCAGCAGCCGCCGAGCGCGACGAGCACGGCGTGCGCGCCGCGCGCCTGGTCGCTGTCGAACCACCACACGCCGGTCCACAGCAGCGCGATGCCGACGCCGGCGATCCACAGCGGAGTGGCGACGCGATGACGGCGGTAGCCGCGGACCAGCGAGCCCAGCGCGAGCGCGCTCGCGAATGCGATGAAGACACGCTCGAAACGATGGTCGCCGAGAAAGCCCAAACCCAGCGCCGGCAGCACGGTCAGCACGAACGGCAGCGCCGCGCAGTGCACCGCGCACAGAAACGACGCGGTCGCGCCGACGCGGTCGGCGATGTGCGCCAGCGCGTCGTACGCCGCGGCTCCTGCGAATTGCGGTGTCGGATCGGAGTTCATGAAGCTAAGTTATAACATAACACGTGAACGACCGCAGTCCCGGCGCCGCGCCGCGAATCGACCGCGCGATCCATGACGAACGGCAGTTCCCCAAGCAAAGATTGTTATGTTATAACATCATGAACATCAATCGAGGAGCCTCTCGCCGTGCCACGTCCCCGTCCGCTTTCCGCCGCATTGTCGGCCCTTCTTCTTTCCGCATACGTCCACGCGGACGCAACCGATGCCGCCGATCAGACGAGCACGCAACTGCCTGGCGTGACCGTCACCGCCTCGCCGCTCGCGCAGCCGGGCGCCGAGCTGATCCAGCCTTCCACGGTGCTCGCAGGTCCGGACCTCGACGACCGGCGCGCCAACACGATAGGCGAGACGATCAACCAGATTCCCGGCGTGCAATCCTCGTATTTCGGCGCGGGCGTGGGCAGGCCGATCATCCGCGGCCTCGAAGGATCGCGCGTGCAGGTGCTCGAAGGCGGCATCAGTTCGCTGGACCTTTCCGGCGCGAGCAACGACCATGCCGTGACGATCGATCCCTTCCTCGCCGACCAGGTCGAAGTGCTCAAGGGACCGTCCACGCTGCTCTACGGCAGCGGCGCCATCGGCGGCGTGGTCAACGTCGTCGACGGACGCATTCCCGAATCGCCGATCGACGGCGTGCACGGCCGCGCCCAGCTCAACGGCAGTACGGCAAGCGACGAGCGCAACGGCGTGGCGCGCATCGACGCCGGCAACGGCGAATTCGCCGTACATGCCGACTACGTGCGCCATCTATCCGACGACTACGACATTCCCGATGGCGGCACGCTGCGCAACAGCGACGTCTCCACGCGCTCTTCCGCGCTCGGCGCCGGCTACACCGGTTCTTCCGCGTTCGCCGGGGCGTCGGTGAGCCAGTACGAAACGCACTACGGCATTCCGGTCGGCCCGAGCGACGAGCCGGTCGACCCCGACGAGGAAATCACGCGCATCGACATGAAGCAGACGCGCGTCGACCTCAAGGCCGGGCTGCTGCAGCCGACCTCGTGGCTCGACCGCGTGACGCTGCGCTACGGCCACAACGACTACCAGCACGTCGAACACGCCGTCGACGAGGAAGAAGGCACGCTGTTCAAGAACAAGGGTTATGAACTGCGCCTGGAAGCGGTTCTCGCGAGACTCGGCGCCTGGCGCGGCTCGTTCGGCATCCAGTATGGCGACCGCGACTTCTCCGCGGCCGGCGAAGAAACGATCGTGCCGAATACGAAGATCAAGGAAACCGGCATCTTCCTCGTCGAAGAGGCGAAGTACGACCCGTTCGAGCTGCAACTCGGCGCGCGCTACGACGACAACAAATTGAATCCCGTCACCGGCGACAACGTGAAATTCCAGGCGCTGAGCCTGTCCGGCGGCGCAAAATGGGAGTTCACCAATCATTGGGACCTGAACCTGAACCTCGACCGCGCGCAGCGTGCGCCGGACGAGGAAGCGCTGTTCGTATACGGCGCGCACGATGCGACCGGCAGCTTTGAAATCGGCGACCCGAATCTCAAGAAGGAAACGGCCAACCAGATCGACCTCGCCCTGCACTACCACAGCGACGACGTGCATGCGAGCATCGGCGCCTACGTCAACCGCTTCGACGATTTCATCTATCTCGCCGAAACGGGCGAAACCGACCCGGAGGAAGGCCTGCCGATACGCGCATGGTCGCAGCACAACGCAAAGTTCCACGGTCTCGAGGGCGAAGTGAAGTTCAAGCTCTCGCAAGGACCGTGGGGCCGCTTCGACCTGCGCATCTTCGCCGACACCGTACGCGCCAGTCTGACCGACGGCGGCGGCAACCTGCCACGCATCGCGCCGGGGCGCCTGGGCGCTACGCTGATGTGGGAAGACCAGGGCTGGCGCGCCTCGCTCGGCGCGGTCGGCTACGCGCGGCAGGACGACGTGGCGCAGTTCGAAACGCCCACCGCCGGCTTCACCCTCGTCAACGCACATCTCTCGCGCCAATTCACCGCGGGCGCCGCCGCCTGGGAGCTGTTCCTGGACGGCCAGAATCTGGGCAACCAGGAAGCGCGTATGGCCACCTCGTTCCTCAAGGATCGGGCGCCGCTGCCCGGACGCTCGCTGGTATTCGGCATTCGCAACTATTTCTGACGTGCGAAGGTCGAATTCACGCGCTTGCGCAACGCCTGCAGACGCCGTGCACCTCGAGCGTCTGCGCGCGCGTGCGGAAGCCGAGCGCCTTGGCCTGTTCGGTGAGCAGCCGGGCGACGCGTTCGTCGCAGATCTCGGTGGCCGACTCGCACCGGTCGCAGATCAGGAACGGCACGTGGTGCACCACGCTCGGGTGATGGCAGCTCACGTAGGCGTTGATCGACTGCAGCTTGTGGATGAAGCCGTTCTCGATGAGGAAGTCGAGCGCGCGGTAGACGGTCGGCGGCGCGGCGTTGCTGCGGTCGTCCTTGAGCCGGTCGAGCAGGTCGTAGGCCTTGACCGGCTTCTCCGAACTCGCGATCAGGTCGAGCACCTGCTGGCGGATCTCGGTCAGGCGCAGCCCGCGCATCTCGCACGCGGCCGTCACCTCGCGCACAAAGGCGTGCGCGTCGTGGCGGTGTTGGTGCGCGCTGGCGGACTTGGCGGACATGGGCGGTGCGAGTCGGGCTGGAGCCATCATACACCGCATGAAATGGGGGCGACGACGGCGCGCGGCAAGATGCCGGCGCTAGCCCCCTATCGGCGGAAAAATCAGCATCGCGTCGCCGTACGAGAAGAAACGGTAGCGCCGTTCGACCGCATGGCGATAGGCGTCGAGCATCCGCTCGCGGCCGGCGTAGGCCGAAACCAACATCAGCAACGTCGACTCGGGCAGGTGGAAGTTGGTGATCAGCGCGTCGACGCTGGTGATGCGGTAGCCGGGGAAGATGAAGATCTGCGTCTCGCCCGCGAACGGCTCGACCACGCCGTCGCGCTTGGCCGATTCGAGCGCGCGCACGACCGTGGTGCCGACCGCGATCACGCGCCCACCTCCTGCGCGGGTCCGACGCATCTTTTCTACAAGCTCAGCTCCAACATTCAGCCACTCGCGGTGCATGACGTGGTCCTCGAGCCGGTCGCGGCGCACCGGCTGGAACGTGCCCGCGCCGACGTGCAGCGTCACATAGCCGAAGTCGACGCCCTTCTCGCGCAGCGCATCGAGCAGCGGCGCGTCGAAGTGCAGGCCCGCCGTCGGCGCGGCCACCGCGCCGGGCCTGTGCGCGAACACGGTCTGATAGCGCACTTCGTCGTCGGCGGCGATGGCCGAAGCCTTGTCTTCGCGCTCGATGTACGGCGGCAGCGGCATGCGGCCGAGCTTAGGCAGCAGCTTTTCCAGCGGCTCGGGCGATTCGAAACGCAACGAGTGGAACTCGCCCTCGCGGCCGAGCACGAGCACCGTGCTGGCGTCGCCGAGCACGATGCGCGAGCCGTCCTTCGGCTTCTTCGACACGCCGAGCTGGGCCAGCGCCTCGTGCGCGCCGGTGATGCGCTCGATCAGGATCTCGACCGCGCCGCCGGTTTCCTTGCGCCCGTACAGGCGCGCGTGCAGCACGCGCGTGTCGTTGAACACGAGCAGGTCGCCCGCGCGCACGTAGTCGACCAGATCGGTGAAGCGACGATCCTCGAAACCGCGCGCCGCCGCATCGACCACGAGCAGGCGGCCCGCCGAGCGCTGCGCCAGCGGCGTCTGCGCGATGAGTTCGCGCGGCAGGTCGTAGTGGAAATCGGATTTCTTCAAGCGCCGGGATTCGGATTCGTAGATTCGGGGAAAGCATAGCTTCCCTTCTCCTACCGGGAGAAGGTGCCCGAAGGGCGGATGAGGGAAAAGCGCTCCGATTCCCCAGGTGAACCGCATCTCGCGAAAACTACTTCGCTCCCGACTGCCAACGCTGCACGCCGATCGCGATCAGGATCAGCGGCCACCACTTCGCGATCAGATGGCCGACGTCGGGAATCAGGTTGAAATTGGCGAGCAGGAAAAACACGCCCAGGCCGATCAGGATCAGGCCCGTGGTTTTGTTGGCGGACATGGAAACGTCTCGATGAGATGGGCGCGCAATCGCGCGAGCAGGATTGTCGGGAAATGCAGATGAATTGCCGCTGTCCGTTCGAGCTTTCGACACGGCTGCTTCGCCGCTACAGCCAACCCTTCTGCCGCGCAAGCCGATACGCTTCGATGCGGTTGCCGACGCCGAGCTTGCCGATCGCTTCCGACAAATAATTGCGCACGGTGCCCTGCGACAGATGCAGTTGCTCGGCGATGTCGCCGGCCGAAGCGCCCTCGCCGGCCAAACGCAAAACCTGGCGCTCGCGGTCGTTGAGCGGGTCGGCCTCGCTCCACGCTTCGAGCGCGAGCTGCGGATCGATCGCGCGGCCGCCGCGGTGCACCTTGCGCAATGCGTCCGCAAGCTGGTCGGCCGGCGCATCCTTGAGCAGGTAGCCGCTGACGCCCGCGTCGAGCGCGCGGCGCAGGAATCCTGGCCGCGCGAACGTGGTGACGATGACGACCTTGCACTCGAGCCCGCGCCCGCGGATGCGCTGGGCGAGTTCGAGGCCGGTGAGACGCGGCATCTCGATGTCGGTGACGACGACGTCGGGCACGTCGCGCTGCACGAGTTGCCACGCTTCCTCGCCATCGGCCGCGCTGCCGAGCACGTCGAGATCGGACTCGAGCCGGAGCAGTGCGGAAAGCGCACCGCGAACCATCGCTTGGTCTTCGGCGAGAAGGATGCGGATCATCGCTTTTCAGAGTTGAGGGCCGAGGGGCGAGGGGCGAGCATCGCTGTCCCTCTCCGGGCGGGAGAAGGGCAGCGATTGTGCGGGCAGCGGCAACGTCACCGTCAATCTCGTGCCCTGCCCGCGCGGCGAGTCGATGCGCAGTTCGGCGCCGATCGCGACGAGGCGTTCGCGCATGCCGGCAAGGCCGTTGCCAGGCACGATCGCGCCGCCGCGGCCGTCGTCCTCGATGCGCAAGGTCACGCCGCCGTGCGCGGCCTCGAGCACGATGTGCACGTGCGCCGCGCGCGCGTGGCGCTGGATGTTCGTCACCGCCTCGCGCACCGCCATCGCCAGCGCGGTTTCGATCTCGACCGGCACGCCGACGTCGGCGAGCGCGTAGTCCAGATGCACCCCGTCCGCTTCGAGCAGCAGCTTGGCGGAGGCGACTTCCGCGTCGATGCCGGCCGCGCGGATGCCGGTCACCGCGCGCCGCACCTGCGCGAGCGCGTCGCGCGCGACGCGCTCGACCTCGGCCATCTCGCGCTTGGCCGTCGCCGCATCGCGGTCGAACAGCCTGTTCGCCAGTTCCGACTTGAGCGCGATCAGCGACAAAGTATGCCCGAGCAGATCGTGCAGGTCGCGGCCGATGCGCTCGCGCTCGGCCGTGGCGGCGAGGCGACGGACTTCTTCCTGGGTCAGACGCAGTTCGGCTTCGCGCTGCTGCTTGCGCACGAAGTTCAAGTTCATGAAGCCGATCGCGGCGCCGATGACGATGCCGTTGATCAGGTACGGCCAGTCGAATTGCAGGACGAACAGCCATTCGGCACTGAACGCCAGCAGCACGAGGAAAATGTAGACGAGCGGTCGCCGCGTGCCGCCCGAGGAAGGCAGATATGCGCAGGAGTAAATGACGTAGGTCTGCGCGCCGGGATTGAACGGGGTCAGCGCCAGACCGAGCGCCGCCATGCCGAGGGAACACCAAAGCACCTGCGCGCGATCGCGGTAGTAGATGCGGAAATAGAGCCAGAGGAACACGGCGAAGCTGACCAGCGTCGGCCCCATCCAGTGGTGGAACACGTCGCCGGTCTCGAACAGCGGCACGAAGAACAGCCAGAACGTCCACGCCAGCATCGCCGCAGGCATCCAGTGCGCGGGCGATTTCGGGTTGGCGTTGCGGCTCGTCCAGGTGTGCAGCAGCGCGTTTTCGCTCGGGGTGAAGATTTTCTTGAGAATCGTCGCGAACATGAATCCGTCCTTTCCGGAACTGCTTCAACCCGCTCGCGCGAGCCAGCGCCGCGCAATCGCAAAACAGACGGCGGTGAAGACGACGAGAAACGCAACATGCATCGCCGCCGAGCCCGCATGCTCACGCCCGATCGCCGCAAGCGCAAGCTGGGCGAGATGATACGGCGGCCACAGCACGGCGATATCGCGGATGAACTGCGGCAGCATGGTCAGCGGCATCCACAGCCCGGACAGGAACGCCATCGGCAGGTAGATGAAGTTGACGATCGCCGGCGACGCGGACGCGTTGGCGCGGCAGCCGACCAGCAGGCCCAGCGCGCAGAACGGCAGCACGCCGAATGCCGCGATCGCGCCGAGCAGCAGCCATTGCGCGGGATCGAGGCGCACGCCGCCGAGCGCGGCCGCCATCGCCGCCAGCATCGCGTAGATGATCAGCGCGAACGCCATCGCCATGAGCATCTTCGCCGCGAGATACGCGCCCGGCGGCATCGGCGCGACGCGCTTCAGCGCCAGCCAGCCGCGCTCGCGCTCGATCGCGACCGACACGCCGAAGCCGAACAGCCCGGGCGCCATCACGCCGAACACGCTGTAGGTGGCGAACAGGTAATGCGCCGCGGCGCCGTTGCCGCGGTTGAGCAGCACGCCGAACAGCAGATAGAACAGCGGCGGAAACAGCAGCGAGGGAATCGCGAACGCCGGCGTGCGCAGCACGCGCAGGAATTCGTATTTCGCTTCGAGAACGTAAGCGCGCAGCGAATTGACCTGATGTAGCATGGCTGCGTTTTCCATCACAACGGTATTCATGGGCGTGGACTCCTTCTTGCTCGTCATTCCCGCGAAAGCGGGAATGACGCCTGATGATCGGGAAATGCGCATTCTCTATGCCGCCTCTTTCGTGATCTCGACGAACGCCTCGGCAAGCCCCGCGCGGCGCACTTCCAGCTCGCTCAATCCGGCATCCTCGAGCAGCAGCTGGCGCACGACTGCTTCGGCAGCATCGGTCACGATTTCGATGCGCTCGCCGTCGCGCTCGACGCTGCGCACCTGCGGCCATCCCGCGATCGCCTCGCGGCTCAGCGCCGACACGCAGCGGATGCGCTTCTGCGCGACGCGCGCGCGGATCTCGGCCACGCTGCCGGCCGCGACGATGCGGCCCTCCGCGAGCACGACGACGCGATCGGCCAGCGCCTCGGCTTCTTCGAGATAGTGCGTGGTCAGCACCACCGCGCAGCCGTCGGCGACGAGCTGGCGGACCGCGCGCCACATCGTCTCGCGCGCGTCGATGTCGAGGCCGGTGGTCGGTTCGTCGAGGAACAGCAGTTCGGCGCGCCCGCAGATCGCGAGCGCGAACTGGGCGCGACGCTGCTGGCCGCCGGAGAGCTTCGCGTAGCGGCGGTCGAGCAGGTCGCCGACGCCGGCCAGGGCGACGACGTCGGCGACCGTGCGCGGCCGCGCGTAGTAGTTGCGGAACAGGTCGATCAGTTCGCCGACGGTCAGCGTTTCCGGCAGCGAGGTCGCCTGCAGCATCGCGCCGATGCGGCGGCGCGCGGCCAGCGCGTTCGGCGCCATGCCGAACAGCGACGCGCTGCCGCCGTCCGCCTGCTGCGGGCCGACCAGCAGTGAAATTGCCGTGGTCTTGCCGGCGCCGTTCGGCCCGAGCAGCGCGAGCACTTCGCCGCGATGCACTTCGAGGTCGACGCCGGCCAGCGCCTGCGTCTGCCCGTAGCGTTTGACGACGTCGGCAAGTCGGGCGACGGGATGGAGTGTGGAATTCATGCCTGGCTCCTGCTGCGATGGACGCATTTTCGGCCGCGCGGCGCGGCGGCGGACAGTCAGGGATATCAGCCATCCGGGATGACGAGCGTCATGTCCGGCAACGCCGAATTGGCCCCATCAAACCCACTTGAAACTGGCACTCGGCCATACCAAATCCGGGTTCTATCATGCGCGCCACAATCGGCAATTGTTTGCCTGTTGATCATTTGGCGCCGCACGTTGGCGCCGTTCGCGTTTCCGCATCGCCGAGGGAGAACACCATGTCGTCCATCGCCCAACTCAACGAACTGCGCGGCTTCGGCGGCGCGATCCGCACGCGCGGCCTGGACGACGCGACGGTCGAACGCTTCGCGCGCGAAGACCGCGACCTCGCCGTCGCGATCGACGCGGCGCACGTGCTGTTCACCCAGTTGAAGAACGAAATGCCCGACCTGCTTGAGCTCGACGAAACCGGGCAGCTCGCGCGCGTGCAGGCCGACTACGTCAACTTCTACCCGACCGACGCGATCAATCCCTACGTCGCGCTCGCCGCGCGCGGGCCGTGGATCGTCACGCTCAAGGGCGCGGTGATCTACGACGTCGGCGGCTACGGCATGCTCGGTCTCGGCCACACGCCGCAGGCGGTGCTCGACGCGCTGGCCAAGCCGCAGGCGATGGCCAACATCATGACCCCGAACCTGGCGCAGTTGCGTTTCGCCGATGCGATCAAGCGCGAGATCGGGCATACGCGCGCAGGTTCGCCGTACGCGAACTTCCTCTGCCTCAATTCCGGCTCCGAAGCGGTCGGCCTCGCCCTGCGCATCGCCGACGTCAACGCCAAGCTCGCGACCGATCCGAATGGCAAACATGCCGGCAAGACGATCAAGCGCCTCGCAGTCAAAGGTGCCTTCCACGGCCGCACCGACCGCCCGGCCGTGTATTCGGATTCCTCGCGCAAAGCCTATGCGCAGAACCTCGCCAGCTTCCGCGACGAAAAAAGTCTCGTTACGGTCGAGCCGTACAACGTCGACCAGTTGCGCGCCGCGTTCGCCGACGCCGAGAAGAACGGCTGGTTCATCGAGGCGATGCTGCTCGAACCGGTGATGGGCGAAGGCGATCCGGGTCGCGCGGTGACGCCGGAGTTCTACGCCGCCGCGCGCGAACTGACGCGCGCGCACGGCACGCTGTTCGTGGTCGACTCGATCCAGGCCGGCCTGCGCGCACACGGCGTGCTCTCGGTGGTCGACTATTCGGGCTTCGAGAAGCTCGACGCGCCGGACATGGAAACCTACTCGAAGGCGCTCGGCGCCGGCCAGTACCCGCTCTCGGTGCTCGCCGTCAGCGCGCGCGCGGCCGCGCTGTACCGGACCGGCATCTACGGCAACACGATGACCGCCAATCCGCGCGCGCTCGACGTCGCTTGCGTCGTGCTCGCCTCGATCACGCCGGAGCTGCGCGCCAACGTGCGCGCGCGCGGCGCCGAGTTCATCGACAAGCTGCAGAAGCTGCAGAAGGAACTGCCCGGCCTGATCACTCGGGTGCAGGGCACCGGTCTGCTGTTCTCGTGCGAGCTCGCCGCGCAGTTCAAGTGCTACGGCGCGGACAGCACCGAGGAGTGGCTGCGCGAGCACGGCGTCGGCGTGATCCACGGCGGCACCAACTCGCTGCGCTTCACGCCGCATTTCGCGGTGTCGAGCGTCGAGGTCGACCTCGTCGTCGCCGGCGTGCGCCAGGCGTTGCTGCACGGGCCGCGGCAGAGCGTGGACGCGGCGGCGTAGGGGATTCGATCCGGCGGGCGCACTCGGCTTGTGCTCCCACCCGTCGTTGCCGCGAAACCGGGAACGGGCGGCAGGCGGTCGCGATGAATTCCTACAAAACGTTGCGCAACCTCCCCTGTTTCCCCGCGCGGCAACCGGCGTAGACTAGCGGCCGATCCGGCATGAGGCCGGCCACGCCACAGGAGTCAGCCATGAAAACCGCAACAGCCATGTTCGCCGCTTTCGCTTTCGCCGCCGTCCTCGCTTCCGGTTCCGTGTTCGCCGCGGAGAAGCAACTGACGCCGCAGCAGGAACGCATGAAATCCTGCAATGCCGACCCGAAGGCGAAGACGCTCAAGGGCGACGAACGCAAGGCGTTCATGAGTTCGTGCCTCAAGGGCGATTCGGCGGCCGCTGCCCCGGCCGCCGCCGCCGCGCCGGCCAAGCCGCTGACGCAGCAGGAGAAGATGAAGGCCTGCAACGCCGATCCCAAGGCCAAGGAACTCAAGGGCGACGCGCGCAAGACATTCATGAGCAGCTGCCTCAAGGGCGATGCCGCCGCTGCAGCGCCGGCACACTGAACGCAGCAATCCACGATGCAAAAAAACCGGGCTCATGCCCGGTTTTTTTGTTTCCGGAATTCAACCGCCAAGCGACCGAACCAAGGATCCGCCATGGATCACTTGCCTGTGGGGTCTCGCGCCGGGACATACCGCGACAATCTGTCACACAACAGCAACAACGATTCCATCATGCACGGCATTGCGCGTACACTCGACAGCGGTTCGGTTCAGACAACCGCCCTGCGGTTGGCATCATTGCCTCCGGCGGACCCGCGTTGAACGAGCCACTCCCATCGCCAGCATTTCCACTGCCAGCAAAGGTGACATCATGAAGAAGACCGATGCATCGAATATTTCCGGGGCCGACCCGAGCCGCCGTCGCTTCCTCGCCGGCGCCGGCACCGCGATCGGCGCTGCCGCTCTCGTCGGCGCCTTGCCGCGCCGCGCGCGCGCAGACGACCTGCCGCATCTCTCGCCGACCGACGCGACCGCGCAGACGCTCGGCTACGTCGAGGACGCGACCAAAGCCGACAGGGCCAAGTTCCCGACCTACGCCGCCGGCAACGATTGCGCGAACTGCAATTTCTTCCAGGGCGGCAGCGCCGCTTGGGGCCCGTGCCAGCTGTTTCCCGGCAAGGCCGTGAACGCCAAGGGCTGGTGCTCGGCGCACGCGAAGAAAGCTTGATCCCGCTGCATCTGCGTTCCCGCACAACGGCCTTCTCCACGACGTGGAGAAGGCCGTTTGCTTTCTCGCATCCGCGCTGGGTCTCGCGTAATCTAGCGGCCCGCAAAATCCCGCCCTCGACTCGACCATGCTCCCCGAACTCGGCCAATTCGCGCTGATCCTCGCGCTGCTGCTCGCGCTCGCGCAGTGCGTGCTGCCGCTGCTCGGCGCGTGGCGCGGCAACGCGGCGCTGATTGCGACCGCGCGGCCGATCGCCGCTGGCCAGTTCGTGTTCGTCGTGCTCGCGTTCGGCGTCTTGACCTGCGCATTCCTGACCCAGGATTTCTCGGTCAAGTACGTCGCGCAGAATTCCAACCTCGCGCTGCCCTGGTACTACCGCTTCTCGGCCGTGTGGGGCGCGCACGAAGGCTCTTTGCTCTTGTGGGTGCTGATCCTCAACGTGTGGACATTGGCCGTCGCCGCGCTCAGCCGGCGCCTGCCCGACGTGGTGATCGCACGCGTGCTCGGCGTGCTCGGCTTCATCTCGGTCGGATTCCTCGCGTTCATGATCTTCACCTCGAACCCGTTCGCGCGGCACCTGCCGGGCCTGCCCGACGGCGCCGACCTGAATCCGATCCTGCAGGATCCGGGGCTGATCATGCATCCGCCGATGCTGTACATGGGCTACGTCGGTTTCTCGGTCGCGTTCGCGTTCGCCATCGCCGCGCTGCTCGGCGGCGAACTCGACACCGCGTGGGTGCGTTGGGCGCGGCCGTGGACCAACGTCGCCTGGGCCTTCCTCACGCTCGGCATCACGCTCGGTAGCTGGTGGGCGTACTACGTGCTCGGCTGGGGCGGCTGGTGGGCCTGGGATCCGGTCGAGAACGCCTCGTTCATGCCGTGGCTGGTCGGCACCGCATTGATCCATTCGCAGGCCGTGACGGAAAAGCGCGGTTCGTTCCGCGCTTGGACGCTGCTGCTGTCGATCTTCGCCTTCTCGTTGTCGCTGCTCGGCACCTTCCTCGTGCGTTCGGGCGTGATCACGAGCGTGCATTCGTTCGCGAGCGATCCGAAGCGTGGCCTGTTCATCCTCGCATTCCTGACGATCGTCGGCGGCGGTTCGCTGACGATCTACGCGATCCGCGCGCCGAAAGTCGCCGGCGGCCAGCCGTTCCGCATGCTCTCGCGCGAGACGCTGCTGCTGATCAACAACCTGCTGTTCGCCTGCGCCGCGGCGATGGTGCTGCTCGGCACGCTCTATCCGCTGATCGGCGATGCGCTCGGCGTCGGCCGCATCTCGGTCGGTCCGCCCTACTTCGGCTTCATGTTCCCGCTGCTGATGTTGCCGGTCGTGCTGCTGATCCCGTTCGGGCCGTTCTTCCGCTGGGCGGCGGGCGACTGGCGCGCGAGCCTGCGCGCGCTTGCGCCGGCATTGGCACTCGCCGTGGTCTGCGCGCTTGCGGCGTGGCTGCTCGTCGGCGACTTGCCAATGCGCGGTGTCATCGGCGTCGCCGCGAGCCTGTGGGTGGGCGCCGGCATCGTGCTCTACGCGCTCAAGCGCTGGCGCGAAGCGCCGCGTGGCCGCCGCTACACGCCGGAGATGCTCGGCATGATCGCGGCGCACTTCGGCATCGCGATCTTCCTTGCCGGCGTACTGGTCACCGAGGCGACCAGCGTGGAGTCCGACCTGCGCATGGCGCCCGGCGAGACGAAGAACATCGCCGGTCTCGACTTCACGTTCAAAGGCGTGATCAACGCGCAGGGTCCGAATTTCACCGCGCAGCAAGGCGTGATCGAGGTGTCGCGCAACGGCGCGCCGATCGCCACGCTCAATCCGCAGAAGCGCCAGTATGCGGGCAATACGCCGGTGCAGACCAAGTCCGATATCCGCCCCGGCATGTTCGCCGACATCTACGTCGCGCTCGGCGAATCGCTCGATCCTTCGACGGGCTCGGGACAGGCCACGGGCGCCTGGGCCTTGCGTATCTACGTGAAACCGTTCGTGCGCTGGATCTGGCTCGGCGGTCTCCTGATGATGCTCGGCGGATTCGTCGCCGCTTGCGACCGCCGCTTTCGCGTCATTGCCGGGAATCGGGAACCGGGAGTCGGGAATCGTTTGAAGAAAAATCCGGAGAGCCGTGTTGCTCCTTCCGATTCTCCATTCCCGATTCCCGATTCCCCGCTCTCCCAGCCATGAACCGCCTGCTGCCCCTGCTCGGTTTCTTCGCCCTGGTCGGCCTGCTCGGCTTCGGCATCTGGTGGAACACGCATCACGAGACGAACGAAGTGCCCTCGCCGCTGATCGGCAAGTCCGCGCCCGAGTTCGTCCTTCCGCTTCTGTACGATCCCGCAAAGACACTGTCGAAAAAGGAGCTGCTCGGCAAGCCCTACCTCGTCAACGTATTCGGCTCGTGGTGCGTGACCTGCCAGTACGAGCATCCGATCCTGACCGAAAAGGTCAAGCCGCTCGGCATCAAGCTGATCGGCATGGCCTGGAAGGACCAGCCGGAAGACGCCAAGCGCTGGCTCGCCCAGTTCGGCGATCCTTACGATGCGGTCGTCAGCGACGTGGACGGCCGCACCGGCATCGACTTCGGCGTATACATGGCACCGGAAAGCTTTCTCGTCGATGCGCAGGGCACGATCCGCTACAAGCGCATCGGTATGTTCACGCCGGAACTGATCGAGAGCGAACTGTTGCCCGAGATGGCAAAGCTGCAGCAGGCCAGGCCGTGATGCGCCGCATGCTTTTCGTCGTCGCGGCTGCGCTCTGCATCGGCCTGTTCGCCGCGGCCGCCCACGCCATCGATCCGCTGCCGTTCAAGGACCGCGCCGAGGAAGTGCGCTTCCAGAATCTCGCGCGCCAACTGCGCTGCCTGGTCTGCCAGAACCAGGATCTCGCCGACTCCGACGCCGACCTCGCCAAGGACCTGCGCAGGCAGGTGTTCGACATGATGCGCGCGGGCAAGAGCGACGCCGAGATCAAACAGTATCTCGTCGCGCGCTACAACGACTTCGTGCTCTACGATCCGCCGCTGAAACCCGGCACCTGGCTGCTCTGGTTCACGCCGTTCGCGCTGGTCGCGATCGGCGCCGCCGTCGTGCTGCGCATCCTGCGGCGGCGCGCGCGCGCCGCTGCGGGCGAAGCGCTGACGCGCGGCTCTCCAGCCGCCCCCGCCGGAGACGACGACTGGTGACGCCCGCATTCCTGATTCTCGCCGCGCTGATGCTGATCGCGGCGCTCGCCTTCGTGCTCCTGCCGCTGCTGCGCGGCCACGCCGCGTCCGATCCGCAGCACGAAGTGCAGCGCAAACTCAAGGCGCTCGACGCCGCGCGCGCGGACGGCATCCTCACCAACGCCGAATATGCCGACAAGCGCAGCGCGCTGGTCGCCGCCTCGCCCGCGGCCGCGACGGCGAAACCGCGGCGCACGCAAGCCGCGTTCCACGCCGCGATCGCCGTGGCCCTGCTGCTGCCGGCCGCGGCGATCCTGCTCTACCGCGACATCGGCGCGCCGCAGGCACTGGACCCGGCCAACCTCGTTGCAAGCGCGGACGACGCCGGCGACGGCCACGGCGCGAACATGCAAGCGGCAATCGCGCAACTCGCCGAAAAGATGAAGCGGGACCCGAACAATGCCGAAGGCTGGGCGCTGCTCGGCCGCGCGTACAAATCCACACAGCGCCTCGAGGAGGCGCGCGACGCGCTCAAGCATGCGCACGATCTCGCGCCCGACGATGCCGACCTGATGGTCGAATACGCGGAAGCGCTGATCTTCGCCGGCTCCGATCACCGCATCCAGGGCGAACCGCTCGCGCTGATCGAACGCGCGATCGCGGCCGATCCGAAGAACCAGAAAGGCCTCTGGCTCGCCGGCGTCGCCGACTCGCAAGCCGGCAAGTACGACGACGCGATGAAGAAATGGGACGCGCTGCTGCCGCTGTTGCCGCCCGGCTCCGATGTGGCCGCGTCCGTGCGGAAACAGATCGCGCAGTTGCAGGCGCTGCGCGACGGCAAGACGCCGCCCGCCGAAGCCGCGTCGGATGCGCCCGCAACAGCCGCCGCGCCCACTGCCGGCGACGCGACCGAAGGCCCGCACATCGCCGTCGAGGTGACGCTCGATCCCGCACTCAAGAACAAGGTCGCGCCGGGCGACACCCTGTTCGTCTTCGCCAAGGCCGCGAGCGGTCCGCCGATGCCGCTCGCGATCGCGAAGCTCACCGCCGCACAACTGCCCGCCAGCGTCACCCTGACCGACGCGATGAGCATGCTGCCGAACATGAAAATCTCCACTTTTCCACAAATCATCGTCGGCGCGCGCATCTCGAAATCCGGGCAGGCGATCGCGCAGAGCGGCGACCTGCAGGCGCTGTCCGCACCGCTGCCGAACACGCGCGGCGAGCCGATCGAACTGACCATCGACCAGGTCGTTCCCTGACGCGACGCGTCGTACCGGCGTCAATACGATATGCCGGGCAGGCATGTGCAAATGCCATCGCGACCGGCTAAAGTCGCCTGCGCTTTCCGCACTCCCTCCGACGCATGCCCGACGCCCGCCAGTATTTTTTCCTGCCCTCGCCATTCGCCATGCGCCGCGGTGGCGCGCTCGTCGGCGCGCAACTCGCCTACGAAACCTGGGGTGCGCTCGACGCGGTGCGCGGCAATGCGATCCTGATCCTGACCGGCCTCTCGCCCGGTGCGCATGCGGCGTCGAACGCAGCCGATCCGACGCCGGGCTGGTGGGAGGACATGATCGGCCCCGGCAAGCCCATCGACACGGATCGCTGGTTCGTCATCTGCGTCAACTCGCTCGGCAGTTGCAAGGGCTCGACCGGCCCCGCGTCCATAAATCCACAAACGGACAAAGTATACAAACTCGATTTCCCCGAGCTGACGCTCGAAGACGTGGGTAACGCCGCATATGAACTCGTGCGCGGGCTCGGCATCGACAAGCTCGCCTGCCTGATCGGCAACTCGATGGGCGGCATGAGCGCGCTGGGCTATCTCGTCGAGCATCGCGGCAGCGCGCGCGCGCACATCAGCATCTCGACCGCGCCGCAGGCGCAGCCGTTCGCGATCGCGATCCGCTCGCTGCAGCGCGAGGCGATCCGCCTCGACCCGAACTTCAACCTCGGCAACTACGACGACGAACATTATCCCGAGACCGGCATGTCGATCGCGCGCAAGCTCGGCGTGATCACCTACCGCTCGGCGATGGAATGGGTCGGCCGCTTCGCGCGCATCCGCCTCGACCACGACCGCGGGGACGACGACCCGTTCGGCGTCGAATTCCAGGTCGAGTCCTACCTCGAAGGCCATGCGCAGCGCTTCGTGCGCAGCTTCGATCCGAACTGCTACCTCTACCTGTCGCGCGCAAGCGACTGGTTCGACGTCGGCGAGCACGCGCCGGACGCCCGCGGCCACGGCAACGTCGCCGCCGCGCTGAAAAAGATCGACGTCGAACGCGCACTCGTGATCGGCGTGTCGACCGACATTCTTTTCCCGCTCTCGCAGCAGGAAGAAATCGCGACCGGCCTGCGCACTGCCGGCGCCGTGGTCGACTTCGTCGCGCTCGACTCGCCGCAAGGCCACGACGCCTTCCTCGTCGACATCCCGCGTTTCGGCACGGCCATCGCCGGATTCCTCGCGAAGCTGTAGAATGGCCATATCGATATAGCCCGGTGTTATTTTGTGTTGGCACTCGACTTCCCCGGCTCCGCCCATCTCGTCGAACGCCTCGATCACGCCGTCGGCCACGATCGCGAGACCGAGATCGCCGACGCCCTGCGCACCACGCTGTGCGAATTGATCCGCGACCCTTCCGTCAAGCTGCCGCAATGCGTGTTCTCGCAGGCCGCGGACCACTACGCGCGCCGCGAGCTGTACCGCAGCGAGCAGCTCGGCTACAGCGTCATCGCGATGACCTGGGGGCCTGGCCAGGGTACGCCCGTGCACGACCACGCCGGCATGTGGTGCGTCGAGGGCGTCTGGCACGGCTCGCTCGAAATCACGCCCTACGAACTCGTCGAACGCGACGGCGAACGCTACCGCTTCGAATCGCGCGGCACGATGAGCGTGGGCCCCGGCTCCGCGGGCAGCCTGATCCCGCCGCACGAATACCACACGATCCGCAATCCGAGCGACGACTCGCTCGCCGTCACCCTGCACATCTACCGCGGCCCGATGACGCAGTGCTCGGTATTCCGGCCATTGACCGACGGCTGGTACAACCGCGACCGCCGCGTATTGACGCTGGATGCGATGCCCTGAGCCGCAAGTGCAGGGCATCGACTCGAACTCGCCGCGAACGCATCGACACAACGAGTCGCACCACGCGAAGCGCATGGCCACCCCTCTCGATATCGCTTATACTGCGCGCCGCTCATCGAAGCCGGTGTGGCGGAATTGGTAGACGCGACGGACTCAAAATCCGTTTCTGGCAACAGAGTGTGGGTTCGATTCCCTCCACCGGCACCACGATAGCGAGCAAGGACTTCCGAGAAAGTCGCAAGTAGGTTAGAAACCCGCGCTACGACGCGGGTTTTTGTTGTCCGGCACCAATTGCGTCCACCGGCACTCGCTGGAAGTCGCCCACAATGGGGAAATAACCGAAGAATTTGGCGAAATCTGCCGGGAATACGTCCCCTCCTTTCGGGGGAACGAATCGGTTCCGGCTTGTCGCCGGTGGATACCCATGGATTTCCGTGGAGTGTCGTACTGGAGCGGGCGAAGGGAATCGAACCCTCGTCAGTAGCTTGGGAAGCTACAGCTCTACCATTGAGCTACGCCCGCACCGGCGAACAAACGTCTGCGCGTCGCCTGCCGCGAAGCTTATCGGTCCCGCCGCGCGAAAAGCAAGAATCGGTGCCAATCCTACGCGATGGCGGAGACGAGTGCGGCGGCGTGCGGCGGCGCGGGCCTGCGCGTCGCCGCCGGCTTCGCCACGCGGCGCAATTCCGACGGCAGTTCGCAGGCGATCGCCTTGGAAAGACTGCGGATCTCGGGCAGACCGCTGCACTCCCAGACCGATCCGCGCAGCAACGTACCCAGACAGCGCAGGCCGTGGCGCGGCGTGCCGTCGGCGCGCAGCAGGCGGCCTTCGGCGTCCGTGGCGAGACCGAGGTCGAGTTCGTCGGGATGGGCAACGCCCTCGCTCACCATCTGGTGGATCAGCGGGTGGTCCGTCGCGTTCACCGAAATGTTGAAGCCGGTGGCCTGGATGACGAGGTCGGCGGCGAAGCTGCGCACGTTTTCCGCGCCGCGCGGTTGCACGCGCACCTCGATCTGGTCTGCCGCGCTGGCGTGCACGTCGATCGAACGGACGTGCGCGGCGAGAATCTTCAGCCGCCCCTGCGTGCGCAGGCGCGCGAGTTCGTTCGTGGTCTGCTGCGGCAGGCGGTGGCGCGCGGACTCCCACAGCCAGCGCAGATGGCGCAGGAAACGGGCGCGCTCGCGCTCTTCGAGCAGGCGCCAGAGATTCTGCGTTTCCGGGCGCAGGCCGTCGACGACCGAGCGCCATTCCACGTCCTCGTCTTCCATCGCCGCGCGGATCTCGCGCAGCCAGTGCGCGACCTGCGGCCGCGCGCGCAGCGCTTCGATCAGCGACGCCTGGTGTTCGTAGGGCTGGCCCGGCGCAGGATTGTGGCTGCGCGGCAGCCGGCCGTGGCGCGAGATCGCGGTAAGCTGAGCGTTCGGCCACAGCCGCGCGGCGCTCTGCAGTGCGTCGACTGCGGTCAGACCGGTACCGAGCACGACGACGCGCTCGGGCGGTTTGCGCGGCAGCGGCCAGTGCCAGGGATCGGCCGTATAGGCGTGGCTGGCGCGAGCGGCCGCAGTGACTTCGGCCAGCGGCGTCGACGGCAGCGCGCCGATCGCGAGCACGACGCCGTCGGCATCGAACTCCTCGCCGTCGGCGGTGCCGACGACGTAGCCCGTGGCGTCGTCGCCGCGCACGCTCGTTGCGTCCGCGGAGAGCACGCGAACGGCCACGCTACGCTCGCGCGCAACGGATATCTCGCGCGCAAGCACGGCTTCGAGGTAGTCGCCGTACCAGGCGCGTGGCGCGAAATCGAAGCCCTTGACCGGCCAGCCCTGCGCCTGCGCGTAGGCGACGAACGCGCCGACATCGTCGGCGAACAGGCCCATGTTGGCGGCACGCACGTTGAGCAGGTGATGCTCGGTCGTGGTCGAATAAGCGACGCCACGGCCCGGCGCCTGCCGGCCCACGAGCCAGATGAGATCGAACTCGCCGGGCTGGCCACGACGCAGGAACTCGCCCACGACGGCCGAGCCCGCGGCTCCCCCGCCGATCACGATAAGTCGCTGCATATTGTCTGTTCGAGAGCCGCACAATGCGGCGATAGCTGAATGGAACCACAACGATCGTTAGGGAAGCGCTAAATCCGCAGTACGCGGCGCGATGGGGTCATGACGCGCGGACATGCGGCGCCGGGGCATTGCGGAGCGCACCGCGCTTCGCCCACAGCCGGACGATGTCCAGTGCGCTGGCGGCATATGGCGCGAGGTAATAACCATGCCGCACGACCCATATAACAAAAGGTACGTTCAGGCGGCCGCAAGCGCGGACTACGATCGCTTGCACATCGTCTGTATGTTCAGACGTCTAGCCGTCCAAATGTCATCGCGAGCGCCGACGTGTCCGCCCAACCGAACCGCATTCTGTCGCCCTTTTCCGAGGACAAGCTCGCCCTGCTTGCGCGCTTGACCGAAGGGCTGGATACCGATTCGCTCTACTGGCTGTCCGGCTACGTCGCCGGCGTGGCCGCATCCTCGCGCCACGTGCCGTTGAGCACATCGGTTGCAAGCAACACCGCGGTGCCGTTGGCGGCGCCGGCCGCCGAAGCGGCTTCGCCGCTGCGGCTGACCGTCCTCTACGGCAGTCAGACCGGCAACGCCAAGCGCCAGGCCGAGGCGCTCGCGCGCGAAATGGAGGGCGCGGGGCTCCACGTGCGCCTCGTCCGCGCCGACGCCTACAACACGCGTGAACTGGCCGGCGAACGCCTGCTCTACGTGGTGATCTCGACCCAGGGCGACGGCGATCCGCCCGACGATTCGCGCGGTTTCGTCGAGTTCCTCGCTGGCAAGCGTGCACCGAAGCTGCCGCAACTGAAGTTCGCCGTGCTGGGCCTCGGCGATTCGAGCTATCCGCAGTTCTGTGCGGTGGGCGCCAAGATCGACGCGCGCCTCGCCGAACTCGGCGCGTCGCGGCTGTTCGAACGCGGCGACGCCGACCTCGACATCGCCGCCGTCGCCGCGCCGTGGTCATCGACGGCGCTCGAACAGGCGCGCGATCTGCTCAAGACGGAGGCGCCGCCGGCGCATCGCGCGGCCACCGTCACGCCGCTGCGCGGCACCGTATATGCGCCGACATGGGCGCGCGAAAAGCCGTTCGCGGCGCCGCTGCTCGCGAACCAGCGCATCAGCGCGCGCAACGGCACGAAGGACATTCGCCACATCGAACTGTCGCTCGAAAACTCAGGCCTGACTTACCAACCGGGCGATGCGCTCGGCGTCGCGTCGACGAATCCGCCCGCGCTCGTCGATGCCGTGCTCGCGCAATTGAAGCTCGACGGCGAACGCGCCGTCGCGGCGCAAGGCGAATCGCATTCGCTACGCGAATGGCTGCTGCGCAAGCGCGAGATCACCGCGGTGTCGAAGCCGTTCCTCGTCGAGCACGCCAAGCGCGCGAAAAGCGAAGCGCTCGACCGCGCCCTTGCGCCCGACGGCAAGGATGCTCTGCGCGAACTGCTCGGCGAATATCAGCTCATCGACGTGCTGCGCGCTTTCCCGGCGACGTGGAACGCCGAGGAATTCGTTGCCGCGCTGCGCTCGCTGGCGCCACGCATGTATTCGATCGCATCGAGCCAGAAGGCAGTCGGCGACGAAGTCCACCTCACCGTCGCGGTGCTCGATTACGAAAAGTTCGGGATCCGGCACGTCGGCGCGGCGTCACAGTTTCTGGCTACCCTCCCGGAAGACGCCGACGTGCCGGTCTTTATCGAAGACAACGAACGCTTCCGCCTGCCTGCCGACGCCGCGCGCGACGTGATCATGATCGGCCCCGGCACCGGCGTGGCGCCGTTCCGCGGCTTCATCCAGGATCGTGCGGCCACGCGTTCGATTGAATCAGGGCGCACCGGCCGCAACTGGCTGTTCTTCGGCAATCCGCATTTCCGCACCGATTTTCTTTATCAGGTCGAATGGCAGAAGGCGCTCAAGGACGGCACGCTGCACAAGCTCGACCTCGCGTTTTCGCGCGACCAGCCCGAGAAGGTCTATGTGCAGCATTCGCTGCGTCGCCGCGGCAGGGAACTCTACGACTGGATCGCCAACGGCGCGTACGTCTACGTCTGCGGCGATGCCACGCGCATGGCGCATGACGTCGATGCGGCGCTGCGCGACATCGTGATCGAGCACGGCGGCAAGTCCGATGAGGACGCGCGCGACTTCCTCAACCGGCTTGCGGCCGAGCGCCGCTATGCGCGCGATGTCTACTGACATGTCCACGACCACGGGCGCTCCTTCCGCCGTCGAAGGCATCAAGAGCCGCAGCCGGCGCCTGCGCGGCACGCTGCTCGAAAGCCTCGCCAACGACGTCACCGGCGCGATCGCCGACGACGACACGCAGCTGATCAAGTTCCACGGCAGCTACCAGCAGGACGACCGCGACCTGCGCGAGGAGCGCCGCGCGGCCAAGCTCGAACCCGACTACAGCTTCATGATCCGCACGCGCCTGCCCGGCGGCGTGGTCACGCCCGCGCAGTGGCTCGGCCTCGACGCCATCGCCACGCGCTTCGGCAACGGCACGCTGCGCCTGACCACGCGCCAGGCGTTCCAGTTCCACGGCGTGATCAAGCGCGAACTGAAGGCGACGATGCAGGCGATCAACGCCGCGCTGATCGACACGGTCGCGGCCTGCGGCGACGTCAACCGCAACGTGATGGCCGGGGTCAACCCGCTCGAATCGGCGCTGCACGCGCGCATCCACGACGACGCGGCGAAGCTGTCGGAGTTCCTCAAGCCGAAGACGCGCGCCTACTACGAAATCTGGCTCGACGAGGAGAAGGTCGCGGGCTCCGGCGAGGAATACGAACCGATCTACGGCGAGGTCTACCTGCCGCGCAAGTTCAAGGTCGCCTTCGCCGTGCCGCCGTTCAACGACGTCGACGTGTTCGCCAACGACCTCGGCTTCATCGCCGTCGTCGAGAACGGCCAGTTGCTCGGCTACAACGTCACCGCGGGCGGCGGCCTCGGCGCGACACACGGCGAACCAGCCACCTATCCGCGTCTGGGCGACGTGCTCGGATTCGTCGCGCCCGATCGGGTCAACGCGATCGCCGAGGCGGTCATCAAGACCCAGCGCGATTTCGGCAACCGCAGCGACCGCAAGCACGCGCGCCTGAAATACACGATCGACGACCGCGGCCTCGGTTGGTTCAAGAGCGAAGTCGAACGCCGCTTCGGCGCGCCGCTGCGCCCGGCGCTGCCGTTCCTCTTCGAACACAACGGCGACCGCTTCGGCTGGGGCGAAAGCGCCGGCGGCCGCGCCCATCTGACCCTGCGCATCGAGGCCGGGCGCGTCGCCGATCGCGGCGAGCACACACACCTGACCGCGCTGCGCAAAATCGCCCAGATCCACAAGGGCAAGAATTCGGGTCTCGAATTCCGCCTGACGCCAAACCAGAACCTGCTGATCGCGAACGTGCCGAACGGGGACCGCGCGGAGATCGACGCGATCGTCACCGAGCACAGGCTCGACCTCTACCGCACGGCGACGCCGCTGCGTCTCAACGCGCTCGCTTGCGTCGCGCTGCCGACCTGCGCGCTCGCGATGGCCGAGGCCGAGCGCTACCTGCCCGACTTCACCGACAAGGTCGAAGCGCTGCTCGACAGGCACGGCCTGCGCGACGCGCGCATCCATCTGCGCCTCTCGGGCTGCCCGAACGGCTGCTCGCGCCCCTACCTCGGCGAGATCGCGCTGATCGGCAAGGCGCCGGGCCGCTACAACCTCATGCTCGGCGCCGATGCGCGCGGGCAGCGGCTCAACCGGCTGCACCGCGAGAACGTCGACGAAACGCAGATCCTGGCGACGCTCGACGACTTGTTCGCGCGCTACGCGTCCACGCGCGCGGACGGCGAGGCCTTCGGCGACTTTCTCGTGCGCACCGGCCTCCTCGCCGAGGCGCATTACCAGACCATTCCCGTTACCCTGCTCGAACCGCTGGCGGCGGCGTAGCCCGAAGAGCGACGATCCCATGCTGCAGCATTCGACGAACGTCTCCCCCACCGCCCACGACGGCGCCGTTCAAAGAGCGTCCACCCGCGGCGCCGCTTCCTGTCCGCGCCCGCGGTTCCGCACCACTCGCCCCAATATCAAAAACAACAGCGCCGGAGCGCGCGCCATGAAACTTCCCGACATCGAAACCGCCGCCAAGGATCCGACCGAGCTCGCCGAACTCAATGCATGGCTCGAACACTGCAACGCGCATCAGCGCGTGGCCTGGGCTCTGGAGAACCTGCTCGGCGAACACGTACTCTCGTCGAGCTTCGGCGCCCAGTCGGCCGTGCTTCTGCACCTGGCCACGCGCGAACGCGCCGACATCCCGGTCGTGCTGATCGACACCGGTTATCTGTTCCCCGAAACCTATCGCTTCGCCGACCAGCTCACCGAGAAGCTCGCGCTCAACCTCAAAGTCTACCGTCCGCAGATCGGCGTCGCCTGGATGGAGGCGCGCCACGGCAAGCTCTGGGAGAACGGCGTCAACGGCATCACCGAGTACAACGCGCTGCGCAAAGTCGAGCCGATGCGCCGCGCGCTCGCCGAACTCGGCGCCGGCACCTGGATCGCCGGCCTGCGCCGCGCGCAGTCGACCACGCGGCGCCATTCCAACGTGCTCGAAGTGCGCGAAGGACGCTGGAAACTGCACCCGCTCGTCGACTGGAGCGACCGCGACATCTGGCAATACATGCAGCAGCACGACCTGCCCTACCACCCGCTGTGGGAGCACGGTTACGTCTCGATCGGCGACGTGCACACCACGCGCGCGCTGGGCGATGGCATGCGCGAGGAAGACACGCGCTTCTTCGGTCTGAAGCGCGAGTGCGGGTTGCATTTCGACTGACGCTCGCGCGCAGCTTTTTGCGCGTCGTTCCGGCGAAAGCGGGAATCATAGGAGCTCGGTTCATCGAGCCCGTCTTGGAGAGACGCGGTCACAAAAGAGCCAAAGCGGGCGCGACCGGATCGCGACGTACGATCGACGTCAGCGCGAACGTCCGTCGAAATGGGTAACGTTCAGCGCATCCAGGTCGATGTTCTCCAGGCAGCGCACGTTGATCGCCGCCATCGCCTTGCCCGACGGATCGACGCCTTCCGCGAACGGATGGATGCCGCATGCCGGACAGAACTTGTGCTGGATCACGTGTTTGTTGAACGTATAGTTGGCCAGCGCGCGATCTCCGCGCAACACATGCAAGTTCTCGCGCGGCACGAACCACAGCAAATACCCTGCGCGCGTGCAGATCGAGCAATTGCAGCTCATCACGCCGGCGAACTCGCCGTCCACTTCGTAGGCTACCTGCCCGCAATGACAACTGCCTTGGTACTTCATCGCTCCGCTCCCGGTTACCGAAAAACCGTAGCGTAGCCGAGACAATGCGCGAAGTCAGGCGGCCTCGGCGACGAGCTTGTTCTGCAGCTCGGACCAGTATGGTGGCAGCGGCCATTGCGCTGGTTCCTCGCCGGCGAGCGCGCGCTGCAGGTCGCGCTGGTCGATCTGTGGCGCGATCAGTTCGGCGAGCGTCGCAGCGTATGCGCGCAGCACGCGGTCGCGGCGCAGCACGAGCCAGGTCGTGCATTCGGGGAACAGGCCGCCGGCATCGATCTGGCGCAGGTCGTCCGCATCCTCCGCAGTGAAGGCCATGTCGGCGAAAATGCCGACGCCGAGGCCGGCGCGCACGTAGGTCTTGATGAGATCCGCGTCGCGCGAAGTGCAGGAAAAGCGCGGCACGATGCCGGCCGCGGCGAACGCGCGGCGCAGCGAGGATTCCGGGCGCAGCGAGGATTCGTAACTGACCAGCGGTTCGCCGTCGAGGTCGGACAGCTTGAGCGGCCGCTTGAGGTCCGCAAGCTTGTGTCCGCCCGGCACGACCACCGCGCGGCGCCAGCGGAACAGCGGCACGGCGAGGCCGTCGCTCGGCGAGGAGCCGGTCGTCGAAATGATCGCAAGGTCGGCCTGGCCGCGCTCGAACAAACCCATCACCTGCGCGTCGCCGATCGGTTTCAAGTGCACGTTCACCGCGGGATAACGCTGCTTGAGCGTGGCGATCGCGTGCGGCAGCACGAAGCGCGCCTGCGTGTGCGTGGTCGTGATCGTCAGCTCGCCCTTGTCGTCGCCGCGCAGGTTGGCGGCCAGCGCGCGGATGTTGCGCGCTTCGGCGAGGATGATGCGGGCGCGCTCGATCACCTGCTCGCCGGCGGGCGTTATCGCGGAGAGACTTTTGCCCTTGCGCGCGAAGAGCTGGAAACCGAGTTCGTCCTCGAGCTGCTTGAGCTGCTTGGACAGGCCGGGCTGGGTGGCGTGGACCTGGTCGGCGGCCTGGGTGATGTTGAGGCCCGCGTCGGAAATGGCGACGAGGTAGCGAAGCTGGGTCAGGGTCATGACGGCGTATTCGAAGGATGTCGCAATCGGGATTCGGCAAGGCGCAAAACGGAGGCTGGGCGGCGACGACAGCAAGCGCAACACGAGACGTTCATGGACTTCTCCGACGGATTTCGCCCAGCATAACGACTGGTTATTTGGGCGTCCAGACGTATAGACGGCCAAATATGCGATTTTCTCGACCGTTTCCGCGTAATAACTCCCGGCAATATGCGGGAATCTCGGTGCCGACGAGTCCTTTTTGACTTTTCGCCCGCGACCTTCGACGCTACGCGCCACGACTCCTGTCTTCGCCCATCATGGACATCCGCCACGATTTCGCCGACGCCGTCGGCCGCACTCCGTTGATCCGCCTGCGCCGCGCCTCCGAAGCGACCGGCTGCGAAATCCTCGCCAAGTGCGAGTTCGCCAATCCGGGCGGCTCGATCAAGGACCGCACCGCGCTTGGCCTGCTGCTCGACGCCGAGAAAACCGGCGCGCTGCGTCCCGGCGGCATCCTCGTCGAAGGCACCGCGGGCAATACCGGCATCGGCCTAGCCCTGCTCGGCGCGAGCCGCGGCTACCGCACCGTCATCACGATGCCGGACACGCAGAGCCGCGAGAAGATCGATGCGCTGCGCGTGGCCGGCGCCGAAGTGCATCTCGTGCCAGCGGTGCCCTATGCGAATCCCGAGCACTACGCGCATGTCGCGCGACGCATGACCGAGGAGCTGAACGCGCGCGAACTCGGTCGCGCCTGGTTCGCCAACCAGTTCGACAACACCGCGAACCGCGATTTCCACGAAGCGACGACCGGCCCGGAAATCTTCGTCCAGACCGGCGGCCGCATCGACGGCTTCGTCTGCGCCACCGGCACCGGCGGCACGCTGGCCGGTGTCGGCCGCTACCTCAAGGCGAACAAGCCCGGCGTCACGATCGCGCTCGCGGACCCCGCGGGTTCGGCGTTGGCAAGCTACGTCAACACAGGCGAACTGAAAGCGGAAGGCAATTCGATCACCGAAGGCATCGGCTCCAGCCGCGTCACCGCCAACTTCAAGGATGCGCCGATCGATCTGGCCTGGTCGATCCCCGACGACGAGTCGCTGCCGCTGCTGCACGCGCTGCTGGCCGAGGAAGGCCTCAACGCCGGCGGTTCCAGCGGGGTCAATATCGCCGGGGCGATCCGCCTCGCGCGCGCGCTCGGCAGGGGCCACACCATCGTCACCGTGCTCGCCGATGCGGGCACGCGCTACCAGGCGAAAATTTTCAATCCGCAGTTCCTGCGCGCGAAGAACCTGCCGGTGCCGGCGTGGCTCGATCGCGCCTTCCCGCCGACATCAGGCTGAGACGAAGCGCACGCGCAGGCGCGGCCACAGCGTGATCGTCGCCAGGCCGAGCAGGACCAGCGTGCCCGCTTCGAGCTTCCACACCGGCACCGGCTCGCCGAACCAGATCGCCGCGCTCGCCATGCCGACCACGGGCACGAGCAGCGACAGCGGCGAGATCGTCGCTGCGGGATAGCGCGCGAGCAGCCAGTTCCACACGCCGTAGCCGAACAGCGTGTTGGCGACGCCCTGCCAGACCGATGCGGCCCAGCCGAACGCGCTGGCGTGCGCAAGGCCACCGGCGATGCGCTGCGGACCTTCGAAGACCAGGCTCGCCAGCAGCAGCGGCGGCACCGCGAACAGGCTCGACCAGACCATGAAACCCAGCATGTTCAGCGCGGGAGCGACTTGCGCGGCTTT
This sequence comes from Rudaea sp., assembly GCF_047601565.1. Classification (GTDB taxonomy): domain Bacteria; phylum Pseudomonadota; class Gammaproteobacteria; order Xanthomonadales; family Rhodanobacteraceae; genus Rudaea. The sequence goes on along the minus strand of NZ_JASGIY010000001.1, from coordinate 2,650,061 downwards.
CTTCGCCACCAGGTTCGCGACCGCCCACGACAGGCCGCAGCCCAAGGTCAACAGCAGGCCGAGGACCGTCGTATTCGCGTCGACGTGGAAGAAGAACATCGCAAGGCCGGCGACGCATAGCGCCAATCCCGCCGCCTGGAATGCGCGCATGCGTTCGCCGAGCAGCAGCATCGCCAGCATGATCGTGAAGAACGCCTGCGTCTGCACGAGCAGCGAGGCGACGCCCGGCGCGATGTCCCTGCGCATCGCGATGAACAGCAGGCCGAACAGGCCGAAGCCGAGGAACAAGCCGTTCGCGACGAGGAACCGCCACGGCACCGCGGGCCGGCGCACGAAGATCAGCCACGGCACGCAGGAAAAGAAGAAGCGCAGCGTGGCGAACAGCAACGGCGGCAGCTCGCCGAGGCCGAGCTTGATGACGACGAAGTTCGTACCCCAGACGACGATGACGGCGAGGGCGAGCAGCAGGTGCGGAAAAGACATACGCGGATCGCGGACGGTGGGTGCGGCATTCTAGCCGCCCGCGCGGTGCTTCCGCCGAAATGAAGGATTCTTCATCCGCCTGCGCGAATGCGCCGGCTTTCAGCCCACGCGCACCACATGCGCGACCCGCTCGTGCACCGTGCGCGGAGGTTGCGGATGGGCGGCGGCGAAGCGCCCCGCGGCGTCGCGTTCGACGAACTCGGCGACGAAACGCGTCGCCGGGCGGCGCAGGATCGCCTCGGGCGTGTCGACCTGCTCGATCGAGCCCGCGTTCATGACGACGACGCGGTCGGCGAGTTCGAGCGCCTCCTCCTGGTCGTGGGTGACGAACACGGTGGTGTAGCCGGTTTCGTCGTGCAACTGGCGCAGCCACACGCGCAGTTCCTTGCGCACCTTCGCATCGAGCGCGCCGAACGGCTCGTCGAGCAGCAGCACGCGCGGCTCGATCGCGAGCGCGCGTGCGAGCGCGACGCGCTGGCGCTGGCCACCGGAAAGCTGGTTCGGGTAGCGCGCCTCGAGTCCGCCGAGCTGCACGAGCTTGAGCAGTTCCTCGCCGCGGCGGCGGATCTCCTCGCGCGCGGGCCGGTACTTGCGCTTGCGCACGCGCAGGCCGAAAGTGATGTTGTCGAGCACGCTCATGTGCTTGAACAGTGCGTAGTGCTGGAAGACGAAGCCGACGCGACGTTCCTGCACGGACAGCTCGGTCGCGTCGATGTCGCCGAAGCGGATGCGACCGGAATCGATCGGATCGAGTCCCGCGATCGCGCGCAGCAACGTGGTCTTGCCCGACCCCGACGGCCCGAGCAGCGCGAGCAGTTCGCCCGAGGCGATGTCGAGGTCGATCGCGTTCAGCGCGGCGACGCTGCCGTAGCTCTTGTTCAACTGGCGTATCGATATTTGCATGGTGGATTTTTGTTGGGAAGTGCGGCCAAGGATGGCCGCTTTTTGACTTTCGCGATCACGGACGATCGCACGAATTACCGCCCGCGCAACGCGGCAAGCTCGTCGCCGTGGCGCCATTCGAGGAAGGTCTTCAGGCCGAGCGTGACGAGGGCGAGCAGCGCGAGCAACGAGGCGACCGCGAACGCCGCGACCATCTTGTTGTCCTGGTACAGCACCTCGACGTGCAGCGGCATCGTGTTGCTCATGCCGCGGATCTTGCCCGACACCACCGACACCGCACCGAACTCGCCCATCGCGCGTGCATTGCAGAGCAGGATGCCATAAAGCAGGCCCCAACGGATGTTCGGCAGGGTGACGTGCCAGAACGTCTGCCAGCCGCCCGCACCGAGGCTGAGCGCGGCGTACTCCTCGTCGCTGCCCTGCGCCTGCATCAGCGGGATCAGTTCGCGCGCGACGAACGGAAAAGTGACGAACACGGTCGCCAGCACGAGGCCGGCCTGGGTGAAGATGATGCGCACGTCGTGGTCGATCAACCAGCTTCCCAGCCACGTCTGCGCACCGAAAATCAGGATGAAGACCATGCCCGAGATGACCGGTGACACCGAGAACGGCAGGTCGATCAGAGTGACGAGGAAGTGCTTGCCGCGGAACTCGAACTTCGCCACCGCCCAGGCCGCAGCGACGCCGAACAACGTGTTGAGCAGCACGGCAATCGCGGCGATCTTCAGCGTCAGCCAGATCGCCGATAGCGAATCCGGATCGGCCAGCGCGGCGAAGTACGCCGTGATCCCGCCGGCGAACGCCTGCACGAACACGACGATCAGCGGCAGCAGCAGGAACACGACCAGGAACGCGAAGGTGAAACCGACCAGCAGCCAGCGCACCGGCCGCGGCTCGGCGGTGGCGGAGCGGAACGGGCGATGCGTGGCCGCCGCGGCGCTCATGCCGTTCTCCTTTCCGACCGCCGTGTCCACGCCTGCAGCAGGTTGATGCCGAACAGGATCGCGAACGACAGCGCGAGCATCGCCGCCGCGATCGCCGTCGCCGCGCCGAGCTCGTGCTGGTCGAGATTGATCGCGATCAGCAGCGGCGCGATCTGGGTCAGATTCGGCAGGTTGCCGGCGATGAAGATGATCGAGCCGTACTCGCCGACCGCGCGCGCGAACGCGAGCGCCGTGCCGGTCAGCAGCGCCGGCTGCAGCGCCGGGAAGACGATGCGCGACACCGCCTGCCAGCGCGTTGCGCCGAGCGTCGCCGCGGCTTCCTCGTATTGCCTGTCGACTTGTTCGAGCACCGGCTCGATCGTACGCACGACGAACGGCAGGCTGATGAAAGTCATCGCGACGATGACGCCGAGCCGCGTGTAGGCGACCTTCACGCCGATCGCTTCGAGCGGTGCGCCGAGCCAGCCCTGTCCGGGACTCAGCACGGTCGGCACCGAATAGAGCGTGGTCAGGGCGATGCCGGCGACCGCAGTCGGCAGCGCGAACGGCAGGTCGATCATCGCCTGCAGCGCGCGCTTGCCGGGAAAATCGTAGCGCACGAAGGCCCAGGCGATCAGGCTGCCGAACACAGCATTGACCGCCGCCGCGATCAGCGCGCCGCCGAAGCTGAGCTTGAGCGCGTTGACGACCTGCGAGGTGTGGAGCACCTTCCAGATGCCGCCGACGCCGAGCCCGGCGGCATTGATCGCGAGTGCGGCGAGCGGAATCAGCACGATCAGCGACAGATAGCTCAGGGTGAAACCGAGCGTCAGGCCGAAGCCCGGCATCGCGCGCCGGCGCGAGGGTGCGCGGGTCAGGTGCGGGATCGCGATCGCGCCCATCCGGCCTTACTTCTTCTCGTAGATCTGGTCGAACACGCCGCCGTCGCCGAAGAACTTCGGTTGCGCCGCTTTCCAGCCGCCGAACTGCGCGATCGTGGTCAGATCGATCTTCGGGAAGCTCGAGGCGTACTTCGCCGCGACGGTGGGATCGAGCGGACGATAGTGGTTCCTGGCGATGATTTCCTGCGCCTCGGGCGTGTAGAGGAACTTCAGATACGCCTCGGCCAGTTTTTCCGTGCCGTGCTTCTTCGCGTTCTTGTCGACCACGGCGACCGGCGGCTGGGCGAGGATCGACGTGGCCGGTACCACGATATCGAATTTGTCCGCGCCGAATTCGCTGATTGCGAGATAGGCCTCGTTCTCCCAGGCGATCAGCACATCACCGAGGCCGCGCTGGGCGAAGGTGACGGTCGAGCCACGCGCGCCGGTGTCGAGTACGGGAACGTTTTTGTACAGTGCGGCGATCCACGCCTTCGCCTTGGTTTCGCCGTTGCCGTTCTGCTTGAGCGCGTAGGCATACGCGGCGAGGAAATTCCAGCGCGCGCCGGCCGAGGTCTTCGGATTCGGCGTAATCACCTGGATGCCGGGTTTGACCAGGTCGCCCCAGTCCTTGACGGCTTTCGGATTGCCGTGGCGCACGAGCAGCACGATGGTCGAGTTGTACGGTGTCGAATCGCCCGGCAGGCGCTTCTGCCAGTCGGCCGCAAGCAGGCCGTTGTCGGCGAGCACGTCGATGTCCGAGGCGATGCCGAGCGTGGCCACGTCGGCCTCGAGACCGTCGATGATCTTGCGCGACTGCGCGCTCGATCCGCCATGCGACTGCTTGACCGTCACCGTCTCGCCGGTCTTCGCCTTCCAGTCGGAGACGAATTTCTCGTTGAGCTGGGCGTAGAGTTCGCGCGTCGGATCGTAAGATACGTTGAGCAGTTCCGCCGCGCGCGCACCGACCGTGAACACGGCCAGCACGGCAAAGCCGAGGACAAATCGTTTCATGACCACCCCGAATCTGAATGATTGGCGGACAGGGTAACGGAACTCCGTTGCGCCGCAATATGCGCGAACGCATATCCTTATCGCTGCGGCGACTTTGCACGCGGGCGTGTTGACTTTCCGTTAGCCGGGCGTACGCGCTAAGCGCAGGGTGAACGATCCCGTTTCCCGCCTCATGCAGAACGAAAATCGAAAGTGCACGTTCAGCCAGATTACGCTTAACTATGCACGCAGGTTCGTCGAACCTGGCAAGGGGACCGCCGCAGCGCCATCCGCAACCGTCGCGCCTTCCCGAGCCGGACTGGCGATCCTGTCCAATCACCCCTCGCGCAACGCATAAGGAGCGTTCGCCATGAACATGTTCAAGTCTGCCGCCGTTCTGCTCGCCGCCTTGCTGATCGCCGGCACGGGTTTCGCACAGCCGGCGCCGGACTATGCCACCGACGCACAGGGCTATTCCGATGAGGGCGATGCGTCCTCCCCTGCCGTCGATCCGCCTACGCGCGTCGCGCGCCTGTCGCTGATCCAGGGCGCGGTCAGCTTCGTGCCGGCCGGCGAGGACAGTTGGGTGCAGGCCGAAGTCAACCGTCCGTTGATCTCGGGCGACAAGCTCTGGACCGACAACGGCGCACGCGCCGAATTGCAGATCGGCGCCGCGACGATCCGCGTCAACGCCCAGTCGAGCTTCAATTTCCTCAACCTCGACGACAACATGGCGCAGATCGAGCTGACCCAGGGCACGCTCAACCTGCGCGTGCGCCGTATCTACGACGGCCAGACCTACGAGGTCGACACGCCCACGCTGGCCTTCGTCATCAACCGCGTCGGCGAGTACCGCATCGACATCTCCCCGGACGGCAACGGGACGATGGTGACCGCCTTCCATGGCGGCGGCGATGCCTACGGCGAGGCCGGCGCGCGCTTCCGCATCGAGGAAGGCCAGTCGGTGCGCTTCAACGACCCGCGGCTGAGCGACTACGTCAGCAATCCGGTGCCGAGCCCGGACGATTTCGACCGCTTCTGCTTCGAGCGCAACGGACGCTGGGACAATTCGCGATCGCGCCAGTTCGTCTCCGAAGACGTCATCGGCTACGACGACCTCGACACCAACGGCAATTGGGACAATTCGCCCGACTACGGCGTCGTCTGGTATCCGAACCAGGTGGATGTCGGCTGGACGCCATACAGCTACGGCCACTGGGCCTGGGTCGGCGTCTACGGCTGGACCTGGGTCGACTCCAGCCCCTGGGGCTTCGCGCCGTTCCACTACGGCCGCTGGGCCTGGATCAACAACCGCTGGGGCTGGTGCCCCGGTCCGGCGCACGTGCGTCCGTACTACGCGCCGGCGCTCGTCGCCTTCGTCGGCGCCGGCGGTGCGCGCCTGGCTTTCGGCGCGGGCGGCCCGGTCGGCTGGTTTCCGCTGGGGCCGCGCGACGTCTACGTGCCGAGCTACCGCGTGAGTCGCAACTACTTCACCAACGTCAACATCCACAACACGACGATCAACAACGTCACGATCAACAATTTCTACGGCGGCTACCAGCGCGGCAACCTCGACTACGGCCGCATCAACTACGCCAACCGCAACGTCGCCAACGCGATCACCGCGGTGCGCGGCGACGTGTTCGTCAACTCGCGCCAGGTGCGCGGTGCGGCGGTTGCGGTCAACCGCGAGAACTTCGCCAACGCGCGTGTCGCCGGCTTCGCCGCGATCGCGCCGACGCGCGCGAGCCTCGCCTTCGACGGCGGTGCGCGCCGCGGGTCCGCGCCGCCGCAGTCGGTGCAGGCGCGCAACATCATCGCCGCGACGCGGCCGCCGGCGCCGATGGCCTCATTCGCGCAGCGCGAGGCGCAACTGCAGCGCAACCCGGGCCGCGCGTTGCCGGTCACCCAGTTGCGCGCCGCGCCAAGCGTGATCGGCAACGGCGCGCAGGCCCAGCACGCCGCGCTCGCCGCGCGTCCCAACATCAACGTCGTCACCCGCGAAGGCATACCGGCGCGCTCGCTCGCGCCGACGGTGCAATCGCGCACCGACCCTGTGCAGACCGAAAGCCGCGTCGTCACCGGCAATGGCCCGCAGGTCGACAGGTCTCGCGTCGACAACCGCGGCATCGACGCGCGGCGCACGCTCGACAACAGCACCCGGTTGCAGAACGAGCAAGTGCTGCGCGGCAATCCGACGCCACAGGCCAACACGATACAGGGCCGCAACGTGGTCGTGCCGCCGACCGTGCACGCCCCGGCGAACGAACAACGCACGCTGCCGTCGAGCCGCTACGTCAATCCGAACGCCGCCGACAACGGCGGCCAGCAGCGCTCGCTGCGCAACGGCACGCCGGAATTCCGCTCGAACCAGATCGAGCATGCGCCGCCGGCGAATCTCCAGCAGCAGCGCACGCAACAGGAAATGCAATTGCGCCGTCCGCAGGAGATCCAGCAGATGCAGCGTGCGCCGGTCCAGGTACAGCGCGAAACGCAGGAGTTCAAGCCGCGCCAGCAAGTGCAGCCGCAGCAGTTCCAGCAGCATGCGGTCGAGGCGCCTCGGATCCAGCCACAGCAGAACGTGCCGCAGGCGCATTCCGAGGAATCGAAGTCGCGCACCCGGGTGAAGCACGACGACAACGATCGCAACCATCGTTGAACACCCGGTTCGTCCCATCGCAGAAACGCCCGACCCGCGCCGGGCGTTTCGTTTTTCGGCATACCCACCGCGCGATTGCACGCGGCCCCGAAGCGTTACAATGCGCACATGCCCACCATCCAGCTCAACGGCGAAGCGCGACAGATGCCCGAGGCGACCAGCGTCGCCGCGCTGCTTGCGGACGCCGGCTATGGCGACCGCCGGGTCGCCGTCGAGATCAACCGTGAAATCGTGCCGAAAAGCCTGTACCGCGAACGCCTGCTGTGCGAGGGCGATCGCGTCGAGATCGTGCATGCGCTGGGTGGCGGTTGACAGCCGAATGCGACGGTCGGCGGCCCATAGCCGGCTGCACGCGCCATGAAACTTTGCCTCGTATACAGATGCAGCCAATGAACGTCCGGATCCACCCCGTTGCCGCCGCCGAAAACGACCCGCTCGTCATCGCCGGCAAGACTTACCGCTCGCGCCTGCTCACCGGTACCGGCAAATTCAAGAACCTCGAGGAGACGCGCCGCGCGACCGAAGCCGCCGGTGCCGAGATCGTCACCGTCGCGATCCGCCGCACCAACATCGGCCAGGACAAGGACCAACCCAACCTGCTCGACGTGCTGCCGCCGCAGCGCTACACGATCCTGCCTAACACCGCAGGCTGCTACACGGCCGAGGACGCGGTGCGCACCTGCAGGCTTGCGCGCGAGCTGCTCGACGGCCACAACCTGGTCAAGCTCGAAGTGCTCGGCGATGCGAAGACGCTGTTCCCCGACGTGGTGCAGACGCTGAAGGCGGCCGAGCAACTCGTCGCCGACCAGTTCGAGGTGATGGTCTATACGAGCGACGACCCTATCCTCGCGCGCCGGCTCGAAGAAATCGGCTGCGTCGCCGTGATGCCGCTGGCCGCACCGATCGGCTCGGGCCTCGGCATCCAGAACCGCTGGAATCTCGTCGAGATCGTCGAAAACGCCAAGGTACCGGTGCTCGTCGACGCCGGCGTCGGCACCGCGTCGGATGCCGCGATCGCGATGGAACTCGGTTGCGACGGCGTACTGATGAACACCGCCATCGCCGGCGCGAAGAATCCCGTGCTGATGGCGAGCGCGATGCGCAAGGCCGTCGAGGCGGGACGCGAGGCCTTCCTCGCCGGGCGCATTCCGCGCAAGCGTTTCGCCAGCGCATCGAGCCCGATAGACGGAATGGTCGGATGAGCGAGGCGCAGCAGCGCCATATCCGCAGCTTCGTACTGCGCCAGGGCCGCTTCACGCCGGCGCAGCAGCGCGCATTCGAACAGCATTGGGCGCGGTTCGGCCTCGAGCCTTCCGCCGTGCCGCCCGACTACGCACGACTGTTCGGCCGCGCCGCACCGCTCGTGCTGGAAATCGGCTTCGGCAACGGCGAGCAGCTCCTGCACGCCGGACTGCACGAACCCGAGAAGAATTTTCTCGGCATCGAAGTGCATCGCCCCGGCGTCGGCCGCCTGATGAACGCACTCGCCGCGCACAATGTGACGAACGTGCGCCTGTACAACCATGACGCCATCGAGATCCTGCGCGACGCGATCGCGCCGGAATCGCTCGTCGAAGCACGCATCTATTTCCCCGATCCGTGGCCGAAGAAGCGCCAGCAGAAACGCCGCCTGATCCAGCCCGAGTTCGTTGCCTTGCTCACGAGCCGCGTCGAGCTCGGCGGACGCTTGCATTTGGCCACCGACTGGGCCGACTATGCCGATCAGATGCTCGAAGTGCTCGACGCCGCACCCGGCTGGCGCAACGTCGCCGGCACCGGTCAGAGCGTGCCGCGCCCGGATTGGCGCATCGAAACGCATTTCGAGAAACGCGGCTTGCGCTTGGGTCATGGGGTGTGGGACTTCATCTACGAACGGGTTTGAGAACACGACCGGAGAATCGCCGCAGAGCACCACGCTTTTAATTTGCTTTTGATCTTCGGGTCCCCGTTTGCCGTGGCGAGGGCATGACGGAAAGGCCCGCAGGGTCGGCGCGATGGATCGCGCCGATTCCGTTGTCTGGACAGGGATGTGCAGTCAACGGAACCCGGCATGACCTCGCGGACTCGCAGCGCAGCTGCGAGCGCGGCATCCGGGGTGCATTTCTTTTGGTTACTTTATCTTTGGGCAAGCAAAGAAAAGTAACCCACTCGCAGGGATGCGAGTGGAAAACGAATGGACGCGGTCAGAGCAGAATCAAGAACAAAAAAAATCTGGATTCCAGCTTTCGCTGGAATGACGAGCAAGAGCAAAGTCACTGGATTCCCGCCAGAAGCACGCGGGAATGACGAGCAAAAAGAACGAGCACAGCACCGGATGAGATGAACCAAGGACTCCTCCTCACCCACGACATGCTGCTCGTGTTCGGCCTGCTCGCCTTCACCGTGCTCATGCTCGTGCTCGAATGGATACGCGGGGACCTGATCGCCCTGCTCGTCATCGTCGTCGTCGGCATCACCGATCTGGTTCCGGTCGAGCAGTTGTTCGACGGCTTCGCCGGCAACGCGGTGATCTCGCTGCTCGGCGTCATGATCATGGGCGCGGGGCTCGACCGCACCGGCGTGCTCAACAAGGCGGCATCGTTCATCGTGCGCGTGGCGCGCGGCGCGGAGTCGCGCCTGTCGTTCGCGATCAACGCGATGGTCGGCGGGCTGTCGTCGATCCTGCAGAGCCAGGCGCTCGCCGCATTGTTCCTGCCCGTGGTCGGCCGCATCAGCTCGCGCACCGGCGTGCCGCTGTCGCGGCTGCTGATGCCGATGGCGTTCTGCATCCTCTGCGGCACGAACATGACGATGGTCTCGAATTCGCCGCTGATCCTGCTCAATGACCTGATCGCGAGCGCCAACCGCAACCTGCCGCAGGGCGCGCGGACGATCGCGCAATTTTCGCTGTTCTCGATCGCGCCGGTCGGCATTCCGCTGCTGCTCGCCGGACTCGCCTACTTCGCCCTGTTCACACGCAGGCTGTTGCCCGCCGAGAAGGAAAGCCAGGGCGTCACGCCGGGCCGCACCGATACCTACTTCGCCGAAACCTACGGCATCTCGGGCGAGGTATTCGAACTGACCGTGACCGCCGAGAGTCCGCTCGTCGGCATGAGCGTGCTCGAGGCCGAGGCATTGCGCGACGCGCCGCTGATCCTCGCGATGAAAAACGGAGACGAAGTACGATTGGCGCCACCCGCGGATACGATGATCTGGGTCGGCACCGTGTTGGGCACGCTCGGCAAGCGTACCGAGATCGAGCACTTCGCCAATCTCAACCTGTTGCTCGCGCAGACGCGGCTGCGTTGGTTCCGCGACATGTTCAACCCGACCCGCGCCGGCATCGCCGAAGCCGTCATTCCGCCGAACTCGGATTTCATCAAGCAGACCGTCGGCAATCTGCATCTGCGCAAGCGCTACGGCATCAGCGTGCTCGCGGTCAATCGCGGCGAGGAAATCCATCGCGAGGACGTGCGCGCCATCGCGCTGCGCGCCGGCGACACGCTCGTGCTGCACGGGCTCTGGCGCGACCTCGCCGTCGCTGCCGAAGATCACGACATCGTCGTCGTCACCGACTATCCGAAAGACGAGGGCCGCCCGCACAAGATTCTGGCATGCCGTCGCTTTCTTCGCGCTCGCGATGGGCCTGGGCCTGTTCACCGATCTGAAACTGTCGATCGCGATGCTGACCGGTGCGGTCGGCATGCTGCTGGCCGGCGTGCTCAAGATGGAGGAAGCCTACGCCGCGATCAACTGGAAGACGATCTTCACTCTCGCCTGCCTCATTCCGCTCGGCTGGGCGATGGACGCGACCGGCGCCGCGGCCTGGCTCGCGCAGGAAGTGCTGCGCTATGTCGGCGGATGGCCGCAGTGGGCGCTGCAAGCGGTGGTCGCGGTGCTCACCCTGTTCTTCGCGCAGATCGTCTCCAACGTCGGCGCAACGGTGATGATGGTACCGATGGCGATCAACGTCGCACTCGCCTCGAACGGCAATCCCGCGATCTATGCGCTGATTGTCGCGATCTCGACCTCGAACAGTTTCCTGATCGCGAGCGCAAACCCCGTACTCACCCTGGTCGCGGGCCCCGGCGGCTACCGCGCGCGCGACTTCCTGCGCGTCGGCCTGCCGCTGACTCTGCTCATGCTCGCGGTGATGCTCGTCGCGGTGAATGTCGTCTTCCGCTGACGCGTTCTACACATCGCCAACGAGCACGACTTCGTCGCCGATCGATTCCACCGGCACCGCCGCGAGGCTCGCGCCGCGGCACGGCCCCGACACGCATTCGCCCGAATCGAGCCGGAACATCGCGCCGTGCGCAGTACAGATCACGTGACCGTCTTCGATCAGGAATTGGTTCGGTGCCCAATCGAGGCGGCGGCCGGCATGCGGACAAACGTTGCGATAGGCGCGCACCGCGGCGCCGCAACGGGTCAGCATCAGCGAATCGCGCACTGCGTCACGTTCGTCGATCACGCCGACTTCGATCGCGCCGCCGTCGGCGATGTCGTTGATTTTGCATAACGTTTTCGTAACGCCCATCGGGTTTTAATTGGCGCGCAGGACGGTATGGGGAGATGCCGCGTTTCCTCATTCTGCCATGGAGCATCGCCCATATGTTTTACTGGCATTGGTTCAATCGCCCCCACCATCCCCTCGCACGCATTCTGATCGGTGTATTCGGATTGGTTCTGCTCGGTGGCGTGCTCGCATTGGGTCTTCTCGCCTTGATCGCGTTCGCGTTGATCGTGCCGCTCGCCGCAATCGCGCGTGCGATGACACGAGCCAGCGCGGCACGGCACCCGAACGTGATCGAGGGCGAATTCGTCGTACTGCCTAATCGCGCCGCCTCGGTAAAGCACTGAGAAATCGAGGACGCGCGCGGTTGCGGGCGGCGGTACCCGGCGTCGCTGTGCAAGCGGTGCTGTCGTGCCATGGCGCTCGCCGATAGAATCCGGCGATGAACGATGCAACGCCCGCGGCTTCCATTTCCCCCCTTGGATTTCTCTCGCCGCGCGCGCTGATCCTGCTCGCACTGGTCGGCGTCTACGTCATCTGGGGATCGACCTACTACGGCCTGCGCGTCGCGTTGACTGGCTTTCCCCCGTTCGCGCTCGCGGCAATCCGCTTCGTCATCGCCGGCGGCTTGCTCTACGCATTGCTGCGCTGGCGCGGCGGCGCGGCGCCGACGCGGCGCCAATGGTTCAACTGCCTCGTCACCGGCACGCTGCTGCTCGGCATCGGCAACGGCGGCGTGTGCTATGCCGAACAGACCGTCGCTTCGGGCATCGCCGCGGTCGCGGTCGCGAGCGCCGCGCTGTTCATGGCCATAGTTGCGGGATGGTATGGGCAGTGGCCGAACCGCATGGAGTGGGTCGGCCTCGTCATCGGCTTCGTCGGCATCGTCGTGCTCAATCTCGGCGGCGAACTGCGCGGATCTCCCGCCGGCGCGTTCGCGCTCGTCCTCTCGCCGGTGGCATGGGCGTTCGGCTCGGTCTGGAGCAAGCACCAAGGCATGCCCGAGCCGATGATGAGCGCCGCCGCGCAGATGCTCGCCGGCAGCGTGCCGCTCGCCGTCGTTTCTTTCTTCAGCGGCGAGCACTTCAGCGCCGTGCCGGACTCGACCTCGATGGCGGCGATGGCCTACCTGGTCGTGTTCGGCTCGCTGCTCGGCTTCAGCGCCTACATCTACCTGCTGCACCACACGCGCCCCGCGCTGGCCTCGAGCTACGCCTACGTCAACCCGCCGGTCGCAGTGCTCGTCGGCGTGCTGTTCGGCGGCGAGGCGGTGTCGAACCTTGACATCATCGGCACGATCGTCATCGTCGCCGGCGTTGCGGCGATCACGCTCGCCAAAACCAAAAAAAATTGAAGCACGCATGCGAAGCTCCTCAAAGCCAGAGCAGACTCTCACAAGGAATTTTCGCGGCCACACTTTTATTTTCAACTTTTTAACTTTTTCTCACAAATTTCTCCACGGAATTTGCATCATTGTTGCGCACCGGTTGAAGAACATGTCATGCCTCCCAAGCCGCAGCCAGGAAATTCGCCATGACACGTTCCATTCCATCTGCGCCAACTACTCTTCCTGCCCTAAGCAGCCCCGATGCAACCTTGGCAGAAACCCTGCTCGTGCTTGAAACGCGACGGAAATTTCTGCACTTTGTCGGTGGCGCCGCCGGCATGGCCGCGCTCTTGCCTATACGTTCTTTCGCTTGCAATCTCACGCCGCAGGAAACCTCGGGCCCTTATCCCGGCGACGGCACCAATGGACCGAACGTGCTCACCCAGAGCGGCATAGTGCGATCGGACATTCGCTCCAGCTTCGGCAGCGCCGGCACCGATACCGCGGCCGGCACGCTCAACACGGTCACCTTGCGCATCTCGAGCACCACCTCCGGTACGTGTGGGGCCATTGCCGGACTTGCGGTATACATTTGGCACTGCAACGCGAACGGTAGCTATTCGCTCTATTCGAGCGGCATAACTTCGGAAAACTACCTGCGCGGCGTACAGGTCACGGATGCGAACGGCGAAGTGACGTTCACTTCGATATTCCCGGCCTGCTATTCGGGTCGCTGGCCACATATCCATATCGAAGTCTATTCCTCACTCGCGCAGGCAACGTCGGGCGCCAATGCGATCAGCACGACCCAACTCGCGATGCCGCAAAGTGCCTGTTCAACGGTCTATGCGCAGACCTCGCTCTATCCGAGCAGTGCCAGCAACCTCAGCAAGGTGTCATTGGCAACCGACAACGTATTCGGCGACGACGATGCCGAATACGAACTCGCGACCGTAACCGGCAGCAATGCCGCCGCAGGCTGGAACACTTATCTCGAGATAGGCGTCGCCGCGGATGCGACGAGTACGAGTTCCGCGGGCTATGTCCCACTCAACCCCTCGCGCATCCTCGACACGCGCACCGGCGCCCACACCAGCGACGACCAGTTCGCCGCCATCGGCGCGCTGACGCCGGGACAGACGCTGAACCTGACCGTGCTCGGTCGCGGCGGCGTTCCCTCCAGCGGCGTGAAGGCGGTCGTGCTCAACCTCACCGTCACCGCCCCCACCGCAGCCGGCTACGTGACCGCATGGCCGAGCGGAACGTCGAAGCCGACCACCTCGAACATCAACTTCGTGGCCGGCCAGACCATTCCCAACCTGATCATCGTCGGCGTCGGCAGCAACGGCAAGGTCTCGCTGTTCAATTCCAACGGCGGCAATACCCACCTCGTCGCCGACGTGCAGGGCTATTTCACCGACGATGCCGACCTGACCGCGGTGACGCCGGCACGCCTGCTCGACACGCGCACGAACCATTCCACCGATGATGGACTGTTCCAAAAGCTGGGCCAGATTACTGCCGGCGGCCAGCTGGATCTGACCGTGGCCGGACGCGGCGGCCTGCCCGACTCCGGCGTCGACTCCGTGATCCTCAACGTCACCGCGACCAACCCCACCGCAGCGGGATACATCACCGTCTGGCCGACGGACAACACGCAGCCGGCGACGTCGAACCTGAACTTCGTGGCGGGCCAGACGATTGCCAATCTGGTCGTCTCCAAGGTCAGTGCGGCTGGACAGGTCTCGCTGTACAACTCCGCCGGCAGCACCGACCTCATCGCCGACGTGATGGGCTGGTTCCCGACCGGCTCGGAGCTGACCGCGCTGCAACCCGCGCGCCTGCTCGACAACCGGTCCACGGGCGTCACCACGGATGGCCAGTTCCAGCGAACCGGCGCGCTCGGACCGCAAACCACGCTCGACTTCACCGTCGTCGGACGCGGCAACGTGCCGGCGAGCGGCGTCGGCGCGGTGGTCCTCAACGTGACCGTGACCGGTCCGACCCAGGCGGGATATCTGACCGTGTGGCCGACCGGAAGCACGCAGCCGTTGGCATCCAACCTCAACTTCGTGGCAGGCCAAACCATTCCCAACCTCGTCATCGTCGAGGTCGGCGACGAAGGCAAGGTCTCGCTGTACAACGCACTGGGCAGCAGCTACGTCGTTGCCGACGTCGTGGGTTGGTTCCCGACCACCGCATGACGCGGCGGCGGCACCGGCCCGCTGCGACAATCCCCGCGGTGGGCCGCGTTCCGACGACTACGCGACGACGACCGGGATTTTGCCGATGCGCGCCTGCCACTCGCGCGGGCCGGTCTGGTGCACCGAAGTGCCGCTGGAATCGACCGCGACCGTGACCGGCATGTCCTTGACCTCGAATTCGTAGATCGCTTCCATGCCGAGGTCGGCGAAGCCGACGACTTTCGACGCGCGGATCGCCTTCGACACGAGATAGGCCGCGCCGCCGACCGCCATCAGGTACACGGACTTGTGCTTTCGGATCGCCTCGATCGCGGCCGGTCCACGCTCGGCCTTACCGACCATGCCGAGCAGGCCGGTCTGCGCGAGTACCTGCTCGGTGAACTTGTCCATGCGCGTCGCCGTGGTCGGGCCGGCGGGGCCGACGACTTCGTCGCGCACTGGATCGACCGGGCCGACGTAGTAGATGAAGCGTCCGCGGAAATCCACGGGCAACTTCTCGCCGCGATTGAGCATGTCGACGATGCGCTTGTGCGCGGCGTCGCGGCCGGTCAGCAGCTTGCCGTTGAGCAGCAGCACCTCGCCGGGCCTGAACGTGGCGACGACCTCGGGCGTGATCGCGTCGAGATCGATACGGCGAGCGCCGGTCGGGCTGTAGGTCAGCTTCGGCCAGTCCTGGAGCGAGGGCGGTTCGAGCGCGACCGGGCCCGAACCGTCGAGCGTGAAATGAGCGTGGCGCGTCGCCGCGCAGTTCGGGATCATCGCGATCGGCAGGTTCGCCGCGTGGGTCGGGTAGTCGCGCACCTTGATGTCGAGCACCGTGGTCAGCCCGCCGAGGCCCTGCGCGCCGATGCCGAGCGCGTTGACCTTCTCGTACAGTTCGAGACGCAATTCCTCGGCGCGATTCGACGGCCCGCGCGCCTGCAAGTCGGTGATGTCGATCGGCTCCATGAGCGATTCCTTCGCGAGCAGCATCGCCTTCTCGGCGGTGCCGCCGATGCCGATGCCGAGCATCCCGGGCGGGCACCAGCCGGCGCCCATCGTCGGCACGGTCTTCAGCACCCAGTCGACGATCGAATCGGACGGGTTGAGCATGGCGAACTTCGACTTCGCCTCCGAGCCTCCGCCTTTTGCGGCGACGATCACGTCGACCTTGTCGCCCGGCACGATACTCACGTTGATCACGGCCGGCGTGTTGTCCTTCGTATTGGCGCGCTTGCCCGCGGGATCGGCGAGGATCGAAGCGCGCAGCTTGTTGTCCGGGTCGTTGTAGGCGCGGCGCACGCCTTCGTTGACCATGTCCTCGAGCGACATCGTCGCCTCCCAGCGCACGTCCATGCCGACCTTGAGGAATACGGCGACGATGCCGGTGTCCTGGCAGATCGGCCGGTGGCCCTCGGCGCACAGGCGCGAGTTGATCAGGATCTGCGCGATCGCGTCCTTCGCCGCCGGCGACTGCTCGCGCTCGTAGGCGGCAGCGAGATTCTTGATGTAGTCGACCGGGTGGTAGTAGCTGATGTACTGCAGCGCGTCGGCGATGCTCTGGATGAAGTCGGCTTGCTGGATGGCTGGCATGATTCGAGGGACGAGGGACGGGGAACGCAGGTATTTTCGCATCCCTTGCGCTGCGCCGCATCATGCCCCTGCTTCCCTTCTCCCGCCGGGAGAAGGGAAGCAAATGCAAACCATACCCAACGCGCTATGCTTGCGCCATGTTGAGCGCCGCCCTCGTCATCGCTTCGGGCATCATCTGGCTCGGCGTGCTGTTCGCCGTCGCGGTCTACGGCGAGCGCCATCCGCGCGTGTTCGAAAAGCACTGGGCCATCGTCTACTCGCTTTCGCTCGCGGTGCATTGCACCTCGTGGACGTTCCTCGGCAACACCACCCTGGCCAGCCGCTCGGGCTGGTGGATACCGCCGAACTTCGTCGGTGCAATCGCGATGTACGTGTTCGGCATCGGTATACTTCTTCGCCTCGTGCGCCTCGCGCGCGAGCACAATTCCTCCTCGCTCGCCGACCTGCTCGCGACGCGCCTCGGCAAGAGTCCGGCGCTGAGCGCGCTGATCACCGCGGTGATGCTGCTCGGCATGCTGCCCTATATCGCGCTGCAACTGAAGGCGGTGGCGATGAGCTTCGCCACGATCCTCGACGATCCGCACGGGCTGTCGGCGTGGCGCAACAGCGCGTTCTGGATCGCGCTGGCGATGGCGCTGTTCGCGATCGTGTTCGGCACGCGGCGCGCCTCTGCGATGGCGCACAACCGCGGCCTCGTGCTCGCGATCGCGTTCGAGTCGTTGTTCAAGCTTGTCGCCATGCTCGCGCTGACCAGCCTGCTGGTCACGGTGCCGCTGCCCGACGCTGCCGCGGCGCCGCGCGCGCACGACCTCAGCGGCTTTCCGAGCCTGATCGTGCTCGGCGCGCTGGCGATGTTCACCCTGCCGCACCAGTTCCACGCCGGCGTGGTGGAATGCCGCGATGCACGGCATCTCGAGACCGCGCGCTGGATGTTTCCGCTCTACATGCTGCTGATTTCGCTGCCGGCGCTGCCGCTCGCGCGGCTCGGCGACGCCCGGCTCGGCGCGCAGGGTGTGCCTTCGGACCTGTACCTGCTCGCCTTGCCGCTCGAGCACGGCGAGCACGCGCTGGCCCTGATCGCCTTTCTCGGCAGCCTGTCGGCTTCGACCTGCATGGTCGTCGTCGCCACGCTCGCGCTGAGCCTGATGGTCGCCAACCATTTCATCGCGCCGCTGCGCCTGCGCGCCGGCTGGGGCCAGACCGAAACCGAGAACGACGTGCGCGGCGAAGTATTGTGGCAGCGTCGCGCCGCGATCGTGGCGATCGTCGTCATGGCGTGGGCCTACAGCCGCGTGATCTACGACGATGCGGCTCTGGCCGATATCGGCGCGCTGTCGTTCTCCGCGCTCGGCGGGCTCGCGCCGACCACCTGGGCCGCGCTGTACCGCCCGCAGCTCGGCACGCGCGCGGTGTTCGCCGGGCTCGCCGCCGGTACGCTGGTGTGGATGTATGCGTTGTTGCCGGGCGCCATCTTTGCGCACGCGCCCTGGCTGCAGGACGGCCCGTTCGGCATCGGCGCGCTCGCGCCGATGCATCTGCTCGGCCTCGACGGCTTCGGCGCGCTGACGCGCGCGATGATTCTCGGCATCGCGACCAACCTGATCGTCATGGCCCTCGTCGAACTGTTCGGCTGGCGGGCCGCCGATTCCGCGCCGGGCGCGCAACTCGACAATGCCGCACTGCGCGCGCTCGCCGCGCGTTTCCTGTCCGAGGAACGCGCGCAACGCCTGCTCGGCGACGCGCCCGCGCAGCGTGCGGCGGACGCCGCCACGCTCGCCGCGGTCGAGCACGAGCTGTCGGCCGTGATCGGCGCATCGAGCGCGCGCCTGCTGCTCGACGTCGCGCGGCGCGAGCGGCGCATGCAGCTCGACACGGTCGCGGCGATCGTCGACGAAGCCTCGGCCGACCTGCGCTTCAACCAGCGCGTGCTGCTCGCCGCGCTCGAAAACATGAGCCAGGGCATCTGCGTGGTCGATGCCGAACTGCGCGTCGTCGCATGGAACCGGCGCTACGCGGAACTGTTTCTCTACCCGCACGGCCTGCTATGCGTCGGCCGTCCGGTCGAGGAACTCGCGCGTCACAGCATCGCCGCCGGCATGATCGGTGTCGATGCGCGCGAACCGGCCGCGCTCGAAGCCGCCGTGCAGCGGCGCCTCGCGCACATGCGCATGGGCACGCCGCACCTCTCCGAGCGGCGTTTCCCGGACGGCAGCATCGTCGAAATCCGCGGCAACCCGATGCCGGGCGGCGGCTTCGTCGCCACGTTCACCGACGTCACCGAATTCCGCCGCGCCGCGGTCGCGCTCGAACGCGCGAACGAAACGCTGGAACAACGCGTCGCCGAGCGCACCGCCGAACTCGAACGCGCCACGCACGCCGCGCAGACCGCCAACGAAACCAAGACGCGCTTCCTCGCCGCGGTCAGCCACGACCTGATGCAGCCGCTGCACGCCGCGCAACTGTTCGCGCACAGCCTCGCCGCGCGCGCCGACGACGAGGGTCGCGTCACCGCGCGCCATCTGCACTCCTCGCTCGCCGCCACCGAGTCGCTGCTCGGCGGCCTGCTCGACATGGCCCGGCTCGACGCCGGCAAGCTCGTGCCACGTCCGCGCGCGTTCGCGCTCAACGAACTGCTCGGCGCGCTCGCCGCCGAGTTCGCCGCGCTCGCCAACGAAAAAGGCCTCGGCCTGCGCCACGTGCCGACGCGCGTCTGGGTGCGCTCCGATCCGCACCTCTTGCGCCGCGTGCTGCAGAATTTCCTTTCCAACGCTTTGCGTCACGTCGAATCGGGACACGTGCTGCTCGGCTGCCGGCGCGCAGGCGCGCAATTGCGCATCGAAGTCTGGGACACCGGCCCCGGTATCGCCGAAAACGAAACCAAGCTGATCTTCGAGGAATTCCGCCGCGGAAGCCGAGCCGGCAACCAGGGCCTGGGCCTCGGCCTTGCGATCGCGCAGCGCATGGCGCGGCTGCTCGGCCACGACCTGGACCTGCGCTCGCGCGTCGGCAAGGGCAGCGTGTTCGCGGTCACCGTACCGCGCAGCGCGGCGGCCTACGCCGCGATCGCGAGCGCAATGCCGCCGACGGAGACGACAGCGCAGACCGACGCGCCGCGGGGCACCGCCCTGATCGTCGACAATGAACCGCAGGCGCTCGCCGCGCTGCGCACGCTGCTCGAACAATGGGGCTGGCGCGTGCTCGCCGCCGCGAATTCGGCCCAGGCCCTAGAACTCGTACGCGCGCAACGGCCCGACATCGCCATCCTCGACTACCACCTCGCGGCCAGCGACAACGGCCTGGATTTGTATACAAAGCTGCAAATCGCGCTCGGCGACATCCCCGCCGCCATCCTCACGGCGGACCGCGACGCCGCGCTGCGCCGGCGCACGCTCGAACTCGGCCTCATGCTGCTCTACAAACCGCTCAAGCCGCTCGCGCTGAAGCAGGCCCTGCGCCGCAGCGAGAGCGCGGGGGTGCGCTTCGTCGCCTCGTCGCTGACGCCGCAGGGTTGATCGCGCGACCGGCAATGCTCCGAACTCGGGCCAAGCCCGTCATTCCGGCGAAAGCTGGAATCCAGCTCTCGCCAGTCCACCGTATCAAAGCCGAGGGTTATGCGGAAAAGGGTAAATCTCGGCTGCTCACTTACGTTCAAGGTCAGTCAGATGGCTTAGTCTCAACTTCCAAGCGCACCCCCCGATCCGGTAGGGTGTCGCCATGGCAAGACAGTATCAACACTTGAGCGCGGAAGAACGCGCTGTGATCCAAATCGAGCGACGGAAGGGATCGACGCTGCGTTCGATCGCTCGCGACCTGGGTCGGAACGTATCGCCGGTCTCGCGCGAGATTGCGCGTAACGAGGCGGAGATCGAGCCGGGTCGACGACTTTGCTACGAAGCGAAGACCGCCGGCATGGCGTATCGGATGCGCCGCGTGCGCTGCAACAAGCTGGTCGAAGGCAGCGCGCTCCGGCAGTGCGTCCACGATCATCTGGTCCACGACCGCTGGTCGCCACAACAGATTGCGGCGAGACTGCGTGCCATGCATGCGGACGATCCCGGTCGACAGGTCAGCCACGAGACGGTCTATGCGGCGATCTATGCGCACCCGCGCGGATCGCTGAAGAAGGCGATGGTGGAAGCACTGCGTCAGGAGAAGCCGAGCCGCGGCCGACGCCGCACGACGCTGGCCAAGGGCGGATTCGTGCCGGAGGCACTGCGCATCGTGCATCGGCCGGAGGCGATCGCCGAACGCAAGTGGCCGGGGCATTGGGAAGGCGACCTTATCAAGGGCGCGTTCAATCGCTCGTGCGTAGGGACGCTGGTCGAGCGCAAGACGCGCTTCGTCGTTGTGTGCCGGATGGAGGGCTGAACGGCCCAGGACGCACTGGAAGGCTTCACGCGGCAGATGAAGAAGCTGCCCGCGTTCCTGCGGAGAGCCTGACCTACGATCGCGGCAGCGAACTGGCGTGTCACGCCGAGCTGGCCAAGCGGTTGAACATCGACATCTGGTTTGCCGACCCGCACGCGCCTTGGCAGCGCGGCAGCAACGAGAACACCAACGGCTTGCTGCGCCAGTTCATGCCGAAGGGGCTGGATCTATCCGGCATTAGCCAGGAGGAACTCGACCACGTCGCCAAGCTCATGAACGGACGACCACGACAAACGCTCGGCTGGATGACCCCGGCGGAGATGATGGACAAGGAAATCGCTGCTCACGCTCAACGTGTTGCGCTTGATTCTTGAGACCGCCCATTCCCGATTCATGCGACGTCGCAGCAGGACGGCGCTGACGCCTCGTCCGAGGCGGCTGGAAGAGGCCGCTCGACCACGTCTCATGCCCCATCGGATGTGCGCGCGGAAAGGCGAAGGGACGCGGCCGGAGAAGAATCAAGATCAGAGTCGCTGGATTCCCGCCAGAAGCACGCGGGAATGAGCGAGAGGCGGCGCGGCAGTATTGAATTCCTTTCGCCCGAGGCGCGCGCCAGCATGAAAATTTTTTCGCGCGAGGCGCGCGAAAAGTGCACTCCTACTCGTTCGTGCGCAGCAGCGAACCGAAGGTGAGATACGCCGCATTGTGCCCGCCCTGCGCGTAGCCGTAGCCGAGGAAGATGGGCCCGAGGAAGGTGTCGATGCCGACGAAGACGCTGCCGGCGCCGATCAGGTTCTTGCCGATGTCGCGGCGCTGGTTCCAAAGGCCGCCGGCCTCGAGGCTGCCGCCGAGGTAGAGCGGCACGCTGAACAGCGCGTCGGCATTGGTCATGCGCCGGTAATAGACCGCGCGCAGCAGCGCGGTGTTCGAGGCGAACAACTGGTTCTCGGCATAGCCGGAGAAATTGGCGAGGCCGCCGAGCTGGCTCTGTGCGGCGATCTGCACGTTCGCGCCGTTGCCGCTGGCGGTGTCGACGCTCGCGCCGAGCAGCCAGCGGTTCGCTCCATGCGACAGCGCCCAGTCCCAGCGCAGGCGCGTGATGTGCGCGTCGTCGCTCGAGCCGAACTGGGTGAGCAGCATTTCCTCGGACAGGTCCATGCGCATGCCGAGGGTGGGGAACCCGCTCTGGTCGAGATCGTCGTAGACGGCGCGCAGCACGACGCCGCCAACATCGGCGGAAAGGTCTTTCGGCAAGCCGTTCTGCTGGCCGGCGCTCGCCGGCACGCCGATGCGCAGGCTGGTCGCGTCGCGGCCGTATTCGAGCGCGGAGGACAACTGCCAGTTCGCGTCGGGCGTGTAGCCCAGTTCCACTGCGCTGCGCAGACGGCGGTTGCGATACTCGGCGATTTCCCGTCCGCCGCCGTCGAGCGGGAATTCGTAGGCCTTGTATTGCAGGTACGGCGCGACGTAGAACTCGCCGGTCGCGCCCCAGGGTTGCAGGAACTCGCTGTAGAGTTCCGTGACCTGGCCGAGCTGGACGCGGTTGCGGCTCTCGCCGCCGAGCGAGTTGAGGCCGGTGAAATTCGCCTCGGTGAACAACTGGTAGCTGTTGCGCCCGGAGAAGTTGTCCGACAGGCGCAGGCCCATGCGCAGGAAGTTCGGCCCCCAGCCCTTGTCGACCGGCAGCACTTCGAGGCCGGTGCGGCCGTCCTTCTGCACCAGGTCGTAGGTGATGCGTTCGTAACTGCCTTCGCCGTAGGCGAGGCCGATCCTGTCGTCAAGCGTTTCCGCGTCGAACGGCTTGCCGACCACCTCGGACAAGC
Organism: Rudaea sp.; assembly: GCF_047601565.1. Taxonomy (GTDB): domain Bacteria; phylum Pseudomonadota; class Gammaproteobacteria; order Xanthomonadales; family Rhodanobacteraceae; genus Rudaea. The sequence continues at coordinate 2,627,430 of NZ_JASGIY010000001.1, read as the reverse complement.
GCTGGCGCACGTAGCCCGCGGTGCGGCTGCGGCCGGTGACGACGTCGAGGAAGGCTATCAACGGTGGGTCGAACGGCCTTTGCCGGTGATGCGAGGTGAACGCTGCGTACTCGCTCGCGCTCACGGAGAAGGCGCGCAGCGCGGCGAGCCGCGCCTCGGCGACCTGCTCGCCGTAGCCCACCGCTTCGGGCGTGCGGTCGAACGCCGCGCTGGAGAAGTCGCCGAGCGGCGGCACGAGCAGCAGGTCGGCGGGGCCGAGCGTGCGCAACTGCGCGTCGGTTTCGCGCTTCATCATCGCGGTAAGCATCTGATTGGCGATCGCGAACGAGGAGGTGAGGTCCTTTTCCCGCACGAGCGGCGCGCCGACGTCGACGACGATAAGGCGTTCGCCGCCGAGCTTGCGCGCTTCGTCGATGGGCACGTTGTCGACGACGGCGCCGTCGACGAGCAGATGGCCCTGGTAGTGGATCGGTGCGAACGCGGCGGGCACCGACATGCTCGCGCGGATCGCCATCGGCAGGTCGCCCTGGGCGAACACCACCTTTTCTCCGCTGTCGATGTCGGTGGCGATCGAGCGGAACGGAATCGGCAGGTCGTCGAAGTTCGTCGTCTGCAGCGTGGACAGCAGCAGGCGGCGCAGCAGCAGTTGCAGCTTCTGGCCCTGGATGGCGCCGCGCGGCAGGGCGATCTTGCCGTCGCGCAGGCCCAGTTCGATGCCGCCGAGGAAGCGCAGTTCATCCTCCTTGCGCCGCATCGGCAGATTCTCGCGCACGGGATCGTCGTTGAACATGTCCTTCCAGTCGATGCTCTTGAGCACCGCTTCGATCTCGGCGGAGTCGTAGCCCGCCGCGTAGAGGCCGCCGACGACGGCACCCATCGAGGTGCCGGTGATGCAATCGATCGGTATGCGTTCGCGTTCGATCACTTTCAGCACGCCGATGTGCGCGGCGCCGCGCGCGCCGCCGCCGCCGAGCACGAGGCAGGTTTTCGGGCGCGCGGCTTGCGCGACGGCATCCGTCGATGCGAGGCAGGTCGTGGCGAACAGGAACAAAGCGAGAATGCGAAACATGGGCGGCTCGGCGATCGGCATGTCGTCGTGCGAAGCCTAGCCGAGCGGCGCTCCGCTTTCGAGCGTCTGCCAGCGTGCGTAGGCCTCGTCGAGTTCCGCCTGCAGCTTTGCGAGTTCGCCGTTGGCGGCGAGGATCGTCGCGCTGTCCTGCTTGAAGAACGCCGGGTCGTTCATCGCCGCGGTACGAGCTGCGATGTCGGCTTCGAGCGTTTCGATGCGCGCGGGCAGTTGTTCGAGTTCGCGGGTGTCCTTGTAGCTCAGCTTGCGCTTTTGCTTTGGCTCGTCATTCCCGCGAAGGCGGGAATCCGGTTCTTGATCTTTATTTTCAGAAACAAAAGCTGGATTCCCGTCTTTGCGGGAATGACGAGCAACAGCATTCGTGGGCCTTTGCCGCAGCCAGTCGCTGAATCCGCCCACGTACTCGCCGACGCGCCCGCCGCCTTCGAGCACGAGCGTCGAAGTCACCACGTTGTCGATGAATTCGCGGTCGTGGGAGACGAGCAGCAGCGTGCCCGAGTACGCGGCGAGCAATTCTTCGAGCAGTTCCAGCGTCTCCACGTCGAGATCGTTGGTCGGCTCGTCCATGACGAGCAGGTTCGACGGTTGCGCGAACAGCTTGGCGAGCAGCAGGCGGTTGCGCTCGCCGCCGGACAGGCGCGCGATCGGCGCGCGCGCACGTTCGGGCGAAAACAGGAAGTCCTGCAGGTAGCCGAGCACGTGCTTGCGGCTGCCGTTCAGCTCGATGTACTCGGTGCCTTCGGCGACGTTGTCGAGTGCGTTCCAGTCTTCGCGCAGCACGCTGCGGTGTTGGTCGAAGTAGGCGACTTGCAGGTTCGTGCCCGACTCGATTTCGCCGCGTTGCGGCTTCAGTTCGCCGAGCAAAAGTTTCAAGAGCGTACTTTTGCCGGAACCGTTCGGGCCGACGATGCCGATGCGGTCGCCACGCAGGATCGTCGTCGAGAAATCGCGCAGGATGGGTTTGCCGTCCCAGGCGTAGTCGACGTGGCGCGCCTCGATCACTTTCTTGCCCGAAGCCTGCGTCGTGGCCAGCGTCATCCTCGCCTTGCCTTTGATGTCGCGGCGCTCGGCGCGCTCGTGCCGCATCGCCTTGAGCGCGCGCACGCGGCCTTCGTTGCGCGTGCGCCGCGCCTCGATGCCCTTGCGTATCCACACCTCTTCCTGCGCGAGCTTCTTGTCGAACAGCGCGTTCGCCTGCGCCTCCGCGTGCAGGCGTTCCTCGCGCCGGCGCAGGTAGTTGGCGTAGTCGCCGGACCACGAGGTCACCTGGCCGCGGTCGATCTCGACGATGCGCGTCGCCAGCGCGCGCAGGAAGCTGCGGTCGTGGGTGACGAAGACGAAGCTGAACCCGGCGTTGCGCAGGAATTCCTCGAGCCATGCGATCGCCTCGATGTCGAGATGGTTGGTCGGCTCGTCGAGCAGCAGCACGTCGGGCGCGCGCACGAGCGCCTGCGCGAGCAGCACGCGGCGCTTCATGCCGCCGGACAGCGCGGCGAAGTCGGCGTCGCCGGGCAGATCCAGACGCTCCAGCACCTGCGACACGCGACGGTCGAGATCCCAGCCGTGCTGCGCTTCGATCTTCGCCTGCACGGCGGCCAGGGCGGCGAGGTCGCCGGCCGCGATCAGATGATGGTATTGCGCGAGCAGTGCGCCAAGCTCGCCGAGGCCCGATGCGACCACGTCGAACACGTTGCCTGCCGCATCTTGCGGCACTTCCTGCGCAAGCTTGGCCACGCGCACGCCGTTTTGCACGCGCACCTCGCCGTCGTCCGGTTTGATTTCGCCCGCGATCAGGCGCAGCAGGGTGGACTTGCCTTCGCCGTTGCGGCCGACGACGCAGAGGCGTTCGCCCGCCTCGATCGCGAGATCGACCTTTTCGAGCAGCAACGGGCCGCCGACGCCGTAGTCGACGCGCTGGAGTTGGATCAGGGACATGGGCGGATTGTAGCGTCGTTCGCGCGTTCGGCCGCGGTTTTCGCCGCGGCGATTCGCGCATGCCGGCCAAAGCCCGGACGCAGCAACGATTTGCCCGGTCTTGTGCTAGCGTAGCGACATCGATACCAATAACGAACGCAACGAGAGGGAAAGATGGAAACGCAAGTCCGCCGCACCAAGATCATCGCCACGCTGGGCCCGGCCACCGATGCGCCGGGCATGCTGAAGAAAATCCTCGTCGAGGGCGTGGACGTGGTCCGCCTGAACATGTCGCACGGCAAGCCCGAGGATCACGCGCGCCGCGCCAAGGAAGTGCGCGATCTCGCCGCCGAGCTCGGTCGCGAGGTCGCCGTGCTCGCCGACCTGCAAGGGCCGAAGATCCGCGTCGAGAAATTCCTCGCCGGTCCGGTCATCCTCAAGAGCGGCGACCCGTTCGAACTCGATTGCCGCGCCGAAGCGCCGCCGGGCGATGCGACGCGCATCGGCGTGAGCTACCTCGGCCTGCGCAACGACGTGAAAGCCGGCGACATGCTGCTGCTCGACGACGGCCTGATTTCGCTGCGCGTCGAGAAGATCGAGGGCACGAGCATCCATACCACGGTGGTCGCCGGCGGCGCGCTGTCCGACCGCAAGGGCATCAATCGCCAGGGAGGCGGCCTTTCGCTCGCCGCGCTCGCCGAGAAGGACAAGAACGACATCAAGACCGCGGCGCAGATCAACGCCGATTTCCTCGCGATCTCGTTCGTCAAGTCGGCGGCCGACGTCGAGGAATCGCGCAAGCTCATGCGCGCCGCGGGCGGCAGCGCGGCGATGGTGGCGAAGATCGAGCGCAGCGAGGCGATCGGCGAAGCGCTGGCGGGCATCATCGACTCGTCGGACGCGGTCATGGTCGCGCGCGGCGACCTCGGCGTGGAGATCGGCGACGCCGAACTGCCCGGCATCCAGAAGAAGATCATCCGCGAGACGCTCGCGCGCAACAAGGTCGTCATCACCGCGACGCAGATGATGCAGTCGATGGTCGATTCGCCGATCCCGACGCGCGCCGAGGTACTCGACGTCGCCAACGCCGTGCTCGACGGCACCGATGCGGTGATGCTGTCGCAGGAAACCGCGGCGGGCAAGCATCCGGACAAAGCCGTCGCGGCGATGGCGCGCGTCTGCGTCGGCGCCGAGCGCGGCTTCGAGGTGGGCGAGGAATTCGCCGCGCCGGTCGTGCGCCTGGAGCGCGTCGACCAGGCGATCGCGCTGGCGACGATGTACACCGCGCGCCACATCGGCGTGCGCGCGATCGTCGCGCTGACCGAATCGGGCGGCACGGCGCAGTGGCTGAGCCGCTACCGCTCGCGCGTGCCGATCTACGCACTGTCGCGTCGCGTCGGCGCGCGCCGACGCATGCTGCTCTACCGCGACGTGACGCCGATCGCCTTCGACGCGCACGGCGTCGATCCCGCGCACGCGGCCAAGGCCGCGGTGCAGACGCTGTTCAACCTCGAGCATCTCGCCGAAGGCGACCGCGTGATCCTGACCACCGGCGACCACACCGGCCAGCACGGCGGCACCAACACGATGAAGTTGCTGCGCGTCGGGCCGGGCGGCGTGGCCGAGGGACTGGGCGATTTGTGATTGCAGCGCGGTGCCCGAACGCGGGTATTTGCGTATGATCGAAATCCGGCAAACGCCGTTTCGCGCATGGCGCAGGAGGTCGAAATGAAAACGTTGCTGCGGTCTCTGGTTCCGGTTCTGCTCGTCGCGAGCGACAGCGCATTCGCGCTCGAGCGCGCGCATCTCGTGCAGCCCGCCGAGCTATCGAACTGGTGGCTCGTTTCGGGCACGGGCGATCCGAAGATGCCTTCCTACGGCAAGGGCTTGACGACGCCGACCTGCGCCGCGGTGGCGTATCGCATCGACCGCGGCGGCACGACGAGCCAGGTCAAGCTCGAAAAGATGGCGCCCGAGGGCGACCTCGGCGCGGTCGCGGTCGAGATCGTCAAGGGCCTGACCTACACCGCGGCGCAGAAGAACGTCGGCAAGGACCCGGTCTACACCTACGTCGTCCTGCCGTTCAACGCGCCTGACGTGAACAAGGGCCCGAGTGCCGCCGCGGCACGGCAGGCGCTGCTCGATCAGTGCAGGCTCGACGACTTCAAGCTGCCGGCGGCGCCATAGCGCTCAGGCCGCCGCTGCGTTAACGAGCGGCGAACGGCAAACCGGCCTATAATGCACGCCCCCGCGGCATCGCGGGTCGCGCGTTTCGCGCACGAATTCATGTCACGGAGTCGTTCAATGAGCATCGAAGAACTGGAAAGCATCGCCCAGGCGATGGTCGCACCGGGCAAAGGGATCATCGCCATCGATGAGTCGACGAGCACGATCAAGAAGCGCTTCGATTCGGTGAAGATCGAAAACACCGAAGAGAATCGCCGCGCCTATCGCGAAATGCTGCTGACCACGCCGAAGCTCGCCGAGCACATTTCGGGCGCGATCCTCTACGACGAAACGATCCGCCAGTCGACCAAGGCCGGCGTGCCGTTCACCAAGGTCATGCTCGACAACGGCATCCTGCCCGGCATCAAGGTCGACAAGGGCCCGCATCCGCTCGCCGGTTTTCCGGGCGAAGTCGTCACCGAGGGCCTGGACGGCCTGCGCGAGCGCCTCGCCGAATACGCCAAGCTCGGCGCCAAGTTCGCCAAGTGGCGCGCGGTGATCACCATCGCCGACGACGCGCCGAGCGGCACCTGCATCGAGGCGAATTGCCACGCACTCGCGCGCTACGCGGCGCTGTGCCAGGAAGCCGGCATCGTGCCGATGGTCGAGCCCGAGGTGCTGATGGACGGCAACCACGACATCGAGGTCTGCTACGAAGTGACCGAAGCGACGCTGCGCTCGCTGTTCGGTGCCTTGTACGAGCATAACGTGCTGCTCGAAGGCACGATTCTGAAAGCCAGCATGGTGATCTCGGGTAAGGACTGCCCCGAGCAGGCGTCGGTCGACGAAGTCGCCGAGGCGACCATCCGCTGCCTCAAGTCCACCGTGCCGGCCTCGCTGCCGGGCATCGTGTTCTTGTCCGGCGGCCAGACCGACGAACAATCGACCGCGCACTTGAACGCGATGAACCAGATCGGCCCGCATCCGTGGCCGCTTTCCTTCAGCTACGGCCGCGCGATGCAGTCGGCGGCGCTCAAGTTCTGGTCGAAGGATCTGGTCAAGAACTTCGCCGAGGCGCAGAAGATCGTCGTCTCGCGCGCGAGGGAAAACGGCCTCGCCGCTCTGGGCCAGTGGACAAAGGCCAAGGCCGCCTGATCGGCGCGGCGATACGCCCGGACGAGTCCGCGGCGCGATTGCCGGAAGGGGTTCCTGCGTTCGCATGGCGCACGGCAGCCGCCGCGCCATGCGTGCGCAGTTACTTGCCGGTTCGGCAGGCCTCGCTGCCCGCCGCCGTCCACTGCCACGTCTCGACCGATTCTCCCCGCGGCAAGTAATCCACGTCGAAGTTCGCGCCATCGCGCTTGATTCGCAGTTTCAGCATGGCGGACTGGTTGGCCTGGATTCCATCCTGTGGAACGGGCCTGGCGATCTCGTCGCCGTTCCTCAAGCCCGCTTTTTCCGCAGCCGATCCGGCAACGAGGCCGCGGACGATTCGCGGGGAATGCGCGAGGACTTCGGGATCGAAGCCCAGTTCGTAGCGCCGCATTTTCTGCTGCGTGCGGCAAAAGCAGGGGCCGAACGTATCGGAGTCGAGCACGATCGGCTTGCCGCTCATCATGTCGTCGAATTGGCTTTTGCCTTGCGCGCCCAGTTCCCGGGTCACGGCATCGACCCAGGCGGCTTGGGTCAGCGGCAGACCGGTGGCGCGACGTTTCAGGAATGCCAGCAACAGATCGTCGAGCGAGCGCCTGCCGCGGGACGCCTTGCCGATCAGCGCATTGAGCCGGGCGAAGTACAGTGCGCCGCGATCGTAGGGCAGCACGCGGATTCGCGTATCGGCCCAGAAACGGGCGGGAATGTCCCGGTTGGGCGTGGTGTTCAGCAGGTCCGTGTAGTAGCGCGCCGCCGTGATGTTCACGCTGCGCAGGTACTCGTCGCGCGTGATCTGGCCGGCGCGATACGGCAGCAGCCTCTCGTAGTACACGGCAATCCCCTCGGAGAACCACGACGCGGCCAGATCGTCTTTTTCGTCGAGTTCGCCAACGAAGGTATGCACCATCTCGTGCGCGAGCGTGAGTTTGAATTCGTCGGCCCGGGTGCTGTCGTCGAAAGTTCCCACGAACGAATTCGCCACCTCGACGCCGCCGCCCGGATTGACCGGGTTGCGCCGAAGGAAGACGTTGTAGGTCGTGCCCCGCGTCGCGAAGAACGTCTGGTACGCGCCGTAGAGAGTCTGCGTCCAGCGCATCAGGGCATGGGCATCGAACGGCGGCCTGCCCTGCCATGCCGAGAAGAAACCGTTGGCTGCCGGCGTCGCAGGTTCGTGATCGAGATGGCCGCCGAGGGTGAAGGTGGACTCCTGCATTTCCGAGGTCTTCTCCGCGCCGGACTGGTTGCCGACACCCAGCGTCGAGACGCCGATCGACTCCGCTGCGAGCGAGGAAAAATCCCATTCGAGTTTCAGGCGATACGCCTTGCCCGTGTCCGGCAACAACACGTAGGCGCCGAGCAGCCCGGAGAAGGCCACGGAATCGCTGCGCAGCTCCAGCGGCGGTGCGGCGCCGAGCGGATTGGGTGCGTTGGTGATCGGCGCGCGATAGCGGATCGTGACCTGACCGTGGGCAGGGCGCGACGCCTTCCAGCGGCGATAGGGTTTCGCGCCATCGGGGTCGTCGCGGAAATCCAGCGCGATGGAACCGTTCTCGTCTGCCGCCCGCAGGTTCTCGATCGAGGTCGCCACGGTCTTCACGTTGCCGGTGACCCGCGGCAGGCGAAATCCGGGCGCTTGCAGATCCGCCGGGGCCGTCACGGTGACGTCGACGAACGCGATGTCTTGCGCCGCATCGGCCGGCCCGGGCCGCAGGACCACTTCGACCGTATCGGATGCGCGGGCCTGCGCGTGCGCCGGCACGATCCCGACGCATGCCGGCAGCGCGCCGAGCACGAAGCCAACGATATTCCCGGAAGCGAGTTTCGGCATGGCTGCTTTTCTTCCACTGCGAAAACCCGTGTCCCGCTGCATCGGCACCGGGATACGAGCGACGGGCGCGACGCGCTCAGAACGTGTACGTGGCGGAAACGCCAAAGGTACGCGGCTGGATGAGCAGCAGGCCGTAGGAGCTGACTCCGGTGGTGGCGTTCTGCGCGGTCGCGCTGAGATAACCGCGGGCATCGGTCAGGTTCTTCACGTAGAGATCGACGTTCCAGTGCGTGGACTGGATGCCGGCATGCAGATTGCCCGTGGTGTAGGCGCGCAGAGCGAACCGTTGGGCGCTTGCCGAACTGGTGAAGCCGCTTTCGCGATCGCCGATCCAGGTCACGCCACCGCCGACGTTGGCGTCGAGCCCCGCTCCGATCGGGAAGGTGTAGTCGGCGCTGAGGTTGGCGCTCCACTTCGGCGAATAGGGCAGGCGGTCTCCGCTCTTGCCATAGGTGCCGTCCGGCGTGTCCTGGGTGAGCACGGCGTCGGTATACGCGGCGTTGGCGAGAATGTCCAGGCCAGGGAACAGCCGCCAAGCCAGGCTGATCTCCGCACCCTGGCTTTTCGCCTTGCCGGCGTTCACGAAATAACTGTTGCCCGTGTCCTGCGAAACCTCGCTGAGCTGGATGTCCGACCAGTCGATGTAGAACAGCGCGCCGTCGAGGGTCAGCGTGCGATCGGCGAAGTCGCCCTTCAAACCCCACTCGTAGCTGGTGAGCGAATCGGATTTGTACTGGCCCGGAAATTTGCCTTGGTCTTCGATCAGCAAGGCGTTGACGCCGCCGGCGCGATAGCCGCTGGCCACGCGCAGATAGGTCATCACGTCGCGGTTGATGTGGTATCGCGGAGCGAAGCTGTAGGTTCCGACGTGGTCGCTGGCGCTCTCGCTGTCCGAGGAATCTCCGCCATTGAGCGGCCCCGAATAGGCATTGGAAAAATTCTGCTTCACGGAGCTGTAGCGCCCGCCGAGTTGCACGTCGAACGCATCGGTGAACTTGTAGGTGAGGTTGCCGAACGCAGCGGATTCCTCGAACGTGGAAGGCGAAGTGCCGTCGTACATTGAGCCCAGCCCCTCGTCGGCGCCAGTGCTGCGGTCCACCGCCTCGATCCGCTGGAAGCCCACGGTATGTTCGTGGGTGAAGAACGCGCCGCCCAGCCAGCTCAGCCGGCGCCCGTCTTCCGGCGAAGCCAGGCGCAGTTCCTCGCTGAATTTCCCGGTGCGGTTGTTGTTGTCGATCTTCACGCCGAGGCCGGGCAAGCCGTAGATGGGTCCGGTCAGGCCGCCGAAGGTTCCGGTGACGTCCTGCGGGCCGATCAGGCTGTACTTGTTGTAGCTGCTGATCGAGGTGAGGTCGGCCCAGCCCAGGTTGCCGTCCATTTGCAGGATGTACATCCGCGTCTTGACCTGGGCCGTGTCCGTTCCCGGCAGGCGGGCATGGTCATACGGGCCGAAGACGGGCGTGTAGCTGTTCTTCAGCATGTCGACCTTGGCGCTGGCGTCCGCCGACGAGTCTTGCGTCAGCGCCGATGCGCGGAGGGTGAAGCCGTCGCTTACCCGCCAGAGCGCGGAGATGCGCCCGCCGTGCGCATCTCCGTCGTTGACGTTTTTCCTGCCTTGCAGGGGGTCGTTCACGTAGCCCGCATCGTGCCGGTCGAATGCGCTGACGCGTACCGCCAGGTCGCCGCTCAGGGGAAGATTCACGGCCGCACGCGCCGCGTAGCCGCTGCCGCCGTGCTGCGTGTCGGACAGATCGGACTGCACGCGGCCGCTGAACGCGCCGGTGTCGGGGTCGGCCATGACGAACTTGATCAGTCCGCCCATGCTGCTGGCGCCGTAAAGCGTACCCTGCGGGCCGCGCAGCACTTCGATGTGATCGATGTCGAACGGGTCCAGGTCGGAAATGGAGTAGTCCGTGGTCGAGGATCCGTAGGGCGCATCGCCGATCATGATGCCCACGGTCGGATTGAGTTCGGTGCCTGCGGAAATGCCGCGCATGACGAGCGTGGTGCGACCGGCGCCGCGCTCGTTCATGCTCAAGCCCGGTATTTGCGCGTAATAGTCGTCGAGGCGGGACATGCCGTTGTTGAGCAGCGTGGTCGCCTCGACCACCGTCATCGAAATCGGAACATCGAGTTCCGATTCCGCCTTCTTCTCCGCAGTGACGGTGATCTGTTGCAGGGTTTTCGCGTCCTCGGCGGCGCTGCCGGCGGTTTGGACATCCTCGGCAAACAGCGGCTGGGCGGCGGCCAGCAGGGCCAGCGCGGTGTTTCCGCACAGCGTCCGGCGCATGGCCCGGATCAGGGTCTTCGTATTTGCATGGGGGGCTGGATTCATGTCGGTTCTCTTTGTTTTCAAGGGTTCTCGATGGCGGCTGGCGGCGGCCCGGGCCGCCAAACCGGCGAATGGAATTCGTGAAATCAAGCCAGCGCTTCCAGCAGCTTCTCCACGTCCCTGCGCGTGTTGTAGATCGACGGGGAGACGCGCATGCGGCTGCCCTGGACGGACACGTCCACGCCGGCCCGGCGCAGCCGCGCGCGCGTGTCTTCCGCGTTCCTTACGATGAAAGTGGCGATCGGCGAACCGGCATCCGCGGGCGTCATCGCGACATAGCCCAGGCGCGGCAGTTCGCGTTGCAGCAATGCGATCAACGTCTGCGCGTGCGCCTGGATCTTGTCCGGGCCGAGATTGAGTATCTGCGGCAACGAGCTGGAGAGCGCCGCCAGCGTCGCGTTGGCGTAGGTGCCGATCTCGAAATACCCGGCGGCATCCTCGTGCTGCGACCACGAGGCCGGCCAGGTTCCCGGCGCGTCGCCGGGAAACGCGTGGTAGTCGAAGCGATCGAGCTGGCGATAGCCGTAGACCCTGCGCCGAAGGCGCGGTATCAAGCCTTGGTTGACGTAGAGGAAACCCAGCCCGAAGTCCCCCATCAACCATTTGTAGCTCGCGCTGCCCATCGCATCCACACCGAGCGCGCGCACGTCGACCGGCATCGCTCCGACGGCCTGCACAGCATCGACGTAGACCACGGCGCCGTGCGCATGCGCCAGATCGCAGAGCGCTTTCACGTCGTGCCGGAATCCGTTGACGAACGACACGAGCGATATCGCCACGAGCCGCGTCTTGCGGTCGATCGCGCGCTGCATGTCTTCGAGGTCGATGCGCCAGTCCGGCGTCGGGCGCACGCAGCGCACGTCCATACCCTGCTTCCGCATGGCGCCATACAGGTACAGCGAGCCTTCGAAATGCAGCCCGTCGGTGACGACGTTCACGCCCTCGCCCGGCAGCTCCAGGCTGGCGGCCAGCATGGTTTCGCCGGCGGTGGTGCTGGTCACGTAGGCAATTTCGCGGACATCCGCGTTGATCAGCGTAGCGAAATTCCGCTTCACGCCCGTCTGCAGACGATCGATCAGGTCCGGCGGTTGCCAGACGCCGCGCTGCTTGTACGTCATGTAGGCATCGACCTGCGCGCGCGCGCCGCGGCTCATCGGATGCCAGCGCGCATTGTCGAGGCAGATTTCCCGGCGCACGACCTCGAAGTCGCCGGCGAGGTCTTCCGGCACGAAGGAAGCCTTGCCTTGCTCCGCGCCGGCCCTCGCATCGGCCAGCGTCAACGCCGGCGCCAGGGCCAGCCCCTGCATCCACTGGCGTCGGGTGATCGTCATGCGGCGGCTCCGTCAGTCGGCATGGACTTCGACCTCGCCTTCGACTTCCACGGGGATATTGAACGGCAGCTGCGCCACGCCGATGGCGGAACGCACATGGCTTCCGCGCACGGTGCCGTACAACGAGAGAATCAGGTCGGAGAATCCGTTGATGACGGCCGGCTGATCGCAGAACGCCGGCGCCGAATTGACCATGCCGAACACTCTCGTCCAGCGCGCAACGCGATCGAGGCTGCCCAGCTCGCGCTGGATGCTCGCCAGCACGGAGAGCGCCACCAGGCGGGCCGCATCGTAGCCTTCCGCCACGTCGAGCTGCGCGCCGAGCTTTCCGCGCACGGCGTGGATCTCGCCGTTCGGCGCCTGCGGGCCATGGCCGGAAAACAGCAGGCGTGAGCCGGTGCGTTGCACGAACGCGAACGGAAGCCGCACGCCCGGCATCGCCGGAGGCAGGGTCAGCCCTGCTGCGGCAAGCCGTTGTTCGATGTCTCCCATGGATCGATTCCCCGTGCGTGCCTTGCCGCCTGCGAATGCGCCGCCGACTGCCGCACGGCATGAATTCAACAAATTGTTTAATATTTCAACAATGCGTTGAATATCAGTTCGCGCATACCCTGTCAAGCGGTTTCCGCGGCGCCGCATGACCGATGGTCGCTCTGGTCGCGCGTGCGCGGAGCGCGTAATGTGCCCGTGCGCCACCGCCGCTTCCCGATCCGCAAACGAGACTTCGGACGTATGCCAGCAAAACCCACCGCCACGCGCCGGCAGGCGCGCAAAACGCGACCTGCCCGGCGCAGCGAACCCGCGCCGGCCCTGCGCGCCGAGCGCGACGCGCTGTTTTCGCAGCTTCACCCCATCGTCGACGTCGTCGGCGGTTTCGTCGGCGAGAACGTGGAGATCGTGCTCCACGACCTAACCCGTCCGGAAAGTTCGGTCGTCAAGATTCTCAACGGCCACGTGTCGGGCAGGTCCGTCGGCGATTCGATTTTGAGCGGCCCGGGCGGCGACCGGGGTTTCGTCGAATTGCTGCGTTCGCTGGAGAAACCGGCGCAAGGCAATCATTCCCTGATCGGCGATTACCGGACCATCGCGCGCAGCGGCAAGATGCTGCAATCCTCCACGGTGATTTTCCGCGACAGCCGCGGCGTCAACTTCGCCAGCCTTTGCGTCAATGCCGACATGTCCGTCGTGGTGCAGGCGCATGCGCTTCTGCAAAGCATGCTGGCCCAGCCGAAGGAACCGGTGGCGGCGGCCGAGGCGCCTGCCGGCATCGACGTGCTGATGAAGGAGATCATCGTCGAGGCGGTGCAGAAATTCGGCAAGCCCGTTTCGGCCATGGGCAAGGCGGAAAAAACCCATGCGGTCGAGGCCATGCTGCAACGCGGGCTGTTCATCGTCAAAGGCGGCGTGGAACGCGCCGCAACGGCGCTCGGCGTCACCCGCTTCACCGTCTACAACTATCTCGATGCGATCCGCAGCCGCAACGGCGACGAGTCGCCGGCGCGAAAACGCGCGCGGCGCAAGAATGCGCAGAGGATGCCCGGGGATCGCGAGTCGCGATAGTCCGGCGCATCGGCGGCGTGGGCTGCCCGCGCGCGTAGTACGATACGGCATGGACAAGCGCAGAATCGACCGTGATTCGGTATGGCGCAACGCCCGCATACCGTCCCGCACGAATGCCGCGGAGCGCGACGATGCGCACGCGCAGCGCGGCGCGGCGCACACCCCTTACCCCGCCTCGCGCCGCGGCGAGGAAGTGCGCGTCTACGGCTGCAACGCCTGTCTCGCCGTGTTCGCGAAGCGGCTCGACGATGTGCGCAAGGTGTATCTCACCGATGCACGGATCGCCGAATTCAAGTCGGTGCTCGCCTGGTGCGTCAAGCAGCGCATCGGCTATCGCGTGGTCGAGAACGAGGACCTCGACCGGCTGACCGAATCGCAGCACCATGAAGGCGTCTGCTTCGAAGTGCGCAAGTCGCCGCCGTTGCCGTTGCGCGAGCTGTTGCAGCGGATTCCGCGGGACGAGCCGGCGCTGTTGATCTGGCTCGACGGCGTCGGCAATCCGCACAACGTCGGCGCGCTGCTGCGCAGTGCGGCCAACTTCGGCGCGCGCGGCGCGATCCTGCCGGCGGACGCGCCCGCGCTTTCGGGTGCGGCGATGCGCGTCGCCGAAGGCGGCGCCGAGGCGGTGCCGCTCGCGCAGGCGCACGCGGGCGAGGACGTTTTCGAATCGCTGCATGACGCGGGTTTCGCGGTTGCCGCGACGGTGCCTCGCGCGGGCCGGGATTTGTACGAGAACAAACTGCCGGACCGTCTCGCGCTGATCCTCGGCGCCGAAGGCGAAGGCATGTCGGCGCGGTTGATCGCGGATGCCGACCTGCGCCTGACGGTCCCGGGCACGGGCGCGGTCGAAAGCCTAAACGTGTCGGCGAGTGCGGCGGTCCTGTTCGCCGAATACTGGCGCCAGCATCTTTCGTAGGGGCGCGATTCATCGCGCCCGGCTTTTTCTCATGGCCTTCAAAAAGCCGGGCTCGAAACGAATGAATTCGCTTTCGCGCGAGACGCGCGAAAGTCGAGCCCCTACTTTTTCAGCGCCAACACCACGACCCCGGCGCCGACCATCGCGATGCCGAGCCATTCGCGCACGGAAGGCCGTTCGCCGAGGAAGGCGAACGCAAAAATCGCGACGAGGACGAGGCTGAGCTTGTCGACCGGCGCGACCTGGGATGCGTCGCCGATCTTGAGCGCGCGGAAATAGCAGACCCACGACGCGCCCGTGGCGAGACCTGACAGGACGAGGAAGACCCACGTGCGCGCCGAAAGGTCGAGCGGGTTGCTCCATTTCCCCGTCGCCAAGACGAACGCGGCGAGCACGACGATGATCACCGCGGTGCGGATCAGCGTGGCGAGATCGGAGTTCACGCCCTCGATGCCGATCTTGGCGAAGATCGCGGTCAGCGCGGCGAACGCCGCCGAGGCCAATGCCCAGTAGAACCAGGTGGATGCGGTCATCGACTGCGGCCCCCGTATCGGCGTTCGGGCCACGACTATAGCGCAGGCGCGCATTCCGGCGAATGCGCGCCTGCGGGGCGACGTCAGTCCTCGTCCTTGTCGTTCTTGAACGCGCCCGGCGCGGAACCGAAGTCGCCTTCGGCCTGCGCGGCCATGTACGCGTACACGGCGTACACCGCCGCGTTCTGCGCGATTTCCTTGGGCACGATCTTGTCGAGCGTGTCGTTCGAGGTGTGGTGGATGTCGAAGTAGTGCGTGCCGTCCTGGCCGATCGACAGCGCGGCCATGCCCTTGGCGTGCATCTGCGAAAGATCGGAACCGCCGCCGCCGGACCGGTCGGCAGCGTATTCCACGCCGATCGGCTTGAGCACGTCGGCGATCTGCGCGATCGCCTTGCGCGCCTCCGGCTTGACGCTCGCGCTGAAGCGCCAGACCGGCGCCGCACCGAAATCCGATTCGCTGCCGAGCACGTGCCTGGCGACTTCCTTGGCGTGCGCCTCGGCATAGGCCTTGCCGCCGTAGAGGCCGGCTTCCTCGTTGGCGAACGCGATCACGCGGATCGTGCGGTCGGGGCGTTGCGGCAACTGCGCGATGAGATGCGCGGCGGCCGCGGCGATCGCCACGCCGGCCGCGTCGTCGATCGCGCCGGTGCCCGGATCCCACGAATCGAGATGGCCGCCGATGTCGACGATCTGGTCGGGATGCTTTTTGCCGGTCACTTCGCCGATGACGTTGGCGCCGGTGTAGTCGCCCTCGAAGCCGACGTCGAGATCGAGCTTGACCGTCACCGGCTTGCCGTAGGCGAGGATGCGCTCGAGCTGGTCGGCGTCGGGATTGGACAGGGCGGCGGCCGGGATGCCGTTCGCCTTGGCGTCGGCGAAGCCGGTCACGCCCGTGTGCGCGATACGGTCGGTCGCGTCGGTGCCGGCCGAGCGCAGAATGAATGCCGCCGCGCCCTTGCTTGCGGCGATGACCGGCCCCTGCGTGCGGATCGGCGAGCCGATGCCGTAGTCGCGGCCATCCTTGTAGCGATGCATGCGCGCACCGACGTAGACGATTCTGCCCTTGATCGCGGAAGGATCGGCGGCCTTGAGCGCGTCGAGGCTGTCGAAATGTACGACTTCGGCGGTGAGGCCGCCCGTGGGCGTGGCGAAGCTGTGGCCGAGCGCGGTCAGCACGAGGTTCTGCGGAAACGGCGCGACGATGGAACCCGACTCGTGGCGGCGCACCCACTTCGGATAGGTCACCGGCTCGGTATAGACCTTGTCGAAGCCGAGCGCCTTGAATTTCGCGATCACCCACTCGCGCGCCCTGGCGTCGTTGTCGCCGGCGGCGAGGCGCGGGCCGATTTCGGTGGTCAGGCCCTCGACGAGCTTGTAGGCGGTATCGTCGTTCATCGCGCGGTCGCGCAACTGTTCGGCGGCGCGCACGGCGGCATCGGGAATGCGGGTTTCGGTCGATGCGGCCGCGGCGGTGGCGCAGGCGGCGGCGAGGGTGAAGGCAAGCAGGTACTTCACATTGGACTCCAGTGCTGACGGAAAGGCGGGGCAGGATGACAAGTCCGTCGCGCGTCCGCCAGTACCACTTCGCTGCGCCATCGTGAGCCGGTTTGCGACGCACCCTGTCCGCCGTGGAAAGCAAAAGGGCGCAGCGGTCAGGCTGCGCCCTTTTGTCGAACTGCAATCGAGCTATTTCTTCAAAG
The DNA here is from genome assembly GCF_047601565.1 of Rudaea sp. GTDB lineage: Bacteria > Pseudomonadota > Gammaproteobacteria > Xanthomonadales > Rhodanobacteraceae > Rudaea. The sequence goes on along the minus strand of NZ_JASGIY010000001.1, from coordinate 2,610,909 downwards.
CGTCGCGAATTTCGGTCAGCAGCTTCTCGGTCGGCGTCGGCTCGGGCGGCGCGGCCGGAGCCGGCTCGGGTTTCTTGGTCACGGAATTGATGACCTTGACCACGAGGAAGATCGCGGCGGCGATGATGAGGAACTGGATGATCGTGTTGACGAAAACGCCTATGCCGATCGCGACCTCGCCTTTGCCATCGGCGCCCGCCGCCTTGAGAATCCATTTCCAGGCCGAAAAGTCGACCCCGCCGATCAGCAGGCCGATCGGCGGCATGATGATGTTGTCGACGAGGGAGGTGACGATCTTGCCGAATGCCGCGCCGATGACGACACCGACGGCGAGATCGAGCGCATTGCCACGCTGAATGAAAGCCTTGAACTCGGTAGCCAGACTCATGGGACCTTTGCTCCTTGGTTGACGGGTTGAACAGCGGGGGATTGTGTGATGCGGTCGATAATCTACACCAATGAAAGTAAAAGAGAACCCCAGGGAATCGAGGATCTTCCTTTTATCCGCCGAGGCAGGAATTCCCGCGCCGGACGTGAGCCGGCGCATGGACCTTCACGTGGGCATCCGGACGCGCGGTCCTGACAACTGTCATTGCGCATTCGTGAGGATTTTCCCTGTCGCGCGAGCCCTTGCGGCGGCAGTCTATGGCAAACTCTGGAGTCTTGGATATTCCTGATGGGAATCATGGACAAATCGGACCTGCTGAACGAACTGCGCATCGGCAAGGAACATCGCGAGGACTACGGCAGCGGCCGTTCGCGTCGGCCGTGGATCGTGGCGGCGCTGGCCGCCGTGCTCGTCGCGGTCGCCGGCGCGGGTTGGTATTTCTTCGCCGGCGGCGCCAGGGCGTTCGAGGTCGAAGCGGCGACGGCGGTGGCGCCGACGGTGGGCAGCGCCGACACCTCGGTGTTGCAGGCCACCGGCTACGTCACCGCGCGCCGCTCGGCGACCGTGTCGGCGCAGATCACCGGCACGTTGACCGAAGTGCTGATCGAGGAGGGCGACCGCGTCGAGAAGGGCCAGGTGCTCGCGCGCCTCGACAGCTCGGCCTGGGAGGCGCAGCTCGTGCAGGCGCAGGCCGGGTTGCACGCGGCGCAGGCGCAACTCGCACAGTTGCAGGCGCAATTCGCGCAGAGCCAGCGCGACCTGAAACGCCAGCAGGACATCGTCTCGCGCAAGCTGGCCTCGGTACAGTCGCTGGAACTCGCACAGACCCAGGTCGATGCACAGGCCGCCGCCGTCGCCGCGCAGCGCCGGCAGGTCGACGTGGCGCAGGCCAACGTGCAGGCCGCGCAGGTGCAACTCGACTACTGCACGGTGCGCGCGCCGTTCACCGGCATGGTCACGGCCAAGGCCGCGCAGGTCGGCGAGATCGTCTCGCCGCTGTCCGCGGGCGGCGGCTTCACGCGCACGGGCGTCGGCACGATCGTCGACATGGATTCGCTCGAGATCGAGGTCGACGTCAACGAGGCGTACATCGCGCGCGTCGTGCCGAAGCAGCCCGCGCAGGCCACGCTCGATGCGTACCCCGACTGGAAGATCCCGCGCACGTCATCGCGATCATCCCGACCGCCGACCGCGGCAAGGCCACGGTCAAGGTGCGCATCGGCATCGACGTGAAGGACCCGCGCATCCTGCCCGACATGGGCGCGCGCGTGTCGTTCTTCGAAGACGCGCCGAAGGGCGCGCCGGTTGCGGCGCCGAAGGGCGTGCTCGTGCCGGGCTCGGCGATCGTCAAGCGCGACGGCAAGGACGTCGTCTTTGCGATCGATGCGGACCGCGCGCGGGCAAAACCCGTGACGCCGGGACAGACGTACAACGATCTGCGCCTGGCCGAAGGCATAGTCGCGGGCACGCGCGTGGTCAAGCAACCGCCGGCGGAGATGGGCGACGGCGCGAAGGTGGAGGTCAAGGCGAAGTAGTTCTTCCCTTCTCCCACCGGGAGAAGGTGCCCGAAGGGCGGATGAGGGAAGAGCGCTACGGGTTGAAATGAAAGTTGGAAGTCGAGAGGTTTTTCCCTCATCCGGCGCTTCGCGCCACCTTCTCCCGAGGGGAGAAGGGAAGAAAAAGCAGAGGAGTTCAGGCATGGGTACGCTGGTCGAAATCCGCAACGTCAGCAAGACCTACGAACGCGGCAAGCAGAAGGTCGAGGTGCTGCATCACATCGACCTCGACATCGCGCAGGGCGATTTCCTCGCGCTGATGGGACCGTCCGGCTCGGGCAAGACGACGCTGCTCAACCTGATCGGCGGACTCGATTCGCCGACCCAGGGCGAGATCAGCGTCGGCGGCCAGCGTATCGACAATCTCAACCAGGGTGCGCTGGCGAAGTGGAGGGCATCGCACGTCGGCTTCATCTTCCAATTCTACAATCTGCTGCCGATGCTGTCGGCGCAGAAGAACGTCGAGCTGCCGCTGCTGCTGACCAGGCTCGGTGCCGCACAACGCAAGAAGAATGCGGCAATCGCGCTGCAGCTGGTCGGCCTCGCCGAGCGCGCCGGACACAAGCCGACCGAACTGTCGGGCGGCCAGCAGCAGCGCGTTGCGATCGCGCGCGCGATCGTTTCCGATCCGACCCTGCTGGTCTGCGACGAACCGACCGGCGATCTCGACCGCCAGTCCGCCGAGGATGTGCTCGGCCTGCTGCAGACGCTCAACCGCCAGCACGGCAAGACTATCGTCATGGTCACCCACGATCCGAAGGCGGCCGAGTACGCGAGCCATACGCTGCATCTCGACAAGGGCACGCTGGTCGAACAAGCCGCGCATGCTTAGCTTCCCTTCTCCCGGCGGGAGAAGGTGGCGCAAAGCGCCTGATGAGGGAAGGGCGTTTCACGATTGAATGACATCGCAGACTTGCGACGCTTTTCCCTCATCCGCCCTTCGGGCACCTTCTCCCGAGGGGAGAAGGGAAGAAACGAAGAGGAGTTGACTCCATGAAATATCTGCACCTCATCTGGGCGGCGCTGTTCCGCCGCAAGACGCGCACGATCCTCACGCTGGTGTCGATCGTCGCCGCGTTTCTGCTGTTCGGCCTGCTCGACGCGGTGCGCGTGTCGTTCGCGGACGTGGGCCAGTCGGCGAACGGCGCGGAACGCCTGCGCACCGGTGCGAAGCTCTCGTTCATCCAGACCTTGCCGCAAGGCCTCGCCGCGCAGATTGCGGCCGTGCCGGGCGTCAAGGAAGTCGGTTGGGCCAACTGGTTCGGTGGCGCGTATCAAGATCCGCACAACCAGATCTTCACCTTCGCGGTGAGCCCGAACTATCTCGAACTGTATCCCGAAGTCGACGTATCCCCCGAGCAGCGCAAAGCGTACGACGCCGATCTCAACGCGGTCATCGTCGGCGCTTCGCTGATCAAGAAGTACGGCTGGAAAGCCGGCGACAAGCTGCCGCTGCAATCGCAGATCTTCCCGAACCGTGACGGCAGCAAGAACTGGAACTTCAACATCGCCGGCGTGATGAGTTCGAAGAACGCGAACGCCTGGCAGAACAACATGATCATCATGCACTGGAAGAACTTCGACGAATCCACGCCCTACAACCGCGGCATGGTCGGCTGGTACGTCAGCCGCGTGACCGACATGAACGAGACCGACCGCGTGGCCAAGGCGATCGATGCGCTGTCGGCGAATTCCGACCACGAAACCAAGTCGATGACCGAGCAGGCCGCGTCGGCGAACTTCATCAAGCAGGCGGTCAACGTCGGCCTCATCGTCACCTCGATCATGGGCGCGGTGTTCTTCACCCTGTTGCTGCTGACCGGCAACACGATGATGCAGGCGGTGCGCGAGCGCACCGGCGAACTCGCGGTGCTCAAGACGATCGGTTTTTCCAACGGCAGCGTGCTCGGCATGGTGCTGGCCGAGTCGGTGCTGTTGCTGCTGCTCGGCGGCCTGATCGGCTTCGGCATCGCGGCGCTTATCACGCCGGGGCTGACCGGCGGCAGCGGCTTCCTCCCGGCGGCGCACGTCGGCGCGAACAGCTTTTTGATCGCGCTGGCGCTGGCGGTCGCGATCGGCCTCGTCATCGGCGCGCTGCCGGCGCTGCGCGCGATGCGCCTGAACATCGTCGATGCGCTGGCCGGGCGCTGAAGGAGAGCACGCCAATGAAATTCCTGATCGGTCTTGCCACGTTTCTCGTCGTCCTGCTCGCGATCGCGGCCTTCGTTTTCATGCCGTGGCAGGCCTTGCCGGTGCTGCTGGTCCTGCTCGCGCTGTGGATGATCCTGACCCGCCGCGGCCAGCAGACGGCCTCGGTGACGACGATCGGGCTGAGCACGATCCGCGACCGCCTGGGTTCGTCCGCGGTGATCGTGATCGGCATCGCCGGCGTCGTCGCGGTGTTCGTCGCGCTGTTCGCGATGGCGCAAGGCTACGGCGACACCCTGCGCCGCACCGGCAGCGCGGACTCGGCGATCGTGCTGCGCGGCGCATCGGATTCGGAAGTGTCCTCGGTGCTCTCGCACGACAACGTTCTCGTCGTCGAGCAGGCGCCGGGCGTGGCGAAGGACGACGAAGGCAAGCCCATCGTCTCGCCCGAACTCGTCGTCGCCGCCAACCTGCCGGTCAAGAACGGTGGCCCCGACGATTTTGGCAGCGTGCAATTGCGCGGCATCGGCGAGGAAGCATGGAAGCTGCGTACGAACGCGAAGATCGTCGCCGGGCGCAAATTCGAGCCGGGCAAGTACGAGCTGGTGGCCGGCAAGGGCGCGGTGGGCAATTTCGCCGGCCTCGAGGTCGGGCGCGAAATCAAGCTCGGCACCCAGGCCTGGACGCTGGTCGGCATTTTTTCCAGCGACGATTCGATGGACTCCGAAGTCTGGGCCGACGTGCAGGTGATCGGCGCGGCCTACCGGCGCGGTTCGAGCGTCAGCTCCGCGTCCGTGCGCCTGACCGGGGCCGATGCCTTCGAGCCGTTCAAGGCGGCGCTGACCTCGGACCCGCGCCTGCAGGTGGATGTCGACACCACGCTCGGCTATTTCAGCCGGCAATCGGAAAGGACCGTTTCCGTGATCGAGACGATCGGCAAGACCGTCGGCGCGATCATGGCGCTCGGCGCGCTGTTCGGCGCGCTCAATACCATGTTCGCCGCGGTTGCGACGCGCGCACGCGAGATCGCGACGCTGCGCGCGATCGGTTTCCGCGGTGTGCCGGTCGTCGTTGCGGTGATGCTCGAAACGATGCTGCTGGCCCTGATCGGCGGGGCGCTCGGCGGCCTGATCGCGTGGTTGATCTTCAACGGCTACACCACCTCGACGATGGCCGCGGGTTCGACCGGGCAGTTGTCGTTCTCGTTCCACGTCGCTCCGTCGGTGCTGTGGACCGGCCTCAAGTGGGCGCTCGCGATCGGCTTCATCGGCGGACTCTATCCCGCGCTGCGCGCCGCGCGCCTGCCGGTAACGACGGCACTGCGCGAGTCGTGACGGGCGATGCCTCCTCCCGCAGGGAGAAGAAAATCCAGGGACTACCGCGGCAAGGCCAGGTGTTTCGCATCGAGTGCGCCCGTGCCGCGCGGCGTCGCGTTCGGCGTCGGCCCCCGATCGAGCGGCGCGCCGTGGACGACGTGCGCGTACATGCGATCGAGCGCGGCGTAGGCGAAGGCCAGCATCGGCACGTAGCGCTCGCCGAAGCCGGGCCAGGCGAGGAATGCGTCGAAGTGCTGCGCGTGCGGCACACGCCAGTACGTGGCATCGCGGTCGTTCGTGCGTAGCCACGCCACGTAAGCGTCGGACGAGAAGGCGGCGGGGATCAGTCCGTCCTCGGCGCCGTGGACGAGGCAGATCGGCAGGCCGCGGCGCGGCAGGCGCGGCTGCGTGGCCTGTACGGACGCGCGCAGGCGTGCGGCTGCCGGATTCGTCCCGGTCCACAGTTCGCGCAGGCAGACGAGGCCCGGCCATGCGGAATCGGCGCCGTGCGTCGGCTCGTCCTCGACGAGGAACACGCCCGCGCCCGGCGCGATGCCGCTCGCATCGCTCCACCACGCGGCACGTTCCGCGGGCGTCGCCGCGCGCGGTTTCCGATCGGCGCCGCGCGCACTGAAGCGGAAACCGCACGGCATCGCGCCGACTACGCTGCGCGTATAGGCGCTGGCGTAGGTTGCGATGAACGCGCGCCAGAGGTCGTAGGCGGTCGTGCTCGCCGCAGTGGCGAGCGCCGGGTCTCCCCATCCGCCCGCGCGCAGGCGCGCGAGCGCCTCGGCGGCCTGCGCTTTCGTGTCGGCCGCTGCGAGGATTCCCGCCGCGTGCAGGCTAGCGCCGCGCGCGGCCCAGGTCGCGATGTCGTTGCCGGGCAGCTTGGCGAGCGCGGCGCGGACATCGTCGAAGCGCGCGTCGAGCAGCGCGCAGGGTGCGAGCAGCGCCGCTTCGCTGCCGTAGTCGTAGAGCGTGCGTGCGTGGCCGCCTTCGTCGTCGCCTTGCGCCTCGACGCGTGGCGCGTTGACGTTTGCGGCGACCGCGACGACGCCGGCGAGCCAACCCGCATCGTCGATGCCCGCCGCCTGCAGCACGGCGCCGCCGCCGTTGGACAGGCCGACCGCGATGATCTTCGTGTCGTGCGGCGTGAACGGCGCCTGCTCGGGAAACGCGCGGTCGAGCATCGCGAGGCCGAACTGCGCGGCCTGCATGACGTGCTCGCCCCAGTGCGCCTCGGGATTGTCGGTCGAATGCGCGTGCTTGATCGCGATGCCGGCGTCGTCCGCATCGCCGCTCGGCGCGAATTCGAGTTCGGCCGTGCCGCGCTCGGCGCGCGTGCCGTCGAGGGCGACACCGGTGTCCGTCGCCATGTCGAAATAGCCCGAACCCGCGCCCTTGTCGGTGTAGGCGACCGCGCAGCCGTGCGTGAGGCCCCATGCGCCGGCGAGCGCGATGCCGCCGTAGATGCCGCGCGAACCCGACGACGCGGTGACGACGAGGCAGCGCGCCTTCGCGTCGAACGCGTCGGGAACCTGCGCGAGCACGCGGTGCGGCTGCGTGGCATGCGGCAGGCGCGCGAAGGCGTGGAACTCGCGTCCGGGTACGTTCGGCACCGCGCCGTAGACGACACCGTAGCCGCCAAGCGGGCCCAGGTCCGCGATGCCGAGCCAAGCGGTCCGGATCGCACGGCGGCGCAGTTCGGCTGGCGTCGACGTCGCGGGATCGGAGAACGGTACGGGCGCCGCGCGCAGCCCGGCAAGTCCGAGGCCCGCGCTGAGCAGGTCGTCGCCGCCGCGATGCGCGGTCTCGCGAAGGGCACCGAAAAGAAAGGGGGTCGACATGGCGCAGTCCTCCGCCAACGATACCACGCACGTGCATCGCGACCGACTACCCGCGAACTGTTACAGTGCGTGCCGATGAACACGCGTGTCCTGATTGCCGACGATCATCCGCTGTTCCGTGCGGCGCTGCGCAGCGCGGTCGCGCAGGCCGAACCGGGAGCGGCGATTGCCGAGGCGGACGACCTCGCCGGCGCGATCGCGCGTCTGGAAGCCGAACCCGAGACCGACCTCGTCCTGCTTGACCTGCACATGCGCGACAGTCACGGTCTGACCGGGCTCGCCGCGCTGCGCGCGCAGTTTCCCGCGGTTGCCGCGCTCGTCGTCTCCGCCTCGGAGGAGGCGAGCGTCGTGCGCCGCGCGCTCGACCATGGCGCGGTCGGTTTCGTGCCGAAAAGCACGCCGCCGCGCGACATCGTCGCGGCGATCCGCGCCGTGCTCGACGGCGGAAGCTGGGTGCCCGCCGCGCTTGCGCGCTCGCTCGACTCCGACGCGGGCGATCCGGACGCCGCCGCGCTCGCCGCGCGCCTTGCGCGCCTGACCGGCCAGCAGTTCCGCGTGCTCGCGCAGGTTGGCGAAGGCCGCCTCAACAAGCAGATCGCCGACTCGCTCGGCATCCAGGAACGCACGGTCAAGGCGCACGTCAGCGCCATCTTCGAGAAACTCGGCGTGCGCAATCGAACACAGGCGAGCGTGGTGCTGCAGCGGCTGAGATTGCCGCAGAAATAGCCGCGCGGCCGCGCCAATGCTCCGAATTCATGCGAGCCTGCTTTTGCCTGTCGTTCCGGCGGCCGGAATCCAGCTCTTGCCCTTCGCCCGTCATTCCGGCATGGATTGCCGGAATCCAGCGCCTGCGGGGTCTGTCAATCCAACTGTGTAACTGCCGTTATAGAGTTTAGCTGCTGATCGGCACGCGCTCCTCGCCGAACAGGATCTGGAACACCTGCAAGGCCGGCTTCCAGTGATGCACGCCGCGCCAGCGCTTGCTCGCCTCGCGGATTGCCAGATACAGCGACTTCATCGCCGACTCGTCGCTGGGGAAGATACGCCGGTTGCGGGTGTACTTGCGCATCGTCATGTTCAGGCTTTCGATCGCGTTGGTCGTGTAGGTGATCTTGCGGATGTCTGGCGGGAACTGGAAGAACGGCACCACGTTCGGCCAGGCGTTGCGCCACACCCGGACGGCGGCACGGTACTTCTCGCCCCAAGCCTCCTCGAAAACGTCCAACTCATGCGCCGCATCCTCGATCGTCGCCGAAGTGTAGATGTGCTTGAGTGCCGCGGCCACGGCCTTCATGTCCCTGCTCGCCACGTAGCGCATCGAGGCGCGCACCAGGTGCACGATGCACTGCTGCGTCAGCGTCCGGGGGAACAAGGCCGTCACCGCCTCGGGCAGGCCCTTGAGCCCGTCCATGCAGGCGAGGTAGATGTCCTGCACGCCGCGCGTCTTCAATTCGCTAGTACCGCCGCCCAGAACTTCGCCCCTTCGCTCTCGGACAGCCACACGCCCAGCACTTCCTTCTCGCCAAGCAGGTTCAAGCCCAGCACCACGTGCGCGCAGCGATTCGTCACCTGCTTGCCAGGGCGCACCTTGAGCACCAGGCCGTCCAGCCAGATCACCGGATAGATCGCCTCCAGCGGCCGCCTGCCACGCCCGTACTTCCTCCAGCACCGCGTCCGTCACCTGAGCGATCAGGTCGTGGCTGACCGTCACCCCGTACAAATCCACCAAGGCGCTCTCGATGTCGCGCGTGCTCATCCCGCGCGCGTATCCCCGGCGCGCATCGCTACGTCGATTCGACGGCACAGTTTGCGACGTTCGGGAATCTTCCGGCGCAGGAACTTGGCAAGCCTGCACTGATTCTCGACCCCGAAAAAGGACAGTCGCAGCTCGATACGATCCCGACGCCTCCCGCCACGGCCTTGCACAGCAGCGTAACCGTGCGCATGAAAACCACGGACGACGGTACCGTCGAAGGCCATGCCGAGGTCGCCGATCAAGGTTTCATCGAGATGCTCGATCGCACTATATTGGCGTCCATTCCGGAAGGACAGGAAGCCGTGATCGCCAGTCGCGTGCTTGCTTCGACGGGGCAGGCGGGCAGCGGCAAGTTCGATGTTGGCGAACCGCGCAAACTGAGCCAGCCTTACACCTACAGCACGAATTTCACCCTGCCCGATCTCGTGCACCTGCCCGGCCCCGGCGCATTCACCGTGCCGACCGGCATCCACAGCATGGGGGCAATCGCCGGGATCGGGCTCGTCACCACGCTGCCCGAGCGCAACTTCGCGATGGCCGGCTGCGCCGACACTTCGCATCGCGAAGACTACACGCTCGAATTGCCCAAGGGCATTCGCGTTACGACCGTGCCGAAGAATGCGTCCGTCAAACGGCCGATCGGCAGTTACAACAGCTCTTACAGGCTCGAAGGGCAGACCCTGCATGTCACGCGTGAAATGACGACGACGACAGGCACGCCCACATGCAGCCCCGCGCAATACGGGGAATTGCGCGCGTTTGCGCTGGAAATCGGCAAGGATCTGCGCGCGCAGATCCTGTATCAATAGCGTTCTTTCCTTTCACATCACCGGAAAACATCCATGACCAATAATTCTCCGAAATCGTTTGTTCTCGCCACGAGTCTTGCAATGGTCGCGGGCATTGCTTTCGCGCAAGAAAAGCCGGCGGACGGATATCCCGTGCATTCGCCCGCGGAGGTCATGGAACTGGCGGCGCAGAAGGCCGGCGGCGACGTCCGGGCCACCGTGACTTTCACCATACGCAAGGCCGGCACGGGCAAGAAAAACAGCTACGGCCATTTCTTTCTGGATTCGATGGAGGATTTTCGCGATCCGCGCTCGCTCAACGTGAACGTCTTCCCGCACGCCGCCCGGAAACTGGGTTTGCACGAAGGCGATCCACTGGTCGGAAAATCGCTCACCGTCCAGGGAACCGCGCGTCGCGTCCTGATTCGTTGTCACACGGGCTGCCCGCAGGATGCTTCCCTGGATCACTACTATCAGACTCAGTTGATCGTGCGCGAAGGCAACGATTTGACCATCGACAAAGCCCGGGACGAACCGGATCGCGCACCGGCAGAAAATTGATCGGGCAAGGCAAGTTGAATGCACAGGAAGATCACGTTGCATCGTCGAGAGCTTGTACGATTGCCCAACCCATCGGGTTGCGCCTCGGAAGCCCTGAAAGCGATGGAGGAAGCGCAGCACCGGCTTGCCATGGTTACGCCGGCGGCATGCGCCGAAGTCGTTGCGTTGTGCGAACCGGCGTACTTTCAGCAGAAGCCAAAACATGCCACGCTGGTCGAGCCGTGGCGGCATTCCCTATCGCCCTGGGCAATGCAGCGAACGAGTGCGAGCCGCTTCGAAATGCAGAAGTCGGTTCGCGAAAGCGCATTGCTTCATGGGCAAGCGGGTGAGATCGGTCGATATCTCGAGGCAGGTGGCACTGATGACCTGATCGCATTACTGGAGCGGATCGCGTCAGCGCTTACCGGCACGCCGAGTGTGCTGCGCACGGGGCCGGTCGGCACGCAGATCGATTCCGCGGGAGAGCGCGTCGTTTTCCACCGCCAGAACGCATCCAGGCGCGCATGGAAGAATTGAATGGGTTCAGGCAAAAAAATACATTCGCAGTCACCCGTTGCTGACGGCCCTCGTGTCGATGGTCGCGATAACCAATTGCCACCCTTTCCGCGACGGCAATGGCCGCACCAGCCGTGTGATGTCCAATTCGGCACTGTGTAGCGCGCAATTGCTCAGAGAGAACGTGTACATCCCTCTGTATGAGTGTTTTTGGCTATCGCATCGAGGCTACGAAATTCGCGTCCGAATAGCCGAGATCAAAGACGATTGGGAACCGCTCATGCAGTATATCTGCGATGTCGTATCGGTTCTGTGCAAGCTTGATTGTGCGGCCACGGAGGCTTTCAACATCGAATTGCTCGATCTCCCTTCGACAAACGGCTGTTGGGCATGACGACGGGATATTCGATGGACTGGAAACAAATTACTGGCAATTTCTTCGACGAAGCAAGCGAGAAAGGGTTTCCGGTTTTTCTGGGTGATGGAGGGCACAGCACGCCTTTGAACGCATCGCCCTACATCGTGGAATTCGACCGGTTCGTCGATGTCGCAAAACGCTGGTCTGGCAGAGGCCGTCTGGTGGACGAACTGCGGCGATGTCGGAATGCCGCGGAAGATATTGGCATTTGCATCGAATTGATCCTCATCGGCGGCAGCTTCACCGATTTGCGCAACGCTTCCCCGCACGATCTGGATAGTCTATGGCTTTACCGTGCTCGCGGCACCGATCCGGTTTGCGCAGAAAAGTTGAAAACTTTGCAGAACGACTCCCGCCGTAACGGAATCGACTGTCGATTTGTGCCGTTCGACGGCGAGCCTGCACTTTTGGTCAAGGCAGTCAGCTTCTTCACCGTTCTGTATTCGATAAACAAGCGTCAGATGACCTTGGATCGCGGACTCATACTACTGGATAGCTTGCCTCTTCAACCATCAGGACAATGCTCATTGTGGCCGCGCCAATCCCAACGAGCGTAACCACAACCGACGAGCGAGGATTGGAGTCCTGACGCGCTTGACCCTGTTTGAAACACCGCTGCTTCGCCGCCAGACAGCCGCTACCATACGCCCACGGTTTTGGCTAATGTAGTGGTCCGTCCACATCGATTCCGCCCCGTCATGGCTCACCCGCTGCGTTTCGCCAACCTTGTCGCCCGCATCGCCCTTCTGGCCGCCACGGTCGTGCTTGCCGGTTGTTTCGGCGGCGGCCGCAACCATCCGATCAATCCGCCGAACGCCTCGATCCAGTTGCTCGAGGTGCAGCCGGACGGCCGCTGGAAAGTCACCCTTCGCCTGGAAAATTTTTCCGACCTCACCCAGCACTATTCGACGCTGAAGGCGAACCTGCGCATCAGCGGCATCGACACGGGCGAAATTTCACTGAACCCGGAGATGGACGTGCCCGGACTCAACGCCGACACGATCGACACCACGATCACCCCAGGCGGGGACCTGCACAAGGCGTTCGCGCTCGATGCGAAATCGCCCGGCGGCGTGCCCTACGAACTCAAGGGCACGATCGCCATTCGCGGCGCGAACAAGGACTTCAAGTTCGAGCACAAGAGCCGGCTCTCGCCGGTGCCCGGCATTCCGAACCAGTATCGGTAGCCGGGGCGAAAGAGGGCAAGCGCCATGAACGACAACGCGCCGGAAGCCGAGGTCTACCTGCGTCTCGCCCATGCCGACGACGATGAATTCATCCTTTCGCTCGCCGATCGCTTCGCCGAATTCGAACTGCCGCCGTGGCGCAAGCGCAGCGAAACGCTGGCTGGGATCCGCCGCGACATCGAACACCATCTGCGCACGCTGCCGCCGGCCTCGCACCTGTTCGTCGCCGAAGACGAGGACGCGATGCCACTCGGCTTCCTGCACCTGCAGACGCGCAAGGACTTCTTCACCGGCGCGCAGAACTGTCACATCGCCGACCTCGTGGTCGCGAAGGAGCACGAAGGCCGCGGCGTCGCCGCCGCGATGCTGCGCTTCGCCGACGAATGGGCGCGCGAACACCGCTGCCGCTTCCTCACGCTCGGCGTGTTCCCGAACAACGAACGCGCGCGCAGACTCTACGAAGATCATGGCTTCGGCGTGGAGATCCTCAGCATGGTCAGGCCGGTCGGGTAACCCCGGTCGCAATGCGCCGGAACCCGCTTCCGCCAGCCGCGCAGTCACCTGGCATTCGCAAAAATCGCGTAAATTCGGCTATGCTGCCACCCCGGATACGATCGTTTGGGAACATTCGGAGGAGCGTAGCGAGCGAAGGCAGGTTGTGCGACGCCGGAGCGCAGGAACCGGAGCATACAGATGAAGTATGTGAGGATTCCGAGCACCGCCGGCGCGCAAGATGCCGAGCGCAGTAGCTCAGCCGAATGTTCCCTTGGCAGCGAATCGCCCAAGCCCGCCCTGCATGGCGCCATTGGTGAATACCGGATGCCGAGTCACAGATCACACCCCGTTTCGACGAAGCCCTCGAATCTCGAACTCGACCGCTCGGTCCTATTCGAACCGCGCAAGGTCAGCGACATCCATTCCACGCGCGTGTTGTCGCTCGATTCCAACGGCCGCATCCTCGACTGGATTTCCTGGCAGGAGGCGGTCTGCCTCTACGTGCGCGACGCGGTGTCGTGGACGCTCGGCAATCCGTGCCTGACGATCCACGGCGGCACCAGCCGGCTCACCGGCGAACAGACCACATTGGACCTGCATCCGATCGTCGCCAGCCGCGGCCACGCGCGCCTGCACGGCATCGATCCCGCGCCCGCGCTGACCAACGCCGCCCTGTTCGCGCGCGACCGCATGCTGTGCCTGTACTGCGGCGAACATTTCTCGCGCGGCGAACTCACGCGCGACCACGTCGTGCCGCTGTCCAAGGGCGGCCGCGACAGCTGGGAAAACGTCGTCAGCGCCTGCCTCGCCTGCAACATCCGCAAGGGCAGCCACACGCCGCAGCAGGCGAGTATGCCGCTGCTCGCCGTGCCGTACCGACCGAGTTGGGTCGAGCACCTGATCCTGTCGAACCGCAACATCCTCGCCGACCAGATGGAATTCCTCGTGAACCATCTGCCGAAGAATCGCCACAGGATGTAGCGCCGATCACCCGGGGCCATTCGTACTTCCGGGGGGACTTGATCGGCAATGGTGGCCAGGGACGGAATCGAACCGCCGACACGGGGATTTTCAGTCCCCTGCTCTACCAACTGAGCTACCTGGCCGATGAGGTTTTCGATGCGGGGCGCAGAGGGCGCTGCCGCGGAAGGGCGCGTATTACAGCGGCTTGACGCCGGCGAGTCAAGGGCGGGTTGCTTCGCGTCGGACAATGATCGCAAAATCCGATGTATCGTGCAGGCTCGCGACTTCGAAATTCGCGCGTTCGAATTCCCGACGAACCTTTTCTCTATAGTCTTTCGTGGAAGAAAACCAGCAAAACCCGAATTCCCGCTTTCGCGGGAACGACAGTCCGCAGGCTTTTCCTCGCTCGCCCTTCGCCGCTTCCCGATCTTTGCAATCCGAAACCGAAACAGCCATGCCCCACTCCGCCCTCACCGCCCTGTCGCCGCTCGACGGCCGCTACGCCGCCAAGGTCGAGGCGCTGCGCCCGATCTTCAGCGAATACGGCCTCATGCAGCGCCGCGTCCTCGTCGAGGTGCGCTGGCTGCAGGCGCTCGCCGGCGAAAAGTCGGTGAGCGAAGTCGCGCCGTTCTCCGCCGCGGCGAGCGCGAAGCTCGATGCGCTCGCCAGTGGCTTTTCCGTCGCCGACGGCGAGCGCGTCAAGGAGATCGAGCGCACGACCAACCACGACGTGAAGGCGATCGAGTACTTCATCAAGCAACGCATCGGCGACGACGCGGAACTTGCCAAGGCCACGGAATTCGTCCATTTCGCCTGCACCAGCGAGGACATCAACAACCTCGCCTACGCGCTGATGCTGCGCGACGCGCGCGACGGCGTGCTGTTGCCTGCGCTCGACGGCGCGATCGCGAAACTGCGCGAACTCAGCGTGGCGAACGCCGCATTGCCGATGCTGTCGCGCACGCACGGCCAGACCGCCTCGCCGACCACGCTCGGCAAGGAACTCGCGAACGTCGTCGCGCGCCTCGAACGCCAGCGCAAACAGATCGCGAACGTGGAAATCCTCGGCAAGATCAACGGCGCGGTCGGCAACTACAACGCGCACGTCGTCGCTTATCCCGAAGTCGACTGGCCGGCGCTGTCGCGGCGCTTCGTCGAATCGCTTGGCCTGACCTTCAACGCCTGGACGACGCAGATCGAGCCGCACGATTTCGTCGCCGAACTCTGCGATGCGGCGCGCCGCACGAACGTGATCCTGATCGACCTGTGCCGCGACGTCTGGGCCTATATCTCGCTCGGCTACTTCAGGCAGGCGCTCAAGGCCGGCGAAGTCGGCTCGTCGACGATGCCGCACAAGGTCAATCCGATCGACTTCGAGAACGCCGAAGGCAACCTCGGCGTCGCCAACGCGCTGTTCGGCCATTTCGCCGAAAAGCTGCCGATCTCGCGCTGGCAGCGCGACCTGACCGATTCCACCGTTTTGCGCACGCTCGGCGCCGCGTTCGGGCACACGCAGATCGCGCTCGATTCGCTGATGCGCGGCTTGGGCAAGCTCCATATCGACGAGACGCGGATCGCAGCCGACCTCGACGCGAGTTGGGAAGTGCTCGCCGAAGCGGTGCAGACCGTGATGCGCCGTCACGGCCTGCCGGAGCCCTACGAACAGCTCAAGGCGCTGACGCGCGGCCAGGGCATCACGCGCGAGTCGATGCGCGGATTCATTTCCGGCCTTGCGCTGCCCGATGCCGACAAACAACGTTTGCTCGCGCTGACTCCAGCCGGCTACGTCGGCCTCGCCGGAGCGCTCGCGAAGAACGTTTGAAAACGACCGGAACGATTCCGCGCTCCGGCCGTCCGCGCATCAGGCCGCCTTGTGTCTGGCGAGACCTTCCGCCGCCATCGCTTTCTGCACGGCAGGCCGTGCGGCGACGCGTTCCTGGAATGCGGCCAGCGCGGGGAACGCGGACAAATCCACGTGCGTGGCTTTCGCCCAGCGCGTCACCACGAACAGATAGGCGTCGGCCGCGCTGAAATCCTTGCCGAGCAGCCAGGGCTGTTTCGCGAGGATGGCGTCGAGCAGCGCGTAGCGCTTTTGCAGGTAGGCCTTGCGATTCTCGCGCGTCTGCTCGGGCGTATCGGCCTGGAACAGCGGCGAATAGGTCTTGTGGATCTCCGAATTGATGTAGCCGAGCATCTCCTGCAGGCGCACGCGCGCGAACGTGCCGTTCGCCGGAACCAGCGTGTTGCCGGGCTTGAGGTCGCCGAGGTATTGCACGATGGCGGGGCCTTCGGTGAGCAACTGGCCGTCGTCGAGTTCGAGCGCCGGCACGTAGCCTTTCGGATTGATCGCCAGGAAATCCGCGCCAGCCTCGGTTTTCTTGGTCTTGGTGTCGACTTTCTCGAGCGTAAGCGGCACACCCAGTTCCTGCGCGACGATGTGCGGCGATAGCGAGCAGGCGCCTGGCGCATAGTAGAGTTTCATGATGCTTGTTTCCTTCTGTTGAAGACAGTTCGATTCACGCCCGCACCGTGCGACCGCCGCGGCGCAGGGTTCGGTATCGTAATCGCAGATGGTTACTCGCGGATACCATCTAACCTCCGGTTACCGGTAAAATGCGGTATCCAGCGGGTAACGTGCAAACCGTCGAGCAACCACGCCATGGGCCTGCCGCTGCGCAAGAGCAAAGTCGAACCGCCTCCCCCCTGCCCGCTGACCAGGAGCCTGCATCTGCTGCGCGGCGCCTGGGCGCCGAACGTGATCTGGGCGCTGTCGGGCGAACCGCGCCGCTTCGGCGAGCTGCGCCACGACATTCCGGCGATCTCCGCGCGCGTGCTGTCGGCGCGCCTGCGCGAGCTGGAAACGCGCGGCCTGGTTTCGCGCCACCTGCTCGATACCTCGCCGCCGTCCGCCGAGTACGCGCTCACCGAACTCGGCCGCGAGATGATGCCGGCGATCAGGGCGCTGATCGCGGTCGGACACAAGCTGCCCGAAGTCGACACGCGCAAGCGCGCCGCCGCGCGCCATGCCGGAAAAAAGGCGTCGTCTTCGCTGCGGGTTGCCGCATGAAACCCCGCGCAACGCGCAACGCGGTGCCCGCCATCGAAGTGCGCGCGACCCCGCGCCATCCGCTCGGCATGCCGCCGCGCGCGTTTCTGCGCGACTACTGGCAAAAGCGCCCGCTGTTGATCCGCGGCATGTTTCCGGGTGGCGTCGCCGCGGTCGCGCCCGAGGATCTCGCCGGCCTCGCCTGCGAGGAAGCCGCGCTGTCGCGTATCGTTTTACACGACGAAAAACACAACCGCTGGACCCTGCGCAACGGTCCGTTCCGCGAACGCGATTTCGCCCGGTTGCCGAAGACGCGCTGGACCTTGCTCGTGCAGGACGTCGACAAGTGGGACATGGACGTCGCCGGGTTGCTCGACCGCTTCGCCTTCCTTCCGTCGTGGCGCATCGACGACGTGATGGTGAGCTACGCCACCGACGGCGGCGGCGTCGGCCCGCACGTCGACCAGTACGACGTGTTCCTCGTGCAAGGCGTAGGCTACCGGCGCTGGAGCATCGATGCACGGCCGCGTGCATTCGCGCCCGAGGCGTTCCGCGACGACAGCGAACTGAAACTGCTGCGCGAATTCGCGCCGACGCACGAATGGCTGCTCGATCCGGGCGACGCGCTCTACCTGCCGCCCGGCGTGCCGCACGACGGCGTGGCGATGGGCGAATGCACGACCTACTCGGTCGGCATGCGCGCGCCGTCGCGCGCGGAACTGCTGTTCGACTTCGCCGAATTCCTCGCCGAGCCGCTGACCGAGAACGACCGCTATGTCGACCCCGACCTCGCCCCAGCGTTCGATGCGGGCGAGATCGACGACGCGGCACTGGCGCGCGCACGGGAAGCGATGCCGCATTTTACCCATGTGGACAAATCCACTTTGGCGCACTGGTTCGGCCGTTTCGTCACGCGCTACCGCAGCGCGCAGGCCGTTGCCGCGCCGGGGCGCGCGATCGGCCTTACCGACCTGCGCAAGCACCTGCCGCGCTCGACCGTGCTGCGCAATCCGTTCAGCCGCTGCGCCTGGCGACGCGACGGGCGGCGCGCGGAGCTGTTCGTCGCCGGCGAGGCGTGGGCATGCCCGACCATGTTCGCGCGCCTGCTTTCGGCGCGGAGCGAGATCGACGGTCGCGAACTCGCCCCGCTTCTTGCCGACGCGGGCACGCTGCCGCTGCTGAAATCGCTCATCAATGCGGGGCATCTCCAACTCGCAAAGCGCCGGGCGTAGCGCGATGAAAAAGCGCGCCGCCGTCGTCAGCGAGGAAGATCGCGAACTGTTCGCCCGATCGATCGGCGCGGTGCGGCCGATCCGCCGACGCGTCGTCGAGGACGACCGGCCCAAGCCCTCGCCCGAACCCGTGCAATCGCGACTCGACGAGGCGCGCGTGCCGGGCGAACTGATCGATTCGGTCATCGATCCCGCGCTCATCGAGGTCGGCGAGGAATTGAGCTATCTCAAGGACGGCCACTCGCCGCTGCTGCTGCGCAAGCTCAAGCGCGGCCAGTTCAGCGTCGCCGACGAGATCGACCTGCACCAGATGACCCAGGCCGTCGCGCGCGAGGCGATCGCGCGGTTTCTCGCCGAGTCGCGGCGCGAACGCCGCCTCTGCGTGAAGATCATCCACGGTAAAGGACTGCGTTCGCGCAACGAAGGGCCGGTGCTCAAGCGCCTGGTCGACGGCCTGTTGCGCCGGCGTGCCGACGTGCTCGCCTTCGCCTCGGCAAAGGCGAACCAGGGCGGCACGGGCGCCGTGATCGTGTTGCTGGCCAATTGACCGTGTTCGCGGAACCGCAAAATTCCAGACGACATGGTCGCCACGGGCCGTTGGTGGGGTGAGCTTGCGAACCCCAACATCCATCCGCATCGTCAATCCGACGCCGCCCGATCCTCCGGTTGCGTTTGTCCGGCTGGAATGCACAACGTTGGAGTTCGCTGCGCTCACTCCAACCCACGAACTGCCGAAGCGAAGTCAATTCGCGCTGCGGTAATCGAAAATTTCTCTCAATAAAACCGTCGCATAAGAGCCAGAGCTCAAATTGAAACTCAGCTCGGCGCCGGCATCCGGCAACCAGCGGATGGTCAACTCGCTTGGACGCAGGACGAGGCTGCGGCGTGCCTGCCGCAGGCCATTCGCGACCAATCCGGCGGCCAGTTCGGGAAATTGCCTGGCGACGGAATGTTCCAGTTCCGCCACCGCATCGCGCGTGCGCAACTCGCCGGCGCCCCACATCGGTCCGGTCGGCGCGATGTCGCCCGCCACGTGGCGGGCGAGCAATTTTGGCGTGAGCGGTTCCGGCCCGAAGATGCTGTGCGAGCCGGCGAGCATGAACACGTCGCCGTCCAGCGGCGTGTTCCATTCGCCCCGCTCCACACGCGCGGCCAGCACCGCGTTGAACAGGTGCGAGCGCGCGGCGGACAGAAGCAGCGAGCGTTCGTGGCGCTGCACGCGCCTGCCGGCGAACATCGCGCGCGCCTTGCCGAGATTCGCCGACTCGCGCCCGAAGCGCTGTTCGCCGAAATAGTTCGGGACGCCGTGTGCGCGAATCTCCTCGACGATTTTGTCGGCGGATTCGCGCTCGCCTTCGATGCCGCGAACAACGATTCTGAAAAAATTTCCCTTCAACGCGCCGCGTTGCAACTTGCGATTGTGACGCGCGGATTCGATCACGCGAAACTCCGCATGCGCAAGCGCCGTCCAATCCGGATCGGCCTTGCCGGGCAGGTGCAGCGAAAACGTCTGCCGCGCTACGGCGTAGCGATCTTTCAGCCCGGCGTGACTCACCGCATGCACGGGAATCCCGGCACGGTGCGCCAGCTCGCGCCCGACCCAATCGGTATTCGAGCCGCGCTTTTCCACGCGCACGAAAACATGCTCGCCCGCGCCGTCGGGCGCGAAGCCGAGATCCTCATCGACGAAAAAATCCTCGGGTGTGGAACGCAGGACGCCGCGCAATGGCGGGCCGCCGAAAGCGTGCGGCAAATTTGTCATGTTTTTGTTTCCGTCATTCCGGCGAAAGCCGGAATCCAGTTTTCAGGATTCACGAGTCACGAGCAAGAGCTGGATTCCGGCTTTCGCCGGAATGACGAGCTACGAGCAGCACGACAGCAAACGCCGCGATGCCCTCGCCGCGTCCGCTGAAACCGAGCTTTTCGCTGGTCGTCGCCTTGATGCCGACTTGATCGACCGTGCAGCCGAGATCGGCGGCGAGATTGGCGCGCACCGCATCCGCATGCGGCGCGATCTTCGGCGCCTCGCAGACGATGCTGACGTCGGCGTTGCCGAGCGTGAACCCGCGCTCGCGCATCAGCTCCGCGCAACGGCGCAGGAAGATGCGGCTGTTCGCGCCGCGCCAGCGTTCGTCCGATGGCGGGAAATGCCGGCCGATGTCACCCAGCGCCAGCGCACCGAGGATGGCGTCGCACAGCGCATGGATGGCGACGTCGCCGTCGGAATGCGCGACGACGCCGCGCGCATGCGCGATGCGCACGCCGCCTACGACGACGTGATCGCCCGGCCCGAAGGCGTGGATGTCGATGCCTTGGCCGATGCGCATCATGCCGTTCTCGCCAGAAGGAATTCGGCCAGCGCGAAATCCGCCGGCGTCGTGACCTTGATATTGTCCTCGCCGCCTTCGACGAGCAAGGGCTTGTGCCCCGCGAGTTCCATCGCCATCGCCTCGTCGGTGACGGCGACGCCCGCCGCATGTGCGGACTCGAGCGCGGCAACGAGTTCACCGAGGCGGAACAATTGCGGCGTCAACGCGCGCCAGCGCGCCTCGCGCGGCTCAGTCGCGGCCGCGCGCCCTTGCGCATCCGCGCGCTTGAGCGTGTCGCGCACGGGCGCGCCGAGCAGGCCGCCGCCCGCCGGTACGCCGTGTTCGATCAGGCGCGAGATGTCCGCCGCGCGCACGCAGGGCCGCGCCGCGTCGTGGACGAGTACAAAATGGAAATCATCCACTTTGCCGCGCAAGGCGCGCAGGCCCGCGAGCACCGAATCGGCGCGCCCGTCGCCGCCGGTCGTCGTCGCGACGGGTTTGCCGTCGAGTTCCGAAAATCGCGGCCAGCGCGCATCGTCCGCGGCCAGCGCGACCACCAGCCCGGCGATGAGCGGATGCGCAGCGAGCCGCTCCAGCGTATGCAACAGCAGGGGCTTGCCCGCGAGCGGCAGGTACTGCTTCGGAAGATCACCGCCGAAACGCGCACCGCGGCCCGCCGCCGGCACGACGCACCAGAGCGCAGCGTCAGTGCTGGGCATCGTTCTTCTTGTCCGCCCCGACCCTGGCTTCGCCGGGCGCGGGCTCGACGACCTGGTAGAAGACCTCGTCGGGCTTGATCAGGCCGAGTTCGGTGCGCGCGCGTTCCTCGATCGCGTCCTTGCCGCTGCGCAGATCCTCGACGTCGGCCTGCAACTGGTCGTTGCGCTGCTTGAGCTTCGCGTTCTCGGCCTTCTGCTCGGCGATCTGCGCCTGCAAGCGCGCAATCTCGCGAAAGCCCCACTCGCCGGCCCACAGCTTCACGCCGAGGGCCAGCAGCAGCGCAAGCAAGATCAGGGCAACCCAGCGCAGCACGGGAATGCCCGCTCAGACGAGGCCGGGCAGGTTCGGGAACGCGTTGCGGCCGGCGTACTTCGCCGCCGCGCCGAGCGCGCCCTCGATGCGCAGCAACTGGTTGTACTTGGCGACGCGGTCGGAGCGACACAGCGAGCCGGTCTTGATCTGCGTCGCCGTGGTCGCCACAGCGATGTCGGCGATGGTCACGTCCTCGGTCTCGCCCGAGCGATGCGAAACGATCGACGCGTAGTTCGCCGCGCGCGCCATCGCGATCGCTTCGAGCGTTTCGCTCAGCGTGCCGATCTGGTTGACCTTGATCAGGATCGCGTTGGCGATGCCCTTTTCGATGCCTTCGCGGAAGATCGCCGGATTGGTCACGAACAGGTCGTCGCCGACGAGTTGCACCTTCTTGCCGAGCCGGTCGGTCAGCGCCTTCCAGCCGTCCCAGTCGCCTTCGGCCATGCCGTCCTCGATCGTGATGATCGGATACTTCGCGACCCATCCGGCGTAGAACTCGACGAGTTCGGCGGACGAAAATTTCTTGCCCTCGCCTTCGAGGTGATAGGCGCCGTCCTTGTAGAACTCCGAACTCGCCACGTCGAGGCCGAGATAGACGTCCTTGCCGGCCGCGTAGCCGGTCTTGGCGATCGCTTCGAGGATCGTCTCGATCGCCTGCTCGTTCGACTTGAGGTCCGGCGCGAAGCCGCCCTCGTCGCCGACCGCCGTGTTCAGGCCCTTGCCTTTCAGCACCGACTTCAGCGCATGGAAAATTTCAACGCCCGCGCGCAGCGCCTCGTAGAAACTCGGCAGGCCGACCGGCAGCACCATGAACTCCTGCATGTCGACGTTGTTGTCGGCATGCGCTCCGCCGTTGACGATGTTCATCATCGGCACCGGCAGATGCAGCGGCGCGCCGGCCGCGAGCGAGGTGTTGATGTACTGCCATAGCGGCTGTTTCTTCGACGCGGCGGCCGCATGTGCGTTCGCGAGCGAGACGCCGAGCAGCGCGTTGGCGCCGAGCTTGCCCTTGTTGTTCGTGCCGTCGAGCGCGACGAGTTTTCCGTCGAGGCCCTTCTGGTCGTCCGCGTCGAAGCCCTTGAGCGCAGCGGCGATCGTCGTGTTGACGTTGGCGACCGCGTTCTTCACGCCCTTGCCGAGGTAGCGCGCCTTGTCGCCGTCGCGCAGTTCGACCGCTTCGCGCGAACCGGTGGACGCACCGCTCGGGACTGCGGCGCGGCCGAACGAGCCATCGGCGAGCGTGACGTCCGCTTCGAGCGTGGGATTGCCGCGCGAGTCGAGGATTTCGCGGGCGTAAATGGACTTGATCGTTGTCTGAGTCATGAGAATAAAAAAGTTGTTTATTTGTGGGCGCTAATGATGCCGGTTTCGAGTTTTAGCGCACGGGTTATGAGGTTTCGGTATTCGTGTGTCCGGAAACCCAAGTCATGTAAAAGATCCAAAAGCTCTCGATGCGTGCGCGGCGCGACATACGCATCGTGGTATTCGAACATGATCTCACGGATCGATCCGAGCAACACCTTGTCGGCATTGAGCAGGATATCGAACTCGGCGCCTTCGATGTCCATTTGCAATATATCGATGCGCTCCAGGCCTTCACGACGAACGAATGCGTCAAGCGTCATCGCCGGGCAATCGTATGTCGCTTCCGCGTCGACACTCATTCGGAAGATCGAATGACCACCGGAATTGAACGGATTAGCATTGATTGAAATGTGATTGATAGCGGGATCGCCAACGATGGCAAGATTGAACGCCTTGACGTTCGTTATTCCGTTGTGTGCGATGTTGCGTTTCAATATCTCGAAATTTGCCGGCATCGCCTCAATCGCGTAAACGACGCCGCAAGGCCCGACGAGATGCGCGTAATTCAGTGTAGAAGTGCCGATATGACCGCCGAGTTCAATGACGATATCGCCTTGGTTGACGGTGACTGTCTGATAATCTTTCGCGCCCCACTGTTCCCAGAGCACCAACTTGTCCAGCGTGTTCGGCCGATAGAGAATCTTCTGATCGAAAGGGTTTGTGTAAACGCGAAGCCCCGAATCGGGAACATCCGGGTCGCGCGGCGAGAACATGCTCGCCACAGGGAACACGACTTTCGAAGCAAGCATAGCGACGAAATCACCCGGGGTCATGGGTTCGATACTCGCAACTCAAAAAGAAGAATGAGCCTTCACCAAACGATCGATCGCATGGAGCACCTCCAACAGCGCTTGCATATTGCCGAGCGGCCAAGCATTCGGCCCGTCGCTGAGCGCCTTATCCGGATCGGGATGCGTTTCCATGAACACACCGGCGACGCCCACTGCGACCGCCGCGCGCGCGAGCACCGGCACGAATTCGCGCTGGCCGCCTGACTTGCCGCCGAGGCCGCCCGGCAATTGCACCGAGTGCGTCGCATCGAACACGACCGGGCAACCCGTTTCGCGCATCACCGCGAGGCTACGCGGATCGGAGACCAGGTTGTTGTAGCCGAAGCTCGCGCCGCGCTCGCAGACGAGAATGTCGTCGTTGCCAACGGCCTTGGCCTTCTCGACGACGTGCTGCATGTCCCACGGCGCGAGGAACTGGCCTTTCTTGATGTTGACCGGCCGGCCGGCGCGCGCGACGTTCTGGATGAAATCGGTCTGCCGGCACAGGAACGCCGGCGTCTGCAGCACGTCGACGACGGCGGCGACTTCGTGCATCGGCGTGTATTCGTGCACGTCGGTCAGCACCGGCACGCCGACCTGGCGCCTGACTTCGGCGAGAATGCGCAGCCCTTCCTCCATGCCGGGACCGCGGAAGCTCGAACTTGAGGTGCGGTTGGCCTTGTCGAAACTCGACTTGAAGATGAAGG
The DNA here is from genome assembly GCF_047601565.1 of Rudaea sp. Lineage (GTDB taxonomy): Bacteria > Pseudomonadota > Gammaproteobacteria > Xanthomonadales > Rhodanobacteraceae > Rudaea. The sequence goes on along the minus strand of NZ_JASGIY010000001.1, from coordinate 2,586,530 downwards.
GAACGCCGAGCCTGCCGGTGATTTCCTTGAGCCTGCCGGCCGTGTCGATCTGCAACTGCAGCGACTCGACGACGCAGGGGCCGGCGATCAGGAACAGCGGCTTGTCGTTGCCGACTTCAAAGCCACAGAGATTCATGCGCTCATCCTTGATCGCGAGATCAAGAAGCGGCCATCCATGGTCGCACTTTTCAAAAAAAGCCTGCAACCATCGCGACGGCCCGGAATTTGGATATTCACGCGGCCCCCGCCAGCTTCGGCGCCTCGCGCAACGCCTTCTGCTCGCGCGCGGCGCGGATGAAGCCGTAGAACAACGGATGGCCGTCGCGCGGCGTCGAGGTGAATTCGGGATGGAACTGGCCGGCGACGAACCACGGGTGCTTCTGCGGCGAAAGTTCGATCATCTCGACGAGTTCGTCGTCCATCGACACGCCCGAGATGACGAGGCCGAGTTCGGCGAACTTCTGCCGGTAGTTGTTGTTGAACTCGTAGCGGTGGCGGTGGCGCTCGCGGATCACGTCCTGGCCGTACATCTCGCGCGCGAGCGTGCCGGGCTTGAGCCTGGATTCCTGCGCGCCGAGGCGCATCGTGCCGCCGAGATCGGAATCCTCGCTGCGATGCTCGACTTCGCCGCTCGAACGGGTCCATTCGGTGATCAGCGCAATCACCGGATCGGCAGCGAGGCGGTCGTTCTCGCTCGAATTCGCGCCGGGCAAACCGGCGATGTGGCGCGCGAAATCGACCACGGCCGCGTGCATGCCGTAGCAGATGCCGAAGTACGGAATCCTGTTCTCGCGCGCGAACTGCGCGGCGAGAATCTTGCCCTCGAAACCGCGCTTGCCGAAGCCGCCCGGCACGAGGATGCCGTCGACGCTGCGCAGCATCTCGGCGCCGTGCGCCTCGATCTCCTCCGACTCGACCCAGCGCAGATTGACCTGCGTCGCCTGCTTGAGGCCGCCGTGGCGCAGCGCCTCGCCGAGCGACTTGTACGCGTCCTTGTGCTCGACGTACTTGCCGATGATCGCGATGTCCACCGTATGCTTGGGATGCTCGACTTCCTCGACCACCTTGTCCCATTCGGCGAGATTCGCCGGCTTGGCGTCGAGCTTGAGATGCGCGACGGCGAGATCGTCGAGGCCCTGCTTGTGCAGCCAGGCCGGAATCGCATAGATCGTGTCGAGGTCGACCGCGCTGATCACGGCCTTCTCGGGGACGTTGGTGAACAGTGCGATCTTGTGCCGCTCGCTGTCGGGCAGCGGCGTCTCGCAGCGGCACAGTAGCACGTCGGGCTGGATGCCGAGCGCGCGCAGTTCCTTGACCGAATGCTGGGTCGGCTTGGTCTTGATCTCGCCGGCGGCCTTGATGTACGGCACCAGCGTGAGGTGCATGAACATGACCCTGTCCGCGCCGTGCTCGATGCGGATCTGGCGGATCGCCTCGAGGAACGGCTGCGATTCGATGTCGCCGACCGTGCCGCCGATCTCGACCAGGGCGACGTCGAAGCCGCGCGTCGCCTCGAAGATGCAGTGCTTGATCTCGTCGGTGATGTGCGGAATCACCTGCACGGTCGCGCCGAGATAGTCGCCGCGACGCTCCTTGCGGATCACGCTCTCGTAGATCTTGCCGGCGGTGATCGAATTCCTGCCGCTCAGGCGCGTGCGCACGAAGCGCTCGTAGTGGCCGAGGTCGAGGTCGGTCTCGGCGCCGTCGTCGGTGACGTAGACCTCGCCGTGCTGGAACGGGCTCATCGTGCCCGGATCGACGTTGATGTAGGGATCGAGCTTCATCATCGTCACGCGCAGGCCGCGCGCTTCGAGGATGGCCGCGAGCGACGCCGACGCAATGCCCTTGCCGAGCGAGGACACCACGCCGCCGGTAACGAAAATCAGGGGAGTCATGACGCAGCAGTTTCCGGTGCCGGTAAAGCGACAGTTTACTCCGCTTCACCGGCCCGGGCGAGACCGGGCCGCCGAACTCCGGTCAAGCCGGTCGCGCGATCGGCGGGCGAGCCGTAGCGGATGCTTGATTCGCGGCCATGGCCCAGCCGTTGCGCAGGCAGGTTCGGCACACCTTTTCGAGTTCGAGCAGGGTTGGATCGGGCGGCGATATCTGCGGAACCCCGGCCACCTCGACCGGCCCGTCCGCATCGCAGTGCTGCACGAGCCAATCGAACAGTTTCTGTTGCCCGTCGTCCAGCCGCGCATGCGAACAGGGCTCGCTGCGATCGAGCCGACCATCCAGCACGCTGCCGAGTCGATCGAGATCGAACTGCGCCAGTCCTGCCGCGCCGAGTTCGTTCAATCCGCGCCACAGGCGGCGATGCTGCGCATCCCGGTCTTCGAGCATGCGCGCGTAGGAGACGAACAAGACGCGCTCGCCAGTCAAGGCGGACAGCGCGCTCTGCATGTACTTCTGCCACAACGCCAGCAGGAAATCCGTGGTGAACGAATCGGGAAACGCCGCCATCAGCGAGGCGGCGATCTTGCGCGGATCGCGCACCACGACGACGTGCGCCCGCGCCGTGGCGAACTCGTGCCAGACCGGCAGCATCAGGCACAGGCGTGGGTCCTTGATCACGAGCGAGGCGTCCGCGTGCGCGATCCGGCGGACGATGCCCTGCAAGTGGGCAGCCAGTGCATGACGCCGATCCTCGTCGATACGCTCGATCTCGAAGTTGGCCAGGGTGCCCCAGGCGAAACCGCTGCTTTGCAGGAAACGCTCGTGCTCGGTCACGATGTCGGCGCGCTCCCAATAGCCGGTGGGATTGATGTCGGGATGCGCCGGAACGAGTTCGTTTTCCTCGCCGACGAACGCACCCATCAAATTGATCGCATGTGCGAGCACGGACGTGCCCGACCGATGCATGCCAACGACGAAAATGATCGGCGGTTCGGATCGGGAAAGCTTGCGGGTCGTGACCGGGTCCATCGTTCTGCAGTCGGGTAAGGAAGGGGGCTGTCACCGCGCCGCGCCCTCCCACAGCCATCGCATGCAATGGCCGCCCCCCCTCGACAACGCGCGGTGACGACTTGCAATACCGCGACGGCGATAATAGCCCGCGGTTGACAAACAACCGTGAAACTTCCGGAAAGTTTATGTAAAGCCTTGTGCGTGCCCGCCGAGCGACGAAGCGGCATTCGCCGCCGCCGTTCGACTTGATCGGACCCGGGACAATCGCCACACTTCGCCGTTTCAGGATGTGCGTGCATCGCACGAACAACCAACCGGCGCCCATCCGGACCTTATCCACGAGAATATTCGACCTATTGCATGAGCAGCAGATACAACGCCGCGGACATCGAAGTCCTTTCCGGCCTCGACCCGGTCAAGCGCCGGCCGGGCATGTACACCGACACATCGCGCCCGAACCACCTGGCGCAGGAAGTCATCGACAACTCGGTCGACGAAGCGGTCAACGGCCACGCGACGACGATCGAGGTGATCGTGCACGCCGACGGCTCGGTCGAGGTGACCGACGACGGCCGCGGCATGCCGGTGGACATCCATCCCGACGAGGGCCGCCCCGGCGTCGAGGTGATCCTGACCAAGCTGCATGCGGGCGGCAAGTTCTCGGGCAAGAACTACAAGTTCTCCGGCGGCCTGCACGGCGTCGGCGTGTCGGTGGTCAATGCGCTGTCGCAGCGCGTCGAAGTGGCGATCCGCCGCGACGGCCAGATCTACCGCATGAACTTCAAGGACGGCGAGCGTGCGAGCAATTTGTCCGTCGTCGGCAGCGTGCCGAAGAAGCAGACCGGCACGACGCTGCGCTTCTGGCCCGATCCGAAGTATTTCGACTCGCCGAAGATCAGCCTGCCGAAACTCAAGCACGTACTGCGCGCCAAGGCGGTACTCTGCGCCGGCCTGACCGTGCGCTTCGCCGACGACGCGAGCGGCGAGAAGGAAGAGTGGCACTACGAGGACGGCCTTTCCGATTATCTCAAGTCGATGCTCGGCGCGAACGACTATCTGCCGCCCGAGCTTTATCAGGTCTCGCTCAAGCGCGACAAGCATGAAGTCGATTTCGCCCTCGCCTGGCTGCCCGAGGGAGAACTCACGCAGGAAAGCTACGTCAACCTGATCCCGACCGCGCAGGGCGGCACGCACGTCAACGGCCTGCGCACCGGCCTCACCGACGCACTGCGCGAGTTCTGCGACATCCGCAACCTGCTGCCGCGCGGCGTCAAGCTCGCACCCGAGGACGTGTGGGATCGCTTGAGCTTCGTGCTCTCGCTGAAAATGGAGGAGCCGCAGTTCTCCGGCCAGACCAAGGAACGCCTGTCCTCGCGCGACGCCGCCGGCTACGTCGAGAACGCCGCACACGACGGGTTCTCGCTCTACCTCAACCAGCACACGGACATTGGCGAGAAGATCGCCCAGCTCGCGATCGAGCGCGCCGCGCTGCGGCTCAAGGCCGAAAAGCAGATCGTGCGCAAGAAGATCACCCAGGGCCCCGCCCTGCCCGGCAAGCTCGCCGACTGCGCTTCGAGCGACCTGTCGCGCACCGAGCTGTTCCTCGTCGAAGGCGACTCCGCCGGCGGCAGCGCCAAGCAGGCGCGCGACAAGGACTTCCAGGCGATCCTGCCGCTGCGCGGCAAGATCCTCAACACCTGGGAAGTCGATTCCGGCCAGGTGCTCGCCTCCGAGGAAGTGCACAACCTCGCCATCGCGATCGGCTGTGATCCCGGCAAGGACGACCTTTCCGGCCTGCGCTACGGCAAGGTTGTCATCCTCGCCGACGCGGACTCCGACGGACTGCACATCGCGACGCTGCTGTCCGCACTGTTCGTCAAGCACTTCCCCGCGCTCGTGCGCGAAGGCCACGCCTTCGTCGCGATGCCGCCGCTGTTCCGCGTCGACGTCGGCAAGCAGGTGTTCTACTGCCTCGACGAAACCGAGCGCGACGCGATGCTCGAGAAAATCCAGCGCGAGAAGATCAAGGGCGCGGTCAACGTCACCCGTTTCAAGGGGCTCGGCGAGATGAATCCCTCGCAGTTGCGCGAATCGACGATCGACCCCGACACGCGCCGCCTCGTCCAGCTCACCGTCGGCCTCGCCGTCGACGGCAGCGCGATCGAGGGCGACGACGGCACCGCGAAGGTGATGGACATGCTGCTGGCTAAGAAGCGCGCAGCGGATCGGAAGGAGTGGTTGGAGACGAAGGGGGATCTTGCTTCACTGGAGGTTTGATTGGGTTAGGCGAGGCTTGACCAAATTCAGGGATTCGCATTAATCTCCAATCATCCGGATTTCAGGTTCATGGCGCTATTCGTGCATGGACTTTGGGTACACGCGAAGAACGTGGCGTTGGTAGAAAAATCTTCACCAGCGTACCGAACGTACTCTAATAGGGGCGGTCGGCTCATTTTATGAGCCTGCGCGCCCACCCAAAGCACCGCAGGCTCAATCCAAGGAGCCAATGATGCGGTCGTCACATATCAAGATCATTCACCTACGCCGGAAGGCTGCAAATAGGCAAGGGCGCCGTTGCTACTACTGCAAGCGGCTCATGACATCCCAATCGCAGTTGCGCTGCACAGCCGAGCATCTGGTAGCTCGTGCAGATCATGGGAAGAACTCAAAATCAAACATCGTCGCTGCTTGCAAATTCTGCAATGCCATGCGTCATCGGCTGTTCCCTCGCCTACTTGCGCCAGAGTACGCAGCAACTGTCAAAACTCTCGTGAACCTCAATAAATGGCATGAACACCATCCTGCGTGGAAGAGTCTTGCCTAGCCCATAGCCCGTAGCTCGTTGGGGTGAACGCGTAAGGCGGGGTGAACCCCGCCCTACCCAATCGGTTGCGTAGGGCGGGGCTTGACCCGCCGAATCTTCTGCGGCAATTCAGCGCGCCCAGGTGCGCGAAGTCCTGCTCGACGGCCGGAATTCCTCGATGCGGTGGTTGCCGGTGTCGACGAGCAGCACGCGATCGGGCGAGGCCACGGCGATGCCGGCCGGCTCGCGCAGCGGATAGCAGACCGGGTCGGTGCAAGTATACTTTCCGCCGTCGAATTCGCTCACCGTCTTCTGCTTGAGGTCGAGCGTGCGCACGCGGTTGTTGTAGGTGTCGGCGACGAGCAGGCGTTCGCCGGCGACGGCGACGGCGAGCGGATGCTGCAGGCGAGCGATGTCGAACTTGCCGTCGACGCGGCCGAAGTCGAACAGGCCCGCGCCGACGACGGTCCAGGTGCGGTCGCCGGCGTCGAGGCGGATCGCGCGGATCGCCGAGCTTTCCGCGTCGGCCACGTAGAGCGTCGCGCCGTCGCCGCTCAGCGACAGGCCGCTGGGCTGCGCGAACGCGGCCTCGGCGGGCAGGCCCGATTGCAACGCCTCGTCGCCGTTGCCGGCGAGGCGCGCGAGCTTGCCCGTGGCGAGATCGAGCACGCCAATCTGGTGCGTGCCGGCGTTGGCGAAGAACAGTTTCCCGCCTTTCTTTTCGAGATCCCACGGCGAGGCGAGCGCGGCCGTCGCGCCCGCCTGCGGCGCCGAGGCGAGCAGCGTGCCGCGCTTGCCGGTGCCGGCGAGCGTCGTCACCGCCCCGCTCGTGCGGTCGATGCGGCGGATCGCATGGTTGCCGGTGTCGGCGACGAAGATCGCATCGTCCGCGGCGATCAGCCCCTGCGGATGATCGAAACGGGCGACGCCCGCCGCGCCGTCCCTGAACCCGGCCGTGCCGTCGCCGAAGCGACGCAAATCCTTGCCGTCGTCGTCGAGCAATACGATCTGGTTGTGGCCCGCATCGGCCAGCGCCCATTGCTTCGTGTCGCCCGGTACCGCCTTGAGCTTGCCCGGAAACAGGAAGCGGCTGTTCGGCGTTTCCTCGAGTCGCAACGCGAGCTTGGCGGGCTTCAATTCGCCCGCCCGGCCCGCGCGCGCGACGATGTCGCCGATCGCCTGGGCGAAGCGCCCGGGGTCGGGTTCGCCGGCAATCCGGCCGACGATGTTGCCGTCGGGCCCGACGACCACGAGTGTCGGCCACGCCTGCACGTCGTAGGCGTTCCACAACGTCATCTTCGGATCGTGGATGACCGGGTGACGCAGTTCGTAGCGTGCGATCGCGTCCTTCAGGCTCGCCGCGCTCTTCTCCTCGGCGAACTTCGGCGAGTGCACGCCGATCACGACGAGTTGCTCGGGATATTTTTCCTCGACGCCGCGCAGGATCGGAATGATGTGGATGCAGTTGATACAGCCCTCGGTCCAGAAATCGAGGATGACCACGCGTCCGCGCAGCGAGGCGATCGGCAAGGGCTTGGTAACGTTGAACCATTCGAGGCCGTCGCGCGCGATTTCCGGTGCGGGCTGGTCGGCGGCGGCGGCCGCGCTGCGCATGCGCAGCACCGCCCCGAGCGCCACGAGGACGATCGACAGGCAGACGACGAGCAGGCGATATCGATTGGCGGATTTCATCGGCATGCCTGCGCTGTCATGCGGCCGGCTGGAATTCGAGTGCCGTGCCGTTCATGCAATAGCGCAGCCCGGTCGGCCGCGGACCGTCGTCGAAGACATGGCCGAGGTGGCCGCCGCAGCGCCGGCAATGTACCTCGTCGCGCAGCATGCCGAGCGAATGGTCCTTGCGTTCGCCGACCGCGTTCGGCAACGGTTTCCAGAAACTCGGCCAGCCGGTGCCGCTGTCGAACTTGGTCTGCGACGAAAACAGCGGCAGCGCGCAGCCGGCGCAGGCGAAGATGCCGCGTCGCTTTTCGCGGTCGAGCGGGCTCGAATACGGATACTCGGTGCCTTCTTCGCGCAGGATGCCGTATTGCGCGGGAGTCAGGCGCGCGCGCCATTCGGCGTCGCTGTGCTGGACCTCGAACGCCTCGCGTTCCGCCGCGCGCACCTGCGCGACGCCCGACAGGCGCATCCGTGCCAACCACGCGCCGGCACCGAGTGCGCCCGCGGCGGCGAGCCATGCGCGCCGGCCGTGACTATGGGTTTCGTTCGTCGCCATGATGCGTTCCTCCACGATTTGCCGCATGCGCGGCCCTCGACCAATAGACGCGATCCGGTCGCAAAACCTTACACGGCCAGCGCCGCTTCGAGCAGGCGGCGGATCAACGCTTGCGTCGGCGTGGCGAGTCCGTCGCGATATTCGAACGAATCCTCGTCCATGTAGTTGAGCTGGGCGAGTTCGAGCTGCACGGCCTGCATGCCGTTGGCCGGATCGGCGTAATGGCGCGTGATGTAGCCGCCCTTGAAGCGTCCGTTGACGATAAAAGTATATTTTTCCTGCGCGGCGAGCACGGCTTCGAGACGCCGTTGCAAAGCCGGCGTGCAACTCGCGCCGGCCGCGGTGCCGAGATTGAAATCGGGCAGTCGTCCATCGAACAGGAACGGCACGCGCGAGCGGATCGAATGCCCTTCCCAGAGCACGACGCGACCGTGCGCCGCCTTGATGCGCACGATCTCGCCGGCCAACGCGGCGTGGTACGGCTTCCAGTAACGTTCGACGCGCTGCGCGATTTCTTCGGGCGATGGTTCCTGCCCTTTCAGGTAAACCGGCTCGCCCGAGAATTGCACGACCGGACACAGCCCCGTCGTGTTTTGCCCCGGATACAGCGACACGTCGTCGGGTGGACGGTTGAGGTCGACGACGTAACGCGAGTAGTTCGGCACGAGCATCGACGCGCCGAGCTCGCGCGCGAATGCGTACAGGCGCGAGACGTGCCAGTCGGTGTCGGGCACGCGGCGCGCTTCCGGCACGAGACGCGCTGCGATGTCGCCGGGCAGCGCGGTGCCGTCGTGCGGCAGCGAGACGAGCAGCGGCACGGTGCCGCGGTGAAGGGTGCAGATATCGCTCATGATTTTCGCGTCCGTTGTCGGGAGAATCTTTCCTTCTCCCACCGGGAGAAGCCGCGTCACCAAAGCGCCGGATGAGGGAGAAGCCTCGCACAATTCAGCAGCGTTGAGGTTTGTTGCGCCTCTCCCTCATCGGCCTGCCGGCACCCACCCCGTTCGGCATCCTGCCTCACCCTCAGCGGACTGTCGTCCGCTTCGACCCACCGGGAGAAGGGTCGCTCCGTCATATGTCGTCGAATTTTCCGGGGCACCATAGCCGCCACGCTTCGCGCAATGCGGCGCTCAGCTCGCGCGCATGGCGATCGGCGTCGCACAACCGCCCGCGTACTCGCTCACGCAACGTCACGCGTAACTCGCGCCGCCGCGCCGCATCGTCCGCGAGGCCGATTGCACAGCGCACGTAGTCGTCGGCGTTTTTCGCGATCAACTCTTCGAGTCCCAACGCGGTCAGCAAACTCGCGCTTTGCCGGCTCACCATCGTCTCGCCGATTCGCGTAACGACCGGCACGCCCATCCACAGCGCGTCGAGACTCGTCGCACAGCCCGAGAACGGAAACGGATCGAGCGCGATATCGACGTCGGCATAGTCCGCCAATGCCTGCGCATGCGAGCCGTAGCCGAGCAGTTCGAGCCGCTCGGCGGCGATGCCGTGCTTCGCGCAGCGCGCAAGGAAATACGTACGGTCGTCGGCCACGTCGAACGCGCGCGCCTTCAGGCGCAGCACGCTCTGCGGCACGCCGGCGAGAATGCGCGACCAGGCCGCGAGCACGTCGTCGTTGATTTTGTTGACGCGATTGAAACTGGCGAAGCGCAGCGGCGCGGTTTCGCGCGGAGCGACCTCGGGCGCATCGGCCGGTGGCGACCAGCACAATCGCCCGGACGGCAGGGCCAGCACGCGCTCGCTGTAGCGATGCGCGAACGACGGCGGACTCAGCACCGCATCGCTGATCAGCACGTCAACCGCATCGGTGCCGGTGCTGTGGAAATAGTCGAGCCAGGTCGCCTGCACCGGCGCGGGCCGCCGCGCGAGCGCGCGCAGGCGATTGCCGGGACTGTGTCCGCTCAGTTCGACGAGCACGTCGATGCGGTCGGCGCGGATCGCTTCGCACAGCGCCGCGTCGTCGAGGTCGTCGACGCGCCGCCATTCGTCGGCCGCCGCGCGAAAGCGCACCGTCGCGGCATCGTCGACGCCGCCGAGGTCGTAGAGCACGTGCTTCGCTTCGCGGCGATCGAACCGCTCCAGCACCGGAAGAAAAAAGTCCGCGACGAGACCGGAGAAGAAACGCGGCGACAGCCAGCCGATGCGCAGCGGACGATCCGGGTCGGCGTGCGGCGTCTGCGCCGTCCAGCGCGGCGCGACGCGCGGCATGTGCTTCGCGGCCCAGGCGCGATGCGCGTCGGCGATCGCATCGGCGGAAATCGCTGCGTCGTGCTGCATCGCGATCAACAGCGCGTCGTGCGCGATCGCGTCGCCCGGCACGATGTCGACGATGCGGCGGTATTCCTCGACGCTGGCGGCCGCCTCGCCGCGTTCGGCCAGCAGGCTCGCGCGCAGCATGCGCGTGGCGCGATGCCAGGGTACCGCGCGCAGCAGCGCATCGGCGGCGGCGAGCGCCGCACCGGGGCGGACTTGCTGATCGTGCAGGCCGGCCATGCCGTAGGCGCGTTCGATGTCGTGGCGGGCGCACACTTCCGCGTCGTTCGGCAGTTCGCGCCGCAACTGCGAGAGCACGATGAAGGCCGGCATCGCCTGGCCGTATTGCGTGAGCCGCAGCGCCGTATCGAGCGCGAGCTTTCGCTCAAAGGCGAGCGCGGGTAGCGGCGCACGCAAGCGCCGGGCGATGCCGGCGAACTGCTGCGCGATTGCCGCCGCGGAAAGCCATTCGAGCAGCGCTCGCGCCGGCATCGCACCCGGGGCAGCGGACGTCGGCGCGCTCATGCCATGCGTGACTACAAACCGAACCGAGTCGGCGCGAACGTCGCCGCGTCGAGCGCCGTGTCACCGCCGGCGAACAATTGCGCGACGAGTTCGCCGGTCGCCGCCGACATGGTCACGCCGAGCATGCTGTGGCCAGTCGCGAGCATCAGGTTCTTCCATTTCGACGTGCGCCCGATGATCGGCAGGTCGTCGTACGTCATCGGCCGCCAGCCGTACCATTCCTCGACGACGTCGGGGCCTTCGGCTTCGACGAGGTACTCCGCCGCGCCGCGCCGGATCGCATCGAGGCGCGTGCGGTTGAGCGAGGCGTCGTAGCCGGCGAATTCCATCGTGCTGCCCAAACGATAGCCCGAGCCCCAGATCGACACGCAGATGCTGCGCTCCTTCAGCGTCAGCGGAATGCGCGGCGCGCGAGCGGGCCGCGTGTAGGTGATCGAGTAGCCCTTGCCCGGCTGGATCGGGATGCGCAGGCCGAGTTGCCGGCCCAGTTTCGGCGACCACGCGCCGAGCGCGAACACGACCTCGTCGGCGGGGAATTCGCCGCGATCGGTGACGACGGCGGCAATGCGCTCGCGATCGTGGCGGAAGCCGGCGATCATCGTCGATTCGTGGATTTGCGCGCCGAGCACGCGCACCACGCGCGCCAGTTCCGCCGCGTAGCGGTCCGGGCGCAGGCGCGTGTCGTCCGGATTCCAGTAGCCGCCGACGACGCTGTCGTTCAACATCGGCTCCAGTTCGCGACAGCGCGCGGCGTCGACGCGCCGCATGGCGATGCCGCACGCGGCAAGCGTGTCCGGCAGATGGCTCGCTTCGTCGAACGCGGCTTCGTCGCGGTGCACGTAGAGCGTGCCGCTTTCCTCGTATTCGCAGGCGAGGTTCTCGGCGCGGACCAATTCGCCGATCAGCGCGCGCGAACGCAGCAGCAGCGGACCTTTCGCGCGCGCGAGCCGATGGTAGTCGCGCCACGTGCAGCGCCGCGCGAACTGCAGCATCCACTCGAACAGTTCGAAGTCGAGCCGCGGCGCGACGCGGAACGGCGCATCGGGCGTCAGCATCCACTTGAGCGCCTTGCCGATCATGCCCGGCTGCGACAGCGGCGGCGCATGGCTCGGCGTGATCGTGCCGCAGTTGCCGTGTGAGGAGCCGCTGGCGAGCGTGTTCTGCTCGAGGATCGTCACGCCACGCCCCGACTTGAGCAGATAGTAGGCGCAGGCGAGACCGATGATGCCGCCGCCGAGGATCAGGACATCAGACTTGTTGTTCGACATGCATGTGAGTATCGGTTATTCCGGCGGATGCGGGAATCCGCCGTGCCCTGCTTTTTCTGCCGTCATTCCAGCGCAGGCTGGAATCCAGCTTTTCAAACATTCCGAGCAAGAACTGGATTCCAGCTTGCGCTGGAATGACGAGCAAGACTATGCCAACAACTCATCCCTGAAGCGCTCCTCCGTTCGGCATCCATGCCTCACCCTCAGCGGGCTGTCGCCCGCTTCGACCATCCCGGCCCATGCACGAACTGGCCCGGCTTCGCGCCGGTATGCTCGCCGTCCTTGAGCACCTGCACGCCATTGACGAACACGTCGCGCATGCCGGTCGCATACTGCTGCGGCTGGTCGTAGGTCGCGTGATCGGCGATCGTCGCCGGATCGAAGATCACGATATCCGCATAGTTGCCGGCTTTCAGTTCGCCACGGTCGCGCAGCTTCAGGTTCCTGGCCGGCAGCGCGGACAGGCGACGGATCGCATCGGGCAGCGTGGCGACCTTTTCCTCGCGCACGTATTTGCCGAGCACGCGCGCGAAATTGCCATAGGCGCGCGGATGCGGCCGCGACAGCAGAAACACGCCCTCGGGCGCTTCCGAGCCTTCGTCCGAGCCGAACGCCATCCACGGCAGTGCGACCGCCTGCTTCACGTTGTCCTCGAACATGAGGAAATACACCGTGCCGACGCGGCTGCCGTCCTCGATGACGAGATCGATCGCGGTCTCGGCCGGCGATGTGCCGCGCATCTTCGCGACGTCGGCGAGGGTCTTGCCGGTCAGCGGCTTCAATTGCGGATTCTTGAACGCGACGAGCAGAACGTTCTCGGGCTTGCCCGCGGCGAGCAGCAGGTTCTCCCACTTGTCGGTCGGCGTGTTTATTTCGCGGATCACGCGCTGGCGTATCGATGCATCCTTCAGGCGCTTGATCCACTCATCGAGGCCGCCTTCCTGCACCCACGGCGGCATCGCCGCATCGAGCCCGGTGGCGCCAGCCGTGTACGTGTACATATTCGCGGAAATGTCTAGGCCCTGCTTGCGCGCCTGCTCGATCTTCGCGATCGCCTGCGCCTGCTTGCTCCAGTTGTCGCGGCCGGCCGCCTTAAAGTGGTAGACCTCGCCGTGCACGCCCGCTTCGCTGGCGATGCGGATCAGCTCATCGAGGCTTTCGAGCAGGCGCGGGCCCTCGCTGCGCATGTGCGAGATGCAGCCGCCGCCGAATTCGCCCGCGGCCTTGGTGATCGCGATCAACTCGTCGGTCTTCGCGTAGAACGCCGGCGCGTAGATCAGCGAGGAGCCGACGCCGAGCGCGCCCTCGCGCATCGCGGTGCGCGTCAGCTCCTGCATGTTCGCCAGCTCCTGCGCATTCGGCGCGCGATCGGCATAGCCGACCTCGTGGATGCGCAGCGTTGTCGCGCCGACGAACGAGGCGATGTTCGGCGAGATGCCGTGCGCGGCGAGCGCCTGCATGCCTTCGCCGAAGCCGCTCCACGTGATCGGAAATTTCAGATCGCCCTGCCGCTTCTGCGCGGTCTCGCGCATCGCCGCGGTCAACGGGCCGAGCGATTCGCCTTCGCCGAACACTTCCAGCGTCACGCCCTGCTTGATGTCCGACATCGAGCGGCCGTCGACGAACAGCGCGTCCGCCGCCCACGACAGCATGTTGACGAACCCCGGCGCGACGGCGAGTCCATGCGCGTCGATCTCGCGCGCCGCATGCGCCTGCGATAGATCGCTGATCGCGGCGATGCGCTCGCCGCGCACGCCGACGTCGGCCGCCACCGGCGCACCGCCGCTGCCGTCGTAGACGGTGCCGTGGCGGATGATCAGGTCGTAGGTTTGGTTAGCTACTGCCGGAACGCGATGCCGGCCCGCATCATTCGACGTTGCGCAAGCGGAAAGCATAACAGCCAGGAAAGCGAACAGAACAACGGCAATTCGCGACATGGTGACCTCGTGCCTCTCTTCCCTTCTCCCACCGGGAGAAGGTGCCGAAGGGATGAGGGAAAGGCGTCAGGATGCCCGACGTTTTCCCTCCAATGCAACGCCCTCCCCTCATCCGGCGCTTCGCGCCACCTTCCCCCGATGGGGGAAGGGAAGCATCAATGATGATGCCCGCCTTCGCCGTGCACGTGCCCATGCTCGACCTCCTCGGGTGTCGCCTCGCGCACGTTGGTGATCTCGACGTCGAAGCTCAGCGTCTTGCCGGCCATTGGGTGGTTCAGGTCCACGTCGATCACGCTCGATCCGACCTTGAGCACGACGACCTGGCGATAGCCGCCACCCTGCACGCTAAGAACGGTCGCATCGCCCGGTTTCAGATGCTCGGCATCGCGGAAATATTTCTTCGGCACGCGCTGGTTGAAGCCTTCGCGGCGCTCGCCGTAGCCCTGCTCCGGCGGCACGTTCACCACGAACTTGTCGCCGGCCTCGCGACCTTCCATCGCCTGCTCCAGACCGGGAATGATCTGGCCGTGGCCGAACAGGACCGTCAGCGGCTCGGGGCGGTCATGCGATGAATCGACCTTCGTGCCCGACTCGTCGGTCAGGTGATAGTGAAAGGTCACGACCTTGTTCTTTTCCGCCTTCATCGAATGTCCTTGCTGGGAGCGTCACTGGAATGCGCGGATTATATCGCGATTGACAACTCCGCCCGCTTCGCCCAACGTGCGCGGCGATGCGCGCACGGATCGTTCCCGCCCTCTCGCTTGCCTTGCTGCTCGCCGCATGCGCGGGTCCGCGCACGCGACCCGCGCGCGAACCGCTGCCTGCGCCCGCGCCGCGCGGACTGGCGACGCCGAACGACATCCTGTTTCGCGCGATCGGCCTTGTCGGCACGCCCTACCATTGGGGCGGCAACACGCCCGAGAGCGGCTTCGACTGCTCGGGCCTCGTCGTCTACGTGTTCCGCACGGTCGCCGGCGTCGCGCTGCCGCGAACGACGCAGGACATGTACGCTCTCGATCTCGTTGACGTGCGCCGCGACCGCTTGCAAGGCGGCGATCTCGGTTTTCTTCAACACGTCGGGGCGCGACATCGGCCATGTCGGCATCTACGTCGGCCAGGATCGCTTCGTCCACGCACCGAACGAAGGCGGCACGGTGCGACTGGACTATCTGAGCAACGTCTACTGGAACAAGCGCTACAGCGGCGCGCGGCGCGTGCGGCTGTGATGTCTTTCGCCCCTTCTCCCACCGGGAGAAGGAAAGTCAGGCGACGAATGATCGCTACACGGAATTCGCAATGCGCCTAGCTTTGCCGAGCCTCACGCGCAGCGCCTCGCGCTTGCGCGCGAGGCTGGCCGCGTATTCCTGCCGCGTCGCCGGCGGCGCGGCGGAAAGCTCCTCGCGGAACTTGCAGAAATCGGCATAGGCGCGCAGCACGGGCGCAAGCTTGCGCAACATCAGCTCGAGCATGATGGCGTCGTCGAGCAGGCCGATCACCTCGATGTCGTCGGGAATCAGGTCTTCCGGATCGCTGAAATAGACCAGCGCCTCGAGCACGTCGACGCGCGCCGGCGCGGGCAAGGCCCAGGCGTCGTCCTCGATCATCGCGACCAGGCGCTGCACGCCGGCGATGCGCTTGCGCACGTAGGTCGGTGCGGTCGCCAGCGGTGCCGAGTCGAGCGCCTGCTTGGCCGCGTCGAGGATATCGGCCTCGTCGGCCTGCTGGGCGGTGCGGCGCGAGCGCGCCAGCGCCTGCATGAAATGGTTTATGTCGCCGGGTTCGAGCTCGATCGTGATGCGCATTGCGGGACAAGATGAACGTGCGTTCACACTGACGGGCGAACTTGCAGTATACTTCGCCCTGCAACACTGCGTCGTACCGCCGTTTTTCCCTTCCGGTCGATCCGTTCGCGATTTCCTCGCGACCATTTCACCCGCACCACTCGGTTCCGACGCCCCTGGGGTCTCCCGCTTCATTGCGTGGATTCCGCCTTTCGCCCGCGGCGCGGTTCATCGGGAACGCCAAGGAATTTCAAATTTGCGAACCGCCATCGCGGTTCGTACGCCCGCGTGCATGCGCGGACCACACGGAGTATTTGCATCATGTCATTCGACACCCTCGGGCTTTCGCCCGCCATCCTGCGCGCGCTCGCCGAACAGGGCTACGACACGCCCACGCCGGTCCAGCAGGCCGCCATTCCGCTCGTGCTCGAAGGCCGCGATCTGCTCGCCGGCGCGCAGACCGGCACCGGCAAGACCGCCGCTTTCGCGCTGCCGCTGCTCGAGCGCCTGTTCGCGCAGGCGCCGAAAAGCGAAGGCAAGCGCCGTCCGCGCGCGCTGATCCTGACGCCGACGCGCGAGCTCGCCGCGCAGATCAGCGAGAACGTGCGCGCCTACGCCAAGCACCTGCGCGTGTTCTCGACGACCATCTTCGGCGGCGTCGGCATGGGCCCGCAGATCGACGCGCTGCGCCGCGGCGTCGACATCATCATCGCCACGCCGGGCCGCCTGATCGACCATCTCGAACGGCGCACGGTCGACGTCTCGGGCATCGAGATCCTCGTCCTCGACGAGGCCGACCGCATGCTCGATATGGGCTTCCTGCCGCAGATGAAGCGCATCCTCAACACGCTTCCCAAACAGAACCGCCAGACCCTGCTGTTCTCGGCCACGTTCGCCGACCCGATCAAGGCGCTTGCGCGCGAATTCATGCGCGATCCGGCCGAAGTGCAGATCGCCGCGCGCAACAGCGTCGCCGCGACGGTCACCCATCGCGTGCATCCGGTCGATGCGGCGAAGAAGCGCGACCTGCTGCTGGAGCTGCTCAGCCGGGACAGCCGCCGGCAGACGCTGGTGTTCGGCCGCACCAAGCACGGCGCCGACAAGCTCGCCAAGTTCCTCGACCAGCACGGCCTGCGCACCGCGGTGATCCACGGCAACAAGAGCCAGGGCGCGCGCACGCGTGCGCTCGCCGATTTCAAGAACGGGAAAATTACCGTTCTTGTTGCGACCGATATTGCCGCGCGAGGTCTCGACATCGACCAGTTGCCGATCGTCATCAACTTCGACCTGCCGATGGTCGCCGAGGACTACGTGCACCGCATCGGCCGCACCGGCCGCGCGGGCGCGGAGGGCCTCGCCGTCTCGCTCGTCTCGCACGAAGAAACGCGCCTGCTGCGCGACATCCGCCGCCTGCTCAAGCAGGACATCGCAATCGAGAACGTGGAAGGTTTCGAACCGAGCCAGCCGCTACGCCTCGATGGCAACGGCGGCGTTGGACAGCCGAAGCAGAACCAGGCCCGCAAGCCGAACCATGCGCGCCGTCCGCATGCGCAGGCGCCGAACGGCCAGCAGCCGAAGCCGCACGCGGCAGCGAACAAGCAACGCCATTGGCGCGGTGGGCGCGACGCGCGCAAGGCCTGATGCTCAAAGCCCTCCCCTTCAAGGGGAGGAGTAAGTATCCCCCGGCAAAGCCGGGGGCTTTATTGATGTGAGCCGCTCAAAGCGGCTTGTGCGGGGACGCTAACGCGGCCCCGCGTTCTTTGGCACCTGTCGGTGCCAACTCAGCGCCACAGATTCAACCGATCCATGCGCTTGTCCTCGTGCTCCTGATTTTGAATGTAGGCTCGTATCTGCGTTTCATCCCGACCTACCGTCGAAACGAAATACCCTCTCGCCCAAAAGTGCTGGCCCTGAAAATTCCGCTTCCGCTCTGCGTACGTACGCGCCAGATGAATCGCGCTCTTGCCCTTGATGTATCCCACCACTTCCGACACCGCGTACTTCGGCGGTATCGCCAAAAGCATGTGGACGTGATCCGACATCAGATGGCCTTCTTCTATCCGGCTCTCTCTTTGCCTCGCCAACTGCCGGAACTGAACCGCCCCGGGTATGTCGGAGGCTCCCACTCTTGAGAGGATGGAGCAATGACAAACTCGAAGTATTCGGCAGAAGTGAGAGAGCGAGCGGTGCGGATGGTGCGCGAGCACCAAGCCGAATACGGCTCGGAATGGGCGACGATCGCCTCGGTGGCCGGCAAGCTGGGCTGCACGTCGGAGACGTTGCGGCGCTGGGTGCGGCAGGCGCAGGTCGATGAAGGCCGGCGCGAGGGGTTGAGTACGTCCGAGCGTGATCGGCTCAAGGCGCAGGAGCGAGAGATTCGCGAACTGCGCCAAGCGAACGAGATCTTGCGCAAGGCGTCGGCGTATTTTGCCCAGGCGGAGCTCGACCGCCGATTCAAGCCATGATCGCGTTCATCGACGATCACCGCGAAGCCTACGGAGTCGAGCCGATCTGCCGCGTGCTGCCGATCGCTCCGTCGACGTACCGCCGCCACGCGCGGGAACGTCGCCATCCGGATCGACGCTCGGCGCGGGCGCGCCGGGACGAGGACTTGTGCCAAGCGATCCGGCGCGTGTTCGCCGAGAACCTGCAGGTGTACGGCGCGCGCAAGGTGTGGCGGCAGTTGCGGCGCGAGGGCTACTCCGTGGCGCGCTGCACGGTCGAGCGGCTGATGCGCAGGCTGGGCCTGCAAGGCGTGATCCGCGGCAAGCCGGTAAAGACCACGGTCAGCGACAAGGCCACGCCGTGCCCGCTGGATCGCGTCAACCGGCAGTTCCACGCCGACCGTCCGAACGCGCTGTGGGTCAGCGACTTCACCTACGTGTCGACGTGGGCTGGCTTCGTCTACGTGGCCTTCGTGATCGACGTGTTCGCTCGTCGCATCGTCGGCTGGAAGGTGTCGCGATCGGCGCGCACGGACTTCGTGCTCGACGCGCTGGAGCAGGCGCTGCACGATCGACGACCGGTGCAGCAAGCCCTGATCCACCACTCCGACCGCGGCGTGCAGTACGTGTCGATCCGCTACACCGAGCGGCTGGCGCTGGCCGGCATCGAACCGTCGGTCGGCAGCGTGGGCGACTCCTACGACAACGCGCTGGCCGAGACGATCAACGGGCTGTACAAGGCCGAGGTCATCCACCGCCGATCCTGGCCGAACCTGGAAGCCGTGGAAATGGCGACGCTGGCGTGGGTGAACTGGTTCAACCACCACCGCCTACTCTCCTCGATCGGACACCTACCGCCGGCGGAAGCCGAAGCGATATATCATCAGCAACAGCAACACCGTGAGATGCCGATGGCGGCTTGACTCACACCAACCAGCCTCCGACGTTCCCGGGGCGGTTCACTTATCCATGTGCTACGCAATCGTCATCGAGCAAGCCGCAGACAATTATTCGGCCTACGTTCCCGATCTTCCGGGCTGCGTGGCTACCGGCGCGACGCTACAAGAAACCGAGACACAGATTCGCGAAGCGATCGCTTTTCACCTTGAAGGCCGGCGCGACGATGGCATTCCTGCACCACTGGTGCATATCCAAGTCGAGTATGTTGACGTTGCTATATGACATGCATTGTCCTCGACAAGAGCTTTTTGCAAGGCGCCTCAGTACAACGCACTCGTGAACTATACGATTTATCGAACGCGCTTATAATGACAGACGCGCTCTTCTACGAGTTGCTCACAACAGACCCAATAACTCGTGCCCGCTGTTTTTCCAAATTCCCGGAAGTGAACAACCCCGTTCGAATAATCGGACACATAGGGCCTATGTTGCTCCATGAGCAACGAACCAACACTAAAGCTCTCAGCTTTCTCAGCTACGAGGTAGCTGAAAAATTCAGATTCAACCCACAACTCAGAAACGCCGAGTATCAACTACCGCTTGAGGCGAGGCGGAATACCGACGAACAAACGAGTCATATTTTTGATGGAGTCGAAAGGTATATACAGCGCATCAACAATGCAGTTAGCTTCTTCCCTCTTGTAGCTCAGGGGTCAGACGAAGCGCGGAAAAAAGCACTAAAAGACTACGAGGACGATTTGGCAAAGCCCGAGACGATCATCGAGTTCTTTCGCGTCCTTGACGACTCCAATTTGCCACCACCCACTCTTCTTTCAGACGAGTGGGCAACATTCCGGTTCTATCAAGTCAACCTTTTGTTCGCGCTGCATACACTGTACCGTCATCGAGGGGAAATGCCGTCCTCTCTCTCAAATCGTGAGCGCACGCGACTAGAACATGACGAACATGACGCAAGTCTCTTTGTGACTGCCGTCATGGCTGGAGGGCTCGCCACCAAAGAATCAAAGCTCATTCGTTGGTGGCATCTACTATGTCCGAATAAGCCGATCTACGACAACTGACCGATGCTTAGGAAAAGTTTATCTAGCCGTCGCCAATTCTAGGGCAGCCACCGATGCTTCAAGCTTCGGCCCAAGATAGCAATGCGAACCGCAGGCGGTCAGCCCCGCCTGCGCGAACGTGGACAAATACCATTTCGGCGAGCGCGCGATGAAACCGTGCTTGTCGCCGTCGAGCGCGTCCTTCGAGGTGAACAGTTCGAGGAAGGCGACGCCGGCGAGCATGTCGGCGATGCCGGCGAGTCCGCGGTGCAGTTCGGCGGACGGCAGGTAGTGGATCACGTCGGAGCAGACAATCAGGTCGAAATCGTCGTCGAAGCGCAGTTCGGCGAGTTGGCCGAAGCCGACCAGACGCAGGTTGCGCGCGCGACCGTAGCGCGCGATCGCGTATTCGCTCGAATCGATCCCGAGATAGTCGATGCGCGGACGCAGTTTCTTCAGCGGCGCGTGCCAGGCGCCCTCGCCGCAGCCGACGTCGAGCACGTTGCGTACGCGCCGACCGAGGTAGTACTCGGCGACGGCGATCGCCAGCGCGGCCTTGCGTTCGAGCAGGGCGGGAGTGTTCACCGCGTGTTGCGAATGGCGATACCAGCGGTCGAAATAGGCGCGGTCGTAGATTTTCTCGCTCTTCATCCCTTTTTCCCGACATCGGAGGCCGTCTCGCGACAGGCGGCAGCCGTGCGCGGAGGACAATGGCGGGAGTATGATCGAAACCGTCAGCGCGCAGAGGAGCCGAACCATGCCACGCGGAGACAAATCGGCGTATACCGAGAAACAGAAGCGCCAGGCCCTGCATATCGAACAGGGCTACGAATCGCGCGGCGTCGACGAAGTGACCGCGGCGGCGCGCGCCTGGGCGACGGTCAACAAGGAATCGGGCGGCGGCAAACTTTCGGGGAGCGGGCGCCGCACCCAGGCTGCGGCCAAAAAGAAGGCTCCGGCGGCAAAATCCGCCCCTCGCAAGTCGACGGCGAAGAAACCTGCCGCGAGCAAGTCTCCGCGCAAGCGATAGCTTTTGCCTGCCGCCGCGACATTCTTGGACAAGCGCCTGTCCTCCGGACAGACGCAATGTTGCAGCGCAGCGAATACGGGCATACGATAACGCGCTCGCGTTCCAGATACCGATACCATGACGATGTTGCTATACCAGCTCCACGAACTGAACCGCGCCCTGCTCAATCCGCTGATGACGTTCTCGGAGAGCGGCGCGCGCATGTTCTCGTCGAAGGAGAGCTGGCTGTCGAAGTTGCCGGGCGCACCGCGCATGGCCGCCAACTACGAATTGCTCTATCGCCTCGGCAAGGACTACGAAAAGCCCGCGTTCGACATCCAATCGGTGCAGGCCCACGGCGACACGGTGCCGATCGTCGAGCAGGTCGCGCTGGCCAAGCCGTTCTGCAACCTGATCCGCTTCAAGCGCTACAGCGACGAGATCCAGACGCTGCAACAATTGAAGAACGATCCGCCGGTGCTCGTCGTCGCGCCGCTGTCCGGCCACCACGCGACGCTGCTGCGCGACACCGTGCGCACGCTGCTGCAGGACCACAAGGTCTACATCACCGACTGGGTGGACGCGCGCATGGTGCCGGCCGAACAAGGTCCGTTCCACCTCGACGACTACGTCGCCTACATCCAGCAATTCATCCGCCACATCGGCGCGAAGGACCTGCACGTCGTCTCGGTCTGCCAGCCGACCGTCCCGGTGCTCGCCGCGATCTCGCTGATGGCCTCGGCCGGCGAGGTCACGCCGCGCACGATGACGATGATGGGCGGTCCGATCGACACGCGCCGCAGCCCGACCAAGGTCAACGACCTCGCCACGACGCAGCCGATCCAGTGGTTCGAGGCCAACGTCATCAATCCGGTGCCGCAGAACTATCCGGGCAAGGGCCGCAAGGTCTATCCGGGGTTCCTCCAGCACGCCGGCTTCGTCGCGATGAACCCGAGCCGGCATTTCTCCTCGCACTGGGATTTCTACCGCGATCTGCTGCGCGGCGACCTCGACGACGCCGACGCGCACCGCACCTTCTACGACGAATACAACGCCGTGCTCGACATGCCGGCCGAGTACTACCTCGACACGGTGAAGACCGTGTTCCAGGATCATGCGCTGCCGCGCGGCACCTGGAAGGTCAACGGCAAGCTCGTCAAGCCGCAGGACATCAAGCGCACCGCGCTGTTCACGATCGAGGGCGAACTCGACGACATTTCCGGCTTGGGCCAGACCGAAGCCGCGCACGATCTCTGCAAGGGCATCCGCGCGGCGAACCGCAGGCATCTCACCGTGCTGGGTGCGGGCCACTACGGCATCTTCTCGGGGCGGCGCTGGCGCGAGAACGTCTATCCCGAGGTGCGTGCGTTCATCCGCAAGTATTCCTGACGCACCGCTTGCCCGTTGCCGGCCGTTCCGAATCGGCGGGAACGACTAGCAGAATCGGGCATCGGACTAGAATCGCGCCATGCTCCGCAGTCTCGTCGAACTGAAACCGCGCGACGTGCCGCTCGGCGTGGCACTGCGCAATGCCGCCGGCCTCGTGCTGCCGCTCGGCGTCGGCATCGCGAGCGGGCATGTCGCGATCGGCCTCGGCGTCGCCACCGGCGCGCTCAACACCATGTTCCTCGACCAGCCGGGGCCGTACCGCCTGCGCATGCAGCGCATGCTGCTCGGCGCGCTCGGCTCGGGATTGTCGGCCTTCGCCGGCAGCCTGCTCGGCGCGCACGCGATCGCGATGGCCGCGGCCGCGCTGGTCTGCGGCGTGAGCGGCGGCATGCTCGTCGCGCTCGGCCCGAACGCGGGACGCGCGGGCTTGACCTGCATCATCCTGCTGCTCGTCACGAGTGCCGATCCGCAGCCGATCCGCGGCGCCGCCGCCACCGGCCTGCTGATCTTCGCCGGCGGCCTGATCGAAACGCTGCTCGCCCTCGCCGCCTGGCCGCTGCAGCGCTACCGCCCCGAGCGTTCGGCGCTGGCGCGCGTGTACCGCGAACTCGCAACGATCACGCAACGGCCGATCTCGCCGAACCGCCTCGAACGGGCGCCGCCGGTAACGCAGGGCCTGCTCGAAGTGGAGCACCTGCTCAACGGCGAGCACCGCGCGCGCGGCACGGAGATGGAGCGCTTCCGCGTGCTCGCGCGCATCGTCGAGCGCGTGCGCCTGGAACTGCTCGCGCTGGCCGATGCGATCAGCACCCTGCCCGACGACGAAGCGCGGCACACGCTGCTGCGCCTGCGCGAATACGCCTCGCGCACGCTCGCCGGCATCGGCGTGGCGCTCGAACACGGCACCACAGCGGAAGCGACGAGCGGTGCGATCGAAGGTTACGACGCCGCGCTCGCCGCGTTCGAGACGTTGGCTCACGCAGCCGACCCGCGCATGCAGCGCACGCTGACGGTCGCGCTCGCGCGCGCGCAGGCGCTCGCCGGGCAACTGCGCGCGGCGATCCGCAACGCCGGCCTCGCCGGCGCGCGCGGCGAACTCGAAGCCGAGGAACAGGAAGCACGCCTGCCGGCGGCGTTGCGCCCGATGAGCGCGCTGGCGACGCTGCGCGCGAACCTGCACCTGCAATCGGTGGCGTTCCGCCATGCACTGCGCCTCGGCGTCTGCGTCTGTGCCGCGGTCGTCGGCGAACGCATGCTCGGCTATCCGCACGGCTTCTGGGTGCCGATGACGACGGCGATCGTGCTCAAACCCGATTTCGCCGGCACCTTCAACTTCGGCCTGCTGCGCGTCGCCGGCACGCTCGCCGGTCTCGTGCTCACCTCGGCCCTACTCCACTACGCGCTCGACAACGTCTGGGCGCAACTCGTCCTGCTCGCGCTGCTCGGCATCGGCTTCCGCATGCTGACGACGATCAACTACGGCCTCGGCGTGATGATGCTCACCGGCCTCATCGTCATCCTGCTCGCGTTCCACGGCATCGCGCCCGGCGAGTCGATGCCCCTGCGCGCGATCGCGACGACGATCGGCAGCGCGCTCGCCCTGGCCGCCTACGCGCTGTGGCCGACCTGGGAACGGCTGCGCCCGTCGCTGGCGACGATGATCGAATCGTACCGCGTATACTTTTCCACCCTGTTCGATGGCGATGCCGGCCTGCGCCGCGATGCGCGCGTCGCCTCGCGCACCGCGCGCACCAACGCGCAGGCCTCGCTCGACCGCCTGCGCGGCGAACCCAAGCGCGATCCCGCCCTGATCGCGCTCGCCGAAAGCGTGTTCGCCAACGCGAACCGTTTCGTGCGCGCGTGCATGGCGCTCGAAGCCGTGCTCCAGGACAGCCGCGAACGGCCCGCGCACGACGACGTGCTCGCGTTCGCGCGGCGCGTCGACGCCGCGCTCGGCGCCGTCGCCGACGGCCTGCGCCACGATCATCCGGCGCAGGTCGAGGGCCTGCGTGCCTGCGAACGCGAACTGGCCAGGAAGCTGGCCGCCGTGCCGCCCGACGGCGAAGCGCACGCGGTCGCGATCGCCGTCGCCGACGCCTGCGACCGCATCACCGATTCGGTCGACACCCTGGCCCATCTGCTCGACCGCGACGCCGGACATGCCGCCGCCGCGCAACTCGGCTAGACTCGGCGCTCCGCGTAAACGTCGCGCCTTTTCCGAAGCGGAACCGTCCATGAGAATCGCCGCCGCCTGCCTGCTCGCCGCGCTGCCGGTCTGCGCTGCGCTCGCCCAGAGCGGTGGCAAGGCGGCCGCCAGGACAGGCACGCCGTATGCGCTCTACGAAGGTGCAGTGAAGTTCGCGGCGCCGGCGAACTGGCCCGCGATCATGCAGAAGACCGAGGGCACGCCGCAGTTCGTCGCGTTCCTGATCAAGGATCCGGCCGACGCGGACAGCGGCGAATCGGCACAGGTCTCGGTCGAGGCGAAACTGCTCAACGACGCCTCGGCCTTCCCCGCGCTGGTCAACGCGGCCACCGACAAGGCGAAACAGTCGCCGGGTTTCGAGGCGCGCGGCGAGACCGGCGCCAACGCGCTGCACTATGTCGCGCTCAACGGCAAGCAGCGCTACGAATACCGCGACGCCTGGTACCTGGCGTCGAAGATCCTCGTCCATGTGCGCTGCGCCCGCCCGCTGTTCCCCGCAACGGCGGCGGAATGGACCAGCGCCTACGAGTCCGGCTGCGCCCAGGTGCTCGCCAGCGCCGCGGCGCGTTGAGGCGAAGCCTCAATCGTCGTCGCCGAAACGCTGCGAGCCGAACGGCTTCTGCGCCTTCTTCGCCGCCACCATGCCGGCGGCGACGCCGTGCCAGACGGCCAGCGCGTCGCGCGTCGCCGCCACGTCATGCACGCGCACGATCAGCGCGCCCTTCTGCACCGCGATCAGCGCCGCGGCGGCGGAGCCGGCGCCACGGTGCTCGACGTCGCGGCCGGTCAGCGCGCCGATCATGCCTTTGCGCGACAGTCCGGCGAGCAGCGGCACGCCGAGCGCAGCGAGCTGGTCCAACCCGCGCAGCAGGGCGAGATTGTGTTCGAGCGTCTTGCCGAAACCGAAGCCCGGATCGACGACGATGCGCTTCTTGTCGATGCCGCTCATCTCGCAGGCGAAGATGCGGCCGGCGAGGAAATTCTTCACCTCGCCGACGACGTCGTCGTAGTGCGGCGCGTCCTGCATCGTGCGCGGCTCGCCCTGCATGTGCATCAGGCACACCGGCACCTTCAATTGCGCCGCGGCGTCGAGCGCGCCGTCGCGGCACAGCGCATAGACGTCGTTGATGAAACCCGCGCCGGCGGCGACGGCCGCACGCATCACCTCCGGCTTGCTCGTATCGATGGAGATCGGCACGTCGACGCGCTTCGCCAGCGCCTCGATCACGGCAACGACGCGCGCAATTTCCTCGTCCACGGAAATCTCGCCCGCGCCGGGGCGCGTCGATTCCGCGCCGACATCGAGCAGGTCCGCGCCCTGCTCCACCATCGCGATGCCCTGGGCCACGGCGGCATCGATATCACCGCGCAAACCGTCGCCGGAAAACGAATCGTTCGTGAGATTGACGATGCCGGCAATGCGCGCGCGATCGAGCTTCAGAACGCGGCCGGCGCAATCGAGGGTAGGAGTCGTATCGAACATAGGGCGAGTTTACGACACTGGCCGCGCCGGCGGACTGAGAAAGCGGAGCAAGCTGCCTCGCGAAACAGAAGGCCGCCCGAAGGCGGCCTTTTGCTTCGATCGATAAGAATGTCTTCAGTGCTGCGTCGCCGTGCCGCCGATCGGCGCAGAGGCTTTGTCGCCGCTGGCTGCGTTGCCGCCGCGCGGCGGCTCGCCGGACTTCTGCCAGTCCTTCGGCGCACCCGGCGTGCGGCCTTCCATGATCGCGGTGATCTGGTCGCTGTCGATCGTCTCGTACTGCAGCAGCGTTTTCGCCATCGTGTGCAGCTTGTCGATGTTGGTCGTGAGCAGATCGTGGGCGCGGTGATACGCGGTGTCGATGATGCCGCGCACGACTTCGTCGATCTTGCGCGCGGTTTCCTCGGATACATGCTTGTGCTGCGTCACCGAGCGGCCGAGGAAGACCTCGTCGTCCTCCTCCGCGTAGGTCATCGGCCCGAGCTCGGGCGAGAGGCCGTACTTGGTCGCCATGTCGCGGGCGAGGCCGGTCGCGCGCTGGATGTCGTTCGACGCGCCCGTGGTCACCTTGTCCTCGCCGAAGATGATCTCCTCGGCGACGCGGCCGCCGTAGAGGCTGGCGAGGCGGCTTTCCAGATACGTCTTGCTGTTGCTGTAGCGGTCGGCCTCGGGCAGGAACAGGGTGACGCCGAGCGCGCGTCCGCGCGGAATGATCGTGACCTTGTGCACCGGATCGTGCTCGGGCACGAGGCGGCCGACGATCGCGTGGCCGGCTTCGTGATACGCGGTGAGCTTCTTCTCGTCCTCGCTCATGAGCATCGAGCGGCGCTCGCTGCCCATCATGATCTTGTCCTTGGCGCGCTCGAAGTGGTCCATCGTCACCTCGCGCGAGTTGCCGCGCGCGGCGAACAGCGCCGCTTCGTTGACGAGATTGGCCAGGTCCGCGCCCGAGAAGCCCGGCGTGCCGCGCGCGATCACGGTCGGATCGACGTCGTTCGCGAGCGGCACCTTGCGCATGTGCACCTTGAGGATCTGCTCGCGCCCGCGCAGATCGGGCAGCGGCACGACGACCTGGCGGTCGAAGCGGCCCGGACGCAGCAGCGCCGGGTCGAGCACATCGGGGCGGTTGGTCGCGGCGATGACGATGATCCCTTCGTTGCCCTCGAAGCCGTCCATCTCGACGAGCAACTGGTTGAGCGTCTGCTCGCGCTCGTCGTGGCCGCCGCCGAGGCCGGCGCCGCGATGGCGGCCGACCGCGTCGATCTCGTCGATGAAGATAATGCACGGCGCGTGCTTCTTCGCCTGCTCGAACATATCGCGCACGCGCGAGGCGCCAACGCCGACGAACATCTCGACGAAGTCGGAGCCGGAAATCGTGAAGAACGGCACCTTGGCCTCGCCCGCGATCGCCTTGGCGAGCAGGGTCTTGCCGGTGCCGGGCGAGCCGACCATGAGCACGCCGCGCGGGATGCGCCCGCCGAGCTTCTGGAACTTCGATGGGTCGCGCAGGAACTCGACGAGTTCCTGCACCTCGTCCTTGGCCTCGTCGACGCCGGCGACGTCGGCGAACGTGACCTTGACCTGGTCCTCGCCCTGCAGGCGCGCGCGCGAACGGCCGAAGCTCATCGCCCCGCGCCCGCCGGCGCCGGCCTGCATCTGGCGCATGAAGTAGACGACCACGCCGAAGATGAAAAGGATGGGCAGCCAGTCGAGCAGGACGCGCGTGATCAGGCCGCTGTTGTCCTTGGCCTCCACCGTGAACTTCACGCCCTGCTTGTCGAGGATCTTGTCGAGCGAGCCGTCGGTCGGCACGATCGTGGTGTTGAGCTTCTGGCCGTCATTGAGCTTGGCGTTGACGGTCTGCAGGTCGTTGCGCAGCACCACCTCGCTGACGTTGCCGTTGTTCACCTGCGCCATGAAGTCCGAATACGGCACCGTGTTGGTTTCGGCGCCGCCGAACTTGAAGCTCTGCACGACGGTGATCAGCACCACCGCGATGACGATCCAGAGCACGAGATTTTTGACCATGTCATTCATTAGCCTTGACTCATCGCGCGGCGGATTGCCGCATACAACCATTCGCCTGCTTTTTGCCCGTCATTCCCGCAAAAGCGGGAATGGCCGCTATTTCTTTCCTGTCGCCAGCGCATACACCTCGGGGCTGCGCGCGCGCGACGCCTTCGGTTTTCGAATGCTGACGCGCTCGTAGCCTTCGCGCAAGCTTTTCAGGTAAGCGTCGTAATCGCGACCCTGGAAAAGTTTTATCAAGAACGCGCCGCCGGGCTTCAGGTGCACGGCGGAAAAATCCCTTGCCAATTCAGCCAGATACATCGCCCGTGCCTGATCGGCCACGGTCACGCCACTCATATTGGGCGCCATGTCGCTCAAGACAAGGTCCACGGGCGCGCCGGCCAGCAGTGTTTCGAGCTGCTTCAGCACCGCTTCCTCGCGGAAATCGCCCTCGATGAAGTCCACGCCGGCGATGCCCTGCATCGGCAGGATGTCGAGCGCGACGACGCGGCCCTTGTCGCCCAGTTTCTCGCGCACCATCTGCGACCAGCCGCCCGGCGCCGCGCCGAGATCGACCACGACCATGCCCGGCTTGAGGATCGCGTCGCGCTGCAGGAGTTCCTCGAGCTTGAACACCGCGCGCGAGCGCCAACCTTCGGCTTGCGCGCGCTTGACGTAGGGATCGCTGAAGTGCTCCTTCAACCAGCGGGCGCTGGATTTGCTGCGCGAGGCCATGGTGAGCCTCGCATGATACCCTGTGCAGCCCGGTTCCGCCCGTTTTCCCCTTACTCCATGTCCTTGAGCAACAGTCAGATCCGCTTCCTGCGCGGCCTCGCCCATGATTTGAATCCGGTGATCCTGGTCGGCAACAAGGGCGTCACGCCCGCGCTGCTCAAGGAATTCGACGCCGCGCTGGACCAGCACGAATTGCTCAAGGTCAAGATCGCCGGCGACGACCGCGACGCGCGCAGGCAGCAGATCGATGCGCTCGCCGACGAGGCCGGCGCCGAAGTCGTGCAGCGCATCGGCCACACCGCCACCTTCTTCCGCCGCAATGCGGATGCGCCGAAGATCGCGCTGCCGCGCTAGTGCCTTTTCATGCAACTGACCGAACAACGCAACGAACAGCAGTTGTTCGTGCGCAAGGCCGACGCGACAAGCGTGGTCGTGATCGACCGCAAGTTAACGAGCAGCCTGCTGCTGAGCCCGAACGAAGCGGTCACCGACTTTCCCGCGCGCACGGTCGATCAACTCGACGCTGCGGCGATCGAAAGAATCCTCGCACTGCAGCCCGAACTCGTCCTGCTCGGCAGCGGCGCGCGCGCGATGTTTCCCGCGCAGACCGTGCTCGGCGAATTCCTCCGTCGCGGCATCGGCCTCGAAACGATGGACAACGCCGCCGCGGCGCGCACGTTCAACGTACTGGCCGGCGAAGGGCGCAAGGTCGTCGCGGTGTTCCTTCTGCCGGGCTGAAGCCGCCCGCGCTCAGGCCTCGATCAAGCCGTTGCGCAGCGCGATCAGGGTCAGTTCGGCCTGGTTGCCGGCACCGAGTTTCTGCTTGATGTTGTACAGATGCGTGCCGACCGTGTTCGGCGACAGCGACAGCGTTTGCGCGATGCGCTGCACCGACTCGCCTTGCGCAAGCTTGATGAATACCGCGAACTCGCGCTCCGACAGGCTGTCGATCGCCTGCCCCGGCGCGGCGAGATCGCGCAGCGCGAGCTTACGCGCAATGGCGGCCTCGAGATAGATGCGGCCCGCGGCGACCGCACGCACCGCGTCGAGCAGTTCCTCGGGTGCGCCGCGCTTGGACAGGTAGCCGAGCGCACCCGCCTTGAGCACGCGCCGCGGATGCGCCGAGTCCTCCTGCGCCGACAGCACGAGGATGCGTGCGCCGTGCTCGCGCGCGATCTCGCGGCGCTCCTCCTCGATGCGCACGCGCACGCTCTCGCGCGTGCCGCGCACCTGCTGCACGAGCAGCACGCCGACGAAGACGACGATCAGCGCGGCGATCAGCAGGTTCAACTGCGCGCGCAGGTTCATGGCGCGGCTCCGCTCGGCCAACGCGGGAAATCGCCGCCGGCGTGGCAGCAGTTTGCCGACGCGTACGGCAACCGCGCCCGCGGATCGCGCCTCGCGCCCATACGAGTCGGCTACCGGCGGGCAACGCCATGGCGCGGCCGCGATCGCACGCGAGCGTCGCACTGTCGAACGTCTGCGGAAGCGGCCGTTGAGCGATATCGTCGAGCATGGCGCAGCATGCTAGCGCATCCCCGTGTCTGCGAACCCATGAAAATCGCGAAGCGTGATCCGACTCGCTGTTCACCGGATGAACCGCCGCCTCTTGCATCGCACCGCGAATGGCCGCATACAGGGACACCCGCGGCCATCGCCGCCGCGCCTTTCGACGGATTCGACGATGCGAGCCATGACGGTCCCTGACGATTTCCTGCACCGCTTCCGGCTCGAACGTGCCGGTGTGCACGGCGCGCTCGTGCGCCTCGACGAGGCGTGGCGGCACATACACGGGAATGGCGAGTACGACGCGCCGCTCGCCGAGTTGCTCGGCCAGACGGTCGCCGCGAGCGCGCTGTTCACCAGCGCAATCAAGTTCGACGGGCGCCTGTCGATCCAGCTGCGCGACAGCGGCGCGTTGCGTCTGTTGTTCGCGGAATGCACGAGCGACGGACAGGTACGCGGAATCGGACGCCGCGACGACGAGCAAGCCAAGGCGCGGGTCTCGCTCGAACCGGGCGCGCACCTCGCGATCACGATCGAAAACTCGGCGACCGACACGCGCTACCAGGGACTCGTGCCCGTGGAGCACGGCGATCTCGCGAGCGCGTTCGAAGGTTACTTCCGGCGCTCCGAACAGCTGCCGACGCGGCTCGTGCTCGCGGCGACGGGGCAGCGCTGCGCGGGCCTGATGCTGCAGCAGGTCGCCGCAGCGGGCGGTGTTCATGCAGGCGACGCCGACGGCTGGAACCGCGCCGAACATCTGCTTGCGACGCTGAGGCCGGACGAGCTGCTCGAACTTCCGCCCGAAGACCTGCTGTACCGCCTGTTCCACGAGGAGGACATTCGCCTGCAGGCCGCGCGGCCGCTCGCATTCGGCTGCACCTGCTCGCGCGAGCGGGTCGCCGACATGCTGCGTTCGCTCGGGCACGAGGAAAACGAATCCGTGCTCGCCGAGCAAGGCTCGGCGCAGATCACCTGCGAGTTCTGCAACCGTCGCTACGTGTTCGACGGGGCCGACGTCGCCGCGTTGTTTGTGGACGAGCCGCCGGCTACGGCAATGCCGACGCGGCACTGAGCTTTGCCTCCCTTCTCCCGCCGGGAGAAGCCGCGAGAGCCCAAGCGCCGGATGAGGGAAGAGCGCTACTCTTTATGAAATACATTGACGACTTGAAATGCCTTTCCCTCATCCGCCCTTCGGGCTTCTCCCGGTGGGAGAAGGAAAAGCTCAAATCGGCGCGCCTGGCGGAATCGCCGGCAGCGGTCGCAGCTTCACCGATTTCGGATCGGCGAGGTACTTGCGAATCGTCTCGGCGGCCGACGCGCGGCTCGCACTGACGGCATCGCTGTCGCCCTGTTTCGCCAGCCACGTCTGCCATTGCTGCAGCGAGGCACGCACGTCGGCATCGACTTGCGCGTGCAACTTGCCGTCGTCGAGCGCGTGCAGCAAGGCGTCGAGCACGACGAAGTCCGCCGCGGTCTGCACCGCGGCCGCCGCAGGCGCGGAACCCTCGCGCGGAGATTGTTGCCACGTGCCGCGAAACGTCGCATCGAGCACGTCCGCAACGCCGGGCTGCCTGGCATCGCGCGCGTGCTGCCAGGCGAGGCGATTGAGACGTTCCGGCGCGAACAGAAACAATGCGGTCTGCGCGGCCGCGGCCTCGACCGCGGCCAGCGGATCGAACAGCGGCGCGGCCTTCGTCGCGAAGTATTCGCGGCTGCGCGTGTAATCGTTGCCCGGCGGGGCGACGAGATCGAGCACACTCGCCGGCAGCGCGAGATCGTCCGCGCCGAGCGTCGCGACGAGGCGCGCCAGCGCATCGCGCTGCGTGGCCGCGGGCACCGGCGTCGACCCGGCCTGCCGATCCACTGCTTGCGAGTACGCATAGTCGGCACCGCCGAGCAGGCGCGCGACGGCTTCGGTCTGATAACGATGCAGCAGATACACCGGCACGAGGCGCGCTTCGAGTTCGCCGGCCTGGCGATCCGGCGGCAGCACGCCGATCGAGAAACTCTGCAGAGCTTGACGACGCGCGGCCATCAACGCATCGAACGTCTTCAACGTGTCGGGGCCGGAGTCCCACAGCAGGCCATCGGGCTCGGCATCGCCGGGACCGCGCGAATCCGGATCGCTCATGTAGCGGAATCCGGCCTTGGCGATGTCGGCGCGCAGTTTCGCCAGCGAAGCTTCTTCCGTGCCCGGCGCGAACTGGCCGTAGGCGTGCGCGATGATGAAGTCGTCCCACGGGCCGACACCGATGCCGTAGGCGTGTTCGAGCGAAATTTTTCCGTCGGCGCCGAGCGTCAGCAGCGGATGCGGATAGTCCATGACCGAACCGTTGCCGAGCCGGCTCGCGGCGAAATTGTGCGCGAAGCCGAGCGCGTGCCCGACCTCGTGCGCGGCGAGCTGGCGCAGGCGCGCGAGCGCCATCCGCTCGGCCTCGTTCTTCAGTTCCGTCGCGTTCGCCTTGTCGTAGGGCGCGAGCAGGCTTTCGGCGATGAGGATGTCCTGGCGCACGCGCTGCGAGCCGAGCGTGACGTTGCCGCGGATGATCTCGCCGGTGCGCGGATCGACGATGGGCTGGCCGTACGACCAGCCGCGCGTGTAGCGGTGCGCCCAGGTGATCAGGCTGTAGCGCACGTCCATCGGATCGGCGCCCTCGGGCAGCAGCTCGACGCGATAGGCGTCCTCGAAACCCGCCTTCTCGAACGCCGTCTTCCACCAGTTCGCGCCTTCGAGCAGGGCCGAGCGCACCGGCTCGGGCGCGCCGCGGTCGAGGTAGAACACGATCGGTTTCTTGACGTGCCCCGCCTCGTCGATCTTGTCGAGACGGAAGCGCGGCTGCACGCGACGCTCGATGCTCGACGCGAGCGGCTGCGCGAAGTCGTACCAGCCGACGCTCAACCCACCCGACGCCGGATGGTAGGCGCGCGGCGTATAGCCCGGCGGCGGCAGGCGCACGAAGCTCAAGTGCTGGCGCACGGTGACACTCTGCGGGTCCATCGCCACGTCTTTCACGAACGCGCCCTCGCCGGGGCCGCGGAACGTAATCATCGCTTCGAGTTCGGTGTTGTCGGGGAAACTCTTCGCGTCGGCGAGCGACACCGCGCTGCGCTTGTCGTCGACGCCGTAACTGCCCTGCTTCGTGTCGGCGAGGCGCGGCGCAATGCCGTGGCGGTCCGAGATCAGCAGCGAACTCACGTCGACGATCACTTCCGCATCCGCGCCCTTGCGCTCGGAGACGACGTCGCCCGCCCACAACACCGACTCGGCGAATGCCTGGCGCACGCTGAGCGCCTCGTCGGCATTGTTCGAGATCGCGCGGAATTTCGTATTGTCCTCGACCAGCAGCACGCGCGGGCCGACGTGGCGGAACTCGACCAGATGCGAATCGCTGCTCTGTCCGCGATCGAGGCCGACGTCGTTCGAGCCCAGCGCCCACGGCAGCGAGCTCATCATCAGGAACGGCTGGTCGAACGCATGCACGCCGAGCAGGATGCGGCCCTTCGCATTGTCGCGGTAGACGTCGAAGAAACCGGCGGCACGCTGCATGCCCTTCGTCGCGCCGCCGAAATCGGCGGCCTCGCTCCCGTCCGCCGCCCGCGCGGACGGCGGTGCGGCCCACGCCATGACCAGCACTCCCAGCACCACGCCCGCCATTCGTCCGCTACGCATCGCTATCGCCTCCCGCAGCAATCCCAGGATGCGCAATTGTGCCGGGACCGGGCGGCGTTGCACATGGGCCGGAATGCACCCGTCGCGCATTCCACGCAAAAAAAACGCGTCCGCCAATCAAATATCGCTTCATCGCGACAAAGAGATATATACTTCCCCTCTCAGGAAAAAACGACCCGCCGCAATGACGCCGATAAGTCTCGAATTCTTCCCGCCGAAAACCGACGAACAGCGTGCGACGCTCGAAGCGGCGCTGCCTAAACTCAAGGCGTTGAAGCCCGAATACGTGAGCTGCACGTTCGGCGCGGGCGGCTCCACGTTGAGCTACACGCCGGAGACGGTGCGCCACCTGCGCAGCGAGCACGGCCTCGACGCGGCGCCGCACCTGTCCTGCGTCGGCGGCACGCGCGCGGAAATCGGCAAGCTCATCGAGACGTACAAGGCGATGGGCTGCCGGCGCATCGTCGCGCTCCGCGGCGACCTGCCCTCGGGCATGGCGAGCTACGGTGAGTTTCACTACGCGAGCGACCTGGTCGAATACATACGCCGCGAGCACGACGGTTTCTTCCACATCGAGGTCGCGGCCTACCCGGAGATGCATCCGCAAGCGGCCGACGCGCACAACGATTTGGCCAACTTCAAGCGCAAGGTCGATGCGGGCGCGAATGGCGCGATCACGCAGTACTTCTACAACCCCGACGCGTATTTCCGCTTCGTCGAGGACGCGCGCAAGGCGGGCATCGCGGTGCCGATCACGCCCGGCATCATGCCGATCACGCAGTACTCGCAATTGAAGCGTTTCTCCGACATGTGCGGCGCCGAAATCCCGCGCTGGATCGCCAAGCGCCTCGAAGCGTTCCGCGACGACGCCGATTCGATCCGCCAATTCGGCGCCGACGTGGTCGCGCAACTGTGCGAAAAACTCGTCGCCGGCGGCGTGCCGGGAATCCACTTCTATACTTTGAATCGCGCAAAGGCCACGCTGGCGATTTGCGAGCGGATCGGCCTCGCCTGATCCCGCGTCGCGGGAACGCCGTATCGGACCGGCTGTTGCCGCGCGGATCGGACGACGAGGCGCAGATTTCCGCCATAGTCGGGATTCCGGTGGCACACTATCCCACGGTTTCCGCCCTTCCGCATTCATGGCCCGGACCACGCCCACCCTGCGCTTCCGGCTGCTGCTCGACGCCGAACACGCGCTCGGCCCGGGCAAGGTCGATTTGCTCGAAGCGATCGCGGCGACCGGCTCGATCGCGGCGGCGGGCCGATCGATGGGCATGAGCTACAAACGCGCCTGGCAGCTCGCCGACGATCTCAACCGCAGCTTCGCCGAACCGCTGATCGCGGCCAACAAGGGCGGCGAGCACGGCGGCGGAGCGGCGTTGACCGCAACCGGCGAAAAAGTCGTCGCGGCCTATCGCGGCATCGAGCGCAAGGCGAAACGGGCCTGCGCGGAGGAACTGCGCGCACTGTCGCGTCTGCTTGCGATATAGTCGGCCGACCGCATCGATCCGGAACCGACCATGATCCGCCCATTCCGCCCGCATTCGCGGTTCGCCTGTTTACTGGCTTTCGGCGCCTTCGCCTGCACAACGGGTGCGCGCGCCGACGACCTCACCGTTTCCGCCGCCGCCAGCTTGACCAACGCCTTCACCGACATCGCCAAGGCTTACGAGGCGCAGCACGCGGGCACGCATGTGAACCTCAACTTCGCCGCCTCCGACGTGCTGCTCAAGCAGATCGAGCAGGGCGCGCCGGCCGACGTGTTCGCGAGCGCCGACGAGGCGACGATGGACCGCGCCGCGAGCGCCGGCCGCATCGATGCCGCCTCGCGCCGCGACTTCGCCGCGAATTCGCTCGCGCTGATCGTGCCCGCCGACGGAAGGTCGCCGGCGGCGCTCGGCGATCTCGCGCACGACGAGTACAAGCGCATCGCGATCGGCAATCCCGATTCGGTACCGGCCGGCCGCTACGCGAAGCAGGCACTCGTCAAAGCGAAGCTGTGGGACACGCTGCAACCCCGGCTCGTGCAGGCGCAGAACGTGCGCCAGGCCCTCGACTACGTCGCGCGCGGCGAAGCCGAGGCCGGCTTCGTCTATGCCACCGATGCCGCCTCGCAGGCGACGAAGGTGAAAGTGGCGCTGAGCGTGCCGACCGCGACGCCCGTGCGCTATCCCGCCGCCGCGGTCGGCAGCTGCAAGCAGAAGCCCGCGGCCTGCGATTTCGTGCGGTTCCTGTCCGATCCGCAAAGCCGCGCGACGCTGGCAAAATACGGATTCAGTGCCGCCACGCCGTAACCGCGATTGGAATTCCTCTCCCCGCTCTGGCTGACGCTCAAGGTCGCCGCGCTCGCGACCGCGCTCGCCCTGGTCCTCGGCGTCGCCGCGGCGCGCGCGCTGGGCCGCCGCGGCGGGCTCGCGCGCGATACCGCCGAATCGCTGCTGACGCTGCCGCTGGTGCTGCCGCCGACCGTGCTCGGCTACTACCTGCTCGTCGTGCTCGGCCGCAACGGCGCGATCGGCGGCTGGTTGCATTCGACCTTCGGCATCAGCCTGATCTTCACCTGGCAGGGCGCCGTGATCGCCGCGGCGGTCGCCGCGTTCCCGCTGATCCTGCGCGCGGCGCGCGCGGCGTTCCGTGCGGTCGATCCGCAGCTCGAACGCGCGGCGCGCACGCTGGGCCTGGGTCCGGCCGCGGTGTTCTTCCGCGTCAGCCTGCCGCTGGCCTGGCGCGGCGTCTGCGCGGGCGCGTTGCTCGCGTTCGCGCGCGCGATGGGCGAATTCGGCGCAACGCTGATGGTCGCGGGCTCCCTGCCCGGCCGCACGCAAACCTTGTCGATCGCGATCTACAACGCGGTCATGGCCGGCGACGACGCGACCGCGCAGGCGCTCGTGCTCATCGCGCTCGTCGTTGCCGCGGTCACGCTCGTGCTCGCCGCACAGATTCTGCAACGCAGCCATCATGGAGACGACGATGCGGCTTGAAGTCGACATCGCAAGGACCTTGCGCGCGCGCGACCGCGAGTTCCGCCTCGAGCTGAAATTCGCGAGCGATGCGGACGTGACCGTGCTGTTCGGCCCCTCGGGCGCGGGCAAGACGCAGACGCTGTACGCGATCGCCGGCCTGATGCAGCCCGAGCGCGGCGCGATCCGCGTCGACGACGCGGTGCTGTTCGACGCGCAACGCGGCATCGACCTGCCGCCGCAGCGGCGGGGCATCGGCTACGTGTTCCAGGACTATGCGCTTTTTCCACATTTGAACGTTTTGCAGAATGTGGCATTCGCGACGTCGCGCAGTGTCGTGTTCAATCCGCGCCATGCGCCAAGCGAGGTCTACGCCCTGCTCGCGCGCTTCGCGCTCGGCAAGCTCGCGGCCAGCCGTCCGCACGAGCTCTCCGGCGGCCAGCGCCAGCGCGTCGCGCTCGCCCGCGCGCTCGCCGCGAAACCGCGCCTGCTGCTGCTCGACGAACCGTTCGCCGCGCTCGACGCGCCGCTGCGCGCACGCCTGCGCGCCGAGCTGCTCGCCGTGCGCGCGCAGTTCGGCGTGCCGATGGTCGTCATCACCCACGATCCCGACGACGTGGCCGCGCTTGGCGGCCGCCTCGTCCCGATCGAGAACGGCCGGGCGATTTCGTAAGAGAATCTAACAAAATGAATTTCGCAATGTTCTCCAGCAGATCATCGCACATCCGATCGTGAGGAAGGCTTTGTGGAGGCAAGGCAATCGTTCGTAGCGGATACGCAACCTGCGGAACTGGTGCAGCCAGGCAATGCTGCGCTCCACGACCCAGCGTGTCTTGCCCAGACCGCTGCCGTGTGCCGTGCGACGCTTGGCCAGATCCCTGGCAATGCTCCGTGATCTGAGTTCGTCACGATGCGGCTAGGAATCGTAACCGCGGTCGCCTTGCACGCAGCCTGGCTTTCGCCTGGGCAGTCCCGGCTTGCCGGCAATGGGCGGAATCGCATCGACCAGTGGCAACAACGGGGTAATGTCGTTGCGATTGGCCTGGGTCAGGATCACGCTCAGCGGAAGGCCGTGCGCCTCGACGAGGAGGTGGTGCTTGCTCCCGGCTTTGCGGCGATCGGTTGGGTTCGGTCCGGTTTTTCCCCCCGTGTACGGCCCGTACCGATGAACTGTCCACGACGACACGCGACAAATCGAGCTTGTCAGCGCCACGCAGCCGCGACAGCAGGACTTGGTGGAGCCGCTCCCAGACGCCGGCACATTGCCATTCGCGCAGCCGGCGCCAGCACGTCATGCCCGAGCCGCAACCCATTTCCTGCGACAGCATTTCCCACGGGATGCCTGTCTGCAAGACGAACACGACGCCCGTCAACGCCCGGCGGTCGTCCAGCCGTTTGCGGCCGGGGTATCGGGCGCGACGGGGTTGGACCGGGAGCAGCGGTTCAATCAAAGCCCAGAGTTCATCCTCGACCAGGGGACGAGCCATTGAACCCCCGCAAAGCCAATAGGTTGCGAGGCATTCTGACAGCTAAATCTTCATTTTGTTAGAGGCTCTTATGAGTGTCAATTCTCAATTGATGGCGCGGCGTCTCGCGCAAACCTGCCGACGGGAAACGGCCGCAGCCCTTGTGGCTGTAGTATCGCGGTCAATCCAAAGTTACGATTCTCGTAGCTCTTTCCATGCGCCGGAACGAGCATGCGTCCCGCGGACGCGAAAACCATCTTTTGCAGGCGGCTGCGCGAAGCCCGGACGGCCTCGGGGCTGTCGCAAAAACAGCTCGGAATCCGGTCCGGACTGGACGAATTCGTCGCCTCGACCCGCATCAACCGTTATGAAGTGGGCGTGCACGAGCCCGACATCGGCACGATGCGGCGTCTGGCCGCCGTGATGGGAGTGCCGCTGCCGTATTTCTATGCGGAAGACGATCTCCTCGCGCGCACGATTCTGGCTTTTTCCCGCCTGCCGCGATCACGGCGGCGGTCGGTGCTGGGCGAAATGGAG
This sequence comes from Rudaea sp., assembly GCF_047601565.1. Lineage (GTDB taxonomy): Bacteria > Pseudomonadota > Gammaproteobacteria > Xanthomonadales > Rhodanobacteraceae > Rudaea. The sequence goes on along the minus strand of NZ_JASGIY010000001.1, from coordinate 2,547,438 downwards.
TCGCTCGCGGAAAAGCACCGCCCGCTCATCACGGAGCGGGCTTGAAATCCTGAATTCGGGGAATCCGGTGCGACGGGTGAATCACCCGCGCGCTACCAGATCGGGCGCGGCGCATCGTCAGCGCGATTTCTTTGCCGCCGCGGGCACGAAGCCGCGCACGGTCCAGAAGTCGTCCGACAAGTTGCGATCGGCGAGGTAGGCGTAAGGCATCGTGAAATAGCCTTTCAGCCCCCAGTCCGTGCCCCACGAATTGCGCACGATGAAGCGCTTGGCCTTGTCGTCGTAGCCGACCGCGCAGACCGCGTGGCCGCCGAGAACGCGCTCGCTCTTTTTCGGCAGGCTGACCACGCCGCTCTTCGCCACCGCCTGCGATTCGAAGCTTTCGTACACGGTGAAGCCGAACACGAACGGGTAGCCCTCGGCGAGGCAGGCGCGCATTTCATCCGTCGTGGACAGGCGCTGGTAGCTCGAAATCGTGTGGTTCAGCGCGGCCTTGTAGCAGGCCGGCGCGGGCTTCTTCGCGAATTGCGCGATGACGTAGGGCCATTGGCTTTCCGGGCACACGCCCTGCTTGGCCAGCGTCTTGATGCCGTCGCGGATCATCGCGCCGGAGTCCTCGCTCGTCGTGTGTTCGATCACGCGCTCGTTGTAGTAGACGAACAGGCGCGAGAGATCGACGAGCGCCTTTGCCGCTTTCAGTTCGAGGAATTCGAGTACGCCGACGAGGGCGTTGGCGGTGCAACTGCCGAGTTGGCCCTGATCCTCGACCGGCGGGCATTGCGCGCGCAGGTCGATCTTCGCCGGCAGCTTTTTCGGCACCTTGTAGACGGCGCCATAAAGCTGGTCGCGCTGATCGGGCAAGTCGGGAATCCAGCCGTACCAGGCGGGATTCCGCAGGGTGATTTTTCCGCGATTGCTCATGGTCGTGCTCCTCTTCGTATGCGTTTTCGCAGCGAATCGCAGCCCCTCATGCGACGGGGCGATCTGCCCTTGGCTTGCGCTGGGCAGCCAATCCGCAGTTTGTTCCAACCGCGCCGACGTTCCGTGTCCAAAATCACGGATTGGAAACGCCCTGCGGCTTTTGGCACTTGCGACCTTTTTCCTCGCCGGCGCATCTATGGCAGCGTGACCGGATCCTTCTTCGACATCGAGGTTCCCCAATCGCTGATTGAGCGCGCGCGCGCCGGCGAAATGGCGGCGTTCGAGCAAATCTACCGGCGCTTCGAGCGGCCGGTGTTCAACCTCGCCCGGCGCATGCTCGGCGATGCCGACGCCGCTCGCGAGATTCTGCAGGACGCGATGTTCAAGGTGTTCCAGCGCCTCGATCAGTACCGCAACGACGCGCCGTTCTGGGCCTGGCTGCGGCAGATCGCGACGAACGAGGCGTTGATGCGCCTGCGTCGCGACAAGCATCTGGACGATCGCGCCGAAGTGCCCGACGTGACCGACGATGCCGCGCCGCCGTGGGTACGCGCCGATTCGGCCGCGCTCGAGCGCGCGCTCGGCCGCCTGTCTGCGCTGACGCGCAGCGTGCTCTGGCTCTACCACGTCGAAGGATACGCGCACCACGAGATCGCCGCGCAGCTCGGCAAGACGGTCAGCTTTTCCAAATCTCAAGTCGCGCGCGGCACCGCGCGCCTGCGCGAACTGCTCGAGCCTTGCGCGCAGGCCCCGTTTCCACAGGACCCGATGTCATGTCCGATCCAACCCGACCGAACCGCGCTGGCGAATTGAACGCGGCCGACCCGATCCCGCTCGGGGATGCGCTGCGCGCGCTGCCGCAACTCGCGCCGGCCGAAAGCGCCTGGGCCGATCTGGTCGCGCGGCTGGCCGCAGACGACGACGCCGGCACTTCCAGGCCGTCATTCCCGCAGGCGAATCCAGTCAACTCGTCATTCGCGCGAAAGCGTGGATCCAGCGACTTTGCTTTGACAGGTCGCACCGGGAAAAGGCGCAAGAAACTGGATTCCCCCTTTCGCGGGAATGAAGGGCGGAGAATTACCGCATGGCCGATCGGCATCGCCGCCGCGCTCGTGCTCGCGTTTTCCGCGGCAGCGGTCCTGCGTCTGCGGCCAACGCACGTGCCGGCCGCAAATGCCGCGACGCAGATCGCCGCGACCGAAACGCCTACCGGCGCATCTTCCGTACACAATGCCACAAATTCGCAGAATGCCGCGCAGGCAGCGTCCGATGGCCTCGTGGCGCTGCAGGCGCGCTCGCGCTCGCTCGAACGATGGCTGCGCGACACCGGCACCGCGTCGATGCCGCACTCGGCGCAGGATCTCGCCGCCAGCATGGAAATCGAGGACATGATCGGTCTCGTCGACGTGCAACTCGGCGCGGGCGACGCGGGCAATGCGACCGCGACACGATCGCTCTGGAAGCGCCGCGTCGCCCTGCTCGAGGATCTGTCGGCGCTGCGCTACGGCGCCAAGGCGTCGAGCCTGCGCGACGGTCTGGTCGCCAACGGTGCGTCGGCGGATGCGATGAACGCGACTCCCGCCGTCTGGAGAAATTAGAGAAGCCGCCATGAAACGAAACGTGTATACTTTTACTCTTATCGCGGCGGCGCTGGCGCTTGGCGCCAACCCGGCCCGTGCCGCCAATTCGCCCGCCGGCACCGCCGCCGACGCGAAGATCGACGCCGAGCAGGCGCGGCGCGAGCTCGACCGCATGCGCACGGAGATGCGTGAACTGTCGAAGAAGATGGCCGAGATTTCGGCCGAGCTTGGCGACGTCGGCCCGAGCGCCTATGGCTGGCGCTATCTCGGCGATCCCGACCGCGGCATGATCGGCGTGGTCCTCGGCCAGGAGCCCAAAGGCATCCGCGTCAGCGCGGTCACGCCGGGCGGCCCGGCGGACAAGGCCGGCCTGCGCGACGGCGACCTGATCGTGTCGGTGCGCGGCGAGGGCATCGACAAGGATGCCGCCGGCAATGTCGCCGCCGCCAACCGCGCGTTGCGCAACCTCAAGGTCGGCGAGGAGGTCACGCTGACGGTGCAACGCAGCGGCAAGAACCTCGACATGAAGATCAAGGCCGAGCGCCGCGAACCGTTCAATTTCGCGTTCTCGTTCGATGGCCTCGACGGCATCGATGCGGAGAAGATCCGCGCCGAAGTCGACCAGGCGGCGCGCGGCGCGCAGATGAGCCGCGAGCAGGTCGCACAGATGCGCGAGCAAGTGCGTGAAGCGACGCGTATCGCTGCCGAACAAGGCCGTGCCGCCGCCGAGCAGGGCCGCACCGCTGCGGAACAGGGGCGCCAGGCCGCCGAAGAAGCCCGTCTGGCGGCGCGTCGGATCCGCTATTCGACGCCGTGGTGGGGGCTCAATCTGTCCAGCCTCAATCCCGATCTCGGCAGCTACTTCGGCGCGGACCATGGCGCGCTGGTGCTGTCGGCCGACGCGGAGTTCGCGAAGACGCTGAAGCCGGGCGATGTGTTGCTCGCGATCGACGGCAGGAAGATCGAGCGTCCCGAGGATGCGATGCGCCAGCTGCGCGACGGCAAGGCCGGACGCGAGGTCAAGGTCGAGGTGTTGCGCCAGCGCAAGATGCTGGCGCTGAGCCTGAAGGCACCGGAGTTCGAGAGTCCGTTCGTGCCAATGCCGCCGCCGCTGCCGCCGCTTGCGCCCATGGCGCCGACCGCGCCGACGCCGCCCGCGGCGCCTTCCTCGCCGCCGCAACAGGCCTCGCCCGCTCCTCCCGCTCCGCCGTCCCAAGAATAGGGCCCGGTCAAGCAGCTACGGAGTCGCCCGCACGTAGCGCGCCAGAACGGCATCGATCGCCGCGCCGTCGACCTTGTCGCCGCTGCCGATGCGTTCGGCGAGCTCGAACAACTCGTCGATGCGCGCTTCTCCGTCGGGTTCGGGGGCCGTGACGAAACGCGGCGATTTGTCTTCCAGTCGCTGCCACGCGGCGCGCACGTCGCTCCAGTACTTCCGCGTCCGATTCCAGTAGTCGCGGCCGGCGCCGAAATCGTAATCGGCGATACGCGTGTAGCTGTTCGTGCCGGTTTCGCGCGCCAGCGCATACACCGTTCCGTTCGCATCGATCGCGAGCTTGGTGTTGTCCTGTTCGTGCACCCATCCCGCCGGCGTCAGCGTGTGCCGGTTGACGACTTCGAGCACTTGGTAGTCCTTGCGCTGGGTATATTCGCGCCGCGGCAGCGGCCGCCAGGTGCGGTCGGACTGCCAGGCATCGACGCCGTTCGCGTGGGTCCAGCGGCCGATGCCGGCGTAGCGCGGCGCGTCGTCGACTTCGTAGACGGTCTGCGACCACGCGCCCGTACGGGTGTCCGCGGCGACGGTCTCGGTTTCGAACTTGCCGGTGCCGCGGAAGCGCAGCAGCGTGGGCGGCTGGTACTGCCAGTCCTGGCGCCAGTGCTTCACCACGGCGTGCTTGTCGCCGAGCACGAGGATGTGTTGCAGCGAGATGTGCTCGCCGGTGTCGGCGATCACGAGCACGAGCTCGGTGCCGCCGCTGCGCTGCGCGGCGTGCGGCGCATAGCCCGGCGCGAGCGCGGCGGTTTCGTCGAAGGCGAAGTGCACGCGGTATTCGCCGGCCATCGCGAGGATGCTGCGGCGGTCGCATTCGTACGCCGACAATCCGGGCTGCGCGCACGGCGGCGTGTAGTTCGCCGGCGCGGGCGATGCCGCGGGCTCGGCCCGCTTCGTTTCGGCCGCGGTTTTCTTCGGAGCAGTGGTGCAGGCGCCCAGCATCAGCGCCGCTGCGATGCAGCAGGTCAGGGCGTAGTCCCGATATCCGTCATTCGTGCGTTTCATGCTCGTTCGATCCGTTGCCGAACCGTTCAAACGTATCGGCGCGGCGGGTTTCTTCGTTTCGTTTTTCGACAGGGGAAACTTCCGCGGGAATCAGGCGTGCGTGGCCTGTAGCGCCGCGCGTTCGTCGTCCGCGATCGCCGCGGCGAGCTGGCCGCCGAGTTCGGAGAGGACGAGCGGCGCGCGCAGTCCGAGCACGTGCAGGCACGGCAGGCGCAGCAGCGGGAAGCGCACCGCCCGCGCCTGCCACGAACTGCGCAGGCGCCGCAATGCGCAGCGCATGAACGCCGCGTGCGCGCGCCAGCGCGTGGGCGCCTGCGCGGCGGCGCGCGCGATGCCGCAGTCGTTCAGCATCGCATCCCAGGCGAGATAGTCGGCGTCGGGCAGCAGATACAGGCGCGCGACGCAGGCGAATTGCGTGTCGAGAAATTCAAGCCACTCGCGCGGGCCGTGTGCGGTGACCGCGCTGTGCGCTTCGACGCGGACGCTGCCGGAAAACGCCGCCAGCGCCGGGTGGTCGAGCAACAGTACGCCGCACGGCAGCAGGCGCGCGCGCGGAAAGACGCCATCGCCTTCGCCCGCGCGATACAGCCAGAGCACGGTGCCGAGGCGCGGCAACCAATCGGCGAGGCGGTACCAGTCCACCTGCACGGATGCGTCGTCCGTGCCATGCGTGCGCAATGGGCCATGGTAGCGCGCATCCGGGTCGGGCTCGGAAGAAGCGTACATGTGATCGTCGTGGAAGCCGTCGCTCATTGCCGTTCTCCTCTCTTCGGGTCGAGGTGCTGCAAACCGATCCAGACGCCCGCACTGGGCGACCGCTGCCCCGCCGCGGAACAGCGCCGTCGATGCATCGCCTTCTCCAGAGAACCATTCGTCGATTCGCGGTTTACTTCACGAACGAATCTTCGGCCGCGCATGTTCCGACACATTCCCCGCGGGCCACGGTGCGTGACGCGAGGTCTCTGGCCAACCGGCTGGCTACCGTGCAGACGATCGATGTCGCGCACGGGGCCGCGCGACGGAAACAAGAACCGCAGCGACCGCGAACGACCGCCCGGCGCTACTTGGTGAGAATCAGCTTGCCGTTGCGCGTCTGGCGCAGGCGGTATTCCTGGCCGAAATGCTCGATACGCACTTCCTGCGCGTCGCCGAACAGCGTGCGGCTGTCGAACTGGCGCGTCGGCGCGGTCGACGCGCGCGGCATGTTTGAGGCGCCGAGGAAAGAAACGTTCGTGGAAAGGGAAGGCAGGGTCGCAGTGTGCATGGCAGGACTCCGTTGACGGGCACCTGAATGATAATAATTCTCATTTCCATGTCAAGCGGTTTCTTGCCATGGGCCAAGCACGACCCTACCGCGCAGGAAACCGTCAACACGGCTTCGCAATTTTTTACAACACACGCTTCGACAATCCGTTCACGCTTGCGCAAGAATGCACCTCCTGCCTTTGCACGTTCGCGGAGCTCGCGTGTCACGCCCTATCCTTCCTGCCGTTCTTGGCGCCATCGTCATCGCGGTCGTCGCCGCCGCGGCCTTCTACGGCGGTCGCCGCAGCGCGCCGGCATCTGCAAGCGGCGCGCAGACCGAAATGGAAAAAAAAGTGGAAAATGCGGCAAATTCCACGAAAGGAAAAAGCAACGTCGCAGCCAAACCGGCGCTTGCGCGAACGCCCGGCCGGCGCATGCTCGACAGCGCCGTCTCGAACCCGAGCGCGCGCGCGCCGCTGCCCGCCGCAGGCACGCCGCTCAAATCCGTTCTCGCCGACCTGAAGGCGCGCGCCGACGCGGGCGACGCCGACGCCGCCTCGCGCCTGTTCAAGGACATGCAGACCTGCGCGCAGGTGCAGCGGCTGAACCAGATGCTGCCCACGATGGCCAGCCGCGCGCTCAACGACACCCCGCCCGGAGCGTCTGCGCAGCGCAGCGAACGCATGCTCGACTTCCTCCAGCGCGATCTCGATTTCACCAAGAACAATGCAGCCATGTGCGCGGACCTTTCCGCCGACGATATGGCCTCGCTCGTGCCGGCGACGCTGGAAGCCGCGCAACTCGGCGATCCCGAAGCGGCCAACTGCTACGTCGGCGCCAACCTCAACAACTGGCCCGGCCTGCTCGACAATCCGCAATGGGTGCAGGACTATCAAACCAACGCGCTCAATCTCGCCAACTCCGCCCTGCAGCAAGGCGACTGGTCGATGGCGATGCTGATGGCGCAGGCCTACGGCGGCAGCTCGCGCAACCTGCTCAACCAGCTCACCGGCAGCAACGCGCAGCAGGCCTACACCTATGCGAAACTGATGAGCCTCGGCCAGCCGAGCGGCACGCAGCCCTCCCAGCGCTCGACCAATGCGCTGAGCAATTTTTCCAGCCAGTTGACGGCGGATCAGATCCAGGCGGCCGATGCACAGGCGCAGCAGATGTACCAGCAGTATTTCAACAGCACGCCGCGCCAGACCGGACAGATCGCCAACGCGACGCAGGCCTGCCAGGGCGGCCCGGGGTTCTGACCCCGCTGCGGCGGCTTGCGCGACACCGCTCGCGTCGAGCCGCGCGGCGGAACCATCGCGCCATCCGTGCCAACTTCGGAGTCTTTCTTGCAAACCCTGCTCATCTCCACGCTGACCGTCGCCCTCGGCGAAATCGGCGACAAGACGCAACTGCTCGCGCTAATCCTCGCGGCGAAGTACCGCAAGCCGTGGCCGATCTGCCTCGGCATCCTGATCGCGACGCTGATCAACCATGCGCTCGCCGGCGCGTTCGGTTCGCTCGTGAGCCAATGGCTCATGCCGCAGACGCTGCGCTGGATCGTCGCGGCCAGCTTCATCCTGATCGCCCTGTGGACGCTCAAGCCCGACAAGGCCGACGAAAACGAGGCCGCGCACGGCAGCGCGCACGGCGTGCTCGCCGCGACGTTGGCGAGCTTCTTCCTCGCCGAGATGGGCGACAAGACGCAGATCGCGACCGCCGTACTTGCGGCGCAGTATCACCCGCTCTGGCAAGTGGTCGGCGGCACGACGCTCGGCATGCTGATCGCCGACGTGCCCGTGGTCTGGCTCGGCGCGCGCTTCGCGCATCGGCTGCCGCTGCGCGCGGCGCGCATCGGCGCGGCGCTGCTGTTCGCGGCGCTCGGGCTCTGGATTCTGCTGTCGTAGCGCGATTCGCCGCACGCAGCTCTTTTTATTCGTCATTCCCGCGAAAGCGGTAATCCAGTACCTTTGCTTCTCTTCCCGCGAACAGCAAGAGCCAAGTCCCCGGATGGCCACCTCAAAGTGTTCCACTAAGGATGGTCTGATTTTTACCCCTCTCCACCGCCATCATCGCGGCGCAGCGAGAGGTCAGGCGCGTCGCGGGCCGTGCAACGTCTTTCGGTGCCTCCCGATGCGTTTCCACACCTCCCGGCGTGCGCATTTTGCGGGTTTCCACGCGCTTTCGGCGCCGCGGGCCGCTGTGGCCCGCGCGCCAGGCGCAACTATCCTGTCTTCAGCAACGTCGTTCGGGCCATCCAAAGATTCGCCAGCGCGAACAGCGTCGTCACCTGTGCGCCGTTCTTCGCCAGTCCGCGGTAGCGCGCCTTGAGGTAACCGAACTGGCGCTTGACCACCCGGAACGGGTGTTCGACCTTTGCCCGGATCGATGCCTTGGCATGCTCCAGCTTGTCCACGATCTCGCGCAGCGCCGCATCGGTGATGGCCTTGACCTTGCTGCGCTTCTCGGCGATCCAGAACGTCCGGCCGCGCTTCGCTGCCCGCTTCTCCGCACCCGTGTAACCAGCGTCGCCAAACACGCGTTGCTCCTCGCCGTGCAGCAACTGGTCCACCATCGTCACGTCGCCGACGTTCGCTGCCGTGGTCACCACCGAATGCGTCAGGCCCGTCGACTCGTCCACGCCGATGTGGGCCTTCATGCCGAAGTACCACTGGTTGCCCTTCTTCGTCTGGTGCATCTCGGGATCGCGCGACTTGTCCTTGTTCTTCGTCGACGGCGCGGCGGCGATGATCGTGGCGTCGACGATCGTGCCTTTCGACAGGCCCAGGCCGTGCTTCCTGAGGTGCTCGCCCACCGCATCGAACAACTGTTTCGCCAAGCCGTGCTTCTCCAGCAGGTGGCGGAACTTGCACACCGTCGTTTCGTCCGGCGCCCCTTCGCTGCCCAGGTCGATCCCCACGAACCGGCGCATCGCCTGCGAGTCGTACAGCGCTTCTTCCACGCCCGGATCGCTCAGCGCATACCACTGCTGCAGGAAGTGGATGCGCAGCATCCGTTCCACGCCGATCGGCGGACGACCGCCGCCATCTTCGCGGGCCTTCGGCTAGTGCGGCTCGATGCACGCACACAGCTCCGCCCAAGGCACCACCCGATCCATCTCGGCCAGAAACACATTCCGTCGCGTGGCCTTGCGATGCCGCTCGAATCCGGCATCCTGTTGCGTCGAGAGTGTCAGCTGCTTCGGCGGCATCGCGTCGGGTCCGTCATCAGGTCCGGATTGGACAGCGGGGCAAAATCAGAGTTTCCCTAATTCGACAATCGACGTCAACGGAACACCTCAATACTATTTTTGGTGGCAGGTCTTTGACGGCACAGTGAGTGGAAGTTCTGGAAATGTAATTTCCAATCTCTCCATCAACTACGGCGATGAAGTGGGTGCAGTCACCTTTTGGGTTCCAAACTCCAGCTATACGCCAATCGGCACGGCGGTAATGGGTGTCTGCAATTTCACCACGGGTTGGTGCGTTCACTATAGCCAAAGTTCCGTGAAAGAACCCGGGAAGACGACCGAATGGATAGTCGAAGCTCCCTCGGACATAAACATGCTTCCGTATGCACTGGCGAAATACGGCACAGTAGGAATCAGAAATTCATGCTGGGCTGCTACGACCAACTTGGTTGTGCCACAGAATAATGGAACTCCTTATCCGGTAGGTACGAACGGCGCTACTGTGAATTGCCAATCCATCACGTCCGGCGGTTCCCCACTACAACTCATCTTGGAGCAAGATATTTGGAACGGCTGGCGAGTGCTGTCTACGCCGGGCTCGATAAGTGCGAATGGAATGGACTTCAACACGACTTACTATTTTGGCCCCTAACATCGGTATAATGTAATCCTACGATGAGTAACCCCATTATTCTGTCCAATCTGGAATAATGGGAGAAAGAGTTCTCGATCAGGGGTCTTCATCGGAGTCGATTCGTTCATGAAAAAGCCTATTCCCTTCTTTCCTAAATCTGCGCTTTCTTCTGATTGCGGCAACACAGGCCATTTTTTCAGTCTGGCCGGTGCCGTGATTTTGGCTTTTTCATCGCTCAGCGCTTTTGCGGTCATTCCCGCAGCGGAACGCACGGTGCTATCCAACCTGTATGCCTACACCGACGGATGGTATTGGTCGATTCCGCGCGATAGCTGGAACGGACCGCCGGGCTCCGAATGCACTTGGTACGGCATTACCTGCGACGCATCGCAGAGCCATGTCGTCGCGATCGACCTGACCGGCATTTCGCTTACCGGAACGCTTCCTCCGCTCGCTCCGCTGTCGCAATTGCAGTCGCTCAAACTGTCGAATCTTGCCGATGCCGGCTCCCCTCTCTTCAACAACCTTTGGGGCGCCATCCCGGAACTGAAAGGGTTGTCGCAACTCCGCGAAGTCCAACTGGGAAACCAGCATTTCAGCGGTGCCATTCCCGATCTCTCGGGCCTTTCCGAACTGAGCACCTTGAATTTGATCAACAATCAGTTGACCGGTTCCCTGCCTTCCTTGACAGGTCTGGGGCAGTTGCAAACCCTGCAGGCAAGGATCAACCAATTGGATGGCAGCTTGCCTTCGTTCGACGACCTCACCCAACTGACCGATTTGGACCTGGGTTCGAATTTCTTCAGCGGTGGCATTCCGTCGATTGGCAAGATGGCGAATTTGCAGACATTCCGTTTGGACGGAAATCGACTCGACGGCAGCGTCCCGTCGCTGTCCGGCTTGACTCGGCTCAACGAGTTTGAGGTAGAGGAAAATCTGTTGGATGGCGCGTTGCCTGATGAGATTTCGGATTTGCCGAATCTTCAAGGGCTTTACGCGAGCATCAATTTTCTCACCGGCACGGTGCCAGTCCTCGCCAACGTGCCAAGCCTGCAGCAATTCGACGTATCCGTGAACCAGCTCACCGACCAGCCACCCGCGCCACCCTCGAACGCGGGATTCCAGGAATACCTGTGCCCGAATCCATTGACACCGGCATCCGATCCGCCAACCTCGATCGACGTCGCCCTCAACCTGGTTTCGCCGGTGACGCCTTGGTCGACTCCCTGCACGCAAACCCCGGTCGAAAGCGTGGTTCGCGGCATCGCCTATGTCGGTCCGGCAACGGCCGACGGGAAAACGGTGACGATTGAGGCCGCGGTTTATGGCCGCAATCCTGCGGGCACGGTGACGGTCACTTATTCGGGAATCATCGAGTCGAACTATGCGCAGATCACGGTCTGCGACAATGTGCCGGTCATCGCCTCGTTCGCCACTTGCCGTTTTCAGGCAGATGGCGACAACTGGTCGGGCGCTCTGGGCCTAAGCTATTCCGGCGACGCGAACAATCAGCCGGCAACTTATCCAGCCCACAGTCGAGTCGCGGGATATCGGCTGAGCCTGTCGAGCAGTTCTGTTCCCGTGCAGGCAGACCAGGCCGTGGACCTCGTTGCTACACTGACTTCCACCCCGGAAACGTTCAGCGCCGGCAATCCTGCGGACACACTGAGTTTTTACGATGGCGAAACGCTGCTGTGCGCTCATGTCCCCATCGACATCCTTGCGCCGAAACAGACGCAGGGGGCGACCTTGCAAATCATTCCTACGGTCACCGCCCGCTGCACGACGAGTTTCGCCACGCCGGGCGATCATGTGCTGACCGTGAAAAACGACAACGCGCTGGAACTCGGCGCGCCCTCGCCGCCGCTGACGCAGACCGTGGTCGCCGCCGCGCCGTTCGACGGCGACCAGTTCGGCGTGAGCGGCACCTGGTACAACCCCTACACGTCCGGCCAGGGATTGGTGCTCACCACCTATGTCGACGGCGGCGGCGCCGGCGTGGGCGAGCTGTTCGGCGGCTGGTTCACCTTCGATGCGCTCGGCAATGCGCAATGGCGCACGCTGCAAGGCAAGCTGCCGTCGGCGCGCGGCGCATCCTATGACCTCACCATCTACAGCAACACCGGCGGCAACTTCAACGCGCCGCCGAAGGCCACCGCCGTCGTCGACGGCACGGCAACCTTGACCTTCCACGATTGCACTCATGCCACGCTGGACTACCAGCTCAATGACGGCCGCAGCGGTTCGTTGGCGGAAGCCCGCCTCAGCGTGCCGACGGTGTGCAGCACCAATGTTCCGGCCATATCGTTCTCGTCTCTGCCATTCGGCTACGACAAAGCTTTTCTTTCCGGGGCCTGGTACGACCCGCAAACCAGCGGCCAGGGCCTGGTGGTGGATGTCATTCCGCCGCAATCCCTGCTGTTCGCGGCGTGGTACGCCTATGCGCCGCAGGCGGAAGGCCAAAGCGGAGCGGCCAGCCAGCGCTGGTTCACCGTGCAGGCACCCTACTCGCAGGCGGATTCGTATCCCAACGTGACGCAGGCGCCGATCTACGCGGTGACCGGCGGACTGTTCGACAAGGCGACGCGTACCGCGGGCCTGCCGGTCGGCACCGCCGACATCACCTTCACCTCGAACAGCACGATGACGATCGCGTACACCTTCACCGCAGGGGAATTCGCGGGGCTTTGCGGAACGATCAGCGCGCAGAAGATCGCGGGTGGTGCAAGCAGTCCGTAGCCGCGCGCGCCCCTCCTCGCGGTCGCAAGACACGGGAAAACGGCGCCTGGCTCTGGACAGGCGCCGGCAATCCTCGTAATCTGTCGCCCAAAGCGCTGGTCGACCAGGCCCGCCGCGAGCCGCGGCGCAGACACGAGACCTTGGCGCCGTTCTCTTGGGAATCGTCTCCCGCGCACGCCCGATGCGAATCGGCAGTTGTGGACGGGACATCATACGCACATCCGCCATGCCGCAGTTCCACGCGATGCCGCAGCGGTGCGCGAATGTGTATTTCTGTACTTCTGCACTCTGGCGTATGCACAACGCTTTTGTTTTTCCGGGCCGCGCCGCGCGCGGCGACCACGCATGACCGAATCCGCCGCATGAACACGCACAACGCCGCCGCGAGCGACGAAGGCGCGGCCGCCGGCCCGTTTCACCCGATTCCGCAGCAGCAGGAAATGCCGCTGGCGATCGTGCGCGGCGAGCCGGTGCTGCAGATGCCGCAGGATCTGTACATCCCGCCCGACGCGCTCGAGGTCATCCTCGAGGCGTTCGAGGGGCCGCTCGACCTGCTGCTGTACCTGATCCGCCGGCAGAACCTCGACATTCTCGATATCCCGATCGCCGAGATCACGCGCCAGTACATCGACTATATCGAGCTGATGAAGGACCTGCGCCTGGAACTCGCTGCCGAGTACCTGGTCATGGCCGCGATCCTCGCCGAGATCAAGTCGCGCCTGCTGCTGCCGCGGCCGCCGGCCGAGGAAGGCGCCGAGGACGATCCGCGCGCCGACCTCGTGCGCCGCCTGCAGGAGTACGAGCGCTTCAAGAAGGCGGCCGAGGACGTCGAGGCGATGCCCCGCGCGGACCGCGATTTCGCCGTCGTGCACGCGCACGTGCCGGACAGGAGCGTGATCCGCGTGCCACCGCCCGTGGGCATGCGCGAACTGCTGCTCGCGCTCAAGGACGTGCTGACCCGCGCCGAACTGAAAGGCCATCACGAGATCCAGCGCGACACGCTTTCGGTGCGCAGCCGCATGAGCGACGTGCTCAGCGCGCTCGGCGACGGCAGCTTCCATGCGTTCGACACGCTGTTCAATCCGGAGGAAGGCCGCCCCGGCATCGTCGTCACCTTCCTCGCCCTGCTCGAGCTGGCCAAGGAACTGCTGATCGAGATCATGCAGGCCGAGCCGCTGGCGCCGATCTACCTGAAGTCGCTCGCTGCAGTGGATTGAACAACAAGAGTAAAGGCACTGGATTCCGGCTTTCGCCGGAATGACGAGCGGAAAGAAAAAATTCTTTTTTATGATCGAATTCGAACAACTCAAACGCATCCTCGAGGCCGCCCTGCTCGCTTCGTCCACGCCGCTTTCGCTGCCGCAACTGCTCGCGCTGTTCGAGGAGAACGAGCGGCCGGGCCACGACGACCTCGCGCGCGCGCTCGACGAACTGGCGCGCGACAGCGAAGGTCGCGGCATCGAACTGAAGGAAGTCGCCTCGGGCTTTCGCTATCAGGTTCGCACCGAAGTGAATCCGTGGGTCGCGCGCCTGTGGACCGAGCGGCAGACGCGCTATTCGCGCGCGCAGCTCGAAACGCTGGCCCTGATCGCCTATCGCCAACCGATCACGCGCGGCGAAATCGAGGGCATCCGCGGCGTGGCCGTGTCGAGCAACATCATCAAGACACTGGAGGAGCGCGAGTGGATCCGCACCGTCGGCCACCGCGACGTGCCCGGCAAGCCCGAGTTGTTCGGCACCACGCGCGCATTCCTCGACTATTTCAACCTGAAGTCGCTCGACGAACTGCCGCCGCTGGCCGAAATTCGCGATCTGCAGGATTTCGAACCGCAACTGGGTTTGGCGCCGATGGGACTTGGAATCGAGGACAACGCTCCGGCGAACCCCTCAGCCGATCCTGGCGCCGCCGATTCCGACGGGCACGACACGCACGCCGCAGCCGATGCCGAAACCCCAGTGCCGGTTGCCCAAGCGTCCGATTCCCGACCTCCCATTCCCGATTCCCGCGGCGACGGCGAAGCCGCCGCCGATCCTACGGAGCAAACCCCATGAACGCGCCCACGACGCGCAGCCTGCTCAGCCTCAAACGCCCCGCCGATGCGCCCGACGGCGCGCCGGTTTTCGAAGACCGCCTGCACAAGGTGCTCGCCAACGCCGGACTCGGCTCGCGGCGCACGCTCGAGCAACGCATCCAGAACGGCGAAATCCGCGTCAACGCCAAGGTCGCCGAGATCGGTTCGAGCGTGCGCGCCGGCGATCGCGTCGAAGTCGACAGCAAGGTCTTCGTCGTCGTCAACGACTCGGCCGAACGCGCGCAGGTGCTGATCTACAACAAGCCCGAAGGCGTGGTCGCCACGCGCGAGGACCCCGAAGGCCGGCCGACGATCTTCGAACAATTGCCGCATCTCAAGGGCGCGCGCTGGATCTCGGTGGGCCGCCTCGACATCAACACGACCGGCCTGCTGCTGCTCACGACCGACGGCGCGCTCGCGCATGCGCTGATGCACCCCTCGACCGAGATCGAGCGCGAATACGTCTGCCGCGTGCACGGCGAGGTACCCGACGAGGTGCTGGAAAAACTGCAGGCCGGCATCGAACTGGAGGACGGTCCGGCGCGTTTCGACGAACTGGCCGTGATCAGCCGCGGCGACAGTCATTCCTGGTTCCGCGTCATGCTCAAGGAAGGCCGCAACCGCGAAGTGCGGCGCATGTGGGAATCGCAAGGCCTCATGGTCAGCCGCCTGAAGCGCATCCGCTACGGCAATGTCGAACTGCCGCGCGGGCTGTTGCGCGGGCAGAGCGAAACGCTCGATGCGGAAACGGTCAAGGCGCTGCGCACGCTGGTCGGTGCGGGCGACCCCGAGCCGTCGCTGACCTTGCAGCCTGTGATCAACCAGCGCCGCGCTAAGCCGTCGAACGAATACCGGCCGACGCCGCAGTCGCAGCAGGCCTGGAGCGGCGCACATGCCGACGAGGCGCGCGAGCTGCGCGCGTTCGACCGCATCCGCGACGACGGGCCGTTCCGCCCCGGCGCCAAGCGCAACAACAACGGCAACAACAATAAGCGCAAGAAGAAGCGCAGCGGCGGCCAGAACGCGGGACAGGGCCAGCCCGGTGCACGCCAGAACGCGCCGCGCCGCGGCAAGAACCGCAGTGCGGGCCAGACCCAGATCGGCGTCTATCAGCCGTCCGCGCGCAGTTGGTTCGCGGGCGACGAACGTTCGCAGCGCGGCGAGGGCCAGAACCGCGGCGCGCGCGACGGCATCCACCAGAATCGCCATCCGTTCCAGAACGAGGCCGGCGCCGGCAACCGCAACAAGCCGCGGCGCGAACGCGCACGTCCGGGTTACGGCGACTTCGGTGGCCAAGGAGGACAGGGCCCGTTCCGCGAGGATGCGGCGCCACCGCGCGACGACATCGGCAACCGCCTGCACCCCGAAGGGCGCCGCGGCGGGCGTACGAGGCGATAGGCTTTCCGGCAGGGAAAAAGCGGCCATCGGGCCGCTTTTTCCCTCGTGCGACCCGGACGATCGCGAAACCGGCGACCGTCCTTGGCCCGACGCGCGCAATCAATCCAGTTTCAGGGCCTTCTTGTCGCCTTCGCGGCGGCGCTGCTCCTTGCCGCGATACTCGGCCTCGCAGCCGTCGCGCTTGACCATCACGCAATCGAGGTAATCGGTGATCTCGACCAGCGCGGCGCGGATCGCCTTGCCGGCCGGCGTGTTTTCCTCGTGCGCGAGGTTGCCGCCGAAGCCGCCGCGATACAGGCCGATGTTGACGCCGCCGCCCTTGCTGCGGCCTTCGACCGTGCGCGAATACGCAACGTCGCCGTTCGTCGTGTCGACCACGCGGATGTCGACGGCCAGGTAGGCTTCGGTCGACTTGCCGCCGAGGCCGATGCCGTGGAAGCTCAGGCCGCCGCCGGTGCTCGAGGTATTCTCCTCGTACGAGGTCACCGTGCCCATGACGAGATACTGCGCTCCGGTCACCTTGCCGATCTTCGCGCCGGTGCCCGGAGCGATGCGGCCGGAAGCGGCGAGATTCTGCTCCTCGAGCACGTTCTGCAGCTTGCTGCGCTCGACCACGCGGAAATCGCCGCTCGAGGACAGTTCGTTCGAGAGCATCCCCGACAGCTCCCAGCCCACACCGCCGCGCCACCAGCCGGCGCCGGATTCGTTCTTGAACTCGGCCACGCCGATCGCCGGGCGTCCGTCGTTCGCGGCGAACGCGCCGCCCGCACCCGTGAGCCCCGTGAGCGCCATCGCAACAGTCAGTACGAGCTTCTTCATTGCACCTTCCCCTCAGTGGTTGGTTGACGATGCCGCATTCTAGTGGCGGCCCGATGCGCTTGCCAGCGCGCGTTTCACGGGCATGCTGCGAAATGGCTCACGTTTTTGCGCCATTCCGGTTCGCGCGGTAGCGCCGGATCAGCGCGTTGGTCGACGAGTCGTGCGCGAGTGCGGCGTCGTCTACCGCGGCGATTTCCGCGGCGATGTTCTGCGCAAGCTGCTTGCCGAGTTCGACGCCCCACTGGTCGAACGAGTCGATTTCCCAGACCACGCCCTGCACGAAGGTGACATGCTCGTACAGCGCGATCAACGCGCCGAGGCTGTGCGGCGTGAGTGCCTGCGCGAGCAGCGTGTTGCTCGGTCGGTTGCCCTCGAACACGCGGTGCGGCACCAGCGCTTCCGCCGTGCCTTCGGCGCGCACCTGCGCGGCCGTCTTGCCGAACGCGAGCGCCTCGCTCTGCGCGAACAGGTTGGCCATCAACAGGTCGTGCTGGTCGTGCAGCGGGCTGAGCGGTTCGCAGAAACCGATGAAGTCGCACGGAATCAGGCGTGTCCCCTGGTGGATCAACTGGTAGAACGAATGCTGGCCGTTCGTGCCCGGCTCGCCCCACCACACGGCCGAGGTGTCGTAGTCCACGCGCACGCCGTCCAGCGTCACCGACTTGCCGTTGCTCTCCATCGTCAGCTGCTGCAGGTACGCGGGGAAACGCTTGAGATAGTTCGCGTACGGCAGCACGGCTTGCGTGGCCACGCCGAGGAAATTGGTGTTCCAGAGACCGATCAGCGCCATCAGCACGGGCATGTTCTGCGCGAACGGCGCGGTGCGGAAATGCTCGTCCATCGCATGGAAGCCGTCGAGCATCGCGCGGAAGTTGTCGGGGCCGATCGCGAGCATCGTCGACAGGCCGATCGCCGAATCCATCGAATAGCGGCCGCCGACCCAGTCCCAGAAGCCGAACATGTTCGCCGTGTCGATGCCGAATTCCGCGACTTTCCCGGCGTTGGTCGAAACGGCGACGAAATGCTTGCTGACCGCGCTTTCGTCCTTCAGCGATTCGAGCAGCCAGGCGCGCGCGGCGTGCGCGTTCGCCATCGTTTCCTGCGTCGTGAAGGTTTTCGAGGCGACGATGAACAGCGTTTCTTCGGGTTTGATGTCGCGCGTGGCCTCGAAGAAGTCCGCGCCGTCGACGTTGGAAACGAAGCGGCAATCCAGGTCGCGCTGCGTGTACGCGCGCAATGCTTCGTGCGCCATCACCAGGCCGAGGTCGGAACCGCCGATGCCGATGTTGACGATATGGCGGATGCGCTTGCCCGTATGTCCTTTCCATTCGCCCTCGCGCACGCGCGTCGCGAATGCGGCCATGCGCTCGAGTACCTCGTATACGCCCGGGACGACGTTGCCTCCATCGGTATCGATGATCTGGTCCTTCGCCGCGCGCAAGGCGACGTGCAGGACCGCCCGCTTCTCGGTGACGTTGATCTTGTCGCCGCGCCACATCGCCTCTCGGCGCGCGGCGACGCCGGCCTCGTCGGCGAGTTGCAGCAGCAGGCGCAGCGTCTCGTCGTCGACGCGTTGCTTGGAATAGTCGAGATACCAGCCGGCCGCTTCGAGCGTGTATTTTTCCCCGCGCCGCGGATCGGTGGAGAACAGATTGCGCAAATGCGCATCGCGCGCGCGCCAATGCGCGGCAAGCGCGCGCCAGATCGGACGTTCGGTAAGCTTGGACATGTCGGGTTCCAGGAACGGGCAGAAAACACTTCGTCATTCCCGCATGCTTTTGGCGGGAATCCAGCGACTCTGCTTTGTTGCCCTGAGCGAGTAAAGGCCAAGGCGCTGGATTCCCGCCAAAAGCATGCGGGAATGACGAGCAGAAGCTATTGTCGCGTGTCCACGCCGTCGGCGAAAGGCACGAGCGTGCCGCGCGAATGCCCCTGCTCGGCGAGATACTCGAGCCAGCGGTTCAGGAAACTCGCCATGCGCATGCGGTGCGCGAACAGGGTCTTGGTCGCGGGGAACGATCCGAGCGCATGCCAAAGGTGCTTGCCCGCGTGATAGTGCGAGACTTCGGCGACGTGCGCATCGCTGTACATGCGCAGCCACGCGGATGCGGGCGCCTCGTCGCCGGCTTCGCGCATGCGATAGGTCAGCTTGAGTTCGAGCGTATAGGCGTGGCGTTCGAGCACGTCGAGCCGCACGTCGAGCCCGTCGTCGACCGAGGAGACGTAGCTGCCCACCGCGAGCGTCTGCGGCGCGAACACGCGCGCGAGGCGATGGTAGTTCTCCGCATACAGGCCCATCAGGTAGGCGAACCTGCTCGGCAATACGGCGGACGGTTTTTCGAGGACGGCGGACATGCTCGCATCATAGGCGCCGCTCCCCCGCCCCGCCAGACTTGCGCGGCGCGATGGCAATCCGGTAACTTGAATATCCCGCGCGCCGCTTCGCGGCACTCGCGCGAGGCGTCAGAACATATGCTTCTCGATGCCGAGCCAGGCGAGGATCTTGCTCGCGATTTCCTCGATCGAGGTGTGCGTGGTGTTCTGCACCGGAATGTTCTCGCGCTTGAACAGCTTGTCGGCGAGTGCGAGTTCGTGGCGGCACTGTTCGATCTTCGCATACCTGCTGCCGGGCTTGCGCGCCTCGCGCACCTGAGACAGGCGCACGGGGTCGATGTCGAGGCCGAACAGGCGATGCTTGAACGCTTTCAGGCGCGGCGGAATCTCCAGCCGTTCGAGGTCGTCCGGCGTCAACGGATAGTTCGCCGCCTTCACTCCGTAGTGCAGCGCCATGTACAGACAGGTCGGCGTCTTACCGACGCGCGACACGCCGACGAGGATCAGGTCCGCATCGGCGTAGTTCACGTCGAGGCCGTCGTCGTGGGTGAGCGCGTAGTTGGTGGCGTTGATGCGCGCCTCATATTCGGCGAAGTTGGTCATGCCGTGCGCCTTGCCGACGCTGCGCGAGCGCTTCATGCCGAGTTCGTTTTCGAGCGGGGCGATGAATGGTGCGAAGATGTCGAGCATCAATGCGCCGGTCGTAGCGAGGATCTCGCCGATCGCCGGATCGACGACCGAATTCACGAGAATAGGTCGCTCGCCGCTCATGGTATACGTGTTGCGAATGCGTGCGGCCGCCGCATGCGCCTTCTCTTCGGTGTCGACGAACGGAATGCGGAATGTGTCGAATTCGACGCCGTCGAACTGCGTCAGCACAGAATGGCCGATCGTCTCGGCGGTGATACCGGTACCATCGGACACGTAGAAGACGCTTCTGGCCATCGCAAGGCTCGCAACCGCGGGAGCGCGCAGTGTACGCGATGCCGCGGAGCCCGCCGCAAACTTGTTTCGCGGTGCACAAACCGGCGAAAATCGGGTTCTTCGTGCGATCCGCGCGCTTCTCCCGGAGTACATCTTGAGCGATCTGATTCTTTGGCTCGATCAACTGCGTCTGTCCGATCTCGGCAAGGTGGGCGGCAAGAACGCCTCGCTCGGCGAGATGATCGGCAACCTCGCCAAGCTCGGCGTGTCGGTGCCGGGCGGTTTCGCGACGACGGCCGATGCGTTCAAGCAGTTCATCGCGCAATCCGGTCTCGCGCAACGCATCGCCGACAAGCTCAAGACGCTCGACGTCGACGACGTCGACGCGCTGACCAAAGCCGGCGGCGAGATCCGCCAGTGGGTGATCGACACGCCGCTGATCCCGGAATTCGACGCGGCCGTGCGCGCGGCCTACGCCAAGCTATGCCAGGACGCCGGCGCCGAGAATACCGCCGTGGCCGTGCGTTCTTCCGCGACGGCCGAAGACCTGCCCGATGCGTCCTTCGCCGGCCAGCAGGAAACCTTCCTCAACGTCAGCGGCGCCGACGACGTCGTGCACAAGATCAAGGAAGTGTTCGCCTCGCTCTACAACGACCGCGCGATCGCCTACCGCGTGCACCACGGCTTCGCCCACGAGGACGTGTTCCTTTCCGCCGGCGTGCAGCTCATGGTGCGCTCCGACGTCGGCGCCTCGGGCGTGCTGTTCACGCTCGACACCGAATCGGGTTTCCGCGACGCGGTGTTCGTCACCGCGAGCTACGGCCTCGGCGAAATGGTCGTGCAGGGCGCGGTCAATCCGGACGAGTTCTACGTCTACAAACCCACGCTCAAGCAGGGCAAGCCCGCGATCCTGCGCCGCCAGATCGGCGCCAAGCAGCAGCGCATGGTGTACTCGACCAAACCCGGCGAGCGCGTGCGCATCGAGGAAGTGCCGCAGGCCGAGCGCGCGAAATTCTCGGTCAGCGACGCCGACGTGCACGAACTCGCGCGCCAGGCGCTCGTCATCGAGCAGCACTACGGCCGGCCGATGGACGTCGAATGGGGCAAGGACGGCAACACCGGAAAAGTATACATTTTGCAGGCGCGCCCGGAAACGGTGAAGTCGCGCGCGCGCGCGACGCAGATCGAGCGTTACCAGTTGCACGAGCGCGGCAGCGTGCTCGCCGAGGGCCGTGCGATCGGCCAGAAGATCGGCGCGGGCAAGGCGCGCGTGATCCGTTCGCTCAAGGACATGAACCGCGTCGAGGCCGGCGACGTGCTCGTCGCCGACATGACCGATCCCGACTGGGAGCCGGTGATGAAGCGCGCCGCGGCGATCGTCACCAACCGCGGCGGCAGAACGTGCCACGCGGCGATCATCGCGCGCGAACTCGGTGTGCCGGCCGTCGTCGGCACGGGCGACGGGCTCGACCGGATTCCCGACGGCGCCGAAGTCACCGTGTCCTGCGCCGAAGGCGACACCGGCACGATCTATCATGGCCTGCTGAAGTTCGAGAAGGTCACGGCCGATCTCGATGCGATGCCCCCCGCCCCGCTCAAGATCATGATGAACGTGGCCAACCCCGAGCGGGCGTTCGATTTCGCCATGCTGCCGAACGCCGGCGTCGGCCTCGCCCGCCTCGAGATGATCATCGCCAGCCATATCGGCGTGCATCCGAAAGCGCTGCTCGAATACGCGGCGCAGGACGCCGAGACGAAGCGCAAGATCGACGAGCGCATCGCCGGCTATGCGAGCCCGGTCGATTTCTACGTCGACCGCCTCACCGAAGGCATCGCCACGATCACGGCCGCGTTCGCGCCGAACCCGGTCATCGTGCGCCTGTCCGACTTCAAATCCAACGAATACGCCAACCTGATCGGCGGCAAGCGCTACGAGCCGCACGAGGAGAATCCGATGATCGGCTTCCGCGGCGCGAGCCGCTACGTCGATCCGTCATTCAAGCCTTCTTTCGCGCTCGAATGCCGCGCGATGAAAAAGGTGCGCGAGGAAATGGGCCTCGCGAACGCATGGGTGATGATTCCGTTCGTGCGCACGCTCGAGGAAGGCCGCAAGGTCATCGACGTGCTGCGCGAGAACGGCCTCGAACAGGGCAAGGACGGCCTCAAGATCATCATGATGTGCGAGGTGCCGTCGAACGCCCTGCTCGCCGACGAGTTCCTCGACATCTTCGACGGCTTCTCGATCGGCTCGAACGACCTGACCCAGTTGACGCTCGGCCTCGACCGCGACTCCTCGATCGTCGCCAATCTGTTCGACGAGCGCAATCCGGCCGTGAAGAAGATGCTGTCGATGGCGATCTCGACCGCGAAGAAAAAAGGCAAGTACGTCGGCATCTGCGGCCAGGGCCCGAGCGACCATCCCGACCTCGCCCAATGGCTGCTCGACCAGGGCATCGAATCGGTGTCGCTCAATCCCGATACCGTGGTCGATACCTGGCTGCTGCTGGCGAAATCCAGAGCCACCGCAACCTGAGCGCCCGCGCACGCGGCGGCATCCGTCGCGTGCGCAGGCAGTGCCGTCAGCCTTCGCTCGTCCGCCTGCGCGCGAAAGCGGCGATCGCGCCCAGCGCCAGCGCTGCGATCAACGCCAGTCCCGCCGCGCCGCCGAGCATAGGCGCGGTCGCCGTGGCCGCGGGCGCGGCCGCGGCCGCGGCCACACTGGCCGAACACGAGGACGTCGTTCCGCCGTTGAGCCCGCCGCAGGTCCAGTTCCACGGCCCGCTACCGGCGACGACACTGGGGATGCCAGCGCTGCACAGGTTCGGATTGACCGGAGCGATGCGCGCCGCCTGGCCGTTTGCGCTGCCGCAGGCGCCGTCGATCCTCACCGTATCGGCCAGCGCGACCACGAACGGATCGATCACCAGCGCATCGACCCCGGCCGGCGGCCCGCAGCAATTGTCGTCGCCCAGGCCGCCCGTCGTTATCGTCCACTGGACGAGCGTTCCGGGCGGCGTGAACGGGTTCACGATGTCGGGAATGATATTGTAGAAATGCGGCGTGGGGTTGTCGGGCGTGGGGCCGTCCTTCCAGATCGTCACGCCGGGGCCGGCGATGATGAACGGCAGGATCAACTGGTACGTCACCGGCTGGCCGGGCGTGCTCGGCGTGACCACCGTGAACACCGGGTCGGTCAGCGGAGTGTTGCCGGCAGGGGGGAAGCCGGCGGGCGCCGGCGACAAGGTTCCCGAGCTGCCGATCGCGCAGGCGCCGGACGCGCAGGTCACGTTCAACGTGGCGCTACCGCCGAGCGAGCCGACGGCGATGTTGTTCGTGCCGGGATCCGTGGTGTCGAATTCGATGTCGTCGAGCGCGAAATTGCCGCGGTTCGTGCCATTGATGCGGTTGACGACCGACAGCACGGCGGATGTCGCCGAGCCGGAGTTCCATCGCATGTAATAGCGCTGCCACGGCGTGCCGACGTTGGTGAGGCCCAGGCCGAAGCTGCCGCTGTCGCTGCCGTTGATGTCGAGATACATCGTGCTGGGCACGCCCGCCTGGTAGGTCAGCGCGGACAATTGCGTCGCGAACACCGAGAAGTAATAGGTCGTGTTCTGCAGTACCGCGATCGGCCCCTGCGACCAGACGACGACGTCCTGCGCGGTCGTGCCGACGCTGTTGCCGTTCCCCGTCGTGCCGCCGTTGACGATCATCATGTTGCCGGCGCCGCTGGTGTGGTCGCCCATCTGCGCGAACAGGGGCTGATCTGCCTGCGGATTCGTGGCGACGTCGTAGCAGTTGCCCTGCCCCAGCCGGCCGAAGGTCGAGGTCAGGCAGCGCGAGGTGTTCCACCAGTCTTCCTGCGTCGTGAAGCCGCTGTTGCCCGCCGAAAAATCGCCGTTCGTCACGAGATTGGCGGCCGCGCAATACCACGGCTGAGCCAGCAGCAGCAAGGCGGCGAATCCGCACCAGCCACGGGCCGATTTGCGCGGACGGACCGCAGGCGCTGCGGCGGTCGGGGTGTTCGACATAACTGACTCCTCGCATTGACTTTGGGAAACGCTCACCCGCGCGCGCGAGAGCGCGCATCTGGGCCATGCCAAACCTATCCGCCGAACGGTACGGCGAAGTCTCATCCTCACTCGACGCCGATCTCGCGCGCGTTGTAGGATCGCCCGTCGCTGCGCTGGGGACGGGCGGAATGGCGGTTCTGGCAGACGATGCACCGATCACGGCCCTGATCCGCCGCTGGCGCGACGGCGACGCGGCCGCGGCCGACCGTCTGTTGTCGCTGATCTACGACACGCTGCGCGAACTGGCCCAGCGCCAGATGGCCGGGCGCGGCGAAATCAGCCTCGTGCCCGGCGAACTGATCAACGAGGCCTTCATCAAGCTGTCGCGCGAGGTGCCGCGGGTCGCCGACCGCGGCCATTTCTTCGCGATCGCGGCGCGCGCGATGCGCGAGGTGCTGATCGGGCACGAACGCGCGCGGCGCGCGGCCAAGCGCGACGGCGAGCGCGTGACGCTGACCACGCTCGGCCTCGCCGATCCGTCCCGGCCGCTCGACCTGCTCGCGCTCGACCAGGCGCTGACCCGCCTGGAGGCCGCCGATCCGCGCAAGGCGCGCGCGATCGAGCTGCGCGCGTTCGCCGGACTCGAGTTCGACGAGATCGCCCGCGTGCTCGGCATTTCGCGCGCGACGCTGGCGCGCGACTATCGCGCCGCGGAGGCATGGCTGCGCCTGACCCTACAGCTCGCGCCGTGACCGCCCTGCCGCACGTGCTCGAGATTTTCAGCGACGCCGTCGCCCTCGACGGCGCGGCGCGCGACGCCTATCTCGACCGCGCCTGCGGCGACGACGCGGCGCTGCGCCGGCAGGTCGAGGACTTGCTCGCCGTGGACGCCGTACCGGGCGCACTGTTCGCGCAGCCGTTCGCGCTGCGCGACCGCGACCGCAGCGGCGAGCGCATCGGCGCATGGCGCCTCGACGCGCCGATCGGCAGCGGCGGCATGGGCAGCGTCTACCGCGCGACGCGCGCCGACGGCGCGTTCGCGAAACCGGTGGCAGTCAAGCTGCTCGCGTTCGACGCCGGCAACCTGCGTGCGCGCTTCCTGCTCGAACGGCGCATCCTCGGCAACCTGAGCCATCCCAACATCGCCACGCTGCTCGACGTCGGCAACGACGCGAACGGGGCGCCGTACTTCGTCATGGAATACATCGACGGCGTACCGATCACCGACTACGCACAGGCGCGCGGCCTCGATGCGCGCGCGCGCATCGAATTGTTCCTGCCCGTTCTCGACGCCGTGCAGAGCGCGCACGCGCAACTCGTCGTGCATCGCGACATCAAGCCGGGCAACGTGCTGATCGACGCGGGCGGCGCGCCCAAGCTGCTCGATTTCGGCATCGCCAAGCTGCTCGGCGACGCGCCCACAACGCTCGCCGCGACGCGCACCGGCATGGCGCCGCTGACGCCCGAATACGCCAGCCCCGAGCAGGTGCGCGGCGCGCCGCTCGGCACGCCGTCGGACATCTACTCGCTCGGCGTGCTGCTCTACGAACTCGTCGCCGGCCGGCGTCCGTACCGCATCGCCAACACCAGCCCGAGCGCCATCGAGCGCACGGTCTGCGAAAGCGAGCCGGCGCGCCCGAGCGCGCAGCTCGAAGCGCGCAGTCTCGGCGGCAACGCGCGCGATCTCGACGCCGTGCTGCTCAAGGCACTGGCAAAATCGCCCGCGCAACGCTACGCGAGCTGCGCGGAATTTTCCGCCGACCTGCGCCGCTGGCTCGGCGGCGAGGCGGTGATCGCGCGCGTGCCGGCCACCTCCGAGCGCGTGCTGCGTTACGTGCGTCGCCATCGCGTCGGCGTCGCCGCGGCATCGGCTGTCGGCCTCGCGCTCGGCATCGGCCTTGCCGCCGCGCTATGGGAGGCGCATGCCGCGCACCTGCAACGCGCGCGCGCCGAAGCGCGCGCGGACGACCTGCGCCAGCTCGGCACCAGCCTGCTCTCGGAGATCGACGAGGCGATCAAGGCGCTGCCCGGTTCGACGCCCGTGCAGCATCTGCTCGTCAGCCGCGTCGTCGAACATCTCGATCGCATGGCCGGCGATGCGGACGGCGACCGGCGCACGCTGCTCGACGCCGCGCGCGGCTACGTCCGCCTCGGCGACATCCAGGGCAACAGCTACAGCCAGAACCTCGGCGACCAGAAAGGCGGCCTGCGCAATCTCGACAAGGCCGTGGCGCTTCTCGATCCGCTCGTCGCGGCAGCACCGGACGATGGCGAAGCGCGGCAGACGCTCGCCGATGCGCTGCGCGTGCGCAGCCAGATCCGGCCGGAACCGCGCGCGGCGCTCGCCGACATCCGCCGCGCGCTCGACGTGCGGCAAGCGCATGCGGGCGACGAGGCCGCCCTCGATGCGGGCGAACTCGCCGCGCGCGGCACCGCTTACGGGCTGCTCGGCGACTACGAAGCGCTGCTGCCCGACAACGCGGCGGCGCTTGCGGCCTATCGCGCCGGCCTGGCGTTGCAGCAGAAGGCGTTGCAGCGGCGACCGGGCGATGCGGCGCTCACGCGCGGCGCAGCCGTGACCACGATGCACATCGCCGACGTCGAAGCCGGCTCCGATACCTGGCAGGCGCTGGCCGACGTGCGCACCGCGATGCGAATGCTCGATGCGCTCGCGACCGCGGATCGGCAAAACCCGAAAATCCTCGAAACCCGCGAGATGCTTTCGTTCCGCCTCGGCGACCTGCTCGACGCGACGCGGGACTACGCAGGATCGACCGCGGTCTACGCGCAACTGCGCGAGCAGGCCGATGCGGCCCTGCGCGACGATCCGCGCAACCAGCGCCTGCAGGCGGGCTTCGTCGATGCGCGGCGCGATGCGCAGGCGTTCGAGGACATGGCCGATCCGGACCTCGGCGCAAACACCTCGCATGCGCGCGAAAACCTCGACACCGCGCGCCGCCTGACCGAAGAAGCGCTGGACATGCAGCAGCGCATGCTGCGCGAAGACCCGGAAGACGCCTTCCATGCGATGGGCCTGTGCGAACTGCAAATGCGCCTGGCGCGCATCCGCCATCGCCTGCACCTCGCCCCCGCCGCGAACGCGCAGCCGCGCGACTACGTCGCGACGCTCGAACGGCTGGCGACGAAGCCCGACGCGACCGGCGACGTCGTCAACGACGCGGCGCTGGCGCTGATCGACGAGGCGTCCGGCGAACTGCGCGATCCGAAGCTTGCCTTGCAATTCGCCCAGCGTGCGGCGGCGATGACGCACAACCAGGTGGCGGACTATCTGTACACGCTGGCCCGCGCGTGGCGCGCCAACGGCGATCTCGAACGAGGTCACGCCGCGGCACGCGACGCGCTGAAGCTGCTCGCTCCGAGACAACCGGACCAGAGCGAAACCCGGCTGCAGAAACTGCTCGACCTCGAACTGGGCGCGTGAACGTGCCGAGCCGGCCACCCTCACAATTGCAGTTTGCGCAAAGCGAAATTGCCGCTATAATTTGCGGCTCCCTGAATCGGCGCGCCCGAAACAGGGCACCGGGAGAATCCGAAGATTCGCCGGTCCTGCGGAATCCCTGGCCTTTCCGCGGGCGAAATCAAGTGGGGCTATAGCTCAGCTGGGAGAGCGCCACAATGGCATTGTGGAGGTCATCGGTTCGATCCCGATTAGCTCCACCACTTGATCTCGATAGCCGGGTTTGCCGCAGGCATACCCAAGGTTTTCTCGGCGTCCCCATCGTCTAGAGGCCCAGGACATCGCCCTTTCACGGCGGTAACGGGGGTTCGAATCCCCCTGGGGACGCCAATTCAATATAACTAAGCATCACGCAATATCACTGAAACCGCGCTCTGACGCGGTTTTTTCTTGCCCGTAGTTCCTTGAACGTACCGGAACATCACTTGTAATCACCCAAGTTTGGCAGTACGTTTGGCAAGCGGCTATCACCACGGGAGGCCGCCTATCGCCAAAAGGTGGTGCCATGCCGAAGCGCGTTGAGCCGCTCTCCCCTTCCGAAGTCGCCAATGCCAAGCCGAAGGAAAAGCCCTACGTCTTACGCGACGGGCGCGGCCTGCTTCTCTTGATTGAACCGCGTGGTGGCAAGCTATGGCGCTTCGACTACCGCCGCCCTGACTCAGGCAAACGCAACATGCTGAGCCTCGGCGGATTCCCCGACGTGAGCCTGAAGCGCGCGAGAGAGAAACGCGACGAAGCTCGTAGGCTGCTCGCCGACGGAATCGATCCCGGCGAGAAGCGCAAAGCCGAAGCCACGGCAACCCCAGACACTTTTGCCGCCATCGGCCGCGAATGGCTTGCGCAAACCGAAGCGAAGCGCGTCGAATCGACAAACAAGACGATCCGCGAACGAATGGAAGCCGACTTGCTTCCCTGGCTTGGCAGTCGACCGATCAATGACATCAAGGCTCCCGAACTACTCGCTGTGCTGCGACGCGTAGAAGCGCGCGGTTCACTCATCGTCGCAAAACGACTGCGTCAGGTTGCCGGCCAGGTGTTCCGCTACGCCGTCGCGACTGGCCGCGCTGAGCGGGACCCTTCCGGGGATCTGCGCGGCGCGCTGAAAAGCCCCGGCGCCGAGCGGCACCACGCCGCACTCACCTCCCCTGCCGACGTTGGCGAGCTGCTGCGCGCAATCGACGGCTACACTGGCTCACCGATCACGCGCACGGCCCTCGCCCTCTCTCCCCTCCTATTCGTTCGACCCGGCGAATTGCGGATGGCGGAGTGGACGGAACTCGAACTCGACAAAGCCGAATGGCGTATTCCCGCCTCGAAGATGAAGATGCGGACGGCGCACATCGTGCCGCTGAGCTCGCAAGCCGTCGCGATCCTGCGCGATCTGCAACCGCTGACCGGCGGCGCCATCACCGGCAAGCCAGACGCGCCGCGCTACGTGTTCCCCGGCGCGCGCTCGCGGCTGCGGCCGATGAGCAACAACACCGTGAATGCCTCGCTACGCCGCATCGGCTACACGGGCGAACAGATGACTGCGCACGGCTTCCGCGCGACCGCACGCACGCTTCTCGCCGAGCTTGGCTGGCTGCCCGACGCGATTGAACGCCAGCTCGCACACAAGGCCAGCGGGCCGCTCGGTGCCGCCTATGATCGTGCGCAGTTCCTGGCCGAACGCCGCAAGATGATGCAAGCCTGGGCCGACTATCTAGACCACCTTCGCACCGGCGCCAAAGTGGTGCCGATCAAGCGGAAGGCGAAGGGGTGAGCGATGCCGGAAAAGCGACAGCCAAAGAAGATGAATTTCCCGGATTGGTTCAAGCCGCAAAGTTACCTCACATTGAAAAGCGCCTCGTTCAGGGATTGGTGGGCTCTCATTTCAACGAGACGTAGCGTTGAAATCTGGTTGAGCACGCGCACTCCACAAGCCGATGATGCACTCAAACGGCACTTCGGTACACTCGAAAATCCACAGCAAGGCCCGTCACATATCGGGGCAAATATGTTCGGGGTAGCTCCGAACGTCCTGACTGGGAAAGCCAAAATTTTGGGTGATATGACGATAGCCCAAGTGCTGTTTCTCGCGCGAAAAATAGCCAACGAATCCCCGCATGTATATTCGATATTCGAACGAATCATGGAGCAGAAAGGCGCGACAAACGAAGAATGGGAAAAGCTCTATGAGAGTGCCGGGGAATACATTCATCTTAACCTGTCGCTAACGAGAGATGAGTTGAAGGCAGCATTTGAGGCATGGCTGAACGGCAAGAAGCCGCGTGCAAATGCGTCGAAGAAAAAAAGAGCCTTGACCACGGGTGATCTTGGTAAATGGGACAAATGGAAATTGCTTCCGGCCATTGACATCAAGCAGTGGGCTAAATATTCGGGTCAGGAGATCAAGCTGCTCAATGCGCTGGACAGCAAAAAATTTGGGGATATTGACCATGGGGAGCGCCTGTCGGCAAGAATGAAAGACTTACTTTCTGACGCGACTCTTGAGTGGCTTCGGCATGCCGTTGCGAGAGAGCAAAGAGACGCCGAAAAAATTGATGTCCGCAAGCACCGGCCTTAAGGTCATGCCACAGGGAGCGTTGAATACCCAAAATTGACCGCGGCAATTTTGGGGTGACACACTCGCCCGCATGTGAATAATCGGCAACACGGCATCGAGGCGTTGTACGTCGATTACCTGCAACGCCTCAAGGGGCCGGGCGAGCGGCGTTGGGAAGCAGTCGGTGCAGTGGCGCAAGGGCTCAAAGATTCTGGCGCGTGACCTCGACATTCCCGTGCTGGTACTTGCGCAAGTGTCGCGCGCGGTCGAGGCCGGCAACAAGCCGCGCGAGCCACGCCTGGGTGACCTCAGTGATTCGAGCGAGATCGAGAAGGAGGCTGACCAAGTGCTGATGCTTCATCGGCCCGGCTACTACGACACCAAAGCTCCGCAGGGTATCGCCAAGATCAACGTCGAGAAGAACCGACACGGGCCGACCGGCTTTGTCGAAGTGGCATGGATTCCGGAATCGATGCGGTTCGTCAATCTCGATCACGGGTACGCGACATGAGTACGAAGACGGCCAGGATCGCGACGCCTCTCCCCGGCTTCTGTGACGTCTGTGGGCATCCTTTCGCCCCGAGCGAGGACGTGCACGAGTTCGTGTTCACCCCACTCGGCGGTTCCGTCGTGGCGCAGTACGCGACCTGCGCTCGATGCCATCAGGATGGTCGGCAGGAAGGCGCAGTGTCGGCGCCTCCGGTGCGTGCGCAGGTCAATTGCCCGCCCAGGATCAACCTCTCGAACTCAACCTACCAGATCAACGGCACGGTCATCGACTGTACCGAGGAAATGGGCGAATTTCTCGCGCGCTCGGTGATCAAGGTGCGTTTCCCGGAGGAAGTTGCCGCATGATCGACGGATATACACCTGGGAGCGCGCAGGAAAGCCGCGCGAGGGTACGGGAGTACGGGCACTGGCGGCCCCGCTATTGGAACGCGGCAGAGCGCGTTCTGTGCCTTCTCGCGCGCAGTCTTGCAGGATGAGACGTTTTCAGCGTCAAGCGGCCTGCGCGAACGGCGTGATCTTCTTCAACGTCTTCTTCATGTCGCGGTCGCGTTTCGCGGTCTCGGTGTCGAAGTCGGCCTGCAGGCGCAGCCACCAGCCGTCGGTGAGCCCGAAGAACTTGCACAGGCGCAGATCGGTGTCGGCGGTGATCGAGCGCGTGCCTTCGATGATCTGGCCGATGCGCTGCGCGTGCACGCCGATCTCCTTCGCAAGACGGTAGTTGCTCATGCCCAGCGGCTTCAGGAACTCCTCGTCGAGCATTTCGCCGGGCGACACGTGCGGCACGCGACGTGCGCGCGGTTCGATGACGTCGCTGAAGTCCAAGTTGGACAGGTCTTCGATTCGGATGCTCATGTTCGTTACCTCTCAGTGATAGTCAACGATCTCGACGTCGAACGCATCGCCGTCGCGCCACACGAAACACACGCGCCATTGCTGGCTAATCCGGATGCTGTGCTGTCCCTTACGATCGCGCTTGAGTGCTTCGAGCTGGTTCGCGGGAGGGATGCGCAGGTCGTTCAACGTGCGGGCGAGATTTATTTGTTCCAGCTTGGCGCGCGCTCGTTTGCGCAGAATCCGGCGGCAAGGACTTCACCGGCAGGCCGAGGAATGCTGCGGCCGTCGCTTTGTCCTTGAACGTCTTGATCGTCATGTGCAAATAGTATTGCATCGCGATACTAGTGTAAAGAACTATCAAAAGTGCTTGACAGTGTCCGTGGGCAAGAGTAGTGTGCGCTTTAAGGAGCGTCGAAACTCCGATCCAGTAGCGGCACCGCACCCGACAGACTTGCGGTTTTTTTGTGCCCGACGTTCTACGTCGGGAGGGCGGCAGAGATACAACACCCGCAAGGGGAAAACTGCCCGCCGTCTACTGGCGGTTTCGAACCTCCCGACACCCACGAGTGCGGCGCGTCGAAACGTCTCACCGTGGTCATCTCGACCAGTAGGAGACGTCCATGTCTAGCACCAAGGCCACGCGTGCCTCAACCGCGCAACCCGGTTCCGGCCTCGTCATCAGCACCGATAGCCCCCGCGCCGGCTTCTATCCCACCTCCAATGGCGAACAACACCTGTTCGTCGCGCGCGATGGTGTACCGATCGAAGATGCCATCTTCTTCGTCGAGATCGCCCGCAACGTCGCTCGCACGCTGTTGACTGCCATCGCCTCGAACGCCCCGGAAACCAATTCGCCTGACCTCGCTTTTGCCGCCCGCTTCCTGCTCGATGCGGCGGATGCTGCCCAGGCCGCGGCGAGCAAGGGAGGTGCGGAATGAACGCCGTCCCTGCCTTCGTCATCCAATCCGCCGCCGACGCGGCCTTTCCGACCAGGCAAGTCCTTCGCAATAGCCACAACGAGATGTTCGCAGTATCGCGATCACGCGACCTGCAGACGGTTCTCCTCGCCGCCGGCAGCACCGCAACACGCATCACGATCGAGTTGACGCCGACGCTTGCGCTCGAGCTTTCCACACTCCTGCGCCGGCAGGCCGAAACGCTGCAACGCGAGCTCGCTGCCCGCGCCATGGTGCCGGGAGGTGCGGAATGAGTATCGAACAGAAGATGATCGAGTTCTCTGAGGATCAGGTCAAAGCGATTCACGAGGCGTTGCTGATTGGCCTCACGTGTTACGGCGAGGTGGATCGCGTCCTCAGCGTGATCCGTGGAATGGAAGCCATGCGCAAAGCCGGATGCAAGCTCAACGTGGACTTGGAGGAGATTCGCGACCTGCGCCCGCGGCACCCGACCGGCCTGCATGACGTGGTGGGCAGGCTTTCCGAAGCGCTCACCTACATCGCGGAAGGTGCCGCATGAACAAGTTCAACCGTGAAAACTGGATCGAGAACCGCGCCGAGGAAATTTGCGAATCGTGGACCGAGGCGCACGCGGTCTATGGCAAGCACTGGGACGCGCTCATGGATATCGCCACGCAGGAAGCCACCGCCGAGTGCGACGAGGCCGAAGCGGAGGCCGCAATTGCCCGCGCTGAGGGAGTCGCCGACGCGCGCTACGACGACGACATGCGGAGGGCCGACTTCGTATGAACATGACCACCCGCGAACAGTTCCTCGCCGAACGCAGGCGTGGCATCGGCGGCTCGGATGTCGCCGCGATCCTCGGCATGTCGAAGTGGAAATCCGCCCTCGACGTGTATCTGGACAAGCGCGGCGAAGCGCCCGAGCAGCCCGACAACGAATCCATGCTGTGGGGCCGCGCACTCGAACCCGTGATCCGCCAGCAGTACGCCGAGCGCACGGGCCGCGTCGTGCTCGTGCCGACGGCTCCCGTCGTGCATCCGGTGCACACCTTCGCGCGCGCCAATCTGGACGGCGTGACGGAAGGCGGCCGCTTGGTCGAGATCAAGACCGCTCGAACCGCGCAGGACTGGGGCGAGCCGGGCACGGACGAGGTGCCAGACGCCTACGCTCTGCAGGTGCAGCACTACCTGATGGTGACGCGCTACGAGGTCGCCGACGTGGCCGTTCTGATCGGCGGCAGCGACTTCCGGCTGTACGAGGTACGCGCCGACGCCGAGCTGCAGGCCATGCTGATCGAGCGCGAGGCCGCGTTCTGGGACTGCGTGCAACGCAGCGAGCCGCCCGCGGTGACCTCCTTCGCTGATGCGCAACGTCGCTGGGGACGCAGCGCGCGCGCCGGCAGCATCGAGGCCGACGCCGAGGCGGTTGCCGCAGCGAAGGAACTGCAAGCCCTGCGCGTCCAGGTCGACGGGCTGACCGAGCGCATCGACGCCTGCAAAGCCACGATCACGCGCGCGCTTGCCGACCGCGGCGACACGCTCGTCGCCGACGGCAAGACGATCGCGACATGGAAGCTCGCCAAGGCGCCCGCGCGTTTCGACGCCAAGGCGTTCGAGGTCGCTCACCCTGACCTGTACCAGCAATTCATCAAGCCCGGCGAGCCATCGCGCCGCCTGCTCCTGAAGTAGACCCACCATCCTGAACATCGAGAGGTCGCACCATGAACGCAGTAGTCGCCACACCCAACACCAGTAACAACCCCTTCGCCAACGCGGCAGTCGCCGCGCGTCCGACCAGCAACGCCCTTGCGGATGCCGGCCAGCAGCGTGAAATCGCCGAAGTGCAGGCCGCGATGGTCATCGCCAAGAAGTTCCCGCGCGACCCGATCGCCGCGTGCGACCGTATCATGCAGGCCTGCACGCGTCCGACACTCGCCGAGGGCGCGCTGTACAGCTACAGTCGCGGCGGCACCGACATCACCGGCCCGAGCATCCGATTGGCCGAAGTCGCGGCGCAGTCGTGGGGCAATGTGCAGTTCGGCATCCGCGAGCTCGAGCAGCGCAACGGCGAGTCGACCGTCGAGGCCTTCGCTTGGGACGTCGAGACGAACACGCGGCAGGTAAAAGTATTCCAGGTGCCGCACGTCAGGCACACGAAGGGAGGCGCGCGCAGGCTCGAAGATCCGCGCGATGTCTACGAGCTGGTGGCCAACCAGGGTGCTCGCCGACTGCGCGCCTGCATCCTCGGCGTCATCCCCGGCGACGTGATCGAGGCCGCGGTGAAGCAGTGCGAGGAAACGCTCCATGCCTCGGCGGACACCTCGCCCGAGGGCCTGAAGAAGCTCGTCACCGCCTTCGAGAAGTTCGGCGTCACGCAGGCGCAGATCGAGAAGCGCAACCAGTGCCGACTCGAAGCGACCCTGCCGGCGCAGATCGTCCAGTTGAAGAAGGTCTACGCTAGTTTGCGCGATGGGATGAGTTCGGCGGCCGACTGGTTCGAGCAGGAGCCCCCCGCGGCGAACAGCGAGCCGGCACCGTCCAAGGCGGCCGGCCTCAAGGATCGCGTGCGTGCGGCAGCGCCGAAGCAGGCAACTGCGACGGAGCCGGAGCAGCCCGCAGCGAACGGTGACGCTGAGGTGTGACGTTGAACGCGCCGGCGCACAACGTCGTGCCGATGGCGACGCTGCCCGAAGAGGTGGCGGCACCGAAGGAGCGGCGTGCGCGCCGGCGCCAGCCGGACAGTATCCGTGACTCGCGTGGCCACCTGCTGTTGAGCCCGCATGTCGTCGCAAAACTGACGCACTACTCCACTGGCACACTGCGCACGATGCGCTGCGAGGGAAAAGGTCCACCACCAGTCAAGCAGCAGGGTAGTTGGTGGGTCTGGTATTACGCGGACGAACTCAAGCTGTGGTTGAAAGAAAACCGCAGAATCATCGACTGGAATCCTTCGCTTTTCGTGAATTCGCGTACATAGGCGTACATCCGCGTTATAGGTGTTCGGTGCACGATGCGCGATGCTCCTCGCAACTACCATGAGGACGCAAACATGGCACATGAAAAATTGCTGGCTGAAGAAAACCAGCAACTGCGCATCGAGATCGAGCGCTTGAAAAAGGGATTCTCTGGCGAGCACCAACAGCTCCTCGCTGCCAAGGACCAACTGCGCATTGATCGCGAAAAATTTGAGGCTGACGCGAAAGTCGTGAGGCAGTTCATGCTGGCCTTCGACGCGCTGCGCAACGCACGGCTCAATTGGTGAGGAGGTCACGACATGGCCAAGATCACCGACGACGACAGCGGCACGAACGCGGCATCTGCGCCGATCGTCAAACGTCCTGATGCCGGCGCTGGCGCTGCACCCGCGCTGCCGAACACCCCGCCGCCGAGCACGGACTCGGCACCTATTGCACCGCCCGGCCTGACCGCGCCGCCGTCGCGGCCCACGCCTGCGCCTGCATCTACGGGGGCCGATTTCCCGACGAAGCCGGTGGTCAGCGGCCAGTCGAATGGCAACGTCGGCGCGATGGTCAATGGCGTGCAGACCTTCAACGACGCCACCGTCCCCAGGAGCTTCATCGATCGCGCTGCCGCCGCACCGAGCGTGTCGGATGTTGCCAGTACGATCCCGAAGCCCACGCTATCGGGCACGTTCAATGGCCGCACGTACTCGGGGGCCGAGTTGGACAAGCTGGCGAACAGCGTCAACGTGGTGCCGGCGGCGAACTTCACCCGACCTGGGCTCGGCACGCTGGGCATGCCCGTGTCGGCCGATCAGGGTATCCAGATGGCGGCGATGAGTATTCCGCGGCCGGTGGCGCCGGCGAATCAGGATGCTGGCATTGCCCGGCCGGCGGCAGTTCAACGACCCGACGGCTACGATCCCACCGCGGCCGCGCGCGACTATCAGTCCAATCTCGCCGATGTCATCAACAGGGATCCGCGCAGCATCAGCGGCACGGCCGCACACAACGCCGACGCGGATCGAATCTGGAACCGAGCCTTGGCCGGCAGCAGCATCAGAAAACAGAATGCAGCCGATGCCATTTACGACAAGCAGATCAGCGCTCTTACTGGGATGCCACAGGGAATTTTCGACGCGCGGAACGCGGCCGGCAATGCCAACGCGCGCGACCAGACGCAGTTCGCGGACACCCAGAACACGAACGCAACGAACCTCCTGCGCACCGGCTTCGAGACGAATGCGCGCCTGACGGGAGCGGAAGCGCGCGCCGATGCGCTGCGCTACGGTGCCGACCAGCGCGCCGGTTCGACCATGTACGCCGCCGACTCGCGCGGCAACGCGGCGCGCGACGTGGCGACGACCCGGGCGAACGTGCCGAAGATCGACAGCGCGAGTACGGCAGCCGCGGGGCGCATCTACCAGCAGGTCCTGCAGGACGGCAAATCGCCCGAGGATGCGCACGCCGCCGTGCAGGGCTGGCTGCAGGCGCGGCAGGGCGGCGCGCCCAGCGCTTCGTCGCCGCAGCCTCAACAATCGCCATCCGTTCCGCCGCCGGACGTATCTGCTCAGGACGCCCAAGATCAGGAGGAAATCGACAGACGCACTCCGACCTCCATGGATATCTATCACCTGCGCACCTTCGTCAAGTCGAATCCGATGTTGCGCGGACTGTTCGATGCGCGCTTCGGCCGCGGTGCCGCTGACAAGGTTCTCGGGCCGCAGCAGTGACCGACAACAGCGATATCCCCGACTGGGCACGGCCCGCGCATGAGGCTGTGCCGGATGTACCCGACTGGGCGAAGCCTGCCTACTCGAGCACGCGCGCATCACCGCCACCCGACGCCACCGCGGCTTCCGTTCCCGACTGGGCGAAACCGGCGACAGCGTCCGCGCGAGCTCCGGCGCCCTCTCCCGCAACGACGTCGGACGTTCCCGATTGGGCGCGCGCCGCTACGCCTGCTCCCGAGAACACGCCGGGCCTCGGCGAGCTGGCGAAGCGCGGCTTCGTGCAAGGGGGCGCCACGCTGCTGCGCTCGCTGCAAGGCGTAGGCGACAGCTTCACGGGTCAGGGGTTGGCGAAGCAGATCACCGAGTCGCAGATGCCGCCGGAAGCGCGCGCGGCGTTCCACGAACAGGCGTATCCGCTCGACACGCTCGCCAAGAACGCGGACGAGTATGCCGCGCCTGCGCCTGGCGAAGCGGCACCCGGTTTGGCGGGAAGGGTCGTGCAAGGAGCATCGAAGCTCCTCCCGGAGGTCGCTGGCGTGATCGCCACCGGCGGCGAAGGTGCCGTTCCGGAAGCCGTCACTGCCGCGGCGCGCGCGGTGCCCTACGTTGGGCGCGTGCTCGGCGGCATCGCGGAAGGCCTGCCGACGGCGGCGAAGTTCACGACCGAGCAGGCCAGCAGCCTGCCGGACGACATGACGCCGGGCCAGAAGCTCGCCGAGACGGCGAAGGACTTCGGCGTCAACGCGGCGATGGCCGGCCTGCCGGCGGCATTGGGCGCCTCGCCGCTCGTGCGTGTGCCGACGGGCGCGGCGATCGGCGCGGGACAATCCGCGGCGCTCAGTGCGCTCGAGGGTCAGCCACAGGACGCCGCGCAGAACATCATCGGCGCGATTCAGGGCGGTGCGTTCGGACTGGTTCCGCATGCTCCACGAGAAGCGGCGCCCGGGACGCGGGCCGATTCGAAAATCAACGCGCCCGGATTTGAAAGTCATCCGCCAACCGACAACGAGTTCGACCGGTTCCACGAGCCGGAAGGCTTGATGAACCCGTTCGATGTGGTCGAGCGGCGTGCACGTGCGCAGGAGCCAGCGCAATCCGACTACAAGCCGAACCTCGTCGCTGACGAGAACGGCGTCCTGCGCGCGGCGCCTGTGCAGCCTGAGCGGCCGCAGATGGAGTCCGAGCACCTGCAATCGACGGTGGTTCCCGACCGGGCCCAACCAGCACAAGCCCCGGATTTTCCCGACCCCAACGCCGGCCCGATATCGCGCGCCGCGGCGCAGGTGACGCCGGCGCACCAGGCCGAACAGGGCATCCGTCCCGCGCCACCGTTTCCCGATGCCGAAACCGGCTCGCTCGCGCATGCCGCCAACGCGATCGACCCCTTTCCGTTCGAGTCGCCGCCCCGCGAGGGGCCACAAATCGAACCCAACAAAACCCAACATGCCGACGACCTGAACTCCACAAAACCTGACATGCCGAAAGGCAGTGAACAG
The DNA here is from genome assembly GCF_047601565.1 of Rudaea sp. Classification (GTDB taxonomy): domain Bacteria; phylum Pseudomonadota; class Gammaproteobacteria; order Xanthomonadales; family Rhodanobacteraceae; genus Rudaea. Next base: position 2,508,819 of record NZ_JASGIY010000001.1, on the reverse strand, counting down.
GCGCTCCGGCAGGCGACGCAGCCTGCGTTCCGCGTGGAACCTTTGGGTTCGCAGGGTCTGCTGGTGCATGGCGATCCCGACGCGGTACGTCAGCAACTCGCCATTGCCGGTTTCGCGAAACGCGGCCGCGTCCAGGAGGGCGCGCTGCGCTTCGACGCGAAAGACCGCGATGCGATCGAACAGGCGCTGTTCTCGCCGCAAGGTAACGATGAGGCGATTTCCTTTCCCAACGCGACGGCGAAGGAAACCCAAGCGGCGCAGGCCGATGACGTTCCGCCGCCGATCCCCGACCACGACCTTCTCGAGTGGGTACGCACCGACTCGGACGAGAATCTGGACGGGGCGCAGGACAGCGCCGAGCTTGCCGGCCTGCAGAAACACGAGCATCAGGAGCCGACCTATGTCGCTGCCGCATCGCGCGCGTGGCGCGAGCAAGGTACGGACTCGCCGTTCTTCCGGCACTGGTTCGGCGATTCGAAGGTGGTGGACGCCCAGGGCAAGCCGCGCACGGTGTTCCACGGCACCAGCGAGGACTTCAACGTGTTCCGTGACGACAAGCTCGGCGACAACACGGGGCACATGACGGCGCCGCTCGGGCACTTCCTCACGGAAAGCTGACGGGCACGCTCAAGCGCACGGTGCAGGAGTGGATCGGCGCGGTGCGCGACTGGCTGCGCCGGAACGGCTTCACGGAGCTGGCGAAGTACGGCGAAACCGACCTCGCGCACGTGCTCAGGCAGGCGCGGCAGGCGGCGAACGAAAAGGCCGGCACGGCAGACACGGTTCGGCCGTTCTACCAGCGCTCCCCCGATGCCCAGCCCGCCGGCGGCGGCGATGCCCTGTCCACGGACGAACTGCACGAGGCGCACAGCATCGCCAAGCGCGGTGCGTTCGCCAAGATGTTCCGTTTCTCGAAAGACGGTGCGCAGACCGTCGTGTCGTACAACGGCAAGGAGCTGGTGCGCCTCGACGGGCCGGTGAACCGCAAGAGCCTGACGGCCGCCCTCGATGCCCGCTGGCAGTTGCACCAGGCGGAATCGGAGTCGCCGGCGCGAAACGCTTCGGCAAGCCGCGCGCCTGTGAATTCCAATCTGCCGCCGCGCCGCCCCGGCGAAGCCCCCAGCGCCTATCTGAAATCGCCTTGGTGCCTTCAAGAGTCAGGCATCGCGGCCTTCAAGAAAGGCATGACGGTCATACCGCTATCTCTTGATGGGACAAAGCCTCCGGGGTTTGTCTCGCGTCACCAATCTGTAGCAGTCGATCCGAACGATATCACCATGCGCGATTTGCTACCGGCACTTTTCAGGCATTACTTCGACTTGGCTGTTATCGTTGCAACAAAGTTAGTAGGCGCATCGGGATCGTATCGCAGCGCCGAGATAAATTTTCGCGCCATCCTTCCGCATCTGGGGAGAATGAGCGATCCGCAAATGAAGGAACTGCTTGAGCGATCGATAGAGAACGGTCAGGTATTGCACGCGAGTGAGTGCGCGTCGAAATACCTTCCGCCTCTCTTAAAGACGCACGGTAAACTTCTGAAACCTATAGTTCGTGCAAAATTGAAGCGTGCCTGTGCGGACTTCATGACCTAGTGGGGCGATGTATAGCTCAGAGTCGGTAGGTACTGCGCAAAGAAGCGCTGAGGCAAAGTGAGTCTAGGTGCCTCGCTCATCGAATATCCGTCACGCCGCATAAGTTCGATTTGACAGCGACGTACGAGATACGGCAGGCATGGTGGTTCCCCCTGTTCAATCTTTCTGCGCTCATTGGTCAGAGAATTCAACGCTGCCTTACTTCGTTGGGTCTCGCGCCATTTCATCTCGAGATCGATGAACCTACGATAGAAATCGCCGTGCAGCCAAGCCAAGCGTGAAAAACCGATAACAAGATTTAGGCCTTGAACGATGGTGACAGCGACGGAGGCCGCCACTGCATAATCTGGTAGCTTTCCGAGGAGAGAGCTTACCGTTGCAGTGCCCATGATCACACCAAAGAAGGCTGTCGCTCTGTTCCACCGCTCGAAGAAACGGCGCCGCTCCTGATGGTAGTGACTGCACAGAGCGAGGTCGAATCCCAAAACACGCCAATCTTTCTCGAGTTCACTTTCCTCGATTGCCATTGTTATCTCCTCCCTTCTTGGGCGGCGGATCGACACGCTGCACGTGCGTCGGAATGTTCCTTGGAGTATGGCCGCGATCATTCCCGTGTTCTTTATGAGATTCGCGGAATGGCACATCGCTCCTACGCGACGGCTGGTCTTTCGGCTTGTCGTTCTGGCTCACAGAAGGTTCCTATCTATGGGGCTACTACAGCTTAGCGCATCACGCCATGCTGCCGAGCATCTTGGTCTTGACCGAAGTTGTAAGCGAAGGGCGAGCAAGAACAGCGGGAACGAGCACCCCCACGCCCCCTTTGATTCGGTTGACCAGCATTGTGGGCAGTATGCCTAAGAATTCGTGAGGCGCGAGCATGAGGCAACGGCCAGGGTGATCGTGAGTTGTTGGCGGTAGATTTGGCGGTACGAGCGATTTTTCACATCACGAAAATCTCGCAAAATCAGTGTCCTGAGCCGAGTATTCGTGTTCCCCTGGGATTCAATATGACTCGGCGTCACGCAACATCACTGAAACCGCGCTACGGCGCGGTTTTTTCTTGCCCGGAGAGTCATCATTACCCGTTCGCCAGCAGGCGTTGCGCTTCAAATCCAAATCCGCCGGTCGGAACCCGGTTGAACCGCCGCATTGAAACCGCGCAAAACGCGCACGTCGCCGTTGGCGTCGGCTTCCACGAGGGCAACCAGACGGTTGTCTGCATCGAGCGCACGCCACGGTGTCGCGGTGCGTATCCCGACTCGCCGCAGACGCCTGCCATGCCGCAACGCGATCGCTTCCTCGGGCGAAAGATGCAGTGCGGGCAGCGCAACGAGCCCCTCATCGAGCGACAGCAGCAATGCGTCGAGCCCGTCCGGACCGCGCTCGGCGTGGACCGCTTCGAGCTGACCCCACGTGTGCATCGCCGGCTCGCGGAACGGCTCCACCCACAACCGCCGCAGCGCGGTCAGGTGCGCGCCGCAACCCAGCTTTTCGCCGAGGTCGCGCGCAAGACTGCGCACGTAGGTTCCCGAACCGCATTCCACGTACAGGCGCAGCGCATCGTCCGCGTGCGCCACGGCATCGAGCCGGAACACTTCGACCGTGCGCGTCGGCGCTTCGACGTCCTCGCCGCGCCGCGCCCGTTTGTACAGCGGCACGCCGCCCTGCTTGAGCGCCGAATAAATCGGCGCGGTCTGCATGATGCGCCCGCGCAGCGGCTGCATCGCCGCTTCGAGCGCCGCCGCGTCGATGGCAGGTACCGCCCGCGTTGCGACGACCTCGCCTTCGGCATCGTCGCTCGTCGTCGTCACGCCGAGCCGGCATTCGGCGCTGTACGCCTTGCGCGCGCCGAGCAGATGGCCTGCGATCTTGGTCGCCTCGCCGAAACAGATCGGCAGCATCCCCGTCGCGAGCGGATCGAGGCTACCGGTGTGCCCGGCCTTGCGCGCCCTAAACAGATATCGCGCCTTCTGCATCGCCTGGTTGGAACTCATGCCATGCGGCTTGTCGAGCAGCAGAATGCCGCTGATGTCTCGATATTCTTGTCCGGATGTCACGGAGAAATTCGCTTTGTCTTCCCTTCTCCCGCCGGGAGAAGGTGCCCGAAGGGCGGATGAGGGAAGGACATTGCAGTTTTCGACAAGAAAGAACGCATGCGAGGTTCTCCCCTCATCCGGCGCTTCGCGCCACCTTCTCCCGGTGGGAGAAGGGAAACTACGGCTTCCCGCGCAGCAACGCCTCGATGCGCTCGCCGCGGTCGAGCGAGTCGTCGTAGCGGAAACGCAATTCGGGTACGCGACGGATGTTCATCGTGCGCGACAGTTCGCGGCGGAACTCCTTCGCGAGCTCGTTGAGCGCCTTGACGCCCTGCGTCGCCTGGTCGGGCTGCAACGCCGTGACGTACACCGTCGCCACGTCGAAATCCTTGGTCACCTCGACGTCGGACACGCTCATCGACGACAGCGCGTTGTCGTCGCGCACGGTCTCGTGCACGAGCGTGCCGAGCAGGCGGCGAAGTTCCGCGGAAAGACGATCGGAGCGGTTGAAGGATCGCGTGGCCATGCTCAATGCCTGTTGCCGGCGGCGTTCGTCCCGCCCAGTTCGCGGTCGAAGAAGCGCGCGACGACGGCGTACATCGCCTTCGACTCGGGCAGTTCGGGGTCGGAGAAGAACGAATGCCACATGCCTTCCCAGACGTGCAGTTCGGTGCGCGCACCGGCCTCGGTCAGCAGTTCGTTGCTGCGCAATGCGGCGCTCATCGCGAAGTCGCGCGAGCCGGAGACCAGCAACGTCGGCGGGAATTTCGCCAGCACCTCGCGCGAATTGCCGGGCAGTACCAGCGGGCTCGCCGGATCGGCGTCCTTGAAGTACGGCAGCGCGGTCAGCGGAAAGGCATGCTCGGGCACCGCCTCGCCCATGAGCAGGTGCCCGGCATACGCCGAATCGCCCTGCAGATCGACGACGCCCGCACAGAAGATGCCGATCGCGCCCGGCGCAGGCAATTTCTTCGTCTGCAGCCAGGCGACCGCTTCGGCGGTCAGCGCGCCGCCGGCCGAGCAGCCGTAGATGCCGATGTTCTGCGGCTTGTAGTTCTTGAGCAGGTCGCGGTAGACCTTTTCTACATCCTCGCTCGCGGCGGGAAATGTGTACTCGGGGCCTTCGCGGTAGTCGACCGTGACCACCTTGATCCTGCCGACGCTCGCAACGGGAATCGCCTCGACGAGTCCGCCGCTGCCCGCACCCCAGAGGAACGCGCCGCCATGCAGGTTGATCAGCACGCGCTGCGCATTGCGCGGATCGACGCCGCCTTTCGGCGTCACCACGTCGGCGGTGACGCCGCCGAATTTCTGCGCCACGACCTCGACCGGATAGAGCTTCTTCATCCGCTCGGCACGGTCGCTGTTGATCTTGTCGTAGAACGCGCGGCTCGCCTGGATGTCCTGGCCGAGCGGCGGCGATGCCTTGCCTTCCGCGAAGGTTCCGCCGAAGCGTTTCAGCGCTTCCTTCGATGCGAACGTGGAGAACGGAATGCGCACTGCGGGCGAGGAAACCGCACCGGCCGCGTCGATCTTCGGCGCAGCATCTTGCGCAAACGCCGGGGACGAGAACAAGACTCCGGCCAATAGCGAGAGCACGATACGATGAGAAATCATGAGAGCTTCCCGGTGTTGTGGCGACCAAGCGCAATTCTAACGCCGTCATTACTCGCCGCATCCTGCGGCTTGCCCTGCGGGCCATTCGCTACGCGAATGTTCGTTTCGGCATCCCGCCTTCACAGTCCGGCGGAAACCGGAATGACGAGCAAGAGCGATTCGGCCATATGCTTTTGCCGACGCTCGATTCCCGGCCTTACAGCGTCCTCGCCACCTCGATGCGCTCGAAGCACTCGATCTGGTCGCCCGGTTTGACGTCGTTGTACTGCTTGACGCCGATGCCGCACTCCATGCCGTTGCGCACCTCGTCGACGTTTTCCTTGAAGCGGCGCAGCGATTCGAGTTCGCCCTGGAAAATGACGGTGTTGTCGCGCAGCACGCGGATCGGCTTGTTGCGCTTGACCGCGCCCTCGACGACCATGCAGCCCGCGATCGCGCCGAACTTGGACGAGCGGAACACGTCGCGCACCTGCGCGATGCCGATGATCTCCTCGCGGATCTCGACGCCGAGCAGGCCCGAGGCGACCTGCTTCACCTGGTCGATCACGTCGTAGATGATCGAGAAGTAGCGCAGGTCGAGACCGTTCGCCTCGATAATCTTGCGCGCGGACGCGTCGGCGCGCACGTTGAAGCCGATGATGACGGCCTTCGACGCGGCGGCCAGCGTCGCGTCGGACTCGGTGATGCCGCCGACGCCCGAGCCGATCACGTTGACCTTGACCTGGTCGTTGCCGACCTTGGTCAGCGCGTCGCGCAGCGCTTCGGCCGAACCCTGCACGTCGGCCTTGACCACGAGGTTGAGCGTCTGTGCGCCCTCGCCCTGGCCCATCTGCGCCATGATGTCTTCCATGCGGTTGCCGGCGACCTTGGCCAGGCGCGCGTCGCGGCGCTTGTGCTGGCGCTCGAGCGCGACGTCCTTGGCGAGGCGCTCATCCTGCACGACGATGAAGTCGTCGCCCGCGTCGGGCACGCCCGACAGGCCGAGCAACTGCACCGGAATCGACGGGCCAGCCGAATCGACCTGCTGGCCGCCTTCGTCGAACAGCGCGCGCACGCGGCCGTATTCGACGCCGCAGACGATGAAATCGCCCTTCTTCAGCGTACCCTGCTGGACGAGCACGGTTGCGACCGGGCCGCGGCCCTTGTCGAGGCTCGATTCGACGACGACGCCCGCAGCGCGGCCGTCCCTGACCGCGGTCAGTTCCATGACTTCAGCCTGCAGCAGGATCGCGTCGAGCAGGTTGTCGACGCCCTCGCCGGTCTTCGCCGACACCGGCACGATCTGCACGTCGCCGCCCCATTCCTCGGGCACGACTTCGTGCTGGACCAGGCCCTGCTTGACTTGGTCGGGATTCGCCTCGGGCTTGTCCATCTTGTTCATCGCCACGATCAGCGGCACGTGTGCGGCGCGCGCGTGGTTGATCGCCTCGATCGTCTGCGGCATCACGCCGTCGTCGGCGGCGACGACGAGCACGACGATGTCGGTCAGCTTCGCGCCGCGCGCGCGCATCGCGCTGAACGCGGCATGGCCCGGCGTGTCGAGGAAGCTGATCACGCCCTTGTCGGTGGTCACGTGGTAGGCGCCGATGTGCTGGGTGATGCCGCCGGCTTCGCCGGAGGCCACCTTGGTGCGGCGGATATAGTCGAGCAGCGAGGTCTTGCCGTGGTCGACGTGGCCCATGATCGTGACCACGGGCGGGCGCGACTCCTTGTCGCCGACGATCTCGATGTTCGCAAGCGCGGTCTCGGCATTGTCCTCCTCGAGGCGCGTGGCACGGTGGCCGAGTTCCTCGACGACGAGCACGGCGGTGTCGTGGTCGATAGGCTGGTTGATCGTCGCCATCACGCCCATCTTGAACAGCGCGCGCACGACGTCGGCGCCCTTGACCGCCATTTTCTGGGCGAGGTCGGAAACGAGGATCGAATCGCCGATCGCGATGTCGCGCGTGACCGGTGCGGTCGGCCGCGAGAATCCGTGCGGACCGCCCGACGGCGAACGCGCCTGCTCGACGACGCGGCGCGGCTTGCGCTTGATCGCGCCGCGGCGCGCATGGCCTTCATCCGACAGGTGCAGCTCGGCGCCGAAGTAGCGACGTGCGGCGTCGCCGCCGTCGTCGTCGCGCATGCGATGCGAGCCGTGCTTCTTGTGCCGGGCCCCGGGCGCGGCGCCGCCATTGCCCTCTTCGGTGCGCACGGCGGCACGCGGGCGCGGCGCTTCCGCCGGCTTGCGCGCCGGCGTCTCGGCCTTGGGCGCGCGCTCCGCCGCAGTCGGCTTTTCCGCCGCCGCGGCCTTGCTCGCCGCCGCTTGTTCCGCTGCGGCCTTGGCCTGCGCTTCGGCTTGCGCACGAGCTTCTTCGGCCGCGCGCAACTTGGCCTCCTCTTCGAGGCGACGACGCTCCTGATCCTGGCGCGTGATTTCCTCGGTTTCGCGCTTGAGCTGCGATTCGGCGAGCTTCTTCAGCGCCTCCTCGCGCTCGGCGTCGGGCTTCTGCTCGTCGGCGATCTCGCTGCGTTTGACGTAGGTGCGCTTCTGCCGCACCTCGACGTTGACCGTCTTGCCGCGCGTCGCTCCCTGGTTGACCGTCAATTCGCTGACCGTGCGTCGCTTGAGCGTGACCTGGCGCGGCGCGCTGTCGGCAGCGACGCCTTCGCCCTTGCCGTGCGTGCGGCGCAGGAAGCCGAGCAGCTTGACCTTCTCGGTGCTCGAGACGACCTGGTCGGGGCTGGAGAACTTCATGCCGGCGCCGTCGAGCTGCGCCAGCAGCTTGTCCACGCTCATGCCGAGCACACCGGCGAGTTGTTTGATCGTTACATCCGACATGGTTCTTGCTTCTCCTCGTGGCGTACGGGGACCTGCCTCCGCTTCGCCTCTGATTCTTTTGCCGTCATCCCGACGAAAATCGGAAGGACGGGATTGTTCGTTCAAGTGTTCATATGCACACCGGGCTCGTTCTCGTTGGCCAGCTGAAGACTATGCCGCCTCTGCCTGGCGCGCCGCCATGATCAGCGCCGACGCGCGCTGCTCGTCGACGCCGTCGATCGCCAGTTCGACCAGTTCGTCGGTGGCGAGATCGGCCAAGTCCTGGCGCGTGACGACCTTGTGCTGCGCGAGCGCGAACGCGGTCGCCTCGTCCATGTCCGGCACGGCGAGCAGGTCTTCGGCCGGCTTGTGCTCGTCGAGATCCTCCTCGACCGCGAGCGCGTCGGTGAGCAGCGCATCGCGCGCGCGCGCGCGCAGCTCCTCGACGATGTCCTCGTCGAAGCCTTCGATGCCGAGCAGTTCGGCGGTCGGCACGTAGGCGATTTCCTCGACCGTGCTGAAGCCCTCCTGGACGAGGATCGCGGCGATCTCCGCATCGACCTCGAGCTTGGCCTGGAACAGTTCGCGCGCCGCGACCTGCTCGGCCTCGGACTTCGCCGCGACCTGGTCCTGCGTCATCACGTTGAGCTGCCAGCCGGACAGCTTGCTCGCGAGGCGCACGTTCTGGCCGCCGCGGCCGATCGCCTGCGAGAGCTTGTCCTCGGCGACGGCGATGTCCATCGAATGCTTGTCCTCGTCGACGATGATCGACTGCACCTCGGCCGGCGCCATGGCGTTGATCACGAACTGCGCCGCGTTCTCGTTCCACAGCACGATGTCGATGCGCTCGCCGTTGAGTTCGTTCGACACCGCCTGCACGCGCGAGCCGCGCATGCCGATGCAGGCGCCGATCGGGTCGGTGCGGTGGTCGTGCGCGATCACCGCGATCTTGGCGCGGTCGCCCGCGTCGCGAGCGGCGGCCCTGATTTCGACCAGACCCTGGCCCACCTCGGGTACTTCGAGCTTGAACAGCTCGATCATGAATTCCGGCGCCGTGCGCGAGACGAACAATTGCGGACCGCGCTGCTCGGAGCGCACTTCGTACAGGTAACCGCGCACGCGGTCGCCCGCACGCACTGCCTCGCGCGGAATCGCCTTGTCGCGCGCGATATAGGCTTCGGCGTTGCCGCCGAGATCGAGATAGATGCTGCCGCGCTCGACGCGCTTGACCACGCCGGTGACGAGTTCGCCGACACGATCCTTGTACGCATCGACGACGAGCGCGCGCTCGGCCTCGCGCACGTGCTGCACGATGACTTGCTTCGCCGCCTGCGCGGAGATGCGGCCGAAATCGGGATTGTCGATCTTCTCCTCGATGAAGTCGCCAACCTGCGCGTCGGGCTTGACGTCGACCGCGTCCATCAGGCGCAACTGGCGGTCCGGCGATTCCATCACCACGTCGTCGGCGACGACTTCCCAGCGGCGGAAGGTCTCGTACTCGCCGCTGTGGCGGTCGATTGCCACGCGCGCGGCGACATCCTCGTTCGGATAGCGTTTCTTCGCCGCCGAGGCTAGCGCCGCCTCGAGCGCATGGAAGATCACGTCGCGGTCGACGCCCTTCTCGTTTGCGACGGCCTCGGCCACCATCAACATCTCTTTGCTCATCGTCTTTTCTCTTGATCTTCCCTTCTCCCGCCGGGAGAAGGTGCCCCGAAGGGGCGGATGAGGGAAAGGCGTTGCACGGTCGTGTCACGCCATCCGCAAAAAAAACTTATTTCTTTTTACTCTTTTCCGCTTTGCCGCCCTGGCCGGGCTTCTTCGGCTCGTCGAACCGAGGCACCAGCTTGGCCTTGTGAATGTTGCCGTGCGCGATCCGCACCGGCTCGCCATCCTGCTCGACCGTGATCGTCTCGCCTTCCACGCCGAGGATCGGCCCCTGGAAGCGGCGCCGGCCGTCGAGCGGAAGGCTCAGTTCGATCTTCGCCTCCTGACCGACGAAACGCGCGAACTGCTCCGGCGTGTACAACGGGCGATCGAGTCCCGGCGAAGACACTTCGAGCGTGTAGCGCCCGACGATCGGATCGTTCACGTCGAACAGCGCCGATACCTGGCGGCTGACCAGTTCGCAATCGTCCACCGTCACCGGCGAACGCTCCCGATCAGGGCCGGCGCGATCGATGTACACGCGCACCAGCGAATTGCCGTGCGACGGGCTGTACTCGACGCCGAGGCACTCCAACCCCATGTCCGCGATCGCGGGCGACACCAGATTGGTCAGTTCCTCGTTGCGCAAGATCGGCCCCACTCACGTTGACGTCGTTCCCGCGAAAGCTTAGGAATGACGGCGAAAGAAAACACGGCCAAGCCGCAGAAACAAAAAATGGGCCAGAGGCCCATTCCTTAGTCCGCCGTTTTGATCCAAAACCGGCGAGTCGCATCCTGCGAAATCTTTGCGTTCGTCCCTGAATCGCGAAAAAATCAATAGCGTCCGTCCATGGCCGCACTTCTCGAAAAGAATTGGTAGCGGGGGCAGGATTTGAACCTACGACCTTCGGGTTATGAGCCCGACGAGCTGCCAGACTGCTCCACCCCGCACCAGAGAGTCGCTATTCTAGTCTCGAACACAGGCATTTTGCAACCACATCGAAGTCGCCGGATCCCCGCCAGAAGCACGCGGGGATGACGTATCGATCCAAAGCTGGATCCCGGATCAGCGTACATCCCTGTACTGTCCGGGATGACGCCATCATGGCGTCACTTGATGATCTTCGCCACCACGCCCGCGCCGACCGTGCGGCCGCCCTCGCGGATCGCGAAGCGCAAGCCCTCGTCCATCGCGATCGGGTTGATCAGGCTCACCACCATCTTGATGTTGTCGCCCGGCATCACCATCTCCACGCCCTCGGGCAGTTGCACACTGCCCGTCACGTCCGTCGTGCGGAAGTAGAACTGCGGGCGGTAGCCCTTGAAGAACGGCGTATGACGCCCGCCCTCTTCCTTGCTCAGCACGTACACCTCCGCCTCGAAGTCCGTGTGCGGCGTGATCGTGCCCGGCTTCGCCAGCACCTGACCGCGCTCCACCTCGTCGCGCTTCGTGCCGCGCAGCAGAATGCCCGTGTTGTCGCCCGCCCGGCCCTCGTCCAGCAGCTTGCGGAACATCTCCACCCCCGTGCACGTCGTCTTCACCGTCGGCCGGATGCCCACGATCTCGATTTCGTCGCCCACCTTCACGATCCCGCGCTCGATTCTTCCGGTCACCACCGTGCCGCGGCCCGAGATGCTGAACACGTCTTCCACCGGCATCAGGAACGGCTTGTCGATGTCGCGCTTGGGCTCCGGAATGTACGTGTCCAGCGCGTCCACCAGCTTGATGATCGCCGGCACACCAATCTCCGACTGGTCGCCTTCCAGCGCCTTCAGCGCCGAACCCTTGATGATCGGCGTGTCGTCGCCCGGGAAGTTGTACTTCGAGAGCAGGTCGCGCACTTCCATTTCAACCAGTTCGAGCAGCTCGGCGTCGTCCACCATGTCCGCCTTGTTCAGGAACACGACGATGTACGGCACGCCCACCTGGCGGCTCAACAGGATGTGCTCGCGCGTCTGCGGCATCGGGCCGTCCGCGGCCGAACACACCAGGATCGCGCCGTCCATCTGCGCCGCGCCCGTGATCATGTTCTTCACGTAGTCCGCATGCCCCGGGCAGTCGACGTGCGCGTAGTGGCGCGTCGGGCTTTCGTACTCGACGTGCGCCGTCGAGATCGTGATCCCGCGCGCCTTCTCTTCCGGCGCCGCATCGATCTGGTCGTACGCCTTGAACTCGCCGCCGAACCGTTCCGCTCCGACCTTCGTCAGCGCCGCCGTCAGCGTCGTCTTGCCGTGGTCCACGTGGCCGATCGTGCCTACGTTCACGTGCGGCTTGGTCCGCTCGAATTTGCCTTTTGCCATGACTTAAATCTCCAAAAATTTTTACAGAAGAACTCGTTGCCACCGATAAGCTGCCGAACGACAGCTTCATCGCCGGCGGTTATCGCCGGCGATAACTCAGCCTTTCTTGACCACCGCCTCGGCGACGTTGGCCGGCGCCTCGGCGTAGTGGTCGAACTCCATCGTGAACGTGGCGCGGCCCTGGCTCATCGAGCGCAGGCTGGTCGCGTAGCCGAACATCTCGCCGAGCGGCACGAGCGCCGAGATCACCTTGCCCGACGGGCTTTCGTCCTGGCCCTGCAACACGCCGCGGCGGCGCGACAGGTCGCCCATCACGTCGCCCATGTAGTCTTCCGGCGTCACCACCTCGACCTTCATGATCGGCTCGAGCAGGACCGGATTCGCCTTGGCGAAGCCTTCCTTGAACGCCATCGAGCCGGCGATCTTGAACGCCATTTCGTTCGAGTCGACCTCGTGGTACGAGCCGTCGATCAGGCGCACCTTCACGTCCACCACCGGAAATCCGGCGAGCACGCCGTTGCCGAGCTGCTCGCGGATGCCTTTCTCGACCGCCGGGATGTATTCCTTCGGAATGACGCCGCCGACGATCGCGTTTTCGAATTCGAAACCCTTGCCGCGCTCGAGCGGTTCCATCTCGACGACGACATGGCCGTACTGGCCGCGGCCGCCCGACTGGCGCACGAACTTGCCTTCCTGCTTGACCGCCTTGCGCATCGTCTCGCGGTACGCGACCTGCGGCTTGCCGACGTTTGCCTCGACACCGAATTCGCGCTTCATGCGGTCGACGATGATGTCGAGGTGCAACTCGCCCATGCCGGCGATGATGGTCTGGCCCGACTCCTCGTCGGTACGCACGCGGAACGACGGATCCTCCTGCGCGAGACGCGACAGGGCGAGGCCCATCTTTTCCTGATCGGCCTTGGTCTTGGGCTCGATCGCCATCGCGATCACCGGCTCGGGAAAGCTCATCTTCTCGAGCGTGATCACGTGGTCGGCCGCACACAGCGTCTCGCCCGTGGTCACGTCCTTGAGGCCGACCGCCGCGGCGATATCGCCGGCGCGCACTTCCTTGATCTCGTCGCGGTTGTTCGCATGCATCTGCAGCAGGCGGCCGATGCGCTCCTTCCTGCCTTTGATCGGGTTGAACACGGTGTCGCCCGAGTTCAGCACGCCCGAATAGACGCGGAAGAAGGTCAGCGCACCGACGTACGGATCGGTCGCGATCTTGAACGCGAGCGCCGCGAACGGTTCGTTGTCGCCGGCGTGACGTTCCTCGACCTTGTCGTCCTCGTCGTGGCCGGTGACCGGCGGACGATCCGACGGCGCGGGCAGATAGCGGATCACGCCGTCGAGCATCGCCTGCACGCCCTTGTTCTTGAACGCCGAGCCGCAGAACACCGGAATCATCTGGTTCGCGAGCGTGCCCGCGCGGATACCCGAGATGATTTCGTCTTCGCTGAGCTCGCCACCTTCCAGATATTTGTTCATCAAGTCTTCGGAGGTTTCCGCCGCCGACTCGATCATGTGCTCGCGCGCGGCCTTGGCCTTGTCGACCAGGTCCGCCGGAATGTCGCCGAACTCGAACTCCATGCCCTGGGATTCCATGTCCCAGTGGATGGCCTTCAGCTTGAGCAGGTCGACCACGCCCTCGAAGCCGTCTTCCGCGCCGATCGGCAGTTGCATCGGCACCGGATTCGCGCCGAGACGCGCCTTCAACTGGCCGACGACCTTGTCGAAATCCGCGCCCTGCCGGTCCATCTTGTTGACGAAGGCGACGCGCGGCACGCCGTACTTGTTCGCCTGGCGCCACACCGTCTCCGACTGCGGCTGCACGCCGCCGACCGCGCAGAGCACGAACACCGCGCCGTCGAGCACGCGCAACGAACGCTCGACCTCGATCGTGAAGTCGACGTGCCCCGGCGTATCGATGATGTTGAAGCGATGCTGCGGGAACGAACGGTCCATGCCGGTCCAGAAGCACGTCGTCGCGGCCGAGGTGATCGTGATGCCGCGCTCCTGCTCCTGCTCCATCCAGTCCATCGTCGCCGCACCCTCGTGCACCTCGCCGATCTTGTGATTGACGCCGGTGTAGAACAGGATGCGCTCCGTGGTCGTGGTCTTTCCGGCATCGATGTGGGCCATGATGCCGAAATTACGGTAGCGTTCGATTGGCGTGTTGCGTGCCATGGTTGCAGGGTGCGAGTGCTGTTCGGCTGTGCCGGAGGCGAATGATTTTCGTGGCTTCAAAACGGGAGAAGGCGGCCATCACGACCGCCGTTCTCGCGTAGCCCTCAAATGAGGCCTGACTTCCAAATTACCAGCGGTAGTGCGAGAACGCCTTGTTCGCGTCCGCCATGCGGTGTGTTTCCTCGCGCTTCTTCACCGCCCCGCCGCGATTCTCCGCAGCTTCGATCAGTTCGGCCGCGAGCTTGCGCGGCATCGAATTTTCGCTGCGCTTGCGCGCGGCCTCGATCACCCAGCGCATCGCCAGCGCGACACGGCGCGACGCGCGCACTTCGACCGGCACCTGATACGTGGCGCCGCCGACCCGGCGCGACTTCACCTCGACGGCCGGCGCAACGTTGCCGAGCGCCTTCTCGACGAGTTCGAGCGGCTGCGCGTTCTTCTCGCCGATATGGGCGATCGCACCGTAGACGATGCCTTCGGCGATCGACTTCTTGCCGCTCTGCATGACCATGTTGATGAAGCGCGAGATCAGTTGGCTGCCGTGCTTGGGATCGGGCAGCAGTTCGCGCGTGGGGGTATTGCCTTTGCGTGACATAGTCTCTTCTCAATGATGCGGCCACACGGGCCGCTTGATACTCAAATGCCGCGAAGCGGCACCTGCGGAATTGAATCTTTTTTGAAAAGTGCGGCCAGGATGGCCGCTCTGGTCCGGGCACGGAAGCCCGGAAAAATCAACCAGCCTTGGGCTTCTTGGCGCCGTACTTCGAGCGGCTCTGGCGGCGCTTGGTCACGCCGGCCGCGTCGAGCGAACCGCGCACCGTGTGGTAGCGCACGCCCGGCAGATCCTTCACGCGACCGCCGCGGATCAGCACGACCGAGTGCTCCTGCAGGTTGTGGCCTTCGCCGCCGATGTAGCTGATGACCTCGAAACCGTTGGTCAGGCGCACCTTGGCGACCTTGCGCAGGGCCGAATTCGGCTTCTTCGGCGTGGTCGTGTAGACGCGCGTGCAGACGCCGCGGCGTTGCGGGCAATTCTCGAGCGCGGGCGAGGCGCTCTTGTAGGTCTTCGGGCTGCGCGACTTGCGCACGAGCTGATTGACGGTAGACATGCAGGCTTTCGATCCGGATGTTTGCGTAGACGAAAACGCAGCCCGGACATGATCCGGGCTGCGAAGACTTGAAAGTATAGCTGGCGCTTGACAAAACCGTCAAGCCAAACAGCTTGCGATTTCGTCGGACTTCCGTATGACGATTCCGAAGGACATCCTGCCCCTCGATGTCGCTTGCAGCGCCTGCAACACCATTCGAAGACGACCCTGTCAAGCCGCTTTCGAGTGCGCCATTTTACTTCGTCTTGCCGGAATCGGCAATATCATCAAGAACTTCGGAGCGGAAGCCCCGCGAGCGCAGCCAGCCACGAGGCCGACTGCGCCCGTTGCGGTCGATCAGTTTTTCGCATTGACCTCGATGGCGAAACTGCTTGCGGGAATCTGCCCCAGAGTGGCTTCGTCCCGATAGCTGGTGCCGAAGCAGACATACGTCGACGCCGAGGTATCCGGCGCGTAACCTGCACTGGCGGCGCTGAACGTCAGCGTGGTCGGCGTGGGCCCCGACACCACGCCAGTGCCCGCGTTCGGCGTCAGCGTCAACCAGGACGGAACCGCGCCGCACGCGGCTTGCGTGGTGATCGTCATCGCCAGGCCCGGCCCGTACCAGTTCGTGCCGTCGTTGGCCCACGCATCGCCCTCGGCGGAACTGATATACGCCCAGTTCGTGCCGTTGCCGTACCAGCTCGCATCCCAGTTCCAGCCCTCGGTGCAGCCGTAGCCGTCGCCCTGGTCGTTGCACGGCAGGTCCGGATAGACCGAAAGCCAGTAGCGTCCCGCGGCGAGCGCCGTCGACTGTCCGGCGGCCGTCAGATCGAGGCTGATGGTGTCTCCCGATACGCTCACGCCCGCGCCTCCGGCGGTCGAATCGTAACTCCATACGGCCGTGCTGCCGGGCAGGCCGTTGTCGTCGGCGTAGATGCGCCAGTGCAGCGGCAGGCTCGCGCCGAACGAGGACAACGGATTGACCGCCGCGCCCGGCACCGCGATCGTCGCCAGATCGACGCCACTCCCAGAAACGACGAAGTCGTCGGCGAGGAATTGGTCGAGGTCGCCCTCGCCGGCATCGAGGTAGTGCGTGCTGGTGAAGTAGTAGTAGCCTTCGTTGTCCTTCTGGTCGGCCCAGACCAGCGACGCGACTCCGTCCGACTTCGGCGAGAAAGCCATCGTTCCGCCGCCGGTGTTGGCGAAATCGAGCGTGGCGCTTGCGCTCGCCTTGCCTCGCAGGTCGATGTCGACGACATTGGTCGCGGTCGTGACGGACGCTGCCGGCACGGCGACGGCGATCGGCAAGTGCAGGTCCGGCAGTGGCTGGTAGCCGGGCAGGCTGCTCGACGGCCAAAGCCGCACGGTGCCGGTGCTGTAGGTGCCGCCGGACGCGAGCCCTTTGGCATTCACGGTGAACGTCAACGTGACGGTTGCGCCTGCCGCGACGGTGAACGTCGCCGGGGAAACCGCGACCTTGGCGGCCAGGTCCCCGCTCACGCTCGCCGTCCACGCCACCGCCATCGACTGCGTGTTGCGGAACGTGCGGGTGAAGCTGCACGATCCCGCGCAGTGGAAGTTCTGCAGGCTGGCGAGGTTGAACGTGCTCGCATCGCCGCCCTGGGTGGGATCGCCCGCGTAGAAATTGTCCAACGTCTCGTCGAGCACCAGCCCCGCCGCCGCGGCATTGTTCACCTGGACGCGACCCGAGCCGACGTCGTAGGGATCGGCCGCCGTCACGCCGTCGGCCTTGGTGACGGCGGTCGTCGCCGTCATCATGAGCGCGGATTTGATTTCGGCCGCGCTCCAGTCGGGATGCGCCTGCACCAGCAGTGCCGCCGCGCCGGCGATGTGCGGCGACGCCATCGAGGTGCCGCTCAGGAAGGCGACGCCGTCGGGATCGTCGTCCGCAACGATCTGGCCATCTGTCACGGTCGCGTTCCGGTATGCGGCCAGCGTGCCGACGCCCGGCGCGGCGATGTCGGGCTTGATCACATCGAACGGCACCGGCGTCAGCACCGGGCCGAGCAGGCTGAAATCCGCAAGGACGTCGCCCTGCATCGGCAATCGCGAACTCGGATAGCCGAGCCCGGCCGTACCCTTGCCGCCGTTCGCGTCGAGAAACGCCTGCAGCGCGAGACCCTGGGCCTGGCTGACCGAGAACACCGGCACGCCGAGCACCGGCGGCCCGACCGTGGGGCTGAAGCCGCCTTCGACGCGATTGTCCGAGATGACCACGGCAACGGCTCCCGCCGCGATCGCATTGGATACCTTCACTGCAAAGGTACAGGTGCCGCGGCTGGCCAGCGCGATCGAATTCTTGAATGCGCCGGCCGGATAGCCGTCGCAGCCGTCCGCGCCGTGATCGGGTGCGTCCGCGCTGCCGGCGTCGCCCGCGTCGAACTCCGGGCTGAGCACGATTGGCGTCGTCGATGGCAGCGGCGAATCCGGCGTCAACGGCGTGTCGTAGGTTCCCTCGACCGGGCTGATGGCCTGCAGCGCCGCCGGCGGCGTGCCGGGTCCGGTCACGCTGAATTTCACGTCGGCGTCGGTCGCTGGCGGCGTCGTCGCCGCGACCGTCGTCACCCACGGCAGCGCGTTGCCGAGCGTGCCCGCCGTCTGCGCGGCCTGGCGCGGGCAGGTCGACGCCGCCTGCGTGTTGCCGGCCGACAGCGCAACGAAGATGTTCGCATCCTGCGCGGCGAGAAAGCCCAGTGCGACCGGGTCGTCCCAGTAGTTCGGCTCGTAGCAACCGCCGAACGACAAATTGATCACCTGGACGACGTGATCGTCGATCGCGTCCTCGATCGCGCCGAGTTCGGACGCATCGCTGGCCGAGCCGCTGCCCGGCGCGGTGATGCTGAAGATGGCAAGGTTCGCGTGCGGCGCGATGCCGGCCAAGTTCGCGTCGAGCGCATAGACCTCGCCCGAGCGCGCATTGCCGCCGGCAGTGCTCGCGGTATGGCTGCCGTGGCCGTTCGTGTCCTCGACGTTGACGCCATCTTCGCCCTGGCCGCGGCTGTATTCGTCGTAGACGCCAATGACCTTGTCGTTGCAGCCGCCGAAACTGATGCCCGCCACGCCGCAGTCGCCGAGGTAGTTGCCGCTGCCCAATTTGTTGGTCACCGTGTAGCCGCTGGCGTCGGTTGCCTGGAACGACGGACTCTCGCTGTTGTAACCCGTATCGATGACGCCGATGACGACGCCGTCGCCCTTGACGCCCGAAGCGCCGTCCAGATCGCCGAACAGGCTGTCCAGCGTCGGATAGGTGAATCCGGGCGCGGGCGCGCGCCGGCCGCTGCCGCGCCAGAGCTGGTCGGCGCCGATGAAGCGCGAGGTGACGTCGTCGCTCGGATAGATCGTCCGGCTCGGCACCACCGCGGCGACGCCCGGCAACGAACGCAGCTTCGCGGCCTCGCGCTCGCTGAGCGTCACCGCCGCGCCGTTGATCGCGTACTGGTACGTGCGCGAAAACGCGACGGTTCTGCCGATGGTCTTCTCGATCTCGCGCTTGTGCTGTGTCTGCGCGGCGATCAGGCTCGAACGATAACTGCGCGCGACCTCGCTGCGCGTATCCAGATAGGCGTGGCCACTGGCGTCGCGGGCGAACGGGATGGCGGCACGCGGAGCGGCATCGCCGGCCTTGCCCGCGCGCAGCGCGCGATTGCGCAACGCGACCGAAGGCTCCGAGAACATCACGATGTAGGTCTTGCCGGCGACGCTCGCCGCGCTGTTCGCGCCCTTGGCGCGCGCCGTCACGGGGCCGGCCTGCGCCGCAGCGGTCGTTGCCAGACATGCGGCGATCGCCGCCGCGAGAAAGCCGGGCCGAATGAAATTCGAAATCATCTGTCGCTCTCCTTGTTGCGTTGATGTCGAAAAAGCGCGCCGCGCGAGCACGGCCGTATGTCGTTGCTTGCGCCCGGTGAAATGACACCGGGGCAGGCATGCGCGCTTGCCGAATAGGCGGGATTTTCCCCAACGGCTAGACTTTACGCCCCACCGCACTCGCATATCAACCCGCTTGAACCCGCTCCATTCCATTCACGGCGTCATCCTGTATTGCCGCGCCGGATTCGAAAGCGAATGCGCGCAGGAAATCGCGGCGCTCGCCGCAAGCCACGGCGTGGCCGGTCACGTGCGCGCGCTGCGCGATGACGCCTTCATCGAATTCGTCACGGCGACGCCTGGCGAGGATGCCCTGCCCCGCCTCGCCGATCCGCGCGCGCTGATCTTCGCGCGGCAAGCGCTGCCGGTCGTCGCGCAACTGCGCGACCTGCCGTCGCGCGATCGCATCGCCCCCATCCTCGATGCGCTGCGCGCGATCGACGCGCGCTGGGCCGAAGTTCTCGTCGAAGCGCCCGACACCAACGACGGCAAGGCGCTCGCGACGTTCTGCCGCAGCTTCGGCAATGCCCTCGTCGGCGCAATGAAGCGGATGCGGCTGATCGACGCCGCCGCGCCCCGGCGGCTCCACGCCTTTTTTCCACAAAGCGATAAAGTATATTTGTGTGCAGCGGAACCGTCGCGCGCGTCGCCGTGGCCGCGGGGCATTCCACGGCTGAAGTTTCCGCGCGAGGCGCCGAGCCGCTCCACGCTCAAGCTCGACGAAGCCTTCCTCGTCCTGCTCGACGAGAACGAACGCGAGCGCTGGCTCCAGCCCGGCATGAGCGCGGTCGACCTCGGCGCCGCGCCAGGCGGATGGACGTACCAGCTCGTGCGCCGTTCCGTGCGCGTCGTCGCGATCGACAACGGGCCGATGGACGCGGCGCTGATGCAGTCGGGCCTCGTCACCCACGTGCGCGCCGACGGCTTTCGCTGGCGGCCGCCGAAGCCGGTCGACTGGCTAGTCTGCGACATGGTCGAACAGCCGCGGCGCGTGGCCGCGCTGGTCGCGCAATGGCTGGCCGACGGCGCCTGCCGGCGCGCGATCTTCAACCTCAAGCTGCCGATGAAGAAGCGCTACGACGAGACGCTGCTGTGCCTTTCGATCCTGCGCGAGGCGCTCGGCGCCAAGGGCGACATCCGCGCCAGGCAGCTCTATCACGACCGCGAGGAAATCACGGTGTTCGCACGACGCACTCACTGATGTCATTCCCGCTTGCGCGGGAATGACGGATGCTTTGGAGTCTTTCAAGCATATCGGACTCTCCTCGCGACTCGCCGTAGCGAAAGATTACGCCGGCAACCGTTCTCCGCTATCCTCGCCGGCCTATTGGCGCCGACCGGCATTCGCATCACCGATGAAACAACTGCGTTCATTCTGGCCTCTCGCCGTTCTGATCTGCATCGGCGTAGCCTTGTTTTTCTCCGGAGTGCTCGACCGCTTCGCGCCGGCGCACCTCGCCGCCGAACAGACGCGTTTGCAGGCGCTGATCGGCGAGCGTCCGATTCTCAGCGCGCTGGCCCATATCGGCGCGATCACGCTCGGCATCGCGACCGGGCTGCCTGGCATGGTCGTACTGATCATGGCCGGCGGCATGCTGTTCGGCGTCGTCACCGGCGCATTGCTCAACATCGTCGGCGTGACGATCGGCGCGTTGGTCCTGTTTCTCGCCTCGCGCCGCGCATTCGGCGATCACGGCGACGACAACAAGGCGCCCGGCCTCGTCTCGCGCCTGCGCGACGGCTATCTGGCGCAACCGGTCAGCTACACGTTCTTCCTGCGCCTGGTGCCGTTCTTCCCGTTCGGCGGCGTCACCGTCGCGCTGGCCTGGCTGCGCTGCCCGCTGTGGCTGTTCGTCACCGCGACCGCGATCGGCGGATTCGCGATGACCGGCATCGAAACCTGGTTGGGCGCCTCGCTGGCGAAGAACATCGGCACGAACAAGGCGATCGGCACGGACCTGCTGCACGACCCGCAGGTACTGTGGCCGATGATCGGGCTGGTGCTGCTCGCGCTCGTGCCGATCGCGGTCAACAAGCTGCGTGCGCCGAAATGATTTTCTTCCCTTCTCCTTCCGGGAGAAGGTGCCCGAAGGGCGGATGAGGGAAGAGCACAACAATTTTCACCGAGAAGGAGAATTGGAAAGCTCTTCCCTCATCCGGCGCTGCCGCACCACCTTCTCCCGATGGGAGAAGGAGAGCCGAAGAAATTGAGGCGCGGTAGCGCTTCGGCTATCCTGCGACGCTCGAATGCGCGTTGCCGCGCAGCAAGATCAACAAGGCCCCGGTTTGAGTTCCGTAGCGAGACCCTCCTCTCCGCTTTCGTTCTGGCGCGCCGCCGTGCTCGCGATCCTCATCGCGCTGGCGAACGTTGCGCTGTGGGCGGTACTCAATCGGCCCAGTGAAGTACCGGAATGGGACGGCAAAATCACCGGCATCGCCTACAACCCGTATCAGCGATTTCAGGGGCCGAACAACGGCATATTTCCAACCATTGAGGAAATCGATGCCGACCTGAAGCTGCTCGCAACGCGAACGGATCGCATCCGCACCTATTCCTCAATCGACAATCCGGCAGTGCCAGCGCTGGCAAAAAAATACGGCATCAGGGTATTGGCGGGCACATATCTCGATAGGCGCTGGCAGCGCAATGAAGACGAGATCGCAGCGCTCATCGAAGCCGTACGCCAAAACGACAACATTGATCGTGTCAGTGTCGGCAATGAAACCCTGCACCGACAGGATATGGGCTTCGACGAACTTGTGGCCTACATCGATCGCGTTCGTGCACAACTGCCGCCGCGCATTCAAGTCTCTACAGCTGAACCGCCCTACATCTGGCGCAAGTATCCGAAACTTGCAGAACATGTCGATTTCATCACCGCACATCCGTACCCGTACTGGGAAAAAATTCCGCGCAAAGATGCCGTTGGGATCGGTTTGCTAGGCACTTATGTTCAGATGCAGAGCGAATTTCCGGGTAAAAAAATTCTGATTGGCGAAGTCGGCTGGCCATCCGCGGGCGATCGCAATCAAGTTGCCATCCCGTCTGTGGAAGACGAGGCGCAGTTCATTCGCCAGTGGGTCAAAGAGGCAAGCTGGCGCAAGCTCGACTACTACATCTTTGAGGCGTTCGACCAGCCCTGGAAGGAAAGTATCGAAGGCCGCGTCGGTGCCTATTGGGGTATATACGGCGCCGATCGCCAGCCGAAGTTTTCGTTTACCGGAAAAATCATCGAAGATCCAACCTGGCCGCGCAAGGCGATCATCGCCTCGCTGCTCGCGCTGCTGCCGATGTTCTTCTTCGCGCGGCATTTCATGCGCTTCCGCTGGCAAGGCGTCTTGTTCTTCTGCGCGCTGATCCAGCTCTCGGCTTCGCTGCTAGTGTGGTCGGCGACGCTGCCGCTCGCGTTCTACCTGAGCCCGTTCGACTGGACGATGCTGATCGTGCTGTTCCCGGCCCAACTGGCGATCATCCTGACCTTGCTGATCAACGGCTTCGAATTCACCGAGGTGCTCTGGCACAAATACTGGCTGCGCGGCTTCGGCCTACTCTCGCCCGGCCCCGAGGAGAGGCAGCCGTTCGTGTCGATCCATCTCGCCGCGTGCAACGAACCGCCCGAGATGGTGATCCTCACCCTCGATTCGCTCGCCGCGCTCGACTACGAGAACTTCGAAGTGCTCGTGATCGACAACAACACCAAGCGCGACGAGGTGTGGAAGCCGGTCGAGGAGTACTGCGCCAAGCTCGGGCCGAAGTTCCGCTTCTTCCATCTCAACCCGTGGCCGGGCTTCAAGGCCGGCGCGCTGAACTACGGCCTCGAGGTGACCGACCCGCGCGCCGAAGTCGTCGCCGTGGTCGACGCCGACTACGCCGTGCGCGCCGACTGGCTCAAGGCGCTGACCGGCTATTTCAACGACCCCAAGGTCGCCGTCGTGCAGTGCCCGCAGGCGCACCGCGACTGGGAGCACAACGCATTCCGGCGCATGACCAACTGGGAGTACGACGGTTTCTTCCGCATCGGCATGCATCATCGCAACGAGCGCAACGCGATCATCCAGCACGGCACGATGACGATGGTGCGCCGCGACCTGCTCGAATCGACCGGCAAGTGGTCGGAGTGGACGATCTGCGAGGACGCCGAGCTCGGCCTGCGCCTCATGCACGCCGGCTACGATCTCAACTACGTCGACGAGATCATGGGCCGCGGCCTCACCCCGGCCGACTTCACCGCCTACAAGTCGCAGCGCTACCGCTGGGCGTTCGGCGCGATGCAGATTCTCAAGGGCCGCTGGAACTGGATGACGCGCAAGGGTCCGCTCACGGCCGGCCAGCGCTTCCACTTCCTCACCGGCTGGTTCTCGTGGTTCGCCGACGCGCTGCACATGGTGTTCACCGGCCTCGCGCTGTGGTGGACCGCGGGCATGCTCGCCCTGCCTCAGTACTTCGCCCTGCCGCTGGATCTCTTCATCTATCCGATCATCGGTTTCTTCGTGTTCAAGGCCGTGATCGGCATCTGGCTGTACCGCGTGCGCGTGCCGTGCGGCTGGAAGGACACTATCATGGCCTCGATCGCGAGCATGGGCCTCTCGCACGCGATCGCGCGCGGTATCTTTCTCGGCCTGTGGAAGAAGAAAGGCGAATTCGTGCGCACGGCCAAGAGCCGGCGCCTGTCATCGAGGCCAAATCCGTTCACCGCGGTGCGCGAGGAGCTCCTGATGTTCGTCGCGATCGTGTTCGCGATCGCCGGCATGTTCGGCCTGCCCGGCTTCATCGATCACTGGATCAACGGCACCGCCGAGGCGCCCGGCACGCGCCATTTGACCGACTACGCCGAAGGCAAGCTGTGGATCTTCATCCTCGCCGCGCAGGCCATACCGTACCTGTCGGCGCTGATCGGCGCGATGGTCGCGGCGCGCTCGGGCGAGAAGAGTGGCTGAGGCCGCGCGCCTCGTCCGCGCGCTTTCACAACCTGATAACTTCACGCCCACGAGCGCCATGTTATAAACGTTCGAACGTTGCAGCGTAGGGAAACGATCCGCTTGAATCGCCGCGCCCTCCAGCACCTGATCGCCCTCTTCGCCGCGCTCGTCAGCGCGACGGCGCAGGCCGGCACGATCACCACGCAGATCGACGGCGTCGACGACCCGCTCAAGGCCGCGGTCGCCGCGGCCGCAGAGATCACGCAGTACGAGAAGCAGGACGTCAGCGCGGCGCAGGCGCAGCGCCTGTACAAGAATGCCGGCGAGCAGATCGTCAAAGCACTCGAAGCCTACGGCTACTACAACGCGAAGACCGACGGCGAACTCAAGGAAACCGCGCAAGGCTGGAACGCGATCATCCACGTGCGTCCGGGCGAGCGGCTCGCGGTCGGCGACTACACGGTCGAGGTGCCGAGCCCCGCGCGCGAGGAAAAGGAAGTCGCCGTCGCGCTCGCCAACTTCACGCCGAAAGCGGGGCAGCCGTTCGACAGCACCGCCTACGAGAAGAGCAAGGCCGCGGTGCAGTCGGCGCTGTTCTCGGTCGGCTATCTCGACGCGAAGCAAACCGTGCACAAGGTCGAAGTCTCGCGCAGCGCGAACCGCGCGGCGATCGCGCTCAAATGGGACGTCGGCGAGCGCTACCGCTTCGGCGACGTGATCTTCAAGGGCAGCCAGCTCAACGACGGCGTGCTCGACCGCTACATTCCCTGGCGCAAGGGCGACTTCTACAGCCAGACCCGGCTCCTGCGCCTGCAGCAGAAGCTCGTCGACGCCGACTACTTCGCCATCGTTGACGTGCAGCCTGACAAGGACAAGGCGCAGGGCAACGAGATCCCGATCGACGTCACGCTCGCGCCGGCGCCGCGCAACATCTACACCGCCGGCGTCTTCGTCGATTCGGACATCGGCCCCGGCGTCAAGGGCAGCATCACGCGGCGCTGGGTCAACGGGCGCGGGCACAAGGCCAAGATCGAGGCCGAGATCGCGCAGCGCGAGAAGATGCTCGCCGGCACGTACACGATCCCTCTGCCCGGCGACAACAACCGCGCCTACAACTTCGGCGTTGCCTACCGCGACATCGACACGGAAACCGTGCAGTCGGATACGCTGCGCCTGACCGCGAACGAAACGCGCTACTGGCACGGCTGGAACCGCACGATCGGGGTCAATGCGTTGAGCGGCACCTACACCGTCGCCAACATCGACGGCAGTTCCACCGTCGTCTATCCGGAGTTTTCGCTGACGCGGAAAAAGATGGACGACAGCGCCTTCGTGCGCAACGGCTACTCCCTGAGCCTCGATGCGACCGCCAGCCCCGGCCCGTCCACGCGCTTCGCTTCCGCGCGCGCCGACGCGACGTGGATTCGCGCGTTCGGCGATTGGCAGCGCCTCGTCGTGCGCGGCTCGCTCGGCGCGATGGAAGTCGGCGACTTCGACAAGCTGCCGCCCGAACTGCGCTTCTTCGCCGGCGGCGACCGCTCGATCCGCGGCTACGCCTACCAGACCATCGGCCCGCCGCTGCCGGCGGACCTGCTGCCGATCGCGCTCGCCCGCTGCGCGAGCGGCCGCTCGGGCACGGATTGCAACAACCTCATCATCGGTGGCACCGACCTCGCCGTCGGCAGCATCGAATACCAGTACTTCGTCACGCCGACGATCGGCGTGTCCACCTTCGTCGACGCAGGCGATGCGTTCAGCGGTTTCGGCAACTACAAGACCCACCTCGGCACCGGCCTCGGCGTGCTCTGGAAATCGCCGGTCGGCATGGTGCGCGCCTACCTCGGCGTGCCGGTCAACGATCCGGAAAACCGACACGGCGTGCAGTTGCATTTGATCATCGGACCGGATTTATGAGTCACGCTGCGCACTCGCGCATTGAAATTCCTCCCCTCTCCCCCCGGGAGAAGGTGCCCGCAGGGCGGATGAGGGAAGAGCCTCGCACTGAACTCGCGCGCGGAAAAATTGAAATGCCTTTCCCTCATCCGGCGCTGCCGCGCCACCTTCTCCCGATGGGAGAAGGGAAACATGAGGCGCACCAATGAAAAAATGGCTCAAACGCATCGGCATCGCGCTTGCGATTCTCGTCGCGCTCATCGTCGCGATCGCCTGGTGGCTGCTCGCGACCGAATCGGGCGCGCGCTTCGCGGTCGAACGCGCGAAGTCCTCGCTGGCCGGCAAGCTCGCGCTCGCGCAGGCGAAGGGCACGCTGACGAGCCCGCTCGAACTGCACGACGTGACCTACAAGGACCCGGCCTCCGGCCTCGACGTCAAAGTCAAAACCTTGAAGCTCGACTACGAATTCTGGGGCCTGCTGCGCAAGACCGCGCATGTGCGCAATCTCGACATCGACGGCGTCGAGGTGGCGCTGACCACGGTGCCGCCGACGACGCCGCCACCGCCGGTCGCGACACCGTCGATCCAGTCGCTGCTCACGCCGCCGCTCGACATCCTGCTCGACCGCCTGCACGTCGGCGCGGCCAAGATCGCGCAGGACGGCAAGCCCGTGTTCGCCAGCGACAGCCTCGACGCCGCGGCGACGTGGACCGCCTCCGCGCTGACGGTCAAGCAGCTCGCGCTGCGCGCGCCGGACGGCAAAATCGATCTCGCCGGCGCGATCACGCAGTACAAGGACGTCGTCGGCAAGGGCAAGCTCGATGTCGACTGGAAGATTCCAAGTGACCCGAACAAGCAAGGCGCATCGTCGGCGCCGATGCGCGCCATCGCCATGATCGACCTCGACAACGACGGCAAGCAGGCGCATTTCGCGCTCGCGGCGAGCCAACCGCTCGTCGCCAATGCCAAGGGTTCGCTGACGCCGAACGAATCGAACCTGCCGTGGACGCTCGACCTCGACGTGCCGGCCTTCGACCCGAAGAAACTCACGCAAAACGACACGCTCAAGACGCTGGCGCTGAAACTGTCGGGCGCAGGCGACAAGAACGCCGGCACGCTGACCGGCAGCGTCGACCTCAACGACCATCGCGTGCTGCTCGATCCGCTCAAGTTCGCGAGCGACGGCAAGACGCTCACGCTCGACCCGCTGCGCCTGCGCTCGCCCGAAGCGCGGGGATCGCTCACCGCGCAGGCAGTCGTCCATCTCGATGCGAAACCGGTCGGCGGCGAGGTCAAACTCGACTGGGCCGACGTGGTGCTGCCGGCCGACCTCGCCGGGCAGGAACTCGCCACGCACGGCAGCATCGCCGCGGGCGGCAACGCCGACAAGTTCAATGCGCACGGCGAGCTGTCGATCGGGCCGCCGAAGCAGGTCGCCGACCTCGCCTTCCAGCTCGACGGCACGCCGGAAAAGATTTCGCTCGCCCAACTCGAACTGAAGCAGCCCAAGGGCGGCCTCGATGCGACCGGCGACGTGGTGCTCAAGCCCAAGCTCGGCTGGAACCTCGTGGCGAAGGCGACCCGGCTCGATCCGGGCGCTTTCGCCAAGGACTGGCCGGGTTCGGTCGATTTCCAATTGTCCACCAGTGGAAATGTGGAAAAAGACGGCCCGCTTGGCAAACTCAAGCTCGAAAGCCTGAGCGGCACGCTGCGCCAACGCCCACTCGGCGGCAGCGGCGATCTCGCCTTCGCGCCGCCGCTCAACGTCGACGGCAAGCTCGACGTGTCGTCGGGACCGAGCACGGTCGCACTCGTCGGCAAGGGCGGCGCGAGCAAGGACGCGCCGACCGACCTCAAGATCGACCTCGGCATCGCCAGCCTCGGCGACTGGGTGCCGAAGGCCGGCGGCAGCATCCGCGGCAATATCGCGGTCGACGGCGCCTATCCCAAACTCAACGCGAACGGCAAGGTCACCGGCGCCAACATCGTCAGCGGCGACACGCACCTGCAGGGCTTCACGCTCGACTTCGACGCGAAGGACCTTTCCGCGCCGAGCGGCAAACTCACGCTCGACGCGAAAACCCTGTCGGCCGCCGGCTATACCTTCGACACGGTCAAGCTCGACGCGCACGGCAACCAGGCCGCGCACCAACTCGCGCTCGACGTCCACGGCAAGCCGCTGTCGCTCGCCCTCGCCCTCGACGGCGCGCTGACCCAGAACAAGAACGCGAGCGACTGGCGCGGCACGCTGAAAGAACTGACCCTGGACCAGCAAGGCCTGCCCGAGTGGAAACTCGCTCAGCCGACCGCGTTGTCCTATGCCGGCGGCGTGTTCAATCTCGACCAGCTATGCCTGAGCGCCGGCGTGTCCGGCATCTGCGCACAGGCGCGGCAGGACGCGAAAACCGGCACCGACGCGAAGTTCTCGCTCGAGCATCTGCCGCTCGCGATGCTGGCCAAGCTCGGCAGCCCCGACTCGACCGTCAAGCTCGACGGCGAACTCAACGGCAACGGCGCGATCCTCGCCGCGCCGAATGGCGC
The DNA here is from genome assembly GCF_047601565.1 of Rudaea sp. Taxonomy (GTDB): domain Bacteria; phylum Pseudomonadota; class Gammaproteobacteria; order Xanthomonadales; family Rhodanobacteraceae; genus Rudaea. The sequence goes on along the minus strand of NZ_JASGIY010000001.1, from coordinate 2,480,312 downwards.
ACTGAGCGGCAACGCGACGATCACCTCCGACCAGGGCACGATCGTCTATCCCGACTCCGCTTCGAAGGCGCTGCTGAGCTACAAGGGCTTGCGCATCGATGCCGCGCTTGCGCCCGCGCAGAACACGATCGACATCGCCGGCGACCTGAACGACGGCGGCCGCATCGACGGCCATATCGTCACCGGCGCGGCGGATGCCGCAGGCGCGATGCCGCTGTCGGGCAATCTCGCGCTCAACATCAACAATCTCTCGTTCGTCGATTTCCTGACGACGCAGCTTTCCGGCACCAAGGGCAAGGTCGAAGCGAAGTTCGCATTGTCGGGGAACACCAGGCAACCCGGCATCGACGGCCACCTGGCCCTCGTCGACTTCGGCACCGAAGTGCCCGCGGCCGGCATCAAGCTGCGCGACGGCAACATCAGCGTCGCCTCGCGCGACGGCGCCAATTTCGACATCGACGGCAGCATCGCCTCCGACGAAGGCAAGCTTGCGATCAAGGGCAAGGCCGGCGCCGCCGCGAACGCGCCGCTGGCGCTGACGATCCAGGGCGACAACTTCCTCGCCGCGAACATTCCGGGTGCGAAGGTGCATATTTCGCCCGATCTGAAAATCGACCGCGACGACAAGCGCCTGCGCATCGGCGGCACGGTGCAGATTCCGCAGATGTTCGTCGACATCTCGAAACTGCCCGGCGGCGGCGCGGCGGTCGCGCCTTCGCCCGATATCGTCGTCACCGACGAGGAGGCGCCGCCTGCCGCGGCGGCGCTGCCGGTCGAGGTCGAAGTCACGGTCAAGCTCGGCGCGGGCGAGAAACTCTCGATGGACCTGCGCCAGGGCACCGAGGTACACCTGATCGGCTTCGGCCTCGACGCCAATCTCGGCGGCCAGCTTACCGTCGCGCAGCAGCCCGGCAAGACGCCGATCGGCCGCGGCCAGATCGAAGTCAACGGCACGTTCAAGGCCTACGGGCAGGATCTGACCATCGAGCCGGGCGCCGGCCGACTGCTGTTCGCCGGCACGCCGGTGGAGAATCCGGGCCTCGACATCCGCGCCACGCGCGCCTTCCCCGACCAACAGATCACCGTCGGTCTGCAGGTGCGCGGCACCGCGATCGCGCCGACGCTAACCGTGTTCTCGACGCCGGCGATGGAACAATCCGACGCGCTCTCCTATCTCGTCGCCGGCAAACCGCTGTCGCAATTGAAAGGCGGCGAAGGCAACGCGGTCGGCAGTGCCGCCTCCGCGCTCGGCACCGCGGGCGGCGACCTGCTCGCGAAAAGCGTCGGCGCGAAGATGGGGCTCGACGACGTCGGCGTCGCCGACAATTCCTCGGTCGGCGGTGCGGCGCTCACCGTCGGCAAGTATCTTTCTCCACGTTTATACATGAGCTACGGCGTCGGCCTGTTCACGCCGGGCCAGGTCGTCACGCTGCGCTACAAGCTCACGCGCCTGTTCAATTTCGAGATGCAGAACGGCACGCTGTCGAGCCGCGCGGGGATCAACTATCGCATCGAGAAATGAGGCCCGCGCCCGCCAGGCGCGCATCGATTCAAGAGGCGGGCGTCGATACGCCCGACGTCGATCGGCAACCTTCGCTCAATGCCGCATGAATACGGGAATCGCCGCATGCTCGAGCGCGTGCCGCGTGGCGCCGCCGAAGAGCCATTCGCTGAAGCGCGCCCTGCCGTAGGCGCCCATGACCAGCAGGTCGGCCCGCGCTTCGCCGGCGACCGCGAGCAACGCCGCGCCGGCCTCGTCGTCGCCGGTATCGAGCAGGCGCTTGCGCACCTTCACGCCATGCTGCACCAGATAGGCTTCGACGTCTGGCGTCGGAACGCGCGTAACCGCAGCCAACGGATCGACGAATTCTCCGTGAATCAGGGTGACGTTCTCCGCGCGGCGCAGCAGCGGCAGCGCCGAATGCATCGCGCGCACCGATTCCGCCCTGCCGTTCCATGCGACCGCGATCGACTGGAACGCGGCCGCCGGCATGCGGTCTTCCGGGACGACGATGCAAGGCACGCCGCAGGTCAACAACACCTGGCCAACCTCGGCAACCCCGCTCCACCCGGTTTCCCCGCGCAAACCGAGCACGAGCAGATCGTGCCAATTGCCCGTCTGCGCCATCGCCTCCCGCATCCCGCCCTCGATGACGAGCCAGTCGTTCGAGGCGACGCCGAGGCCGCAAGCCCAGGCGCAGAATTTCTCCCGTTGCCCAAGCGCCTCTGCGATCTGTTCGTTGGTGAATCGGCGGATCTCGGCAACGAGTTGCATCGCCGCATACGACGGCACGATCGTGACCGGCTCTTGCACGTAAACGGCGTTCAGCCTCGCGCCGAAGCGCGCCGCCAGCGACGCCGCGTAGCGCATGCTCGGCGTGAACGTGCGGTGATTGCTCGCGTAGACCAGGATGTCGCGCATGATCCTCTCCGATGCCATGTCGGTCATGGCATTCATCATGGCCCCGACTGCGCCGCATGGCTTTGACCCCGGTCAAGAACTCGTGTTCGCTCCCCGCTGTTCGAGCCTTCCGCACGAGCGGGAGCATGCGGGAATCGTGCGGAAAACCCTATGATACGAACTCCATGAACGACACCACTCCCCTTTCGCCGGCCGCCGACGACCGGCGCACGATCCGCAACCGCACCTTCGACGAGATCGCGTTCGGCGACGAGGCCGGGCTCGAACGCACGCTGACCGCGGCCGACATCCAGTTGTTCGCGGCGCTGTCGGGCGACCTCAATCCGCAGCACCTCGATCCGGCCTTCGCCGCCTCGACGCGCTTCCACGGCGTGATCGCGCACGGCATGTGGGGCGCGGCGCTGATTTCCGCCGTGCTCGGCACGCAGTTGCCGGGGCCGGGCACGATCTATCTCGGCCAGACGCTGGAATTCCTCGCACCCGTGCACGTCGGCGACACGCTCGAGGTGCGCGTCAAGGTGACCGCACGCGACGCGGCGAAGAAACGCCTCACGCTCGCCTGCACCTGCGTCAACCAGGACGGCAAGACCGTGATCGCGGGCGAAGCGCAGGTGAGCGCGCCGACCGCGCGCATCGAGCGCCCGCGCGCGACGCTGCCCGAAGTGCGCCTGATCGACGCCGCGGGCAAGACCCTGCTCGACGCCGTACGCCCGCTCGGCGCGATCCGCGTCGCGGTCGTGCATCCCTGCGACGAGGCCAGCCTCGGCGCAGCGCTCGACGCGGCACGCGCGGGCCTGATCGAACCGCTGATCGTCGCGCCGCGCGCCAAGATCGACGCCATCGCCCAGAAAGCGGAACTCGACCTCGCCGGCATCGCGATCGAGGACGTGCCGCACAGCCACGCCGCCGCTGCGCGCGCGGTCGAACTCGCCGGCGACGGCCGCGTCGAGGTGCTGATGAAGGGCGGCTTGCACACCGACGAGATCATGTCCGCGGTCGTCGCCCACGACTCGCCGCTGCGCACCGCGCGGCGCGTCTCGCACTGTTATCTGATGCATACGCCGGCCTACCCGCGCCCGTTCATCATCACCGATGCGGCGATCAACATCGCCCCGACGCTCGACGAGAAGGCCGACATCGTGCGCAATGCGATCGACCTCGCGCAGACGATCGGCGTGGCCGTGCCGCGCATCGCCATCCTGGCCGCGGTGGAAACCGTCAACCCGCGCATGCCGGCGACGCTCGACGCGGCGGCGCTGTGCAAGATGGCCGACCGCGGCCAGATCGCCGGCGCCACGCTCGACGGCCCGCTCGCGTTCGACAACGCGATCTCGGCCGCCGCTGCGCGCATCAAGGGCATCCAATCGCCCGTCGCAGGCCGCGCCGACGTGCTCGTCGTGCCCGACCTCGAAAGCGGCAACATGCTCGCCAAGCAGCTCGAATACCTTGGCGGCGCGTCGAGCGCCGGCATCGTCATGGGCGCGCGCGTGCCGGTGATCCTGACCAGCCGCGCCGATTCGCGCGAGACGCGTATCGCCTCGTGCGCAATTGCCGCGCTCGTCGCGCACCGCCGCCGGATTGGCAAGACATGAGTGATTTCATCCTCGTCCTCAACTGCGGCTCGTCGAGCATCAAGTTCGCCCTGTTCGACGCCGGCACGACGCCGCTGCCGCGCGTCGCGGCGTGGAGCGGCAAGATCGAGGGCATCGGCGGCGCGAACGCGACGTTCGCCGAAACGGGCGCGGCCGACGCAGCGATTGCGCTGGACGAGGCGCAGCCCTACCACGCCGCGCTCGACCATATTCGCGAACGCGTGCGGATACGACTCGGTGGCGCGCGCCTGAAGGCGGTCGCGCACCGCGTCGTCCACGGCGGCGCCAAGTATTCCGCGCCGGTGCGCGTCGATGCGCAGGTGCTCGCCGACCTCACCGGCTACATTCCGCTCGCGCCGCTGCACCAGCCGTTCGCGCTCGAACCGATCGGCGCACTGCTGCGCTCGCATCCCGACCTTGCGCAGATCGCCTGCTTCGACACCGCGTTCCACCACACCATGCCCGACGTGGAGAAACTTCTGCCGCTGCCGTTCGACGCCTGGCAGCGCGGCCTGCGCCGCTACGGTTTCCACGGCCTGTCGTACGAGTACCTGTCGATCGCGCTCGCCGAACGCTGGGAAAACGCCGCGCGCGGGCGCACGATCTGCGCCCATCTCGGCAGCGGCGCCAGCCTGTGCGCGATGGACGACTTGCGCAGCGTCGCCACGACGATGGGCTTCTCCGCGCTCGACGGCCTGATGATGGGCACGCGCTGCGGCGCGCTCGATCCCGGCGCGGTGCTGTACCTGATGGAAATCGAGAAGCTCAGCCTGCACGACGTCGGCCAACTGCTCTATCACCGCTCGGGCCTGCTCGGCGTGTCGGGCCTGTCGGCCGACCCGCGCGAACTGCTGCAGAAAGAAGCGGGCGACGAGCGCGTGTGGCTCGCGCTGTCGCTCTACGTGCGCCGCATCGTGCGCGAAATCGGCGCGCTCGCCGCCGCGCTCGGCGGCCTCGACTTGCTCGCGTTCACCGCCGGCATCGGCGAGCACAACGCGGTCATCCGCGAGCGCGTCTGCCGCGCGCTGCACTGGCTCGGCGTCGAGATCGACGACGGCGCCAACGCGGCCCACGCGGCGCGGATCTCGACGCCCGCAAGCAGAATACGCGTCGCGGTCGAGCCGACCAACGAGGAATGGATCGCCGCGCGTCACGCGCTCGCCCTGCTTTCCGCCACCTGAGCGCCGCAGCGCGCATTGAGTTTTCTTCTTATCAGATTTATATTAGAAATATCGAATATACGAATATGAATATATGGAAAGCTGGCTCATTGCATCGTTCGGCGGCGCCCTGATCGGCCTCGCGGCCGTGCTGCTGATGGCGGCGCTCGGCCGCGACGCGTTCGTCTGCGAGACCACGGTCGGCGCTGAGCGCAACAGCAACATCCATGTGCGCGGCGGCGTCGGCGAAGACGCATTCGTGGAACTGCGCAACGCGCGCGACGCGACGCTGGCGATGCCGGCCTTGCTGCTGCCGTCGGTGCAGGTCAACATGCGCGCCGGCCGCTTCCCGCCCGCCGAAGGCAACGGCATCCGCTATCTGAAAATTCCGCTCGACGCGCTGTGAGCGCGGTATCCTCGCCAAGCCATGAAACGCGCCCGCACCCCCGCGAAAAAACCGCGCGCCGACACGGCGGCCGCGGCGATGCAGCGCCACGCGGACGAAGCGGTCGCCGTGCTCAAAGGCCTGGCGAGCCGCAACCGCCTGCTGCTGTGCCGGCTTTTCGACGGCGAACGCTCGGTCGGCGAACTCGCGCAAGCACTCGGCCTCGCCCAGAGCGTCGTCTCGCAGCACCTGTCGCTGCTGCGCCGCGAAGGCGTCGTCGCCGGCCGGCGCGACGCGCAATCGATCCGCTACCGCATCGCCGATGCGCGCGTGCGCAAGCTCATGGCGACGATGTTCGCGCTGTTCTGCAAGGACTGAGAAGGCGTCTGCAGAAAATTCCGCGCTCTGCTCTCGCGCCGTCCGCTTGTGGGGGAAGGAACGGCCAGGCTTCTTTGCGGACGTTTTGTAAATGGAACGCGCGGCAACCGGCTCGAGTAGGAATTTTTCCACCTGCGGACCACGGCGCGAATTGATCTCGGTCAATTTGCCGCGCAGCAACACGTGAAAAAATTCGCATGATTGAAGTCGTGAACCGGCCATCGCGGGCGTGCGCGTCCACGAGGTGCCTGTCATGCGCCGGGAAAGCATCCTGCTTCGAGATCGATCGGCAACGTCCTGCGAGGAATGTCCATGCCCAATACCGAAACCTACAACGACCACGTCGTGCGCCTGTTCCTCTTGGCCTCGGCGGTATGGGGCATCATCGGCATGCTCGCCGGCATGTACGCCGCGGCCGAACTGGCGTGGCCTGCGCTGAACCTCGACATCCCCTGGCTGACCTTCAGCCGCCTGCGCCCGGACCACACCTTCGGCGTGATCTTCGCCTTCGGCGGCTCGGCGCTGATGGGCACCTGTTACTACGTCGTCCAGCGCACCGGCCACACCCGCCTCGCGCTCGGCAAGCTGGCGAACTTCACCTTCTGGGGCTGGCAGCTGATCTGCGTGCTGGCGATGGTGACGATGCCGCTCGGCATCACCCAGAGCAAGGAATACGCGGAACCGGAATGGTTCATCGACATCCTCGTCGCGGTCGTCTGGGTATCGTTCGGCGTGGTGTTCTTCGCCACGCTCGCGCGCCGGCGCATCCGCCACATCTACGTGGCCAACTGGTACTACGGCGCCTTCATCATCGCGGTCGGCCTGCTGCACATCGTCAACAACCTCGCCGTGCCGGTGTCGCTGTTCAAGTCGTACCCGATCTATTCCGGCGTGGTCGACGCGATGGTGCAGTGGTGGTACGGCCACAACGCGGTGGCGTTCTTCCTGACCGCGGGTTTCCTCGGCATGATGTACTACTTCGTGCCGCGCCAGGCGCAGCAGCCGCTGTGGAGCTACCGCTTCTCGATCGTCAATTTCTGGGCGCTGATCTCGGTCTACATGTGGGCCGGCTCGCACCACCTGCTCTACACCGCCCTGCCCGACTGGGTGCAGTCGGTCGGCATGGCGTTCTCGCTGATCCTCTTGATGCCAAGCTGGGGCTCGGCCGCCAACGGCCTGCTCACGTTCAACGGCTCGTGGCACCGGCTCAAGGACGATCCGGCGGCGAAGTTCATGGTCATCGCCCTGGTGTTCTACGCCGCGGCGACGTTCGAAGGTTCGATGATGGCGATCAAGACGGTGAACTCGCTGTCGCACTACACCGACTGGACCATCGCCCACGTCCACTCCGGCTCGCTCGGCTGGGTCGCGATGATCACGATCGGCTCGCTCTACGCGATGGCGCCGCGCGCGCTCGGCCGGCCGGCGATGTATTCGCGCAAGGGCATGGAACTGCATTTCTGGTTGCACGTGTCCGGCACGCTGGTCTACGTCATCGCGATGTGGATCGCCGGCGTCACCGAAGGCGTGATGTGGCGCACGACCAACCCCGACGGCTCGCTGACCTATCCGTTCATCGACAGCCTGCTCGCGATCAAGCCGATGTACATCCTGCGCTGGTTCGGCGGCGTGCTGATCTGGCTCGGCATGTGGGTGATGGCGTGGAACCTCTGGTACACGGCGGCCGACGCGCGCGCCAAGATCATCAAGCCGATTCCGGTGCCGATTCCCGACCCCGAACCGCACCAGATCCCGGCCCCATTGCCGGTCGCAGGCTGAGGAGACGACGATGGCTGGTGGATACAAGTATTTCGAAGCGATCGAGAAGCATGCCGGCCTGCTCGGCATCCTGACCGCGATCATGGTCTCGATCGGCGGCCTCGCCGAGATCACGCCGCTGTTCATGCGCGCACACGAAGTGAAGCCGGCCGTGGGGGTCAAGCCCTACGACGCGCTGCGCCTCGCCGGCAAGGACATCTACGTGCGCGAGGGCTGCTACCTCTGCCACACGCAGATGATCCGCGCGCTGCGCGCCGAGACCGAACGCTACGGCCACTATTCAACCGCGGAGGAATCGGTCTACGACCGTCCGCACCAGTGGGGCTCCAAGCGCACCGGGCCGGACCTCGCGCGCGTCGGCGGCAAATACAGCGACGAATGGCACATGGTCCACCTGCGCAATCCGCGCGCGGTCGCGCCGGAGTCGAACATGCCCGACTATCCGTGGCTGTCGCAGGCTTGGGCCGATGCGGACGAGATCGTGAAGAAGATGAAGGTGCTACGCATGCTCGGCGACCCGTACACCGACGACGACATCGCCAAGGCTCCCGCAGCGGTGAAGGGCCACACCGAAATGGAAGCGCTGGTCGCCTACCTGCAGGGCCTCGGCATCGCCAACGAGCCGGCCAAGGCCGCCGGCGCCGCGGCGCCGGCGAAGGGGGCTGCGCCATGAACGAACTCTGGGGCCATCTCACCGGCGCGCTGATCGTGCTGATGATGCTGACCTTCATCGGCATCTGGATCTGGCTGTGGCACAGCGGTCACAAAGACAAGTTCGACGCGCTCGCGCGTCTGCCGATGGAAGACGAAGGAGATCAACGATGAGCGCATTCTGGTCCGGCTGGATCATGTTCTTGATCGTGCTCAACCTCGGCATCACGCTGTTCCTGTTCGTGTGGGGTCAGTTCGTCAAGATTCCGACCCAGGCCGACGGCACGAGCGGACACGTCTGGGCGCACGGCGTGCTGCGCGAGGGCGTGCGCCGGCTGCCGATTTGGTGGGTGATCCTTTCCGCATCGATGTTCGCGGTCGCGATCGGCTATCTCGTGCTCTATCCGGGTTTCGGCGCGTACAAGGGCGCGATCGGCTGGAGCGCGCACACGCAGCTCGCCGACGACAAGGCGGCGAACGACGCGAAGCTCGACCCGGTTCTGCAGGGCTTCGACGGCCGCAGCATCGAGCAGCTCGCCGCTGCGCCCGAAGCGACGCGCATGGGCCAGCGCCTGTTCGTCGACAACTGCGCCGCCTGCCACGGCCTCGACGGCCGCGGCGGCCACGCCGTCGGCGCGCCCGACCTGACCGATGCCGACTGGCTCTGGGGCGGCACGCCCGAGACGATCGTGAAGACCATTCTCGACGGCCGCACCGGCACGATGCCGCCGTTCGGCGCCTCGCTCGACACGCAGCACGTCGAGCAACTCGCCAACTACGTGCTCAGCCTGTCCGACTCGCCCAACACGCCCGCGCTCGCCGCCGAAGGCAAGCCGCAGTTCGGCGTCTGCGCCGCCTGCCACGGCCCCGAAGGCAAGGGCAATCCCGCGCTCGGCGCGCCGAACCTCACCTACGCGAAGCGCCTCTACGGCAGCGACCTCGCCATGATCGAACAGACGATCAAGGACGGCCGCATCGGCACGATGCCCGCCTGGCGCCAACGCCTCGGCGAGCGCGACGTGCGCCTGATCGTCGCGTGGATCGTCGCGCAATCGCACGCCAATGCGGAAACGGCCGCGCGCTGAGGCCGAGCGCATGGCCGCCGGACCGAATCTGCGTGGGCAGCAGTGGCATCGCCAGCCCGTCGTCTGGCTGGCGATCGCCCTGTTCGCGGCAATCGTCGCCGGCTGCATCTCGATGATCGTGCTCGGCGCACGCCATGCCGACGAGCCGCTGCCGAACGTGGGTGAGCAGGTGTTCAAGGTGCCGGTGTCGCGGCCGCCTCCGGCGGAGAAAAACTGATGGACGGCGGCGGCTGCTGGCACTGCGGCGAGCCGCTGCCCGTGGACGCCGCGCCGCGCGCCGCGATCGGCGGCACCGAGCGCATCTTCTGCTGCCACGGCTGCCGCGCCGCGGCCGAATGGATCGAACATCTGGGCCTGGCCGACTACTACCGCCTGCGCAGCGCGCCCGCGCAAAAGCCCGCGGCGGACGCCGTCGATGCCGCGTGGGCGCGCGAGGACATCGCCCGCCACGTCGTGCGCGAACTCGGCGCCGGCGAACGCGAGACGATCCTGCTCGTCGAAGGCATCCGCTGCAGCGCCTGCGTCTGGCTGATTGAACGCGCGCTGGTCGCGGTGCCCGGCGTCGTCCGCGTCCAGGTCAATGCCGCCGCGCAGCGCGCGCGCGTCGCCTGGAATCCGGCGCGATGCAACCTGCCGGCGATCCTCGACGCGCTCGCGCGCACCGGCTATCGCGGCCTGCCGCTCGACGTCGCCGCGCTCGACGATTCGCGCCGGCGCGAATCGCGCGCGGCGCTCAAGCGTCTCATCGTCGCCGGCTTCGGCGCGATGCAGGCGATGATGTACGCGAGCGCGCTCTACCTCGGCGCGTTCGATGCGATGGACGCGACCACGCGCGACCTGTTCCGCTGGCTCGGCCTGCTCGTGGCGACGCCGGTCGTGTTCTATGCCGCCGCGCCGTTCTTCGCCGGCGCCGTGCGCTCGCTGAAAGCACGCCGCCTCGGCATGGACGTGCCGGTCGCGCTCGCGGTCGCGCTGATCTATCTCGCCAGCCTCGTCGAAGCGCTGCGCGGCGGCGCCGAGGTCTACTTCGACTCGGTCGGCATGTTCGTGTTCTTCCTGCTCGTCGGCCGCTACCTCGAAATGCGCGCGCGCCATCGCGCCGGCGATCTCGGCGACGCGCTCGCGCGGCTGATGCCGATGTTCGCCGAGCGCGTGCGCGCGGACGCATCGCTCGAACGCATCGCCGCGAGCGCGCTCACGTCGGGCGACCTCGTCCACGTCGCCGAAGGCGCCACGGTGCCGGCCGACGGCGTATTGGAAAGCACGCGCTGCCACGTCGACGAGGCGCTGCTGTCGGGCGAATCCGCGGCGGTGGCGAAAAACCCCGGCGATGCGCTCGTCGCCGGCAGCCTCGTCGTGCAGGGGCCGGCGCGCCTGCGCGTGCGCCAGGTCGGCGCCGGCACCGTGCTCGCCGGCATCGCCGCGCTCGTCGCGCGCGCGCAGACCGAGCGCCCGCGCCTCGCGCAAACCGGCGAACGCGCCGCCGCGGGTTTCGTCGCACGCGTGCTCGCGCTCGCCGCGCTGACCGCGCTGGTCTGGAGCCTGGTCGATCCGGTGCGCGCGTTCACCGCGACCCTGGCCGTGCTCGTTGTCTCCTGCCCGTGCGCGTTCGCGCTCGCGGTGCCGGCCGCGCTGACGCGCGCGCTGGCCGTGCTCGCGCGCCGCGGCGTGCTCGTCGTGCGTCCCGACGCGATCGAAGCGCTCGCGACCGCCACGCATGTCGTGTTCGACAAGACCGGCACGCTGACCCTGCCGTCACTCGCGCTCGAACGCATCGACCTCGTGCGCGCGGGCACGCGCGCGGATGCGCTCGCGCTGGCCGCGGCGCTCGCGCGCGGCAGCCGTCACCCGGTTTCGCGTGCGCTTGCCGAAGCGGCCGGCGATGTGCCGGCGCCGACGGTCGATGCGCTGCGTGAAGTCGCCGGCTGCGGCCTCGAAGGTCGCATCGACGGCCGCGACCTGCGCCTTGGCCGCGCGGATTTCGCGCTTGGCACAACCGCGCCCGAATACGACGACGCCATCGTGCTCGCCGATGCGGACGGCGCGATCGCCGCGTTCCATCTGTCCGAGCGCCTGCGCGCCGACGCGGCCGATGCGATCGCCGCGTTGCGCGCTGCCGGCATCGACGTCGAAATCGCCAGCGGCGACGCCCCGGCCAAGGTCGCCGGCGTCGCCGCCCGCCTCGGCATCGAAGAATGGCACGCGCGCCAGCGCCCGGCCGACAAGCTCGCGCGCCTGGGCGCGCTGCGCGCACAGGGCGCGCGCGTGATCGCGGTCGGCGACGGCATCAACGATGCGCCGGTGCTGGCCGGCGCCGACGTTTCCATCGCGCTCGCCGCGGGCGCCGATCTCGCCCAGGCCTCGAGCGACATCGTGCTGCGCGGCGAGCGCCTCGATGCGATCGCGCAGGCGCGCGCCATTGCGGTCGAAACGATGCGCATCCTGCGCCAGAACCAGCGCTGGGCGCTGTGCTACAACCTCTGCGTCGTGCCGTTCGGCGCGCTCGGCTTCGTGCCGCCGTGGCTTGCGGCGATCGGCATGTCGGCCAGTTCGCTCGTCGTCGTGCTCAACGCGCTGCGCATCGGCCGCGGCACGGAACGGGAACATCGCGCCGCACGATTCGAACGCGAGGCCGTCGCATGAACATCCTGCTCGCGCTGATCCTCGTCTCGATCCTGATGCTGATCGCGGCCGGCATCGCCTTCTTCTGGGCCGTCGACCACGACCAGTTCGACGACATGGACACGCCGAGCCTGCTGCCGCTGCTCGACGATCCGGATCAACCGCCGCCACCGCCGGATCGCGAGCCGTGAGCGGCGGCCTCACCCTCGCCGCCGCGCTGCTGCTCGGCCTCGCCGCGAGCGGCCATTGCCTGGTCATGTGCGGCGGCATCACCGCCGCGCTCGGTCTCGCCACCGCGAAACGCGCCGACGGCCGCCCGCGCACCTCGCTGCTCGCCGCCTACCAGCTCGGCCGCATTATTTCGTACACACTCGCCGGCCTGCTCTCGGGCGGCGTGCTCGGCGGCTTCGTCGCGCTGATCGATCTCGACGCCGTGCGCAACGCGTTGCGCGCCGTCGCGGCCGTCGTGCTGCTGCTCGGTGCGCTCGTCGCCTTCGGCCGCGTGCGCGATCCGGGCTTCGGCGTCGGCCAGCGCCTGTGGAAGAAGCTCGCCCCGCTCGGCCGCCGCCTGCTGCCGGTGACGAGCCTGCCGCGCGCGCTCGCGTTCGGCATGGTCTGGGGCTGGATGCCGTGCGGCTTCGTCTACACGGTGCTGCTGATCGCGGCGATGCGCCTCGACGCGCTCGACGCCGCGGCGACGATGGCCGCGTTCGGCCTCGGCACCGCGCCGGCGCTGTTCGCCGGCGCGCTCGGCGCGCAGCGCCTCGCCGGCTGGGCGCGCCTGCCCGGTGCGCGCCGCACGGCCGGCTTCGTCCTGCTTGCCGGCGCCGCCCTCACCGTCGCGGGCCCGTGGCTGCCGGGCGCGCACTGGCTGCACGCGTGGCTGCCGTTCGACTGTGCGCCGCCGACGCATTGATGCCGCCGCTTTGACCTGGACCTGGATCAATGCCCGCAGCCGGTACGGGCCGCATGATCGCGACATGATCGCCTCCACCCCATCGGCATCGTTCGACGCCGAGTTGATCGCCCGCTACGACGTACCGGGGCCGCGCTAAACCTCGTATCCGACCGCGCCGAACTTCCGCGACGGCTTCGACGAGAATGCGTTGCGCGGCATTGCGCGCGCGTCGAACGAAGATCCGATTCCGCACCGCCTCTCGCTCTACGTGCGCGTGCCGTTCTGCACGAGCCCCTGCCTCTACTGCGGCTGCACGCGCGTGATCACGCGCGACCGCGCGAAGGCCGACGTCTATCTCACCCGCCTCTATCTATCGATCGCGAGATCGAACTCACGGCGCCGCTGTTCGACCGCGACCGCCCGCTCGTGCAACTGCATTTCGGCGGCGGCACGCCGAACGAAAAACGAAACAAAAACGAAACGGTGTCACCATTTCGCCGCCTCCGTCAATAGGCAACAAGATATCCACTCCGCTCGGAAGAGCGGAAGAGGAACGGTAATGCCGTGTCGTGAATGAACCGCTGCCCGGTGTTGTCGGGTGGATGCGGAAGGATTCCGCCCAGTCACCGTTCTGGATCAAGGCTTCTCGCCCCTGAGCTGCGCTCCCAAACACTCGTCGGTTGCCATCGTGCCGTCCAGGTGCCCGCGATGCGGCGCACAGATGCCTGATCTCACCCGAAGGGGATCAACCCAAGAGGGCTCGGACGATGGGCGGTTTCCTCCAACACGGGCGCCGGCGAGGATCGCTATTCAGAGTCCGGGCTGGACGCCAACCCCGTTGCGAGCGGATCGCCGCCGGCATGATCGGATCATCCGAACGCGCGCTGCACGTCGAAGCGGCCGCCGTCGCGCATCAGGAAGTAGCCGGCTCGTGCGAGCTTGTGCGCTACGGCCTTGCGGGCGACGACCTTATGGCATCGACTGGCCTTGCGATCGAACCAGCGCTGGATGGGCGGGCTGAATCGCGTGGCAAAGTTCGCCGCTTCGATCCATGCCCAAGCCAGGTAGCGATTGCCGCACTTGCGGTTGCCGTGGCCTTTCTTCTTGCCGTTGGAAATGCGCTCACTCTTGACCATGCGGCAATACGAAGCATACCCGTTACCCAAGAGTATTACGAGCGCGTCGGTTATCGGTACTGGCCTCGCAAGACATGAGGCTGCCAAAGCTCGCGCAGCGGCTCGCGCCGCTGCGCACCCGTGCGCGTGAAAGTCACGCCGAGCGAGGCGGCTAATGGCGTCGATGGATCGCTTTACAGCATCGAAAGCCGCTTGCGTGCTGTTGTACCCGCACTCCTGCGCAATGTCGGAGAACGTTCGGCCTTCCTTGCGAAGTTCAAGCGCCTTTGCGGCTCGCTCTTTCGCTTCGATGGTTTCCGGCTTCGTTTTCTGGCCGTTTCTTGACTTTCCTGCGGGCATAAAAAAAGCCGCTTTCGCGGCCTCCTGTTGTGGTGTGAGTGATATATTGCATTTTCACAATATGATGCTACAATGCAACGCATGGAAGCGAAACCCATCATCAACGACAAAACCGTCACCGACGCCCTGATAGTTCAGCGCGTTGTCTGGTTGCTTCCCGCGAAAACCGAGGAAAGGCCACACGGGTTGAAGTACCGGCTCTACTGCGGAACGACCGAAGGCGTGTGCATCGTGCGCTACGACAACGAGGCGGGGAAAGGCGATCACCGGCACTACGGCGAACGCGAGGAAATCTACACATTCACAACGCTTGCCGCCCTGATCCAAGACTTCCACGCCGACATTGCCCGACTCACCGGAGAACCCAAACCATGAAAGCCATCATCGATATTGCCACTCGCAGCGAAACCTTCGATCACGCCCTAACCATCGCTCGTCGCGTGGACGCGGGGGAACCCGTGCCCGCAGCGGATTACCGGCTACACTTCGATTCGGCCCGACTGCTGTTCTCCAAGCTCACGCCATCCCGCGTCGAACTGCTCGATACCCTTCGCAAGGTAGGCGCGTGCAGCGTGTACGCTCTGGCGAAGGCCGCGAGCCGCAACTATTCCAACGTGCACAGTGACGTGGCCGCACTGGAAACGCTCGGCTTGATCGAACGCGATGCCGTAGACGCGGTTTTCGTGCCGTTTGATTCGGTGGAAATCCACCTTGGCCGCAACCGGAATGCAGTAGCGGCCTGAATAAGTGCCAGCCCGAAGGCTGGCGGGGGATTACGAACCGGAAGTGCGCGAAGCGGCCCTGGATGCAGTGTTGCGACCGCCGCCCTTCTTGCCGCCAACCTTCGCCTTGATTTTCCCGGTCACTTTCTTCTTCGTAGCCATTGTGTGTTTCCTCACGTCATAGCGGCCCAATCAGGATCAATCCTTGGAGTCGGGTTGTACGGCACTTCTGCCGATGGCAATTCGATTCCAAGCCGTTTGGCGACAAGCGGGCCGTCCAAATACTTGTCGCCAATATCCAAGATTCCAAGCGCGGACAGAAACGCTTCCTTCTGCTCCCGGTTCTGGAAACAAAGACACGCCCAGTATTCCGAATCTGTCGCAGCAACGAATCTCTCTTGCCGCAGGCGGAAATCCAGCTCTTGCTCATTGCTCTTGCTGTTTTCGGAGCGTTGAGCGGTTTTCATCCATGCCCGAAGAACTGGATCGACTCACCGCATCCGCGGCTGGCGCGGCAGCCTCCAGTTCCTTCAGCGCCGCATTGAACTCGTAGCGCGTGTACAGCTCGCGCAGCGTTTCCGTATCGGCGTCGCGCATCACAAGATCGGCCGGCTTTTCCGCCAGCGCGACATCGGTCTTGATGACCGTCAGCGTGCGTGACAGCGGCAACTGCGGGAGTGCCCGGCGCAAGTTCTCGCCGATTTTGCCGCCGACCTTGTCGGCGTTCGCGATCACGCCGTCCAGCGTGCCGTACTCGGCCAGCCATTTCGCCGCCGTCTTCGGTCCGCATTTCTCCACGCCGGGCACGTTGTCGACCGCATCGCCCATCAAGTTAAACGGTGAGTCAAACGAGTTAAACAGTCAAACGGTGCCAGAGACACTTTTGTCGAGACACTTTTGTCGGGGAGAGAAGGTAGGGTTGCGTCGCCTTCGCGTGTTTCGATCTAGATAGGTTTCGCACAAACGTGCTGTTTTCACTGCAACCCCTCGCATTTTCTAGGGTTTCCGCGGCGCCGGCCATTGACACTAGCTTGAGCTAAACAGAATATTGATATGCCGTAGCGGAGAGCGAGGGGCGTCAGCGTGTCGAAGTCCTGGGCCGAATGGGCAGAAGCGCCGCCATGCGACGCCGGGGTCGACGCCTTCGTGCGCGAGAACCAGGCCGACCTGCTGACCTTCTTCCGCGACCGCGGCGCGCAGCCGCAGGATGCCGCCGACCTCGCGCAGGAATCCTGGAACCGGCTGATGCGCTACCGCAGCGATCAGTCGCCCGCGTTGCTGCGCAGCCTGCTCTTCACCATCGCCCACAACGTGCTCAAGAACCATTGGCGCTGGAACGCGCTGCATCAGCTCGAACAGCCCACCGATTTCGCCGAGTTCGATGTGGCGTCCGAAGCGCCCGCCGTGGAGCGCCAGTGGCAGGCGCGGCGCTGCCTGGAATCGCTCGAAGCGGCCGTCGCGCGCTTGCCTGACAAGTGCCGCACGGTGTTCCTGCTCAGCCGCATCGAAGGGCTGAGCAATGCCCAGATCGCCCAGCGCTGCGGCATTTCCGTGAAGATGGTCGAAAAGCATCTCGCCAAAGCGATCCTGCAATGCCGCGCCCAGGTAGGGAACATCGACCCTTGAGTGTTAGTAGCAGCATGAGCCCCGCGCACGACGCCATCCAACAGCAGGCCGCCGACTGGTTAGCCAAGCGCCGCGACGGCGCCCGCAGCGCCGGCGAGGAAGCGGCCTTCGAGGCGTGGCGCCGGCAAAGCGAAGCGCATGCCGGCGCCTACGCCGAGACCGAACGCGCATGGGAGCAGTGGAAAGGGTTGCAGCACTCCGCACGTCTGCGCGAGATGACCGCCGCGGCGATGGCCGCCACGGCGCCGCGCCGACGCCGGACAACCCGCCGCTGGCGGCCGCTGCTGGCGGCGGCAGGTCTGGCGGCCGTGGCCCTGTTCGGCGCCGGCCTCTGGCAACTGCGGACGCCGGCGCCGCCGGCGCTGGTATACCGCACCGGCCTGGGCGAGCAGCGCACCGAACGATTGACCGACGGCACCCGCATCATCCTCAACACCCAGACGGAAGTGTTGGTGCGCTACAGCCGCGAGCGGCGCGAAGTCACGCTGCAACACGGCGAGGCGATGTTCGAGGTCGCGCACGACGCCGACCATCCCTTCACGGTGATCGCGGGCCAAGGCACCGTCACCGACCTGGGTACACAGTTTCAGGTTCGCAACGAAGATGGCATGGCTACGGTCACTCTGTTGCAAGGGAGCGTGGAAGTCGCTGCGCCGGCCGAGCGCAAGCAATTGGCGCCGGGCGAACAGGCCCGGTACGGCGACAACATTGTCGGCATCCGCGTGCGCCAAGTGGATACGAGTTTGGTCGACACGTGGACTCACGGTCGCATGGATTTCAGCGGCCTGCCGCTGGCCAAAGCCGTGGCCGAAGCCAACCGCTATTCCGCGGTCAAGTTGCGCGTGGGAGATCCGCGGCTGGCCGATCTGCCCGTGGGCGGCAGTTTCCGCATTGGCGACAACGCCGCTATCGCCGCGGCATTGGCCAGCGTCTTCCCCGTGCGCGTGGCGCGCAGCGATACGCATGAGATCGTGTTGATGCCGCGTTGAACGGCTTCCTCCCCTGCGAAACCGTTTCCTGCCGCAAACCCCACTTCATTTATTCGAGACGGGATTGAAGAAGAGGTATCGATCTGGACGGCGCGTTGTTTGCGCTCCCCAGCGGGAATGCGCGAGCCTCGTTCGGCGTCGGGTGGCGCGAAGTAGCGTTCGAGCAAAAAAACCTCATCACCGGTAACGGGTCGGTTCCAGAAGTAACAAATTCGGATCGGTACGTTTACAGCGAAATCAGTCTTCCCGTCCTTACGAAATTGTCATTCAACGGCGCCCTTCGCTACGACGATTACAGCACTTTCGGCGGTACGACCAACCCGAAGATCGGGGCGATCTGGAACGTAACACCGAGCCTCGACATCCGGGCAAATTGGGGCAAGAGCTTCAAGGCACCCACACTTACCCAGCAATACGGGGCGTCTAGCGTGGCGGTATACAAAGCGAGTGCAGTCGGAATCGCGGGTGCGCCAAGTGATGCAACAGTGCTCGCCGCAAGCGGAGCGAATCCCGATCTCGCTCCAGAACGGGCCGACGTCACTACCGCTGGCATCGCATTCCACCCACAGTTTCTGCCGGACGCTACCGTCGAACTCGGGTGGTTCGACATCGACTATGTTCGGCCGAGTCCATGCCGCTCGCGCGAGACGAGTACACGCCAACTCGATACCGAGCTTTGCGTGTTGGCGGTTCCAAACCAAAGTACGCGGTAGAGTCGGTCGCGGCAATGCGGTTGAGGCACGCAAGATGCGTTGCATACCAGATGAATGCATCCGCCCCGCTTTGTGTCATCATGCTCTCTGCTGCGCGTTCGCCGTCCAATGTTGGAGCCAAGCTTCGATGTAAAGATGATGCATTAACGCTCCCGTTCTAGACGGTTCTTTCGTGGGCACAGTTGGCAGGGCTGCTTCGATCTGTTTGGGGTCGAGCAATTTCTCCTTCACGAGAATGCCATCCAGAAGCATTTCTCGGATCAGCAAAACGTTTTTGTCGATAACCTCGCGTATCGTCCGTGAAGGGCCGCCTTTGGTGTTCCGTCGAATAACATCCGCCGGCAGGTCGTTGGCGAATGCCAAGCGTGCAACAGCACGGTCCCAGCCGCCAGCCACATTCAGAAACGATTCGACGCGAAGACTGCATTCGACCAGCGGCTGTCCCGTAAGAGGTCGAACGATCGGGGGATCGGTCCGGCAAATAAAAGGCAACTCGTATGGCATTTCCAGTGTCAGGATTGAAATCAACATCAGGTTTCCGATCGAGAGCTGCTCGGCCCTTTGAAGCCACGGATGCACGAAGCGCTGGAGCTCTCGCTCGAATTGCGAAACAGCTTCCGGGGTGAGCATACGACCATGCAAGTATGAGTCGTGAGACGATCGCGACTTTTCATACATGTAGTGACTCCACGGTCCACGCGGTGGCCTTAGAAGACCGGCATATAAGGCGAAACCGAGTACGCGCCACACCGACAAGCGTTGCCGCAGAGCGACATCGTATGCCACCCGAAAGAGGCCGGGCCGAATGCCATGCCGGCGGACGTACTCGGCCGCCGCCAGCAGCGGCTCAGCGCGGCCGAAAACGGCGTCGCCCATTGAGCCCGAGAATATGGCTGTGGCGCCCCGCTGTTGTGCAAGGTTGATCACGCTGCGAAATGAGTTGGGGAAAACGGTGTCAGAGACACTTTCCGGAGACACTTTCCGAAACACTTTCTGATGGTTGCGGAAAGTGCCTCTGACACCGTTTTCCAGACACCGTTTTCCCACGTCGGGCTCGCGCGCCCGCAGGAGCGCTCGCTCGTGCGCGTCGCCGTCGCGTTGCTGCTGCAGGATCCCGGTTTGTTTCGCCACCGAAATCGAGCCGCCGCATACGTTCTCGGCGCTGCGTCAGCCGGGCATTCCCTGCAAACCGCAGAGCGGAATCGAGCCCTGAAGGCGGCTCAACTCAGTCATGACGATATGCCGAGAAAGTCGACTCCTACCCCCTGCTCTCAGCCGGGGTCGGGCCAGGACTTGCGATCGCGCGGCAGCAGGCCGTCTGGATCGTGCACCTCGAACAGGTCGTCGGCCGTCAGCATATCCGGATACACCACCAGGTTGCCGCCGCCCGGTTGCTGCGTCGACGGGAACGCCAGGCCGACCGCACCCGACGCCAGCACCCGGTCGGCCATCTCCCAGGTCGGCGGTTCGATCCGCTGGCGGAACCACAGAATCCTTCCACGCGCAGTCCCAGTCCCGCCACAGCGCGTCCCACGCCGGCGAGTAGCCGGCGCTGAAGTCGACGATGCGGCGGAGCGTGACGCGATAGGCCGCCACGGTGCCGGGCGAGAACAAGCGTTGCGCCTGCCCGTATTCGGCGACGGCAGTCTCCGGCGCGGCCGACAGATACACCGCGTGCGTGCCGGGGCGATTGAAGCGGCCGCCCTTGGCCGCAGCGCCGGCGCCGCTGCGGGGCTGGAACGCCCAGTTCGGCGTCAGCACGCGGTAGTACGCCGCCTCCGGTCCGACGGCAGCGTAGATCATCCGGTGGCGCCAGCCGACAGGTTGATCAGGTAGTCGCGCACGCTCTCGGCGAGGCCGTCGGCCACCAGTTGTTCCGCCGTCCGTCCATCCAATTCCAGCAGCGGCACGTTGCGGAACCAGAACACGGCCCGCTGCCGATCGCCGCCGGTCAGTTCCACCGCGATCGCGAGCACGTTCGCCGCATCGCGCAGGAAATCCTGCAGCTTCTCGGCGTCCGGCGAACGGGTGGTCGTGGTCCGGTGCACCTTCGCCAATTCGGCCAACCGCTGGATCGTAATGTGCAGCGTTTCACTGAAGGCGGACGGGGAAAAATAGGCCGCCCCCGGCTCCCGCAGTTCCTCCAGGAACCGGGCGGCATGGTCGTGGTTCAGGACGGCATTCATAGGCGGATAGCTGGCTATAGAATGACGCAATTATGATGCAATTTTGACGCTTGTCAAGCGAAAACCCCGGAAAACGGGAAAACGAAAAACGAAAACAAAACGAAAACGGTGTCACCATTTCGCCGCCTCCGTCAATAGGCAACAAGATATCCACTCCGCTCGGAAGAGCGGAAGAGGAACGGTAATGCCGTGTCGTGAATGAACCGCTGCCTGGTGTTGTCGGGTGGATGCGGAAGGATTCCGCCCAGTCACCGTTCTGGATCAAGGCTTCTCGCCCCTGAGCTGCGCTCCCAAACACTCGTCGGTTGCCATCGTGCCGTCCAGGTGCCCGCGATGCGGCGCACAGATGCCTGATCTCACCCGAAGGGGATCAACCCAAGAGGGCTCGGACGATGGGCGGTTTCCTCCAACACGGGCGCCGGCGAGGATCGCTATTCAGAGTCCGGGCTGGACGCCAACCCCGTTGCGAGCGGATCGCCGCCGGCATGATCGGATCATCCGAACGCGCGCTGCACGTCGAAGCGGCCGCCGTCGCGCATCAGGAAGTAGCCGGCTCGTGCGAGCTTGTGCGCTACGGCCTTGCGGGCGACGACCTTATGGCATCGACTGGCCTTGCGATCGAACCAGCGCTGGATGGGCGGGCTGAATCGCGTGGCAAAGTTCGCCGCTTCGATCCATGCCCAAGCCAGGTAGCGATTGCCGCACTTGCGGTTGCCGTGGCCTTTCTTCTTGCCGTTGGAAATGCGCTCACTCTTGACCATGCGGCAATACGAAGCATAGTCGCCCACCTCGGCGAAGCGCGCGACGTCTCCGGTTTCCAGCGCGATCGTCATGGACAGAATCGAACCGACGCCCGGTATCGAACGCAATACGCGCTGTTCGCTATGGCGGACGGGCGAGGCGAGGACCCACTTTTCCACCTGCCGAATCTGCTCTTCCACGTGCAACCAGACCTGCAACTGAGCCAGCACGCCATAGCGCACCGACGGATCGGGCAAGGCCCGCTCGATGACTTCGCCCGAGAGCTGGCGCACCGCATTGGCCGAGATGCGCTGTCCGGTATGTCTGGCCCAGCTCGATTGCACCGACAACATCAGACCGACGGCCATGCGCACCAACTGGAAGCGGCGACGCAGCAGGTCGCGAATCGCACGCTGATCGCGCGGGTAGATATACCCTTCGGGCAGAATCCCCAGACGCAACAGATGCGCCAAGTGCCGGGCATCGGATTCGTCACCGCTGTACTTGAGTCCGTCGTACTGCGGCACGGCCGCGGTGTTGGCCAAGTGCACACGATAGCCATGATCCTTCAGGCCATCGACGAGCCAATACCAGTTGTAGGTCGATTCGACAACCAGACCGGCAATCTCCTCTCGAAAAGGCTCCAGCGTTTTGAGGATTGCCGGCAATTCATTGGGTAAGCGGCATTGCCGCAAGGGCCGATCGGTTTCGTCGATCACGGCCAGCACGCTATTGCTGGAATGCAGATCGATGGCTGCGTAAAGTGACATGGCTGCCTCCTGTCGCGGGGGGGATGTTCAGAACTTCGCAAGTCCGAACATACCGCCACGCGCAGGCGGCGGCGACATGAGTCTTCAGAGTCGAGTTTCTTCGATCTCCGCGTATGAAACCTCAGGTTCGGATCAGCGCGGTAGGTTGGGATGAGCGCAGCGAACCCCAACGCGCATAATGGGCCTGGAACGCTTGCGAGCGGCAGGTTTTCGGGGTGGTTGATTGTTGGGGTTCGCTGCGCTCACCGCCAACCTACGGGCCACGGGCCGATCACCTTTACGTTCCGCATCAGCCGCCCACTTGTACGTGGATGCGTATCGTCACGCTCTTGCGCCGCAAACCCGTTCGCGGTTCTCGAGATCGCAGGCGGTCGCCGCGTTCGTGTATCCGTTCGCGCCGAGGATGTCGCGCACGCTGCGGCCTTGGTCGTGCCCGTGTTCGACAAACAGCCAGCCGCCCGGCGCGAGATGGTGCCTTGCCTCGCGCGCGATCGTGCGGATCGCGTCGAGGCCGTCGGCGCCCGACGACAGCGCGAGCGCCGGCTCGAAGCGCAGGTCGCCCACGCCGAGATGCGCGTCGCCGAGCGCGATGTACGGCGGATTGCTGGCGATCAGGTCGAATTCGCGTCCGGCGAGCGCGGCGAACCAATCGCTCTCGACGAACTCGACGTTGGCGATCGCGAGGCGCCGCGCGTTCTCGCGCGCGACCGCGAGCGCGGCGGCGCTGGCGTCGGTCGCGAGCACGCGCGTCCGCGGGCGCGCGTGCGCCAGAGCGAGCGCGATCGCGCCCGAACCCGTGCCGAGATCGGCGATACGCAACGCGGCATGCGGCGGAATCCTTTCGAGCGCGAGTTCGACCAGCAGTTCCGTTTCGGCGCGCGGAACCAGCACGGCGGGCGTGACGAGCAGGTCGAGTCCGAAGAATTCGCGCCGCCCGACGATATAGGCAATCGGCTCGCCGGCCGCGCGGCGCGAAGCGAAACAGCGGAACTGCCCGGCCGGCGCCGCGGCGACCTCGTCGTCGGCGTGCGCGAACAGCCACGCGCGGTCGACGCCGAGCGCATGCTGCAATAGCACTTCCGCTTCGCGTCGGAATTCGCCCGTGCATTCGCCGCCTTCGCCGCGACCGCCCAGCGCAGCGAGGCCATCGGCCAGCAGCGAGCGTACAGTCGCCGCGCTCACGCTTTCTCCGCACCGGGCTGCGCGGCGACGGTCGTCGCCACGCGTTTCGTCTCGGGTCGCGCCTGCCAGTAGCCGCCGCGCGTCCACGCGGTCCAGGCGTCGCGCAGCCAGCCGATCAGCGCATTCGCCAGCCACAGCGCCCAGGCGAGCATCAGCATTTTGTATACCCACAGCGGCAACGAGTACGCGCCCGCCTGCGGCAGCGCGTCGGCGGCCCGGTCGGCGAACCACGTCAGCGTCTGCGCCCCGGAACCGTTGCCGGCGACGTGCATGTCGGGCGCGCCGAGCAGGCCCTGAGGAATCGCCGAAACGAGCGCGACGAGCGCGACGACGGTCAGCGCGGCCAGGGCGACCTGGACGAGATCGAAGCGCCACCACGGTTCGTTCGTCGCGCAGCGTGCGCGCGCATCGAACGCGAACAGCCAGGCGACGACGACGAGCAACGCGATCCACGAAAACGTCGAAAAGCCGAGGCCGAGCAGCAGCCAGTCGCGGAACTTCAGCGACGTGCGCCGCGTGCGCGCCAGCGCCCAGGCGACGGCGATCATGACGACGAGTTCGCCCCAGTACAGCACCGCCGGGCCGACCGCGGGGCCGGACGTGGCGAGCAGCCAGCGATCCGCCGGCAGTTGCTGCGACAACGCGACGTTCGCCGCGGGCAGGCCGAGCGCGACGGCCGGCGTGCGCGCGGCGAAACCGAGCGCGGCGGCATCGCGGAACGCCACTTCGTAGCGCTGCACGCCGGGCTTGACCGGCAGCGCGAGCTTGCCGTCCCGCGCGCGCTGGGCCAGCGTTTCGCCGTCGCGCCGCACGGCGGTGACGTCGGCGCCGGTCGGCAGCGCGATCGTCTGCTCGCCGCCCTCGCTCGCGCGCAGCGTGAAATTCAGCGTGTGCGAGGCGCCGCGCTGGCCCGCCTCGCTCGTCAGCGCCACCGCGTCGATCGCGCGCGTCGCGCCCGCGACCGGCGCGGGTCGCGTGACTTTCACGGTCAGGGTTTCGCCGGGCAGCGGATGGAATTCGAAGTTGCGGTAGTCGTTCGCGTCCTCGTCCGCGTCGAGGCCGACGCCGGGCACGCCGGAAAACTCCGCGTGCCAGGTCGGGCTGACGAGCACGCGCCAGACCTCGGCGCGGTCGGCGAGCGCGGGCGCGGTCAGGGTCAGCGTGTCGGCCTTGTCCAAGGTGCCGCTCCACGCCGCCTCCGCGGCGCCGTCGGCGATCGCGACGGTCGCCGTGGAATTCTGTACTTTTATACCCGGCGTCGACACGTGCTCGCCGGCGAGCACGGGAACGGAGACGGTCATGCCGCCGCTTGCCGGCGACAGGCGTTGCGCCTGCATGCGCACGCTCCAGTCGAGGCCGAGCGACAGCGAGCGCACGACGCGCACGTACGCCGGGAACTGCTGCGCGCCGAGTTCGGGCTTCGCGCCTGCCCCGGCGCGCGCCCGGGCGAGGTTGACGCCGGTGCCGAGCAGGCGGTCGTCCTCGATGCCGCTCGCGGTCCAGCCCTTGCCGCCTTCGAACAGCGCGCGCGCCGGCACGAGGGCGAAATTCAGCGCGAGGCGATCGGCGTGCGCCGCGTAGGCGACCTCGACGCGGTGCACGCCGCGGTCGAGCGCAATCCAGTCGCCGCCGTCGGCGGCACGGGCGACAGGCACGTCGACGCCGTTGTCCACTTTTACACTTTTCAGCGTGGCGCCCGCGTCCGCGCGCGGCAGCGGCACGGCGAGGCGTTCGCCGGCGTGCATCTCGAGCACCGCGGTTATCGCGTCGTCGCCGGCGGACAACTGCATCTGCGCGACGCTCGCGCAGGCCGGCGCGCATTTCGGCGCTTCGGTCAGGCGCGCGCGCAGTTGCTGCAGCAGTTCGTCGGAGGGAAGGTCCTGCGCGCGCGCGGCCGGCGCGGCGCACAGGCATGCCGCGATCGCCAGCGCGGCCACGCCGGCCGCCGCCGTGCGCGACGCCCGCGGCCATTGCGCGCGGCCACGCCATGCGTTCCACGCCAGCCAAGCGAGCAGCGCGACGAGTACGCAGCGCAGCGGCCGCACCAGCCACGGCGGCGCGATGACGAGGCGCACGTTCTGCGCCGGCGCGACCGGCCCGCTCCAACCCAGTTGCGCGGTGCTGCCGAGGCTCCAGTCCGGCTCGCCCGCGCCGGTCTGCATCACGGTGGACCGGCTGTAGTGGTCGATCAGCCGGGACTGCGCGATCCTGCTGCCGGTGACGGCGACGGATTCCAATCCCGCGGAATTGCGTTGCGGGCCGGCATCCATGCGTTTCTCCATGATCTTCGGCGCCGGACTCGGCAGCGGAGTGGCCATCGCCGCGGCCTCATCCTCCAAGGCCGGCGGCGCAGCTGCAGGCGCTTGCGCAGGCATGATCCGATGAAACTTGTGGCGATACAGCGTGCCGTTGTCGGCGGGCGCGCCACCGACCACGCGCTCGGCATCGCCCGCGACGTAGTACGCGTAACCGCCGCCCTCCTCCAATTGCGGATACAACGCATAGCGCACCTGGTCGGCGACGAACGGCAGCGCGACGAGCGCGAGCGCGAGCAGCGCCGTGCGCCGCAGCCATTGCGTGGCGATCTGCAATTTCCCCGCGGGCAGCACGCGCAGGATCAAGCCGAGCGCGAGCACGGCGACCAGCGTCCACAGCGGCGACCCGGACTCCTGGTAGCCGAGCGCGAGATACGCCGTCGCGGCCAGCGCGCCGACGATGCCGAGCAGGCGCCACGCGAGCAGCGCGACGATCGCGGCAACGAACACGTCGAGCAGGGTCCAGCGCGACATCCAGCTGCCTTCGACGCGGTCGGCGCCCGGCGCGGCGAGCAACCGGTAACCGAATGGGAAATGCAGCGTCGCGTCGATGCGGTCGAAGGTCTGCTGCCAACCGGCCGCGGGCAGGTTCGCCACGGCGTCGATGCGGACGCTGCCGGCGAGATCGACGTTCGGCGTGCGCCATTCGACGCCGGACAGCGCCTCGTTCGCGCCGCGCGTGACCAGCAACGCCTCGCCTGCTTTGTCTGCGACGGCCGCGTCGGCGCGTTCGAGCTTGAACGGCGCGGCGACGTCGAGGCGCCAGCCCTGCACCATCGACCCCGCGACGACGTCTTTCGCGTACCAGCCGCCGCCGGCGAAATCGAGCCACGCCTCGCGACGCAGCGTGAGCCGGTTGGCGTCGTCGGGCGACAGGCCGCGCGAGCGTTCCTCGATCGCGAGCTTGTCGCCGTCGCCGAGCGCGAACGCCGGCAGGCCGCGCCACTCGTCCGGCACCTGCGCCTGCTGCGGGTCGACCGACAGCGGCGCGACCGCGTTCGTCGCGCGTAGGCGCGGCGCGGCCTGGTAGCTCCAGATTTCCTGCCGCGGCCATGGCGCGGCGGCGATGCGCGCGACGAACGCGGCGAGCGGCGCGACGGCGCGCGCGTCCAACGCCAGCGTCGCCGCGCCCGGCTGCACCTGCACGTGCAGGCGGCCGTCGTCGTCGAGTCGAGCCGGCCAGTCGCCCACGAGCGCGGTCGCGACGAAGCCTTCGGGCAATACCGGACCCAACGTTTCCTCGCGCGCCTGGCCGGAAACGGCGAAGCGGATCCGGGTGGTCAACGTCGCCGGCACGCCGTCGCTCAATTCGCGGAACACGTGCAGTTCGACGCTGTCCGCCTCGGCCGTGGCGGCGCCGCCACGGCCGAGCGTGAGCGCGTCGCCGTCGCGCTGCACGGGCGCGACCGCGTTGCCGTCGACGCTCAGTGCGACGAGTCCGATCGCGCCCGGCACGCGCAGCGACTGCGGGCGCTCGCGCCAGGCGATCGTGCCGGCGACGTCGTAGTTTCCCGCGCTCAGCCACAACGCCGGCACGCCATCGCGATCGAGCGCCGGCTGCGCCTGGCCGTTGACCCTGACCTGCTGCGGCCAATGCTGCGCATCGCCCGGCAGCGCGACCCACGACGGCGCCTCGACGCGCCAGCGCAGCGCGAACGCGGCGCCGTTCGCGTCGGCGTCGAGCCTGAGGCGGCCCGGCCAGGCGCAGATGCGGCCGTTCGCGTCGTCGGACATCGGCGTGGCGAGGAACGGGCAGGCGCGGAAGTCGAGATCCTTGAGCACCCAGCCGCGCCAGTCGCGCAGCGGCGCGGGAATCGCCGCGTCGTCCGGCGCCGACGTCGCGGCGAACGCGAGATTGCAGATCATCAACGACGCGAAGCAGCGCAGCAGGAATCCGGACACGGAGTTCTCCTCGATCGACGGTCGATGTGGCGTGCAACGTGCGACGACCCGGCGCGGGGTTGCGCATGCGGCGATGATAGCCGGCGGCGCGGCTTCAGGCGCGCGCGGCGAGATCGCAAGCGGCCGCTTCGAGACGCCGCGCATGTTCGGCAGCGTCGATCGACGCAGGCAGCGCGGCGTCGCCCGCGACCAGCGCCGCCGCGCGCTCGAACGGCAGCTTCGCCGTCGCCACGTCGATGCGGCCGAACAGGCCCCACGCGGGCACGCGATGCACGCGCGCGAGTTGCGCGAGGCGATACGGCGCCTTGCCGTCGAGCGAGGTGGCGTCGAACGCGCCCTCGCCGGTGACGACCAGATCGTGCGCGCGCACCAGCGCATCGAGGCCGATTTCGTGGCGCAGGATGTCGAAACCCGAGTCGAGGCGCGCGCCGCAGAACGCCATCAGACCGAATCCGCAGCCGCCCGCCGCGCCCGCGCCGGGAATGCGCGCGAGGTCCACGCCGAGATCGCGCTCGACGATGCGCGCGAGCCGGCGCAGCGCGCGGTCGAGCGTGCGCACCGTCGGCGCATCGGCGCCCTTCTGCGGCGCGAACTGGAACGCCGCGCCACGGCGGCCGAACAAGGGGTTGTCGACGTCGCACGCGGCGAGGATGCGCACGCGCGGGCGCGGCTTCGGCGCGACGATGCGCTGCAACTGCAACAACCCCGCGCCATTCGAATCGATCGCCTCGCCGTGGCGGTCGAGGAATTTCCAGCCGAGCGCCGAAGCCAGACCGACGCCGCCCTCGTTCGTCGCGCTGCCGCCAAGGCCGACGACGATGCGCTTCGCGCCGGCCGCCAGCGCGCGCCGGATCAACACGCCGCTGCCGAACGTCGATGTGCGCGACGCATCGCGCAGGGCTGGCGGCAACTGCGCGAGGCCCGATGCGGCGGCAAGGTCGAGCACCGCGGTCGCGCCGTCGCCGAGCAGGCCCCAGCCGGCGACGCAGGCGCGTCCCGCGGCGTCCGTCGTGCGTGCGCGGCGCCACGCGCCGCCGGTCGCGGACAGCAGCGCACGCGCGAATCCCTCGCCGCCGTCGGCGAGCGCCTGCGTCGTGAAATGCGCGTGCGGCCACGCGCGCTTCAGTCCGCGCACGATCGCGCGCGCGGCCTGCGCGGAAGTCAGCGTGCCCTTGAACTTGTCGGGCATCACGAGCACGCGCAGCGCGGAAGTCGTCATCGCCCGCCCTGTCGCGACGCTCATCCCGCCGTGGCGAAGTCGCGCGCCAGTTCGAGCGCGCCGACGACGCCCGCCCGACCGCCGAGCCGCGCGGGCACGACGAGTTCGTCGAGCCCGATTCCGTATGCGGCGAAGTCGAGATAACCGTTGAGCAGTTCGCACAGGCTCATCCGCACGCGCGCGAACAGATGCGCCTGCATCATCACGCCGCCGCCGAGGATGATCCGCCGCGGCGCGCAGGTGACGAGCAGGTTGACGCACAGCGCGGCGAGATAGCGCGCCTGCAGCGTCCAACCGTGATGTTCGGGCGGCAGGTTCTCAGCGCCGGTGCCCCAACGTTCGCGCAGGGCCGGCCCCGAGGCGAGGCCCTCGATGCAACGGTCGCCGTGGAACGCGCAGACTCCGGCGAACGCCGCGTCCTCGGCGAGCTTGGGCACGTGCATGTGACCGACTTCGGGATGGGCGAAACCGTAGACGATGCGGCCGTTGGCCATGAGCCCCGCGCCGATGCCGGTGCCGACGGTCACGTAGACGACGTCGTCGCAACCGGCGCCCGCGCCGTGGCGCGCTTCGCCGAGCAGGGCGACGTTGACGTCGGTGTCGATCGCCGCCGGCGCGCACGCGCCGCGCGAAATTTCGCCGAGGATGTCCACCCCCTCCCAGCCCGGCTTCGGCGTGCGCGCGATGCGCCCGTACTGCGGCGCGCCGCGGCGCACGTGCACCGGCCCGAACGAGCCGATGCCGACCGCCGCGACCGCGCCGTGGCGCACCCGGGCCTCGACGAAAAAATCGGCGACGCGGGCGAGCGTCTCGTCGGGCGTCGTCGTCGCGAACGAAGCCTCCGCGACCAGGCGGCCGCCGGGCTCGCCGAGCGCGCAGACGAACTTGGTGCCGCCGGCCTCGACGGCGCCGTAAAGGGAATGCGGGGAATTCGACACGGGCATGAATCCGCGAAAATGCTCAGGACGAGTACAACAGTCGCCACGCCTGCGCGAACAGGGCGAGCACGAAACCGGCGAGGAAACTCAGGTAAGCCGCGCGCAGATAGCGGTATTTGTGTTGCGCGAGATAGGTGCCGAGGCTGTAGATGTCGTTCGCCATCGTGAAATACACCGAACCGTCCGTGCGCATCGAGCGCGCGATCTCGGCGAGGAAACGCTCGCGCGGCAGCGCCGCGAAATGGCCCATGAACAGCAGGTTGAAGCCCGCGGGCAATTCCTCGCTCGTCAGCTTGAACGGCCGGTATTTGGGCAACACGGCGACGACGGCGAGCAACAGCGCCAGCAAGGTGAAGGCGTCGAGCATCAGCATCGACCAGCGCAGGTCCGGATCGTTGAACTTGCCCAGGCTCAGGGTCAGCACGATCGAGGAGACGGTGATGACGATGCTCGCCTTGGTGTCCGCCATCACGCTCAGCGAAACGTGGTGCTGCTGCGCCGTGCGCAGAAGCATGTCGCCGGTGTTGCGCTCGGGGATGTCGGCGAACCATTCCTTGCCGCGTTGCGTAGACGAATCGACCATGTCCGTTTCCCACCGCCCCTGGATACCTGCAACAATCGCCGGATGATAGGAACGAAGCCGCGCCTTGGCAATTTCCGCGAACGCGTGCGCCGCGCCGCGCGCGTGCTGACCGCGGCGCTGGCGTCGGTCTTCCTCGCTTCGTGCGCGCAGATCTGGTACGCCACGATCGGCAGCGCCGACAGCGCCCACGACCTCGTCCTGAAGCGCGGCATCGTGTTCGACGCCGGGCACGACCTGAAGCTCGACGTCTACGCCCCGCACGCCGCCGCGGGCGCGCCGGTCGTCGTGTTCTTCTACGGCGGCAGCTGGGAGGAGGGGCGGCGGCGCTGGTACCGTTACGTCGGCGAGGCGCTCGCAAGCCAGGGCATCGTCGCGGTGGTCCCCGACTACCGCAAGTTTCCCGACGTGCGTTTCCCGGCCTTCATGGCCGATGCGGCAAATGCGACAAAGTGGACTTTTGCGCACGCCGCGGAATTCGGCGGCGATGCCGCACGCACCTTCGTCATGGGCCATTCCGCCGGCGGCCACATCGCCGCGCTGCTCGCCTGCGACAAGCGCTACCTCGCCGCGGTCGGCCTCGCCCCGCGCGACCTCGCCGGCATGATCGGCCTCGCCGGCGCCTACGCGTTCCTGCCCTACGTCGACGACGAAGCGGAAATCTTCGGCGACGACGCGAAAGGCCGCTACGATTCGCAACCCATCAACTTCGTCGACGGCGACGAACCGCCGATGCTGCTTTTGCAGGGGCTCGACGACGACGAAGTGACGCCCGACAACGCCGAGGCCATGGCCGAGCGCGCGCAGGCGATGAAGGGCACGGCCGTGCTCAAGCTCTACCGCGGCGCCGACCACGGCGATGTGCTCGTCGCACTCGCGCACGGACTCGAGGGAAAGCCGCTGGTGATGCGCGACCTCCTCGATTTCGTCGCCATGCCGCCGACGCGATAGCTTGCCTTCTCCCATCGGGAGAAGGCGGCGCGAAGCGCCGGATGAGGGAAGGGCCTTCAACTATTGAAAGGCTGTCGTCAATCGTCAGGTATTTCCCTCATCCGCCCTTCGGGCACCTTCTCCCGGTGGGAGAAGGAAAGCAAAAAAGCTAGCGCGCCGGATGCGCCTCCGCCCATTGAGCGAGCGCCTTCGTGCCGACGTGCTCGCGCAGCGCGCCGCAGGTGTCGACGCTTTCGAGCGACTGCGCGAGCTTGCGCTCGCCGCCGATCATGTCCTTGATCCGCGGCGCGAACCATTCGCGCATTTCCTCGCCGGAATCCTTGCCGCAACGCCCCGCGCTCGCGAGCCCGATCGCGAGCGGTTGGTGCGAATCGGGAAGGCGACGGCGCAGCGCGTCGAAGTTGGGCTTGAGCCAGGTCCAGAATCCGGCGCGGTTTTCCTCTTCGCCGACGTGGCTGTAGTAGAGGTACTGGATTTCGCCGACCGCGACCGCCGGCGTCAATCCGTAGTTGCGCACGTCCTCGCCGAGCTTGGCATCGTGCGTCGCGCCGAGCGCGGCGAGCAGCTCGTAGCGCTGCTTGGTCTGCGTGTTGGTCTTCAATTCCTGCTGCACGGCCTTGTAGGCGGCTTCGCCCGAATCCTGCACGGCGACCTTGAGCGCGACGCCGCGGATGTCCGGATCGAGCTTGCCGAGATCGACCTTGCCGCCGTCGAGGCCAAGCGCAGCGCGCGCCTCGCGGTCGAGCTGCGCGCGCAGGTCCTTGTCGCGCACGGTCAGCGCGAGCAGATCGACCAGGCCCAGGCGCAGGCGCGTGGTCGCGTCGCCGTCGTTCGGCCGCTTGTGCAGGCCGAGTTCCTTGAGGCGCGGCGCGTACAGCGATTTCGCATAGGCATCGAGCGCCGGCCGCGTCGTATCGGTGGCGAGATGTTCGCGAATCCATTCGAACGAACCGACCAGCGCGGTGGCGATCTGCGGGCTACTCGATGCGGCCAGTGCCGGCATCGCCTCGAGCACGACCTCGGGGCCGATCGCACCCTGCTCGAACGCGGCGGAAATCGCGTCGGCGTAGACCAGCTGTTCGGCCGGCGCGAGCGTGGCGACCTGGCTCTTCAATGCGCCGAAATCGGCGGCATCGAGCGCGAAGCGGTAGTAGCCCGCGGCATCGGCGTTCGGCATCGTCCATTGCGCACAGCCGCCGGCCAGCGCGAACTCCTTCTTCGGCGCGTCGAGCAGAAAGCACTGCCTGTCGCTCTTGCCGTCGCGGCCGAAGCGGGCGCAGACCGGCGCCTGCCACAGCGGATTG
Source organism: Rudaea sp. (assembly GCF_047601565.1). Classification (GTDB taxonomy): domain Bacteria; phylum Pseudomonadota; class Gammaproteobacteria; order Xanthomonadales; family Rhodanobacteraceae; genus Rudaea. Next base: position 2,447,727 of record NZ_JASGIY010000001.1, on the reverse strand, counting down.
CCTTCGCCGAGCACGCCGTACGGCAGGTAGCGCGACTGGCTCAGCGCGACGGCGCCCTTGCCGGCGTTGCACTTCAGCTCGGCGTGCACGAGCGGCAGGCCCGGCTCGTCGAGGAAGCTGCGCATCGCCTTGCTGAGCGCCTCGCCCTTGCCGCTGACGCGCGCGATCGTCGCGATGAGGTCGTCCGAATTGCCGCTGCCGAACTTGTGCTTGGCGAGATAGTCGCGCATCGCCTCGCGGTAGACGTCCTCGCCTACCCATTCCTCGAACATGCGCAGCACGGCCGCGCCCTTCTGGTAAGTGATGCCGTCGAACGCATTCTCGATGTCGCCCTGGTCCCCGATCGGCTGGCGGATTCGACGCGCGGACAGCTGGCTGTCGCTGTCCATCGCGTGCAGCGTGCCTTCGAGCCGCGACAGGTCGCCGAGGTATTCGGGTTTCAGCGCGACCGTCGCCTTGCCCTGCGCCCAGGTGGCGAACGCCTCGTTGAGCCAGATGTCGTCCCACCACGGCACGGTGACGAGATCGCCGAACCACTGGTGCGCGACCTCGTGCGCGTTGACGTTGAAGCTCGAACGGTAGCTCGACGCCGGCGACTTGGCGTCGATGCGCAGCAGCGCGTCGCGGTAGACGATGAAGCCGGCGTTCTCCATCGCGCCCGCCGAGAAGTCCGGCGCGCCGACGAGATCGAGCTTGTCGAACGGATACGGCTGGTTGGTGTAGTCCTCGTAGTATTTCACCGTTTCGGGAGTCTGGTCGAGGATCCACTTGAGCTGCGGCCCGGTGCCGCGCGGGCCGACGCCGCGCAGCGGGACCGGATCCTTGCGCACGGCGTTCGCCGGAATGGTCGGCCCGTCGACCACATCCCAAGGCCCGACCGCGAGCGCGACGAGGTAAGTCGGCAACGGTTGGGTCCGGGCGAAGGTCAGCGTTTTCCGCTTCTTGTCGTCCGACTCCTTCGCGCCGGTCTGCAGCGTGTTCGCCAGCGCGACTTCGTCTTTCGGTACGGTCAGCGTGATGTCGAACGGGGTCTTGAAGCGCGGTTCGTCGAACGAGGGGAACGCGTAGCGCGCGCTGATCGACTCCATCTGCGTGGTCACGTAGGCGTCGCCGCCGACCTTGACCTTGTAGATGCCCTGCAGCTTGGCGTTGAACGGCGCGGAATAGTCGAAGGCGAGTTCGACGTCCTGCGCGGGCAGCGTGGCGCCGAACGCGACTTCGGCGACGCCGGACCGATCGCGCACGGTCAGCCTGGCGTCGCGCGCATTGCCTTTGGCATCGATGACGACGGCCTTGGCGACGTCGAGCTCGCGCGCGTGCAGCCAGAGGTGATCGGCCGGCTTGGCCAGCCTGACCTTGATGCGCACGCGACCGTCGAAACGATCGGCTTTCGGATCGATCTTCAGATCGAGCGCATACGAAAGCGGTTTCGCCGCGTCGGGCAGCTTGCCGGTCGGCACCGCTTCCGCGCCCGCGGCGTGAAAGGACAACAAGGCCAGTGCGGTCGTGGCTGCGCGGAACCAATGCGTGATGCGCATGTATCGCTCCTGAAATAGGCAAACGCGAACCTAAACATGGCACGCGCGGCCTTGGCAAGCGACGGAAGTCATGCGCGCCGGGACATCGTGCCCGCACAGCGCATGCGGCCTGCCCGCGCTTGAATTTCCCCATGCCGGCCAAATAATAGTCAAAACCTATCGATAGAATGGATTAAATCAATTTTACAAATATCGTGCATCGCACTACAGTGCACGCCATCCCTTCACCACCCACCAAAAAGGAAGCAAGCGATGTCCCTTATCAACACCTCCGTCCAGCCGTTCAAGGCGCAGGCCTTCCACAACGGCAAGTTCGAGGAAGTCACCGAACAGTCCATCAAGGGCAAGTGGTCGGTGTTCATGTTCCTGCCGGCGGCGTTCACGTTCAACTGCCCGACCGAGATCGAAGACTCGGCCGACAACTACGCCGAATTCCAGAAGCTCAACACCGAGGTCTACGTCGTCTCGACCGACACGCACTTCGCGCACAAGGTGTGGCACGAAACCTCGCCGGCCGTCGGCAAGGCGCAGTTCTACCTCGTCGGCGATCCGACCCATGCGCTGTCGAAGGCGTTCGACGTGCTGATCCCGGAAGAAGGCCTGGCCCTGCGCGGCACCTTCGTCATCAATCCGGACGGCGTCATCAAGACCGCCGAGGTTCATTCCAACGAGATCGCCCGCGACGTCAGCGAGACCCTGCGCAAGCTCAAGGCCGCGCAGTACACCGCCGCCCATCCGGGCGAAGTCTGCCCGGCGAAGTGGAAGGAAGGCGCGAAGACGCTGAAGCCGTCGCTGGAGCTGGTCGGCAAGATCTGAGCCGGCGAAGCCCTCTCCCCCGACGGCTTCATCTTCGGGGGAGAGGGTTGGGTGAGGGGGCCTTTGATCTTGATCTTCCGCTCTTGCTCCCGGGTCCCCGTTTGCCGCGGCGAGGACACGTCGGAAAAGCCCGCAGGGATGCGCGCAAGTTCGTTGCACGCACACGGGCGAGGCGGAGCTTTCGCGAGATGCGTTGAAGCGCATCTCGCGCCGCTGAGCGCCGAAGCCATGGATGGCGAAGGACGGCTTTGGCTGCGGAGCCGGAGGCATAGCAGCCAAAGTGCGTTCAACGAATCCCGACATGGCCTCGCGCACCGCCGCAGGCGGCGCGGCATCCGGGGGGGGGTGTTCTCTTTGGTTACTTTCTCTTGCACAGGCAAGAGAAAGTAACCCGCGCGCCGGACGCGCGCGGAAAGGCGAACGGGCGCGGTTGCAGGCTGCAAGGACATTCGTTCAATGGCATCCATGCAGTCTGGATTCCGGCATTCCCTGCCGGAATGACGAGCCAAGAGCAAGAGCTGGATTCCAGCGTTCGCTGGAATGACGAGCGAGAAGCAAAGTCACTGGATTCCCGCCTTCGCGGGAATGACGAACAAAAGGCACAGCCATCATGTTGGACAACGACATCCAATCCCAATTGCGCGAACACTTCGCGAAACTCACGCGCCCGGTCGAAATCCGCGCCGCGTTCGACGCCGGCGAAAAGTCGCAGGAGCTGCGCGAGTTGCTGACCGACATCGCCGGTCTGTCGCCGCGGTTCTCGTTGATCGAGGAAAACAACGGCGGCATGCGCACGCCCTCGTTCGCGCTGACCACGCCGGAGCAGGACATCCACCTGCGCTTCTCCGGCATTCCGATGGGCCACGAGTTCACCTCGCTCGTGCTTGCGCTGCTGCAGGTCGGCGGCCACCCGTCGAAGCTGTCGGACGAAACGATAGCCCAGATCCGCGCGCTCGACGGCGAGTACAAGTTCGAAACCTACGTCTCGCTGAGCTGCCAGAACTGCCCGGACGTGGTGCAGGCGCTGAACCTGATGGCGACGATCAACCCGCGCATCGGCGTGGAGATGATCGAGGGCGGCGCGTTCGAGCAGGAAGTCACCGAGAAGCAGATCCTGTCCGTGCCGGCGATCTTCCTCAACGGCGCGGAATTCGGCCAGGGCCGCATGGGCGTCGAGGAGATCCTCGCCAAGCTCGATACGGGCGCGGATGCGCGCGAAGCCGAGAAGCTCGACGCGCGCGCGCCGTACGACGTGCTCGTCGTCGGCGGCGGCCCCGCCGGCGCCGCGGCGGCGATCTACGCCGCGCGCAAGGGCATCCGCACCGGCGTCGTCGCCGAACGTTTCGGCGGCCAGGTACTCGACACGATGGAGATCGCCAACTACATCTCCGTAGCCCACACCGAGGGCCCGCAATTCGCCGCGGCGCTCGAAGAACACGTCAAGGACTACGAAGTCGACATCATGAATCGCCAACGTGCCGACAAGCTCGTCGCCAACGGCGATCTGGTCGAGGTGAAGCTCGCCAACGGCGCGACGCTGAAGTCGAAGACGATCATCCTCGCCACCGGCGCGCGCTGGCGCAACATGAACGTGCCGGGCGAGAACGAATACCGCACCAAGGGCGTGACGTATTGTCCGCACTGCGACGGCCCGCTGTTCAAGGGCAAGCGCGTCGCCGTGATCGGCGGCGGCAACTCGGGCATCGAGGCGGCGATCGACCTCGCCGGCGTCGTCGCCCACGTGACTGTGCTCGAGTTCGACTCGAAACTGCGCGCCGACGAAGTCCTGCAGCGCAAGCTGCGCAGCCTGGCGAACGTCGAGGTGATCGTCAGCGCGCAGACGACCGAAGTGCTCGGCGACGGCAACAAGGTCACGGGCCTGAAGTACACCGATCGCACGAGCGGCGAGTCGCACGAGATCGAACTCGCGGGTGTGTTCGTGCAGATCGGCCTGCTGCCGAACACGGATTTCCTCAAGGGCACGCTGACGCTGTCGCCGCGCGGCGAAATCGAAGTCGACGCGCACGGCCGCACCTCGCTGCCCGGCGTGTTCGCCGCGGGCGACGCGACGACGACGCCGTTCAAGCAGATCGTCATCGCCGCGGGCGAAGGCGCGAAGGCGGCGCTGTCGGCGTTCGACTATTTGATTCGCGCACCGATCGCCGTCGCAGCCGCGGAAAAAATCGCGGCGTAAGATAGGCTGGTCATGCCGGCATGGATTGCCGGCATCCAGACTGCATGGATGCCATTGTGAATCTGAGGCTGCCCTCCTTGGCACTGGATTCCGGCAGTCCCTGCCGGAATGACTGCCTATGAACCTGCGCGACCTCAGTTACCTCGTCTCGCTCGCCGAGCACAAGCACTTCGGCCGCGCCGCGCAGGCGAGCTTCGTCAGCCAGCCGACGCTGTCGACTCAGATCAAGAAGCTCGAGGACGAACTCGGCGTCGCCCTCGTCGAGCGCACGCCGCGCAAGGTGCTGCTGACCGAGGCGGGGAAGGAAATCGTCGCGCGCGCGCGCGAGGTGCTGACCGAGATCGAACAGATCAAGGCGATCGCGCGGCGCACGGTCGACCCCGAATCGGGCACGCTGCGCCTCGGCATCTTCCCGACGCTCGGCCCCTACCTGCTGCCGCATGTGGTGCCGCAGGCGCGCACGCGTTTTCCGCGGCTCGAACTATTGCTGGTCGAGGAAAAGACCGATGCGCTCCTGAAGCAACTGCGCGAAGGCCGGCTCGATGCGGCGGTGTTGGCCGAACCGATCCACGACGACCAGCTCCACCCCGAGTTCCTGTTCGAGGAACCGTTCCTGCTCGCCGTGCCCGAGCACCACGAACTCGCCAAGCGCAAGACGCTCAAGCTCGACGACCTCTCCGACCAGAGCCTGCTGCTGCTCGAGGACGGCCACTGCCTGCGCGACCAGGCGCTCGAAGTCTGCGAGCTCTCGGGCGCGAGCGAGAAGTCCGGCTTCCGTGCGACCAGCCTGGAGACGCTGCGCCAGATGGTCGCCGCGAACGTCGGCGTCACCCTGCTGCCGACGCTCGCGGTGAAGCCGCCGGTCGCGCGCTCGGAGAACATCCACCTCGTGCAGTTCCGCGGCAACGCGCCGAGCCGGCGCATCGCGATGTTCTGGCGCAAGAGCTCGGCGCTCGCGCCGTTCCTGAAGAAATTCGCCGGCGTGTTCCGCGAATTGCCGCGCACGCTGCTCGATCCGCACACGCTGCCGCAATCCCCCGCGCAGCAGGCGGCAACCAGGCCGCGGGCGTCGCATGCGAGGGCAAGTCGATAGAATTTGCCTATCGAATCCATTGCGACAATCAATTTCACCGAGGCATGCCCTTGCGCTAGGCTCACGGCATCCGCAACGAAAGTTGCGGTCGTCCGTTTCCTCCAGCCATACAGCAAGAGGTGTGTCATGAGCAATCTGAAAGGTTCCAGGACCGAGGACAGCCTGAAAGCCGCGTTCGCAGGCGAATCCCAGGCCAACCGCCGCTATCTCTACTTCGCCTCGAAGGCCGATGTCGAAGGCTACAACGACGTGGCCGCGGTGTTCCGCTCCACCGCCGAAGGCGAGACCGGCCACGCGCACGGCCATCTGGAGTATCTCGAGGCGGTCGGCGATCCCGCCACCGGACTGCCGTTCGGCGGCACCAAAGACAATCTCAAGTCCGCGATCGCCGGCGAGACGCACGAATACACCGACATGTATCCGGGCATGGCCAAGACCGCGCGCGACGAAGGCTTCGGCGAAATCGCCGACTGGTTCGAGACCTTGGCCAAGGCCGAACGCTCGCACGCGAACCGGTTCACCAAGGCACTGAACGAACTCGCCTGAGCCCTGTTTCCCTTCTCCCGTCGGGAGAAGGTGCCCAAAGGGCGGATGAGGGAAAGATCTCCACGCCTGAAACGACGATACAAACCGCAGCGCTCTTCCCTCATCCGGCGTTGCCACGCCATCTTCTCCCGACGGGAGAAGAGAGGCATGCGCCTACGGAACCCCGATGAGCACCGTCCCCACCGCACCGCGCGAAGGCAATCTCGAAGCGCCCACGCGTCATCCGCTGGACTGGAAGAACCCCGAGTTCTACGACCAGGCCGCGATCGACAAGGAGCTCGAGCGCGTCTTCGAAATTTGCCACGGCTGCCGCCGCTGCGTAAGCCTGTGCCAGGCGTTCCCGACCCTGTTCGATCTGGTCGACGAATCGAAAACGATGGAAGTCGACGGCGTCGCCAAGTCCGACTACACGAAAGTCGTCGAGCAGTGCTACCTCTGCGACCTTTGCTACCAGACCAAATGCCCCTACGTGCCGCCGCACGCGTGGAACGTGGACTTCCCGCACCTGATGCTGCGCGCCAAGGCCGCGGCGCACCGGCGCGGCGAAACCAAGCTCGCGGCGAAGATCCTGTCCTCGACGACCGCGGTCGGCAAACTGTCGACGATCCCGGTCGTGGTCGAAGCGGTCAACGCCCTCAATCGCGCGCCCGCTGCGCGCAAGCTTCTCGAGAAATCGCTCGGCGTCGATCGCAACGCGCGCGTGCCCGAGTACACCGCGAACACGGCGCGCAAACGCCTCAAGCATCTCGACGGCGCCGCCGCCACGCAGCCGGCCGGACGTACGCGCGGCAAGGTCGCGATCTTCGCGACCTGCTACTGCAATTATTCGACGCCGCAGCCGGTCGAGGACCTCGCCGCCGTGCTGCGCCACAACGGCGTTGCGGTCAAGCTGATCGAGCGCGAGGTCTGCTGCGGCATGCCGAAGCTCGAACTCGGGGATCTCGCCGCAGTGGAAAAGTATAAAAAGGAAAATATCCCTGCGCTCGCGAATGCCATTCGCGACGGCTGGGACATCAGCGCGACGATCCCGTCGTGCGTGCTGATGTTCAAGCAGGAGCTGCCGCTGATGTTTCCCGACGACGAGGACGTGCTGCTCGTGAAGCGGCACATCTTCGATCCGTTCGAATATCTGTGGCAGCGCCATCAGGCCGGTCTGCTCGACACGCGATTCAAGCAGGGGCTCGGCAAGGTCGCCTACCACGCGCCCTGCCACCAGCGCGTGCAGAACATCGGACCGAAGACGCGCGAGATACTCGGCCTGATTCCCGATAGCGAGATTCAATCGATCGAACGCTGCTCGGGCCACGACGGCACCTACGGCGTCAAGGCGAAGACCTATGCGTTCGCGCGCAAGATCGCCAAGCCCGTCGAGGCGCGCGTCGAACAGATCGCGCCCGCGCACTTCGCCAGCGACTGCCCGATGGCGGCAAGCCACATCGCCCACGGGCTCGGCGACAAGCCCCCCGCGGAAAGCCCGATCGGCCTGCTGCGGCTCGCCTACGGTATCTGACATGCGGAAATTGGCGCAAGAAGACCTGTATACCCTCGAAGCCTACGCGCGCGAACGTCCCGCGTTCCGCGCGCGCGTGCTCGAGCACAAGAAGTCGCGCATCGTGCACGTCGGCGGGCACGTGACCCTCGTATTCGAGGATGCGCTGACGATCCGGTACCAGATCCAGGAGATGCTGCGCGTCGAGCGCATCTTCGAGCCGGCCGGCATCGCCGAGGAACTCGACGCCTACAATCCGTTGATCCCCGACGGCCGCAACCTCAAGGCGACGATGCTGATCGAATATCCCGACGAGAACGAGCGAGCGCGCAAACTCGTCGAACTGCACGGCATCGAGCGCCGCGTCGCCCTGCAAATCGGCGATCTCGCGCCGATCGTCGCGATTGCCGACGAGGACCTCGAACGTAGTACGGACACCAAGACCGCCGCGGTGCATTTCCTGCGTTTCGAACTCGATGCGGCGCACGTCGCAGCGTTTGCCACAAGCGTAGTCGCCATCGCGATCGACCATTCCGCCTATTGCGCGCGCAGCGTGCTTGCGGTGGAGGCACGCACGGCACTGGCGCACGATTTCGACCGGGCATAAATCAAGGAGCGGCCGTCGTCGCGACGACGAGTGCCAGGCGACCGTCGGTATGGAACGGATCGCCGCCGCCGTTGCGCCCGCTGCGCACCGGCTGGAAGCCATCGACCCATGCGCTCATTACGCCGCCCGCGCGCCGGAGGTCGGCGAGCAGCTTGTCGCGCTCCGCATCGATGTCGGCGGAAATATGATGGGTGACATGATCGGTGACGTGGCCATTGGCACGACTGAGGCCGATGCTCGTATCGTAGGTCGCCGCCGCCATCCATTGCGCGGGTCCCGGCGCATCGATCCGCCAGAACCTCACGTGATGGCGCTTCGACGGATTGTTCGCGGCCGGCTGTTCGAAGGCCAGGTCCTGCCGCCTGCCGTGGACGTAGAGGCCGCTCACCGGCGCGTCGATGTACGGCCGGCGTACGATGCTGTCCATCGTGATGCGCAACGAACTCCTGAGCGTGACCGGATCCGCCGGATACCAGCCCGCCTTCGCCATCAGGCGCAACAGGTCGTCCTCGCTGCCGACGAAGGCGAGGTTCAATGGGTCGCCCGGCACGCCTTTCAATGTGAACGAGTGGCTGCCGGCCGCCGCGAGGGCCGGATAGCGGCTGGAGAAATCCGGCAGCGCCAACTCTTCGTCTGCAAGCGCCGGAAACGGACGGCAGCCGCACAAAGCGGCCAGAAACAGCAATGCGCGCGCCATGCACGCGACAATGCGCGACTTCGTCGAATTCTCTTTCGCCATCATCGATTCCGGCACGATGCAAAGGCATCGCGAACCCGCGATGCGGAAGTCTAGAATACGCACTTTGCCACGACACGTGCCGCATCCATGATCCTGCCCCGCCACCGCGTCGCCGATTCGAACATTCCCGGCGCCGGCAAAGGCCTGTTTCTCGACGAGGCCGTCGCGCGCGGGCGCCTGATCACGGCGCCGGACGACATCCGCAAGGTCTATCGCTGGAGCGAAGTCGAGGCGCTGCCGAATTCGCACGAACTGCTCGCCGCGACGGTGCGCTGGTTCGAGGATCGCTACACGGTGACGCCGGAGTGGCCCGACGAGTGCTACATCAACCATTCGTTCGCGCCGAACGGGCTATGGCACTTGGGCTTCGTTTTCGCCTTGCGCGATCTCGACGCGGGCGAAGAGATCACGGTCGACTACCGCCACCTGCTCGCGCCGGGCCAGAAGGAAGACTTCCGCGATTCGGCCAGCGGCGGGGAAATCGTAGGCTATTCCTGGGCGGAAAGCCTGGCGCTGTCGAGCGCGCACCTACACGAGATCGCCGCCGCGCCGCGCTTCGCGCAGACCGCGGCGGACTGCGACTGAGCGCCGATGCGGATCCGGCATCTCCGAGAGAGCGACTACCGCCGCATGCGCTGGAAGAACGGCGGCGGCTGGACGACCGAGCTGTACAGCCATCCCGCGCCCGAAAGCAGCGAAGGATTCGGCTGGCGCGTCAGCATCGCCGAGATCGAAAGCGATGGCGCATTTTCCACTTTTCCACAATGCGACCGCTGGATCGCCCTGCTCGAAGGCAACGGCATGCGCCTGGATTTCGACGGCGCATCTCCGGCCTCGCTCGAACGGCGGCTCGATTTCGTGCATTTCTCCGGCGACGCGAAAACCCATGCCCGCATGATCGACGGCCCGATGCGCGACTTCAACCTGATCGCACGCCGTGATCTTTGGCGCTGCAAGATTCGCCACCGCCCGCTGGTCGGCTCGATGCTGTTCGCCGCGAGCGCGGCCGACCTGTGGTTCGTCTACATGCCCGCCGGTTCTGCCCGGATCGAACGCCGCGGCGACCTGCCACCCATATCGGCAGGCGACTCGCTGTTACTGGAAGCGGACGCGGAATCCGGCAGCGTCGTGGTCGATGGCGGAGGCGAACTCGTCGTGATCCGGCTCTGCGCACTGTAAGAACTGGATTACAAACTGCATCCGCAGTTTGCCCTTCGGGCCGTTCGCTACGCGAATGTTCGCTTCGGCATCCTGCCTTCGCAGTCCCGCTTTCGTGGGAATGACAGAACAAAGCAAACGTGTGGAAGCACGCCGCTACACCACCGCCGCGCCGCCGATCAGCAGCAGCACGAGCACGCCCGCACCGAGGATGCTGAACACCATCTGCTTCGCGCTGCGCCCGCGCGCCCACATGACGATGCCGCTGATGCCCAGCAGCACCATCGCGAGCGCGAAGCTGTCGCTGAGCAAAATCCAGGCGACGCCGCCGCCGACGCCCTTGTGCAGGCGCGAGAGCACGGCGAGCGGGCTCTGCTCGGTGTTGCGCACCTGGATCGTGGCGCTGCCCGGCACGTAGTCCGCGGACCAGGTCGAGCGCGCGTTGCCGCCGGAGAACATCCAGCGCGCAGCAGGACGTGCGCGCGGCGCGGCGCCGTTCTCGCCCGGCGCGGCTTGCGCGGGCGGCGGCTGACCGCGGCCTTCGCCCGGGCCGCCCGGCTGCGCACGCACGCTGTCGATCGGAACATGCCGCACGTCGCGCAGCCAGTCGCGCAGGGCCTCGGGCGAGGCACGCGCGGCGTCGGGCAACTCGAACTCCGTCTTCGAGATTTCGGTCGATTCGCCCTGCGGCAGCTTGAGCACGCCGCGATGGTTCTGGATGAAGCCGGAAAACCCGAACAGGATCGCCGCGATCGCGCCCCAAGCGCCGATCCATAGGTGCAACTGGCGCACGAGGCGGTAAGTGCGGTTGCGCCTCGCCGCCGCGTGGGTATTTACCGAAGACATTGTGTTTGCCATTTCCTTACCTTTTTTCATGCGCTCGTCCCTGATCGCGAGAATCAAAAAGCGGCCATCCATGGCCGCACTTCTCAATACCTCTACTCATCATGCGCTCGTCCCTGATCGCGAGAATCAAAAAGCGGCCATCCATGGCCGCACTTCTCAATACCTCTACTCATCATGCGCTCGTCCCTGATCGCGAGAATCAAAAAGCGGCCATCCATGGCCGCACTTCTCAATACCTCTACTCATCATGCGCTCGTCCCTGATCGCGAGAGTCAAGAAGCGGCCATCCTTGGACGTACTTTTCAATCAAAGCTCGGCCCATCGACGAAGAAGGTTGTGGTAGACGCCGGTCAGTTCGACCATCGAGGGATGATCGAGATGATCGCGGTTGAGCTTCTGGATCGCGCCGTCGAGCTGGAACAGCAGCGTGCGTTCACCGTCGTCACGCACCATGCTCTGGATCCAGAAGAACGAGGCGAGCCGTTCGCCGCGCGTGATCGCCTCGACGCGATGCACGCTCGAGGCGGGATACAGGATCAGGTCGCCGGCCGGCAGCTTGACCTTCTGCTCGCCGAAGGCGTCCTGCACGACCAGTTCGCCGCCGTCGTATTCGTCGGGCGAGGACAGGAACAGCGTCGCCGACAGGTCGGTGCGCACGGCCAGTGCCGGCTTGCCCGCGGCCTGTTCGCTGCGGTCGTAGCGCACTGCGTTGTCGATGTGCGCGCCGAAGCCGTGGCCGACGCCGTAGCGGTTGAACAGCGGGGGGAAGATGCGGTGCGGCAGCGCCGCCGAGAAGAACAGCGTGCTCGCCTTGAGCGCCATGCGCACGGCTTTGCCGAGTTCGATCGCGTCGGGATCGTCCTCAGGCAGTTGCTGGTTGTGCTTGGCTCGCGCGGACTGGTAACCGGCCGTGATGCGCCCGTCCGCCCAGTTGGCGGCGGCGAGCCGCTCGCGGAAACCGCTTACCTGGGTGGGATTCAACACCTGGGGAATGTGCAGCATCATGGTTGCGGTCCTCGCGGACGCCGGTCACGGCGTCCGCGGTCCGTTGCAGTCTCGTCAATACTTCAGGTTCAAGCTCAGGATCGCCGTGCGGCCTGCGCCGGGGTTGACCCAACCGCTGGTCGTCGACACCGTACGCAACTGGGTGAAATATTCCTTGTCGAACAGGTTGCTCACGTTGAGCTGCACGTCGATGTGCTCGTTCACGGCATAGTCCGCCATGAGGTTGCTCACGCCGAAGCCGGGCACCTTGACGCGATTGTAGATCGCCGTGGAGGTCGCGTTGTTCGCCGTCGCCCATACCCACGAGGTGAAGTTGAAGCCGTAGCCGAGCGTGAACCGACGCGTGAATTTGTACGTCGTCCAGACGTTGCCCGAATCGGGCGGCGTGTTCGCGAGCGCATTGCCTTTCTGCGCGTCGACGCCGGTGGTCTGCAGGGTGTAATCCGACACGCTCTGCAGCACCTTGCTGCGCAGGTGCGCGTAGTTGGCGAACACCATCCAGTTCTCGGTGATCGTGCCGGCGATGCCGAACTGCGCGCCGTCGACGCGAGCCTTGCCGTCGAGCTGCTGGTACGGAACGGTCGGATCGCCCGAAGCGACGAGATAGTTGGTGCGGTCGGTGCGGAAGATCGCCGCGGTGAAGGCGAGCCGGTCCTTGAGGAAATCCCATTTCGTGCCGAACTCGTAGGTCAGCGCGGTCTGCGGCGCGACGTTGCAGCTCGTCGAGCAGCTGCCATTGACGGTCGAAGTCGACGGCAGTTTGGAGTTGCCGAGCGCGAGATAGATGCTGCCCGACTCGAGCGGCTTGTAGAGCAGCGTCGCGCGGTACGAGAACAGGTTCTCGTCGTTGACGAGCGGCGTTCCCTGCACGTAAGCACCCAGCGGCGGATCGTTGCCTGCCTTGATCGTCGCCGTGTAGCCGACGTAGGTCGCCTTGTTGTGCTCCTCGCGCGCGCCGAAGCCGAGCAGCCACTGCTCGTTGAACTTGATCGTGTCGAAGGCGTAGACCGCCGCATTGTCGAGCTTCGAGTCCGCCTTGCCCGTGACGAATAGGTTGAACGGCTGCAGGAAGGTGTGGCTCGGAGCGTAGAGCGGCTGCGGCGTCAGCAGGTAGGTGGAACCGTCGGCGTTGTAGTATCCGCGGCCGGTGTTCTGGTGGTACTTCTCCTGCGACACCGCGCCGCCGGCGACGAGCGTGTTGTCGAACGTACCGGTCCTGAACTTCCAGGTCAGGTCGAGCTGATCGGCGAGAATCTTGTTGAACGTGTCGCGCAGGTTGCCGATCGGGCCACCCGGCGTGTAGGTCGGACCGCCGACGCCCTCGAGCGGACTCGCGCCCGTCGCGCCGCACTTGAGCGTGGTTCCGGGCGCCTGCAGGTTGGTGCCGAGCGGGTACTGGCCGGGCGCGAGGCAGACGCGCCCCTCGGCCGCGTCGGTGATGCTGTAGCGGTAGTAGTTCTCCCAGCGCAGCAGGTTGCGGATCTTCAGCTCGTCGCTGAAATCGTGGTCGAGGATCGCCGTGAACGCGTCGTCCTTGATCTTTTCCTTGTCGATGTTGCGGAAGCCGAAGTACTCGTTGCGCGTGACGCCTGGCACCGTCTGGAAATTGCGCAGCGGAATGCCGTACTCGGGGATGTTGCGGTCGTGCTCGTGGTAGTAGCTGAGCGTGAGCCGCGTCGGCGTGCCCTGGCCGATCGTGAACGAAGGCGCGATGCCGTTGCGCGAATAGCTCGTCACGTCGCGGTCCTCCACGCCGTTCTTGTGCACCATCGCGTTGAGGCGGAACGCCATGCCGAGGTCGGGGTCGCCGATCTGGCGGTTGATGTCGGCGGTCGCGCGCTGGTAGTCGGCCATGCCCGCGCCGAGGCTGAAGTTGGCGAAGTTCGCCGCCTGCGGCAGCTTGGAGACGTAGTTGATCGTGCCGCCGAGCGCGCCCGCGCCCGAATAGACGGAACTCACGCCCTGCACGACTTCGACAGCCTGCGTGTCGAAGATGTCGGTGTGCGTGGTATTGGCGCTCTGGCGCACGCCGTCGAGCTGCACGTCGTTGGTCGAAGCGAAACCGCGGATGTTGAGGCTGTCGCCATAGCTGCCGCCCTCGCCCGCGCCGAAGGTGATGCCCGGCACGTTCTGGCGCAGCACGTCGCGCAGCATCAGCGTGCCTTCCTGCTGCATCAGATCGGCCGTGATCACGGTGAGGGTCTGCGCGGTGTCGCGCAGGTTCTCGGTGTACTTGGGCGAGGATGCCTGGTCGCTCTTGTAGGGCACGTACACACCGTTCACGTCAACCTTCTGCAGCTGGACCGCCTTTTTCCGATCCTTCTCGTCCTTGTCCTGATCGGGGTCCATGGCGACATCGGCACCGCTCATCGCCGCCACCGAGCCCGGGCTGCCGGTCGCTTCGGCGGAGTTGCCGTCATCGGCGGGAAAACCCGCGGCCTCGCTGGCCAGGGCAGTTGCGGGAGAAATCAACGCGATCAGCATCGCGGCACAAAGCGGCGTCAGGCCGCACGGACGTTCGGTCATGGATTGCTCCTGTTTATTGTTCGGCAGACGGGCCGGTCCCTCGCATCACGCCATTCGTCTGCCGCCATGCTCGACGGTGCAACGCGGGCTGCTAGGTAAGATCAAAGATACAAATGAGAACCATTCTTATTATGTCATGCAATCGCAGAAAGTAAATACCCGGTCAAGCCTTGGATGAGATCGATGGCGCGGTAAAAGGACTGCGAATAGTCCCTCGCCGGCCGGCGAGGATCGATCGCGTGGGAAAGATGCCGATCTACGCCAAAGCCGGCATCGAATTCCCGTGGCCCGCCGAGCTCCAGGCCGGGCGAATGCAACCTCCGCGATCACGCATCGCGATCGTCGCGCGTATAAATTGCACCGTTTTCCACTTTTACCGGAAACTTGGCGATCGGCTCGTACGCCGGCGGGCACATCGCCGCACCCGTGCGCAGGTCGAAGCGCGCGCCGTGGCGCGGGCATTCGACTTCGAAGCCGTGGATCTCGCCACCGGCGAGTTCACCACCGTCGTGCGTGCAGACGTCCTCGACGGCGTAGAGCTCGCCGTCGATGTTGAACACCGCGATGGCGGTGTCGCCGTCCCAGGCGATCTTGAATTCGCCGGGCAGCAACTCCGATTGCGCGCAGACGCGGATCCAGTTTTCTCGAGTCATTACCTTCTCGTATTCGTCATTCCCGCGCAGGCGGGAATCTTGATTCTGTCTGTCTGCAAGCAATAAAAGAAGAAACTGGATTCCCGCCCGCGCGGGAATGACGGCAAAAGAAAAAGAGCACTCGATCGCTCATAGGTCTTTCACCAACAACTCGAACTTCAAATCATCGCGCTTGGGAATGCCGAAGCGCTCGTCGCCGTACGGGAACGGCTTGTACTTGCCGGTGCGCCGGTAGCCGCGGCGTTCGTACCAGGCGATCAATTCGTCGCGCACCGAGATCACCGTCATCTCCATGCGCGCGCAGCCGAAATCCTCGCGCGCGATGCGCTCCGCCTCGGCCATGACGAGCTTGCCGACGCCGCCGCCCTGCAAGCCCGGTTCGACCGCGAACATGCCGAAGTAGCACGCATCGCCCTGCTTCTCGACGTGGCAGCAGGCCGTAGGAGTGCGATTCATCGCGCCGGTCGGGGGCGACAGCAGCAACACGAGACTGCCGGGCTTGTCGATGATTTCGGCGATGGCGGCCGCATCGACGCGCTGGCCGTCGAGCAGATCGGCCTCGGTGGTCCAGCCCGCACGGCTCGCGTCGCCGCGGTAGGCGGACGTGACGAGCTTTTCGATCGCCGGGATATCGCCGAGCGTGGCGATGCGGAATTCGGCGGCGGCTTCGTTCGGCAGTTCGCGGACGGCGGTCATGCGGAATTCCCTTCGGTCGTGGTCTTTGGCATACCCGCGAGCGCGGCGCGCAGCGTCGCGAACGGCAGCAGCGCGCATTTGCGACGCGACGGATAGTGTGCCAGCGCAGCCAGCGCATTCAAATCGCCGAGCGCCGAATCCGCTTCGATCTCGCCGCGGATCAGCCGCTCGAAGCGCGCTTCGAGGCGCGCGATGCCGTCCGCATCGAGCCGCACGGCCCGTTCGCCGAGCAGCGACGCTGTCGCCTTCGCGATCGCACACGCCTCGCCGCGGAATGCGAACGCCACGATGCGCCCGTCGGCCACGCGCAACTCGACGTGCAACGCATCGCCGCACAGCGGATTGGCGCCGTCGGCCGCATGCGTCGGCGCGTCCAACCTGCCGAACCCGCGCGGCGCTCGGCTATGGTCGAGGACGATGTGCTGGTACAGGTCGGCGGCGGGAGGCGAACTGTCCGTCATGCCGCGATTCTAATACGCCGGCCGCGCGGCGAAGTCGACATGCGGGCAAAGGCAGTCGCACGCGATCGCTTTCGAATCGCCCGCGCTCCGCCATCGCCGCGCCATCGGCAGCCGCCATCCTGGCTCCGGTTATCATCGCTCCATCCACAAGGCTGCCCCACATGAAACGATTCCGCCTGTTCCGATCCGCGCTCGCGGCGATGCTCGCTGCCATGACTCTCGCGGCGACTGCCGCCGAAACCGGAGATGCCCTGCAACGCCAGCTCGATGCGCTCGCGCAACGTGCACAGCCTGGCACGCTAGGCGTTGCCGTGCTCGACCTGCGCAGCGGCCGGTCCTGGCGCGTCAACGCCGACCGCGCCTATCCGATGATGAGCGTATTCAAGGCGCCGCTCGGCGCGGCCGTGCTCGAACGCGTCGATCGCGGCGAACTGTGCCTCGCGCAACTCGTCACGCTGACGCGCAAGGATCTGTACGACACCTGGAGTCCGGTGGTCGGCCGCTTCGCCGGCGAGAGCGCCGTCTTCACGGTGCGTGATCTGCTCGATGCCGCGGTGAGCCAGAGCGACAACGTCGCCGCCGATGCGCTGCTCGGACTCGTCGGAGGCCCCGCCGGCGTGACCACGTTCCTGCGCGCGCACGGCATCGAGGGCATGCGCGTGGATCGCGGCGAGCGCGCCATCGCCCACGACACGAGCGGCCTCGCCGCGCATGCCGACGCGCCGCCGCCCGACGAATCCGCCGCGGCGAAGCTCGCGCGCGAGCGCCGCGGCCATGCGGCGTATCTCGCCGACCCGCGCGACAAGAGCACGCCCGACGCGGCGGCCGATTTCCTGCGCAAGCTCTGGCGCGGCGAACTCGCCTCGCGCGATTCGACCCAACTCCTGATCGAAATGATGACGCACTCGCCGAACGCGCCGGACCGGCTCAAGACCGGCGTTCCTTCGGGCGCACAGCTCGCGCACAAGACCGGCAGTTCCGGCACGTTCGAGGGCGTCACCGCCGCACACAACGACATCGGCATCATCCATTGGCCGGACGGACGCGCCGTGGTCGTCGCGGCCTTCCTTACCGCCTCGCATGCCGTCGAAAAGAAACGCGACGCGATCTTCGCAACGCTCGCGCGCGAAGCGGCGGACGAACGGCAGCCCTGACGATGCACAAAGCTTGAAGAGGAGTTCCGATCGATGAATCCGCAACGACGCGCATTGCTGGGCGGCATCGCCCTGGCCGCATTCGCCGGTGCTCAGGCGGCCCGGGCCGACGAGCCGGCACCACAGCCGGCCGCCGAAGCTCCCGACGTACCGCCCTGGCCGCCGGCCGAGCGCATCCCCTTGTGGCCCGGCGAGGCGCCCGGCATGCCGGCCAAGCCACCGACGCCATCGCTCGTCATGAACGGCACCCGCGGCGCGCGGCAACTCGCGGCCAGCGGCATCGTGCGGCCCGAAATCAACGTGTTCCGCGCATCGCGCCCGGACGGGTCCGCCCTGCTCGTCATTCCCGGCGGCGGTTACGGTTTCGTCTCTTTGCAGAACGAAGGCATCGACGTCGCACACCGCTTCGCGCCGTTCGGTACGAGCGTGTTCGTGCTGACCTATCGCCTGCCGGGAGAAGGCTGGAAGAATCGCAGCCGCGTGCCGCTCGCCGATGCGCAGCGCGCGATGCGGCTGCTGCGCGCGCAGGCATCGGCCTTGCGCATCGATCCCGCACGCATCGGCGTGCTCGGCTTTTCCGCTGGCGGCCATCTCGCCGCGGACCTGGCGACCGCGTTCGACGAATCCTGCTACGCCGCCGTCGACGACGCCGACAGGCTGTCGGCTCGCCCGCGCTTCGTCGGCCTCGGCTACCCGGTCGCAAGCCTGATGCCGGGCGCCGGACATGCCGGATCGCGCGACAATCTGCTCGGTCCGAATGCCTCCGCGACGGAGGTCGCCAAGCACTCGCCCGCCGAACACGTGCGCGGCGATACGCCGCCCGCATTCGTCTTCCACGCCATGGACGACGACGTCGTGCCGGTCGAATCCAGTCTGAGCTGGATCGCGGCATGCCGGCGTGCGCGCGTGCCGATCGAAGCGCATCTGTTCGAGAAAGGCGGACACGGCTTCGGCCTGCACTCGGCGATCGACTCGCCCGCGGCGCAATGGCCCGACCTGTTCTCGGCGTGGATGCGTCAGCGCCAGGCCTGACGCCGTTCCGCGCAATCGGCCGTAGATACGGTCCGCAGGGATGGCAACCGCGCTGGCGCATTGCGTGTTTCATGCGCACAATCGGGCCATGGAAACGCACTACGACACGATCGTCATCGGCAGCGGCATCAGCGGCGGCTGGGCGGCGAAGGAACTCTGCGACCGCGGCCTGAAGACGCTCGTGCTCGAACGCGGCCGCGACGTGCAGCACATCTAAGGACTATCCGACGATGTCGCTGCGCCGCTGGGACATGGATCTGCGCGGCGACAACCCGCGCGCGTGGAACGAGGCCAATCCGCTGATCTCGCGCGCAGCCGGCTACGACGCGACGACCAAACATTTCTTCGTCGAGGACGCCGACCACCCGTACGTGCAGGAGAAGCCGTTCCTCTGGGTGCGCGGCTACCAGGTCGGCGGCAAGTCGCTGATCTGGGGGCGAGCCTGCGCGCGTTGGTCGCCGAGCGATTTCGACGCGCCCAGGCGCCTGGGCTACGGCATCCCCTGGCCGATCGGCTACGACGACGTCGCGCCGTGGTACGGCCACGTCGAGAAGTTCATCGGCGTCTGCGGCACCCACGAGGGCATCGCCACGCTGCCCGACGGCGACTACCTGCCCGCCTACGAACTCAACACCGTCGAACAGCATCTGCGCCGCACGCTCAAGGAGAGGTTCGGCCGCCACTACGTTTCCGGGCGCTGGGCGCACATCACCGACGCGCAGGAAATCCACCGCAAGCAGGGCCGCGCGACCTGCCAGAACCGCAACCTGTGCATGCGCGGTTGTCCGTTCGGCGGTTATTTCAGTTCGAACGCGAGCACGCTGCCGTGGGCGCAGAAAACGGGCAACCTCAGCGTGCGCCCGTTTTCGGTCGTGCACTCGATCCTCTACGACGACGCGACGAAGCAGGCGAGCGGCGTCAAGGTGATCGACGCGAATACGCACGAGGAGCTGGTCTTCAACGCGAAGGTGGTCTTCGTCAACGCGTCGGCGCTGAACTCGACGCTGATCCTGCTCAACTCGAAATCGCATCGCTTCCCGAACGGCCTCGGCAACGACCACGGCGTGCTCGGCAAGTACGTGGGCTTCCACAACTACCGCGCCGGCATGAGCGCGGAGATCGAGGGTTTCGAGGACTCGTACTACGAGGTCTACAAGCCGGCCGAGAACATCATTCCGAACTTCCGCAACGTCGACAAGCAGGACGCCGACTTCCTCGGCGGCTACGTCATCTTCAGCGGCGCGAGCCGGCGCCTGATCGACGACCACGACACCCACGGCGAGACGATCGGCGCGAAGTACAAGGAGGCGATCAGCCGGCCGGGCAAGTGGACGGCCTACATGTACATGCAGGGCGAGACGCTGCCGAACGCCGCGAACCACGTGCGCCTGTCGCCCGACAAGAAGGACCCCTGGGGCATCCCGCAGCTCGTCATCTCGGTCGGCTACGACGACAACGCCGAGCGCATGGTGCGCGATTTCCTCGGCGAAGGCCGCAAGATGCTCGAAGCCGCGGGCTTCGCCAACGTCAGCGCGAACGACAATCACTGGCCGCCCGGCCTCGACATCCACGAGATGGGCGGCGCGCGCATGGGCAGCGATCCCAAGACCTCGATTCTCAATGCGCACAACCAGATGCACCTGTGCCGCAACGTCTTCGTCACCGACGGCGCCTGCATGACGAGCACGGGCAGCCAGAGTCCGTCGATCCTGTACATGGCGCTGACCGCGCGCGCGGCGAACCACGCGGCCGATCAGCTCGAGAAGCACGGGAGGATCGTCTGATGGATCGCCGCGAACTGCTGCGCACGATCGCCGCGCTGACCGGCGCCGCGTTCGTCGGCGGCGATCGCGTTTTTGCGGCCGCCTCCGCTACCGGCGTTTACGCGCCCGCGCAGGTCGCGCTGCTCGACGAAATCGCCGAGACGATCCTGCCGCGCACCGACACGCCCGGCGCGAAGGACGCGCAGGTCGGCGCCTACATCGCGCGCTACTCGGCCGCCTGCTACAACCCGACCGACCTTGCCGTGCTGCGCGCAGGTCTCGTCGACATCGATGCGCGTTCGCACAAGGCCTACGGCATCGACTTCATCCGCTGCACCGGCAAGCAAAAGGAAACGCTGCTGGTCGATATCGATGCGGAAGCCAAACGCCACGCGCGCGAAGCCGGCGACAATCGCGGGCAGCCGCCGCACTGGTTCACGCTGTGCAAGCAACTGACGCTGATGAGCTTCTTCACTTCGGAAGCGGGGGCGACGCGCGTTGCGCGCTATCGCCCGGTTCCGGGCCCGTACAAAGGCGTGGTGCCGTACAAGGGCGAGACGTTCTGGGCGTGGTGATATCGCAATTCATCGGAGACAAAAACGAATGAAGTATTTCTCAGTGTTTTGCGCAGCCGCCTTGAGCTTTGCCGCACACGCCGCCGAATCGGCCAAACCCGACGCGGCCAACACGCTGTCGGCAGAGCAACAGCGCGAAGGCTGGAAGCTGCTGTTCGACGGCAAGTCGACCGCGGGCTGGCATCGCTACAACGACAAGACGATCGGCAAGGCCTGGTCGGTCGACGACGGCAGCCTGCATCTCGACACGAGCAACAAGAAGGGCGGCTGGCAGGCACCCGACGGCGGCGACATCGTCTACGCCGGCGTGTTCGCCAACTTCGATCTCAAGCTCGACTGGAAGATCGCGCCGGCCGGCAACAGCGGCGTGATGTTCTACGTGCAGGAAGGCCCGCAGCACAAGTATCCGTGGCAGACCGGCATCGAATCGCAGGTGCTCGACAACGTCGCCGCCGAGGATGCGAAGTTCGACAAGCATCGCGCCGGCGACCTGTACGACCTGATCGCCGGCAAGCCCGAAGCGGTGCGCCCGGCCGGCGAATGGAACCGCCTCGAAATCATCAGCGACCACGGCCGCTTCGTCGAGAAGCTCAACGGCACCGTCGTGGTCGAGACGACGCTATGGAATGAAAATTGGAAGAAGCTGATCGCCGGCAGCAAGTTCCGCGACATGCCCGGCTTCGGCATGTCGAGCTCCGGCAAGATCGCCTTGCAGGATCACGGCGCGGACGTGTGGTTCCGCAACATCATGATCCGGGCATTGAAGTAGCGGCACGCCTCACGCTGCAAGACTGCGATTGAGTACATCGACGAGGACCACATGCACCGCGCCATTGGACACACAGACATTGCCTCCGCGTAAATCCAAAGGCGCACCAGTGACCGATGTAGCGATCCCGCCGGCTTCCTGCACGAGGATCACGCCGGGCGCCATGTCCCAGGCGTTGAGCGCGCGTTCCCAATAAGCATCCCAACGGCCGGCGGCAACCCAGGCCATGTCGACGGCGCAGGCGCCGGTGCGGCGAATGCCCGAAACTTGCGGAGTGAGCAACGCCATCTCGCGCGCGAACAACGCATGATCCGGCTTGCCTGCGAACGGAATGCCACAGGCCAGCACCGCCTCGATCAGCGCGGCGCGATGGGAAACATGGATGCGCCGGCCATTGAGCCAGGCGCCCTTGCCTTCCTCGGCGACGTACAACTCGTCGATCATCGGCAACCAGGTGACTCCGGCGATCACCTTGCCGTCGCGCGCGAGGGCAACGTTGACTCCCCACAGCGGATTGCCGAACAGGAAATTCGTGGTACCGTCAAGCGGATCGACGATCCACACATGCGAGCCGTCGCCGGCGGCGGAACCGCCTTCCTCGCCGAGAAAGCCGTAGTCCGGACGCGCGGCCTCGAGGATCGCGCGGGCCGCTTTTTCCGCTTCCTCGTCGGCGATCGAGACCAGATCCGCCGGGCCGTTCTTGCTGCGCACGCGGAGATCGGCAAGATTCTCGAAGCGCCGGCGCAAACCGGCGCCGGCCGCCATTGCGGCATCGATCAATGCCTGCAGATCCTGCGAAGGATGGAGCATGTCGTGGTTCCTCAATTCCTCAACTCGGTGCGCCAGAGACTGGTGGCGAGCAGCGTGGCCAGGATCGAACTGCCGATCCAGAACGCGATCGCCGGGCCGAACTGGTAGTGGTGGACGCCGCCGGCCGTGGTCATGCCGCGCTGGATCAGCCAGCCGGACACCTGTTCCTGCAATCCCGCGCCGATATAGCTGAACACGCCGATCACGCCCATCGCCGCGCCGGCCACCTGTTTCGGCGCGATGTCCACCGCGAACAGACCGCCGAACGACGTGACCAGAGCGGTCATGCCCGCGCCGAACAGGATCATGCCGGCGATCAGCACGGGCGTACTGTCCGGGCCGAAAAAAATCAGCAGCAGGCCGAGCAGCTCGAACACACCGAACAACAGATTGACCGGCGGGCGGCGGCCGTCGAAAACCTTGTCCGAGACGACGCCGAAAGCGATCGCGCCGGCGATGCCGGCCGCCGTGTTGATCATCAGCAGCGAACCCGCTTCGGGCAGCGAGTAGCCGCGCGCTTCCTGCAGGTACAGCACGCCCCACGAATTGACCGCGTAGCGGGTCACGTAGGCCAGCGCGCTGGACAGGCACAGAATCCAGATCGCGGGAATCTTCAATATCGACAATTGCAGTTTCAGCACCGACGCGGCATCGCGCGCGGGTACGCCGGACTCCTGCTTCGCCTCGGCGTAGAGTTCGCCTTTCCAGTCGTTGACCGCGGGCAGGCCCAAGGTCTTCGGGCGATCCTGGATCAGCACGAAACAAACCAGCGCAGTGACCACGCCGATCAGGCCCGGCGCCCAGAAACCCCAGCGCCAGCCGAACGCGGCGACCACGCCGCCGACGAACACGAAGGTCAGGCCTTCGCCGATCGAGTGCGCGGTGCTCCACACGCCGTAGGTGCGGCCGCGCTCGCGGTTGGAGAACCAGTTCGTCATCGCCACTACGCAGCCGGGTGCGCCCACACTCTGGAACCAGCCGTTCAATCCCCACAGCAGCACCGCCGCCCATAGCGCCGTGGTCGCCCCCATCGCGAGATTGCACAGCGCGGTCGCGAGGAACGCCGCGCCGAGGAAGCGCTTCATGTTGGCGTGGTCGGCGAGGAATCCGTTGGTCAGCTTGCCGATCGCGTAGGTGTAGAACAGCGCCGAGCCGATCGTGCCCAGATCGGCCGGCGAGAACACGCCGCCGTCGATCAGCGGCTTCTTGACCATGCCCAGCGCCAGCCGGCAGGTGTAGATCAAGCCGTAGCCGAGGGTGATGGCGAGCATCACGCGCAGGCGATGGCGCTTGTACAGCGCCTCAATGCGCGCGGCGTCGGCGATCGGCGGCGCGTCCTCACCCCTGGCGAAGAACTTCAGAACGTTTACCGCCACGATCCTCTCCGGCGCAGTCTGTCAGCGCATCGTCGGGAGCACGAAACTCTGGTCCGTCACGGCGCCGCCCTTCGGCCAGCGCTGGGTGACGACCTTGGTGCGGGTGAAGAAGCGCACGCTGTCGGTTCCGTACTGGTTGAGATCGCCGAAACCGGAACGCTTCCAGCCGCCGAAACTGTGATAGGCCACCGGCACCGGGATCGGCACGTTGATGCCGACCATGCCGACCTCGACCCGGTCGACGAACTCGCGCGCCGCATCGCCGTTGCGCGTGAAGATCGCCACGCCATTGCCGTATTGATGCCGCGACGGCAATTCCAGCGCCTGCTCGAAGCTGTCCGCGCGCACGATCTGCAGCACCGGGCCGAAGATTTCTTCGCGGTACGTCTTCATCTCCGGCCGCACGCGATCGAACAGCGTCGCGCCGAGGAAGAAACCGCCCTCGTGGCCGGGCAGCGAGAAACCGCGGCCGTCGCGCACCAGTTCGGCCCCCTCCTCCACGCCGATGCGGATGTAGTCCTCGATGCGCGCCTTGTGCGCGGCGGTGACGACCGGTCCGTACTGCGCCTGCGGATCTTCCGACGCGCCGATGCGCAGAGCATCGATCGCGACGAGCAGTTTTTCGCGCAACGCATCGGCGGTCTTCTCGCCCACCGGCACGACGACCGGCAGCGCCATGCAGCGCTCGCCGGCCGAGCCGTAGGCGGCGCCGATCACGTCGGCGACGGTCTGGTCGAGATCGGCGTCGGGCAACACGATGCCGTGGTTCTTCGCCCCGCCCATGCACTGCATGCGCTTGCCGTGGCGCGCGCCCTCGGCATACACGGCCTGAGCGATGTCGGACGAACCGACGAAGCTGACCGCGCGGATCTGCGGGTGCCTGAGGATCGCATCGACGGTCTCCTTGTCGCCGTGCACGACGTTGAGCACGCCCTCGGGCAATCCGGCTTCGAGCATCAGCTCGGCAAGCCGCACCGGCACCGACGGGTCGCGCTCGGACGGCTTGAGGATGAACGCGTTGCCGCTGGCGATCGCCGGGCCGAACATCCACATCGGGATCATCGCCGGAAAATTGAACGGCGTGATGCCGGCGACCACGCCGAGCGGCTGGCGCACCGAATACGTGTCAATGCCGGGTCCCGCGCCTTGCGTGTGCTCGCCCTTGAGCAGATGCGGAATGCCGCAGGAAAACTCGATGACTTCGAGCCCGCGCTGAATGTCGCCGCGCGCATCCGACAGCACCTTGCCGTGTTCCGAAGACAGCAGCCGCGCGAGCGAATCCATGTTCGCTTCGAGCAGGCGCTTGAACTCGAACATCACGCGCGCGCGGCGCTGCGGGTTGACCTTGGCCCAATCGCGCTGCGCCTCTGCGGCATTTTCGACCGCGCGGTCGAGCTCCTGCGCGGATGCCAGCGCCACCTTCGCCTGCACGGCGCCGGTGCTCGGATTGAAAACGTCGCCGTAGCGGCCGGATGTGCCGGCGACGCTGTGGCCGCCGACGAAATGTTCGATGCTGCGCATGGTCAGGTTCCCGCGGGTTTCGGAGGCGCGACGATCCAGGCATGGTCCGGATCGTTGCGGAACAGCCAGCGCCGCTCGGGGCCGGCCATCACGTTGAGGTAGTAGAGGTCGTAACCGTGCGCGGCGGCGACCGGGTGGTAGCCGCACGGCACCATGACCACGTTGCCGTCCTCGACGGCGATGGTTTCGTCGATCGAACGGCCATCGGTGTAGACGCGCTGGAACGCGAAGCCCTGTGCCGGATGGATGCGATGGTAGTAGGTCTCTTCGAGTGCCGTCTCGCCGCCGGCCGTCGCGGTGTCGTGCTTGTGCGGCGGATAGCTCGACCAGTGCCCGGCCGGCGTGATCACCTCGACCACGAGCAGGCTGTCGGCGGGTTCGCTTTCCGGCAGGATGTTGCGCACGTAGCGCGTGTTCGTGCCCGATCCGCGCACCTCGCGCGGCATCCGAGCCTCGCCGATCAGGCGCGGTTCGCGCGCCGCCGATCCCGGCGCGGTGCAGACCGCGAGTTCGACCGGCCCGCGCGCCGTCACCGCATACTTCACGCCCGCAGGCACGTAGACCGCGCCCGGCGCGCGATCCTCGAACGGCGACGCGCGTCCGCCGACATTGTCGAATCGCGTTTCGCCGGCAACGATATCGGCCGTGCCGGCGACGAGCACCAGACAGGTTTCGCGCGCGGCATCGAAGCCTTCATGACGCTGCCCGTCGGCCAATCGCGCCAGACGGAAACCGACGTGCTTCCAGCCCGCGCTCTGCGGCGTGATGTCGATGACGATGCCGTCGGCGGCCGGCAAACGCGGGCGAACGCGCAGGCGCGACATCATGCCAGCCCCGCGCGCGCCGCGGCTTCGCGCAGCGTGGACAAGCCCTTCGCCGCATACGGCTTCGGCGGCGCCAATGCCGGGTTCTGCTCCGCCTCGATCACGATCCAGCCGGAGTAGCCTATCGCCTTCAGCTCGCGCATCACCGCGTCGTAGTCGATGCTGCCGTCGCCCGGCACGGTGAACATGCCGGCGAGCACGCCATCGAGGAAACTCGCGCCGTCGCCGCGGCACTTTTCGAACACCGCGCGGCGGATGTCCTTGCAGTGCACGTGCGCGATGCGTTGCGGCCATTCGCGGATCAGGCGCAGGTAGTCGACGCCACCAAGCGTGGCATGGCCGGTGTCGAGCGTCAGCCCGACCGACGCGCCGGTGTTGCGCAGGAACGCGTCGACGTCCTCGCCGCGCTCGACCACGGTGCCGAGGTGATGGTGATAGGCGAACTTCAATCCCTGTGCGGCGATGCAGTCGGCGACTTCGGTCATGCGCGCGCCGAACCGCGCCCAGTCGCCCGCGGCCAGGCGCGGCGTGCCGGTCAGCGCCACGCCGCAGTTGCCGTGCACGGCATTGCTCGTCTCGGCGAACACGAACACGTCGCTGCCCATCGCCTCGAGCAATTGCAGGTGCGGTTGTAGCGCGGCGATTTCCGCCTGCGCGTCCTGCACCAGCAGCGAACCGCTGTACCAGCCGCCGATCAAGTCCAGGCCGTAGCTGCTCAGCAACGGCTTCAACGTGGCGGCATCGCGCGGGAACTTGCCGCCCAGCTCGACGCCCGCAAAGCCGACGTCGCGAATGTCGGCGAGGATGCTGGGCAGCGGCGTGTCGCCGCCCAGTTCGGGCATGTCGTCGTTGGCCCAGGCGATCGGGCTGACGCCGAAACGTATCGTCATGACAGGTCTCTCTTCATGCGCACGCGCTGCTCGTAATCGCGGCGCGCGGCGTTGACTTGGGGGCGGTCGGAAACTTCCGGGACGGCGACGTCCCACCACCAGCCGCCGGCTTCGGTGGTTTTCAGCGGATCGGTATCGATGACCACGACGCAGGAGCGTTCGATGCTACGCGCGCGTTCCATTGCGGCGCGAAGTTCATCCAGCGTGGCCGCGTGTTCGGCGTGCGCGCCGAGGCTGCGCGCGTGCACGGCGAAATCGATCTCGGGCAAGACGGCATGCCGCGCATCGGCGAGCAGGTTATTGAAGCCCGGCGAACCCGTCGCCTGCTGCAGGCGGTTGATGCAGCCATAGCCGCGGTTGTCGAGCAGCACGACGACCAGCTTCACGCCAAGCATCACCGAAGTCGCGAGTTCCGAGTTCATCATCAGATAACTGCCGTCGCCGACCATGACGACGACTTCGCGCCGCGGTTCGGCCAGCTTGACGCCGAGACCACCGGCGATTTCGTAGCCCATGCACGAATAGCCGTATTCGAGGTGGTAGCCGCCGGGCTTGGCCGTGCGCCAGAGCTTGTGCAGCTCGCCGGGCAGGCCGCCCGCCGCGCATACCACCACCGCGTCGTCGCCAACCGCGGCCTGCACCGCGCCGATCACCTGCGCGTCGCTCGGCAGCGTCCGTCCCGGCGCGGCGGCCACGGCGGCGTCGACGTCGGCGTTCCACGCGGCCACGGCGGCGGCATCGCGGGCCCGCACTTCGTCGGCCACGCGCCAACCGCGCAGACGGTCATGCAATGCTTCGATCGTGCGCAGCGCATCGCCGACCACGGGCACGGCGCCGTGCTTGTGCGCGTCGAACGCCTGCACGTTGATCTGGAACAGCGGCTTGTCCGCGAACAAGCTGCGCGAGCCGGTGGTGAAGTCCTGCAGGCGCGTGCCGATGCCGACGACGAGATCGGCTTCGCGCGCCGCGGCGTTCGCCGCGCTCGATCCGGTGACGCCGATCGAACCCAGGGCGCTCGGGTGCTTCCACGCCAGCGCGCCCTTGCCGGCCTGCGTTTCCGCCACCGCGATGCCGGTCGCTTCGGCGAACGCGGCCAGCGCATTTTCCGCGCCGCTGTAAAGCACGCCGCCGCCGCTGACGATCAGCGGGCGCTTCGACGCGCGCATCGCCGCGGCGAGCGCATCGAGTTCGTTCGCATCGGGCATCGCGCGGCGCACGCCCCATACGCGGCGCTCGAAGAAAGCGAGCGGGTAATCGAATGCCTCGGCCTGCACGTCCTGGCAGAACGCGAGCGTGACCGGACCGCAGGCTGCCGGATCGAGCAACGTCGCCAACGCCTTCGGCAACGCATCGAGCAACTGCTCCGGTCGCGTAATGCGGTCGAAGTAGCGCGATACCGGGAGAAAACAGTCGTTGGCCGAGACCGTGCCGTCGCCGAACGCCTCGACCTGCTGCAATACCGGATCGGGGCGGCGACTGGCGTAGACGTCGCCAGGCACGAACAGCACCGGCAGGCGATTGACGTGTGCGAGCGCCGCCGCGGTGACCATGTTCGTCGCACCGGGCCCGATCGACGTGGTGCATACCATCGCGCGCCGCCGGCGCATCTGCTTGGCATAGGCGATCGCCGCGTGCGCCATGCCCTGCTCGTTGTGCGCGCGGAACGTCGGCAACGCGTCGCGGCCGGCATACAAGGCCTCGCCGAGCGCGGCGACGTTGCCGTGGCCGAAGATCGCCCACGCGCCGGCGAAATACGGAACCTCCGCATCGTCGACGACGACGTACTGTGCGCCGAGCCAGCGCACCATCGCCTGCGCGGCGGTCAAACGGATCGTCGTCATCTCATGCCACCTCGCTGCGTCGCACCTGCGCGCGCGCCGCGCGCCAGGCGTCGACGAGAACGCCGAAACGATTGGCCAGGTCGGTCACCGCCGCGTCGTCGTCGATCGCGCCGGACAGCCAGCGCTCGGCGGCGTCAGCGAAAATCGTGCGGCCGACCGCGAACCCCTTGACCACGGGCACGGCCGCCGCGCTCTGGAACGAGGCGATCAATTTCTCTTCCGGCGCGGACAGGCCGAGCAGCACCACGCCGCGGCAATACGGATCGTTCGCGCGGATCGTGCGATCGACGTTCGCCCACGCCGCAGCGTCGTCGCTCGGTTCGAGTTTCCACCAGTCCGGCTTCATGCCCAGATCGTAGAGGCGCTGGATCACGCGCGAAACGGTGTGCGCATCGACCGGGCCGTGGGGCGAAGCGATGACTTCCACGAGCAGTTCGTGGCGCGTCTTGCGCGCGGCGTCCTGCAGGCGCAGCAACTGCCGCTCCTGGCGTTCGCGCAGATCGGCGGGATCGTCGGGGTGGTAAAAGACCAGGCACTTGATGACGTGATTGGCGGGCCAGGTCGCGATCTCGGTGGCGACGTCGGCCGAGCATTCGAATTCGAGCGGGCGCGAACCGGGCAATTCGATCGGGCGTCCGATCCAGTACGGGCGATCGGCCGCGTCTTCGAGTCCGCGCATGCCGTAGCGTCCGTCCAGCAGCACGCCGAAACGGCGGTCGCCTTGCGCCAGCCGATCCACCGCGCGCAGCGCGAGCTTCTTGAACTCGTCGATGCGCGAGCGGTCGGCCCCGGTCTTGTCGCAAATCTCCTCGAACTGGCTGCGATGGTCCATCGCCAATACCGTCAACTCGTCCCAGCGGCCGTTGCGCGTCGTCGCCCAATGCACGTGTTCGAGATCGGCGTCTTCGCGCAGGCGGAACGCATGTGTCGGCGCATCGAGGAATTGACGCAACTCGATCCACGTCGGCATCGCCGGCGCGCAGCCGTGGCGCGAAACGACGATTGCGCCGCAGGCGTTGGCGTATTCGCAGCAGGTCGGCAGCGGCTCGCCACGCAGCCAGCCGCGCAGGAATCCGGCCATGAACGCATCGCCCGCGCCGAGCACGTTGAACACTTCGATCCTGAAGCCGCGGCCGACCACGCCGGCGTCGAGGTCGTCGCCGATCGCGCCGGGAAACGCCACGCAGCCTTTCGCGCCGCGCTTGCACACCAGCAGCGCCGCGGTTTTCGTGCGGATCGCGCGCAGCGCGGCAACCGTGTCGGTGGTGCCGCCGAGAATGTGGATTTCCTCCTCGGTGCCCACGATGAGATCGCAAAGCGGCAGCACCTCTTGCAGGCGCTTGGTGACCGCCTCGTGCGCGACGAAACGATTCTCGCCCTGGTCCTTGCCGGTCAGTCCCCACAGCACCGGCCGGTAGTCGATATCGAACACGACCTTGCCGCCGCTCGCGCGCGCGATCTCGCAAGCACGCACCGATGCTTTGAGGACGTTGTCGCGCGAGAGATGCGTGCCGTTGATCACCACCGCCTTCGCCGAGCGCACGAAGTCCGCGTCGACGTCGTCCGTCGACAAGGCCATGTCGGCGCAGTTCTCGCGGTAGAAGATCAGGGGAAACGTGTCGGGGCCGCTGATGCCGAGGAACACCAGCGCGGTCAGCCGATCGCCATCCTCGCGCACGCCGCGCACGTCGACGCCCTCGCGCGCGAGCTGCTCGCGCAGGAAACGGCCGAAGTGATCGGCGCCGACGCGCGTCAGCAGCGCGGAGCGCAAGCCGAGCCGCGACGCGCCGATCGCCGTGTTGGTCGGACTGCCGCCGGCGTATTTGGCGAACGAAGTCATGTCTTCGAGCCGGCCGCCGATCTGCTCGCCGTACAGATCGATTCCCGAACGCCCGATGGTGATCAGATCCAGTGAATGTTGCGCCTGCATGCCCAGCGTCCCCCGTCATTCCATTGGGCGATCAGGATCGCCCTTTTAGAAAATATATTCCATATTTTTTTAGAACGCAATATTTGTTTCAACTTCGGTTCTATTGCTTCGCCGCGCCGCCGCGGCGAGCGCCGAGCGCCGACGGATTGCGCGCCTTGACCGTTGCGGCGAAGGCGTAGGAAATCACCAGCGCCTGAGCCAGGCACATCGAAGCCGACAACGAACGGAACTTACGGATCTCCGCCTCGCGCACCTGCAGCACCTGCGTGGCGGGCTGCGCGATCGGGCCGACGAGGCTATCGCTGATCGACAGCACCTTGCAGCGTTTTTCCACCGCCCCTTCGATCAGGTGTATCGCTTCCTCGGCATAGGGGTGATAGCTGACCACGAGGAGCAGGTCGTTGCGGGTGAGGCCGTGAAACTGCTGCCGGGTCATGCCGCCCACGCCGTCGATCAGCACCGCGCGCTTGTCGACCTGATGCAGCGAGTAGGCCAAGTAGGCGGCAACGGGATACGAGCGGCGAAACCCGGCCACGTACACCGTGTCGGCTTGCGCGACCAGATCGACGGCCTTGGCGAATGCGGCCTTGTCCACGATTTCCTCGAGATGCTGCAAGGCCATGACGTTGCCCTCGATGAATTCCGCCAGCACCTGCGCCGGCGCGTTGACGCGCTTCCCGTCCACCGTGCGGGAGAATTCGCGCACGCGGTCGCCGTAGCCGAGCGAAGCATTGGACGACAGCAACCCGTTGCGGAATATGCGCTGCATCTGCGCCGCGCCGTCGAAACCGAAGCTCTTGGCGAAACGCACGATCGCCGACGGCTGCACGCCGGTACGTTCCGCCAGCACGGCCAGCGTTTCCAGCGCGACGGCGTTGGGTTCGTCGAGCACGTAGCGCGCGATCTGCTGCAGGCGCTTGCTCAGCGTCTTGTAACGCCCCAGGATCGCCTGGCGCAGTTCTTCGGCGCTGGCCGGAGCGGAATTCAATTCGACCATCGGATTCTCCTTGACGATGAACGAAGCCGAAGATACCGCCGCGAACGTTGCGGGCATCTTGGCACCAAATATTCTATTTCGTATAATTTTTGAAAATTTATTACAAATGACGGTTGCGGAGCCTATTATGAAGCGAATCGGTGTCGCCCTGGTCGGTGCGGGCCGCATGGGCCGGGTGCACGGACTCAATGCCGCCCGGCATCCGGGCCTGCGCCTGAAATACGTGGTCGACCCGCGCGAGGAAACCGCGCGCGCCGCGGCGGCGGAATTCGGCGCGCGGACGGCCGCGCTCGATCAGGCGCTGGCGGACCCCGAATTGCAAGGCGTGCTGGTTTGCAGTTCGACCGACCAGCATCTCGCCCACGCGCTCGCGGCCGTGGCCGCGGGCAAGGCGGTGTTCTGCGAAAAGCCCATCGATCTCGATCTGCGAAAGGTGCGCGAGGCGCAGCCGCACTTCGCCGGCGCGCGCTTCCTGCTCGGCTTCAACCGCCGCTTCGACCCGCACTTCCGCGCCCTCAAGCGCAGGCTCGACGTGCGCGAACTCGGCCGGATCGAATCGCTGCATCTGGTCAACCACGATCCCGCCTCGCCGCCGCCGGGCTTCATCCCGACCAGCGGCGGCCTGTTCAAGGATTTCACCATCCACGACCTCGACATGGCGCGCTGGCTGCTCGGCGAAGAACCCGTGCAGGTGTTCGCGAGCGCCAGTTGCCTGGTCGATCCGGAGATCGGCCGCCTCGGCGACGTGGATACCGCGCGCACCGTGCTCAAGACCGCATCCGGGCGCCTGTGCGTGATTTCCAATACCCGGCGCAGCGGCTGCGGCTACGACCAGCGCATCGAGGCGTTCTGCTCCGGCGGCATGCTCGCGGCCGGCAACGCGCACCGCGACACGCTGCAGACGCTGACCGAAACGGGTGCAACGGCCACGCCGATCCATCCGGACTTCGGCTCGCGCTACCGCGAGGCCTATCGCAACCAGCTGCATCATTTCGCCGATGTGCTGCACGGCACCGAAGTCCCGCAAGTCGGCTACGCCGACGGCATCGCCGCGCTCGCGCTCGCCGAGGCCTGCGAGGAATCCATGCGTCACGGCAAAGTCGTTACTCTTTAAGGAACCACCACCATGCACAAGATCGCACTCGTCGGCGCCGGACGCATCGGCCGCATCCACGCGCGCAACGCCGCGTTCAATCCCCGCATCGAGCTTGCGGGCGTCGTCGACTTCGACCCGAAGGCCGCGCAATCGCTCGCAAGCGAGCATGGCGCGTCCGTGCTCACGCTTGAACAGGCGCTTGGCGACGCGTCGATCGCCGGCGTCGTCATCGCCAGTTCCACCGACACGCACCTCGACTACAGCATGCGCGCGGCCGCAGCGGGCAAGGCCGTGTTCTGCGAAAAACCGATCGACCAGGACCTCGCGCGTGCGCGTGCGGCCGCGGACCGATTGAGCGGCGCGAAGCTGTTCCTCGCCTTCAACCGCCGTTTCGATCCCAACTTCCAGACATTGAAGGCGCGGCTGGATGCCGGCACCGTCGGCGCGCTCGAAAGCCTGCAGATCACCTCGAACGATCCGTCCCCGCCGCCGCCGGCCTACGTCGCCGTCTCCGGCGGCCTGTTCAAGGACATGGCGATCCACGATTTCGACATGGCGCGCTGGCTGCTCGGCGAGGAAGTGAGCGAAGTCTGGGCCGCGGGAAGCTGCCTCGTCGACCCTGCGATCGGCGAACTCGGCGACGTCGACACTGCGCGCGTGGTGCTCAAGACCGCCTCGGGCAAATTGTGCGTGATTTCCAACAGCCGCCGTTCCGGCTTTGGCTACGACCAGCGCATCGAAGCCTACGCATCCAACGGCATGATCCGCGCCGACAACGTCACCGAGAGCACCGTGCAGGCGTGGACCGAAAGCGGCGCCGCCGCCGACCGCTTCCAGAACTTCTTCCTCGACCGTTACGCCGAAGCCTATCGCCGCGAGATGGAGCACTTCGCCGATATTCTCGACGGCACCGCGCCATCGGTCGGCTACGCGGATGGCGTCGCCGCGCTGGCATTGGCCGAAGCCGCGACGCAGTCGGTCAAGACCGGAGAGCTGGTCAAGATCGGCGCCTGAGATGGTCTACCTTCGGCGTTGTCACATGCGATGGCGTCGAAAGCATCACATGCCGTTGCGCCGCCGCTTCGCATAGGTGTCGAACGCCACTGCAAAGACGATGATGATGCCGATCACCACCTGCTGATAGTACGCGGAGACATCGAGCATCACCAGTCCGTTGAGCAGCACGCCGAGCAGCAGCGATCCGATCACGGTGCCGCCGACGCTGCCGGCGCCGCCGAACAGGCTGGTGCCGCCGATAACCACCGCAGCGATGACGCGCAACTCGTAAGACAGCCCCGCCACCGCTTCGGCGGAACCCAGGCGCGCCGAAATCAGGAATCCGGACAGCCCCGACAACAAGCCCATGAGAACGTAGACGCTGACGAGGATCTTCTTCACGTCGACGCCCGACAGACGCGCCGCTTCCGCATTGCCGCCCACGGCATAGACCTGGCGGCCGTAACGCGTGTAGCGCGCGACGACGTGGCCCGCCAGCGCGACCGCGATCAGCAGCCAGACCGGCACCGGAATGCCGAGCAGATAGCCGCGGCCCCACCAGAGATAGCCGCGGTCGAAAATGCCGACCGGGCCGCCGTCGCCGAAGATCAGCGTCATTCCGCGCCAGGCGGTGAGGCCGCCCAGGGTCACGATGAACGGCGGCACGTTCAGGCGCGTGATCCCCCAGCCGTGCAACAGGCCGGCGAGCGCGCCCACGCCGCAGGAAACGCCGAGGCCGACCAGCCACGCCAAAGCGAAATCGCCGCCGAGCTTGCGCACCAGCAGCGCGCCGCACATCGCCGAAAACGCGAGCAGCGAACCGACCGCGAGATCCACGCCGGCGGTCAGGATCACGAACGTCATGCCCACCGCCATGATGCCGTAGATCGACACTTCGGTGAGGATGTTGGCGACGTTGCGCAGCGAAAGGAAACGCGGCTGCATGACCGCGAAGAAAACCACCAGAACGACCAGCACGAGCGCGACGCCGTACTTCTCCGCGAAGGAGAAAAAGTCGAACGATTTGTTGCGGGCTATGGTTGAATCGGCAGGCACGGACATGGCGGATTTCACCGTTGAATCGAAGGGGAAGCCGCAGCGTCCGCGGCGGAAGCCTCGTCCGCACCGAACGCCATCAGGCTCATGAGTTTTTCCTCGCTGGCGTCGGCGGCGGACACGACGCCGGTGATGCGCCCCGCGCGGAAGGTGGCGATGCGATCGCTGATCGCCATGACTTCGGGCAGCTCCGACGAAATCGCGATCACGGCGACGCCTTCGTCGGCCAGCGCGAACAGCGCCTGGTGCACTTCGACCTTGGCGCCGATGTCGATGCCGCGCGTCGGCTCGTCGACGATGAGCACGCCGGGCTTGAGCGCCATGCAGCGCGCGAGCAGCACCTTCTGCTGGTTGCCGCCGGACAGCGTGCCGATCGCGGCCGCGCCGTCGGTCATCTTGATCTTCAGGCGCCGGCGATAGTGTTCGAGCAATTCCCTTTCGCGCGCCTCGTCG
The DNA here is from genome assembly GCF_047601565.1 of Rudaea sp. Lineage (GTDB taxonomy): Bacteria > Pseudomonadota > Gammaproteobacteria > Xanthomonadales > Rhodanobacteraceae > Rudaea. Next base: position 2,412,277 of record NZ_JASGIY010000001.1, on the reverse strand, counting down.
ATGAATACGCCCCATTTGCGCAGGCGCGCGAGGCTTGGCAGGGTCAGGTTGCTGCGAATCGAGTAACACAGGAAACAGCCCTGCTGCTTGCGGTCCTCGGGCACCAGCGTGATGCCGTTGCGCAGCGCGTCGCGCGGCGACTGCAGGCGTTCCAGCCGCGCGCCGCCGAGATAGATCGCGCCCGATTCGCAGGCGTCCGCGCCGAAGATCACGCGCGCAAGTTCGGTGCGCCCTGCGCCGACCAGGCCGGCGAAGCCGAGGATTTCGCCGCGCCGCACCTCGATCGACATGTCGTGCAGCTTCAGCGCGCTGCCCGCGGTGCTGCGCCGCGTGATCCGCTCGGCTTTCAGCGCGGCGACCGGCGCCTCCGCCGCGGGCCGCGCCGACGTGCGCCGCAGCACCTCGACGTCGCGGCCGACCATGCTGCGCACGAGATCGGCAACGGTCACGTCGGCGACCGCGCCGGAAACCACGTACCTGCCGTCGCGCAGCACGGTGTAGCGGTCGCAGATGTCCTTCACCTCGCCGAGCCGGTGCGAAACGTAGACGACGCTGACGCCGCGGGCTTTGAGAGTGCGCACGATGGCGTGCAGCGTGTCCACCTCGCGCGCGGACAAGGCCGCGGTCGGTTCGTCCATCACGATGAGCTTCGCCTGCAAAGTCAGCGCCTTGGCGATCTCCACCATCTGCTGCCGGCCGACCGAGAGGCGCTTCACTTCGGTTCCGGCATCGAGGTCGAGTCCCATGCCGTCGAGCAGTGCCTGCGCGTCGGCGAACATTTTCTTCCAGTCGATCAGGCCGCCGCGCACCGGCTCGCGGCCGATGCGCATGTTCTCGGCCACCGACAACGCCGGCAGCAGGTTGAACTCCTGGTAGATCGTAACGATGCCGGCATGCTGGCGCTGGCGCGGCGTGTCGCGCGGATGCAGCGCCTGGCCGTCGAACACCATGCTGCCGCCGTCCGCCGCTTGCGCGCCGGCGAGCACTTTCAGCAGCGTCGACTTGCCGGCGCCGTTCTCGCCGAGCAAGGCATGCACCTCGCCGCGCTCGACCGCGAGCCGCACGCCGGCCAGCGCCTTCACTCCGGGGAAGGACTTGTGCAAGTCCTCGACGAGCAGCAGTTCGGAAGTCATGCGGCCGCCCCGCGCGATCGCAAACCGGAAGGCGCCATCATCGCACCTCGCCTATGCGCGCAGCATCGTTGAGATTGTCGCGAAAAATCAGGATCGGCTGGATCGCGACGGTGCGCATCGGCGTCTTGTCGCGGATGTTCGCCACGAGTTCGCCGAGCGCCATGCGAATCTGGCGCCCCGGATCCTGCTCCACCGTGGCCAGCATCTCGCCGCTCTTCACGCGGGCCAGCGCATCGGGCGTCGCGTCGAAGCCGACCACCTTGATGCCAGCGCTGCGCAGCCCCGCCTGGGAAATCGCCTCCAGCGCGCCGAGCGCCATGTCGTCGTTCGCGGCAAGGATGATATCGGGCGGATGCCCGGCCAGCGCGGTGAGGATGTTCTGCGTCACGGTGAGGCCTTGGTCGCGCGCCCAGTTCGCCGGCTGCTCGGCGACGATGCGGTATTTCGGCCCGAGCCGGGCGATCGCCTCGTGCATGCCGCGCGCGCGATCGTCCGCCGAACTGCTGCCGGGCATCCCGAGCAGGAGGACGATGCTCGCGCCATCGGGAAACGTCCTGCCCGCCAGTTCGGCCATCATGCGGCCGCCGGCGACGTTGTCCGCGCCGACGTGCGGCACGGGCTTCGAGGTACCGATCAAACTGCGGTCGACCGTGATGAGCGGAATGTTGTCCGCGATCGCCTCGTCCGCCGCATAGGCCAGCGCGCTCGCATCCTGCGGCGCCATGACGATGCCGGCGACCTCCTGCGTCACCGCGATCTCGATGTTGGCCGTCTGCTCCGGCGAGGAGGATTGTCCGTCGACGATGACGAGGCGAATGCCCAGCCGCTTCGCTTCAAGCCGCGCCTGCTTGGCCATCTCGACGAAGAACGGCTCGGCCATGCTGTGGAAGCTGGCGACGATCTTTTCTCCCTCGGCATGCGCGGCGGCGGCGACCAGGCCCGACGCCAGGAAGATTTTCGCCGCAAGCTTTGCGATGCCCCTTCGCACGCGCGGAAACCGCTTACTTGCCGGCTGCGGCAGGACGATCGAAACAGCGTCGCAATTCACCGTAGTCGTAGAAGAAGCTGCCGGCGGAAATCGGCTCGCAGCCGTCCTTGAACGCGGTTTCCTTCTCGTCGTAGAGCATGCGCACGAGATAGCGCTTGCCGTCGCTGAACACATCCCATTGCACGTTCGCGCCGAGCGGCGCAACGTACGCGCCGCGCCAAGGATTGTTGGCATAATCGAAAAGCTGGTCGACGGCATTCTGCTTCGTGCTGCCGGGCAGCCGCATCAACGCCGCCAGCGGAATGACGTCCTCGGCGTGGGTGAAGCGGAAGACCGCGCCGAGGTTGCCGCGCGCGGCGATCGCATCGTCGACCTTGGCGAAGAAATCGTCGAGCAGCACGCCGGCCATGCGATAAGTGATGTCGCGGCCCTGGAATCCCGGCCCTTTCTCGTAGAAGCTTTGCGCGTCGTCGAACCAGGCGAAAGCGTCGGCGTCTTCACGCGTGACGAAACGCGGCATGTCCCAGTCGCCTTCCCCGCTCATGCCCGGCGCAATCTGATAGAGATCGTAGACGGCGACGGCCGCGCCGAGTTCGTCGACCGGATGCTCCACGCCGCCCTTGTTCTTGCCTTTGTCCTTGGCCGCGTCGGCGAAAGCCAGCTTGCCCGCGACGAGTTCGTCGACGAAGGCGGCCTTGTAGAGGCGTTCGAGCAGGTGGCGCGCCACCCGGTGGATCGGTTCGAGGCCGCGCAGGCGTTTCTCCGCCGCATGCAGCTGCGGATCGTCGGCGAGGTAGGCCTGGTAATCCGCGTTCTTCGCCGATCTGTGGAAATACAGCAGATCCGCGTCCGTGCGCACCGCACCGATGCGCGCGGCAATGACCGGCGACTGCGCCGCCAGGCTTTCGGCGAAATTGCGCGCGCTGTCCACCGCGCGGTCCTTGCCCGAGGAGACGATGTCGATGCGCTCGGAGCGCTCGGCGATGCGCTTGAACAATCCAGGCTGGCGCTGCGCCACGCGCACGGCCATCTCGCGGTGTTCGCGCATGCCGCGCGCCGACAGGTTGCCGTAGCCGAGCTTTTCGTTCGCCGCGAGGATCTCCTTCACCACCGGGCCGAACGCCTCACCCAGCGGCGTGAGCGCACCTTCCGCCTGCGCCTTTTCCCAGAATCCGCAGCGACAGGTCGCCGCTCTTCGCGCTTGTCATCGCGCGCGACCCATGCCGCGCCACGTGCTCGACGAGCACGGGGGCGAATCCCGCGGGCGGCTTCTGATAAGTCGCCGGATCCTGCTGCGGCGCGTAGGGCGTCTTCGTCGAATAGGAAATGTCGCCGCTGTTCGACCCGGCGTTGCCGGCAGGCGCGACCAGTTTCGCGCGCACCTGCTTGACGAAATCGTCGAGCAGGCACCGCTTCGCGCAACCGGGGATGTCCAGATAAACATAATCCGGCGCGTTTTTCCGATCCAACGGTTGCAACTCGCGAATCTGGTCCATCGTCTGCACGCGATAGAAGGCGCGGACGTAACGCGTGCCGGCGGCATCCGAGAGAATCTCGAATCCGAGGGCGCCGCCCGGCGGCGGATCGTCATCCGGATACGACGGAATTTTCCAATGCAGGTCGAGGAAGCCGCCGAGCAGCGCGATGTTGGTGTCGTGTCCGGCGAGGACGGTCAGCTTCGGACCGTTCTCCATCGCCTGGAGCATGTGCGCCATCAACAGCGAGGCGCCGCGCGCCGCGATGTAGGGAGTGCGCGCTTCGTAGACGTACTTGAGCGAGTGGAACTGGAGCAGGCGTTCGATGTCTGCGCGCCCCAGCCGGCCCCAGGCCACGTCCTGCTTCGGCATGCCCTCGAGGTATTCGAGCAGGAAGGTTTGTGCGGCGGTCGAGGCGACATCGAACGGCTCGCCGATCGAAGGCGCGCCGTCTTCCCCGCCCTTCAGCCCGGCCGGCATTTGCGAGATGTCGCACGACTTCGCCTTGCCGTCGGCCTTGCAGAAAGCCTGCGAGCAGCAACCCAGCGCGCGATTGAGCAACGCGAACAGTTCGGCGTGGCGGCGCACTTCCGCCTCCATGCCGCCTGCCGGCATGCGCGCCTGCGCGGCGCGCAATGCTTCGCGGGCATCGAACGGCACGGCCGCCGATTCCAGCGAATGGAACTCGACGTCATCCTTCTTGCTTTTCGGAGCGGTGACGCCGATGTTGCAGCCCAGCGCCATGCCCTCAAGCAGCGCGCGCGCGGTGTCCTGGGTGCGTTGCTTGGCACTGGCCGAGACGGCGATGTCGCGCGCGTCCGGGCATCCCTGCGCCGGCAGCAGGCCGCGCGCGGCCCAGTTCGTGCGATCCCACGCGCCGAGCAGCTTGACCGCGGCGTAACCGTGCGGCGTCAATTCGCCGTAATCGACCGGCCATTTCGGCCATGGCCGGTCGGCCGTGCCGTCCGGCGTCACCTGGGCCTGGGTCGGCGAACGCACGCCATGCCGCATCAGCATGACCACGCGCTCGAGTTTCAATCCGTCGCCGCCATCGGCCTGGACGGAAAACGGAAGCACCGCGGCCAGCGCGCACGACGCGATCAGCTTCACAACGGTCAATCGAAAATTCGCCACCGGCCACCTCTTCACATCGATTCTGACACGGACATCGGCGATCCTCGATCCCGGAGACATCGGCGCATTGCGCCGGCCTCGGTCCGGATCGCCGCCCGCCCTGCCGTCCGTAGCGCGTGGGGCAAGGACTAGAATTTCATCGATATGTCGAAGAACACGCCGCGTCCTGGCAATCCCCAATACAGATCGTCGCCGCTCACCGACTGGTTTCCGGCCCAGCCGGTGATCTTGTGCACGTTGAAGATGTTGTTGATGTCGACGCTCGCGGAGAACCCCTTGGTCCCGAACGGTCCATGCTCGGTACGATAGCCGAACGCGAAATCCGTGCTCAAGTACGAGGGAATCTTCGCGCCGTTGAGGAACACGGTGTCACCGTTCGCGTCGGTCGTATTGTCGTAACCATACTGCGAATTGACGAATTTGGTCATCAGCGAGCCGTAGAATCCCTGGAAGCCGCTGTACAACAGGCCCAGCGCCGAGGTCAGCGTCGGCGCCGCCGCCACCCGCACGCTGGTGTTCTTGTAGGTCGCCTTGTTGTAGCTCGCGTTGGCGTACAGGCTGAAGGTGTTGGTCAGCGCATAGGTGGCTTCCACCTCGAGTCCCTTGTAGATGGCACCGCCGGCATTGACGTAAGTGTTCTGGTTGCCGACATCGGTGGCAACCTGGGTCTCGGTGATGAAGTTGGAGAAATCGATGTAGTAGACGTCGGCGCCGAAGGTGAATTTCTTCGAGGCATAGTTGGTGCCCAGCTGATAATTCATCGTCGTTTCCGGCGACAGCGACTCGTTGCCGTTGGTTTCGATCACCGCAATCGGCGGCGCCAGGAAGCCTTTCGCCGCCTGGGCGTAAGCCGCCCATTCGTCGCTGAATTGCTCGTGCGCGGTGATCGAGGGCAGCACGTCGCTGTAGGTCGATTGCGCGTATAGCGGCGCGGGCGGGGTGGACTTGTTGAGCGGCGCGTCGATGATGCGCGTCACTTCCGAATAGCGCACGCCGGGGCTCACGGTCAAGGTATTCGTCACCTTCCAGTCGTACTGCACGTAAGGCTGGAACGTGTCCGTGCGGTCATTGATCTGATATGAATACTGGTAACCGTACTTGCTCCAGGTCATCTCGCCCGTGGTCAGATCCTTCGGAATCTGGTAGCGCCCGTCGAGATTGCGCTCCAGCCATACGCCGGCCTGCAATTCGCCCGGGCCGAGATCGTGCCCCAATCGCAACACGTCGCCGAACGCGCGGAAACCGGCGTCTGCCGTGTTGCCGGCCACATCGCCCGGTGCCGTGCTGACTTTCTTGCCGGCGGAATTGTAGAACGTCACGCCGACGTGGGTCGGATCGATGTCGGTCGCGTCCTTGGCCTTGTTCGACCAGTGGTCGAACGTGTTGTAGTAGACCTTGTTGTCGACGCTCCAGTCGGCCAGCGTGGTCTTCAGGCCGAGATAGGTGAAGCTCGAATAGTAGGCGGCGTTGTTGTAGCCCCAGTAATTCTGCACGCTCGGATCGTTGCCGAGACCGAAGCGCCAGCCGTAAGTGGCGATCTCGTCCAGGCTCACGCCCTGCACGGTGTTCTGATGCTCGCGGTTATATCCGGTCACGAACGTGAGCGAGGTGTCGTCGCTGAATTCGGTGACTGTCTTGAGGAAGATGTGCTCGCGCTTGTCGTTCGTGCCTTTCAGGTACGTGTCGCTCGCTTCTTTCGAGATGTCGGCGAACAATTTCGTCTTGTCGCTGAGGTTCTCGTCGATATTCGCGCCGACCGCCCAGGTGTTCCAGACGCCGCCGGTGATGTAGGCCGTCACGCCCGGATCGTCGCTGGGATTGCGCGAACGCAGCCCGATCGTGCCGCCGAACGTCGCGTTGCCCAAGGTCGAGGCGCTGCCCGGTCCGCGATCGATTTCGGCTTGGCCCAGAACGTGATTGGTGAAGTAGGCCGACGTCGTATGGTGCAGGTCCGAGGCGTCGCCGAACGGAATCCCGTCGAAGGTGATGTTGAACTGGCCGTCCTGGAAGCCGCGGATGCTCATTCCCTCGTTCTTGCCCATGCCCGGGCCTTCGGGGGAGGTCGTGGTCACGCTCGGCGCGTACTTGATGATGTCGTCGAAATTGGCGTTGAAGCGCAGGCCATCGCGGATGAAACGTTCGTCGATCACCGAGGTCGGCTGGGTGGCCTGCAGCGGCGCCGCGCTCGGTGCCAGCGTATCCACCGTGTTTGCGGAAACCGTGATTTCGCCCAGTTGCGCGCTCTTCTTCTGGTCGGCACCGGCCACCGCGCCGGCCTGAGCGGCGGAGACGCCGCCGGCGGTGTCCTGCGCAGACGCGTTGGCTGAAGCCAGGCCCAGGCTGGCGATGACGCAAAGCGCCAGCGTGTTTCTACGAAGATACTGCATGTTGATCCCTCCCGAGGATGTCGACGGCTGATGGCGATGGAATCCGCCTGTTATGAAACGCGCCATAGCATACGAACAAAATTTCCAATTTGCAATATTTTAGAATTTATATTCTCAAAATGGCCGCCGAACGACTGCAAAAGACCCGGCGGCAACCGCGCATCGGCACCGCGTCCGCCATGATCCGAACCCCCATGGGAGACATGCCATGAAACGCCCCATACTCTTCAGGACATGGCGAGAGCGCGAGCGACACGAAAACGAATCGAGCGGCGTTCAAGCTGCCCAATGCGATTGAAAAATTCTTTTGTCCCGCTTCGCCTGCGCCGGCGTGAAAATTACGCCAGCAGCCTGCGCACCTTGGCGATCGCCGCGACGAACGCATCGATCTCCTCGCGCGTGTTGTAGAACGCGAGCGAGGCGCGCGCCGTCGCCGGCACGCCGTAGAACTGCATCAGCGGATGCGCGCAATGGTGGCCCGAGCGCACGGCGACGCCTTCGTGGTCGAGCAGCGTCGCGAGGTCGTGCGCGTGCACGCCGTCGATCAGGAACGAGAACACCGCGGCCTTCTCCTTCGCCTCGCCGAACAGACGCAGACCCGGCACCGACTTGAGCGCAGCGGTCATATGAGCGGCGAGTTCGCGCTCGATCGCGCCGATCGTGTCGAGGCCGACGCGGTTCACGTAGTCGATCGCCGCGCCGAGGCCGACGAAGCCGGCGATGTTCGGCGTGCCGGCCTCGAACTTGTGCGGCGCGTCGGCGAACGTCGTGCCGTCGAAGCCGACCGTGCGGATCATCTCGCCGCCACCGAAGAACGGCGGCATCTCCGCGAGCAGTTCCTTGCGCGCCCAGAGCACGCCGGTGCCGGTCGGGCCGTACAGCTTGTGTCCGGTCAGCGCGTAGAAATCGCAGCCTAGCGCCTGCACGTCGACGGTCAGGTGCGGCGCGGCCTGCGAGCCGTCGACGAGCAGCGGAATGCCGCGCGAACGGCAAGCCTTCGCCAACTCGCGCACCGGATTGATCGTGCCGAGTACGTTCGACACGTGGGTCACGCCGGCGAGTTTTACGCGCGGAGTGAGGCGCGCGACGAATTCCTCGACGATCAGCTCGCCGCCCTGCGTGATCGGCGCGGCGACCACCTTCGCGCCCGTGCGCGCCGCGACGAGCTGCCACGGCACGATGTTGGCGTGGTGTTCCATCGTCGTGACGAGGATCTCGTCGCCGGGCTGCAGGCGCGGCAGCGCGAAGCCGTAGGCGACCGTGTTGATCGCCTGCGTCGTGCCGCTGGTGAAGATCACCTCGTCGCGCGAACCGGCATTGATGAAGCGCGCGAGCTTGTCGCGCGCACTCTCGTACGCCGACGTCGCCGCCTCGCCGAGCGCGTGCACCGCGCGCGCAACGTTGGCGTTCGTCTCGCGGTAGAAGCGGTCGACCGCATCGATCACCTCGACCGGCTTCTGTGCCGTATTGGCGTTGTCGAAGTAGATCAGCGGTTTGCCGTGCACCTCGCGCGAGAGGATCGGGAAGTCTTTACGGTAGATGTTCGAGTCGGTGTTCATGGTGGTTGCTTGTCATCCCGGCAGGGATTGCCGGGATCCAGACTGCACGGATGCCAATCTGGGAAATCGCAGTTCTATGCCTTCCCTGGAGTCTGGGTTCCGGCAGTCCCTGCCGGAACGACGGCTTCCGACGGCAGTGCCGCCTGCATGCGCTGCGCCAGTCGCTCGCGCAACCCGGCATCGGCGATACCGCTCAGCGCTTCCGCGCAGAACGCCGTCACCATCATGCGTCGCGCTTCGGCGAGCGGAATCCCGCGCGAGCGCAGGTAGAACAGCGCGCGCTCGTCGATCTGGCCGACCGTCGCGCCGTGCGCGGCCTTCACCTCGTCGGCATAGATTTCGAGCACGGGCTGCGTATCGATCTCGGCCTGCGGCGACAGCAGCAGGTTCTTGTTCGACAGTTTCGCATCGCTGCCGTCCGCGCCCGCAGCCACCGTGATCGCGCCGTGGAAAATCCCGCGCGCGCGCTGGTCGGCTACGCCGCGCCAGACGACGTCGCAGACCGTGTCGCGCGCCACGTGGCGTATGTCGAGCTGCGTGTCGGCATGCGCCCGCCCGCGCAGCACGAATACGCCACGCGATTCCAGCCGCGCCTGCTCGTCGGCGAGCTCGACCTGCATGTCCAGGCGCTGCATGCGGCCGCCGAGCAGCACATGCGTCGCGGCCAGCGCCGCTTGCGCACCGAGGCGCACGTCGAGCAGGCGATACAGCGAAACCGACTCGGGCAAATCGCACAGGCTCACGAGTTCCAGGCGTGCGCCGCCGCCGACATCGATGCGCCGGCGCACGGATCCGAGCACGCCGATACCGTCGACGCCGAGATGCTGCTCGATCATGCGTGCGAAGCCGTTGACGACGACCATCGACGTGTTCACCCGCCAACGGCTCGGCTGCGCCGACGGAACGCCGACATAGACGACATGCACCGGCTCGTCGACCTTGCCGTCGATGCGCACCGCGTAGGCGCCGCCGGTCTCGCCGACCGTCACCATCGCGCCGACGTCGGCGAAATCGGAATAACGCTCGGACACCGCGCCGTTGACGACGACGACGCGGCGGCCGCGCGTCTCTTGCCAGTCGAATTGCGCGCGCAGCGTCTCGGGCAATTCGGCCTGCGGGTCGGCGGCGGCGAACGCCTGCTGCGCCAGCGAGCGCAGCGCCATCCTGCTGTAGCGCCACGATTCCTCGCGCGCGCGCGCGTCGCCGCGGCCGAACTCCTCGAGCAGATCGGGCTTTTGCAAAACCGCCGCCATCACGCCGCTCCCGCAAGCTTGCGCTCGGCGATCCACGCGTAGCCGTGTTCCTCGAGCTTGTGCGCGAGGCCCGCGTCGCCCGATTCGACGATGCGCCCGTCGGCGAGCACGTGCACGACGTCGGGCACGATATAGTCGAGCAGGCGCTGATAGTGCGTCACGACGAGGAACGCGCGCTCGGGCGAACGCATCGCGTTGACGCCGTCGGCGACCATCTTGAGCGCATCGATGTCGAGGCCCGAATCGGTCTCGTCGAGAATCGCGAGCCTGGGTTCGAGCAGCGCCATCTGGAAGATCTCGTTGCGCTTCTTCTCGCCGCCCGAGAAGCCTTCGTTGACCGCGCGGTGCAGCAGTTCGTCCTTGAGGTGCAGCACGGCGAGCTTCTCGCGCACTTTCTTCAGGAACTGCATCGAGTCGAGCTCCGGCTCGCCGCGGTGCTTGCGCTGCGCATTGAGCGCGGCGCGCAGGAAATAGGTGTTGTTGACGCCGGGAATCTCGACCGGATACTGGAACGCGAGGAACACGCCTTCGGCCGCGCGTACCTCGGGTTCGAGTTCGAGCAGATTCCTGCCGTCGTAGACGACCGAACCCTGGGTGACCTCATAGCCTTCGCGCCCGGCCAGCACATTGCCGAGCGTCGACTTGCCCGCCCCGTTCGGCCCCATGATCGCGTGCACTTCGCCGGCTTTCACGTCGAGCGAGAGGCCCTTGAGGATTTCCTTGCCCGCGACGCGGACGTGGAGGTTTTCGATTTTCAGCATGTCACTTCTTTCGCTTCTCGAATTCTTCGATGTCGGCCATATCCTTGGGCCGTCCGCTCGCTCGTTTGTTGATGATCAAATCTTCGAGCGCAATCATGGGTACCACGATGCCATCCAGACTTTCGTAGGTACGCCGCGGGTAACATTCCGCAAACTCGCAACCGGAAATCCAGGTCAGCAGATCGATACGGTTCGGCACGCGACCGAGCATCAGCACCGCTTTCGGATTCAGCAAATCCTCGCGCGTGAACTCGCCCTCGAAACCGAATTCCGCGAGCGCCGCCAATGTTCTCTGCGCATTCGCCTCGCTGCGTTCAAGCCAGAAATCCAGAATCCTCGGTCATGCGCACAAAACCGAGCGTGTTCACGGCGGCGCCGCCCACCACCATGTACTTCACGTCATGGGCGTCTAACAACCGTACAAATTCTTTCAAGTCCTCGATCAGTTTCATAACGCTCCGTAATCACGCGCTGGCGCAGGGAAAGGAACAGGTGTGCACGCTGCGCATTGCTGAGATGGGCGTATTCATCGACCAGGCTCGGCTCTTCACCAATCCGGAATTTCCGAGCGACCCGTTCCAATTTTTCTGTTGCGTTCACGGCGCACCCCCGGTTACAGCCAACTTCTTCAACGCCTCGCCTTCGACCCGGCAACCGAGCCATTCCGGCGTCAGCTTCGCGCCAAGCGACTCGTAGAACTCGATCGACGGCTTGTTCCAGTCGAGCACGGACCACTGAAACCGCGCGAGTCCCTCGGCCACGCAGCGCTTCGCCAGATTCACGATCAGCGCCTTGCCGATACCGCGGCCGCGAAACTGCGGGCGCACGAACAGATCCTCGAGATAGATGCCGTGGCGGCCGCGGAACGTCGAGTAGTTGTAGAACCACAGCGAGAATCCGGCGACTTCGCCCTCCCACTCCGCGACTTCGGCAAACACGCGCGGATTCGCGCCGAACAGGTCGCGCGCGATATCGCGCTCCATCGCATCGACTTCGTGGCGCAGCTTTTCGTAATCCGCAAGTTCGCAGATCAGTGCGTGGATCACCGCCGTGTCGTCACGCCGCGCCGAGCGTATCGCGAGGCTTGTTCCCGGACCGTCCATCGCTCAACCCACCGCCCCTTCGAGCGACACTTCGAGCAGCTTCTTCGCCTCGACGGCGAATTCCATCGGCAGCTCCTTGAACACCTGCTTGCAGAAACCGTCGACGATCATCGACACCGCATCTTCCTCGCCGATGCCACGCGAACGGCAGTAGAAAAGCTGGTCGTCGGAAATCTTCGACGTGGTCGCCTCGTGCTCGACGATCGCGACGGGGTTCTTCACCTCGATGTACGGGAACGTGTGCGCGCCGCACTGTTTGCCGATCAGCAGCGAGTCGCACTGCGTATGGTTGCGCGCGCCCTCGGCGCCCTTCTCGACCTTGACCAGGCCACGATACGTGTTCTGCCCGCGCCCCGCGCTGATACCCTTGGAGACGATTTTGGATTTCGTATTGCGGCCGATGTGGATCATCTTCGTGCCGGTGTCGGCCTGCTGGCGGTGATGCGTCAGCGCGACCGAATTGAATTCGCCGACCGAATCGTCGCCGCGCAGCACGCAGCTCGGATACTTCCACGTGATCGCAGATCCCGTCTCGACCTGCGTCCACGAAATCTTCGAGCGCGCGCCGCGGCAGTCGCCGCGCTTGGTGACGAAGTTGTAGATGCCGCCGACGCCGTTCTCGTCGCCCGGATACCAGTTCTGCACGGTCGAATACTTGATGTTCGCATCGTCGAGCGCGACGAGTTCGACCACCGCCGCATGCAACTGGTTCTCGTCGCGCATCGGCGCGGTGCAGCCTTCGAGGTAGGACACGCTCGCGCGCTCCTCGGCGATCAGCAGTGTGCGCTCGAACTGGCCGGTGTCGCGCGCGTTGATGCGGAAGTACGTCGACAGTTCCATCGGGCAGCGCACGCCTTTCGGCACGAACACGAACGAACCGTCGGAGAACACCGCCGAGTTCAGCGCGGCGAAATAGTTGTCTCCCGGCGGCACGACGCTGCCGAGATATTTCCGCACGAGCTCGGGATGTTCGCGCACGGCCTCGCTGATCGAGCAGAAGATCACGCCGGCCTCGGCCAACTCCTTGCGGAACGTCGTGCCGACCGACACCGAGTCGAACACCGCATCGACCGCGACGCCGGCCAAACGCGCGCGCTCGTGCAGCGGCACGCCGAGCTTGTCGTAGGTTTCGAGCAGCTTGGGATCGACCTCGTCCAGCGACTTCGGCCGGTTCTTCGGCTGCGAGTAGTAGCTGATCGCCTGGAAATCGATAGCCTCGATGTCGAGCTTGGCCCAGTGCGGCTCGGTCATCGTCAGCCAGTGGCGATAGGCCTTGAGGCGCCATTCGGTCAGCCATTCGGGCTCGTGCTTGCGCGCGGAGATCGCGCGCACGACGTCCTCGCTCAAGCCCGGCGGCAGGCTTTCGCTTTCGATGTCGGTGACGAAGCCGGCGCTGTAGCGGCGGTTGAGCGCGGCCTCGACGGCCGCGTTGCCGGACGGTGCCTCGTCGCGCTGGCGGAATTCGTTTTCCATCTGGATGAGTTCGGTGGCCATCGGGCTGCCTTGGGGAATTACGCCGTCGCCAGTCGCAACGGAATCGTCGCGCGCCTCGGCGGCGGCGGCCGGCGCATGTCGGCGAGCGTCATCTGCTTGAGCGTCGTCTCGATCACGTCGCTGACGCGCCGCCAGTTGCCGCGCACGCCGCAGTGCGGCTCGTGCCCGCAGGCGCCCGCGTGGGCCGAGCATTCGGTCATGCCGAACGGCCCTTCCATCGCGGCGAGGATGTCGGCCAGGCTGATGCGCTCGGGCGCGCGCGCGAGGCGGTAGCCGCCGTTGACGCCGCGGAACGACTCGACCAGTTCCGCCTGGGCGAGCTGCTTGAGCAACTTCGACACCGTCGGCAGCTCCAGGTGCGCGCGCTCGGCCAGCGCCTGCGCGCTGAGCACGCCCGCGTCCGCGGCCTGCGCCTCGGCGAGCACGGTCATCACCACCGTCGCATAGTCGGTCAATTTGCTGACGCGGAGCATGGATCCGTCGGGTCCGGGATATCGGACTTAAATGGTACTATTTTAATCGTGCTCCAATCAAGACGCCTTGGGTCGGCTGTGCGTGGGTCGGGCTGCGTCTGTCGGCCGGCCCGGGACAGGGCCCGAATCCCTTTCTCGCTCGAAACTGCCTCTGTCCCGTCATTCCCGCGCCGGTCGAACCGGCGAAAAATTCGCGCCACGTGGCGGGCCGATTGACATTAAATATATGTAGATGTAATTTTGACTCATGATCCGAACTCAAGTCCAGTTGCCCGACGATCTGTACCAGGCCACCAAGCGCCTGGCGAGCGAGCAGGAAATGACCCTGGCCGAAGTGGTGCGGCGGGGCCTTGAACACATGCTGCGCATTTACCCGCCGCGCCCGGCGCAGGCCCCGTGGCAGCCGCCCGCGCCGCGCGCGCTCGGCGGGTTCCGTGCCGCCGCGGACGACTGGCGCGAACTGGCCAACGACGTCTGATGCTGTCCGTGGACACCAACCTTCTGCTTTACGCGATCAACCGCGATTGCGCGGAGCACGACGCAGCGGCGCGCTTCCTTGCCGAGTGCGCCGCGCGCGACGACGTGGCCATCTGCGAGCTGGTGCTGATCGAGCTGTACCAGTTGCTGCGCAATCCCGCCGTTCTTGCGCAACCGCTGGGCGCGGCGGACGCCGCGGCGCTGTGTCGGGATTTTCGCCGGAACCCGCGCTGGGCGCTGCTGGAAAACGCGCCGGTGATGGAGCGGGTGTGGACGCTGGCGGCGCAACCCGGCGTTGCGCGTCGCCGCCTGTTCGACGCGCGTCTCGCGCTGACCCTGCGCCATCACGGCGTCGACGAATTCGCCACGCGCAACCTCAAGGATTTCGCCGATTTCGGTTTCGTCCGCGTGTTCGATCCGATCACCGCGCCGTGACGGCCAACGGCCGCCAGCACGCGGGCGCGATCTCGACACGCACACGCCCCGGCAGCGGGGCGACGTGGCGCGGGCGCGGGTCGGTCAAGAAGCGACTCGCACAACCGCGACGCGCTCGGGGCGCAGCGCCCAGACGCTGTTCGGGTCGCCGTGGCATGCGCGCCGCAGCGTCGCGCGCGCCATGCGCGCGCAGGCGAGGGCGAGGACCAGCGCGACGGCATCGACGCAGAAACGATGCCAGTGTCCGCGCGCGAACGCCGCGAACAGGTGTTCGCCCGAGCCGATCCAGTCGGCGAACGGAATCGCGGCCGTGAGTCCGGCACACAGCCACAGCAGTTCGTGTCCGGCGCGCGCCGGCTGGCGCAGCGCGGCCCAGGCGAGGCTGGCGAAGAACACCGCGAAATAAATCCGCGGCGCCCACGCCGCCGGCAGCAGCGCGCCGGCAAGGAAGGTCGCCGACACGCCGGCGACGCAGCCCAGGCACACGCCGAGCGTCAGCGCCGCCATCACGCGCGTGCGCAGCGGCTGTTCGGGCTGCCGGCGCTTGCGCCGCGCCTCGATCCACAACAGATTGCCGCTGTAGAACAGGAACGCGCCGGCGAGACCGAGCGCGAAATACAGCCATTTCACCGCGACCTGGCCGAAGTCGCCGAAGTGCAGCGACTGCAATCCGCGCAGCATCGCCATGCCGGGCGTCATCGTCTTCGGTTCGACCACGGAAACGACCGCGCCGTTGCTCGCATCGAGCGCGACCGCGGCGAGCGTGTTGAGCCGCCGCTGCGCCAGCGTGCCGTACAACGTCGCGCGCGCGTTGGCGTCGCCGAAGTTGACGTAGGACACGCCTTCGACCTGCATCTGCGGCGAGGCTTCGTGGCCACGCGCAAGCAGTTCGCGCAACGGCAGCGACGGCTTGGCTGTCTTCGCCGCGGCGACCTGCGGCGCACCGTAGAAATCGTACTCGACGAGCTTGGTCAGCTTGCCCTCGTAGACCAGAGTCTCGAACGGCAGCAGCAGCACGAGGCCGAGCGTCAGCACCGCGCCGCTCCACGCGAACACGACGTGGAACGGCAGCGACAGCATGCCGATCACGTTGTGCGCGTCCTGCCACAGGCGCTTGATGTTGCTGCCGAGGCGCAGCGCGAACAGGTCCTTGAAGAAGCCCGGCGCATAGATCACCACGCCGCTGACCAGCGCCAGTCCGTACAGGATGCAGACCACGCCGAACAGATAGGTGCCGAAGGTCTTCGGCAAGCCGGCGGTGAAATGCAGGTCGTAGATGAAATCGACGAAGCCTTCGCGTTCGGGCAATTCGCGCAGCTCGCTCGAATCGGCGTCGGCGAACGCAAAGCGGCGCGATTTTCCGCTCGCCGACTCGAACCAATACGCCGACGGCTGCGGACCATGATCGCCGGGCAGCACGAGATAAAGGCTTTCGGCCGCTTGCGGGTGCTCGCGCAGCACCGTGTCGAGCAGAGCCTGCGAACGCGCGACCGAATCGGCCGGCTCGAGCGCGGCGGCGGCGCTGCGATTCCAGTCGCCGAGTTCGTGCGAGAACACGGTGATCGCGCCCGCATAGAACGCGATGAACAGCGCCATGCCGGCGAGGAGGCCGACCCAGGTGTGCAGCCAGAGGAACGCGCGCAGCGTCGCCGCCTTCATGCGGCCACTCCGATCCAGCCTATCGCCTTCAGGCCGTAGAGCAACGCGAAGCAGAGCAGCGTCGCGCCACCGAGCCACAACCATGCGCGCAGGCCGGTCCTGAACACGAAAGCGAGCGACATCGCGCCGATCCAGACCGGAAACGCCATCAGCACCCACGGCAACGCAGTGATCTCCTGCCGGCCCGGCCACGCCAGCGCGATCAGACCGACGAGGCCGACGGTCAGCGGTAGGCCGAGCAGCGCGGCGGCCCACGACTTGGCCTGCATGCCCGAACGTGTCACGACTTCGGCGCCTTGCGCGTTTGCCGCCACGCATCGGCGTACGGCAACAGCACGAGCGCGAGCATGAGCGCGGTCAGCGCCGCGAACACGCCGGCCCAGACGCCGCGCTCGGCGATCGCCGCCGCCGTCGCCAGTGCCGTGCAGGCCCACGCGCCCGCGCGCAGCCCGCGCGCATGCGCACGGGCCGACGGCCACAGGCGCTGGTGCGCGCAGGCGAGATAGAAACCCGACGCGGCGAGCAGCGACAGCAGCAGGCAGGCGGCGATCATGGCAGCGAGGCCGTATCAGAACTTGTAGTCGAGACTGAGCTTGGCCGTGCGCGGCGCGCCGTAGTAGCCGATCTGGTACAGGCTGCCGATGTATTTCTCGTTGCCGAGGTTGTCGACGTTGAGGCGCAGCGTGGCATTGGGCAGGAATTTCCACGCGGCGAAGGCGTTGAGCACCGCGTAGCTGCCCTGGCGCACGGTGAAGCCGTTGGAGCTGTCCACGTTCGCGGTCTTGCCGCGCCAGTTGCCGCCGACGCCGAACGACAACGCCGTGTAGGCGGGCACGCGCGCGCTGAGCAGGACATTGGCGGTGTCGCGCGGAATCCACGGGTTGATCCGCCCGTCGACGACGGTCAGCAATGCCTTGTCGCCGCCGACGTTCAAATGCGTGTAGCCGACGACGAGGTCGACGTAGTCGTTGAGCTTGCCGGAGGCCTCGAATTCCCAACCCTTCGATTCCACGTCTTCGGCGACGTACCAATACTGGAAGGTGTCCACGTCGACGCCGCCGAGCGTGCCCAGACCCTGCTGTTTCGCGTCGAACACCGCCAGCGTGGTCAGCAGGCGCTTGTCGAGCCAGTCGGCCTTGATGCCGGCTTCGTAGTTCACGCCCTTGGTCGGTTTGAGATAGACGTGATTGATGTCGTAGTAGTCCTGCGGCTGGAAGATGTCCGAATAGCTGACGTAGCCGAGCACGTTGTCGCTGAAGTCGTAGGTCAGGCCGCCGTAAGGACTGACCTTGCTCTCGCTTTGCGCGCCGGATGCCTGGTCGTCGCGGCTGAAATCGGCGTAGTTGAAGCCGACGACGGCCTTGAGCTTGTCGGTCAGCGACAACCGCGTCGCGCCGAACACGCGCTTGAGATGCTGGCTCAGCGTGTCGGACAAGGTCTGCTCGCCCCATGCCGGCCTGGGAATCGCGTTGCCGGCATACGGGAATGCCGGCAACGCGCCGAACGCCGCTTCGCCGTAGTCGATCGGATAGTAGTACTGCGGATAATCGCTGTGGGCGAGGCTGGCGCCGAACATCATTTCCTGGTCGCGGCCGAGCCAGTTGAAATGGCCGTTGACGCTGACGTTGCCCAGATGCTGCGTGGTGACATCGTTGCCGCGGTAGGCCCAACCGACCAGGCCCTCGCGCGTCTGTGGATCGAGGCCGGACGGCGCGTAGGCGAAGAACAGCAAGTCGTCTTCTTCGAAGCGCTGGTAGTTGTACGTCGCCTTCAACTGCCAGTTGCTGGAAAGCGCATAGCTGTATTCGACGAAGGCGTTGTTGTTCTGCGTGTTCCAGTACGTCCAGTCCTGCGCGGTCGACGCATTGCGGTTCCATTCGAGCTGGTTGCCGTCGCTGTCGTCGAAGGTCAGCGCGCCCCACATGTTGCCGTGGGTCTTCGCCTTCTGGTAGCTGTAGCCGAAGGTCAGCGTGCCGCGGTCGCCGATCTGGCCGTCGATCACGCCATAGAGGTAATCGCGCTGGTTGTCGAGGCCGCGCAGGTACGAGCCGTCGTCCTCGTGCGCGGCGACGACGCGCCCGGCCCAGGTGCCGCTGGCGGTGAACGGGGTCGAGTAGTCGACCTGCTCGCGCGTGCTGCCCCATGAGCCGTAGCTGATGCCGGCTTCGCCTTGCGCCTGGTTGGTCGGACGCTTGCGCACGTAGTTGATCGTGCCCGAGGCATTGCCGACGCCGGTGAGCAGGCCGTTGGCGCCGCGGATCACTTCGATCTTGTCGTAGCCGTACGAATCCAGCGCGCCCGTGACGATGCCCCAACCGTTCGGCATGCCGACGCCGTCGATCTGGGTGTTCTCGATGTCGAAGCCGCGCGCGGTGTAGTTGGTGCGGTTGGTTTCCCATGCCTCGACGTTGATGCCGGTGGCGAGCTTGAGCGCGTCGTTGACGTCGTCGATGCCGAACGCCTGCAACTGATCCTGCGTCACCACGCTGATCGACTGCGGCGTTTCCTTGACGGCGAGGTCCAGATTGGTCGCGCCGTTGCTCACGCGGTCGGCGCGCTGGGCGACGACGAGGATCTTGTCCAGTTCGGCGGTCGGGGTGTCCGCACCCGTGGATTCGGCGGTTTGTCCGTGGGACTGGCCGGCGATCAGCAGACCAAGGCCCAGCAGGGAAACGCGCGGACTGCCGATACGCCGGCAAAAGGCGCTATGCATGAATGAGGCTCCAGAAAGAAAAAGTACGTTGAGGACGCGGCAACCCGCTGACGCCCAACGAGCGTATCTTAAACGATAATGATTTTCATTAACATATCCACCGGAGATCGTATCGACTCGGGAAACCTGCCGTAACGGACGCAGCCCAATGCCGCACTGGATATGCTTGCCAAACTGCGCCATTCGACGTGGCCACAGGTCTATCGCGACAAGGGCCTGCGCTGGGAAAAAATCGCCAGCATCAAATGTGCTGCCGGCATCGACGCGCTTTACAGCCTGCGCATCACTCAGGCGCGCCGTGCGGTCGCCTATCGTGACGGCGACTTCATCCGCCTGTTGATCATTCCGCCTGACCACGACGCGACTTACGGCAAGAAGTGAACCGCGCGGCATACGGCCGCGAGCGTTCACCTGCTGCAATTCCTGCGCGCCATTCTGCTTGGCTTGCGTCTTGTTGGGCTGGTCGGGCGCCTGGTCGGCCGGCGATGCGGCGTCCTGCGCCAGCGCATGCGATCCGCTCAGCGCGAGGCCAAACCCGATCGCCCTGCTCAGCAGCTTTTTCGGCGTATCGATGTCGGGAACGGGGAAGGGTCGGGAGAAATTCATGGGCAGATCCTTGAACGGGGGAGGACAAGGGCTGCCGATGGGTGGCCGAGCCGGACGATATTAATGGAATGAGAGTAATTCTCAATAACGTGATGAGTACGAATCGTCGGGGCGCGCAGATTGTATGCACAGAAATACTTGACAGAGCTAATTTATGTACATACGATAAGTAAGTATCCCCCGGCAAAGCCGGGGGCTTTATTGATGTGAGCCGCTCAAAGCGGCTTGTGCGGGGACGCTAACGCGGCCCCGCGTTCTTTGGCACCTGTCGGTGCCAACTCAGCGCCACAGATTCAACTGATCCATGCGCTTGTCCTCGTGCTCCTGATTTTGAATGTAGGCTCGTATCTGCGTTTCATCCCGACCTACCGTCGAAACGAAATACCCTCTCGCCCAAAAGTGCTGGCCCTGAAAATTCCGCTTCCGCTCTGCGTACGTACGCGCCAGATGAATCGCGCTCTTGCCCTTGATGTATCCCACCACTTCCGACACCGCATACTTCGGCGGTATCGCCAAAAGCATGTGGACGTGATCCGACATCAGATGGCCTTCTTCTATCCGGCTCTCTCTTTGCCTCGCCAACTGCCGGAACACCTCTCCAAGATGCTTGCGTAGCTCCGCGTACAAACTCTTTCTTCGACACTTCGGGATGAATACCACGTGGTATTTGCACTCCCATTTTGTGTGGCTCAAACTCTCATACTCGTCCATCGGGACTCTCCGTTTCGTGTGCTTGGCGGCTCACGCTCGGAGTGTTTCCGATGAACTCCCGTAAATGTCAAACTGTTACTGCCACCCCGGCAAAGCCGGGGGAACTCCTATAGTTGTTTAGTGAAGATTGAGTTCGACCCGACAAAGGACGCCGCCAATGCCGCTCGGCACGGCGTTTCGCTCGCCGAAGCGCAGCGGATCGAATGGAATTTGCTCGTCGCTCATACGGATGACCGCAAGGACTATCGCGAAGTTCGCATGGTCGGATATGCGCCGATTGGCGAACGTCTGTACTGCGTCGTGTTCACCGATCGCGGCGAAACCCGCCGGATCATCAGTCTTCGCAAAGCCAATGCAAGAGAGGTGAAGAAATATGCTGGTCACTACTAAATCAGGGCGGAAACTGATCCTTCCCACGCCCGAGGAAGATGCCCGAATCAATGCCGGCATCGCCGCCGATCCGGATACCTACGAGCTTTCCGATGCCGAGTTCAAGCGCCTGCGGTCGGTCGGCAGGCCACGCGCCGAAGTGACCAAGGAGCGGATCACGATCCGCTTGTCGCCGGAAGTCTTGCGGCCCTTTCGCAACAGCGGCGAAGGCTGGCAAACCCGAATGGATGCAGCACTTGCCGACTGGCTGAAAACGCATTCGCCGAAGACCGGCAAGCGCCGACCGCAACGCGCGGCAGATTGAAGTGGCCCTCCTGGCCGTTGCAGACGGCTACATCGGCCTGACGCTCTATTTCGTAGCCTTCGTCGACCGCGACCCTACCCGCCGCATCATCAGCCTGCGCAAGGCCAACCGCAAAGAGGTGAAACGCTATGCCGAAACTTAAAGCCGGGACTGTCATCCCCACGGTGGCCCAGGACAGGGCGATTACCGCCGCTGCGCGCCGCGACCCGCATGCCAAGCCCCTGACCGACGCGCAGTGGAAGGCCGCAGCGCCGACGGTTCGCATGGGCCGTCCGCCCAAGGCCGCGCCGAAACAGGCCGTGAAGCTGCGCCTCGATCCGGACGTGCTGGCGGTACTGCGGGCGACCGGCGCAGGCTGGCAGACGCGCGTCAACACCATCCTGCGCGAGCGGTTCGCGCTGTAACGAATCGCCGCGCCTTTCAACTGCCTCCCGCTGCGCGCCGACATGGGCCGGGGTACGACATCCTCGAAGTCGGCGTCCGAGCATTCGTCAGTACCCAGTTCGGAACTGTAGCTGTGCAGGTTGAGCACTTCGATGCCGTCATGCTCGATCAACCAGCCTGTCAATGAGCAAAGTCGAAGGGCTCCGCGCGCGAACGGCACGAAAATTTCAAATCGAGCCGTCAATGCAACGGCGACATGAATACGTCAGCAAGGTTTGCCGCCCTCGCATTGCTTCGCAGGTTTCGACGTCCATCGAAGGTACGGAGTTGGGGCGCTTCGCATCTCCGTCCTTGTAATCCAATTGCAACCCCGCCTAGAACCCTTTGGACATGCCGAAGAAACGTGACAGGCACAGGCCGGTATCCATCGTCATGGAACGCGTGCCGGCGACAATCTCACCGATGCGCCGCTGCGGCGCACCGATTCTCTTGGCCAGCCGGTACCGGCTGATGCTCATCGACTCCAGAAATTCACACATCAGAATTTCACCAGGATGCGGGTAAGCAACTTTGCGCATGATGGTATCTCCTCAGTGGTAATCGACGATTTCGACGCTACTTAGGCCATTGGCTGTCCACATAAAGCAGACTTGCCATTTCCGATTCATCCGGATGCTGTGCTGCCCTGCGCGGTCGCCAATAGGCTTACAACGAGAAGGCGCGCACCTTCAGCCTTAGATTTCCGTCGCGTAGACTTTAAGGTAGAGCAGCATTCCTTGTGCAGAGCTGATTGACGTCTTAAATTTTCCAGCGAATTGGAACTTGAGCATACGTGGCTCGGTGCGCTGACCGGAAAAGAGAGTACGGCCACTCGATGTGCTCTTGAAGTCCCACCACGCTCCCGCAGTCTCCCGAGCATTGTCCGAGTTCAGGATCTCAATCTTTTGTTCCAAAGTCGGATTGTTCCCCGCATTATTCACTACCAGCCGGATGGGTAACCCCAGATCATGAGTGCCGACGTTCGTAATTACCGCGCGGGCGATGACGATTTGTGTTTTTGGGTCGTAAGAAATCGTCTGCATGTTAACGTTGACGTCGGCAGCAACTTCCTCACGGCGCGTGACGTTGCCCTGGATCGACGCGTTCCGCATCGTGTATGTCGGTTGCCCGTTCGGGTCGCTGAACGCGAATATCCGAAAGTCCCCGTCGGCACTGGTGGTTAGGCCATATAAACAGTTAGGGACGCTTGTCCTGGCGGGAAACATACAGAGCAAGGGTAACGCGTTTCCTTGGCGATCCAGATAACGCCAGCAATCCCAATTCAGATTCATTGCGCCGTAATACACCGGCGTCTTCAACACGTGCTCTGGCGGCAACCATGTCGTGCCCCCGTCGAGGGATGCGGTGAATACCGGCCAGAACTGCACATCAGGGTCGGGAGTGCTTTGTGCATAGTAGAACGCTCCCAAAACACCATTCTTGTTGACCCTCAATACCACCATTTTGTTATGCGGTCCACGGGCTGGCTCTGACGAATCAAATGCGTGACCATCGCTGACGATACTCGGCGATGTCCACGTCTTTCCACCATCGGAGGATCGACTGAACGCAATTTGTTGTCGGCCCTCGGTTGCGTCTGCCCAAGCGGCATAGATAGTGTTTCTAAACGGCCCTTCGGTATTGTCGACTGCGATACTCGGGTAGTACTTGCTTACCGTAAACCTTCTGCCGTTTAGTTCCATCTTCCATCGGGCCTTGGCGACCTCAATGGGGGGCTCAAATGACCGCCCGCCATCTATAGAGCGTGCAATCTTAATCATGCTCGTTCCTGTCCCCTGGCTGGCCAGTCCTGCTCCCGTAGTGGAATCAAGCTCCATGTCCAGTTCAGCCCATGAAACGATGTAAGTGCCGTCGGGCAAAACCGTTGGCTCGCCAAGATGAACGATCCCGTCCCGGCCCTGGGCGCTTTTAGTTGGAATGTATGCAGGCGGGTTGAAGTGCTTACCGCCATCGTCCGAGGTATATACGACAATCTCGTCTGGCCTCTGTAGGGCGTCACCTGTCAGTGATTTGCCCCACCCGACGACATATAAGCGTCCATGGTGCGCTGTAGCTCCCCGATCGACAGCCAGGAACGGTCGGTCGAAGAAACGCGCATGCTCAATGCGCGACGGCTTCTCCCAAGTTTGGCCGCCGTCGGTAGACCTCCATATGCTCGCCCCATCAAAACGCGTTCCGAAATTTGTCATTGCGGAGACGAAGACCTCGCCATCAGGGCCGTAAGCACACGCCGGATCAGCCTCTCTCGGCGCGGCGGATGTTCTTAGCGTTTCCTTCCAAGTGCGACCCCCATCCTTGGATCGTCTCACTATGTAGTTCTGCTGTATGAAGTTCCCGGATAGAGATGCTGTCTCGGGTGCCGATGTAATGCCGATCAACTGATTCGGATCGGTTGGATGTGCGCACCACATGCCTGGCTCTTCGCCTACCGTAATGTTCCGACTCTCGTAAGCCATTTCCGGAGAGAAATGAATCTGGCTTGCGTTCGCGTTGAAATTCAGCATCACGCACACTGCGATGAACATGCGGCCCAATTTCGTTCGAGTATGTCTGGGCGATAGAACCGCTTGATCGAGCCGCATACCCGCGCAGCCAGCCACCACAAAAGAAAATGATGCAAACCCTTTCATAGAGTTGAACTCTTTTTCATCGTTTTTGCAGGTAGGATGCGATCTGGCGCTTCTTAGAATCGTTTGGTGATCGCAACACTGACGACGCGGCCGAGCGCGGAGTAGTTCGTTGAATCGTAGTTGACGTAGTAGGGTTGGATCGGCATCAGGAAGGGTGGACGCTGATTGAACACGTTCAGCACCGAGACGTTGAATCCAAGCCCCTTCAGTTGACCTACATCGGCTGCGTAGTCGGCGACCAGGTCGAGCGTTGTCATCGAGTCGCCCTTGACGTTAGGCGTCGTCCTGGTATTCCACACGCCGCCTACCTGGTTGATCGTGGCCGCGAAGGTGAGTGCGGAACGCGACCAGTTTGCCCCCATCCGACCTTTGTACTTTGCCGGATAGGCCACAACGCCGGCCGTGGCAACTGGATGCGTCGGGTCGACGAGTACCCGATGGGCGTCCGTGATCCAGCTACCTCCGGCACTCAGGGACAACAGGCCATCCAGCATGGACGTTGCATATCGGATATCCAGATCAATGCCGCGAACTACCTGGGATGCGGCGTTAATATTCTGGTTGTCAAAAACTGCGACAACACTCGCCGGATCGTAAGGTCGCCCTGATTGATTGACGAAATTGCCAGCCCCCTGAATGAATTGTTGTTGTTGGCTGGCAGTCGGATTGCTAATCAAGTAGCTTGCATAAGCTGGGTCAGCCAATGCTTGACCATACTGCGTGCCTATCGGAAAGGGCAGGGTCACCCGCTGCGTGTAGTCGATATCAAACCAGCCCAGTTCGATACTGCTTTCCGGCACGAACGAAGGACGAATCACCAGTCCCGCCGTGACAACGTCAGCTCGTTCCGGATTGAGGTTGGGATTCCCGCCTTGGACAATCAGCGCAGTTGCAGTGCTCGGTACGCCAGTCAGTCCTAGCGCCGAGGCGGGCAGAAGACCTACGCTGATTTGCTGGTACTGTTGACTTAACGTCGGCGCCTTGAAGCTTTTTCCCCAGCTTGCCTTGACGTCGAGGCTGGAAGACACTTTCCAAATCGCACCGATCTTCGGTGTGGTTGTATCGCCGAAGCTGTTGTAGTTTTCATATCGAATCGCGCCGTCGAGTGCGAGACGGTTGACCAAAGGAATCGCCTTCGATTCGTCTACCAATGGCAGATTGATCTCAGCGTACGCGTAGCGGTTCGCGTCGGAGGCCTTCGGAAACGTCACAAATCCAGTAATCAGATTGGCTTGCTCGAATCGCGTCTCGCGCCAACCGCCGCCGACTGAGGCTCGTGCATCGCCTCCTGGGGCCGCAAAGAGTGCTCCTTCAAATTCGACGTCTGCCGCATTCACATGGTTGTGGAGTTGGTTGCGAACCTGCGATGTTTGCGCGCCGGTGGAAATCAGTCGATAGATGGAACTCAATTGGTCCTCGTCTTCGCCCACCATTCCATGTAGCTGCATGGACCAATCGCCCGGCAGCGTGACCCGAAGCGACGGCGACAGACCACTGATATTGCTGTCGGCCCCATTGACGTAGTAGGTCGAGGTGCTCAAGTATCCGCTCGTCATCGACCTCCTTGTATGGAACGCATCCAGCGTCACCTCGGCGCTCAATCCCAGTTCTTGGTGGCCACTTATCAGAACGCTGTCCTGCGAGAGCTTCGGATAGATTGACAGCAGATCAGGATTAGGGATGTAACTCAGATAGTCACGTTGGTTCGCCAGCACGTTGCCGGTACTGCTGGTCTCGCCCGTCACAAGAAGCCCACCTGATGCCCATGTCTCGCCTCCGACCATGGAGACTTCGGTTTGGCCATAGCCACCATCGGTTGCCCGACCGGTCCGCGCTGTGACTTCCGCGCCGTCGTAGTCCCGCTTCAGGACGATATTGGCAACGCCGCCTACGGCATCGGAGCCGTAGATTGCGCTCGCACCGTCCAGCAGCACTTCCATGCGCTCGATCGCTGCAACAGGGATGGCCGTGATATCTGTGACCTGTTGGCTCCCGTCATAAGGCAGCCGAGCACCATTGAGGAGCGTCAACGTGGCGTCCGGCCCCAGCCCTCTCAGGTTGAGAGCGGAGCCACCGGAGACGTTCTGATTCGCAGTGTCCCCGCCAGCCCCAATGGCTACCCCCGGATTCTGACCGCCACTGAAGTTCTGCGGCAGCGCCCGAATCACGTCGCCGAGATTGTTTTGCCCGGCCAACCGCATGTCGTCCTGAGTGATCATCACCACCGGCGATGACGGCTGCGCGCCCTTGATCCGCGTGCCCGTGACGACGACGTTCTCCAATTTGGCTGGCTCCTCTTGCTGCGGAGCGGATTCGGATTCGGGCTTTTTCGTCGATGGCGCCGCCTTCGGCACGGCCGCAGCTTTTCTGACGATGACCGCGCGCTCGTTGAGATAGCTCGGTTCCAAACCGGTGCCCTTCAACAATCGCGTCAGAACATCGTTCGAGATGAACTGGCCTTGCACGGCCGGCGCCTTGAGGCCTTCGACGAGAGCGGCGTCGAACAGCACCTGCAGGCCGCTCTGGTCGGAAAACGCATTGAGCGCCGTGCCGAGATCGCCGGCGGAAATGCGGTAGGTCTTGACGGCCTGTTCCGCCGCCTGCGCCTGCGCCGCGCCGCCCGTCTCCACACAGGCGGCCGACAACAGCACGGCGAACTTCAAGCACCACGCCGCCGATCCCGATTCGCTTTTTCGCATGGTCATCCCCCAAGGTTGTGTGATCGGGCCGCGGCCCGAACGAATGCAACGGGCCGAATGCGGCCTCGATACACAACACGCAAAGGATCGGCCGCTCCCTACCTCGGCGGCGAAAAATTTTTTGGTATTTGCGAAGCCTCCATGCTCTGTTGCGGCTGGAGCATTTTTCGCTCGAGTGTCGACACGAAAAGCGTTCCGTTCAGATTGCTACTTTTTGCCCCTGCGCGCAGAGGAAGAATTCTTCCACGCGAAGCCTTAGCCCTGCGGCCACTGTTGCGCGGCGTGCAGCACCCGCAGAATCACGACGGCGTGCGCGTCCTCGGCGTAAACCACGACATAGTTGGGCCGGACGACCAGTTCGCGGGTACCGGCGACTCGCCCCGGCCGGTAGAGTTTCGGATGATCTTGCAACTTGGATACCTTGCCCTCGATCTCGTCCTTCAACCGCTGGGCAGCGTCGGGATTGTCGTCGGAAATGTAGTCGACGATGGCAAGAAGGTCGGCTCGTGCCGCCTCACGCCACTCAAGCGCTCGCGCGGTCACGGCGTTTCCGATCGATCCGCGCTTGTACTTCGTCCATCACCTGCCGATGAGGCACGGTAGGCCGCGTATCGGCAAGAGCTTCCTGCACCTTGGTCCGGAACCAAGCGTCATGGGTTTCGGCGTCCGTGGTGAGACCGGCAGGCAAGCCGCCTTCAGCGGCGACACGAGTCAGTAGGATGCGAACCGCATCGGAGACGGTGAGACCGACGCGTGCGAGTTTTTCCACGGCGTCGGCCTTGAGTCGATCGTCGACGCGTACGTGGAGCATTGAGGTTTGAGCGGCCATCTAGCTAGTCCTCTTGAGTCTGATGTTCATGATGTATCTCAATCGAGATACAGTCAAGAATTATTGGATCGCTCCGGGGCCATCGAAGCCCGAGCCAAAGCAAGTGAAGTAAGGTCGGCAAGCAAGGCCGCGTCTATGCCATCGGCGTGTGCAGCGACGCTTAGAGCATTTTCGATTCAAGTGCTTACGACGAAAGCGCCCCCTTCCGCCCCTGCGGGGCACCCCCGATCAGAAGCGCCTCGGGGGCAGGCTCTTCCCACGCGCCTCGCGGGGGAAGGAAAATCAATACGTCCGCGCCTCGCGGGGGAAGGAAAATCAATACAGTCCCCGCTACGCAGGGGAAGGAAAAGATCCAGGCGCAACACGAAAGAATCCTTCCCCTGCGCGTCGCGCGGGGGAAGGTGGCGGCAGCCGGAAGGGGGCGCTCTTACGTCAGCGGTTGAACAAAAAATGCCTTAAAGTTCGGAGCATCAGAGTCAAGGGGCCCGTCGACTCGCGCTTGCATTCAGTAGCCTGCTTCCTTCTGATGGCGGACGGCGAGGATAACCGCCGTCTTGCCGTCGAAATGGTAGAGCGCGACGTAGCCGCTGTTGCCGAAGCCGATCGGCCATTCCCGAAACTCCGGCTCCATGTCCTCGACGGGGCGGCCAACGCGCGGATGCTGAGCGAGCATCTTGACGCCGGCGCGAATGGCTTGGACGGCGCGTTGCGCGGCGTTGGCGTCCTTGGGCGCGAGGAAGCGATAAAGGCGTTGCACGTCGGCAAGCGCCTCGGGCGTCCAAATCAGCTTCGACACTTGGGCGGATCCGCGTCTTCGCCGTTCTCCAGCTTGACCAGCCAAGCGTCGGCGTCTTCCGCCGTGACGTGCCGGCCGCTCGCCTGATAGTGATCCCAGGCGCGCAGAGCATCCCGCTTGAAGGATTCTCGCCGTTCCTCACGCTCGACATACTGCTGGATGGCTTCGCGCATGATCCAATGCGCCGAGCGGCGCCTGACGCTCGCCAAATGCTGCACGCGGCCTTTCAGGGTCTCGTCCAGTTTGAGCGATGTGGCCATCGCAGGTCTCCGATATTCAAAGGTAGTACCTGTCAATACCCTACTACCGCGTGAGGGGCGTGTCCAGAACAACAAATGTCATTTCGCCGCGGGCCGCGACAGCAGCACATCGCCGTTCGCCTGCCTGTCGGCGCGGATCGACCAGATGCCTTGCAGCGCCAGCAGCAGGGATTCCTGGTCGTTGGCCTTGAACGTGCCGCTGATGCGCAGCGGCGCGAGGGACGGGTCGGCGATGCGCAGCTTGGCGCTGGAATAGCGGTTCACTTCCTTGACGAGGTTTTCGAGCGGCTCGTCCTTGAACACGAGCTTGCCCTGCGTCCAGCCGTTGGCGGCATCGAGGTTCACGCTGCCCTTGCTCCAGACCGAGCCGCTGCGGTTGTAGACGAGCTGCTCGCCCGGCACGAGCGTGGCGTGCCGGTCGGTCACGCTGTCGCTGGCGACGGACACCTTGCCTTCGAGCAGCGCGACGACGACGGTGTCGTCGCGGATGCCGGTCTGGAACTCGGTGCCGACCGCGGTGACGCTGACGCCGAGCGTGTCGACGACGAACGGGCGCCGCGCGTCGTGCGCCACCTTGTACTGGGCGCGGCCGCGCTGCAGTTCCACGCGGCGCTCGCTCGAGGTGTAGCGCACGTCGAGGCGGGTGTCGGTGTCGAGCTGCATCGACGTGCCGTCGGCAAGCTGCACGCTGCGCTGCTCGCCCGTGGCGGTGGCGAAGTGTTCGGCGGGAGCATCGCCGTTGCGGAAGAAGTGGAAGATGCCGATGCCGACGGCCGCCGCGATGCCGGCCGCGAGCGCCCAGCCCGCGGTGCGGCGCCAGCCGTGTTGCGGACGCACCGGCCGCAGCGCCTCGCGCGCGGCCTGGCGGATGGCCGCATCGTCGCCCAGCTCGGCGACGCGGCCCATCAGCGTTTCGACGCGGTCGTACGCCGCGGCATGCTGCGGGTCGGCCGTGCGCCAGCGTTCGAAGTCGGCGCGCTCCGCCGCCGCGCAGTCGGGCGCCATCAACCGCGCGAACCAGCGCCGGGCTTCCGCGGCGGCACGATCATTCATCGGAATGCTGGCCATGGCTTTCTTCAATACGCGACAGCGAGGGCATCACCCACCCTTCTCCACTTTCGCCAGACACAGCGTGACCGCCTTGTGAATGTGCTTTTCGACCATCTTCACCGATATGCCGCAATGCTTGGCGATCTGCGCATAGGTCATCCCGTGCAGGCGGTTGAGCAGGAAGACTTGTTTGCATTTGGGCGGCAGATCGAGGATGGCGGTGCGCAGCAGCGCGAGTTCCTCGCGGCCGGCGATGATCCGTTCCTGCGAGGGCTCGGCGGAAACGATGTCGAGACCGTCGAGCTGCACATGATCCGCCGCGTGGTGCGATTTCGTGCGCCGCGCACGGTCGGCGAGCACGCTCGGCGCGATGCGGTACAGCAGGAAGCGCCAGGCGAAAGCCGGCTTGCTGTGCTGGTAGCGCAACAGGCGCATGAAGCAGTCCTGCGCCGCTTCCTCGGCATCCTGCTCGAGCGCGGTGCGGGAACGCAGCCAGCTCAGCAATGCCGGGCGTTCGGCGCGGATGAAACCCTCCATTTGCGCCGAGCACGGCGACGCGCGCCCGTCGCCGTCCGACGATGTCGCGTCGAACAACGCCTCTGCGGATTCGGTAGTCGAACTGTTCGCCATCGTCCACGCCGTCGTTTGAGCGGCATCGCCTCGCGCATTCGTTCTGCGGGCGGGCAGTGTAGATGCCGCGGGGCGCGGCGTTCAACGCGGCCGCAGGACCCGGGGCCGGCCGGCCCGACGACATCGGCGGCGCGATCGCCGCGCTTCTTTCGCCCGAAGCGGGCTGGATCACGGGCCAGCGCATCGAGGCTTCGGGCGGCATGTTCTTATGATCGCAGCGCAGATTGACTGACCGGCCGATACGGCATATCTTGTGTCCGTCAACGGCGCCCCACCCAGCATATTGTTGGGCAGGGCTTAATCGGGAACCCGGTGCGAGGGATCTCTGCGATCATCCGTGATCGCGAAGATCAAAAAGCGGCCATCCGTGGCCGCACTCCTCAATTCCAGGACTGCCCCGCAGCGGTGACCGGGAACGAACGCTGCCACACGCACTGGACCCATGCGGTCTGGGAAGCGGCATCGAAGTAGGTGGGGCGCAAGCCTCGCGCCCGGAAGTCCGAATACCGGCCCGCGATCGTCGTGCGCAAGCGCGGCGTCTGGCTTGCGGACCTTCGCGGGAAGGGTGGCCGGGCACGTTGCATCCGATCGCGTTTTCGGGATTGCAACCGCCCCGTCCCTCTCTTCGAAAGTTCCGTATTCGCTCGCGGGAGCGAAGGCCGGCGGTCGCGGCCTGCTTGGCTGCGCGTCGCCTGCCTCGCTTCCTTCCGCATCACCGGCAAGGAGAGGCACGCATGTCCGACACAGAAATCCTGGCGCCTTCGGCGACGCCGGCTTCATCGCTCCCGATCGCGCCGATCGCAGCGCCGAATCAGGCCGGTTTCGCGCTGACGCCGCCCCACAACGCGCCCGCCGCGATGCGCGTGGCCAAGCGCTCCGGCGCGAGCGAACCGGTCGACCTCAACAAGATCGTGCGCGCGGTGACGCGCTGCGGCGACGGCCTGCGCGACGTCGATCCGATGCGCGTCGCGGTGAAGACGATCACCGGTCTCTACGACGGCGCCTCGACGCGCGAGCTCGACGAACTGTCGATCCGCACGGCCGCATCCCTGATCGCCGAAGAACCCGAATACTCGCTGCTCGCCGCGCGCCTGCTCACCGGCTACGTCGACAAGGAAGTGCAGGCGCTCGGCGTCTACTCGTTCTCGCAGTCGATCCGGATCGGCTTCGACCTGGGCCTGATCAACGAGCGCGTGCTCGCCTTCGTCGAAACCAATGCGCGCAAGCTCAACGACGCGATCGACGCGAGCCTCAGCGCGCGCTTCGAATACTTCGGCTTGCGCACGCTGTACGACCGCTACCTGCTCAAGCATCCGCACAAGCGCCAGGTGATCGAGACGCCGCAGCATTTCTGGATGCGCATCGCCTGCGCGCTGACCCAGACGACCGCCGACGCGATCGAACTGTACCGCCTGTTCGCGACGCTCGACTACGTGCCGAGCTCGCCGACGCTGTTCAACGCGGGCACGCGCCACGAGCAGTTGTCGAGCTGCTTCCTGCTCGATTCGCCGGCCGATTCGCTCGAGGCGATCTACGAGAAGTACAAGGACATCGCGCAGCTGTCGAAATTCTCCGGCGGCATCGGCGTCGCCTGGCACCGCGTGCGCGCGGAAGGCTCGCTGATCCGCTCGACGAACGGTCTTTCCAACGGCATCGTGCCGTGGCTGAAGACGCTCGACTCGTCGGTCGCCGCGGTCAACCAGTGCTTCGCACCGGATACGCGCGTGCACACCGCGAAAGGCGCAAAAGCGATCCGCGACATCCAGCCGGGCGACCTCGTGCTCGGGATTTCCGGTACCTACCGCACCGTCACCGAGCGCCTGGTCTACAACCAGCGTGATGCGATGGTCGCGCTGGACGTCAAGCATTCGATCGAGCCGCTGCACGTCACGGACGGCCATCCGTTCTACGCGATCCGCGGCGTTCCCCTCGAACAATCGGCGCAACGCACGCACGACTGGCTGGCGAAGGGCAAGGTGCGCGCCGCCTGGGTCGAGGCAGGGCAACTCGGCAGAGGCGACTACATCGCCCAGGTCATCCCGACTGAAACCGTGGCGGTCGACGGCTTCGACGAAGACGACGCGCGCCTGTACGGCATCCTGCTCGGCGACGGCCACCTGTCGAAGAACGGCAGTCAGTGGGGGGTTTCCGGCAATCCGGGTATCGATTCACATCTCGACTTCGTGCGCGGCTACCTGCAAGCCCGCGGCATCCACCATTGGGAAACGGCGCGTGGCCGTAACTACGTCCAGATCCATTGGGCGGCCGGCCGCGGCGCCGTGCGCGACGGCACCACGGGACGCATCACCGGCGCCGGCGCGGCGACTCTGCCTTTCGGTCATGCCGACCTGTACGACGCACGGCATCGCAAGCACATCGCGCCCCGCTTCGCGCATCTTCCGCGCCCGCAGGCGTTGGCTCTTCTGCAAGGCCTGATCGAAACCGATGGCACGGTTTCCCGCAACAAGGAAATCAGCTTCACCAACACGTCCTTGCCGCTGATCGAGGGCGTGCGCTACCAGCTGCTGCGCCTTGGCGTACCCTGCGCCGGCCAGTACCGCGAGCGCGCCAATACGCATGCCGGCGCGCGCTCGGACGGGTCGAAAGTGGAATTCAACGGCGTGACGCGCAGCTTCGACCTGCGCATTCCGGCAATCGCCGAGATCGCCGCCCGACTCGGCTGCGCCGCGTTGACGAAGCGCAACTGGATCGAATGGCAAAGTTGCGTGTTCTCGCGCGTGCGCGGCGTCGAGCCGGTAGCGGCCGTGCCGTTCGTGATCGATCTCAAGATCGACGGCGACGAGTCCTACATGACGACGGCCGGGCTTGCCCACAATGGCGGCAAGCGCAAGGGCGCGGCCTGCGTCTATCTCGAACCCTGGCACGCCGACGTCGAGGCCTTCCTCGAACTGCGCGACAACACCGGCGACGAGGCGCGGCGCACGCATCACCTCAATCTCGCCAACTGGGTGCCGGACCTGTTCATGCGCCGCGTCGACGAGGACGGCGCATGGTCGCTGTTCGATCCCGCCGACGTGCCCGACCTGCCCGACTTGTGGGGCCCGGCGTTCGAGCAGGCCTACGCGCAGGCCGAGGCGCAGGGCCTGGCGAAGAAGACGCTCAAGGCGCGCGACCTCTACGCGAAGATGATGCGCACGCTGGCGCAGACCGGCAACGGCTGGATGACCTTCAAGGACGCGTGCAACCGCGCCTGCAACCAGACCGCGAATCCCGACAACCGCGTGCACCTGTCGAACCTGTGCACCGAGATCATCGAAGTCACCGGCGGCGCGGAAACCGCGGTGTGCAATCTCGGCTCGATCAACCTCGCCCGCTGCATCATCGACGGAGCGTTCGATTTCGACAAGCTCGCGCACACCGTGCACGTCGCCGTGCGCCAGCTCGACCGCGTGATCGATCTGAACTTCTACCCGATCGCGACCGCGCGCGCCTCGAACCTGCGCTGGCGCCCGGTCGGCCTCGGCCTGATGGGCCTGCAGGACGTGTTCTTCCAGTTGCGCCTGCCGTTCGACTCGGCGCCCGCACGCGCGCTGTCTGCGCGCATCTCCGAGGAGATCTACTACCACGCACTGCGTGCCTCGCTCGAACTCGCGCGCGAGCACGGCGCGCATGCCGCATTCGCCGAGACGCGCGCCGCGCGCGGCGAATTGCAGTTCGACGCGTGGAACGTGACGCCAAGCGACACCGCGCGCTGGAACGCGCTGCGCGAGGAGATCAAGGCGCACGGCCTGCGCAACTCGCTGCTGATCGCGATCGCGCCGACCGCGACGATCGCCTCGATCGCCGGTTGCTACGAGTGCATCGAGCCGCAATTGTCGAACCTGTTCAAGCGCGAAACGCTGTCCGGAGATTTTCTGCAGGTCAACCGCTACCTCGTCGAGGAATTGAAGCGCCTCGGCCTGTGGACCGCGGAAATTCGCGATGCGATCAAGCTCGCCGAAGGCTCGGTGCAATCGGTTACCGCGTTGCCCGAGGAATTGAAGACCATCTATCGCACGGTCTGGGAACTGCCGATGCGCGCGCTGATCGACATGGCCGCCGAGCGCGGCGCGTTCATCGACCAGAGCCAGTCGCTCAACCTGTTCATCGAGAACCCGAACATCGGCCAGCTCTCGAGCATGTACATGTACGCGTGGAAGAAGGGCCTGAAGACGACGTACTACCTGCGCTCGCGCCCGGCGACGAAGATCGCCAAGGCGACGGTGACCGCGAGCGGCGTCGCACCGAAGAAGACCTATACCGACAGCGAAGCCGTCGTCTGCTCGCTCGAAAACCCCGAGATGTGCGAGGCCTGCCAATAGCTTCCCTTCCCCCTCCGGGGGAAGGTGGCGCGAAGCGCCGGATGAGGGAAGAGCCTCTCAATTTTCCAACGCCACCGAGATTTTGCGAGGCCCTTCCCTCATCCGCCCTTCGGGCACCTTCTCCCGGTGGGAGAAGGGAAGAAAAAGCGCCCTTCGCCCGACATTTTTTGGATAGAACCGTCATGACCCAGTCTTCCCGCCTCCTCGACCCCGGTTTCGCCCTCACCCTGCGGCCGATGCGCTATCCGCAGTTCTACGAGATGTACCGCGCCGCGATCAAGAACACCTGGACGGTCGAGGAGATCGATTTCCAGATCGATCTCAATCACCTCGACAAGCGCATGACGCCAGCCGAGCGCCATCTGATCGAACGCCTCGTCGCGTTCTTCGCCACGGGCGACTCGATCGTCGCCAACAACCTCGTGCTCAACCTCTACAAGCACATCAACGCGCCCGAGGCGCGCATGTACCTGTCGCGCCAACTCTACGAGGAAGCGCTGCACGTGCAGTTTTATCTGACCCTGCTCGACAACTACATCCCGCAGGCCGAGCGCCGCGCGCAGGCGTTCGCCGCGATCGAGAACATCCCCTCGATCCGGCACAAGGGCGAATTCTGCCTGCGCTGGATCGACTCGATCCAGAAGCTCGACCGCGTCGAGTCCGACGCGGACAAGCGTCAGTTCCTGCTCAACCTCACCTGCTTCGCCGCCTGCATCGAAGGGCTGTTCTTCTTCGCCGCGTTCGCCTACGTCTACTTCCTGCGCTCGCGCGGCCTGCTGCCGGGCCTCGCCGCGGGCACCAACTGGGTGTTCCGCGACGAATCCGCGCACATGGCCTTCGCCTTCGAGGTGATCCGCAGCGTGCGCCGCGAGCAGCCCGAACTGTTCGACGAGCAATGGGCGAACGACGTGCGCACGATGCTCGCCGACGCCCTCGCCTGCGAAACGCAGTTCGCCGACGACGTGCTCTCCGGCGGCGTCGTCGGCATGTCGGCGAAGGAAATGCGCCAGTATCTCGAATACGTCGCCGACCAGCGCCTCGTCATGCTCGGCCTCGCTCCCGTCCACGGCGCGAAGAACCCTTTCCCGTTCATGGAACTGCAGGACGTGCAGGAGCTGACCAACTTCTTCGAGCGCCGCGTGTCCGCGTACCAGGTCGGCGTGCAAGGCGAGGTGAGCTTCGACCATGCTTTCTGACTCTCCCAGGCCGGAATCCAGCACGACGGCGGGATGCGCCACTGCGCGCAGGTCATAGCCGTAGCACACGTCGTTGCTGTCGCTGGTCCGTCCACGCATAGGCATTCGCGCTCAGCGTCTGCGACTTGACCTCGCTGGCCGCATCGTAGCCGCCCAGGCTCCAGTTCACGTCCTGCGCCGTGCCCGACAGGTCGTGCGCGAGCGAGCTGAGCCGGCCGATCGCGTCGTAGCCGTAGCTCGTCGCCACTGCGCCGGTGATCCCCGAGCGCAGGCCCTGGGGGTTGTAGGTCGCGGCTGCGCGCTGATGGCGATCCCTGCGGCTGCCGGCACGACGGGTGAAATCGGCGGGATGCGCCAAACCGGAGCGGAGAGCGCAGCAGTGGGAAAGCGCCGATCTCACCGGAAGTGGCTTGCTGGTCATGGAGGGGCTTTTATTTGACGCTGACCCGGGTTTCTCATTTCCTATCGATCCATGTCTAACAGATCGGAAAATATACCTGAATCTCTAACGTGATATAGCATGTGCTCAATCTCATCCCTGAAACCTTGAATAATTTCCGATGAACTATCGGTTGATCCCTCGTGCATTCTGCGCAATCGATCCATGAGCTTTATAAGATTTTCCGACGACTCGAATATTTCGACAATGGAATAAGCAACTCGATGCGCCCCAGGTTCCCCATCAAGATCATACAGAGAAAGATCACCACTGCATTGGTGACTTAAAATATCAGCCACCTCTACGACAAATTTTCCATAATCCTTATTCATTGGCATGACTTTATATGAGACCCAATAGGAGAAGTACAAGTCTTTTCGATAGCGCTTTGGATAGCATTAAGTTCCTTCTTAAATCCTGTTATTTCCCTCTCTACGGAACTCGTATATCCGCCAGCTTCTTTTATCGACTGTAATTTTTCCGTGTGTTCCGCGAGGCGGCGCTCAAGCTTTTGCTGTGACTTCAAAAGCGACTTCAATCCATCCTTCTCCAATTGACGCGCGATTTTCTCTACTGTCTTCGCGCTTGGCTCAAACGCCTTCGCCGCGACTGATGCTTCTTTAAGAATCTTGACCGGTGGCAGTACAGCGGCAAGCTCTAAAGTGGCATCAATCTTATTCCCCGCTCCTAGATTCGACCAACCTTTGTCATAGGCTTGGCTTAATCCTTCCGCACCAAGCACTGTCCAAGCCGAATACAGCGCGGCCCATCCAGCGCAGGAAACCGGCTCGCACCCCTGCGCGCCAGAATCGATCATCTCTCCGACACTTTCACGCCCATCCGGATCGGTGAACTTGAAGGGATTGTTATTGGCATACGCATAGAGATTGATCTGATCCTCATACCCCACCGGATCGGTCTGCAGGAACCGCCCCAGTGTCGGCGCGTAGATGCGCGCCTTGTAGTAGTACATCCCGATCTCGGGAATGCGTATCTGCCCCGTGTAGGCGAACCGCCCTTGATTCCCCGTCCCCGGCACGCCGTAGGGATCGTAGGTGTTGATCGCGAACGAGGCCCCCGCCGAGTCGGCCACCGAGACGATCGAGCCTTGCGGGTTGGCGCGCAAGATGCGCCGCGTCGCCAGCGCCGTGCCTTCGTACCAGATCAAGGGCTCGTCCACCTTGGGGCCATGCACGTAGCGCCGTTGCATCACGTTCGCGCCGTTGTACTCCGCCACCAGCGCGTCGCCGTCGTAGAGGAACTGGGTGACGGTCGATCCGCTCGTGGTCTGGAACAGACGGCCCAGCGGATCGTACACCAAGGTCGCCGTCGATGCGCCCGTCGCGCGCAGCAGCCGGTTCTCGCGGTCGTAGGCGTAGCTCGTGCTGCCGTCCGAGGTCAGGTTGCCGTTGGCGTCGTAGGTCAGGCTCGCCGTGGCGACTGCGCTGTACTGGTTGAGCCCGTTGGTCGTGTAGGCGCGATTGGCGTTGGCGAACCCCGTCCACGCATAGGCATTCGCGCTCAGCGTCTGCGACTTGACCTCGCTGGCCGCATCGTAGCCGCCCAGGCTCCAGTTCACGTCCTGCGCCGTGCCCGACAGGTCGTGCGCGAGCGAGCTGAGCCGGCCGATCGCATCGTAGCCGTAGCTGGTCGCCACTGCGCCGGTGATTCCCGAGCGCAGGCCCTGGGGGTTGTAGGTCAGCGTCGCGATCGTCGTGCTGCCGCTCTCCTGGATCGCCGTCATCCGGTTCATCGCGTCGTAGGTGAAGGCGTGGTAGTTCGCGTCCGGGAACGTCAGCCGCGTGCGGTTGCCCGCCGCGTCGTACTGGTAGCCCAGCGTGCGGCTGGTGCCGCCCATGCTGTTGGTGCTGCCGGTCGGCCGGTCGAACCCGTCCCAGGCCGTGGCGATGCCCTGGCCGCTCAGCGATCCGTACCGCGCATCGGTCTGCCGGCCGCGCAGGTCGTAGCCGTAGCACACGTCGTTCGTGTCGCTGGTCAAGCTGTAGCAGTTGGCCGAGGTTCCCGCGTTGGGGCCGCCGACCGGATCGGGCACGCGCTTCTGGATCACCCGGTTGAGCGCGTCGTAGGCGAACGTCAGCGTGCTCGCATCGCGGCGGCGCCAGCTCGTGCGGTTGCCGTTCGCGTCGTAGCCGTACTGTTCGTAGTCGTTCGCGTTGAGCGAGCCCGCCGTCGCCAGCGCATTGGCCGGCGTGCTCGGGTTGTAGGCCGTGGGCCGCGTCGGGGACGGGAAGGTCCATTTCAGGAGCCGGTCGTCGCCGTCGTATTCGAACTGGGCGCGGTTGCCGTTGGCGTCGATCACGTACTGGGTCTTGCCGTTGTTCGTGTAGCTGTAGGTCGCGTAGGCCTGTTCCAGGCTCGTGCCCACCGCGCGGCGGATTTGCAGGCGCTGGCTGGCGTTGTCGTAGATGTTCTTCGTGATCCGGTCGGCGCCGTCGCTGCCCGACGTGCCGGGCGTGCACGCATCCGCGGGCAGCGCGCCGAACACCGCGGCATTCATGCGCTGCGTCGAGCAGACCGGGCGGTTGCGGTTGTCCCAGGATCGATCGAGCACGCTGTACGTCGTGCTGCCCGACGACACCGCGTCGCGGCTCGGATTGCGCCGCGCGTCGTAGCCGGTTGCCGCCTGCTGCAGCACCGTCAGCGTCGTGCTCGTCGCATTGGGTATGGTGCCGTGTTCGGCCAGCGTCACCTTGTCGTCGGACGCCCGATAGGTATAGCGCGTCGCCAGGCGCAGACCGCCGGCCATCGCGACCGGGCCGATTTCCCAGGTCTTCCGTCCCACCACGTCGTAGCGATAATAGGTTGCATCGTCCGTGCCCGCGAGCGGGCCGTCGACCGACAGCAGGCGGCCGGCATTGTCGTAGCCGTAGGCGGTGGTCAGGACGGTCGCGCCGTCGTAGCGGCGCTGCGCGCTCGGCAGGAACGTGTTGTTCCAGTAATCCGTCTCGGTGCGAATGCTCTGGCTCGCGGCCGAGCCGCAGGCGCTCGTGCTGGGCATCACCCAAGTCGCGATGGCGCGCTGATGGCGATCCCTGCGGCTGCCGACACGACGGGTGAAATCGGCGGAAGGCGCCAAACCGAAGCGGCGAGCGCAGCAGCGGGAAAGCGCCGATCTCACCGGAAGTGGCTTGCTGGTCATGGCATGGAAGGATTTTTATTTGACTCTGACCCGGGTTTTCCCGACCCGGGTTTTCCGGGCGTGACTGGAAAATCGACTACGACCCCGGTGTTCGTTCTCGCTTAAACTGTTTCCGATATTTTTCGGTTACGTCTGCCACTGTTGGCGATATCGGCGTGCATTTTTCATCCTTGCAAGCCGAGATCAGAACACGCCCGGTACTGAATGCCCACTCTAGGGGATCACCATTATATAGTGGTACGAGTAATTTCAAGTCACAGGAACCGTCTAACCTAAGTCTAACTCGCATTTGATCCCACAATCTGCCCTGCCATTTCACTTGTTTCTCGAACTCCATAGCGGAAACCATGTCGGCGAATCCTTCACGGCAGCCTTTCTGTTCGAACACCACAAGAATTGAGTATGGTGTATATACGTCTCGTATTAGCCACGTGTAATCGTATGGATCATTGTTATCGGTCCTTTGAGCATTGCTAATCTCTGCTTGCTCTTGATAAATACACCATGCACGCTGATGTATTTCACATATGCGTGGTAGTGAGGCAGGGGGTTCTGCCTTTTGCTTGGGCGCTGAAGTTGTTTCTGCATTCAGCAGGGCCGGGAGAAACGTAAGCCCTACCATCCATAAAAGTTTTTTGAAGAACATGTCAACAACCCTCTTTATAGGGCTTCGTGCCGTTCGCGCATCGATTCGTATTGGTCGGCGCTTGAAGTATTTCGCGCAAGGTCTGCTGGTTCGCAGGCCCACCATTTTGCTGGAACATGATTCCAGATGCGCCAGGCGCATCTTGTTGAAGCCTCTGGCCGTTCACATCAATTCCACCCTCATATCCATTGTGCGGACCATATTGGTCTCCTGCTCCACCAGCATGCCCTCCAAGCTCATGCGCGATTGCATTTACCGTGGTTGCATTCGGGCCGGACTCGCCGATGGTAATGCGATCACCACCGATGCTATTGGTCTCTGCACGCCCGCTCACGGTAACGCCTTGAGTGTTCGGGACCACGTAGATGACATTGGTTTTGCCTGCCGGATCCGGTCCTTTGCCCATCACAGCTTGAGCTTTAACGGTGACATCCTTTCCATTTAGATTTATTGTCCCAGAAAAATTTCGTGCTATTTCCGCATTGATTTGCTCCGGCGTGATATTCATATGCGCCCCAGGCGCTATGGCGATGATATAGGGCACTGTATAAGTGACTTGATCCGAGGCCGTCCAGAACAGCTGACCCGCTCGCCCATCCGGATCGCCATACTTGTACGGATTGTTATTGGCATATGCGTAGAGATTGATCTGATCCTCATACCCCACCGGATCGGTCTGCAGGAACCGTCCCAGTGTCGGCGCATAGATGCGTGCCTTGTAGTAGTACATCCCGATCTCGGGAATGCGTATCTGCCCCGTGTAGGCGAACCGCCCTTGATTCCCCGCTCCCGGCACGCCGTAGGGGTCATAGGTGTCGATATAGAGCGAAGCGCCATTGGCGTCGGTCACCGAGACGATCGAGCCTTGCGGGTTGGCGCGCAAGATGCGCCGCGTCGCCAGCGCCGTGCCTTCGTACCAGATCAAGGGCTCGTCCACCTTGGGGCCATGCACGTAGCGCCGTTGCATCACGTTCGCGCCGTTGTACTCCGCCACCAGCGCGTCGCCGTCGTAGAGGAACTGGGTGACGGTCGATCCGCTCGTGGTCTGGAACAGACGGCCCAGCGGATCGTACACCAAGGTCGCCGTCGATGCGCCCGTCGCGCGCAGCAGCCGGTTCTCGCGGTCGTAGGCGTAGCTCGTGCTGCCGTCCGAGGTCAGGTTGCCGTTGGCGTCGTAGGTCAGGCTCGCCGTGGCGACTGCGCTGTACTGGTTGAGCCCGTTGGTCGTGTAGGCGCGATTGGCGTTGGCGAACCCCGTCCACGCATAGGCATTCGCGCTCAGCGTCTGCGACTTGACCTCGCTGGCCGCATCGTAGCCGCCCAGGCTCCAGTTCACGTCCTGCGCCGTGCCCGACAGGTCGTGCGCGAGCGAGCTGAGCCGGCCGATCGCATCGTAGCCGTAGCTGGTCGCCACTGCGCCGGTGATTCCCGAGCGCAGGCCCTGGGGGTTGTAGGTCAGCGTCGCGATCGTCGTGCTGCCGCTCTCCTGGATCGCCGTCATCCGGTTCATCGCGTCGTAGGTGAAGGCGTGGTAGTTCGCGTCCGGGAACGTCAGCCGCGTGCGGTTGCCCGCCGCGTCGTACTGGTAGCCCAGCGTGCGGCTGGTGCCGCCCATGCTGTTGGTGCTGCCGGTCGGCCGGTCGAACCCGTCCCAGGCCGTGGCGATGCCCTGGCCGCTCAGCGATCCGTACCGCGCATCGGTCTGCCGGCCGCGCAGGTCGTAGCCGTAGCACACGTCGTTGCTGTCGCTCGCCAGGCTGTAGCAGTTGGCCGAGGTTCCCGCGTTGGGGCCGCCCACCGGATCGGGCACGCGCTTCTGGATCACCCGGTTGAGCGCGTCGTAGGCGAACGTCAGCGTGCTCGCGTCGCGGCGGCGCCAGCTCGTGCGGTTGCCGTTCGCGTCGTAGCCGTACTGTTCGTAGTCGTTCGCGTTGAGCGAGCCCGCCGTCGCCAGCGCATTGGCCGGCGTGCTCGGGTTGTAGGCCGTGGGCCGCGTCGGGGACGGGAAGGTCCATTTCAGGAGCCGGTCGTCGCCGTCGTATTCGAACTGGGCGCGGTTGCCGTTGGCGTCGATCACGTACTGGGTCTTGCCGTTGTTCGTGTAGCTGTAGGTCGCGTAGGCCTGTTCCAGGCTCGTGCCCACCGCGCGGCGGATTTGCAGGCGCTGGCTGGCGTTGTCGTAGATGTTCTTCGTGATCCGGTCGGCGCCGTCGCTGCCCGACGTGCCGGGCGTGCACGCATCCGCGGGCAGCGCGCCGAACACCGCGGCATTCATGCGCTGCGTCGAGCAGACCGGGCGGTTGCGGTTGTCCCAGGATCGATCGAGCACGCTGTACGTCGTGCTGCCCGACGACACCGCGTCGCGGCTCGGATTGCGCCGCGCGTCGTAGCCGGTTGCCGCCTGCTGCAGCACCGTCAGCGTCGTGCTCGTCGCATTGGGTATGGTGCCGTGTTCGGCCAGCGTCACCTTGTCGTCGGACGCCCGATAGGTATAGCGCGTCGCCAGGCGCAGACCGCCGGCCATCGCGACCGGGCCGATTTCCCAGGTCTTCCGTCCCACCACGTCGTAGCGATAATAGGTTGCATCGTCCGTGCCCGCGAGCGGGCCGTCGACCGACAGCAGGCGGCCGGCATTGTCGTAGCCGTAGGCGGTGGTCAGGACGGTCGCGCCGTCGTAGCGGCGCTG
The DNA here is from genome assembly GCF_047601565.1 of Rudaea sp. GTDB lineage: Bacteria > Pseudomonadota > Gammaproteobacteria > Xanthomonadales > Rhodanobacteraceae > Rudaea. The sequence continues at coordinate 2,369,435 of NZ_JASGIY010000001.1, read as the reverse complement.
CGCGCTCGGCAGGAACGTGTTGTTCCAGTAATCCGTCTCGGTGCGGATGCTCTGGCTCGCGGCCGAGCCGCATGCGCTCGTGCTGGCCACCACCCAGGTCGCGATGGCGCGATAGGGGGCCGCGGGGGTGTAGGCGACGCAGGTCTTGCGCCGCACGCCCGACGCATCGGCCGGATCGGTGCGCTCGGTGAGCAGCCCGTTCGCATTGTAGACATAGTCGGTCTGTCGAGTGAGGGCGTCCTTCGTCCAGACCGGCCGATAGCAGAGCACGCCCGTGCAGGTCGTTGGGTTCACATAGGCCGTCTCGACCAGATTCGGCAGGCCGGAGCCCGGCTTGGCATAGGTCGTGCGCTGGGAGACATTGCCCCAGTCGTCATAAACCACCCCGACCTTGTTCCCCTCCGGATAGGTCACCTGCGTCAGCCGGCTGCTCGAATCGGACGCATAATTGGTTTGCCGACCGATCGAATCCGTCGAGCGCGTGATCACGTTTTTCTGGTCCACTGCGGTAACGTCGTAAGCGACGTTGTACCCGTTGGGCCCGGTCACCGTGACTTTGCTGTAACGGTGGGTGTTGTAGATCACGTCGTTGCTGAGATTGGTGTACGCGTAGGTCCAGGTCACGCCGTCGCGCACGATGCTGCCGACAACGGTCGCACCGGAAAGCGGCGTGATCTGCCTTGCGTCGGCGCTTTCCCCCGGCAGGCGCTCGGTGGCTGTCGTCGTCTCGACATCCGTGCCCAGGCTGTTGGAGCAGTTGCCGCTGCATTGAAAGACGCGACCGGCCAGATCGGTGATCGTGTTGCCCGAATAGGTGAACTGCGCCAGCGTCGTGGCGGGGTCCGCCGTCCGGTAGATTTTCACGACGCTGGGCGTGCCCCAACCGATATCGCTCAGATCGTCGCTCTGATACGTGATCGACAGGGCGTAACCGAGATTGGTGCTGACCGTGATCGGCCGACGCCAAGTCCGGTTGAGCGTATCTCCGGGAAGCGTCGCACTTGCATAGGTATAGGTAACGACCTCGCCGTCGGCATACGCGGCGTTCGATGCGTATTTCTGCATCACCGGATTGGTGGCGGTCCTGGCCACGTAGAGAATGTTGTAGGTAAAGACCGTACCGGTACCCGCCTGCCGATAGCTCTGGCCGTTGATGGTGATGGTCGATCCCGTTCCGGTCACGCTGGAACACGCGCTCAGGCATCGGAAGGACTCGGACGCAAGACCGCCGTCATGCAGCGAAAAGCTCACATCCTCGATATCGGTGCCGTATTTGCCGACGACATAGGGCGCCATGTCCTGAACCCGCTGGAATGTCAGGCGCGGTGCGGCTGGAATCGACAGGACCGGCAGGTTCGCCCGGGCCCGGCCATCGAGGAGATTGAAGCCGTTGGGATCGGGTTCCATCTTCAGCGGGCTGACCACGGCCGGCGGCACCTGCGTCTGCGCCCTTGCCGTGCCGGGCGCAAACCAGCCCGGCATCAGCATGAGCATCATGGCGCCGATCCGCGCGAACAGGCCGGGAAGTGCGCCGGAGCGAGCGGTACCCACCGATGCGCCCGGGCGCACGGCGAGGAGGGCGCCGCCCACGGGTTGCGTGTTCCGGTTCATTTCGCCCCCGAGCCGTCCGCGACCATACATGACTGGCGGCTTGCATCGTCGAGTCCCGTGCACGTGGTCTTCGCCGCGCCGCGAGTATCCGGAAGCGCCGCGTGAGAGCCGCCGCCGGAATCCCGCGTCGCGGCGGATGGTTGATCCGCAGGAGCAAGCGCCGAGCCGGCTGGACAGGTCGCGAGCGCGCCGCCGGCGTCCGATCGATAAACGGTCCGGTTGCCGGCCGGATCGAAACAAGTCGAATGCGCCTGTCCGTTGTTCACCGTGCCGGTATATTGAACCGATTTCAGGCGGCCCAACTCATCGTATTTGTATGTCTGAGTTTCGCCTGCCCATGCATTTGCCATCAGTGCAAGCATGGACGTCGACAACACCACTGCGGTTCGCAAGCACTTCATGTGTCCACCTCCTGTCCCACCCGCGCAGGAGCATCTTCGCCGCTGGCCAGCGGCGTGATCTCTCGCAGGAGTGGACTGGTGAGAACGTTCCGGCGCGCCAACCCGGAAAGAGGGTTGCGGAGGCGGGAAACGATCGTTTGCGGGTCGGATGACTTCTTCGGCGCGAAGGGATCGTTCGCGCCACAAGAATCGAGGCCATTGCCCCTGGACAGGGGAGGCCTGATTGCAAGACGGGCTCTCGCTGCCCTTGCGTGTTCGATTCCCATACACGCCCAATCCTTGCATTGGTTCGCACGATGGACGAACAGACGCTTCCAAAACACCCCTGTGCCGCCGGTGATACGCCGCGCGGATTCGCTTGTCAAGCAGCAGCGCAATACGACGTCGTGACGGAAGATCGTCTTCCGGTCGCGCTGTGCACCTGGCTGACCCTGTTCATCACCGCCAACGGCGCGTGGCTGTGGTGGGACCGGCGGCGCGAATGCCGGCAGCCGCGCCTCGCGGAGCGGCCGGCATGACCGGCACGCGTGCGCTGTGGCTCGTCGCCGCCGGCACCGTCGGCCCGCTTATCGCGCAGGAGGGCGGATCGTGGTGGCTGCTCGCGCTCGGCGCGGCGTCGTTCGACATCATGTGGCTCTGCGTCTGCGCGCAGACGCTCGCCGCGCCGCGGAAAGCCATTTGACCTTGGAAGTATAGACGTCTAGACTTCCATTCGCTGAAGGTGCGGGCGGTCACGCGCCGGCTGAAAAGGGAATCCGGTTCGAATCCGGAGCTGCCCCGCAGCGGTAGGTGGAAACGAAATCGCCAGATGCACTGGATCGATCGGTCCGGGAAGCGGTGAAAGTAGATGGGACCGATCCTCGGTCCCGCGTCCACGAGCCCGAAGACCTGCCTCGGCCGGAAGGTTGATTCCTTCCGCTCCGACTCGGAACTTTCGCGGGAAAGTACGGGCGAATGAGCGCACGCCTTTCCGCGGTCCTGCGCGCATCGTCCCGATTTCCCGTTGACGTTCCGGTTCGCCCGCGGGGGCGAGGGTCGACGCTGCGCACCATCTTCCGCAGGCATCGTCCCCGCGGCGGCGGCCCTGCGACGGCGCCTGCTTTCGTTCCTCATCGTTTGAACCACGTGAGGAATCATCCATGTCACTTGTCACCAATCTCGGTTTTCCGCGCATCGGCCGCAAGCGCGAACTGAAGACCGCTGTCGAAAACCACTGGAAAGGCGCGATCGATGCGGACGCGCTGCAGACGACCGCGCGCGAACTGCGCCAGCGCCACTGGCAACTGCAACGCGAGGCCGGCGCCGACGTCGTTCCGGTCAACGACTTCACCCTGTACGACCACGTGCTCGATACGGCGTGGCTGTTCGGCGCGGTGCCGCGCGAATATCTCGAACTCGCGCAGAACGATCCGCTCGCCGGCTATTTCGCCACGGCGCGCGGCTACAAGGCCGGCGGCCTCGAGTTGCGCGCGCTCGAAATGACCAAGTGGTTCGACACGAACTACCACTATCTCGTGCCGGAACTGAGCCGCGACCAAGCCTTCGCCCTGCGCGGCGACAAGCCCCTCAAGGAATTCCTCGAAGCGCGCGCGCTCGGCCACGACGCGCGCCCGGTGCTGCTCGGCCCGGTCTCGTTCCTGCTGCTGTCGAAGACCGTCGACGGCAGCGACCGCCTCGCCCTGCTCGACCAACTCGTCCCGGTCTACGCCGAACTGCTCGGCAAGCTCGCCGACGCGGGTGCGCAGTGGGTGCAGATCGACGAGCCGTTCCTCGCGCTCGATCTCTGCGACGCCGCGCAGCACGCCTACCGCTACGCCTACGCCGCGCTCGCCGAGGCGCGCACGCCGAAGCTGCTGCTGGCGACGTATTTCTCCGGCCTCGACGAGAACCTGCCGCTGGCGACGTCGCTGCCCACGCACGGCCTGCACGTCGATCTCGTGCGCGCGCCGCAGTTGCTCGATGCCGTGCTCGATCATCTGCCGGACGACCGCGTGCTTTCGCTCGGCGTCGTCGACGGGCGCAACATCTGGCGCACCGACCTGCATGCCGCATCCGCCCTGATCAAGCGCGCGCGCGCCGCGGTCAGCGCGCACCGCCTGCAGATCGCGCCGTCGTGCTCGCTGCTGCACGTGCCGATCGACGCGAGCGCGGAGACCGCGCTCGACATCCATCCATGGCTCGCCTTCGCGCGCGAGAAAATCGCCGAGCTGCGCACGCTCGCCGACGCGGCGGAAGGCGACGCCGCCGCGCTCGCCGCGGTGGCCGCCTCGCGCGAGCTGCAGAAGGGACGGCGCGCATCGAAACTCACCATCAATCCCGCCGTGCGCGAACGCCTGAAACAGGCCACGGCGCAACTGGAACGGCGCGGTTCGGACTACGAGGCGCGCAAGCTCAAGCAGGCGAAGACGCTCGGCCTGCCGACCTATCCGACGACGACGATCGGCTCGTTCCCGCAGACCGCCGAAGTGCGCCACGCGCGCGCCTCGCACCGCGCGGGCAAGCTCAGCGACGCCGATTATCGAAGCTTCCTCGAAAACGAAACGCGCCATGCCGTCAAGGTGCAGGAAGAACTCGACATCGACGTGCTCGTGCACGGCGAGTTCGAACGCAACGACATGGTCGAATACTTCGGCGAGCAGCTAGCCGGCTTCGCCTTCACCAGGCAGGGCTGGGTGCAGAGCTACGGCTCGCGCTGCGTCAAGCCGCCGATCGTCTACGGCGACGTCTCGCGCCCGCGGCCGATGACGGTCGCCTGGTCGCGCTACGCGCAATCGCTGACCCGGCGGCCGATGAAGGGCATGCTGACCGGGCCGGTGACGATCCTGCAATGGTCGTTCGTGCGCGACGACCAGCCGCGCGCGGACACCTGCAGGCAGATCGCGCTGGCGTTGCGCGACGAAGTGACCGACCTCGAGGCGACGGGCATCCGCGTGATCCAGATCGACGAACCCGCGCTGCGCGAAGGCCTGCCGCTGCGCCGCCGCGATTGGGACGCCTACCTCGCCTGGGCGGTCGCCTGCTTCCGCATCGCCGCGGGCGGCGTGCGCGACGAGACGCAGATCCACACGCACATGTGCTACGCCGAGTTCAACGACATCATCGACGCGGTCGCGGCGCTGGACGCCGACGTGATCTCGATCGAAACCTCGCGCTCGCGCATGGAGCTGCTCGATGCGTTCACGAAGTTCCGCTATCCGAGCGGCATCGGTCCGGGCGTGTATGACATCCACTCGCCGCGCGTGCCCGAGTTCGACGACATGCTCGGCCTGCTGCGCAAGGCGCAGGCGCGGCTCAAGCCCGAACAGCTCTGGGTCAATCCGGACTGCGGATTGAAGACGCGCGGCTGGCCCGAAGTGAAGGCGGCGCTGGGCGCGATGGTCGGCGCGGCGAAGGCGTTGCGTCGGGAGGCCTGATCCGCGCACGCAGGGCCGAAGCCGCCGCCTGCCGGGCGAGGGGACGCCTCAGGCCGGCGCACCCATGTCCGCTTCGGCCGAAGGCCCGGCCTCGATCGCGGCCTCGCTGGCCGCCCAGCCTTCGCAGAGGGCGACGGCGGCGCCGATCGAGACGACGACGGCTTCCACGTCCGGCAGTTTCTCGTCCTCGTCCGCCGGCTGCGCGTCCTCGCCCGCGCCCTGCCAGAAACCGACGACGATCTTCTGTTCGGGCGCGATCGACTTGATCCGGCGGCAGAGCAAATCCGCGTCGGCGAGCAGGGTCGGCGGCATCGCCGAAACGACGACGAGGTCGGCGGCTTCCTCGCGCAGCCGGTCCAGCGCGACGTTCGCCTCGCCGCGGCTGGCGGCGAGGCGAACGTCGAAGTGTTCCAGCCGCAGCACGCGGGCCAGCATCAGCGCGGCGATCAGGTCGCGCCCGGCGCGCGCGGGCAGCACGAGCACGCGGTACGCGCGCGGCGACGGCGCGGCCGCGCCGTCGTAATCGTCGTCGGCATCGATCTCCTCGACCAGCGCGCGCAGCGAGCGCGCTAGCGCGCCGCGCTGCTCGGCATCCAGACGCTGCTCGGCGCGGTCGCGTTCGAATGCGCGCACGACCGGCAGCAGCACGCCGTCGTAGAACTCGACCAGCGAGTGCGCGGCGACGAAATCCTCCGCCATCTCGCGTCCGCGCGCGAACGAGCGCGGGCGCAGCAGGCGCCGGTACATCCGCTCGGACGCGGACAACGGCTCCTCCTCGCCGAGCATCACGTTGAGGAAAGACAGGCTCGGCACGTGCCGCCCCATGACGACGAGGCAGACGGTCAGCGGGGTCGACAGCAGCAAGCCGATCGGCCCCCAGATCGTCGTCCAGAACACCGCGGCGACGACGAGCGCGAACGACGACACGCCCGTGCTCGCGCCGTACAGCCACGGCTCGAGCACGTTGCCGGTGACGAGTTCGAGCGCGAGGAACAGGCCGAGCGTCAGCAGCGGCCCCATCCACGACGGCGACACGGCGAGCGAGAGCAGCAGCGGCGGAATCACCGCGATCCACGGGCCGACGTAGGGAATGAAGCGCAGCACCGCCGCGAGCCCTCCCCACAGCAGCGCGTTCGGCACGCCGATGAAGTGCAGGCCCGCCGCGAGCGCGATGCCGTAGATCAGGTTGGTCAGCAGCTGCATGCCGAGATAGCGGCGGATGCGCGAGGTGCCGTCGTCGATCGCGCGCGCGGTCGCGCCGATGCGGCCGTGGCCGACGAGGCGGATGAAGCGCTCCTGCAGGTCGTCGGCCTTGATCGCCATGAACACGACGAGCAGGATGACGAGGAAGGTGGTGCCGAGCGGTCCCATCAGCGGTTCGACGTAGGCCTGCAAGGCTTCGATCGGCGTGCTCTTGCCGGTCTGCACGACGCGCACGTCGAGCGGCGCCTTCTCCCCCGAACCATCGCCGCCCTTGGCCGGCGCGGCCTGCTCGGCGGTCTTCTGCAAGTCCTCGGAAAGATGGGTCAGCTTCGCGAATACGCCGTTGCCGGCCGGCGCGACGTCGCGGATCTTGGCCGCGAGGTTGCCGCGGTAGGCCGGCAACTGGTCGGCCAGCTCGTGCAGCTGCCGCGACAGCACGAACCCGAGTTCGACCAACGCGGCAAGCACGACGATGAGGACGAGGACCGCGGCGGCCGCGCGTCCGATCCAGCGCGCCAGCCAGTTGATCAGCGGCTCGAGCATGAACGCGAACAGGGCCGAGAGCGCGAGCGGCACGAACACGTCGCGGCCGAAATACAGCGTGGCGAAGACCGACACCGCGAGCGCGAGGGCCCACAGTCCCGTCAACGCCTCGGCCACTTCGCGCGAATTCTCCGCAAAGGCGCCGAAGCGCTCGCGCCGGGTTTCTTCCCGATTCTCGGGGGTTGGCGTTGCCATGGCGTGTCTCCCGTACTGCCGCGATCAATCCTCTTGCACCGGCCCGGCGGGGTCCGCGCTGCGGGGCGAAGACGCGGGCCGCTCCGCGCCGGCGGCGTAACGGTCGTAGAGCTTGAACGCCGCCGACGCGAGCATCGCGGCGCCGGCGGTGCGCCACCACAGGCGCGCCGTCGAAAGGATCATGCGCCGCCGCGTGGAGACGATCCAGACGGCGACCGCGCCGCACAACCCCGCCACGGCGACCGCCGTCCACGGCTGACGGCGCACCGCGTCTTCGAGCGCGGGCCGTGCGGTTTCCAGCGACGCGCGCAGGCGGCCGAAGCCCTGCTCGCCGGCCGCTTCGCTCAGGCTCGAGCACAGCGCGTCCCAGAGCGTGCCCGCGCCGCGCCCGTGCGCGCCGGCGAATCCCTCGCGCCGCCACACGGGCGACGACGCCCTGGGCGCGAATGCCGCCGCGAGCGCTGCGCGGCTCGCTTCGAGCGAACGCACGGCGTCGTCGACCTGCGCGCTCACGGGGCCGCCTCGTCCGTCTTGGCACCGCCGCGCGCCGCGCGCAGCAGATCGATATCGCGCTGCAGTTGCTGCATCAGCGCCTCCGACATCGGCGGCGGTCTGCGCGTCAGCGCGAATGCGACGCAGGCGAGCGCGACGAGCAGGCAGACGAGCGGCACGACCCATGCCCGCCAGCTCGCCACGTCGATCCCGTTCGACCAGAGCGCGAGCACGACGGCGGCGCTGACCAGGCCGATCAGGACGAACAGCGCCGCCGCCGCGAACGCCGCGACGCGCCAGACCCAGCAGCGCAGCGACACGGCGCATTCGGCGCGGATCAGTTCCGCGTAGCCGAGCGCGTGCTCGCCGAGGAGATCGAGATGGCGGGCCAGCGTCAAAAGGAATCGGAGCATGGCGCGTCAGCCTCCCTGCCGATATCGGAACGAACGCACCGCGTCGATCCGTTGCGCAGACGCGATGCGCATCAGCGCCGCGCCGCGCCGAGCAGCAGCGCGGCGAACGCGCCGGCGGCCGCCGCGACGAGAACCGCCTGCACGGGCCGTTCGACGATGCGCTGGCGCGTCGCCGCGAAAATTTCCGCCGCCTGCTCGCGCAGGCGTTCGCCCGGGTCGTCCGGCGCAGCTTCGCTCTTCCTGCGGCTCGCGCGCTGCGGGCGGCGCGTCTTCGACGCACCGCGCCGGGACGCGGGACGCGACGCGGAAACGCGCTCCGCGTTGTCCGGCTCCGGGGCGCGATCTTCGCTGCGATCGTCTGTGGTATCTGAGGACATGGGCGACACTCCTGCGAATGGCGGGCGACAGGGCCCGGACAATCCTGCGCAACGGGGCGCACTGCGCATGCGGGCGCGGCAATGCTTTCCATTGCGCAGTGGCGGCATCCGAACGCCTGCCGCCACTGCGCCGATGATGGCAAAAAGCGGCGCGCAATGTAATAGCGGGGCGGCAGCAGCCGTTCAGGCAGCGGCTGCCGGCGCGAGCGCCGCTGCGTTTGCCCGGCCTTCAGAACACCATGTTGAGCGCGAGCGCCGGTGTCGTCGTCGCCGCGGCCGCTCGCGTGCGCGGGATCCTGCGCACGCCGAAGAGCATGCCGACGCGCGCGTTCCAGTTGTATTCGACCGCCGGCGCGAGCGCGAACGAGACGCGCGGCCCGCTGTCGACGCGCACGTCGTCCGCGGCCGCAGCGGGCGCCGAGTGGCCGACGATGCGCATGTTTTGCGCGTGCCGGTAGAGCAGATCCATCGCCAGCACCCAGTTGCGCGTCAGACTGTATTCGAAGGCGAGATCGGCGGTCTGCACGTCGCCCGGCTTCGCCCTGCCGCGGAAACCCTGCGCGGTGCCGTACACGCTGACGTCCTCGATCCCGACGCCGCGCGAGAACGCATCGGCAATATCCAGGCGCGTGCGCAGGATGCGCCCGTTCGGCATCCAGAAATACGTCTGCATGTACCAGCCGAGCGTGGTCGTGCGCGCGCCGCCGCCGAGGCCGTCGCTGCTGCGGCCGCCGAGGCGGTCGAACTTGCCGGCCGGCAGCGTCTGTTGCACGTTGACCGACATGGTCGGCAAACCGCTGTCCGCGTCGAACTGGGTCACGCGCCACTGCGCCTGCACGCTGACGTCGCCGACGCCGACGTGCGAACTGTCAAGGCCGCCGCTCACGCGGTTGTAGCCGAACGTCGGGATCAGGCCGACGGTCAGGCGGTCGGTGAGACCGTAGTTGATGTAGGTCAGCGAACCGAAGCCGTCGGCGTGCGGCGAGATCGCATCGTAGAGGTAAGGCTCGACGAGAAAATGCCCCTGCGGCAGCGTGCCCGCGGACGCGGCCAGCATCGGCCCGGTCCACCAGGCCTCGTCGAGCGACTGGCGCACAAGCGGCGTTTCTTCCGCCGCCGCATCCGCAAAGGCGCCGGCGAGCAATGCCAAGAATCCCACGATACGGACGAACGTCGACGCAAACGTCATGGCCGATTTCTTCACGCGAAGGGGTACCTATGCTGGACGCGGCCGTATCGAGGCGACAGGGTCATTGCGCGGCGATCCGCTGGGGCCAATTGCGCCGACGCCTCATGCGGGTGCATGGCCGCAAGCGCAGCCGCTAAACTGCCGCGCATGACCTCCGCTTCCCGACACGCCGAACTGCGCGACTTCGTCGCCGCGCATTTTCCGCAGCGCGACTTCGCCCTCGCTCCGGCCTCGGCCGACGCGAGTTTCCGCAGCTACTGGCGCGTCGACGCCGGCGGCGAAACGCGCATCGTCATGGACGCGCCGCCCGACAAGGAGAACGTCGCGCCGTGGCTCGACATCGGCGCGCGGCTGCATGCAGCGGGCCTGCATACGCCGGAAGTATTCGCGACCGATCACGCGCGCGGCTTCATCCTGATGGAGGACCTCGGCGACCGCACCTACCTGCCCGAGCTGAGCGCCGCCAGCGCGGACGCGCTCTACGGCGACGCGCTCGATGCGCTGCTGACGATGCAGACGCGCGTGTCGCCGGCCGGCCTGCCGCCGTTCGACGAAGCGCTGCTTCGGTCCGGCATGGAGATCATGCCGGCATGGCTGTTCGATCGCCATCTCGGCTTCGTGCCCGACGATGAGGACGTCGCCACGATCGAAACCGCGTTCACCCTGCTCGTCGCCAATGCGCAAGCACAGCCGCAGGTGTTCGTGCATCGCGACTTCCATAGCCGCAACCTGATGTTGATCCGGGAATTGGGAATCGAGAATCGGGAATCGGAAAGGGCGACTGCGCCGCCAAGTTTTTCCAATCCCGGAATCATTGATTTTCAGGGCGCATTGCACGGCCCGATCGCCTACGACCTCGCATCCTTGCTGCGCGATTGCTACATCGCGTGGCCGCGCGAGCGCGTCGAGGCGTGGATGCGCGGTTACCATCATCGCCTGCGCGCGGCAGGCGTCGTCGACGTCGACGCGGCCACGTTCCGGCGCTGGTTCGACCTGGTCGGGCTGCAACGGCATACGCGCCTGCTCGGCCAGTTCTGCCGGCTCCACTATCGCGACGGCAAGCCGGGCTATCTCAACGACCTGCCGCTGACTCTGCGCTATGTGCTGGACATCGCACGCGGCTATCCTGAACTCGCCGCATTCGCCGACCTGATCGAACGCGCCGTCGGCGACCGCGACATCGCGCGCGCGCGTCCGCAGGAGCGGGCGGCGTGATCGAACGTGCCCTGGTTTTCGCCGCCGGCCGCGGCGAGCGCATGCGCCCGCTGACCGACGCGACGCCGAAGCCGCTGCTCGAAGCCGGCGGCAAGCGGCTGATCGAATACCACCTCGAAAAACTTTCGCGCGCGGGAATCCGCGAAGTGGTGATCAACACCTCGCATCTCGCCGAACAATTTCCCGCCGCGCTCGGCGACGGCACACGCTGGAACCTGCGCATCCGCTACTCCTGCGAGGGCCCGGTGCCGCTCGAAACCGGCGGCGGCATGCGTCGCGCGCTGCCCTGGTTCGGCGACGAACCGTTCCTCGCGGTCAGCGCGGACATCTGGTGCGACTACGACTACGCCCAGCTCGCCGCGCGCGGCCTGCCCGACCGCGACGCCTGGGCGCATCTCGTCATGGTGCCGAATCCGGACTTCCATCCGCGCGGCGATTTCCATCTCGACGGCACGCGCCTCGCCGAAGACGGCCCCGGCGAGCGCCTGACCTTCGCCAACATCGGCGTCTACCGCGCCGCGCTGCTCGCAGACCAGCCCGACGGCGCGTTCAAACTGCTACCGATGTATCAGCGCGCGATGCGCGCGGGCAGGCTCACGGGCGAGCGCTACGACGGAACGTGGCGGAACATCGGCACGCCACGGCAACTCATGCAGTTGGACGCGGCGCTTGCGCGTTAGCGCAGCGGATCTCTTTCTACGCCGCGGTGGCGACGTCGATGCTTCGCATCGCCACGTCGACCATGAAGTCGATTTCCTCCGGCGTGACGATGTAAGGCGGCATGAAATAGATCACGTCGCCGAGCGGCCGCAGCAACACGCCTTGCGCGAGCGCGTGCCGGTACGCGCGCAGGCCGCGGCGTTCTGCGCTCGCGAACGGTGTGCGCGCAGTCTTGTCGCGCACGAGTTCCATCGCGGCGATCATGCCGGTCTGGCGCACCTCGGCCACGTGCGCATGCGCGGCCAGCGGCACGAGCCGCTCGCGCAGGCGCTCCGCAAGCATGCGGTTGCGCTCGATCACGGGCTCATCGCGGAAAATCGCAAGCGTCTCGAGCGCCGCGCGGCAGGCGAGCGCGTTGCCCGTATAGCTGTGCGAATGCAGGAACGCCTTGCCCGCGGCGTACTCGGCGTAGAACGCGTCGTAGACTCGTGACGTCGTCAGCACTGCGGAAAACGGCAGGAAGCCGCCGGTGATGCCTTTCGACAGGCAGAGGAAGTCGGGCGAGATGCCGGCCTGCTCGCAGGCGAACAAAGTGCCGGTGCGGCCGAAGCCGACGGCGATTTCGTCGGCGATCAGATGCACTTCGAATTCGTCGCAGAGGTTGCGCAGGCCGGCGAGGTACGCGGGATGGTACATGCGCATGCCGCCGGCGCACTGCACGAGCGGTTCGACGATCACCGCGCCGACCTCGTGCGCATGGCGTTCGAGTGCGGCGCGCATGTCGGCGAGCTTGCGCAGCGAATGCGCTTCCCGATCCTCGCCCGCTTCGCGCTCGTAGCAGTCGGGGGAGGCGACGAAGATCGGCTCGCTCAGCAAAGGCGCATAGGTCGTGCGGTAGAGCGGCACGTCGGTGACGCCGAGCGCGCCGAGCGTCTCGCCGTGGTAGCCGCCGGTCAATGCGACGAATTTTACTTTGTCGCTTTTTCCACAATTTCGCCAGTAGTGGAAACTCATCTTCAGCGCGATCTCGATCGCGCTCGAGCCGTTGTCGCCGTAGAACACGCGTGCGAGCCGCCGATCTTCCTCGCCCTGCGGGGCCGGGCGGGGTGTCGGCGCGACGCGCAGCAATTCCTCGGCGAGGCGGATGCCGGGTTCGTGGCTGAAGCCTGCGAAGATGACGTGCTCGAGCCGGTCGAGCTGGTCCTTGATCGCCGCACCGATGCGCGGGTTGGCGTGGCCGAACAGATTGGTCCACCACGACGAAACCGCGTCGAGGTAGCGCTTGCCGTCGTGGTCGATCAGCCACGCGCCTTCGCCGCGCGCGATCGGCGTCAGCGGCACGCGCGCGCCGTCCAGGTCGGCATGGTCGCGCATCTGCGTGCACGGATGCCAGAGCACGGCCAGGTCGCGCGCGGCCCAATGCCGGGAATCGGGAACGGGAAATCGGGAATCGGGTGAAGAGGTCATTTTGCTATGATCGGCGGCCCTTTCCTCGCACACAAGACTCGCCGTCCATGCCGACCTCCGCCTTCCTCGATTCCGCGCTCGACGTCGCCAAGCGCGCCGCGCACGCCGCCGCCGAAGTGATCGCGCGCCATTGGCGCGCCGGCGCCGAAGTCGAGATCAAGGCCGACCAGACGCCGGTGACGATCGCCGACCGCGAAGCCGAGGCGGCGATCAAGCGCGTGTTGCGCGCAGCGTTTCCCGACCACGCTTATTTCGGCGAGGAGGAAGGCCGCGAGGGCGAAGGCGATTTCCTCTGGCTGATCGACCCGATCGACGGCACGCGCAGCTTCGTGCGCGGCTACCCGATGTTTTCCACGCAGATCGCGCTGATGCACCGCGGCGAACTCGTGCTCGGCGTGTCGTGCGCGTCGGAATTCGGCGAACTGGCCTGGGCACGCAAGGGCGGCGGCGCCTTCCTCAACGGCAAGCCGATCCGGATTGCGGCGACGAACACCTTCGATGCGCAGACCGCGATCTCGTTCGGCAACGTCAAGACGCTGTCGCGCGGCACGGGCTGGAACGCGCTCGCCGGCCTGATCCGGCGCTGCGGGCGCACGCGCGGCTACGGCGACTTCTACCATTACCACCTGCTCGCGCGCGGCAGTCTCGACCTCGTGATCGAGTCCGACGTCAACATCCTCGACATCGCCGCGCTCGCCGTCATCGTGCGCGAAGCGGGCGGCACGTTCACCGACCTCGCCGGACGCGAATTGACGCTGGCGACGACGAGCGTGCTGGCCGGCACGCCGGCGCTGCACGCGCAGGCGCGGACGCTCGGCCTCGCCTAGCCCGCATTTCTCACGCCCTGTGTCCTCGATCCCGGCACGTCGTGCCGGGATCGCGCGTGTCCCGCACGTCACTTGGTGCCGAACAGGCGGTCGCCGGCATCGCCCAGACCCGGCACGATGTAGCCATGATCGTTGAGGTAGCTGTCGACCGCAGCGGTGTAGATCGGCACGTCGGGATGCGCCTCCTGCAGGGTCTTGATGCCTTCGGGCGCGGCGACGAGGCAGACGAACTTGATCGCCTGCGCGCCACGGTCCTTGATGCGGTCGAGCGCGGCGACGGCGGAATGGCCGGTCGCGAGCATCGGATCGAGCACGATCGCGAGGCGCTCGCCGATATCGAGCGGCAGCTTGCAGTAGTACTCGACCGCTTCGAGCGTGTGCGGGTCGCGGTACAGACCGACGTGGCCGACGCGCGCCGACGGAATCAGGTCGAGCATGCCGTCGAGCAGGCCGTTGCCGGCGCGCAGGATCGAGATCAGGCAAAGCTTCTTCGACGACAGCGTCGGCGCATCGATCGTCGCGAGCGGCGTTTCGATCGTCGTCGTTTCGAGCGGCAGGTCGCGCGTCACCTCGTAAGCGAGCAGCGTCGCGATCTCGCGCAGCAGCTGGCGGAACTCGGCGGTCGACGCCTCCTTGCGCCGCATGAGCGTGAGCTTGTGTTGAACGAGGGGGTGATCGATCACGACGACGTTGGACATTTCTCATGGCCTCAAAGTAGGTGAAGCGTAAGCTTCCCTTCTCCCACCGGGAGAAGGTGGCGCGGCAGCGCCGGATGAGGGAAGAGCGTCGCACATTCTCGCCTCGTTACAACCTTGCGAGGCTTCTCCCTCATCCGCCCTTCGGGCACCTTCTCCCGGTGGGAGAAGGGAAGAACTAAAAAACCGTTCCGTCGCTGACGATATTCAACGGCGGCGCGCCGCCGGGGCGACGCTCGGCGGCGATCTTGCGCCCGGCCGTCCACGTGCCGCCTTCGAGCACGCGCGCGAGAGGCATGGCCGCCGCGTCGAGGCCGAGTTTCGCGCGGAGGCGCTCGGCGAGACGGTCGAGCCCGATCACGGTCAGCGCTCGCCATTCGACAATGGCCGGATGATCGACCGCCAGCGCCTGGGTATACAAATCCGCATCGCGCGCGGCGATCACGCCGAAGTCGATCAGCAGGCCGCCGTTGCGGTATTCGGGCAGCCCGGTCAATTGGTCGAGTCCGGTGACTTCAAGGCCGCCGTCGGCGAGCGGTTCGAGCAGCGAGTACGCCAGCCACTGCGTCAGCTTGTGAAACGGCACGAGACCGTCGGTCGGGTCGCTCGCATCGATGGCCGCGCAGGGATGCTTCCAGCAGTCGCCGAGATCGACGCCGCCGATCGCGAGCCGCCCCGGCCAGACCGGGCCGAGCGCGTGCAGCAGCGTCTCGAGCAGCAGCGTCGCGGGGATTTTTCCATCGACAGCGTGCGCCGCGAGGTAGTCGTAGAGATGGCCCAGTCGCGCAGGTGCGCCAAATACATCGGGATTGATGCACGCCACCGCGCCGAGCCGGCGCAGCAGCTTCACGCGGCCTTCGACGCCAACGAGCGGGTTGTTCGCATCGACTTGGAAACCGCGCTCGACGTCGTCGATCGCGACCTGCATCAGGGCCGCCGCATCGCTGCACAGCGGTTCGCTCTTGTCGGTGGCGAACGCGCCGTTGACGAACATGTCGAAGCTGGCGACGCCGAGGCCTTCCGAGCGCGAAAAGCCCTTGTGGTGCGCCTCATCGTAGTACTCCCACGACGCGCCCGCGCCCGCATCGAGCAGCACGCTCGGGATCGTGAGGTCTATGCCGATGCGCGCGCGTTCCGCGGCATGTTCCGGACCGGACAATCCGCGCTGCGCGACCAGTTCGCCCCAGCGGTCGATGCCGCCGGCCTCGAAATGGCGGCGGCGGCTGTGGATCGGCACGTCGAGGTCGGGAAAGCGCTTGCGCATCACCCCGAGCACGTAGTCGGCGCAGGCGTCGAGCTTGTCCTCGTGCCAGCTGAAATGCGGCGTCCGGCCCGCTTCGGCCGCGACCATGATGCGCGCGCAGCGCTCGCGCACGGCGGCGGCGCTCAACAGTTTCAGCGCAGCGTCTCTTTCCCGATTCCCGGCTGCGGCTGCCGACTCCCCGTCGCCGTCATTCATTGAGGCCGCGTCCCTTGGCCTTCGCCAGTTCGTCCGTGCCGGGCGCGGCTTCGGTGCTGAAGTAGCCCGCGGCGACCTTCGCGTCCATCTCCACGCGCGCATCCTGCGGAATCAGCTCGTCGGGAATCGCGACGCGCTCGACCACCTCGATGCCCTGCTCGGTCAGCGCGCCATGCTTCATGTTGCTCATCGACGCCCAGCGATCGATGCGCCGGATGCCGAGCCAGTGGAACACGTCGGGCATCAGCTCCTGGAAGCGCATATCCTGCACGCCGGCGACGCATTCGGTGCGGGCGAAATAGGTCTCGGCACGATCGCCGCCCTGCTGGCGCTTGCGCGCGTTGTAGACGAGGAACTTGGTCACCTCGCCGAGCGCGCGGCCCTCCTTGCGGTTGTAGACGACGAGGCCGACGCCACCCTGCTGCGCCATTTCGATGCAGACCTCGATGCCGTGGGCGAGATACGGGCGGCAAGTGCAGATGTCCGAGCCGAACACGTCCGAGCCGTTGCATTCGTCGTGCACGCGGCAGGCGACCTTCGTTTCGTTTTTGCCGAGCCGGGTGATGTCGCCGAAGAAGTACAGCGTCATGCCGCCGATCGGCGGCAGGAACACGTGCAGGTCGGAACGCGTGACCAGCTCGGAAAACATGCCGCCGGTCTGCTCGAACAGGCCGCGGCGCAGGTCCGATTCCTTGATGCCGAAACGCTGCGCGATGCCGGGCAGATACCAGACCGGATCGACCGCGGCCTTGGTCACCTTGACGTCGCCGTTCGCATGCAGGATGTGGCCGTCGGCTTTCAGGCGCCCCGCCTCGATCGCGTCCTTGAGCTCGGGCATGTTGATGTGCGCGCGCGTCACCGCGATCGTCGGACGGATGTCGGCGCCGGCGGCGATCTCGCCGGCGAACGCGGTCGCGACCATGTGGCCCCACGGATCGAGCGAAACGATCTTGTCCTGGCCCTGCGCGTTCTTCTCCCACCACTGCGCGTGCGGACCGATCGCGTCGGCCGGCATGGTATTGGTCAGGTCGGGACGATGGCCGCGGTCGAGCCGGCCCGAGGCGATCGCCAGCGCGCGGTACACCGCGTAGGCGCCCGAATGGGTGCCGATGACGTTGCGTTTGGCGGGATCGGTCAGCGAGGCGATGATCGGCCCGCGCTGCTTCGGCGTCGGTGCTCCCCAGTGGATCGGCGCCGCCTGACTGCGGCTGTCGGGATGCGAGGTCAGGACGATATGACGTGAATTCATGTTTTTATGCGATCACAAAGATGCAGCATAGCGGGTTTTGGGAGCGTGTAAAGTGGGCCTTGTTTCCCTTCTCCCACCGGGAGAAGGTGGCGCGGCAGCGCCGGATGAGGGAAGAGCATACTGGTTCCGCAACGCATTCATGGCTGGAATGCTTTTCCCTCGTCCGCCCCTTCGGGGCACCTTCTCCCGGCGGCAGAAGGGAGGAAATGAATAGCCGTCTAAACGTCCAAACAAACAGGCGCTGAATCGCCGATGGCCGCGCGGCGACCGAAGCTGCAAACGGGTAGCGATCCGTGTATGATGCGCGATTTACATCTTTCCATCCGAATCAAAGGATAAATGCCGACATGAGCACCACCCTGTTCACCTCCGAATCGGTGTCCGAAGGTCATCCGGACAAGGTCGCCGACCAGATCTCCGACGCCGTCCTCGATGCCATCCTCGCGCAGGACAAGAAGGCGCGCGTCGCCTGCGAAACGCTGGTGAAGACGGGCGTGGCGATCGTCGCCGGCGAGATCACCACTTCGGCGTGGGTGGACATCGAGGCGCTGACGCGCAAGGTCATCCTCGACATCGGCTACAACTCCAGCGACGTCGGTTTCGATGGCGCCACCTGCGGCGTCATCAACCTGATCGGCAAGCAGTCGCCCGACATCAACCAGGGCGTCGACCGCAAGTCGCCCGAGGAACAGGGCGCCGGCGACCAGGGCCTGATGTTCGGCTACGCGACCAACGAGACGCGCGAATTCATGCCGGCCGCAATCCACTATTCGCACCGCCTCGTCGAGCAGCAGACCAAGGTGCGCAAGAAGGGCAAGCTCAAGTGGCTGCGCCCCGACGCGAAGTCGCAGGTCACGCTGCGCTACGAGGACGGCAAGGCCGTCGCGATCGACGCCGTCGTGCTGTCGACCCAGCACGATCCGTCGGTCAAGCAGAAGGACCTGATCGCCGGCGTGCGCGAGGAAATCCTCAATCCGGTGCTGCCGGCCAAGTGGATCCACAAGGGCACCAAGTTCCACATCAACCCGACCGGCAAGTTCGTGATCGGCGGCCCGGTCGGCGACTGCGGCCTGACCGGCCGCAAGATCATCGTCGACACCTACGGCGGCTGGGCCCGCCACGGCGGCGGCGCGTTCTCGGGCAAGGATCCGTCGAAGGTCGACCGCTCGGCCGCCTATGCCGCGCGCTACGTCGCCAAGAACATCGTCGCGGCCGGCCTCGCCGACCGCTGCGAAATCCAGGTCAGCTACGCGATCGGCGTGGCCGAGCCGACCAGCATCTCGGTGACCACGTTCGGCACCGGCAAGATCAGCGACGAGAAGATCGAGAAGCTGATCCGCAAGCATTTCGACCTGCGCCCGTACGGCATCATCAAGATGCTCGACCTGATCCACCCAATGTATCAGCAGACCGCCGCGCACGGCCACTTCGGCCGCGTCCCGCAGCTGGTCAGGCTGCCGAACGGCGAGACCTTCACCACGTTCTCGTGGGAAAAGACCGACAAGGCCGAGGCGCTGCGCGCGGATGCGAAGCTGAAATAACCGTCCAGCTTCGCCAACCCACGAAAAAGGCCGCGAATGCGGCCTTTTTCATTGCTACACAGCGGAAATTCCGCCGAAACCGGGCGACATGAGTCTTCATCACATCAACCGGCCTCCGACGTTCCCGGGGCGGTTCAGTTGCGCCACGACTCGACCAACGCCACGAATGTCGGCGTGTCGGTACGCAGGATTTCCCGATGCGCACGCTCTTTTTCCGGCACGTCGGCGGCAACCCACACGGAGGTTTTCGGCGCGAACACGGGCGCGAGCTCGATCACGACGCGCCCGGCCGGCAGTTGCGGATACAGCGTGTTGTCGGGATCGAGCGACGCCAGTCCGAGAGCTTGGACGCAGCCAGCACTTGATCCATCGTCGGCGGGCTGGGTGTGTCCGCCGCCATCGCGATAAAAGCCGGCAGACAACAGACGAGCCCCATCACGGTAATGCGCAAGATTTTCATCGTTCGTTTACCCGTCGCGATACACTGGATCGGCACGTTGCGCTTACCGCCGTGGCGCACACGCAATCGCCGTGGATAGTATGCAGCCTCGCGACACAGCGGCGTACGCCACCGAAATTCCGAGTCAGGAGGATTTGTCATGTACCGATCGTATTCGTTCGCGCTCGCCGCGCTTCTCGGCGTGACGTGCGTGTCGTCCAACGCGGCGGCGGCTTCATCCCGCGCCAGTTTCACGCTCGATCAGGTTCTGTCCTATTCGTTTCCGCAGAGCCTGAAGGCGGCGGAGCATGCCGACCGCATCGCGTGGACGATCAATCAGGCCGGCGTGCGCAATATGTGGGTGGCGCAAGGCCCTGCGTTCACCCCGCGGCAGGTCACGCGCTTCACGGACGACGACGGACAGGAAATCACGCAGCTCGCGTTTTCGCCCGACGGCAAGGAACTGGTATTCGTGCGCGGCGGCGATCACGATGCGAACTGGCCGGTGAAGATTCCTCCGAATCCGGCAGCAGGCACGATCGAACCCGAGGTGATGCTATGGGCGGTCGATCTGGATGCCGGCACCGCGCGCGCACTCATCGCGGGCGACGAACCCGCGATTTCGTCGACTGGCGAGCTTGCCTACATCAAGGATGGCCAGGTCTGGACCGCGCCGCTTGCCGCAGGCAGCAAGGACAAGCCCAAACGCCTGTTCTTCGATCGCGGCAAGGTCGGCGACCTGCGCTGGTCGCCGGACGGAAAGCGTTTGGCGTTCGTGTCGAACCGCGACGATCACGCCTTCATCGGCGTGTTTGTCGATGCCGCCACGCCGATCCGGTACCTCGCGCCATCGAGCGGAATGGACGGATCGCCGCGCTGGTCGCCCGACGGCACGCACATCGCCTTTACGCGCCGGCCCGGCAAGGGCGGAGCGCCGCAACCGATGCTGACGCAGACGCCGCAGCCGTGGTCCATCTGGATCGCCGATGCGGGCACCCGGGAGGGCCGTGCGGTTTGGCAAAGCCCCGACACGCTGCCCGGTTCGTATCCGCAAACGCGGGGCGAGGCGAACCTGCATTGGGCCAACGGCGGCTCGCGGCTGGTGTTCCTGGCCTACCTCGACGGCTGGCCGCACCTGTATTCGATGGCGGCCGACGGTGGCGCGCCGCTCCTGCTGACGCCGGGCGATTTCATGGTGGAAGACGTGGTGATGTCGCCCGACGCCCGCTCGGTCGTCTACAGCGCCAACACCGGCACTACGAAAGGCGACGACGACCGCCGTCATCTGTTCAAGGTGGCGGTGGATCGCGCCGCACCGGTCGCGCTGACTTCGGGTACGGACATCCAGACCTCGCCCGTCGCGGCCAGCGATGCCATCGCCTGCATCGTCGCCGGCGCGCAGCGCCCGCCGCTCGTTGCGGTGATGAATGCGTCGGGCGGCGACCGGCGCCTGCTGCAACCCGATCTGGTGCCCGGGGATTTCCCCACCGCCCAACTGGTGACCCCGCAGGCAGTGAGCTTCAAGGCCGCCGACGGCATCTCGATTCATGGCCAGCTTTTCGACAACGCCGACGCCGGCGCGCACAAACCCGGCGTGATCTTCGTGCACGGCGGGCCGGAGCGGCAGATGCTGCTCGGTTGGCACTACATGGGTTACTACGCCAACGACTATGCGGTGAACCAGTATCTGGCAACGCATGGCTTCATCGTGTTGTCGGTGAACTACCGGCTCGGAATCGGCTATGGCTACGCGTTCCACAATCCGCCGCATGCGGGCCCGGCGGGAGCGTCCGAATATCAGGATGTGGTCGCCGGCGCGAAGTTCCTGCAACAGGTGCGCGGCGTCGATCCCGCGCGCATCGGCATCTGGGGCGGCTCTTACGGCGGGTATCTCACCGCGCTCGCGCTGGCGCGCGATTCCGACATCTTCAAGGCCGGCGTGGACCTGCACGGCCTGCACGACTGGTCGCGCGACATCGGCTGGTGGTTCGACCACGATGCGAACAAACGCTACGAGCAGGGCGACTATGCGCAGGCCCTGAAGGTGGCTTGGGAATCCTCGCCGGACGCCGCCATCGCCACGTGGAAATCGCCGGTGCTGCTGATCCAGGGCGACGACGACCGCAACGTGCAGTTCTTCCAGGTGGAAGACGTGGTGCCGCGACTGAGAAAACAACAGGTGCCGTTCGAGGAAATGGTGATCCCCGACGAAATCCACGATTTCCTGCGTTATGCGTCGTGGCGGCAAGCAGACGCGGCGACCGTGGATTTCCTCGAACGCAAGCTCGGCGTCGCGCAGCGCCGCAACCAATGAACCGACGCGAACGAATCGGGCTGGCGCGGAAGCGAAACCGCCCGCGCCACGTTAATGGAATAGAGTTCTTAACTCTTCCCCTTGCCGGGTGAGTAGAGGGCTTTCACCTCCAAGCAGGTGCGCCCTGCCGCCCGCACCGAAAAAGAGCCGCTTGCGCGACCCTTTTCGTTACTGCCTGGCGAAGACTCTCGCCATTTACTCCCCGTGCGCCTCGCCGACGAACTCGGTGACGCCGCCGCGCAGCGTCTCGAAGTCGGCGTCGGACAGCGCGCCGGCCTTCTTGCGGCGCTGGCTGTGGTAGGCCAGGCCGGTGCCCGCAGGAATCAGGCGGCCGACGATGACGTTCTCCTTGAGCCCGCGCAGCGTGTCGCGCGTGCCGCGCACGGCCGCCTCGGTGAGCACGCGCGTGGTCTCCTGGAACGAAGCCGCCGAGATGAACGACTCCGTCGCCAGCGACGCCTTGGTGATGCCGAGCAGCATCGGATCGAACTGCGCCTCCCGCTCGTCGCGCGCCTTGGCGCGCGCGTTCTCGTCGGCGACCCGCTTGCGGTCGCTCTGCTCGCCCTTGAGATAGCGCGTATCGCCGGGAACGGTGATCTCGACCTTGCGCAACATCTGGCGAATGATCGCTTCGATGTGCTTGTCGTTGATGCGCACGCCCTGCAGGCGGTACACGTCCTGGATTTCCTTGACCAGGTACGCGGCCAGCGGCTCCACGCCGAGCAAACGGAGAATGTCGTGCGGATTCGGCTCGCCATCGACGACGGTTTCGCCCTTCTCCACGTGCTCGCCCTCGAACACGATGACCTGACGCCACTTCGGAATCAGTTCCTCGTGATCGTTGCCGTCGGCGTCCTTGATGATGAGGCGCTGCTTGCCCTTGGTGTCCTTGCCGAAGCTGACCACGCCGGAGACTTCCGCGAGAATCGCCGGTTCCTTCGGCTTGCGGGCTTCGAACAGAATCCGCTGCGCGAGGTAGACCGCCGGTGATGTCGGCCTTGACTGGGCTAAATGATAGCAAATATGCTGTCACTTGTGAATGACATCGTATTGGATACCAGCGTTTTCGTAGCTATCCTTCGCTCCACAGGCGGCACGGCTCGTGAAGTGCTGCGTCGCTGTTTGCAAGGACAGTACTGCCCTTTGTTCGGCAATGCGTCGTGGCTGGAATACGAAGACGTGCTGGGTCGCGGAATCGTGGACACCACAACGAGTGAAGCCGAAAGGCAGATCGTTCTGGCGGCGCTCGCGCGAACAGGGCGCTGGGTGCAGGTGTATTACGGATGGCGCCCCAACCTGCGCGACGAAGGTGACAGCCATTTGATTGAACTTGCTGTCGCAGGCAATGCCACCGCCATCGTCACGCACAATGTCCGCGACTTGCGCAGCGGCGAACTGATCTGGCCGGCACTGCGCATCCTGACGCCGGCACAATGCCTGAAGGAGTTGTCATGAGCACGCTCACCATCCGCATTCCCGACAACACAGCCGAAAGATTGAAATTGCTAGCACGCAGCCGCGGCTTGAGCGTGAACAAGCTGGTCGAGGAATTGAGCACACAGGCGCTGTCAGCGTTCGATGCGGAAACGCGATTCCGCGCAATGGCGGCGCGCGGCGATGCGGCGCAGGCGCTTGCCATCCTTGATCGTCTGGACCGACGGAGCCAAAAGGCTTCAAGAAGGTCAACCTGACCCCGTTTCCCGCGCGGCGGCATTCGCCGCCCCGCCTCCCTTCCGCCGGGCATGCCACGATGACCGACCCCGCAGCCGATTCCGAACCTCATTCCGCGGACGAAGCCCTGACCACGCTGCTGCACCGCTACGCCGCGGGCGACGACGGCGCGATGGCGCGGCTGATGCCGCGCGTCTACGACGAGTTGCACCGCGCCGCGCGCCGCCAGTTGCAGCAGGAACGCGCCGACCACACGCTGCAGCCGACCGCGCTGGTCAACGAGGTCTTCCTGCGCCTCGCCGACCGGCGCGAGCTCGAACTCAACGACCGCGCGCATTTCATCCGCCTCGCCGCGCAGATCATGCGCCACGTGCTCGTCGACCATGCGCGCGCGCAGCGCGCGCAGAAGCGCGGCGGCGACGTCGCCGTGACCAGCCTCGACCGCCTCGAACAGAGTTCCGGCGTTCCCTCGGTGAGCGACGCCGGCGCCGACGACGAAGGCGGCGCCTTGCGCGTGGAGCTGGATTTCCTCGCCCTCGATGCCGCGCTCGACAATCTCGCCAAACTGTCCGAGCGCCAGGTCCAGGTCGTCCACCTGCGTTATTTCGGCGGCCTGTCGATCGAGGAAGTCGCGCAGACGCTCGACCTCTCGCCGGCCACGGTCAAGCGCGACTGGACCATGGCGCGGCTGTTCCTGCGCCGCGAACTCGAGGCGGCGCAGGTGCAACCGCCGGGTTGACGCCGGCGGCCATCCGCCGCGATCAGTGCCCGAACAGGCCCTTGAGCGCGTCGACCGGGCCTTTCTTTTCTGCCT
Organism: Rudaea sp.; assembly: GCF_047601565.1. Taxonomy (GTDB): domain Bacteria; phylum Pseudomonadota; class Gammaproteobacteria; order Xanthomonadales; family Rhodanobacteraceae; genus Rudaea. The sequence goes on along the minus strand of NZ_JASGIY010000001.1, from coordinate 2,345,247 downwards.
TGCCGCGATTGCCGTCGTCGCGGCCGCCGTCGTCGCCGCGCCCGCGGCCGTTCATCGACGCCGCGTTTTCGCCGAGCATGTTCATCGCCACCGACTTGTTGCGCACGCGCGCGACCCAGTCGGGCGACCACGAGACCGGTGCGTTCGCCGGCTTCGGCGGATACGAAAAATTCGCCTCGTTGCCGTAGGCGATGCCCTGCAGCATCGCAGTCTTCGCCTCGGCGAAGATGCCGGCCGGCACCTCGCATTCGGTCGTCGCCGGCGCGAGCAGCACCTTCTCGCGCAGCCACTTGTCGACGTTCGCGTTCGAGGCGTAGTTCATCAGGCCGGTGCCCGATTCGGGCGGCTCGGACGAACTCCATAGCACGAGGTCGGGCGCGCCGGACTTGTCCTCGCTCGCGCTCATCGCGGTGAGCAGGTAGGCGCGCGCCTGCGCGATCGGCTGCCAGCGCACGCGGATCGACTCGGCGAGCTTGCCGCCGGATTCGACGCGGAAGCTCGGCATGAAATCCTGGTCGCGCGACAGGGTGAACTTCAGATTGTCGGGCACGCCCTCGCCGCTCACGACGTGCTCGCCGGCGAGCGAGGCGCCGCGCGCGACGCGCGAGTTCTCCTTGTCGTTCGGCCAGATCGCGTAGCCTGCTTCCGCGCGCGCGCCGCGGTCGGGCACGCTGCGGCCCTGCATGAAGCCGGCATAGTCCTGCGTCGAAAAATGCGCCATGTCGATCACGCGCGGCTGGCCCGGCTTCACCGTCGCGCCGCAGCCCCAGTAGAACAGGATGCGACCGCGCGGGCGTTCGGGATACGTCGGATCGTCGCTGCCGCCGACGCCTTCGCGCGGCGGCGTGACCAAGTGCAGCGGCTCGGCGCCGAGATCGGCACGCTGCGGAATCTCCTGCGTCGCGCTCGTGCCGCCCGGCTTGTTCGCCGTGTACAGCGCGATATCGATCTGCCGGCCCGGCATGCCCATCGACTTGGTCAAGCCGAAGTTGCCGACGCCCTTGGCGCGGCGCCCGTCGCGGCCCTGCGCCGCGTGCGTGCCCATCATGCCGCCCATCATGCGGCCGGCGATGCCGCTCATTTCGGGCATCTCGTCCATGCCCATGAGGTTGTAGGTGGCCAGGTCCATCCAGTACTGCGCGATCGGGCCGCGCGCGGCGGCGGGCTTCGGCGCTTCGGCAGCGCCGGCGGTCGAGGCAAGAACGAACGCGACCGCAGCGGTCAGCGGCGAGAAACGGCGGACGAAAATCCGGATGGTCATGACGGTTTCCTTTTTCGAGTGGCGACCCCGAACGAGGTCTTTGGCAATTCATTGAGCGCGCAACCGCGCGAATCGGCTCATCGCGGCCGCAGAGTTCCCAACCCGAGCAATGCCGCCAGCGTCGCGAGCAGACACAAGGCCTGCAAGCCGAACAGCGGCGCCGGCTTGAGCGCGGCCGTGGACGCAGGCACGGCGTTGAAGCTGGCGGTGATGCTGCGCACAGCCGCGATGTTGCTCAACGTGCAGGCCGTGCCATTCACGCTGTCGCAGCCGCTGAAGCCGCTGAAGACATAGCCCGCGTTGGCGCTGACCGTGCAGGTGACCGTGCTGCCGGCGGCGGCCGTGGCGGGGCAACTCGTGAACGTGCCGGCGCCCGCGGGAGTCACGCTGGCGGCAATCGAAAACTGCGCGGGCGCGGCGGCGGCCGTGAGCTTGAATATCTGCCAGCTGTTGCTCGCCCCCACGTAAACCGTGCCGTCGCCGGCCACCGCCACGCCGACCGGACCGCTGAACGTCAGCGCCGTGCCGGTGCTGTCGCGCAGCGTGCTGATCTCGCCGGCGGCCGTGACCACGCGCACCACGCCGTCCCAGTAGTGGGTCAGGAAGACGTCGTTGCCCGCATCCACCGCCACGCCGTAGGAATAACCGAGCTTGGCCGACGAGGCCGTTCCGTCGACCACGCCCGCGCCCGCGTTGCCGTTGGCGCAATCGCCGAGCACGGTGCTCACGGTGGCGCTGGCCACGTCGATCTTGCGCAGACAGGGACTGTCGGTGTCGGTGTCGTACAGCGCGCTGCCGTCGCGGGTGATCGCCAGACCGTTCGGCCGCGCCATCTTGGCGGCCGTGCCCACGCCGTCCTGGAAAGCCTGCGTGCCGTCTCCGGCCAGCGTGCTCACCGTGCCGTCGACCGCCACCTTGCGCACGCGAAAATTCTCTAGGTCGGCTACGAACAGATTGCCCGCGCCGTCGAGCGCGATGCTGGCGGGGGTGTTGAACAGCGGCGCGGCCGGGCTATCGGCGTAACCGCTGGCGGTGCTGCCCGTCCAGGTGTCGTAGGTCGCGGCGTTCGGAGCGATCTTGTTGATGCGGTGATGGTCGCTCACGTACAGGGTGCCGTCCTGGGCCAGCGCCAAGCCGACCGTAGCGTTCATCGGCTGCCCCGGAGTGACGTTGGCGCCGCCGCCGAGGGTCGTGTCGATCTTGAACACCGAATCGCCCACGGCCGCGTAGAGAGTGGCGCCGCTCGCGTCGAGCGCCAGCGCATGAGGCGATGCGACCGTCGCCGTCAGCAACTCCGCCGTCCAGGGCTGGATGGTGAGCACGGCGGCGCTGCTGGTCGTCGTGCCGTCCGCGTTCGTCACCTTCACGCGATATTGCACGCCATTGTCGGCCAACTGTTTGGCGCCCGTGGTGTAACTGGCGGCGTTGCCGGAACCGCCGACGATGTAGTGCCAGTTGACGCCGCCGTCGGTGCTGCTTTCCCATTCGTAATCCGTGGCGCCAGTGGCCTGCACGCTCAGCGTGGCGGTCAGGCCCTGGCTGACCGCGGCGCTGGCCGGCTGCGAGGTGATGACCGGCGCGGCGGCCTGCGCCCAAGCGGTGATCAACGACAGCACTGCGCCGCATGGATATTTGTACATGATTGGTTTCTCCCGAGATGATTCGCAGGTCGTGATCCGCCGCCCGATGCGGGCGAGCGCTGTTCTGTTCCAATCTCTTCAGCGTAGAATCGGAAAAACCGGCTCATCGGGGACTGGCGCGACGAGATTCGCGCCGGGATGAGCCGTTCGGGATTGCGTTGCGCTCCAGGGGTTATGGATTCCGTACGCTGGCAGAAGCTGACCGACATCGTCGGTGAATGTCTGGACTTGCCCGTCGCCGAGCGCGATGCGTTCGTTCGTGCGCGCAGCGGCGACGACGAGGCGCTGTACCGCGAAGTGCTGGCGTGGATCGCGAACGCCGCTTCGGACGGCGACGATTTCCTGCGGCAACCGCCGCAGATGGATACGCGCTTGCTGCAGGCCGCCGCGGCCGCGGGCGGCGCGTCGAACTGGATCGGCCGGCGCTTCGGCCCTTACCGCATCGTCGGCGAGGTCGCCCGCGGCGGCATGGGCAGCGTGTTCAAGGCCGTGCGCGACGACGACGAATACCGCAAGGAAGTCGCGATCAAGCTGATCCGCTCCGATCTCGGCGGCGAGGTGATCGCCGCGCGCTTCCGCAGGGAGCGCCAGATCCTCGCCGGCCTCGACCATCCGAACATCGCGCGCCTGATCGACGGCGGCACGACCGAAGAAGGTCTGCCCTATCTGGTCATGGATTACGTCGACGGCGAGCCGATCGACCGCCATTGCCACCGGCTCGCGCTCGGCGTGCGCGAGCGCCTGCAGCTGTTCTGCGACGTCTGCGCTGCCGTCCAGTTCGCGCACCAGCGCCTGATCGTGCACCGCGACCTCAAGCCGAGCAACATCCTGATCGACCGCGACGGCAACGTGAAACTGCTCGACTTCGGCATCGCCCGCCTGATCGATTCGGCCGCTGCCGGCGAACCGACCACGATCCACGCCTTCACCCCCGAATACGCCAGCCCGGAGCAGGTCAAGGGCGAGGCGATCACCACCGCCAGCGACGTCTACTCGCTCGGCGTGCTGCTCTACCGCCTGCTCGCCGGGCGCAGCCCGTACCGTTCGGACAATTCGCAACTGCACGCGCTCGTGCACGAGATCGTCAGCACCGATCCGCCGAAGCCGAGCGCGACCGCGCAAACCGGGCGCGATTCCCCGCCCGCAGCGCAAACGCTGGACGCCGAACGCCTGCGCCGCGCGCTGCGCGGCGACCTCGACACGATCGTGCTGATGGCGCTGCGCAAGGAACCGGCGCAACGCTACGCCTCGGTCGAGCAGTTCGCCGACGACGTGCGCCGCCATCTCGACGACCGGCCCGTGCGTGCGCGCGACGGCGCGCTCGCCTACCGCGCGCGCAAGTTCCTCGTGCGCCATCGCCTCGGCGTGACCCTCGGCGCGCTCGCCGTCGCCGGTCTGCTCACGCTGTCGGTCTACGCGCTCCAACAGGCGCACAGTGCGCGTGCGGAAAGAGCGCGCGCGGAACGCCACTTCAACGGCGTGCGCGACCTGGCCAATCGCTTCATCAGCGACGTGTTCCTGCAAATCGTCGACGTGCCCGGCACGGCGAAAGCGCAGCAGACACTGCTCGACACCGGCATCGACTATCTCAATCGGCTCGGCACCGACGCCGGCAACAACCGCGCGCTGCTGCTCGAAATCGCGCTCGGCTATGTCAAGCTCGCGCAGATTCAGGAGCGCGCGTTGATGCCGCCGGCGAAACGCACGCAGGCCGCCAATCTCGCTCTCGACATGATCGAGCGCGCCGAGGCGATCGCGCCCGCCGACGTCGCATCGAAGCACCTTCGCCTGCGGGCGCAAACCCTGCTCGCCGGCAGTGAAGCCGACGCGCAGAATTTCGATGCGGCGAAAGCTCACTTCGAAGCCGCCGCCGCGCTCGCGCGCGAGGCGCACGACGCGAACGAACCGTCCGAGATGGCGGAATCGCGCGCGACCGCCTTCGCCGACTTCGCCAATTCGACGGGCATCGACATCCCCGTGGATCGCCGTCTCGCCCTGCTGCGCGAGGCCCATGCCAGCAGCGAAGCCGCGCTGCGCACGGCGAAGAACGACCGCAACCGCGACGACATCGAAAACACGCTCGCCGCGACTTCGCTCTACCTCGCCCGCGCACAACAGGAAGACCGCGCCGATCCGAAGCGGCGCGAGAAGGCGCTCGCTTACGCGCAGGATGCGATCCGCCGCCAGGGAGCGCTCTACGCGAGAGACCCGCACAACATCAAGAATCTCGTCAATCTCGCGCTCGAGTCCGCCACGGCCGCAACGATCGCGGGCCAGATGGGCGACTACGCCGCGGCGCGCGAGTTCTACCGCAAGGCCGGCGTCTACGACGAAGAAATGCAGCGCCAGGATCCGGGCCAACCCACCGCGATGGTCAACCGCATCGGCATGCGTCTGGAACGGATCGATATGGAACTGCGCGCGAACGCCTCGCCGCGCGCGCAGCTCGAAGAACTCGCCGCGACCGAACGCATGGTGCAGCAATTGCCCGACTATCTTGCCGGGCAGCGCCAGATGATCGCGGTGCGCGCATGGATCGACGCGCTCCGGGCCGAATTCAGCCTGCGCCGCAGCGAGGAAGCCGATCTTGCGCCGGCCGCGCGCATCGCGCTCAAGCGCGAAGCGATCGTCCTGTTCGAGAACTCGAACGCGTTGATTGCGCGAATCCCCGAGATGATCGACGAACAAACCCGGCACCTCGTCGAGCTCGTCCGCACCGGCGAGGCGCGCGCACGCGCCTCGCTGGATAAGCTGCAGGCGCATTGACCGGTCGTTTCGCCGGCGTCACGCCCGCGAGGACGGAGGATTGATCGAAGAGACCCTCACCGCTCGCGCAGGAGTTTGTCCGCGTGGGCCAGATCCTCGGCCGTATCGACGCCCGGCGGAAACGGCTCCGGTGCGATGCGCACCGCGATGCGGTAGCCGTGTTCGAGCGCGCGCAACTGTTCCAGCGATTCGATACGCTCGAGCGCCGTCGGCGCGAGCGCGGCGAAGCGACGCAGGAATCCGGCACGGTAGGCGTAGATGCCGATATGACGCAGGAACTCGATGCCCGCCGGCAACTTCGTCCGACTCCCGGCTTCCGCAAACGCATCGCGCGCCCAAGGCAACGGCGCGCGGCTGAAATACAACGCCGATTCGTCGCGCGCACGCACGACCTTGACGCAGTTCGGATTGAACAATTCTTCTGCCGACGCGACGGGCGTCGCCAGCGTCGCCATCGGCACGTCGTTCTGCGCGAGCGCGGCGGCGACCTCGCGGATGCCGCTCGCCGGCGCCAGCGGTTCGTCGCCCTGCAGGTTGACCACGATCGCCTCGTCGGGCCATCCCAGCGTCTGCGCGCATTCGGCGAGGCGATCGCTGCCCGAGGCGTGATCGGCGTGCGTCATCGCGACCGTCGCGCCGCAACCGTCGAGCGCCGCGACGATGCGCGCGTCGTCGGTCGCGACGACGACCTGCGCCGCGCCGGCCGTCTGCGCGCGGCGCACGACGTGGCGAATCATCGGCTCCTTCGCCAGCGGCAGCAGCGGCTTGCCGGGCAGGCGCGTGGAGGCATAGCGTGCGGGAATCGCGACGATGAAAGGAACCTGCATGGAACTTGTCCGTCCGACGAATCGTGGATGCGCCGGATGATAATCCAGGACGGCGCATGAGCGCCCGATCCGCACCTGCAACGAGAAGCAAAAAACGAAAAAGGCCGCTTGCGCGACCCTTTTCGTTACTGCCTGGCGAAGACTCTCGCCATTTACTCCCCGTGCGCCTCGCCGACGAACTCGGTGACGCCCCCACGCAGCGTCTCGAAATCGGCGTCGGACAGCGCGCCGGCCTTCTTGCGACGCTGGCTGTGGTAGGCCAAACCGGTTCCCGCCGGGATCAGGCGACCGACGATGACGTTCTCCTTGAGCCCGCGCAGCGTGTCGCGCGTGCCGCGCACGGCCGCCTCGGTGAGCACGCGCGTGGTCTCCTGGAACGAAGCCGCCGAGATGAACGACTCCGTCGCCAGCGACGCCTTGGTGATGCCGAGCAGCATCGGATCGAACTGCGCCTCCCGCTCGTCGCGCGCCTTGGCGCGCGCGTTCTCGTCGGCGACCCGCTTGCGGTCGCTCTGCTCGCCCTTGAGATAGCGCGTATCGCCGGGAACGGTGATCTCGACCTTGCGCAACATCTGGCGAATGATCGCTTCGATGTGCTTGTCGTTGATGCGCACGCCCTGCAGGCGGTACACGTCCTGGATTTCCTTGACCAGGTACGCGGCCAGCGGCTCCACGCCGAGCAAACGGAGAATGTCGTGCGGATTCGGCTCGCCATCGACGACGGTTTCGCCCTTCTCCACGTGCTCGCCCTCGAACACGATGACCTGACGCCACTTCGGAATCAGTTCCTCGTGATCGTTGCCGTCGGCGTCCTTGATGATGAGGCGCTGCTTGCCCTTGGTGTCCTTGCCGAAGCTGACCACGCCGGAGACTTCCGCGAGAATCGCCGGTTCCTTCGGCTTGCGGGCTTCGAACAGATCCGCTACGCGAGGTAGACCGCCGGTGATGTCGCGGGTCTTCGAGGTTTCCTGCGGGATACGCGCGATGACGTCGCCGACGCCGACTTCCGCGCCGTCCTGCAGCGAGATGATCGCACCGGCAGGCAGGAAGTACTGCGCCGAAATGTCGGTGCCCGGCAGGCGCAGTTCCTTGCCCTTCTTGTCTTCCAGACGCACGATCGGACGCAGATCCTTGGCCTGCGTGCCGCGGCGCTTCGGATCGGTGACGACCGCCGACTCGAGGCCGGTCAGCTCGTCGGTCTGCGCCTGCACGGTGACGCCGTCGATGAAGTCGATGAAGCGCACCTTGCCGGCCACTTCGGTGACGATCGGATGCGTGTGCGGATCCCAGTTGGCGATGGTCTGGCCGGCCTTGACCGCCGCGCCGTCCTTGACCGAGATCGTCGCGCCGTAAGGCACCTTGTAGCGCTCGCGCTCGCGGCCGTGCGCGTCCATGATCGACAGTTCGCCCGAACGCGACACGGCGACGAGGTGGCCGGCGCTGTGCTGCACGGTCTTCAAGTTATTGAACTTGACCGAGCCGGTGGTCTTGACCGAGACGTTGTCCACCGCCGCCGCGCGCGACGCCGCGCCGCCGATGTGGAACGTGCGCATGGTCAGCTGCGTGCCCGGCTCGCCGATCGACTGCGCGGCGATGACGCCGACCGCCTCGCCCTGGTTGACGAGGTGGCCGCGCGCGAGGTCGCGTCCGTAGCAGTGCGCGCAGATGCCGAAGCTCGACTCGCAGGTGATCGGCGAACGCACGAGCAGGCTCTGCACGCCGGCGGCTTCGAGCTTCTCGACCCACTTCTCGTCGAGCAGCGTGTTGCGCGTGACGATCGGCTCGTCGTCGTTGCCCGGCGCGAACGTGTCGGCCGCGACGACGCGTCCGAGCACGCGGTCCTTCAGCGGCTCGACGACGTCGCCGCCTTCCACGATCGCGGTCAGGGTCAGGCCGTTGAGCGTGCCGCAATCGGTTTCGGTGACGACCACGTCCTGGGCGACGTCGACGAGACGGCGCGTGAGGTAGCCCGAGTTCGCCGTCTTCAGCGCGGTGTCGGCCAGGCCCTTGCGCGCGCCGTGGGTCGAGTTGAAGTACTGCAGCACGTCGAGGCCTTCGCGGAAGTTGGCCTTGATCGGCGTCTCGATGATCGAGCCGTCCGGCTTGGCCATCAGGCCGCGCATGCCGGCGAGCTGGCGGATCTGCGCCTGCGAACCGCGCGCGCCCGAGTCGGCCATGATGTAGAGCGAGTTCATCGACTTCTGGTCGACGGCCTTGCCGTCGGCGGTCTTCACCTTGTCGAAGCCGATGCCCTTCATCATCGCCGCGGCGATCTTCTCGTTGGTGCGCGACCAGATGTCGACGACCTTGTTGTAGCGCTCGCCCGCGGTGACGAGGCCCGAAGCGAACTGCTCCTGGATCTCGCTCACTTCGGTTTCGGCTTCCTCGAGGATGCCGGCCTTCTCGGCCGGGATCTTCATGTCGTCGATGCCGATCGAGATGCCCGCGCGCGTCGCGTAGTGGAAGCCCGTGTACATGAGCTTGTCGGCGAACACGACCGTATCCTTGATGCCGAGACGGCGGTAGCACTGGTTGATCAGACGGCCGATCGCCTTCTTCGTCAGCTCGATGTTGACGAGTTCGAACGGCAGGCCTTCCGGAATGATTTCGGCGAGCAGCGCGCGGCCGACCGTCGTGTCGACGATCGAGGATTTCTTCGTGCGCGTACCGTCCTCAGCGACCTGCGTTTCGGTCAGACGCACCTTGATCTTGGCGTGCAGTTCGACCGCGCGGTTGTCGTAAGCGCGCTTCACCTCGGCGGTGTTGGCGAAGACCATGCCCTCGCCCTTCGCGTTGACCAACTCGCGCGTCATGTAGTACAGGCCGAGCACGACGTCCTGCGACGGCACGATCGCCGGCTCGCCGCTCGCCGGCAACAGGATGTTGTTGGTCGACATCATCAGCGCACGCGCTTCGAGCTGCGCTTCGAGCGACAGCGGCACGTGCACGGCCATCTGGTCGCCGTCGAAGTCGGCGTTGAACGCGGTACAGACGAGCGGATGCAGCTGGATCGCCTTGCCTTCGACGAGCACCGGCTCGAACGCCTGGATGCCGAGGCGATGCAGCGTCGGCGCGCGGTTGAGCAGCACCGGATGCTCGCGGATCACCTCTTCGAGGATGTCCCACACCTCGGCTTCCTCGCGCTCGACCAGCTTCTTCGCCGCCTTGATCGTCGTGGCGAGGCCGCGGCGCTGCAGCTTGGAGAAGATGAAGGGCTTGAACAGCTCCAGCGCCATTTTCTTCGGCAGGCCGCACTCGTGCAGCTTGAGCGTCGGGCCGACCACGATGACCGAGCGGCCCGAGTAGTCGACGCGCTTGCCGAGCAGGTTCTGGCGGAAGCGGCCCTGCTTGCCCTTGATCATGTCGGCGAGCGACTTCAGCGCGCGCTTGTTCGTGCCCGTGATCGCGCGGCCGCGGCGGCCGTTGTCCATCAGCGCGTCCACGGCTTCCTGCAGCATGCGCTTCTCGTTGCGCACGATGATGTCGGGCGCGTTGAGTTCGAGCAGGCGCTTCAAGCGGTTGTTGCGGTTGATGACGCGGCGGTAGAGATCGTTCAGATCGGACGTGGCGAAGCGGCCGCCATCGAGCGGGACCAGCGGACGCAGGTCGGGCGGCAGCACCGGCAGCACGGTCATGACCATGTATTCCGGACGGTTGCCCGACTCGATGAACGCCTCGACCAGCTTGATGCGCTTGGACAGGCGCTTGAGCTTCGTCTCCGAACTCGTGCCGGCGATCTCCTCGCGCAGCTTGATCAGCTCGGCGTTGAGGTCGATCGTCTTGAGCAGTTCATAGACGGCCTCGGCGCCCATGCGCGCGTCGAACTCGTCGCCGTGCTCCTCGACCGCCTGCAGGTACTGCTCTTCGTTGAGCAGCTGGCCGCGCGTCAGCGAGGTCAGGCCCGGATCGACGACGACGTAGGCTTCGAAATAAAGGATGCGCTCGATGTCGCGCAGGGTCATGTCGAGCATCAGGCCGATGCGCGAAGGCAGCGACTTCAAGAACCAGATGTGCGCGACCGGCGAAGCCAGCTCGATATGGCCCATGCGCTCGCGGCGCACCTTGGTCAGGGTCACTTCGGTGCCGCACTTCTCGCAGACGACGCCGCGGTGCTTCATGCGCTTGTACTTGCCGCACAGGCACTCGTAGTCCTTGATCGGGCCGAAGATGGCGGCGCAGAACAGGCCGTCGCGCTCGGGCTTGAACGTGCGGTAGTTGATCGTTTCGGGCTTCTTCACTTCGCCGAACGACCAGGAGCGGATCAGCTCGGGCGAGGCCAGCGCGATCTTGATCGAGTCGAAGTCGAGCGACTGGCGAGTCTGGTTGAAGAGGTTGAGCAGGTCTTTCATCGTGTATCTCCGGGAGGAGGAATTCTTTCGTAGGGGCGCAATTCATTGCGCCCGCTTGGGTCATGCGGAAGAGCCGGGCGCGATGAATCGCGCCCCTACGGTCAATGCTCCTCGAGCTCCATGTTGATCGCGAGAGAACGGATCTCCTTGACCAGCACGTTGAACGACTCGGGCATGCCCGCAGCCATCTCGTGGTTGCCGTCGACGATGTTCTTGTACATCTGGTTGCGGCCCGGCACGTCGTCGGACTTCACCGTCAGCATCTCCTGCAGCGTGTAGGCCGCGCCATAGGCCTCGAGCGCCCAGACTTCCATTTCGCCGAAGCGCTGGCCGCCGAACTGCGCCTTGCCGCCGAGCGGCTGCTGGGTGACGAGCGAGTACGGGCCGGTCGAACGCGCGTGCATCTTGTCGTCGACGAGGTGGTTGAGCTTGAGCATGTGCATGTAGCCTACCGTGACCGGACGGTCGAACGCGTCGCCCGTGCGGCCGTCGTACAGCGTGATCTGGCCCGACTCGGGCAGGTCGGCGAGCTTGAGCATGTGCTTGATCTCGCTCTCGGCCGCGCCGTCGAACACCGGCGTCGACATCGGCACGCCTTCCTGCAGGTTGGTCGCGAGCGCGAGGATTTCCTCGTCGCTGAGCGACTTCAGGTTGACGCGCTGGCCGAACGCATCCTTGTCGTGGTTGTAGATCTCGTCGAGATACTTGCGCAGCTCGCTCACCTTGGCCTGCGCCTCGAGCATGCGCTGGATCTTCTCGCCGAGGCCCTTCGCGGCCCAGCCGAGGTGCACCTCGAGGATCTGGCCGATGTTCATGCGCGAGGGCACGCCGAGCGGATTGAGCACGATGTCGATCGACTGGCCGTTGGCCATGTACGGCATGTCCTCGACCGGACGGATCATCGACACGACGCCCTTGTTGCCGTGGCGGCCCGCCATCTTGTCGCCCGGCTGGATGCGGCGCTTGACGGCGAGGTATACTTTTACCATTTTCAGCACGCCCGGAGCGAGGTCGTCGCCCGCGGTGATCTTGGCCTGCTTGGCCTTGAAGCGCTTGTCGAACTCGGCGCGGTGCGCATCGATCTGCGCCTTGGCCTTCTCGAGCAGGTCGGCCGCGTCCTCGTCCTTCATGCGCAGCGAGAACCATTCTTCCTTCTTCAGGCCGTCGAGGTAGTCGCCGGTCAGCGCGGTGCCCTTCTTGATGCCCGCCGGGCCGCCGTTGGCGACCTGGCCGATCAGCTGGCCGCGCAGGCGCGCGTAGATCGCGCCTTCGAGGATGCGGAACTGGTCGTCGAAGTCCTTCTTGACGCGCTTGACCTCCATCTGCTCGATCTGCAGCGCGCGCTTGTCCTTCTCGATGCCGTCGCGGGTGAACACGGTCACGTCGATGACCGTGCCGTCCATGCCCGGCGGCACGCGCAGCGACGAATCCTTCACGTCGCTCGCCTTCTCGCCGAAGATCGCGCGCAGCAGCTTCTCTTCCGGCGTCAGCTGGCTCTCGCCCTTCGGCGTGACCTTGCCGACGAGGATGTCGCCCGCCTTCACTTCGGCGCCGATGTAGACGACGCCCGACTCGTCGAGGCGCGACAGCGCCTGCTCGCCGACGTTCGGGATGTCCGCGGTGATTTCTTCCGGCCCGAGCTTGGTGTCGCGCGCCTGGATCGTCAGCTCTTCGATGTGGATCGTCGTGTAGCGGTCTTCCTCGACGACGCGCTCGGAGAGCAGGATCGAGTCCTCGAAGTTGTAACCGTTCCACGGCATGAACGCGACCAGCATGTTCTGGCCGAGCGCAAGCTCGCCGAGGTCCGTCGACGAACCGTCCGCGAGCACGTCGCCCTTCGCCACCTTGTCGCCGACGTTGACGAGCGGACGCTGGTTGAGGTTCGTGTTCTGATTCGAACGCGTGTACTTGGTCAGCGTGTAGATGTCGACGCCGGCGTCGTTCTCGCCGATCTCGTTCTCGTTGACGCGCACGACGATGCGGCCCGCGTCGACCTGATCGATCACGCCGCCGCGGCGCGCGGCCGCGGTGACGCCCGAGTCGCGCGCGACCGGACGCTCGATGCCGGTGCCGACGAGCGGCGTGGTCGAGCGCAGCGTCGGCACGGCCTGGCGCTGCATGTTCGCGCCCATCAGCGCGCGGTTCGCATCGTCGTGCTCGAGGAACGGCACGAGCGCGGCCGCGACCGACACGGTCTGCATCGGCGAGACGTCCATGTACTGGATGTCGGCGCCGTGGCGCAGTTCGGATTCGCCCTTGTAGCGGCAGGCGACGAAGTCTTCGGCGAAGCTGCCATTGTCGTTGAGGATCGAGTTCGCCTGCGCGATCACGAACTCGCCTTCCTCGATCGCCGACAGGTATTCGGTCTTGTCCGTCACCTTGCCGTTGACGACCTTGCGGTACGGCGTTTCGAGGAAGCCGTAGGAGTTGGTCCGCGCGTAGACGGCGAGCGAGTTGATCAGGCCGATGTTCGGGCCTTCCGGTGTTTCGATCGTGCAGACGCGGCCGTAATGGGTCGGATGCACGTCGCGCACTTCGAAGCCGGCGCGCTCGCGCGTCAGGCCGCCCGGGCCGAGCGCCGAGACGCGGCGCTTGTGGGTGACTTCCGACAGCGGGTTGTTCTGGTCCATGAACTGCGACAGCTGCGAGGAACCGAAGAACTCCTTGATCGCCGCGCCGACCGGCTTGGCGTTGATCAGGTCCTGCGGCGTGAGGCCCTCGGCCTCGGCCAGCGACAGGCGCTCGCGCACCGCGCGCTCAACGCGGACGAGGCCGATGCGGAACACGTTCTCGGCCATTTCGCCGACCGAACGCACGCGGCGGTTGCCGAGGTGATCGATGTCGTCGACCGTGCCGCGACCGTTGCGGATGTCGACCAGCACCTTGAGCACGTCCAGGATGTCGGAGGTCTTGCCGTACTTGGCGACCAGCGACTTCGACTCGGCGTCGTTGCGCGCGGAGAAGTACTTATGATCGTAAAGCACGCCCGTACCGGTGACTTCCTTGCGGCCGACGCGGCGGTTGAACTTCATGCGGCCGACGGCCGAGAGATCGTAGCGCTCGAACGTGAAGAACAGGTTGAAGAACAGGTTCTGCGCGGCTTCCTTGGTCGGCGGTTCGCCAGGGCGCATCATGCGGTAGATTTCGACCAGCGCCTCGAGCGGCGTCTTGGTCGAGTCGATGCGCAGCGTGTTCGAGATGTACGGGCCACGGTCGAGATCGTTGACGAACAGCGTACCGATCTTGTCGATGCCGGCCTTGCGGAAGTTGGCCAGATGCGTCGCGTCGATTTCCGAGTTCGCAGCGGCGAGCAGTTCGCCCGTCTTCGCGTCCACGATGTCGTGCGCGAGGATGCGGCCGAGCAGATACTCGTCCGGCACTTCGAGCGACTTGAGCTTGGCGTCCTGCAGCAGGCGCACGTGGCGCGCGGTGATGCGCTTGCCGGCCTCGACGACGACCTTGTCGCCGGCCTTGACGTCGAAGTTCAGCGTTTCGCCGCGCAGGCGCTCGGCGACGAGCTCGAGCTTGGCGCCTTCCTTCTTGTCGAGGTGGAAGACGTTCTTCTCGAAGAAGATGTCGAGGATTTCCTCGTTGTTGTAGCCGAGCGCGCGCAGCAGCTGCGTCACCGGCAGCTTGCGGCGGCGGTCGATGCGCGTGAACAGCGCGTCCTTCGGATCGAACTCGAAATCGAGCCACGAGCCGCGGTAGGGAATGATGCGCGCCGAGTACAGCAGCTTGCCCGAGCTGTGCGTCTTGCCGCGGTCGTGGTCGAAGAACACGCCCGGCGAGCGGTGCAGCTGCGAAACGATGACGCGCTCGGTGCCGTTGATGATGAAGGTGCCCGTATCCGTCATCAGGGGCAGTTCGCCCATGTAGACTTCCTGCTCCTTGACGTACTTGATCGCCTTGTTCGACGCCGGCGAATCCTTGTCGTAGATGACCAGGCGCACGAGCACGCGCAGCGGCGCGCCGTAGCTCATCCCGCGCGAACGGCACTCGCGCTCGTCGAACGCCGGCTCGCCGAGACGGTAGCTGACGTATTCGAGCGCGGCGTTGCCCGAGTAGCTGACGATCGGAAACACCGACTTGAGCGCGGCATGCAGGCCGTGGTCGGCGCGCGCCTTGACGTCTACGCCTTCCTGCAGGAACTCGCGATAGGAATCGGTCTGGATCGCGAGCAGCGGCGGCACGCCGAGCACGACCGGGCGTTTGCCGAAGTCTTTGCGGATGCGCTTCTTTTCGGTGAAGGAGTAGGTTGTCGACATGGCGGGCACCACCTTGAGTTGTGCGCCGCCTCGCGCAGGCGAGGCGGCTGGGGGGAGAAGAAGGCGTCAGACAGAAGACGTGAAGCGAGGCCGAAACACAGGTCTTTCAATGAATCGTTTCGAGCCCCGAAACCTCACATCTTCTGTCTGCCGTCTTGCGCGTGCATCAACGAACAAAGCCCGGGGGCGAAAACGCCCCCAGGCTCGACGACACTTGGCGAACCAAGCGTCTCAATCGCCTTACTTGATCTCGACGGTCGCGCCGGCAGCTTCGAGTTCCTTCTTGAACTTCGCGGAGTCGTCCTTGTTCACGCCTTCCTTCACGGTGGCGGGAGCGGACTCGACGAGGTCCTTGGCTTCCTTCAGACCCAGACCCGTGATCGTGCGCACGGCTTTGATCACTTCGACCTTCTTCTCGCCGGCGGCCTTCAGGACGACGGTGAACTCGGTCTTCTCTTCCACCGGAGCGGCAGCGGCGGCTGCGCCACCGCCGACGGCGGCGACGGCCACCGGAGCGGCGGCGGACACGCCGAACTTCTCTTCCATCAGCTTGACCAGATCGGTCACGTCGATCAGCGAGAGATTGGCGATTGCATCAACGATTTCTTCTTTCGTAACGGCCATTGTGATTTACCTCAATGAAATTTGTATAAAAGTTGCCTTTGCGGCAATGTGGATCGATCAGCCGGCGGCCTTCTGGTCGCGTACCGCCGCGACCGCACGCGCAACCTGCGCGGCGGGCTCGGCCAGCGTGCGGACCAGCTTGGTAATCGGCGCCTGGATCACGCCGAGCAGCATCGACAAGGCCTGTTCGCGGGTCGGCAGCGACGCGAGCTTCTCGACGTGAGAGCCCGGGAACATCTGCCCGCCGATCGCGACGACCTTGGGGACCAGCTTGTCGTTCGCCTTGGAGAACTCCTTGACCAGACGCCCCGCGGCACCCGGGTCTTCCTCGGAAAAGGCGTACAGCATCGGCCCGACCAGCGCGTCCTTGACGACGGCGTAGTCGGTGCCTTCCACTGCGCGCCGCACCAGGGTGTTCTTCGCGACCTTCACGAAGACCTTGGATTGGCGAGCCTTCTTGCGCAGCTCGGTGAGCTGCTCCACGGTAAGACCTGCGTACTCGGAGGCGACCAGGGAGTGCGCCTTGGCGGCCACATTCGCCAGTTCGGCAACGACGACTTTCTTTTGCTCGAGATTGAGCGCCATTGCTTTACCTTTCTTCAGTGGAACGCTTTCCGCGCTTGCCTGCGGGCTACGTTCCGCCATTCACTCAAGCCCGCGTCCTGCGGGCCTGCTGGCATCTCGCGATGCCGAACTGGTGGCCGTTACGAATTTCGATTCTTCACGGGCAACACCATCTACGCAGGCTGTCTTCCCTTTCGATTAAGGCCCGATGCCGCTCGCTGCGAACCGCGCTTCCTGCGCCCGGCGAGTACTTCCCTGCGGCGACACCGCAACCACCTGCGGTCTTTGACGGCTACCGGTCTCGTTGCCGATCCCGGACGCCCTCAAAATTTTGTTAGGTTATTTTTGCGCTCATCCTTGATCACAGAGATCACAAAGCGGCCATCCATGGCCGCACTTTTCAATTAAGAGCTCAGCGACACCTGATCGACCGGAATGCCCAAGCCCATCGTGCTCGACACGTAGACCTTCTGCAGATACACGCCCTTCGCCGTGGACGGCTTGGCCTTGTTGAGATCGGCGATCAACGCATTGAGGTTGTCCTTGAGCGCGGCGACCTCGAAGTTCACCTTGCCGATCGAGGCGTGGACGATGCCGGCCTTGTCGTTGCGGAACTTGACCTGGCCCGCCTTCGCGTTCTTCACCGCGGTGACGACGTCGGCGGTGACCGAGCCGTCCTTCGGGTTCGGCATCAGGCCGCGCGGACCGAGCAGCTGGCCGAGCTTGCCGACGACGCGCATGGCGTCCGGAGTGGCGATGACGCGGCCGAAATTCAAGTCCCCGGCCTGCATCTTCTCGGCGAGGTCGTCCATGCCCACGGCGTCGGCGCCGGCGGCCTTGGCCGCTTCCGCCTTCTCGCCGGCCGGGCAGAACACCGCCACGCGCACCGTCTTGCCGGTGCCGTGCGGCAGCAGCACGGAGCCGCGCACGCCCTGGTCGGACTTCTTCGCGTCGATGCCGAGGCGGATCGCCACGTCCACCGACTCGACGAACTTGGTCTTGGCGTTGTCCTTGAGGATCTTGAAGGCCTCGTCGACCGGGTAGACCTTGCCTTCGACGACCGCGCCCTTCATCGCCTTGATACGTTTTGCAATCTTCGTCGTCATGGTCAGATCTCCGTGTTGAGGCCCATGCTGCGCGCGCTGCCCGCAATGGTGCGCACGGCGGCATCGAGGTCGGCGGCGGTGAGATCCGCCTGCTTGACCTTGACGATTTCCTCGAGCTGCTTGCGCGTCACCTTGCCCACCTTCTCGGTGTTGGGGCGCTTGCTGCCCGAGGTGATGCCCGCGGCCTTCTTCAGCAGGATCGACGCCGGCGGCGACTTCATGATGAAGGTGAAGCTGCGGTCCGAATACGCGGTGATGATCACCGGGATCGGCAGACCGGGTTCCATCTTCTGCGTCGCGGCGTTGAACGCCTTGCAGAATTCCATGATGTTGAGGCCGCGCTGACCGAGCGCGGGACCGACCGGCGGCGAGGGGTTGG
Source organism: Rudaea sp. (assembly GCF_047601565.1). Taxonomy (GTDB): domain Bacteria; phylum Pseudomonadota; class Gammaproteobacteria; order Xanthomonadales; family Rhodanobacteraceae; genus Rudaea. Next base: position 2,327,466 of record NZ_JASGIY010000001.1, on the reverse strand, counting down.
CCTGACCGGCCTTCACCTGCAGCTTGATGTAGCCAACTACTTTCTTTGCCATTGTTTATCTCCTCGAGTTCAAACGCCTGCACGTTCGAAGCGAACTGCGGGGCTCCTCGTTGGTGGACCGTCCCTGGCTGATATACAACCGGGCTCCGTGCCCGGCCGTTGCCGCTTTCGCGGCGTATTCCTCAGGCCTTCTCGACCTGGCCGAACTCGAGCTCGACCGGCGTCGAACGACCGAAAATCAGCACCGCCACGCGCAGGCGGCTCTTCTCGTAATTCACTTCCTCGACCACGCCGTTGAAGTCGTTGAACGGGCCCTCGGTGACGCGCACCATCTCGCCCGGCTCGAACAGCACCTTCGGCCGCGGCTTCTCGACGCCTTCCTGCACGCGCTGCAGGATCGCATCGGCTTCGCTGTCCTTGATCGGCAACGGCCGGTCGGCCGTCCCGCCGATAAAGCCCATGACCTTCGGCGTTTCCTTGATCAGATGCCAGGACTCGTCATCGATCTTGACCGCCTTGTTGTCCGTGCTCGTCTCGATCTGCACGAGCACGTAACCCGGGAAGAACTTGCGCTCGCTGCGGCGCTTCTGGCCGCCGCGCATCTCGATCACTTCCTCGGTCGGCACGAGCACGTCGCCGAACTTGTCCTGCATGCCGGCGCGCGCGACGCGCTCTTTCAGCGTGCGCGCGACCTGATGCTCGAAGCCCGAGTAGGCGTGAACCACATACCAGCGCTTGGCCATCGTCCTCAGCCTCCCTTCAACACACCGTCGAGGATCGCCCACTTCAGCAGCAGGTCGATCAGACCGAGAATCAGACTGAGCACGATGACGACGACGAAGATCACGGCCGTGGTCTGGATCGTCTCCTGACGCGTCGGCCACACGACCTTGCGCAACTCGAACAGCGATTCGCCGAGGAACTCCTTCGCCGCACGGCCCGAATGCGTGAAATACGCAATGACGCCGGAAACGACGAAGCCGCCGAGCAGGATCAGCAGGCGCTGCCACGACTGGAAATCGTTGTACCAGTAATACGCAAAGACCGCCGCGCCGAGAATCAGCAGTGCGACGACGAGTTTTGCGATGTCGGCCGGGGAGTTTCCGCCGACCTGAACGGCTTTTGTGTTCATAGATTTCTCAGCCGTCATCCTCGACGGCGAACTTCGGACCGGCCGATCCAGCCGGAGCATTCATGCCCTCGTCCATGACGGCGCAAATGGAAAACCGGTCATCCCGTCCGGACTTCATTTACTGGCACGCCAGGAGGGACTCGAACCCCCAACCTGCGGTTTTGGAGACCGCTGCTCTGCCAATTGAGCTACTGGCGTATTCATGCGTTCCTCCCTGAACGCAAAGATCAAAGCGGCATCCATGCCGGACTTTTCAACAACAGCGGTTTCCGACTGGCGTCGTTGCGGTCACTTGATGATCTTCGCCACCACGCCCGCGCCGACCGTGCGGCCGCCCTCGCGGATCGCGAAGCGCAGGCCCTCGTCCATCGCGATCGGGTTGATCAGGCTCACCACCATCTTGATGTTGTCGCCCGGCATCACCATCTCCACGCCCTCGGGCAGTTGCACGCTGCCCGTCACGTCCGTCGTGCGGAAGTAGAACTGCGGGCGGTAGCCCTTGAAGAACGGCGTATGACGCCCGCCCTCTTCCTTGCTCAGCACGTACACCTCCGCCTCGAAGTCCGTGTGCGGCGTGATCGTGCCCGGCTTCGCCAGCACCTGACCGCGCTCCACCTCGTCGCGCTTCGTGCCGCGCAGCAGAATGCCCGTGTTGTCGCCCGCCCGGCCCTCGTCCAGCAGCTTGCGGAACATCTCCACCCCCGTGCACGTCGTCTTCACCGTCGGCCGGATGCCCACGATCTCGATTTCGTCGCCCACCTTCACGATCCCGCGCTCGATTCTTCCGGTCACCACCGTGCCGCGGCCCGAGATGCTGAACACGTCTTCCACCGGCATCAGGAACGGCTTGTCGATGTCGCGCTTGGGCTCCGGAATGTACGTGTCCAGCGCGTCCACCAGCTTGATGATCGCCGGCACACCAATCTCCGACTGGTCGCCTTCCAGCGCCTTCAGCGCCGAACCCTTGATGATCGGCGTGTCGTCGCCCGGGAAGTTGTACTTCGAGAGCAGGTCGCGCACTTCCATTTCAACCAGTTCGAGCAGCTCGGCGTCGTCCACCATGTCCGCCTTGTTCAGGAACACGACGATGTACGGCACGCCCACCTGGCGGCTCAACAGGATGTGCTCGCGCGTCTGCGGCATCGGGCCGTCCGCGGCCGAACACACCAGGATCGCGCCGTCCATCTGCGCCGCGCCCGTGATCATGTTCTTCACGTAGTCCGCATGCCCCGGGCAGTCGACGTGCGCGTAGTGGCGCGTCGGGCTTTCGTACTCGACGTGCGCCGTCGAGATCGTGATCCCGCGCGCCTTCTCTTCCGGCGCCGCATCGATCTGGTCGTACGCCTTGAACTCGCCGCCGAACCGTTCCGCTCCGACCTTCGTCAGCGCCGCCGTCAGCGTCGTCTTGCCGTGGTCCACGTGGCCGATCGTGCCTACGTTCACGTGCGGCTTGGTGCGCTCGAATTTGCCTTTTGCCATGACCTGAAACCTCGGGTAGTTCTTCTGTGATGGGAAAATGAAAAAGTATAAAAACGGATATTGCGACGACGGTACTGCGAAAATATGGTGCTCACGAATGGAATCGAACCATCGACCTCCTCCTTACCAAGGAGGTGCTCTACCGACTGAGCTACGTGAGCGAAGGACATCCATGCCGCAACTTTTGTGAAAACGGTCGCAGCGAAACCGCGCCACGTTTTCCGCCGCGCAAAAGCCGCGACATTTGCGCATCCCGCACAAATTTTCGATCCTTGCCTCACTACGGGGTTTCAATGGAGCGGGAGACGGGAATCGAACCCGCACTAGTAGCTTGGAAGGCTACAGTTCTACCATTGAACTACTCCCGCCCGGAGTACTTCCTTGCTTCGTCGTTCCGGCGAAAGCTGGAACCCAGCTTTCCCATCGGCGCGACGAATTTTCACAAAATCTGGTGGAGGGAGGTGGATTCGAACCACCGAAGGCATGAGCCAGCAGATTTACAGTCTGCCCCCGTTGGCCGCTTGGGTATCCCTCCAGAACTCTCGAAAACCTCTACGTTGTTGAAACCTCGTCGGGGGGAGGTGGATATACTCGTCTCATCCCGAGACTCGCCCTTCGGGCCATTCCGCTTCGCGGAATGTTCAAAATCGTTCCAGACGATTTTGTCGAACCACCGAAGGCATGAACCAGCAGATTTACAGTCTGCCCCCCCGTTGGCCGCTTGGGTATCCCTCCACGGAGCCGCCTATTTTCGGATTCCGCAACCCTTTTTGTCAAGGAGAGTTTTACCTTGCTCAGGCTGGGCGGCCGCCGGTCCAGGCCAAATGCGCCGCGTCGCGGTAACGGGCGATCTCCTGCTCGATGTTCTTGTCCAGTTCCATGAGCTTCTGCGCATAGGCGGCGAGGGCCTTGTCGTCGTCGCTTTGCGGCTGCCATTTCGGCACCGCGGTCGGCCTGCCGTCCTTGTCGGTCGCAACCATGACGATGACGCAATGCGTGGCGAGCTTTTCCTCGCCGGTTTCCAGCCGCCGGGCGATCACGTCGACGCTGAAGTGCATACTCGTGTTGCCGGTGTAGATCAATTGGCAGTGGACAGTAACCATGTCGCCGATCAGGATCGGATTGACGAAGCGGATGCCGCCGACCGCCACGGTCACGCAATACTGCCCGCTCCAGGCCACTGCGCAGGCGTAGCCCGCCTGGTCGATCCACTTCATCACCATGCCGCCGTGCACCTTGCCGCCGAAATTGACGTCGGTCGGCTGGGCGAGGAAACAGAAGCGGACTTCGCGATCGATACCGGGCATGGCCGAACTCCTGAATCGTTTGAAATCAATACGTTATCAGACGTTGAAGCGAAAGTGCAGTACGTCGCCTTCCTTGACGAGGTAGTCCTTGCCTTCGAGGCGCAGGCGGCCCGCGTCGCGCGCGCCCGCTTCGCCCTTGTACTTGATGTAGTCGTCGTAGGCGATCGTCTCGGCGCGGATGAAGCCGCGCTCGAAATCGGTGTGGATCACGCCGGCGGCCTGCGGCGCCGTGGCGCCCTTCCTGACCTGCCAGGCGCGCACTTCCTTCTCGCCGGCGGTGAAGTAGGTTTGCAGGCCGAGCAGCTTGTAGCCGGCGCGGATGACGCGGTTCAGGCCGGGCTCGTCGAGGCCCATGTCCTGCAGGAAGACGAGCTTGTCGGCGTCGTCGAGCTGCGACAGCTCCTCCTCGATCGCCGCGCATACCGGCACGACCTCGGCGCCCCCGGCCTTGGCGCGCTCGACGACCTTGTCGAGGAACGGATTGTTGCTGAAGCCGTCCTCCTTGACGTTGGCGATGTACATCAGCGGCTTCAGCGTCAGCAGGAACAGGTCGCGCACGAGCGCCTTCTCGTCGTCGTCGAGGCCGGCCGCGCGCGCGGGCCGGCCTTCGTTGAGGATCGCGGCGAGCTTTTGCAGCACCGGACGCTTGGCCAGCGCCTCCTTGTCGTTCGCCTTGGCCGCGCGCTCGACGCGCGCCAGCGCCTTGTCGACCGAGTCGAGGTCGGCGAGCGCGAGTTCGGTGTCGATCGTGTCGATGTCGGAAATCGGATCGATTTTGCCGGCGACATGGACGATGTCGGTGTTCTCGAAGCAGCGCACGACGTGCGCGATCGCGTCGACCTCGCGGATGTGGGCGAGGAATTTGTTGCCGAGCCCCTCGCCCTTGGACGCGCCGGCGACGAGACCGGCGATGTCGACGAACTCGATCGAGGTCGGAATGATCTTGAACGGCTTGGCGATGCCCGCGAGCGCATCGAGGCGCGGATCGGGCACCGGCACGACGCCGACGTTCGGATCGATCGTGCAGAACGGAAAATTCGCCGCGGCGATGCCCGCCTTGGTCAGCGCGTTGAAAAGAGTCGACTTGCCGACGTTCGGCAGGCCGACGATGCCGCATTTGATGCCCATTGACTGTCCGTGATTCGTGATTCGTGATTCGTGATTCGTGATTCGTGATTCGTGATTCGTGATTCGTGATTCGTGATTCGTGATTCGTGATTCGTGATTCGTGATTCGTGATTCGTGATTCGTGATTCGTGATTCGTGATTCGTGATTCGTGATTGAAGAAGCGCCGGGGCTCTTACGAATCGCAAATCACGAATCACCAATCAGCGCGGCTCCGCCGCCGTATGCAACCGCTTCATCGCCTCGTTGAACTCCCCCTGCGCCGCGAGCGGCAGCACGTCGAGCGCGCGGCCGACCGCATCGATGATCGCCTTCTCGTCTTCGACGCCGGGACGGCCGAGCACCCAGGACGTGACGCGGTTCTTGTCGCCCGGATGACCGATGCCGAGGCGCAGCCGATGGAACCTGCCGTGGCTCAGATGCGCGAGAATATCGCGCAATCCGTTCTGACCGCCGTGGCCGCCGTCGAACTTGAGCCGCGCGGCACCGGCCGACAGATCGAGATCGTCGTGGACGACGAGCATTTCCTCGGGCTCGATCTTCCAATAACGCAGCGCGGACTGAACCGCGATGCCGCTCTTGTTCATGTAGGTGGTCGGCTTCAGCAGCCATAGCGACTGGCCGTCGATCGCCGCTTTCGCCGTTTCGCCGTGCAGTTTCGACTCCATGCCGAAACGCGCACCCTGCGCCTGCGCGAGAGCATCAATAAACCAGAACCCGGCGTTGTGCCGGGTTCTGATATGTTCGGCGCCGGGGTTGCCGAGGCCGACGAGTAGCCGCAGATTCGCCATGACGAACCGGGTGACATGCACCCGCCGGAAACGGCTCCCGCGACGCGAGGGAGCGAGCGGGAGCCGGGACGGTTACTTCTTCTCGTCTTTCTTCGCCGCAGCCGGCGCCGCGGCCGGAGCAGCGCCCGCCGCCGGAGCCGCCGCTGCCGCATCGGCAGCCGGAACTTCCTCGACTTCTTCCTTGACTTCCGCCGCCGTGACCACGGCCGCATCGTGCTCCTTGCCGAGACGCAGTTCGGGAATTTCCACGCCTTCCGGCAGCTTGATCTCCGACAGGTGGATGATGTCGCCCACGTCGAGATCGCCCAGGTCGACTTCGACGTACTCCGGCAGATGCTTCGGCAGGCAGGAGATTTCCAGCTCGTTGAGCGCGTGCGAGATCAGCACGCCCGCCTTCTTGCCGGCCGGCGACTTCTCCTGGTTGAGGAAGTGCAGCGGCACACGCACGCGGATCGGCTTGTTCTCGTCGACGCGCTGGAAGTCCAGGTGCAGCAGTTGCTGCTTGAACGGATGACGCTGCAGATCGCGCAGCAGCACCTTCTGCACGTCGCCGTTGAGCGACAGATCGAGAATGGCCGAGTAGAACCACTCGTGCTGCGAAGCGAGCCAGACGTCGTTGTGCTCGATCTGGATGCTGACCGGGGCGAGCTCGCCGCCGTAGACGATGGCCGGAACCTTGCCCGTGTTGCGCAGGCGGCGGCTCGCACCCCTCCCGTCGTTTTCACGGCGTTCGACCTTGATTTCATGTGTGATTGCCATTTGAAGCTACCTTTTGGTGTTGCAGTTGAACCGCCTCGCGGCGGCGATGAAACTCCCCCGCGACCAGGGGAGTGGTTAGAAACGTGATTGGTGATTTCGTGATTCGAAAAAGCACCCAACTCTTGCGAATCACGAATCACGAATCACGCCCCTCAGTCCACGTACAACGAACTCACCGACTCGCCGAACGCGATGCGGCGGATCGTTTCGCCGAGCAGCTCCGCCACGCTGAGTTGGCGGATGCGGCCGCAGGCCTTGGCCTCGTCCGACAGCGCGATCGTGTCGGTGACGACGAGCTCGTCGAGCTGCGATCCGTTGATGTTGCGGATCGCCGGCCCCGACAGCACCGGATGCGTGCAGTACGCGACCACGCGCTTGGCGCCGTTCTTCTTCAGCACCTCCGCGCCCGCGCACAACGTGCCCGCGGTGTCGACGATGTCGTCGATCAGCACGCAGACCTTGCCCTCGACGTCACCGATGATGTTCATTACCGCGACCTCGTTCGCGCGCGGACGGCGCTTGTCGATGATCGCGAGGTCGGCGTCGTCGAGGCGCTTGGCGATCGCCCGCGCGCGCGCCACGCCGCCCACGTCGGGGCTGACCACGATCAACTCTTCGGGGCGGTTGTATCGCCAGATGTCGGCGAGAATGACCGGTGAAGAGTATACATTGTCCAACGGCACATCGAAAAATCCCTGGATCTGGTCCGCGTGCAGGTCCACGGTCAGCACGTGGTCGGTGCCGATCGTGGAAATCATCTTCGCGGCCACCTTGGCCGTGATCGGCACGCGCGCCGAACGCAGGCGACGGTCCTGCCGCGCATAGCCGAAATACGGGATCACCGCGGTCACGCTGGCCGCCGAGGCGCGCTTGAGCGCATCGATCATCACCAGCAGTTCCATGAAGTTTTCCGCGGTCGGCGCCGAGGTCGGCTGGATCACGAACACTTCCTGCCGGCGCACGTTCTCGTCGATCTCCACGCGCACCTCGCCGTCGGAGAACGTCGTCACCTGCGCCTTGCCGAGCGGCACGTTCAGGACGCGGCAGATATCGAGCGCGAGCTGCCGGTTGGCGTTGCCCGAAAAAATCTGCCAGCCGCTGCGCGCGCCGCGATCGAGCGGATAGCTGCTGCCGTAGCCCGCCGCCGGATTGATCGTATTCACGGAACCAGACCCTTTCAGGTTTGTGTCGTTCGCAAAAAAATGGCTGGGGCGGCAGGATTCGAACCTGCGGATGCCGGGATCAAAACCCGGTGCCTTACCGCTTGGCGACGCCCCAGTGTCACTTCAGCCGCCCTCCATGACGGCAGAGAACAAACCCGCATCCCTGCGGGACTCTTCAAACGAGCCCATTCCGGCGCAAGCCGGGATTCCTTTCATCTTTCCAGCTCTACGGCTTGTCCTTTCCGTTTTCCGCCATTCGATGCGCATCCACCGCATCCAGCAACGGCGACCTATTCACTCCACTCGCGACATACGCCGAAAATTCCGGCGGACACGCATGCGCAATCTCATCGGCCTCGTCGCGCGAATCCGTCGCGAGAAACACGCAACCGCCGCTGCCGCTCAAGCGCGCATCGCCATGCCGGCCAAGCCAGTCCAGCGCCGCCGCAACGCGCGGGTAACGCGCGCGCGCGACCGGAGCGAAGGCATTGTTCGTCCCGATCCCTGAAAGATAGCTCTCTATTGTCGCCGGAGGAGAATTTCGTGTCAATTCCGCAGCTTGGAACAAGCCGGCCGTGGGAACCGTCACATGCGGATCGAGAATGACGTATTCGCGCGGCGGTAGCGCAATCGGCGCGAGCTTTTCGCCCACACCCTCGGCCCAGGCGGAATGGCCGCGCACGAACACCGGCACATCGGCGCCGAGACGCAGACCCAAGTCCGCCAATTCGTCGCCCGTCAAACCCGTTTCCCACAACTCGTTCAGCGCGACGAGCACGGTCGCCGCGTCCGAACTGCCGCCGCCGAGGCCGCCGCCGATCGGCACACGCTTTTCGAGCGCGATGTCGACGCCGAATTCCGCTTCGGCGCATTCGGCCAGCGCGCGCGCGGCGCGCACGCAGAGGTCCTGCTCGACCGCCACGCCCGGCGCGCCGTTCACGCGCACGATACGCGCATCGTTGCGCACGCGCAGGCGCAGCGTGTCGCCCCAATCGAGCAACTGGAACACGGTCTGCAACAGGTGATAACCGTCGGCGCGGCGGCCGACGATGTGCAGGAACAGGTTGAGCTTGGCCGGCGCGGGCCACGCGCTCCAGCCGTCTTCGCCCGCGGCCGTCAATCGAAACTCCACGACTGGATCACGAGTTTGACCTTGTCCCTGCCGCGCGCGGCGAACACCTTCTTCGGCAGCGGCGGCGATTGTTCGCCGAACCAGTCGAGGTAATCGACCGTCCAGCCGTCCTGCACGAGTTGCGCAGGCAGATTCCGTTCGTCGAATTGCATCTGCGCTGGCTCTCCCGCGACGCGCAAGCCCAGCGCCCAGCGGCGTAGCGCCGCAAACGGCACTTCGGCACCAAGCCGATCGCGCAACAGCATCTGCGGATCGCCGCCGACATCGGGATGCGCATCGACGCCTTCGAGCACGGCCTGCGCTGCGTCGCCGTGCAAGCGCAACGTCCTGGCGTTCGCGCCGCGCACGCTGAACGAATACGCATCGCCGTCCTGGCGCCAGACCAGATCGCCCGAACCGCCGTTCTCACCCGACACGGCGATACGCGCCTCGAGCGTCCAGCGTGATTTCCCGGCCAGCGCCGCCTCGCGCGCCTCTTGTGCGGCCAGCGCTTCGGGCGTCGCCGAGTTCTGCTTCACGCGCATGGGCGCGCAGGCGGCAAGTACGCTCATCAACGCAAGCGATGCCCAATTGCGTAACCAGCACATCGCACGCCGATGATCGGAACCAGTCATCGAACACTCTGAAAAATTCTCGTTGCCGTCATTCCTGCGCAGGCGGGATTCCATTTTGGTCTTGCTCATGAGTCGGAAAAACAGGCGACGCTTGGGTGCTCGAAGAGTAAGCGCGTGAACGCAGGACAAGCGGCGATGCCGCAAATCGCGTGTGAGCTCATGCTGTCAGATTATCGCCTGCCAGCAATGGCATGCGCGAGGTCAATAGTATCTCAGCTTGAAATCCCTTTGCCCCGAGCTCCGTCGAAGGGCTCAACGCGACGGCTGGAAATTCAAGCTGAGACGCCCGCCAAAGTTCCCGGCCTCAGGCCGTATCCTCGTCCGCCCCGCCAATCCGCTCAATGACGGCACGCGAGTCTTGATCGAAGCTCGGCGCGGCAAATGGGATGGGGCCCGGCGTGCGGCCGAATTTGATCGGGTTGGCAACCCCATGATAGCGACCGACGACGGGATGCTCGATCGTCGCGACCATGTTCTCGGCGAGCACCTGCGGATGCTCGAACATGTCCTCGATGCGGCGCGCGGCGGCGCAGGGCACCTCGTCGCCGAACCGCGCCTCCCATTCGAGCGCGCTGTGCGCGGCGAGCGCGGCATGCAGCCGCGGGATGATCTCGGCGGCATGTTCGGCGCGCTTGCGCACGCTGTCGTAGCGCGGATCGGCGGCGAGCGACTGCAGGCCGGTCTTCTCGCACAGCGCCTTCCAGAAGCGCGGCGTATTGGCCGAGATGTAGAGATGGCCCTCGCGCGTCGGATGGATGCCGGTGACGCCGCCCGAGCGCATGTCGCGGCCGATGTCGAGCGACTCGCCGTCGGCCCAGATCATGCGCGCGGACTGCATCGTCAACGCGCTGCGCAGCAGCGATACGCCGACGAACTGGCCGCGGCCCGAGCGCTCGCGCTCGTACAGCGCGGAGGCAACGCCTGCGCTGAGCAGCGCGGCGGCGTAGTAATCCACGACCGAGCCGTAGATGATCTCGGGCGGCCCGCCGCGCTTGCCTTGCAGCGCGCACATGCCGGTCATCGTCTGCAGCACCTGGTCGTAGCCGGCCTTGTCCTTCATCGGCCCGGTCTCGCCGTAGCCGGAAACCGCGCAGTAGATCAGGCGCGGATTGATCAGATTGAGCTGTTCGTGATCGATGCCGAGGCGTTTCGGCACGCTCGGGCGGAAGCTGTGCACGAGCACGTCGGCCTCGCGCACGAGGCGCAGCAGCGCCGTGTGCCCTGCGGGCGACTTGAGGTCGAGCGCGATGCCGAGCTTGGAACGGTTCACGCCCATGAAGGCGCGGCTTTCGGCGGCCAGCGTCGACGGGTAGTTGCGCAGGTTGTCGCCGTCGGGCGGCTCGATCTTGATGACTTCGGCGCCCTGGTCGGCGAGCAGCGTGCAGCCGTACGGGCCGGCGATGTAGCTCGACAGGTCGAGCACGCGCACGCCCGAGAGCGGTCCCGCTGCACCCCTGCGTTCGACCAGGTTGAAGGCGGACGACGTAGCCATGAAACTTCCTATTCCCCTTGCGCTGCCAGTCTGCGCGGCGGTCCGGCGAAGAAACAGGCTGCCCGGCTAGTTTCTTGCGCTACAAATTCTTGCGTCATGCGTTTGCATCCGGCGCGAGCGGCATCCAGGTCAGCCGCCAGGCGCCGTCGACGCGACCGCCCGCTCGATAGTACGGCACGAACGCCAGCGGCGCGCGCCGCTCGGGTTCGAGCACGATCGCGGCACCCTCGTCGTTGCCCGATTCCGGCCCCACATGCAGCCACTGCTCGGGCGGTCCGGACGGCAGCAGCAGCGACTCCTCGGTCTTGTAGCCGTCGACCAGCCCGGTCGCGTAGACGAGCGGGCCGCGTGTGATGCCCAGGTAGTCGTGGCGCAGCACTTCCTGGCGCACGGGCGAGCCGTCGGGAGCGCGCGATTCCTGCACGTTGCGGTGCGTGCGGCGATGGATCTGCGGCGTCATCGGCAGATCGAGGGCGACGGTGTCTTCGCTGCGCCATTCGCGTTCGAGCGTGGCGTAGTCGCCGGGGCGGACTTCGACTGCCGCGCGCTCGCCGTTGACGCGGATCGCGGCGTTCTTCGCCCACGACGGAATGCGCAGGCGCAGCGCGAAGCGCGCCGGGCGTTCGAGCGCCAGGCGCAGGCGCGCGCTGCCGTCGAACGGATAGCGCGTCTGCTGTTCGATCGTGACTCTGCCGCCCTGCGCCAGTGGCAACGTCGCCGTGCTCGGCGCGTAAAGGTTCACGTCGATGCCGTGCGATCTGCTCGAGTAGACCAACGCCGGCAATTCCTCCAGCGCCATCGCGCCCGAGGATTTGCAGCAGCGCCAGTACGTGGTGTGCACGCGCTTGCCGTTCGCGTAGGAGTAATAGCACCAGTCCTCGCCGTTCGGCGCGAACGCGCCGAGCAGATCGTTGTACGCGCTGCGCTCGATCTCCTCGGCGTATTTCGCCGCGCCGGTGATCGCGAGCAACTCGCGGTTGAGCTGGATCCAGGCCAGCGTCGAGCAGGTCTCGACGTAGGCCTGCGGGAAAAACGTGCCCGGCGCGTTGAACACCTCGCGCGAGCGGTGCGCGACGCCGCCCCACGGGCCGCCGCCGAGACTCAGATGCTGCTCGCGGATGTTCGCCCACAGGTTCTCGACGGCGCGCAGGTATTCCGGCGCGCCGGTCGCGCGATGCAGCTTGGCCAGGCCGACGAGATTCCAGATCAGCTGGTACGCCTTGCCCGTCGCGATCTCGCTCGCATCCGCGCCGCCGAGCGCTTTCGCGAGCAGGGCGAGATCGGGATTCGCGTCGGCCTGCTTCAGGATCAGCAGGGCCAGCTCGAGATAGCGCCGTTCGTCCGTCGCGAAATGCAACTCGACCGCCGCGTCGAGCAGCACGGTCGCCGACATGCCGTGATGGTTGCCGAGTTCGCAGATGTCGATGCCGCCGTCGGTCAATACGCGCCAGCACAGATCGCCGATGCGTCGCGCCGCGTCGAGGGTGCGCGCGTCGGGAAAATGCCTGTTCACTTCGACGAGGCCGAGGATCAGATAGGAATGGATCCAGATATCCCAGGTGCGCGGCACCGGTTCGCCGTTCCACGACTTCGGCTTCGGCGGATGTTTGACCATGAAGCGCCGCTCGGGCGCGTAGGTGCCGAGATAGCCGTCGGCATCCTGGTGCGAGACGAGGAAATCGGCGATGCGGCGGAGGTGGGCGATCAACCGCGCATCCTGCGTGCGCGCCGCGCTTTTCGCCGCGGCGTACAGCCACTTGCCCGCGTGCTCGCCGTACCAGTCGCCTTCGCGGTTCTGCGCGACGTGTTCCGCGCCGAAGATCGCGATCGCCGGGCTGCTTTCGTCGACGATGAAATGGCTGAGCCGTCCCGCCGCGTTCGCGCGCAGCGCCTCGCCGAGCAAGCCGTGCGGCTCGATGCGAATGGGAGGCGAGGCGGATTCGGTCATGGGTGCAGGTACTCGGCGATCGCGCGGATTTCCTCGTTGCTCAAGCCGTGCGCCTGCGCGCGCATCGCGCCCTGGGTCAGCGCTTCGACGATGGCGGTGCGGCCGCGCGCGGCGATCTGCCGGCGCGGCGGAATCGCGCCCTGCGCGTGATCGTGGCAGGCGGAGCAGCGCGCGGCATACAGCGCGTCGCCGCTGATCGGCCCTGCGTGTTTCACGTCCGTCGATTCCTTCGTTTCATTTTTCGCGGCTACGTCGTGCCGCACGACGGATTTGCCGAGACCGAACGCCTGGATGCGGTCGCTGCCGACGAACACCTGGCCGTGCGCGAACGCCGGCTCGTTGTACTTGCCGCTCGTGTACAGCTCGCCGGTTTCGCTGCGCCAGAGCAGGTCGAGGGTCATCGCATCGAAAGCGTACAGCACGGGTCGCGGCGAGTCCTCGCCCGAGAGCAAGGCCGCGCGCGTTGCGTTCTCGTCGAGCACCCAGACGACCGCGTCGTTCGCGCCGTTGCTGGTGACCACGGGCGGGCCCGGATTTTCGAGCACGACCGAGTCCTGCGTGCGCGCACGTTGCAAATACGCGGGCCGGTTCGCCCGCGCGACGACTTCGAGTCGCGCCAGCGACGGCGCGACGCTGACCGACGAGCCCGGCGCCTTCTTCGTGTTGCCGGTGACGAAGACATGGTCCGTTCCCTGCGCGTCGCGGAACACCGCCGGCACCGAGCGCGAGCGCGCGGCGCCGAGCGCGGCGTCCTGCTCCGAATACGGCCCGAACACGTTGAGCGGGCCGCGCCTGCCGAACTGCGGCTGCGCTTCGGGCGCGAGCAGCGACGCATCCGAATCCGGATTTACGCCGCACGGCGGGCGCCGATCGAGGCGGCCGGGCAGACGCGCGCGGTCGAGCAGGTAAACGTTGCCCTGCTTGCCGCCGACCGCGAGCAGGCGCGGCGTCGCGCTCGCCGCCGCATCGAGCACCGGCAGCAGCGCGATGCCGCCCGAGCCGAGGTCGACGTCGTTGGCCACGGTCGCGCAGTGGTTGAACGGCGTGTACGTGCCGGTCAGCGTGAGCGCGCCGTCGGCGTAGGCGAACTTCAGCACCGATTGGGTCCAGTCGTGCGCCTGGTCGACGTAGCCGCCGAAACCGGTGCCGGTGACGGCGAACACGCTGCCGTCGTCGTCCACGCTCGCACCGGCCGAGCCCCAGATACCGCCGCTGCCGCGATGCGGCATCGCCGACACGGCGAACGCGCTCGCCACTTTCGCGCGCTGCGTGTCGACCGCGACCAGCCAGCCGGTTTCGGTTTCGCCGAAGCCGATGTAGAGCGCGCTGCCGTCCGGGCTCAGGTTGAGCGCGCCGCGCTGCACGCGGAAATCGAAGCGGCGCTTCGGCGGCACGGGCGTCGGTCCCGCGTTGCGGTTGAGCGCGTTGAACGTCTTCTCGTCGAGCGGCACGGGCCAGCCAGCCAGTACCGCGCCACTGCCGAGATCGAGCGCGTACGCCTGCCAGCGTTTTTCCGGATCGCAGCTGGTGACGTACAGACGGTTGCGCGCGCGATCGATCACGGGCGTGGCGAGCACGCCGGTCGGCACGCCGTCGAGCGGCGCGGGCTGCAGGCGGCATGGCGCGGCGAGACGCGTGCGCCAGAGGATGCGGCCCGGCGCGATGTCGCCGTTCTTCTGTGCATTGATCGCGTAGACGTAGCCGTTGCTGCTCGCGGCGATCACGGTGGCGAACGTCTGTGTCCTGAACGGACCGGCGGAGATTTCCAGGCCGTCGAGGCAGAGCGGCGAGGCGTACAGCCGCGGCGGCTCGCCGTCGACCGCGTCGAGCGGCGGCGATTCCCATTGCAGGCCGAGCGAGGAGGCGCGGATCCGCGCCGGCGTCAACGCCGTCTCCGCCGCGTACCAGCCGCTGCGCTGCGCGTCGCGGTGGAATGTCGGCACGTCGGCTGCGGCGGATATCGTCCGAGGCGGCGCAGCCGGTTCGCTCGCCGTCGGTGGTGCAGGCGAATGCATGCCGTTCGCCGGCACCTCGGCATGCGCGGTCCAAAGGATCGCGTTGAGCAGCATCTTGCGCAGCGGTTCCACCTCGAACGCGGCGAGGAAGTGCGCGCCGCTGTAAGTGAACGAGCGGCCGCCGCCGTCGCGCTCGAACGTCCAGGCGACGACGGTGTCCTCGGGCCGGTCGTCGACGACCGCGGCGCCGTCGCGGTACTGCACGTGCAGCGTGGCGTGCAGGGTCGGCGCGATCGGCTTGCCGCCGCGGCGGAAGGTCGGATAGAACTCGTCGCGATAGGCGAACGCATCGACGCCGCGAACGATCGGATGATTCGGCTGCTCGAGTCGAATCTCGGCGTATTCGGTCGTACGGTCGAACATGCCGTAGCGCGCCGCGCCGAGCCAGCGCGGCAGATCGACGCTCGTATCGCCGGCCGGCAGGGTCGAGGACTGATGCAGTGCGACGAGGCCGACACCTCGTGCGAGAACCCGTGCGAACTGCTTGCGCCGCGTCGCGTCGAACAGCGGATGTTTTTCCGCGCCGTCGAAGTACCAGACCACGCTCGCGGCGCCGTCGAACGCGTGCGGATCCGTCGGCCAGCCGTCGGGATAGCTCTTCACCCGCAATCCGCGCGGCGCATCGGGCGAGGACGCGAGCGCGCGTTCGAGCAGGCGCACTCCCGCGGGATAGTCATGCTTGCCCGGACCTTCGCTTTTCGCTCCGCCGATCAGCACGATGCGGAACGGTCCGTTCTCGCCGGGTGACGCCGCTTCGGCGCGCAGGCAGGCACTCGAAGCCAGAAGCAGGGCGAAGCAGAGACGAAGCGTGCGCATGCTCAGAACCTGCTTGAAAACCGTAGCGAGCGAAGAGATGTTGCGCGTCGCCGGAGCGCAGGAACCGGAGCATACACACGAGTATGTGAGGATAACTCGCCGCATCAGCGGCTCGCCCTTCGGGCCGTTCGCTTCGCGAATGTTCGCTCCGGCATCCTGCCTGCGCAGTCCGAGCACCGCCGGCGCGCAACATATCGAGCGCAATAGGTTTTCAAGTAGGTTCTCAGGCATCGACGACGCAGCGAAAGCCGATCAGGCCGGAGCGGTCCTTGCACGGCGCCATCAGCAGGTACTTGCCGTGCTGGTCGAGCCGCAACGCGCGCGGGAAATACCAGTGCGACGTCTGCGGCGCGTACGAACTGCCGCCGCGCAGCACCGCGGCGCGCGTGTGCTCGTCCGCGTATTCGTCGGTCCACTGCCAGACGTTGCCGGCGAGGTCGAGCACGCCGAACGGACTGGCGCCTAGCGGATGCGCGTCGACGTCGGCCGGCGGCGCAAGCGCGCGGCCGCGATTCGTCTTCGGCGCGGCGGCATCGACCCAGTCGTTGCCCCACGGATAGAGGCGACCGTCGTTGCCCTGCGCGGCGTACTGCCATTCCCATTCGCGCGGCAGGCGCTTGCCGGCCCAGGCCGCGTAGGCGCGCGCGTCCTCGAGCGAAACCCAGGTGACCGGCTTGTTCTCCCAGCCCGGCCGCGGCGCGCCGTCTTTCCAGTCGCGCAAAAAGTTGTGCGCGTCGCGCGGGGTATACTTTGCCGCATCGAGGAAGCGCTTGTATTGCGCGTTCGTCACCGGCGTGCGGTCGATATGGAACTTCTCGATATGCAGGCGCCGGCGATGGCCGCGCCGCGCGCTCGATTCCCACGGATACTGCACGTCGAGGCCGGCCCAGGTCTGGCCCTCGATCTCGATGCCGTGTACGACGAAATCGAAGTCGCCCGCGGGAACCGTCACCATGCCGTCGGGAGCGTCCGCGACACGCTGCGTCGCCTCGATCGCGACGAGCCGCTGCGGCAGCGCCTGCCACGCGTTCGGCAGCGACTGCAGCGGCGTCTGTGCGCGCTCGCGCATCTGCGCGAGCAACGCATCGAGGCCGTCGACTCGCACGCCGGCATCGACGGCGAGCAGCGCGCCGAAGCCGCGCGCTTCGAGCGCGAACTCGAATACCGCCTTGCCTGCGTCGAGGCGCGGCTTCAGCGCGACGCCGTGCCAGAGATCGAAATAGCGCGCGCCGTCGCGGTGCGCAACCGCGATCTGCTCGCCGTCGACGGCGTATTCGTTGCGGTTGACGAGGTTCCACACGGTCACGCCGTCGCGCGGGAATTCGCTCGCGAACACGCCGGCCTGCAGCGTCTTCGCGTATGGGCGCCAGTCGACACTGGTCATCTGCGCGGCGAATCGGCGTTCGATCAGCATGCAGCGGCGCAGCGTTTCCGCGTTGCGCGGCGTGAACCCGTTCCAGATGCCCCAGACGTTTTCCCAGGCGTTGTAGCCGATGCCGTTGAAGAACATGTACTGCAGGTCGTTCGTGCGCTCGCGGCCCCAGCGGTTTTCGTAGTGGATCATGTGGCGCGGTTCGAGCCATTTGAACTTGGCCACCGACGGCACGACGTCGGCCGGCGCCTTCTTGCCCCAGCTCGACACGTTCCAGATCAGTTGCTCCTCGGCGCTGATCGTCGACTCGGGTTCGAGCACGACCGGGCAGCCGAGCGCGTCGCAGGCGTCGAAGAACGCGCGCGGCACGCCGTTGTAGGTGTCGCCGTTGAGGCCGTCGGCGCCGACCGCCTGGACGATCTTCGCGACCGCGAGCCAGTCGGCCTCGCCCTGCTCGCGCGTGCCGTGATCCCACGGCATCGTCGGCAGGAACACCTTGACGCCGCGGCGGTGGAAGTCCTCGACCGCACCGCGCAGGCCTTCGAGGCCGCCCGGCAAGTCGCGCGCGAGGTCGAACTGGTTGCGGTCGTCCACGCCGATGTTCGGATACACGTACCAGATCAGCACGCTGTCGACGCCGCCGTAGCGCGCTTCGAGATCGTCGAGGTAGCGGTCGATGGTATATTTCTGCGCAATGGGGTCGTAGAAGTAGCGATCCTCGACCATCATCTGCACATGGACGAAATTGCGCTGCGCCCATTGCAGCTCGGCGCGGCGGTAGTTCGCGTCGTCGTAGCCGATGCGCGCGAGGTGCTCGCGCCGCCAGTCGCGCAGGGAGGCGATCCAGTCGTCGCTGCTCGCGTTGACGTCGATCGTCCAGTGGCCGATCTCGGCGAACGGCCAACCTGGCGCCTTGCCCGGCGTCGGCAGGTAGCGGCCCGTGGTGACGTGCGAGAAGTGGTAGTGCGTCTTGCGCGGCTTGTCGTCGGACGGCGAAGTCATGGAAGCGTCTTGAAGGTCAATGCGATAGCCCGCAATTCGCGTGCAGGCGCGGGCGTTGAGCACAACCCTGATGCCCGCGGCACCCGGCACCTGCGTGGCGCGCAGCCGGCGACCGGAACGGCATGGGGGAAAAGGCTGCGCTCATGGATTCAACGCCTGATAGACGAGGTTGTGGAACGTGGCGTTGATTTTAGGCAGATCGTGCCCTTCATTGCGCGGCAGATATTGCGCCAAAAGTATGGCGACGAGCCGTTCCCGCGGATCGATCAGATAATACGTCGAGGCCGCGCCGGACCAGCCGAATGCGCCGTCGGAGGCAAGGCGGCCGCGTCGCGTCGCGTCGAGCACGACCGAACCGCCGAGGCCGAAGCCCTCGCCCTCGTGGAGTCCGGGCGCCGGCAGCAGCGCATTGGCGAGATGATTGCGCAGCATCGTTTCAACGGTCTTGCGACCGAGCAGGGTCACGCCATTGACCGTACCGCCATCGAGCAGCATCCGAGCGAAGCGCGCGTAATCGCTCGCGGTCGAGTACAGGCCGCCTGCGCCGCTCGGATAGGCATTCAGCATTGCCCCCGGCTCGCGCACGCCGCGCATGTCGGCGGCCACGAGCCGGCCGTCGGCGTCGCTCGTGACGAGTTCGACCAGGCGTGCGCGTTTTTCGCGTGGCACCGAGAAGCCGGTATCGCGCATGCCGAGCGGAGCGAGGATGCGTGCTTCGACGAAGCGGTCGAACGGCTGGCCGCCAACGACTTCGACGAGGCGCGCGAGCGGTTCGATCGACATGCCGTCGTAACCGAAGCGCGTTCCCGGATCATGGGCGAGCGGAACGCGCGCGAGTCGGGCCACGTACTCGTCGAGACTCGCGGCGGCGTGCAAGTCGGCGCGTTCGACCAGCGCGGCACGCCCTTCATCGCCTGCCGCGCCCGTAGCAAAACCGGCCGTATGCGTGAGCAGATCGTGGATCGTGATGGCACGGGCCGGCGCCCGCAGTCGCGGCACGTCGGCCGTGCCGCCGGCGAATACGCGCACATCGGCGAACGCGGGCAGGTATCCGGCAATCGGATCGTCGAGGCCGATCCTGCCCTCTTCGAGCAGCATCAGCACTGCGACCGTGGTGACGGTCTTGCTCATCGAATAGATGCGGAAAATGGCGTCGACCGGCATCGGCTCCGTGCGCGCGAGATCGCGGTAGCCGTAGGTGCGCAGCGTCGGGGCTTCACCGTCGCGCGCAAGCAGCACGACAGCGCCCGGATAACCGTGGGCGCCGGTAACGCGCTGCAGGAAGTCGTCCAGGCGTTTGAGCCGCGTGGCGGAGAAGCCCGCCGGCGCGTCCGTTTCAATCGCCGGCGCGGAGCCGGCGGCAAACGCTTGCGCGAAAAGCAGTGCGAAAAGCGCCGGCGTGCGCCAGTGAAGCATCGTGCGAATCAGAACGTGAACTTGTCGGTGATCGAGACGACGCGGCCGCGCCCGGCGAAGAAGTCCTGGTAGTTGTCGATCTGGTTGTAGGCGAGGATGTAGTACTTGTCGAACAGGTTCTCGACGCCGAGCGTGAGCTTGCCGAATTTGCGCGTGTCGTAATTCAACTCGAAATCCCACAACGTATAGCCGTGGATCTGCTCGAACGCGGTCGTGTTCTGGTTGACGGAGCGCGAGAGCAGCGTCGTCTCGCCGAGCGTGGCGTTGCCGTACGGGGAGAAGCTCCAGGTCACCGACGCGCCGATCTTCGCCGGACTGATGTCGTTGATGCCCATGTGCTTGGTCAGCGGGCCGTTGGCGACGAACGTGGTGTAGCCCATCGCGCGCGAATAGAGCAGCGTCGCCTTCCAGTCCTCGGCGATGTTGAGGTCGCCGGAGAATTCGTAGCCTTTGATGTCGACCGGCGCGCGGTTCATGATGTAGTCGCCCGTGGTCGGATCGACCGAGAGCGACACGCCGAACTGCGAAGTCGATTTGTACGTCGACGCGGAAAAGCCCGCGCGCTCGCCGCGCCAGTTGATGCCGACCTCCTCGTTGCGCACGATGATCGCCTGCAGGTCCTGCATCTGCGACACCGACACGCCGGGCTTGTTGACGTTGCGCAGCGGAATGCCCGCGTTGGGCAGGGTGAAGCCCTTGCTCCACGAAGCGAACGCGGACCAACCGTCGGCGAAGCGCCAGATCGCGCCGACGTTGGGCAGGTTGGATTCGTAGTCGATCGTGCCGCCTTTCACCGCGACGCTGTTGCGGTAGTACGTCGTCGTGTAGTCGTCCACCTCGAGCTGGCCGTTCTCGCGGCGGATGCCACCAACCAGCGTGACCGGACCTATGTCCCACGACAACTGCGCGTACGGCGCCCAGCTCGTGTAGTCCATCGGCGGCACCCACAGGCGGTTGGTGATCGCGAGCTTCTGCTGCGCCACGTCCTCGACCAGGTCGACGCCGGTGTGCAGCTCGAGTCCGCTGATGCCGAAGATGTCCGGCCGCGTCCACGACGTGCGCAGGCCTTTCTTCTGCGAATTGATTTCCGACTGGTCGATCAGGGTGCCGAGCGGCGCGATGCTCGGGTCCTGCTTGTCGGGTGTCGCCTCGGGCAGGAAGCGCATCGCCTGGCTCGCCTTGTAGACGTCCATCGCCAGCGTGCCGCCGAGGAAGTCGCTGTTGAGGTATTTGAGCTGGGCCTGCCAGAAATCGTTGAACGGCGTGTAGGTACCCGGATTGTGGCCGCGCACCGAGGTGTCGGTGATGCCCTTGCTGCGGTCGCCGAGCTCTTCGATGTAGTTGTCCTTGCCGTCGATCTTGAACTTGCTCAGGGTCAGCTGCAGGCGCTGCGAATTGCCTTCGCCGAAGTCGTAGCCGAACTTGGCGAAGAAGTTGTCCGAGGTCGTGTCGGCGAGCGAACCGGACTGGTTCATGCCG
This sequence comes from Rudaea sp., assembly GCF_047601565.1. Taxonomy (GTDB): domain Bacteria; phylum Pseudomonadota; class Gammaproteobacteria; order Xanthomonadales; family Rhodanobacteraceae; genus Rudaea. The sequence continues at coordinate 2,306,423 of NZ_JASGIY010000001.1, read as the reverse complement.
ATGCGCCGGCCGTTCGCGTCCCAGGTGATGCCGCGATCGATGTACGAACCGGCGAGGTACATGTCGAAGTCGCCGCTCTTGTGCGCCCAGTTCACGCCGACCTTGTAGCCCGAGGAATCGTCCTCGAACTGGGTCGAGTAGCGCATGGTCAGGTCGACCTGATCGCCTTCCTTCTGCGCGGTCTTCGAGATGTAGTTGATGATGCCGCCCGCGGCACCGATGCCTTCGGCGGCCGAAGGACCGTTGATCACCTCGATGCGATCGACGATGCCCATGTCGGTGAACGTCGCGTTGCGCGTACCTTCGCGCAACGGCGAGCCCTGTGGGATACCATCGAACAGGCGCAGTGGAATGCGCCCACGCAGGTTCTCGCCGGTGTTGCTCATCGCTTGCGAGGATTCGGCGTAACCGGGTACGGTACGCGCGAGGACGGCGGTGGCGTCATCGGTCAGCGCGAGCGTGCGGTCGACCTCGGCCTTGGTCACCACCACGATCGCGCCCGGAATCTTGTCCACCGCCTTGGCGCTGCGCGAGCCCGTGGTCACAGTGACGGTTTCGAGTTCCTGTTTGGGTTTGTCGTTAGGCGCTGCGTTGTCGGCCTGCGCCGCGTTCGCGGCGGAATTCGCGGCGGCGGAATCGTCGGCGTGCACGCTTGCGGCGGCCGCGAGCGCGATGCAGCCGAGCGCGGCGATAATGGGTCTGGTCATTGCGTTCTCCCCGATCATTTTTAGGTGGAGCCGCACGACTCGGCTCCGCTGGCGTCGCAGCCTGCCCCGGGCAGACTGTGTGCTGCGCGTCTCGCTGCGGACGCTTCGGATACAGCACTCGACAATCGGAGCCTAGGCGCTCGCAGCGAAGAGAGGAATCGCCCGCGCCTATGTTCAGATTCTACTTTTTGTTGTCATCGCCCCGCGCGCCTCGGCGAGCAGCACGGTGACCAAGCGGATGCGCACGGTCGAGCGCGACCAGACCGTGCCGATGCGGCGCGGCTCGCTCGGCTGCGGCAGCGGCATGCGCACGAGATGCAGCCCTTCCGGCCACGGCTGCGCGTAGTCGGGCACGATCGACACGCCGAGACCGCGGTCGACCATGACCGCGATCGCGTTGAGCGCATTCAGCTCGAAGCGCTCGTGCGGCACGATGCCGTTCTCGCGCAGATAGGCGTCGGCGAGGCGGCCGCCCCACTGGTTGCGGTCGTAGCGGATCAGCGGTTCGTTCGCGAGCAGTTCGTGCGGGTCGCGCCCGGCGTACTTCTTCGGCGCGATCAGCACGAGCGGCTCCTCGCGCAGCAGCAGCCAATCGCAGGTCTTGGGCAGAGGATACGGCGCCTGCAGCACGAGCGCCGCGTCGAGCTCCCCGCCCTCGACCGCGCGGTACAGCTCCGCCGAGTAGCCGGGGCGGATGAACACGTTGATCTGCGGGAATTTCGCGACCATGCGCGCGAGGACGTCGGGCAGCATGCCCGCGAGCGCGGTCGGACATGCGCCGAGACGCAACTCGCCCGATACGGAACTGTCGTTGGCGATGCTGCGCAGGTCGGCGACGTCGCGCAGCAACGCACGCGCGTGCTCCAGGATGCGCGCACCTTTCTCGGTCACGCTGACCGTGCGCCCGACGCGGGCGATCAGCGTCACGCCGATCTCGCGTTCAAGCGTGCGGATTTGCTGGGCGACGGCCGCAGGCGTGATGTTGAGCACGCGCGCCGCGGCGGCCATCGAGCCGCGCTCGACCACGCTGACGAAGGTGTTGAGGAATTGGGTATCCACGTTCGTATCCTAACGGCTGAAGCGCCTCAGTAGCAGGCTCTGCATGCGATCATCGCGGCAACGCCGTCACGGCTCCCGGTCGCGGAAGATCGTCAATCCCGCGAGCGAATGCGCCGGCGGCGGGAACAACAAGCTTGCGAGATAGCCGATCACGATGCACAGCAGGATCGAAATCGCGAGATAGAAATACGGGTGCACGATCTTGAACGACCAGATCGCGAGTGTCAGCACCATGCTCGAGGCGATGCCGATGGCCACGCCGGGCGAATTGGCGCGACGGGTGAACATGCCGAGCGTGTATGCGCCGGCAAAGCCGCCGCCGAGCAGGCCGGCGAGTTCGATCGAGACGTCGAACAGCGAATGGACGTCGAAACGCGACAGCAGCAGCGCGATGCCGATGCCGACGAGACCCGCGACGACGGTCATGACCTCGGCGAAGCGCACGCTTTTGCGCGGATCGGGACTCTTCACGAGCTTCTCGTAGAAATCGACCGAGGCCAGCGTGGCCACCGAGTTCATGATGCCCGACAGCGTCGCCATCGCCGCGGCGAAGATGCCGGCGATGATCAGGCCGGTCACGCCGCTCGGCAATTCCGCCGCGATGAACAGCGGAAACGTCGCATCGATCGGCAGCAGCGGATTCACGCGCTCCGGATGCGTCTTGTAGAACACGAACAGCGCCGTGCCGATGGTGTAGAAGACGAAGCCGCCCGGAACCATGATCGCGGCGAAGGCCCAGATCGAACGGCCGGCCTCCTTGTCGGACGGGGTCGAGAGCACGCGCTGCATCAACACCTGGTCCTTCGGAAACGTCAGCACCACGTCAAACAGCACGAGGAACAGGAAGCCCCACACCGTCGCACGGGTCAGATCGAAGCGGAAGTCGAACAGCTTGGTCTTGTGCCCGGCGAGCGCGGTCGCGGCGAATTCGCCGAAGCCGCCGTGCAGATGCCAGACGATGAAGCCGATCGCGAAGATCGCGCCGCCCATCTTGACGACGACCTGGACGACGTCGGTCCAGATCACCGCCTTCATGCCGCCGAGCGCGGTGTAGACGATGGTGAAGCCACCCATCAACAGGATGCTCCAGGTCACATCGATGCCGGTAATCGTCGCTATCGCGAGGGCGGGCAGGTACAGGATCACGCTCATGCGGCTGCCGAGCTGCATGGCGATGCACAACGCGCTGGCAAGCATGCGTATCGCCGGATGGAAGCGCGTCTCCAGATACGAGAACACGCTCATCAGGTCGAGCCGGCGCAGCAGCGGCACGATCCAGATGGCGACGAAGACCAGGCCAACCACGGCGGTGAGGTTGTTCGCCATGTAGGTCCAATTCGTCTCGAACGCCTTGGCCGGGATCGCGATGAAGCTGATCGAGCTGGTATTCGCCGCATACAGACTTACGCCGGCGGCCCAGAACGGGATGCTGCGGCCGCCGACGAAGAATTCCGAAGTCGAAGCGTTCTTGTCGCGCAGGTAGAAATACATGCCGATGCCGATCATGCCGGCGAGGTAGACGGCAATGACGACCCAGTCCAGCCAATTGAGCAGCACCTTGCCGGCCTCGATCTCGGAGTAGCCGAATGCGATCGCGCCGTTCGCATCGGCTCGTGCCCACAGCATGCCGTTGTTCCATGCGGCCACGCCGTTCGCATCGGCCGTTCCCGCTTCGGCGAGCGTAGCCCAGCTGCCGGTGATGGTGTGGTAGCTGACCATCTTCGTCGCAGCGTCATTCGGAGAAACAGCTTCGCGCACGAGATAGAGAATCGTGGCCTGACCGATCGCACGTGCCGAATTCGGCACGATTGCACCTGGCGCGTTCGATCCGGATACCCAGCCGCTTTCGCCCGACCAGCGCCAGATATGGTCGATGCCGGCTTCCGGCACAGTGACGTAGACCGCCGCCCCTTGCTGTGCGACCGAGCTCGCCGCGCCGCCCGGCCAACCGGCGACGGTTTTCCATTGCGCGCCGGCTATGAACGATTCAAGTTGCAAGAGCACCGTGCCGCCGCCCGCGGCGTCGAGACCGACGACGGACAGCATGCCGTCCCGAGTTGCGGCATGCGCGTCCACCAGCGCCGTCGGCAGGGATGCGAGCTGCCGCGATCGGAGCACGCCGTTCACGAGCGTGAGCACGCCGATCGAGTCGACCGCCTGCGACGACGTCGCACCGCACAGGGCATAAGCGCGCACGCCATCCCCGAAAACGACGCGGATCGCTTGCCCGGACGCCATTTCCAGCCTCGCCGGACGCCATTCCTTGCGGTCTTCATCGAGCACGAAAGCGCCGGCCGCACCGAAAGCCGCGATGCGCCCCTGGATCGTCGCGAGCCCCGTCAGGGAAATGGCGTGCTGCAACGGCGGCAACGACCCGGTATCGACCGAAATCAGGCTCCGCATGTCGGCGTGCGCGGTGCAACTGAACAGCAAAGCGCAGATCGCGAGGCGGCGCAAGACTCCTGCGAATGAAAACTCAATTGCCAGCAAACCGCCCTCCCCTCCAGATTCTTTTTCATGATCCCGCCTGCGCCGGGCGAGGGTCATTTCATTTTCGGTGGTATGTCGTCCGCCGCCGCGATTATCGCTTCGGCTCGACGCAGGTACGGAGCGTCGATCATGCTCCCGTCGACAAGCACGGCGCCACAATCGCTCTTGGCGGCAAGCCGCGCGGCAGCGACGATGCGCCGGGCGCGTTCGATCTCCTGCGGGCCCGCAGTGAATGCCGCATTGGCGAGCGCTACCTGCTTCGGATGGATGCAGGTCTTGCCGACAAAACCGAGCTGCCTCGCCATGTGCGCTTCGGCGCGGTAGCCTTCTTCGTCGTCGATCTCGGCGAACGCGGCATCGCAGCAAAACACGCCCGCTTCCGCCGCCGCCATGCGCAAGGCGAACATCGCCGCATGCACGTTCCGAGGGTCGCGGCGGTCGATGCCGAACGGTTCGAACAGATCGCCCAAACCCAGTTGCAACCCTTTCACGCGCGGATGAGCTGTGGCGATGGAGACCGCGAGACGCAGCGCTTTCGGCGTTTCGACGTTGACCAGCAACCCGACCGGCGCAGCGCGATGCGCAGCGGCTTCGACTCGCTCCAGGACTGCGGCGGCGGCGATCACGGCCTGTGCGGATTCGCATTTGGGCAGATTGATCAGGTCGACGTCCAATCCCGCGAACGCCTCCACGTCGGCGACGAAATGCGGCGAATCCAGCGCGTTGACGCGCACGATTACCCGCTTGCCCGAGCCTTGCATGTCCGTGTCGCGCACGAACTCGGCCACCTGCGCGCGCGCGCGCGCCTTGGCGTCTTCCGGCACCGCATCCTCGAGATCGAAGGAGATCGCATCCGCAGTGCCGCCGAACGCCTTGGCGAACAGTTCGGGCCGTGTGCCAGGCACGAACAGCTTGCTGCGCAGTAAAGGCATTTTCATGACCGACAGTGTGCGTGGATGGGACGCAAAATAAACCCGTCATGTCGAGGTTTCAGACGAAAGATTTCGTGATGACCGGCGCGCGCGCAGGCGCACCCGAGCGTCAGGCGCCATCGCGAGTCGCACACCCGCGCGCCTCGCGTTGTACCCGCGCGATGGACGACCATATGGACGCTGCGATGAAGGCTGCGCCGACCAGGGATGCGAACGACGACTCGTGCACAGGCAAGACGGCGCATGCAAGCATGGCCACCGCGAGCGTGCCGATCGCATAATGCGCTCCATGCTCCAGATAGACGTAGCGGTGCAGAATGCCGCTGCGAACGAAGTGCAACGTCAGCGAACGAACGAAGACTGCGCCGACGGCCAAGCCCAATGCGATCACGACGATGTCGCGTGTCACCGCGAACGCACCGATCACGCCATCGAACGAGAACGACATGTCGAGCATTTCCAGGTAGAGGAAATTGGCGAAGTTGGCGCGCCACGCCGATTTTGCCGGCACACCCGGCTGCGCTTGCATGAACATCGCACCGATGCCCTGGACGACGAGGTAGAGGATGATGCCCGCCACTGCCGCCGCCAATACCGGGAAATAACGCGGCGCGGGCAACCACAGGCGCAGGCCGGACACGGCACAAAGCGCGATCAACACGGCGCTTCCATCGAATTTCGCCGCCTTCGCCAGGCGTTTCTCGACCCGGCCTATCCAATGAACATCCCGGCTCCCGTCGAAGACGAAATCGAGAAAGACGAGGAGCAGGAAGCTGCCGCCGAAGGCGGAAATCAGTGGGTAAACCGAGTTCAGCAAGCGCGCATAACCGTCCGGATCCTCCCATGCCATGCGCGTGACCGAACCCGGATACTCGCCGGTCGAAGTGCTGACGATGAGAATCGGAAAGACCAGCCGCACTGCGAACACCGCGACCAGGATTCCCAGTGTTAGGAAAAGCCGGCGCCATCTCTCGCTCATCCTTTCCAGGACGCGAGCATTCAAGACGGCATTGTCAAACGACAGGCCTATTTCGAGCAGCGCCAGCACGAACGTCAGCCAAAGCGCAGACGGCCCGCCGAGAGCGGCATGACTGCCGCGCCAATAAGCGACGGCGAAGCACAGCAACGTGACCGCAAAGCATGCCTTAAAATCGCGCACGCCCGGACCTCGTTGCCGACTGCGCGTCGCCATCCCGCACCGTCGGCGTCGGCCGCCGTGAACGGTATAGATCGGGAGCTGCAATAACGAGACGTCCCAGCCCATGCGGGCAACCGTCGTCTGCATGGCCAAGCGTCGTTCCCATGCCGCGCAATGTGAGCGAATGCCATCTGCGAAACAGCCTGCAACGGCAAAATTCAGACGATAGTTTTCGTTACGCGTGTCGGACTTGAACGGATCGCGCCGCGCCGACGCTTAGGGTCTCGCGGAAAAGTGCAATCGCCATTGCTGCTTCCGCAGCAATGGCGATTGACAGCCCATCAATGGCTTGATGCCGCGCTCTTGTCGCGCAACGCCTTGAACTCCGAACCCGCCTTCCACTCGGGCCAGCGTGCGGAGTCGGCGAGGTCGCGGCCAATGTCGTACATCAACGCTATGTCCTGCACCGCACCGTCGAGCTTCCAGTCGGGACCGTACGCGTCGCAGGGCTGGTGATAGCAATGGCCGGTGTAGTCGTCGACCCACTTCTGCCCGGCCGCGCGGCCGCCGTCGACGAGGTCGGAAGCGCCGGCGATGCCCATCATCAGCAGTACCGGCACACCGCGCTTGGCGAACGAGAAATGGTCGGCGCGGTAGAACAGGCCGCGCTCGGGCAGGCTTTCGGGCGTGACCGTGCGGCCCTGCGCCTTGGCGAAGCGCGCGAGGTCGTCCTCGAGCGTGTCCTGCCCCGCGCCGACGAGGATCACGTCGCGCGCCTTGCCGGCGGTTTGCAGCACGTCGATGGTCAGGTTGGCGACGGTCTTTTCCATCGGATAGACCGGAGCCAGCGCATAGGCTTCAGAGCCGAGCAGGCCGCGCTCTTCCGCGGTCCAGACGCCGAAGACGACGCTGCGCTTCGGCGCCGGCTGCGCCTTGAACTGGCGCGCGATCTCGATCAGGCCGGCGACGCCGATGCCGTCGTCGTTGGCACCGCGGCGGATCGTGTTGCCCTGCGCGTCCGCCGGCCCCCTGCCATAGGCGTCCCAATGCGCGCCGTAGAAGACGACTTCGTCGGCATGCGTCGTGCCTGGAATCTTCGCCAGCACGTTGTGGCTTTCGACGACTTCGTGCTCGACCGGGATGTCGGCCGAGAACGTCTCGCCCTTGAGCATGACCGGGCGAAAATCCGCGCGCCGCGCCGCCTTGCGCTGCGCGGCCAGATCGAAGCCCGCAGCGGCGAACAGCTTCGTCGCCGCTTCGCCCGAGATCCAGCCCTGCAGCGCTAGGCTGCTCAGCTTGTCCGCCGCGCGCACGATGTCGAAGTTCTCGCCCTGCGGACTGACGACGACGTTCCAGCCGTAGCCCGCGCCGGGCGTGTCGTGCACGATCAGCGCCCCGATCGCGCCGCGGCGCGCCGCTTCCTCGTACTTGTAGGTCCAGCGGCCGTAGTAGGTCATGGTCTTGCCGCCGAAGCGGCCGTAAACCGGCTCGCCCTTCGCCGCCTCGAAATCCGGATCGTTGACCAGGAACACCGCGACCTTGCCCTTGAGATCGACGCCTTTGTAGTCGTCCCACTTGCGCTCCGGCGCGCTGACACCGTAGCCGACGAACACCATCGGCGCACGCTCGATCAGCGCGCGGTCGTCCGGGCGAATCGTCGACAGGTAGACCTCCTTGCCGCGCTGCCACGGCCGCAAGCTGTCGCCGACGTCGACGCCGAGCGTCTTCGCATCGCCAAGCTTCGTATGCAGCAACGGCGCCGCCTGCACCCAACTGCCGTCCTTGCCGCCCGGCTGCAGGCCGAGCGCCTCGAACTGGCCGATCAGGTAGCCGACCGACCGCTCTTCGCCTCGCGTCCCTGGCGCGCGACCTTCGAAGAAATCCGAGGACAAGGTCTGCACCGTGGCCGCGATGCGGTCGGCGCTGAGTTGCTGGGCGGCGGCGGGCAAGGCGAAGGCGCAGAACGCCAGCGCAACAGGCAAAATTTTCATCATGGCACCCTTTGGAAGAACGGCATGATTCTATGCCGAATGTCTTCGAAGCGATGCTATTTGCGACTATGACGCCAGCCGCTTGATCGTGTCGAGCAGCACCTTGTTGTCGCCGCCCTTCTTGCGCCCTTCCTCCCAGACCTGGCGCGCTTCGTTGCGGTGCCCGGACACCCACAGCACTTCGCCCAGGTGCGCGGCGATCTCGGGATCGGGCTGCTTCGCATAGGCGATGCGCAGTTGCGCCACCGCGGCGTCGAGGTTGCCGAGGCGGTACTGCACCCAGCCGAGGCTGTCGATGATCGCGGGTTCGTCGGGCTTGAGCTTGATCGCCTTCTCGATCAGCGCGAGCGCTTCGGCCTTCTTGTCGGTGCGGTCGGCCAGCGTGTAGCCGAGTGCGTTCATCGCGTCGGCATTCTCCGGTTGCAGTTCGAGCACGCGACGCAAGTCGCGAATCGCCTCGTCGGTGCGGTCGGCGTCCGCGTTGGCGAGCGCGCGGGCATAAAGCAGGCGCACGTCGTCCGGCAGCGCGGCAAGGCCGCGATCGTAGACCTGGACCGCATCGGCCGGGTGCGACTTGCCGGCGAGATCGGCTTCGAGCAGGAACACTTCGCCGAGCGTCTTCGCCTCGTCGGCGACGCGCGCCTCGAGTTCGTGCAGCAGGTTCATCGCCTCGACCGCGCGGCCCGTGTCGTGGAGCAGGATCGCGGTGCGCTGCTGGGCGTCGAACCATTCGTCGTCGTCCTCGCCGACCTGGGCATACCACTTGAGCGCTTCGGAGCTGCGCCCGGCCAGTTCGCTGAGTTGGCCGAGCAGAAGCAGGCGTATGGACGGGCGCGGCCCGGATTCGGCCAACACCTGCCTGTACAGCGCTTCGACCTGCGCGCGATTCGCCTTGGTGTCGCCACGCGCGAGATAGGCCGCACGCGCGGCGAAGACGCGGTCGTTCTGCGGCCCCTGCGCGAGCACGGCCGACGCCTGCGCATAGTCGCCGAGATCGCCGAGCAACGCGGCGTAGGCGACGCGCAGGCGCGCGCCGTCCTCGCGCCCTTCCTTGCCGGGCACGGCCTTGGCGTGGCTCAGCGCGTCGGCGAACAGGCGACGCGCGCCGTCCTTGTCGCCGGCCAGCATGCGCAGTTGGGCGGCCCAGGCATAGGTTTCCGGCGTGTGGAACCGGTCCACCGCGCGCTGCGCCAGGGCCTTGGCGATGTCGCTGCGATCGAGGCGTGCGGCGAGCTGCCCGACCGCGATCCAGACCTGCGCATCGTCGCCGAGATCGGCCGCCTGCACGGTATTGCCCGGCGTGGCGCCGTCGCCGCGCAGCAGGCGTTCGAGCTGGCGCGCCGCCGCGCTCTTGTCCTCGGCGCCAAGCAAGGCCTGCGACACCGCGCGCCAGCCGCCGGGCCGGTGCGCGAGCCAGGCCAGATCGACGAACGCCGCGTCGTCCGCGCCCGCATGCAGCGCGAGCATCGCGCGCGCCTGGCGCACACCGACCTCGTCGCCTTTCAGCGTCTCCCAGCGCAGCAATGCCGCGTGCGCGACCTCCCACTGCCGGCCCGCGATCGCAACGTGCGTGGCCTGTTCGGCGATCGTCGCGTCCTCGCTCGCCTGCGCCGCGTCGGCATAGCGCCGCGCGGCGGTCACGGGGTCGGCATCGGTCAACGCCAGTTCGCCGGCGATGAGGTTGGCCATGAGATCGCGCTGTTTCGCGTCGGGCGCGACCTCGAGACCCTGCAACGGTTGCGCCGCAGCCAGCGCGGCCGGCCTATCGGCGGGCACGCCGGCGCATGCGGCGAGCGCCGCGGCCACCGCCGCCCCCATCCAAGCCCGCCATCGCATCAGGGAATCGTTCACCGTTTCGTCCAACGTTGCTGCGGCGAATTGTCGCCGTCCACCGGTACCTCAGGGCGCGGAGCCGCGATTTCAAACGGCCGCGTCGCCGCCGTTTGCTTGCCATCGCCGCGTGCGGGCCGCACAATTTCGCCGATTTTCGCAGCGTCTGCGCTCGCGTAGCTTAGCCCATTCATGGCCCTGATCGCCCTCGGACTCAACCACCTCACCGCGCCGCTCGACTTGCGCGAGAAGGTAGCGTTCGCGCCCGAGGCCACGCCCGGCGCGCTCAGCGACCTCGCCCGCCAACCCGGCATCAACGAAGCGATGATCCTGTCGACCTGCAACCGCACCGAGCTCTACGTCGAGACCGACGTGGGCGCGGAAAGCGCGGTCCAGCGCTGGCTGCTCGATCACCACGGATTGACCGGACATCGCCTCGACGAGTTCCTCTACCGCCACGAAGACCAGGGTGCCGTGCGCCACCTGTTCCGCGTGGCGACCGGCCTCGACTCGATGGTGCTCGGCGAACCGCAGATCCTCGGCCAGGTCAAGGACGCCTACCAGACCGCGCGCAGCGCCGGCACCCTGCGCACGTCGATGGAACGCCTGCTGCAACAGACCTTCGCCGTGGCCAAGCGCGTGCGCACCGACACGCGCATCGGTGCGAACCCGGTTTCCGTCGCCTACACCGCGGTGCGCATGGCCGAGCGCCTGTTCGCCAATCTCGCCGACGCCTGCGTGATGCTTATCGGTGCGGGCGAGACGATCGAACTGGCCGCGCGCCATCTCGCCGAATCCAGCGTGCGCCGGCTGATCGTCGCCAACCGCACGCTCGAGAACGCGCAGGCGCTGGCCGGGCGCTTCGGCGCCTACGCGATCGCGCTCGCGGACCTGCCGCAGCATCTGGCCGATGCCGACATCGTGATTTCCTCCACCGCGAGCACCGCGCCGATCATCGGCCGCGGGCTGATCGAGAACGCGATCCGCGCGCGCAAGCGCAAACCGATGTTCCTCGTCGACATCGCCGTGCCGCGCGACATCGAACCCGCCGTGGCCGAGGTCGACGATGTCTTCCTCTACACCGTCGACGATCTCAAGCAGGTGATCGACGACAACCTGCGCTCGCGCCAGGCGGCGGCGAACGAAGCCGAAGCCATCATCGAACTGCAAGTCGAGCACTATCTCGCCTGGCGCCGCGCGCTCGACGTGCGCAATCCGCTGGCCGCGCTGCGCGGCGAGGCCGAAGCGCAGCGCGACGCCACGCTCGACAAGGCGCGCGCGCTGCTGGCGAGCGGCCGCACGCCCGAGCAGGCGCTGGAATTCCTCGCCCATACGCTGACCAACAAGCTCCTGCACGCGCCGAGCGCCAACCTGCGCGCCGCCGCACTGCGCGGCGACGTCGAACTGCTGCGCGCCGCCGAGGCGCTGTTCGATCCCGGTTCCAACGGCGACAAAAGCGTTTAGGCAGCGTTGAGCCGACTCTCCCTCTTGCCGTCATTCCCGCTTTCGCGGGAATGACGGCCCTTCGGGCGTTGTTCTAAAATTCGTTCCAATGAACCCATCGATCCGGCGCAAGCTCGACGAGCTTGCCGAGCGCCATCAGGAAGTCTCCCTGCTGCTCGCCCAACCCGACATCCTCGCCGACAACGCGCGCTTCCGCGATTTGTCGCGCGAGTTTGCGCAGCTCGAACCGCTCACGGCCTCGCTGCACGCCTACGACGCCGCCGGGAAAAATCTCGATGCGGCCAGGGCGCTGTTGAAAGATCCGGAGATGAAAGAACTCGCCGAGGGCGAAGTCGCCGAACTCGAAGCGCGGCGCGACGCGCTCGATCGCGAATTGAACCTGCTGCTGCTGCCGAAGGACGCGCGCGACGAGGCGAACATCTTCCTCGAAGTGCGCGCCGGCACCGGCGGCGACGAGGCGGCGATTTTCGCCGGCGACCTGTTCCGCATGTACGCGCGTTACGCCGAGACGCAGGGCTGGCGCGTGGAGATCCTGTCCGCCAATCCGGGCGAGCACGGCGGCTACAAGGAAGTCATCGCGCGCGTCGAGGGCAAAGGCGTGTTCTCGAAACTGAAATTCGAATCCGGCACGCACCGCGTGCAGCGCGTGCCCGAGACCGAAGCGCAGGGCCGCATCCATACCTCGGCCGCGACGGTGGCGATCCTGCCCGAGATGGACGAGGTCGAGGACGTCGAACTGAATCCGGTCGACCTGAAAGTGGACACGTTCCGCGCGAGCGGCGCGGGCGGCCAGCACGTCAACAAGACCGACTCGGCGATCCGCATCACCCATCTGCCGAGCGGCATCGTCGTCGAATGCCAGGACGAGCGCAGCCAGCACAAGAATCGCGCACGCGCCATGTCGCTGCTCAGGGCGCGTCTCACCGACGAGCGGCGCAGCAAGCAAACCGCGGCGCAGGCCGAATCGCGACGCCTGCAGGTCGGCTCGGGCGACCGCAGCCAGCGCATCCGCACGTACAACTTCCCGCAGGGGCGCGTCACCGACCATCGCATCAACCTGACCCTGTACAGCCTGCCGGCCATCATTGCCGGCGACCTCGATCCGCTGCTCGCGCCGCTGGCGCAGGAATATCAGGCGGATCAAATGAAGTCGTTGACCGAAGGCGATCTCGCCGGCGGCGGCGGATGAACGCCATGCTGCTGCCGGCGGCGATCGACGCGATCGCCACGCTGATCGAACGCGGCGATCTCGCCGGCGCCGAGCAGCGTGCGCAAGCGGCGCTGCAAACGTTGCCGCCGCACGCGGAAATCTGGCGCCTGCTCGCGATCACGCAGATCCGGCGCGGCCAGCTCGAGGCCGCGTCGCGCTCGCTGCAGCAGGCGCAACGGCTCGATCCGGACTCGATCGAAGTGCTGTGCAATCTCGCCACGGTCGAACTGCGCAGCGGACGTGCGGAAAATGCAAGAGATATCCTCGAGCGCGCTTTCGTTCTCGCGCCGAACCATATCGGCGTGCTCAACAATCTCGGTCGTCTGCGCCATCAACTCGGCGACTACGCGCGTGCGGCGCAATGCTTCGAACTGAGCCTGCGCGCGGATCCCGCCAAGGTCATGACCTGGTTCGACCTGGCCAACGCCAACGTCGCGCAGCATCGCTGGAATGCCGCGGAGTCGCACGTACGCCGCGGCCTCGGCCTGGCCCCACGTTCGGCCGACGGCTGGTATCTGCTCGGCTACCTGTATGAACGTCAGGGCCGGCTGGCCGACGCACTTGCGCCCTATCGCACCTCGATGGAACTCGCTCCGCGTGCGCGGACAGCGCACAATCTCGCCCTCGTGTTCGACCAGCTCGGCCACTGGCGGAGCGCCGCGCAGATGATGGAACAGGCCCTGCGGCTCGAGCCCGCCATGCATTCGGCACTCAGCCATCTCGTCCACATCAAACGCAAGCTGTGCGACTGGACCGGCCTCGCCGAACTCGGCGCGCGCATCCTCGCCGCGGTCGATGCGGACGCCGCGGGCGTCGGCCCGTTCGCGCTGCTCGCCGAAAATGCGACCCCCGCGCAGCAGCTGCGCTGCGCACACGCATCCGCGCGCCAATACCGTCACGAAGCGCGGCAAAGCGTGCAAATGGCGATGGCGGCGGGGGCGCTACGCGTCGGCTTCGTTTCTTCGGGCTTCAACCAGCACGCGACCGGCCTGCTCATCGTCGAGCTGATCGAACGACTGCGTACATCCAGGCTGGCCACGGTCGCGTTCGCGACGGCGCCGAACGACCGCAGCGCGCTGCGTCAGCGCCTGGCCCGGGCGTTCCACGAATTCCACGAGGTGGCACTGCAATCGCCCGAAGCGATCGCGCAGAAGATCCACGATGCGCGCATCGATATTCTCGTCGACGTCGACGGTTACTGCATGAACTCGATGCCGCGCATCTTCGCGCTGCGGCCCGCGCCGATCCAGGTCAACTACCTCGCCTATCCCGGCTCGCTCGGCGCGCCGTGGTACGACTATCTGATCGCCGATGATGTCGTGATTCCGGCTGCGCAGCGTGCGCATTACGACGAGAGGATCGCTTACCTGCCGCGCTGCTATCAGCCGATCGACACGACGCGCGCCGTGACCGAAGCACCGACGCGCGAAGCTTTGGGCCTACCCGCGAACGGCTTCGTCTATTGCTGCTTCAACGCCAACTGGAAGATCACGCCCGAGCGCTTCGCGCTATGGATGCGCATTCTCGCTGCCGTGCCCGGCAGCGTGCTCTGGCTGCTCGACGAGCGCCCCGGCAACGGCGTGGTCGAACGCCTGCGCGAGGCGGCGCGGTGTGCCGGCGTCGATCCGCAACGCCTCGTGTTCGCGCCGAAGGCCGATCACGCCGCGTATCTCGCCCGCTACAAGCATGCCGACCTGTTCCTCGACACGAGTCCCTACAACGCGCATACGACCGCATCCGACGCGCTCTACGCCGGCGTCCCCGTGCTGACGCGGCCGGGCGACACGTTCGCTTCGCGCGTCGCCGCCAGCCTCAACCGCCAGCTCGGCCTCGACGAGACGATCGTCGGCAGCGACGGGGACTATGTCGCCCTCGCGATCGAACTCTCCACGCAGGCCGCCCGTCTCGATGCATTGCGCGCGCGTTTGCGCGATCCCACCGTGCGCGCGCGACTGTTCGACATGCAGGCCTATGCCGCCGACTTCGTCGCCTTGCTGGACCGCATGGCCGCGCTCGCGCGCTCGGGGCAGCCCGCCCAGGACATTTCCCTGTAGGATGGCGGCATGACCGCCGCCAAAGACTTCGCCCCGCTCGATCTCTGCGTGTTGACCGTGTCCGACACGCGCACGACGCAGAACGACACTTCGGGCGATTACCTCTGCAACGCCCTCGCCGAAGCGGGCCATCGCCTGCATGCGCGCGCGATCAGCCGCGACGACAAGTATCGGATGCGCGCGATCGTATCCGCGTGGATCGCGGAAGCCGGCGTGCACGGCATCCTCGTCACCGGCGGCACCGGCTTCACCGGCCGCGACTCGACGCCGGAAGCGCTGCGCCCGCTGCTCGACAAGGAAATGCCGGGTTTCGGCGAGATGTTCCGCGTGCTTTCGTTCGAGGAGATCGGCACCTCGACGCTGCAATCGCGCGCGTTCGCCGGCCTCGCCAACGACAAGTTCCTGTTCTGCCTGCCCGGCTCGACCTCGGCCTGCCGCACGGCCTGGGAAAAACTCATTCGCGCCCAGCTCGACGCGCGCACGTCGCCGTGCAACCTCGCCAATCTGCGCCCGCGCCTGCCCGAAACTTGAAAAGCAAAATTCGGCCACGGAGTACGCGACTAAAAAAGCTCTTTGACAAGAGCTCACCATGAAAAAGAAGAAATACGAACATCACCTGAAGGAACTCGCGGTCGAACTGGTGGAATTCCAACGTTGGCTGGCGCACACCGGCAAGCGCGTCGTCGTGCTCTTTGAGGGACGCGACGCGGCCGGCAAGGGCGGCACGATCAAGGCGATCACCGAATATCTCGACACGCGCCATTACCGCATCGTCGCACTGTCCAAGCCGAACGAGCGCGAGCGCACGCAGTGGTACTACCAGCGCTACGTGGAGCATCTGCCGAGCGCCGGCGAAATCGTGCTGTTCGACCGCAGCTGGTACAACCGCGCCGGCGTGGAGAAGGTTATGGGCTTCTGCACGAACGAGGAATACAAGCGCTTCCTAGCCGAGTGTCCGGTGTTCGAGCGCGGCCTCGTCGACGACGGCATCCTGCTGTACAAATACTGGCTCGCGGTCGATCAGGCCGAGCAGGAGGAGCGCTTCGCCGAGCGCGCGGAGAATCCGCTCAAGCGCTTCAAGATCTCGCCGGTCGACATCGCCGCGCGCAACAAATACCGCGAATACGGCGAGGCGCGCGACGCGATGATCGCGGCCACGAACACCGAGTACGCGCCGTGGCACGTCGTCGATTTCAACGACCAGCCGCGCGGGCGGCTCAACCTCATCCGCCACCTGCTCGACCACCTCCCCGACCGCAAGATCGCGGTCAAGCCGCTCAAGCTGCCCAAGCTCAAGGGCGACCCCGGCGTCGAGGAGCTGGCGGACAGTTCGCTCTGGGTGAAGGACGTTTACTGAGGCCGCGGTGGACCGCGCATCCGCTCTTCTTCGTCATTCCCGCGTAGAGCGGAATCCGCAAACGCCGTCATTCCCGCGAAAGCGGGAATGACGGCATCAAGGCTCCCGGACGATTGCGTCGAGGTCCTTCATCCGGATCGGCCCGAGAAAGGCCTTGGCGATATGGCCGTCGGGCGCGATCAGATACGTATTCGGCAGGCCCTTCGGCACGTCGAAATCCTTCGGCGGGTCCATCACGTCGAGCTGCGCGACCGGATAGGTCAGCGGATGCGCCTTGAGGAATTTCTCGATGTCGGCCTTGTCGCTGTCCTCGAAGGCGAGGCCGATCGCGGCGACCTTGTCCTTGTGCTTGTCGACGTAGGCCGAGATGTCGGGCAGCTCCTTGATGCACGGCGAGCACCAGGTCGCCCAGAAATTGACGATGACCCATTTGCCGTTCTGCGCGGCGAGATCGAAGGTCTTGCCATCGAGCGTGGTGACTTTCAACTGCGGCTGCGGCGCGGCGGCGAACGCGGCGGATGACAGCAGTACGAAGAGAGCGGAAGCAAGAAAACGTCTCATGGATCGGCCTTTGATAAACATCATGTTTCCTTGGACCGCGTCATCGACGGAAAAATTTCACTGAGCGGCACGTCCAGCGCCGTACGCAGCCCGTTCCCGGCATCGCCGAGCTTTTCCGTCGCCGCCGCGTCCAGCGCGGCATCGCCGGCGATCGGCAACGGCTCTTGCAGCGGAATGCGATAGCCGCTCGCGGCGTACAATTCGTATAGGCTTGTCGAGGAAAGATCGCGGGCGAGCACGAAATCGCCGTCCTCGCTGCGCCGGATCAATCCGGCCCTGGTCAGATCGCCGAGATACTGCTGGGTCAGCGCATCGCTGAGAAACGGTTCGCGCTTGCGCAGTTCGTCGGCGGTGAGCCCCTCGCCTGCGCGCTGCGCGGCCACGAAATGCGCGAGCACGCGCACGAGGCCGCGGAATTCGTCTCCCGGCGCGAGCTTCGGCGCATCCGGGCGATAGTCGAACGCGGCCAACGTCGCCGCGATCGAAGCGCCGACGAGCACGATGATCCACGAAAAATAAATCCAGACGATGAACATCGGCAGGATCGCGAGCGCACCGTAGACCTGGTTGTAGCTCTTGCCGACGTAGGCGACGAATCCGCGCTTGGCCAGCTCCGACGCGATCGCCGCGACCAGCGCGCCGATCAGCGCGTGGCGCACGCGCACGCGGCAATTCGGCACGAGCACGTAGATCGCGGTCAGCATGAACCAGGAAATCGCGAACGGCAGCAATCCGAGCAGGCGCGCCTTGAGCTGGAACGAGTCGCCGGCCTGCGCGAGCAGCGGCAACGCGAACACGTAGGACGAGATCGCCAGCGCGCCGACCATCAGGATCGGCCCGGCGGTCAGCACGGCCCAGTACATCAGCAGGCGCGAGGCCAGCGGCCGCCCGGTCGGCACGCGCCAGATGCGGTTGAACGCGTCCTCGATGCTCATCATCAGCGAGATCGAGCTGAACAGCAGCACGAGGATGCCGATCGCGGTCGCCTTGCCGGCGTTCGCGGTGAATTGGGTGAAGTAGCCGCGGATCGTGTCGCCGGCCGACGGCACGAAGTTGTCGAACATGTACTGGACGATCTTGTCCTGGTACTCGGCGAACGCCGGAAACGCGCTGAGGATGCCGAGCACGGCGGTGATCAGCGGCACGAGCGCGAACAGCGTCGTGTAGGCGAGCGCGCCGGCCGCCTGCGGACAGCGGTCCTCGAGGAAGCGCCGCAGCATGAAGCGGCCGAAGCTCAGGTAGCGGTTGCGGTCGAGTAGCATGTGGAGCGAGGGACGAGGAATGAGGGAGAGCATAAAAGCTTCGTCATTCCAGCGAAAGCTGGAATGACGAGCTTATACTTCGACCGTCCATCCTCAACCATCGCGCCGCTTCATGAGCGAAATCCTGATCGTTTACTACAGCCGCACCGGCAACGTCGCCCAACTCGCGCGACTCGTCGCGCGCGGCGTCGAGGAAGTGCCCGGCATGCGCGCGCGCCCGCGCAGCGTGCCGCCGGTCGCGCCGCTCACCGAAATCGCGGCGCCGCCAGTGCCCGACGAAGGGGCGCCGTACGTGACGCCGGCCGACCTGCGCGAATGCGCGGGGCTGATCCTCGGCAGTCCGACGCGCTTCGGCAACATGGCCGCGCCGCTCAAGCATTTCCTCGACTCGACCGGCGCCGAATGGGCCTCGGGCGCGCTCGTCGGCAAGCCCGCCGCGGCGTTCACCTCGACCGCCACGATGCACGGCGGCCAGGAATCGACCCTGCTCACGATGCTGCTGCCGCTGCTGCATCACGGCGCGCTGATCGTCGGCCTGCCCTACACCGAAGCCGCGCTCAACACGACGCGCGCCGGCGGCACGCCGTATGGCGCGAGCCATGTCGCCGGCGCGAATGCCGACCGCGCGATCGGCGACGAAGCGAAAATCCTCGCGCGCGCGCTCGGCCGGCGCGTCGCGACGATCGCAGCGAAACTCGGCTCATGAATTCCGCACTGCGCACCGCCGTCGGCGCACTGGTCGCCCTGCTCGTGTTGCAGTTCGCCTGGCATGCGTGGCTCGCGCCGCCGAAATCGGGACTGCTCGCGCCGACGCTGCTGCTTGCGACCGCACCGTTATTTTTCTGCCTATGGATCGCCGCGACGTCGTTGCGCCGCGGTGTGCTGATCGGCGGCATGGCCTGCCTGTTCTATTTCTCGCACGGCATAGTCGAACTCTGGATCGGCGCGCCGCCGCGCTGGCCCGCCGCCGTCGAGATCGCGCTCGCCTTGATCGTCGTGTTCGCGCCGGGTTGGGAGGTACGCTCGGCGAAACGAGCATCGCACCAATCGTAGGAGGCCGCATGTCTTTCGTACAACCCGCTCCGCAACTCGGCAACCAGTATCGCGACGACGCGTTGTTGTGCTCGTACCTGCGCCGCGCGCTCGATGCGCGGACGCTGGCGGCAATCGAACCGGACCTCGATGCGCTCGGCCAATTCGCAGCCGAAGCTTGGGCGTCGGCGCGCGCGCGCGCCGACGAGGAACCGATACTCACGCAGTGGGACGCTTGGGGAAACCGCATCGATCGCATCGAGCTGACGCACGCCTGGCGCATGGCGGCACCGCTCGCAGCACAATACGGCCTCGTCGCCGCGGGGCACGAATCCATCCATGGCGCGGCGGCACGCACGCACCAATTCTCGCTTGTATATTTGTATCACTGCGCAAGCGAGTTCCACTCCTGCCCGCTCGCGATGAGCGACGGCGCCGCGACCGCGATCAAAGCGTCGGGCAATGTCGAACTCGCCGCGCACGCGCTGCCGCATCTGCTGAGCCGCGATCCGGCACGGCACTGGATCAGCGGCCAGTGGATGACCGAGAACGCCGGCGGCTCCGACGTTTCGAACAGCGAAACGGTCGCGCGCCTCGTCGACGGCCAATGGCGACTGTACGGGCGCAAATGGTTCGCCTCGGCGATCAACACGCAGATGGCGCTCGCGCTCGCGCGGCCCGAAGGCGCACCGCCGGGCGCCGACGGCCTCGCCCTGTTCTACCTCGAGTCGCGCGACGCGCAGGGACGCTTGCTGAACGTCACGCTCGACCGCCTCAAGCACAAACTCGGCACGCGCGAATTGCCGACGGCGGAAATCCATCTCGACGGCGCGCCCGCACGGCTCGTCGCCGGCGCGGATCATGGCGTGCGCGCGATCGCACCGATGCTCAACGTCACCCGTACCTGGAACGCCGTCTGCGCCGTGGCGACGATGCGCCGCGCGCTCGCGCTTGCCGAGGATTATGCGCAGCGCCGCCGGGCGTTCGGCAAACCGCTCGACGAACAGCCGCTGCACCGCGCGACGCTGGCGAACCTGCGCGCGCAGTTCGAGGCGGCGTTTCATCTCGCCTTCCACGTCGCCGAACTGCTCGGCCTCGCGCAGGCCGGCGAGGCAAGCCCGGCCCAGCAGGACCGGCTGCGCCTGCTCACGCCGCTCGCGAAGCTCTGGACCGGAAAACTCGCCGTCGTCATCGCCTCCGAAGCCTGCGAATGCTTCGGCGGCGCCGGCTATCTCGAAGACACCGGCATGCCGCAACTGCTGCGCGACGCGCAGGTGTTCCCGATCTGGGAAGGCACCACGAATGTGCTGGCGCTCGATTTCCTGCGCGCGCTGCGCGGCGCGGGCGGTGCGCAGACGCTGATCGACGCACAGCACGAACTGCGTGCAGAAATCGAAACAAGCGAGCTTGCGCGCTGCGCGGCGATCGCAAGTTCACACGCCGAACACGCCGCCGGCAAACTCGAATCGCTGAGACACGACCGCGACGCGCTCGAAGCGAACGCCCGCGATATCGCATTCGCGTTCGCGCGAGGTTTCGCGCTCAGCCTCGCCGCTCGTCACGCGGACTGGGCGCAGCGCAACGAAAACGCTACGGCTTATGCCGTCTCGGCATCGCGCTTCGCAGACATATTGCAGGCATAAGCGCTTCCGTTCGTCATTCCGGCTTTCGCCGGAATGACGAGCGAGAGTAAAGACATGCCACCCGGCTAACTGCCCGACTACAACGCGCTCACCGAATCGAACAGCGTATCCTGCTTGCCGGCATCGCAGACGGCGTAGGTAAATCCTTTCTGGATCGCATACGCGCCGACTTCGCCCGCGCGGCTCAGCGCGAGAAACCCGACCTGCAAATCCTTGTCCATCTTCATGCGCCGACGCATGATGCGCTTGACCGCCTCCTCGCAGGCCTGTTGCGGCGAGCGGCCCTGGCGCATCAGCTCGACCACGAGGAAGCTGCCGGCGGTGCGGATCACTTCCTCGCCGACGCCGGTCGAGGTCGCGCCGCCGACCTCGTTGTCGACGTAGAGGCCGGCGCCGATGATCGGGCTGTCGCCGACGCGGCCGTGCAGCTTCCAAGCCATGCCGCTGGTCGTGCAGGCGCCCGCGAGCCGGCCCTGCGCATCGACCGCGAGCAGGCCGAGCGTGTCGTGATTGCCTGCGCCGCCCGGCTTGCCTGCGCCGTAGGTCTTGTTCTCGCTGTTCGCCGACGGCTTGTATTCGCTCTTCTTGAGCCATTCCTTCCAGGCCTGCTCGGATTCGGGCGTGAGCAGATCTTCCTTCGGAAAATCCTGCTCGAGGGCGAACTGCAATGCGCCGTCGCCGACCAGCAGCACATGCGGCGTCTTCTCCATCACGCGCCGCGCGACCGAGATCGGATGAGCGATGTGTTCGATCGCGGCGACCGCGCCGCAATCCCCGTTGCCGTC
The DNA here is from genome assembly GCF_047601565.1 of Rudaea sp. GTDB lineage: Bacteria > Pseudomonadota > Gammaproteobacteria > Xanthomonadales > Rhodanobacteraceae > Rudaea. Next base: position 2,284,908 of record NZ_JASGIY010000001.1, on the reverse strand, counting down.
CATGATGCTCGCGTCGAGCGTCAGGCGGCCGTCGCGGTCGGGATAGCCGGCGCGGCCGACGCTGTGATTGTTCGGATCGGCCTCGGGCACGCGTGCGCCGGCCTCGACCGCGTCGAGCACGCTGCCGCCCTTGCCCAGGATCTGCCAGGCCGCCTTGTTCGCGGCGACGCCGAAATCCCAGGTCGAGACGACTCGCGGCCGTAACCGCCCCGCCGGTTTTGTGGGGGAGGCGTGAGTATCACGCGGTAGCGTCGCCGCGGCAGTTGCAGCGAGCGAGGCGGCGAGGAAGCGGCGGCGATCGGTCATGGCGTGCGGTGCTCGGACTGGATGGCTGCCGCGAGTGTAGCCGAAAGCCTTGCCTGATAAACTTCCGATCCACGTCTCCATGCGGAACGCGCCATGCTCCAGCATCTGACCATCGTCACCACCGGCGGCACGATCGACAAAGTATACTTTGACGACAAATCCACTTTTCAGATCGGTGCGCCGGCGATCGGCGACATCCTCAAGCAACTCGGCGTGGCCTTCGATTTCGACGTGATCGCGCTGCTGCGCAAGGATTCGCTGCACATCACCGAGGAGGACCGCGACCTGATCAAGCGCACGATCGAGGCGCAGCCGCACCGCCAAATCCTCGTCACCCACGGCACCGACACGATGGTCGAGACCGCGCGCGTGCTGCAGGCGATCCCCGGCAAGGTGATCGTGCTGACCGGCGCGCTCAACCCGGCGCGCTTCCAGGGTTCGGATGCGGTGTTCAACATCGGCTGCGCGGTCGGCGCGCTGCAAACCTTGCCCGACGGCGTCTACGTGGCGATGAACGGGCGCATCTGGGACCCGCTGCGCGTGCGCAAGAACCGCGACGCGAACTGCTTCGAAGCCGCCTGAACCGCCTTCCGCGGCGATGAAGAAGAAGGGCCGCTTTCGCGGCCGGCGCGTTCGTTTTTGTGCCTGCTACATCATCCCGGTTTCGAGCTTGGCGACCTCGGACATCATCGAATGGTTCCAGGGCGGGTCGAAGATCAGCTCGACGTCGGCCTCCGCGACCGTCGGCACCGCCTCGACCTTCGTGCGCACGTCGTCGACGAGGATGTCGCCCATGCCGCAGCCCGGCGCGGTCAGGGTCATCGAGATCTTCACCTTGCGCTCGCCGCTGTCGGTCTTTTCGATCGCGCATTCGTAGACCAGGCCGAGATCGACGATGTTGACCGGAATCTCCGGGTCGAAACAAGTGCGCATCTGCTGCCAGACGAGCTTCTCGACGTCCTCGTCGCTCGCATCCGCGGCCAGCTCGATCGACGCCGGCGGCTCCTTGCCGATCGCGTCGGCGTCCTTGCCGTCGATGCGGAACAGGTTGCCGTCGACGAACACCGTGAAACTGCCGCCGAGCGCCTGGGTGATGTAGCCGTTCTGCCCCGCGGGCAGACTGACGGTCTGCCCCTGCGGCACCATGACGGCATTGCAGTCGCGGGCGAAGACGATCGGTTCGGAAGTCTGACTGTAGCCGCCCATGATGTTTTTCTGTCGAATCGAAAACGGATTATCGCAGGTTCGCTGCCCGCCATCCGATGTGTGTGCCCGGCGGTCGATTGCAAGCGCAAGGCCGACTTGCGTCGCAACGCTTTCCCGAACCGGCGACTCGCCCGCCTAGATCTCGCGCAGGCATTCGCCGAGGATGCGCATCGCGGCCTGCAGGTCGGCCGCGGGCAGGTCGGCGAATCCGAGCAGCAGGCCGGGACGCGCGGGCGCCTTGAGAAAATACGGCGAGATCGGATAGAGCCCGAGTCCGCGTTCTTTTGCGCGCGCGACGAGCTGGCGCGCCTGCGCAAGCTTGAGCCGCGTCAGCCACGCGACCACGTGCATGCCCGCGCTCGAATCGCCGACTTCGACTTCGCCGCCGGCGTGCTTGCGCAGTGCCGCGAGCAAGGTCGCGCGGCGCGCCTTGAGCGATTTCGCCGCCGCGCGCAGATGGCGTTCGAACGCGCCGTCGGCCATCAGTTTCGCCAGCGCGGCCTGCTCGATCGCCGGACAACCGCGGTCGGTCAGCCATTTCGCGCCGATGAAGGCGTCGCGCAGCCCGGGCGGCAGCACGATGTAGCCGAGCCGCAGCGAAGGAAAAAGCACTTTGGAAAAAGTACCAAAGTATAAAACGCGACCGTCGCGGTCCAGCGATTTCAACGCCGCGAGCGGGCGCGCGTCGTAGCGGAATTCGCCGTCGTAGTCGTCCTCGATGATCCAGCAACCGCTCGATGCCGCCCAGGCAAGCAGTTCCATGCGCCGCGCGAGGCTCATCACCGCGCCGCTCGGAAACTGATGGGAAGGCGTGACGAGCGCGAGCTTGGTCCTGCCCTGGGTGGGCAAATCGGTGGTGACGATGCCGTTCTCGTCGACGCGGCAGCCGACGATCTCGGCGCCACTGGCCTGCATGATCTGACGCTCGCCCTGGTAGTGCGGATCTTCGAGCACGACGCGATCGCCCTCGTCGAGCAGCAATTCGGCGGCGAGCGTGAACGCCTGCTGCGCGCCGCTGACGATCAGCACGTCCTCGGGCGCGGCAAGGATGCCACGCCGGCGCGCGAGGTAGTCGCAAATCTGCCGACGCAGCGCGAGCAGCCCTTGCGGATCGGGATAGTCCGTCTGCGCGTGCGCCGCCGCATGCGCGAGTTCGCGGCGCCATGCGCTGGCGAGCTGCGGATTCGTCATCGGCATGCCGTACTGCAGGTTGTAGCGCAGGCCGATGTGCTCGCGGCCCGGGATGCGCCGGTCCCAGAGTTCGCGGATGCGCTCGCCGCGACGCGACAGCGGCGCGCGCGCGGCGCCGCTGCGCGCCGGCGCCTTCGCGACCGGCTGCGGCGCCTGCATAGCGCCGATCGCGGCGACGTAACAACCCGAGCCGACGCGGCCTTCAATGAAACCTTCGGCGGCCAATTGCTCGTAGGCCGCGAGCACCGTGTTGCGCGACAGGTCGAGATCGCGCGCGAGCACGCGCGTGGCCGGCAGGCGCGAGTGCGCATTGATGCGGCCGCCGAGAATCGCCTGCTTCAATCCGCGCGTGAGCTGGGCGTAGCGCGGACCTTGTCCGTCGAGTTCGAGGTACATGATTGGCTCCATTATCCACGGATATTGCGGTTCTGGATAGGGCCATTACCTGCGCCCACACTGCGGCGTCGAACCGTTCGATGCGCCTCGAGGTGGCGGCCATGTTCATCCCCTCCAGCTTCGCCGAATCACGTACCGGCGTGATGCAAGCCTTTATGCGCGAGCATCCGCTCGCGACGCTCGTGATCGCCGGCGAACGAGGACTGGACGCACATCATCTGCCGGTGCATCTGGATACGGAGCGCGGCGCATTCGGTACGCTGCAGGGGCACATCGCCCGCGCCAACCTCCTGGCGACGGATTGCGTGCAGCCCATCAACGCCGTTGCGATATTCCACGGCCCCGCGGCCTACATCACGCCGTCCTGGTACGCGACCAAGCGCGAGACCGGCAAGGTCGTGCCGACGTGGAACTACGTGGCCGTGCACGCGCACGGACGCCTGCGCGCGATCGACGATGCGCAATGGCTGCGCGCGCATCTCGAGCAGATCGTTGCGGAAAACGAATCGCGCGAAGTCTTGCCATGGAAAATTTCCGATGCGCCGCCCGACTATATCGAAGCCATGCTGCGCGGCATCGTCGGTTTCGAGTTCGAGATCACGCGGCTCGAAGGCAAGTGGAAAGCCAGCCAGAACCATCCCGCCGCGAATCGCGAAGGCGTGATCGACGGCCTGCGCCGGCGCGCCACGCCGGGCGCAATGGAAATGGCCGATATCGTGTTCAAAAGGGGGCCGCAATGAACGCGCGCGTCCGCCTGGCGACGATCCACGATCTCGATACGCTGACCTCGCTATTCGACGCCTACCGGCAGTTCTACCGGCAGCCTGGCGATCTCGACTACGCTCGCGCCTTCCTGCGCGAGCGCTTCGCCCATCACGAGTCGACGGTCCTCCTGGCGTTCGCTGCGGACGATGCGGCTGTCGGCTTCACCCATCTCTATCCACTGTTCTCGTCGGTGCGCTGCGTGCGCACCTACTTGCTCAACGATCTGTTCGTGGCACCGGGCGCGCGCCGTCACGGAGTCGGCAAGGCGCTGCTGAACGCCGCTGCCGATTTCGCGCGCGCGAACGGCGCCGCGTCGCTGTCGCTGAGCACCGCCACCGACAATCTCCCGGCGCAGCGCCTGTACGAATCGCTCGGCTGGATGCGCGAAACCGGCTTCCTCGAATACCATCTGCCCTTGCCGACATGAACCCGCAGACCCGCCCCTGGCCCGATACCGTCACGCTGCGCGGAACGCTCGTCACCATCGTGCCGCTGACCGACGCGCACCACGATGCGCTCGCCGATGCCGTCCGCGACGGCGAGCTATGGAAGCTCTGGTACACCAACGTGCCGTCGCCCGAAACGATGCGCGCCGACATCGAGCGCCGCTTGGCGCTGCGCGAACGCGGCAGCATGCTGCCGTTCGTCGTCGTCGACAATGCGCGAAACGGGCTCGTCGGCGCGACGAGTTACATGAACATCGATGCCGCGAATCGCCGCGTCGAGATCGGCAGCACCTGGTACGCGCGAAGCGCGCAACGTACCGGCATCAACACCGAGTGCAAATACCTGCTTTTGCGCCATGCGTTCGAAGCGCTGGACTGCATCGCCGTGGAGTTTCGCACCGGATCGATCAACTTCCAGAGCCGCTGCGCGATCGAACGCCTCGGCGCCAAGCTCGACGGCGTGTTGCGCTGCCACCAGCGCTACTCGAACGGCGCACTGCGCGACACCTGCGTCTACAGCGTCGCCGCCGCGGAATGGCCTACAGTGAAAGCGCACCTCGAATGGCAGGTGACCAAGCCGCGCGCGTAGCGGCTCGCCGCGACCCGTCCATCCAATTGCCGGGCGCTCGCGCGGCCTTGGCGATGGAAAAGTTTGCGCATTGTTGCATTGCTGCTACGCTGCGCGCAATCCGTAGGGGAGCGAAGAATGAGCCTGAAACTGCGCCTGATCGTGATGAATTTCCTCCAGTTCTTCGTCTGGGGTTGTTGGCTGATCTCGATCGGCGCGTACTGGTTCCAGAACAGGCACTGGTCGGGCACGCAGTTCGGCGCGATCTTCTCGACGATGGGCATCGCCTCCCTGTTCATGCCGACGATCGCCGGCATCCTCGCCGACCGCTTCATCAACGCCGAGCGCCTGTACGGCATCCTGCACCTGCTTGGCGGCGCGCTGCTGCTGGTGCTGCCGACGATCGAGGACCCCGGCACGTTCTTCTGGGTCATCCTGCTGACGATGATGTGCTACATGCCGACGATCGCGCTCGCGATCGCGGTGTCGTACAACGCGCTCAAGCAGGGCGGCGAGGACATCGTGCAGGTGTATCCGCCGATCCGCGTCTGGGGCACGGTCGGTTTCGTCGTCGCGCTGTGGGTGATCGCGCTGCTGCACCTCGGCACTTCGCCGGGCCAGTTCTATGTCGCCGCGGCCGCCGCCTTCGCGCTCGGCCTCTACGCGTTCACGCTGCCACCGTGCCCGCCCAAGCTCGGCCGGCCGTTCGACCAGGCGCTCGGCGACCCGCAGCGCCTGGGCGTACCGGCGCTCGATGCGTTCGGACGCTCGAACCGCTTCGCCCTGCTCGTCGATACCTTGGGTCTGCGCGCCTTCGCGCTGTTCAGGAACCCGAAGCTTGCGATCTTTTTCGTGTTCGCCATGCTGCTCGGCGCAGCGCTGCAACTGACCAACGCCTACGGCGACACCTTCCTGCACGATTTCGCCAAACTCGACGCGTTCAAGGAACGCTTCGCGGTGCGCTATCCCGAATTCATCATGTCGATCTCGCAGATTTCGGAGACGCTCTGCATCCTGCTGATTCCGTTCTTTCTCAAGCGCTTCGGCATCAAGATGGTGATGCTGCTTTCCATGATCGCGTGGACGCTGCGGTTCGGGCTGTTCGCCGTCGGCGATCCCGCATCGGGCCTGTGGATGATCGTGCTGTCGTGCATCGTCTACGGCCTCGCCTTCGACTTCTTCAACATCTCCGGCTCCCTGTTCGTCGAGGGCCAGAGCGAGGAGAAGATCCGCGCCAGCGCCCAGGGCCTGTTCATGCTGATGACCAACGGCATCGGCGCCGTGCTCGGCAGCACGATCTCGGGCTACGTCATCGACCGCTTCTTCACCGACCACGCCTGCAGCGAAGCGACCGCGATCTGCAAGAACTGGCCGGGCATCTGGACGACGTTCGCGCTGTACGCGCTCGTCACCGGCGTTGCCTTCGCGCTGCTGTTCAAGCACAAGCACGGGCCTACGGCAGTGCGGAACATCGCGCATTGATGCAACGGCTGCGGACCGCTTTTTCCGTCATTCCAGCGAAAGCTGGAATGACGGGCTAGGGGACGCCGGCTGCTTGTACAATTCGCCCATGCGAATCGGCCTGCACCTCATCGACCCGCCCGTTGCGCTCGCGCCGATGGCGGGCGTAACCGACAAACCGTTCCGCCAGCTGTGCAAGAAGCTCGGCGCGGGCTTGGCCGTGTCCGAGATGACGACCAGCGATCCGCGCCTGTGGACGACGCGCAAGTCGCTCAAGCGCATGGACCACGCCGGCGAGCCCGATCCGGTCAGCGTGCAGATCGCCGGCACCGATCCGGCGAGGCTCGCCGAGGCGGCACGCTACAACGTCGACCACGGCGCGCAGATCGTCGACATCAACATGGGCTGCCCGGCGAAAAAGGTCTGCAACGTCTACGCGGGTTCTGCGCTGCTGCAGGACGAGGCACTCGTCGCGCGCATCTGCGAGGCGACCGCGCGCGCCGTGAACGTGCCGGTGACGCTGAAGATCCGCACCGGCTGGAACCGCGACAACCGCAACGGCGTGCGCATCGCACGGATCGCGCAGGACTCGGGCATCGCCGCGCTCGCCGTGCACGGCCGCACGCGCGCCGACCTGTACAACGGCGAGGCGGAGTACGACACGATCGCCGAGATCAAGGCCGCCGTGTCGATCCCGGTGTTCGCCAACGGCGACATCGACTCGCCGCAGAAGGCGCGCGCCGTGCTCGCGTACACGCAATGCGACGGCGTGCTGATCGGCCGCGCCGCGCAGGGCCGGCCGTGGATCTTCCGCGAGATCGCGCATTTTCTCGCCACCGGCAAGACGCTCGCGCCACCCTCGCCCACCGAGATCTGTGCGATCCTCGTCGAGCACCTGGAAAATTTGTATATCTTTTACGGCGAGCCACAAGGCGTGCGCATCGCGCGCAAGCATCTCGGCTGGTATGCGAAGGATCGCAAGGAAAACGCTGCTTTCCGCAGCGTGGTCAACCGAGCCGAAACGAGTGCCGAGCAGTTACGCCTCACGCGCGAGCACTTCGGCGAAGCTTCGACGCTCGCGCAGGCGGCTTGACCGCGATCGCATCGTCGAGAAATGCCGTTACCAGCGCGCCGTGGTATTTCGACCGGCGCACGATCCACGACAGGCGGCGGCGCAAGTCGAGGAACGGCGTTCGCAAAGCCGCCAGCCGCCGCGTCTTGACCGCATCGGCCACCGCGACCGCCGGCAGGCAGGCGATGCCGAGGCCGGCGATCACGGCCTGCTTGATCGCCTCGCTCTGGCCGAGTTCCAGCACGGTCTGTCCCGGCGGAAGCGCGGCGAGGATGCGCTCGGTGACCGCGCGCGTGCCGGAACCGTCCTCGCGCAGGATCCAACGCGCCCCGGAAAAATCGTCAGCGTGCAGCCGCTTGCGCTTCGCGAGTGGGTGATCGGGACGAGTGCAAATGACCAGTTCGTCCTCGCGCCAGGAGCGGGCCTCGATGTCGGCATGCGCGACCGCGCCTTCGACGCAGCCGAGATCGAGCGCATGGTCGAGCACGCCCCTGACGATCGCGTCGGTGTTGCCGACGGTGAGTCGCACGGCGACCTGCGGATGCCCCGCGGTGAATGCGCCGAGCAGGTCGCCGACCATGTAGTTGCCGATCGTGTTGCTCGCACCGAGGCGCAACTCGCCCTCGAATGCGGCGCCGCGCCCGTGCATGTTGTGCTTGAACTCGACCGTGCGCTCGAGGATCTCTTGCGCGAGCGGCACCGCATCGCGGCCGCGTTCGCTCAGGTACAAACGCCCGCGCTTGCGGTCGAATAGGTCGGCGCCGAGGTGGGATTCGAGTTCAGCCAGCGCCATGCTCAGCGCGGGCTGCGACAGGTGCAGTTTCCCGGCCGCTGCGCGCACGCTGCCCTCCTGCGCGACAGCGACGAAGACTTCGAGTTGGCGCAACGAGATTCCTAGCATCAGGAAATCTTATTCCTTGAATAAATAGTTTTCAATTTTCTTATCGATTCGCGCGCGGGAAAATATCGCAAATTCCATCGGATCGCATCCATGAGCGCCACAAGCATCGCTACCTCCGCAACCAACCCGGCCGGCATGCCGATCATGCGCCACATACCCGGCCTTTTGCTCGCCGTCGCGCTCGGCGTCGCCGGGTTGCTGCTCGCGCAATGGGCGCCGTTCCAGCGCGCGCAGATCAGCGCGCTGACGATCGCGATCGTGCTCGGCATGGTGATCGGCAACAGCTTCGGCGCGCAGTTGCCGGCGACGCTCTCTCCGGGCGTACTGACTGCGCAGCAGAAGCTGCTGCGCCTCGGCGTCATCCTCTACGGCCTGCGCATTTCGTTCGGCCAGATCGCGGCGATCGGGCCGGCCGGTCTCGCGATCGACCTGGTCATCGTCGTCGGTACGCTGGCGCTGGGGTCGTTCCTCGGCCGGCGCGTGTTCGGCCTCGACCGCGACAATGCGCTGCTGACCAGCGTCGGCAGCGCGATCTGCGGCGCCGCGGCGGTGCTCGCGCTCGAGCGCGTGCTCAAGCCCGACCCGGCCAAGGTGGCCATCGCGGTCGCCACGGTCGTGCTGTTCGGCACGCTCGACATTTTTCTTTATCCAGCGATTTATCCGTACCTGCACATGGATGCGGCGCATTTCGGTCTGTACACCGGCGCGAGCGTGCACGAGGTCGCCCAGGTGATCGCCGTCGGCAGCGCGGTCGATCCCGCCACGGCCGACTCCGCCGTCGTCGTCAAACTCACGCGCGTGATGCTGCTCGTGCCGGTGCTGTTCTTCTTCGGCTGGCGCCAGGTCAGGCTCGCGCAGAGCGAATCCGGCACGAAGGCAAAGGTGCCGCTGCCGTGGTTCGCGCTCGCATTCGTCGCGGTCAGCGCAATCAATTCGGTCGTCGCTTTCCCGCCGGACATCAAAGGGCCATTGCTGACCCTCGATACGCTGCTGCTCGCTGCCGCAATGGGCGCCCTCGGACTCGAAACGCGCGTCGCCAAGCTGCGCGCGCTCGGCCCGAAGCCGCTGCTGCTCGCTGCGCTGTTGTGGGTATGGCTGATCGTCGGCGGTGCGGCGATGGTGCGCTTCGCTGCGTGAAGTCCGACACGCCGGCAAACTCGCGCCGTGCGTCGTCGATGCTCAGCGCTTCTGCTTAGGAAGCCCTGGAAACATCTGTGCCAATCGCGCCACTTCGCCTTCGGTCAATGCACGCGTATGGCCCTTGGCGAGGTCGCCGAGTGCGAGCGGCCCGATGGCGACGCGCACGAGGCGCAACACGTCGATGCCGAACGCCGCGACCGCGCGGCGGATCTGCCGGTTACGGCCTTCGTCGAGCACGATTTCGAGCCAGGAATTTTTCTCGCCGCGGCGCAATTCGCATACCGATTTCAACGCCAACCTTTCGCCGCCATCGACGACTCCTTCGCGCAGGCGCGCGAGCAGTTCCGCATCCGCCAGCGCGTCGATCTGCACGTGATAGGTCTTGTCGAGATGCGAGGCGGGATCGGTCAGGCGGGCCGCCCAAGCGCTGTCGTTGGTGAACAGCAGCAAGCCTTCGCTGGCCTTGTCGAGCCGCCCCACCGGCGCGAGCCAGTTCGCCGCCGTGCCCTCGTGTCGTTCCAGCAAGTCGTATACCGTTTCACGGCCGCGCTCGTCGCGGGCGGTGGTCACGTAACCGCGCGGTTTGTTGAGCACAAGGTAGATTTTCGCTCGCGCGACGGTTTCCCGCCCGTCGACGGTGATGCGATCACGCGTCGCGTCGGTCGGCGATTCGGGATCGCGCACGACACGCCCGTTCACGCGCACGCACCCTGCGCGCACGAGCGCCTGCGCCCGGCTGCGCGAACAAATGCCGAGCTTGCTCAGCACGCGCGCCAAGCCGTATCGAGATGGAAGATGTTCGTCGAGAAGTGCGGCCATGGATGGCCGCTTCTTGATTTTCGCGATCATGGATGAGCGCAAAGATACTTCAACAAAAAAGCCCGGCTTGCGCCGGGCTTTTTCCTGTTGCTTGCACCAACTCGAGCGATCTTACTGCTTGAGTTCGACGCGGCGGTTGCGCTGACGGCCTTCCGCAGTGTCGTTGGTGTCGATCGGCTGCGACTCGCCGAAGCCCTTGGCACCGGTGATCTGGCTTTCCGGCACGCCGTGGGCGATCAGGTAGTCGTACACGCCCTTGGCGCGACGCTCCGACAGCTTCTGGTTGTAGGCGTCCGTACCCTTCGAGTCGGTGTGACCATCGACTTCCACGCGCACGTCCGGATTGCGCTTGAGCGTATCGACGGCTTCGTCGAGGATCGCGACGGAAGCGGCGGTCGGCACCTTCAGCGACGGGACGAGCTTCTCGCCCGGACGCGGATGGTCGAACTTGAACTCGACACCCTTGAGGTCGATGACGGCCGGCGGGGGCGGCGGCGGCGGCGGCGGCGCAGCCGGCGGGGGCGGCGGCGGGGGCGGCGGCGGCGGCGGCGCCGGCGGAGCACCGAAGCTGTAGGTCAAGCCGACCGTGACGAGACCGTCGGTGAAACCACTCTGGCGCTTGAAGCCCCAGGCCTGGCCGAGACTCGAGTTGAGCGAGTTGGTGTCGCGGTCGTAGCGCGCCGCGATTTCGCCGCGGAACGCGAGGCGGTCGGACAGGCTGTACTGCACACCGACACCGAGCAGGGCCATCGCACCCCAGCCACCACCCGCGGACAGGCCCTCGGCCTGCAGCAGCGAACCGGACCACGCCTTGTGACGCATCGCGCCGACGGCGCCGACCACGTACGGACGCCAGCCGGAACCGACGTCGCCGAAGAACCAGCGGGCGGCAACGTCGAGCTGCACGTTCTCCCACTCATGGGTCGCGCGCGGCGAACTGTTCTTGAAGCCGGCGTTGTTGATGCCGTATTCGAAGTCGACGGCGAAGTTCGGGTTCACCCACACGCCGATGCCGATGCCGCCGAAGCCCGACACCTTGGTGGTGCGGTTGCTGTCCGGAACTACTGCGCCCAAGCGCGGGGCGATGTACCAGGAACCGGAGTCCTGGGCCTGCGCCGTGCCGACTGCGCCGACACCGCCCAGGGCAAGGGCGATCACGGCAAACAAAGTGTTACGTTTCATTCGGAGTCTCCTTTTGCATGGTTTTTCTTCGGGCGCCCGCCAAACCCCGTTTGCGGCACGCATTTGTAACATCACTCCACACCAAAACATGATGCGTGCGTCGCGTTAATAAAACGTTAGGCAGCGGCAACGCGAGCGTGCCTATGTTAGCAAACTTGAGCGTCCGACTCCACCCCCAGCCTTAACCATTCAGAATCGAGTCAGGCGGAGCGCCGAGCGCGTTCGTTTTCTCTTTGTTCGGATTGAATATTTTCTTTAGTCTGCCCCGCATAAGAGCCCACGGAATCCCGCTTGGGGAATGCGCCCAAGCAATCCATTTTGTCGCTTTGCAACATACGGCGACCGGAGATCCGTATGGGCCGCGCCCGCAATCTTTGCGATACTCGCCGCTTTGGAATCGGGGAACATCCATGACGAACAACAACACGCAGGCTGCGGACCCGGGCCCCGAACTGACCTGGCGCGGAATCGTCCTCGGCATCGTCATCACCGTGCTGTTCACCGCGGCGAACGTGTTCTTCGGCCTGAAGATCGGCCTGACCGTGACGACGTCGATTCCCGCGGCGGTGATTTCAATGGCGCTGCTGCGCGGTTTCAGGGACTCGACCGTACAGGAAAACAACATCGTGCAGACGATCGCATCGGCGGCGGGCACCTTGTCCGCGATGTGTTTCGTGCTGCCGGGATTCCTGATGATCGGCTGGTGGACTGGTTTTCCATTCTGGATTTCGTTCGCGATCTGCGCGCTCGGCGGCGTGCTCGGCGTGATGTATTCGATTCCTCTGCGGCGCGCGCTGGTCACGGGTTCCGACTTGCCGTTTCCCGAAGGCGTCGCCTGCGCCGAAGTGCTCAAGGTGGGCAGTCCCGGCGACGCAGGCACCGCGGCCGGCGTGGAGGAAAGCCGTCAGGGCCTGCTGGCGGTCGTGTGGGGCTCGATCGTCGCGACATTGTTTGCCGTCGTCGTCGCCACGCGCCTGTTCGCCAGCGACGTGGCGCAGTACTTCCGTTTCGGCGGCGAACGCGGCCCGGTCAGCGGATACGATTTCAGTCTGTCGATGGCGTTGTTCGCGGTCGGCCACCTCGTCGGTCTTTGGGTCGGCATCGCGATGCTGGTCGGCGCGGCCATCGCATGGATCTGGGGAGTGCCGCACTACTCGGCCCTTGCCGCAATGGCCGGGGATGCGGCAAAGGTCGCGACCGACATTTCGAAAACGCAGATTCGTTTCATCGGCGCCGGCACGATCGGCATCGCCGCGATCTGGACGCTGCTCAAGCTCGTGAAGCCGGTCGCCTCGGGCCTCGCTTCGGCCTTCGCTGCGCAGCGCGCGCGCAAAGCCGGCCAGGGCGCCTCGATGCCGCGCACCGAGCAGGACATCCCGATCACCTTGGTCGGCATCACTATGCTGGCCTGCTTCGTACCGGTCGCCCTCCTGCTCGGCTATTTCGCCGTGCATGGCGGCCTGGGCGGGCATGTCTGGGTACTCGCGCTCGGCGGACTGGTCTATTGCGTGCTGATGGGTTTCTTCGTTTCCGCCGTGACCGGCTACATGGCCGGGTTGATCGGCGCGTCGAACAGCCCGCTGTCCGGCGTCGGCATTCTCGTCGTGATCGGCGCGGCGCTGCTGCTTGCGCTGGGCATCAAACCCTACGTGCCGCCCGAAATGGAAAAAGCGCTGGTCGCTTTTGCGCTGTTCGTCACTTCCGTCGTGTTCGCCATCGGCACGATCGCGAACAACAATCTGCAGGATCTCAAGACCGGACAACTCGTCGACGCGACGCCGTCGAAACAGCAATGGGCCCTCGTGATCGGCGTGATTGCGGGCGCACTGATCATCCCGCCGGTGCTCGAAATCCTCAACCAGGGCTACGGCTTCGTCGGCGTGCCCGGAAACACGCACGAAAATCCGCTCGCGGCGCCGCAGGCGGGCCTGATTTCCGCCCTGGCGCAGGGCGTGATCCAGAACAACATCCACTGGGACCTGATCGGCGTCGGCGCAGGCATCGGCGCCGTGCTGATCGCGCTCGACGAAGTGCTGCGGCGAGTGACGAAATCGGCGCATCTCTCGCCGCTCGCCGTCGGATTGGGAATCTATCTGCCTACCGCGAGCACCTTGATGGTCGTCGTCGGCGCGATCGCCGGCGCGTATTACAACAAGCGCGCCGAGCGCGCGGCGAAGCCCGAATCGGTTAAGCAGCTCGGCGTGCTGCTGGCCTCGGGCATGATCGTCGGCGAAGGGCTGATCGGCGTCGTCATCGCCGCCATCGTCGCGTTTTCCGGCAAGGACTTTCCGCTCGGCCTCGTCGGCGACGGCTTCGCCTCCGCCTCGATCTGGATCGGCGGCCTCGTCTTCGCCGCGGCGATCTTCCTGCTCTACCGCTGGGCCGAACGCACCAGCCACCGGCTCGCGAATTCGCGCTGACGGGCCGCGTCGCAAAACCTGAGACGCCGATGCCGCATCGTCGCGAGGATGCGGCAAACGAATCTCAGCCTCTCGCGCAACGCCGCGAAATCGATCACCGCCATCGCACAGGCGCATAATGCGCCGATGGCGCTGCACGACTTCCACCCCGCCGTCGCCGCGTGGTTCGCGCGGGCGTTTCCCGCGCCCACGCCCGCGCAGATGCGCGCGTGGCCCGCGATCCGCTCGGGCCGGCACACGCTGATCGCCGCGCCCACGGGTTCCGGCAAGACGCTCGCCGCGTTCCTCGCCGCGATCGACGATCTCGTGCGCCAGGGTTGCGACGGCGCGCTCGCCGACGAAACGCAGATCGTCTACGTCTCGCCGCTCAAGGCATTGTCGAACGACGTGCAGATCAACCTGCAGGCGCCGATAGAAGGAATCCGCACGCAGCTTGCCGAACTCGGCCATCCCGACGTGGAGATCCGCGCCAGCGTGCGCACCGGCGACACGCCGCAGAGCGAACGCGAGGCGATGAAGCGGCGCGCGCCGCACATCGTCGTGACCACGCCGGAATCGCTCTACATTTTGCTCGGCTCCGACTCGGGCCGCGCGATGCTGGCGACGACGCGCAGCGTGATCGTCGACGAAATCCATGCGCTCGCGCCGTCGAAGCGCGGCGCGCATCTGGCGCTGTCGCTCGAACGCCTCGACGCGCTGTGCGGGCGCAAGCTCACGCGCATCGGCCTGTCGGCGACGCAGAAACCGATTTCCGAAGTCGCGAAGTTTCTCATTGGTTCTTCGCTTCTCCCACCGGGAGAAGGTGCCCGAAGGGCGGATGAGGGAAGAGCATCACGCGATGGCGACTCCGATCCAACTTGTAATGCTCCTCCCTCACACGCCGCGCTACGCGCGTCGACCTCTCCCGATGGGAGAGGTGAAGCAACCTGCGAAATCATCGACGTCGGCTACGCACGCGAACGCGATCTCGCGCTCGAACTGCCGCCGGCGCCGCTCAGCGCGGTCATGTCGGGCGACGTCTGGCTCACGGTCTACCAGCGCCTCGCCGAGCTGATCCAGGCGCACAAGACCACGCTGATCTTCGTCAACACGCGGCGCATGGCCGAACGCCTCGCCAAGCACCTCTCCGACCTGCTCGGCAAGGACGCGGTGACTTCGCATCACGGCAGTCTCGCGCGCGAGCAGCGCCTCGCCGCCGAACAGCGCTTGAAACGCGGCGAGCTGCGCGCGCTCGTCGCCACGGCCTCGCTCGAACTCGGCATCGACATCGGCGACGTCGACCTCGTCTGCCAGATCGCCTCGCCGCGTTCGATCTCGACCTTCCTGCAGCGCGTCGGCCGCGCCAACCATTCGGTCGACGGCACGCCGAAGGCGCGCCTGTTCCCGCTGTCGCGCGACGATCTCGTCGAATGCGCGGCGCTGCTCGACGCGGTGCGCCGCGGCGAACTCGACACGCTGCGCATCGAACGCGACGCGCGCGACGTGCTCGCGCAGCAGATCGTCGCCGAGGTCGCCTGCCGCGAATGGAGCGAGCAGGAGTTGTTCGACACGATTCGCCGCGCGTATCCGTTCGCCGACCTCACGCTCGACGCCTACCGCGACATCCTGCGTATGCTCGCCGAGGGTTACACGACCCGGCGCGGGCCGCGTTCCGCCTACCTGCACCGAGACGCGGTCAACGGCGTGCTGCGCGCACGCCGCGGCGCGCGTCTGACCGCGTTGACTTCCGGCGGCGCGATTCCCGACACGGCCGACTACGAGGTCGTGCTCGAACCGCAGGGCGCGCGCATCGGCACCGTGCACGAGGATTTCGCCGTCGAGAGCATGGCCGGCGACATCTTCCAGCTCGGCAACACCTCGTATCGCGTGCTGCGCGTCGAACGCGGGCGGCTGCGCGTCGAGGACGCGAAGGGCGCGCCGCCGACGCTGCCGTTCTGGCTCGGCGAAGCGCCGGGACGCAGCGACGAACTGTCGTTCGCCGTGTCGCGGCTGCGCGAGGACGTCTCCGCGCAGCTCGAATTCGGTTCAGACCATGCCGAGCGCCGGCTGCGCGATGACATTGGTCTGAGCGAATCCGCCGCACGCCAGATCGTCGACTATCTCGGCGCGACCCAGGCCGCGCTCGGCCTGCTGCCGACGCAGACGCAGCTCGCGATGGAGCGCTTCTTCGACGAATCGGGCGGCACCCAACTCGTCGTCCATTCGCCGTTCGGCAGCCGCATGAACCGCGCCTGGGGGCTCGCGCTGCGCAAGCGTTTTTGTCGCACATTCAACTTCGAACTGCAGGCCGCGGCGACCGAGGATGCGATCGTGCTGTCGCTGTCGACCAGCCATAGCTTTCCGCTCGACGACGTGTCGCGCTACCTGCACTCGAACACGGCCGAGCACGTGCTGATCCAGGCTCTGCTCGACGCACCGATGTTCGGTCTGCGCTGGCGCTGGAATGCGGTGACCGCGCTCGCGCTGCCGCGCTTCCAGGGCGGCAGCAAGGTGCCGCCGCAGTTGCAGCGCATGAAGAGCGAGGACCTGCTCGCAACGGTGTTCCCCGATCAGGTCGCCTGTGCCGAAAACCTCGTCGGCGAGCGCCAGATTCCCGACCATCCGCTCGTCGCGCAAACGCTGCACGACTGCCTGCACGAGGCAATGGACGTCGACGCTCTGCTGCGCCTGCTGAAAATGCTCGAAAGTGGGGAAATCCACATTGTCGCAAAGGACCTCACCGCACCGTCGCCGCTCGCCGCGGAAATCCTGACCGCGCGCCCCTACGCCTTCCTCGACGATGCGCCGCTCGAGGAACGCCGCACGCAGGCCGTGCAGAGCCGGCGCTGGGGCGACATCGAGACGACCGACGACTTCGGCCGGCTCGATGCCGATGCGATCGCCTCGGTGCGCGAGGAAGCCTGGCCCGAGGCGCGCGATGCGGACGAGTTGCACGAGGTATTGATGGGGTTGGGGTTTGTCACGAAAGAAGAACTGCGCCACAACCCGCGCTGGCTCGAAACGTTCCATGAATTGATCGAGCAGCGGCGCGCAACGTGGCTCTTTGCTTCCCTTCTCCCACCGAGAGAAGCCGCGTCACTCCAGCGCCGGATGAGGGAAGGATATTCCGCGGACACAACCTCGCCGGAACTTCATAGTCGCCTCCCTCATCCGCCCTCCGGGCACCTTCTCCCGGAGGGAGAAGGAAAAGTAATTTGCATTCCTGCCGAACGCCTGCCGCAGTTTGCGGCGATTTTTCCGGAACAGCATTGCGAACCCGCGATAACCGCGCCCGAGGAGTACGCCAGCGTCGAATGGACGCGCGAAGACGCCCTGGTCGAAATCGTGCGCTCGCGCCTGACCGGACTCGGCCCGGTGACGGCAACCGGTATCGTCGCGTCGCTCGGCGTCAAACAATCCGATATCGACCTCGCGCTGCTTACGCTGCAAAGCCAGGGCTTCGTCATGCAGGGCCGCTTCACTCCAGAAGCGACCGCCACCGAATGGTGCGAGCGCCATCTGCTCGCGCGCATCCACCGATACACGGTCAACCGTCTGCGCCGCGAGATCGAACCGGTCGAGCCGCGCGACTACCTGCGCTTCCTGTTCGAATGGCAGCGCACTGCTCCGGGCACGCAAGTCACCGGACCGGATGCGCTCGCCGGTGTTCTCGCGCAGCTCGAGGGCTTCGAGGCGCCGGCCGCCGCGTGGGAAACCGAGATTCTTCCCGTGCGCGTGAGCGGCTACGAAATTTCCTGGCTCGACGATCTCTGCCTGTCCGGGCGCGTCGTGTGGACCAGGCTGCGTGCGCCGACCGTGCGCGTGGACGCAGGCGATCCGCAGCCGCGCACCCCAGCCGGCCCCGTGCGCGCGACGCCGATCGTACTGTTGCAGCGGCGCAATCTGGCGTCGTGGAATGCGCTCGGGACGAACGCGCAGCAAGCCGCGTTGTCCTCGCGCGCGCAGGCCGTGGCCGACGCGCTGCGCGATCACGGCGCCTCGTTTTTCGACGAACTGCTCGACGCGACGCGCCTGCTGCACGCCGAACTCGAAGACGCGCTGGCCGAACTGGTCGCCGCAGGCCTGATCAATTCGGACAGCTTCGCCGGACTGCGCGCGCTGCTCGTGCCGGCATCGAAGCGGCCATCGCCGGTGCGCCGGCGCGGCCGCCGCACGTCGTTGCTCGGCATCGCCGACGCGGGGCGATGGTCGTTGCTGCGGAGAGCCGGGAATCGGGAACCGGAAAGCGGGAAGCGGGGAAACAAAGCGCGCGACGTGGCCGCCGAGACGACCGAGCACGTCGTGCGTACGCTGCTCAAGCGCTACGGCCTGATCTGCTGGCGCCTGGTCGCGCGCGAAGCGGCATGGCTGCCGCCGTGGCGCGAGATGCTGCGCGTCTGCCATCGCCTCGAAGCGCGCGGCGAGATTCGCGGCGGACGCTTCATCGCCGGCCTCACCGGCGAGCAGTTCGCCCTGCCCGAGGCGATCGCGCCGCTGCGCGCGATCCGCAACCGGCCGCGTGACGGCGGTCTCGTCGCCGTCTGCGGCGCCGATCCGCTCAACCTGGTCGGACATCTGCTCGCCGGCGAGCGCGTGCCGAACCTCGCCAACGCACGCGTGCTGTATCGCGACGGCGCGCCGATCGCAACGCTGATCGCCGGTGAATTCACCGCACTCGAACCGATGGACGAGGGCGCGCAATGGGCGGCGAAGAAGCGCCTGCTGCAAGGCGCCCCGTATCCGATTCGCAGCGATGAACCTGCGGATGTCATTCCGGCAGGGATCGCAGGAATCCAGACTGCAGGGATGCCACGTTAGCGAACCGCGTCGCCTGCCATCCGTGGCTTCCGGATTCCGGTGATCCTTGCCGGAATGACGCTCGTCAGTGGCGATCCGCGTTCCCGCTTTCGACCAGCCCGCGCAACCTGGCCAGCGCTTCGCTCTGGATCTGCCTTACGCGTTCGCGCGTCAAGCCGAGTTCGGCCGCGATCTCGGCGAGCGACTGCGTGGCGTGGTCGTTGAGTCCGTAGCGCCGTTCCAGCACGAGGCGCTGGCGCTCGCTCAGCCGTGCGAAACAGTCCTCGACGCGCGGGCCGCGCGGATCGGCCGCGGCGTTCGTCACCGCCGTGCCCATGTCGTCGACGATTAGTTGCTCGATCAGCGCGCGGTCGTCGCTCATCGACAAAGGTGCATCGAGCGAGGAAATGTGGTCGGTGACGGTGAACAGCCCGGCCACGTCGGCGCCCGGTTTGCCGAGGCTGCGCGCAAGCTCGTCGATGCTCGGCATGCGGCCGAGTTCGTGCGTGAGCTGGCGGCGCGCGCGCAGCACCTGCGCGAACTCGCGCAGCACGTGCACGGGCAGGCGCACGGTGCGGCCCTGGCTCATCAGCGCGCGCTGCACGCCGTCACGGATCCACCACGTCGCATAGGTCGAAAAGCGCAGGCGCCGCGACGCATCGAATTTCTCCACCGCACGGATCAGGCCGAGATTGCCTTCGGCGATCAGGTCGAGCAGCGGCACGCCGCGGCCGACATAGCTTCGCGCGACCGAAACGACGAGACGCAAGTTGGCCTCGATCATGCGCCGGCGCGCGTCGGCATCGCCCTCGGCCACGCGCTCGGCAAGACGGCGTTCATCGGCTGCATCGAGCAGCGGAATCAAACCGATTTCGTTGAGATAGGCGCTGGTCGAATCGCGCGCCTCGTCGTCCTGCGCGGGCTCGATCGCCTGGATCAGCTCGAGCAACTCGTCCGATTCGATGTCGTCGGCGCGATCCGTGGAATTCATCGGCGAAGCATACTACGCCGCACTCGGGGCCGACGCACGGATAGGCGCCTCGAGCAGTGAACCCGCGACTTGCGGGAGAGGCGCGCGCACCGATGATGCCGACTCGCGGCTAAATCTTGAGGAAAATGCGCTTTCTGCACAGCAGCCAGGTCGGCACCCAGCAAACCGCCAGATAAAGCGGGGAGTAGACGGTCGCCGCCGCGGTGCCGTCGGCAACGATCCGGCCGAGGACATTCGCGATGCCCTGCTGCAAGCTGACATCATTGCCGACAGGGATCGTCCACAGCAGCGCCGCGAGCAGTTCCGAGAGCATGTAGGCGAAGATCGTGTTGGTGCCGAACACAAGCAGGAATCGCTGCCACCCGGAGCGGCTATTGGCGCCATTCGCGGAGCCGCGCGCGTCCGTGAACCGGAGCATCGCGGCCAGCAGCAGCAGGCTCCAACCGCCAGCGAAGAGCACGAAGGAACTGGTCCACAGTTTCTTGTTGATCGGGAAGCCGAAGTTCCACAGCGCTCCGATCGCCACGCAGACGATGCCGGCCAACACGATGCTGCGAATCTTCGTACGTAATGGCGCGGCGCCGCGCAGCCAAAGCCCGGTCGCGACGCCGAGCGCGGCTGTGGCCAGCGCGGGCAGCGTGCTCAGCAGGCCTTCGGGATCGCGCGTTTTTTCGAACAGGTGGCCGGCGGAAAAAATCCGCCGGTCGATCCAGGCAACGAGGTTGCGGTCGGGATCGAGCAGCGGCACGTCGCGCACCGGCATGCCGAAGCCCGGCACGGGCACGAAGCGCATCAACAGCCAGTAGCCGACGAGGGCGCCTGCGGCGAGCGCCAGCGCACCGCGCCAGCGCAGGCCACGGACGTAGGCCGTGGCGAGTACGAGATAACACAGCGCAATGCGTTGCAGGACGCCGTAGACGCGCAACGTGTCTAGGCGGAACAGCGGGAAGTTGTTCACGACGAGGCCGAACAGGAACAGGATCGCGCTGCGCCAGAGGATATGCTTGACCAGCGTTCCGACATCGTCATTGCGGGCGAGCCGCGCCTCGACCGAATACGGAATGGCGACGCCGACGAGGAACAGGAACGTCGGAAAGACCAGGTCGGTCGGCGTGAAGCCGTTCCAGTCGGCGTGTTTAAGAAACCAGAACGCGTCCTCGCCGCCGTTGTTGTTGGCGAGGATCATGAACGCGACGGTGAGGCCGCGCAGCAGGTCGATCGCGACGAGGCGTTGCGGTGGTGCGGCGGTCGGCGTCATGGCGGCGTCTTCTCCGCTTTGGATGCAGCATCGGCCTGATCGGGAGCAAGATCCAACGCGCGCGCAATGGCGAGCGCGGCGCGCCAGGGATCGCCTTCGGCCTTGGCCGGATACGTTTTCATGCTGCGGTTGAAGCGCTCGCCCACGGCGTACCAGTCGATCGTTTCGGGCGGCTTGCCGGTGGCCAACGAGCGCTCGAGCGAGGCGAAATACATCCGCCAGCGCGGCAGGTAGTAGTCGGCCGTGAGGCCGGCCCAGTCGCGGTTGGCGTAGTCCCACAGGCCGCGCGCGTCTTGGGAGCGGCGGTCGCTCCAGGTCGTCATGATCGAGCGCGCGTCGTAGTCGAGTTGCGCAAGTTCCTGTTGCGAGGAAGCCCACGGCGGTACGCGTGCGAGCCATGCGCCGAGCAGAAAATAGTCGTTCGTGCGCAGCAGCGATTCCTGCAATTGGATGTCGCGCGTCCACTCCCCGGTCAGCGCCTTGAAACGCGGGCGGTCTTTCGCCTCGTAAGCGGCCTCGATCAACGGCAACAGGCGGCGGCTTTCGTTGGCCAGCGTCTGGCGCGCGACATCGACGATGTCGTAACGATACGTTTCGGTCGTGCGCAAGGGCGCCGCGACTTGCAGCAGCTCGGCGAGCGCCGAGCGGAACTCGTTCGCGTCGTAGCGCGGGGTCGGCGGCGACCACGACGCGGCATGCGTGATCGTCAGCGACGGCACGGCGGCGAACAGCGAGTCGTGGGCCGCGTCGCGGTCGCCGGCATCGTTGACGGCGACGACATCGGCGCGGAAGCCGTAGGCCGTTTTCGCGATGATCTGCCATGCGCGTTCGGCATGCGCATCGTTGCCGCCGTAGCGGCGCTGCGCGTAGTCGCGCGTCCACGCGGCGAGATCGACCGGCGCGTCGCGCCACGCCATGTCGTAATACAGATCGAACGCGAACGGATTCGTGTCGAGCCCTTCGGTGAACAGGCCGACGCCGGCGATGTGGTTGCCCGGCACCGAAGCCATGCGCGGCAGACGCACGGCGTAGTCGTACAGCGGCGCGCCGAACGTGGTGCGTCCGCCGAATTGCCACAGGCCGCCATACAGCCACGGGATGCCCTTGAACTGCATGTCACGGTTTTCGCGCGCGATGCGACCCTGTTCGATGTCGATGATGAGCGTGTGCGCCGGATCGAGAGCATCGACGAGTTCGGGCAGCGGATTCTTCTGCCACGCCATCATCATCCAGCGCGCGTTCGGATGCGCGCGCAGCAGCGCGGCCTGCACGGCCTTCGCGCCGTCGCCGACCGGCACGTCGCCGGCCGTGCCGCCTTCCTGGAAGATCTCCATGTCGTACAACTCGCCGAGCGGCGGCAACCCTCGCGCGTCGCGTGTCTTCGGGATATCCGCGGCCGCATCGCCGTAAAGCTCGCGCTCGTACCGGTAGAACGCCTCGGCGATCTTCGCGAACCACGGGTCGCGCGGATCGATCCAGCCGGGCCGCGCGAACCCGCCCCAGTCGCCCTGTTCGATCACGTGCGCGCCGGGATGCTTCTTGGCGAAGTCCGCCGGCACGACGCCGTAATAGCCCTGGAACACCGGCTCGATGCCGAGTTCACGCAGCATCGCGGCGATGCGCCGGCCCGAAGCCGCGCGCTTGTCGAGCAGCGCCTGCGCAATCGGTCCGTTGAAGCAGCACATATTGCCCATCAACTGCCAGTTCTGGTGCGCCGGCGTCGTGATCCAGGCGCGGATCTCCTCGTCGCCGTAGCCGAAATCGCGGAACGTGCGATACAGCACCGCGTCCATGCCGCGTTCGACGAGCACCGCGTTGACGCCGTGCAACGCGAGGATGTCGATCTCGCGCCGCCAACGCGCCTCGTCCCAGTACGGTGTGGTGTAGCCGTCGGTGTTTTCGTTGAGCGCATAGCGCCACGGATAGTGCGCCGGCTTCTCGATCGGCGCCGGCGGCGCGGGCAGCACGAAGCCCTTGGGGCCGAGCCGCACGCCGTTGGTCGAGACTTGCAGATGCGCGACCGTTTTCAGGTATTCGTTGACGCCGGCCAGCAAGGTCGGCATCGTCGCCGCGCGGACTTCGATGTGGCCGGCGCTGCCGCCGATGCGGAAGTAGTCCCGGCCATCCGCGCGTTGTTCGAGCTTCAGCGCGAACTGCGGGGCCAGGCCGGGCATCAGCCGTTGCAGGACGCCGTCGGCGGCTGCGGACGAGGCGGCGTTCGCGCCGGTCCAGCAGCCGGCCAGACAGAGCAGCGCGAATCTTTTCGGAATCCCGCTCGCGCTGCCGCGCAGGACCGCGTCGAGGGCGCGAAGCATATCGATATTCCCGGATTCGAACGGCGCCGCATTGTAGCGGCTCGGACGAACACGGCGCATGTGCCGGCTCGATGCAGTGGCCCGTCGCAAAGTCGATGCCGGTGGAAGATGCCGATAGAATCGGCCGATGAAATCCGCGCCGCAAAAAAACGCATCGCTGGCCGCGTGGCTCGCGCGCGCGCCGCGCGCGGGCGATGCGGCATTCGACCTGGCCGCCGCCGCCATCGCGCAGCCCAACGCGCAGGCGACGCTCGCCGCGGTCGAGCCCGAACTGCTCGCCACGCTGCAATTGCTCGAATCGCTCGACCTCGACCGCGAAACGCTCGCGGCCTACGTGCTGCACACATTGCAGCAAAACGCTATCCCGCCCGATCCGCAGAAGACGGCCAAACTACCCGCCGGCCTGCGCGACCTGCTCGACGGCCAGCAGGCCGCGGACAAGGTCGGCGCGCTGTACGCGGCGCGCAGCGGCGGCGGCAATGCCGAGGGCCTGCGCCGGCTGCTGCTCGCGATCATCCGCGACCTGCGCGTCGTCTTCATCCTGCTCGCGCGCCAGCTCGCGCGCCTGCGCGCGGCCGAACGGCTCGAACCCGAGCAGCGCCGCGAGCTGGCCCAGCTCACCGCCGACATCCATGCGCCGCTCGCCAACCGGCTCGGCGTCTGGCAGCTGAAATGGGAGCTCGAAGACCTTGCGTTCCGTTATCTGCAACCGGATACCTACCGCCGCATCGTACGCCTGCTCGACGAGCGCCGCAGCGAGCGCGACGGTTTCATCGAGACGACGATCCGCACGCTGCGCGGCGCGCTCGACAAGGCCGGGGTCAAGGCCGACATCGCCGGCCGCTCCAAGCACATCTATTCGATCTGGAAGAAGATGCAGCGCAAGGGCGGCGACTTTTCCGCGCTGTACGACATCCGCGCGGTGCGCCTGCTCGTCGACGACGTGGCCGCGTGCTACGCGGCGCTCGGC
Source organism: Rudaea sp. (assembly GCF_047601565.1). Lineage (GTDB taxonomy): Bacteria > Pseudomonadota > Gammaproteobacteria > Xanthomonadales > Rhodanobacteraceae > Rudaea. The sequence continues at coordinate 2,260,725 of NZ_JASGIY010000001.1, read as the reverse complement.
ATCGTGCACACGCTGTGGCCGCCGATCCCGAGCGAGTTCGACGACTACATCGCGCGGCCGAAGGGCAACAACTACCAGTCGCTGCACACGGCTGTCGTCGGCCCGCAGGGCAAGACGCTCGAAGTGCAGATCCGCACCCACGAGATGCACGCGTTCGCCGAGCGCGGCGTCGCCGCGCACTGGCGCTACAAGGAAGGCGGCGGTTCCGACCAGAGCTTCGAGCGCAAGGTCGCCTGGATGCGCTCCCTGCTCGAAGCGAAGGACGAGTCCGGCGACGAAGCCGCGCTGCTCGCCGACTTCAAGACCGATCTGCTCGAGGACCGCGCCTACCTGCTCACGCCGGCCGGCGAGGTCATCGACCTGCCGCGCGGCGCGACCGTGCTCGACTTCGCCTACACCGTGCACACCGACGTCGGCCATCGCACGCGCGGCGCCAAGGTCAACGGCCGCATCGTGCCGCTGACGTTCGCGCCGGTGTCGGGCGACCGCGTCGAAATCCTCACCGGCAAGAGTGCCGAGCCGCGCCGCGACTGGATGAACGCGCAGTCGGGATACCTGACCACCCAGCGCGCGCGCGCCAAGGTGCGCGCCTGGTTCAAGAAGATCGACCAGGACGTCAACCTCGCCGCGGGCCGCGAGATTCTCGAACGCGAGTTCAAGCGGCTCGCGCTGCACAACGTCGACCTCGATTCGCTGCCGGCGCGGTTCCACTACAAGACCCTCGACGAATTCCTCATCGCGCTCGCGCTCGGCGACATCACCGCGGGCCACGTGGCGCGCCTGCTGCACGAGGCGCAGGCGCCCGCGCCGCCCGCCGCGCCGGCACCGGTGCGCGCACCGAAGCGCGACAAGGATGCGATCGTCATCGAAGGCGTCGGCAACCTGCTGACCACGATCGCGCGCTGCTGCCAGCCGCTGCCGGGCGACGCGATCGCCGGCTACATCACCCAGGGGCGCGGTGTGTCGATCCATCGCGCCGACTGCGCGAGCTTCGCGCGCCTGCGTGCGCGCGATCCGGGCCGCGCGATCGAGGTCGAGTGGGGCGGCGCGCGCAAGGCCGACTACGACGTCGACCTCGTCGTGCGCGGCTACGACCGCAAGGGCCTGCACAAGGACGTGACCAACGTCATCGCCGCGGCCAACATCAACCTGATCGCGGTCAACGCGCGCGTCGACGCGACCACGGGCCTGGTGACGATGAATTTCTCCGTGCGCGTCGCCGACTTCGAGCAACTGTCGTCGCTGCTCGCGCGCCTCGCCGGCGTGCCGAACGTGACCGAGGCGCGGCGCGTGGCGTGAAGGCCACGCGCTGTCTGCGCTTGCCGCATCCCTCAAGCGCGAGCCGAAAGTCCGCGCCGGGCGAACGGGTCAGCGGCCGGGCACGCGGCAACACCGGGCCGAGGCTACGGCATTGTGTGCGTTCGACGGATCCAGGTTCTTCATCAGACAGGAGGCGCTGAGCACGTTCAGCGTGTAGACGTTCGAAGAAAGCAGAAAATCCGAAACGCAATACGTCGCCGTTTGCGTATATCCGCTCGGGCAGGTGCCCGCCTGGATATAGGAGACGCCGCCGTTGGCCGACAGCGACACGGTCGTACCGTCCACTGTCGTGCATTCCAGTGCCGTCGGTTGCGGCGCGATGAAGACGCCGAAGGTATCGACGATGACCTGGGTCGGCGCGTTGGACACTACCGAAAATTCGCCGTTCGCCTGGTTCAGGCTGATGACGCCGGCATTGGCGATGACCTCGCCCGGGCCGAAGTTGATGAAGCTCGTGGTCGTGCTGCCGCCCTGCGGATAGATTTGCAGGTAGGAGCCGACGGGAATCCCGGTGATGCCGCTCTCGGCGACGGTCACGTTGGCGGCAAAGGCCGCGGCAGCGGTGGTGCCGGGAATCTGTCCGGTAACCGAACATGAGCCGTTACCGACGTTGGAAGCATAGAAGAAATAGCTCTTCACGGTGCCGGCCGGAACGGGCGCGCCGCCCACGCGCGTGTCGACGATGCGGCAGGGGGAGATTGGCACATAGACCAAGTCGGTCGTGGCGCTGCCCAGTCCCGCGGCGACCGACGATGCGCTGGAGTCCGCAGCCGCCGCGCTGTCGTTTGAGGGGGCCGATGCCGCGTTGCCGGCATGCGCGACCGCGATCGAGGCACTCATGGCGTCCGTGTACGAACGTGCGAGCGACACCGAGGCGAAATTCGCCTCACTGCCCTTCATGAGATTGGCGACCATCTCGAAGCGCCAGGTATCGCCGGTTATGCCTTCGGCGGTGGCCTGCGCCTTGAACTGGTCGACAATTTGCAGTGCGTGGGCGAACTTCGCCTCGGCCCGGGCCAGCGCCTGTGTGTCGACGGCCGGATTGGTGGAGGTCGTGCGCGGGCCGCCGGCAAACGCGGCGCCGACGGCAAGGCTGAGCAAGGATGCGGTGAAACGGATGGTCGTGGCTGTTTTCATTGCGTACTCCTCGAGGTTGAACGTGCAACGGTGACGGAGCGGCCTGCGCTTGCGCCCGATTTGCCTGGCGATCGCGCAGGTTTGCAACCCCATCGTTCTGTGTCGTTCAAGGAAGACGTAAAAAGTCGGTCGGAGGTGTCAAATTCCCGTCGACGCGCCTGCGGCCGGCTCGTGGGCGGCTCGGGGACGAGCTCGCGGATGCCGGTTCGCGGATATGCGGCCGGCCGCCGGCCGCGGACCGATCGGCGGCGCGACGAGGTTGCCGTCGGGCGACGAGGATGCAATCGGTATCGAAGGCGTCGGCAGCCTGGTTGCCGGCCGCTGCCGGCGGACGCGATCGCGGGCTATGTCACCCGAGGTGCCTCGCCGACGTGCCAAAAATGCTCGAGCCGCCGCGTGGGGTGACGCGTCCGCTCGCGCTCACGGCGAAGGCAGCGCGCGGATCCGGTCGAGATTGCGCTTGGCCGCGATCGTGACTTCGAATTTCTCGCCTCGGCCCGCGAGCAGGCGCTCGTAGGCGCCGCGAGCGAGCGCTTCGCCGCGCGCACGCTCGCCGCTCGTCGCGAGCGCGAGGCCGAGCCAGCTTTCGAGCGAGGCGAGGTTGAAGTCGTCGGCCGGGAAGATCGCCTTCGCCAGCGCCAGCGCGCGTTCGAGCGGCGGCACGGCCTCGCTGCTGCGATCGACGCGGATCAGGCTGATGCCGTAGCGCTTGAGCGCCGTGAACTTCCATTGGTTGTCGTCGGGCAGCTTGTCCGCGATGCGGTTGGCGCGTTGCGCGTAGTCGAGCATCGCGGCCTTGTCGCCGCGTTCGTATTCCATGCCGGCGAGGTTGGTCAGCGTCCAGACGACGTCCGGGGAATTCTCGCCGAGCGTCTCGATCTGTTTCGGCAGCACGCGCGTGGTCAGCACATCGATGGCCTCGCCGAGCCGGCCGTTGAGGCGCAGCGCTGCCGCGAGGTTGCCGTACAGCGCAATGCCTTCGGGGCCGCCGTCGCGCTGGACCGCAGCGAGTACGCCGATGCCTTCGCGGTACCTCGCGAGCGACGCGGCCTCGTCGCCGCGACGGTGCTCGGCGCTGCCGTAGTTGTTGAGCACGGCCGAGCGGTCTGCGACGTCGTCGGCCGGAAACTCGGCGAGCGCGCGGTCGTACCAGGCGAATGCCTGCGCCAGATCGCCGCGCTCCATCGCGAGCTGCCCGAGCAGCGAGGCGGTGTCGCCGCGCTGCCGCGCGTCGCCCCGCGCCTCGGCGCGCGTGCGCGCTCTCTGCGCGTGTCCGGCCGCACGCGTGTAGTCGCCGAGATCGTACAGCGCCGTCGCGAGCGCGTAGTCGGCCTCGATGCGCAGCGCGGGTTCGTCGCGGTCGCCGAGCAACGCGCGTGCGCGCTCGGCGCAGTCGCGCGCCGCGTCGTAGTCGGCAAGCGCGCGATAGGTGCCGGCGAGCACGATCTGCATCGACGCCGCCGTGACCGGATCGGCGGCGAGGTCGGCGTCGGCGAGCTTGCGCGCGCGCGCGAGCACGTCGACGACGGTCGCCTTGCGACCCATGTCGGAGGGATTCGCGGCGCCCAGGGTGTCGGACAAGAACTTGTTGACGCGCTGCACGCGGTCGCGCTCGAACGTCGCGATGCGCGCCTGTTCGCGCGCGGCGTGCGCCTGCCACAGCGCGACCGCGCTGCCGGCGAGCAGCGCGAGCGCGGCGACCGCGCCCGCGGCGACCGCGACGCGATGGCGGCGCACGAAGCGGCGCACGCGTTCGGCGCGCGCCGGCGCGCGCGCGCTCACGCTTTCGCCGGCGAGCCAGCGGCGCAGGTCGTCGGCGAATTCGGCGGCGCTGCGATAGCGGCGCCGCGGCGATTTTTCCAGCGCCTTGAGCAGCACCGCGTCGAGGTCGCGGTCGATGCCGGACGCGTCCGCGGCGATGCGGCTCGGCGGCGCCGGCCAGGTTTCGCCGATCACGCGCTCGACCGTCGACGGCCGCGCATCGGCGAACGCGTACGGCAGGCGTCCGGCGAGCACCTCGAACAGCAGCACGCCGAGCGAATACACGTCGGAGGCGACGCCGACCGGCTCGCCGCGTGCCTGCTCGGGACTGGCGTATTCGGGCGTGAGCGGCGCGAACCCGGTGCGCGTGCGTGCCTCGGCGGCGGCTCCGTCGTCGTCGAGCACCTTGGCGATGCCGAAATCGAGCAGCTTGACCGCGCCGTGCGCGTCGACGAGCACGTTGCCGGGCTTGATGTCGCGATGCACGACGAGTTGCGCGTGCGCGGCCTGCACCGCGTCGAGCACGGGCAGGAACAGCTCGACGCGCGCGCGCGTGGCAAGCGCGCGATCGCGCGCGTAGCGCGTGATCGGCACGCCGCCTTCGACGTATTCCATGACGATGTATGGCGCGCCGCGCGCGTCGACACCGACGTCGAGCAGGGTCGCGATGTGCGCGTGGCGCAGGTGGCCGAGGATGCGCTGCTCGCGCGCGAAGCGCGCGCGCAGGTCGCCGGCGTCGAAGGCGAGCAGCTTGATCGCGACCGGTTTGTCGAACGCGCCGTCGGCGCGCGTCGCGCGGTACACGCTGCCCATGCCGCCCGCGCCGATGGGCGCATCGAGGCGGTACGCGCCGACGACTTCGCCCGTGCGTTCGGGCGGCGGCGCGGCGAGCGCGAGCGGCGCGGCGAGAAAGGCGTCGTCGCGCGCGTCGGCGGCGAGCATCTTTTCGACCTGGGCGCGCAGTTCCGCATCGTTCGCGCAGGCTTCGTCGAGCCAGGCGGCGCGCTGTGCCGGTTCGCGCGTCAACGCTTCGCTGAACAGTTCCAGCGCAAGAACGATCCGGCTCATGCGCCGCGTTTCACCGATCCAGCGCCACGCGCAGCCATGCCTGCGCGGCGCGGTAGTCGCGCGCGAGCGTCGCCGGCGAGATGCCGAGCAGCTCGGCGATATCGTCGAATTCCATGCCGCCGAACGTGCGCAGTTCGATCGCGCGCGCCTTGCGCGCGTCGTGCCTTTCGAGTTCGCTCAATGCCTGGTCGAGCGCGAGCAGGTCGAGCGGCCGCGCCGGATCGGCCTGCTCGAACGTGGTCAGCGTGACGATGTCGCCGCTGCGCTTGGCCGCGCGCCGCGCCGATTCGTGGTCGATCAGCACCTGGCGCATCGCGCGCGCGGCGATCGCGTAGAAGTGCCTGCGGTCGTTCGCGTCGGGCACGCCGCGGTCGAGCTTGAGAAAGGCCTCGTGCACGAGTTCGCCGGGGGCGAGGCTGACCGGCGCGGCATGGCCGTCGATCTGGCGCCGCGCGATGCCGTGCAGCACGCCGTAGATTTGGCCGAGCAGCGCGTTCGCGGCACGCTCGTCGCCCGCACGCCAGCGCGCGACCAGATCGGTAATCGGTAGGTCCCCTGCAGCCACCGCACGCATCCGCCCAATGGATACGAGGCGATCTTACACCACGCGCGCGGCAGCGACGCGGCGCGTGCGCACGACCCGACTCGTTGCGCTCGCCGCGATGAGACTTGGCCGATCCCTTCGCCGTATTGCCTTGACAAGACGCTGCACTGGAGCAGCCCGAGAACTCTGCCATGACCATTCGTTATCGTGATGCAATCCGTACGCGTGTCCACGCGGCGCAAACGGGAGTCCTACCGCCATCGTTGCGGCTTGGCCGGTGCCTGGTCTGGTTGGCGTGCGCACTCGCCCTGCAAGCCTGCGGCGGTGCGCAGAGCGGCGGTCCGGCGTCGGCGTTGGCCGCGGAGTACCCGCCCCGGCCGGCGCCGGTCGCAGCCGAACCGCACACCGGATTGCGCGACGATACGGGGACGACCGCCGCGCCGCCCGACGCGCGCCCGACGTTGCGCAAAGTCGTCGACACCCGGCAGTGTGGCATGGTCGCCGCGGCGTTTGCCGCGCCCGCGTCGTGGACCGACCATAGCGAGATCGAATGGAACTACGCCGACATGTCGCGGCCGATGACGATGACGGTCGCGGTGAAGAATCCGCAGGGCGTGGAAGGGTTCTGGTCGTTTCCCTCGCTCGACCTGTTCTGGAGCCCGCAGGCGGCGCGCATTTACCGGCCGGGCCAGCACACCGGCGGGCTCATCTTCGCCCAGCCGATGGCGCCGCTGGCGACGCTCGAGCAGTTCGTGCGCGAAACCCGCGCGAACGTGCAGAACCTGCGCTTCGTCGCCGAACGCGAATTGCCGGACGCGCCGCGCTCGCCGGAATTGCCACCATCGGCGAACCAGCGCGGCGTGTTGGTTGCGGTGAACTACGAAATCGATCATCGCCCGGTCGAGGAGGAATTCCACGCCACGTATTACGTGTTCGACGCGCCCTACGACGGCCCGCATGGCCGCGTCTGGCAGCGCGACTGGGGCCTCAAGGCGCCGGGCAGCATCCGCGCGGCGAGCGGCCGCCTCGATGCGCTGCGGCCGACCTTCAACGCAATCTCCGCGTCGTTCCAGGTCAACCCCGCCTGGCTGCAGCGCGTGCAGCAGGTCGACCGTGCGCTCGCGCAACGCTTCGACGCCGTGATCCGCAAGGACTTCGCCGACATCGACGCGGCCGGCGAGCGCGGGCGGCAGATCGTCGCGCAGAGCAACGCCTTCCTCGCCCGGATCGACCAGCAGATCGTCGCCTCGCGCCAGACCGGTGGCGGCGGTGTCGGCGGCGGACGCAGCCAGAACGACCTGCAGGACGACTACATCCGCGGCGTCGAGACTACCGACGATCCGACTCTGGGCACCTCGCAGCACTCGCTGATGCAGACCTACCACTGGACCGACGGCAACGGCGGCTACCGCGACAGCAACGACGCGAACTACAACCCGAACCACACCGAGAACGGCAACTGGGTGCAAATGCCGGCGGCGAGCCACTGATTCCGATTTCGTTCTATCATGCTTATCCGCTTTGCTGACAAAGAAATCAAAAGTAAAGCTTGAACCACGAAGAACACGAAGAAAACATCTGATTTTCACGCCCTTCTTCGTGTTCTCCGTGGTTCAGTCTGTTGATCTTGTCAACTGATGGGATAAGCATGCGTTCTCTACCCGCAGGATTTTCGCGGGGGAAAGGGTCGGGTTCGGAATATTGCCCACGGTCTTCGCCCGTCATTCGCATCGCGTTTCCGCCCCGTGGTCAATGATGCTTCGGTTTCGGCTTCGATTTCGGATGCGGCGTGTGGCTGTGGTGTCCGCCGCCATGATGGGAGGGGAAGGAATAACCGAAGATTTCGAAGCCATGTCCATTGGCTTCCATGAACGGATATTCGAGTTTCACCGGCAGGATGTGGGCCTCCAGCGCCAAAGCCAGTTCCGCCGACCAGCCCTTGCGCAGATTGGTGAAGCCCTTGCCCGCCTGCTTGGAGGCGACGCCCTCCACGGCCAGTTTCGCCACGGGTACGACACCGCAGGCGTTGATCGCGAACAGAGTCACCTCGGAGCCGCCGCCGAGATTGATGCCATGCTCCTGGTCGTATGCGATCTTCACGAAATGCGCCCCCGAGGCGTCTCCTTCGCCGACCTCGGAGTCGAACAGAAACTTCACCGAACCGGCGACCGAGCCCGCCCCATGATGATTCTTGCGCAGGATGTCGACGGCAACGCCCGACAACGGTGACAAGCCGTGGACGTGGAACTCCTTCGAGAACCCCGCGCTGCTTCCGTTCAACTGCCTGGACACTTGAACCGCCGAATACGCCAGCGACGTGAAGCCGACGACCTTGCTGATGGTTTGGACGGTGCTCGTCAGCGCGCAGGCCTTTTCGGCCAGTTCGCCGGTGTAAATGGCGTCCAGCGCCGCATCGACCGAGAACGTGGCCAGCAAGCCCGCCAAGCCTCCTTCTCCTTCCTCACCCGTCGGATCGATGTAATCCACCGGATCGTCGTAGCCGTAGAGATAGCGGTGCAGCGAGGCCGGATCGTCCGCTTCGCCCGACAGCGGATCGCGCGCCATGAAGCGGCCGGAGACGGGATCGTAGTAGCGCGCCCGCAACTGATAGAACACGGTGTCGGCGTCGAGGCGCTCGCCGCGGTAGCGGTACGGGTTGACCGTCGAGCCGGTGACCGCGACCGGGTTGCCGTGGGCGTCGTACCAGTACGCGTCCGTGATCGCCGCGCTCGCGTCGGTCAGCGCCGTGACGCTGCCCGAGCCGTCGCCGAGCGGCACGTGGCTGCCGGCCGTGCCGGTCAGGCCGACGAGGTCGTCGCCGAAGACGTAGCTGGCCTGCAGCGTGTTGCTGGCGTCACGCTCCTCGAGCACCTGCGAGAGGCCGGTCGGGTTGTTGTCGTCGACGAGGAAGTTGACCGTGCCGCCGGCGTTGGTCGCCTGCACGCGGTTGCCGTCGTCGTCGTAGACGTATTGATTCGACAGGCCGCCGCCCAGCACCGAGACGAGGCGGTTCTCGGGATCGTAGGCGTACTGCACCACGCCGGCCGCCGAGGTCTTGCTCGCGAGATTGCCGTTCGCATCCCACGCGTAGGTCGCGTCGCCGTCGCTGACGAGGCGGTCGTCGCTGTCGTAGCTGTAGGTCGTCGTCGTGCCGCCGCGCGTGGTCTGCGTGCGGTTGCCGACCGCGTCGTAGGTGTGCGTGGCCGTGAACGCATGCGTGCCGGTGCGCGTCTGCGCGGCAAGGCGGCCCTTGGCGTCGTAGCTGTAGGCGTCGACCGAGCCGTCGTTCTCGGTCGTCTGCATGAGGCGGCTCGCCGGCGAGTACGTGTGCGCGTAGGAGCGCAGCAGCGTGCCGCCCGCGGTCTTGTGGGTGAGCTGGATCGGGCGGTTGCGCACATCGTAGGTCGTGTCGCTGACGATGCCGTTCTGCGCGGTCAGGCGCAGCCGGTTGCCGGCCAGGTCGTAGGCCGAGGTGGTCGTGCCGGTCGGCGCGGTCACCTGGGCGAGGCGGTCGTTCGCATCGTACTGGTAGGCGACCGTCGCCGCGGGCGAGGCCAGTTCGGTGAGGTTGTCGTTGCCGTCGTAGGCGTAGTGCAGCGCCGCGCCGTTCGGCTTCGTCTGCGTGGCGAGGCGGCCGGCGGCGTCGTAGGCGTAACTCGTCGTGCCGCGCGCGTCGGTGACGCTGGTGCGCTGGCCGTCCGCGGCATAGGTGTAGGTCACCGTCGCGCCGCCCGGCAGCACCTTGCGCGTGAGGCGGTCCATCGCATCGTAGGCGTAGCTCGTCACGCGGCCCAGGCCGTCGGTATAGGCGACGACGTTGCCGATGGCATCGTAGGCGTACTGCTCGGTCTCGCCGCCCGGATACGTGCGCTGGAGCAGGCGGCCGAGCGCGTCGTAGCTGAATTGGGTGACGTGGCCGAGCGCATCGGTCTGGGTGAGGAGATTGCCGGCTTCGTCGTAGGTGTACTGCTCGCTGCCGTTCAGGCCCGACACGGCGACGAGGCGGCCCAGGCCGTCGTAGCTGTAGTTCGTCACCTGGCCTTCCTCGTTGGTCGTGCTCGTGCGCCGGCCGACGGCGTCGAAGGTCTGCTGCACGGTATGGCCGTCGGGCAGCGTGGTCTGTACCAGTTTGCCGTTGCCGTCGTAGCTCATCTGCGTCACGTTGCCGTTGGCGTCGGTGAGGCTCGTGGGCTGGCCGCTCGCGTTGAGCACGCTCGTCACCTGCGGGCGCGTGAGCGCGCCGCCGGGGCCGTTGGCGACCGCGGGATACTGCACCGACACCTGGCGGCCGGCCGAGTCGTAGGCGTAGTCGGTGCGGTTGCCGTTGGCGTCGATCGTCGCGTCGACGCGGCCGCCCGCCGAGTAGATCGTCTGCGTCGTGCTGCCGCCGGGCGTCGTCGTCGAGACCTCGCGGCCCAGTTCGTCGTAGGCGTGGCTGGTGACGCGGCCGGCCGGATCGGTCTCGGTGAGGACGTTGCCGTTCGCATCGTAGCTGCTCGACGCCGTGCTGCCGTCGGGATACGTCGTCTTGACCAGCCGGCCGAGCGCGTCGTAGGTCATCGTCGTGCGCCGGCCGAGCGCGTCGACCTGCGCGGTGACGCGGCCGGCGGCGTCGTACTCGGTGCGCGAGACGTTGCCGAGCGCATCGGTGGTCGCGACCAGGCGGTTCGAGGCGTCGTAGGCGAACGTGGTCGTCTGCGCGGTCAGCGTGCCGCCGACCGTGCGCCACACCGTCTCGGTGAGCTTGTTGCCGTTCGCATCATAGGTGTGGTCGGTGCGGCTGAGCAGGTTCGAGGACGCATCGCGCACGTCCGCGCGCGTCTCGTTGCCGGCGCTGTCGTAGCTGTAGCTCTTCACCGTGCCGATCGAATCGGTGCTCGTCGCGAGATTGCCGCTGCCGTCGAACGTGCCGTCGAACGTGCCCATGCCGGGCACGCTCATCTGCGGCGAGAGGCCGTTCGCCAGGTAGCTCATCGTCGTCGCGTGGCCGCCCGCGTCGGTCAACCGGGTCGGGTTGTCGTTCGCATCGTAGGCGTAGCTCGTCGTCAGCGCGAGGCCGGACGGATCGACGACCTGGGTCAGCGGGTTGTAGCCGTTCCAGGTGTTCTGCGTCGCGATGCCGTCGGGATTCGTGTTCGTCAGCGCATTGCCGAGGCTGTCGTAGGTGCTCGTCGTCGTCGCGAGCACGAGGCTGCCATCGATGGTGACCGGCGTCTGCGTCGCGGTGACGTTGCCGTCGGCGTCGTAGGCGATCGTGCTGACGTTGCCGAGGCGGTCGGTGACGACGGTGGTCTGCGTGTCCGGATCGTTCGAATAGGCGATCGTGTGCCCGGCCGCGTCGGTGCTCGACACGAGATGCCCCGCGGCGTCGTAGGTGTTGCGCACGGCCTGGTTGCCGTCGGGGTCGATCGCCGAGATCAGGTCGTGCTGGTAGTCGTAGGCGTACTTCGAGGTGCCGCCCGCGGCCGTGGTGTGGGCGACGAGATCGCCGTTGACGTCGTAGGTGTACGTCTGCACGCGGCCGGACGGATCGGTGATCGCGGTGATGCGGTTCTGGCTGTCGCGCGCGAACGCGACGCTCTGGCCCGACGAGGACGTGATGCCGGTCGCGGAGAACGTGGTGCTGTTGCCGCGCGCGTCGGTCACCTTGGTGACACCCGTCGCGTCGAACTCGAACTGCGTACCGTCGACGTTGGTGTAGCGGAAGTGTTTCGGATCGAACGTGCCCAGCGTGGTGTCGTCGAGCAGCGTGACGACGCCCGGCTGCGAGTCGGCGATCAGCAGGTTGGTGTTGTCCAGGCATTGCAGCGTGCCGACCATGCCGGGTTCGGGCACGTACGAGGCGTTCAGCGTCGAGAACGGCACGTAGTTCGAGGTATTGGGCGTGATCCGCAGGTCGAACGTCTGCACGTGCCCGTCCGGCAGCGTCACGCTGACCGAGTGCACGCGGTCGGCGACGAGCGCATAGCTCGTGCCGCCGCCGAGCACGCGCCAGGCATTGCCCTGTACCGTGCTTTGCGACACGCGCATCGTGTTGACGCCGAGCCGCCAACCGATGCCGAAATCGCCGATCGTCTTGTCGCGGCTGTCGTAGCTGCGCGTCACCGTGATCGGGGTGCCGGCCGCGGCGACGTTGAGGTCGACGTAGCCCAGCGTGAACAGGCCCGGTTTCTGTTGACCCATGACGACGATGCCGATCGTCGCGTCGGTCTCGTTGCCGCCCGCGTCGAACACGGCCAGGCGCAGCGTGTACGCGCCGTTGACACGCGCGGTCGGGTCGAGTTTGCCGAGCGTGCCCGACGATACCGGCGAGGTGCCCGTAGCGAGCGTGGTCCAGTCGCTCGTGCCGGCCGGCGCGAGCGCGAGCTCGTAACGCAGGAAGTGCGCGTCGCTCGCCGTGCCGGTAACGTCCGTCGGCGCGGTGACGTTGTCGTTGTCGCCTGGCGAGTCGATCTGCGCGACCGGCCCGGTCTGGTCACCGGCTGCGAACGACACCACGGTCAGCGCCGAGGTGCCGCTGACGCCGTTCAGCGTGGCCTTGATCGTCGTGTTGCCCGGCGCGAGCGCGACCGTGTCGCCGCCGCTGACGATCTGCGCGATGCCGGCCGGCGTCGCGCTCCAGGTCGCGGCGATCGTCACGTCCGCGCTGGTGCCGTCGGCGAGGATCGCGGTCGCGGTGTAGCCGAAGCTTTCGTTGACCACGTGCGCCTGCGGCGCGCCCGGCGAGACGACGATCTGCGTCACCGTGCCGGTCAACGGCGGACCGCTCGACACCTTCAGTGTCACCGGGCCCGGCGGCGCGAGCAGCGTGCCCGGCGCCGGGCTTTCGTTCAGCACTTCGCCTTCCGGCGCGGTCGTCGTCGCGACGGGCACGATCACCACCGAGGTGAAGCCCGGCCCCGCGAGCGTCTGGCGCGCCGCGGGCAGCGCCAGGCCGACGACATTCGGCAGCGCGGTCGGCGGCGGTCCGAGCGAGACGGTCAGGTCCACCGCCGAACCGAGGTTCGCGCTGCCGCCGGCGGAAGGATACTGGCTCAACACCTGTCCGGCCGGTGCCGGCGCATGGATCTGGCTGATCGAACCCACGCCGAAGTCCGCGGCGGCGAGCGTGCTCGTCGCGTCGGCCTGCGTCTTGCCGACCACGTCGGGCACCGTGGCGGTGCCGCCGCTCTCGCGCAACTGAATCGTCTGGTATGTCGTCGCGCCCTGCGAATCGGTCGCGGCGATGATGATGGTGTTGAAGCCCAACCCGGAGTCGCCGTCGCCCATCTGGCAAACGCCCGACGTCGATGCCGGCGTGAATGCGCCGCTGGTCGCATCGATCGTGCAGCCCACGAGGTCGCCGCGCGCGGACACCACGCTGTAGGTGACCGTGTCGCCGACGTCGGGATCGACCGCATGCGGATGGTAGAGGTCGGCGAGGTTCTGCCCATGCAACCAAGTGGTCGGCGGCGTGGTGACGAACACCGGCGGGCGGTTCTGCGGCACGAGGTTTATCGTCACCGTCGCGGGCGCCGACGTGAGCCCGTTCGCGTTCGCCGCATAGGTGAAGCTCGTCTGCATCGCCTTGCGCGGATCGACGGCGGCTGCGATCTGCGGCTGCGTGCCGAACACGTTGGTGGCCGGCGTTTCGAAATTGTCGACGAGCGGAAACTGCGGAATGCTGCCATCGTCGTTGATGTCGGCGACGTGGTAGTCGTAGCCGCCGAACACCGGGCGCGTCGGCCGCCAGTCGTTGTTCTGCGCGGCGAGCGCGTAGACATAGCTCGTTCCCGTGTAGCCGCCGCTCGGCGCGCCGAACACGAGGCTGGCATGGCCGCTGCCGTCGATGTCGCCCAACAGCGGAGACAGACGCGTGGCGGAATTGATGTTGGTGACTCCCATGTCGGCGAAATCGAGGTGGGTTTTCACCGTGCCGTCGTTGCCGTGCAGGAAATCGACGCCGCCCAGGCGGGTGCCGTAGTTGGGGCCCTGGCCCCACTGGTAGACGACTTCGGCTTCGCCGTCGCCGTCGAGGTCGAAGATCACCGGGCGGTTCTGCACCTCGATCGTGCTGTCGGCGTTCGGACCGAGCGAATGGACCCAGCGCACCTGGCCGTGGCGGTCGAACGCCCAGATCGCCGGGCCGAGATGGGTGACGATCTCGGGCAGTCCATCGCCGTCGAGGTCGCCGACGGTCAGCGCGCCGGTGTTGACGTTGCCCCAGTCCGGCAGCTCGGTCTTCCAGATCACGCTGGCGTCGGCGGCGCGGCGCGCGACGAGTCCGCCGTGGCCGCCGAGCTCCAGGCTCACGATCGCCGCGGCGCCGTCGCCGAGCTTGACGACCGCGGTGTCCTGCACGGCGCTGTTGTCCATCCAGTTCGAGATCAGGTTGCCGTCGGGGCCCCAGACCGCGCCGTTGGCGATCAGGCACGGCGCGCACACGCCGCTGATCGTGGCGACAACGAGATGGCCGAAGGCGTCGCGTCCGCCGTTCGATTCTCCGCCATAGGCCTGATAATAGTCCGCCGGCGCGACCCATTCCTGGCGCACCGTGCCATCGGCGCCATCGAGGCCGATGACGCCGGTGCACATCGTCAGCGTCGTGCTCGCGTCGTACTGGCTGCAGAACTCGGTGTCGGCGCTGTAACGGTTGATGTAGCCGCCGCCCGCACGCTTGAGCAGCACGGTCGGCGTCTCGCCCGCGTGCAGGCGCGCGATTACCGGCGTCACGCCGAAGACGATATTGTAATAGCCGCCGCCGTTGTCGGCGTTCAGGTGGAATCCGAGCGGATCGCTGATCCATTTGACGCTGCCGTCCGCGGCGCTCAGCGCCAGCATGCGGGTGTCGTCGGCGTCGGGGGAGCCCGAGCAGTGGCCGACGGCCGTGACGATGGCGGGGACGCCGCTGTCGTCGATGTCGCCGATCGCGCTCTGGTCGTAACCGTCGCTGTCGTCGGGCTGGCAATCGCCGAGCGATGCGTACTTGTCCGGCATGACCAGATGCTCGCCGACTTCCCAGACTTCCTCGCCGGTCGCGCCGTCGAACGCGACGAAGCCGTTGTAGTCCGCAGTGAAGGGCACGATCACCAACGGCGCCGCGCGCCCCGGCACGCGCACGATGCGCGCGTTGCCGTAGAGGTACCAATTCAGCCGACCCACGCTCCACTTCACGACCGGTTTGAAGGCCGGCGGCGAGAGCGTCGGCGGCGCGGTGAACGTGAAGCTGCCGGCGGCGTTGAACGTGTTCAACGTTCCCTTGTCGGGCTCGCTGAGCTTGTTCGCCGTCAGCGCCGCGCCCGGCGGCGTGTAGTCGTTCGCGAGCACGCCACTCGCCGCAGCGACCGTCAGCGTGTCGCCCAGGCGCACGCTGTACTCGTCGTCGTGCGCCACCGGCGCCACCGCCGGCAGCACGTGCAGCGTGAACGTGCGCGTGTCGGACAGGCCACCCGCATCGCTCACCTTCACCGTCGCCGCGTAGTCGCCCGCCGTGACGTTCGCCGTCCACATCAGATGCGCGCCGGCCAGCGTCATGCCCGCCGGACCCGACACGAGCGCGAACGTCAGCGTGTCGCCCGCGTCGAGGTCGCTCGCCATCAGCGTGCGCGTGAAGTTCGCCCCGATCGCGACGGTCTCGTCCGGCTGCGCCGCCAGCACCGGCGCATGGTTCGTCTGCGTGACGGTGACGTGGAACGTCGTCGTCGCCGTGTCGCCGGTGCCGTCGGTCACCTGCGCGGTGAACGCGTGCGTGCCGAGCTGGTTCGCATCCGGCGTCCAGTCCACCAGCGGCGAGGGGTTCAGCGCCGCGCCCGTCGGCGCGCTCGGCAGCGTGTACGTGAGCGACTGCGCCGAGGCCGTGCCGGTCACCTGCAGCACCTGCTGGTAGCGCGTGCCGAGCACGATGCTGCGGTCGGCCACGGGCACGAGGGACAGGGCGCCCGTGTTCGTCGTCGCGGCATTCACCGTCACCGTCGTCGTCGCGCTGTTGCTGATCGTGCCGTCGCTCGCGGTCAGTTTGAGCACGTAGATGCCGGCCTGGTCGAACGCGGCCGTCGTCACCGCCTGCGTGGCATCGCCGAATGTCGTGGTGCCGGGGCCGGCCTGCTGGGTCCACGCCAGCGTGAGCGTACCCGCCGGGTTGCGCGTGGCGCTGCCGTTGAGCGGGGCCGTGTTCGGCAGCGTGATGGTCTGGTCGGTGCCGGCGCTGACGGTGATGGTCGCGGTGGCGGTGGTCGTGTCGGGTTCGACGTCCGCATCGATGCGGAAGTAGAGGTTGCCGTCCGCCTTCTGCCAGTACACCGCCAGCAGGTCCGCGTCGACCGGCCCGTTCTGCGGCGAGGTCACCGCCGGGCTCACCCCGGCCCAGTCGCCGACATTGCCGTCGAGCATCACCGCGGTGCCGACCGCGCCGGCCAATGTCGTGAGCAGCGCCAGACCCACGATCAGCAACGGCGAGAACGCCTGCGGATGGCGCCGCCGCCACCCCAACGCCACGACCAGCACGGCCAGCGCGAGCGCCAGCGACAGCAACGCGGACAGCGGCGCGGGCACCGCCGTGCCGGTGCCGCCCGTGCTCCCGTCGCCGAGCGGCACGGCGAACGCCGCGGTTTCGTCCTGCCCGCCCGAGGCATTCGTGCTGACCGGCGTCACCCGCATCGTGCCCGTGGTCGGCAGCAGCGACAGCGATATCGCCGTCTCGATCGCCGCGGTGCCGTTGCTGCCGTTGCCGATTCCCGCCGACCAGCTTCCCGGATCGAGCACGCTGGCCGCGCCGAGGCTGCCGCCCGAGCAGACCTGGCGCTCGATGCGCGAGACGGTCGCGTCCGTGGTCGAGGTCGTCACCACCGTCGTCAGCACCTGCTCGACGCCGGTCACCGCGCCGTTCGGCGCCGCTAGCGTGCAACCCGTCGCGGCGTTCGCGTCGGTGTCGAGGTACAGCGCGAAGCGGTGCTCGCCGGCCCGCGCCAGCCCGCTCAATGCCAGACAGCACAACAGGACGGCCGCCCAGCCGCCCCGCCCATCCGCGTTTTTCCCGACCTCGCGCCCGTACATGAAATGCCCCCTGAGCCGTGACCAATGGTTGTCAGGCCCATACGGCGCAGAGGGGGCGCAACTCTCATCACGCGGAAAATTTCTTCGGGCGGGAATCCGGAATCCAGCCGTTCCGGCAGGGTCGAAGCGACAGCGAACCGAGGGAAACGACGAACCGAAGCCGGAACGACGGGGCGTCTCCCGTCGTCGAATTCCCGGTCAGTTCCCCAACTCCATCGCTTCGCGCACGCCGATGCCGTTCGCGTTGATCTCGGCCGTGATCTCGCCCGAGCGGAACATTTTTTCGTAGAGCGGGAACAACCGGGTCGCGGCAAAGTCGTCTTTCTTGTCCGCGGACATCCGCGCCTGCATCACGTCGACGTACTGGCCGAGCAGGCCGTAGAGTGCGCCGGAAAAGTGGATGCGCAGGAACACCGGCGTCGGGCTCGGCGGCGCGGCGAAGAAGGTGGCGAGCGCGGCGTCCTCCCCCTGGCCCGCGGCGAGCGCGATGGCCTTGTCGGTCGTCGCCACGGACACCGGCGGCAACTGCGCCGACGCGGGCACGAGGCCGGCCGGCAACGCGACCGGCTTGCCGTCGGGCCGGATCTGCAAGTCCTTCAGTTGCGGCAACGCCATCTGCGCCATGCCGATCGCGGCGAGCGGATTGTTCGAGCCGATCAGCAGGCGCGCGGCGACGTCGGGCGCTTTCGCGTCCTTGCGCAGGTCGAGCCGGTCGAGCGTGAGACGCAGGCCGGTGAGGTCGCTGAACGGCGGCGAGATGGTCGCCCCGAGCTGCTGCCTCGACTTGGCGAACGTCTCGTTGAGATCGGCGAACTCGGGGCAGGCGAACGGCTTCGCCGCGACCGCGTCGGCCTGCTTAAGCCAGAAGTCCTTGAGCTTGAGCAGCGGCGTGGCGAGGCCGATGTCGACCAGACCTTGCGCCGGCGCGCCGGTGCCGGGCGCGGCGATGAACGCCGCCATCAGCGCCTGCGCGAGCGCGGGTTCGGTTTCGAGTTGCACGGCGACGCTCAACTGCGGCGGGGCATAGGCTTCCGCACCGACGACGAGGCGCGGGAATTTCTGCGCGATCGCCTTCGCCTCCCCGGCGCAGACCGGATTTGCGTCGGCGATGTAGGTCGGCAGCTTCAGCGCCCTGGCGATTTCGAGATCGCTCCCGGTCTGCGTGGTGGTGAAGCGCTGCACGAGCGCGGCGATGTCGAGGTAGCCCTCGCCGTACGGCGAAAATCGATACTTCTTCGCAATCGCCTGCAGGCTACCGGCATCGAGCAGGTTCGACGCCGGCCGGGTGACGCCGAGCAGCAACTGCCTGACCGTGTCGTTCGCGCCGGCCGGCCACAGCGTGGCGACGAGATGCGCACCCTGCACGGCGACGGCGACCGTCACGTCGTCGTCGCCGAACTGCCAGTATTCCTGATCGCCCGTCTTGCCGGTCGGAATCTTCTCGCCGGCCTTGCCTTCGACGCGCGCGATCATCGCCTTGAACGCGGCGGGGTCGGCCAGTTCCAGGCGCGCCACCGGAACGAAGCCGATGCCGTAGACCGCCATGCGCGCATCGGGCTTGTAGCCGATCTCGCGCAGCTTCTCGAACGTGTCGCGCCCGCGCAGTTCGTCGAGCAGGCCCGCAAGGATTTTCGCTCCGCCATCGCCTTGCGTCTTCCGCTTCTCGAGCAGGCCGTCGTAGGTGTCGAGCAGGATCGGCATCAGCGACGACATCTGGCGCTGCCACCAGTCGATCATCGCTTTCGGCGGTGGCTCGAGATTGGCGTAGGCGTAAGGCGTGTCCGCCGGCGCGTAGGCGAGCGGCGGCTCGCTGCCCGACTGCGGTTTGGCGCAGGCGGCGAGGACGGCGGCGCCGAGGGCGAGCACGGCGTAACGGACGAGCTTGTTCATGCGGCACTTCCTCCGAGCAGTTCGGCGAGCACGGCCATGCGCGCGAACACGCCGTTGGCGACCTGTTCCAGGATCAACGACTGTGCGCCGTCGGCCACGTCGTCGGCGATCTCGACGTTGCGGTTGATCGGACCGGGGTGCATGACGAGGCAGCCCGGCTTCGCGCGCGCGAGGCGCGCGGCGGTAAGGCCGTAGCGCGCGAAGTAGTCGGCCTCGGACGGAATCGCCGCGGCTTCCATGCGCTCCTTCTGCAGGCGCAGCATGATCGCCGCGTCGCAGCCGGCGACGGCGTCGTCGAAATTGTGGAAAAGTGTACATTGCGCAAACTCCGCCGTGCCGGGCGCGGGCAGCAGTTCGGGCGGCGCGCACAGGCGCAGGTCGCGCACGCCGAGCGTACGCAGCACGTCCACGTCCGAGCGCGCGACGCGCGAGTGGCGGATGTCGCCGCAGACGACGACGCTCAAGCGGGAAAAGTCCCCGACGCGGCGGCGCAGGGTCAGCGCATCGAGCAACCCCTGGGTCGGATGCGCATGGCTGCCGTCGCCCGCGTTGAGCACACAGGCGTGCGAACGCAGGTGGCGAGCGATGGTTTCCGGCGTGCCCGATTCCTTGTGGCGCACGACGAACGCATCGCAGTGCATCGCTTCGAGGGTGTGGATCGTGTCGAGCAGGCTTTCGCCTTTCACCGTGGACGAACGTTCGATGTCGAAGTTGATCACGAGTGCGCCGAGCCGCTGCGCGGCGAGGTCGAACGAGGTGCGCGTGCGCGTCGACGGCTCGAAGAACAGGTTGATCAGCGTGCGTCCGGCGAGCAGGTCGAGCGGGCGCGCGCCGTCGCGGCTGTCGCGGCGCATCGCCTCGGCGCGGTCGAGGACGCGTTCGATGACCGCGCGCGGCAGGCCGGCGAGCGTGATGAGGTGGCGCAGGCGGCCGTCGGAGGTGAGTTGCAGGTTTTGCATGGTTTGCCGACAACGAAAGCGGGAGAAGGAGCGGTGCAACGGAAGAAGCGGATTTTCTTGAAAAGTGCGGCCATGGATGGCCGCTTCTTGATCTTGCGATCAAGGACGAGCGCAAAAACTACTCTCGCGCAGCCATTGTTCGACGATGACCTCCGCCGCGATCGCGTCGAGCGCCGCGACGTGCTTGCGCCTGGCCGTGCCGCCCGCGCGGCGCTCTGCGAAGCGTTCGGACGCGGCGTGCGAGGTGAGGCGCTCGTCGACAAGGTCCACCGGCAAGGCGTGGCGTTCGCGCAACGCCTCGGCGAACGCGCGCGCATTCCGGCTGTTCGCCTGTTCGCCCGAATCCAAGGTCAGCGGCAGTCCGACGAGCAGCGCGTCGGGGCGCCATTCACGCAGCAATGCGGCGATGCGCGCGAAATCCGGCCCGTTGGCGCCGTTGCCGACGACTTCGAGCGCGCGTGCGCTGGCGGTCACGCGGTTGCCGACGGCCACGCCGATGCGCCGCGCGCCGTAGTCGAAGCCGAGCACGACGGTGGCCGCTGCGCTCACGCCGCTGCCCTCGCACGGCGGCGGCGAACCATGCCGTTACGCATTGCCGGAGAAACTCGACAGGTTGGCCATGCTGACGCCGATCAGCTTCGCCGCCGCGTCCCAGCGCTGCTCCAGCGGCGTGTCGAACAGCACGCGCTGGTCGGGTTCGACCGTGAGCCACGCGTTCTGCTTGATCTCCTCCTCGAGCTGGCCCGCGCCCCAGCCGGCGTAGCCGAGCGTGACGAGCGCGCGCTGCGGACCGCGCCCTTCCGCGATCGCGACGAGCACGTCGCGCGAAGTGGTCACGCTGAGCGATTCGGAAACGCGGTACGAGGATTCCCACACGCCGTCGGCCGAATGCAGCACGAAGCCGCGTTCGGGCTGCACCGGGCCGCCGATCAGCACGGGCGCGTCCTCGATTTCGGCGTACGGCGATTTCAGGCCCATCTGCGCGAGCACGTCGCCGAGGCGGTACTCGGACAGGCGGTTGATCACCACGCCCATCGCGCCGTCGTTCGAATGCTGGCAGATCAGCGCCACGCTGCGCACGAAGCTCGGGTCGCGCATGTTCGGCATCGCGAGCAGCAACTGGTTGGCGAGCGAGGTGGGCGCGTACATGGACGCGATTGTACCGGAGCGGCGCACGGCGCAGGGACGGCCCCTGACGGTGGCGTACGCGCCCGCAAGGCCCGGGATGCGCGGCTATTCGACGGCGCCGGTCCTGCGCCGGCCCAGGCGCACCATTCGGCGCAACGCATCGCCGACCATGCCCAGCGAAGTCTTCACCGCGTCCACGGACCAATCGAGCACGCGCCGCTCGTCGACGCCGCTGAACGCGCGCATCACGTCCGGCATGTTCGTGATCGGCGCGTCCTTCCATTTCGCCGCGGCTTGCGCGCGCTTGCCGATCGCGTAGGTCACGCTCGCGTTGCTGACCGCCGAGGAAACGATACCCGCGATCGGCACGAAGCGCCGCGTCACTACGCCGCCGGCGCGCCCGGCGAGCCGGCGCAGCGCGCCGCGCACGAGCACGTCGCCGGCGATGCTCACGCTTGCGCCCATCGTCTGCACGCGCTCGACCAGTTCCGCGTGCAGGGCCGCGGGCAGCGTCAGCGAATAGAGCGCGAACGTATCCTCGACCAGTTCGCGCTGGACGCGCGCGAGGAATTTCGCATCGAGCACTTCGCCGAAGACGAAGCCGAGTACGCGGCCGAGTCCCGGAATCGACTCGATCGCCGCGGTCAGCGCGCCGGTCAGCGCGGCGCGCGTGCACTTGCGCCGCAGCAAGGCGACGAATCGCGCGTCGAGGTCGTCGGCACGCACGGCGGCGATTTGCGTGCTCGTCCGGCCTGCGCGGAGTTTGCTTTCCGGGTTGCGTGGGATGCGCAGCATGGCGGCATGCTAGCGGAAATCGCCGACCGGCGTGCGCAACGACGGTTCGGCGCGGGCGAGGCGCAATGCTCCTGGGTTATCCTTGGCGACCTGCCCGTCTTTTTGAACTGGACATGCCCGACCCCGCTTCCGCTTCGCTGGATCGCCACGACACGATCCGCGCCGTGATCCATGTAGACGGCGCATTGCGCCTGCTCGACCAGCGCGAGCTGCCGTTCGCGGAAACGTTCGTCGAGTGCCGCAACGCGCCCGACGTGGCGAAGGCGATCAAGGATCTCGTCGTGCGCGGCGCGCCGGCGATCGGCATCGCCGCGGCCTGGGGCGTGGTGCTGCAGGCCGCGCTGCTCGCCGGCGCCGGCCATGCGGTCACCGTTGCCGCGCTCGCATCGACTTTCGATGCGCTCAACGCCGCGCGCCCGACCGCGGTGAACCTCGCCTGGGCGCTGGCGCGCATGCGCGGCGCGCTGGCGCTCGCGAAAACCGATCCGCTTGCCGCGCTGGCCGCCGAGGCGCGCGCGATCCAGGACGAAGACCTCGCCGCGAACCGCAAGATGGGCGGGATCGGCGCAGGCTTTCTCGACCGCGGCAGCGGCGTGCTCACCCACTGCAATACCGGCTCGCTCGCGACCGCCGGTTTCGGCACCGCGCTCGGCGTGATCCGCGCCGGATTCGCGGACAGGAAAATTGTACAAGTATACGCAGGCGAAACCCGGCCCTGGCTGCAGGGCGCGCGCCTGACCATGTGGGAACTCGTGCGCGACCAAATTCCGGCGAAGTTGATCGCCGATTCCGCCGCCTCGCACCTGATGAAATCCGGCGCCGTGCAATGGGTGATCGTCGGCGCCGACCGCATCGCCGCAAACGGCGACGCGGCGAACAAGATCGGCACGTACCAGCTCGCGATCGCGGCGAAGCGGCATGGCGTCCGCTTCATGGTCGTCGCGCCGTGGTCGACCGTGGACATGGCCACGAAGCGCGGCGACGATATCGAGATCGAACTGCGCGACCCGGCCGAACTGCTATCGATTTCGGGCCGGCGCATGGTCGTCGACGGCGCCGATGCGTGGAACCCGGTGTTCGACGTCACCCCGGCGGAACTGATCGACGTGATCGTCACCGAGCGCGGTGCGATCGAGCGGCCTGGCGAGGCCGGCATGGCCAGACTCGCGGCGCTGGGCTGACCGATGCGCGAATTCGTCCTGTTCTGCGTCGGCGGCGTGCTCGGCTTCGTCGTCGACGCGGGCGTGCTGCAACTGCTCGTGACGGGCTTCGCATGGGACCGCTTCAGCGCGCGCCTGATCTCGTTCCTGTGCGCGGCGACGGCGACCTGGCTGTTCAACCGCAACCTCACCTTCCATGGCACGCGCAACCACTCGCGCTTCGGCGAATGGTGGCGATACATTTTCGCGATGAGCGGCGGCTTCGCCTGCAATTTCGCCGCGTACACCGCCGTCGTGCTCACCTTCGACGTCGACGGCCGTTGGCTGCCGCTGGCGGTCGCCGCGGGTTCGGTGGCCGGCCTCGGCGTCAACTATTTCGCCTCGCGCCACTGGATCTATCGCAGCAAGCCGCAGGCGTAGAAAACCCCTGCGCCCTTCTAATGGCCTCGTTCCCGCAAAACGGGAATCCATGGGGATTTTTCGCGTTTCCCGTTGGCGGCGGGATGGCGCATTCCGCTTTGTCGAAGTCGTGGTTCAACTTGTTGAAACCACGCGGGTTTTCCGGGCCGGAAATTCGCCTGAAAACACGCGGCATATGGTAGAATTGTAACAGCCGAAATCGCCTGATTTCGCGCCCGCGCGAAACCTCGCGCCGAGCAGAAACTACCGGGAAAAATTCCACGATGGCGGATCTGGCCAAAGAAATCATTCGCGTCAACATCGAAGACGAAATGCGGCAGAGCTACCTCGATTACGCGATGAGCGTGATCGTCGGTCGCGCCCTGCCGGACGTGCGCGACGGCCTCAAACCCGTGCATCGGCGCGTGCTCTACGCGATGCAGGAACTGAACAACACCTGGAACCGCCCGTACGTGAAGTGCGCGCGCGTCGTCGGCGACGTCATCGGCAAATACCATCCGCACGGCGACACCGCGGTCTACGATGCGCTCGTGCGCATGGCGCAGGATTTCTCGCTGCGCTATCCGCTCGTCGACGGCCAGGGCAACTTCGGTTCGGTCGACGGCGACAATGCCGCGGCGATGCGTTACACCGAGTGCCGCCTCGATCGCGTCAGTTCGGAACTGCTCGCCGACCTCGACAAGGACACGGTCGACTTCCAGCCGAACTACGACGAGAAGGATCTCGAGCCCACCGTGCTGCCCACGCGCGTGCCGAACCTGCTCGTCAACGGCTCGGCCGGCATCGCGGTCGGCATGGCCACGAACGTGCCGCCGCACAATTTGAACGAAATCGTCGATGCGACGATCGCGCTGATCGACAACCCGGATTTGAGCTTCGACGAATTGCTGCGCCTCGTGCCGGGCCCGGATTTCCCGACCCACGGCATCATCAACGGCGCCGCCGGCATCATCGAGGCCTACAAGACCGGCCGCGGCCGCATCTACGTGCGCGCCAAGGCCGAGATCGAAGCCGACGACAACGGCCGCGAGACGATCATCGTCACCGAGCTGCCGTACCAGGTGAACAAGAAACGATTGATCGAGGCGATCGCCGAGTTGCACAAGGAAAAGAAGATCGAAGGCATTTCCGAGCTGCGCGACGAATCCGACCGCGAAGGCATGCGCATCGTGATCGAAGTGCGCAAGGACACGCTCGCCGAAGTGCTGCTCAACAATCTGTATCAGCAGACGCAGATGCAGGTGACGTTCGGCATCAACATGGTCGCGCTGGTCGACGGACAGCCGCGCCTGCTCGGCTTGCGCGAAATCCTCGAAGCGTTCGTCCGCCATCGCCGCGAAGTCGTCACGCGGCGCACGATCTTCGAACTGCGCGAGGCGCGCAAGCGCGCGCACGTGTTGGAAGGTTTGACGGTCGCGCTGGCCAACATCGACGAGATGATCGAACTGATCAAGACTTCGCCGTCGGGCGACGTGGCCAAGGAGCGCATGCTCGCCAAGCGCTGGGAACCGGGGCTCGTGCGCGTGCTGCTCGCGGCCTCGGGCGCGGACGCGTCCAAGCCGGAAGACCTCGCGCCGGACGTCGGCTTGTCCGACTCGGGCTATCAATTGTCCGAAGTACAGGCGCAGCAAATTCTCGAAATGCGCCTGGCGCGCCTCACGGGCCTTGAGCAGGAGAAGCTCACCGACGAATACAAGGAACTGCTGACCACGATCGCCGGCCTGATCGAGATTCTCGAAAACCCCGACGTGCTGCTCAAGGTGATCCGCGACGAGCTGGCCGCAATCAAGGCGCAGTACGGCGACGCGCGCCGTACCGTGATCCAGGCCAGCCAGGAAGACCTCGACGTGCTCGACCTGATCGCGGCCGAGGACGTGGTCGTCACGCTTTCGCACGCCGGCTACGCCAAGCGCCAGCCGACGACGATCTACCGTGCGCAAAGGCGCGGCGGCAAGGGCCGCTCGGCGACCGCGATCAAGGAAGAGGATTTCGTCGAGAAGCTCTGGGTCGTCAACACACACGACACGCTGCTGACGTTCACGAGCCGCGGCCGCGTGTACTGGCTCAAGGTCTACAAAATCCCCGAGGCCGGCCCGAATTCGCGCGGCCGCCCGATCGTCAACCTGCTGCAACTGGAGGAAGGCGAGAAGGTGCAGGCGATCCTTCCCGTTCGCGAGTACACGCAGAACAATTACGTGTTCTTCGCCACGCGCAACGGCACGGTGAAGAAGACGCCGCTGACCGAGTTCGAATTCCAGTTGCAGAAGGGCAAGGCGGCGATCTCGCTCGACGAGGACGATGCGCTCGTCGACGTGCAGCTCACCGACGGCACGCACGACGTGATGCTGTTCGCCTCGAACGGACGCACCGTGCGCTTCGCCGAGGACGAAGTGCGCGCGATGGGCCGCGGCGCCAGCGGCGTGCGCGGCATCCGCCTCGCCGACGGCGCGCAGGTCGTCTCGCTGCTCGTCGTCGAGCATGCCGCCGAGCAGAGCGGCGACGAAGACGATGCCGCCGATGCGGTCGAGGACGAGACGCTCGCCGACGAAGCCGAATCGACTGCGGAAAGCTACGTGCTCACCGCGACCGAGCGCGGCTACGGCAAGCGCACGCCGCTGTCGAAGTACCCGCGCAAGGGCCGCGGCATCCGCGGCGTCATCGGCATCCAGTGCTCCGAGCGCAACGGCAATCTCGTCGGCGCCGTCGAACTCGACGACGCGCACGAGGTCATGCTGATTTCGAACCAGGGCACGCTCGTGCGCACGCGCGCGAACGAGATTGCCAAGGTCGGGCGCAATACGCAGGGCGTGACGCTGATCCGGTTGCCGGGCGACGAGTCGCTGGTTGGTGTTGTGGCAATCGAATCATTAGGGGCCGAAGAGGGAACGTCCGAGGATGGCAGCGCTATCCAGTCAGAGGTACCGCCAACGATCGAATGAGGAGAGGGAATGAGATTCCACTTGCTTGCAGTAATGAGTGCTGCTCTGCTGGTCGTTTCCGGATGCGCTTCAAAGCCTGTCCAAAAACCCAGTATCCCCAAGAATGAACAAGAATGCGTTGTGCGGGGTGGCAAGTGGATTCAGTATCCGATAATTCCGAGCTGGTATTTCTGCAGGATTTCCACGACAGATGGCGGTAAGTCGTGCTCAGACTCTAGCGAGTGCCAAGGTCAGTGCTACGCCGATCCGCGTTTGCCATCTGGCAAGTCGGCACGTGGACAATGCTCTTCTACATTATTAATCGAGGTGGGCGGCTGCCCCGCCTATGTTGAAAAGGGCAAGGTAATCCGGGAACCGTGCATTTGATGTTTTTTCCTTCTCCCACCGGGAGAAGGTGCCCGAAGGGCGGATGAGGGAAAGGCCTTTCAATCTGCAGGCACATATCGAAGTTGTCGCGCTCTCCCCTCATCCGGCGCTGCCGCGCCCCTTCTCCCGCTGGGAGAAGGGAAGCTGCCGCATCCGCACATCGTGGCCATCAAACCACCGCCAGCATCGACGCCGCATCGGACACCTTGAACTCGCCCGGCGCCTCGACGTGCAACGCTTTCACCACGCCGTCCTCGGCGTAGAGCGCGAAGCGTTTGCCGCGCATGCCCAGGCCGAACGCCGTGCCGTCCATTTCGAGGCCGATCACCTTGGTGAACGCGCCGTTGCCGTCGGCGAGCATGAGCAGGCCTTCGGGCACGTGTTGGTTCTTCGCCCATGCGTCCATGACGAAGGCGTCGTTGACGGCGATGCAGGCGACGTCCACATCTTTACTTTTGAACTCCGCGAACTTTTCCACATAACCGGGCAGGTGCTTGGCCGAACAGGTCGGCGTGAACGCGCCGGGGACGGAGAACAGCACGACCTTCCTGCCCCTGAAGATCTCGTCCGTGTTGATCGCCTGCACGCCATCCTTGAGAGTGTTGAGGTTGGCGCTGGGAATGCGGTCGCCGATCCGGATCGTCATGGCATGGTCCTCATGGAAGGGGAGTTGCCGATCATAAGCCGTCTTCGCGGCAGCGGTCACCCCGGCGTCGTTATCCGCCGCCCAGGCACGTAATCGGGCCGGCCAATCGGACCTCTTGAAAAGATTTTGGCCGTCCATATTTTTTCCGGCAACGGGCGATCCAAGCCCGAAATCCATCGAGGAATCCATCATGACCATCACGCATTATCCGTTCGTCCGTCCGCAGCGTTTCGAGAATGAGATCCGTCAGGTGTTCGACCGTTTCTTCGGCGATGCCGATACCGACCAGTCCAACGTCGTCACCAGCCAGTGGACGCCGCGCGTGGACATCCGCGAGGAGGACAAGCGCTTCGTCATTCTCGCCGACGTCCCCGGCGTCGACCCGAAGGACATCGAAGTGAACATGGAGAAAGGCATCCTGACGATCCGGGGCGAGCGCACCTCCGAGTCCAAGGAAGAATCCGCCAAGCTGACCCGCGTCGAACGCAGCTACGGGGCGTTCTATCGCCGCTTCGCGCTGCCCGACAGCGCCGATGCCGACGGCATCACCGCGAGCGGCAAGCACGGCGTGCTCGAGATTTCGATCCCGAAGAAGGCGCAGGCTGCGCCGCGCCGCATCGAAATCGCCCACTGAGGATCGGACGCGCCTCCCGGCGTTGTCGATGCAACCCGCGGTCGGCTATGCTGGCCGCGGGTATCGTCGTTTCCGCCGCCATCCCGGCAGGGACTGCCGGAATCCAGGCGACAGGATGCCGCTGTCGCGAATGCGGGTCCCGCTGCGTTGCCGTTACGGCGCCTGGATTTCCTGCGGTCGGCTGTCGCCGACCTGCGGCCCTGCTGGAGAACGCCGGGCAAAGGTTTCTCCTCCCGCGTCGTCAACCGGATCGCAAACACGCATGCAATTCAAAGACTACTACGACATTCTCGGCGTCAAGCCCGATGCGAGCGAGGCGGAGATCAAGACCGCCTATCGCAAGCTCGCCAAGAAATATCATCCCGACGTAAGCAAGGAGGCCGGCGCCGAGGAGAAATTCAAATCCGTCAACGAGGCCTACGAGGCGTTGCGCGATCCGGCCAAGCGCAAGGCGTACGACCAGATCAAGGCGCAGGGCTACCGGCCCGGGCAGGAATACCATCCGCCGAATTTCGGCGAGGGACAGGGCTTCGATTTCTCCGATGTCGGCGAAGGCGGTTTCTCGGATTTTTTCGAGTCGCTATTCGGAGGAGGAGGCGGCCGCGGTCCGCGTGGCCGCAGCGGCCCGCGCCGCGGGCGCGACGTGCAGGCGCGCGTCGAGATTACGCTCGCAACCGCGTTCAGCGGCGGCAAGGAGCGCATCACGCTGCGCGACGGCAACGGTGCGGAACGCACGCTCGAAGTGAAGATTCCGGCCGGCATCTTGCCTGGTCAGCAGATCCGCCTCGCCGGGCAGGGCTCGCCAGGCTCGCCGGCCGGCGATCTGCTGCTCGAGGTCGCCGTGCGCGAGGACGGCCGCTTCCGACTGGACGGTCGCGACGTGTTGCTGACATTGCCGATCACACCGTGGCAGGCCGCGCTCGGTGGCACCGTCACCGTGCCGACGCTGGCCGGCGACGTGGAATTGAAGGTTCCCGCCGGCTCCGACAGCGGCAAGCGCATGCGCCTGCGCGCGCGCGGCATGCCGGGCGCGACGCCTGGCGACCAGTTCGTCACCTTGCAGGTGCATGCGCCGCCCGCGCACACCGCGGCGCAGCGTAAGCTCTACGAACAGATGGCGCAGGAATTCGGCGAGTCTGCCGTGCGCGCGTGATAAAAAGGTTTGCCTACTGGCGGGAACGACAAGCAAGAACTACGGCACGGCGGGCAGCAGGTTCTTGATCGCCTGCACCAGTTCCTTCTCGTCGATCGGCTTGGTCACGTAGGCCTTGGCGCCTTGGCGCATGCCCCAGATCTTGTCGGTTTCCTGTCCCTTGGTGGTGACGAGGACAACGGGTATGTGCTTCGTCGTCGGCTCGCGCGCGAGCATGCGCGTGGCCTGGAATCCGTTGAGGTTCGGCATGACCACGTCCATCAGGATCAGGTCGGGGATGTCGCGCTTGGCGAGGTCCACACCGGCGACGCCGTCTTCGGCCGTAGTGGCGAGATGGCCGAGTTTCTCGACGATGCGCTTGAGGCCGAGCAGTTGCGTCGGCGAATCGTCAACGATCAGGATACGCGCCATGAGTGGAACCTGCCCCCTGCAGGGATGAATGATTCGTCATTGTAGGCACAAGTCGTTTGCGGCCACAAACGGCTCGAAGTCTGCGCGTGACGTCCGTCACGCTCGGTCCTGAAGCCTGACCAGCGTGCGCCCGAACGAGCCCCCCGCGAGCATCGTCTCGAACACGGCCGGAAGGCCGTCGAGACCGATTTCGCGCGTGGCGATGCGGTCGAGGTGCGCCGGTTTCCAGTCACTGGAAAGGTGCTGCCAGACCGCATCGCGGATGTCGCGCGCGGTGCCGGCCGAGGCGATGCCGAGCAGGCTGACGCCGCGCAGGATGAACGGCATCACGGTCGTCGCCAGCGAGTGATCGGCGGCGAGGCCACAGCTCGCGATGTTGCCGTAGGGATGGATGACGCGCGTCAATCCGGCGAGCATCTCGCCGCCGACGTTGTCGATCGCGCCGGCCCAGCGGCTCGTTTCGAGCGGACGCTGGCCCCAGTACAGGTCCTTGCGCGAGATGCATTGCTTCGCGCCGAGCGCGATCAGGTCGTCGAAGTGTTCGAGCTTGCCGCTGATCGCGTGCGCCTCGTAGCCCGCTTGCGTGAGGATGTCGATCGCGAGCGAGCCGACGCCGCCCGTCGCGCCGGTGACGACGACCGGGCCCATCGACGGTACTTGTCCATTTTGCTGCATTCTATACAGCGACAACCCGGCGGTGAAGCCGGCCGTGCCGAGCACCATCGCCTCGCGCAGCGTCAGGCCTTTCGGCAACGGCACGACCCATTTCGATTCGAGCCGCGCGTATTGCGCGTAGCCGCCGTCGCGCGTCTCCGACAGGCCGCAGCCGGTGACGAGCACCTGGTCGCCTTCCTTGAACTTGGCGTCGCTCGATTCGACCACGTGGCCGGCCACATCGATGCCGCCGACCAGCGGCGATTCGCGCAGGATCTTGCCCTTGCCCGTGCCGGCCAGCGCGTCCTTGTAGTTGACCGAGGACCAAGCGACCTTGACGACGACCTCGCCGGGCGAAAGGTCGTCGAGCTTCAATTGCTCGATTTCGGCGCGGTAATCGCCGCGGTCGGCGTGGATGCGGAAGGCGTCGAATGGGGCGGAAACGGACATGGGTTGTGCCTGTCAGTTCACCTTGTGGATTGCCCGTTTGTCGACCGCGAGCGCGGCTTCGTGCACGGCTTCGCTGAGCGTCGGGTGCGCGTGGACGATACGCGCGAGATCCTCGGCCGAGCCGTGGAATTCCATCGCGACCACGGCCTCGGCGATCAGTTCGGACACGCCCGGGCCAACCATGTGCACGCCGAGCAGGCGGTCGGTTTCGGCGTGGGCGAGAATCTTGACGAAGCCGGCGGTCTCGTTCATCGCGACGGCGCGGCCGATCGCGGCGAACGGGAACGCCCCCGCCTTGTACGGAATGCCGGCCTTCTTCAGTTCCTCTTCGGTCTTGCCGGCCCAGGCGATTTCCGGTTCGGTGTAGATCACCCACGGGATGTAATCGTAGTTGACGTGCCCGGGCTTGCCGGCGATCAGCTCGGCCACGGCGATGCCTTCCTCGAAGCCTTTGTGCGCGAGCATCGGCCCGCGCACGCAGTCGCCGACGGCCCAGACGCCATCCGCGCCGGTATGGCAGTGCTCATCGACGACGATGCGGCCGCGCTCGTCGAGCTGCACGCCCGTGCCTTCGGCAAGCAGACCGTTCGTCGCCGCGCGGCGGCCGACCGCGACGAGCAGCTTGTCGACGACGAGCTTCTGTTCGCCCTTGGCGTCGGCGTAGGTGATCTCGACCGTATTGCCCTTGACCTCGGCCTTGCCGACCTTGGCGCCGAGCTTGATGTCGAGGCCCTGCTTGGCGAATTCCTTGGCGGCGACCTTGGCGACGTCTTTCTCGGCCGCCGCGAGGAATTCCGGCAGCGCTTCGAGGATCGTGATCTCGGCGCCGAGACGGCGCCAAACGCTGCCGAGCTCGAGGCCGATCACGCCCGCGCCGATCACTCCGAGGCGCTTCGGCACGGCGTCGAAATCGAGCGCGCCGGCGTTGTCGACGATGCGCTTGCCGTCGAATTTGGCGAACGGCAGCTCGATCGAGGTCGAGCCCGCGGCGAGGATGATGTTCGGCGCGGTCAATTCGGTGGTCGAGCCGTCGAAGCGCTTGACGCTGACGACCTTGTTCGGCAGCAGCGTGCCGAAGCCGTCGTAGGCGGCGACCTTGTTGCCCTTGAACAGCAGCGCGACGCCGCCGGTGAACTGCTTGACGATCTTGTCCTTGCGCCCGACCATCGTGCCGACGTCGATCTTCGCGTCCTTCGTCGTGATGCCGTGCACGGCGAAGTGCTGGGTCAGGTTCCAAAACTGCTTGGACGAGTCGAGCAGCGCCTTCGACGGAATGCAGCCGACGTTGAGGCAGGTGCCGCCGAGCGCGAGCTTGCCGTCCTTGCCCTTGAAGTTGTCGATGCACGCGGTCTTGAGGCCGAGCTGCGCGGCGCGGATCGCCGCGTGATAGCCGGCGGGGCCGCCGCCGATGACGATGACGTCGAATTGGTCTGCCATTTTCTTTGTCTCTTGATCTCCCTTCTCCCATCGGGAGAGGGTAGGTAGCGCGAAGCGCCGGATGAGGGTTCGGTTTCGGTGAGAGGTCGATAGCGATCCGGACCCTCACCCCAACCCCTCTCCCGGTGGGAGAGGGGCTTGAAGCATCAGAGCCCGAGCAGCATCCTCTGCGGATTCTCGAGCTGGTTCTTGATGTCGACGAGGAACAGCACCGCGTCCTTGCCGTCGATGATGCGGTGGTCGTAGCTGATCGCGACGTACATCATCGGCGCGGCGACGACCTGGCCGTTCTCGACGACGGCGCGCTCCTTGATCGTGTGCATGCCGAGGATGGCGCTCTGCGGAGGATTGACGATCGGCGTGGAGAACAGCGACCCGAACGTGCCGCCGTTGGTGATCGTGAACGTGCCGCCCTGCAGGTCTTCCAGCGTGAGGCCGCCTTCGCGCGCCTTCTTCGCGAAGCCGGCGATCGCCTTCTCGATGTCGGCGAAGCCCATGTCCTGCGCGTCACGCAGCACCGGCGTGACCAGGCCCTTGTCGGTCGACACGGCGACGGAAATGTCCTGGTACGCGTGGTAGACGATGTCGTTGCCGTCGACCGAGGCGTTGACGATCGGGTGGCGCTTGAGCGCTTCCGCCGCGGCCTTGACGAAGAAGCTCATGAAGCCCAGCTTGATGCCGTTGGTCTTCTCGAATGCCTCACCGAGTTCCTTGCGCATCGCGCTGACGCGGGCGAGGTTGATCTCGTTGAACGAGGTCAGCATCGCGATCGAGTTCTTCGACTGCATCAGGCGTTCGGCGATCTTCGCGCGCATGCGCGTCATCGGCACGCGCTCCTCGGCGCGGGCACCGGCGGGCGCGGACGCGGGACGAGCGGTGATGGGCGGCTTCTCGGCCTTGGCGTAGTTGACGAGGTCTTCCTTCGTCACCGCGCCGCCGCGGCCGGTGCCGGCGACTTGCGCGGGATCGAGGTTGTTCTCGGCGGCGACGCGACGCGCGCCCGGCGGGAGTGAATCGAGGTTGCCTGCGGCTGCGGGAGCCGGGGCGGGCGCCGCAGTCGCTTTCGCCGCGGCGGCCGGAGCGGCGGCGACCGGAGCGGGAGCCGCCGCCGCGGCCGCGCCTTCTTCGAGGACGGCGAGCACCTGCTGGCTCGTCACCGTGGCGCCCGTGTCGAACTTGATTTCCTTGAGCACGCCGTCGGCCGGCGCCGGCACTTCGAGCACGACCTTGTCGGTTTCGAGATCGACGAGGTTTTCGTCGCGCTTGACCGCGTCGCCGACCTTCTTGTGCCAGCTCGCGATGGTGGCGTCGGCGACGGATTCGGGCAGTACCGGGACTTTGACTTCGAGCGTCATGTTTTTTCCTAAAGGTTCAAGAGCAATAAAGCATTTTCACCACGGATTACACGGATGAACACGGATAAAGCCGATCAAGCATTTTCTTTCGTTCTTGATCCGTGCCCATCCGTGTAATCCGTGGTCGATTCTTTAGATTTGAAAATAGTCAGTCGGTCGAGTAGTCGTCGCCCGGCGAGTTGACCAGCGCGTCCTCGACGAGCTTGGCCTGCTCGGCGATGTGCGTGTTGAGGTGCCCGCAGGCCGGCGCGGGCGAGCGCACGCGGCCGGCGTAGTGCAGCGTGTGCGCTTCGCCGATGCACGCGGCGAGGTGGTGCTTGATCTGGTACCACGCGCCCTGGTTCTGCGGCTCTTCCTGGCACCAGACGACTTCCTGCACGTTCGGATACTTGGCGAGTTCGGCCTGCACCTCGGGACGCGGGAACGGATAGAGCTGCTCGACGCGCACGATGGCGACGTCGCCGAGCTTGCTCTTCGCCGCTTCCTGGACCAGGTCGTAGTAGACCTTGCCCGAGCAGAACACGACGCGCTTGACCGCCTTCGCGTCCTTCGCGGTCGAATCGGGAATGACGAGCTGGAAGCCGCCGCTGGCGAGATGGTCGAGCGTGGATGTCGCGAGCGGATTGCGCAGCAGCGACTTCGGCGTCATCACCACGAGCGGCTTGCGCACGGTGCGCACCATCTGCCGGCGCAGCAAGTGGAACATCTGCGCAGGCGTGGTCGGCACCACGACTTGCATGTTTTCGAGCGCGCAGAGCTGCAAATAGCGCTCCAGGCGCGCCGAGGAGTGTTCGGGCCCCTGGCCTTCGTAGCCGTGCGGCAGCAGCAGGACGAGGCCGGAGTAACGCTGCCACTTCGCCTCGCCCGAGGAAATGAACTGGTCGACGACGACCTGCGCGCCGTTGGCGAAATCGCCGAACTGCGCTTCCCAGAGCACGAGCGTGCGCGGCTCGGAAGTGGAATAGCCGTACTCGAACGCCATCACCGCTTCCTCGCTGAGCAGCGAGTCGATCACGTTGACGGTGGCGCCGTCGCGCACCTTGGTGAGCATGGTGATGTCGCGACCGCTGTTCTGGTCGTGCAGCACCGCGTGGCGATGCGCGAATGTGCCGCGGCCGACGTCCTGGCCGACCAGACGCAGGTCGTAGCCGTCGTCGATCAGCGTGGCGTAGGCGAGGTTCTCGGCGAAACCCCAATCCATCGGCTGCGCGCCGGCGGCCATCTTGGTGCGCGCCTCGTAGATCTTGCCGACCTGCGCCTGCAGGGTGAAATCCTTCGGCACGTCGAGTATCTTCGCGTTGAGCGCGGCAAGCCTGTCTTTCGCGACGGCTGTATTCACGGGCTGGTCGAGCGCGGCGTCGAGGTGATGCGACCAATCGATCGCGAACGCGTCCTTGAAGTGCGGATCCAGCGGCGGAATCGGCTGGCCGGCCTCGAGCTTGGCGCGGTAGGTGTCGATCAGTTCCTGCGCGACGGTACCGGCGATCGTGCCTTCGGCTTCGAGCTTCTTCGCGTACAGCTCGCGCGCGGGCGGCCGCGCCTTGATGATCTTGTACATCAGCGGCTGCGTGGCCGACGGCTCGTCGGCCTCGTTGTGGCCGTGGCGGCGGTAGCAGACGAGGTCGATGACGACGTCGCGATGGAACTTCGCGCGGTAGTCGAAGGCGAGGCGGGTGGCGAACAGCACCGCTTCCGGATCGTCGCCGTTGACGTGGAACACGGGTGCGTTGACCATCTTGGCGACGTCGGTGCAGTACAGCGTCGAGCGCGTGTCGTGCGGGTTCGACGTGGTGAAGCCGACCTGGTTGTTGACGACGATGTGGATCGTGCCGCCGACGCCGAAGCCGCGCGTCTGCGACATGTTGAACAGCTCCATGTTGACGCCCTGCCCCGCGAATGCCGAGTCGCCGTGAATCAGCACCGGCAGCACCTGGTCGCAATCGACGTCGCTGCGGTGCGTCTGGCGTGCGCGCACGGAACCGGCGACGACCGGGTTGACGATCTCCAGATGCGAAGGGTTGAACGCGAGCACGACGTGCACGGTCTTGTCGCCGCTCTTGACGTCGGCGGAGAAGCCCAGGTGGTACTTCACGTCGCCCGAATGCGCGGGATTGTCGTCGTGGTCGAACTTCTGCTCGAACTCGTCGAACAGTTTCTGTGGCGGCTTGCCGAGGATGTTGACGAGCACGTTGAGGCGGCCGCGGTGGGCCATGCCGATGACGAGGTCCTTGACGCCCGTCGCCGCGCCGCGCTTGACCAGTTCGGCGACCATCGGGATCAGGCTGTCGCCGCCCTCGAGCGAGAAGCGCTTCTGGCCGACGTACTTGGTGTGCAGGTAGCGTTCGAGGCCGTCCGCCTGGACGAGATGCTCGAGCAGCTTCTTCTTTTCGTCCGCGCTCAGGCCGTAGTCGCCGCCCGCGCTTTCGAACTGCTGGTGCACCCAGCGCCGCTCGTCGGCGTCGCGGATATGCATGAACTCCGCGCCGATGCTGCCGGCATAGGTTTTCTTCAGGCGCTCGATCAGTTCGCCGAGCTTGAGCTTGGGCGGTCCGCCGAGGAAGCCCGTGTTGAACTCGGTGTTCATGTCCACCGCGCCGAGGCCGTGCCAGGCGGGGTCGAGGTCGGGCGCGCCCGGGCGCGGCAGCAGACCGATTTCCTCGAGGTCCGCGGCCGGGTAGGTGCCTTCCATGTTGAGCGGATCGAGCTTGGCGGCGAGATGGCCGCGCGAGCGGTAGGCGGTGACCAGGCGCGACACGCCGGTCTGTTTCTGGCTGACCGCGTCGGTCAACGGGCCTGCGGCAAGCAGTACCGCGCGGCCGTTGATCTTCTGGGCCTGCTCGATGCGCACGACCGCGTCGCCGTGCGGCTGGTCGCCGGCCTCGCGGCCCTTGAACGTGTCGAAGTATTTCTTCCACTCGGGCGCGACCGAGGAGGGGTCGCGCAGATAGTTGTCGTACAAATCCTCGATGAAGGCGGCGTTGCCGCCGGAAAGTGGCGAGGATTCGGAGAAGTCCTTGAGGAGATTGGCGCTCACGCGGTCACACCGGGGGTTGGGGGCGGGCGCGACGGTACCCTTTGACACCGGCCAGGCAGGCAGCCGTTCGCGGGCCGCGAATTATACGCTAGGTGCAGCGAATGGACATTAATTCCCTGACAGATTCGACGCGGATCCGGGCCGGCTCTTCACACCGCGCCGGCATGGGTTCTGGACAGAGTTGCCGGCGCATGTGCCGATGGGCAATCCTACATTCGAGGAATTCGCGCCGTAGGCCTCGAAAGCCGTGGCGGGAAAACCGGGATTCGCCATGCGCAAGTCCATCCGTGCAATAGGCGCATTCTACCGGCATACGCCCGATCAGGCGTGCGCAATCGCGCATGCCTCCGTTACAATACGCGCATACGAAAACGACGCGACGTCGCGCCCAGGCGCGGCCGGACGAGGCGCGAACGAGGACATGCGGGTACTGGTCAGCAACGACGACGGCGTGGAAGCACCGGGTATCGCGGTGCTTGCGCGCACCTTGACCGTTGCCGGAGAGGTGATCGTCGTCGCGCCCGACCGCGACCGTTCCGGCGCGAGCAATTCGCTCACGCTCGATGCGCCGATCCGCGTCGCCCGGCTCGAGGAGAATCGCTACCGCGTCGCCGGCACGCCGACCGACTGCGTGCATCTGGCGCTGTGCGGTATGCTCGACAAAGACCCGGACATCGTCGTCTCCGGCATCAACAATTCGGCCAATCTCGGCGACGACGTGATCTATTCGGGCACGGTCTCCGCGGCGATGGAAGGGCGTTTCCTCGGCCTGCCGGCGATCGCGGTGTCGCTGGTCACCGGCGAAAACACCGGCCATCACTACGCCAGCGCGGCGCAGGCGGCGCTGGCGATCATGCAGCGGCTCGCGGTCGATCCGCTGCCGGCCGACACCATTCTCAACGTCAACGTCCCCGATCGGCCATGGCACGAGTTGCGCGGCTTCGCGGTGACGCGCCTCGGCAAGCGCCACCGCTCGGCGCCGTGCATCCGCCAGGTCGATCCGCGCGGGCGGCCGCTGTGGTGGATCGGCCCCGCCGGCGAGGTCGACGACGACGGCCCGGGCACCGATTTCCACGCCGTGCGCGAGGGCTGCATCTCGATCACGCCGATCCACGTCGACCTGACGCGCTTCCAGGCGCTCGAAAAAGTGTCGAGCTGGGTCAATTCGCTGTCGCTGGAACTGGACCCGGCCGCGTGACGATGACGCAGCGCTTTACGCCCGAAGCGCGCGGTCTGGGCATGACCAGCCAGCGCGCGCGCGACCGCCTGATCGAACGCCTCAAGGCGCAGGGCATCGCCGACCGGCGCGTGCTGGACGTGATGCGCAGCCTGCCGCGCCACCTGTTCGTCGAGGAAGCATTGGCCTCGCGCGCCTACGAGGACACCGCGCTGCCGATCGGCCAGGCGCAGACGATCTCGCAGCCCTACGTCGTCGCGCGCATGACGAGCGCGCTGATCGAGCACGCGTTGCCGAAGAAGGCGCTCGAGGTCGGCACGGGTTCGGGCTATCAGGCCGCGGTGCTCGCCGCGTTGGTCGAGAACGTCTACACGGTCGAGCGCATCGACGAACTACTGCGCAACGCGCGCCGACGTTTCCGCAAGCTCGGCATCGACAACATCCGCTCGAAACACGCCGACGGCAAACTCGGCTGGGCCGAGCATGCGCCGTACGACGCGATCATCCTCACCGCGGCCGACGACGCACTGCGGGAGGAATTGTTCGACCAGCTTGCGCCCGACGGCGTGCTCGTGGCTCCCGTCGGCAAGCCGGGCGTGCAAAAACTGTTGCGTTACCGGCTCGTCGAGAAGGAAGCGGGCGCGATGTGGGTGGGCGAATCGCTCGGCGACGTCAGCTTCGTGCCATTGCTCGGCGGGTTGGTGTGAGAGCCGGGATTGGAGATTCGGGATTCGGCAAGGCAGATGGTCGTGGCTTTTCCGATTCCCGAATCTCGAACCCCGAATCCCTGGATTCCCTTGAACCTGTTCAAACCGATCTACGAAAAGGCCCTCGTCTGGGCCAGGCATCCGCTCGCCGAGCGCTATCTGATGGGCATCAGCTTCGTCGAGGCGTTCATTTTTCCGCTGATGCCCGAAATCATGCTCGCGCCGATGACGCTGGCCAAGCCGGAGCGCTGGGCGCGCTATGCGAGCCTGAGCCTGCTGTTTTCCACGATCGGCTCGATCATCGGCTACATGATGGGCCACTACGGTTTCGAACTCGCGCGGCCGCTGCTCGACGACCTCGGCTGGCTGGCGCCGATCGAAGGCTACATCGCCAGGCTGCGCGGCCTCGGCGGCTGGGACGTGTTCTGGTTGCTGGTCGGCGGCGGCTTCCTGCCGATCCCGATGAAGATCATCGCCTGGTCGTCGGGCGTGGTCGGCGTGCCGATCTGGGCTTTCGTCGCCGCGATGATCGTCGGCCGCGGCAAGCGCGTCTACCTGCTCTGCGGCGCGATCCGCCTAGGCGGCGAAAAAGCCGAGCAAACCGTGCATAAATGGATCGAGTGGATAGGCTGGATATTGGTTGCCTTGGTCGTCGCGGCTGTGGTGTATTTCAAATTCCTGCACAAGTAGGCGGCGCACGGCGCGCGTTTCCTCCATGCCAACGATGAAGGCGTTCTTCGACCAGCTCCGCTCCTTCGGCGCGTTCGCGCTGCTCGCGGCCGGCGCGATCTGGCTCGCCGGCTGCGTGTCCGATCCGGCCGACGACGAGGACCGCTCGTTCGACGAATCGCCCTCGCTGCAATCGCCGCCCCCGCAACGCGCAAAGACGCCGCCGCCCGACAGCAGCTACCGTGTCGTCAAGGGCGATACGCTGTATTCGATCGCGTTCAAGCGCGGCCTCGACTACCGCGACGTCGCCGCGTGGAACGGCATCGCCGCGCCGCAGTACAAGATCCTGATCGGGCAGGAAATCCGCCTCGGTCGGCCGGGTACGCCGAGCGCAGCGATGCAGACGCATCCCGCGGCCGCGGCGACGAATGCAGCGGGGCCGACTCAACCCGCTGCGCCTGCTTTCGCCGACACGCCTCCGGCCACGGTGGCGGCAACGCCGAAAAACACCGGCATGTTCGAAGACGTGCCGAACGAGCCCACGCCATCGGCCGCAACGCAGCCGGAACCGGTCGCAGCCGCAGCATCAGCACCAGCACCGTCGTCGCCGGCCGCCGCGCCACCGCCGGCAAGCGCTCCCGACGTCGTGGCGCCGCCGGCGAAGCCCGCCGCGAAGCCTGCGCCGCCGGCACCAACATCCGTCAACGAATCGGCGACGGCCAATGTCGCCGGCATCGCCTGGCGCTGGCCGAGCGGCGGCAAGGTGATCGGCACCTACGTCGCGGGCGACCAGACCCGGCAGGGCGTCGACATCGCCGGCTCCGCCGGCGATCCCGTGCAGGCCGCGGCCGACGGCGAAGTGGTCTACAGCGGCAACGGCCTGCTCGGCTACGGCGAACTGATCATCGTCAAGCACAACGCGAAATTTCTTTCCGCCTACGGCCACAACCGAAGGCGCCTCGTCGCCGAGGGCGACAAGGTGCGCGCCGGCCAGCAAATCGCCGAAATGGGCTCGAGCAGCGCCAGCCGCGACGAACTGCACTTCGAGATCCGCAAGGACGGCAAGCCGGTCAATCCGCTCGATTACCTGCCGGCGCGCTGAACGGGCACGGCGGCGGCCGCGGCATGCGACGTCCTTCGAGCGGAATCCCCAGCGGCGTCAGTTCAAGTTTTCGATCAGCTTGTTGAGCCGCTTCGGCGACACCGGCTCGGCAGTCTTGAGTTCCTGCGCGAACAGCGAGACGCGTAGTTCCTCGATCAACCAGCGCAGCTCGTCGAGCAATGAAGGGTCGACGTCGCCGCTGGCGCGATGCTTGAGGTATTCGCGCCAGTAGCCGCGTACGGTGAGCATGCGCGCCTGGTCGCGGGTGGCGTCCTGGCGCAGGCGCTCGGCGCGCAGGCGCATCGCCTTGAGATAACGCGGAAAATGCAGCAAACGGGATTTGTGTACTTTTTGCACGAAGCCCGGATGGACGAGCGCGCCCAGCTGTTCGCGCAGATCGTCGTAGTTGGCCTTGGCGTAGCCGATCAGCGGCGGTTCGAGCCACGGCGTGAATTCCGCGTAGGCGCCGAGCACATCCTCGACGAGCTTGAGCCATTCGACCGCGGTCGCGAACAGCTTGCCGCCGATCTCGGCCTCGACATGACGAAAGGCGGTGCGCTGGCGCAGGCCGAGGTCCTGCGCATCGAGCAGTTCGTTGAGCGCGGCCTCGACGATGTCCTCGCGCAGTTCGTCGACGCTGGCGATGCCGGCGTATTTCAATGCCAGCCTGCGCTCGATCGGCAACTGCCTTCGCGCCTGCTTGATCTTCTCCTGCAGCGCCCTGCGCAGCAAGCGGCGCACGCCGAGGAGATGCGCCTCGTGCGCCTCGTCGGCGCGCTCGAACACGCGCAGGGCGACGCTGGCGCCGAGATCGATAAGCGCCGGCCACGCGACGAGATTGCCCGCGCTGACGATGCGCTCGGGAATGTCCTCGAAATCGAACTCGGCCACTTCCTCGCGCGCGAGCTCGACATCGGCGCGGCGGGAGAATGCCGCGTTCGCGGCACCGCCCCAGGCATCGCGGATCGCTTCGACGTCGCGTCCTTCGGCCAGGGTCTTGCCGTGCTCGTCGTAGACGCGGAAGCGCATCGTGAAATGCGCCGGCGATTCGATGCCGGCGAAATCGCCTGCGTCAACCTCGACGCCGGTCACGCGCTTGAGGTATGCCGCGAGCGCATCGAGCAGCGGTGCATCGCGCGGCGGCTCCGCCTCGGCGAAGGCGCGCGCGAAATCCGGCGCGGGCACGAAGTTGCGCCGCAATGCTTTCGGCAACCCCCGAATCAGCTCGGCGAGCTTGTCGGGCAACAGGCCCGGCACCAGCCATTCGCAACGCCTCGAAGGTACGGCGTTGACGAAGGCAAGCGGCACCTGCAGCGTCACGCCATCCGCGGGATCGCCGGGAACGAAACGATAGTCGAGTTTGAGCTTGTAGCCGGCGCAATCGAGATGCGTCGGGAAATCGCTCGCGCGCAGTCCCGGCGCGCTTGCCAGCACATCGTCGAGCGACCAGCGCAACGCCGCCTGTTCCGCCGCGGAGGCGTGGCGATACCAGGCGTCGAACGCCGCCGCCGTGCTGATTTCCCCGGGGATTTTCCCGCGCAGAAACGCAACCCGTTCCTCCTCGTCGCGCACGAGTCCGCTGCGCCGTTGTTTCGCTTCGATCTCGTGCGCCTGCTCAAGTACGCGCGCGTTGGCGCGCACGCAATCGACGCGGCAATCGATATCGCAGCGCGCCAGCGCTTCGCGCAGGAAGACTTCATGCGCCTCCGTCGGGTTTTGCGCGCCGAACTGCACGCTGCGCTTTTCGACCAGAGTCAGGCCGAATAGCGTCACCTGCTCGAACGCGAGCACCGCGCCGCGCTTGCGCGACCAGTGCGGCTCGCGCCACGCGCGCTTGACCAGATGCGCGGCCTGCCGCTCGATCCACTCGGGCGCGACTTCGGCGTTGAGCATCGCGTAGACTTTTTGCAAATCCAGAATCTGCCCGGACAACAGCCAGCGCGGCGGTTTCTTCGCCAGCGCCGAGCCCGGGAATATCTGGTAGCGCCGTTCGCGCGTGCCACGGTACTGGTGCTTCTCGTCCCTCAACGCGACCTGCGTCGGCCATCCGCTGAGCAGGCTGCAATGCACGGCTTCGTAGTTCGCGGCGCCCGCTTTCTGCAATTCGGATTCGGCGGCGCCGGGGTTCGCTTGCCACACGTTTTTCGCTCGCGGCTTTTCGGGTGTTTTCTCGCGAGTCTCCGATACCGGCTCTTGCATCAGCAACAATTGGCGGTGCAATTCGCGCCACTCACGCATGCGCAGATACGAAAGGAAGCGCGCACTGCACCAGTCGCGCAGTTTCGACTGCGTGAGGTCTTCGTGCGCGAGCGCATGCGCCTGCCAGAGATTGAGCACGCCGATGAAATCGGACTTCGCATCGACGAACTGCGCGTGTGCGGCATCGGCCGCCTGCCGGGCATCGGGCGGCCGCTCGCGCGGGTCCTGGATCGACAGGAACGCGACAAGGATCAGCAACTCGCGCGATACGCCGAGCCGCTGCGCCTCCACCAGCATGCGCGCGAGCGCCACGTCGATCGGCAACGCCGACATGCGCCGGCCGATATCGGTGAGACGCTTTTCTTCGTCCACCGCGCCCAGCTCCCCCAAGCGCCGCCAGCCGTCGCCGATCGCGCGCGGATTCGGCGCTTCGACGAACGGAAAATGCTCCACTTCGCCGAGCTTGAGGCTGATCATGCGCAGGATCACGCCGGCCAGCGAGGAACGCAGGATTTCCGGATCGGAATACTTCGGCCGCGCGTTAAAGTCGTCCTCGCCGTACAAACGTATGCAAACGCCGGGGCCGACGCGGCCGCAGCGTCCCTTGCGCTGTTCGGCCGCGGCCTGCGAGATGGGCTCGATATGCAGGCGTTCGAGCTGGTTGCGCGGCGAATAGCGCTTGACACGCGCGGTGCCCGTATCGACCACATAGCGGATGCGCGGCACGGTCAGCGAGGTTTCGGCGACGTTCGTCGCAAGTACTATGCGTCTTTGCGGGCCGGGCTTGAACACGCGGTCCTGCTCGGCCGCGGACAGGCGCGCGTACAACGCGAGCACTTCGGTCGCGCGATAGTTGCGCCGCGTCAGCGCGAGATGCGTGTCGCGGATCTCGCGCTCGCCCGACAGGAAGATCAGCGCGTCGCCACGCGGGTCCTCGCGCGTGATCTCGTCGACGGCGGCGACGATCTGCGAAATGGGGTCAGAGTCATTTTTCGACTCAACATGCGAGCCCGACGAATCCGCATCCGAAAAATGACTCTGACCCCTGGGACGCCAGCGCACCTCGACCGGATAGCTGCGTCCCTCGACCTCGACCACCGGCACGTTGCCGAAATGTGCAGCGAAGCGCGCAGTGTCGATCGTCGCCGAAGTCACGATTACTTTCAGGTCGCGCCGGCGCGCGAGCAGGCGCTTGAGATAGCCGAGCAGGAAATCGATGTTGAGGCTGCGCTCGTGCGCCTCGTCGACGATGATCGTGTCGTAAGCGTTGAGCCACGGATCGCCCTGCGTCTCCGCGAGCAGGATGCCGTCGGTCATGAACTTGATCAGCGTGCGCTCGCCGGCCTGTTCGGCGAAACGCACCTGGTAGCCGACGAGGCCGCCGAGCTCGGTGCCGAGTTCGCTCACGACGCGTCGCGCCACACTGCGGGCGGCGACCCGCCTGGGTTGTGTACAGCCGATCAGCCCGGCGCGGCCGCGGCCGGCGGCGAGGCAAAGCTTCGGCAGTTGCGTGCTCTTCCCCGAGCCCGTTTCGCCGGCAAGCACGATCACTGGATGCTTGCGGATCAGCGCGACGATCTCGTCTGCGCGCGCCGCGATCGGCAGCGACTCGTCGATACGGATCGCGGGCACGCTGGCCTCGCGTGCGGCATAGCGCGAGCGCGCGTCCGCGATGCGCGTGCGCAGGCGCGCGAGCGCGGCCTCGTCGTCGGCGCGCGAGGCGAGGCGGTCGATCTCACGTGTCAAGGGGCGACGATCGCGCAGCGTCGTCTCGGCCAGCCCGGTGCGCAGCGCGGCGAGCGGGGATTGAGAGGGAATGCGAGGTTTCACGCAGCGGCAGGTCTTGCGGGAAGCGATAGATGCAGCCTATCGAATGGATCGCAACAATCGACTTCAATGCGAAATACGCCCGTATTATAGTGGCCGGGCACTCACAAAAGGAGTTTTCCGATGGCCAAGAATAAGCAGAACCCGACCCGCATCGACGTCGCGCCGAAGCTGCGCGAGAAGATGATCGCGCTGCTCAATGCGCAGCTCGCCGACACGCTCGACCTGTACACCCAGGTCAAACAGGCGCACTGGAACGTGAAGGGCCCCTATTTCATCGCGCTGCACGAACTGTTCGACGATCTCGCCGAGCAGCTCGAGGAGCCGGTCGACGACATCGCCGAACGCGTCACCGCGCTGGGCGGCGTGGCGATGGGCACCGCGCGCATCGCTTCCAAGACGTCGCGCATCGCCGAACTGCCGC
The DNA here is from genome assembly GCF_047601565.1 of Rudaea sp. Taxonomy (GTDB): domain Bacteria; phylum Pseudomonadota; class Gammaproteobacteria; order Xanthomonadales; family Rhodanobacteraceae; genus Rudaea. Next base: position 2,216,328 of record NZ_JASGIY010000001.1, on the reverse strand, counting down.
ACGACAGCTACGACGGCATGAAGATGGTCGCGCTGCTCGCCGACCGCTTCGCCCAACTCGCCAAGTCCACGCGCGTGGCGATTGACACGGCCGACGACGCGGGCGACGCCGATACGGCCGACCTGTTCACCGGCATCTCGCGCGGGCTCGACAAGTCGCTGTGGTTCCTCGAGGCGCACCTGCAATAGAACGCGGCGGGAGCGCCGGAGCCGGGAACAAAACGAGGAATCGTTCTTTGCTTATGCCTTTTCCTCGTGGCCCCGGCGCCCTCCCCGCCCTTCTTTATTGCTTCCGGCAATATGGGTTTGCCGCATAATAGCCGGATGCCCAATCCCACCCACCTGCAGCGGCTCGAAGCCGAAAGCATCGACATCCTGCGCGAAGCCGTCGCCGAGTCCGAGCGGCCGGTCATGCTGTATTCGATCGGCAAGGATTCGTCGGTGATGCTGCATCTGGCGCGCAAGGCGTTTTATCCGAGTCGGCCGCCGTTCCCGCTGCTGCATGTCGACACGACCTGGAAGTTCCGCGACATGTACGCGATGCGCGAGCGCATGGCCCGCGAGTCGGGCATGGAACTGATCGTCCACAAGAATCCCGAGGCCGAAGCGCTCGGCATCAATCCGTTCGACCACGGCTCGGCCAAGCATACCGACATGTGGAAGACGCAGGGCCTCAAGCAGGCGCTCGACCTCCACCGTTTCGATCTCGCCTTTGGCGGCGCGCGCCGCGACGAGGAGAAATCGCGCGCCAAGGAGCGCGTGTTCTCGTTCCGCTCCGCGCAGCACCAGTGGGATCCGAAGAACCAGCGTCCCGAGCTCTGGCGCCTCTACAACACGCGCAAGAATCCCGGCGAGTCGATCCGCGTGTTCCCGCTGTCGAACTGGACCGAGCTCGACATCTGGCAGTACATCTATGTTGAAGACATCCCGATCGTGCCGCTCTATCTCGCCGCCGAGCGGCCCGTGGTCGAGCGCGACGGTATGCTGATCATGGTCGACGACGAGCGCTTTCCGCTCGCGCCCGGCGAAACGCCGCAACGGCGCAGCGTGCGCTTCCGCACGCTCGGCTGCTATCCGCTCTCGGGCGCGATCGAGTCGACCGCGGACACGCTGCCGGCGATCATCCGCGAAATGCTGCTGGCGACGACGACCGAACGCCAGGGGCGCCTGATCGACCACGATTCGGCGGCGTCGATGGAGAAGAAGAAGGCGGAGGGGTATTTCTGATGAATACTATGCTTCCGCTTCCCTTCTCCCGCCGGGTCGAAGTCGGCGACAGCCGACTGAGGGTGAGACAAGGATGTCGAGCGGGGCAGGCGCCCGAAGGGCGGATGAGGGTAGAGCGCCGCCAGGTTGGAGCGACAGTTCAAGCATGCAAGGCTCTTCCCTCGCCCGTCGCGCTTCGCGCGCCGACCTCTCCCGGTGGGAGAGGTGATCCTCGATGAACACCGCCGTCCAGACCGCCGACCGCCAACTGATCGAGACCGACATCGAGCAATACCTGCGCGCGCACGAAAACAAGTCGCTGCTGCGCTTCATCACCTGCGGCAGCGTCGACGACGGCAAGAGCACGCTGATCGGTCGCATGCTGTACGAGGCCAAGGCGCTGCTCGACGACCAGCTTTCCGCGCTCGAAGCCGATTCCAAACGCGTGGGCACGCAGGGCGACGGCCTCGATTTCGCCCTGCTCGTCGACGGGCTTTCGGCCGAGCGCGAACAGGGCATCACGATCGACGTCGCCTACCGCTTCTTCAGCACGGACAAGCGCAAGTTCATCGTCGCCGACACGCCGGGACACGAGCAGTACACGCGCAACATGATCACCGGCGCCTCGACCGCCGATCTCGCCGTGATCCTGATCGACGCGCGCAAGGGCGTGCTCACGCAGACGCGCCGGCACAGCTACCTGGTGTCGCTGGTCGGCATCAAGCACGTCGTGCTCGCGGTCAACAAGCTCGATCTGGTCGGCTACGACGAACACGTTTTCAACGAGATCGACCGCGAATACCGCGCCTTCGTCGAGCGCCTCGACGGCAGCATCGAGCGCGTCACGAGCATTCCGCTCGCGGCGCTGCGCGGCGACAATATCGCCGAGGCGAGCGCGAACACGCCGTGGTACCGGGGTCCGAACCTGCTCGAATTCCTCGAAGAAGTACAAATTTCCACTTCTTCCAAAAATTCCCCGTTTCGCATGCCGGCGCAGTGGGTCAATCGCCCGAATCTCGACTTCCGCGGCTTCAGCGGGCGCATTCTCGGCGGTTCGGTCAGGCCGGGCGACGCGGTCCGCGTGCTGCCCTCGGGCAGAACCTCGACCGTCGCGCGCATCGTCGGCCTCGACGGCGACAGGGCCGAAGCGATCGGCAGCGAATCGGTCACGCTCACGCTCGCCGACGAGATCGACATCAGCCGCGGCGACGTGATCTGCTCGGCGCAGGACCCCGCTGGCCTCGCCGACCAGTTCGAGGCGACGATCGCCTGGCTCGACGAGACGCCGATGCTGCCGGGACGTTCCTACCTCGTGAAGATCGGCGCGAGCACGGTCGGCGGGTCGATCTCGAAACCGAAATACGTGGTCGAGGTGAACACGCTCGACCACCTCGTCGCGAAGACGCTCAACGTCAACGAAGTCGGCGTGTGCACGCTCACGCTCGACCGCGCCGTCGCGTTCGATGCCTACGCGGACAACCGCGACATGGGCAGCTTCATCGTCATCGACCGATTGACGAACCACACCATCGCCGCGGGCACGATCCACTTCGCGCTGCGCCGCTCCCAGAACATCCACTGGCAGGCGCTCGAGGTCGACAAGGCGGCGCGCGCGCGCCTCAACGGGCACAAGCCCTGCGTGCTCTGGTTCACCGGCCTGTCGGGCAGCGGCAAGTCGACGATCGCGAACCTGGTCGAGCGCAAGCTGCACGCGCTCGGCGTGCGCAGCTACCTGCTCGACGGCGACAACGTGCGCCACGGCCTCAACAAGGACCTCGGCTTCACCGCCGCCGACCGCATCGAGAACATCCGCCGCATCGGCGAGGTGGCGAAGCTGATGGTCGACGCCGGCCTGGTTGTGCTCACCGCATTCATCTCGCCGTTCCGCTCCGAGCGCAAGCTCGCGCGCGGCATGGTTGGCGACGGCGAGTTCGTCGAAATCTTCGTCGACACGCCGCTCGCCGTGGTCGAACAGCGCGACCCGAAGGGCCTGTACAAGAAGGCACGACGCGGCGAATTGAAGAACTTCACCGGCATCGATTCGCCCTACGAGGCGCCCGAATCGCCCGAGTTGACCGTGCAGACGCAAAGCATCGCGGCGGAAGACGCGGCGGAACGAATCGTCGCGTTCCTGCGCGCGAACGGCATGCTCGCGCACGCCTGAAGTCAGGGCGCGGCGCGCAGCGCGATCGGCTTGCCGGCCTGCGGCACCTGCTTGCCGTAGTCGAGCCCGAACGCCTGCGCGATCGTCGCCGCGATCTGGTTCTGATACAACGTCGGCCCGCCTTCGATCTCGCCGCGGCGCGCGTCACCCGGCGCCGCGACCGCGAGCCAGATGTTCTTCGCCGCAGTGAGTTCCTCGTTGTGCTCGTCCCAGTACTCGGGCATCTTGCCGCGGCCATGGTCGCAGGTCACGACCAGGACGGTGTTGTCGCGGTACCGCGGCATCGATTGCAACTGCGCCCACAGGTCGGCGAGGAAGCGGTCGGCGCGCCGCAGCGATTTCAGCATCAACTCATACTGTTTGTCGTGCGCGTAATCGTCGGTGTCGCCGAGCCCGATGTACAGCAGGCGCGGATGCTCGTGCTTGAGATAGTCGAGCGCGAAGCGCTGGGTCGGGTAGTCGAAACGCTCGTCCGCCCACGCGACCATTTCGCTTTGCGCGACGCTCAGTTCGCGCAGAGCGGGGTCGCCGCTCGCATACGCGGTGAATCCCGCGTTGACCATGATCGATCCCGGTTCGTGCTCGGTGAAATCGTTGAACCGGTCCCAGCTCGCGAACACCGCCACCGCCGACTTCGGCAGGTTCAATTCACGGCGCACGAATTCGAGCACGGTCGGCACCGGAATGCGCTGCGCCTTGTTGTCGACGATCGCCTCGTCGTGCGCGTAGCCGGTGAGAATTTCCGCATAACCCGGATAGGACGTGTGAAAACGGTTGGTGACTTCGATGTCGCTGCCCTTGGCGGGATCGCCCGCGATCCAGCCGTGTCGCTCGACCAGCGTGCCCCAGAGGAACGGCATGATCTTCCTGCGCCTTTCCTCGGCGGTCGGCGCCCAGTAACGCTGGTACAGCGCGGTGCCTTCGACCGGCGCGCCGCGCGCGAGGAATTTCATCACGGTCGGATCGGCACCGCCGAACACTTCCTGCCAGCGCACGCCATCGAGCGTGACGAGGACGACATTGCGCGGTCGCGGCGCGGATTCGGCGGCGCGGCCGCACAGGCACGGCAGCAACAGGCACGATAGAATCAGAAAATGGCGCAGCATGCGTTTCTCCCGCGTGATCCACTGCGACGCAGCTTAGCCGATTGCAGCGCACGTAACCGCGACGTCATCTCGCCGCGCTAGCGTGACGGCCGGCCCATATGCCGAGCGCCATGCCGATGTCCCAGCCCAATCTGTTCGACAAGCTCGACCAGTTCGTGTTCAACGCATTTATTCGCGCAGCCTCGTCTACAACGCCTGCTGGGAAGACCCGGCGATCGACCGCAAGGCGCTCGCGCTCGGCCCCGAGGACACGATGCTCGTGATCTCGAGCGCGGCTGCAACGTGCTCGACTATGCGCTGCTCGCGCCGAAACGGATTCATGCCGTCGATGCCAACCCACGTCAGATCGCGCTGCTCGAACTGAAGATCGCCGCGATCCGCGCGCTGGCCTACGACGATTACTTCGCGATCTTCGGCGAAGGCCGTCACGCGGACTTCAAGAACCTCTACCGGCAAAAGCTGCGCGCGCAGCTCTCGCCGTTCGCGCAAGCCTGGTGGGACAAGCACTGGGACTGGTTCGCCGGCAAGCACGAAAGCTTCTACTTCCATGGCCTGACAGGACTGGTCGCACGAGTTGTACGCGCTTACTTCACGCTGCGTCCCGGCCTCGCCGATGCGATCAACGCGCTGCTCGACGCGAAGTCGCTGGCCGAACAGCAGGCGATCTACGACGAACGCGTCGCGCCGCTGCTGTGGAACAAGACGGTCGACTGGATCATTTCGCGCCAGTTCGTCATGAGCCTGCTCGGCGTGCCCTACCCGCAGCACAAGCTCGTCGAGACCCAGCATGCGCACGGCGTGCGCGGCTTCATCCGCGAAGCGGTCGAGTACGTCTTCCGCCAGCTCCCGCTCGCCGACAATTACTTCTACCGCGTCTACCTCACCGGCCGCTATCGCCGCGACTGCCGCCCCGAATGCCTCAAGGAAACGGGCTTCGACGCGCTCAAGGCCGGCCTCGTCGACCGCATCTGGCTGCACACGACGACGGTGACCGAATTCCTTTCCGCCAACGCGGGGCCGATCTCGCGCTTCGTCCTGCTCGACCACATGGACTGGATGAGTTCCTACTATCCGGACGCGCTGATCGAGGAATGGAACGCGATCCTGAGCCGCGCGACGCCCGGCGCGCGCGCATCGTCGAACTCGGCGGCGGCGCCGGACGCAATCTCGACTTCTTCGGCGAACGCCTCGGCGACGTCGCAAGCTTCGAGCTCGTCGATCTCTGCCCCGCCCTGCTGCCCGCGCGCATCGCACGCCATCCGCAGGTGCGCATGGTCGAGGCCGATGCGACGACCTGGCGTTCCGACGCGCCGGCCGACTGCGTCTATTTCTCGTACTCGCTGACGATGATCCCGGACTGGCGCGCCGCGCTCGCCAACGCCCTCGCCATGCTCAAGCCCGGCGGCCTGATCGGCGCAGTGGATTTCTATACTTCGACGGCGCGGCCGGAACCCGGCCTCGTGCGCCACGACGCCTTCACCCGGCACTTCTGGCCGCGCTGGTTCGCGCACGACGGCGTGCGCCTCGATCCCGCGCACCTTGCCGCGCTGCGTGAACATCTGCCACGACACGAACTCGCCGAACACCGCGCCGCGGTGTCCTGCCTGCCGCTGCTCCGCGCGCCGTACTATGTCTTCGTCGGACGGCACTAGTTTTCGTCGACATAAGCGCGCAGGCGTTCGACCTGGTGCGCGAGCACCGCATCGACGTCGCCGCGCACCTTGTCGAGGCCGCCCGGGAAATAGCCGTCGACGAGATAGCTCATCGCGACTTCGCTGCCGTTGCCGTCGCGCTTGATCGTCCAGGTCATCACCGCGACGACCGGCGCGGCCTGCAGCGGACCGAGGCCGCCCGACAGGCGCAGCATGCGTCCCGGCATCGCGCCGAGCACGGTCATGTGCTGCACGCTGCCGCCGTCGGCGAGCTGCTCGCACCAGCAGCCGCCGGCGTGCGCGTCGAGCGACAGGTTCGAGGCGTTGCCCGAATAGGTATGCCTCGAATCCCACCAGCGCGCGACGCCGACGATGGCGGCGTAGGCGCGTTCCGGCGTGGCCGCGGTCTTGAACGCGTAGCGCAGTTCGATGTGGCGATCCGTGGCGTCGGCGGAAGGCGGCGGTGCGGAGTCCGGCTTCGGCGCGGCCACCGGCGCCGTTTGCGCGACAGGGTTCTGCGCCGGCGCCGCGGCATCGTTGTCGTGACGTGCGACCAGCGGAATGCGCGAACACGCGGCGCCCAACAGTCCCAGCGCGAGGATGGCCGGCATTTTCGTATACTTTTTCATCTTCGTTTCCGACATGGCGTTCAACACGGGCAATGCTTTTCGGCCCAGCGCGCGACGATGCGGTGCAGCGCATCGAGGCCGTCGAACAGCGCAGCCGGGCCGGGTTGCAGGATGATCGGCGATTTCACTTCGTGCAACTCCCCGTCGCGCACGGCGGGAATCGCACTCCAGCCCGCGCGCGCGACGACCCGTTCGGGCCGGAAGCGCTTGCCGCACCACGAGCCGACCACGATGTCCGGCGCGCGCCGCACGACCTCGAAGGCATCGGCGACGATACGGTCGCGCGCGAGCGGCTTCGCCGCAAGCTCGGGAAAGACGTCGTCGCCGCCGGCGACGCGCACGAGCTCGGCCACCCAGCGGATGCCGGAGATCATCGGCTCGTCCCATTCCTCGAAGTAGACGCGCGGGCGTCGCCGCAGGCGCAATGCGGCATTGCGTACTTGTACGATCTTGTTCTCGGCCGCGCGAGCGAGCGCGTCGGCCTTGCCGGCCGCGCCGACGAGCGCGCCGAGCCGGCGGACGTAGTCGAGGATGCCGGCGACCGAACGATGGTTGCTGATCCAGACCTCGACTCCCGCCGCGATCAGTTCGCGCGCGATCTCGGCCTGGATGTCGGAAAAGCCGACGACGAAGTCCGGTTCGAGCTTGAGGATCTCGCCGATCTTCGCGCTGGTGAACGCGGAGACCTTGGGCTTTTCCCGGCGCGCGCGCGCCGGGCGCACGGTGAAGCCTGAGATGCCGACGATGCGGTCCTGCTCGCCGATTGCGTAGAGCACCTCGGTCGGCTCCTCGGTCAGGCAGACGATGCGCGCGGGACCCATTACAAGGGTTTGCGGAAATAGACGACGCGTTCGGTTTCGGCGAATCCGCAGGCCAGATGCGCGCGTTGGCTGTCGCCGTTGTCGAGCAGTGCATCGGAAGCAAACTCCGTACACCCGCGCGATCTCGCCCAAGCTTCGGCCGCGTCCAGTAGCGCACGACCGATGCCGCGGCCGCGATGCTCCGGAAGAACGTACCAACCCTCGAAGAAGCCGACAGGCGAGGTTTCCGTGCCATTGACGTAGTCGTGACGCAGAGTCGCTTCGGCGAAGCCAATCGGCCGTTGCGCCGCATCGACGGCGAGGAAACCTACACAGCGTCCGGGCTGGGCGAGCATGTCGGAAATGTCGGCTTGCATCGAGTCCGCTTTCTCGTCAGGCCACAACGCGGCACGCAGCACCAGCCAGCCCGGCGCATCTTCCGCGCAGGCTGCGCATATGCGCCAGGAAGGCGACTCGTTCACGGATACAGCAGCCACTTCGTCCAGCCAGTGTCGCCACGCTCATAGCGCACGCGGTCGTGTAGGCGCGCGCGCTGGCCGAACCACAGCTCGATCATGTCCGGCACGAGGCGGTAACCGCCCCAGAACGGCGGACGCGGCACGTCGGCATCGGCGTAGCGCCGTTCGGCTTCGGCGATACGCGCATCGAGTTCGCCGCGCGCCACCAGTGTCTGCGACTGTTTCGACGCCCACGCGCCGATCCGGCTCGCGCGCGGGCGCGAGGCGAAGTAGGCATCGGCCTCCTCGGCGCCGGCCTTGCCGACCGCGCCCTCGACGCGCACCTGGACGACGTCGCGCAGCGTCTTCCAGAGGAAGCACAGCGCCGCCTGCGGATGCGCGGCGAGCTGCTGCGCCTTCGCGCTGTCGTAGTTGGTGTAGAAGACGAAGCCGCGCTCGTCCACCGCCTTGAGCAGCACGATGCGCGCGGCGACGCGGCCTTGCGCATCGGCCGTGGCCAGCGTCATCGCGGTCGGTTCCGGCTCGCCGGCGCCCGCGGCCTCGTCGAGCAGGTCGCGGAACTGGGCGACGGCCTCGAGGTAGACCGGATCGGAGAACTCGTGCGGCGTGGTCATGCCGCGATGCTAGCACGGCGCGGATCGCGCTCACCGCGGGTGCGGCGAGGCGACGCGGATGCTTCAGTCAAGCACGAAGTTGATGCGCATGTTGACGCGCCATTCGCTCACCTTGCCGGCGTCGTCGGTGACCACCTTGATCTCGTTGACCCAGGCGCCCTTGATGTTGTTGATCGTCTTCGCCGCGCGCTTCAAGCCGTCCTTCACCGCGTCCTCGATGCCCTTGGACGAGGACGAATTGATCTCGATCACCTTCGCTACGGTCATGGGATTGATCTCCATAATGGATGCGCGCGGCGACGCGCCGTGCGTGCGGCGAGTCTAGTGCGCAACGTGGCGGAAGGCTTATGCGGTCGCAGCAACGGGCGGCGCGGGCGGGCGCGGTCCGCGCGGCAGCCAGCGCAGCCACACCAGCCAGAACACGAGCGCGTCGAGGATGATCAGCGCCTGCCACAGGTACAGGTGGAACCACTCGAACCAGACATGGTTCCATTCGTTAAGGTAATACAGGCTGATGAGACGCACCACGTTGAGCGACTGGATCGCGAGGAAACCGAGGCCGATACCGGCCAGCTTGTACTTCCACGGCGCCGGGAAGGCCAGCACGGCCGAGATCAGGATGATGACGGCCTCGACGCCGCTGCACCCGGCGACGATCTCGATGCCGCCGCCGCTGAGCGTGTTGCGCATGATGTTGGCCTGCGCGACGACGTGGTCGTCCCACAGGTGCATGATCGCGACGCAGGCCCAGGCGATCGCCGAGGTCAGCGGCAGGATCACGTGCTGCTGCACCGGCTGGTAGAGATCGAGCGGAAACAGCACCGCCAGGCAAGCGAGGAAAATGAGGACGAACCGGAACATCGCAGCATTTTACGCGATTTGACCGGAGCCGGTTTGCTACCATTCCGGGCATGAATCCCGCCCCCAGCCTCTTCCTGATCGGCCCGATGGGCGCCGGCAAGACCACGGTCGGACGGCGCGTCGCCGCACAGCTCGGCCTTGCCTTCGTCGATCTCGACCACGCAATCGAGGAGCGCAGCGGCGCGGCGGTGGCGCTCATTTTCGAACTCGACGGCGAAGCCGGCTTCCGCAAGCGCGAGTCCGAACTGCTGGACGAACTCAGCGCGCGGCCCGGCATCGTGCTCTCGACCGGCGGCGGCGCCGTGCTTGCACCCGAAAGCCGCCGTCGCCTGCACGAACGCGGCTACGTCGTCTACCTCGAAACCACGATCGAACAGCAATTGAGACGACTCGCCCACGACCACAAGCGCCCGTTGCTCGCGGCGCCAGACCGCCGCGCGCGCCTGCAGAAGCTCGCCGCCGAACGCGAACCGTTGTACCGCGAGATCGCCGACCTCATCGTGCCGACCGGGCTCAACGCGAACAGCGGCGCCGTGGCGCGACGGCTGATCGACGAACTCGGCGTGCGCTGGCAGCGCGCCGCCGCGCCGGCCACTGCCGAACACGCCGCATGAACCGTTCCCCATCCCCGCTGCCGGCGATCGAACTCGCCGTCGAACTCGGCGCGCGCAGCTACCCGATCGCGATCGGCGCGAACCTGCTCGACGACGCGGCGCGCTTCGCCGGCGCCATCCGCGGCCGCCACGCGCTGATCGTCGCCAACGACGTGGTCGCGCCGCTCTACCTCGACCGCGTCGCCGCCGCGATCCGCGCGGGATGCGAAAAAGTACAGGTTTCCACATTGATACTCCCCGACGGCGAAGCGCACAAGACGCTCGCCTCGGCCGCGCGCGTGTTCGACGCGCTCGCGGCGATGAAAGCCAATCGCGACGCGACGATCATCGCGCTCGGCGGCGGCGTGATCGGCGATCTCGCCGGCTTCGCCGCGGCCTGCTGGATGCGCGGCATCGCGTTCGTGCAGGTTCCGACCACGCTGCTCGCGATGGTCGACTCCTCGGTCGGCGGCAAGACCGCGGTCGACCTGGCGCAGGGCAAGAACCTCGTCGGCGCGTTCCACCAGCCGCGCGCCGTGATCGCCGACACCGCCGCACTCGCCACGCTACCCCTGCGCGAACTGCGCGCCGGCTTCGCCGAAGTGGTCAAGTACGGCGCGCTCGGCGACGCGGATTTCTTCGCCTGGCTCGAACGCCATGCCGAGGCGCTGCTGGCGCGCGAGCCCGAGCCGCTCGCCGCGACGATCGCGCATTGCTGCCGGCAGAAGGCGAGCATCGTCGCGCGCGACGAGACCGAACAGGGCGAACGCGCGCTGCTCAACCTCGGCCACACTTTCGGCCACGCGATCGAGACCGCGATGGGCTACGACGGCCTGCTGCACGGCGAAGCGGTCGCGGTCGGCATGGTTCTCGCCGCGCGGCTGTCGGCCAGCCACGGCCGCGCGCCCGCGGCGGACACGCAACGCCTCATCGCCCTGCTCGAACGCTTCGGCCTGCCGACCGCGTTTCCGCCCGGTCTCGACGCCGACCTTCTCCTCGGCCTGATGCAGCTCGACAAGAAGAATCTTTCCGACAACCTGCGTCTGATCCTCTGGCGCGGCGTCGGTCGCGCCGAGATCGTGCCCGACGTGGACCTCGCGACGATCCGCACCCTGCTCTCGTAGCGCAACGTGGCTGGCTGCGCAGGCAGGTCGAACATTGCGACAGCGATGCGAGGAAAGCGGAGATTCGTTTCGGGCTCTTCTCACTCGCATCCGTCCGTCATTCCCGCGAAGGCGGGAATCCAGTTCTTGCTCTTTGGCCATCCAAAAGCAAAAGCTTCCACTCGCCCTGCGGGCGAGCGTCCTACTTTCTTTGCTTGTGCAAAGAAAGTAGGCAAAGAAACACACCCCAGCGCATTGCGCCCTGCGCGCATCCTGCGCTGCGGGTCCGCGACAGCGGCCGGGTTCCGTTGATGGCACATCCGTGTGCCACAACGGAATGCGCGCGGTCCACGCGCGCACCCCTGCGGGGCCTTGTCGTCCGCTGCCGCCGCAATGCGATGGGGGCCCCGGAAGATCAAAAGCAGCGCGCTCCTACACGCCTTTTCTTCCCTTCTCCCACCGGGAGAAGGGAAAGAAACGGCGCTTTTGATCTTCGGGTCCCCGTTTGCCGCGGCGAGGGCATGTCGGAAACGTCCGCAGGATCGCGCGCACGATGCGCGCGAGTTCGTTGTACGCACACGGACGTGCGTTCAACGAACCCCGGCATGACCTCGCGCACCGCCGCAGGCGGCGCGGCATCCGGGGTGTGTTCTCTTTGGTGACTTTCTCTTGCACAAGCAAGAGAAAGTCACCCGCGCGCGGGATGCGCGCGGAAAGGTGAAGGGATGCGGTCGAAAAAAACCAAGGCAAAGACTCTGGATTCCGGCTTTCGCCGGAATGACGGATAGAACAAGCGAAGGCGGCAAGACCACCCGCCCGCGCGCTACAATCCGCGCCATGCGCATTCTCCTGCAAACCCAACCGCTCGCCGCCGAAGCGCCGCGCTACTACCAGATCCAGTTGCAGCAGGATCTGCTCGGCGGCTGGACGCTGACGCGCGAATGGGGCCAGCAAGGCGGACGCGCAAGCCTGAAGCGCGAAGTGTTTCTCGAGCGCGACGACGCGATTGCCGCGTTCGAGCACGCGCGCGACGCGCAGCTCAAGCGCGGCTTCCGGCTGATGTTCAGCCAGGGCATCGATTCGCCGTATTCGTAAATCTTTCCTTCTCCCATCGGGAGAAGGTGCCCGAAGGGCGGATGAGGGAAGAGTCTTGCCATTTGCGCCAAGCCTTCCAGAATGGGCATTCCCGTCCCTCATCCGGCGCTTCGCTCCACCTTCTCCCGCAGGGAGAAGGGAATCAAACAGAGTATACAAATGCAAGACCACCGCTTCCTGCGCGCGCTCGCGCGCCAACCCGTCGACTTTACGCCGGTCTGGATCATGCGCCAGGCCGGGCGCTATCTGCCCGAGTACCGCGCCACGCGCGCGCGCGCCGGCAGCTTCGTCAACATGTGCAAGACGCCGGAACTGGCCTGCGAAGTCACGCTGCAGCCGATCGCGCGCTATCCGCTCGACGCGGCGATCCTGTTCTCCGACATTTTGACGATTCCCGACGCAATGGGCCTGGGCCTGTCGGTGGACGAAGGCGTCGGCCCACGCTTCGCAAAAACGGTGCGCACGCCCGCGGAAATCGAAAAGCTCGGCGTGCCCGATCCGGAAACCGACCTGCGCTACGTGATGGATGCGGTGCACCTGATCCGCCGCGAACTCAACGGCAAGGTGCCGCTGATCGGTTTCGCCGGCAGCCCGTGGACGCTGGCCTGCTACATGGTCGAAGGCGGCGGATCGGCCAGCTTCGCGCGGCCGAAGGCGCTCGCGCTCGAGGAGCCGGCGACGATGCACCGTCTGCTAGACGTGGTCGCGCGTTCGGTCGCCGCCTACCTCGCCGCACAGGCCGCGGCCGGCGCGCAGGCGCTGATGGTGTTCGATACCTGGGGCGGCCTCTTGCCCCCGGCGATGTTCCGCGAGTTCAGCCTGCGCTACCTCGCACAGATCGCGCAAAGTATAAAAAGCGACAATGCAACAAAGAACATTCCATTGATCCTGTTCTCGAAAGGTGCGAACGGCCATCTCGAAGCGCTGGCCGACACCGGCTGCGACGCACTCGGCCTGGACTGGACGATCTCGCTGGCCGAGGCGCGGGCACGCGTCGGCGACCGCGTCGCGCTGCAGGGCAATCTCGATCCGGCCGTGTTGCACGCGAGTCCCGAGGCGATCCGCGCCGAGGCCGTGCGCACGCTCGCGGATTTCGGCCCGCATCCGGGCCACGTGTTCAACCTCGGCCACGGCATCACGCCGGACGTGGACCCCGAGCGCCTCGGCGTGCTGATCGACGCGGTACACGAGGCGAGCCGGCGCCCCTGAGCCACGGCTCGTCGCGCCGTCACGAAATCTCCGGCAGGATTTTCGCGAAGCAATCTCCCAGCATGGCGCCGGTGACCGGCTTGCGCAGGAACGCGTCCATGCCGGCAGCCAGGCACAGCGCTTCCTCGTTGCCGGCCGAGCGCGCGCTGATACCGATCAGCGGCAGGCGCGACACGGCCGACTGCGCTTCGCGCGCGCGCAGCGTCCGCGCAAGCGCGAGGCCGTCGAGGCCGGGCAGGTCGAGGTCGAGCAGGGCGAGGTCGAACGGCACCGAATCCACCTCGGTCAGCGCGGCGAGACCGTGCTCGACGTGGCGCACGCGATGTCCCTGCGCTTCGAGCAGGCCGGCCACCACGGCGGCGACGGTGGCGTCGTCCTCGACCAGCAGCACATGCAAGCTGCGCGCACACACCGGCGCTGCCGGCATCGCCGTCGTACTTTTTCCGCTCGTATCTTCATCTTCGTCTTCCGCAAAGGGCAGCACGACACGGAACGTGCTGCCGACGCCCTCCTCGCTGTCGAGTTCGATCGTGCCGCCCATGCGCACGACGAGTTCGCGACATATCGCAAGGCCGAGGCCGCTGCCGCCGTGACGTCGCTGCGCACCCTGAGCCTGCTCGAAGCGCCGAAACAGGCGTGCGTGCATCGCCTCGCCGATGCCGGGACCGGTGTCGCGCACGCGCAGCTCGACGCCGCCGCCGGCCGCGCGCGCGAGTTCGATCGCGACGCTCCCGCGCTCGGTGAACTTGATCGCGTTGCTGGCGAGGTTGAGCACGATCTGCTTGATCCGCACCGCGTCGCCGCGCACGCGCCGCGGTGCGTCGGACGCGATCGTCTCGGTGAAGGCCAGTCCTTTTGTCAGCGCGAGCGGACGCAGCAGGTCGGCGACTTCGGAAACGAGCGCGCGCGAGTCGAACAGCGTGTCTTCGAGTTCGAGCTTGCCCGCCTCGATGCGCGCGAGGTCGAGCGAGTCGTTGACCATGCGCAGCATCATCTGCCCCGAGGACAGGATCGCCTCCGCATAGCCGCGCTGCCTGCCGTCGAGCGGCGTGCGCAGCAGCAGTTCGGCCATGCCGAGCACGCCAGTCATCGGCGTGCGGATCTCGTGGCCCATCGTCGCGAGGAAATCGCTCTTCGCCGCACTCGCCGCCTCGGCGAAGCGGCGCTGCTGTTCGGCGAGTGCGAAGGCATGGCGGCGCAGCAGGCGCGCGCGGTAACCGCGAAACGCCCACCATGCGGCGAGCAGCAGCGCGAGGACATAGCCTGCGTAAGCCCGGCGCGTCGCCCACGGCGGCGCGGGCTGCTCGACGATCAGCGGCGCCCTCTCGTTCCACACGCCGCTCGCGTTCGCCGCGCGCAGCCACAGCGTGTGCCGGCCGGGCGGCAGTTGCGAATACTCGCGCTCGCCGCGATTGCCGGTATCGACCCAGCCGGCATCGACGCCGCTCATCTTCCACTGGAAGCGGTTGCCGGCCGGGTTGGCATAGGACAACGCCGCCGCGTGCAGGCGCAGGTCGCGGTCGTTCCAGTCCAGCGCCAGCGCGCTCGCAGCGGCATCGAGCGCGAGGTCATGCCCGGCGCGGCGCACTGCCACGCTTTCGAGCGCGAGCGGCGGCGGCAACGGATTTTCCGCGACCCGTTCGGGCGCGAAGCCGACGATGCCGCCGAGCGTGCTGCCGAATACGCTGCCGTCGCGACGCGCGAGCAGCGGCATGCGCGAGAACTCCGCGTTGGCGAGGCCGTCGTGCGCATCGAACTGGCGCACGGCATGCGTGCGCGGGTCGTAACGCCAGAGGCCGCGCGGACTGCTCACCCAGACCTCGCCGCGCGCGTCGACCTGTATGCCGCCGACGCTGATCGCGGGCCAGCCCGATCCGGCATCGACGCGCTCGATCGACTCGAGTGCGCCGCCGCGTTCGCGATAGCGTTCGAGCGCATCCGGCAGATACAGCCACAGCGTGCCGTCCGGCGCCCATGCAAACGCCACCACGTGCGAGGCGGGCGCGCCCGGGACGGCGGAGAAGCGCCGCACGCCGGCGTCGAAGCGGTCGAGGCCCGCGCCGCTGGCGACGAGGGGTGCGCCGTCGCGGTCGAATCCGATCTGGTCGATCTCGCCGTTGCGCAGGCCCGAATTGGCTTCGTCGAAACGTTCGATGACATGCGTGCGCGCATCGATGCGATGCACCGCGCCGCCGGACGCGGATGCCGCTACCCAGATCGCGCCGGAGGCCGACTCCGCCATGTTCTGCACCAGGCCCGGCGCGAGCGCGTCGCCGCGCGCCGCATCCACGGGCAGGTCCTCGAACTTGCCGCTCTTGAGATCGTAGACACGCAGGCCGTGCCGATGTCCCACCCAGATCTGGCCCAGCCGGTCGGCGAGCACCGACCACAGCGCCTTGTCCGGCGGCGGCAAGTGGCCGCTCATGCGCTCGACTTGCCCGGTCGCCGGATCGAGCCGGTCGATGTCGCCGTTCAGGTCGACCATCCAGACCGCGCCCGCGGCGTCTTCGGCCATGCCCTGCATGCGGTTCGCCGACAGGCTGGCCGGATTGCCCGGAATGTTGCGGTACAGGCTGAAGTTGCGCCACTGCGGCGGCAGCCGCGCGATGCCGCCTTCGAACGTGGCGAACCAGAGGCCGCCCTCGTGGTCGCGCATCGCGTCGAAGGCGGTGCTGCCGGGGAAGCTGCCCGGCACGAAGGAGTTTTCCGAATAGCCGTATGGACGTCCATTCGTATCGATGCGGTCGAGACCGTTGCGCGTACCCACCCACAGTTCGCCGGCCGCATCGCGGACCACGAAGTAGGTATGCGAATCGTTCAGGCCTTTCTCGGCGACGACGGTGGCCTTGAGGTCCTTGCCGATGCGCAGCAACCCGTGCCCCGTCGTCGCGAGAATGCTGCCGTCCGCCTCGGCGGCGAAACCGCTGACGTTGAACCGTCCGTCGTCGGAAACGGCGGAAAGATCGACGTGGCGGACGCTGCCGTCCGTGTCGCGCAGGTCGATGCCCGTATCCGTGCCGATCCACAGGCGCGCGCCGGCATCGAAATGCAGCGCGATCACGTTGTCGGAAGCGAGCCCCTGCGTGCCGCCGGGCTGCGCGCGCAGATGCGCGATGCGGCCCGTGGCCGGGTCGAGCCGGTCGACGCCGCCGCCGTAGCCGCCGATCCAGATCGCATCGTCGGCGCCGCTCGTGATCGTCCAGACGTCGTTGGTCGACAGGCTGGCCGCGTCGTTCGCGTCGTGGCGGTAATGGACGAAGCGATCGCCCGCGGCCGGATCGAGCATCGACAGGCCGTCGTCGCCGCCGCACCAGATGCGGCCGGCGCGATCGACGTAGACGGTGGGCACGTCGTTGCTCGCGAGCGACGCCGGATCGGCCGAGTCGTGCCGCCAGACACGGAACGACGCGCCGTCGTAGCGCGCGAGACCGTCGCGCGTGCCGATCCAGACGAAGCCGCGTCCGTCCTCGACGATCTTGTAGACATGGCTCGACGGCAGGCCGTCGGCCACGGTCAACACCTGGAAATACGGCGTGGCGAGCAGCGCATCCGGCCGTGCGGGTGCCGGCGCGGCGGCAAGCAATGCGGAAAGAATCAGCGTGGCGTGCATCGGCATTTCCCTGCGTCCCGCCGCGATCATGCCAGAAACGGCGGGCGCTCCAGTAGAATCGCGGCATTCCCGCTTCGATTCCCATGGCCACTCCCCGCCGCCCGCTGCGCCTGATCCTACTCGCCGTGTTCGCGCTCGCCGCCGCGCTGTGGGCGACGATCGCGGCACTGCGCGGCGGCATCGCGCTGTGGCAGGAATTGCGCGATCTGCCCGCGTGGCTGCAATACGCCGCGACCGCGCTGATCGCCACGGTCGCGCTCGGCTTCGCCTGGATCGCCTGGCGCCTGCTGCGGCCGCGCCAGCCGGTCGTCGCAAAGGCGCCCGCGCGCGCCGAGGTGCAGGCGCGCCTCGACGCGCTCGCGCAGCAGCGCGCCGACACCGACGAGCTGCAGTCCGAACTCGCCGAACTCGACCGCCGCGCGCGTGACGGGCAACTCTATGTCGCCGTGTTCGGCGAGATCAGCGCGGGCAAGTCCAGCCTGATCCGCGCCTTCACCGGCACGCGTTGCGACGGCAGCGCCATCGCGCCCATCGAAACCGATGTGCTTGGCGGCACCACGCGTGCGGCCTCGCACTATCGCACCTCGTTCGCCGAGGACATCGAGCTGACCTTGGCCGACGTGCCGGGGACGCATGAAGTCGCTGGGACCGACCGCGAAACGCTGGCGCGCGACGAAGCCCTGCGGGCGCACGTCGTGCTCTACGTCGCGGCGGGCGATCTGACCCGCGACCAGGACGCCGAGCTTCGTTGGCTGCGCAGCTTCGGCAAACCGCTCGTCCTCGTCATCAACAAGGCGGATCAGTTGCGCGACGACGAACGCGCGGCGCTCGCCGCCGCGCTGGAAAAAAAATATCGCGATGCGACGGATGCGCAAGTCATCGTCAGCGCCGGCGGCACGGAATCGATCGAACGCCGCGATGCCGGTGGACACAGTCGAACCGTCCAGCGGCAACGCAACGCCGACGTCTCCTCGCTCGGCACCCTGCTGTACGCCTATGCGCAGCACGGCGCCGCCGCGTTCGAGCCCGCGCGCGAAGCCGCGGTGCTGGCCCGCGTCGACGCGCGCGCCGGCGAACTCGAAGGCGCGATGCGCGAGCGCGAGGCCGACGCCATCGTCGCAAAATATACCAAGCGCGCCGTGGTCGGCGCGCTCGCCGCGGTGATGCCGGGCAGCGACCTCGTCATCCAGGCCGTGCTCGCGACCGGACTCGTGCGCGAACTGGTGAAGCTCTACGCCGTGCCGGTGCGCGACATCGACGTCGAAGCGTTCGTCTCGCAGGTCAAGCTCAACGTGCGCACGAGCGCCTCGCTCGTGCTCGCGATCGCCGGCAACGCGGCCAAGGCGTTTCCCGGCCTCGGCACGCTCGGCGGCGGCGCGCTGCACGCGATCGCCTACGGCCTGATCTTCGACAGCCTCGGCCGCGCGGTCGCACTGACCCTGCGCGAGCGCCATGCGCTGGACCGCGACGCGGCGAGCAGCGCCTTGTCGCAATTGCTCGCCGACGCCAGTGCGGAAAGGCTCCGGCGCATCGCGCAATACGCGTTGCGCGGCGAGAAAGAAGAACCTTAGCTTCCCTTTCCCTTCGGGGGAAGGGAAGCAAGCAACACATCGTTCCATGGCCGATGCTTGTCCACGTCATCCCGGTATCGCATAGTTTTGTCATGTCAATCATCCGCGCCATCGCCTTCTTCGCACTCGCCTCACCCGCGGTGGCGTTGGCGGCCCCGCACGACTACCGGCTCGACACCGTGCACACGCAGATCACCGCAAGCGCCAGCCACCTCGACTTTTCGTATCCGGGCGGCCGGCTGCACGTCAAGCGCGGATGGTTCCGCTTCGATCCCGACGACTGGAGCACCGCGCAGGCCGACGTGACGATCGACACCGCCTCGATCGACTTCGGCGACGCGGCGTGGAACGACAAGCTGCGCTCGCGCGACTTCCTCGATGTGGCGCACTACCCGACCGCGCGCTTCGTTTCCGACCGCGTGGAAAAGACCGGCGACAGAACCGCCGTCGCGCACGGCAGGCTGACCCTGCTCGGCGCCACTCTGCCGCTCGACCTCGCGATCACGTTCAACCGCAGCGGCGTGGACATCTATACGTTCAAACGGACGGCGGGCTTCAGCGCCACCGCCCGGTTCAAGCGCTCGGACTTCCGCATGACCCGCTACCTGCCGGACATCGGCGACGAGGTCACCATCCGCATCGAGGCGGAGGGCCTGCACGACGAGAACGCACGGAACGAGGCGGAGCGCACGCGGAATTCCCCTTCCACAGCCCATCAGACGGAACACTGAAATGCCTCTGAAAAGCGACGCGCGACACTGGGGCGGCATTGCGAAAACCGTCCATTGGCTGGTCGTGCTGCTGATCCTCGTGCAGGGCGTGCTCGGCCTGTACATGGTCGGGCTGCCGAAGCGGCCCAGCGCATTCGTGTACTACAACTTGCACAAGTCGATCGGCATGACCGTGCTGATCCTCGCCGTGCTGCGCCTGGCCTGGCGCGCGTTCGATGCGCGCCCGCAGGAACCCGCCTCGATGCCGCGCTGGCAGGCGCTAGCCGCGCGCGCGGGCCACGCGCTGCTCTACGCGCTGCTGTTCGCCGTGCCGCTGTCGGGCTGGTGGTTCGACTCGGTCACCAGGCTGCGTCCCCTGTCTTTTTTCGGCCTGTTCGAAATTCCGCCGATCGCCGCAGCCGATCAGGATTTGAAACCGCTCGCGCACGCGACGCACGAATGGCTGTTCTGGCTGCTCGTCGTCGTCGCCTGCGGCCACGCGGCGATGGCGCTCGTGCACGAATTCGTCGACAAGGACGGCACGCTCTCGCGCATGTTGCCGGGTCGACGCGCGAACGTGCCGCCCGTATCCGCATCCCCACCCGCAACGATGGAGAACGACCATGCCGAAAACACGCCACCTGCTGCCCGCCCTGCTGCTGGCGCTGCCGATCGCGGCGCCGGCGCGTGACTGGACGGTCGCCGCCGCGCAATCGACGCTGACGTTCAAAGGCACGTACTCGGGCGAAGGCTTCGACGGCAAGTTCAGGAAATTCGACGCGGCGATCAGCTACGACGAAGCCGATTTGTCGAAATCGAAGTTCGACGTGACGGTCGACGTCGCCAGCGTCGACACGGCGAGCAGCGAGCGCGACGACTCGCTCAAGGGCGAAGACTTCTTCGACCCGAAGAAATTCCCGCAGGCGCATTTCGTCACCGAGTCGTTCGCAAAGGCGGCCGATGGCGGCGTCGAGGCGAAGGGCAAGCTGACGATCCGCGACAAGACCCAGCCGGTCACGCTCAAGGTGAAATTCGCGATGAGCGAGGACAAGGCCACGCTCGACGTCGACACCGTGCTCAAGCGCGCCGACTTCGGCCTCGGTGCGGGCGGCGACTGGAAGGACATCGGCACCGACGTGCCCGTGCACGGGCATCTGGTGCTGAGCGGCAAGTAGGCAACGCATATGCCCCCGCTCGTCATTCCCGCGAAGGCGGGAATGACGAGCGGGAGCGTTTCAACGCGCTACCATTACACCCTCCTCTCTGCAACGACATCGCAATGGCAGCAAGCGACTGGTGGACCCGTCTGCGCGAAAAACTGGGCGGCATTCCCGGCATTGCCGTGCCGGCGCGGACCGATGACGCGCATGTCACCCAGACCAGCGAGGCCTTGCGTGCGCTGCTCGACGACACGAGCATTCCCGCCGGCGTGCGCGGCGAACTGACCGAGGATTTCGCCCAGATCGAAGCGCTGCTCGACAAGCTCGCCGCGGGCGAACTGCACATCGCCGTGTTCGGCCGCGTCAGCGTCGGCAAGTCCGCGCTCGGCAACGCGCTGCTTGGTCGGCGCGCGTTCGAAACCGGCGTGCTGCACGGCACGACCAAGACGCGCAACGCCGAGCGCTGGCGCGAGGTCGCCGGCCAGGGTCTGCACCTGATCGACACGCCGGGCATCAACGAACTGTCGGGCGAGGAACGCGAACGGCTCGCCTTCGACGTGGCCGCGATCAGCGACCTCGTCGTCTTCGTCGTCGACGGCGACATGACCCAGAGCGAGCTCGACGCGCTGCGCACGCTCGGCCGCACGCAGCGTCCGCTGCTGCTCGCGCTGAACAAGGCCGACCGCTACACCGCCGACGAACGCGAGCGCCTGCTCGCGCGCCTGCGCGAGCACGCGGCCGGACTCGTGCGCGCCGACGACGTGATCGCCTGCGCCGCGCTGCCGGGCGAGAAGATCGTCGTGCAGGTCGGCGCCGACGGCGGCGAGTCCGAAACGCGCACGGCACAGGCGCCCGACGTCACCGCACTCGATGTGCGCGTGCGCGAGATCGCCGAGCGCGAAGGCAAGACGCTGGCCGCGCTCAACGCCGGCCTGTTCGCGGGCGACCTCTCCGACCGCGTCGCCTTGCGCGTCGCCGCCGCGCGCCGCGATCTCGCCCAGCGCGTGATCCGCAATTACTGCCTCGCCAAAGGCGTCGCCGTGGCGCTCAACCCGGTACCGGTCGCCGACCTGCTCGCAGCCGCCTCGCTCGACGTCGCCCTCGTGCTGCATTTGGGAAAAGTATACGGAATGCCACTGACGCGCAGCGAAGCCGGCACGCTGATCGCGACGATCTGCGCGCAGCTCGCCGCGCTGATGGGCGCGATCTGGGGCGTGCATCTCGTCTCCAGCGCGCTCAAGGGCGTCAGCGCGGGGCTCACCACGGTCGTCACCGCCGGCGCGCAGGGCGCGCTCGCCTGGTACGCGACCGAACTCGTCGGCCGCGCCGCGGAGAAGTATCTCGTGCAGGGCAAGTCGTGGGGCGAGGGCGGCGCCAAGCGCGCGGTCGCCGACATCGTCGCCAGCCTAGACCGCGACTCGATCCTGCGCGAGGCGCGCGCGGCGATCCTCGCGCGGCTGCGCGGCCGGCAGCCGGCGCCGTAGCCGCGCGCCATTGTCATTCCTCGACGAAACGGGCGACGGCGGCGGCGTCGAACGGCCACGCCAATTCCCGATCCGCTTGCCCGTCGCGCAGCACCGGCACGCGCTCGCCGTAGCGCGCCTCGAGTTGCGCATCGTCGTCGATGAACACGCTGTCGAAGTCCGGCACTCTGGCCCGCGCCAGTTCGGCGAGCGCGAGATCGCAGAGATGGCAGTCGTCGCGCTGGTAGAGGATCAGACGCATTGCGCAAGCAATCCTTGGTTTCTCCGGGCGGGAAAAGATGGCGCGCAGCGCGCGACGAGGGAAGAGCGTTACAATTTTACCCACGATACGGTTCCCGACGTCTTTCCCTCATCCGCCCTTCGGGCACCTTCTCCTGGCGGGAGAAGGGAAGCTGGATCACTCATGGCCGTCAGCGTTTTCGATCTGTTCAAAATCGGCGTCGGCCCCTCGTCCTCGCACACGGTCGGGCCGATGCGCGCTGCGGCGCGCTTCTGCAATCGTCAACTCGCCGAGCGCGGCCTGCTGGAAAACGTCGCGCGCATCCGCGCCGAGGTGTTCGGCTCGCTCGCGCTGACCGGGCGCGGCCACGGCACCGACAAGGCGGTGCTGTGCGGGCTCGAAGGCGAGTGGCCGGACAAGATCGACCCGGACACGATTCCCGAGCGCCTGCGCCGCATCCGCGAGACGAAGAAACTCTGCGTGCTCGGCCAGCACGAAATCGCGTTCGACGAGAAGACCGACCTCGTCATGAACAAGCGGCAGAAGCTGCCGTTCCACACCAACGGCATGCGCTTCACCGCGTTCGACGCCAGCGGCGAAGTGCTCGCGACGCGCGACTACTACTCGGTCGGCGGCGGCTTCGTAGTCAACACCGACGAGGCGGCCGACGACAAGATCGTGCCCGACACGACGCCGCTGCCCTATCCGTTTTCGAGCGGCGACGAACTGCTGAAACTCTGCGCCGAATCGGGCAAGACCATCGCGCAGGTGATGCTCGAAAACGAAAAAGTCTGGCGCAGCGAAATCGAAGTGCGGCTCGCCCTGCTCACGATCTGGAAAGCGATGGCCGACTGCGTCGCGCGCGGGATGCGCGAGAAAGGCACGCTGCCGGGCGGGCTGAAGGTCCTGCGCCGCGCGCCGACGCTCTCCGCGGAACTGCGCAACCGCCCCGAAGCCGCGCTGCGCGATCCGCTGACGATCCTCGACTGGGTCAACCTCTACGCGCTCGCGGTCAACGAGGAGAACGCCGCGGGCGGCCGCGTCGTGACGGCGCCGACCAACGGCGCGGCCGGCATCATCCCCGCCGTGCTGCATTACTACGAGCGCTTCGTGCCCGGCGCGAGCGACGACGGCATCGTCGATTTCCTGCTGACCGCGGGCGCGATCGGCATCCTCTACAAGGAGAACGCTTCGATCTCGGGCGCCGAAGTCGGCTGCCAGGGCGAAGTCGGCGTCGCCTGTTCGATGGCCGCGGGCGGCCTCACCGCCGCGCTCGGCGGCACGATCTACCAGGTCGAGAACGCCGCCGAGATCGGCATGGAGCACAACCTCGGCCTCACCTGCGACCCGATCGGCGGCCTCGTGCAGATTCCGTGCATCGAGCGCAACGCGATGGGCGCGATCAAGGCGATCAACGCCCAGCGCATGGCCCTGCGCGGCGACGGCAAGCACCGCGTCTCGCTCGACAAGGTCATCAAGACCATGCGCGACACGGGGCGCGACATGCAGGACAAGTACAAGGAGACGTCGCGCGGCGGGCTTGCGGTGAATGTGATCGAGTGCTAATTTCTTACCAAATCCGCATCGATCCGATAAGGTAAGATCATGTCCGCCTCAGCCACGATTTCCAGCAAATTCCAGATTTCCATTCCCAAAGCCGTGCGTGAGGCGCTGCACCTGAAGGCCGGGCAGGAACTCGTTTTCGTGCCGAAAAATGGCAGCATCGTTCTTGTGCCGGTGCGCAAGCTCGAGGAAATGACCGGCATGCTCAAGGACATGAACCTCGACACGGAAAATTACCGCGATCGCAATGACCGCTATTGAGCCGTGCGCGTCGTCGATACATCGGCCTGGATCGAGCGGCTGAACGGCAGCACTGCCGGGTACGCAGTCGAACGCGAATTCCCGAGGCAGGACGAGTGCGTGGTCCCGACGATAGTGCAACTGGAGCTGTCGAAATGGCTGTCGCGCGGAGCGGATGAACGGCAAGCCGTCGAAATCATCGGAATGACTCGCAAATGCCTTGTCGTACCGCTGAACACCACAATTGCGCTTCGCGCCGCCGAACTTTGGCGAGAGCACAAGCTCGCCACTGCCGACGCCATCGTCTACGCCACTGCGTTGGAACACGACGCGGACCTACTGACCTGCGACGCGCATTTCGAAAATCTGCCGGGCGTGGTCTTCATCCGCAAGCGGCAACTGAAATAGCAAAGTCATCAACAGGCCGCCTGGTTCGGCTCAGTCGGATTCGCGCTCCTGTTTAGCGTCGATCCTCAGCTCGTCATTCCCGCTTGACCAGCCCTTCGGCTGTTGAAAGCCGCTGGAATGACGGCTTTTTTGAGCTGCGCTACCGCAACCAGTTTTCGCAAGCCAGCCCCGGCACGCGGCGGAATTCGCGCAGGTTGTCGGTGACGAGCACGAGGTCGCGCGAAACGGCTTGCGCGGCGATGAGCAGGTCGATGGGGCCGATGTTGGCGCCTTTGCGTTCGAGCGCGGCGCGGATGCGGGCGTAGGCCAAAGCGTCGTCGTGAGTAAAGGGTGCAAGCGTCATGCCTGCGGTCAAATTCCGCACCATCGCCAGTGTGGCTGCGCTGCGTCGGCCCTTTTCCGCACCTGCGGCCAGTTCGGCGAATACCAACGTGGACAAGTGCATGCGCTCGGGCGCAAGCCCGACGAGTCGGCTGAGCAACGCGCGCGGTTCGCCGCGCATGACGGCACTGAGGATATTGGTATCCAACAGATATGCGGTAGCCACGCGCTACAGCTCCAGGGGCTCGATGGGTTCGAGTTCCTTGCTGCGCGGCACGGGCAGTATGTCGATGGGGCCGTACTTCGCGCGAAGCCACGCGAAGAATTCAGCGGCATCGCGCGGTTTCGCGCGCAGCACCAGTTCGTCGCCGCGCCGGAACACCTGCACTTCGTCCACGTCGAACCTGAAGCGCGCCGGGATGCGCACGGCCTGCGCCTTGCCGAGCTTGAATACCTTGACGGTCTGCATGGCACTATCCTGAAACGGCCTCGTTGTCGTGATCGTATCACAAGGTGATATCATCGTCGTCATGTTTCGTCGTCTGCCAGTCGTTCTGCTCGGCGCGATCTGCGTCTTCGCCGCGCAGGCCAAGCACCTGTACCAGTACGCCGACGCGCAGGGCATCGTGCATTTCACCGACGTCAAGCCGCTGGACGGAACGCCGGGAGTGAAATCGACGCTGGTGCGCACCGACGCGGCGCCGCTGCTGCATTCGCGCGAGGACGGCACGGACGCGGACCGCACGATCATCTTCGTCAACGACGCGGGCGGCCCGGTCACGGTCGAGATCGACGTCACCGATCCGCAGAACGTGCGCACCGAGCCCGAAGTGCTGCCCGCGCGCGTGGTGCTGCCCGGCCGCAGCGAGACGCGCGCCCTGCACATCGCCGCGACCGATCCCGCCGCGGGTTTCCGCTACGGCTACAAGTACACCTACCTGCCGGGCGACTATCGCGCGGTGCCCGACGCGAACGCGCGCCATGCGCTGCCGTTCCCTGCCGATCGCAAGTTCCGCATCAACCAGGGGTTCGACGGCGCGTTCAGCCACAGCGAGGCGCAGAACCGGTACGCCGTCGACATCGGCATGCCCGAAGGCACGCCGGTGCTGGCCGCGCGCGACGGCGTCGTGATGACCGTCGACAACGACTTCTACGGCAACGGCCTCGACATGAACGAATACGGCGACCGTGCGAACAACGTGCGCATCGTCCACGACGACGGCACGATGGCGGTGTACGCGCACCTGCAGCTCGAGAGCGCGCACGTGCAGGTCGGCGACCGCGTGCGTGCGGGGCAGGTGCTCGCGCTGTCCGGCGAAACCGGCTACACGAACGGACCGCACCTGCACTTCGTCGTGCAGCGCAACGCGAACATGACGATGTTGTCGGTGCCTTTCCAATTCGTCGGCGCGGACGGCAAGGCGTTCACGCCGACCGAAGGCATGAGCGTGGGCGGCACACCGTGAAAGGCGCTAGTGCCCGATCCGTTCGACCTCGGCCAGCCGTTCGCGCGCGACGCGCGTCAGCGGATGATCGTCGCCGAGCCTGCCGTGCAACGTTTCGTACGTCTCGCGCACGAGCGCGGCGCCTTCGTCGACGCGGCCGACGTGCGCGAGCACGAGTCCGCGCAGGTTGCGCGTACTGACCCGCAACGGATGATCGGGCGCGAGGATCGCCTCGCGGATGCGCAGGCATTCGTCGACGACCGGCAGCGCATCGGCGTAGCGTTGCGCGAGGATCAGCGCGCCGGCATACACCGACATCGCATAGGCCGCCTGCGCATTGTTGCGCACGGCCAGCGGCTGCGCGGCGCGATACGCCTGTTCGCCGTGCGCGAGCGCGGCGGCCGCGTCGCCGCGGCGCGTGTCGTCGAAGGTCCAGTTGGCGAGCAGGTTGACGACCTGGCTGTCGTTCTCGCCGACCAGGCGCCGGCCCATCGCCAGGCCTTCGGCGTATTTGCGTTCGGCCTCGTCGTGCCGGCCGGCCGACTCGAGTTCGGTGGCGAGGTTGCCGAGTTGGGCAACGAGGTAGACCGAGCCGTCCGGATAGAGGCGGCCGAGCAACGCCAACGACTGCTCATGCAGGCCGATCGCGCGCGTCCACTGCCCGCGGTTGCCGGCATCGAGCGCGAGGCCGTTGAGCGCCTCGGCGCGCGCCTCGATGTCGCCTTCGCCGTCGCCGAGATCGGCGAGCGCCGCGGAGTAGTGACGCAAAGCCTCGTCGGGCTGCGCGAGCTGGTTGGCGAGCGCGCCGAACGAATTTTCGGTTTGGCCGAGCAGGCTGCGCTCGTCGGCCGCGAGCGCCAAATCGCGCGCGGCGTCGAGGTTCTTGCGCGCTTCGTCGAGCCGGCTGGCATGGATCAGCGCGTTGCCCAGGCCGATGCGCGCGAGGATGCGCGCGTGCATGTCGCCGCTGCGGTCGGCGCTGGCGATCTGCGCCTGCGCCTCGCGCGCAGCGTTGTCGAGATCGCCCGACTTGAAATAGGCGTTGGCCAGCGCCGACTGGATCTGCGCCAGCAGCAGCGGATCGCCGGCGAGTTCGCGTTCGGCGCGCACGCCGGCGCGGTCGAGCACGGTGCCGACCGGCGTATTGCGGCCGAGATCGTCGGGATCGGCGGCGTCGAACATCGCGAGCAGGAATCGGTTCATCTCTTCGGCGCGCGCCTGCGCCTGCAACGCCACGCGCGCCTGCCACAACGCCACCGCGAGGCCGACGAGCAGCGCCAGGCTCGCCGCCGCCGCGACCGATACGCCGAGCCGGTGCCGCCGCACGTAGCGCGCGAGGCGCTCGCGCCGCGACGGCTCGCGCGCGATCACCGCCTCGCGCGCGAGCCAGCGCTTCAGGTCGGCGGCGAACTCGGCGCAGCTCGCGTAGCGCTGCGCCGGTTTCTTTTCCAGCGCCTTGAGCAGCACCGCGTCGAGGTCGCGCGCATTGCCGCCGTCGGCGTCGGCGAAGTGCAGGCTCGGCCGCATGGGCTCGCTCTCGCAAACCGCGCGTTCGATGCCGGTCGGACTCGTGTCCGCGATCGCGTAGGGGCGCACGCCGCAGACCAGTTCGTAGAGCAGCATGCCGAGCGAATAGACGTCGGACGGCGTACCGACGGGCTCGCCGCGCACCTGCTCGGGACTCGCATATTCCGGCGTCAGCGGCCCGATGCCGGTGCGCGTCGCAGCGCCGCCGCCGTTGTCGAGCAGCTTGGCGATGCCAAAGTCGAGCAGCTTCGCATTGCCGTGCGCATCGACGAGCACGTTGCCCGGCTTGATGTCGCGATGGACGACCAGTTGCGCGTGCGCGCTCTGCACCGCGTCGAGCACCGGCAGGAACAGCTCCACACGCGCGCGCAGCGACAACGCACGCTCGCGCGCATGGCGCGTGATCGGCACGCCGTCGACGTATTCCATGACCAGGAACGGCGCGCCGTTGGCGTCGCGACCGACGTCGAGCAGGCGCGCGATGTGAGCATGGTCGAGGTTGCCGAGGATGCGCTGCTCGCGCGCGAAGCGCGCGCGCAAGTCGCCCGCGTCGAACACCAACAGTTTGATCGCGACGGGCTTGTCGAACGCGCCGTCGGCGCGCTGCGCGCGATAGACGCTGCCCATGCCGCCCGAGCCGACCAGCGCGACGAGACGGTACGCGCCAAGCAGTTCGTCGCTGCGGTCGCCCGGCGCGGCATCGCCGACGACCAACGGATCGCACAGAAAGTCCCGTGCCCGCCCATCGGCGCCGACGAGTTCCTCGACCTCGCGGCGCAGCGTTTCGTCGCCGCCGCATTCGGCGTCGAGCAGCGCCGCGCGCGAAGGCGCATCGAGCGCGACGACCCGGTCGAACAGCGCGAGCGCGCGCCGCGAATCGGTCACCGCCGCGGCTCGTCCATCGCCAGCGCGCGGTACAGCCACGCCTGCGCGCCGCGGTAGTCGCGCGCGAGCGTGGCGCGCGAGACGCCGAGCGTCTCGGCGATCTGCTCGAACTCGAGGCCGGCGAATACGCGCAGCTCGATCGCGCGCGCCTTGCGCTCGTCGACCTCGGCGAGGCGGTCGAGCGCTTGATCGAGCGCGATCAGGTCGGGCGTCGAGCCCGTATCGGCGGCGACGTCGGGCGACAGCGTGACACGCTCGCCGCCGTCGCGCTTCTGCGCGCCGCGATGGCGCGCGCGATCGACCAGCACCTGGCGCATCGCGCGCGCGGCGATGCCGAGGAAGTGGCGGCGGTCGGCCGCCTGCGGCAATGCGCCGCCGCACAGCCGCAGATAAGCTTCGTGGACGAGATCGGTCGGCGCCAGCGTCACCTGGCCGAACTCGTCGGCGAGCTGGCGCTGGGCGAGCTGGCGCAGTTGCGCATAGACGATCGGGAACAGCCGCTCCACGGCGAGCGGATCGCCTGCACTCATCGCCGCCAGCAGGTTCGTGACCGGTTCGCTCCGATCGGTCGTCATGGTCGCTTCGCCGCCGCCCCACGGCATCGCCCGTGGCCCATGCGCAGTATACCCCGCGCGTCGGCGGCGACGCGCCGGCACGGCAATCGGGGCCGATGAGACTTGCGCCCCCGTTTTTACGCATGTCCGAATGCCGGGACGCCGTGCCGTCCTCCAGGGGAACTGTCCATGCTCGTCCATCCTGTTTGCGTGCAACCTCACGCCGCCGTGATCGACGCCGCCCGCGAACACCTCGCGCGCGTCGCCGCCAGCGCCGCGTTCGTGCATTCGCGCCGCCATCGCCGGCTCCTGTCCTACCTGCTCGAGCAGGCGTTGAATTCGCCGGCGGCGAGCAGCAAGGAGACGGTCATCGCGGTCGAGGTGTTCGGCCGCGATACGGCGAACTACGACCCGCGCCTCGACCCGATCGTGCGCGTCGAGGCCGGCCGCCTGCGCCGGCGCCTCGCCGGCTACTATGCCGGCGAAGGCAGCGATGACGTGCTGCGTTTCGAGCTGCCCAGGGGCGCTTATGCGCTGCGCCTGCACTGGCATTCCGCCGCCGCCGCGATGGCGCCGGACGTAGACGCGCCGCGGGCCGTGGCCGGCCGCCTCGTGCCGTTCGAGGCCCTGCGCATCGCGGCGAATCACGGCTGAACCTCACCCTGCCGCCATTCCGGCGCGGGCCGGAATGACGCATCGGAAAAGCCGGCCGCAAGACACCGCATCGCTCCGCCCATCAATCCTTCGGCATGAACGCGAACGTGCCGATCTGCGGCTGCCCGTTCTTCGGGTTGCGCACGAGGATGATGACCGGCAGCGGAACGGCCAGCGACCCGGCGGCCTGGTGGTAGACGCTGTCGAATCCGTAGGGATAGACCAATTCGCCGCAGGTCGGATCGCTGGAATAGATGCAGCCGTGCAGTACGCGCTGCGTATTCTGCGGGCTGGATTCGAGGATCTCGCTGGCGGTGATGGCGCCGCCTTCGAACTTTGCGTCGGCGAGCGACACGCTCAGGTTGGCGAGGGCCAAAGTGCTTTTCGCGAGCGAATCCGCCAGATCCACCGCCGTCATCGCGGAACCGACGAGGCTGCCTACCGTGCCGGCCGCATCCGGACCGATGAAGATGACGTCACTGGTCTCCGGATGCAGGAAATCGACGCCGTTGACCTCGATCCACGACGGCGCCACGTCGAATCCGTTGAAGCTCGCCGAAACGCCCGCGACGATGCCGGGCAGATCGACCGCGCCGTATGCCTGGCGCAATTGTTTGGCCCAGGCCATGATGACCATGCCGTTCGCGCACTGGCTCTGCGCGTTGGAAAGCATCTGCGCCGACGGGTCCATCGCGTCGAGCAGTGCGGCGATGGATTGCGAAAGCAGCGTTTCCAGGAACAGGGACTGCGGCAGGATGCGCGGAGAACGCACACCGCCCGCCCCCGCCGCACTTGCCGATGTCCTGCCGCGATCGGCTTTCGTCGCCGTCGCGGCGCTGCTCGAACCGGCGTTGTTCGCCGCGGCTTCGAGCAGGTTCGTCAGCGCGTCCATCAGGTCGGGAATGCGATGCGCCATCAGCGCGATGTAGCTTTCGTGCGAGTCGATGATTCCGTACACGCCCGGTTTCGTCGTGCGGTACAGCGCCGCGGTCTGCGCCAGCGGTGCGACGGCCGCGGCGAATGCCGTATCGGTCACCTGCGCATCGTTGGCCGTGGCGATCAGGGTGTCGAATTGGGATATCGCGGTCTCGATCGTGTCGAAGGCGATCTTGTCGTCGGCGCTTTGCGTGTCGCCGTGCGCGATCACGTCGTCCAGCGTCGGCGGAAAGCCGCCGGGCAGGCTCAGCGGCGACGCCAGGCGCAGCATCGTGCGATCGAAGCCGCGCCATGCGTCCACGGCGGCGAGCGCCTTGGCCTTGGCGGTCGCGGTATCGTTGGCAGCGATGGCGGCCTGCGCGTCGCGCAGCAGGGAAGTGACCGTCGCGATCGTCTGCGACTCCTGCGCGAACGCGGCGAGATCGGGCGAAACGCTGTCGTTGCTGGCGATGTCGAGCGTCGCCGTATCGACCGCGCCGCTGGACGTGTCGCTGGCCTGCACCACATACGCGCCGAAACTGTCGGCGGCCGGCGTGATCGTCGTGCCGGAGATCGTCGGCAATGCGCCGGTGGTGGACGACGCATTCAACGGCGCGATGCTCAGCGTCGCCCCGGCGAACGCCGTTTCCGTGCCGTCGAGCGCGACGTGCGTCGCCGTCGCCGTCACCGTGTGGTTGGCGTTGACGTAATTCTGGCTCAGCCGCAGCTTGAGGCCGGAACCGGCGGACACCGTCAGCGTGACCGGATTCGTCGACACCGGCGACAACAGCGTGCCGGCATCGGGCGACTGCGCCATGACCTGATCGGCGGGCACGCTGTTCGAGTAGACGTAGGTGTTGATCGTGCTGAAACCGAGCGCGGTCAGTTGCGTGGTCGCGGTGACGCGCGGTACGCCGACCACGAACGGCACCGCGACCGGCTGCGGCCCCTTGGACACGGTCAGCGCCACGGCTTCGCCGAGCGCGATGCCGCTCGTGCCGCCGCCCGGCGATTGCGAAAGCACGGTGCCGGCCGGCTGCGAGGCGTAGAGCGTGTTGACGTTGCCGACGGCGAAGCCCGCGCCGGTCAGCGCCGTCGCCGCGTCGGCCTGCAACTGCCCGGTCACGTCGGGCACGGTGCCGGTGCCGGCGCTGTATTGCAACGGGATCGCCTGGTAGGCGACGGCACCCAGGGAATCGGTCGCGGCGATGACGATCACGCCGCCACTGTTGTCGTACGTGCCGCAGGCCGAGATCTGGCCGCTGCTTGCATTGATCGTGCAGTTGTAGATACTGCCGCCCTGCCCCGCGATCGAATACGTCACCGTGTCGCCGACGTCGGGATCGATCGCATGCGGCACATAGGCCGCCATGAAGGCGGCAATGCTCGTGTAGCGCGTCGGCGGCGTGGTCGTGAACACCGGCGGCCGGTTCTGCGGCAGGAGGGTGATCGTCACGGTCGCCGGCGCGGAGGTGAGGCCGTTCGCGCTCGCCGCGTAGGTGAACGTGGTCTGCTGCACCGTGCGCGGATCGACCGGCGTGCTGATCTGGGGCTGGTTGCCGAACACGTTGGTCGCGGGCGTGGCGAAGTTGTCGACGAGCGGGAAGCCGGGGATGCTGCCGTCGTCGGCGATGTCGGCGACGTGGTAGGTCTGCTGGCCGAACACCGGGCGCGCGTCGCGCCAGGTCGTCCCGCCGCCGGCGACGATGCGCGCCAGGAAGCCGGTGTTGTTGGAGCCGTCGGAGTAGACCCCGTGCAGCACGATGCTCGCCTGCCCCGAGCCGTCGACGTCGGCGACCACGGGCGATTCGTAGGCGCTGAAGTAGATCATGCTGTTACCCGCGGGCACGCCGAGGTCGGCGCCGCTCATCTGCGCCTTGGTCGAGCCGTCGCGGCCGTCGAAGAACAGCAGGCCCTGCGTGGTCTCGACGATCGCCTCGGCGGTGCCGTCGCCGTCGAGGTCGAAGATCGCCGGGCGGTTGTCCTGGTCGATCAGGCGGTTGCCGCTGGTGTCCTGCAACGTGCGTATCCACTTGACCTGGCCCTTGGCGTCGAGCGCCCAGAGCTGACGCTCGACCGGCACGAGGATGTCGGGCGAACCGTCGCCATCGAGGTCGCCGACGCTCAACTGGCCATGCACGGTCGTCGCGGACACGCCGGTCTTCCACAACAGCGTGCCGTCGGCGCGGCGCGCGCTGACGAAACCGTCGTGGCCGCCGCCGAGCTCGTAGCGGATGATCGCAGTCGAGCCGTCGTCGAGCTTGGCCAATGCCGTGCTCATCGTCGCATGGTCGTCCAGCGTGTTCGAGACGAGGTGGCCGTCGGCATCCCAAACCGCTCCGCCGGCGATCAGGCAAGGCGAGCAGGCGGCGGTAATCGGCGCGACCACCATCGGCCCCGGGTGACCGCCGGTCGAGCTGTTACCCCAGTAGTTGGCCAGCAGACTGGAGGGCGCGATCCATTTGCGGCGCACCTGGCCGGTGGCGCCGTCGAGCGCGAGCACGCCGATGCAGTACTGGTCGGGATCGGTGGCCGTGTCGTCGAACTGCTGGCAGAACGGCACGCCGCCTTGCGTGTCGCTGCTGCCGCCGCCGGCGCGGTCGAACAGCACGCTGGGCGTTTCGCCGTCGTGCAGGCGCGCGATCGCCGGGGCGACGGCGTCGGGCAGGGAATACGCGGCGCCGTTGCCGTGACCGTCGGCGTCGGCGACGTAGGTGCCGAGCCGGTCGCTCAGCCATTTCACCGCGCCGGTCTGCGCATCCAGGGCGACGAAGCGCTGGACGGGTGCGGCCGTATTCGGATAGGCGTAGTAATACCGGTCACTGTCGCAACGCGCCACGGCGACCACGGCCGTATGGCCGCTGTCGTCGATGTCGCCGGCCGCCAGGCCGTCCGTGGTGTCCTGTGCGTGGATGTAGCAAACACCGATGGACGTGGAAAACTGGTGCACGTTCCACAACTCCGTGCCGCTGGCGGCGTCGACCGCGCGCAAGCTTCCGTCGATGCCGGTGTAAGGGGGAGCCTCGAGGATCACCGGCGCGCTGCGCCCTGCCACGGGGATGATGCGCACATGATTGGCGTAGTAGGTGCCGTAACTCGGTCCAAACCAGGACAGCGTCGGCGTGAACGCGGGCAGGCCGAGCGTCGCCGGCGCGGTGTAGGTGAAGCTGCCGTCGGCACCGAAGGGATCGAGCGTGCCCTTGTCCGGATCGGTCAGCTGGGTCGCGGTGAGCGTGCCGCCCATCGGATCGACGTCGTTGGCGAGCACGCCGCCTGCCGCGTCGATCGCCAGCGTGTCGTTGAGGTGCACGCTGTAGACGTCGCCCTGCGCCACCGGCGCGGCCGCGTCGGTGACGACGATCGCGAAGCGCTTGGCGTCGAACAGGCCCGATGGATCGCTCGCCTGCACGGTCGCGTAATAGGTGCCGGGCGTCACCGCCGCCGTCGGCCAGGTCAATTGCGTGCCGGCGAGCGCCATGCCGGCCGGCGCGTCGGGCAGCGTGTACGTGATCGCGTCGCCGTCCGGGTCGGTCGCGTGGATCGTGCGCGTGAACGTCGTGCCCTTCGCCACCGTCGCGTCCGCCTGCGCGTCGAGCACGGGCGCGCGATCGTCGTGCACCACCGTCACGGTGAAGCTCTTGCTGTCGCTGCGGCCGTGGCTGTCCGTCACTTTCGCCGTGAACGTGTTCGCGCCGAGCTGCGCCGCCGTCGGCGTCCACACGATTTCCGAAGCGGGCTGCAACGCGCCGCCGCTCGGCGCGGCGGGCAGCGTGTAGGTCAGCGTTTCGTCGATGCTCGGCGAGGAGCCGCTGACGGCGAAGTCCAGCGTCGCGCCCAGCGCGATCCGGCGGTCCGCGATCGCCGCCAGCGTCGGGCCGGTGTCGCTGACGTGGATCGTCAACTGCGCCGTGTTGCTCAAGCTTGCGGTCGTCGCCTGCAATTGCAGCACGTAGTCGCCCGTTTGCAGGAACGTCGCCGTCGTCGCCGCCTGCGTCGCATCGGCGAAGACCACGGCGGCCGGGCCGGAGACATAAGTCCACTGATACGCGAACGCCGCCGCGCCGCCGTTGAGCGTCGCGCTGCCGGCAAGGCTGGCCGTCGCCGGCAGCACGATGCTTTGATCCGGGCCGGCATCGACCGTGACCGCAGCGCTGACCTGCGCATCGGGCTGCACGTCCGCGTCGATGCGGAAATACAGGTTGCCGTCCGCCTTCTGCCAGTACACGGCCACCATGTCGGCGTCGAGCGGGCCGTTCTGCGGCGAGGTCACTGCCGGACTCACCCCGCTCCAGTCGCCGACATTGCCGTCGAGCACGACGCTGACTCCAATCGCACCGGCCAGCGTCGTGAGCAGCGCCAGGCACAGGCTCAGCAGCGGCGAGAACGCCTGCGGATGGCGACGCCGCCACCATAGCGCCGCGACCAGCACGGCCAGCGCGAGCGCCAGCGACAGCAACGCGGACAGCGGCGCGGGCACCGCCGTGCCGGTGCCGCCCGTGCTCCCGTCGCCGAGCGGCACGGCGAACGCCGCGGTTTCGTCCTGCCCGCCCGAGGCATTCGTGCTGACCGGCGTCACCCGCATCGTGCCCGTGGTCGGCAGCAGCGACAGGGATATCGCCGTCTCGATCGCCGCGGTGCCGTTGCTGCCGTTGCCGATTCCCGCCGACCAGCTTCCCGGATCGAGCACGCTGGCCGCGCCGAGGCTGCCGCCCGAGCAGACCTGGCGCTCGATGCGCGAGACGGTCGCGTCCGTGGTCGAGGTCGTCACCACCGTCGTCAGCACCTGCTCCACGCCGGTCACCGCGCCGTTCGGCGCCGCCAGCGTGCAACCCGTCGCGGCGTTCGCGTCGGTGTCGAGGTACAGCGCGAAGCGGTGCTCGGCCGCCTGCGCCGTCGCCGTCGCGATCAGCAAAAACAGCGCGCACAATCCGCGCATCGCTGCGCGCGGCATTTTCGCACCGATGCGCGTACGCACGGCACGGATCGAATCGGATACCCCCTGCTGCATGACGAACCTCGCGCGATTGCCGATAGCTGCGCGATGCTCGTCGGCGCGGCACGGCGCCCACAAGTAACAACTTCGGTTGTTACGGTAACGGGATCAGGCAAAACATCCCTGCGCGCACCTTCGCCGACGGTCTGCCCGGCGTCATCGCATGCATCGCCACTCCACCCCAGCGGACGCGGGGGCGATGCCAGCGCAAACGATGAGACTTGCCACGGCCCTTCTGCGCATTCATTCGGCAAGCACCCAACGAGGCCGATGGCGATGAACGGAAAACCTGCGACGACGAGCGGCAAGACGCGGTACCACGCAACCCTGCGCGGCGTGAAACGGATCGGCATCGCCGCCCTGGCCGCGCTCGCATTCGGCATCGCGCCGGCGCATGCGCAGCCTGCCGCGCAAAACGCCGCGCCGCAGCAGCGGTCGATGCTGCGCCTGCAACCCGAGGTGATTCTCGACGTCACCGGTTTCGAGCAACCGATGGCGGCCATCAGCCTGTTCGTGCCGTATGGCTGGCGCAGCGAGGGCGGCGTCCTCTGGAGTCAGGAATTCCTCTGCACCAACGGCTACGTCATCCAGTGGCGCGCGGTGGCCGCCGACGGCCTGACCTCGATCGGAGTAGTGCCGCAGGAAAGCTGGAGCACGAACAACTACGGCATGGCCGGCGCCCTGAAGCCCGGCTGCAGGCAGGCGTCGGTCACCGACATCCACGCCTATCTGCAAACGATCGTGCAGAGAATGAAGCCCGGCGCGCGCATCCTCGGTTTCCGGCCGCGTCCGGACATCGCGCAGACGCTCGCCCGCTACGAATCGCGCACGCCGACCGCGGTCGGCGAAATCCAGAGCCACGCCGAGGCCGGACAGATGCTGTTCGCGTACAACGAACGCGGCACCGACATGCGCGGCTTCGTCGACAGCGCGGTGGTGTTCCATCGCACGGTCGCCAACACCGGCGGCCAGTCGCTGGTTTCGGTCAGCGCCGAATCGTTTCCGGGCTTCGCCGCGACCGCGCCCAACGGCGCGCTGAACTTCGCGTTCTTCGAGGCCCTGCGCCAGACGATCGCGCCGAATCCGCAATGGGTCGCGCGCATCGCCAGACGCAACTTCGAGATCGCCCAGGTCTCCGCGGCCGAGATGGAGAAAAGAATCCAGATATTGCGCACGAACAACGAGGCGGTATCGCGGCTCATCGTCGACGGCTGGAACGCGCGCGAGCAGGCGACCGACGCCACGCTGCGCCAGTTCAGCGACATGATGCGCGGCGAGACGCGCTACCGCGACGAGACCCAGCCCGGCAACGAAGTGGCGCTGTCGAACCAGTACAGCTATGCGTGGCGTCTCGGCGACGGCAGCTACGTGCTCAGCAACGACGCCGGCTTCGACCCGCGCAGCGCGCTCGGCGTCAACGCGACCCTGCTCACTCAACTGCGCTGAGCGCGCCCGTACCCATCGCTTTTTTCCATCCCACCCGATCGAGGAGAACGACCATGCGTCACGTACTCGCCGCCATCGCCGCCGCCGCCATCAGCCTGACGGCGACGGCCCAGGACAACTTCGACCAGAACGGACGGATGCCGTCCACCACGGGAACGCAGTCGACCTACCCGCCGCCGTCCGGCACCATGAACGGACCATCCGCGAACATGCCGGGGCAGAATGGAATGCCCGCGAACACGGGGCAGTATCCCAACGGGGGCGGCGCCTCGCAGGATGCGATGACGCAGGCGGAACTGCAGGACTTCGGCGTCGCGCCGACGCGCGAGCTGCATCCCGAACCGATGCACGCGCCGACGCCGAATTCGATTCCGGGCGGACAGGTCATCACCACGCCGGGACTGCTGGCGCTGATGCAGGTGCGCCAGGTGCACGCGCTGATCTTCGACGTGCTCGGCGGACAGGAAACCTTGCCCGGCGCGATCTATGCCGCGCCGGCAAGCCAGGCCGGCAACTTCCAGGACCAGACGCAGCAGCAGTTCGGCCAGTTCCTGCAGCAGCAGACGCAGGGACACCGCGACGTGCCGCTGGTGTTCTACTGCCTCTCCTCGCACTGCTGGATGTCGTACAACGCCTCGCTGCGCGCGATCAACCTCGGCTACACCAACGTCTTCTGGTACCGCGGCGGCATCGAGGCGTGGCAGCACGCGGGCCAATCCACGCAGCGGTCGCAGGCGGCTTTCAACGGGCCGCCGATGCCGCAGACGCAGACCGGCAACGGCTATCCGCCCTCCGGCGGCCCGCAGCAAAATACCAACGGTTACCAGCAGACCGGCACGAACTACCCTGCGTCGGGTGGCGGCTA
The DNA here is from genome assembly GCF_047601565.1 of Rudaea sp. Taxonomy (GTDB): domain Bacteria; phylum Pseudomonadota; class Gammaproteobacteria; order Xanthomonadales; family Rhodanobacteraceae; genus Rudaea. The sequence goes on along the minus strand of NZ_JASGIY010000001.1, from coordinate 2,178,247 downwards.
TCCGCAGCCCAGCAACGGCTACTATCGGCAATGACGTCGGACCTCGGCCGCGACACGATGTCCCGCCCGCAAGCGAGGGGTCCGCAGCCCGGTTCGCACGCGCGCAAAGACTCCGCGCTCGACCGCTACCTGGCCTGGTACTGGAAAGCGGTGTTCCGGCAGTGGGGACTGCAAAGCGTCATCGTCGGCCTGATCGCGGTTGGCAGCGCCGCGGGCGCGGCGTTCCTCGTCCGTGCGCGGCCTTGGGAAGCGGTCGCGTGGGCGGCGTTCGCCGTCCTGCTCGGCTTTTACTCCCGCTGGCTGTGGCGCAATCGTCGGCGTCGCGACCGGGCCGGCCGGATGCCATGAAGATCCACTGGCTTTCCCCGCCCGCCTACGACGGAAGCGCCGTCGTCGCCACCGCCGCCGCGAAGCGCCTGCGTGCACCGCCCGATGCCACCGTGCCGGACAACGGCCTGCGTTTCACAGGTGCGCCCGGACATCGCATCTGGCAGCCGGACCGCGCGACATTCCGGCGGGGCTTGGCGCTGCGGCTCGTGGCGGCGCTGTTCATTGCGCTCTTCATCCTCATCGCCGCGGCGGTGGACACGACGTTCGCCCTCGCGCAGTCGCCCGGGGCGATCTATATGATCGCGCTGATATGGCTGAGCTTTCTGCCGGCGTGGCGGCAGCGCCGTCTGCGCGTCGCGCTCGGGCCGGACGCCCTCGACCTGCGCCTGCCGGCACGCCGATTCGACAAGCTGCGCCTTGCGGCCGTCGACACGCGAATCCCGTTGCGCGAACTCGCCGCGGTGGAAACGCGGCTTCAGCGCGTGCGCGGCAAGTACGACGTGCGCCGCGTGTATCGGCTGCGCCTGCGCGATGGCGAACTCTTACCAGTGTTCGAGGACCGCTTCGAATGGTTCATCGGAGTGTACTTCTACGGTTTCCGTTACGACCTGCGCTCGCTGAGGCGACGCCTCGCGCTCATGCTCGAGATCGCCCGCGCCGCCGGCGTCCCGTTCAACGAGGCCGATCCCGCCACGCTCGAAACGGCGCGGACCGATCCCGCTTCCGCCTGGTCCGGTTTCGTCGATCTGCTCGGCGAAGCGAATGCCACGAATGCAAACGGCTGACCCTGCCCGGCGATCGGCGCGGAACGCGACGGATCGGGCCGCTGCGATACAATCGGCGGTTTTCGCGCTCCCGAAATTTTCATGGATCACGCCACAGAAACGCGCCGCCGGCGCACGTTCGCGATCATCTCGCACCCCGACGCGGGCAAGACCACGCTGACCGAGAAGCTGCTGCTGTTCGGCGGCGCGATCCAGATGGCCGGCAGCGTGAAATCGCGCAAGGCGGCGAAGCACGCCACCTCCGACTGGATGGCGCTCGAAAAGGAGCGCGGCATCTCGGTCACCTCGTCGGTGATGCAGTTCCCGTACGAGGGCCGCGTCGTCAACCTGCTCGACACGCCGGGCCACGCGGACTTCTCCGAGGACACCTACCGCGTGCTGACCGCGGTCGATTCGGCGCTCATGGTGATCGACTGCGCGAAAGGCGTCGAGGAACGCACGATCAAGCTGATGGACGTGTGCCGTCTGCGCGACACGCCGATCATGACCTTCATCAACAAGCTCGACCGCGAAGGACGTGCGCCGATCGAATTGCTCGACGAAGTGGAATCGGTGTTGCGAATCCAGTGCGCGCCGATCACCTGGCCGATCGGCATGGGTTCGCGCCTCAAGGGCGTCTATCACCTGCTGACCGGCGAGGTGCACGTGTTCGAGCCGGGGCGCAACTTCACGCGCCAGGATTCGACCATCTTCGCTTCGCTCGACGATCCCGCGCTCGCGCAGAAGATCGGTGCCGACATGCTGCGCGAACTGCGCGACGAACTCGAACTCGTGCAGGGCGCCTCGCATCCGTTCGACATCGGGCAATATCTCGCCGGCAGGCAGACGCCGGTGTTCTTCGGCTCGGCGGTCAACAATTTCGGCGTGCAACTGCTGCTCGATTTCTTCGTCGAGCACGCGCCCGCGCCGAAAGCGCATGCGACCACCACGCGCACGGTCGAGGCAGCCGAGGACAAGCTCAGCGGCTTCGTGTTCAAGATCCAGGCGAACATGGACCCGCAGCACCGCGACCGCGTCGCCTTCATGCGCATCTGCTCGGGCGCGTTCAGCGCGGGCATGAAGGCGTTCCACGTGCGCACGGCGAAGGAGATGAAACTCGCCAACGCCCTGACGTTTATGGCCAGCGACCGCGACATCGTGGAAAAAGCCTTCCCCGGCGACGTGATCGGCATCCACAACCACGGCACGATCTCGATCGGCGACACGTTCACCGAGGGCGAGGCGCTCGCGTTCACCGGCATCCCGAACTTCGCGCCCGAATTGTTCCGCCGCGCGCGCCTGCGCGATCCGCTCAAGATGAAACAGTTGCAGAAAGGGCTCGCGCAATTGTCCGAGGAAGGCGCGACGCAGTTCTTCCGCCCGCTGATGTCGAACGACCTGATCCTCGGCGCGGTCGGCGTGCTCCAGTTCGACGTGGTCGCCTACCGGCTCAAGGACGAATACGGCGTCGAGGCGACGTTCGAGAACGTCAACGTCGTCACCGCGCGCTGGATCAAGTGCGGGGACGCGAAGAAGCTCGAGGAATTCCGCGAGAAGGCGGCGTCGAACCTCGCCCTCGACGCGGCCGGCGAACTCGTCTACATCGCGCCCTCGCGCGTGAACCTGCAACTGACCGAGGAGCGCTGGCCCGACGTCGCCTTCGCCGCCACGCGCGAACACGCGAGCGCCGTGGAAGTATAGTTCTTCCCTTCTCCCACCGGGAGAAGGTGCCCGAAGGGCGGATGAGGGAAGAATCTCCCACGAATGCAACGACACTGGAAATTGGAACGCCCTTCCCTCATCCGGCGCTGCCGCGCCACCTTCCCCCGACGGGGGAAGGGAAGAAGGCGCTATCCCGAAATGTACCGCTGCAACTGGTCGAGTTGCTCGGCCTGATCGTCGATCACCGCCTTGACCAGATCGCCGATCGAAAGCATGCCGACGACCTTGCCGTTCTCGACCACGGGCAGATGGCGGATGTGCTTGTCGGTGACCAGGCGCATGCAGCGGTGCACGCTGTCGCCCGGCGCCACGCTGATCACGTCCGCGGTCATGATGTCGCGCACCGGCGTATCCGAAGACGAACGGCCTTTCAGGATCACCTTGCGCGCGTAGTCGCGCTCGGAGACGATGCCGAGAAGCTCTTCGCCGCGCATCACGAGCAGCGCGCCGACGAACTTGTCGGCCATCATCTGGATCGCCGCGAGCACGGGCTGGTCGGGGCCGATCGAGTAGATGTCGCGCTTGCCTTCGATCAGGTGTTTGACGATGCGCATCGGAGTGCTCCTTCAACAACGGGATGACTCTTCGTTCCGTCATTCCGGCGAAAGCTGGAATCCAGCTTGTACGCTTCTTCTCATGCCAAGATCAAAAACTGGATTCCAGCTTTCGCCGGAATGACGAGCTTTGGCTTAGTGTACGCTTTCGGCAGCCGTTTGACGCTGCGTCCCCTCCGCAGGCGTCTCCTCGATCTGCCCCGCCGGAACCGACTCGTCGATCAGGTACAACGGCCGTTGTTTCGTCTCGATGTAGATGCGCCCGAGGTACTCGCCGATCATGCCGAGCGCCATCAGTTGCACGCCGCCGAGGAACAGGATCACCAGCATCAGCGTGGGGTAGCCCTGCACGCGGTCGCCGAACACCAATGCCTTGCCGAACACCCACACGGCGTAGAGGAAAGCCAGCGCGGCCGTGCCGAGGCCGACGTAGGTGGCGAGTTTCAGCGGCGCGGTCGAAAACGAAGTGATGCCCTCGAGCGCGAAGTTCCACAGCCGCCAGTAGTTGAATTTGCTTTCGCCGGCGAAGCGCGCGTCGCGCTCGTAGACGACCGACTTCTGCCGGTAGCCGACCCAGGCGAACAGGCCCTTCATGAAGCGCTGCCGCTCGCGCAGGCGCTTGAGCGCATCGAGCGCGCGCCGGCTCATCAGGCGGAAGTCGCCGGTGTCGCGCGGCACGGGCGTCGAACTGAGTTTCTCCATCACGCGATAGAACGCGGTCGAGGTGAATTTCTTCAGCGCGGTCTCGCCGGCGCGCGTCGAGCGCGTGCCGTAGACGACGTCGCAGCCTTCGCGCCAGAGTTCGATGAACTTCGGGATCAACTCGGGCGGGTCCTGCAAGTCGGCGTCGATCACGACGACGGCGTCCGCGTCCGCCGCGTCGAGCCCCGCAGTCAACGCAAGCTCCTTGCCGAAATTGCGCGCGAGCTTGAGCGTGGCGACGCGCGCGTCGGCTTCGCGCAGGCTGCGCATCACGGCATAGGTGTCGTCGCGGCTGCCGTCGTCGACGTAGAGCGCCTCGCACTGCATATCGAGCTTGTCGAAGACGGCGGCGAGCCGCGCATGGAATTCGCGCAGGCTTTCGCCTTCGTTGTAGGCGGGGACGACGACGCAGAGTTTGGGCATGGATGGCGCGGTGATGTTCGTCCGTCGAATGCTAGCCCAAGCTCATCGCATCCGATACCTCACCCTGATTCCTGACCGGCGTCAATGACGAGCAAAAACATCAACGGCCAAGATACGCCGGCCCGCCGAGCTGGCGCGCCTGCCGCTCGATCCACGCCGCGCGGCGCAGCACATGGGGCGACGGTCGATCGGCGCGCAGCACCGCAGGATTGGGCAAGGTCGCGGCCAGCAGGGCCGCCTGGTGCGCGTCGAGCTGCGCGGCGGTCTTGCCGAAGTACGCCTGCGCCGCCGCTTCCGCACCGTAGATGCCGTCGCCGAACTCGGCGACGTTGGCGTAGACCTCGAGGATGCGCCGCTTCGGCCAGGTCAGCTCGATCAACGCCGTGAAATACGCTTCCAGCCCCTTGCGCACGAAACTGCGCCCGTTCCACAGAAACAGGTTTTTCGCCACCTGCTGCGAAATCGTGCTGGCGCCGCGCAGGCGCGCGCCGTCGTCGGCATCGTCCATCGCCTCGCCGATCGCTTCGAAATCGAACCCGTGGTGCAGCGGAAATTTCTGGTCCTCCGCTGCGACGAGCGCGATCGGCAATTCCGGCGACATCTGCGCCAGCGGCACGAAGCGCTGGCGTATGGCGAAGTCGTGCTCGCCGGCTTGCCATGCCGCGAAACGCCGTTCGAGCATAAACGCCGAAGCCGACAGTGGCACGAAGCGCAGGATCAGCACCGGCAGCCAGGTCAACACCAGCCCGACGAGCGCCGCCGCGACCAACCAGCGCAGCCAGCGCCGTCGCCGCAAGCCGGGATGCGAACGCAAACCATGCCCGGAAAAACGTGATTGGCTTTGCATAAAGGGCCAAAAACCGTTGTTAGTTTTTCATAAATGAGATATTATCGAGCGTCCGTCGAATGTCTGGCCTTTGCCAACTGTGGCAGGGAACTTGAACCCGGATTGAATAGTCTGTAGCAGCAGGAACCGACAACCGATTTTCATGCGCAAACTGCTCGCCCTCGTGCTGATCGCAACGATGCCGCTCGCCGGCGTCGCGCAGTCGCCCGTGCCGCAGAATCCGCTTGCCATCCCGACCCAAACCTCGCCGCAGTTGCTCGAACAGATGCTGCGGTCGAGCAACCTGCTCGGCAACGACGATGCGCGCACGCTGCCGCTCTGGGGCACGCCCGACGGACGCATCCTGACCTTGGTCGCCGCCAGCGGCAACCAGGACCCCCTGCTGCCCATGTCGCCGCAGATCGGCAGCGAATGGCGATTGATCGACGTCACCCATCTCGTGTCGGGCGGCCTGCTCATGCGGCTCGGCGACAACGCGAATGCGTATGCCACCCTTGGCCGTGGCAGCCTGCCGTTGCCGCTGGCCGACGGCTGCGTCGCCTCGGCTCCGTGCATGGCTCCGGGCGCGATCGCGCATGGCGGCGAAGTCCGCCTCGGCACGAACTGGCTTGCCGCCGACAATTTCGAACTCGGCCTGAGCTACGACCTGGCCTGGCTGCGCCGCGACAATGTCGCGCCGACCTTGTCCGGCGACCGCTATGCCGCACTGGGCGGCCCGCTGCCGCTGGGCCTGTCGGGTTACTCCCTGCTCGACGCTCAGAACGCCCAAATCAGCGCGCTCGGCCGCTTCCGCCTCGACGACGACCAATCGTTGAACCTCGGCGCCAGCCTCGGGCGCATCCAGCTTTCGGTTCCCGGCACGGCCACGCCCTTGACCAGCCTCAACCAGGCCGCGGTCAGCTTCGGCGTGCAATACGGTTCGTTCGGCGGCGACCTGACCGGCCACGTGCTCAGTCCGGCCGACCCGCTCGGCTCCAACCTCGCCGGCTCGCGCGTCACCGGCCTCGACCTCGGCATTTCCTGGCGCACGCCGTGGAGCGGCATGTTCCGCTTCGGCACGCAGAATCTCTGGTCCTCGGGCAACAACCTGTCCTATCCCGGCAACGGCCCCGTCTCGCGCGAACTCGAATCGAGCCAGGCGCGCGTGCCGTACGTGCAATACCACCAGGACCTGTAAGCCCGCCTCGCCCATGCGAGGGCATGCCGCCGCAGGGCGCCATCCTCAGCGTATCCGCGCCTCGGCGGCCTTCGACTTCAACCATTCCAGTTTGCTGGAAAAGCGGTGCGCGTCCTGCACGGTCACGCTGGTTTCCACCGCGAGCTTGAGCTCTTTCTGCGCGCGCGCGTAGTCGTTCTTCGCCAGGTAGACCGCCGCAAGGCCCAGATGGATGTCGGCCGAATCGCCGCTGCGGCGCCGTTCTTCGTTGAACTCGGAAAGCGCGAGCGCATAGTCGCCTCGCTGCAGCGCCTGCCTCGCGAGACGGTAATGCAACAAAGGCGGGTCCGCTTCCAGCCGCCGCACCTGCTCGAGCGCCTGCGCGGCTTCTTGCGGGCGGCCGGTTTCCTCCAGCAGTCCGGCGAGGTTGTTCCATGCCTTGGTATCGTCGGGAGCCAGGGCGATGGCCTTGCGCAACGCGGCTTCGGCAGCGTCCAGGATGCCCTGTTTGTGATACAGCACCGCGAGGATGTTGTAGGCGGAACCGTAGCCGGGATCGGCGTCGAGGGCCGCGCGCGCGTACCAGTAGCCGAGCCGGGCGTCGCCGGCGAGCATCGATTCGGCGCTGCGGTTCGCGTAATACATCGCGGTCACGCGGGCCGTCGTCAGCGGCCGGGTCATCAGACCACGCAATTGCGAGCCGGGCAGGAAGTCGACCACTCGTTGTTCGTCGTCGCGATCCAGACGGCTCGACGCGGCGAGTTGGCGCACGCGCGTCGCCTCGACGACGGGAATCGCATCGTCGTAATTCGGCTTGCGCGACGCGCGCGTACTCAGCAACACGTTGATGTGACCGGAAGCGATGTAATAACCCGTCGTCTGCGTCCACATCTGTTCGTTGAGCACCTCCTGGAAAGTCGCGGTCAGGCCGAGTTCGCGCGCCAGCGCCGCCGTCATGAGGGTGAGCGAAAGGCAATTGCCCTGGTGTGCGGCGAACGCCTCGGATGCGGTGCGCGTGTAGCTGGCGTCGTATTCCAGGATGAATTTGCCGTCGGTACGCATCGCCGCGATGAGTCCTTCGATCTTGCCCACGCGGCGGGACTCCTTGCGCACGGCATCGCGCAGGAAGGCGTGCATGGCGGGACTCACGGCGAAAATATCGGTTTCCACCGTCGCTCGCGGCGGGAAGGCATCGTCGCGCCACAGGCGCGCGTCGAGGGTGGGCGTCGATGCGGGCGGAACGGTGGCGCAGCCGGCGAACAGCAGGGCGGCTGCGAGCAAAGAACCCAGGCGCAGGAAAGCGGACATGGCTGCCTCCGTGGAGGAAACGCGCCCGGGCATTATGCGCTTTCTTGCCGGGTTGCGCAGTTGCATCGATTGCGCTTTCGTTTGCCGCTCCGGTAAAGCGGGAAAGCGCTTTTTCTTACCTTCCCGCCCTGGGGAGAAGGTGCCCGAAGGGCGGATGAGGGAAAAGCCTCGAACCCCCGACCAACCTTTCACCGCTGCAACGCACTTCCCTCATCCGGCGCTGCGCGCCACCTTCTCCCGGTGGGAGAAGGGAAGCGCTCTTTCCCTTCGCCATCGAACAAAGGGGCTTGAGGCTTCTACCCCGGATACTCAACCCCCGCCGCATCCAGCGCCGCGAACAGCGGGTCGAGAAACGCGCGATACCGCTGCCAGCGCCCCGACGCATCGCCGTACAGCGGACGCCGCACCTGCCAGTAGCTCGCGGTCTTGACCGTGTTGTCGCGACGGTGGAACCGCAGGCACTGCTCGTTCCATTCGAGGCCGAGAAAATCCAGCAGCGCACGCAGCGTCGCCTGGGGCTGCGCCACGAAGGCATCGTAGTCGAAGTCGCAAATGTCGTCGGGATACAGCGCTTTCCAATGCGCCATCAGCCGCCGATATTCGCCGTAGTGGTGGCCGATGCCCGCCAGACTGCCGGCATAGTCGAACACGCGCGGATTCAGATGCTGCATGAACACCGAAAGCGCATTGTCGAGCGGATTCCTCACGCTGTGCACGATCTTCGCATTCGGGAACAAGCGCTTGACGAGACCGAGCAGCGCATAGTTGTCGGGCCGCTTGTCGGTCAACCACGCCTTGCCCGCCGCCTGCTCGCGCAGCGCCGCGGGCAGGCGCGTGCGATACAGGCCCGCCAGTTCCGCGCAGCGCGCCGCGTCGAGCGTCGCGACCGAACCGGGGAACGGCGCCAGTTCCGTGGCGACCATGCGCGGCAGAATGTCCAGTTCCCCGCCGGTGGCGACATCGGGATGCGCGCCGAGCACCTGCTCGACCAGGGTCGAACCCGAGCGGAACATGCCCACGATGAACAGCGGCGCAGGCTTCTTTCCCGCCGCATCGTCCGGCGCGCCGGCCTCGGCGCGCGGAAACGCATCGATCAGCGCGCGCGTGCGCCGCTCCGCGCGCTTCGCATCGTAAGGCGCATGGCGCCGGTGCGCGAAGCGCTTGCCGGACTCGAACGCCGCGAACGCCCGTGTCTGCTCGCCAAGCCCGTCGAGCGCGGTGCCGAGCACGAAAAACAGATTGGCGCGCAGGCCGTCGTCGATCGTCGCATCGCTTTCGGCCACCCGCCGCACGCGCTCGAGCAGCGCATCGTCGACACCTGCAGGCCGGTGCAACTGCGCGGCACGCGCGAGCGCTTCGTGGCCGCTCGGCGACGCGGTCCGCTGCGATGCGAGGATACGCTCGTAGCACAGCAAAGCCTGCTCGCGCTGCCCGCGCTCCTCGTGCAGGTTGCCCAGATTGAGCAGCGCCGGCGCGTAATCCGGCGCGATCTCGAGCGCGCGGCGCAATTCGGCCTCGGCCGCATCATCGCGGCGCAGATGGTCGGAATAGATCGCCGCGCGGTTGAGGTGCACCTCCTGCGCACCGCGCACGCCGTGGCGCAGCGCCTGCGCATACGCCTCCAGCGCCGGCTCGAATTCGCCTTCCTGGCGCAGCGCGTAGCCGAGATTGAACCAGCCATCCGCCGCCGCCGGCGCGACTTCGAGCGCCTGCCGATACGCAGCGATGGCTTCGCGCCGCTTGCCTTGGGCGAGCAGCGCATCGGCGCGGCGCAGCGGCGATGGATCGGAACGGTTCATGCCGGCTATTTTCCCATGGCGGGTCGAGGAACGTCCCAACAACGTTCTTTTGCCCGTCATTTGCCTTTGCCCGTCATTCCCGCGTGCTCCTGGCGGGAATCCGGCGCCTTTGTTCTCCCGCTCGTCATTCCCCGAAGGCGGAAATGACACGAGCCAGGGCCGGGCTCGATGAACCGCGCCTCGCGGGAATGACGGGCAAGGCCGACACGGACGCTCGTACGGAATTTCCCACCCCATAATTCCTACGGATTGTTGACAAGCCTTTAACGAATACTTTATGGTTCCTCCTTAACCAATTCTTTCTGGTTAAAACATCTTGCGGAACTTCACGTTGCGCATCGCAGAGTCCGCTCGGCACAGCTCCCTTTAAGAGAGAACTTCCCATGAAGAAACCCTCCATGAAACTTAAGAGAAACAAGCTCCGCAACGCGATCGTAGTGTCGCTTGCGGTCAGTGCCACCTTCGTCGGCGCGGCCTACGCGCAGGATGACACCCAGAGCACCCAGGCCACCAAGTCGACGGCCGACAACACAGCACAGCTCGAGAGCATCACCGTCACCGGCACGCGCATCAAGAGCCAGACGATGACCTCCTCCAGCCCGGTCACCGAAATCAGCGCCGAGAGCTTCCAGCAGGCCGGCGCCACCACGGTCGAGGATCTGGTCAACCAGTATCCGCAGCTCGACATGAACTTCGACAACTTCGACAACAACCCCTCGCTGGGCTATGCCACGGTCTCGCTGCGCAATCTCGGCCCGGGGCGCACGCTGACCCTGGTCAACGGCCGCCGCATGCCGGAAGGCACGGGCGAATATACCGACTTGTCGATCATCCCGGCCGCGCTGATCAAGCGCGTCGACCTGCTCACCGGCGGCGCCTCGGCCGTGTACGGCGCCGACGCCGTGGCCGGCGTCGTCAACTTCATCCTCGACGACGAATTCGAGGGCGTCAACGTCAATTTCGGCTATGCCGGCTACCAGCACGACAACGACAACAAGACGATCCAGGGTTTCGAATCGAGCCGCGGCTTCATCACACCGAACGGCAATACCGGCATCGACGGCGCCAGCCGCACCTTCGACCTCGTGCTCGGCGGCAAGTTCGGCGACAACGGCCACATCGTGGCCTATCTCGACTATCGCAAGAACGATGCGCTGATGCAGAGCCAGCGCGACTACTCCGCCTGCGCGGTGGCGGGCTCCGGCTCCAACAGCAAGCGCTGCGCGGGTTCGGGCACCGCCAACCCCGCCAACTTCCTCGTCTACGACACCAACACCTACTCAGGTGGCGAGTTCGTCTCCAACGGCAACGGCTCGTTCAAGTCGGGTGGGAACATCTACAACTACGCGCCGGAAAACTTCTTCCAGCGCCCCGACCAGCGCTACACCGCCGGCTTCATGGCCAAGTACGAGGTGAACGAGCATTTCACCCCGTATGCCGAGGCGATGTTCGTCGATCGCAAGAGCACGGTGCAGATCGCCGAGTCCGGCGAGTTCGCCAATACCGGATTCGTGCTGCCCTGCTCCACGAGCTACATCGGCACTCTCTGCTCCGATGCCGGCGTCACCAGCGACAACGTGCTGGTCTACATCCTGAAGCGCAACGTCGAAGGCGGTCCGCGCATCTCGGAGACCGACACGCAGACCTACCGCTTCACCTCGGGCGTGAAGGGCGAGATCGCCGGCTCCTGGACCTACGACGCCTACTACCTGTACGGCGCCACGCATTCCAGCACGGTCGGCCACAACGACCTGCTGATCGACAAGCTGGCGGCGGAGATCACCGGCTGCGATTCGACCAGCGCCTACGGCACCTTCAGCGGTTGCGTGCCCTACGACGTGTGGGACAACAACGTTTCCAGCGCCGCCGCCCTCGCCGCCGCGGGCACCAGCTTCACCAAGATCGACACCCAGTTGAACATCCTCTCGGCGTACGCCACCGGCGATCTCGGCTTCGGCCTGCCGTGGGCCAATGGCGAGCAGTTCGGCGCGGTGCTCGGCCTGGACCACATGGTCACCAAGTACAATACGGCGCACGACCAGGATTCGCTGGAAGGCAATTTCACCGGCGCCGGCAGCGCCTCGCTCAACGTCAACGCCTCCGAAGGGGTGTACGAGTACTACGGCGAGCTGGCCCTGCCGCTGTTCGTCAACGAGGATGGCTTCTTCAACCGCCTCGACGGCTCGCTCGGCTTCCGCCATTCCGACTACCAGTTGAGCGGCGGCGCCGACACCTGGAAGGCGGGCCTTTCCGCCGCCTTCTTCGACAAGAAGCTGCTGCTGCGCAGCGGCTACAACCGCGCCATCCGCGCCCCCTCCCTGAGCGACCTGTACTACCCGTCCACCATCGCCCTGGACGGCTCCACCGACTATTGCGCCGGCACCAGCCCGCTCGCCACCGAAGCCGAATGCGAGAAGACCGGCGTGCCGGCATCGCAATACGGCAAGATTCCGGCCAACCCCGCTTCGCAGTACTACGGTCTGATCGGCGGCAACGTCGACCTCAAGCCGGAAGTGGCGGACACCTACACCTTCGGCGTGGCCTACGAGCCGATCTCCGGCCTCAACCTCGCCGTGGACTGGTACAGCATCAAGATCAAGAGCGCCATCTCCCAGATCGGCTTCGACGCCATCCAGGAGCTGTGCATGGACCAGGACCTGTACTGCGACCTGATCCACCGCAACACCAGCAACGGCCGCTACGACCTGTGGCTGGGTTCCGCCAGCACCGCGGGGGTGGGTTACATCAACGACCTCGCCCAGAACATCGGCCTGTCCAAGCGCGAAGGCATCGACCTGAACGCGAGCTACGGCTTCAACCTGGGACCGGGCCGCTTCAACGCCAGCTTCGTCGGCACCTACGTATTGAAGGACTACGATCAGCCGCTGGCCGACGTCGCCTCGACCGGGTACGAGTGCAAGGGTCGCATCAACGCGTTGTGCAACACCACCACCGTGCCGAAGTGGCGCCACGTGGCCAACTTCGGCTACTCGTTCGACCGCTACAGCGTCAACCTGCGCTGGCGCTACATCGGCCCGCTGTCCTACGAGGACGCCTACACCGGCGAGAAGCTGACCACCAACGTATGGCTGACCCCGACCGGCGGCATCGGCAGCTACAGCTACCTCGACCTGTCGGCCAACGTCAACTTCGGTCTGGCCACGTGGACCATCGGCGTCAACAACATCGCCGACCGCAGCCCGCCGTTCGTCGGCAACAGCGGCGACGCCAACAACGCCACCAGCAACTCGGCCAACGGCTACGACCAGGTGGGACGTTACATCTTCACCAGCGTCAGCCTGAAGTTCTGATCGCAAATCGGCAAGCAGTCGCAAACCGAAACCCCGGACGCAAGTCCGGGGTTTTTTTCGCTCGTCATTCCCGCGTGCTTCTGGCGGGAATCCAGCGCCTTTGCTGCGGCACCTGCGTCAGCATCACGTGCGCGCGAAGATAACCACAGTTACACAGTTAAATTGACCGACCCCGCTGGAATCACGTGAGCCCTTCTGACTCATGTCTCATTGGACAAAACTCACTCTGTTGGACACTCTTGACTTGCACGCCCGGCAGATGGACTATCCGCATGCGAGGAAGAGAGACGTAACTTGAGGGAGCAGCACATGGAGAACGTGGGAAGGAGATTATTTCGACAAGAAGTCATCGCCGCCAAACGATGCGACTGGCTGGGTACCATCGAGTTGGCGATGCCATTACCGTATCGCCTACTCACAGCGATTTCGATAATTGTCTGCTTAGCGCTCGGCGCCTTCTTGACGCTTGGGAGCTACACTCGTCACCAGAGTGTCTCGGGCGAATTGACCCCATCGCAGGGTTTGTTGACCACTGCTGCGCCTACTGCGGGTACGATTGCGCGAGTCTGGGTGCATGAAGGCGATACGGTCGCACGCGATCAGGCGCTAGTGGAGATATCAACGGACATAGATAACCCCGTAATCGGCAAGACGCGCAATGCGATTAGCCAAGAGATCAAAGCGCAACGTTCCCACTACGTCCAGGCACTGCAGGATCAAGTTCGGCTTACCGTACAAAAGGAGCAAGGTTTCGCGTCGCGCATTGCAAGTCTGCGCGACCAAAGACACCAACTCGACGCGCAACTAACGATCCAGTTCAAGCAGGCTCAAAGCGCACAAGCGCTGTGGGAAAAGCTACAACCGCTATTGTCAAGCGGTATCGTATCCGGTGTTCAAATCGAGCAACAAAAATCCGCTGCTCTGGCCGCACAAGCAGAGTGTGCCGCACTACGACGCCAACGCGCAGAAATCCAACAACAGCTTGCAACCCAGCAAGATCAGTTAAATCAGATGCCGCTAAACGCGGAAACTGAGCGCATTGAACTGCAACACAAGATTGCCGAACTTGATCAAGCATTGGCACAAAACGAGAGTCAGCGTGCCGTGGTGTTGCGCGCCGCGCAAGCAGGTGTCGTATCCAGTCTCGCCGTAATGGGCGGGCAATCTGTAATAGCAGGGCAGCGCCTGCTTTCGCTGGTTCCGGAAGGTTCGCAGCTACAGGCCGAATTGTGGCTTCCGAGCCATGCTATAGGCTTTGTTGCGACCGGTGATTATGTTTTGCTGCGTTATCAGGCTTTCCCGTACCAGAAATTCGGTCATCAAATTGGTAACGTTGCGGAAGTTTCTCGCAGCGCCACAGGCGCAAACGAACTTACCACGTTGCTCGGGCACAAAGTCGAAGAGCCGATGTATCGCGTCACGGTGCGTTTACAACAACAAAGCATCTTTGCTTACGATAAGCTTGAAAACCTTAAGCCAGGCATGACACTGGATGCGGACATTCTGCTCGACCGCAGACGTCTGATCGAATGGCTGTTGGAGCCAGTTTTTGGTTTTGCGCGCAACGCGGCGGTACCCACTTGATATCCCGTCGCCTGCCTCTGCTAGTACAAACCGAAGCGGCGGAATGCGGTTTGGCTTGCCTTGCGATGATCGCGAGATATTTTGGGCACGAGATCGACTTGCCTAGCATGCGGCGCCGGTTTTCGACTTCTGCGCGCGGCGTAACGCTCGCGAAAATCATTGCTGATGCCCACACACTTGGTTTCGACGCGCGACCACTACGCGTTGAACTAGAATATTTGCCGCAACTCAGTACACCCTGCATTCTGCATTGGAATCTGAATCACTTCGTCGTGCTCAAGCGGGCAACAGAAAAGTACGTCGAAATTCATGATCCGGCAAGCGGCTACCAAAAACTGTCGATGCAGCAAGCCAGCAAACATGTCACTGGCATTGCCTTAGAGCTGCTGCCCGCTGCAAATTTCAAGCCAGTCAAGGAACAACAGTCTATTCCCTTGCGAGCACTCGTAGGCAATGTCGAGGGACTTCGCGGTGCCGCGCTGCATATTCTGCTATTGGCGCTGGCGCTAGAACTATTCGCCTTAGTCCTGCCTTTTTACCTTCAGACGGTGCTCGACCAGGTATTGGTAACGAGTGATCGGCAATTGCTCGGATTACTTGGTGCAGGCTTTCTCGGCGTGATCACGCTGCGGGCGGGTCTTACGGCGGCGCGCGGCTGGGCAATCAGCTGGCTCGCCGCAAGACTGAACGCGCAATGGCTCGGCAATCTGTTTGCCCATTTACTGCGCCTGCCGATGGAATGGTTTGAAAAGCGTCACGTTGGTGACATCACTTCGCGCTTCGCCTCAGTTCAGAGCATTCAACATGCACTAACGGGCAGTTTCGTCGAATCGATTCTTGACGGTGTGATGGGTAGCTTGGCCTTGGCACTCCTCTGCATCTATAGTCCACCGCTAACCGAACTGATGCTGCTCGGCCTTGCCGCCTACGCGCTCTGCCGCCATCTCGCCTACCCTCGATTATGGCGCGCAAATGAAGATCAGATCGTGTTCGCGGCGCGTCAGCAGACGAGTCTACTCGAAGCAATCCGAGGTGCGCAGACGATCAAACTAGCGAACAAGCAGAGCGATCGCGCCGCGCGTTTCGCCAATATCAGCTTGCACGCGGCGCAGTATGGCCTCGCTGCACAGCGTATCGGCTATGCCTTCGGTGCGCTCAACCTTTGGTCATTTGGCGTGCTGCGCGTCGTCATTATTTGGCTTGGCGCATTGCAGGTATTGAACGGAAATTTCAGCGCCGGCATGTTGGTTGCGTTCGTCGCATACACCGATGAATTGATTACGCGATTCAGCGGGTTAATCGACAAATTTGTCGAACTTCGTTTGTTGCGCTTGCATGCGCTACGTATAGGAGATATCGCACTTACTGCACCGGAAATACTCGGCTTCGGCGGCCAGTCAGACATAGCGTCCTTCGATATCGAAGTCGACGATGTCAGCTTTCGTTATTCGGCGGATGAGCCGTGGGTGATAAAGAATTACAGCTTGCGTGTTTCAGCTGGCGAGTCGATCGCCATCGTCGGACCGTCCGGCTGCGGCAAGACTACGTTAGCAAAAATCATCTTGGGTTTGCTGAAGCCAGTCGAGGGCACCGTCCGAATTGGCGGCCTCGATATTCGCCAATTCGGACTACAACGGTATCGTGCCATGATCGGCTCCGTGATGCAGGATGATCAGCTTTTCGAGGGATCAATTGCCGAGAATATCAGCTTCTTCGACGCAGAGGCTACGCCACAACGGATTGAAGAAGCTGCAAGACTTGCCGCGATTCACGCGGATATCAACGCCATGCCGATGGGCTATGAGACATGGATCGGCAATATGGGCTCGACGCTATCGGGGGGGCAGAAACAACGTGTGATTCTCGCTCGCGCGTTGTATGCAAATCCGCGCATCCTGCTGCTCGACGAAGCAACCAGTCATCTTGATATCGAGCGTGAACGCGCTATCAATGCAAGTGTGGCACATCTCAACATCACGCGGATTGTGATTACACATCGCGCGGAGTCAATCGCCAGCGCAGGGCGTGTGGTTCGCTTCGGGGCGGAGTCTGTATTGCCGATTCGTACAGCCGGCACGAAGCCGAATCCAGAACTCGCTATTGCCGCGGGAGATTGAGTGGTGGATGGTTCCGCAAAGTTTCGCGCCCGCGTGCTAATCAGCACATTCGTTTACGACTACACGGCGCTTGCCGTTGCCCAAGCATTGGAACATATCGGCTGCGATGTGCAGAGATGGTTTATGCCAGACTATCCGACGCGACAAGCATTGAGC
Source organism: Rudaea sp. (assembly GCF_047601565.1). Taxonomy (GTDB): domain Bacteria; phylum Pseudomonadota; class Gammaproteobacteria; order Xanthomonadales; family Rhodanobacteraceae; genus Rudaea. The sequence goes on along the minus strand of NZ_JASGIY010000001.1, from coordinate 2,161,474 downwards.
CTTTCAATAACTCCAAATCGCGCTTTGCGCATCCGCGCACGAGGTGCGCAGATCGATCGCAACCTAGACGATTTCGACGTTGTTTGGTTTCGCCGGTTCAGCGTACCCTACATCAATGAAGATGTGTTGCATCCCGACGATCTCGCGATGACGAAGACGGAAACCAAGATGTTCGTCGATGGATTTGCTCCGCTTATCGGGGCTAGTGCGAGACAAATCAATCCGGTGTACAACGCAGAGCGTGCCGACAATAAGTTGCTTCAGCTCACGTTGGCTCAAAAGATGGGGCTTACTGTTCCTGAGACATTGTTTAGCAATGACCCTGCGCTAATCCGGGAATTCATTTATCGCCATAAAGAAAGCGGCGTGGTGCATAAGCAATTTCGGTCGCACAGCTGGGAAGAGAACGGAAAGCGGTATGGAAACTACACGGCGACGGTAACGTTAGAGCAACTCCCTCCCGATGTGTATCTTCAGATGGTTCCCGGTATTTTCCAACCACGCATCAGAAAAGCGAAGGAGATCCGAGCGATCTTCTTCGGAAGCTGTTGCGTCGCTGCAGCGATCGACCATCGTCCTCTTGATCAGGGAGACGACTGGAGATATCAGGCAAAACAGGATTGGCATCATTTCGAGCTACCCGAGCACGTGGCCAGTCTCATTCGTCGCTTCATGAAGTGCCTCGGCATCGTATTTGGCTCTGCTGATCTGATTTTGACTCCAGAAGGAAAATACGTATTTCTTGAGATTAACGAACAAGGGCAATTTCTCTGGTTAGAGCAATCTGCACCGGAGTTACCAGTACTGGATACTTTTTGTCGTTTCGTGGTTGAAGGTTCGGGTTTTGAAAACCGAGCACGCGCATTCCCGAGCGTTTCGCTATTGGATCAGGGTATATTTTCTAGCAAGCGGTTGAATGCGCTGGCGCGCAATGATCGCGAGCTACACGTCGTTGACGACCGGGGTGGAAGGGTCCGTATGGGCTGAAAAAACTTCGGTTGATACCGCCGATGCAGCGTTTGCATCAAATTCAAGGAGAATGAACATGTCTGAACAAGCGAACATGTCTGAACAAAACCGCGTACTTGGCCGCAACTTGGCAGTGCCCTTGACACCGAAAGAAATTGATGAAGTTTCTGGTGGTGATACCGACCCGCCGCCGTTCAGGACCGGCGTCACCGGCAACCCTGATTATTACACTTATGACGCGAAGAGTTAAAGATGGCGCCGATACCGAGCTTCGCTCGGCGCCGGCCTCTCGCAGCGACGCCAACAACGCCATCAACAACTCGGACAACGGCCACGGCTAGGTGAGACGCTACGTATTCATCAGTGTGAGCCTCAAGTTCTGATCCGGAGTCGCAAGCGGTTGCAAAAGTAAACCCCGGACGCAAGTCCGGGGGTTTTTTGATATTCGAAGCTCGACCATTGGCCTGACGAATCAAAGCAGTTCACAATTGAGTCATTCTCAACTTAATGGTCCGAAAAAATCACGCGGGTTATGTATACTAAAAATCACAATAATTTCTAATCGGAGAGCAGTCATGAAATCCTCGATGAAAAGAATGATATCTGGATTGTTTCTCGTGACTTGCGTGTCACTCTCTGGCGCACAGGCCGCCGCCGCACCGAGCCAAGCAGATAGGGCCATGAAGCCTGCCTTGAATGCGAAGACTTGCAAGATGCTGGATACAATTGGAACTCATTTCAAGAAAAGAGAGTGTCACACTAAGGAGGAGTGGGCTCGGATAGAGAGAAACGGAACGCAACTCAGACAAGATTTTGACGCACTCCGCCTTGTAAGGGATGCCAAATGATTGAACCGCAGCACCTTCACGTCGACAATGGCATCGTCCGATCCGATACGGTCAATCCCCCTTACCCGAGTCCATTCATTTCTGGAAACTGCCGTTGCTGCCATCGTCGTTTGAACGCCAGCGGCGGCAGGTGACCGATGGCGCTGTGGGTGCGTTGTTCGTTGTAGATCGCCAGCCGTCAGGGGCGCGCACCCGGGCCGGCAGGATCGCCGTGCCGTAGCGCCCATTCCTGGTAGTCGTCCTGGATGCGCGGCTCGTAGCGGTCTGTGCCGACCACGGCGCTCTTCAGATCGTCCGGCACGATCGCCTCGGGCACGCCACCGTAATAAGTCAGTGCGCGCGTGTTGGCACCGATCCAATCCGCGGCCTTCTGGCTCATGCTGGCCTCGGCGTAGATCGCGTGCGAGTAGCCTAGGGCGGCAACGAACGTCTCCACGACAGTCGCCTCGCCGCTGTGCCGATCCGTGATCGTCATCGTCATGCCGGCGTAGTCGACGAACATCCGCGAGCCCGGCTTATGCACCAAGCGCATGACGGGATCGCTCCACTGCTTGAAGACCGCGAAGCGCGCGCAGAACTGCGCGTAGGCCAGCGCCCGTCCCGGATGTTGTCGGCGTACTCGCGCCACAGCAACTTACGCGTCACCCCTTTGCGCGCCAGTTCCTTCGACAGCGCGGCAAAGTCCGGCTCCACCACCTGACTGACGACCGTTACCGGGTACAACCGTGCGTACAGCGTATCCTCGTCCAGTTCTGGCGACAATGGCCAGCCCAGCCCCCCGATCGGAAACACCGCACCGCTTCCTGTACCGTCGAGCGCGCCACGCCCAGACTGCCCGCTATCTCCGAATACGAGCGCCTCAGCTCGAACCGCAGGCGCGCCAACTCCAACAACTGCTTCATGGGTAATCTCCGGAAACTCATCGACAAGGGCAAAGGCGTCAGGATTACCCACATCCACCGTACCGGCTTGGATCAGATTGCTGTACCGACTTCGATCAGATTCCACGCGTTGGCAAGCAACGGCGTGATCGAGCGCGTGCAGGGCGGCAAGTACCGGTTCCCGTACGATGCGGTGAAGGTGGCCTTCGAACTGCGCGCGGCGGCGTGAGTCGCGCAGGCGCTGGAGGGCTGGGAAGCCGAGCGCGCCGAACGTCGAGGGCGCCAACACGATGGCTGACCGCAGAGTAGGCGGACATATTCGCTATCCGGATATTTGACAAATATTCTTTTTAGGAATAAAACGCACTTATTCGTATTCCGGATACCTCACCATGACGCCTTCGTCCCATCCCCTGGTCACCGCCTCGCAGCTAGGATCGATGCTGCAAGCCGCCCGCAAAGCCAAGGGTATGACTCAGTCGACCTTGGCGGGTCGCATGGGCATGAGCCAATCGCGAGTATCCCATCTGGAACAAAATCCCCATGACCTGAACGTGGCGCAATTGCTGGCCTGGTGTTCGGCACTTGGCCTGGAGTTGGCCATCGGCGCGCGCGGCGGCCGTGTGCCATCCCGGATACAGACGGACTGGTGACATGGGCCGCCGGTCGCACAGCCGTAGCCTGTCGCTCTGGATCAATGGCGCGCATGTCGGGCGCTGGACGATCCCGGCACGTGGGGAAATGGAACTCCGATACGACGAGGACTGGGCAGCCGCCGACATTGGCCGTCCACTGTCCCTGTCACTGCCTTTCAATCTGGACAATTTGCCTCTCAAAGGCAAGAAAGTCGCGAACTATTTCGACAACCTCCTGCCCGACAGCGACATCATCCGCCAACGCGTGGCTGAACGCTTTCGCACCGGATCAACCGCCCCCTTCGATCTTCTGAAGGCCATCGGCCGCGATTGCGCGGGTGCGGTCCAGATACTGGGGGAAGACGAGACGCCGGAAGGTTTCGACCGTATCGAAGGCACACCCCTGTCCGAAGAGGCCATCGAGCGGCATCTCATGGAGACGGTGTCTGCGCGTGCCTTCGGCGCCGGTAGCGATCCCGACGCGGACTTCCGCATTTCCCTGGCCGGCGCCCAGGAAAAAACCGCCTTCCTGTGGTGGGACGGGCAATGGCAGGTGCCGCGCGGCGCGACGCCCACGAGCCACATATTCAAGCTCCCACTCGGCTTGGTCGGCGGCCGGCAGGCCGACTTCAGCACCTCTGTAGACAACGAGTGGCTATGCCTGCGGCTACTCAAGGCCTACGGACTGGAGGTTGCCGACGCTAACATCGCGAACTTCGGCAAACAGCGCGTGCTCGTCGTCGAGCGCTTCGACCGGCGTGTCGCACCCAGCGGCGATTGGCTGATGCGGCTGCCGCAGGAAGACTTCTGTCAAGTGGAAGGCTGCTCGCCACTGCTCAAGTACGAAAACGAGGGCGGACCAGGGCTCAAGGCCCTGTTCACCGCCTTGCGACAATCCGAGAACGCCGAGGCTGACACGAAGACATTGATGGCCGCGCAGATATTGTTCTGGCTGCTGCGCGCACCGGACGGCCACGCCAAGAACTTCAGCATCCAAATCCAGCCACGTGGCCGCTTCCGGCTGACTCGACTGTACGACGTGATGTCGGCTTATCCCGTACTGGGTGACGGTCCTCGTCAATGGTCGCCACACGGGATCAAGCTGGCGATGGCTTTACTCGGCAAGAACAAGCACTACACGATGCAAACCATCCAGCGTCGGCACTTCGACAGCACCGCACAGAAGGTGGGTTACGCACCGACCGCTGAGCCGATCATCGAGGGCATTTTGGCGCGCACGCCGGCGGCCATCGAGGAAGTACGAGCGGAACTGTCACCGGATTTCTCTCCGCGCGTCGCCGAAACTATCCTCGGCGGACTCGAACGAGCCGCGGCCGCACTGGCGGCAATGGCTGCCTAACCGCAAGAGTAATGTATTACGCCGCTTTCATCAGTATCGTCGCATGCGTAAGCTGATCGACGAAAGCAGCAAAGAACCGGGCATCGCCAACGCCGGTAATGCCGCCGAGTCGATCCAGCGCACCCCGATCCGTCCCGGATAAGGATTTATCAGCGCAGCTTCTCGCGAATGGCGCGCAGTTCCCTGGCGGCAATCAAATCCTTGTCGCGGCCAAGCGCCTCCTTTGCCGCGATGAGATCGTCCAGTCGGGCGGCGGGCGGCGACGCTTCGCCAAGCAAGCCGCCGAAAGGCGGCTTTGCCTTTTGCGGGAATGGAAAAATGCGCACGCGCGTCCATGTGGACGGCTTCAATCTGTTCTACGCGGCATTGACCGGCACGCGCCACAAATGGCTTTCTTCCCTTCTCCCGGTGGGAGAAGGGAAGACAGGTTCGGGTTCGCTGCGCTCACCCCAACCGTGCTATTCCTTGAGAATCCCCGCGGCCGCCAGCTTGCGGATCAACGGGGCGAGGCGCTCGCGATGCCGCTGCGCGCTGCTGACGGAGCGCTGGTGCACCGGCTCGCGCACCTGCGCGGCGCTGGCCGTCTTGAAGGCGACCTGGCCGGTCTGCGGAACGGCCAGCGCCTGCGGATTCCATTCCAGCCCGCACCACTCGTAGATGCGCCGCGCCTGATTCCCGGTGTCGCTCACCAGGTTTTCGTAAGCCACCTCGAGAATGCGCCCGGGCATGACTTCATGCCAGTGCCGCATCGTCTCGCGGTAGGCGATGTAGTACTCGGCCAGTTCGTCGAGGTCGTAGGAGAAATTCCAGGTGCTGAAGAACAGGGTCTTGAACACCGCGTAGCAGGCGTCGAGCGGATCGCGCGTCAGGTGGAGGATGCGCGCGTCCGGAAGCGCCTTGGCGATGGGACCGCAGTAGAGGTAATTGAACGGCGTCTTGTCGATGAAGCGCGCGCTGCCGTCGGCCGCCTCGCGCGCGCCGCGCACGTACTCGCGCCCGAGCGCGGCGAAGTCGATGGCGGTCGAGGCCTGCGCCGAGGTCGATGCAAGTCCCTCGTCGACGCGCCTTTGCGCGGCCATGCCGAACAGATTGGCGAAGTCGGGCATTTCGCCCGCGGAACGCACCTGGCCCGACTGCACCAGCAGGCGTTCGACCAGCGTGGTGCCGCTGCGCGGCATGCCGACGATGAAGATGGCGCCGTCGTCCGCGCATCCGGCATCGGGCCGCGCCATGACCGCGGCCGTCCACGCCTCGCGCAACGCGCGCTGCGCATCCACTTCTTCGGCCACGTCGTACTGCGCCAGCGTGCCGCGCTGCTTGCGCGCGCCGGCGGCGAACGCGACGAAGGAGGCTTCGTACTGGCCCAGATCTTCCAGTTCCTTGCCGAGCGCGTACAGCGCCCAGGCCTCGTGGGCGGGCTCGCGGATGCCCGCGGTGAGGCGGCGGTCGATGTCGGCGACGTGGTTGCGCTCGCGCGTCTGCGTGCGCAGCGTCGCGCGCCGGTACAGCGCATGGCCGGCCTGCGGCTGCAACTCGAGCACGCGGTCGAGGTCGCGCTCGGCCTGTTCGAAATCGCCGTGGAAGAAACGCGCCACGGCGAGGTCGTAGAGCAGGCCGGGGTGGTCGCCGGCCAGACTGCGCGCGCGTTCGTATTGCGCGACGGCCTGGTCCAGGCGATTGCAGGAGTTCAGCAGCTTGCCGGCCTGCCAGACCACGCCGCCGTCCGTGCTGGCCTGCGCCGCCTCGGCGGCCAGCGCCGCCGCCTCGCTGCGTCGGCGCAGATGCAGCAGCACGCGCACCTTCGCCAGCTTCAGCGACGGATGGCCGCCGCTCGCGGCGACGGCGCGGTCGATCCATGGCAGGGCCGCCTCGGGTTCGCCGTTGGCCGAGTGCGCCTCGCTGGCGAACAACAGCACGCGGGCATTATCCGCGTGGGCGGCGGCGAGCGAAGCCGCCAGTTGCAGCGCCTCGGCGGTGCGTCCCTCGCCGAGCAGCGCGTAGCCGCGCTGCAGTTCCTGATTCGGTGAATCTACCGCTTGTTGCATTGGCAATCCCGTCAATGGCCGCCTTGCGGATCGCCTCGGGCGGGCAGCGGCCGGTCGTTGAACATGCGCTGCGCCCCATGCTCCAAAGTCAAAGCAAACCCGCTCTTGCTCGTCATTCCGGCGACGAGGCGCGCAGGAACGCGCACGAACATTCGCGCAGCGAATGGCCCGAAGGGGCAAGCGGCAGGATGCCGCGAGTCAAGCCGGAATCCAGCGACTACCAAGCTCTCTGGAATGCGCTGAAAAAAAAAGCGAAAGACACTGGATTCCGGCTTTCGCCGGAATGACGAGCTTGGCCTGAGTTCGGAGCATCGAGGTCCGCACAATCTTCTGCGGTTGTGCGGACCTTCGCCAATTGATTTTAGCAAAACCCGTTACCGCATGTGGCGGGAATCAAAAACCTGGTAATCAACCCGGAAGCCACCTCGCTCGTGGTGACGTCCGTCACGGTCACTTCTATCGAACTCATTACATCCGTTTGCGCATAGGTGAACAATGTGCAAGTGTACGATGCCGAAGTACACCCCGACGTAATAACATAATCAAAATCATTCGGGAGCGTCCACGCGTAGGTGACTACGTCCCCGGCGGGCGGCGTGAAGACGACAGCCGCAATGGTATAACCCGATCCGGACGCATTGACCGCGTGGCAATGGCGTCCGAAACTCGACGAAGCCGGTGGCTGAACCACGCACTCGAGCGTGATGCCCGTCAGCGAACCGGCCAGAACATGTTGCGGGGCAAACGCGCCCAGACATGTCGCGATGGCAGTGAAACATACCGATTTGATGTTCATACAGAGTGCCTCTTTTCGAGTTTTTCCCTGTAAAAATCAATCTACGCCGTCCGGAAATCCTCGTCAAGCAAGCCCGCGACCCGGCAGGCATTGCCGGGTGGAAAAACGAACCGTGGGTGCGGTGCTCTCTTTATCGGTGAATCCATTTTTCTGCAATCAATGTCCGCTAGGATCACCCACGACGGGCACGCACCCGCTAGTGGTACTGACATTGGCGTTACACGGAATCGGGCGCGCCTGGAATTCGCGCATCATCGTTTTGGCATCGCTATCCATCTGCGCCCATTGCTCGCGCGTGTGGCACTGTTTTTTGGGAAAGCGGCTGCCGGTCACTTCGATGGTTTTGCAAACCATGGCGTCCGGGTCCTGTTTGGCGGTCTGTTCGGATTTCTGCTGCGCGGCGGCTTGTTGCGCGGCGGCGGGCACCGCCGAAGCGGCCAGCAGGGCGGTCACAAAGACCGGGGTTGCGAATTTCATATTTTTTCTCCAAGGAAACAGGTTCTTCCGGAATTCCAGTCCGTAGTCCGTTGGGTGAGCGCAGCGAACCCCAATGAGCCAAGTTTCTCAAGTTCGAAACATTGAGGTCCGCACAACCTGCCATGGTTGTGCGGACCTTTGACATTAACAAAAATGAACGTAAGGGCTATAGCATGTGGCAGCAATTAAAAACTTGGTACTCAATCCGGAAGCCACCTCACTCGTGGTGACATCTGTCACGGTCACTTGTATTGTTCTGTTTACATCCGCGTACGCATGAGTGAACAGTACGCAAGAAGATGATACCGAAGTGCATCCCGACGTAATGACAATATCCGAATCCGTCGGAACCGTCCACGCGTAGGTGACTACATCCCCGGCGGGTGGCGTAAAGACGACAGCCTGAACGGTATATCCCGATCCGGACGCTGTAGTCGCATGGCAAATACTACCGAAACTCGACGAAGCCGGTGGCTGAACCCACGCATTCGAGCGCGATGCCCGTCAGCGAACCGGCCTGAACCTGTTGCGGGGCGAACGCGCCCAGACATGTCGCAATGGCAGCGAAACATACGGATTTGATATTCATGCAGAGTCCCTCGTTTCGAATTTTCCCCTGCGAAAATCAATCTACGCCGCCCCAAAGTCCTCGTCAAGCAAGCTCGCCATCCACGGGTTTTATCGGGTGGAAAAATGAACCGTGGGTGCGGCATAGCCGGGTTGCTTTTGGTTAATGACCATGCCCGCTAGGGTCACCCGGTGGCAGAGGGACGCACTCGCCATCGCACGGCATCACGCGGCCAGGCACATCACGCATCAATGTTTTGGCATCGCTCTCCATCCGCGCCCAATCCTCACGCGTATGACACTGTTTTTTGGGAAAGCGGCTGCCGGTCACTTCCAGGGTTTTGCAGACCATGGCGTCCGGGTCCTGTTTGGCGGTCTGTTCGGATTTCTGCTGCGCGGCGGCTTGTTGCGCGGCGGCGGGCACCGCCGAAGCGGCCAGCAGGGCGGTCACAAAGACCGGGGTTGCGAATTTCATATTTTTTCTCCGTGGAAAAAAAACAGAAGGTTCCCCGATGCACGGGTTGCCTGCCCGGATCATACGCCTGCGCGCGCGACCCGGCGATTCGGCGAGCCTCGCCCGGCCGACCGGCAAAGCCTTGCTTCCCTTCTCCCACCGGGTCGAAGTCGGCGACAGCCGACTGAGGGTGAGACAAGGATGTCGAACGGGGTAGGTGCCCGAAGGGCGGATGAGGAAAGAGCCTTGCACACCCGAAAGACATTTCCTCTCTGCAACGCCTTTCCCTCATCCGCCCCTTCGGGGCACCTTCTCCCGGTGGGAGAAGGGAAGAAAGAGCCCGAAGCGCCAGCGCGACAGGCTGTCATTTTTTGCAGGCCATGGCTTCGCTTGAAAAGTGCAATGATTGCACTAATATACGCAGATGCCCACGATCAAGCGTTTCGCACGCCGCCGTCTGGACATGTACTCGCGCGAGCGGCGTGCCGCATTTCCACTTGATCGACAAGAGGACGACCGCGCCTCGGTCGCCATCGATACGCGGGTGTTTCTCGTCGGCGAGCTGCGGCAGCGCGATGCGGCGGATGCGTTGGCCTGGGCAAAAGAAAACCGGGCGGCGCTGGCCGCGAAATGGAAGGAGTTGAACCGATGAGCCGAAAGAATCCACCGCCGCGCATCGAGAGCGTGCGCGCGCAAAAAGGTCATGCGCTCGCTCTGCGCTGGTCGAGTGGCGAGGAAGTCGCCGTCGATCTGGCGGCCGAGGTGAGGCGACTCGCCTCGCTCGCGCCGCTGCGCGATGCGCGCGAATTCCGCCGCGTGAAACCCGGCGAGCACGGCCACAGCGTGGAATGGCCCAGCGGCGTGGACATCGGCGCGGATTCGCTCTGGCGCGACACGCTCATCGCGCTGGGGCATGCCGATGCGGTGGCGTTTTCCGATTGGCGCCTGAGTCGCGGTTTCACGCTCGATCAAGCGGCCGAGGCGCTGGGCTTGTCCCGGCGCATGGTGGCGTATTACGAATCGGGCGAAGCGGCGGTGCCCAAGACGGTGGTGCTGGCCTGCAGGGGTTATGACGCGCAGCAGCGGCTCGCGGCGGCGTAACGGCGTGCTGCGCACTCACGCAGGCAGGATGCCGAAGCGAACATTCGCGCAGCGAATGGCCCGGAGGGCACGCGGCGGGACCGCCGCGTGTAATCCAGTTCTTGCTTTGGCTTTTGATTCTTTCCAACCGCGCCCCTTCGCCATTCCGCGCGCGTCCGGCGCGCGGGTTCCTTTCTCTTGCTCGCACAAGAGAAAGGAACCAAAGAGAATGCGCCGCGGCAAACGGGGGCTCGAAGATCAAGAGCACGAGCGCTCTGCGCTTCCCTTCTCCCACCGGGAGAAGGTGCCCCGAAGGGGCGGATGAGGGAAAGGCTTTGCAGATTGGATCGGCCTTCATTCGTGCGAGGCTCTTCCCTCATCCGGCGCTGCCGCGCCACCTTCTCCCGGTGGGAGAAGGAAAGCGAGGCGCGCAGGAGCGCGCTGCTCTTGCTCTTCCGCGCATGGCGGCGGCAGCGGACGACAAGGCCCGAAGGGTGCGCGCGAGGATCGCGCGCATTCCGTTGTGGCACACGGATGTGCCATCAACGGAACCCGGCCGCTGACGCGGACCCGCAGCGCAGAATGCGCGAAGGGCGCCATGCGCTGGGGCGTGTTTCTTTTGGTGACTTTTCTTTGCACGTGCAAAGAAAAGTCACCCGCTCGCCGAAGGCGAGTGGAAGCTTTGGCTTTTGAAACCACTGAAAAGCGAACGATCAAAAGCAAGACCTGGATTCCCGCCTTCGCGGGAATGACGAGCATGCCGCCCCGCAGTTACGCGGGCAACACGTCGAAGGCGAGGGTCAGGCGCGGTTCGTCGTCGGCGAACGGCACGGTGCCGTGCCAGAGGTACGAGGGAAACAGGGCCAGGTGCCCGGCTTGCGGGCGGACGATGCGGCGCGGCGGCAGGTCGAGCCCGAGCGTTTCCAGCGGTTTGCCGAGATGGAGGCTGCCGGGTGCGCCGCCGTCGGCGGCGGCGGCGGCAACGGACGGCGGCAAGGAAACGTAGAACGCCGAACTCATCCAGCCCTTGTTGTGGATGTGGCTGGAATGGTGTCCCGCCGATTGGAGCCGCACCGACCAGGAGCCGGCGAACCGCACGCTGCGGCGCCTGCGCGACAGAAACGGATGCGTGTCGTCGCCGGGCAGCGTCGCCAGCCATTTTTCGACCGCGGCGCGCAACGCGGTTTCGGCGGCGCGGATGACGGGGTCGTCGCGTCCGAACAGCAGCCCCGAGGTTTGCGAACCGCCGCGCACGCTTTGATGCAAGGGTTGGCGCACCGCGTTGTGCAGGGCGTGCAGGGTTTGCGCGAGGGCGGCGAGAAACGCGGGCAGATCGGCGAAGCCCGGCGGCGGTTCGATCGCGTCGTAGCCGACCAGGTTCTCGTAACCGAACAGCCAGTATTCGCGCGCATCGCCGAGCAGGCGCCACGCGGTGCCGAGGTTGGCCCAGGCCTCCTGATCGCGCGGCGCGACTCGCACGGCACGCGCGGCGCAATCGCGGGCCAGTTCGAAACGCTGGCTGCGGAACGCATGGCGCGCGTAGGCGTTGAGGAAATCCGCATCGTCGCCGAACGTGCGCTGCGCGGTTTCGAACAACGCCTGCGCCTTGTCGAACTGGCCGAGCGCGTCGCGCGCATCGGCCTCGAACCAGTCCAGCCGCCGCCCGCCCTGCCCGCGCCGGCGCATCGTCTGCAGCGCCGCCAGCGCGGCTTCGTCGCGTTGCGCGGCACGCAGCAGGCGCGCCAGCGTGAATTGCAAGGGTTCGTTGTCCGGCTGTGCCTGCGCGGCATCCTGCAGCGCCGCCAGCGGGTCTTCTCCTGGCGCCAGTTCGGCGCCGTGCTCCCACAGCAAATCCGTCAGCGTTTCCCAGGTCCGCGCATCGGCCGGGAAGGCGCGTGCCAGTTCGCGCGCGCCTTGCAGGGCTTGTGCGGACCGGCCGGCGTCGGCATGCAGGCCGACCAGCGCATTGCGCACCTCGGCGGTGTCGTGGCCGAGCGCCTGCGCGCGGCGAAAGCTCTGCGTCGCCTCGTCGAGGCGGCCGAGCAGGCGCTGCACCGCGGCGAGGTTCACCCAGGCCGGCGCGTAGTCGGCGTCGAGTTCGATGGCCTTGCGGAAGGCGGCGGCGGCGACTTCCCAGTCCTCGCTGCCGTGCAGCGCGCTGCCGAGTCCATGCCATGCCTGGGCGCTGGGCTGCAATGCCAGGGCGCACTCGAACGCCTTCGCGGCGCGCACGTGGTCGTGCAGCGTCAGCAACGTCGAGCCGAGCAGGAAGGCGATTTGCGCGGTCGTCGGCGCGTTCTCCAGCACGCCCACGGCATCCGCGAAACGCTGCTGCTTGCGCAACCACGTGGCGTAGTTCGCCGCGATCAGCGGGCTGTCGTGCAGGGCCAGTGCGCGGCGGAACGCCTCGTCGGCGGGCTGGCCCGTTTCGGCCAGGCACAGGCCGAGCAACTGCTGGGCGTCGGCGCAGTCCGGCGCTTCGCGCACCAGGGCCCACGCCAGCGCGAGCGCCTGCGCGGCGTTGCCCGATTGCAGCAGCGCGAAGGCCTGCCGCAAACGCGTCGCCTGCGCGGCGCTCAACGGCCGGTTGGACGATGCCGCCATGCGCTCAGTGGGTGCGGCGCACACGCAGCTTCACGCCCGCCTGCGTGGTCAGGAAATAACTGCCCAGCATGCCCTTGCTCAACCTGACGGTATCGCCCACGCGCACGGATGCGTTGGCGGCCTGGGTCTGCACCCACACCTGGCCGTTTTCGAGCGTGATGCTGCGCACGGACGAACCGCCGAGCCAGTCGACATCGGCGACCTTGCTTTCGATGCGGTCGGGCGTGACTTCCGCGACGCTCTGGTCGGGATTGCGCAGCGGCTCGACCGGCTTGTTCAGGCCGAAATCCGCCGCGGCCTGCTTGACCGCCGCTTCGTTGACTTCGCGCGGCGGCGGAAACGCCTTGTCGTAGCAGGCCAGGCGCGCCTGCGGCTGCGCGACCTGCGCGCAAGGATGCGACGCCTGCGCCGACGCGGACGCGGCGAAGGCGAACAGACACACTGCAAGGATCGGTCTTTGCATTTCAGGTTCCATCGGTTTGGCTACGGTATTCGTTCATCGCCTCGGCCAGCGCGCCGACCATCTCGCGTTCGGCCGGCGCGAGCTGCGGATTCCACACGTCGAACATCAGGATCACGCGCAATCGGTCGCTGTCGTTGCGCGCCTCGTGCTCGATGCAATCGTCGAACACCCAGCACTTGCCTTCGCGCCACTGCTTCCAGTCGTAACCGACGCGGTAATGACAATTCTCCGGCACCACCAGCGGCAGGTGCGCGACGAGGCGCGCATTGGTCTCGCCGGTGTGCGGCGGAATGTGCGCGTGCGGCGCCAGCGCGGAGAACATCGCGTTCGGGCACAGGCCCGCGATCGTTACCGCATCCACGAGCGCCAGCGTTTCGGCGGTCTTCGGGCATTGGTCGAGGTGTTCGCGCACCGGCGCGCCGTGCTGGTAGAGATGAAAGCCGCTCCAGTTGCGCGAATGGTTGAGCTTGTCCCATTGGTTGACCGGCGCGCCCGGCGGGTACTGGATGTAGGGCACGAACTCGTCCTGGCGGCGCACGAGCATCTCCTGCAACTCGGCCTTGATCGCTTCGGTGCGCGCCTCGACCTCGCGCATCCACGGGAACAGGGCGTCGTCGTAGAAGGTGATCGCCGGCAGGCGCGGCACGTGCAACTGGTTGCACTCGTGCGCGTAGGGCTTGCTCTTGCCGGCGAGGATGGCCATGGCTTCGTCCCAGCGACCGCCGGCGATGGCGTCCACCGCCGCATATTGCGCGTCGACCTTGTGCTTGAGGAAGGCGGCGAGTTCGTCGCCGTCGCGCGCCACCGCCGCGCGCGCATGTTCCAGCCGCTTGCGCAACGCCTGCGGCCAGTGCGCGGGATCGTTGCCGGCCACCTTGAGCACGTTGCGGAACACGGCGGCGGCGGCCCGGGAGCGCTTGTCGCGTTCGAGGAATTCGCCGCGCGCGAGCAGGCCCGGCAGGAAATACGGGTCGATGTCGAGCGCGGAGATGATGGCGCTCCATTCCAGATCCGCCCGCCCGGCCTCGCGATGCACGCGCGCCAGCGAGAGCGGGACCATCGGATCGCGCGGCGCGGCGATGCGCGCCTTGTCCAACAGTTCGCGCGCGGCAGCCAGATCGCCGCGCTGGAAGGCATGCACGCCGAGGCTGAACAGCGCGGCGGGGTTTTCCGGTTCCAGATCGCGCACCTGCGACCACAGGCGTTCGGCTTCCTGCCAGCGCCCGGCCGAAGCCGCCGCCCCTGCCGCGTTCGCCAATCGTGCGGCGCTGTTGCCGTTCGTCATCGCAAAGACCGTGTCGTCGACCGCGTCGTCGTTCACCGCCTATGATCGCACGAAACCAGAACGTCAGTCGTGTTTGCGGATCTCGACGTTGCCGCTGAACGACTGCGCCTCGATGCGCGCATCGCCCTCGCCCACGCGCGCGTCGAGACTGCTGCCCGGCCCGAACTCGGCCTTCTCGACCTTGCCGTAGTCGCTGCCGATGCTGCCGCTGAACGTCTCCGCCTTGATGTGCGCGGACAGGTTCTCCGGCAGACGCAGGCGCACCGTGCCGCTCAGCGTCTCCGCGTGCAGGCGCGCACCTTTCGCGGGCGCCGCCGTCGCGTCTATCGAACCGGAAACGCATTCGGCGTTGAACTCCGCCACCGTCGGCGCGGCGAAGCCGATGGCACCCGAAACGGTTTCGAGCTTGACGCGTCCGTCGGCGCCGGTCGCACGGATGTCGCCGCTCACGGTCTGCAGGTGCGCCTGTTCGACGACGCCGGGTTTCGGTACGTCGAGGGTGACGCTGCCGCTGACGCTGTTGGCCTCGATGCGGCGCGCCGCGCTGTTCAAGTCGAGCTTGCCGCTGACCGCGTCGACGTCGAGCGACTTGCCGTCGATGCCGCTCAGCTTGCCGTTGGCGCTGACCAGGTCGAGCTTGACGGACACGGCATGCGGCACGCTCAGCACCAGCGTCGTGTCGCTGTCCGGTCCCTGCGTGCCGAACCAGCCCTTGCCGCCCTTGGATTCGACATGCAGTTCCAGACGGCGCGCGTCGCCTTCGATCGAGAGCCGGGAATCGGCGCCGAGGCTGCCGCTGAGGTCGACCGTGTCCTGGTTGCCGCCGGTCACGGTCACGCTGCCGCGCACGTTGCCGATCTCGATCGTGCCGTCGGCGGCGAAGGCCCAACTGCGCTGGATGGACCGGGCCGCGCCTTCGGCACCGATCGTTTCCTGCGTCGGCGGATTCGCGGCGAACGCTGCCGGCAAAGCGCCAAGCAGCGCGCAGGCGAACGAGACATGGCGTATCGGAAATTTCATCTTTCCCTCCTGATTCGATCCGGTCCGGGGATCAACCCGAAATCGCCGACTGCCGCATCAGGCGCATGCGCTGCGCGTTGGTGCGGTTGAGCATGCCGACGAGGAACACCGCGTCCGGGCGCGCTTCGAGCGCCGCCTGCAGATCGGCGCTGGCCTTGTCGAGATCCTGCGCCGCGTCGGCGAGTCTCGGATCGGCCGGCTTGGCCCAGTCCAGCGCGGTCGGCAACGCGACCTGCGCGAGCGCCGGTTCGGCGTGGCGCAAATGCACGGCGGTGAACGCGGCGCCGGCGACGACGAGCACGCTGGCCGCGATCGCGATCGCGAACGCGGGGCGACGCCATTGCCGCCGCGGTGTCGCGGGCGTGGCGATGCGCGCCTCGATCTGCGGCCACAGGTCGCGCGCAGGCTCGACCGCCCGGTCGAGCTTGCGCATCTGGTTACGCCACTGGAATTCGCCGTCCATCTCTCACCTCGTCGCCCGCAAGACGGGCCATTCAAGCCGCTTCAAGTGTCGTTCGCAACAGGGCGCGCGCACGATGCAACTGCGCCTTCGACGAACCGACCGCCATGCCGAGCTCGGCGGCGATCTCCTCGTGCTTCCAACCCTCGACGTCGTGCAGCACGAGCACGGCGCGCGCGCGCGGCGGCAGTTTCGACACCGCGCGTTCCAGGTCGTCGCGCTCGCCGGCGCAGAACGGCACCTCGCCGCCGGCGGCCAGTTCGAGCGCGGCATTGTCCGCGTTGACCTCGTCGCGACGGCCGCGCAATTCCATCAGCGCCGTATTCACGCCGAGGCGGTACAGCCAGGTCGAGAACGCCGCGTCGAAGCGGAAACTCGACAGCTTGCGCCAAGCCTGGATGAACGCCTCCTGGGTCAGCTCCTCGGCGCGCGCGCGGTCCATGCCGACCAGGCGCAGGATCGCGCCGTGAACACGGCCGACATGGGCGCGGTACAGCCGCTCGAACGCGCGCGCGTCGCCGGCCAGCGAGGCGCGCACGAGCGCGTGGTCGTCGCCGCGATCCGGGCGGCCTTCGGCAACGGTGTCGGTATCCCGTGGGTATGCCTTCATGCTGAGAACGGCGCCGTCCATTTGCGGGCTTGGATGCGCGGGGCGCCAGTATGGTTTAGAACTCCCGCGATGCGCCATCCTCGGCAGGGGATTGCGGCCGCCCCTGCCGGCATATCGCGAGCGCGTTCGGATGGGTCGTCGCGCTCGTGCCCGGCGCGACGCCCCATCGGGAGAAGGAAAGCAGACGCTATCGCGGAATCAAGGTCGACATCACGTGTTCGACGTATTCCTCCAGTTCCGCATGATCGAGCCGCGGCAGTCCGAGTTGCAACGCGAGTTGCAGAAAACCGACGTAGGCCGCGTAGGTGAGGTGTGCGCGATGCAGCGCCTCGATGGGCGACATGCCGACCTGGCGATAGGCCCGTTTGAGAAAATCCAGGCGCCGCTGCGAGACGCGCTCCATCACCGGCTGCACGATCGGATGGTCGAGCGCGCGCAGCAGCGCGGAATAGATGCCGTGCGTGCGCGCCTCGCGCCCCGTGCGGCGGAACAGTTCGCGCAGGCGTCCGCGCGGATCCGCAACGGCGGCGATCTGGTCCAGCGTTTCGTCAACGTGCGCTTCCCAATTCTGCAGGGCTGCCTTGAGCAGCGCCTCGCGCGTGGCGAAGTGCCAATAGAAACTGCCCTTGGTCACGTTGAGCCGGCGCGCGAGCGGTTCGACGGCGAGCGCGGGCACGCCCTGTTCGGCGATCAGGTCGAGCGCGCCGGCTTCCCAGTCGGCAGCGGACAGGCGCGAGCGTTCGGCTTTTTCTGCGGCTTCCAGCATGCCCCGCATGGTAGCGGTTGGTGCGTGCCGGCGTAAGGGTTCGTGATATTGCGCCGCAGCAGTAAACGTTTACAACTTCTTGTTCATGAAAAGGTTTTCTTTCAGTACGCCAGCGTATTGACAGTACTAAAGTCCGATCACATACTGTTGCGTATGGTAGGGAACCTCTTCCCCTCCACCGCAGTCTTCGAAAGGTACATGTCATGAACTGGATTCCCCTGCTCGCCGCCGTCGTCGCCTCGCTGGCCTGCGCGTATTTCCGCGGCAGCCTGCGCACGTGGACGATCGCGGGTTTCGCCGCGATCCTCGGTATCGGCGCGCTCGCCGGCAGCCACTGGCTCGCGATCGCACTGACCGCGCTCGCGTTCGGCCTGGCTTCGTTGCCGCTCAACCTCGACGATTTCCGTCGCAAGCGCATCACCGCACCGTTGCTCGCCGTATACGAGAAAATCCGCCCGCAGATTTCCGATACCGAACGCACCGCGCTCGAAGCGGGCACGGTCGGTTTCGAAGGCGAGCTGTTCAGCGGCAAGCCCGACTGGTCGAAGCTGCTCAAGCAGCCGGCGCCCGAGTTGTCGGTCGAGGAAAAAGCCTTCCTCGACGGCCCGGTCGAGGAAGTCTGCGCGATGGCCGACGACTGGCAGATCACGCACGAGCTCGCCGACCTGACGCCGGGAATCTGGGACTTCATCAAGAAGCAGAAATTCTTCGGCATGATCATTCCCAAGCAGTACGGCGGTCTCGAATTCTCCGCCTACGCGCAATCGGCCGTGCTGCAGAAGCTGATGGGCATTTCGGGCTCGCTGGCCTCGACCGTCGGCGTGCCCAATTCGCTCGGCCCGGGCGAGCTGCTGCTGCACTACGGCACCCAGGAACAGCGCGACCATTACCTCCCGCGCCTCGCCGACGGCCGCGAGATTCCGTGCTTCGCGCTGACCGGCCCGACCGCGGGCTCGGACGCGACCTCGATCCCCGACTACGGCGTCGTCTGCAAGGGCGAGTGGCAGGGCATGCAAGTGCTCGGCGTGCGACTGACCTTCGACAAGCGCTACATCACGCTCGCGCCGGTGGCGACGCTGATCGGCCTCGCCTTCCAGATGCACGATCCCGAACATCTGCTCGGCGACAAGGAGCATATCGGCATCACGCTCGCGCTGATTCCGCGCTCGACGCCCGGCCTCGAAATCGGCCGCCGCCACTTCCCGCTCAACGGCGCGTTCCAGAACGGCCCGCTGCGCGGCCGCGACATCTTCATCCCGATGTCGCAGCTGATCGGCGGCGCGGACATGGCGGGCCAGGGCTGGCGCATGCTCGTCGAATGCCTTTCGGTCGGCCGCGCGATCACGCTGCCGTCGAACGCCTCGGGCGGCGCGCGCATGGGCGCGATCGCGACCGGCGCCTACGCGCGCATCCGCAAGCAGTTCGGCATGGCCATCGGCCGCTTCGAGGGCGTCGAGGAAGCGCTCGCGCGCATCGGCGGCCACACCTACGCGATCACCGCGCTGTCGCGCGCGACGGCGGCGGCGGTCGACCGCGGCGAAAAGCCCGCGGCGCCGTCGGCGATCGCGAAATACCACTGCACCGAACTCTCGCGCGAAGTCGCGCGCGACATCATCGACATCCACGGCGGCAAGGGCGTGCAGCTCGGGCCGAGCAACTACGCCGGCCGCGGCTGGCAGACCGTGCCGATCTCGATCACCGTCGAAGGCGCGAACATCATGACGCGAAGCCTGATGATCTTCGGCCAAGGCGCGATCCGCTGCCATCCGCACGTGCTCAAGGAGCTGCAGGCCGCGCAGATCGCCGACTACGCCACGCGTTTGCGCGCCTTCGACAAGGAGCTGTTCGCGCACATCGGCTTCGCGGTCTCGAACGCCGTGCGCAGCCTCGTGCTCGGCCTCACGTTCGCGAAGATCGGCAACACGCCGGGCGACAAGTACACGCGCCGCTACTATCGCAAGCTCAATCGCTACGCGGCCAACCTCGCCCTCGTCGCCGACTCGGCGATGCTCATGCTCGGCGGCAAGCTCAAGTTCAAGGAAAGCCTGTCGGCGCGCCTCGGCGACGTGCTGTCGAATCTCTACATCGCGAGCGCCATGCTCAAGCGCTACGAGGATCAGGGCCGTCCGGTCGCCGACCGGCCGCTGCTGGCCTGGGCGTTCCACGATTGTGCGTGGCGCATGCAGAACGCGTTCGACGGCGTGCTGCGCAACTTCCCGATCCGCCCGGCCGCGTGGCTGCTGCGCGCGCTCGTGTTCCCGTTCGGCCGCTTTGAGGTGCCGCCGTCGGATCGCCTCGGCCACCGCGTCGCCGCGCTGCTGATGGCGCCGAACGACGCGCGCGACCGCCTCGGCGAGTGGGCCTATCTCACGCCGAGCGCGAACAACGTCGTCGGCCGCATGAACGCGCTGCTGCCCGAGGTGATCGCCGCGGAACCGGTCGAGCGCAAGTTCGCCAAGGCGCGCAGCCAGCTCGCGAGCCTCGATGCCGCAGCGCAACTCGCCGAAGCCGAGCAACTCGGCGCGATCACGGCGGACGAGCGCACGCAGCTCGAGCGCGTGCGCGCGGCGACGGCCGAATTCATCGCGGTGGACGACTTCGATCCGGCCGAGTTGTCGGCGGCGGTCAGGCACCAGCAGCCGGCGCTGCGATCGGTCGCCTAGGAGCCTGCGCGGCACGTCCGTCCCGTTGCGCAGGCAGGGTGGAAAGACGAATACGGGATAAACCCAAGGTTATGGGTTGGCCCGCCGATTTCATTGGACTCGACTGCGCAGCTGAGGTGTATTTGTCCGGCAGCACGCGGTGCTGCCGGAGCCGTCGAGCATCCGCCAACGTGTTCGACAGCAAGAGGGAACGACGAAACATGGCCACGCCGCAAGGAACCCCGTCCGCCGCCACCGGACAGGGCTGGGGGCCGCCCTACCTGCTCTACATCGGCAACGCGCCCGACCACCTCGCGGCCAAGACCGCGCGCGGTCTCGCCCACTGGCGGCCGCAATGGTGCATCGGCCAGTTCCGCGGCAGCGAATGCCGTACCACGATCGGCATCCCGGACATGACGTTCGAGCAGGCCGTGGCCGCCGGCGCCAACACCCTGATCGTCGGCGTCGCCAACGCCGGCGGCGTGATGGACGAGGAAACCGTCGCGCACGTCGTCCAAGCGCTGCGTGCGGGCCTGAACGTGGCTTCGGGCCTGCACCAACGCCTGACTTCGCACCCGCGCATCGTCGAAACGGCGAAAGCCTGCGGCCGCACGCTGTTCGACGCGCGCGAACCGCCGGCCACGCCGGTCGGCAAGGGGCTGCCGCGCCCGGGCCGGCGCCTGCTCACGGTCGGCACCGATTGTTCGGTCGGCAAGATGTACGCCACGCTGGCGATCGAGAAGGAATTGCGCGCGCGCGGCGTGGCCGCCGATTTCCGCGCGACCGGCCAGACCGGCATCTTCATCGCCGGACGCGGCATCCCGCTCGACGCGGTGATCGCCGACTTCATCTCCGGCGGCGTGGAGTGGCTGGCGCCGGGCCGCGACGACGGCGGTTGGGACCTGATCGAAGGACAGGGTTCCCTGTTCCACCCTTCCTACGCCGGCGTTTCGCTCGGCCTGCTGCACGGCGCGAAACCCGATGCGCTCGTGCTGTGCCACGAACCCGGACGAGCGCACATGCGCGGCCTGCCGCATTATCCGGTGCCCGAACTGGCGCGCTGCCTCGAGAAGAACCTCGACGCCGCGCGCCTGACCAGCCCGAACGTGGTCGCAGTCGGCGTGGCGATCAACGGCTCCAACCTGCCGCCCGGCGACGCCGCGCGCGTGCGCGCCGCCATCGAGGCCGAACTCGGCCTGCCCTGCCAGGACCCCGTGGCCGACGGCGTCGGCCGCATCGTCGACCGCCTGCTGCAATGCCTGCCGAACTGAACTTCCGCGCGGCGAGCTGGCCGCTGGAACGGCCGTTCCGGATTTCGCGCGGGGTCAAGACCGCCGCCGACGTGGTGCAGGTGGAGATTCGCCGCGACGGCGCGTACGGCCGCGGCGAAGCCGTGCCCTATGCGCGCTATGGCGAAAGCGTCGCGTCGGTGCTCGAACAGTTGCAACGGGCCGGCCCGGCGACCGACGCCGGCCTGTCGCGCAGCGCGCTCGACGCACTGCTGCCCGCCGGCGCCGCGCGCAATGCGCTGGATTGCGCCCTGTGGGACCTCGAAGCGCGGTCTTCGGGCATTCCCGTGCACACGCGGCGCGGCGAGAGCGCACTGGCGCCGATGGTCAGCGCGGTCACGATCAGCCTCGACACGGCCGAACGCATGGGCGAGGCCGCGCGTGCGGTCGCCGCCGCGCCCCTGATCAAGATCAAGGTCGACGCGGATGCGCCCGATGCGCGCATCCGCGCCGTGCGCGCCGCCGCGCCGGGTGCGCGCCTGATCGTCGATCCGAACGAAAGCTGGAACCTCGACCTGCTGCGCACGATCCAGCCGGTGCTGCGCGAGACCCGCGTGGCGCTGATCGAACAGCCGCTGCCGGCGGGCGCGGACGACGGCCTCGCCGGCTTCCACGGCGAGTGCCCGCTCTGCGCCGACGAGTCCTGCCACACCAGCGCCGACCTCGACGCGGTCGCGGGCCGTTATCAGGTCGTCAACATCAAACTCGACAAGACCGGCGGATTGAGCGAGGCGCTGCGCCTGCTGCGCGCCGCGCGCGGACGCGGGCTCGGCGTGATGGTCGGCTGCATGGTGGCTTCCTCGCTCGCCATCGCGCCGGCGCTGCACGTGGCCCGCCACGCCGATTTCGTCGACCTCGACGGGCCCTGGTGGCTGCGCGAGGACCATGCCGACGGCGTGCGGATCCGCGACGGCATGCTGTCGCCGCCGCGCACCGGTTTCTGGGGCGACGGCAAGTCCGCCATCGCGGCAAACCGGAACGGGACGGCCTGACCCGATGCTGCAATTCGATGCCGTGCAGACATTGGCGATGGGCGCGGTGAGCCTGTTCGTCGGCCACCTCGCCTGCCGCCACCTGCCGCTGCTGGCGCGCTACAACATTCCCGAGGCCGTGGTCGGCGGCCTGATCGTGGCCCTGTGCGCGCTGGCCGGGCACGGACGCGGCACCGAGCTGTTCCGTTTCGACGCGAGCGTGCAATCGCCGTTGATGATCGCCTTCTTCACCACGATCGGCTTCAACGCGAGCGTGGCGCTGTTGCGAGTCAGCGGCCGACAGGTGGCGCTGATGCTGGGGCTGGCGACGGCATTCGCCATCCTGCAGAACCTGATCGGCATGGCGGTGGCGACGGCGTTCGGCCTGCATCCGCTGTTCGGCGTGCTCGCAGGTTCGCCCACGCTGGCCGGCGGGCCGGCCACCGGCCTCGCATTCGCGCCGTTGTTCGAACAGGCCGGCGTGCGCGGCGCGCAGAGCGTGGCGATGGCGGCGGCGATGGCCGGCATCGTCGCCGCAGGGCTGGTCGGGGGCCCGGCGGCGACCTGGGTGATCGGCCGGCGCGGCCTGCACGGGCCGGGGCCGGGCAGCGGCGCCGGCGATGCCGATTCCGGCGACGACATCGGCGTGCTTCCCGGCGACGACGGCAATGCGCCAGCGCACACCCTGCTCAAGACGCTCGGGCTGATCCTCGTGGCGATGTGGGTGGGCGGCTGGATCGGCGTCGGATTCGAGCGGCTCGGCATCACCCTGCCGGCGTACATCGGCGCGATGCTGGTCGGCGCGGCCATGCGCAACCTCGACGACGCCACCGGCTGGCTGCGACTGCCGCTGCGCACGCTCGAAACGCTCGGCAACGTGGCGCTGTCGCTGTTTCTCGCGGTGGCGCTCATGAACCTCAAGCTGTGGGAGCTGTCCGGCCTGGCGCTGCCGCTGCTGGTCCTGCTCGCGGCGCAGGTGGCGGTGGCCGTGCCATCGTGCTGGCTCGTGTTCGGCCTGATGGGGCGCGACTACGACGCCGCGGTGATGAGCGGCGGCTTCGTCGGCTTCATCCTCGGCATCACCGCCAACGCGATGGCGGTGATGCGCACGCTCGTGGAACGTTACGGCGCGGCCCCGCGCGCCTTCCTCGTGGTGCCGCTGGTCGGCGCTTTCTTCATCGATTTCACCAACGCCGTGGTGATCACCGCATTCGTCAATCTGCTGAAATGACGGCGCCCGCATGACGCGGAGCGGAACACTTCGGCGGCGATTCGGTGCAGAATTCCACCAGGCCCACCGGAATCCATCGCATGCGCCTGCGCCACATCGAAGTCTTCCAGGCGATCCTGCGGGCGGGGACGCTGACCGGCGCCGCGCGCCTGCTCAACGTCTCGCAGCCGGCGGCGAGCAAACTGCTGCAGCATGCCGAGATGCAACTGGGCTTCGCCCTGTTCACGCGCGTCGGCGGCCGCCTGCAACTGACCGCGGAAGGACATCAACTGCGCGAGCGCGTCGGCAAGATTTCCGACGACCTGCGCGACCTGCAACGGCTGACCGACGGCATGCGCCAGCCGCGCCACCGCTCGTTGCGGGTGGTCAGCATTCCGACGCTGGCCAGCCATCTGCTGCCCGACGCGATCAGCTCGCTGCGCCGTTCCTTTCCCGACGTGCGCATCGAGCTGTCCACGCAGCATTCGCGCGAGATGATCGATTCGATCCTGCTGCGCGAGAGCGATCTCGGCCTGACCCTGCAGGACATCTTCCATCCCGGCATCGAGCAGAGGCCGCTTGCGACCGGTCACATGGTCGCGATCGCGCCGCGCGGATGGTGGCCGGAGAAGAACCTGGGCAAACCGATCCCGCTCACCGCGCTGTCGGGCGCGCCGCTGATCGGCATCGCGGTGCGCGACGGCCTCGGCCGCAGCCTGCAAGCCTACACGCAATATCTCGATCCGCCGCCCGACATCGGCATCTGGGTACAGACCTACCAGTTGGCGCGCTCGCTGGTCGCGAACGGGCACGGGCTGGCCATGATCGATCCGTTCACCGCCTGCGGCGCGAGCGACGAGGCCGTGCAGGTCCGCCCGCTCGAACCGCCGCTGGACGTCAACCTGTCGCTGGTCCAGCGCAAGGATGGAGAACGCGCATCGCCGGTGCAGAAGGCGTTCATCGACCACCTTTCCAGAGCGGCCAGGGCGATCCTGTCCCGGCTTTCGAGCCGGTGAACGGCGCGCGGCCGCGCGTCGCGCTCAACGATGCGCTCCGCTCCGGTGCGCGAGTTCCGGCGTGGTCTTGAGGCGCCAGGCGATCCATGCCGCGCACAATGCGGCCGACGCCGAAATCAGCGCGAGCGCGGAATTGTTCGCGTGGAACCAGTCGCGCAGCAACTGGATCGCGCTGACCACGAGCACGTCGCCGAGCCTCCATACCGCCGTGTCGATGAAGCCCTTGGCCTTGTAGCGCGTCTCGCGATCGACGCGCGTGTAGAGGCTGTCGGTCGCGGGTTTTTCCACGCCGTAGGCGCCGCCGCGCGTGACGATCAGCGCGCCCGCCGCCGCCAGCGGGTAACCGAGCAGCGCCAGCGTGACCAACGTCAGCGCCTTGACGATTTCCGTGCCGACGATGCCCACCACCGGCCCGAAGCGGGTCAGCACGATGCGCGTGACGACGATCTGCAGCACCGCCACGAGCACGTTCGTCGCCAGATCGACGCTCGCGTAGAAATCGGTGCGCGCCACGCCGTCCGGAAAGAACTTGTGGCCGATGTCGGTCTGCAGGTTGTAGATCAACGTGCCGACGCCGTCGCCGAGCATCATCAGCACGGCGAGGCGGAACAGGAACGGCGAGGCGAACACCTGCTTCGCGCCGGTCCAGAAGCCGCCGCCGATCACCTCTTCGTTGCGCGCCGCGTCCTGCGCCACCGGATGCCGCCGCGACCACGCGACCAGTGCGAGGATGCACGCCAGCGCGCCGCCGAGCAGGGCGGCCGAGAGGCCGAGCAACGCGGCGATGCCGATCACGGGCACCAGCCACTTCGTCAGCAACGGCCCCGCGATCGCGCCGAGCGTGCCGCCGAACGCGATCATGCTGAACAGCCGATGCGCCTGGTCCACGCTGAAAACGTCGGCGATGAAACTCCAGAACACCGCCACCACGAACAGGTTGAATACGCTCATCCAGACGAAGAACACCGTATTCAGCATATGCGGGTTCAACGTGCCCTGCGACTCGAACGCGGGGATGAAGGCAATGAGGTTGGCGATGAAGAACAGGTACACGACCGGCACGAAGATCTTGCGCGGAAAGCGCGCGACCAGCCAGCCGTAGACCGGCGTCAACACCAGCGTCGTGAGGAAAGTCGCCAGGTAGGACGCCGGCAACGCCTGCGAGCCGACCGCCGCGGCGAGTTGCTCGCGCACCGGCCGCAGCACGTAGTACGCGGCGAGCACGAGGAAGAAATAAATGAAGGCAAGGACCAGCGCGGACCATTCGCCGCGGATCACGCCGGTCGGCGGAACCTGCCCGACGGCGGTTTTGTCGTGTTGTTCTGCCAAGGCGTATATATCGAGTCGGCGGGCGGCAAAGGGTAACACGCACGACGCTTTTTCTTCCCTCTTCCGGCGCGGAAAGGGAAGAACTGCCATCGGCAATGCCGTTACCGTATCCTTTCGCGCATGGCCTTCACGCTCGCCTCGATCCACATCTATCCGCTCAAATCCGGCGCGCCACTGGCGTTGAAGTCCGCGACGGTCGAATCGCGCGGGCTGGCGCGCGACCGGCGCTGGATGATCGTCGACGCCGACGGCAGGTTCCTCACCGGCCGCGAGTACGCGCGCCTCACGCTGATCCGCGCGCTGCCGAACGCGGACGGCTCGCTGCATCTCGACGCGCCGGGCAAGTCCGGTCTGCGCGTCGCCGTGCCCGACGCGCGCGGCGAGCGCGTCGCAACGGCGGTCTGGGGCAGCCCGGTGTCGCCGCTGCTGGCCGACGAAGCCACGAATGCGTGGCTGAGCACCTTCCTCGGCTTGCCCGTGCGCCTCGTGCACATGGACGCCGAATGCGTGCGCGCGGTCGACGCGAAGTACGCGCGCGCCGGCGACAAGGTCAGCCTCGCCGACGGCTTTCCGCTGCTGCTCATCTCCCAGGCCGCGCTCGACCTGCTCAACTCGAAACTCGCCGCGTCCGTGCCGATGCTGCGCTTCCGCCCCAACCTCGTCGTCGCCGGCACCGAGCCGCACGCCGAGGACGGCTGGAAGCGCATCCGCGTCGGCGACGTCGAATTCGACGTGGTCAAACCCTGCGTGCGCTGCGTGTTCACCACGGTCGACTTCGAGCGCGGCGAGCGCGATCCGTCCGGCGAGCCGTTGCGCACGTTGACCGGCTACCGCCGCGGCGAAAAAGGCGTGACCTTCGGGCAGAACTTGATTCCGCGCGGGCGCGGCGTGGTGCGCGTGGGCGATGCGGTAACGATCATCGCGTAAGCGAACGACCGACCCACTCCGTCATTCCGGCGAAAACCGGAATGACGAGCAAAAGACGAGCAGCCGAGCATGACTTTCGGCCCAGCGGACGCATGGCGCAGGCTTGTTATGCTGCGCGATTCGCGATCGAAGGAATCCACCGTGCGTCTCGTCCCCGCCCTCGTCCTCACCCTGTCCACCGCAGCCCACGCCACGGCGGTTTCCGATCCGCCGATTCCCGCGCCGGCCGACACGCCCTATTCCGGCACGCTGAAACTGCATGTCGATGCCACCGACCTCGATCACCGCATCTTCCGCGCGCACGAGGAAATCCCGGTGCAGGCCGGCCCGCTGACCCTGCTCTATCCGCAATGGCTACCGGCCGCGCATTCGCCCGCCGGGCCGATCGACAAGCTCGCGGGATTGAAGATCGGCGCCGACGGCAAGCCGCTCGCATGGACGCGCGACGCGGTGAACATGTATGCGTTCCACATGGATGTTCCCGCCGGCACGACTTCGATCACGATCGATTTCGATTTCCTCTCCGCCGTCGACAGCGGCCAGGGTCGCGTCGTGATGACGCCGGAGATGCTCAACCTGCAGTGGTATGCGGTCGCGCTGTACCCGGCCGGGCACTTCGCAACGCAGGTGAAGATCGAACCGAGCGTGACGCTGCCGCAGGGCTGGCAGTTCGGCTCCGCGCTCGACGTCGACAAGGCCGCCGATGCGGAGGGCACGACGCGCTTCAAGCAGGTCGACGTCGACACGCTGCTCGACTCGCCGATCTACGCCGGCAAGTATTTCAAGCGCGTCGATCTCGCGCCCGGCGCGAAAGTGCCCGTGCACATGGACATCGTCGCCGATGCGCCGGAATACCTCGAGATCGCGCCCGAGCAGTTGAAGCTGCACCAGGCGCTCGTCGCGCAGGCGAAGAAGCTCTACGCCTCCGAGCATTACGACCACTACGACTTCCTGTTCTCGCTGTCGAACCGCATGTCGGGCAACGGCACCGAGCATCACCGCTCCAGCGAGGACGGCGTGCCGGCCGAATACTTCACCGAATGGAACAAGAACGCCTCGCACCGCGACCTGCTCGCGCACGAGTACACGCATTCGTGGAACGGCAAGTTCCGCCGCGACGCCGCGCAGGCCGCGCCGAACTACAACGTGCCGCTCGGCAACGACGAACTCTGGGTCTACGAAGGCCAGACGCAGTACTGGGGCAACGTGCTCGCCGCGCGCTCGGGGCTACGCACGCCCGAACAGGCGCGCGACGCGCTCGCGCTCGTCGTCGCCAGCTACGCCGACAACCGCCCCGGCTTCTCCTGGCGCAACGTGCAGGACACGACCAACGACCCGGTCATCGCCCAGCGCCGCCCGCTGCCGTACCGCAACTACCAGATGAGCGAGGAGTACTACAGCGCCGGCTCGCTGGTCTGGCTCGCGGTCGATGCGAAGCTGCGCGAGCTTACGCACGAGAAGAAGTCGCTCGACGATTTCGCCGCCGCCTTCTTCGGCGTCGACAACGGCGACTGGGGCGTGAAGACGTACATGTTCGACGATCTCGTCGCCACGCTCAACGCGATCGCACCGAACGACTGGCACAAGTTCCTGCGCGACCGCCTCGACGCCGATGCGCCGCCGCTCGACGGCCTTGCCGCGGCGGGTTGGAAACTCGTCTACACCGACAAACCGAGCGACTACCAAAAGAACGCCGAGACCGCGCGCAAATCGAACGACTTCACCGCCTCGATCGGCCTGATGCTCGGCAGCGAAGGCAGCCACATCACCGACGTGGTCTGGAACGGCCCCGCGTTCAAGGCCGGCATTTCGCCGGGCGGCACGCTGCTCGCCGTCAACGGCACCGAATACAAGCCCAAGCGGCTCGCCGACGCGCTCAAGGAAGCCAAGGCCAACAACGCGCCGATCGAACTGCTGGTCAAGAACGGCGAGGTCTATCGCACGTTCAAGGTCGACTACCGCGACGGCGCGAAGTATCCGCACCTCGAACGCATTCCCGGCACGGTCGACCGGCTCGGCGCGATCCTCGCGCCGCGCTGACTCGCACGCATTGCGCTCAATCCAGCGGGCTGCGCACGCCGAGTCCGCCGCGATTGAGCACGTGGGTGTAGACCTGCGTCGTCGCCACGTCCTTGTGGCCGAGCAGTTCCTGCACGGTGCGGATGTCGTAGCCCGCCTCGATCAGATGCGTGGCGAACGAATGCCGCAGCGTATGCGCGCTGACCGGCTTGACGATGCCGGCCCTCGCGCAAGCCGTTTTCAGCGCACGGGCAAACACCGCATCGTCGAGATGATGCCGCCGCACCGCGCCACCGCGCGGATCGCGCGACAGCTTCGCCGCCGGGAACAGCCAGCACCAGCCCAGCTCGAACTTCGCGCGCGGATATTTGCGCGCCAGCGCATGCGGCAGCCAGACGCCATCCGCCCCCGCCACGCGATCCTGCGCGTGCAGCACGCGCACGCGCTCGACCTCGCGCTGCAACGGCTCGACCAGCGAACGCGGCAACATGGTGCGGCGATCCTTGCCTCCCTTGCCGTCGCGCACGACGATCTCGTTGCGCGCGAAATCGACATCCTTCACGCGCAGGCGCAAGCCCTCCATCAAGCGCAGGCCGGTGCCGTAGAGCAGACTGCCGATCAGCCACGGCCGCCCCTCCATCGCCGCGAGCAGACGCGCCGCCTCCTCGCGCGCCAGCACCGTCGGCACGCGCCGCGGACGCTTCGCCCGCACCACCCGATCGAGCCAGGGCAACTCGGTCCCGAGCACCTCGCGGTACAGATACAACAATGCCGAAAGCGCCTGGTTCTGCGTCGCCGCGGCGACGTTGCCTTGGGTCGCAAGACCGCTCAGGAACGCCTCGACCTCGGCCGGCCCCAGCTCGCGCGGATGCCGCTTTCCATTGGCAAGTATGAACCGCCTGACCCATGCCACATACGCTTGTTCCGTGCGCAAACTGTAGTGTTTGACACGCAACGTGCGTCGAACTTCATCCAACAAGCGCGGTGCCCGCGGCGTAGCCGGTGCATCCGTTACGCCCCCGTTTCCGACCGGATAATCCATTACGCCCCCGTTTCGCATCGATTGCGCACCAGCTTGAGCGCGGATCGTCATGGCAGATATCCGGTAACCGCTTGCAGTTGCGTAGGAAATTTGCTTGACGCAAGTCCCGAGCGGGCTGAAGATTCCGCGCAACGCCCCGGATATGGGGTCTATTTGTAGTTGGGCGTCATGAAAAGCGAAGCAGCCAAGCACTACGTTCAGTTGCTCGCCATTGTCGCGGGCACTGCGGTACTGTTTTCGCTGCTCTGGCAGGTTCCCTATATCTTCACTGTCATTGGCTTTTCTGCGTGGGCTTTCTTCGGCCACCTCATCACGGCAGACGACGATGCTCCGGGCGGTTGGAGCAACCCCGATGGCTCTTTGCCATTCCCTTGGGTCGAACTCACAGTAAAAGGTGCAGTTCTTGCCGGCCTTTGCGCTGTAGCGGTTTTCTTTCCTGTCGTGCGCAGTTTGGGTGGAGCGCAATGAGCGTCGAGCCGCCCAACAAGGCACTCCAGCCGACGTCCTTGCCGCCGCTTCGCGGCGTCAAGGCCGCGGCTGAGTTTTGGCGTTAGCCAACATGCAAGTGACGCTGGCGCAGGTCGAAGACGCATCCGCGATCGCGGAGGTCCACGTCTCATCATGGCAGGCCGCGTACTCGGGGCTCTTTCCTCCTGAGTATTTGGCCTCGCTGTCAGTCGGTGAGCGCGCCGCGGGTTGGCAACGCATCCTCGCTACGGCTGGATCACGCACCTTCGTGGCTCGCCGAGGTGGCGCAGTGGTTGGCTTCGTCTCCTTTGGGCCGTGCCGCGACCCGGATTCCCCTCGCGGCCGCGGCGAGGTCTGGGCGCTCTATGTGGCGCCTGAGGCTTGGTCTACGGGCGCGGGCTGGGCTCTCTGGGAAACCGCGCGGGTTCAGCTTCTTCATGCGGGTTACACGGAGGTAAGCCTGTGGGTCCTTTCCCGCAATGCACGAGGCCTCCGCTTCTATGAAGCAGCGGGGTTCCGGCGCGAGCCGGGGACCGAGCAAACCCTCGAGCGTGGTGGCGCCACTCTTCAAGAGGTCAGGCTACTCTTCGCGCTCATGTCGGCTAACCCCTCCATCGAGCGGACGCCCGACAGCACGCCGCGCTACACCGCATCGTCATTGTCTGTTCCGCGCGGCGTGCTGTCGGGCGCCGCTCATGTCGAACGTTAGGCTGCTTTCCATGCTCGAAACAGTGGCCAAATTCATTGATCGCCCGCGAGTGCGGCTCTCTTTCATTGTTGTTGGCATTCCGCTTACGTTGTTGTTGTCTCCTGTCCTTTTTGCTGGGTTCGTTGGTGGCATTATGGACTTGAAGAACGAATTTCCATTTTTTGTTATCGCATGTTGCGGTATCGCTGGTATTGCGGCGGCATGGGTTCGGGTACTTTCAGGTAGCTCAAGGCTGCGCCAATCGCCAGTACTTTGCTGGCTGGTTGCTTGCGGCCTTGTTCTCGGGGTCCTGCTCGCTGCGTGGTTAGCTGTTGGTTTAGGGTTTAGTTCCGGCAATCCTGTTCCGTGGATGTATGCGCTTGCGGTGGTTATCGGCTTGCTGCTGCTGGCCGGCACTATCATTTCTCCAACCGCAGCCTAACTATTCGTCCAAGCGGACGGCTGCGGGTCGGTTGCAGTAGTATGTTGTTCACAGCGGCAGCCGCCGCTTAACTCAAGCGTTAGGCACGATCTGATGCGCAAAACTACATCGCACCTTCTTTTTGTCATAGCCATGCTGTATGTGGGAGCAGCGTGGTGCTGTTGCAAAGGTGAAAATATATTCGCCGAGCCTGGCATTTCCGTGGCCACCTACATAGAACGCCTCAAGACCGGAACCACAGAGTGGCAGCGCTATAACGCCGCAGCAGCGTTGGGCGAACTTGGTGATAGGTCAGCTATTCCAGCGCTTGTCGAAGCACTGAAAAGTCCAAGCGAATGGGTCAGAACAAACGCGGTTCAATCGCTCGATCAACTGGGCGCGGTTGAGGCCATGCCAAACATCAAGGCACTACTGTTAGATCAGTCGTCTGACGTTCGCGCGGCTGCCAACGTAGTTATCAAAGATCTACAGGCCCTCAAAGACAAGTCCGCCAACTAGCTTGCCTGTGCAAATCGTGCCTAACAATTCGTTCAAGCGGACGGCTGCGGGTCGGTTGCGCTAGACTGTGGTTCCCAGCGGCAGCCGCCGCTTAACTCAGGCGTTAGGCCTTAAATGACCAAGTCGATGACCGATGCCGTAATCCCATACCTGAATGTCCATGACGCAGCAGCGGCCCTGGACTTCTATAAAAAAGCCTTTGGCGCAAATATTCTAAACGTGATTGAGCGCAGCGGTGGACTTATCGCCCATGCAGATATAGCTATCGAGGGTGCCAAATTTATGATGCGAGATGAATATCCAGAGTACAACTTCAAGAGCCCAAAAACGATCGGCGGCACACCGATAAATCTTTTCGTATATGTTCAGGACGTGAGGTCGTTCTTCAATCAAGCTGTAGCAGCAGGCGCTAAGGTAATTCGCCCGGTCGAAGAGCAGTTTCATGGCGACCTGATGACAGAACTCGAAGACCCTTTTGGACATTCTTGGTTCTTTGCCACCCATCATACGGACATGACAAATGAGGAGCTTAAAGAGCGAGCCGCAGAAATTGGCTTATAAATGGCAGCCATGACTATAAAGACCTCGTAGCCAGTGGCTGGCCTAACAATTCATTCAAGCCGACGCCGCTTCGCGGCGCGGCTTAATTCAGGCGTTAGGCCGCACGAAAATGCATCTCAAAGATCCCGTATCAATCTAATCGGAGGGAAAAACTCAATGGCAACAGTGCGCGAAGGCAATATGTCCGTCATGGTTGTCGTAGACGTGCAAGTTGGCATCATGAAGGAAGTCTGGGAGGCACAGCGAATCATCAAGAACGTCTCACTCGCTGTCGAACGTGCACGATCCGAGGCAGTACCAGTAATCTGGGTTCAACACTCGAATCAAGAACTTCCCGAGGGTTCAGTCCAATGGCAGTGGGTTCCAGAGCTTGTGCCGGCAGAAGGTGAGTTGTTAATACATAAGAAGTACAACTCTGCGTTCGAGCAAACCCCTCTCGATTCCGAACTTGCCAATCTTGGCGTCACCCACATTGTACTCGCTGGCGTAGAAACAAACTGGTGCATTAGAGCCACTGCGTACGGAGCACTAGATCGCGGATATGATCTTACACTCGTAAAGGATGCACATTCGGCCGTGTCAATGCAAATTGATGGAATAGCCATCGAAGCCGAGAGCGTGATTCACGAACTCAACATCGCTATGAAATGGCTCGAGTACCCCGGCCTCAAGAACGGCGTTGCAGGCGCAAGCGACATTAAGTTCGCAGTGTCTGGTGGCATCAAATAGGCAGCAACGGCATTTATCTCATCGCAAGTGGGGCCTAACTATTCGTTCAAGCCGACCCCGCTTCGTGGCATCGTCCGCGTGCCTGCGCTACGCTAGCACGCGTCCGCCACCACTGCGCGTGGCGGCTTAACTCAGGTGTTAGGCCGCAATCATCGCCTTTGCGATCTTGGAGCACGCAATGGACATACTGTTGTGGGTTTTACAAGTTCTCGCCGCGTTTCTCTATGGATCGTCTGGTGTCATGAAAACCTTCATGTTCGACAAGGTAAGCCATGATGTCCCGTCCTTTGGCGCGTTGCCACGTAAAGCGTGGTTTGTCTTGGGTATCTTGGAGCTTGTGTGCACAGTCGGGCTCATCGTCCCCGCTGCACTTCACTGGTGGCCAGCGCTGACAATCTTTGCAGCCATAATTTTGGCAGTCGAGAGTCTCGTGTTCATCGGCGTACACGTCAAGTACCGCGAGGTCACACCAATCATCATGAGCGGCGTGCTGGGCCTTCTCATGGTATTCGTCGCCTATGGCCGTTCGGTTCTGGCGCCAATCTCGTAACCGGCGGCATCTAAACGCAGCACAGCGGCCTAACTATTCATTCAAGCCGATGCAGCTTCGCGGCACGGCTTAACTCAGGCGTTAGGCTGCTCTTGTCGTACTCATCCGCACGCCTTATCATGATGCCCGTCGCTGCGACTTACGCAGCCGACCGTAAGCGTTCAACGTCAATCAACGCGCCATCATCTCCGGCCATTGCCGGGGCTGTCTGCTCATTGCCTGAGCGGAAGGCGCCTTTGCTTGACCGGATCCAGGAGATCCTCATGAACGCTTCAAACAAATCCACAACCCTTTTCGGCATCCCTAAACTTCCTGCGCGCTATGGCACGTTGGTTATGCCGTTGTTGCTGTCCATCTTCATGACGTGCATCGTTTCGCTCATTAGCACGCTCAAGAGCATTGGCATGTCACCGCAGCTCATATCAAAATGGCTGGGAGCATGGGGTGTCTCGTGGCTCATTGCATTCCCAGTGTTGCTGCTGGTATTGCCGGTTGTTCGCAAGGCTACCGCAGCTCTCGTGCGAGCAGCCTAACAATTCTGAACCGCCCCGGGTATGTCGGAGGCTCCCACTCTTGAGAGGATGGAGCAATGACAAACTCGAAGTATTCTGCGGAAGTGAGAGAGCGAGCGGTGCGGATGGTGCGCGAGCACCAAGCCGAATACGGCTCGGAATGGGCGACGATCGCCTCGGTGGCCGGCAAGCTGGGCTGCACGTCGGAGACGTTGCGGCGCTGGGTGCGGCAGGCGCAGGTCGATGAAGGCCGGCGCGAGGGGTTGAGTACGTCCGAGCGTGATCGGCTCAAGGCGCAGGAGCGAGAGATTCGCGAACTGCGCCAAGCGAACGAGATCTTGCGCAAGGCGTCGGCGTATTTTGCCCAGGCGGAGCTCGACCGCCGGTTCAAGCCATGATCGCGTTCATCGACGATCACCGAGCCATCCATGGAGTCGAGCCGATCTGCCGCGTGCTGCCGATCGCTCCGTCGACGTACCGCCGCCACGCGCGGGAACGTCGCCATCCGGATCGACGTTCGGCGCGGGCGCGCCGGGACGAGGACTTGTGCCAAGCGATCCGGCGCGTGTTCGCCGAGAACCTGCAGGTGTACGGCGCGCGCAAGGTATGGCGGCAATTACTGCGTGAGGGCGTGCGCGTGGCGCGCTGCACGGTCGAACGGCTGATGCGCAAGCTGGGCCTGCAAGGCGTGATCCGCGGCAAGCCGGTAAAGACCACGGTCAGCGACAAGGCCACGCCGTGCCCATTGGATCGCGTCAACCGGCAGTTCCAGGCCGACCGTCCCAATGCGCTGTGGGTCAGCGACTTCACCTACGTCTCGACCTGGGCTGGCTTCGTCTACGTGGCCTTCGTGATCGACGTGTTCGCTCGTCGCATCGTCGGCTGGAAGGTGTCGCGATCGGCGCGCACGGACTTCGTGCTCGACGCGCTGGAGCAGGCGCTGCACGACCGCCGGCCGGTGCAGCAAGCCCTGATCCACCACTCCGACCGCGGCGTGCAGTACGTGTCGATCCGCTACACCGAGCGGCTGGCGCTGGCCGGCATCGAACCGTCGGTCGGCAGCGTGGGCGACTCCTACGACAACGCGCTGGCCGAGACGATCAACGGGCTGTACAAGGCCGAGGTCATCCACCGCCGATCCTGGCCGAACCTGGAAGCCGTGGAAATGGCGACGCTGGCGTGGGTGAACTGGTTCAACCACCACCGCCTACTCTCCTCGATCGGACACCGACCGCCGGCGGAAGCCGAAGCGATATATCATCAGCAACAGCAACACCGTGAGATGCCGATGGCGGCTTGACTCACACCAACCAGCCTCCGACGTTCCCGGGGCGGTTCAATTCATTCAAGCCGACGTTGCTTCGCAACGCGGCTTAACTCGGGCGTTAGGCCGCAATTGAGGAATTCATGTCAACTGAAGTTCGTAACAGTGCTGGTCATGTGGCGACTCCTGCTTGAGGTTGGAAGCCCCAGCGGAGAAGCCTTGACACGCCTCCGCCGGGTGGACGGGAGGTTCAAAGCCCGAAAGCAGTCGGGTGGACTTCTTCCCCCTTGCGGGGTGTTGTATCCGTCGCCCTCCCGGCCATAGCAAAAGCCGGGCACAAAAAATCCGCGATGCTGACGGGCGCGGATGCCGCTGCTCTCGGAGCTTTGAAACTCCTTGCCGCGCACCCTACGCCCCATCGCGGCGGGTGTCAATTCATCAGAAATGCAACACTTGACAATCCTTATCGAATACTTATAATTCACCCCATGAACCGCATCGAATGGACACCCAAAGCCGCCAAGCAACTGCGCAAGCTGCCGCAGGCGGCGCAAGTGGACATCCGCGACGCGGTGCAGGAAAAGCTCCCGAACTTCCCGCAGTGCAGCGGTGTCAAGGCGCTGGTGAATCACGCCATCGGCTACCGGCTGCGGGTGGGGAATTACCGGGTGCTGTTCGATTTCGAGGGCACGATCAAGCTGGTTCGCATTGAGGAGGTAGGCAAACGTGATGAACGCACTTACTGACATCCAGACCATCAAGGGGCCGGACGGCGCGCCCGCGTTCGTGGTGTTGCCGTATGCCGATTTTCTGCGCCGCTTCGCCCATGAAGAGGGCTTGATTCCGCATGATGTGGTCAGCGCCACGGTGGACGGGGCCAGCCCGATGAAGGCGTGGCGCGAATACTTGGGCCTGACGCAAGCCGATGTGGCGGCGCGTCTTGGCGTGTCGCAGGCCGCATACGCGCAAACCGAAGCCGCTGCACGCCCGCGCAAGGCGACGGTGGCGCGTGTAGCCGAGGCGCTGCGCATTGGCGTGGAGCAACTCGATTTTTGAGCGGTGTGGTTCATGGTTTCTCGCAAGTGCCCTCTAACAAGGCGCTCAACCCGACGCCGTTTCACGGCGCGGGTTAGCTTCGGCGTTAGGCCGCTGCAACAGCCAGGAGCACGTGGGATGTCCGAGGCCATTGAAAGCGTCATAAGCGAAGTCACGGTGCCGTTGTCGCTCAATGATGCCTTCGAACTTTTCACTACGCAGTTTGGGCGTTGGTGGCCGCGCGACTATTCCTATTCTCGCGAGGTGCTCGACACAATCGTACTTGGCAACGGGCAAGGTCAATGGTGCTACGAGCGTGGCCCTCACGGCTTTCGCTGCGATTGGGGTCGCATCATCGAGTGGGCTGCTCCGGCCAAGCTCGTGTTCACTTGGCAAGTTGGCCCCAAGAGTATTCCGCAACCAAATCCAAACAACGCCAGTCTCGTAACGGTACGGCTCGCGGAGCGCAGTGCAGGGCAAACCATCGTTACGGTCGAGCACAGCGACTTTGCAAAGCATGGCGAGGGCGCGGTGCAATATCGCGACGAGATGGCGTCGGAGTACGGTTGGTCGTTTATTCTGCAGCAATATGTAGCTGCTGCGAAACAACGATAGGTATCGCAACGGTATAACTATTCAGTCAACCGGACGCTCACCCGCTGCGCGGGTTCGCGCCGGTTACTTCAAGCGACTGTTAGTCCTCGCGGCAGCGGCCGCTTAATTCAGGCGTTAGGCTCGGCTGTTAAACCGTCGCGTCTCGGTAGGCTTTCAGAACAGCATTCATGCGCGTTTGCCATTTGCTGCCCTGCGCGCGATACCATTCCAGTACGTCGCGGTCTACTCGCAAAGCGATTTGCTCTTTGCGCTCCTCGATAGCTTTTGTGGGTCTGCCGCGTTTCGCGCGCAGTTCCTGCACGCCTGTGTGCTTGGTCGCCCGCTTCCAGAATTTCAGCGTCGCGGTTCTGTCTTGTGTGTCGTAGGGCACATCAGCCCGGCGGGTATGCGAGGTAGTACGCTTCACGTTCATAGGGTTCAGCCTTTCTACAAGAAATCAGTCTTGGGCCATCCTCACGGTCAGTCCATACCAAAACCACAACTTTGCCCTGCGCCAACCCAATGCTCACAAAGCGTTGTTCACCGCCGTATTCGCGGTCATCTTCCGCCGTTAGCATCGGGTAATCAAAGGCTTCCATGCAGCGCGGCAAATCCACCCTGTGCTTACGCAGGTTCTTTCGTCGCTTGGCAGGGTCGTGGTCCATATCTTTATTGTATATGCACAAAATCTGCACATCAAGCATCGAGTGCCATGATTGAGTTCCGACCAACAATCAGAGGAAGGAGAAGTCTCCTTTTTACTCATTCAAGACCTCCTCCGCACTGTTGGATGCTCCCCATCATCCCGTACCGGACAGAAAAGCGGATTGGCCACGCATCCAAAAGGATGCCGCCATCGCGACCGGCAACGAGCATACGATCAAGCTGGCGTATGCCTGTTTGAAAGAGTCGGAGGCCTATCAGGACGCGACTTACATGGGCTTCGCACTTCGTGAAATCGACATTCCGGCTCCATTCGTGTGAAGCGGGTTCGCATCGCACGGATCGCCGCGCAGTCCGCGCTCAAAGACCGAGCAGGCCGTCGACGTCGGACAGACGCGCGAGGTTGCGCAACGCCTGCGGCGCGTTGAGGTAGCGCAGGTTCGTGCCGCGCGCATGCGCGCGCGCGGCCCAGGCGATCAGGACGGCCAGCGCGGCGCTGTCCGCATCGACGAGTTTCGACAGGTCCACGCTGTGCGCCTGCGGCGCGGCGCGCAGCGCGGCGGCGGCGTTGTCGAAGCTGATCCTCACTTCACCGTGCCTTCGGAATCCATCGACTCGAGCGCCTTGGCGCCCTGCGTCTCCAGGCGCGTGGTCAACGCGTCGAGGCTGGACTTCTGGATTTCCTCGGCGACCTGGTTGCGGTAGTTGGTCACGTAGGAAATGCCCTCGATGATGACGTCGTAGGCCTTCCAGTCGCCCTGCGCGGTCTTGCGGAACGCGTAATCGACCGGCACGAGCTTGCCGTCGTCGAGCACGACCTGGGTGCGCACGAGCGTGCGCTTGTCGTTGAGCTCGCCCTGCTGCGGCAGCACGCGCACTCGCCCTTCCGTGTACTTGAGCAGGCCCTCGGCGTAGCGGTGCGTGATCGAGTTGTACATCGCCTTGGCGAAGCGCGAGCGCTGCTCGGGCGTCGCCGTGCGCGCGTTCTGGCCGAGCACGAGGATCGAGGCGTAGTCGATGTCGAAATGCGGCAGCACGATCCGGTCGATCACCTGAATCAGGCCTTCGCGGTCCTTGGCGAGTTCGGCGCGGCGCGCGTCCATCGTCTTGCCGAGTTCGTCGACGAGGCTCTGCACGACCTGGTTGGGCGCGGGCGTGTCCGCGAACGCGGGCGCCGCCGTCGCGAGCGCGAGGGCACAGAGCAGGGAATAAAGGATGCGCATGAGATTCACCTTTTTGAAAGCGTCTGCGGATGCCACGATCCACCTTTCATTCTTGCGTTAGGGTTTCGCCGCGGGTTTCGCCGCGTCGCCGGCCTTGTCGCCGCTGCCGACGAGGTACTTGCCGATCAGTTCCTCGAGTTGCATCGAACTCTGCGTCAGCACCACTTCGTCGCCGTTCTTGAATGCGTCGGGCGAGCCGCCGGGCTGCAACGCAACATACTGGTCGCCCAATAAACCGCTGGTGAATATCGCCGCGGCCGAATCGTCGGGAATCTTGTCGAAGCGCTTGTCGATCGACAGCGTGACGAGCGCGTCGAGCTTGTCCGGCTCGAGCACGACGCTCGCGACCGAACCGACGCGCACGCCGGCGACCTTCACCGGCGCGCGCAGCTTGAGCTGGCCGACGTTGGTGAAGCGCGCCTTGAGGTCGTAGCTTTCGCCCTGGCTGAAGTTCGCGACCGAGGTGGTCTGCGTGGCCAGGTAGGCGAGCGCGGCGAAACCGAGCAGGATGAACAGCCCGGTGCCGATCTGGAAGGATTGTCGTTGTGCCATTTGCTTCTCTCTTTTGATTCCCTTCTCCCTCCGGGAGAAGGTGCCGAAGGCGGATGAGGGAAAGGCGCAACACGATGCGACGCAACTGCCAATCGCAACGCCCTTCCCTCATCCGGCGCTACGCGCCACCTTCTCCCGGTGGGAGAAGGAAAGATTCACATCAAAAACGCCGTCATCACGAAATCGAGCGCGAGCGTCGCGATCGAGGAAAACACTACCGTACGCGTCGTCGCGTAGGCCACGCCTTCGCTCGTCGGCGCGGTCGTGTAGCCCTGGAACGTCGCGATCAGCGTGCACACCGCGCCGAACGCGACGCTCTTCCAGACGCCGTTGACCACGTCCTTCCACACGTCCACGCTCGAGGTCATGTTCGACCAGAACGTGCCGTTGTCGAGGCCGAGCCAGCTCACGCCGACGAGATGCGCCCCGAAGATGCCGAGCGCATTGAATATGCAGGCGAGCAGCGGCATCGCGATCAGCCCCGCGATGAAGCGCGGCGCGACGACGTAGGCGAGCGGGTCGACCGCCATCATCTCCATCGCCGAAATCTGGTCGGTCGCGCGCATCAGCCCGATCTCGGCCGTGATCGACGTGCCGGCGCGGCCGGCGAACAGCAGCGCGGTGACGACCGGCCCGAGTTCGCGGTACAGCGACAACGACACCACCGTGCCGAGCGCCGCGGTGCCGCCGAAGATCGACAGCACGTAGTAGAGCTGCAGGCCGAG
Organism: Rudaea sp.; assembly: GCF_047601565.1. Classification (GTDB taxonomy): domain Bacteria; phylum Pseudomonadota; class Gammaproteobacteria; order Xanthomonadales; family Rhodanobacteraceae; genus Rudaea. The sequence continues at coordinate 2,121,205 of NZ_JASGIY010000001.1, read as the reverse complement.
CACCATGCCGACGAACAGGCCGCAGGTCATGATGATGGTCAGGCTCATCGCGCCGACGAACCAGATCTGCCGGATCGTTTCCTTGACGTGGCGCAGGCTGCCGGGAATGGCCTTGAGAATCTGCAACAGGAACAGGCCGCAAGCGCCGACCTGGGCGATGCCGTCGAGCAGATACGAAGGCTTGCGCACGGCGCTCATGCCAACCCCAACTGCGCGGCGTAGTCCGGCGCCGGATACTGGAACGGCACCGGGCCGTCCGCCGCGCCGGTGAAGAACTGCTTCGTCCACGGCGTCTCGCCTTTCGCCAGATCGTCGGGCGTGCCATGCGCGGCGATCTTGCCGCCGGCGATCAGGAAGATGCTGTCGGCGACCCGGCTGATCGCGGAAAGCTCGTGCGCGACGAGGATGCTGGTGATGCCGAGCGTCTCGTTCAAGGCGCGGATCAGCTTGAGAATCTGATTGAGCGCGATCGGATCGAGGCCGACGAACGGCTCGTCGTAGATGATCAGCATCGGGTCGCGCACGATCGCGCGCGCGAGCGCCACGCGCCGCATCATGCCGCCGGACAGTTCGTGCGGCATCAGATCGGCCGCGCCGCGCAGGCCGACCGCCTGCAACTTGGTCAGCACGAGATTGCGCAGTACCACTTCGGGAAGGTCAAGATGCTGACGCAGCGGAAACGCGACGTTCTCGAACACCGAATAATCGGTGAGCAGGGCCGAGTTCTGGAACAGGTAGCCGATTTTCTCGCGCAGCGCGAACAGCGCGGCGCGATCGAGCCTGACGACGTTCTGCCCATCGACGAACACGTCGCCCGCGTCGGGCGCGAGCTGGCCCGTGATGTGGCGCATCAGCGTGGTCTTGCCCGTGCCGCTCGGCCCCATCACGGCGGTGATCCTGCCGCGCGGGATGTCGAGATCGACCTTGTCGAAGATCGCCTTGCCGTTGAGCACGGTCGACAGGCCGCGGATGCGTATCAGGATGTCGTCGTTGTTTGCCGCCGTCTCGGTCATTCGTCAAGCATACCTTATGCGGCGCGAGCGGCATCTGAACGGATGCCCAGCCCGATTTCGCCGGAACGACGGCGGAAAAACGCTCAATCCTGCTTCAGCAGATCCGCCAGCAGAACCGCGTAACGCTCGCGCTGGTCGACCGCGCGCAATTGCCGCGCAGTGACGATCGAGCACAGGTCGGACAGCGCGGTCGCGAAATCGTCGTTGACGACGATGTAGTCGAACTCGACCGCATGCGCGATGTCCTCGCGCGAATCGGCGAGGCGGCGACGGATCGTCGCCTCCGAATCCTGCGCGCGCGAGCGCAGGCGGCGCTCGAGTTCCACGCGCGACGGCGGCAGGATGAACACGCTGACCGTATCGCGCATCTGCGCGCGCACCTGGCGCGCGCCCTGCCAGTCGATTTCGAGCAGCACGTCCTTGCCCTGGGCGAGCGTGCGCTCGACCGCGGTGCGCGCCGTGCCCTTCAGGTCGCCGTGCACGACCGCGTGCTCGAAGAACTCTCCGCGCTTGATCATTTCCTCGAACACGCCGCGCGACACGAAATGGTAGTGCACGCCGTCGGCTTCGCCGGGCCGCGGCAGGCGCGAGGTGTAGGACACCGACAGCACGATGTTCGGCTCGCGCTCGAGCAGCGCGCGGGTAAGGCTGGTTTTGCCGCCGCCCGAGGGTGCGGCGATGATGTAGAGGGTTCCCGGCATCGGCCTATTCTATATTCTGCACTTGCTCGCGCATCTGCTCGATCAGGACCTTGAGATCGATCGCCGCCTGCGTGGTGCGCTGGTCGACCGACTTGGAGCCGAGCGTGTTGGCCTCGCGGTTGAATTCCTGCATGAGGAAATCGAGGCGGCGGCCGGCGGGTTCGGCCGAGCCGAGGATGCGGCGCGCTTCGGCGATGTGCGCGGTCAAACGATCGAGTTCCTCGTCGACGTCGATGCGCGAAAGCTGCAACACAAGTTCCTGTTCGAGACGCCCGTTGTCGGCGCGCGGCATCTCCGCGGATTGCGCGATTTCGGCGAGTCTGGCTTCGAGTCGCGCGCGCAAGGCCTTGCGGATTTCCGGCAGCCAGCCGCGCACGTCGGCGACGATGCGCGCGATGCCGTCGAGGCGCTCGCGCAAGAAGCCGCCGAGGCGCTCTCCCTCGCGCTGGCGCGTGGCGACCATGTCGGCGAGCGCGCGCTCGAGCAGGTCGAGCGCGGCAGCGCGCAGGCCTTCGAGATCGACTTCCTCGCGCTCGAGCACGCCGGGCCAGTCGAGCAGGCGGGTGAATTCGATGCCTAGCTGCGGGAAACGCCGCGCCATCGCGTGCGCGACCGTCTCGAGCCTGCCGAGCGTTTGCTCGTTGATCCGAATCTCGCCCGCGGCCCCGCTCGCGTGCAGGCGCAGGCTCACGTCGACCTTGCCGCGCGTGAGCTTCGCGGCGATACGCTCGCGCACGGCCGGCTCGATCGCGCGCAGTTCGTCGGGCAGGCGCGGCGAGACTTCGAGATAGCGGCTGTTGACCGAGCGCAATTCGTAGCCGAGCGCGCCCCACGGCGTGTCGGCATCGGCGCTGGCGAAGGCGGTCATGCTGCGGATCATGGGAATACCGGATGAATGGGGCACGCAGTATGCCATGCGCACTGGCCGTCCTCGCCTACAATACCGCTCCGCCCCATAGTTTCCGACCGCATCCATGACGAACTTCCAACGCCCCAGCGGCCGCGCCGCCAACGAATTGCGCGCCGTCACGATCGAACGCGGCTACACGCGCCACGCCGAAGGCTCGGTGCTGATCGCGTTCGGCGACACGCGCGTGCTGTGCACGGCCAGCATCGAGGAAAAAGTGCCGCCGTTCCTGCGGGGCAAGGGCGAAGGCTGGGTCACGGCCGAATACGGCATGCTGCCGCGCGCGACCAAGGAGCGCACCCAGCGCGAGGCCGCACGCGGCGGCCAGGGCGGGCGCACGATGGAAATCCAGCGCCTGATCGGCCGCGCGCTTCGCGCCTGCGTCGATCGCTCGGCGCTTGGCGAAAGAACCGTCACGCTCGACTGCGACGTGCTCCAGGCCGATGGCGGCACGCGCACCGCGGCGATCACGGGCGCCTATGTCGCCCTGGTCGATGCGGTGAGTTCGCTGACGAAACGCGGCGCGCTGAAGAAGAACCCGATCCTCGGCGCGGTCGCCGCCGTCTCGGTCGGCGTGTACCGCGGCACGCCCGTGCTCGACCTCGACTATCCCGAAGACTCCGCCTGCGACACCGACATGAACGTCGTCATGAACGACGGCGGCGGCTTCATCGAACTGCAGGGCACGGCCGAAGGCCACGCGCTCCGCCGCGACGAACTCGACGCGTTGCTCGTGCTTGCGCAGAAGGGCATCGGCGAATTGTTCGCCAGGCAACGGCAGGCGCTCGCGCAATGAACCGCCGCCGTATCGCGCATGTCGCGCTGCTGGTGCGCGACTACGACGAGGCGATAGCGTGGTATCGCGATGCGCTCGGCTTCGTCGTGATCGAAGACAGCGATCTCGGCGGCGGCAAGCGCTGGGTGCGCATCGCACCGTCTACGGACGCCGCGTTCGCGCTGCTGCTCGCGCGTGCGGACGGACCGGCGCAGGCCGCACAAGTCGGCGACCAGCACGGCGGCCGCGTTGGTTTCTTCCTGCACACCGACGACTTTGCGCGCGATCACACCCGCCTCGTCGCGCACGGCGCACGGCTCGAACAGGCGCCGCGCCACGAAGCCTACGGTACCGTCGCCGTGTTCCGCGACTTGTACGGCAATCGCTGGGACTTGATCGAACCGAAGGCGCGATGAAGCTCGTCCTCGCCAGCAGCAACCTCGGCAAGCTCGCCGAGATCCACAAGGTGCTCGCCGACAGCGGCATCGAACTCGTCGCGCAAAGCGAGTTCGGCATCGGCGACGCCGAGGAAACCGGCGCGACCTTCGTCGAAAACGCGCTGATCAAGGCGCGCCATGCCGCGCGCCTGTCCGGCCTGCCCGCGCTCGCGGACGACTCGGGCCTCTGCGTCGACGCGCTCGGCGGCGCGCCAGGGTTGCATTCGGCGCGTTACGCAGGCACGCACGGCGACAACGCGGCGAACAACGCCAAGCTGCTGGCCGTGCTGCGCGACGTGCCGGACGATCGGCGCAGCGCGCATTTCCACTGCACCCTCGCCCTGCTGCGCCGCGCGGACGATCCTGCGCCGCTGATCGCCGAAGGCATTTGGCGCGGCCACATCCTGCACGCGCCGCAAGGCGACAAGGGTTTCGGCTACGACCCAATATTTTTCGATCCGTCGCACGGCCCCGCGGGCGAACTCGACGCCGCGGTCAAAAACCGCATCAGCCACCGCGGCTTCGCGCTCGCGCGCCTGCGCGAGTTGCTATCGAGGCTTTCGTAAATTGAGCGACGGTAGAATTTTCCGGCACTCAATTTACGAAAGTCTCGATAGTCTCATCGGACGATGAACCTCGGGGCCGCGTCCGTCACACTTGGCGCGTGATCCGTCGCGGTTGCGGACGACGGGAGGCATTCGCGAGGAATCGAGGTGACGTTCGACAAGCAAACCAGCGCGCGCGACGCCGTGGCCGACTTGCGCGACGGCATGACGCTCGGCATCGGCGGCTGGGGTCCGCGGCGCAAGCCGATGGCGCTGGTGCGCGAGATCCTGCGCTCGCCGCTCAAGGATTTGACACTCGTCTCCTACGGTGGCCCCGACGTTGGCATGCTGTGCGCCGCCGGCAAGGTGCGCAAGCTGATCTTCGCCTTCGTCACGCTCGATGCGATTGCGCTCGAACCACATTACCGCCGCGCGCGCGAGTCGGGCGCGATCGAGGTCGAGGAATACGACGAGGGAATGTTCGAATGGGGCCTGCGCGCGACGGCGATGCGCATGTCGTTCCTGCCGACGCGCGCAGGTTTGGGCAGCGACGTGCTGGCGCGCAATCCGCGTCTGAAGACGGTGGCCAGCCCCTACGCCGACGGCGAGGTCTACGTCGCGATGCCGGCACTCGAGCTCGATGCCGCCCTGCTCCACGTCAACGCGGCCGACCGCCTCGGCAACACGCTGCTGCGAGGCCACGACGTGTTCTTCGACCACCTTTTCGCACGCGCCGCGAAACACGTCATCGTCAGCGCCGAAAGCGTGCACGAGCGTTTCGCACTCGATGCCGACACGGCGCGGCAGAATTTTTTCGAGCGCTATCTCGTGCACGCCGTCGTGCATGCGCCGCAGGGCGCGCATCCAACCTACCTCGGCCCCGACTACGGCTGGGACATGGAACATCTCAAGCGCTATAACGCCTCGGCTGCGACAGCGGACGGCTGGCGCGCGTACTTCGATGAATTCGTCGCGCCGGGCGAAGCGGCCTATCTCGCCAAGGTCGGCGGCGCGGCGCGCATCGGCCAACTCGAACTGCCGGTGTTCTGAGCATGAGCGTGCAACCGACCCTGGCCGAATTGATGATCGTGGCCGCCAGCGAAGCTTGGCGCGGCAACGGCGAAGTGCTCGCCTCGGGCATCACGACGATCCCGCGCCTCGGCGCCTCGCTGGCCAAGCTGACGCATTCGTCCGAATTGCTGATGACCGACAGCGAGGCATATCTCGTCGCCGAACCGGTGCCGCTCGGCGCGCGCGGCGACTACGTGCCGAAGTACGAAGGCCACCTGCCGTTCGAGCGCGTGTTCGAGTGCGTCTGGGGCGGCCGGCGCCACGCCATGATCGGCCCGAGCCAGATCGATCGCTACGGCCAGGCCAATCTTTCCGCCATCGGCGATTACGCCAAGCCCAAGGCCGCCGTGCTCGGCGTGCGCGGACTGCCGGGCAACAGCGTCAACCACGCCAATTCTTATTTCGTGCCGGCGCATTCGCCGCGCGTGTTCGTCGCCGGCGAAGTCGACATGGTCAGCGCCGCCGGCTACAACGACGCGCGCTGGGCGAGCGGCATGAAGCGCGATTTCCTCGACGTGCGCCGTGTCGTCACCGATTTGTGCGTGATGGATTTCGGCGGTCCCGGCCACGCCGCGCGCGTCGTCTCGCTGCACCCGGGCGTCGGCTTCGATGCGGCGCAGGCGGCCACTGGCTTCCCGCTGCTGCGCATCGACGACCTGGGCGAAACGCCGCTGCCGAGCGCCGAACAACTCGAGATCATCCAGCGGCTCGATCCGCACAATCTGCGCGGCGCGGTGCTGAAGAACAACCCGCCCGCGATCCGCTCGCAGGCGTGACATGAGTGCTCCGCTGCTCCAAGGTTGGTTCACGACCGATGCACAACCGCATCTGCTCGGCGCGCGTTGCCGCGCCTGCGGCAGCTATTACTTCCCGAAGCCGGCCGTGGCGTTCTGCCGCAATCCGGATTGCGCGGGCGAAACGTTCGAGCCCGTGCCGCTGTCGCGCAGCGGCAAGCTGTGGTCGTACACCAATGCCGCCTATGCGCCGCCGGAACCTTACGTACTGCCGCAGGACGGCGCGTTCGTGCCGTTCGCGATCGCCGCCGTCGAACTCGAAAAGGAAAAGATGATCGTGCTCGGCCAGGTCGCAGCCGGCATCGGCGTCGAGGCGTTGCGCGTCGGGCAGGCGATGGAACTCGTGGTCGAGCCGCTCGCCGACGGCAGGCTGGCGTGGAAATGGAAACCGTAGGCATGAGCCGCGGCGAGATCGCGATCCTCGGCGTCGGCATGCACCCGTGGGGCAAATGGGGGCGCAACTTCGTCGAGTATGGCGTGAAGGCCGCGCGCGACGCGCTCGCCGACGCGGGCGTGGACTGGCGCGATGTGCGCTTCGTCTCGGGCGCGGCCACGATCCGCAACGGCTATCCCGGCCAGGTCGCGGGCGCCACGTTCGCGCAGGCGCTGGGCTGGCAGGGCGCGCAGGTCAACACCAGTTACGCGGCCTGCGCCTCGGGTTCGCAGGCGCTCGCGGCGGCGCGCTCGAAGATTCTTTCGGGCGAATGCGAAGTCGCGCTCGCGGTCGGCGCGGACACCACGCCGAAAGGCTTTCTCAAGCCGCAGCCGGGCGAGCGGCCCGACGATCCGGACTGGGTGCGCTTCCGCCTCGGCATCACCAACCCGAGCTACTTCGCGCTGTACGCGCGCCGGCGCATGGCGCTGTACGGCGACACGGTGGAGGACTTCGCCGCGGTCAAGGTCAAGAACGCCGCGCACGGCCTCGCCAATGCGAACGCGCGCTACCGCAAGGCGTTCACGCCCGAGGAAGTGGCCGCCTCGCCGCTCGTGGCCGATCCGTTGCGTTTGATGGACGTCTGCGCCACTTCCGACGGCGCTGCCGCGCTGATCGTGTCCAGCCTCGATTACGCGAAAAAAATCGGCAAGGCCCGCGCGCCGCGCATCGCCGCGATCTCGACCGCGACGCCGACCTTCCCTTCCGCCGTGGTCGAGATGCCCGACATCGCGACCGACTCCGCCGTCGCCGCGCCCGCGCAGAGTTTCCGCGCCGCACTGCCCGCGCGCGCCTACGAGGAGGCCGGCATCGCGCCGGCCGACGTGTCGCTGGCCGAGGTCTACGACCTGTCGACCGCGCTCGAACTCGACTGGATCGAAGACCTGCAACTGTGCGCGCGCGGCGCAGCGGCGCAGCTCGCGCGCGCGGGCGCCACGCGTATCGGCGGGCGCATTCCGGTCAATCCTTCGGGCGGCCTCGCCTGCTTCGGCGAGGCGGTGCCCGCACAGGCGCTCGCGCAGGTGTGCGAGTTGGCCTGGCAATTGCGCGGCGACGCGGGCGCGCGACAAGTGGAAAACGCCAGGGTCGGCATCACCGCCAATCAGGGCCTGTTCGGACACGGTTCGTCCGTGATCGTGAAGCGATGAATGCACTCGACACCGCGCTGACGCGCGCGCTCGGCTGCCGCTACCCGATCGTGCAGACGGCGATGGGCTGGGTCGCCGACGCGCGCCTCGTCGCCGCGACCTCGAACGCGGGCGGTTTCGGTTTCCTCGCCGCGGCGGTGATGTCGACCGCGCAACTCGAACGCGCGATCGCCGACGCGCGCGCGACGACGAATGCGCCGTTCGGCGTCAACTTCCACATGTTCCAGTCGAACGCGAACGAGGTGATCGAACTCGTGCTGAAGAACGCCGATCGCGTGCGCGCCGTGTCCTACGGACGCGGGCCGGATGCGAAGACGATCCGCCGTTTCGCCGATGCCGGCGTGCTGCGCATGCCGACGGTCGGCGCACTCAAGCACGCGCAGAAGGCGGTCGAACTCGGCGCCGACATCGTCACCGTGCAGGGCGCGGAAGGCGGCGGTCACACCGGTTCGGTGCCGACCACGCTGCTGCTGCCGCAGGTGCTCGATGCGGTACAGGTGCCAGTGGTCGCGGCGGGCGGATTCCACGACGGACGCGGCCTCGCTGGCGCGCTCGCCTACGGCGCCGCCGGCATCGCCATGGGAACGCGCTTTTTGATGACCGCCGAATCGCCGGTGCCGCGCGCGACCTTGCAAAAATATCTCGATGTCAAGGACGTCGGCCACATCCGCGCTTCGACTGCGCTCGACGGCCTGCCGCAGCGCATGATCGACAATCCGTTCCTGCTCGGCCTCGAACGCGGCGGTTTGTTGCGGCGCCTTCGCGTTGCGCTCGGCAGCGCCTGGCATTGGCGCAGACAAACCGGCACGACGGCCGCGCAGATGGCGGCGACGTTTTTCAAAGCGCTGGGCGAAGGCGAATCGGCCATTCGGACGATGATGGCGGCGAACGCACCGGTCATCATCCAGCGCGCGATGGTCGAGGGCCGGCCCGACGAAGGCGTGCTGCCGTCGGGCCAGGTCGCCGCGGTGATCGATGCGCTGCCGAGCGTGGCCGAATTGATCGAGGCGATCGTGGCGCAGGCGCAGGCGCGCCTCGCCGCGCTGGGCGTCGCGCAAGCGGAAGGAAACGGAAAATGAGCGAATATTTCAAGAGCGCGATCGCCGACGGCATCGCCGAACTGGTCATCGACCGCCCGCCGGTCAACGCGCTGGACGCGGCCGGATGGAATGCGCTCGCCGCCGAAATCGAACGCCTGGGTCGCAAACGCGCGGCGCGCGTCATCGTGCTGCGTGCCGAGGGCCGCGGCTTCTGCGCGGGCGTGGACATCAAGGAACTCGACGCGCATCCCGAGCGCATCGTCTCGGTCAATCGCGGCAATTACGACAGCTTCCGCGCGGTGCACCGAAATCCGTTGCCGGTGATCGCGGCCGTGCACGGCTTCGTGCTCGGCGGCGGCATCGGTCTCGCCGGCGCGGCCGACATCGTCATTGCCTCGGACGATGCGAGCTTCGGCGTGCCCGAGGTCGATCGCGGAGCGTTGGGCGGCGGCGCGCACCTGCAGCGCCTGTTCCCGTTGCAGAAAGTGCGCGCGATGTATTTCACCGGCGAGGCGATCGGCGCAGCCGAGGCTTTCCGTTTCGGCGGCATCGAAAAAATCGTGCCGCGCGCGGAACTGCGCGAGGCTGCCTTCGCCATCGCGCGCAAGATCGCGGCTAAGTCGGGCGTGATGATCCGCCTCGCCAAGGAGTCGCTCAACGGCATCGAGAACGGCAACCTCGAAGACAAATATCGCTGGGAACAGGGCTTCACCTTGCAGGCCTACAGCGAAGCCGATTCCGCCGAGGCGCGCCGCGCCTTCGTCGCCGGGCGCGAGGCGAAGTTCAGGATATGAACCTCGCCTGGACGCCAGCGCAGCGAGAGTTCCGCGCCGAGGTGCGGGCGTGGATGGCCGCGCACGTGCCGAAGCAGCCGTTGCCGAATTTCGACACGCGGGAAGGCTTCGCCGCGCACCGGCGCTGGGAAGCGACGCTGCACGAAGGCCGCTTCGGCATGGTCAACTGGCCGCGCGAGTACGGCGGGCGCGGCTGCGATCTGATCGACTGGCTGATCTTCGAGGAAGAATACTGGCGCGCCGGCGCGCCGCTGCGCGTCAACCAGAACGGCATCTTCCTGCTCGGCCCCACGCTGATGGAATACGGCAGCGCCGAGCAGAAGGCGTATTTCCTGCCGCGCATGGCGACCGGCGAGCACGTCTGGGCGCAGGGCTGGAGCGAACCTGGCGCAGGCTCGGACATGGCCGCGATCCGCACCAAGGCAAGGCGCGACGGCGAGCACTACGTCATCGACGGGCAGAAAACCTGGTCGACGCGCGCGGTGTTCGCCGACTGGCTGTTCGGCATGTTCCGCAGCGATGCGGATTCGCAGCGCCACCACGGCCTGACCTTCCTCCTCGTACCGCTCGACACGCCCGGCATCACGGTGCGGCCGATCCGCCAGCTCAACGGCCTGCCGGGCTTCGCGGAAATCTTTTTCGACGGCGTGCGCGTGCCGGTCGCGAACCGGCTCGGCGAGGAGGGCCAGGGCTGGAATGTGGCGATGGCGACGGCCGGCTTCGAGCGCGGCTTGATGCTGCGCTCGCCCGCACGCTTCCAGGCGACTGCGCGCGCGCTGGTCGATCTCTACCAACGCCATCGCGAGCAGGCCGATGCCGATCCGTCGATCCGCGACGCGGTGCTGAAGTGCTGGATGGACGCGCAAGCCTATGCCTGCGCCACCTACGCCACGGCAAGCCAGCTCATCGCCGGCGGCAGGATCGGCCCGGAGGCTTCGACCAACAAGATCTTCTGGTCCGAACTCGATCTGGCCGTGCACGACACCGCGCAGCGCATTCTCGGACCGCTGGCCGAATTGACTCCAGATGCGCCCGCGGTCGCGGACCACGGCCGCTGGCTCGAGGGTTTCCTGTTCGCGCAGGCCGGCCCGATCTACGCCGGCACCAACGAAATCCAGCGCAACATCATCGCCGAGCGCATGCTCGGCCTGCCGCGGAGCTGACCGATGGATTTCCGTTTCAGCGCCGACCAGATCGCGCTGCGCGACGCCGTGCGCAAACTGCTCTTGATCGAGGCCGCGCCCGAAGTGCTGCGCGAAATCTGGGAAACGCCCGACGGCCGCTCGCAGGCGTTGCGCCGCCGGTTCGCCGAGCAGGGACTGACCGCGCTGTCGGTGTCGCAGGAATACGGCGGACTCGGACTCGGCGAAGTCGATTGGAGCCTGATCCATCACGAACTGGGCTATTTCGCGATACCCGATTCGCTCGGCGACAGCGCGCATCTCGGCGCGGGCCTGCTCGCAGACTTGCCCGACGATGCGCCGCTCAGGCGCGAATGGTTGCCTCGCATCGCCGAGGGCAGCGCGCGCATCGCGATCGGACATGCGCTCAATCCCTTCGTCGCCGACGCGCACCTCGCCGACCTGCTGCTGCTCGCGCACGCGGACGAAGTGCATGCGCTGTCGCGCGACGCCGTTGCTCTGACTCCGCAGCCGAGTCTCGACCGCTCGCGCCGGCTGTATTCGCTGGCGTGGTCGCCGAGTGCGACGACGCGCGTCGCCGAGGCAGCGCAGGGCGAACGCATTTGGGCGCGCACCGCCGCGCGCGGCGCGCTCGCCGCTGCGGGGCAACTCGTCGGCCTCGCCCAGCGCACGCTCGATCTCGGCGTCGATTACGCCGCGCAGCGCAAGCAATTCGGCAAGGCCATCGGTTCGTTCCAGGCGGTCAAGCACCATCTCGCCGACGTGGCGGTGAAGATCGAGTTCGCGCGGCCGGTGTTGCACCACGCCGCGTGGACCTTGCAGCACGACGATCGCAACGCCGTCGCAGCGGTGTCGCACGCCAAACTCGCCGCTGGCGAGGCCGCGCTGCTGGCCGCGCGCAAGAGCCTGCAAGTGCACGGCGCCATCGGCTACACATGGGAAGCGGACTTGCAGATGTACATGAAGCGCGCCTGGGCGCTCGAAGCGACCTGGGGCAGCCGCGCCTGGCACAAGCAGCGCGTGGCCGCGCGCGCGTTCGCCGACGCCGATGCCGGCCTGATCTGAAGGAGCACGAAGTCATGGCCGAAGCCTACATCGTCGATGCGCTGCGCACGCCGACCGGCAAGCGCAAGGGCGCGCTCGCCCACGTGCATGGCGCCGATCTCGGTGCGCACGTTTTGCAGACGCTGGTCGCGCGCAACAAGATTCCGGCGCAGGACTACGACGACGTCGTGTTCGGCTGCGTCGATGCGATCGGCCCGCTCGCCGGCAACATCGCGCGCACCGCCTGGCTGGCCGCGGGCCTGCCGCTGCACGTGCCCGGCGTGACCATCGACCGCCAGTGCGGCTCATCGCAGCAGGCACTGCATTTCGCCGCACAGGCGGTGATGAGCGGCACGCAGGACGTCGTCGTCGCCGGCGGCGTGCAGACGATGACGCAGATTCCGATCTCCTCGGCAATGCTCGCCGGCAGGCCGCTCGGCTTCGACGATCCGTTTTCGGGCTCCACGGGTTGGCGCGCGCGTTTCGGCGACGAGCCCGTCTCGCAATTCCATGCGGCCGAACTGATCGCGCGCCAATGGAACGTCTCGCGCGAGGCGATGGAGGCGTTCGCGCTCGAATCGCATTTGCGCGCGCGGCGCGCACAGAACGAAGGCCGCTTCGCGCGCGAATTGGTGGAAAGCTTCGGCCTCGCCGCCGACGAGACCGTGCGCGACACCTCGCTCGAACAGATGGCCAAGCTCGAAACGCTGCTGCCGGATGGCCGCCTGACCGCGGGCGTGTCGAGCCAGACCGGCGATGCGGCGGCGGCCCTGCTGGTCGTGTCCGAAGCTGCGTTGAAACATTACGGCTTGAAGCCGCGTGCGCGCATCCACCACATGAGCGTCTACGCCGACGATCCGATCCATATGCTCACCGCGCCGATTCCCGCGACGCGCCAGGCGCTGCGCAAGGCCGGCATGCGTATGGACGACATCGACCTCGTCGAGATCAACGAAGCGTTCGCCCCGGTCGTGCTCGCCTGGCTGGCGGAAACCGGCTACGCGCACGACCGTACCAACGTCAACGGCGGCGCGATCGCGCTCGCGCATCCGCTCGGCGCGACCGGCGCCAAGCTGGCGACCACGCTGCTGCACGAACTCGAACGCCGCAACGCGCGCTACGGGTTGCAGACCATGTGCGAGGGTGGCGGCGTCGCCAACGTCACGATCCTGGAGCGTCTGTCATGAGCGGCCTGTGCGCACAGCGCAACGTCATCGTCACCGGTGCGGGCGGCGGCCTCGGCCGCGCCTATGCGCAGGCGCTTGCAGCGGCGGGCGCTGGCGTGCTCGTCAACGACGTGCGCGCCGACGCCGCGCAGGCGGTGGTCGCGGCGATCCGCGCGAGCGGCGGCCGCGCCGAGGCCGACAGCAGGGACATCACCAGCGTGATTGACGCGCAGTCCATCGTCGAGCACGCACTGGCCGCGTTCGGCGAAGTGCATGGCGTCGTCAACAACGCCGGCATCACGCGCGACCGCATGTTCGCGAGCCTCGACGAAAGCGATTGGGACGAAGTGATGCGCGTGCATCTCAAGGGCCATTTCTGCCTCTCCAACCTGCTTGCGCGACGCTGGCGCGAGCAGTCCAAGCGCGGCGAGCGCGTCGACGCGCGCATCGTCAACACCAGTTCCGGCGCTGGTCTGCAAGGCTCGGTTGGCCAAGGCAACTACAGCGCGGCCAAGGCCGGCGTGGCGACACTGACGCTGGTGCAGGCCGCCGAACTGCAACGCTACGGCGTCACCGCCAACGCACTCGCGCCGGCGGCGCGCACCGGCATGACCGAGCAGGTATTCGCGCAGATGATGCAACCGCCCGCCGACGGAGGCTTCGACTACTACGCGCCGGAAAACGTCGCTCCGCTCGTGGTCTGGTTGTGCAGCGTGCGTTCGGCGCACGTGACCGGCCAGGTGTTCGAAGTCGAAGGCGGCAAGCTCGCGCTCGCCGAAGGCTGGCACCGCGGCCCGTTGCGTGACAAGGGCGCGCGCTGGGGCGCCGAAGAACTCACCGCCGTCGTCGATGCGCTCATTGCCGAGGCGCGGCCGGCGCAGAAAGTCTGGGGTAGTTGATCAGCCTGTTTGACCAAGGCGACGACACGCCGCTGTGAAGCTTCTCTTGCGCTGCCGGTTCACTCCATTCGTGGCAAGCTATTCCCGATGGGTTGTCCCGGCAAGAGACCAGATCATGTCCACCGCCCTCGATATTCTTCAAGCGCAAGCGCTCAGCCTGTCGAAGGAAGATCGCTCGCACTTGCTCGAACGCCTCATTCCCAGCCTCGATGTGGACGTGGAAGGTGAAGAACAATGGGAGCAAGTCGCCGCACAACGCGACGCCGAGTTGAATTCCAGCGTCGCCGCCGCCATTCCACTCGAAGACGCCATGGCCCGCCTGCGCGCACGCTTCCACGGGTGAGAATCGCTCTTCGTCCTGAAGCGGAACGCGATCTCGAAAACGCGGCGATTTGGTGAACGTGAAGGTTCGCCCGCACTAGCCGCAAGGTTCATTGCCGAGTTCCATCCACTAGCCAGACTGCTGCTCGATCATCCCGACATCGGCACTCCGAGAACCGCAGGCAGAAGGGGTTTTGCCACTGCGGTTTTCCCCTTTACGGTCATCTATCGGCAGGTCGAGGACGGTATTCGCGTGCTCGTCGTCAAACATGATCGACGCCGCCCAGGTTATGGCGAGAGGCGACGATGAACGGGGAAAAACATCACAACCCCGCCTGCGACACGAACTTCGGATTGAGGTAGGGCTCCAGCGCTTCGCTGCCGCCTTCGGAGCCGTAGCCGGAATCCTTGACGCCGCCGAACGGCACTTCGGGCAGGGCGAGGCCGAGGTGGTTGATCGTCACCATGCCGGCTTCGACCTGCGCGGCGACGGCCTGCGCGGTTTTCGCCGAGCGCGTCCACGCATAGGCGGCCAGGCCATAAGGCAGGCGGTTGGCTTCTTTCACCGCGTCGCCGAAACTCTTGAACGGGTTGACGACGGCGAGTGGGCCGAACGGTTCCTGGTTCATCGCCAGCGCGTCGGCCGGCAGTTCGGCGAGCACGGTCGGCTCGAAGAAATTGCCGACCGCGCCGAGCGGATGACCGCCGGCGAGCAATTTGCCGCCGTGTCTTTGCGCGTCCTCGACGTGGGCGAGCATCGCCGCCGGCCGGCGCGGATTGGCGAGCGTGGCCATTTCCACGCCCTTGTCCAGACCGTTGCCGACCTTGAGCGCTTTCGCGCTGGCCGCGAATTGCGCGACGAATTTTTCGTAGACGCCTTCCTGCACGAGGAATCGCGTCGGCGACACGCACACCTGCCCTGCATTGCGGAACTTCATGAAGGCCATCGTCCTCGCCGCGGCTTCGGCGTCCGCATCGTCGAACACGATCACCGGCGCGTGGCCGCCGAGTTCCATCGTGGCGCGCTTCATGTGCTCACCGGCCAGCGCCGCGAGCTGCTTGCCGACCGTGGTGGAACCGGTGAACGAGATCTTGCGGATCACCGGATGCGCGATCAGATGGCCCGAAATGTTTGCGGGATCGCCGTACACGAGGCCGATCACGCCCGCGGGCACACCGGCGTCGACGAAGGCGCGGATCAATTGCGCCGGCGAGGCCGGCGTTTCCTCGGGCGCCTTGACGATGATCGAGCAGCCCGTGGCGAGCGCTGCGCAGAGTTTGCGCACCACCTGGTTGATCGGAAAATTCCACGGCGCGAAAGCCGCCACCGGCCCGACCGGCTCCTTGATGACGAGTTGGTAGACGCCCTCTGCGCGCGCCGGGATCACACGGCCGTAGGTGCGGCGGCCTTCCTCCGCGAACCAGTCGATGATCTCCGCTCCGAACAGCACTTCCTGCCGCGCCTCGGCCAGCGGCTTGCCTTGTTCGAGCGTCAGCATCGTCGCCACCGCGTCGGCGCGCTCGCGCAACACGGTGGCGGCCTTGCGCATGAGGTTGCAGCGCTCGAACGCCGACATCTTGCGCCACGTTTTGAAACCCCGCTCGGCGGCTTCGAGCGCGAAATCGAGATCGGCCTTTTCGGCGTGCGCCACGCGGCCGATCTCCTCGTGCGTCGCCGGGTTGAATACTGCGATGCTGTTGCCGGACAGGGCTTGGCGCCATGCGCCGTCGATGAGCAATTGCGTGTTCGGATACATGGCGACGATGCGGGAGGAATTCCGGCTCAGCGCGCTTCTTCCATTTCCGCCAGCGCGCGCCGGTACGCGGGCATGCCGAGGACGATCAGCAGCACGATCAGCGGCAGCATGATCGCGCCGGTGATCGCGATCGAATAGCGCAGCGCACCTTCGTCATGGAACACGAAATCGGTGATCGCGGCGATGAAGCTCGCGCCGAGGCCGAAACCGAACAGGCTGATGGCGAACAGGGTCAACGCGCTCACCTGGCCACGCAGGCGATTCGGCGTCACGTCCTGCACCGCCGCCAGCAGCACGCCCTGCGAGGCCTGCCCGATCAACGTGCCGAGCGCCATGAACGCGAGCGCCAGCGTCGCGTTCGGCATCAGCGGGCTGACGATCAGCGGCAGGCCTTTCAGGATCGTCGAGAACAGCACCACGCGCATGTTCGCGTCGCGCCGGCCGCGCCGCGCGAGCCAACCGCCGAGCCAGCCGCCGCACAGCGTGCCGATCGTGCCGCAGACGAGCATGACCGTGCCGTAGTAAAGGCCGACCTCGCCGGTCGTCATGCGGTAGGTGCGCATCAGGAAAGCCGGATACCACAGGCTCACGCCGATCGCGAGCAGGGCGATCAGCGAGCCGGAGCCGAGCAGCATGCCGTAGACGCGCCAGTGCGCGACGATGAAGCGCAGCGCCTCCGGCAGCGGGATCGTGCGGTCGCCGTAGCCCGGCGCGAGGTTGCGCCGCGCCGGTTCGCGTATCGTCGCCACGAGCAGCGCGACGAGGATGCCGGGAATGCCGAGCGCGACGAACACCATCTGCCAGGGATGCAGGCCCGCGAGCAGGCCCGTGGCGGGCACGTCGCCGCGTCCGAACACTTCCAGCAGGTGCGCACCGAGGATCAGCGCGATCGCACCGCCGACCGGATAGCCGATCGCGAAAAAACTGATCGCGAGCGCGCGCCGGTTGCGTTCGAAGTAGTCGCTGATCAGCGAATAGGCGGCGGGGCCGAGCGTGGCTTCGCCGACGCCCACGGCGACGCGCGCGGCAAACAACGCGCCGAAGCCGCGCGCGAAGCCACAGGCCGCGGTGGCCAGCGACCACAGCGCGATGCCGCAGACGACGATGGGCGGGCGGCGGCGCGAACCGTCGACCAGCCGACCGAGCGGAATTCCGACGAAGCTGTAGAGCAACGCGAAGGCGAAGCCCTGCAGCAGGCCGATCTGGAAATCGGAAAGGCCAAGATCGTGCTTGATCGGCCCCACCATCAGGCTGAGCACGCGCTGGTCGAGCGCGGATAGGCAATAGGCGAGAAGCAGCACGCCGACCACGTACCAGCGATAGACTCCGCCGGCTTCCCGCTGCGCCGACGCGGCGGCGACCGCGCCCGGGTTCACTGCGCCATCGTTCATATGATCCACCGCTGCCTGCATCCGCACATGCAGGCCACCTTAGCGGCCGGGCGACGAGCGGGTATCGTCCGGATGGATTACCACGCCGATTCGGGCGTGGCGCGCGCGAGGATGCTGTCGGTGCGCTTGCGCACGGCGAGATCGGAACGCTCGCTTTCCGGAATCAGCCAGAAGCGCCCGGCGCGGATGCCGGCGAGCGCGAAATCGGCGACTTCCTCGGGCTCGGTCAGTTGCATCTTCAGTCCGGTCGCGGCGATGAGGTCCTGCATCGACTTGTACGCGACCGGATCCTCGGGCGCGTCGCCCGCATATTCGGCGGGACGGCTCAGCTTGGACGCCATGATCGCAGTGTTGACCGTGTTGGGCCCCGGATAGAGCACCGCCGCGCGCACGCGCTTGCCTTCGCGCAGCAATTGCTGGTGCAGCACTTCGGTGAGGCTCGTCACCGCGGCCTTGGTCGCGGCGTAGATCGGCGTGTTCGGCAGCGAATACAGGCCGCCGTTGGCCGAGGAGGTGTTGACGACGACGGCTTCCTCGTCCGCCTCCAGCATGCGCGGCACGAACGCCTTGATGCCGTGCACGACGCCGAGCACGTTGACGTCGAGACCCCAGCGCCAGTCGTTGAGCGGCAGCGTCCACAGCGCGCGCCTGGCCTCGCCGAGGCCGACGCCGGCGTTGTTGAACAGCAAGTGCACCGCGCCGTGGCGCGCGTGGACCTGGTCGGCGAGCGCGTCCACGGAATTTTCCTTGGTCACGTCGGCGGCGATGCCCGACACTTCGCCTTGCGTGGCCTCGCGCAATTCGGCGGCCACCGCGGCGACGCGCTCGGCATTGATGTCGGCGATGACCACGCGCGCGCCCGCGGCGGCGAGTCGTTGCGCGAGCGCGCGGCCGACGCCGCTGGCGCCGCCGGTGACGACGGCGACCTTGTTGCGGAAGTCTTCCATCACGCCGCCTTGGCCGCGGGAACGTCGATGCCCGGGTTGAACGGGTCGTCGAAGCGCCCGACCCAGAACGGCGCGATGTACTCGCCCGGCACGGTCGCGAGGATGCGCCCGCTGGTGAGCGTGCCGCCTTCGACGTATTCCATCCGGGTGACGCGCCGGATCGGCACGTCGATCAGCGGATCGTAGGCCGATTCGTTGAAACGCACCGTGCCCTTGAAGTCGCGGCGCGCGGTGTAGTTGCGCTTCCAGTCTAGCCGCGTCAGGTATACATCGCCATCGAACTGGCCGGGCGTGGTGATCGACATCAGCGCCTTGTAGCAGTAGAGGTATTCCTCGAACATCTTCGGCTCGTCGTTGTCCGCGCCGATCTCGCCGTCGAGTTCGAAGAAGGTGATGCCGTGGCGCGCGCAGGTGGCGCGCACGTGATCGCCGTCCTTCTTGAATGTGGTCTGCGCGACCTTCTTCGGCTCGCCGAAGCGTTCGCGGCCGGAGGTCACGATCGACTCGCCTTCCATCGCCATGTAGTAGCAGTAGGCGCCCGGCTGGCCCTCGTGAGTGCACATCAGGCCCGTGGTCAGCGCGCCGATTTCGTGCGTCTGCGTTTCGCTGACATGGATCGCCACGTGCATGAACTGCAAATACACCTCGGGGTGCTCGGCGGCGACCAGCGGCCTCGGCAGCATCGCCTGCACCACGGCCGGATCGGTTTCGTAGACCACGCGGATGCCGCTGACGGTATTACGGCTGGTCGCGCCGCGGGTCGTGGGAATGCCTTGCACAAAACGCAGTTTGCTCATGGTGCTCGCCTCGCTGGATGGTGGAACCCGGATGGAATTGCGCACGCGCGAACTTGCGCCTGCGCGCGGCGCGGACTCAGGCCGCGATGGTAGCGCGCGTCGGCTTGTCGCCGTCGACGTAGAACTGTTCGAAATAGCGGCGGAAGCGCAGGATCGGGCCATCGCCATCGCACAGGAACGGACGCGCCCGGTGGATCTTGTGGGTCCAGATCGGAATGTCGCCTTCCACGCCGGTCTGCCCGCAGGTGTATTCGATGGCGCGATGAAAGGCGACGTCCTCGGGCGATCCCGGCGCGGCAGGACGATGGGTGAAGCAGAAGCGCAACTCGACGTCGTCGGCCTCGACCGGCGTGGCGAGCACCATCAGCGCGAGATTGACCACGCCGGTCAATTGCGTGATTTTCTGGCCCGCGCCGTTCTGCACCGTGGTCACGGTGGAAGGGATCATTTTCATGCTGCCGTCGGGCAGCGCGATCTCGCGCGTGCCGGCGGCGTGGCTGCGGCGCAGGTGGCCGTCGTAGGTCGTCTCACCCTCGGGCACGGCGGCCATCTTGTGCACGAACTGGAAATGCGCGTAATCGACGCCGTTCTCGGCGATCTCCTGCGGATTGCTCTTGAAGCGCCATTCGCGCTTCACCGGCGCCGCCCAGCCCGGCTCGTTGAACTCGGCGTAATCGATCACCTCGAACGTCGGCGCGATGTCGTGCGGGTGATACCAGACCCAGATCACGCCATTGGTTTCGCGCACCGCATAGGAGCGCGCGAGCGGCTCCTTCTGCGCCCTGGGCGGCATGTTTTTGGCGTAGGGAATGTCGCTGCAGAACCCGTCCGGACGAAACGCCCAGGCGTGGAACGGACAGCGCAGCGATTCGCCCTCGACACAGCCGCCGATGCCCAGATGCGCGCCGAGATGCGGACAATACGCATCGAGCACACCGGCCGCGCCCTTGGCGGTGCGGAACAGCACCAGATCGCGACCGAAATAATGCAGCGCCTTGACCGCGCCGACGGCCAAGTCTTCGCTGTAACCGACGAAGAACCAGCCAAAAGGAATTCCCATCGGGAACCGCTCGACTTGGGGCATTACCCTTCCTCCGCTTGATCGCCCGCTCGAGCGGGTCTGAATGGATCGATGCTAACCCACACGCCGTGGCGATAAAGCGCCCGTTCGTAGACTCACCTTCCGCGCCGGTGAACAATGGCGGCAGCGGCCCGCTGCTCTTCACTTCGCGCCGAAATCTGCCGGGCCGCGCGCGAGTTGTTCCGTGGACCACGGTCGCACCTTGTCGTGCTGGAAGCGCGTGGCGAGGAAATCGACGAAGGCGCGCGTCGCCGCCGGCATCAGGCCCGCGGAGAACACGACCCAAGCCTCCTTGTCGTGGAAGGTCCACGGCTCGTGGCAGGCGAGGAGCTTGCCTTCGAGCAGTTCGTTGCGGATCACGTTGACCGGCAGATGCGCCAGGCCCAGCCCGCGTCGCGCCGCCCAGCGCAGCGCGACGCCGCTGTTGCTGACCCACTTGCCGCGTACGCGCGCGCGCAAGCCGTCGTTGAAGTGGAACGTGCCGGACGGGTCGACGAGACAGTCGTGGCGCGCGAAATCGTCCGGCGAGGCGGGCCAGTCGTGCTTGCGCAGATAGTCCGGCGCGGCGCACAGGCAATACGAGAGATAGCCGAACAGCTTGGCCTTGAGCGAGGAGTCGGCGAGATTGCCGTAACGGATCACGACGTCGTAGTTTTCCTGCACCACGTCGGTTTCGCGCAGGTAGGCGATCGGCTCGATCACGAGGTCGGGATGCTGCGCGCTGAAATCGGCGAGCACCGAGGACATGTAGTCCGAACCGAAGATGTCGGAGAGGCCGACGCGCAGGCGGCCGATCGGCTCGCTGCGGAACTGGGTGAGGCGGCGTTCGACGTCGATCAGACCGTCCTGCATGCGGCGGCAGTGTTCGTGGAACAACTCGCCCGCCGCGGTGAGCGCGAGGCGGCGCGTGCTGCGCGTGAGCAGTTGCGTGCCGACGCGCCCCTCGAGTTCGTTGACCGTCTTGCTGACGTAGGATTTCGACACGCCGAGCTGGTCGGCCGCGGCGGTGAAACTACCGGCCGCGACCACGGCGAGGAACTCCTCGATTCCGCGCCATGCTGACATGCACAACCTCTTGTCCGATCCGATTCGCGGCCAACAATGGTAGTCGATGGGTCGCGCAGAAGAAAACGGCCCCGCGAACGGGGCCGGAGAGTACGGATGCGCTTGCGCCGCCTATGCGGCGCGTTTCACGAACGGCGCCTTGAGCGGCCCGATTTTCGCAGCGAGTGCGTTGAGCGCCCTGGCGTCGACATCGTAGACGCTGAGCGCGTTGCCGCCAAGCATCTTGCCGATGTCCGCTTCCGGCAGGCCGCCGAGGCTTTCCATCATCTTTTCGTGCGTGTTCGGCCAGGTGCCTTCGGGGTGTGGATAGTCGGTGCCCCAGAGAATGCGGTCGATGCCGATCTTGTAGTACGACTCGGTGGTCTCGTTGTCGGGCAATGCGGAGCAGCCGATCCACACGTGACGCGCGAAGTATTCGCTCGGCTTCATCGTCATGTTGGTGCGGTAGTCGCCGAGCTTGCCGCTGGTGTGCTTGGCCGAGGCACGCACGTCCATGAGTTCGATGATCCACGGGAACCAGAACTCGCCGCCGGCTTCGGTGAAGGCGACCTTGAGCTTCGGGTACAGCTCGAACACGCCGCCGAACGTGAGCGACCACAGCGGCCGCGTCAGCCAGAAGGCGTATTCGCAAAGATACGTGCCGATCCAGCCGGGCTGGGTGATGTCGAACGCGGGCGCCGCGCCGGAGTGGAAATGCAGCGGCATGTCGAGGTCCTGCAAGAGTTCCCACACCGGGTAGTACTTGCGGTCGTTGTACATCGCGAAACCGTCGGTGAGCGCGGGGAAGAACACGCCCTTGAGGCCGTTGTCGCGCGCCCAGCGGATTTCCTTCAGCGTCTCCTCGATGTCGTACAGCGCCGGCACGATGGCGAGGCCGATGCGGCGCAGCGGGTTGTCGCGGCAGAACTCGGCCATCCAGCGGTTGTGCGCGCGCGCGCCGACCCATTGCAGTTCGGCGTTCGCGGCCGACGGGCGCAGGCCGATGTCGGCACCGAACGGCGGTGCGTTGCGTTCGGTCACGCCGTCGGGGAACAACACTTCGGCGGCGACGCCGTCGCGATCGAGCACGCGGTCGCGGATCGTGCCGTCCCACGCGCCGTCGAGTCCCTCGCCGGCCTTCGCGCGCCATTTGGTGTTGAAGTCGTGGATCAGGAAATGCTTCTCGAATTCCAGGCGCTGCCGCACTTCGATCTTGACTCGCTCGTCGAACGCGGCGTGGTATCTGGAGTCGACGTAGTCGCGATAGCGTTCCGGCGGCAGTCCGGCGTGGCCGTCGGACGAGATGACGAGATAGCGGTCCATGATTTCCTCCCGAGTGGTTCGTTCGTGCGACACGTCGCCGCACGGTTCTGGTTTGCCCCGATTATCCGCATCCGCATTGGCGCAAAAAACACTCCGCCGAGAACGGTCTATCGCCGACGGGAAACACTGGCCGGCGTTTCAGAAGCGCAGTCTGGCCTCGATGCCGGCGCTGCGCGGATCGCCCCACTGGCGAATCGTCATCACGCTCAGGTTGATCGCCTCCACCCAGTATTTCTCGTTGGTCAGGTTCTTGCCCCACAACGCCACTTCGAGCGAGCTGTACTCGCCGAAGCGGATGTTGGTCAGGGCGAGGCGCGCATCGAGCAGGCCGTAGGCCTTGAGCGTCGAAGTCGGATCGGGCGTGATCGTCGTGTACTGCTTGTCGCGCCAGGAATAGTTGAGACTCGCCTCCAGCGAGGCGAAATCGAGCGGCACCGAATACACCGCGCCGATCTGGTAGTTGCTCTTGGGCGAAAGCGGGATCAGGTAGGTGTGGGTGACGTCCTGACCGCTGGGCAGCACGAAATCGGTGTAGCGCTGATTGACGCGGCCGTAGCCGAGATTGAGCGTGAAGTTGTCGACCGGGCGGAACGCCGCCTCGACCTCGAAGCCGTCGAACTTCGCCTCGCCCGCATTGATGATGTTGGTCGTGATCAGCGCCGGCACGAACACGCCGGCCTGGAAATCCTTGTACACCGTGTGGTAGGCGGCGAGATTGAGTTGCAGGCGGTGGTCGAAATACACGCCCTTGCTGCCGATTTCGTAGGACGTGAGTTTTTCCGGATCGTAGTGGGCATTGAACGCCGCATTGGTCGACGCGGTGTTGTTGATGCCGCCGGCCTTGTAGCCGTTGGCGATGCGCCCGTAGATATTCCAGTCCGGGTCGATCTTGTAGCTCAGGTTGAACTCGGGCGTGGCGCGCGACCAGGAATCGCTGCCGTACAGCGGGTAGAGGTCGGACGGACCGATGCCGCCCGCGCCAGGCCGCGCGCCTGCCGCCGCTTGGCCGCTGCGCGTGAGCGGCGTGCCGTCGGCCGCGCGCGCGAACACGCCCGAAGCCGCCGCGGACGGGTTGGCGAGGTAGGCCGAGTTCGACAGCAGCAATTCGTTCGCATCGCGCTCGTCGCGCGTCCAGCGGATGCCGAAGGTCGCTTCGAGGCGATCGTCCAGCACCGGCGGAGTCCAGGAGAATTGGCCGTAGCCGGCGGTGCTGTCGTCGTCGCCGCCGCGCGTGTTCGCGTCGTAGGCGTTGCCGCCGAACTGGAAATTCCAGCGCGGGTTGTAGACGTGCCACGAATCGTGCAGGTAGAACAGGCCGAGCGTGTAGTGCACGCGGTCGGTCTTGCCGAGGACCTGGAACTCCTGCGACCACTGCGTGTAGTCGTTGTTGAGGATGATGCGCAACAGGTCGAGCGGCGTGCCGTCGAAGTCGGTGCCGCTGCGCGAAAACATCGTGCGCTGCGAGCTGATCGACTTCAGTTGCACGTCGCCGAGCGCGCTTTCGCCGAGGTCGTATTTCAGGGTCAGGGCTTGGCCGTTGACGCCATAGGCCGCGCGCACGGCGCTGTCGTTCCAGATGCCGTCCGGGCGGTCGCTGACGACATAGGGCGCGACCAGCGGCTTGAGCGCAGCCGGCATGTAGGGGCCGATCGCATTCATCGCCAGCATGTCGGGCGTGCCGTGGCTCCAAGTGACGTCGAACGCATACAGTGCGGAGAACTTCTCGTTCGGTTCCCACAACGCATCGAAGCGTGCGGCCTTGAGGTTGACGTCGCCGAAGTGGCCATTGGTCTTGTAGTTGTCGTAGGCGCCGTCGCCCTGTTTGGCGGAGATCGCGATCTTGGTCTTCAGCGTGCCGAGCGAGCCCATGTCGAACGTGGGCAGGTTGAGCGCGAGGCGCTCGCGATAACGGTCCCATTGCCCGTAGCCGATCTCGGCGTAGCCGCCGAATTCGCCGGTCGGCTGGCGCGTGACCAGGTTGACTGCGCCGGCCACGGTGTTCTTGCCATACAGCGTGCCCTGCGGGCCGCGCAGCACTTCCACGCTCTGCAGGTCCACCGTGTCGAACGCGGCGCCGGTGGATTTCGACACCGGCACGCCGTCGATGTAGATGCCGACCGGCTGGTCGCGCTCGAGGTTGGTGTCGCCCGATGGCGAGATGCCGCGCATCGTGATCAGCGGACCATAGGTGTTGCCGATGGTCTGGTTGATCTGCACGCCCGGCACGAGCCCGCCGATGTCGCTGACGTTGCTGACGCCGAGGCGCTCGATCGTGCGCGTGTCGATCGCGGTCACCGCGATCGGCACGTCCACCAGGCGCTGTTCGCGGCGCTGCGCGGTGACGACGACGTTGCCGAGCTGGGTGGTTTCGGGTTGCGTCTTCGCCGCAGGCAGCGCCTTGTCGTCGGTCGCATCGTCTGCGGCGGCGGCGATCGAAACCAGGCCGAAGGCGGCGGCGCATGCCAGAAACAGGGTCTTGCGGCGTAGCGGATGGCTGTGCATTTTCCCTCCCGGGGAATTTTTTATGGTGATTCGAGGATGGCTTGACCGCGCGCCGATGGCGCGTGACTGGCCCACCTTGGCGCGACCATAGTCAGTGGAAGGTGATGGGGAATCGTCCGGATGGAGTAGGCCGCGCGCGCGACGCGGGCCGACAATCACGGCACTCCCACCATCGCGGCGCAACATGAGTTCCGCAATCGACGACGACCTGGCCCTGATTCGCGACGCCGCCGAGCATTTCCTCGCCGAGGTCAGCGACAGCGCGGCCGTGCGCGCCGCGGCCGACAGCGAGGCGGGCTGGCAGGAACACACCTGGTCGCGCACCGCCGGCGAACTCGGCTGGTGCGCGGCATGCGTGCCCGCATCGCTCGGCGGCCTCGGCCTCGACGCCATCGCGGACGCGATGCTGCTCGAACAGATGGGGCGCCGCCTGTTCTGCGCGCCGTTTTTCTCGACTGCCTGCCTCGCCGCCAACGTCCTGCTCGAAGCAGGCAGCGACGACGCGCGCGAACGCCATCTGCCGCGCATCGCGGCGGGCGATCTGCGCGCGAGCGCACTGCCCTGCCCCGACGCATCCGTTCTGCGTGCGCGCCGGAGCGCACGCGGCTGGACGCTCGACGGTTGCGCCGCGCAGGTGCTCGACGGCGCCAGCGCGGAAGTGCTGTTCCTACCCGCGCACCTCGAAGGTTCCGATACGCTCGCACTGTTCGCGATCGAGCGCGGCACGCCGGGTTTGTCGGCGCACGCGATTCGCGGCTGGGATCGCACGCGGCGCTTCGCCGATCTCGAACTCGACGGCGTCGAACTCGACGCGGCGGCCCGCATCGACCGCGGCGACGCCTGCGCGGCGGACATGCGCCGCGCGCTCGCACGTTCGCGCCTGGCGCTCGCGGCCGAGCAACTCGGCGGCGCGCAGGCCTGCCTCGACATGAGCGTCGACTACGTGAAAACGCGCCGCCAGTTCGGCCGCGCGCTCGCCTCGTTCCAGGCGATCAAGCACCGCTGCGCGGAGATGATGGTGCGCGTCGAAACCTTGCGCTCGACGGTCTACGGCACCGCCGCGCTGATCTCCTCGCCTGCCGGCGAAGGCACACCGGAGAACGAGTGCATGGCGGCCAAGCTGCTCGCCTGCGAGACCTATTTCTGGTGCGCGCAGGAGACGATCCAGTTGCACGGCGGCATCGGTTTCACCTGGGAGCACGACGCGCATCTGCACCTGAAGCGCGCGCAAGCCGGCCATGCCTGGCTCGGCGCGCCGCAACAACTGCGCACCGCGCTCGCGGATGCGCTGATCGATCGGGAGGTGGCCTGAGTGGACGACGCGCAAACCCGTGCTTTCCGCAGCGAAGTCGCGCTCTGGATGGACCGCCACCTCGCTGGCCGCTTCGAGTCCTTGCGTCATCGCGGCGGCCCCGGCGACGAGGACGCCTGCGTCGAGCTGCGCAAGGAGTGGGAACGCGAACTTGCCGCGAGCGGCTGGACTTGCCTGGGCTGGCCGCGCGAACACGGCGGGCGCGCGCTGTCGATCGACGAACAAGTCGTGTTCCACGAGGAGTATGCGCGCGCCGGCGGCCCGGGGCGCATGGGCCACATCGGCGAGGGTTTGATCGGGCCGACCTTGATCGCCTTCGGCAGCGGGGAACAGAAACGCCGTTTCCTGCCGGCCATCGTCGCCGGCACCGAGTTCTGGGCGCAGGGCTACTCCGAACCGGACGCGGGTTCGGACCTCGCCAACGTGCAGACGCGCTGCCGCCGGGACACAGCCAGCGGCGATTGGATCGTGCACGGCCAGAAGGTATGGACTTCGCTCGCGCACGAATCCGACTGGATTTTCGTCCTTGCGCGCTCGCAAGCAGGTTCGCAAGGCCACCACGGGCTTTCCTTCCTGCTGCTGCCGCTGCGCCAACCGGGCGTCGAGATCCGGCCGATCCGCCAGATCACCGGCACCTGCGAATTCAACGAAGTATTCTTCGACGGCGCGCGCGCCGCGGCCGACCACATTGTAGGCGCGCCGGGCGAAGGCTGGAAGATCGCAATGGCGCTGCTCGGCTTCGAACGCGGCGTGTCCACGCTCGGCCAGCAAATGCGCTTCCGCCATGAGCTCGACACGATCATCGCCGTGGCGCGCGCGAACGGCGCAGCGCGCGACGCTTCCATTCGTGCGCGCATCGCGCAGGCATGGGCCGGCCTGCGCGCGATGCGCTGCAACTCGCTGCGCATGCTCGCCGGCGACGCCGACACCGACGCGCGGCGCGCAGCGCTGGTCTACAAATACTATTGGTCGAACTGGCACCGCGACCTCGGCAAGCTCGCCGCCGACGTGCTCGGCACCGATGCCGACCGCATGCGCGAGGACGATGCCGGCAGGCGCCTTCAGCAGTTGTTCTATTTTTCGCGCGCCGACACCATCTATGCCGGCAGCAACGAGATCCAGCTCAACATCATCGCCGAACGCGCGCTCGGCATGCCGCGCGAGGCGGCGCCGCAGGAATCCATCCAACCGACCGAGGCCAGCGCATGAACGAACACCCTGCCACGGGCGCGAGCGCCCTGCCCGCCTATGTGCCGGGGCACCGGTTGCTGGCCGGCAAATCGGTTCTGGTCACGGCCGCCGCCGGCGCCGGCATCGGTTACGCGACGGCGCGACGTTGCGCCGAGGAAGGCTGCCGCGCGCTGGTCGTCGCCGACATCCATGCGCGCCGGTTGGACGAGGCCGTCGCGCGACTCAAGGCCGAGACCGGCTTCCAGGCCATCCACGGCAAGCTCGCCGACGTCACCGACGAGAGCCAGGTGCAGGCGCTGGTGGACTTCGCCGATGAGCGGCTCGCCGGCACCGACGTGCTGGTCAACAACGCCGGGCTCGGCGGCAGCAAGCTTGTGGTCGAGATGAGCGACGAGGAATGGCAGCGCGTGCTCGACGTCACCTTGACCGGCACCTTCCGCATGACCCGCGCGATGCTGCGAAAAATGCAGCCGCGCGGACGCGGCGCGATCGTCAACAACGCCTCGGTGCTCGGCTGGCGCGCGCAGAAGGAGCAGGCGCACTACGCCGCGGCCAAGGCCGGCGTGATGGCGCTGACGCGCTGCTCCGCGCTCGAGGCCGCCGAACACGGCGTGCGCATCAACGCGGTGGCGCCGTCGATCGCGCTGCACGATTTCCTGCGCAAGAGCGCGCCGCAGCATCTGCTCGACAAACTCGCCGCCGGCGAGGCGTTCGGGCGCGCGGCCGAGGTCTGGGAAATCGCCAACGTGATCGTGTTCCTCGCCTCCGACTACGCATCCTATCTCGTCGGCGAAGTGCTCTCCGCATCGAGCCAGCGCGCCTGAGGCCAGCATGAAAATTCCGCTATTCGAGAACGCGCAATCGCTGCTCGACGCCGCGCCCGGCACGACGCTGGGCACGAGTCCGTGGCTGGAAATCGAGCAGACGCGCATCGACCGCTTCGCCGATGCGACCGACGACCACCAATGGATCCACGTCGATCCGGCGCGCGCCAGGAGCGGGCCGTTCGGCGCGACGATCGCGCACGGCTTCCTCACGCTCGCGCTGGTCGCGCGCTTCCTGCCGCAGATTCTCGACGTGCGCTTCCGCTTCGGCACCAACTACGGCTGCGAGCGCGTGCGCTTTCCGGCGGCGGTCAAGGCCGGCAGCCGCGTGCGCGGGCGCGGCGAACTGATCGGCGCCGAACTGGCGCGCGACGGCAGCGTGCAGGCGACGATCCGCGTGACCGTCGAGATCGAGGGCGAGGCCAAGCCCGCCTGCGTCGCCGACGTGATCTCACGCTACTACTTTTGAACATCGAGAAACGAACATGAGTGATGCCGTCATCGTCAGCGTCGCGCGCACCGCCATCGGCCGTGCGTATCGCGGCGCCTTCAACGACACCGAGGCGCCCGCGCTCGGCGGCCATGCGATCCGCGCGGCCATCGCGCGCGCGGGCATCGCCGCGCGCGAGGTCGACGACGTCGTCGTCGGCTGCGCCGCCCAGCAAGGCACGCAGGGTTACAACCTCGGGCGCCTGTGCGTCTACGCCGCGGGCCTGCCCGACACGGTGCCCGGCATGACCGTCGACCGGCAATGCTCGTCGGGACTGATGAGCATCGACATCGCCAGCAAGAACATCCGCGTCGGCGACCAGGACATCGTCGTCGCCGGCGGCGTCGAGTCGATCTCGTTGGTGCAGAACGCGCACAAGAACACGCATCGCGCCATCTCGCAGACCGTGCTCGCGGCCGAGCCGTGCGGCTACATCCCGATGATCGAGACGGCCGAAATCGTGTCGCAGCGCTACGGCATCTCGCGCGCGGCGCAGGATGCCTACGCCTGCGAAAGCCAGCGGCGCACCGCGGCAGCGCAGGCGGCCGGGCGCTTCGATGCCGAGATCGTGCCAATCACGGTGCAAAAACAACTGTTCGACAAGGAAGGCAAACCCGCCGGCCACGAGACGGTGACGCTCGCCCGTGACGAAGGCGTGCGCGCCGACACCACCCTCGAAGCGCTGGCCGCGCTCAAGCCGGTGTTCAAGGACGGGCGCTGGGTGCAACAGGGCGCGCACATCACCGCCGGCAACGCCTCGCAACTGTCCGACGGCGCCGCTGCTGTGGTCGTGATGAATGCCGATCTCGCGCGCGAACGCGGGCTCGTCGCGCTCGCCGTGCATCGCGGCACCGCGGTCGCCGGCTGCCAACCCGACGAGATGGGCATCGGCCCAGCGTTCGCCATTCCCGAACTGCTCGCGCGTCACGGCCTTGCCATCGCCGACATCGGCCTGTGGGAAATCAACGAAGCCTTCGCCTGCCAGGTGATCCATTGCCGCGACCGGCTCGGCATTCCGCACGAGCGCCTCAACGTCGATGGCGGCGCGATCGCCGTCGGCCACCCCTTCGGCATGTCGGGTACGCGCCTCGTGCAGCACGCCATCCTCGAAGGCCGGCGCCGCGGCGTACGCCACGTGGTCGTGTCGATGTGCATCGGTGGCGGCATGGGCGCGGCGGCGCTTTTCGAAATTCCGCAGGGTTGAGCGGGCGCAGCACGACCACTGGGCAGGCGCCGGCACCGGAAGGACAACTACGGTTTGCATAATTTGTAAGTGATAATTACAATTTATGCATGGCAGCCGACGCCATCAAACGCACGCTGCGTACCGCCCTGCTCGAAGCCGCGAAGCAGTATCCCCTCGTCACCCTGACCGGCCCGCGCCAGTCCGGCAAAACCACGCTGTGCCGCATGGCTTTTCCGCGCCACGAGTATATTTCGCTGGAACCGCTGGACACGCGCGAGTATGCGATGCAAGACCCGCGCGGCTTCCTCGCCCAGTTCAAGCGCGGCGTGATCCTCGACGAGGCGCAGCGCGCGCCCGCGCTGTTCGGCTATTTGCAGGAAGCGGTCGACCGCGACCCGCGCAAGGGTCGCTTCATCGTGTCCGGTTCGGAGAACCTCGCGCTGTCGCAGGTGGTGAGCCAGTCGCTGGCCGGGCGCACGGCGATGTTGGTGCTGCTGCCGCTCTCGCTGCAGGAGCGACCCGCGCTGCCCGCCACGCTGGACGAGGCCATCTTCAGCGGAGGTTATCCGTGCCCGCTGGTCGAACGCATCCCGCACGAACGCTGGCTGCGCGATTACTTCACCACCTATATCCAGCGCGACGTGCGCCAGCTCGCGCAGATCGGCGACCTCGATGCGTTCAGCCGCTTCGTGCGCCTGTGCGCCGGGCGCACCGCGCAGGAAGTGAACTTGAGCCAGCTCGGCGCCGATGCGGGCGTGTCGCACAACACCGCGCGCGCCTGGCTCGGCGTGCTGGAAGCGAGCTACCTCGTGTTCCAGACTCCCGCCTTCCATCGCAACGTCACCAAGCAGCTCGTCAAGCGGCCCAAACTGCATTTCTGCGACACGGGCCTGGCCTGCTCGCTGCTCGGCCTGCGTGCGCCGGAGCAACTGGCCACGCATCCGCTGCGCGGCGCGTTGTTCGAGAGCTTCGTCGTGTCCGAAATCCACAAATGGCACTTGCATCGTGGCCTTCCTTCCGATTTGCGCCATTACCGCGAAAACCGCGGCGCGGAAATCGATGCGCTGATTCCCGGCCACCCGCGCGGCGTGCTGGTCGAGTGCAAGGCCGGACAAACCATGCAAGCGGAGTTCCTGCGCCACCTCGATGCCTTCGACGATGCACGCTGGGACAAGCGGCTGGTGTACGGCGGAACCCAGACGCAGCGGCGCACGCACGCCAGCATCCTGCCGTGGACGGCGCTGGCGAAAATCGGCTGGTTGCCTGGTGGCGCGACGCGATAGGCCGCGGCTCGGGATTCCGCCCGGCCATTGTGCGCACAACCTTGCAATGCCGCGGCGATGCAGCAATGCTGCCGTCGTCGTCCGCATCGAACCGCACCATGATCTCGAACTTCTCGCCGTGGATCGCAGACACCGAAGAGTGGCATGCCCATGGCTTTGCCACGCTCGCGCACACGGACGAAGGCGACAGCGTCGACCTCGCATTGCTGATCCACAGCGGGCCGCGCGAGAGCACGCCCTGGGCCAACGCGCTGCATCGCCTGCGCCTGGAACTCAAGGCCGACCATGCCGCGCTGGTGCTGCGCCAGCCTTCGCCGCACAGCCCTGCGCTGACGATCGACGCGTCCCGCGACGGCGTGAAGGCTTGGCGCGGCGGCTATTCGTACTATTCGGTGTTCACGCGCGATCCGTTTTCCGGCCTGCCCGCGCATCGCGTGGTCAGCGTCGACGAAGTGGTTGGCGCGGCCGAGTGGGAACGCAGCGAGTTCTACCGCAAGTACATCCGACCGCTGAACGTGCGCTACATCCTCGGCGCCGACATCCTCACCGAGAATCGCGTCGAATGTCGCTTCCGCGTCAGCCGTTCGGCCGCCGCCGGCGAATTCGGCGCGCGCGAACGCCGCATCTGCGACGAGTTGCTGCCGCACTTGAAGGTATCGATCGATACGCACGCGCAACTCGACGCGCTCGGGATGGAGCGCGACATGTATGCGCAGACGATGGAGCATCTGCTGGTCGGGGTGGTCATCCTCGACGAGGCCGGCGCGATCATGCGCAGCAACGGCATCGCTTGCGACATCCTCGCCGAGAAGGACGGCCTGCGCCTCTGCGAAGGCACGTTGCGCGCGGAGTTCGGCCGCGAGGACAACGAGATCCAACGCCTGATCCGCCAGGCGCTCAAGGGCGCGGTCGTGGCGGAGCAGGCCAGCGACGAAGTGCTGCCGGTGTCGCGACCTTCGGGGCGCGTTCGGCTCGGCGTGCTGGTGCGGCCGATTCCGCTAGGCGCCTGGTCGCAGGGCCGGCGGCGGCCCGCGGTCGCGATCTTCCTGCGCGATCCCGAACGCCGCGTCGGTTCCTCGCAGGAAACCACGCGGCGCCTGTTCGGCCTCACCGCGGCGGAGGCGGTGCTGGCCAATCATCTCGCCAACGGCCTGACCCTCGACGAAGCCGCCGCGGTGATGCGCATCGCGCGCAACACCGCACGCGCGCACCTGCGCTCGATCTTCGCCAAGACCGGGGTGACGCGGCAGACCATGCTCGTGCGCGTGCTGCTCAACAGCGTCGGCACGCTGTCCGAGGACGGCGAGGTTCCCGCCGCGGAAAGGGCCGCGAGAAGTGCGGGTTAAGCGCGTCGCATCGAGCGCAGTTCGGTCTTGAGCACCTTGCCGCCTGCGTTCACCGGCAGCGCATCGACGAAGACGACTTCGCGCGGCACCTTGTAGTTGGCCATCTGCGTGCGGCACCAGGCGATCAGCGCGGGCGCGTCGAGCGCGGCGCCGGGCCGCAACACGACGAAGGCGCAGCCGACTTCGCCGAGGCGCGCGTCCTCGATGCCGACCACGGCGGCCTGCGCGATCAGCGGATGCGCTGCGACCTGCTTCTCGATCTCGGCCGGATAGCAGTTGAAGCCGCCGCTGATGTACATATCCTTGAGCCGGTCGACGATGGCGAGGCAAGCGTCCGCGTCGAGGATGCCCACGTCGCCGGTGTGCAGCCAGCCGTCGGCGTCGATCGCCTGCGCGGTCGCCGCCGCGTCTTCGAAATAACCGTGCATCACGTTGACGCCGCGCACCAGAACCTCGCCGCGCTCGCCGCGCGCAACCTCGTTGCCGGCCACGTCGACGAGGCGCAATTCGACGCCGGGCATCGCGCGTCCGCTCGTGCGCGCGACGGTTTCCGGCGCATCGCCGCGCGCACTCATCGTCACGAAGCCGCAGGATTCGGTCAGGCCGTAGGCGGACAGCACGATGCCGAAGCCGAGGTCATTGCGCATGCGTTCGATCAGGATCGGCGGAATGCTCGCCGCGCCGGTGACCGTCGCGCGCAGCGAGGACAGGTCGGTGCTCGCGAGCGCGGGTTCGGCCAGCAACGAATGGAACAGCGTGGGCGGGCCGGGCAACACCGAGACGTGATCCCGCGCGATGCGTTCGAGGATGCGTTTGGCGTCGAACACCGCATGCGGCAGGATCGTCGCGCCGTGCATCAGCGCGGCCAGCCAGCCGGCCTTGTAGCCGAACGAATGGAAGAACGGCGCGACGATCAGGTAACGGTCGGCGCCCGACATTTCCATCGCGCGCGCCCAATGCGAAATCATCGCAAGGTTCTGACCGTGCGCGCTCATCACGCCTTTGGCGCGCCCGGTCGTGCCAGAGGTGTACATCAGGTCGGAAAGATCATCCGCGCCGATCGCGGCGGCGAGCGCGGCGGCCTGCGCCGGATCGATCTCTGCGCCGCACGCGAGAAAGTCCGCCCAGCCTTCCTCGCCTTCGCGCGCGCCGCGCAGCACGATCAGGCGTTCGAGCCCGGCGGGGCGATGCCGCGCCAGCATGGCCGGATAGTCCGCGCCGAGGAATTCGCCCGCCGTGAACAGCACGCGCGCGCCGCTGCGCGCGAGAAGGTCGGCGGCTTCCGCGCCGCGCAGGCGCGTGTTGATCGGCACCAGCACCGCGCCGACGCAATGGATGCCGAGCGCGGCGGCGATCCACTCGCGCCAGTTCGGCGCCCAGATCGCGACGCGGTCGCCGTGCGCGATGCCGTGCGCGAGCAATGCACGCGCGGCCGTCATGGCCTGCGTCTCGACTTGGCCCCAGGTCCAGGTTTCGCCGTCTTCCTCGATCGCCGGGTGCGCGTGCCAGCGCGCCGCGGTTTGCCGCAGCAGGCGCGGAATCGTGGGCGGATCGGGCAGCACGGATTCGCTCATCTCAACGGTACTCGACGACGAGGGTTTCGCTGCGCGGCAGCGCCTGGCAGGCGAGAATCCAGCCCTGCGCGAGGTCGTCCGCGTCGAGCGCGTCGTTGACGCGCATCTCGACGCGGCCTTCGCGCAGGCGGCACATGCAGGCCGCGCATTGCCCGGACTGGCACGAGTACGGCACGTCCACGCCGGCGGCGAGCAGCGCTTCGAGCAGCGGCGTCTGCCTGTCGCCTTCAATGCGATGCACGCGGCCGTCCAGGTGGACTTCGATCGCGCAGGCCGCGTCGCTCGCGTCGCCTTCGATGCGTGCGGCATCGGCTTCGCTCGCGCCGTCGGCGAACGGCACGAAGCGCTCGATGTGGACCTGGGCGCGTGGCATGGCGATGTCGTCGAGCGCGCTCTCAACCTGCGCCATAAACGGCGTCGGCCCGCAGACATAGGTTTGCGCATGCCGCCACGGCGCAGCTAGCGCGGCGAGTTGCGCGGCCGTGGGCGGGCCCTGCACATTGTCGAGCCAATGCACGGCTTGCAGGCGCGCCGGATTCTCGCGCGCTAGTGCGGCGAGCGCATCGCGGAAGATCACTGAACGCTCGTCGCGATTGGCGTACAGCAGGAAAATCCGGCCGCTGCCCTCGCGCAAGGCCGTGCGCAGGATCGAGAACACCGGCGTGACGCCGCTGCCGCCGGCGCACAGCAGCAGGTCGGCGGCGTAGTCGCGCACGACGAAGCGCCCGGCCGGTGCGGCGACATCGAGTTCGTCGCCGGCCGCGACGTGGTCGCATATCCAATTCGATGCGCGCCCGTCCTTGACGCGCTTGACCGTGACGCGCGGCGCCTCGTCGAAGGCCGGACTGCTCGACAGCGAATAGCAACGCAGCAACGCGCCCGCCGCGTGCGGCACGCGCAGGGTCAGGAACTGGCCGGCACGGTAGCGGAACGCGGCTTGCAGTTCATGTGGAATCGCGAAGATCAGCGAGTGCGCGTCGGCGGTTTCCGCGACCACCTCGGCGACGCGCAGGCAATGCAGGCTCATGGCGGCGCGATGTTCGCCGTGGCCGCCGCGAGGAAGGCGGGGCGCTCGCCGCCCCCGTGCACGAGGAGATTCGCGCCGCTGACATAGCCGGCGTCGCTCGATGCGAGCCACGCGCAGACCGCGCCGATGTCCGCGGGCGTGGCCATGCGCTGTAGCGGCACGGTCGCGGCGACCTGTGCGATGCCTTGTTCGTCGCCGTAATGCAACGCGGATTTTTCCGTGTGCACGAGCCCGGGGCTCACCGCGACGACGCGCACCTTCGGCGCCCATTCCACCGCGAGCGATTGAACCAGGCTCAACACGCCCGCCTTGGCCGCGCCGTAGGCCGCGGTGCCGGGCGAGGCGCGCAGGCCGCTGACGCTGGCGACGAACACGATGGTGCCGCCGCCCGCGCGCTTCTGCATGATGGCGTTGGCGCGCTGCGCGAGCAGCAGCGGCGCGATCAGGTTCAGGCGGATGATCGCCTCGTGGAAACGCGGCGAAGCGCTGTCGGCGAGCGCGAACGGAGCACCGCCCGCGTTCGACACGAGCACGTCGAGTCCGCCGTAGTCGGCTTCGATCTGCACGAACAGGCGCTCGACCGCATCGGCGTCGCGCACATCGGCCACGATGAAACGCGCCTGCGCATCGCCGCTGCGCGGAAGTTCCGCGGGCATTTCGCGCCCGCAGGCGACAACCTGCGCGCCGCGCGCGAGGAAGCTCTCGCTGATGCCGCGGCCGATGCCCTTGGCGCCACCGGTGACTAGAATGATTTTGCCGCTCAAGTCGTTCACGCCGCCGTTGTCCTGCTCCAACCACTGCCATTCTAGGCGCCGCGGCGCGGCGTCACTATCGTCTCATTGGACTACCGTTGCGTCGCCCGTTTCCGGCTATGCTTGCTCTCGACGATCCATTGGATGCGGCTAGGTGGAGAGCATGAGTCTCGATGGCAGGAAGATCGCGGTGACGGGTGCGGCGGGTAGCCTCGGCAGCACGGTCGTGCGCGCGGCATTGGCGGCCGGCGCGACGGTCGCGGCAATCGACCAGGCCGATCTGCATGGCGGAGCCACGCCCGGCCTGCACGAATTCGGCGGCGTGGACCTCGCTTCGTCCGATGCAGCGGACAAAGCATTCGCGGCGATCGGCACCAAACTCGGCGGCCTCGACGCAGTCGTCAACGTGGCCGGCACGTTCCGCTGGGAAACGCTTGAAGGCGGCTCGCTCGCCACCTGGGACCTGCTCTACCACGTCAACCTGCGCACCGCCGTGGCCACATGCAAGGCCGCGCTGCCGCTGCTGCTCGCGAGCAAGGCGGGACGCATCGTCAACATCGGCGCGGCCGGCGCTGTCAAGGCCGGCACGGGCATGGGCGCCTATGCGGCATCGAAAGCCGGCGTCGCGAAACTGACCGAGGCGTTGGCCGAGGAACTGAAGGATCGCGGCATCACCGTGAACGCGATCCTGCCGACGATCATCGACACGCCGGCGAATCGCAAGGACATGCCGGACGCGGATTTCAGCCGCTGGGTGCGGCCGGAGCAGGTCGCCGCCACGATCGTGTTTCTGCTGTCCGATCAGGCGCAGGCGATCACCGGCGCCGCGCTGCCCATCGCCGGGCGCGTTTGAGCGTTGTCCGCAGCGGATCGCCACGATCGGCTGCGCGCAACGACTCGATCCATCGACCACTCCGCTCGTGACGTCTTCCGCATTGCTGCCGCCGCTCTCGCTCTACATCCACATCCCGTGGTGCGTACGCAAATGCCCGTACTGCGATTTCAATTCGCACAACGCGCCGGACGCGCTGCCGCAGCGCGAATACGTCGATGCGCTGCTCGCCGATCTCGATCGCGACCTGCCGCTGGCGCAGGGCCGGCCGCTGCTCGGCATCTTCTTCGGCGGCGGCACGCCGAGCCTGTTTTCGCCGGAGCACATCGCACGCATTCTCGACGGCGCGCACGCTCGTCTCGATTTCGCGCCGGGCGTCGAGATCACGATGGAGACCAATCCGGGCACGGTCGAGCACGGCGATTTCGCCGCCTACCGGCGCGCCGGCGTCAACCGCATCAGTTTCGGCATCCAGAGCTTCGACGACGACGCGCTCCGGCGCATCGGCCGCATCCACGACGCGCGCCAGGCCGAGCGCGCGATCAAGCGCGCGCAGGACGACGGCATCGACAACCTCAACCTCGACCTGATGTACGCGCTGCCGCGGCA
The DNA here is from genome assembly GCF_047601565.1 of Rudaea sp. GTDB lineage: Bacteria > Pseudomonadota > Gammaproteobacteria > Xanthomonadales > Rhodanobacteraceae > Rudaea. Next base: position 2,083,707 of record NZ_JASGIY010000001.1, on the reverse strand, counting down.
GACGCTGGCCGGCGCGATCGCGGATATCGACAAGGCGATCGCGTTCGGCACGCCGCACCTCTCGCACTACCAGCTCACGCTCGAACCGAACACGCCCTTCGCCGCGAACCCGCCGCCACTGCCCGACGAGGACGGCGCGTGGGACATGCAGGAAGCCTGTCAGGCACGCATCGCGGCGGCGGGTTTCGGTCATTACGAGGTGTCGGCGTATGCGCGACCGGGGCGTGAGAGCATCCACAACCTCAACTACTGGCATTTCGGCGACTATCTCGGCATCGGCGCGGGGGCGCATGGGAAGATCACCGTGGGCGACGGAAAGACCAAAGCCCCCCCTCACCCAACCCTCTCCCCCAACGATGAAACCGTTGGGGGAGAGGGTTTTGTCGTGCGGCGTCGGTGGAAGGTGCGCGCGCCACGCGGCTATCTCGAACATGCGAGGTCGGAGCGTGTGATCGGCGGCGACGACGCGGTGGCACGCGAACAGTTGCCGTTCGAGTTCATGCTCAACGGCCTGCGCCTGACCGGCGGCATTGCGCTGGCGGATTTCCAGGCGACGACCGGCCTCGGCTTCGATGCGATCCGGCCGCAGGTCGAGGAAGCCGTGCGCCGCGGCTGGCTTGCGCCGGAAAACGGCCGGCTGCAACCGACCGAATCGGGCCAGCGCTTCCTCAACGATCTGATCATGCTGTTCCTGCCGGAAAAGGACCGCAAAGCATGAGCGACACGGCACTCGAATTCGTGCGCATCGATTGCCCGTACTGCGGCGAGAGCTTCGAGACGCAGGTCGACCTGTCCGCCGGATCGCAAAGCTACATCGAGGATTGCGCGGTCTGCTGCAAGCCGATCGAGATCGTGCTGCGCGTGGACGACGAAGGCAAGTTGCTCGAAGTAATGGCTCGCACCGATCAGGAATGAATGATCGTCTCGCTTTTGCCCGTCATTCCCGCATGCTTCTGGCGGGAATCCAGCGACTTGGCTCTTGCTGTTGGTGCGATGAGAAGCAAAAGGCACTCGATTCCCGCCAGAAGCATGCGGGAATGACGAGCCAAAGCCATTCTCTGCCGAGACGTCAGCTGAGGTTGAGCGCTGATCAGGAAATGCACGGCCGCGATGCTTGCTTCACCACCGCCGCCTCTCTACACTGCGCGCCTCGCAGGTGCCCGGGCCGAATTCTCAAGCCGGGGTGAAACGGGAAGCCGGTGTGACTCCGGCGCTGCCCCCGCAACGGTAAGCAAGTTCACTTCGATCATCGCGCCACTGTGCCATGCATGGGAAGGCGATCGAAACGACGTCGCAGGACGTCGGCTTGCAAGCCCGGAGACCGGCCTGCGTCGGGATCGCGTTGCGATCCCACAGCTTGCGGCGTTGCGGTGGGCAACGGACGGGCGTATCGCGCGTCGTCCGCACGCCGCTACTCCTCTCCGAAACCTCCGCCGCCGCATCCCAGCGGGTGTGCTTCCGGAGTAGCCAATGTCGCAAAAATCCCTTTTGTCCCTCGCCGTCGGCGCCGCGCTTGGCGGCGGCCTGATCCATGCCTCCACCGCGCAGGCGCAGGAAGCGCAATTGCAGCCGACCATCGAGGTCACCGCCTCGCGCGTCGCGCAGACGGTCGATGCGAGCCTGGCCGACGTGTCGGTCATCACGCGCGCCGACATCGAAAAGACCAACGCGCCCGACCTGCTCGAAGTGCTGCGCTTGCAAGCCGGCGTCGATGTCGCGCGCACGGGCGGCGCGGGCCAGCAGACCAGCGTGTTCCTGCGCGGGACCAACTCCAATCATGTGCTCGTGCTGGTCGACGGCGTGCGCGTCGCCTCGAACAACACCGGCGCGTTCGCGTTCGAAAACCTGCCGCTCGACGCGGTCGAGCGCATCGAGATCGTGCGCGGCCCGCGCGCGAGCTACTGGGGTTCGGACGCGGTCGGCGGCGTGATCCAGATCTTCACGCGCAGGCTCGACGGCGCGCATCTCGCCGCGAGCGCCGGCAGCTACGGCAGCGCCGACGGCAGCGTCGGCTACGGCGCCCAGGGCGACGCGGGCGGATTCTCGGTGCAGACCGGCGGCCGCCACGTCGACGGATTCTCCGCGTCGAACCCGCTCGCCGGCCCCTACGTCTACAACCCGGACGACAATCCATTCCAAAACCACAGCCAGACCGCCCAAACTTGGTACCGGCTCGGCGCACAGACGCTCTCGGCCAGCGTGCTGCGCAGCATCGGCACGCAGAGCTTCGACAACGGCGCCTACGGCCCGGGCATTTCGCACACGCTCGATCAGGCGATCGGCGTGAACCTCGAAGGCGCGATCACGACGGACTGGCAGCATCGTCTTTCCGTCGGCACTTCGCGCGAGAATATCGACACGGCCGCGTTCGGTTCGGCCTACCGCTCCACGCGCGAACAACTGTCGTGGACCAACGACGTCGCCGTCGCGGCGAACCAGCACCTCATCGCCGGCATCGATTACGTGCACGACCTCGGCCGCAGCCTCGACACCTTCGGCGGCGACACGATCTACGACAAGACGCGCGACAACACCGGCGTGTTCGCCGGCTGGAACGCGCAGGGCGATGCGCTCGACGGCGAAATCTCGGCCCGCTACGACCACGACAGCGCTTTCGGCGGCGCGTTTTCCGGCTCGGTCGCCGGCGGCTACAAACTCGCCGACGGCCTGCGCCTCACCGCGAGCTACGGCACCGCGTTCAGCGCGCCGTCGCTGAGCCAGCTTTACTCGCCCGGCTACTACGGCTACTACGCGGGCAACCCGCTGCTCGATCCGGAACGTTCCCGCAGCGGCGAGCTCGGCCTCGAATGGAAACCCGACGGCGCCAACCGCCTCGAAGCGCGCGCCTTCACCACGCGCGTGCGCGATCTGATCGACTTTTCCGGCGGCACCACGTTCCAGGCGATCAACATCGCCCATGCCGCGATCGATGGCCTGGAACTGACCCACAACTGGCGCGCCGGCGCGTATTCTTGGACGAACACGCTGACCCTGCAGGATGCGCGCAACGAGGACACCGACACGCAGTTGCTGCGCCGACCGAAGCAGAAATTCAACAGCGTTTTCGACGCGCAGTTGAGCGATGCGTTCAGCGCAGGCGCCGAAGTCGTCTACTCGGGCCGCTCCAATGACTACGGCGGCGTGCAACTCGGTTCGTACACGATCCTCAACCTGCATGCGAACTGGATCATCAATCCGCAATGGCGCCTCGGCGCGCGCGTGGAGAACCTCGGCGACAAGAACTACCAACTCGTCTACGGCTACAACACACCGGGGCGTTCCGGCTATCTGACCGTGAGTTGGTCACCGGGGGAATAGCCGCTTGTCATTCCGGCATGGAATGCCGGAATCCAGAGCCATGGATGGCAGTTTGGCAAACTTGCGCGATACCGCACTTACGGCTTCCCTGCAGTCTGGGTCCCGGCAATCCCTGCCGGGACGACGCAGAGAATCCTGCGGATTCTCTGCGTCGCTTGCGGCACAATACGCGCATACGAATCCGCGGATGCGCGTCATGACCGACCTGCTCGCCAAGCTCTATCCCGACCATCTCGCGACGCTGAAGCAGCGCAGCGACGCTGCGCTCGCGAAGGCCGACTGCGATCATCTCGTCGTCGCCGCCGGCCAGCCGCGCCTGCAGTTCCTCGACGACCGCCCGTATCCGTTCGCGGTCAATCCGCACTTCAAGCACTGGCTGCCGGTGACCCGGGCGCCGGGTTCGTGGATCGTCTACACGCCGGGACAGAAACCGAGACTCGTCTACCTGCAGCCGCGCGACTATTGGCACGTCGTGCCCGACGCGCCGGCCGGCTACTGGGTCGAGCATTTCGACATCGCGATCATCCGCAAGCCCGAGGAGGCGCTCGCGCTGCTGCCCACGGCACGCGAGCGCAGCGCGGTGATCGGCGAGGACAACGCCGCGCTCGGCAACATGCTGCCGAACAACCCGCCCGAGGTGCTGAACCATCTGCACTGGCACCGCGCGTACAAGACCGACTACGAACTGGCGATGATGCGCGTCGCCTCCCGGCTCGGCGTGCGCGCGCATCGCGCGGCCGAGCGCGCATTCCGCGCGGGCGCAAGCGAGTACGACATCAACACGGCCTATCTCAACGCCGTGCACGAGACCGAGAACGAACTGCCCTACACCAACATCATCGCGCTGAACCAGCACGGCGCGGTGCTGCATTACATGGATCTCAACCGCGCGCCGCCCGCGCACTCGAACTCGTTCGTCATCGACGCGGGCGCGAACTTCCACGGCTACGCTTCCGACATCACGCGCACCCATGCCTCGAAGCAGGCGGGCGAATTCCAGGACCTGATCGACGCGGTCGACGCCGCGCAGCAGGGATTTGTGGAAAAAGTGCAAAAAGGGACAAATTACGCCGACCTGCACGTGCATGCGCACCACGTCCTCGCCTGCATCCTGCGCGAGCAGGGTTTCATCCGCATGAGTGCCGAAGCGGCCGTGGCATCGGGCGTGTCCGGCGTGTTCTTCCCGCACGGTCTGGGCCACCCGATCGGCCTGCAGGTGCACGACGTCGGCGGTTTCCAGAAGGACGAGAGCGGCGGCACGATCGCGCGACCGCCCGGCCATCCCCATCTGCGCATGACGCGCACGCTCGAGCCGCGCATGGTCGTGACGATCGAGCCCGGCCTCTACTTCATCGACATGCTGCTGGCCGAACTGAAGGCCAGGCCCGAGGCAAAGGACATCGCCTGGGACAAGGTCGACCACTTCCGCCAGTACGGCGGCATCCGCATCGAGGACGACGTGGCCTGCGGCGAGACGGCGCCGGAAAACCTCACGCGCGACGCGTTCGCGGCGGCCGCCTGAGGGCACTACCTCTCCCAGCGCAGGCCGACGCCCAGCGTGCGCGGCGGCGCAAGCGTGCCGACGGCGTGCGGATACAGCGCGACCAGCGCGAAGCCGAACGTGGCGCTGGTGAAATAGCGGCGATCGGTCAGGTTCCGGCCGTAGATCCAGGCGGACCAGTGCGCGCCGCGCCAGCCGAGGCGCGCATTCAGCGCCGCATAGCCGGGCACGGTCTGTTCGCGCAGCCGGTTCGCCGTCTCGTCGACGTCGTGCACATCGTGCGTCAAGTGCGGGTGGCGCGGCGCCGGCCGCGCCTTGCGCATTTCGACCGCGTTCCCGGAATTCCGGCCGGCCTGACACATCGCTCGATCAGGCGATTCTTTGCGCTGCCGCCTTGTGCTAGCGTCGCCGGCCACAGCGCGAGGACTGCATGCCCGAGACCATCTTCAAAGCCGACGGCGGCCCGCGGACGCAAACTCGACGCGGCTGCATCGTCGCGAGCCGGGGCGGCGGTTCCGTTTTCGGCAGAACCCTGCTGCGCTTGCTCGCATTCATCGCGCTGCCGGTCATCGCGCCGGCTGTCCCGGCGCAAACGCCCGCGTCGCCCGTCCGCATCGAAGCTGCCCGTTCGGACTGGAATGCGCAAGCGCCGCCCGATGCGGATTGGGTCGCAGTCGAGCGCCTGCCCGACAATTGGAGTCTGCGCTGGCCGCGCTTCGACGGCGTGGTGTGGTATCGGCTGACGTGGAATCAACCCGCGCCGCTGGACGACACGGCGCTGTTCGTCGAGTACCTGACCTTCGCCGGCGAAATCCGCGTGAACGGCGCGCTGCTGGAACGCGATTCGCATCTGCTCGAACCGCTGTCGCGCATGTGGAACGTGCCGCGCTATTGGCGGCTGCCGCCGCCGTTGCTGCACGAGGGCGAGAACACGCTGCTCGTGCGTGTTTCCGGCTTTTCGCAATACCAACCCGGGCTGGGACCGGTGCAGATCGGCAACGCGGAAGCGCTGCGGGAGCGCTTCGACGGCGCGCGCTGGCTGCGCCAGTATCTCGGTTTCATCGGCATGGCCATCGGCGCAACCGTGGGCCTGTTCTTTCTTGCACTCTGGCTGCTGCGACGGCGCGAAACGGCATACGGCTGGTACGCCGCCAACCAGCTCGCATGGTTCCCGATCGCATGGAACATGGTGACCACGAGCCCTTGGCCGTTCACCACTACCGACGCGTTCCAGAACCTCACCGAGATTGCCGTGCCGCTGTCGTCCGGTTGTTGGGCCATGTTCGTGCTGCGCTTCTGCGGACGACGCTGGCCGCGGCGCGAACTTGCCGTGTGGATCGCGCTGCTTGCCGTTTCGCTGTGGATCCTGCTCGCTCCGCACGAAGCCAAGAAAACGGCGCGCGATCTGGCGAACCTGGTGTCGACGCTGGTCGTCGGCAGCGCCGACGTGCTGTTCCTGTGGTTCGCCTGGCGCGGCGGGCGTAACGACCAGCGCATCCTCTCGCTGTTCGCGGCGGCCGCGTTCGGTGCGGGCGTCCACGATACCCTCGGCGTCGCCGGCGTGATCGGCGACACCACGAACTACGCCACGCTGACCGAGCACCTGACCGTCCTCGGCGTGGCCGCGGTGCTCGCCTGGAATTTCGTGCGCAACCTGCGCCGCATCGAGGGTTTCAACGTCGAGCTGCAACGCGGCGTCGCCGAGGCGCGCGCGGAACTTGCCGCCACGCTGTCGCGCCAGCACGAACTCGAACTCGTGCACGCACGCCTCGGCGAGCGCGTCAGCCTCGCGCACGACCTGCACGACGGACTCGGCGGCATGCTGATCGGCAACATCGCCGAACTCGAACAGGCGCCCGAGCAAATATCCTCGCGCAAGATGCTCGACGCACTGCGCGAACTGCGCGACGACCTGCGCCTGATCATCGACACCGCGTCCGCGCAGCACTACGGCGAGCACTCGCTGGCCGAACTGCTCGCGCCGTTGCGCCACCGCATGGCGAGGCTGTTCGAAGCCCGCGACATCGACGCGCGCTGGCGCGTCGCCGAGCTGGAGAAGGTCTACCTGACCACGACCCAGAGCCTGGATCTGCTGCGCATCCTGCAGGAAGCGCTGGCCAACGTGCTCAAACACAGCGGCGCGAAGCGCGTCGACGTGGAATTGCACAACGGCGACGGCGAACTGCGCCTGGAAGTCGGCGACAACGGCCGCGGAATGCCGTTCGCCGGACAGGTCGCGGGCACCGGCATGCGCAGCATGCAGGCGCGCGCGCGGCGCCTCGGTGCGACGCTGTCGATCGGCTCCGAACCGGGCGCGACGCTGGTGCGACTGACCATGCCGCTGCCCGGAAAGGCGGCAAGGCCCTAGCGCAGCACGCCGCTGCCGCGCCCCGCGCGTACGGCCGCCGTGCGCGAATGCACGGCGAATTTCGCGTAGATGCTCTTCACGTGCGAGGCTACCGTCCAGCGCGAGAGATTGGTGCGCTCGGCGATTTCGAGATTGCTCAGGCCCTGCGCGACGAGTTCGAGGATCTGCACCTCGCGCGCCGACAATGCTTCCTGTTCGGCCACCGATGCCGCCACGCCGCGCTGCACCGGTGCGCGCGCGACATCGGTTGCCGCGAGGATGCGCCGTGCGATGAACGGATCGATCGGCGCGCCGCCCTTGAGCGCGGTGCGCAGCAGCATGGCGATCTCCTCGTCGTCGCGCTCCTTGAGAAGATAGCCGGTCGCGCCGGCGCGCAGCGCGTCGAGAATCATTTCCTCGGTGCTCCATGCGGAGATCACGAGGATAGGCAGTTCGGCGGCGCGCGTGCGCAGCCAGCCGATCAGCTCGACGCCATTGCCGTCCGGCAGGCCGAGGTCGACCAGCGCCATCGTGAACGCGCGGTTCGCCGCGATCGCCTTGGCCTCGGCAAGAGTGCCGGCGCAATGCAGCACCGCGTCCTTGCCGTGCGACCCGCGCAAGATGCGGCACAGCCGCGCCAGCAAAGCGGGCTCGTCGTCGACGACGAGAAACGATTCAGGGGATGCATCCATGTGGTACAAGCTGCCATGTCACACTATTACGTGCAATCGCTCAAACGAGCGATTCGCATCATGGACTACTCGAAAATCACTCGTTTGAGCGATGCGCGGAGCATGGGAATATCTCCATACTGCGCAACCAATGCGACGCTGCAGATTGAGGACAGCATTTGCAGCCGCTGGTTTGTTGCAGAGAAGATCGACAGCCGGCGCAATTCCGTCGCAACCAACCTGGATGAAGGGGAATGTCATGACTCACGATACCGATCGCGAACCACAACGGGCCGAGGCATTGAGCCTTGCCGGCAACAACCGCCGCACTTTGCTGCGCAGCCTATCGTCCGTCGGCCTGTTGCCACTGACCAGTATGCCCGCCCTGCGTGCTGCCGCCGCTGACACGAGCCCAAGCGCCGCTTCATCGACACAAATATCGAACGCCGCGTTGGACTACAACCCGCCGATCCTCGATCCGCTGACCGACCTGAAAACCCTGCTCGGCGTCGGCCTGTCGGCGATTCCGTATGTCGGCGGGGTGATTGCCGCAGTCGTCGGCCTGCTCTGGCCCGTCTCCGGCCCGGACCTGTGGGCGCAGATCAAGGACAAAGTCGCGCGGCTGATCGACGACAAAATCGAAACGTTCTACGAGAACCAGCTCAAGCAATTGCTTGCCGGCCTGCACGGCGCGGTCGGCAACTACCTCGGCGCAGTCAAACAGTTGACCGACGCGAAGACACCCGCCGATCGACAGCAGGCACAAGACCAGGTTCGCATCTATGCCGGCACCCTGCAGGGTCAATTCACCACGTTGATTCCGCTCTTCACCGGCGCCAGCACCGACACCGCGTGGAAGGTACTGCCGCTGTACGTGCAGGCGGCGAATCTGCACTTCGCATTCCTTGCCGATTTTCTCAAGGAGAGTGCGACCTATGGCAACGAACCCAGCGTAGTGAGCCAATATCACGACATCTGGACTCAGGTGAACAAAGACTATCCCACCTATGTCGATGAGACGTTGGCGCAGGCGCTGCAGGCGTTCCAGAACGATCGCGCGCAAAGTGCGGGCAACTTTGAGCACGTACCGAATTCCAACAGGTATTCGTACCGCGACGGCATCGCCACCGGCGCCTGGTGGGGCATGCGCGACTTCAACGCGCGCAACAACGAGTACACCGTGCTCGTGCGCGACTTCCGCGAACTGTGGAAGTACCAGCAGGACCCGACCGTCAGTGCACCGCCATCGAACAAGCCCGCATTGACCCGTGAGCTCTGGTACGGACCGTACGGAGCACCCAGTCTTCTCGACATAGGCTACGGCAGCGGCACCTGGAGCAGCGATCATCTCGATCCACCGCCCACGGCACCGTCGCCGGGACCGACACAAGGCGTGCGCAAACTGACCTACCTCATGGGCCGCGGAATGCGTTGGCACCGCCACGACAACGAAAACTACTGGGATTTTCCGACCAACCTCGTTCCGACTTTCGACAACAACAATCCGAATGTGCCAAGCAACTGGTTCGGAATCAGCCTGGCCGACAAATTTGGCGGCCCGGTCGTCGCAATCAAGGTGCATATCGGGCACTACTACAGCGCAACTTCGAGCAGCGGTTTCGCCAATCAGGTCAACACCGGCGGCCGCCTGATCAGCGCCCTGGAGTTCGTGCAGAAAAGCGACCCAACCGCACTGCACATGATTGGATCGAACGATTCCTACGGCTACGAAATGAAAGACTATGCCACAGAAGTGTGGAACGCGCCCGACGGCCATGAGTTGTTCAACTTGACCGTGCCGAGCGCGGTAGCGCAGTTGTGGAACAATGTCGGCCTGCAAGGCCAGCACAGCTTCGGCAGCATCATGTTTTCGGCACGGCTTTCGGACCCGAATCTGAAGCCCACACCGCGCCAACTCGGCTTATTCTATGTCGTAAGCCCGGTCAAGCCCAGTTTGTCCGATCTGGCCAGCGCGTGGGTACAGTTCAACGGTCCGGTAGTCTCGACACTCGGAGTCGACCTGTTGGATTTCCACAACGATATGGCCAACGCCATCGATCTGTATCAGCTCGAAGACTATCGCGAGGTGTTCTGGGCACAATACACGCAGTAATACAAGGCCACCTTACCGTCATGTCGAAAAGCTTGATGCTTCGCGGGTCGCTTGTTGCGCTCGCACTATGCCTATGTTCCTGCACTGCGCATGTGCGGGCCGCACCGGCCACGCTTGCCTGCGAGGCCGGCGCAGAGCCGGTGCCGAACGAATTCTCCGGAACGGACATTCCTTCCGCGCAGATCGACGCCGCCGTCGCCCAGGTCGACGCGTACGCGCAGAAGCTGTTCGCATCGAGCGGCATCCCGGGCATGGCCGTCGCCGTCGTGCGCGACGGCAAGACCGTATTCGCCAAGGGCTACGGCGTGCGCAGTCTCGATACCGGCGTGGCAGTCGATGCGGACACGGTGTTCCAGCTCGCCTCGATGTCGAAGTCGATCGGCGCCACCGTGATCGCGCATCAGGTCGGCCAGGGCGTGGTCGGCTGGGACACGCGCGTGCAGAAGCTAATGCCGGCATTCAAGCTGTCCGAATGGTACGCGACGAACAACGTCACGATCGGCGACCTGTATGCGCACCGTTCGGGCCTGCCCGAGCACATCGCCGATTTCCTCGAAGACCTCGGGTTCGATCGCGCGCAGATGCTCGACAAGCTGCGCTACGCGCCGCTGGCGCCGTTCCGCACGCACTACGCCTACACGAATTTCGGCATGACCGCGGCGGCCGAAGCGGTCGCCATCGCCAGCGGCAGCGACTGGGCCACGCTGTCGCAGCAGGCGTTGTACGCGCCGCTCGGCATGAGTTCAACGAGTTCGCGCTACGCCGATTTCGTTGCGCGCGCGAACCGCACGGTCGGCCACGTCAAGAACGGCGATCGATTCGTCGTCACGCCGTCGCAGCGCGATCCGGATGCGCAGTCGCCCGCGGGCGGCGTCAGCTCCAGCGTCAACGACGTGGCGCGCTGGATGAACATGGTACTCGCCGGCGGCTGCGCGAACGGCACGCAACTGATTCCCGGCGCGGCGCTGCTGCCGGCGACTTCGCCGCAGATCGTTTCCGCCGCGCCCTCGAACCCACGTTCGCGCGCGGGTTTCTACGGCTACGGCTTCAATGTCGGCGAATCCGGCTCGGGCCGCGTCGTGCTCACGCATTCGGGCGCGTTCGCGCTCGGCGCGGCGACGGCGTACACGCTGATTCCGTCGGCCGACGTCGGCATCGTCACGCTGACCAACGCGCTGCCGATCGGCGTGCCGGAAACCTTGAACGCCGACTTCGCCGACCTCGTCCAGTTCGGCCGCATCACCCAGCCCTGGGACGAGTTGTACGCGGGCGCATTCAAGGGGATCCTCGCGCCGATCGGCGAGCACGCCTGCACGCCGAAGGCGGACGGCTCGTTCGACTGCCCCGCGCCGCCGGCCGATGCGACGCCCGCGCAGCCGCTCGCGCGCTACGCCGGCACGTATGCGAACGATTTCTACGGGTCTTCCGTCATTTCCGTCGACGGCGATGCGCTCAAGCTGCGCATCGGCCCGCTGAATGCGACCTTCGATCTGAGCCATTGGGCCGGCGACGAGTTCCTCATGATTCCGCCCGGCGAAAGCGCGATGCCCGGCTCGCGCTCGACGGTCGCGTTCGCCAACGGCACGATGACGGTCGAGTACATGAACGAGGGCGACCAGAAAGGGCTCGGCGTGTTCCGCAGCACGCGCCGCCCGCAGCCGTGACGGAGGCAGCGCCGCGGCGCGCCGCCAGTCCCGCGCGCGGTGCCTTCGCGGTGCACAAAGAATCCCCCGCTCGCTTACGTTCGTTTACCGCGCCGCAGTAAACGGCGGCCGGATAGCGGCGTTGTATCCGTCGTGGGTGGCCATTGCCACCCTTTCCCACAACGGAGAACACCATGTCACGCATCCGCAGATTCACCTTGGCCGCAGCGCTGGCCGCATTCGTCGCCGCGCCGTTCGCGGCGTTCGCGCAGTCGAACGATGCCGAGCCGAGCACGCACCAGTCGATGTTCGAGCACCTGTTGAAGAAGATGGACAGCGACGGCGACGGCAAGATTTCGTCGGCGGAATTCCAGTCCGCAGCCAGCGCACGCTTCGACGCGATCGACACGCAGCACGCCGGCAAGATCACCGCGCAGCAGATCGCCGACGCCCGGCGCGGCAAGCGCGGCGAAGAATTCGCCGAGCGCGAAGTGAGCAAGATCGGCAGCGATGGCACGATCACCCGCGACCAGTACCTCGCCGCGGCGCAGGCGCGTTTCGCCAAGCTGGACAAAAACGGCGACGGCTACGTCACCGCCGACGAGATGCCCGCAGTCGGACATGGGCATGGTGGCAAGCACGCAGCGCAACGGCAGTAGCGCGACGTTACCTTCACCGCAATGCTAGCCCTCTCCCCCGCATGCTCTTTGCGGGGGAAAGGGTTGGGTGAGGGGGCGCTTCTGCTTTTCAGCGCCATCGCATTTTGCCGGAAAGATCAAAGGCGCCCCCTCACCCAACCCTCTCCCCCAAGCTTCGCTTGGGGGAGAGGGCTTACGTTCGGAACATTGCTTTTTTCGCTCCTCCAGACGGCATCTTCGTCGCTGCCATCGCGGTTTCGTCGCAGACCGCAATACATCCGCGATGCGCGCGACTATGCTGCGCGGCAATCGGTTTCGACGGAACTTCGCGGTCATGGCAGGTCTTCTCTTCATCGCTCGCACGGCGCTGGTCTGGTTCATCGCGGCGCTGGCCGTGACAGCGCTCTGGCATGCCGTCGGCTTTCCGCACATCCGCCCGCTCGACTGGCTGTTCGCGGTCGCGGTCGTCGGCTTCTTCACGTCGAAGATCGTTCATGCGATCGCGCACCTGCGCCGCGTGCAATTGATCAAGGGGCGCATCGATGCGGACGCGCTGAGTCCGCGCCAGCGCCGCCAGATCGAGATTCCGTTCGACGCCGCCGAAGCGTTCGCGATCGTCGATGCGTCGATCCGCGAATTGCCGAACGTACGCGTCGACGAAAGCACGCGCGACAGCCTCAGCCTGCGCGCGCACATCGAAAAACCGGTGGCGCCCAAGGCCTACGTCTTCGCCGGCATCGATTTCGGTTTCCTCGTCGTGCGCCGCCACCAGATTCTCGCCACGTTGACGCCGGCGAACGGCACCAGCAGCGCGCTGCTGATCTGCGAGGCGGCCGGCGGCATCTTCAGCGACTGGCTGCAATTCGACGACGGCTCCAACCTCGAAAACGCGGAGGCGCTGACGCGCGCGATCACGCGCCGTATCGCCGAGCGCCGGCGCGGCGAACAGGCGAGCGCGCAGCAGACCAGCACGGAGAAGGAGCTCGCCGTGGCCAAGCTCAGTCTGCTGCATGCGCAGATCGAGCCACATTTCCTCTACAACACCCTGGCGAACGCGCAGATCCTCACTCGCACCGATCCCGCGCGCGCCGACGAAATGCTCGGCAACCTGATCGCCTATCTGCGCTCTTCCGTGCCGCGTGCCGAGAACTCGCTGTCCACGCTCGGCGAGGAACTCGAACGCTCGCGCGCCTATCTGGAAATCCTGCGCATCCGCATGGGCGACCGGCTCAAGCTGCAGATCGAAGTGCCGGAAAGCCTCAAGCCGGTAGCGTTTCCGGCGATGATGCTGCAAACCCTCGTCGAGAACGCGATCAAGCACGGCCTCGAACCGAAATACGGCGGCGGCACGATCTGGATTCTCGCGCGCGAAAACGCGGGCAATCTCGTCGTCACCGTCGCCGACGACGGCCAGGGTTTCAACGCGCAATCGAGCGGCACCGGCATCGGCCTGAAGAACGTGCAAGAACGCTTGAAGCTTGCTTACGGCACGGCGGCATCGTTCGTGATCGCGACGAATTTCCCGAACGGTGTCGCCGCGACGATCACGGTGCCGACGAATGCCACTTCATCGGGAGCGAACCATGCCTAAGTGCATCGTCGCCGAAGACGAACCGCTGCTGCGCGAATCGCTGGTCGGTTTGCTGCGCGAGGTCTGGCCGGCTCTGGACATCGTGGCCGAATGCGAGGACGGCGGCGCGGCGGTCGAAGGGATCGCCGAGCACCAGCCTGACGTGGCCTTCCTCGACATCCGCATGCCGGGGCTGAGCGGACTCGAAGTCGCCGCCGCCGCCGCGGATGCGAGCCCGACGACGCAGATCGTCTTCGTCACCGCATACAACCAGTACGCGATCGACGCGTTCGACAAGGGCGCGGTCGATTATCTGCTCAAACCGATCACGCGCGAACGCCTCGCCGCCACCGTCGCACGCTTGCAGGCGCGCAGCGCGCGCGATGCGGGCGCGCTCGCCGCGGTCATCCGCCAGCTCGGCATCGTGCCGCAGGTCGTCGACAAGCCGCCGCTCGTCTGGATCACCGCGAGCGCCGGCAAGGAGACGAAGCTGATCCTCGTCGTCGACGTCGCCTATTTCCAGGCCGACAACAAGTACACGGTCGTGATGACGCGCGACGGCGAAGCCTTGCTGCGCACGCCGATCCGCGAGTTGCTCGAACGACTCGATCCGACCGTGTTCAAGCAGATCCATCGTTCGACGATCGTGAACCTGAAAGCGATCGCCTCGATCGTGCGCGACGAAACCGGCCGCGGCACGGTGAAGCTGAAGACGCGGCCGGAAACGCTGACCGTCAGCCAGCCGTTCATGACCCTGTTCCGTTCGATGTAACGCTGTGGAGCCCAGACCATGCGCCCGACTCTCTTCATCGCCTCGCTTCCCCTGATCCTCGCCGGCTGCAACTATGCGCCGAGCACGTCGATCACCACGACCACGGTCAACGGCGCCGACGTGCTCGACTCGGCGATCCACGAATCGACGCCCGGCGAGACCCGGTTCACCTGCAACGAGAGCGCGACGGGCAACTGCTACTACGCGCTGTTCACCAGCGATTGCCACAGCGATGCGAAGGACACGAGCATCTGCACGACGCACCGCCTCGCCGACTTCGCGCTCGCGCGCGGCGAATCGAAATCGCTGAACGGCCTGCCGTCCGGCTACAAGCATTGCGTCGCGCGCACGAAACCGGTTCCGCCGCAGTGCGCCGAAGCGCCGCAAGGCTGAAACGGCCGTCCGGGCAGCCTTTGCTCCGGTCAATCGGGTAGAATCGCGTTCCCTTCCGTTGCGGTGCGCGCGGAAGTCCATAAGGGAATCCGCGATCGATGAAAATCCTGGTCGGTTACAAGCGCGTCGTCGATTACAACGTGCGCATTCAAGTGAAGCCCGACGGTTCGGGCGTGGTGACGGACGGCGTCAAGCTGTCGGCCAATCCGTTCGACGACATCGCGCTCGAAGAGGCGCTGCGTCTGCGCGAGAAGGGCATCGCAAGCGAGGTGATCGTCGCCACGATCGCGCCGGCCGACGCCCAGGCGCATCTGCGCAACGGCCTGGCCATGGGCGCGAATCGCGCCATCCACGTCGTCGCCGGCGACGCCGTGCAGCCGCTCACCGCGGCGCGTGTGTTCCTCAAGCTGATCGAGAAAGAACAACCGCAGATCGTCCTGCTCGGCAAGCAGGCGATCGACGACGACTGCAACCAGACCGGGCAGATGCTGGCCGCCTTGTGGAATCGGCCGCAGGCGACGTTCGCCTCCAAGGTCGAGGTGTCCGGCAACGCAGCCAAGGTCACGCGCGAAGTCGACGCGGGCCTGGAGACGATCGAAGTCGACCTGCCGGCCGTGATCACCACCGACCTGCGCCTGAACGAGCCGCGCTTCATCAAGCTGCCGGACATCATGAAGGCCAAGGCCAAGCCGCTGGAGACGATCCCGTTCGCCGATCTCGGCGTCGCCTCGGGCGATACGCTGAAGACGACGCACTACGCCCCGCCGGCGAAGCGCAGCAAGGGCGTGAGGGTGAAGGATGCCGCCGAACTCGTCGCGGCGCTGAAGACCAAAGGACTGCTCTAGCTTCCCTTCCCCCGCCGGGGGAAGGTGCCCGAAGGGCGGATGAGGGAAAAGCCTCTCCACCCTTGAAGGCATTACGAAAGTGCAAGGCTCTTCCCTCATCCGGCGCTACCGCGCCACCTTCTCCCGGTGGGAGAAGGAGAGCTAAAGGAAATTCCGATGTCCAAGATTCTCATCCTCGCCGAACATCTGAACGGCAAACTCAATCCGAGCACCGCGCGCTGCGTCAGCTGCGCGCAGGCGATCCAGGCCGAGGCGATCGAGGTGCTCGTGCTCGCCGAGGCGCCCGAGGCGATCGCCGCCGAGGCGGCGACGATCGCGGGCGTGACGAAAGTGCTCACGGTGGCGAACGCGGCGAATGCGCATGCGCTGGCCGCGGTCTACGCGCCGCAGGTCGTCGACATCGCGAAACAGGGTTACACGCACGTGCTCGCGCCGTCGACCACGTTCGGCAAGGACGTGGCCCCGCGCGTCGCCGCGCTGCTCGGCGTAGCCCAGGTCAGCGACCTCATGAGCGTGGTCGATGCGCACACGTTCACGCGTCCGATCTACGCGGGCAACGCGATCGTCACGGTGCAGGCGCCGGCGGACCCGATCCTGGTCGCCACCGTGCGCACGGCCTCGTGGCCGGCGGCGGCGAACGGCGGCAGCGCGACGGTCGAAGCGTTGAACGTCCACGTCGAACTGCCCACGCACACGCGCTTCGTCGACCTGGCGCAGGGCAAAAGCGACCGCCCGGACCTGCAAAGCGCCTCCAGGGTCGTCTCCGGCGGCCGCGGGGTCGGTTCGGCGGAGAACTTCGCGATCGTCTTCCAGCTCGCCGACAAGCTCGGCGCGGCGGTCGGCGCCTCGCGCGCGGCGGTCGATGCGGGCTATGTGCCCAGCGACCTGCAGGTCGGCCAGACCGGCAAGATCATCGCGCCGGAGCTGTACGTGGCGATCGGCATCTCGGGCGCGATCCAGCACCTGACCGGGATCAAGGACGCCGGCACCATCGTGGCGATCAACAAGGACGCCGAGGCGCCGATCTTCGAAGTCGCCGACATCGGCCTCGTCGGCGATCTGTTCAAGCTCATTCCGGAACTGGAAGCCGCGCTCGGTTGAATGCTCGAACTGCTTACGCGGCCGCCCCATCGCGTACCCCGACAAGCGGCGCTGATTTATAATCGGCGCCAGCGAAGTCATTGCAGAGGGAACGCCGCTTGAATACCTCACGCCCCGTCTGGGAACCCAGCAAGGAGCGCGTCGAGCGCGCAAACCTGTCCCGCTTCATTCGCTTCGTGCAGCAGAACCACGCGGAAGTCACCGACTATCCGGGGCTGTACGACTTTTCCGTCCGCGAGCCGGAAGATTTCTGGCGCGCGGTGTGGGAATTCTGCGGCATCCGCGCTTCGGGCGAATTCGAGCCGGTGCTCGTCGACGGCGACAAGATGCCCGGCGCGCGCTGGTTTCCCGGCGTGCGCCTCAACTTCGCGCAGAACCTGCTGCGCCACAAGGACGATCGCGTCGCCCTGATCACGCGCAACGAATGGGGCGACAAGCGCGAATTCACCTACACGCAGTTGCACGAGGAAGTCGGCAAGCTCGGCGCTGCGCTGCGCGAAGCCGGCGTCAAGGCGGGCGACCGCGTCGCCGGCTTCATGCCGAACATTCCAGAAACCGTGATCGCGATGCTCGCGGCGGCCTCGCTCGGCGCGATCTGGTCCTCGTGCTCGCCGGACTTCGGCATCAATGGCGTCGTCGACCGCTTCGGCCAGATCGCGCCAAAAGTGCTGTTCACGGCGGACGCCTACCCCTACGGCGGCAAGACGTTCGATTGCCTCGGCAAGATCCGCGACGTGCTCGCGAAGATTCCGTCGATCGAGAAGCTCGTCGTCGTGCCGTACTCCGGTGCGGCGCTGAAACTCGACGGCATCGCCGGCGCGGTCGCGTGGCCGGACTTCGTCGGCGCCGAGCCGTGCGAACTCGAATTCACGCCGACCGCGTTCGACCATCCGCTCTACGTGATGTATTCCTCCGGCACCACGGGCGTGCCGAAGTGCATCGTCCACGGCGCCGGCGGCACGCTGATCCAGCACCTCAAGGAACTCGTGCTGCACACGGACCTCAAGCGCGAGGACCGCATCTTCTACTACACCACCTGCGGCTGGATGATGTGGAACTGGCTCGTGTCGAGCCTCGCCGTCGGCGCAACGCTCGTGCTCTACGACGGCTCGCCCTCGCATCCCGATGCGGAAGCGCTGTGGGACCTGATCGACGAAGTCGGCATCAGCGTGTTCGGCACCAGCGCGAAGTGGATCGCGGCGAGCGAGAAGGCCGGGGTCAAGCCGCGCGAATCGCACAAGCTGACGACGCTGAAAACGATCCTTTCGACCGGCTCGCCGCTGGCCGACGAGAGCTTCGACTACGTCTACCGCGACGTGAAGGAACGCGTGCTGCTCGCCTCGATCTCGGGCGGCACCGACATCATCTCCTGCTTCGCGCTCGGCAGCCCGCTGCTGCCGGTCTGGCGCGGCGAGTTGCAGTGCCGCGGCCTCGGCCTGAAAGTGGAGATTCTCGACGACGACGGCAAGCCGTTGCGCGGCGAGAAGGGCGAACTCGCCTGCACCGCTCCGTTTCCGTGCATGCCGGTCGGCTTCTGGAACGACGCCGACGGCTCGAAGTATAAAAATGCGTATTTTTCCAAAGTGGAAAACGTCTGGTGCCACGGCGACCACGCGCTCCTGACCGAGCACGACGGCATCGTCATCTACGGCCGCTCCGACGCGGTGCTCAATCCGGGCGGCGTGCGCATCGGCACGGCGGAGATCTATCGCCAGGTCGAACAGTTGCCCGAAGTGCTCGAATCGATCGCGGTCGGCCAGGAATGGCACAACGACGTGCGCGTGGTCCTGTTCGTGCGCCTGCGCGAAGGTTTCACGCTCGACGACGCGCTGAGTGAGAAGATCAAGAAACATATCCGCGCGAACACGACGCCGCGCCACGTGCCGGCGAAGATCCTGCAAGTCGCCGACATTCCGCGCACGATCTCGGGCAAGATCACCGAGATCGCGGTGCGCGAGGCGATCCACGGCCGCCCGGTGAAGAATACCGATGCGCTGGCCAATCCGCAGGCGCTGCAGCTGTTCGAGGCGCTGCGTCCGCAGTTGGCGAACTGATGCGCTGACGCCGGGAAGTCGAGGAAGGAAACCTCGTTCGTCGGCAAGCAAACCGCGGTTTTTCAAGGCATCGGCCACGCCGATGCTTTTTTGTCGTGCGCATGGCAGGGCACATCTCGATGCCCTGCGTTGCCACCGCCCCGCAGCGCAAGCGAACCCTTCAGGCAAGTCTCGTGCATGCGCCGCGTCGGCCAGCCGTTGGGGATGGAATGTCACTAATCCATGTCGTCCCTCGTAACGACTGGCAAGGCCGCCGTGCAAGCAACGGCCGCCCCGACGACTATCCACCCGGCACGGGCGAAAAATGAAGTGAAGTCGTTCCCTGTTTTTCCACACACCCTGGAGGAAAGAGACCCATGAAATTCCATCGATCCCAACTCGTCCTGGCCCTCGCGGCCGGTTTGTGCCTCAGCGCGGGCGCCCTCGCGCAAAATACTACCGCATCGGCGCCGGTGACGTCCGGCTCCGCCCGGCCGGCATCGGCGAGCAAGTACAAGCTCAACGCCGCCCAGCTCGCCGAAGCGCAGGCGCGCGTGCAACTGGCCAACACGATCGCGCAGAACGTCGCCGCCGACGCCAAGGCCAAGGGCCTCGGCGACGACTGGCGCACCAACCTGCTCGGCACGCTCTACAACACGCCGAGCAGCGCGCTGAGCGGCATGAGCACCTCGATCTCCACACTGGATCAGGCGCTGTCCCAAGCCAACGCGGCACAGCAGCAGGCCGCCGCGGCCAAGGTGTCCGCCAGCACTTCTGCCGCGGGCCATGCGTCCAGCGCCGAGGACACCACCGAGGCCCTGGGCAGCAGCAGCTACGACCTCGTCTTCACCCCGATGACGCCGTGCCGCTGGATCGACACGCGCGTGACCGGTGGCGCGATCGGTTCGACCGCTCGCGTATACGATACCTACTATGGCGGCGGCACCTATGGCGGCAGTTCGTCATGCGTCCTGCCGGGCGCCGGAGAGCCCGCCATCGCCGTCAACGTCACCATCGCCAGCCCCACCGCGGCCGGCTTTCTCACCGTGCGCTCGTACGGCAGCACCGGCATTACCAGTTGGGTGAACTGGTATCAGTTCGGCGCCAACGTGCAGGCGGCGAACGCGGGCGTCATCTCCACGGCGGTGAACAGCTCCACCAGCCACTACGATTTCGAAGTGCTCACCGGCGGCGGCGGCACGGCCCAGGTGATCCTCGACTATTTCGGCTATTTCTCCGCCGCGCCGGCCACGGCGTTGGATTGCGTCGTGGTCGGCACGGCGAGCGGCAGCACTTCGATCGACTCAAACGTATCCCTTCCCGCCAGCACGGCTACCTACTTCACGACGACGACCTGCCCGGCCGGCTATACCGTCCAAACGCCATATTGCTGGAATCAGGACACTACCGGCGTGTACTCGGGCGGCAGCGGCGTCACGGCTGGCGGTACCGGCTTGGCCGGGACGGCTTTCTGCGGGTTCAACAACACGACCGCGGCCGCGCATACAGTTACGGTAGGGACGAGCTGCTGCCGGGTACCGTAACCGCGATTGCGGTTGCACGAGCGACAAGGCAAGGCGCCGGCATGGCCGGTGCCTTGCTTGTTTTGCGCGAGGTCGCCGGGCCGACCGGTGCGTTGCATCCAGAGTGGACGCCGCGGGAGATTCCTTGGCGTCGCCCATCGGGAAACGTTTATGATTGCCTCCCCATTCGCGAGGCCCCGTGCGGAGCGCGATGCCAACCAGGCCGACTTCTTCCATCGACGAAAGCGCCGAGACCGCCGCTTCAATCGATGTCCCGCTCGCCGTCGATCTCGACGGCACGTTGGTGCGTTCCGACCTGTCGATCGAATCGACGCTCGAGTTCGTGCGCCGCAATCCGTTGAACCTCGTGAGTTGCGGCGCATGGCTGCTGCGCGGCAAGGCGGCGCTGAAGCACGAGGTCGCGGCGCGCGTCGGTATGGACGTCGCGCGGCTGCCTTACGACGACCGCGTGGTCGATTGGCTGCGCGGTTCGGCACGGCGCCGCGTGCTGTGCACCGCGTCCGACCGTGAAATCGCCGAGGCGGTCGCGGCGCACATCGGCGGGTTCGACACGGTGCTCGCGAGCGACGGCGAACGCAATCTCGCCGGAGCGAACAAGGCACGCACGCTGGTCGAACGCTACGGCGAGCGCGGTTTCGACTATGCCGGCAACGCGCGACCGGACCTCGAGGTATGGAAGCACGCGCGCCGCGCGATCGTCGTCAACGCCTCCGCCGGATTGGCGGCCGAGGCGGCCGCGGTGAGCGAGGTCGAACGAATCCTGCCGCGCGAGGACGGCGGCCTGCGCGTCTGGTTCAAGGCGCTGCGCCCGCATCAATGGCTGAAAAACCTGCTGGTGTTCCTGCCGATGCTCGCCGCGCACGAGCTGTTCCAGCCCGGCGCGCTGGTGCTGTCGCTGCTCGCATTCCTGAGTTTCGGCCTGTGCGCATCCGGCGTGTATGTACTCAACGACCTGCTCGACCTCGAAGCCGACCGCAACCATCCGCGCAAGCGCCTGCGGCCGTTCGCGTGCGGCGCGCTGCCGTTGACGTCGGCCCTGATCGCCGCGCCGCTGCTGGCGTTGGCGGCGTTCGCGCTGGCATGGCGGATCGACCCGCTCTTCGCGCTCGTGCTGCTCACCTACTACGCGATCACGCTGGCCTATTCCTTCGGCTTGAAGCGCATCGCGATGCTCGACACGGTCGCGCTGGCCATGCTGTACACCACGCGCATCGTCGCCGGGGCGGCGGCGGTGCGCGTGCCGCTGTCGTTCTGGCTGCTCGCTTTCTCGATGTTCCTGTTCATGAGTCTGGCGCTGGTCAAGCGCTATATCGAGTTGCACTCGCTGCTCGAGCGCGGCGGCAGCAAGACCGACGGACGCGGCTACGACGTCGACGACCTGAGCCTGATCCAGTCGCTGGGCGGAGCGAGCGGCTACATCGCCGTGCTCGTACTCGCGCTCTACATCAACAGTTCGGCGAGCGAGGCGCTGTACCGGCATCCGCAGGTGCTGTGGCTGCTATGTCCGCTGCTGCTGTACTGGATAAGCCGGGTCTGGCTCAAGGCCCATCGCGGCCTCATGCACGACGATCCGGTCGTGTTCGCGCTGACCGACTACGTCAGCCGCATCGTGCTCGCACTGTGCGCGGCGGTCGTCGCCGCGGCGATCTGATGCCTGCGGTCGGGACATCCTGGGGGCGCTATCCGCATGCACGGCAAACCGTCGTGCCGCTGCGCTGGCGCGACGAGCGCTTGCCGCAAGTCGACGGCAGCATGCTCGCCTACGGCAATGGCCGCAGCTACGGCGACGTCTGCCTCAACGATGGCGGCACATTGCTGCCTACGCGCGGCCTCGATCGTTTCATCGCGTTCGATCCCGCGACCGGCATCCTGCGTTGCGAGGGCGGCGTATCGTTCGCCGCGATCCTCGACCTCGCCATGCCGAAGGGCTGGTTCCTTCCGGTGACGCCCGGCACGCGCTTCGTCACCGTCGGCGGCGCGATCGCGAACGACGTGCACGGCAAGAACCATCACCTCGCCGGCACGTTCGGCGAGCACCTGCTGCGCTTCGAACTGCTGCGCTCGGACGGCACGCGCATCGAATGCAGCCCTGCGCAAAACACGGATCTGTATACCGCGACGATAGCCGGCCTGGGCCTGACCGGCGTCATCACCTGGGCCGAATTCCGCCTGTTGCGCATCGACAGCCCGTGGATGACGCAGGAAACGCGCCGCTTCGCCGACCTGGCGGAATTCTTCGCGCTGTCGTCGGAATCCGCACGCGAGCACGCCTACACCGTCGCCTGGATCGATTGCGCCGCACGCGGCGGCGCGTTCGGGCGCGGCGTCTTTTACCGCGCCAACCACGCACCCGCGGCAGCGGCCGGGCCGGCGCCGCGACGGCGCAGGTTCGCGCTGCCGTTCACGCCACCGTTCTCGCCGATCACTTCCCCGAGCCTGCGCGCGTTCAACGAGTGGTACTTCCGCCGCGCGCGCGAAGGCCGCGCCATCGTCCACTACGAATCGTATTTCTACCCGCTCGACGCGATCGCCGAATGGAACCGCATTTACGGCCCGCGCGGATTCCTGCAATACCAGTGCGTCGTGCCGCCCGCCGCGTCGGAGGCCGCGATCGCCGAATTGCTCCAGCGCATCGCCCTGAGCGGCAGCGGTTCGTTCCTTGCCGTGCTCAAGGAATTCGGCGATCGGCCCGCGGCGGGCGTGCTTTCGTTCGCGCGTGCGGGAACGACGCTGGCGCTCGATTTTCCGAACCGGGGCGAGGCGACGTTGTCCCTGCTCGACCGGCTCGACGAGATCGTCGCCGCGGCCGGCGGCGCGGTCTACCCGGCCAAGGACGCGCGCATGACCGGCACGCGCTTCCGCCAATACTTCCCGCGCTGGCAGGAAATGCTGGCGCACATCGATCCGAAGTTTTCTTCCGGCTTCTGGCGCCGGGTGATGGAATGAAGGCATGCGAAAAATCCTGATCATCGGAGCGACCTCGGCCATCGCCGAAGCCACCGCGCGTATCTTCGCCGCACGCGGCGACGCATTGTTCCTCGTCGCACGCAACGCCGAGCGCTTGCAGGCGATCAAGGCCGATCTCGACCTGCGCGGCGCCGTGCGCAGCGCGACCGCGACGCTCGACGTCGCCGATTTTTCCGCGCACGCGACCATCGTCGATCAGGCCGAACGCGAACTGGGCGGCCTCGACACCGTGCTGATCGCGCACGGCACGCTGTCCGACCAGGGCGAATGCGAGAAGTCGATCGATGCGTTGCGCCGCGAATTCGACGTCAACGCGCTGGCGACGATGGCGTTGCTGACCTTGTTGGCGAGCGCGTTCGAAGCACGCAGGAACGGCACGCTGGCGGTGATCTCCTCCGTCGCCGGCGACCGCGGCCGCCAGAGCAACTACGTCTACGGCTCGGCGAAAGCCGCCGTGACGGCCTTTCTGAGCGGCCTGCGCCAGCGCCTGGCGAAAGCCAACGTCAACGTACTGACGATCAAACCCGGTTTCGTCGACACGCCGATGACCGCCGCGATCGCGAACAAGGGCACGCTGTGGGCCAAACCCGAACGCGTCGCCGCCGGCATCGTGCGTGCGATCGACAAGCGCCGCAGCGTCGTCTACCTGCCGTGGTTCTGGGCGCCGATCATGCTCGTCGTCAAACTCGTCCCCGAAGCGGTGTTCAAGAAGCTGAAGCTGTAATCTCCCCGATCGGCAACGACGAGCCGGGCTTCGGCACGAATCCGCTTCAGGGATTCGGCAACTTGAGCGAGCCGTCGCCGTTGTCGTAGACGTCAATGAAGAACGAGCCGACAGGCACGATCCTCTCCGGTTCGCCGTACCGTTCGATGATGGCGTTTTGGGGAATGGCCAGGGGCCATTTGGGGTCGTCCGTACCGATGAAGAACACGTCGCCGCGCCATGTGGACGCGGCGTTTCTGTACCAATCCATGTTGGCGAACCAGCGGAACGGGCCGACGCCATCGGGCTGAAGCGCAAGAACCGTCGTTTCCAGCCCGCTCGCCACCGTCACGACCGAACTCTGCCAATAGCCGGCATAGCCGTGGCGCAGCCCCAGGAGCTGCAACTTGTCCCGAAGCGCGATGGAGTCCTTGTCGGCGACTATCGGCCCGGGCAGGCCGTGCGCGATGCCATGGGCCTGGGACAGCAGCGAGCCCGCCAGGGCCACGCCCGTGTACAACGCGAACAACGGCATGGACGCATATTGGCGGGCGAGCAGAATCGAGCCGAACACGGCCGCCGGAATGAAATAGCGGATGTTCGACAAGTCGACGATCGCATTGGTCACGATGGCCGCCAATGCGCTCAACAGTATCCCGAACAGAAGCTGGAGATCGATGAACGCGGACGACGAACTGCCGTTGCCGTCGTCGGGCCAGGAGCGCAAACCTCGCAGCAGGCCGGCGATTCCCGCGATCAGCGCGGACGCCCAGAAGAACAGGAACGGGAATCTCAGCATCGCGATGTAGGCGCGGTTGGACGGATTGCCGTCCAGCGCCGTTCCGGTGAAATCGGCGCCGACGAGCATCATCAGGCCCCGAACGGCGAATCTCGCATGGTCGACGACTTCATCGAACGAGGCCAGGCGAATCGTCATCGGAATCGGTTCGAAGCCACCGCAGGCATGGATCGCCCACAGGCCCAATCGCCCGGCGACGAATCCGGCCACGATGCAGACCGCAACCGCGATCCGCCCGCGCAGGTTCGCCAGCGGCTGCACGAAGCAGGCGGCCAGGATCGGCAAACAGGCCATCACCACGAAAAGCGGATCGGAGAAACTCACGGCGAACACGAGCAGCGTCAATCCGACCGCTGGCCACAATCGCACTCGCGACGACGTCGCGATGGCGGCGGCCTGCGCGAACGCCAGCAGGGCGAGCAACACCTGGGCGCCGTGGGAAGCCGGCGACGACTGCAGGGAGAACGCGTAATCGTTCATCGGCACGGCGATGGCGAGCAGCGCGATCACCGCCGCCGCAGCCACGACCGCGGCACGCCTGCCGAGGCCCTTCGCGGCGAGAAGCATCGCGGCGATGACGATCAGTGCCCAGACGATCGCCCCGTGCCACAACATGAGTTCCGCGTGCGGGCCGAACAGGCGCGACAGGATGGCGTCCCCAAGCACGTCGGTGAAATAGAGGTTGTCGCGCGCCATCACCCAGCCGTGCAGATTCCAGTTCCCCCGCCCCATCTCGATGCCGGCGAGGAAATTGTTCGCATCGTCCGCATTGCGCTGGAACGGGTAGGCGACGACGAACCTCAGCTTCGTCAGGATCGCGAACGCGAGCAACAGGAAAAAGCCGGACCGGGCACGCCCCCACGTCATCCAGGCGAACCGCGGGAAGCGGCGCTGCGTCTTCACTCCGAAACGCCCCGGTATCCCCGATCCGACGCGAGGGCGCTTTGCAGAAGATAGTCGGTGGTGGGCTTCGGCCGCACGATCAACAGCGTCTGGTACGCGAACAGGCCCGGCAAAATGCGCGCGCACAGTTGGTTCGTCGCCAGCATGAAACGGGATGCCGCGTTCAGGCCGATCGCCAGCGGGTACGGCGCCGGAACGTATTCGATTTTCTCGATCGCGAACCCTCCGTAGCGAAGCAGGCGGGCAAGCGACTTGACGGTGAAAAGGCGGGTATGGGTGATGTCGAGAATGCCGCGCTTGCCGTAATTGAATTTGCCCAGCAGCATCATGATGCGGGTCACGAAGAAACAGACGTTGCCCGAGCTGATGATCAACCTGATCTTGCGATTTGCGCTCAACGCCGTGCGCAGGCGCCGCAGGAACGTTTCCGGGCTGGCCAGATGCTCGATCACGTCGAGCATGACCGCATAGTCGACGTCGTCCCATGCGACGCGGGGCAACGCGTCGTTCAGATCGCAGCGCTGGTATTCGCAGCCGTCCACGGATTTTTCCTCCGCCAGATCGGTCGCGGTGACGTTGCAGCCCTTTGCGGAGTGCAGCGCCCTGGAGAGATATCCGTCGGCGCAACCCATGTCCACCACGCGCGCACTCTCGGGCACGGCGGCGTAGGCGACCGCGTGGGTGCTGCGGAAATCCAGCTTGCTCACGTAGGTCGGAACCTCGTCCGCAGCGACGTCGAATTTCGGATCGAAGAAGATGCCGAACGACATCAGCCGCGCCTTGACCGATGCGCGCATCACGTCCCCGGCGTACTTCATGCCGTCGACGTGGCAAACCTCGTCGCCGTAGAACGTGGGTATGGGAATCTCGACGATCTTCATGTGCGCAAAGACGAGCTGCACGATGATTTCCGTGTCGAAATGGAAATCGTCGGTGTTTATCTCGAACGGAACCCGTGCGAGGGCGCTTGTCGCATAGGCGCGATATCCGGTGTGGAATTCGGACAGGTGCGTACCGAGCAACCGGTTTTGCATCCACGTCAGGACCTTGTTGCCGGCGAACTTGTACAGCGGCATGCCGCCCTTGAGCGCGCCGTAACCACCGAGCATGCGCGAGCCGAGAACCGCCGCGACCGCGGAATCGCCCGCGAAAGGCGCCAGCATGTCCGGAATCTTTTCCGGCGCGTATTGCCCATCGCCGTGCAGCATCAGTACCACGTCGAATCCTTTCGTCACCGCATAGCGGTAGCCGACCTTCTGGTTGCCGCCGTAGCCCAGGTTCACCGGGTTCCTGAGCACGCAGGCCGGATAGGGAAACGGCACGCTGTCCAGATGGTTCTTCGCCGTCTGCGCGGTCGCGTCCTTGCTGCAATCGTCGATGAGCAGCAACTCGACTTGCCAATCCTCGCCGAGTTGTTTCGGAATGCGCTCCAGCACGCTGACGATCTTGCTCTCGGCGTTGTAGGCGACGATGAAAATCAGGACTTTCTTGGCGGTCACGACATGCTGCCCGGGAATCGAAACGACGAGCTACAACTTGCCGATGAAGGCGACGCCGACCAGGATCAGCGCAACGCCCGCCATTTGGCCCGGCGTCATCTGTTCGCCGAACGCGAAATACGAAAACACCGGCACCAGCACGTAAGTGACCGCCAGGATCGAATAGGCGATGTTGAGCGGCGTCGTGGAAAGCACCTGCATCCAGATCAACAGGGCAAGCACGTAGATCGCGATGGCGCAGACGAAAATCGGCTCCACCAGCGCATGCCCGATCATCCCGAAGGACAGGTGCAAGCGCCCGACGCGGACCATCGCGTACTTCAGCATCACCTGCCCGATAGCGGAGATCGTCGCGGCGACGATGGGCAGGTAGAGATGGCTCGTTTTCATCGGCATCCGTCCATTCTACCTGATCGATGTAGAAGCCTGGCCAGCGATTGATGCTTTCCCGCCACCCTGCCCGGCCCCGACGCCGACCGGAGTCTCAAGAAGCGCAATCATCAAACGCCACGGCGCACAGTTTTTCCCCGATGAGCTTGCGCGAGAAGTTGCGCTCGACGTAATCCATTCCGGCTTTCGCGATTCGTTTTCGTCCGCCCTCATCCAGCGCGAGCGACCATCGCATGGCCTCGGCCAATTCCTCCTCGTTGCCGAAACACCGTCCGGCGTCCGAGACGGCGACGTGGTCGGCCAGCACGCTGCACGCGGCATTCGCGAGGACCGGCGCGCCGCACGACATGGCTTCGAGCGTGACGATGCTGAAACTCTCGTAGGCGGAGGGCATGACGAAGGCGGTCGCCCCCGCCATCAATCGGAGTTTTTCCGTTTCGTCGACGAAGCCCAGGAATTCAACCTGGCGCGGATCGCCGATGTCCATGTTCATCGACCCCGCCAGAACCAGCTTGAGCTTGCCCGAATACGCCGAGCGGACCTTGTCGAACGCCGACAGGAGAACGCGGCAGCCCTTCTCCGGATCCGTGCGCCCGACGTACAGGAAGTATTTTTCCTCCGCGTCGCCCGGCGGCCGAACCGCGTTTTCACCTCCCACGCTCTCCACTGCCATGCCGACGACCGTTCCCGTATCGATACCCCAGCAGCGCGCGGCGACATCGCGCTCGGCCCGGGTCAGCCAGACGCAGTGGCGCACCGCGGCGGCGGCGTCCCGGAAAACCGACAGATAGGCCGTCATTTCGTCATGCAACGTGGGCACGAGGATGGCGCGCGACGCGGGAACCTGGCGCAACCCGAAATACGTCGTCGGATAAAGATAAGTGCAGAAAACGAACGCGTCGAATTTCCACGCGTTGCTGCGCAGATGGTGCAACAGCCCCGGCGACCACGGTCCCTGCGCGCGGATGAATTCTTCCTGCAGCGCCCGCGGCCAGCGCGCGACGAGTTGCCCGGCACGGAAGTCGTCGATCAGGCGCCGGTGCAATTCCGTGAAATACGACGAGCGCTCCTGCTGCACGGCGAACCGGCGCAGGGTCACCCCTTCCACATCCGCCTCGCCCTCGGGCAATTCGTTTTTCCACGTGATG
Source organism: Rudaea sp. (assembly GCF_047601565.1). Lineage (GTDB taxonomy): Bacteria > Pseudomonadota > Gammaproteobacteria > Xanthomonadales > Rhodanobacteraceae > Rudaea. The sequence goes on along the minus strand of NZ_JASGIY010000001.1, from coordinate 2,054,809 downwards.
TAGTCGATCGCGCAGGTCGTGAGGATCTCGACCTCGGCCCCGGCCTCGCGCAACAGCGTGGCGTATTGCCAGGCGAGCGACTCCGAACCGCCCGCGATCCTGCCCGGATCGCAGCGCTGCACGATCACGGCGATGCGCCTGGGTGCCGATTCGCTCACAGCGCGGATAGGAAGCATTGTCTTATGCGCTCGTTCGAATACAGGGTTTCGTATTTTTTCGCGGCGCTTTCCGTCAATGCGCGGCCGACCGCGGGATTTTCACGCAATTGCCGGAACGATTCGGCGAACAGCCAGGGATCCTCCTCGGGCCACACGAGGCCGGCGCCGGCGGCCGTTTCGGCAACGGCAGCGCGCGACAACGCCATGATCGGCACACGGATCGCCATCGATTCGATGAGCGGCACGCAAAATCCCTCGTGCAGGCTGGTGGTGGCGAAGACATGCGCGGCAAGGAAGCACGATTTCAGCTTCGCCTCGTCCAGGCCCTCGAGGAACTCCACGTTCGACCCGATCCGCTGCGCCCGGATGCAATCGCGCATCCTTGCCGTATAACGTTCCAGCCGGGGATCGGATCGCCCCACCACGATCAGGCGCAGCGCGTCGGAGTAGTGCCGGCGATAGATGCCGCATGCGGCGAGCAGCGGAAGATGGTTCTTGTTCGGCGCGAGCCGCCCGACGGCGAGCACGTTGAGGCGACCGTCGCGGAAGCGGTCCAGCAATTCCATGTCCGCCTGCGCCTCGACCAATCTGTCGGCCTGATGGAACGGGGGCAGCACGGCGCTGCGCTCCTCGGCGACTCCCGCGGCGATCAGCTCTTTCGCGCTGTATTCGGAACACGAGAGATACAGGTCGTAGCCCGCGTTGGCCACCACGTCGATTTCCCGACGCCCGGCCAGGCAAACCGCCTCGTATTCGTCGTTGTACCCTTCGAAGAATTCCGGTGGCGTGACATTGTGGTAGCGGACCACTTTTTTCCCCGGCCAGCGGTCGAATGCGGTCCGCCCCGCCGGCCAACCGATCGAGAAGTGCAGGATCGCGACCGCCTCGGCGCCGCAATTCCACTCCCACATCCGCTCGAGGCTTTCGACGTCGCCGCCTTGCGCAGACGCATTGCCCGCAAAGATCCGCGCGTGATGGCCGGCCTCGATCAAGGCGTCGCGCATGCCGATGACATCGTTGGACACGGCATCGCCGGCGGCGATGACCGGCGTGAGCAGTGCGAATGCGCCCATGGTGCCTATTTCCGCAGCCGGCGCAAATCGGCATCCACCATCATCGTGACGAGCTGCTCGAGCGATGTCCTCGGCGCCCAGCCCAACTTCGCCTTCGCCTTGGCGGGATTGCCGAGCAACACGTCCACTTCGGCCGGGCGGAAGAACTTCGGGTCGACGGCGAGGTGGTCGCGGCTGTCGAGGCCGACGTGGCGGAAAGCGATCTCCACCATCTCGCGTACCGACGTGGTCACGCCCGTGGCGACGACGTAATCGTCCGCCTGCGGTTGTTGCAGCATCAGCCACATCGCCTCGACGTAGTCGCCGGCAAATCCCCAGTCGCGCTTCGCGTCGATGTTGCCGAGGCGCAATTCCTTCGCCAAGCCGAGCTTGATGCGCGCCACGCCGTCCGTCACCTTGCGAGTGACGAATTCGAGGCCGCGCAGCGGCGATTCATGGTTGAACAGGATGCCGCTCGAGGCGTGCAGGCCGTGGCTCTCGCGATAGTTCACCGTCGCCCAGTGCGCCATCAGTTTGGCCACGCCGTAGGGGCTGCGCGGATAGAACGGCGTTTTTTCGTCCTGCTTCTGCGCCTGGATCAGTCCGAACATCTCGCTCGTGGACGCTTGGTAGAACCGCGCCTCCGGATTGACGATGCGCACGGCCTCGAGTACGTTGATCGCGCCGACGCCATCCACCTGCGCCGTCAACACCGGCTGCTGCCAACTGGTACCGACGAAGCTTTGCGCACCGAGGTTGTAGACCTCGGTCGCCTGCGAGGCTTGCATCGCCCGGATCAGCGAGGACAGGTCGGTGAGATCGCCGTCGACCATGCGCACTTCGTTTTCGACGCCGAGTTCGCGCAGCCGCCACAGCGTGTCGGAACCGCGCCGCGCGAGCAGGCCATGCACTTCGTAACCTTTTTCGAGCAAAAGCCGGGAAAGATAGGCGCCGTCTTGACCGGTGATGCCGGTGATCAAAGCGTGTTTACTCATTCGTGAGTTTTTCCTTCCAGTATTCCAGAATGTCGATCAGGGTTTGATCCAGGCCGTAGCGCGGCTGCCATCCGGTTCGGTCGCGGATGCGATGCGTGTCGGCGCACATGCGCCGTTGTTCCGCGGGCCGCAGGCGCCCGGGAGCGGAAACGATTTCGGTTTGAACGCCGCCGAATTCGATCAAACGCCCGAGTATTTCGCGCAAGCGCGTTTCTCGACCCGAACCGATATTATAGACGCGGCCGCTCTCGCCGTGCTGAAGCAGCGCCACATAGGCCCGGACGACGTCGCGCACATCGGTAAAATCGCGCGTCACGTCGATGTCGCCGGTTTCGATGCGCGGCTCGCGCCTGCCCAGCGCGATTTCGGCCACCTGGCGCGCGAACGAGGCCACTGCGAAGCGTTCGTCCTGCCCCGGGCCGATGTGGTTGAACGGGCGCGCCAGAACTACGTCGAAGCCTTCGGTCTGGCTCCATTGATAGGCCAACGCCTCCGCAGCCACCTTGCTCACCGAATAGGGATTGCGCGGGCGCAGCGCGTGGTCCTCGCCGATCGGCAATTCCCGCTCGGGCACGAGTCCATACGCATCCGCGGAGCCGACGAACAGGAAACGGCCGCGGAATCCGGCAGCCCTGAGCGCCTGCAACAGGCGCAGCGTGCCGAAGAAGTTGATGTCGAACGTGGCCTGCGGATCGGCGAACGCCTGCGGCACGTTGCTTTGCGCAGCCAGATGCAGCACCGCATCGGGAACCGCGGGCAGTGCGGCGACAGCGCGTTGGACGCCGGCGCCGTCGCGCAGGTCGAGATCGTGCGAGGCGCCGTGCATGCGCCAGTCCGGCAGCGTGTCGAGGAGGTCGCGGAAATGGCGGCCGGCGAAACCGGTCGCACCGGTGACGAAGATCTGTTTCATGGGGTTGCCGGTTCCGACTCCTCAGCTCAGTGCCGTGCGGCTGCGACGTTTCGGTAGATGCGCACGGTCGCATCGACGCAACGCTGCCAGGTGAACTCGCGCGCACGCGCGATACCGCGCGCGCGCGCCGCGTCACGCCAGGCGGCGTCGACCAGAGCCTGCTCCAGCGCCGTGGTCAGGCGCCCGGTGTCATCCGGCGGCACGAGCAGCGCGGCATCAGCGGTCACTTCGGGGATGCACGAGGCCGAGGATGCCACGACCGGCACGCCCGACGCCATCGCCTCGAGCGGCGGCAGGCCGAAGCCTTCGTAGACGGACGGGAACGCGAGCGCGCGGGCGCCGGCGACGAGTTGCAGCAATGTCGCTTCGTCGACGTAGCCCAGCCGCTTCGCTTCGCCGCGCGCGGCGAGCGCGTCGATGCGTTCGACCAGCCGGTCCGCGTGCCAGCCGATCGCGCCGATGAGCACGAGGGGATAATGGCGGCGCAAGCTGGCATCGAGGCACTCGTAGGCGTCGAGCAGCCGATCAAGGTTCTTGCGCGGCTCCAGCGTCGCCAAGGCAAGCAGATAGTCGCCGTGCCGCAGGCCGAACGCGGTCATCGCGGTACGCGTCTGCGCTTCGGAGTGCGGGCGGAACGTTTCGTCCACACCCAGCGGCACGGCATGCACGCGCGCGGGATCGAGCGCGAACGTGCGGATCACCTCGTCGCGCACGAACTGTGAATCCGTGATCACCGCATCGGCGATTTCAAGCGAACGCGGCATGCGTTCGTGCAGGATGCGCACGCGCTCGGCAGGGTGGTATTGCGGATAGTGCAGCCACGATAGGTCGTGCACAGTGCAGACGCGCGGACCGGTATGCTCGAACAACAGATAGTTCGGGCAGTGCAATACGTATCCGTCGAGCCGGCGCGTGAGCTGGTCGAACCTGCGCTGGCGCAGGGCGAAGTACGCCCGTATGGCCGCGCTCTTCGCCGGAACCCAGCGACGCAACATGGTGAGGGTGCGATTCGCGGTTAGCGCAACGCGCGGATCGCCGACCCACTTGTACGCAGAAAAATAACGCACCTCGCCGACGGCCGGATGCGTACGCAGGCCCGTTGCCAACCGCAATGCATAACGCCCGATGCCGCTCAGCGGCGGCGTGATCGCATCGACGTTGAGGATGAGGTCGACGCGCTCGCGCGACGCGGCCACACTCATGCCACGCGCCCGACCACGCTGTAGTCGGGCGCGCAGGAAAACACGCTACGCAGCCAGGCGAGCGCGCTGCGCAACGCTGGCGGATCGCCTGCGGCCGGCTCGTCGAACAATTTCGGCAGCAGGTCGGCGTTCACGCGATGGATGGCGACGTCGACGAAACCGCCCGATTCGACCAGAAACTGCGTCAACACCGGCGGCAGCGGCCGTCGGTGGGTGGGATCGATGTAGAAATTGCAGGCGCCGACGACGACGTTCTCCGGATTGGGCGTCTCGAAGATCACCAGGCCGCCCGGCTGCACCACGCGATGCGCCTCGTCGATCAGTTCGAGCAGGGTTTCGAGCGTAACATGCTCGATGATGTGGAAACCGGTCAGCGCGCCGAGCGCATTGTCGGGCAAGCGTTTCAGGTACGCGATCGCATCGCCCGCCTCCGCCGCGAGTCCGCGCCCGGCGCACTCGGCGACCATCGCTTCGTCGATGTCGACGCCGCGCGCCGCGATCCGCTCGTCGCGCAGCAGTTCCAGCCACTCGCCGCGGCCGCAGCCGATGTCGAGCACCGCAGCGCCCTCCTCGCCGACCGCCGAATCGCGCAGCAGCGGCAGGTAGTAGGAAAGCCGCTGGCGGATGTCCTCGCGCGAGCCGCGAAAGCGCTGTTCGAACGCGAAATACAGCTTGTCGAAGCGCGCACTTGCAACGCCTTCGGCGGGTGCGGCGCGGTCCTGCGGCGGCAACGCGCTGCGCGGCGGCGGCATCTCGTCCGCCGCGCGCAGCGCCTGCTCGTGCACCCGCCCCTCGACGCGCGCAAGCCGCTCGATCAGGCGCAGGTGCGCCGCGCGGGAGCCGTTCTGCTCGTTGCGCCACGCGCCGCCGAGCGTTTCGATGCGCTTGTCCAGCGAGGCGAACGTGTCCTGCACCGTCGAGGCAAGTCGGGCCGACGTCGTTTGCGCAAGCTCCATCGCCTCGATCAGCCGGCGGTCGAGCGACGGCTTGTGCGATTCGACGACGGCGATGCGTGATTCATGCGCTTCGAGGCGTTCGTCGGCGCGTACCCGCCATGTCTCGCCGCTGGCGAGGCGCTCTGCCAGCAGCCGCAACTGCGATTCCGCATTCGCTGCGCGCTGGGCCAGTTGCGCTTCCCGACGACCACGGTCTGCTTCGCTGGCCTGCCACCGGGCGAACAGGGATTCGAACTGCTGCAATCGCTCGCTCGATTGCGCGGCGCGCCAGGCAATCTCGTCGGCGAGCAAGCGCTCGTTGCCTTCGACCGTCTGCGCAAGGCCAGCGATGGCCGATTCGCTTTCCGCATTGCGATAGTGCTGGTAATTCTCGAACCCCTGCAGCGTGCGCGCGAAGCGCGGCAAGCGCAGCAGCGCGAGCGCGAACGCCACGAAGCCGCCGAGCACGGGCACGCGACACGCGGCTTGCGCGGCGAACGCCGGCAGCAACCCGCGCACCACGACACCGTGGCGCCGGCCTTCCGGCGAATAGCGCAGGCGACCGAGTATTTCGATCTTGCCCAGGCTGCCTGCGCGCAGCGATGCAAGAAAGTGGTCGCGGCCCTGCGGGTCCGCGTCGCGCACAAGGATGCCGCGATAGGCCGCATCCACGAAATTGGCATCGTGCAGGGCGAGGAAGTCGTTGAGATGGAAGCGATCCGCATTCGGCAGTCGCGGTTTCGGCGATCGCGGCAGCGGCATCGCGGCCAGTTCCACCGGTTCGCCGAGCGCCGGATCGAGTGAAACGGCGGAGTATTCGGCCGCCAGTTTCTTGCGCCGTTCCGCCTCCGCGCGGATCTCGTTCATCAGCGCGTCGATGCCGATCAGCGCCGTGGGTAGGGAAGTCATCGCGGGTGCTCCAATGGATTCATGTCGGCGTTTCGATCGCGATCCGCACCGGCAGGTCGGCGATGCCGATCGAGAACGCCCGCTCTCCGGGAACGACCTGGAAAACCACGGCGCGATCCCACCAGTCGAAATTGTCCACGACGTGCGTATCGCGCGTATGCAGCGCCGCCGACAGGCTGTAGCTGCCGCGTCCCAGGGCGAGGCTGTCGATATTGAAGCGCACGCGGCAAGCCGATCCGGCGGCGGGATTCGCCAGGAATTGACCGTGGTGGAAACTGTTGGTTCCGAAAACGTCGTTGCCGACCGCATCACGGATCATCACGCCCGCGGTCAGTTCCGGAATGTCGCCGTCGACGCGGACGTCGAGCACGATCTGCGCCGGCTCGCAGGCGCGCAGCGCGCGCGCCGAACGCCCCTGTGCGTCGAGCAGGTCGACCGCGACGATGCTGGCCGCACGCGAACCCGAGCGCGTCGTGCGCCCGCCGACGGCCGATTCGGTGACGCGGATCGACTCCTCCGCCTCGCGCCGCGCGATGATCGCGTTGTAGTAGTCGAGCACATCGTCGGGCGCGCCGTCGCGCACCACGCTGCCGCGATCGAGCAACAGCGCACGGTCGCACAGGTTCTTGATCGCCGACGCCGAGTGCGAAACGAACAGCAGCGTCGTGCCCTGCTCACGGAACTGGCGGATGCGATCGAAACTCTTGTGCTGGAAATACGCATCGCCCACCGACAGCGCCTCGTCGACGATGAGGACGTCGGGCCGCATGCAGGTCGCCACGCTGAACGCGAGGCGCACCTGCATGCCGCTCGAATACGTGCGCGCGGGCTGGTCGATGTAGTCGCCGATTTCGGCGAACGCTTCGATCTCGCCCATGCGCGCGGCGATTTCCTCGTTCGAATAGCCGAGCAGTTGTCCGGACATGTAGCAATTCTGCCGGCCCGTGAACTGAGAGTGGAAACCCATGCCGAGTTCGAGCAGCGCGGAGATGCGGCCGCCGACCTCGATGCGTCCCGCGCTCGGTTGCGTGGTGCCGGTGATGAGCTTGAGCAGGGTGCTCTTGCCGGCGCCGTTGTGGCCGATGATGCCGATCGATTCGCCTTTGCGGATATCAAAATCCACTTCGCGCAGCACCCAGTGTTTCTCGTGCCGCGCGGCGCCTTGCGGATCCAGCCACTCGGCCAGCCGCGACCAGCGGCTCGTGTAACGCTTGTAATATTTGCCCAGTCCTTCGACGCGAATCGTGCCCATCGCCGCACTCACAATTCGTCGACGATTTCGCCGGACAGGCGCAGGAAGGCGAAGCCGCCGAGCCCGAGCAGGAACACGGCGAGCAGCAGCGGATAGATCAAGCTGGCCCAGTCCGGAAACGCCTGCGCGGAGAAAATCGCATGGTAGGCATCGGCCAGCGGCACGATCGGGTTGACCCACAGTACGTTGCGCAGCGCCTGCGGCAACACCGACGGCGCGTAGATGATCGGCGTCAGCCAGAACCAAAACTGCAACAACACGCTGGTGAACTGGCCGATGTCGCGAAAGAACACGTTGAGCGTGCCGAGCAGCAGCCCCAGGCCCAGCGCCAGCGCCACGTGCACCGCGAGGACGAGCGGAAACGCGAGCAACGGCCAACCGGGCAGATTCCCGGTGAGCGCGAGGAACGCCAGAAACAGCGCGAACACGATCGCGAAATGGACCGCCGTGGACAACACCACGATCGTCGGCAGGCACAGGCGCGGAAAACTCGCCTTCTTCATCAGGTTGCCGTTGTCGATGAACACCGTGTTGAGCCGGCCCAGCAGTTCGGCGAACCAGTTCCACGGCAGCAGCGCGCCGCAGAGGAAGACGCTGTAGCCGAACGTGCCGCCGCGGTTGTCCGGCAAACGGTTGCCCATGACCTGCGAGAAGATCAACGTGAACACCGCGATCATCGCCAGCGGATTGAGCACCGCCCATACGGCATCGAGCAACGCGCCCGTATAGCGCGTCTGGAATTCGCGCTTGACCGCGCCCAGCACGAAGCCGCGGTAGTTCCACAACGAGCGGAACATGACCGGACTCAGCGACATCGCCGTCATGCCAGTGCGGCCTCCAGCTCGGCGCGCAGATCGCGCACGTCCTCGACGCCGACCGACAGGCGGATCAGGCTGTCGCTGATGCCGAGTTTCCTGCGGTTTGCCGGCGGGATCGACGCATGCGTCATGATCGCCGGATGCTCGATCAGGCTTTCGACGCCGCCGAGCGACTCAGCGAGCGCGAACAGCTCGCAGCGCTCGAGCATGCGTTTCGCCTTGCGTAGGCCACCTTTGACTTCGATGCTGACGATGCCGCCGGGGCCGTCCATCTGCCGCTTCGCGAGCGCGTGCTGCGGGTGCGACTTCAGGCCCGGGTAGATCACACGTTCGACCGCAGGATGTTTTCCCAACCAGGTCGCTAGTTCCTGCGCATTCGTGCAATGCGCGCGCATGCGCAGGTGCAGCGTCTTCAGCCCGCGCATCGCGAGAAACGCGTCGAACGGGCCCGCGATCGCACCGACCGAGTTGTGCAGGAAGGCCATCCGTTCAGCCAGCTCCGCATCGTCGCCCGCGACGACGATGCCGCCGACCATGTCGGAATGGCCGTTGAGGTATTTCGTCGCTGAATGCAGCACGAGATGTGCGCCGTGTTCGAGCGGCCGCTGCAGCATCGGCGAGCAGAACGTGTTGTCGACGATGAAGATCAGGCCGTGCCTGCGCGCGAACGCGCCGACCTTGGCGAGATCGACCAGGGTCAGCATCGGATTCGTCGGCGTCTCGGCCCAGATCAGGCGGGTGTTCGGCCTGAGCGCGGCCTTCAACGCCGCGGCGTCGTTCAGATCGATGAAAGTGAAATCCAGCCCCGCCGAACGCCGGCGCACGCGCTCGAACAGGCGGTAGCTGCCGCCATAGAGATCGTTCATCGCGATGACATGGCTGCCCGAGTCGAGCAGGTCGAGCACCGTGCTCGCCGCGGCGAGACCCGAGGCGAACGCATAGCCGCGCATGCCGCCTTCGAGGTCGGCGACGCAGCGCTCGTAGGCCATGCGCGTCGGGTTCTGCGTGCGGCTGTATTCGTAGCCCTTGTGCACGCCGGGGCTGGACTGCACGTAGGTCGAGGTCGCGTAGATCGGCGTCATGATCGCGCCGGTCGAAGGGTCCGGGGATTGGCCGGCATGGATGGCGCGCGTGCCGAGACCGAGGGTTCTACTTGTTTTTTTCATGTCGTGGGTTTTTATACTTCGGGAACCTGGGCAATCACTGCACTCTGCGGCGCAGATAGTTGAGCAGATCGATGCGCGTGATCAGGCCGAGGAACTTGTCGCCATCCATCACGATCACGACGCGGCCCGCGTCGAACACCGGCAGCAGCGCCTCGATCGGCGATTTCACGTCGAGCTTGAGCAGCCGACTGACCATGGCCGTGGAAACCGGATCGCGGAATTTCGTTTCGTCGGCATAGACGTGCAGCAGCACGTCGGACTCGTCGACGATGCCGACGATCTGATCGCCATCCATCACCGGCAGTTGCGAAACGTCGTAGAGCTTCATGCGCTGGTAGGCCGTGACGAGCGGCTCGGCCGGCCCGACCACGACCGTGTCGCGCTGCGAATACGGGCGCAGGATCAGATCGCGCAGATCGCCGTAATGCTCGCGATCCAGAAAACCGTTGTCGAGCATCCAGTAGTCGTTGTACATCTTCGACAGGTACTTGTTGCCGGTGTCGCAGACGAACACGAGTACGCGCTTCGGCGTCGTCTGTTCCTTGCAGTACTTGAGCGCCGCGGCGGTCAGCGTGCCCGTGGACGAGCCGCCGAAGATGCCTTCCTTCGCGAGCAGTTCGCGCGCGGCGAGGAAGCTTTCCTTGTCGCTGATGGCATAGGCCTTCTTCACGCGCGTGAAGTCGGAAATGCTGGGCAGGAAATCCTCGCCGATGCCCTCGACCATCCAGGTTGCCGACTTGGTCGACAGCGTGCCTTCGTTGATGTACTGGGCGAGGATGGAGCCGACCGGATCGGCGAGGACCAATTCGACGTTCGGCGCGGCCTTGGCGAAACAGCGCGACAGGCCGGTCATCGTGCCCGAGGAACCGCAGCCGAACACGATCGCGTCGAGCTGGCCGTCCATCTGGCGCAGGATCTCGGGGCCGGTGCCCTCTTCGTGCGCGCGCGGATTGTCGGGATTGCCGAACTGGTTGATGAAATACGCGCCGGGCGTGTCCTGCGCGATCTGCGCGGCGAGGTCCTGGTAGTACTGCGGATGCCCCTTGGCCACGTCCGAGCGAGTCAGCACGACTTCGGCGCCCATCGCCTTGAGGTTGAAGATCTTCTCGCGGCTCATCTTGTCGGGAACGACGAGGACGAGCCGGTAGCCCTTCTGCTGCGCGACGAGGGCGAGGCCGATGCCGGTGTTGCCGGCCGTGCCTTCGACCAGCGTGTCGCCGGGCTTGATCCGGCCGGCCTGTTCGGCTGCCTCGATCATCGACAGGCCGATGCGATCCTTGATCGAACCGCCCGGATTGGCGCTTTCGAGCTTGAAATAGAGTTCGCAGGGGCCGGCATCCAAACGCTGCGCCTTCACGATCGGCGTCTCGCCGATCAGTTCGAGCACGCTGCGATGTACGGCCATGCAAACTCCTGTGGGACACGCGGCGCACGCGCCGATGGGCGGGCCGTCATTGTACAGGAGTGCGCGCGACCGGACCGTGCGGCCGCTGCGAAAACCTCATGCCGACGCCGGGGCGCGATTCCTCATGCCCGGCTCCTGCCCCCTTGCATTGGCGCTGCAAGAGCGGGCGCGGCGAATCGCGCGCCCGCGTCTTTTTCGCTGAGTGTGGCTGCCGCCGTCAGTGCATCGCCTGGTGTTGATCCCACAATTCGGTCAGCCTGTCCTTGGCGCGCAGTTTTTCGCGCTTCATCGTCATCAAGGTCACGCTGTCCATCGGCAACACACCCAATTCGGCGTCGTGCACTTTCTTGTCCAAATCTTTGTGATGCCGGTACAGGCTGCGGAACTCGGCATCGCTCTGCATCAGCGCGTCGACATCGGACTTGCGGCATTCTTCGAACATCGGCCTACCTCCTCTTTATCTGGGCGCAGGACGGCATTGCGCGGCCGTGCAGGCCGGCCTTGCGGTCGTGCGCATGGGTCAAGGAAAGGAACGCAGAGTGCACGCCGGACTGCGTCACCACGACGGGCGACAGGCAAGCGCTGGAATAGCGGGCGGCGGCACTCATGGCTTGGATGCCGGACCCGCGCTGGGGACGCGGACCGGTAAGTCCACGCTACTCCTTTGCGCCGGGCCGCGCAACCGTCGAAGCGCGGTTGGTTTCAAGCCCTTTGCGCAAAGCCTTCCGTCTTCGCGCCCATGGCGCTACGCCCGGGAGGAACGGATTTTCAACTCGACTATCGCTCGAAAAAACTTGCCGCGGCGCCGCGCGCCGTCCCGGCCTTGGCGCCGGCGCCAACCGCAGTGATGCGTTTTGCGGGCACGCCGGCCGCGACGAGGGCGGCGCGGATGGCCTGGGCTCGCTGCTGGGACAGGGCCAGGTTGGCTTTCGCGTTGCCGCCGTCGTTCGCATAGGCCTCGATGCGCACCGACTTGCCCGCAGCGGCTGTGGCGATCTTCGCGATCTGCGCGCTGCCGGCGGGCTGCAATGCGGCCTTGCCCGGAGCGAAGGCCGCATCGCCGAGCGTAATCGGCGCCGCCACCTTGGCCGCGGGCGCGGTGGAAGCGACCGGCTTGATGCCGCTCGCGGCGAGCAGCTCGGCCTCCTTGCGCGCGAGTTCGGCCTCCCGCGCCTGCGCGTCTGCGAGCTTGCGCGCCTGCGCGGCCTGCTTCTTCGCGGTCTCGGCCTGTTTGGAAGTCTGTTCGCTCTGCGTGCGCGCCTCGTCCGCCTCGGCGCGCAGGCGATCGGTTTCTTCCTGCTGCGCCAGGCTCTGGATTCGCTGCCGTTCCAGTTCGAGTCGCGCCTGCTCGGCGTCGCGCCGGCTCGCGGCGATGAGGATCTGGTCGTGCTCGCGGTCAAGCGCCTGCAGCTTGCGCTCCTGGGCGACGGACTGCGCTGCGGCCCAGGCGATGTCGACGCGCTGCGCGGCGAGGAAAACGTAGTGGTCGTGCAGCTTGCGCTTGCCGCCGAACTCGGCGAGGTTGGCCAGCGCCTGCTCGGCGAGCGCGACCTCGGCCGGCGCGAGGGCGCCGAGCGTGCGATCGTCGGCCAACTGGTTCAGGCGACCGCGCAGGCGATCGTAATCCGGATCGTCCTTCTGCGCCCACGCCGAACCCGCCACCGCGAGCAACACCGCCGCTGCAAGCAACCGCATGGTCCAATTCCCGGTTTTCATTGAAACCCCTGCTGTTCCGTCTCGGCCGGCACCGACAGATCGCTGCGCAGTTGCGCGTTCTCGCGCGTGCGTGCGTCGACGCGCTCGCGGGCCTTGCCGAGCCGCGTCCTGACCTGGGCGAGGTCGCCGGCAGCCTGAGCCTCGTCGGCGAGCTGCGCCGCCATGTCGTAATCTTCCTGCCGCATCGCCGCGCGTGCCTGGGCGAGGCGTTCCTGCGCGCTGCGCAATTCCGCCGGCGCGTAGGTGGCCGCACCGGCGTCGCGTGCGCCGTCGACGCGCCGTGCCGCCTCCTGCATCTCCGCCAGCGGCGGCTTGGTCTGCGCGCAACCTGCGGCGCAAATCGCGAAAACCACGGCCCCGAACAGGGCAATGACGCGCTGGTTTGTCATATCATTTCGCGAAGTACAAGAAGGCTCTCGGCCGGTACGCGCATTGTCCACAATGCGCAGGCACAATGGCAACGGCAAAACGACGATCGAATCGACAGGGGCAAGGCGCAACTCATGGACATCGGTTACTTCCTCAAATTGATGAACGAAAAGAATGCCTCGGACATGTTCCTGTCCACGGGCGCGCCGATCAACATCAAGATTTCAGGCGCCCTGACGCCTCTGGGCAGCGCGGCCATGCCTTCGGGCCTGGCCAGGCGCATCGCCTATTCGATGATGGACGAAGACCAGATCGCCCGCTTCGAACGCGACCTGGAAATGAACCTCGTCACCCACCTCAAGGACGTCGGCCGCTTCCGCGTCAACATCTTCCGGCAGCGCAGCGAGATCGGCCTCGTCATCCGCGCGATCAAGGCGACCGTGCCCAGCGTCGAGGAACTGCAACTGCCGCTCGTGCTCAAGGACCTGATCATGGAGCCGCGCGGGCTGCTGCTCGTGGTCGGCTCCACCGGCTCGGGCAAGTCGACCACGCTGGCGTCGATGATCGACCACCGCAATTCGAACTCGTCGGGCCACATCCTCACGATCGAGGACCCGATCGAATACCTGCACCAGCACAAGAAATCGATCGTCAACCAGCGCGAGATCGGCTTCGACACGCACAGCTACCACAATGCGCTCAAGAACGCGATGCGCGAAGCGCCCGATGTCATCATGATCGGCGAGATCCGCGATTCGGAGACGATGGAAGCGGCGATCGCCTTCTCCGAAACCGGCCATCTGTGCCTGGCCACGCTGCACTCGAACAATGCCGACCAGGCGCTCGAGCGCATCCTCAACTTCTTCCCCGAGGCCGCGCACCGCAACGTGCTGATGAACCTCGCGCTCAACTTGCGCGGCATCGTGGCCCAGCGCCTCGTCCTCGGCAAGGATGGCCGGCACCTGCCCGCGGTCGAGGTGCTGATCAACACGCCGCACATCCGCGACATGATCCGCCGCGGCCAAGTGCACGAGATCAAGGAGGCGATGGACCGCAGCCTGTCCGAGGGCATGCAGACCTTCGACCAGGCGCTGCTCACGCTCTACCGCGAAGGCCGCATCGACCTCGAGGAAGCGTTGTCGAAGGCCGACTCGCGCGACGGCCTCGCGCTCAAGATCCGCCTCGGCGAGGGCACCGAGGAGGTGCCGATGCTCGATACGTTCGAGATGCCCAACCTGTAGTCAGCGCATTCGTCTCCGAAGGCGGAGAATCAAAAAGCGGCCGTCGATGGCCGCACTTCCCGATTCAGGCGCGTTCGATCTTCTGCTCGATCGCGCCAAACACGCTGGCGCCCGCGCGGTCGAACATCTCGATGCGCACCGTGTCGCCGAACTTGAGGAACGGCGTCGACGGCTTGCCGTCGCGGATCGTCTCGAGCATGCGCTTCTCGGCGAGGCAGCAGGCGCCCCTGGCCTCGTCCTGGTTCGCGATCGTGCCCGAGCCGACGATCGTGCCGGCCGACAGCGGCCGCGTCTTGGCCGCGTGCGCGACGAGGTCGGCGAACGAGAACTGCATGTCCTCGCCGGCCTCGGGCTGGCCAAACAACGCGCCGTTGATGTGCGTGGTCAGCGCCAGGTGTACTTTTGCATTTTTCCACGCATCGCCCAGTTCGTCCGGCGTGACGAACACCGGCGACAGCGCCGAGCGCGGCTTCGACTGCAGGAAGCCGAAGCCCTTGGCCAACTCGGCCGGAATCAGGTTGCGCAGGCTGACGTCGTTGACCAGAACCGAGCAGCTGGATGTGCTCGGCCGCCTGCGCGCTGGTCGTCGCCATCGGCACGTCGTCGGTGACGACCACGATTTCGGCTTCGAGGTCGATGCCGTAATCCTCGCTCGCCACGCGCACCGCGTCGCGCGGGCCATAAAAGCCTGCGCCGACGGCCTGGTACATCAGCGGATCGACATAGAAACTTTCCGGCACCTCGGCACCACGCGCGCGGCGCACGCGCTCCACGTGCGGCAGGTAGGCGCTGCCGTCGACGAATTCGTAGGCGCGCGGCAGCGGCGCGGCGAGCGCGGCGACGGCGAGCGCGAACACGGTTTCGCCGTTGATCGTCTGCGCGCGCGCCGCATCGTT
Source organism: Rudaea sp. (assembly GCF_047601565.1). Classification (GTDB taxonomy): domain Bacteria; phylum Pseudomonadota; class Gammaproteobacteria; order Xanthomonadales; family Rhodanobacteraceae; genus Rudaea. The sequence continues at coordinate 2,039,785 of NZ_JASGIY010000001.1, read as the reverse complement.
GAGCAATTCGTAGACACGATGCAGACGCGGCGCGGCGTTGTGCCAGTCCTCGAGCGCGCGCTGCAGCGTGTGCGCGATATCGGTCGCGCGCACGGCGCGGGCCAGGTCGCGGCTGACGACGACCAGCGTGCCATCGCGACCGCCTTCCTTCAGGCTTGCAAGCTTCATCGATGCGAATCCTCGGGTTATTTCTGCGGAAGGCGGAAGTGCTTCTTCAGCCCCTGCCAGCATTGGTAATAGTCGCGCTGCAGTTGCGCCGATTCCAGCGCCTGCTTCGTCGGGTGGATCACGGCACGCGTTTCGAACATGAAGGCCATCGTATCGACGATGTGATCGGGTTTCGACGTATCGGCCGCGCTCGCCTTGTCGAAACTCGCCGCGTCGGGGCCATGACCGCTCATCGAATTGTGCAGACTTGCGCCGCCGGGCACGAACCCTCCGGCCTTCGCGTCGTAGGCGCCATGCACCAGCCCCATGAACTCGCTCGCGATGTTGCGATGGAACCACGGCGGGCGGAAGGTGTCTTCGGCCACGAGCCAGCGCGTCGGGAAGATCACGAAATCCATGTTGCTCGTGCCCGGCGTGTCGCTCGGCGAGTGCAGCACGAGGAAGATTGACGGATCGGGATGATCGTAGGAAATCGAGCCGATCGTGTTGAAACGGCGCAGGTCGTATTTGTACGGCGCGTAGTTGCCGTGCCAGGCGACGACGTCGAGCGGCGAATGGTCGATCCTCGCCGACCAGAGACGACCCTGGAATTTCGCAATCAGTTCGAAGTCGCCTTCGATATCCTCGAACGCCGCAACCGGCGTCAGGAAATCGCGCGGATTGGCAAGCCCGTTCGAGCCGATCGGCCCGAGATCGGGCAAACGCAGTAGCGCCCCGAAATTCTCGGCGACGTAGCCGCGCGCTTCGCCGTCGGGCAGATCGACGCGGAAGCGCACGCCGCGCGGGATCACCGCGATTTCCTGCGGTTCGACTTCGATCACGCCGAATTCGGTGGCGAGCCGCAGGCGGCCGAGCTGCGGCACGATCAGCAGTTCGCCGTCCGCGTCGTAGAAATAGCGCCTCTGCATCGAGCGGTTCGCCGCATACACGTGGATGCCGATGCCGGCCTGCACGGCAGCGCCGCCGTTGCCGGCAATCGTCATCAGGCCATCGACGAAATCGGTCGGCTCAGTCGGCAACGGCCACGGGTCCCAACGCAATTGATTCGGCGTCGCCGGCGCCTCGTCGAACGCATTGTGGAAATTCCCGCTTTGCAGCGACGCGAACGGCTCGTGCGCCGCTGCCGGCCGGATGCGGTAAAGCCAACTGCGCCGATTCGCGTGGCGCGGCGCGGTGAACGCCGTGCCGGACAACTGCTCGGCGTAGAGCCCGTGCGCCGCGCGCTGCGGGGAGTTGCGCCCTTCGGGCAGCGCGCCGGCGACCGCTTCGGTCACGAATTCGTTGCCGAAGCCGGATTGGTATTCGAGCGCGCTCACAGCACGCCGCGCTCCATCTGCTCGCGCTCGATCGACTCGAACAGCGCCTGGAAGTTGCCCTCGCCGAAGCCGCTGTTGCCTTTGCGCTGGATGATCTCGAAGAAGATCGGGCCGACGCAGTTCTTGGTGAAGATTTGCAGCAGCAGTTTCTTCTTCGTTTCCGGATCGGCGTCGATGAGGATCTTGTTCCGCTTCATGCGCTCGACGTCCTCGCCGTGGTTCGGGATGCGCGCATCGATCACGCTGTAATACGCGTTCGGCGTGTCGAGAAACTCGATCCCGCGCGCGCGCATCGCCTCGATCGTTGCATAGATATCGTCGGTGAAGCAGGCGATGTGCTGGATGCCCTCGCCGTTGTACTGTTCGAGGTATTCGTTGATCTGGCTCTTCGGGTCGGACGACTCGTTGAGCGGGATGCGCACCATGCCGTCCGGCGCGGTCATCGCCTTCGACAAGAGGCCGGTCTTCGCGCCCTTGATGTCGAAGTAGCGGATCTCGCGGAACTGGAACAGGCGCTCGTAGTAGTCCGCCCACTTCGCCATGTTGCCGAAGTAGAGATTGTGCGTCAGATGGTCGATGAAGGTAAGGCCGAAACCACGCGGCATCATCTGCGCGTCCGGCAGCCATTCCCAGTCGGGGTCGTGGATCGTGCCCTTGTCGTCGTAGCGGTCGACGATGTAGAGCATGCAGCCGCCGATGCCTTCGATCACGGGCGCGGCGACCGCCTTCGAAGTTTCCTTGTACTCGATCGACTTGGCGCCATTCTTCAGCGCCTGCACGCGCACCCACTCGGCGAGCTTGGCCACGCGAACTGCGAAACCGCAGGCGCTCGGCCCGTGCTTGCGCGCGAACTCGGCGGCGAACGAATCGGGGTCTTCGTTGATCAGAAACGTACAATCGCCCTGGCGGTAGTTGGTGATCGGCCGCGTCTTGTGCCGCGCGACCTGGGTGAAGCCGAGATTGCGGAACAGTTCGTGCAGCTTCGCAGGTTCGGGTGAGGCGAACTCGACGAACTCGAAACCGTCGATGCCCATCGGGTTTTCGAACGTCGGTTGCGCGCCGGTTTGCTGGGAGTGCGTTTGGATTTGTGCGTTCATGCCTGCTCTCTGGACGAGTCCCGGAGTCGGAAGATTTTGTTGAAAGGTGCGGCCACGGAAGGCCGCTTCTTGATCTTGCAATCACGGATGATTGCATAAATAATAGTTTCAACTGAAACCAATTGCAAGCGAAGACGGCATGAAGAAGAATGCTCAGGACAAGCGCGACGCGGCCGGCAACGCGATTCTCGAACTCGAACAGTTCCTGCCGTATCGCCTGTCGGTGCTGTCGAACACGGCGAGCCGCGCGATCGCCGACCTGTACGAGCGCCGCTTCGGCCTGTCGATCGCGGAATGGCGCACGATGGCCGTGCTCGGCAGCTACGCCGGCATCGCCGCACGCGAGGTCGCGGAGCGCACGGCGATGGACAAGGTCGCGGTCAGCCGCGCGCTCGCGCGCCTGATCGCGGACGGCCGCGTGCGCCGGCGCACGGCCGCACACGACAAGCGCCAGTCGGTGCTCGGCCTGACCGCGAAGGGCTGGAAGGTGTATGCCGAAGTCGCGCCGCTCGCGCTCGAGCACGAAAAACGCCTGCTCGCGCATCTGAACGCCGAGGAGCGACGTTGGCTTGCGCACATCCTCGACCGGCTGTGGCAGGCGGAGTTGGAAGAGATCACAAAATAGCTTTCTGCTTCCCTTCTCCCTGCGGGAGAAGGGAAGCTATTTCGTCCCGTGCATCAGCCGGTTCACGAACGGCGAAATCGCGAACAGGACGGCACCCGCGACGAGCAGAATCCAGAACCCCTGCGTGAAGGCGCCGAGCGCGCTGGTCGTCGTCAGGCCGCCTTCGCCGCTGGCCGCGCCGGCGAAGATGCCCGACAGGTTGTCGCCGATGGCGATCGAAAGAAAATACGCGCCCATGGCGAAGCCCGCGAGTTTCGGCGGCGCGAGTTTCGTCGTCATCGACAAGCCGATCGGCGACAGGCAAAGCTCGCCGGTGGACTGGAGCACGTAGACCATGACCAGCGTCCAGAACGGAATCTTGCCCGTGTCCGGCGCGATCAGGTGCGTGAGCGTGTACATCAGCAACAGGAACGCCAGCGCGTTGAACACGAGGCCGATGCTGAACTTGCGCGGTATCGTCGGATTGGCGCGGCCCATGCGGATCCAGATCCACGCGATCACGGGCGCCAGCGCGATGATCGCAACGGAGTTCACCGACTGGAACCACGACACCGGGAAATTGGATTCGCCTGCGAGCGCCAGGAACATCCCGTGCATGCCGATGTCGCGGTCGACGATCTTGTCGGCGAGGAAGTTGAACGAGCTGCCGGCCTGCTCGAAAAAGCACCAGAAGAACACGTTGAACGCGAGGATGATGATCATCGCGAACACCTTGTCGCGCGCCACGTGGCCTTCGCGGAAGCCTTCCGCGGCCAGCATGAACGCCGGACCGACCAGCAGCAGCATCAGGATGATCTGCAGATACATCGCGTCGATCGAAAGCAGGAAATAGAACATCGGAATGCCGACCAGCACGCCGAGCGCGACCACGACCAGCACGTTGCGCATGCCGGCTTGCGCGGCTTGCGGCAGGCCGATGCCCTGCAATCGTTTGCGACCGAACCAGAACCAGACCAGGCTCAGCAGCATGCCGACGCCCGATGCGATGAACACCACGCGGTAGGCCGGCATGTTGTCGACGCCGAAGATTTTCGTCGCGAGGTACTGCGTGACCAGCGGCGACACGAGCGCGCCGAGATTGATGCCCATGTAGAAGATCGTGAAACCCGAGTCGCGGCGTTCGTCGCTCTGCGCATAGAGTCTGCCGACGAGCGTGGAGATGATCGGCTTGAACAGGCCGTTGCCGACGATGATCGTTGCCAGGCCGATGTGGAACACCGTCTCGTTCGGAATCGCGATCGTGAACAGGCCGACCGACATGATCAGCGCGCCGAGCAGGATCGAGCGCTGGTGCCCGATCAGCTTGTCGGCCACGTAACCGCCGAAAATCGCGCCGGCATAGACCAGCCCGAGATAGGCGCCGTACAACTCGTTGGCCGGCTTCTCGCCGCTGCCCTGGCCGCCGTAGAACTGCGCGACGACGTAGAGCACCATCGCCCAGCGGATGCCGTAGAACGCGAAGCGTTCCCAGAACTCCGACATGAACAGCATCCAAAGCGGCGCCGGATGGCCCAGCCTCGTTGCGAATTCGCGCCTGACTCCGTCCTCGCCGACGACCGCGCTTTTGCCGTCGAGGTCCGCCCCTGCTGCCGCCATGGTCTGCTCCGTTGAGTCCGCGCCTCGTGAAAGCGCGGCAAAAAAGAAACGCCGGATCGGCGCAAGAATGCGAAGATGTAACCGCTCCGCCGCGCTTCGTCAAACAAAACCGATGCGGCGCCGCGGAAACGACGCCGCTTCAGCGGGCCTTGGCGTGCGTGCCGATCGTCGTGCGCACCTCGAACAGTTCCGGGAAGAAAGTCAGGTCCAGCGCCTTTTTGAGGAAGCCGACGCCCGACGAACCGCCCGTGCCGCGGCGATAGCCGATGATGCGCTCCACCGTCTTCATGTGGTGGAAGCGCCAGAGCTGGAATTGCGTTTCGAGATCGACCAGGTCCTCGCACAGCGCGTACTCGCGCCAGTAGCGGTCGGTGTCCTCGTAGATGCGCTCGAACACGGGCAGGAGCTCCTTGTCCGACGCATGCGGCTGCGACCAGTCGCGTTCGAGGTTGCGCGCCGGCACCGCGTGGCCCCAGCGCGCGAGATAGCGCAGGAATTCGTCGTACAGGCTTGGCGCCTCCAGCACTTCCCGCAGCCGCGCATGCGCGGCTTCGTCGTGCCCGAACACGCGCAGCATCGCCGCGTTCTTGTTGCCGAGCAGGAATTCGACGAGGCGGTACTGCAGCGACTGGAATCCCGACGCCGGCCCGAGCACGTCGCGGAATTCGAGGTACTCCGCCGGCGTCAGCGTCTCGAGCACCGACCATTGCTCGGTCAGCTGGCGCAGCACCTGCTTGACCCGCGCGACGATCTTACCGAACTGCCAGACGCGGTCGCCGCGCAGGCAATCGATCGCGGCGACGAGTTCGTGGATCGTCAGCTTGAGCCACAACTCCGACACCTGATGCTGGACGATGAACAGCATCTCGTCGTGATGCGGCGGGTCCGACAACGGTTTCTGCGCGGACAGCAGCCGGTCGAGCTGCAAGTAGCCGCCGTAGCTGAGCCGGTCGCGCAGGTCGGTCTCGATGCCGGCTTCGAGTTCGCGGCGGTTCTCGGGTGCGCTCATGCGTCGGCCGCGCGGCGCTCACAAAAATGAACGCGGAACAAGTTGCTTGTTGTCATGTTTTCTGATGAAAATCGGAACGACTGGGGGGAGCCACATTTTCCGCGGGGTTCATCGATCATGCGAAATAGTACCTCGGCGCCACGGCGCGCCCAACTGCTCATGCTTGCCTGTGCAACCGCCGGCACGTTCGCGCGCAGGCAGCTCGCGGCCTGCGCGCTGGCAATCGCCGCACTGGTGCCGGCGGCGGCGTTCGCGGCGTCGCCAAACGTCGTCATCAGCCAGGTCTACGGAGCCGGCGGAAACAGCAACGCCACCTACAACGCCGACTATGTGGAATTGTTCAACACCAGCAGCGTTGCGGTGGATGTCTCCACCTGGTCGGTCCAGTACACCAGCGCCGCGGGTACCGGCAACTTCGGCGCCAATGCCAGTAACCTGGTCGCGCTGACCGGCAGCATCCCCGCCGGCGGCTACTACCTCGTCGCCATGACGCCCGGCACCACCGGCGCCGACCTGCCGACTGCGGACGCCACCGGCACGATCGCCATGGCCGCCGGCGCCGGCAAGGTGGCGCTGGTCACCACGCAATCCTCGCTCGGATGCAATGGATCGTCCACGGTTTGTACAGCCGAGCAACTCGCGAAGATCGTCGATTTGGTCGGCTACGGCACCGGCAGCAGCGGCGCCAATTTCTACGAAGGCAGCGGGGCCGCGCCGACGATCGATGCGACTCACGCGGACTTCCGCGCCGATTCGGGCTGCACGGACACCGACGACAACGCGGCGGATTTCGCCGCCGCCGCGCCAGCCCCGCGCAATTCCGCCAGCGCGACGCACGCCTGCTCGGCGGGCAGCACGCCCACGCTGTCGATCGACAGCGTAAACCTGCCCGAAGGCAATGCCGGCACGACCGCATTCACCTTCACCGTCACCTTGGCGGCGACGCCCGCCTCGACGGTGACGATCAACTACGCGACCGCCGACGGCACGGCGACGGCGCCGAGCGACTACACGAGCGTCAGCGGCACGCTGACGTTCGACGCCGGCACCTCGACGCTGACGCAGTCGATCACCGTCCTCGTCAACGGCGATACCAACCCCGAACCGGACGAAACCTTCACCGTGACGCTGAGCGCGCCGACCAACGCCACGCTCGCCACCGCGACCGGCACCGGCACGATTCAGAACGACGACTTCGCCAGCCTGACGATCATGCAAATCCAGGGACACGGCGCGGCCTCGCCGTATGCCGGGCAACCCGTCGTCACCGAACCGGCCAGCAGCGGTATCGACGTCGTCACCGCGGTCGACACAAACGGCTTCTTCGTCCAGGACAGCGTCGGCGACGGCGACGCCACGACATCGGACGCGGTCTTCGTCTTCACGTACAGCGCGCCGACCGTTGCGGTCGGCGACGCCGTCACGGTGGCCGGCACGGTCGCCGAATACAGCGGCTCGACCGAAATCACCTCGCCGGTCGTCACCGTACTGAGCCACGGCAACAGCCTGCCGGCGGCCTACGACATCAGCGGTTCGACGAACGACCCGACCACCGGCATCTGCACGAGCGGCGCATCGACGATCGACCCGTTGACCGACGGCTACCAAGCGAGCAATTTCGCCTGTCTCGACGGCATGCTGGTGACGATGCCGCAGGCGATTGTCAACGCGCCCACGTTCGGCAGCGGCGGCAGCGGCATCAAGGCCGACACGGTGAGCGGCTTCTACATCCGGCCCGCCTCGGTATCGCGCGTATTCCGCAAGCCCGGCCTGATGTTCCCCGCGGCACTGAACGTCTTTCCGACCGGTTACGATTCGTCGACCTACGCGGGCCCCGTGTTCAACGGCGAGCCCGAATTGGTCGAAGTGTATCTGCCCGGCCTGCTCGGCAGTACGGACATAGCCGCGTTGCCGAACGGCGGCATCTACAACTCTGAAACGCAACTTTCCGTGACCGGCATCGTGCAGGGTTATCAGGCCAGCGGCACGCATTACCCGATCTACGAGATCTATCCGCGCCCGGCCGCACAGACCACGACGCCCGACGTGATCCTCACCGCGGATGCGCCATCGTATCCGGTCCCCGTCGCCGACCCGGTGCCGGGAACGCTGACGATCGGCTCGCAGAACATGCTGCACTTCTTCAACAACACCGCCGACGGCGCCGACACATCCGCGTACAACGACACCTGCGCGGGCACCGGCTCGGGCGACACGTGCCCGACGGCCGACCAATACGCCGCGCGTTTGCTGAAGATGTCGCTGCAGATTCGCACGGTGCTTAAGGCGCCGGCAATCCAGGTCGTGCAGGAAGCCGAAAACTATTCGGTGATGCAGGCGCTCGCCGCGCAGATGACGACCGACGACGCCTCAGTGATCTATCACCCCTACCTGATCCCGGGCAACGACCCGGGCGGCATTAATATCGGCGTGCTCGCGCGCGACGACGTCACCGTGAACTCGGTCACCCAGTTGTACGAGGGCACGACCACTTCGGCCTGCAGCAGCGGCAGTTCCTGCCTGCTCAACGACCGCCCGCCGGTGCTGGTCGACGCAACGTTCAACGGCAGCTATCACGTGCGTGTGCTCGCGATCTACAACCGCTCGCTGCTCAACCTCGGCACCAACGACTACGTCGGCCAGAAGCGCCGCGCGCAGGCCGAGCAGGTCGCCTGCATCGTGCAGGCGCTGCAGACGACGGGCGCCAACGTCGATTGCGATGCGAACAATCCGGGCGCCGCGGCGGGCAATGCCCAGCAGGACGCGAGCGGCACCGTCACGAACGGCAGCTTCAACGTGGTCGGCGATGCCACCGTACCGGTCGTGATCGTCGGCGACTTCAACGCCTACGAGTTCAGCGACGGCTACGTCGACTCCACCGGCATCATCATGGGCACGGCCGACACCGATTCGACCCACAGCGTCTATCCGCCGACCGCCAGCTACATCGCGCCGAGCCCGGTGCTGTTCGACACCGGCAGCGCGGCCAATCCGGCCGATCACTATTCGTACACGTACGACGGATTCGCGCAGGAAATCGACCACATCCTGCTCACGTCCGTCGCGCAGGCCGATTTCGTGCAGATTTCCAACGCGCACGGCAACGCCGACGTGTCCTCCTCCAGCACGGACGCAACGATCGTCGACACGTCCACGGCGAGTGCTGACACCGCACGTCGCAGCTCCGACCATGACGGTCAGGTCGTCACGCTCGGCTACGTGGTCACGCCGGTCGTGAACGGCGACGGCACGATCAGCCCGGCGACCGCGCAGACCATTTCCTCGGCCAACCCGGTCGTGTTCACGGTGACGCCGAATGCCGGCAGTCAGATTTCCGTGATCGACACCTGCGGCAGCGCAGGCGCCGCCTCGGGCAGCTTCGACTCCGCGACGAATACTTACACGATCCCTGCAGGCGTGAACACGAACTGCAGCGTCACCGCAAGCTTCACCTATACAGTGACCGTGACCGGTGGCATGGGCGGCACGGTGACGGGCCCGACGCAATCGCAGGTCATCGCAGGCCAGTCGACCACGTTCACCGTCGACCCGCTAACCGGCTACGCGATCGGCTCGATCGTCGGCGACACCTGCACGCCGAGCTTGCTGAGTGGCGACACCTGGACGACCGGCACCATCACCCAAGCCTGCGCGATCACGGTGACGTTCTCGGTCAGTTCCGCGATCGACGGCAGCTGCGGCACGGCCAATGGCGGTTCGTTCACTTCGCTCGACGCGAGCAGTCCGAATCTCTGCAGCGCCGGCACGGTGACCGGCTTTACTGGCACCGGTCCGTGGAGCTGGAGTTGCGCCGGCATCGGTGGTGGCACGGATTCGGAAACTTGCTCGGCCAGCATCAAGACGTGGACCGTGAGCACGACCGGCAGCGGCGCCGGCGGCACCGTCTCCGCACCGGCTTCCACCACAGTGAACAACGGCGATTCGACGACGTTCAGCATTTCCGTCAACGGCGGCTATTCGATCGCCTCCGTCAGCGGGGATTCGTGCTCACCGAGCGTACAGAGCGGCAGCACCTGGACGACGGGTCCGATCACGGCTGATTGCACGATTTCCGTCTCGTTTGCCCGCGTTGAAGGTTTCGTACCGCTCCATCCCTCACGCATCCTCGACACGCGCACCGGCGCCCACACCAGCGACGGCCAGTTCGCCGCGGGTGGCGCGCTCACGCCGGGACAGACGTTGGACCTGACCGTGCTCGATCGTGGCGGCGTTCCCGCCAGCGGCGTGAAGGCCGTCGTACTCAATCTCACCGTCACCGCTCCCACCGCGTCCGGCCACATTACTGCGTGGGCAAGCGGTGCACAGAAACCGGCAACTTCGAACTTCAATTTCGTGGCCGGCCAGACCATTCCGAACCTGGTCATCGTCGGAGTCGGCAGCAACGGCAAGGTCTCGCTGTTCAATTCCAACGGCGGCAATACCCACCTTGTCGCCGACGTGCAGGGTTACTTCACCGATGCGGCGGATCTGACCACCGTAGCGCCGGTGCGCCTACTCGACACGCGCAGCAGTCACCCCACGATCGACGGTTTGTTCGCGGGAACCGGTGCCGTCAGCGCCGGCGACTCAGGCACGGTGAATCTCACCGTGGCCGGACGCGGCGGTCTACCCAATTCCGGCGTCAGCACGGTCATCCTCAACGTCACCGTGACCAATCCGACTGCGCCGGCACACATCACCGTGTGGCCGACGGACAATGCACGGCCGACGACGTCGAACCTGAATTTCGTGGCTGGCCAGACGATTGCCAATCTGGTCGTCTCCAAGGTCAGCGCAGACGGAAAGGTATCGTTATTCAACTCCGCCGGCAGCACCGACCTCATCGCCGACGTGATGGGCTGGTTCCCGAATGGCTCGGAACTGACTTCGCTGCAGCCCGCGCGCCTGCTCGACAATCGCCCCACGGGCACGACGGTGGACGGCCAGTTCCAGCACGGCGGACCGCTGGGTCCGCAAGCCACGCTCGACTTCACCGTCGCAGGACGCGGCGGCGTGCCGGCGAGCGGCGTCGGCGCAGTGGTCCTCAACGTGACTGTCACCCAGCCGACCGCGCCGGGATATGTGACCGTGTGGCCGACCGGAAGCGCGCAGCCGCTTGCGTCCAACCTCAATTTCACCGCGGGTCTGACGATCCCCAACCTCGTCATCGTCAAGGTCGGCGACGAAGGCAAGGTCTCGCTGTACAACTCTCAGGGCAACAGCTACGTCATCGCCGACGTCGTCGGTTGGTTCCCCGCTTCCGAATAGGGCATCTCGCGCGCTGCGGCAATCGCCGCAGCGCGCCGGTTTCGCGATCGTCGAGAAACAAATCCAGCGGCGAATTACAGTCGTTCGCCATTCGGATGCCCCTGCTCGACATCCTCGTCTCACCCCCGGTCGGCTGCCGCCGACTTCGACCCGCCGGGAGAAGGGAAGCTTCTACAACGGCGCGCTTGCCATTTCCCATGCGGCGATGGTGCGCATCGCTTCGATGGCGTCGCTGCCGCACATCTCGGGCTCGGGCTTGAGGCTGCGGCAGACGGTGGGCCGTTCCGGCATGCCGAAGATCATGCAGCGGTTGCGGGCGTCGAGCTGAATGCAGCGCACACCTGCGGGCTTGCCGTTCGGCATGCCAGGAATCGGCGAGGAAATCGAGGGCGCGACGCAGCAAGCGCCGCAGCCGATGCGGCATTCCATGACGTTCAATCCGTTGCGAGCAGCGGCAATTCGCCGCGTAGCTGGTCGTGCACCGGGTCGGTGTCCGGTCGCGTGCCGTGCCAGATGGCGAACGATTCGGCGGCCTGCTCGACCAGCATGCCGAGGCCGTCCAGCGCCTTGCCCGCGCCCGCGGCGCGCGCCCAGGCGACGAAGCCGAACGCGGCGACGCCATAGGACAAGTCGTAGCACAGCGCACGCGGGGCGACGAGGCCAAACGGCAGCGCGAGCGTCTCGCGCGCGACGCCGGCCGAGGTGGCGTTGACGATCAGGTCGAAGCTGCCGAGATCGGCAAGGTCGTTCCAGTAGCGGGTATGCACGCGCTTGGGCAGGCCGATCGAGTCCGCGAGCGCATCGGCGCGTTCGGGGCTGCGGTTGACGATGACAAGTTCGCCGATGCCGGCGTCGAGCAGGGCGTGCGCGGCCGCACGCGCCGCGCCGCCGGCGCCGAGCAGCAACGTGCGGCGCGCGCGCAGGTCCAGGCCATGGCGTCCGGTCAGATCGCGGATCAGTCCGGCGCCGTCGGTGTTGTCGCCGCGCCAGGTACTGTCGACACGTGTGAGCGTATTGACGGCGCCGGCGCGCCGGGCGAAATCCGAAACGTCCGCGCTGAAGCGGAACGCGTCCTGCTTCAGAGGCAAGGTGACGTTTGCCCCGCGCCCGCTCTCGTTGGCGAAGCGCGCGAGCGAGGCGGCGAACGACTCGGCAGGCACATCGATCGCGATATAGTTCAGGGCGATGCCGGCCTGCTTGCCGAACGCGGCATGGATGCGCGGCGACAGCGAATGCGAAATCGGATGGCCGAAAACGGCGTAGTCCGGAGAAGTCATGGATCAGCCCCGTTCTTTGAGGTAGCGCGCCGCGTCGAGCGCGAAGTAGGTCAGGATCGCGTCGGCACCGGCGCGCTTGATCGCGGTCAGCGATTCGAGCACGACGGCTTTTTCGTTCAACCAGCCGTTAAGTGCGGCGGCCTTGAGCATCGCGTACTCGCCGGAGACCTGGTAGACGAAGGTGGGCGCACCGAAGCGGCGTTTCACGCGATGGACGATGTCGAGATACGGCAGGCCTGGCTTGACCATGACCGCGTCGGCGCCCTCGGCCAGGTCGAGTTCGATCTCGCGCAGCGCTTCGTCGCTGTTGCCGACGTCCATCTGGTAGGTGTGCTTGTCGCCCTTGCCGAGGCTGCCGGCCGAACCGACCGCGTCGCGGAACGGGCCGTAGAAGCTCGATGCGTATTTGGCCGAGTAGGCAAGGATGCGCGTATGGATATAGCCGGCCTTTTCCAGCGCTTCGCGGATCGTGCCGATGCGCCCGTCCATCATGTCCGATGGCGCAACAAAGTCGAATCCGGCTTCGGCCTGGGCCAGCGCCATCTCCACGAGCGCCGCTATCGTCGGTTCGTTCATCACGTAGCCGTCGGCGTCGATCAGGCCGTCCTGGCCATGCGTCGTGTATGGATCGAGGGCAACGTCGCCGATCAGGCCGAACTGCGGATGGCGCCGCTTCAGTGCGCGCGCGGCGCGCTGGAACAGGCCATTGGGGTTCCATGCCTCGCGCGCGTCCTCGCTCTTGACCGCATCGCCGGGTGAGGGAAACAGCGCCAGGGCCGGGATGCCGGCGGCGACGCATTCGCCGGCGAGGTTTTCGAGTTGATCGATCGACAGGCGCTCGATGCCGGGCATGGAGGGAACCGGCTCGCGTCGGCCTTCGCCGTCGATAACGAACGCGACCATGATCAGATCGCTGGGCAGCAGGGTCGTTTCGCGCATCAACGCGCGCGAAAACGCGTCGCGGCGCATGCGGCGCAGACGGGTGGCGGGGTAAGGCATAGACGGGATTCCTTTTTCCGACCCGGTACGATAGTCAACGGCACGGAATTTGCAACAGCTTTTTCGTCCGAACCTGCAGCGTAATCCGAAACGGATTCGTGCGCATGCAAGGATACGGGGACGACGCATCGAACGTATTCAGCCTCGATTCGACGGCCCTACGGCATACTCTCCGAAAACCAGGATATTCATGGCGATGCCGGGCTTTTGCGGAGTACGGATCACAAGTTTCACATAACCTCTTGGAAGGGGAATAAAAAATGTTCACCCCGATCGTAGTAATGGCGCTCCTCGGCACTGCAGTCCTGCTGTTCGTCGCTTCCATCAAGCGCATTCCCGAAGGCCAGGCGTATACCTTGCGTCGCATGGATGGCCACATGCGCACGCTCGGTGCCGGCACGCACCTCGTCCTGCCGCTGGTCGAGCGCGTGGCGCACAAGATCCGCCTGTTCGGCAACGTGGTCGAGGTCGGCGAAGTTCCCGTACCCGGTTTCGGTTCCCTGCACGGCAAGATCTTCTATCAGGTGCTCGACGCCGAGCGCGCCGACGCGATCATCGACGAGGTCGGCGTACGCCTGCGCGAGCGCCTGCCCGAGCTGGTCGCCGCCGCACCCGTCGAGGACGCCGCCGCGCGCAATCTGCATCTGAAAGCCGAGCTGAACCGCAGCCTGCGAGAACGCGGACTGCTCGTCACGCGCGTGCAGCTCGCGTAGGGCGCGACGAATCGCGCGCGCCGCTGGATTTTGCGCGGCGCGGCGACGATACTGGCGCGCCCGCCACCCGCGCCGCATGCCCCACGCCTCCGCCCTCGCCGACCGCGCCAAGCTGCACGCCCGCCTGCACGCGGGCGCAGACGAACTCGGCATCGCGCTGACGGCGGAACAAGCCGGCCGCCTGCTCGACTACCTCGACCTGCTCGCGCGTTGGAACGCGGTCTACAATTTGACCGCGGTGCGCGATCCGGCGGAGATGGTCACGCGCCACCTGCTCGATTCGCTCGCGATCACACCGCTGGTGCGCGGAGGCAGCTCTGCCGATCTCGGCGCCGGAGCGGGCTTGCCGGGTATTCCGCTGGCGATCCTCGCGCCCGAGCGCCAATTCACCCTGGTCGACAGCAACGGCAAGAAGACGCGCTTCCTGCGCGAAACCGCGCGCGTGCTCGGCCTCGCCAACGCGCGCGTCGAGCAGGCGCGCGTCGAGGAACTGCAAGGCCAATACGACTGCCTCGTCGCGCGCGCGTTCGCCGCGCTCGGCGATATCCTGACCTGGGGCGGGCATCTGCTCGCGCCCGACGGCGTCTGCATCGCGATGAAGGGCGTGATCGACGACGCAGAATTGCGCGGTCTGCCTGCCGGCTTCCGCATCGAGAAAATCGTGCCGCTGGAGGTTCCGGGCCTCGGCGCGGAGCGTCATGCGGTGGTGATTCGTGCGATCATTCCCGGCCGTTAGGATCAAAAAGCGGCCATCCGTGGCCGCATTTTTCAATTCGCAAACATGACTCGCATCATCGCGGTGGTCAATCAGAAGGGCGGCGTGGGCAAGACCACGACCGCGGTCAACCTCGCGGCGGCGCTGGCCGAGGCGAAGCGCCGCGTGCTGCTCGTCGACCTGGATCCGCAGGGCAATGCGACGATGGCCTCGGGCATCGACAAACGCACGGCCAAGCCGAGCGGCTGCGAAGTGTTGCTCGAGGAGGCGCCGATCGAGAGCGCGATCCTGCACACGCCGGCCGGATTCGACCTGCTGCCGGGCAGCCGCGACCTGACCGCAGCCGAGATCAAGCTCATGGACATGCTCGCGCGCGAGTCGCGCCTGAAGGAGCAGCTCGCCAAGCTCGGCGAGCGTTACCACACGATCCTGATCGACTGTCCACCCTCGCTGCATCTGCTGACGGTCAATGCATTGACCGCCGCGCACGGCGTGTTGATTCCCGTGCAGTGCGAATACTTCGCGCTCGAAGGCCTGACCAGCCTGCTCGACACGGTCAAGGCCGTGCGCGCGCGCCTGAATCCGCATCTCGAAATCGACGGCCTGCTGCGCACGATGTACGACGTGCGCAACAACCTCGGCAACGACGTCTCCGCGCAGCTCGCCAAGCATTTCGGCGACAAATTGCTGCGCAGCGTGATTCCGCGCAACGTCCGCCTCGCCGAGGCGCCGAGCCACGGCCAGCCGATCAACCTCTACGACCGCGAATCGCGCGGCGCGATCGCCTACTTCGGCCTCGCCGGCGAACTGCTGAGGCGCGACCGCGCCGTCGGCACAGCGGCCGCCGCCCGGCACGCGCCGGTCGTGGCGCCAGCGCACGATGCCGGGATGGCTACCGAAGCGCCGCCGTCCATCGCCTCGCTGCTCGTGCGCTAAACTTGCACGCCCTGGACTAGTGACGGAATAGCACATGGCAGCGGCAAAGCGACGCGGCTTGGGTTCGCGCGATCTCGACGTACTGCTGGGCGGCGGCGACGTCGCCACCGATACCGCCGCGCCGGGCGACGACCTGCGCGCACTTCCGGTCGCGCGCATCGCGCCGGGCAAATACCAGCCGCGGCGCGTGTTCGACGAGACGAAGCTCGCCGAACTCGCCGCGTCGATCAAGGCGCAGGGGATGATCCAGCCGATCGTCGTGCGCCCGGTCGGCGCGCAGCGCTACGAGATCATCGCCGGCGAACGCCGCTGGCGCGCGGCGCAGCTCGCCGGCCTCGCCGAGATTCCCGCGGTCGTGCGCGAGGCCGCCGATCCCGCGGTCGCGGCGATGACGCTGATCGAGAACATCCAGCGCGAAGACCTGTCCGCGCTCGAGGAAGCGCACGCGCTGCGTCGCCTGATCGATGAGTTCGAACACACGCATCAACAGGTCGCCGAGGCGATCGGCCGCTCGCGTTCGGCGGTGTCGAACCTGCTGCGCCTGCTCGATCTGCCTGCCGAAATCCAGCGTCTGCTCAAGGAAGGCCGGATCGAAACCGGCCACGCCAAGGCGTTGGCGACGTTGCAACCCGCGCTCGCGCTCGGCCTCGCGCGGCGCGCGGCCGAGCATGGCTGGTCGGTGCGCGAACTCGAAGCCGCGGCGCGCAAGGCGCAGACCGCGCCGCAGGGCAAGGCGAAGAAGGCCGCGGCCCGTGATGCCGATATCGTCGCGCTCGAGCGCGAGCTTTCGGAGAAACTCGCCGCACGCGTCGCGATCCAGCACGGCAACCATGGTCGCGGCAAGCTCGTGATCGGCTACCACAGCCTCGACGAACTTGAAGGCATCCTCGAAAAAATTCGTCGCTGATGCCTTTGCTCGTCATTCTCTTTTTCGCGGGAATGGTGGCGGAAGAAGCCCAGGATTTTGTTGAAAGTTCGTTGGCATTCGCCCGGTCATGTCGAAAGTGAGCAACAAGCAGCGACAGTTCGAGGCGCTCGTGCGCGGCCATTCGGGTGACCTGTTCCGCTACGCCTACTGGCTTTGCGGCGAGGAGGCGCTGGCGCAGGATCTCGTGCAGGAGTCGTTCCTGCGCGCATGGCGTTCGCTGGACAGCCTGCGCGAGACGAGAGCGGCCAAGGCGTGGCTGATCACGATCCTGCGTCGCGAGCACGCGCGTCTGCACGAGCGCAGGACGCCGCAGTTCGTCGACATCGACGAGGTGGACGTGGCCGATGCGCGCGAGGCGTTGATGCCCGAGGGCGCCGGCGAGGAGGCGTTGATCCGCGCGGCGATGTCGAAACTCGACGCGAAATATCGCGAACCGTTGCTGATGCAGGTGCTCGGCGGCTTCTCCTGCGAGGAGATCGCGCGCGAGTTGAACGTTTCCAGCGCCGCGACGATGACCCAGCTGTTCCGCGCGCGGCAGAAGTTGAAGGCGATGCTCGGCGGCGAGCCGATCGAGGCACAGGTTTATGAACTGCGTTGAATTCCGGCGGCAACTCGCGATCGACCCGCGCGCGACGGCGGGGGCCGATTCGAGGCAATCCGTTGCGCAGCATCGCGCCGAATGTCCGCGCTGCGCGGAAGCATGCGCGCGCGCGCTGGCATTCGAGGACGATCTCGCGCGTGCGCTGGCCGTCGCCGTGCCGGAGCAGCTTGCCGAGTCGATCCTGCTCGCGCAGACCACGGCCGAGCGCCGCCGCCGCGCGGGCCTGCGCCGCGTTTCGATCTTCGCGGCCGCCGCCGTTCTCGTGCTCGCCGTCGGTGTCGTCGGCATGCGTGCAGAGGCCAAGCCGCTGTCCGTGCAGGCGGTCGAACATCTGGAAAGCGAACCCTCGGCGCTCGCCTCGACGCGACCGATCCCGTCGGCCCTGGTCGTGCGGGCCTTCGCCGCGCGCCATGTCTCGTTGCGGCAGGTCCCCGACGCAGTGAGCTACGCCCAGCCTTGCCCGATCGGCGAGCATCGTTCCGTGCATGTGGTCATGCGGACCGCGCAAGGGCCGGTCACCGTCATCTACATCGCCGACAAGAAGGCCGCGACGAGCGAGGATTTCGATCGCGCTGGTCTCGCGGGCCGGGCACTGCCCGCGGCCGGCGGCACGCTGATCCTGCTGGCGAAGAGCCGCGCGGAGTTCGATCACATCGGCGATCTCTGGCGCGCAGCGATCGCGGATTGAACAAACCGGCGACAGACACCGGCACGGCAAGCGATAATCCGCCGCATCGAATTTCGGATCGAAGCAATGCCAGACTTGTCGGTCGTCGTGCCCGTCCACAACGAGCGCGACAACATCGCCTCCCTGCTCGACGAAATCGCGGCCGCGTTGCGCGGCAAGGTCGATTTCGAGATCGTCTACGTGGACGATTCGAGCCGCGACGATACGCTGGCCGTGCTGACCGCGGCGAAGGTGCCGTTCCCCGAACTGCGCGTGCTGCGCCATGTCAGCCAGAGCGGGCAGAGCACCGCGCTGCGCACCGGCATCAAGGCCGCGCGCGGCGCCTGGATCGCCACGCTCGACGGCGACGGGCAGAACGATCCGGCCGATATCCCCAAGCTGCTGGCGATGCGCGACGAATCGCCGAAAGAGATCAAGCTTTATGCCGGATGGCGCGTGAACCGCCAGGATTCCGGCAGCAAGCGCTGGGCCTCGCGCTGGGCGAATCGCATCCGCTCGAACCTGCTCAAGGACGAGACACCCGACACCGGCTGCGGCATCAAGCTGTTCGAGCGCGCCGTGTTCCTCGACCTGCCGTATTTCGACCACATGCACCGCTACCTGCCGGCGCTGATGCAGCGCGCCGGCTGGCAGGTGAAATCGGTGCCCGTGAACCATCGCGCACGCGGCGCGGGCGTGTCGAAGTACAACAATCTCAATCGCGCCCTGGTCGGCATCTCCGACCTGCGCGGCGTGGCTTGGCTGATCCGCCGCTCCAAGCGCACGGCGGTCGAGGAGCTATAGCTTCGGCTTGCCCATGATCCATGCCTGTGGAAGAATCGGGCGCAAGCGTTACTTTTCGTAAACGGCAACCGGTTTCCAGGGCGAAAGTGGCGCGGCGGATTCTTTGGAGTTGAGTCAAGTGATCGACCCGGATGGCTACCGTCCGAATGTAGGCATCATCCTGTTGCGCGACGACGGCAGGGTGTTCTGGGCGCGCCGTGCGTTCAAGGACGGCTGGCAGTTCCCGCAGGGCGGCATGCGCAGCGATGAGACGCCGCTCGAAGCGATGTATCGCGAATTGCACGAGGAAACCGGCCTGCGCCCGCATCACGTGCAGGTGCTCGGCGCGACGCCGGGCTGGCTGCGCTACCGCCTGCCGTCGCGCCTGGTCCGGCGCAACCAGAAGCCGATGTGCATCGGCCAGAAACAGGTATGGTTTCTGCTGCGTTTCATCGGCGACGAGGCGGAAGTGCGCCTCGATGCGACCGACGAACCCGAGTTCGACCAATGGCGTTGGGTCGATTTCTGGTACCCGGCCGACCACGTCGTCTCGTTCAAGCGCGAGGTCTACCAGCGCGCGCTGCGCCATCTCGCCCCGCTCGCATCCAACTTCGCCCACGAAGCGTTGGGCGATGCTCTGGCGATGGCCGAACGGATGACCGAAACCGCCCTGGCCGCGGCCGAGCAGATGACCGAAAACGCCCGCGCGATGGCCGAAAGCATGGCCGACTTCGCGCGAATCACGGACTCGCCGCTGAGGAAGACCGGCTGAGGCGCCACGGTTGCCTCCGGCTCATTTGCTGCTCCGTTGGCGAAACTAGTTGACAATCATTCTCATTTGCAATTGAATATGAGGCGTCAAATTCTCGTATTCATGCCATGTACGTCTGCATCTGCAACGCCGTCACCGACAAGATGATTCGCGAAGCCGCCGCCGAGGGCGTGAGCAGCCTTGCCGAGCTGACGCGCCGCACGGGTTGTTCGGGCGATTGCGGCAGTTGCGCCGATCTTGCCGAGGAAATCTTGCGCGACGCGCGTGGCCGCAGGCCGCGGGTACGCTTCGGCCTGCCTCTGGTCGCGCAAGCGGCCTGACGTCCGCTATCCGGGGCGAGTTCGCCGTTCCCCGTTCGCGGGAACGTTTCCGCTGTTTCCGGTCCGCACCGTGCTTTACCACAAATGCTCACGATTCGCGTTTCGTCGCGCGAAGCGCGAGCGCGCTATAGTCCCCGCGTCACGCACGATCGGAGTTCCGCAATGAAGGGCGACGCGCAAGTCATCGGCCACCTCAACAAGGTGCTGTTCAACGAGTTAACCGCGATCAACCAGTATTTCCTGCATGCGCGCATGTACAAGAACTGGGGTTACAAGGAACTGGCCGAGCACGAGTACCACGAGTCCATCGACGAGATGAAGCATGCGGACAAGCTCATCGAGCGCATCCTGTTTCTCGAAGGCCTGCCGAACCTGCAGACTCTGGGCAAGCTGATGATCGGCGAGACGCCGGTCGAGGTGATCCGCTGCGACCTCAAGCTCGAGCAGCTCGCGCATCCGGATCTGAAGACCGCGATCGCGTATTGCGAGCAGGTCGGCGATTACGTCAGCCGCGAGCTGTTCGAGGACATTCTCGAATCCGAGGAAGAGCACATCGACTGGCTGGAGACGCAGCTTGGGCTGGTCAAGCAGCTCGGCGAGACGGGATATCTGCAGCAGAAGCTCGGCAGCTGAAAGCAAGGCCGGGTCCGCGCGCTCGTCATTCCCGCGCCGGCGGGAATGACGGCAGCGTTGGGTTTTCTCGCTCTTCCTCAAAACGGTTTCACTACCGCCAGCAGCACGATCGCGATCAGGAACAACGCCGGCACTTCGTTGAACACGCGCAGCCAGCGCGAGGAGCGCGTGTTGCCGTCTCGCGCGAACAGCTTCACCAGATGCGCCAGATACGCATGATAGGCGACCAGCCCGAGCACCAGCGTCAGCTTGGCGTGAAGCCAGCCCTGATGCAGGTAGCCGGGCGCTAGGATCAACGTCCAGATGCCGAACGTCAATGCGAGCGCACCGCCGATATGGGTCATACCGAGCAGACCCCTCTGCATGACGCGCAACTGCGCGCGCACCGCGGCGTCGCCCGATTCGGCGTCGTAGACGAACAACCGCGGCAGGTAGAACAACCCGGCGAACCAGGTCACGACGAAGACGACATGCAGGGCCTTGATCCAGAGCATTGCGCGAGGACGGGTTCGGAAAAGTCCGCAGTATAGCTTTGCGGGTCCGACGCGCCGTCATTCTTGGTAAGCTCTGGGTTCGCCCTCGCCCCTCGCCCCTCGCAATGGCCCATGTTTCTCCGCCGCCCACGCTGGTCATTCGCCCGCAGGAAGACGATGTTCCGCGCTGGCGCCGCTGGCTGACGCTCGCGCTGTTCTGGCTTGCCTCGCTGATCGTCGCCGTCGCGGTGACGTGGGTTTGGCGTGAGAACGTGCCCGCGAACGGCGCAGCGCAGCTGCGGACCGCACTCGATCAGGCCAATGCCTTGCAGCAGCGCCTCGCCGTGCTCGAGCGTGCGCAGCAGGTGGCGACTGCGGCGAACGCCGACCTGCAGCGCGAGATCGGCCAGCGTCAGGAGGAGATTGCCGGTCTGCGCGCCGACCTCGCGTTCTACAGCAGCCTGACGCGCGCGGACGCCGGGCGCGACGGCCTCGCGGTGCAGGCGCTGAGCCTCGCCGGCGAGCGCGACAATCCGCGTCTGTTCCATTTCACCGTCACGCTGACCCAGAACCTGAAGCCGGGCCAGGTCGCCAGCGGGCAGGTGCGGCTCGACGTCCGCGGCACGCGCGCCGGCAAGCTCGTCACGGTCGCCTGGCCCGACCTCGTCGCGGACACGAATGCGAAAGGAATGGGATTTTCCTTCAAGTATTTCCAGCAGATAAAAGGTACTCTGTTGCTGCCGGACGGTTTCGCGCCGGACGGCGTGCGCGTCGAGGCTGACGCCGGAACCGAATTCGGCAAGAGCTCGCGCGATTTCGAGTGGGGGGACGTTTTGGCCACACCGGGAGAGACGCATGCTGGGGAATCGAAATAAGTCCAATCAGGCCGCACCGGCGGCCGACACCACCTCGTTGATCGCGAACGGCACCCACGTTCGCGGCGATGTCGTCTTCAGCGGGCGCCTGCACGTCGACGGCAGCGTCGAAGGCGCGCTGCACGGCGAGAGCGACAATGCCGTGCTGACCTTGTCGAACAGCGCGAGCATCAAGGGCGAAATCGTCGCTCCGCACGTGGTCATCAACGGCCAGGTGAACGGCGATGTCACCGCGACGCAGCGGCTCGAACTCGCCGCCGGCGCGCGCGTCGAAGGAAATGTCTACTACAAGGTCATGGAAATGTCGGCCGGCGCGCAGATCAACGGCAAGATCGTGCATCGTGCCGATCCGCCGAAACAACTCGCCGCGCCCGAGGACGCGGGCGAAAACGCCGACGCGTTCACCCTGTCGGGCGCCGCGCAGACTTGAATTCGCGCGACGCCACCACGATCTGCTCCCCATGGACGCCACGCCCAGCTACCAGACCGCGCTCGAACAGCCGCTGATCTTCACCGATGCGGCCGCGCACAAGGTGCGCGAGCTGATCGCCGAAGAAAACAACCCCGACCTCAAGCTGCGCGTCTATATCTCCGGCGGCGGCTGTTCGGGGTTCCAGTACGGTTTCACGTTCGACGAGGCACGCGCCGAGGACGACCTGGCGCTCGAGAAGGAAGGCGTCACCCTCGTCGTCGATCCGCTCAGCCTGCAGTACCTCATGGGCGCCGAGATCGACTATTCCGAAAGCCTGCAGGGCGCGCAGTTCGTGATCCGCAACCCGAACGCGAAGACCACCTGCGGCTGCGGCTCGTCCTTCAGTATTTAGCGTCCCGCGCGTCGCTCTTGATGAAAAGCGCGCCCGGGAATGGGCGCTTTTTGGTTCCGCGCTCTCTGGCGGGCGTAAAATAACCCCATGAGCAGCTCCCTCGCGCGCAGCCGCAACAATGCCTTCGCCGACCTCGACATCGAACGCGATGCCGACTGGCGCAGCGAGACCGCGGCGATCAACGCGCGCCTGCAGGGCGACGCGGCACGCTTCCTGCTCGTGCGCGATGACGGCCGCGCTTTCGTCGACGTCGGCCGTGGACGTCTGGCCGAACTCGGCCGCGACGACTTCGTCCGCGCCGGCGGCGCGGAAACGGCGACGATCTATCTCGGCAACGTGCAAGGTCGCGAATGGTTCGCGTGGCGCGCCGACGACACGGTCTGCGCCAAGGTCGTCGCGCGACGCGGCGGCGACTTCGTCGATCTGCGCAGCGCCGGCATGACGCTGGCCGCGGCGGACGCGGGCCTGTTCGCCTATGCGCGCGCGATCGTCAACTGGCAGGAGCGCACGCGCTTCTGCAGCGTCTGCGGCACGCGCGTGCGGCTGGAAAACGCGGGCCACCGCGCCGTGTGCGCGAATCCGCAATGCGGCGCCGAGCACTTCCCGCGCACCGATCCGGCGATGATCGTCGTCGTCTCCTGCGGCGACGCCTGCCTGCTCGGCCGTCAGGCAAGTTGGCCGAAAGGCCGCTATTCGGCGCTCGCCGGCTTCGTCGAACCGGGTGAGACGCTCGAAGCCGCGGTGCGGCGCGAAGTGTACGAGGAAGCCGGCGTGCGCGTGGTCGATTGCGACTACCACTCCTCGCAGCCATGGCCGTTTCCGTCGTCGATCATGCTCGGTTTCGTTGCGCGCGCGGACGATGCGACGATCCGCCTCGGCTCCGAACTCGAAGACGCGCGCTGGTTCGGCGTGCGCCAACTCGTCGACGGCCTGGCCTCGGGAGAGCTGCTGATGCCATCGCCGCTGTCGGTCGCGTATCGCCTCGTCGAACACTGGCTGCGCGAAACCACCGGCATCGAACTCGATGCACTGACACACGCGGGCCCGCTGCGCCGGTCCGCGCGCGCGTAGGCGGCGCTGCTACAATTCCGCGCGCCCGCGCATCGTGCATGTAAGGAAATCGTCATGGCCATCGTGTTCGCCGCGATCGTACTCGTGCTGCTGCTCGCGCATTTCGCGCCCGAGCTTCAACGTCTGCGCAACTTCGCGTGGCTGCGCGGCTGGCAGGAGCAGGGCGCGGCGCAGTCGAGCGCGGAACTCGGCATGCTGGTCACGATCGGCCTTCCCGCGCTCGTCTGCCTCGCCGTGCAACTGGCGCTGAGCGGCAGCGCGTTCGGCGTGCCGAGCCTCGTCTTCGACGTCGCCGTGCTGTTCTATTGCCTCGGTCCGCGCGATCTCGAGCGCGACGTCGAAGCGGTCGACAAGGCGCCCGATGCCGACCGCCGCACCGAAGCGGCGCAGGCGCTCAAGCCCGAGGAGATGGACACACCGCTGCCGTTCCGCGCCGAGCCGCTGGTCGAAGCCGCGTTCACCGCGGCGCTGCGGCGCGTGTTCGGCACGCTGTTCTGGTTCGCCGTGCTCGGACCGGTCGGCGCGCTGCTCTGTCGTCTCGCGCAACGGCTCGCCTACACGCCCGATCACGCGCAGGCGCTGCCCGCCGCACAGCAGTCGCTCGCGGAAAAGTTCGCGCGGCTCGCCGACTGGCTGCCTGCGCACCTGATCGCGCTGTCGCTCGCGGTCGCCTCCGACTTCGACGCCGTGCTCAAGACCTGGCGCGACTACCACGCCGCGCACGGCAACGGTTACTGGTGCCTCGACGCGGGTTTTCTCGGCGCTATCGCGCGCGCGAGCGTCGATGCCGACGTCGAAGCGGGCGATGGCCATGCCGTCGACGCCTGCGATCCACTCGCCGAACTCGACGACGCGATGACGCTGATCCGCCGCGTGCTGATCGTCTGGCTCGCGCTGATCGCCGTGATCGTGATTTCCGGCGCGGTCGGATAGAGCCGGGTTCAGGCGCAGTCGCCGCGCAACTCGCGCACCTTCGCTTCGAGCAAGGCCGCGGTCGCCTGTTCCGCGGGCACGGCCGGTCCGACGACGAGTTCGATGCGCGCGCGAAAGCGGCGCGGCAGGCGCGCGCGGTTGAGCCAGGAATCCTTGCGGCTGAAGATGCTGCCCCACAGTCCGCGCAATGCCATCGGCACCACGGGCACCGGACGCTGCGCGAGCATCCTCTCGACGCCGGGGCGGAACGGCGCGATGTCG
The DNA here is from genome assembly GCF_047601565.1 of Rudaea sp. Taxonomy (GTDB): domain Bacteria; phylum Pseudomonadota; class Gammaproteobacteria; order Xanthomonadales; family Rhodanobacteraceae; genus Rudaea. The sequence goes on along the minus strand of NZ_JASGIY010000001.1, from coordinate 2,014,925 downwards.
CCGTCGCGCGTGATGCCGCCTTCGGGAAAAACGCAGACGAGGTTGCCTTCGGCGAGTTCCTTGTCGACTTCCGCGAACGCACGGCGCAGCAGTTCGGGGTCCTCCTTCGCACCGGCGATCGGGATCGCCTTCATCGCGCGGAACAGCGGCTTCAGCGGCGTGCCGAAGATCTTGTGGTACATGACGAAGCGCACCGGCCTGCGGATGCAGCCGAGCACGATCTGCGAGTCCATGAAGCTGACGTGGTTGCAGACGAGCACGGCCGGGCCTTCCTCGGGAATGTTGTCGAGCCCTTCGGTGCGGATGCGGTAGAGCAGCGAAACCAGTATCCAGTCGACGAAGCGCAACAGGAATTCCGGCACGAGCGTGTAAATGTATACCGCTACGACCGCATTGAGCAGGGCGGCAACGAGAAACAGTTGCGGAATGCTGAAATGCAGCGCGTCGAGCAGCGCGAGCGACAGCGCCGTCGCCGCGACCATGAACAGCGCGTTGACGATGTTGTTGCCGGCGATAATGCGCGAGAGATGATGGCGTTCGGCGCGGCTTTGCACGAGCGCGAACAGCGGCACGATATAGAAGCCGGCGAACATGCCGATCAGGGCCAGGTCGAGGGCGATGTGCCAGCCGCCCGGCGCGTGCAGGAACGGCATCACGCCCAGACCCTGCACCGGCGCGGCGTGCGGCCGCGCGAAATACAGATCGATGCCGAACAGCGTGATGCCGATCGAGCCGAACGGCACGAGGCCGATCTCGACCTTGTGCCCGGACAGGCGTTCACACAGCAACGAGCCGATGCCGGTACCGATCGAGAACAGCGCCAGCGCGAACGTGAACACCACATCGCTGCCGCCGAGGTGGATTTTCGTATAGCTCGGCAGTTGCGCGGTGACGACGATGCCGAAAAACCAGAACCACGAGATGCCGAGCACCGCGTTGAACACGGTGCGGTCCTGCGCGGTGAAGCGCATCGCGCGCCAGGTTTCCGAGAAGATGTTCCAGTTGAAGCGGAGTTCGGGCGCGGTCGGCGGCGCCGGCGGGATCGCGCGCGCGACCAGATAACCGGCCGCGGCGACGCAGAGCACGGCGATCGAGGCGAACAGCGGCCCGTGCGCGCCGCCGAGGGACATCAGCGCGCCGCCGCCCATCATGCCGAACAGGATCGCGAGTTGCGTTGCCGTCTCGATCAGCGCGTTGCCGCCGACGAGCTCGTTCTCGTGCAGCGCCTGCGGCAGGATCGCGTACTTGATCGGCCCGAACAGCGTCGAATGCGCACCCATGAGGAACAGCACGAACAGCAGCAGCCACGGGCTCTTCGTGGCGAAACCCCAGGCCGCGATCGCCATCGCGGCGATCTCGAACAGTTTCACGAAGCGGATGATGCGCGTCTTCTCGAGCTTCTCCGCGAGCTGTCCCGCCGAGGCCGAGAACAGGAAGAACGGCAGGATGAACAGCGCCGGCGCGATGTTGTTGTAGAAGGAAACCTGCTCGTCGGGCAGGCTCATGGCGAAGCCGATCAGCAGAATGGTCGCCACGCGGAACACGTTGTCGTTGAACGCGCCGAGCGCCTGGGTCAGGAAGAACGGCAGGAAGCGGCGCTCGCCGAGCAGGCGGAACTGACTATGGTCGGACATCGGTACCCTCCGCATTCTTTGCGCTTCGACGACAAACGACCGGCAAATGCCGCGCCGAGAGTAGCAAACCTCGGCGCGTGCCGCGTGCCTCAGCCGTCGCGCGCCAACGCGCGATGGCCGATATCGCGGCGATAAAACGCGCCGTCGCACTCGATCTTCTCCGCTGCGGCGTAGGCGGCGCGTTGCGCGGCACGCAGATCCGCGCCGAGCGCGCAAACGGTGAGCACGCGCCCGCCCGAGGTGACGATCCGGCCGTCCGCGATCTTCGTGCCGGCGTGGAATATCTTCGCGTCGGTGCCGACATCGGCGTCGTGGCAGCGGATCGCATCGCCCGTGCGCACCGTGCCCGGATAGCCGTGCGCGGCGAGCACGACGCCGATCGCGGGACGCGAATCCCATTGCGTTCGTTGCGCATCGAGACGGCCGGCGAGCGCGGCTTCGATGAGGTCGACGAGATCGGATTGCAGGCGCAGCATGATCGGCTGCGTTTCCGGATCGCCGAAGCGAACGTTGAACTCGATCACCTTCGGCGCGCCGTGCTTGTCGATCATCAGGCCGGCGTAGAGAAAACCCGTGAACGGCGCGCCGTCGGCGGCCATGCCGGCCAGCGTCGGTGCTATCACTTCGCGCAGGATGCGCGCTTCGACCTCGGGCGTGACCACGGGCGCGGGCGAATAGGCGCCCATGCCGCCCGTGTTCGGGCCGGTGTCGCCGTCGCCGACGCGTTTGTGGTCCTGGCTCGTCGCCATCGGCAGCGCGTGCTTGCCGTCGGCGATGACGATGTAGCTCGCCTCCTCGCCGTCGAGGAATTCCTCGATCACGACGCGCGCGCCGGCGCTGCCGAGCGTGTGCGCGCCGAGCATGTCGTGCAGCGCCTGCTCCGCTTCGGCCAGCGTCGTCGCGACGACGACACCTTTGCCCGCGGCGAGGCCGTCGGCCTTGATGACGATCGGCGCGCCTTTCGCGCGCACGTGCGCGAGCGCGGGCTCGAGTTCGGTGAACATCGCATAGTGCGCGGTCGGAATGCCGTGGCGGGCGAGGAAGTCCTTGGCGAACGCCTTCGAGCCTTCGAGCTGCGCGGCCTTCGCGCTCGGGCCGAAACAGCGCAGCCCGGCCGCGTTAAAGCGGTCGACAAGTCCGGCGACGAGCGGCGCCTCGGGGCCCACCACGGTCAACGCGACGTTTTCCACCTGTGCAAAACGCAGCAATGCGTCGATGTCGGTCGCCGCGATCGGCACATTGCGCACGCCGGGCTCGCTCGCCGTACCGGCGTTGCCGGGCGCGACGATCACCTCGCTCACGCGCGGCGACTGCTTGAGTTTCCATGCCAGCGCGTGTTCGCGCCCGCCGGAACCGATGACCAACATTTTCATGACGACTCCTGCTTCCCTTCTCCCATCGGGAGAAGGTGCCCCGGTAGGGGCAGATGAGGGAAAGGCGTTGATGCTTGGCAGCGCGCATGTTCATTGCAGCGCTCTTCCCTCATCCGCCCTTCGGGCGTCTTCTCCCGGTGGGGGAAGGGAAGAAAAATTCAGTGCCGAAAATGCCTTATGCCCGTGAACACCATCGCGATGTCGTGCTCGTCGGCCGCGGCGATCACTTCGGCGTCGCGCATCGAGCCGCCGGGCTGGATCACGCTGTGGATGCCGGCCTTGGCCGCCGCGTCGATACCGTCGCGGAACGGGAAGAACGCATCGCTCGCCATCGCGCTACCGGGCACGGCCAGGCCCGCCTCCTCGGCCTTGAGCGCGGCGATCTTCGCGCTGATCACGCGGCTCATCTGGCCGGCGCCGATGCCGATCGTGCGCTTGTCGCGCGCGTAGACGATCGCGTTCGACTTGACGAACTTGGCCACGCGCCAGGCGAACAGCAGGTCGTCGAGTTCGGCCGCGCCTGGTGCGCGCTTGCTGACGATCTTCAGGTCTTCGCGCCGCACTTCGTGCGCGTCCGCGGTCTGCATCAAAAGGCCAGAGCCGACGCGCTTGACATCGACGTTGTTGCGGCCGTTGCCGTGCGGAATCTTCAGCACGCGCACATTGACCTTCTTCGCGCACGCGGCGAGCGCGGCTGCGTCGAAATCGGGCGCGATCAGCACCTCGACGAACTGGCGGTCGAGAATCGTCTTCGCCGTCGCCGCGTCGAGCGTGCGGTTGAACGCGATGATACCGCCGAAGGCCGAGGTCGGGTCGGTCGCATAGGCCGACTCGTAGGCCTCGGCGATGCTCGCCGCCTCGGCCACGCCGCACGGATTGGCGTGCTTGACGATCACGCAGGCCGGCGTCTCGCCGAACTGGCGCACGCACTCCCAGGCCGCATCGGCGTCGGCGAGGTTGTTGTACGACAGCTCCTTGCCCTGCAGTTGCGCGAACGTCGCGAGCGTGCCGGGCGCCGGCCACAGGTCGCGATAGAACGCGCCCTGCTGGTGCGGGTTTTCGCCGTAGCGCAGATCCATGACCTTGACGAAATTGCCGTTGTTCTGCGCCGGAAACTGCGCGTGCGAGCCGTCGGCCTGGATTGCCGACAAGTAGTTGCTGATGAACGCGTCGTACTGCGCCACGCGATCGAACGCGGCGACGGACAGCGCGAAGCGCGTGGCCGCCGACAGGGCGCCGCCGTTCGCGTCGAGCTCGGCGAGCGTCGCCGCGTACTGCGCGGGATCGGTCAGCACGGCGACGCGCGGATAGTTCTTCGCCGCGGCGCGCAGCATCGCCGGGCCGCCGATGTCGATGTTCTCGACCGCTTCGGCGAGCGTATGGTCCTTGCGCGCGGTCACGGCCTCGAACGGATACAGATTGAGCACGAGCAGGTCGATCGCCGCGATGCCGTGCCGCGCCATCACCGCGTCGTCGACGCCGGCGCGGCCGAGCAAGGCGCCGTGGATCTTCGGATGCAGCGTCTTGACGCGACCGTCCATGATTTCCGGAAAGCCCGTCACTTCGCCGACGTCGGTCACGTCGATGCCGGCGTCGCGCAGCGCCTTCGCCGTGCCGCCCGTGGAAAGCAGTTCGACCTTGCGCGAATGCAGCCCACGCGCGAAGTCGATCAGGCCGGTTTTGTCGGAGACGCTGAGCAGCGCGCGCCGGATGGGAACGAGAGAATCGATCACGGGGAAATCGATGCAGGAAAAGGGGCGCGAATTATAAAGCGGCAAGGACGGCGCTGCGCGCCTTCGTCGAGGCAGAGCCTGCCGGCTTCCCCGCTCCTGCTCCCGGCTCGCTCGCTCCTGGCCCGCGAGCGCGCCGCGGACCTCGCTTTTCCTTATGGATCGTGCGCCGCCAGCTTCTTGCGCAGCGTGGCGCGGTTGATGCCGAGCGCGGCCGCGGCGCGACTCTGGTTGCCGTCGGCCCACGCCATCACCTCGCGCAGCAGCGGCGCCTCGACTTCGCCGAGCACGAGTCCGTACAGGCCGTTCGCTTTGCCGTCCATGTCGTGCAGGTAGCGGCGCACGGCGCGCGCGACGCACTCGCGCAGCGCGGGTTGCAGTGCGGATTCGCCCGTTTCGGCGAGCCGGAGATTGGGAGCGGCGTTCATGGTGCGGGTATCCCCTTCGATTTCCAGTCTTCCCTGTTCGCGACGACCCCGCCGCCGGCTCTCGCAACGGAGCCGGAAATTTTGCAGCGCGGGTCGGATAGTCTATCGCCGCGAAGGCCGCTTGGTAAATCTTTTTTTGCCGCCGCCGCAACCGGGCTTGCGCTACAGGAACTTGAACTCGTAAGCGACCGCGTTCCGGCCCGGATCGGCGACCTCGAACACGAGCGCGGTCGAAGCGTGCGCCGCGAGGCCGGACGCGCGCGTGTGCGCGTCGCCCAGGTATTCCGCCGGCTTGAAGCGGCGCATCGCAATGCGCTGCTCGTCGAGGTCGGCCAGCGTGATCTCGACGGTCGGGAACGCCTGCGCCACATCCGCGTCGTTTCGCAACGTCGCCGAGATGATCAGCGCGTTCGGCACCGAAGGGTGCGGTCGCACGTCGCGCGAGAGCAGCGCGAGGCTACCGGGATCGTGAGCGAGCGGCAGGCGGCAATGCAGCGATGCGCACGCGCGCTCCAGCCACACGCGGGAAGTCGGATTCTGCAGCAGTTCGTCGCGCTGTCCCCATGCGACTTGGGCGAGGAGAAGCGGCGCCAGCAGCGCGATGCCGCTTTTCCAGACCCAGCCGGGCGTGCCGGCGCGGATGCGCTGCGCGCGCGCGAATTCGGGCGTCGGCGCGGGGGCCGGCGGGGCATGCATTGCGAAAGCGGCCGCGAGCGGGCGCATGACCGGCAGCATGAGTTCGGGCACGGCCGCGCGGAATTCGTGTTCGGCGAGCTTTTGCGCGCCGATCGGCAGATTCTCGGTCAATGTGCGCAGCGCATCGAACACGGCCGTGCAGTGGCTGCACGCGACGCTGCCGCGCGCCTGCGCCAACGCTTCGGGCGCGATCAGATAGATCGTCAGGCAGTCGGGGCACTGCGTGTACATGACCGGATTGTACTTGCTGGCGCGCGGGTGCGGACCAAGAGCGCCGCGGGACGAAAATTCAGCGGCGTTTTCTGCCGGCCGGCTCGCTTTTCCTGCGCGCCGAATGCATCGGCGTGGAGGCGCCGTCGCTCGCGTCGCGGCGGATGCGCAGTCGCTGCCCGGCGACCCAGACTTTCTTGAGGTGCGCCAGCAGTTCCGGTGGCATGCCTTCGGGCAGGTCGATCAGGCTGTGGTCGTCGCGGATGTCGATGCGGCCGATGTGCCTGGATTCGAGGCCGGCCTCGTTGGCGATCGCGCCGACGATGTTGTTCGGCTTGACGCCGTGCACGTGGCCGACTTCGATGCGGAAGGTTTCCATGCCGTATTCGTGAGTGCGCTCCTGTCGAGGTTCGCGGCGCGGTGATTCTTCACGCGCCTTGCGCGACGGTTTGTCGTCGTCACGCCGCGTTTTGAGCGAAGCCGGCGCAGCGGCGACTTCGGCGCGTTCCGAAGAAGTCGCGAACGGCGTGGCATGTTCAATCCGATCGGCGAAACGATCACGACGGCGTTTCTCCTCGCCGGTGGCTCCTCGGGGCTTGAACTCGCGCTCCGCAAATGGTTTGCGCGCGGGGCGTTCGTCGTTGGCGAATTCGCGCCGTTCCGGCTTTGTGGGCTTTTCCAGCAGCAACGCCTTGTCGCCCTGCGCCAAGCGCGCCAGCGCCGCCGCAATCTCGATCGCCGGCACGTTGTGCTCGGCCTCGTAGGCTTCGATCACGCCGCGGAACACGGCCAAGCCGTCGGCGGCGAGCGCTTCGGTGATACGGTCCTTGAACTTCGCCACGCGCGCCTCGTTGACGGTTTCGACCGAGGGCAGCTGCATCGGCTCGATCGCCTGCCGCGTGGCGCGCTCGATCGCGCGCAGCATGCCGCGTTCGCGCGGCGCGACGAACAGGATCGCGTCGCCCGTGCGTCCGGCGCGACCGGTGCGGCCGATGCGGTGCACGTAGCTTTCCGTGTCGTAGGGAATGTCGTAGTTGAGCACGTGGCTGATGCGCTCGACGTCGAGGCCGCGCGCGGCGACGTCGGTCGCGACGAGGATGTCGATCTTGCCGTCCTTGAGCGCGGCGATCGTGCGCTCGCGCTGCTGCTGCGCGATGTCGCCGTTGATCGCGGCGGCGGTGAAACCGCGCGCCTGCAAACGTTCGGCGAGTTCCTCGGTCGCCTGTTTCGTGCGCGTGAACACGATCATCGCATCGAACGGCTCGACTTCGAGGATGCGCGTTATCGCGTCGAGCTTCTGCATGCCGCTGACCAGCCAATGGCGCTGACGGATGTTCGCCGCGGTCGTCGTCTTCGCCGCGATCTTCACCTCGACCGCATCGCGCAGGTAGGTTTGCGCGATGCGCCGGATTCTGACTCGGCATCGTCGCCGAAAACAGCGCGATCTGGCGCGTCGGCGGCGTCTTCTTCAACACCGCTTCCACGTCGTCGATGAAACCCATGCGCAGCATCTCGTCGGCTTCGTCGAGCACGAGCGTGGTCAGCGCGGACAGATCGAGCGAGCCGCGTTCGAGGTGGTCGATCACGCGCCCTGGCGTGCCGACGACGACGTGCGCGCCGCGGCGCAGACCGCCGAGCTGTGGGCCGTAGGCCTGGCCGCCGTAGATCGGCAACACGTGGAAGCCGGGCAGATGCTGGGCGTAGCGTTGGAACGCCTCGGCCACCTGGATAGCCAGTTCGCGCGTCGGTGCGAGTACGAGCGCCTGCGGCGACTTTTTGTACAAATCCAGCTTTTGCAAAATCGGCAGCGCGAACGCGGCGGTCTTGCCGGTGCCGGTCTGCGCCTGGCCGAGCACGTCGCGGCCTTCCAGCAGATGCGGGATCGTCGCGGCCTGGATCGGCGACGGCGATTCGTAGCCGAGGTCGGCAAGAACCCTGAGCAGTTCCTCGCGCAGCGCGAGGTCTCGGAAAGTGGTCGGCGCGGGATGGGTTTCGGCAGTGGACATGGCGGCGATGGTGAGAGAGCCGCCTGCTCATCTTCCCTTCTCCCGTCGGGAGAAGGTGGCGCAAAGCGCCGGATGAGGGTTCGGCATCGGTAGTGCTCACAATGATAACCGAACCCCAACTTCTTTCCCGACGAAGGGGAACTCTTCAGCTTCTCGGATCGGGTACGAATCCACCCGGAAACGCCTGCGGTTCGACGAAGCGCCGCGGCGGTGGCGGCGGCGGGATCACGCCGAGCGCGACGAGATTGGCGCGACTGTCGTACCGGATCGACACGACTTCGTTCGGCTGCGTGCCTGCGCGCGCGAATTCGGTCCAGGCGACGTGCGAAATTTCGCGCGCGCCGTGGCCGGTACCGAGCGATTCTTCGGCCTTGCGCATGTGCGCCGCGGAGCCGGGGGCGGCCGTTTCGGCGCGCGCCAGGTCATTCGTCGCCCCCGCCGATTTCGCGATTGCGCTTTCCGCATCCATCGCGCCGGACGGCACGGAAGCGGGTGCCGGTTTCTGCGATGCGGGCTGCGCCGGAGGCGATGGCGGCGTGTAACGGTCGGCCAGCGGCGCGCTCGCGATCTTGCCCTCGCGCCAGGGCAGGTCGAGCGGCTTCTCGCGGAACACGGCGACGCCGATCGCGCCGACGTTGTCGGGGCGCCCGGTCTTTGCCGCGTAGCTCGACGACAACGCGGTGAAGTTGAACTGCGCGACTTCGCTCGCCGACTTGCGCCAGCCGGCAACGTCGGTGTTCTGGTACGGATCGAGCACGTAACCGGACTGGGCTGGGCTGGCGGTCTGCCCCGTGACCGCGTTGACGCCGTCGACCGAGAGCACCGCGAGCACGCGCTCGCCGATGCGGTTGGCGATGCGCACGCTGTAGCGATGGCCCGGCGTGCCGGCGACGTAGATCTTGCCGTCGCGCGCGTAGGTCGTCAGGGTTTTGCCCGTATCGCGATCGATCACGCTCAGATCGACGAGATCGCCCGCGCGTGCGAGCGGCGCGCAGGAAAGGGCGGCAAGGACGAGGCTGGACAGCAGCGTTTTCATCGGACACTCCGTTGGCAAGGTGAACGATGCAACGGAGCGGAGCGCTCGGCGGGGTTAAGCCGGTTGTCTGCGCTGCCGCTGGCAATCGCTTAAACTCCGTGTTCCACGCAGTACAGTCGCAAGAATGACCTCGAAAACCCGCATCCTCACCGGCATCACCACGACCGGCACTCCGCATCTCGGCAACTACGTCGGCGCGATCCGCCCGGCGATCGCGGCGAGCCGCGACGCCGATGCCGAGTCGTTCTACTTCCTCGCCGACTATCACGCGCTGATCAAGTGCGACGATCCGGCGCGCATCCAGCGCTCGACGCTCGAGATCGCGGCGAGCTGGCTCGCCTGCGGGCTCGATCCGGGAAAAGTGTACTTTTACCGCCAATCCGACATCCGCGAGATTCCCGAGTTGACCTGGCTACTGACCTGCGTCACCGCGAAGGGCCTGCTCAACCGCGCGCACGCCTACAAGGCCGCGACCGATGCCAATCGCGAGAAAGGCGAGGATGCGGACGCCGGCGTGACCGCGGGCCTGTACATGTATCCGGTGCTGATGGCCGCGGACATTCTCATTTTCAACGCGAATAAGGTGCCGGTCGGGCGCGACCAGGTGCAGCATATCGAGATGGCGCGCGACATCGGCCAGCGCTTCAACCATCTCTACGGCGGGGAGTATTTCGTGCTGCCCGAAGCGGCGATCGAGGAGAACGTGGCGACGCTGCCCGGCCTCGACGGACGCAAGATGTCGAAGAGCTACGACAACACGATTCCGCTGTGGCTGCCGGCGAAGGAACTGCGCAAGGCGGTTCTCGGCATCGTGACGAATTCGCTCGCGCCGGGCGAGGCGAAGAATCCCGACGACTCGAATATCTTCAGCATCTACCAGGCCTTCGCGAACGCGCAGGAAACCGCAGCGATGCGCCAGGCGTTCGCCGACGGCATCGGCTGGGGCGATGCGAAGCAGAAGCTGTTCGAGCGCCTCGATGCCGAACTCGCGCCGATGCGCGAAAAATACGACACGCTGATCGCCAAGCCTGCGGAGATCGAGAGCATCCTGCATGCCGGCGCCGCGCGCGCGCGCGCGTTGGCCGGGCCGTTTCTCGACAAGCTGCGCCATGCGGCGGGGTTGCGCGATTTGCGATCGGCCGCCGAAGCGGAAGCGAAATCGGTCGCGCGCAGCGAAAAGCCCGCGCTGCAACCCGTGGTGTTTCGCGAAGCCGATGCGTTCGCGTTCAAAGTGCTCGACGCCAAACGCAACGTGCTCAAAACCCAAGGCGGCTTCGCCGATGCGAAAGCGGCGATGGCCGCGGCGCGTGAGGCGATGGAAGAACTTCCGGCCGCGTAGGGGCGCGATTCATCGCGCCCGGCTCCCGGGGTTCGCCTCTTGAAAAAGCCGGGTTCGATGAATCGAACCCCTACGGCCACTCGTTCACGTACGGCCCGAACTCCGCGCGCTGCTTGCGCACGACGCAGAAGCGATGCCCGCTCGGCGCCTGCATCACCCACCAGCGCTTGACGAAGGCGATGCGCGTTGCGCCGATCGCTTCGAGGCGCGCGACTTCGGCGTCGAGGTCGTCGGTTTCGATGTCGAGATGGATGCGCGCCTCGTGGTCGACGCGCTGCAGCAGCAGGAACGGTTCGTCGGCGTCCGTTTTCAGCTCGGCGTACTTGCCGTCGCCGTCCTGGTCGAACGTGGCGACCGGGCGGCCGAGCGCGCGGCTCCAGAATTCCGCGGCGTCTTTCAGATCATCGACCTGGCAGTCGAAGATATAGGCGCTGATCCGGCTGTGGTGCATGGGATCAGCCGCGCCGCACGGCTTTGCGCGGTCCCGTTGCGGCCGCGGCGCGGCGCTTCGGCGCGGTTTCGAGGCGGAAGCCGCCGGGCAGCAACTCGGCCAGCGTCGCCACGCGCACGTCGCCGCGCGTGTTGCACATGATCACGCGCAGATCCGGGCCGCCTTGCTCGAACAGCACCTGACGGCAAGCGCCGCAGGGCGTGACCGGCTCGGGCGTGTCCGCGACGACGGCGATCATCGCCAATCCCTTGCGCGCGGCGCCGCTTGCGTGAGCCGAGAATACGGCCGTGCGTTCGGCGCAGTTGGTGAGTCCGTAGGAGTCCGATTCGACGTTGCAGCCGAGCACGATCTCGTTGCCGTAGCGCGCCGCGGCGCCGACCTTGAATTGCGACTGATGCGCGTGGGCGCGCAAGCGTGCTTTCTTCGCGGCGGTGACGAGCGCGCGTTCGTCCGCGGTCAATCGAGTTTGATTCGCCTCGACGCGCTTCAATCCGTTACGTTTCATTTCATTCCGGATCAGGCTGGGCGCAATGGTATACGCCCGGCCGCGTGCCGCGTCAATGCTTGCGGACTACTCCGGCAAGGCGAGGTCTTCGAGCATCGCCTTGAGGAATCGCGCGGCCTCGCCGCCCGTGCAGGCGCGATGGTCGAAGGTCAGCGACAGCGGAATCACGCGATGCGCCTCGATGCCGCCGATCACGGGCACGGCTTCGAAGCGCAGCTTGCCCGCGGCGACGATCGCGACGGTCGGCGGCACCACGATCGGTGTCGCGTAGCGCCCGGCGAACACGCCGAAGTTCGACAGCGAGATCGTGTAGCCGGTCAGTTCCGACGGCGGGATGCTGCGCTCGCGCACCTGGCGCATCAGATGGTCGAGGGCGAGGCGCAGGCCGTGCGCGTCGAGCGCGTCCGCGTTGCGCAACGCGGGCACGAACAGGCCGTCGACCGTGTCGACCGCGACGCCGATGTCGACGCGCTCGTGCAGCGTGCGCGTCAGGTTCTCGCCATCGAACCAGGCATTGAGCGCGGGCACCGCCTTGCAGGCGTGCACGATCGCGCGCAGCAGGCGCACGCTGACGTCTTCGCGGGGACGCCAGGCGTGGATATCGGCGTCGTCGTTGAGCGTGGTCGGCACGACTTTCGATTGCGCGTCGGCCATCACGCGCGCCATGTTGCGGCGCACGCCTTTGAGTTGCTCGGGCGTGCCCAAGATACTTGCTTCCCTTCTCCCGCCGGGAGAAGGTGCCCGAAGGGCGGATGAGGGAAGAGCCTCTCCGATTTCCGAGTTCGTGACAGCCTGCGAGGCTTTTCCCTCACCCGTCGCGCTGCGCGCGCCGACCTCTCCCGGTGGGAGAGGTGAAGCAGTTTGCTTCGCCGCGTCCGTTTTCGCCGCGGCCGCGAAGTCGCGCACGTCCTTCATCGTCACCACGCCGCCTGGGCCGCTCGGCGGCACCTGCGACAGATCGACGCCGAGCTTTTTCGCCAGCGCGCGCACGGCCGGCACCGCCTTGACGCCGCCGACCGCGACCGCGGCTTCGACGACGACGCGGTCGCTCGCCTGCATTTCGCCGACGACCGTGCCGGTGTCAGGCCGCTGGACCGATGCCGCAGTGGGCGCCATCGGCGCGGGCGCTGCGTGGCGCCCGGTCGCATGCGCTTCCGCGCGCTGCGGCGCGGAGGGATCGATCTCGAAGTCGGCGAGTGGCGCGCCGGTCGCGATCACGTCGCCGTTGCTTCCGTATGCCTTTACCAATTTTCCCGAATACGGCGACGGCACTTCGACGACGGCCTTCGCCGTTTCCATCGAAATCAGCGGCGCGTCGAGCGCGATCGTGTCGCCGGGTTTGACCAGCCACTCGACGATCGTCGCGTCAGGCAAGCCTTCGCCGAGATCGGGCAGGCGGAATGTCTTTGTTTGGCTCACGGGCACCTCACCGCGCTTGCAGCAGGATCAGGGTGACGATCGCCGGCAGCGCCTGGAAGAAAAAGATTCGCTTGTTGACGGTCGCCGCGCCGTAGATGCCGGCGACAATGACGCAGGCGAGGAAGAAGATCGCGACGTGAAAGCCTTCGTGGCCACCGAGGACGAGGCTCCAAATCAGGCCGGCGGCGAGGAAGCCGTTGTACAGGCCCTGATTGGCGGCCAGCGTTTTCGACGCCGCCGCGAATTCGGGCGTTAGGTTGAACACCTTGCGCCCGAGCGGCTTGTCCCAGAAGAACATTTCGAGGGCGAGGAAGTACAAGTGCAGCAACGCAACGAAGGCGATCAGGATTTGCGCGATGACGTGCATGGCCGGTCTCCGTTGCGCGTCAGCTCGCCGCCAGCGTACGTTTCGCCGCGGCGACGATGCGCGCGGTGCTCGGCAGGTCGTTCATCTCGAGTCGGTACAGCGGCATCGGCACGTCGTAACCGGCGACGCGCTCGACCGGCGCATGCAGGTCGTACAGCGCATGCTCGGCGAGGCGCGCGGCGATCTCGCCGCCGAAGCCGCCCGTGTACGGTGCCTCGTGCACGATCACGCAGCGATGCGTCTTCTTCACCGACTCGTGGATCGTATCGAAGTCGAGCGGCTTGAGCGTGGCGACGTCGATCACTTCGGCCTTGATCCCTTCGGCGGCGAGTGCATCTGCCGCTTCGAGCGTTTCCTTGACCTGCGCGCCCCAAGTGACGAGGGTCACGTCGCTGCCGTCGCGCAGGACGAAGCAGACGTCGAGCGGCAGCGCCTCGCCGTCGTCGGCGACTTCCTCCTTGTACTGGCGGTAGATGCGCTTGGGCTCGAAGAAGACCACCGGGTCGGGATCGCGGATCGCAGCGAGCAGCAGGCCGTAGGCGCGACCCGGCGAGGAGGCGATGACGACGCGGATGCCGGCGATGTTGGTGAACAGCGCTTCGATCGCTTCCGAATGATGCTCGGGCGCATGGATGCCGCCTCCCCACGGCGCGCGGAACACGGCCGGGCAGGTCAGCCGTTCGCGCGTGCGCGTGCGCATGCGCGCCGCGTGCGAGGCGATCTGGTCGATCATCGGGTACATGAAGCCTTCGAACTGCGCCTCGGCGACCGGCCGCATGCCCTGCGCGGCGAGGCCGACCGCGAGGCCGGCGATCATCGCCTCGTCGAGCGGCGTGTCGATCACGCGCTCGGGACCGAACTCCTGCTGCAGGCCGGCGGTGGCGCGGAACACACCGCCGTTGATGCCGACGTCCTCGCCGAGCACGACGACGGCCGGATCGCGCGCCATCTCGTGCGCGAGCGCCATGGTGATGCCTTCGATGAGGTTGATTTGCGGCATGGCGTTGTTCGGGGGAGTTACGGCTCCCTCTCCTCCAACGGCTTCATCGTTGGGGGAGAGGGCTTGAACGCACGGCGTCCGCTGCGCTCATGTCAGCTTGCCCAAGTCGAGCGCCGCGGCGCGCTGGCGTTCCAAGTCGAGCGGCAGTTCGGCGTAGGTGTGGTCGAACATCGCCGACACCGGCGGCGGTTTCGTCGCGAGATAGGCGTCTATTTCCTCGTCGATGCGCCGGCCGGATTCAGCCAGCCAGTCTTTTTCTTCATCATCGCTCCAGGCATTCATGCCTTGCAGGTAGGCGCGCAGGCGCTTGATCGGGTCCTTTTCCCATGCCGCCTTGACTTCGTCCTCGCTGCGATAGCGGCGCGCGTCGTCGGCGGTGGTGTGGTCGGACAGGCGATAAGTCACCGCTTCGATCAGCGTCGTGCCGTGGCCGTGGCGCGCGCGCTTGACCGCATGGTCGAGCGCGACGCGCATCGCGATCAGGTCGTTGCCGTCCACCTGAATACTTTCAACGCCGGCGGCGATGCCTTTCTGCGCGAGCGTCTTCGTCGCGGTCTGCTGCGCGCGCGGAATCGAGATCGCATACTGGTTGTTGACGATGACGACGACCAGCGGCAGCGCGAACGCGCCGCCGGCGTTGAGCGTCGCGTAGAACTCGCCCTTCGAGGTGCCGCCGTCGCCGACCGTGGCGAGGGCGACGCGCGGTTCCTTGCGGATCTTGAACGCGAGCGCGGAGCCCGCCGCGTGCAGGCATTGCGATGCGATCGGCACGCACCAGGCGAAGTCGTGCGCGGGGCCGGAGAAGTCGTTGCCGCGCTCGTCGCCGCCCCAGTAGAGAAGAACCTCGCGCGCCTTCACGCCGCGCTGGAACTGTGCCGCGTAGTCGCGATAGTACGGTGCGAATGCATCGTCCTCGGCGAGCGCCGAGCCGATCGCGGCGAAAGTCGCCTCCATGCCGAGGCAAGACGCGTAGGTGCCGAGCTTGCCGGTGCGCTGCAAGGCGATCGCCTTGGCGTCGAACACGCGCGTGAAGCACATGAGCTTGTACGCCTCGACGAGCGCGCGCACGTCGCGCGCGAGGGCGGGCGCGTCCTCGCCGAGGAGCTTGCCCGACTCGTCCAAATATTGCAGGTAATCGATTTCGAAACTGGCTGCGATGCTCACGCGCTACGGCCGTGATCGGCAATCTTGACGTGCTTGATAACAGCCTCGGCGCCGTCGATGCAAGGGGCGGCGCAAAACGGATCACAAAACAGGCGCGCTGCGGCGATCGACCGCAGCGCGCCCGGCATTGCCCTACTCGGCCGCAAACCAGCCGACGACGTCGACGACGAGGTGGGTGCTGCTCTGGGCATTGAACAGCGAGACGTCGCCACCAGTACCCACCTTGACGATGACCAGATTGGGAATGGTCTGGCCGGCGACGAAGTTCACGTTGGACGCGATGGGCTGGGTGCTTCCCGTCGGCCACGCGGTGATGTATCCCGCATGGGTCGGCTGGGTCACGGTCACGTTGAGCACGACCGCATTGACGCCGCTGGCGGGCACGCCGCCGCGTCCGAGAACGGGCAGGACTTTTGTCTGTCCAGCGCCGACCGCGCCATCTCGGGCGAGCTGGCCGTCGATGGTGGCGCCGTTGGCACGCGTATCGAGCAAGCGTGCGGGTTGCAGCGGGGTCAGCTCCGAGCCGGTCGGGAACCAGCCCATCACGTCGGCGACGAGGTCGGTGGAGCCGGCGGAATTGAACATCGACACCGCCCCGTCCGTGCCGACCTGGGCGATGACCAGATTCGGAATCGTCTGGTTGGCGACGAAGTTCAGGTTCGACGCGTTCGGCCGGGCATTATCGGTCGACCAAACGGTGACGTGTCCGGCCGCGGTGGTGTTGGTGGCGGTGACGTTGAGGATGACCGAACCGATGCCGGAAGCGGGCAATTCGGCGTCGCGTCCGGTGACCGTGAGGGGGCGCGTAACCTGGGCGGCGAGCGCACCCTCCCCGGCGAAGTTTCCGTCTATGGTGGTATGGCTCGTTCGCGTATCGAGCAAGCGCGCGGGCTGCACGGCGGTCAGGTCGGCATCGTCGGTGAAATAACCCTGCACGTCGGCGATGAGATCGGCCGAGCCGATGCCGTTGACCAGCGAGACGGCGCCGTCGTCGCCCACCTTGATAATGACGAGATTGGCGATGGTCTGGCCCGGCGAGAAGTTGAGGTTGGACGCGATCGGCTGATCGGCGCCGCTCGGCCAGGCCGTCACGTAGCTGGAACGGGTCGGATTGGTGGCGGTGATGTTGAGGGCGACGGCCTTGACGCCGTCCGCCGGAATACCGCCGCGACCGAGTACGATCAGGTCCAGCGGATCCCCTGCGCTGAGCACGCCGCCCGCCTGGAACAGGCCATCACTGGTGATGCCGGTGGCGCGCGTGTCGAGGATACGTTTCGGATTGAGCGCAACGTAGCCGGTGAGACGGGAGAACGTGACGGTCACCGTGCAATCGGCCGTGATCGCGCCCGTCGTGATCGTGTTGCCGCTGAAGGTGGCATCGCAACCACTGGCCCCGCTCAACGCGTAGTGGGAATCCGGCGTGACGGTGAAGCTGGCGGTGTCGCCGTCATTGACAGTGACCGGATTGGTCGAGGTCACGCTGCCGCCGCTGCCGTCCACCGTGGCGGTGACGGTCCAGGTCTGGGCGCTGGTCGAGCAATCGACGGTCGCGCCGCCGTACTCTCCGACGCACTGCCAAGTCCACGGGCCGCTTCCGCTGACCGCGCCGGCGGTGCCTGCGCTGCACAGATTCGTCGGCGGGACGGTCAGCACCTGGCCGTTGTCGCTGCCGCAGACGCCATCCACCGGATCGTGCACGAACGTCACCGTGATCGTGCAGTTCGCGGTGGCCGAATCGACGCTGATGGTGTTGCCGGAAACCGTCGGCGAACAGGAGTCGCCGGCGACGGTGTACAGCGAATAGTCGGTGTCGGGAACCGCGGTGAAGCTGGCGGCGCCGCCGAGGTCGACGTCGACCGACGCGGGATCCGCGATCGACCCGCCGGAACCGTCGACGCTGGTCGCCACGTGGACCTGCACTTCCAGACTGAGCGGAACCGTGGCGCTGTCGCCGGCCGCCGTGCTGGAAGTCAGCGTCGGATTCGCGCCGATGTCGCCGGCCGTGCCGGTGCAGGTGAACGTGCCGTCCGTGGTCGGATTCGGCGAGCAGGTCGCGTCGGGGATCGTGTTGGTCGTGCCGACATCCGCGCCGCTGCAGGTGAACGTCACCGTATCGTCGACGTTGGCCGGATTTGGCGACGCGGTGCAGCTCGGCGAGGACGGCGCGGCCACGACCGTGAACGTCACCGGGATGAGAATCGAGTCATCGTCGCTGGTGAAATCGTTCGTCGGCGAGGTGCCGTTGCCGCTGACGCAGACGTAGGCCTTGTAGGTGCCGACCGCGAGGCCGGTCGCGTTGAAGCTCACGTTGACCGTGGTCGAACCATCCAGTCCCAGCGTACCACTGGTCGAGTCGTAACTCAGCCACGACGCGGAGCAGGCGGCATTGACCACGATCTTCATGGCCCAACCGGTAAACGCGGTACTGCCGGCGATGGCGGAGGTGTTCATCGCCCTCCATGCCTTGTTCGTGGAACTGGTGGCGTTCGGCAACGATACTTGTCCCACCACAGACTTGGTCGTCGACGGTTGATAGGGACCGCGATACCAGATCATGCTCGTTCCGGAAATGGTCGGCGTCATGGTCAGCCAGTAGCGCCCTGCCGCCATTCCCGGCGCAGTGGCACCCGCGGCGGCGAGATCGAGATCGATGATGTCGTCGACACCAGCGGTACCGGGGTAGCTGATGCCGGCGTTTGTGGGTCCGAGTCCGCCTGCAGCACTGGGAAACTGAAATACCGGATCCACGTCGCCCGTGACGGTGTTGCCCGGCCGGCCATTGGGCTTGTTGCTGCCGTTATCGGCCCAGACACGCAGGGCCAATTGGGTCATGAACGTCGAAATCGACGGATAGGTACCTCCGCTACTGTAGTACCCGAAACCATGCACGGCCACTTCCGCCAGCGTGGTGCCGGCGCCGTAGATGTCGAAATAATCGGCGTCATAGTAGTTGTTGGCATTGGTCGTCTGGATCGCCGTCGTGGTGGTGGAGGTCGCCACCGTGATATCCGGATATCCGTAGCCCGTGTTGTACGGCTGGTTGACGAGCGTGGCCTTCAACGTGTCCGTCGGAATGCTCCAGTTCAAACCCGGGTTGCCGGCGTTGCTGATCGTCACCGGCTGAGTGACGGTCTGGCCGACGGCGGCATGGGTGCTCAGCGAAGACGGGCTGGCGCGCAAGGCCGCGGTGGCCGCGCGGATCGCGATCGGCAGGTGCTGCACGGGCAAGGTCGAATCGCTCGACGTCAGCGTCAGTTTGCCGTAGTACCACTGTCCTGCGGTCAATTGCGTGGCGTCGATGGTCAGCGTGTACGAATCCGATCCCCCCGCCGCCAGACTGAGACTGGTCTTGTCGAGCGAATAGCTGCCGGCCGGCAAGCCCGTCACGGCGATCGTCCAGCTACCGCTCGTGGAGAGCGCCGAACTGGGCGTGCGCGTGAAGACGCAACTGCCCACACAATTGAAGGCGTAGTAGCTGGCGAGGTTGAGCGTGGCGGGATCGCCGCCCTCGTCCGGGTCCGCCGCGACGAAGTTCGCCTTGGTTTCGTCGAACAGCAGCGAGGCGAGCGTGGCCTTGGTCAGGTCGACGCGACCGGCGCCGACCACGATGGGATCGGCTTCTTCGCTGCCGTCGTTGGTATAGGCCGTGGTCGATGTGCTCATCAGCGCCGACTTGATCTGCATCGGCGTCCAGTCCGGATGGATCGCGCGGACCAGCGCCGCCGAACCGGTGATGTGCGGCGTTGCCATCGAAGTGCCGGATTCCACGCCATAGATGACGCTGCTGGCGGCCTGGTTTGCCGTGCTGTAGCCGGTGGTCGAAGTCGGCGACATGGCAGCGAGGACATTGTCGCCCGGCGCGGTGATGTCGGGCTTGAGCTCGTTGAATGCAATCGGCCCGCGCGAACTGTAGGTGGTGACCAGGTCGGGCGTGCGCGAGTTGGCCGACACCGGATAACCGAGCGAGGCGGTCGCGTTGCCGGTATTGGTCACGTCGATGCCCGACGTGGCCAGAATGGCGTTCCAGGCCGAGGTCAGCAACGAGTAGGACGCTCCCGTGGCGCCCAAGCTGATGAAGTTGTCGTCGACGAAAACCACAGCCGTGGCGCCGGCCGCGACGGCGTTGGCTTGCCGGTACGCGCTGCCGCAGGTACTGGTGTTCTGGTCCAGGTGCAGCACGGCGATGCCGCCGACGCCGTTACGCGTGAAGTACCCGGAGGAATAGGGGCTGTTAGTGCTGCTGGCGGACGCGCAGCCGTCGTAGTCGCCATTGGCAAAACCCGGGCTCACGATCAGCGGCAGACCGGTGTAGGCCTGCGTGGGCAGCGGAGCTGAACCCGGAATCGCCGCCAGGCCCTGCGTAGCGGCGGGTACGTCGGTGGAATCGTCGACCGACGTCAGGCTGAACGAGTACGAGACGATCTTCGCGGGCGAGGACGCGGCGACCGTCGTCGTCCACGGCGATTCGTTGCCGTCGATGCTGCTCGCGGTCGGGCCGTCGTTGCCGGCGGCCTGGGCGACGAAGATGCCGGCGTCCATGGCACTGAGCGCGGCGAGCTGGATCGTGCTGCTCCAGGGCGAGTCTTCCGGACCGCCGATCGAGTAGTTGATCGCGTCGACGATGCCGTCGGCGACCGCCTGGTTGTAGGCGGCGGCAAGGCCGGAGTCGTAGCAGGAATAGGTCTGCGTGCCGCAGGCGAGGTAGGCGATGACGTTGGCGTGCGGCGCGACGCCCGAGACGTTGAAGGTGCCCCCGCCGTACGGTGCGGAGTAGACGACGTTGCCGCCGCCGGTGCTGGTGGTGTGGCTGCCGTGGCCGTCGAGGTCCTGGCCGGATGCCGGGTTGTAATTGGCCGAGCTCGGATTGCTGGTGCTGCTGTATTCGGTATTGTAGATGCCGATCAGCTTGTCGTTGCAATGACCGACGTCCTTGCCGTTGCTCTTGTAGCCGTTGTAGGTGGTTCCACTGGCAAGGCAGTTACCCATGTACACGCCAGTGCCGAGCGGGTTGGTCACCGTGTAGTTGTCGTCGCCGGTCGCGGCGAACGACTTCGAGGTCCAGTTGATGCCGGTATCGATTTCGCCGATCACCGTGCCCTCGCCATACGAGGCGACGTTGTTCGGCGTCGAGGTGCCTGCCCAGATCGTGTCGGCGCCGATCAGGGTGTGGGTGTTGTAGGTCTTGATCTCCTTGACCGTTTCGCGGTTCACCTTCAGCACGCCGGACTGCGCGGCGACCGTGGCCGCCTCTTCGGGAGTCAACTCGACGAGCACGGCGTTCAGCGCGTACTGGTACTGCATCAGCGGCGCGATCGTGCGGCCGAGCGTGGAACTGATCGACGAAACGAAGCTGGTTTGCTGGGCCTGCAATGCCGCGACGCGGCTCAGCGCGGCCTCCGAATGCATGTCCTTGCGCTTCTTGTTGTTGACCATCGGCAGCCCCGCAGTCGATGCGACCGGTTCGCCGTCGAGGATGACGAAGTAGCGGGCGCGGCCGTTTTCGTCCAGCGGCGCGACGCGAGCGGCGCGCGTCGCCTGGCCCGTCTTCCCTCCCTGCTCCTTGACGACGTTCGGATTTGCCTTGGCCGCGGTCGCTGCGCCGGCGATGCCCGCCATCGTCGGCGCAAGCGCGGTTGCTGCGCGCAGGCTCGGCATGGCCGCGCGGGACATCGGTACCGACGACAGTCCCGAACCCAACGTCAACGCCAGCGCGCAGGCCAGCGGCCTCAACGCAGAGTAGGTGCGTGTTTTCATGGAATCCTCATTTGACCAACCCAACCCCGGGAACGCCCGACGGCGGCAGCCGTGCAGGCATTGGAAATGGAAACCGCAATAGCTCGCGGAACACGAGACGATTTGGGTGATGATGCAAGGATGTGGAATAGCGGGCGAACTGCTCGAAACCCTACCGTTTCAGCCCTGGGCCGAAGACCCCGAACATCGATCCCACTCTCGACACCCCACGCAAGTCCCTCACTTGCGCCCCTGAACGAAACATACGGCCTCCCTCGCAAATCCCGCCACGGAACGCCGGAAATAACGAATTCCACGGCGGCATCCATCGCTGAATTGGCGTTGAATGCATAGTAAGTACAGACCTTCGTCCAAGTCAATACATACGGAACACCTATTTCCCGCCCAGCGGAAATCGGCGCGGGAAGAAGGATTCACGATGCGGCAAGGTATTCGTTTTTCAAACGCACATAGTGCTTCGCCGAGTAGTACAACTGCTCGATCTGCGCCTCGGTCAGCTGGCGCACGCAGCGCGCGGGATTGCCGAGCCAGAGCTCGCCTTCGCCGACGACCTTGCCGGGCGACACGACCGCGCCCGCGCCGACCATCGCATGCCTGCGCACGACCGCCTTGTCGAGCACGGTGGCGTGCATGCCGATCAGGCAGGCGTTCTCGATCGTGCAGGCGTGCAGGATCGCGCCGTGGCCGACCGTGACGTCGTCGCCAATGAGCAGCGGCGCGCCGCCCGGCGTGTAGGGGCCATCGTGGGTGACGTGCAGCACGCAGTTGTCCTGGATGTTGGTGCGCGCGCCGATGCGGATGAAATTCACGTCGCCGCGCGCGGCAACGAACGGCCAGATCGACGCGTCGTCGCCGAGTTCGACGTCGCCGACCACGATCGCGGCCGGATCGATGTATGCATTTTCACCGAGGCGCGGCAGGCGGCCACGGTAGGGGCGCAGGTGCATGAGGTTCGGATTCGCTTGCGGAATATCGGGCGCGCATCGTAGCACCGTGGCCGCTTTGCCCCCTTCTGCCGCGTCGGCGCGCCCATGCCGCTGCGCGCGCAGCGTTACACTGCCGCCATACGCCGCCGAATCGCAGAACCGCCGATGGATATGCCCTCCACTCCGACCGACCTTACCGCCACCCTCGCGCGCCTGCGCGCCGCGCAGCGGGCGAACGTGCCGACGTATCAGCAGCGCATGGACGACTTGAAGCGCTTGCGCCATGCATTCAAGACGCGCCTCGACGCGCTGATCGCGGCGATGAACGCCGACTTCGGCCGTCGCGCGCGCGCGGACTGCATCCTCGGCGACGCCTTCACCGTGCTCACCGACATCGACCACATCCGCGCGCACCTGCACGGCTGGATGCGCAGCCGCCGCGACCTCGCCGACTGGCTGTTCTGGCCGGCGCGCACCGAGGTCCGCTACCAGCCGCTCGGCGTGGTCGGCGTGATCTCGCCGTGGAACTACCCGGTCAACCTCGCCCTGCTGCCGCTGTCGGCCGCGATCGCCGCGGGCAACCACGTCATGCTGAAGCCGTCCGAGCACACGCCGCGCACGTCGGAGGAATTGAAGGCGCTGCTCGAAGAAGTGTTCCCCGCGGACCGCGTCGCCACGGTGCTCGGCGGCGCCGACGTCGCCGCCGCGTTCGCCGCGCTGCCGTTCGACCACCTGTTCTTCACCGGCTCGACCGCGGTCGGCCGCAAGGTCATGCTCGCCGCCGCGCAGAACCTGACCCCGGTGACGCTCGAACTCGGCGGCAAGTCGCCGGCGATCCTCGCGCCCGGCTACCCGATCGCGACCGCGGTCGACCGCATCGCCGCCGGCAAGCTGCTCAACGCGGGCCAGACCTGCATCGCGCCCGACTACGTGCTGATGCAGAAGGAAAGCGTCGCGCCGTTCGTCGCCGAGATGCAGCGCATCGTCGCGCAGCGCTACCCGAACCTCGCGACGAACGCCGCGTACACGAGCATCGTCAACGACGGCCAGTACCAGCGCCTCGCCGGTTATCTCATCGAGGCGCGCGCGGCCGGCGCGAACGTCGTCGAACTCGCTCGAGGCGATGCCGCCAACCGCATCCTCGCGCCGACGCTCGTGGTCGATCCGCCGGCGAATCTTGCGCTGATGCAGGACGAGATCTTCGGGCCGATCCTGCCGATCGTCACGGTCGATTCGGTCGATGCGGCGATCGATTTCGTCAATGCGCGCCCGCGGCCGCTCGCGCTCTACCATTTCGACTACGACCGCGCGCGCACCGAACGCGTGCTCGAGCGCACCGTCGCCGGCGGCGTCACCGTCAACGACACCGTGCTGCACATCGCCCAGTCGAACCTGCCGTTCGGCGGCGTCGGCCCGTCCGGCATGGGCCATTACCACGGCCGCGAGGGTTTCCTCACCTTCAGCAAACAGAAGCCGGTGATGTATCAGGCGCGCTTCAGCAGCATGAAAGTACTGCGGCCGCCGTACGGCAAGCTGGCGAATTTCGTGCTGAAGTTCTTGTCGCGCTGACGCGCGAATCTAGGTGCCGCGCGGCTTGGCGCGCGCGGTCGGCATCGCGCTCCACGGATCGTCCGGCCAGGGATGCTTGGGGTAGCGGCCCTTCAGTTCCTTCTTCACTTCCGGATACGTGCGTTCCCAGAATCCTTTCAGGTCCTGCGTGACCTGGATGGGGCGCTGCGCGGGCGACAATAAATGCAGGGTCACTCCGATACGTCCTTTGGCGATGCGAGGTGTGTCGGCGAGGCCGAACAGTTCCTGCAGCTTGACCGCGAGCACCGGCGGCTTGCCGTGCTCATAGCGCAGCGCGCGCTCGTTGCCGCTCGGCACGCGCAGCGCCTCGGGCGCGTGCTCGTCGAGCGCACGGCGCTGCGCGTAGTCGAGCCTGCCCGCGAGCGCGTCGCCGAGCCGTTGCGCGTCGAGCGAATCGAGTTTGGTCTTGCCGGCGAGCGCAGGCGCAAGCCAGTCGTCGAGCGTGGCGAGCAGGGCGGCGTCGGACAGATCGGGCAGCGCGAGTTCCGGCATCGCCTCGCGCGCGAACGCGACGCGCGCGCGCAAGCCTCGCGCGTGATCGCTCCATGGCAGCGAGTCGATGCCCGCCTCGCGCACGGCCGCGAGCAGCGCGGGCAACGCGTCCTCGGCCTTGGCCGGCACGCTGCGCCGCTCGAGCACGAGACCGGCGAAGCGGTACTCTTCGAACGCTTCGATGCTACGGCTGGCGCGATTCCAGCGCACGACGCGCTCGCGTTTCAGGCGATCGGCGAAATCGCGTTCGAGCAGGTCGGGATCGAACGGCGCCGCGGCGAGAATCAGGCTGTCGCGCTCGTCCATGCGCAGATCGACGACGACCAGCCACGGTTCGCCGTAGACGACCGAATTTTGATGCAAGCTCGCACCGCGGCCGTTGCTCAACGCGTAGCGGCGCGGATTGTTCGGGTCCTGGCGCGCGATGCGATCAGGGAACGCGTGCGCAAGCACGTCGCCGATCTGCGTCGGCGCCGCCGTCCGTGTCGGCGCGGCGTCGCGCACGCCGAACCGCCGGCGCCACGCATCCGCTGCCTGCGCGATCGTCGCGAGCAGGCCGCCTTCGGCGCCGAACTCGCGCGCGGCGCGGCCGCCGGCCTGGCGGAACGCGACGAGTGCGGCGTGCCGCTGGCCGAAGTCGTCGCTGCGCGCGCCGTCGCCGCGCAGCGGATTGCGCGCCTCGATCAGCGCGAGCAGGTCGCAAGCCAGCGCGCGTTGCGCCGGCAGCGCACGCAATACCGCCGCGGCGAGCCGCGGCGCGGCGCCGCTTGCGAGCATTGCGCGGCCGAGTTCGGTGAGGCTCGCGTCGCCGTCCGGCACTGTTGTCGCGCCGAGCAGAAGCAGAAGATCGCGCGCACTCGCGAGCGCGCCGGAAGGCGGCGCGTCGAGCCAGCGCAATTCGCTCGTGCCCCACACGGCAAGTTCGAGCGCGAGGCCGGACAATTCGACCTGCGCGATCTCGGCGCGGCGCGACGGCTCGAGACGCCGGCTCTGCGGCCACAGCCGATAGGCGACACCCGCGGCGACGCGGCCGGCGCGGCCCGCGCGCTGGTCGGCCGAGGCCTGCGAGATGTTGACCGTTTCGAGCCGGGTGAAGCCCGAATTCGGATCGTAGTACGGCCCGCGCGCGAGGCCCGTGTCGATCACCGCGCGGATGCCCGGCAGGGTGACGCTCGATTCGGCGACGTTGGTCGCGAGCACGATGCGCCGCGCGCCGGCGCGAGCGGGCGCGAGCGCGGCGTGCTGGTCGGCCAGCGACAGTTCGCCGTGCAAAGGCACCAGCGCGATCTCGTGCCCGTCCGGCGCGCTTGTCGAAGCGAGCGTCTGCTGCACGCGCTCGATTTCGCGCCGCCCCGGCAGAAAGACGAGGATGTCGCCATCGCTCGCGGCCAGCGCCTGTTCGGCGACGCGGCGCAGGTGGAACGGCCAGTCCTCGTTCGGCTTCGCCGGCGGATATTCGACGCGCACCGGGAAGCTGCGCCCGGAGCTGGTCAGGCGCGGCGCGTCGAACCAGCGCGCGATGCGCTCGCCGTCGAGCGTCGCCGACATGATGACGAGGCGCAGGTCGGTCCGCAGCGAGCTTTGGATTTCCAGCGCCAGCGCCGCACCGAAATCGCCGTTGAGATGGCGTTCGTGGAATTCATCGAACAGGATCGCGCCGACGTCGGCGAGTTCCGGGTCGCCCTGGATCATGCGCGTGAGGATGCCCTCAGTGACGACCTCGATGCGCGTGCGCGAGGACAATTTGTTTTCAAACCGAATGCGATAACCGACCGTCCCGCCGACGTCTTCGCCGAGCTGCGCGGCCATGAACTCCGCCGCCGCGCGCGCGGCGATGCGGCGCGGCTCGAGCATGACGATCTTGCGTCCGGCCAGCCACGCCGCGTCGAGCAGCGCGAGCGGCACCTGCGTCGTCTTGCCCGCGCCGGGCGGCGCTTCGAGCACGAGGCGCGGCTGCGCGACGAGTAGCGCAAGCAGTTCGGGCAGGATTTCGGCGATGGGGAATTTCACGTTCTGCATCGGGAAATTTAAGACGGACGGCTACACGGTCGTAGGGGTTCGATTTATCGAACCCGGCTTTTGATTTGCTCAGCGCAAAAGCCGGGCGCGATGAATCGCGCCCCTACCCAGCCAACAGCGCCTGCAAACGCAGCCGCGCGATCTCGTGCACCTGATCGAGACAGGTCGCGAATTCGCGCCCGGCGTCGTCGCCAGCCGCGCGTCGGCGCAATTCGGCGAGGATGCTCGACTTGGTGTGATGGCGCACGGCGACGATGAACGGAAAACCGAACCTTTCGCGATAGCGGCGATTGAGCTCGGCAAGTTCGGCCTTCTCCGCGTCGCTGAGGTTGACCAGTCCCGCGCCTTTTTGTTCTTCGCTCGAATGCGCGGTCAGCGTACCGCTCGCGGCCTCCTTGCCGGCCAGCTCGGGATGCGCGCGCAGCAAGGCAAGCTGCTTCTCGCGCGGGGCGGAAGCCACCGCCTCGCGCATCGCGGCGGCGAGCGCGTCGGCATCGGGGAACGGCGCGCGCGCCTGCGCGGCGGCGGCGATCCACGGCGAATGCTCGTAGATGCCGCCCAGCGCGCGGGCGAATTCGGCGGCGTCGAGCCGGTTGAGGGTATCCAGATCCATCGTGAAGTCGCTTTTCGTCTGCGGAAATACCGGGCATTCTGTTGGCGCCGCGGTTTTTCTACAATCGTTGCGAACCGACGAGGAAAACAGAACATGACTCCATCCCCATACGAAGGCGCCACCGTCGTTGCGGCGGGCGTCGATCTGCCCGACTGGGCGCGGCATGCGGTGAATCTCGCGAATCCGCGCATCGGCGCGGAAGCGATCTGCGCGACCGACGAATTCTTCGCGCCGCTGGCACGCATGCTCGATCCGGCGCCGGCGGCGTTCGTGCCGGGCAAGTACGACGCCAACGGCAAGTGGATGGACGGCTGGGAGACGCGGCGCAAGCGCACGGCCGGACACGACTGGGCGATCGTCAGGCTCGGCCGCCGCGGCCGCATCGCCGGCTTCGACGTCGACACCAGCCATTTCACCGGCAACTACGCGCCGGCGATCTCGATCGAAGGCACGCTGTTGGCCAGCGACGATGCGGACGTGCTGAAACAGGCGGCGTGGACGCCGGTGCTCGAGACGACGTCGCTGCGCGGCAACAGCCATCACTTCCTCGAAATCGCGAACGACGGCGTGTGGTCGCACCTGCGCGTGCACATCTATCCCGACGGCGGTGTCGCGCGACTGCGCGTCTACGGGCACGTCGTCGGCGCGTTCGAGAATGGCGATGCGGATGCGCTGCACGATCTGATCGCAGTCGAAAACGGCGGCCGCGCCGTGGCCTGGAACGATGCGCACTTCGGCGAAGCGGCGAACCTGCTGCTGCCGGGCCGCGGCGTCGACATGGGCGACGGCTGGGAGACGCGGCGCCGGCGCGAGCCCGGCAATGACTGGTGCCTGATCGCGCTCGGCGCGCCGGGCGTCGTCGAAAAGATCCACGTCGACACCGCGCACTTCAAGGGCAACTATCCCGACCGCTGCTCGATCCAGGCCGCGCGCGTCGACGGCGGCACCGATCAGTCGTTGATCACGCAGAGCATGTTCTGGCCCGTGCTGCTGCCCGAACAGAAACTATCGATGGATGCGCAACACCAGTTCGCGCAGGAAATCGCCGCGCTCGGGCCGATCACCCATGTGCGCTTCAACATCTTCCCCGACGGCGGCGTGTCGCGGCTGCGCCTGTGGGGGCGGCTGGCGAAGTGAGCGCGCGCATCGCCAAGGTCGAACCGCTGACGCGCGAGGCCTTCGCGCCGTTCGGCGACGTGATCGAAGCCAGCGACGCGGTGCGCCATTTCCCGATCAACGGCGGCACGACCGAGCGCTATCACGACCTCGCCAACGTCGAAGTGGATGCCGCGGGCCACGTGATCGTCAGCATCTTCCGCGCGCAGCCGCGCACGCTGCCGTTCGCGATCGCGATGCTCGAACGCCACCCGCTCGGCAGTCAGGCGTTCATGCCGTTGCACGGACGGCCGTATCTCGTCGCCGTCGCAACTCGCGTGGAAACGGATGCCGTGCGCGTATTCCTCGCCCGCGGTGACCAGGGCGTCAACTACGCCACCGGCGTCTGGCACCATCCGCTGCTCGCGCTCGGCGAGGCCAGCGACTTCCTCGTCGTCGACCGCGCCGGGCCGGGCGCGAACTGCGACGAGCGCGATCTCGCGCAGCCGGTCGTCATCGAGCGCTTCGTCTAGACGCGCCACCGCCCGCGGCGCTTCATCTTGCGAGTCGATTCGCGTCGATTCTCCGCTGATGTCTCGGCGAGGCGCCGGCAGGCACATCAGCCGAGCCGGCGGTACAGCGTGCTGCGGCTGATGCCGAGGCTGCGCGCCGCGGCGGAGACGTTGCCGGCGTGTTTTTCGAGCGCCTGCCGCATCGCGCGTTCGGCGATCTCGCCGAGTCCGCCCGCATCGGCAGGATCTGCGCAGTCGGACGCGACGGACCCCGGCGGGTCTGGCATCCGCAGCGCCGGCGGAAGATCGCGGATGCCGATCGAATCGCCCGGCCCCGCGAGCGCGATCAGCGTGCGCAGCGTGCCGGTGAGCTGGCGCAGGTTGCCGGGCCAATCGTAGCGCGCGAGGGCGGCGAGCGCGTCCGCGTCGATCGGCGGCGAAGCGTCCACGGCGAGGCGCCGCCAGAAGGTTTCGATGAGCGCGCGGCGGTCGGGGTAGGCGCGCAGCGCCGGCAGGTTCACGGTGTAGTGCGCGATGCGGAAAAACAGGTCCGAGCGGAACTGCTCGAGCGAACCGACCTGCAGGTTGCGGTTGGTCGCGGCGACCACGCTGAAATCGACCTTGACCGGCTTGCCGCCGCCGAGCGGCGCGACTTCGCGTTCCTGCAGCACGCGCAGCAGGCGCGTCTGCGCGGCCACAGGCATGTCGCCGATTTCGTCGAGGAACAGCACGCCGCCGTCGGCTTCGCGCAGCAGGCCCTTTGCGCCGTGGCGCTTCGCTCCGGTGAACGCGCCTTCCTCGTAGCCGAACAATTCCGATTCGATCAGGCTGTCGGGCAGGCCCGCGCAGTTGACCGCGACGAACGGCATGCGGCCGCCGCCGAGGCGACGGTGCAACTCGCGCGCGAACACTTCCTTGCCGGTGCCGGTTTCGCCGAGCAGCAGCACGGACATGCCGGCGCGCAGCACGCGCTCGGCGCGGTCGAGCTCGCAGGCGAGGCTCGCGCCGAACACCGGTTCGATGCCCGTGCGGGCGTCGCTCGCGGGTGCCGACCGCGGCGGCGCGACCGTCGCCGGACGACGCGGCGGCACGTCGTCCGTGCGCACGAAAACCGGCTTGTTCAGATGGTCGCGCAAGTTCGCCTCGCCGCGCAGCGATTCGAACCTGGCGTCGAACAGCTCGCCGAATTTGCGGCGGCCAATGTCGCCGCGGACGAGGTTGAGCATGCCCAGAGCGTGCCGGTTCGCCGCGACGAGATGCTCGCCCTCGAATACGAGGATGCCTTCCTGCGCCGTCCCGAACAGGCCGGCGTCGCGCTGCACGCGCAGCACGCGGCAGTCCGGGAAATCGCGTTCGAACAGGCGCCGTTCGATCTGGTCCACGGCGAAGCGCACCATGCCGAGCGCGTGCGTGTGATGCACCGAGGATTCGCCGGACAGGTCGAGCACGCCGGCGATCTTGCCGAACGGATCGATGATCGGCACGGCCGAGCAACTGAGCACGCGATGCGGCGCGAAGAAATGTTCGGGTCCGCGTACCTCGGTCGCACGGCCCTCGATCATTGCCGTGCCGATGGCGTTCGTACCGGTGTTGTTTTCGCTCCACGGCACGCCGGGACGCAGGCTGACGCGCGCGGCCTTGTCGAGGAAGTCGGCGCTGCCGAGCGCTTCGAGAATCATGCCGTCGGGCGCCGTCAGAATGACGATGCTGCCGGTCGCGCGCGCATCGGCGTAGAGCGCACGCACTTCGGGCAGGCAGATGCGGCGCAGTTCCTCGTATTTCTGGCAGACCTCGCGCAGCGCGGTCGCGGCCAGCGGCTCGACGTTCGGCCGCGCGCGCTCGGACAAACCGAGCCCGGCGCAGCGCTGCCACGAACGCAGGATCGGCGCCGGCACGAGTCCGCGCGGCGCATCGCCCTGATCGAAGAAGCGATGCCGTGCGGTTTGGATGCGGTCCAGGGCGGAATCGGTCATGGCATCCCGGATGTCGCAATTTGCGACAGTCGTTGCGGGCAGGTGCACCGAGTCTGGACACAAATTTTCGGCGATTGCAACTTGCGTGCCGCAGTGTGCGTTGCGCGTCGCAGCAATGCACCGAAACAAGCATTTGCATACAACGATTCCTTCGATGCTGCGCCGCAATGGTGCGGCCGATTGGCACGCTGCGTGCTCTAGGCAAACGCCCATCAAACCCGGAGCAACCTGTCATGACCAAGCTCGAACAACAGCATCTTGCGGTGCAAGTCCCGTTCAAGTCCCGCTACGAGAACTACATCGGCGGCAAGTGGGTGAAGCCCGTCGCCGGCCGCTATTTCGAGAACATCACGCCGGTCACCGGCAAACCGTTCTGCGAAATCGCCCGCTCCGACAAGGACGACGTCGAGCTCGCGCTCGATGCCGCGCACAAAGCGAAGACGGCCTGGGGGCGTACCGCGCCGGCCGAGCGCGCGAACATCCTCAACCGCATCGCCGACCGCATGGAGCAGAATCTCGATCTGCTCGCGCACGCCGAAACCTGGGACAACGGCAAGCCGCTGCGCGAGACTCGCGCGGCCGACATTCCGCTCGCAATCGATCACTTCCGCTATTTCGCCGGCTGCATCCGCGCGCAGGAAGGCTCGATCGGCGAGATCGACCACGACACCGTCGCCTACCAGTTCCACGAGCCGCTCGGCGTCGTCGGCCAGATCATCCCGTGGAACTTCCCGATCCTGATGGCGGCGTGGAAGCTCGCGCCGGCGCTCGCCGCCGGCAACTGCGTCGTGCTCAAGCCGGCGGAACAGACCCCGGTCGGCATCCTCGTCTGGGCCGAGCTGATCGGCGACCTGCTGCCACCGGGCGCGCTCAACATCGTCAACGGCTTCGGCCTCGAAGCGGGCAAGCCGCTCGCCTCCTCGCCGCGCATCGCCAAGATCGCGTTCACCGGCGAGACGACGACCGGGCGCCTGATCATGCAGTACGCCTCGCAGAACCTGATTCCGGTGACGCTCGAACTCGGCGGCAAGTCGCCGAACATCTTCTTCGACGACGTCGCCTCGCGCGACGACGATTTCCTCGACAAGGCGATCGAAGGCTTCGTCATGTTCGCGCTGAACCAGGGCGAGGTGTGCACCTGCCCGAGCCGCGCGTTGATCCAGGAATCGATCTACGACAAGTTCATGGAGCGCGCGGTGAAACGCGTCAATGCGATCACGCAGGGCAATCCGCTCGACCCGACGACGATGATCGGCGCGCAGGCATCGAGCGAGCAACTCGCGAAAATCCTTTCCTACATCGACATCGGCAAGCAGGAAGGCGCCAAGGTGCTGACCGGCGGCGAGCGCAACGTGCTCGACGGCGATCTCAAGGACGGCTACTACGTCAAGCCGACCGTGTTCGCCGGCAACAACAAGATGCGCATCTTCCAGGAGGAGATCTTCGGACCGGTCGTCTCGGTGACGACGTTCAAGGACGAGGACGAAGCGCTGCACATCGCCAACGACACGTTGTACGGCCTCGGCGCCGGCGTGTGGAGCCGCGAGGCGAACCGTTGCTACCGCTTCGGCCGCGAGATCCAAGCCGGTCGCGTGTGGACGAACTGCTACCACGCCTACCCCGCGCACGCGGCGTTCGGCGGCTACAAGCAGTCCGGCATCGGTCGCGAGACGCACAAGATGATGCTCGACCACTACCAGCAGACCAAGAACCTGCTCGTCAGCTATTCGCCGAAGGCGCTCGGCTTCTTCTGATCCGGCCCGCCCCGGGGGAAATCGAAAAATGCGCGGACTTCCGCTCCGCGCAGGGGACGGTTGCGGCCCGCGCGCGGGCCATCGATGAACGTTTTTTCCACTAACGATACGGGAGGGTGATGTGCACGCGATCAAAAAACGGCAAGGCAAACCCATGAGTCGACGGCTCCTGCCGGCGGCAACGATCTTCTTCATCGGCACACTGGCCGCAAGCCAGGCCGGCGCGGTGAGCCTGCAGGCGGGCGACTGGACGGTCGACATCGGCGGCATCGTCAACGCCTACTACACCTCGGTCGATTGCACCGGCGACAACGTCGGCGGCGCGGCACTCGCCGGGCGCGGACTGGGTTGCGCCGGCCAAGACCACAAGACTACGATCGGCAACGGCCTGCTGCCGGACGGGCTGGTCACCAAGTTCAAAACCAGCCAGGACGGCATCGAGATCGGCGGCACGATCGGCATCTACGCCGCCACGGCCACGTCCTCGGGCATCGCCGCGAACAGCGGCGTCGACGTGCGCCAGGCGTTCTTCACGATCGGCACCGCCGAGGCGGGCACGCTCAAGCTCGGCCGCGACTACGGCATCTTCGGATCGAGCGCGATTCTTTCCGACATGACCCTGCTCGGCATCGGCGCACCGGTGCAGGCGACGCAGATCGGCCGCGTCTCGCTCGGCCACATCGGCGCGGGTTATACCTACCTCGGCAACTACGGCCAGTTGGCCTACACCTCGCCGGTGCTCGGCGGCGGCTTCACGTTCAACGGCGCACTGGTCAGCCCGGTCGATGTCGGCGTCAACTACTACGCTTCGCAGGCAGGCCCTCAGTATCAAGCCCAACTCGCGTGGGCGGGTGGCGGCTTCAAGGCTTGGATTGGCGGCAAGATGCAGCACTTCGCCGACGTAGGCGCCGGCACCGGCGGCTTCTCCGAGAAGGCCGGCGAGATCGGCGCCTCATTCAGCAGCGGCCCATTCGGAGTTCTCGCGAATTTCCAGACCGGCAAAGGCTTGGGCATTCTCACCGACGGCGACCAAGGCAACATCAAGGGTCGCAACTTTCTCGTGCAGGGCACCTTCATGTTCACCGACAAGCTGAAGTTCGGCCTCAACTATGGCGAGAGCCGCAATAGCGACGACAACTCGCTCAACGCGACCCTCAACAGTGCGTTCAAGTCAAACAGCAACGTCACAGGTGGCCTCTACTACAGCCTCACCAAAAGCATCACTCTCGCGGCCGAATTAGGTCAGACGCGATCGAAGGATTATCTCGGCAACAGCGCCAAGATGGTCGGCGGCTCGTTCGGCGGAATAGTGTTCTTCTAAACTTTCACGCATTTTATTAATTGGAGATATTAAAATGATTAAAGTAACAAAAATGACACTTGCCACAGCATTTATTACTGCTCTTTCTGCAATTTCCATAATGCTTGGAGGCCAAAGGTTAGCTCATGCGCAAACCTCCACAATCACACCGGGAACACTGTGTGGATTAGCCAGCCCCTACGGGACAGCAGCCGGCTGTGACGGCACTAGCCCACTAAGCGGATGCCCAACTGGTTGGACTAGGGTAGTCATTCCGAACGTTTCCACTACATATACTTGTGCGAAGAACTAAAATCTGGTGGTTCATTAGTTTCGCACTCATTTTCCGACAGTATGCCGTCAAACGTTAGCATCACGCTCGCAGCCGAACGCGGCCAGACGCGCTCGAAGGATTATCTCGGCGGCAGCGCGAAGATGTTCGGCGGCTCGTTCGGCGGAATCGTTTTCTTCTAAGGCGACGAACGTTCGCCAGACATGCCCTTGCGTTCCGTCCATTCCAATCAGGAGATTGCAGCAATGAGTAGACTCGATCCGTTCCAAACCATTCGCCATGCGATGTTGCCCGGCCTGAAAATGTCGTCACTCGCGTTCGCGCTGGCGCTGGCCGGGCTTTCCGGCTATGCCGCCGCCGACACGGCCACCGGCCCGACCTGGCAAGACCTTCGCAACGACGACAAGACGCCCGAAAACGTGCTGACCTACGGCATGGGTCCGAAAATGTGGCGCCACAGCGATCTTAAGCAGATCAACAAGGACAACGTCGCCAAACTGAAACCGGCATGGAGCTTCTCCTTCGGCGACGAAAAACAGCGCGGCCAGGAATCGCAGGCGTTCGTCTATGACGGCGTGATCTACATCAGCGGTTCGTATTCGCGCCTGTGGGCGCTCGACGAGAAGACCGGCAAGAAGCTCTGGGACTACAAGTACGACCTGCCCGGCGACATCCGCCCCTGCTGCGACGTGGTCAGCCGCGGCGTCGCGCTCTACGAGGACAAGGTGTTCCTCGGCACGCTCGACGCCGGCATGGTGGCGCTCGACCGCAAGACCGGCAAGGAATTGTGGAAGGTTCATTTCGGCGACCAATCCATCGGCTATTCGTTCACCGGTGCGCCGTTCATCGTCAAGAACAAGGCCGGCAAGGTCATGCTGATCCACGGCAACTCGGGCGACGAATTCGGCGCCGTGGGCATGCTCTACGCCCGCGATCCGGACACCGGCAAGGAAATCTGGTCGCGGCCGATGGTGCAAGGCCACCAGGGCACGTACATGGGCAAGCCGAGCACGTACACGGGGCCCAAGGACGCGCCGTCGTGGCCCGCCGGCGACTATCAGGGAACGGGGAAGGTCGAGGCCTGGAGCCACGGCGGCGGCGCCCCCTGGCAAACCGGCGTCTACGATGCGGCGACGGACACCATCATCATCGGCACCGGCAACCCGGGCCCGTGGAACACGTGGAAGCGTACTTCGCCGGGCGGCAACCCGCAGGACTTCGACAGCCTGTACACCTCGGGCCAAGCGTATGTCGACGCCTCGACGGGCGACCTGAAAGGCTTCTACGCGCACACGCCGAACGACGCCTGGGATTTCTCGGGCAACAACCTGGTGATCCCGTTCGAGTACAAGGATCCGAAGACCGGAAAAACGATTGAAGCCACGGGACATGCGGACCGCAACGGGTTCTTCTTCGTCACCGACCGCGCCATGCTGGAGAAAGGCAACCTCAAGGAGCCGTACCTGCCGCACTCCCTGATCAACGCTTGGCCGTTCGTCAAGGACATCAACTGGGCCAAGGGCATCAGCAAGGAAACCGGCAAGCCGATCGAAACGGGCCTGCGCCCGCCGCTTCCGGAAGCTGGCCAGGACAAGGGCAAGACCATCAACGTGCAGCCGAACTTCCTCGGCGCGACGAACTGGATGCCGACGTCGTACAACCCGGACGACCAGGTGTTCTATATCCCGGCCAACGAATGGAAGATGGACTACTGGACCGAGAACCTGACCTACAAGCCCGGTGCGGCCTATCTCGGTCAGGGCTTCACGGTCAAGCCGATCTACGATGACCACGTCGGCGTGCTGACGGCGATCAATCCGGTGGACGGCAAGATCCAGTGGCGTCACGAGGAACCGATGCCGCTGTGGTCGGGCACGATGAACACCGCGGGCGGTTTGGTGTTCTTCGGCACCCTGGACGGCTATCTCAAGGCGGCGGACGCCAAGACCGGCAAGATCCTGTGGCAGTTCCAGACCGGGTCGGGCGTGGTCTCGCAACCGATCACCTGGACGATGGACGGCAAGCAGTACGTCGGCATCGCTTCGGGCGCCGGCGGCGCCGTGCCGATCTGGGCCGGCAAGGTCTACGAGAACATCAAGACCCAACTCACCCAGGGTGCTTCGTTCTGGGTGTTCACCATTCCCGACGATTCCGCCAACACCGCGAAGAACTGATACTGCTGGAAACATTCTGGCGGCCCTCCCGGGGCCGCCAGTCTTTTTTCTCGAGGAATACGAATGATCGTGGCACAGAGTCGAGCCGTTCGAGTGATGGCTCTTGCATCGGTATTGATGGCAGCGGGGATGGTCGTCACCGCTTCACGGTCGCAAACTCCGGGCGAACAGACCGGGCAAGCTGCCGGCGGCGACATGCCTGCTGCCAAGGGCGCCAAAACACTGGTCGTGAACGGCTGCCCGATCTGGCAGTTCACCCGCTGCCCCCGCGCGGATTTCCACGGCGCCCGACTGCGCGGCGTCAATCTGCACGGCGCGGATTTGCGCGGGGCCAACCTCGCGCATGCCGACCTGACCAACAGTTTGCTGTCCGGGGCCAATCTCGATGACGCGGACCTCACCGGCGCCCGGCTGTATGCGGTATTCGCGCCATCCGCGACGTTCCGCAACGCCAAGTTGGCGGGTGCCGATCTCAGCTTCGCCAGCCTCGCCGTCACGGATTTCAACCGTGCCACGCTCACCCAGGCGACGATGGAAAAAATACAGGGCGACAAGGCCAGGTTCGTCGGCGCGGATTTGAACGGCGTCGACCTGCAGGACGCGCAACTCGAGGACGCCGACCTCCAAAACGCGGACCTGACCGGCGCCATCACCCGCTTCACCCAGTTCAGGGGCGCTTATACGGCAGGCTGCAAAGGCTGCCCGACCGGCGTGGGAGAACTGCAATGATGGCGCGGATATTCGCAACGATACTGGCGTTGTCGATGGCGGCTTTCGCCCTATCGATGCACGCGAACGAAGAAAAACCCTGGACGCCGCAAACGCTGAGCACGAAGCTGCCGGTCGTGCGGCCGTTGGGCTGTCGTCAGACCGAATCGCAAATGGTCTGCCGCCCGAACGTCGATACGTCCTCCCTGCCCGCGTCGGCCGATGGCGCGCAGGCCGACGTCAATCCTTATCGCGGCAACGCAGCGGCCACGGCGGCCGGGCAGGAGATTTTCAATCAAACCTGCGCGTACTGCCACGGCGTCGACGCGAACAACGATGGCGCCATCGGCGCGGACCTGACGAAGATCGATTCCGGGTGCAGGACCGTGACCGACGAGCCGCTGCACGAGCGCTGCGAGCGCGACGTCAACGCCTTTTTCGTGAACAGGGTACAGAACGGCAAGGTGACCTTCGGCATCGTGATGATGCCCCCGTGGGGCGGAGTTCTCGACAAAAAGGACATCTGGGCGATCAAGACGTTCCTAGAATCGCGCCAGCGATAGG
This sequence comes from Rudaea sp., assembly GCF_047601565.1. Classification (GTDB taxonomy): domain Bacteria; phylum Pseudomonadota; class Gammaproteobacteria; order Xanthomonadales; family Rhodanobacteraceae; genus Rudaea. Next base: position 1,977,801 of record NZ_JASGIY010000001.1, on the reverse strand, counting down.
TGCGTCGGATTGCGACAAAGCCGTGAACCCTGCGGCATTCACACGTTCATTTCCATGAGGAGCAAGCGCAATGATTCCACGTTATTTCAAGAAGCCACTACCGATCACGGCGATGTGCGCCGCCGGCGCATTGGCGCTCGGATTCCTCGCGGCCGGCGTTTGCCTGCAAAGCGCTTCGGCTGCGGATTCGAAGAGCGACGCCGCCGCGGTGCCGAAATTGTTCACGGCCGCGCAGGTGAATGCCGGCAGGGAAGAATACAAGGCGCATTGCGCGATTTGCCACGGCGCCGGCCTGGAAGGCAGGGTCGGCCCCACGCTCAAGGGCCCGAATTTCGCCAGCGAAAAAAACGGCTTCACGGTCGCGAAGATTTTCTCCTACGTGTCGTACCAGATGCCCGGGGGAAGTCCGGGCAGCCTCGCGCACGACCAGTACGTCAAGCTCATGGCATTCATACTGAGCGAAAACGGCTATCCGGCGGGCGATCAGCCCCTCACCTTCGATGGCGCACTCCATTCGGACGTCCCGCTCGTGTCCAAGGTCGAAGCGCAAAAGGGCAATCAACAGTTCAACAACATCGGCAGTTTCTAGAACCACCGGTCCCCGAGGATCAAGCGTCCGCGCCGCGAACATGGTTTCGCGGCGCGGCGCGGAGAAAGTTCGAATGTCGACATTCCCCCTGCAAGTCACCGCAACGCCGGCGGCGCTCGCCCTGATCGCGGAAATCCGCCGCGAACATGGCGATATCCTGTTCCACCAGTCCGGCGGCTGTTGCGACGGTTCCTCACCGATGTGTTATCCGCGCAGCGAGTTCCTCGTCGGCGACAGCGACGTGCACCTCGGCGAAATCGGCGACGTGCCGTTCTACATCAGCAAACCGCAGTTCGAATACTGGAAGCACACCCAGCTCATCATCGATGTAGTCGAAGGCCGCGGCGGCATGTTCTCGCTCGAAAATGGGCGCGGCGTGCGCTTCCTCGTGCGCTCGCGCCTATTCAGCGACGACGAAGTCGACGCGCTGATCGCGGCAGGGCGCTTCTGACGCGAACCGGTAATCGACGCGATGACTCCCGTGCAGGCAAAACCCGCCTCTCCCCGAAGTTCATTTAGACAGTTGTGGCGCCATCGCATTCAGATTGAAGTGTTGCGGTTGCGTCAGCACGCGACAACTGCGTTCGTCGTCCTTGTCGGCGCATTCGACATCGACTCCGGATGGATAGGCCGCGGTGTTCGAGCAGATTGCGTGATAGCGCCACGGCGCAGCCTTCGGCAAACGCGCCAGCGTAGGGACCCCGCAATCGCTGTGATAGCTGAGCAGCCGCATGATCTGATAATCCTGCACGGCAGCGTCGGCCGACTGCATGCCCGCGGCGAGGCATGCGGCAATGGCGGCGATGCGCAGCGCGGCGTGGAGCTTCGTCGCCATGCGTCAGCGCTCCGGCCGTGGGTCGATCCACACCCGCCAGCTATCGCTGCCATTGACCTCCAACTGGTATCTGCCGGCTTTCGGAATCAAATAGGTCGCCTCGCCACCGCCGCCGATATGCAGATTCTGCAGAACCTTGTCGTGAGCGTCCTTCAGATACATCACGAAAATCACGCTATCGCTCTGGTAGCGCAGCAGTGTCGGCCCATTTATCGTGAACCGCGGCGTCGTCGTAGTAAGTCCGCCCTCGAAGAAAGGCGGTTCGAACTTGTCTTGCAAGGCGTCGTAGCAGTTCAAGCGCTTGCTCGCGTCCTTGATCTCATGGCAGAGCCGCCAAGCATCGCGCATCGTTCCGACTTCGACCGGATCCTGCGCCGCCACCGCCGGCTGCGCGAAGACACCGAGCACGGCCAGCAATCCTTCGACGATCAACAACCCTCGGCAAGCTCGCACGTTTTACCTCGGAATGGCACGAGACGATTCGCGCAGAGCGGAGCGGATCAATGCAGCGCTTCGTTGCGCATCAGCCGCCATGCGCTGGGCATCGCATTTTGATCGACAGGCGTATTCGTGTCCAGCCGCAATGCCAAGACTTGGGCACTGCGTGACGCAGCCTGCAAGGCGGCTTTCGCTACCACCATCGTCATCATTCACAACACTCGACGAGACACCGCAATGAACCAGCCATCGACACTCGCGCTCGACACCATTCCATACCAAACCGTCGCCAGTTGACTGACGTTCGCGGCACTCGCGCCGGTCGAAAAATCAAGAAAATCGCTAGACGCAAACGGCAATGCCGACAATACCATCATGGGCGGCGACATCTTGAGACGCACCATCGTCCCGGAGATTTCATGTTGAAGAATTTTCTCGCCATTGCATTTCCCGCCTGCGTCCTGTTTGGCATCGCGGCGCCTGCATGCGCCGCGGATGCAGACCCGGCAGACAAGCCGGGCAAACAAATCCTGCCCGATGTCGTCGTCACTGCGACGCGCAGCGAGCATTCCGCGTTCGACGTGCCCGGCGCGATCGACTCGGTCAAGGTCGACGCGAGCGACTCGCTCGGCGTGAATCCGTCCGAATTCCTGCAGGGCGTTCCCGGCCTGCTCACGCGCGACCGCCAGAACTACGCGCAGGACGAACAGATCTCGATCCGCGGCTTCGGCGCGCGCTCGACGTTCGGCGTGCGCGGCGTGCGCCTCTACGTCGACGGCATTCCGGCGACGATGCCCGACGGCCAGGGCCAGGTATCGAACTTTCCGCTCGGCGCGGCCGAGCGCATCGAGGTGCTGCGCGGGCCGTTCTCGGCGCTGTACGGCAACTCCTCGGGCGGCGTGATCCAGGTCTTCACCTCCGATGGCGGCGACCGCCCCGAATGGCGTTTCGATGCGACCGGCGGCAGCTACGGCACGCTGCATCTCGACGCGAACGCGCGCGGGCGTGAAGGCATGGTCGGCTACAACGTCGACCTGTCGCAGTTCCACACCGACGGCTACCGTGGCCACGGCTACGCCGAACGCAGCAACGGCAACGCCAAGTTCGCGCTCGACCTCGGCGCGGGACGCAAGCTCACCCTGCTCGCGAACACGGTCGCGCTGCCGAACGCCGACGATGCGCTCGGCCTGACCCGCGCGCAGTTCGAAATCGATCCGCGCCAGCCGGTCGCGGTCGCGGCGCAGTTCGACACGCGCAAGAGCGTGCACCAGCAGCAGGGCGGCGCGATCTACGAACAGACGCTCGGCGATACGCAAAGCCTGCGCGTGCTCGGCTACGTCGGCCATCGCGACGTCGAGCAGTTCCAGTCGATTCCGGTGGCGACGCAGAAGGCGGCGACCAGCCCCGGCGGCGTGATCGAGCTCGGCGGCGACTACGGCGGCGGCGACGCGCGCTGGAGCTACGGCGGCGTCTTCGCCGACAGGCCATTCGACGTGTCCGTCGGCACCAGCTACGACCGCCAGAATCAGCATCGCCAGGGCTACAACAATTACCTGGGCACCACGCTCGGCGTGAAAGGCGCACTGCGCCGCGACGAGCAGAACCTCGTGTTCAATTTCGACCAGTACGCGCAGGCCACGTGGAGTTTCGCCGACCGTTGGCTCGCCAGCCTCGGCGCACGCCACAGCGAAGTGAAATTCTCCGCCGTCGACCACTACATCGTGCCGGGCAATCCCGACGACAGCGGCCGCGCGGACTATTCGGCGACGACGCCGGTCGCGGGCCTGCTCTATCGCGCGAACGATCAGTGGCATCTCTACGCCTCGTATGGGCGCGGCTTCGAGACGCCGACGTTCAACGAGCTCGGCTATCGTCCCGACGGCGGCGCCGGCATCAATTTCGGCCTCGTGCCCGCGCGCAGCCGCAATGGCGAAATCGGCTCGAAATGGCGTTTCGACAACGGCGGCGAATTCGATGTCGCCGTGTTCAACGCGGACACGCGCAACGAGATCGCCGTAGCCACCTCGAGCGGCGGCCGCACGACCTACCAGAACGTCGACCGCGCGCGCCGGCGCGGCGCGGAGTTCAAGCTCGACCTGCCGCTCGTGGCGGGTTGGCACGCGCAGCTCGCCTACACCTGGCTCGATGCGAGGTTTCTCTCGCCGTTCCTCACCTGCCCGGCCGCATCCACCTGCACGACACCGAACACGCCCGTCGCCGCCGGCGCGCGCATTCCGGGCGTGCCGCGCTCGGACTTCTACGCCGCATTGCGCTGGGGCGAAGCGCTGGGCTGGAACGCGACGGTCGAGGTCAATGCCGCAAGCGCGACGCCGGTCAACGATCTCAACACCCAGTACGCCCCGGGCTACGGTACGCTCGGCCTCGGCACCGGCTACGTGTTCGAGACCCGCTCGACGACGATATCGACCTTCCTGCGCGTGCAGAACCTGTTCGACAGGAACTACGCCGGATCGATCATCGTCAACGAAAGCAACGGGCGCTACTACGAGCCCGCACCCGGATGCTCCGTTCTTGCAGGCGTACACCTTACCTGGAAGCCCTAGCCCGCGAACGGATGCGTCGCGATCCAGTGCCGCGCGATGTCGACGCGGCGGCAAATCCACACCTTGTCGTGGGCCAGCGCGTAGTCGAGGAAACGTTCGAGCGCGGCAATGCGCGCGGGCCTGCCGACAAGGCGCGCATGCAGGCCGACCGACAGCATCTTCGGCGCGTCGAGGCCGTTGGGATCACCCTCGCGGTACAGCACGTCGAAGGCGTCTTTCAAATAATCGAAGAACTGCGTGCCCGAGTTGAAACCCTGCGCCGCGGCGAAGCGCATGTCGTTGCTGTCGAGCGTATACGGCACGACCAGCTGCGGCACGCGCGCGGGGGCACCGTCGCGCACGACGTCGACCTGGGTCCAGTACGGCAGATCATCGGCATAGGAATCGGCGTCGTAGAGATAACCGCCCTGCTCGACGACGAGGCGGCGCGTGTTCGGGCTGTCACGCCCGGTGTACCAGCCGAAGGGGTGCTGGCCGACGAGTTCGCCGAGCAGGGCCGTCGCTTGCGCGATGTGGACCCGCTCGGTCGCCTCGTCGATTGATTGATAACTGATCCAGCGCAATCCATGACAAGCGATCTCGTGTCCGAGTTCCCGATACGCGGCAAGTGCGTCGGGATGGCGCTGCAGGGCCTGCGCGACCGCAAAGACCGTTAACGGCAATTTACGCTTTTCGAACGCGCGCAGCACGCGCCACAGGCCCGCGCGCGAGCCGTATTCGTAGAGCGATTCCATGCTCATGTGCCGCGCCGGGAACGCCTGCGCGCCGACGATCTCGGACAGGAACGTCTCCGACGCCGCATCGCCGTGCAGCACGCAATTCTCCGCGCCTTCCTCGTGGTTGAGCACGAACTGAAGCGCGATGCGCGCGCCGTTGGGCCAGCGCGGATGCGGCGTCGTGCGGCCGTAGCCGACCAGATCTCGGGGATAGGCGGAGTCGGAATTGGCGGCGGATGTCATTTGGCTCCATGATCGCACAATGCAACCCGCACTTCGCATCGTCATGGCGGCGATTCTGGCAATTCTGACCTCGGCCTGCTCGACCCTGCGCTACTACGCGCACGTCGCGCACGGCCAGGCGCAACTCGTGACCCAGCGCAAACCGGTCGATGCCGTGATCGCCGACCCGGCGACCGATGCGCGGCTCGCCGCGCGCCTGCGTCTCGCGCGGGAGGCGCGCCGCTTCGCTTCCGCACGTCTCGGCCTGCCCGACAACCGCAGCTACACGAGCTACGTCGACCTGCATCGGCCCTACGTCGTCTGGAACGTGTTCGCCGCGCCGCGCTATTCGGTCGACCCCATCCTGCATTGCTTTCCGATCGCAGGCTGCGTGCCGTACCGCGGCTGGTTCGACGAAGTGATGGCGAAGGCCGAAGCCGCGCGGCTCGAAGCGCGCGGCGACGACGTCTACGTCGGCGGCGTCGCGGCCTATTCGACGCTGGGCCGGTTCGCCGACCCGATCCTGTCGACCATGCTGCGCTGGGACGACGACGAGCTGATCGGCACGATCTTCCACGAACTCGCCCACCAGTTGATCTACGTGAAGGACGACACCGCGTTCAACGAATCGTTCGCGAACTTCGTGCACGACGAAGGGCTGCGCGAATGGCATGCCGCGCGCGCGGACGACGCGCGCGACGAGCGCAACCGCCAGGCCGACGACGAATTCGCGCGCCTCGCGCTGGATCTGCGCGAACGCCTGCGCAAACTCTACGCCGGCACGCTCGATCGCGCGGCGATGGAAGCGGCCAAGCAGAACGAGATCGCGGATTTCCGCCGGCGCTACGCGCAGTGGCGCGACGCGCACTGGCCCGGCGACCATCGCTACGACGCGCTCGTCGCCGCGCCGATCAACAACGCCAGCCTGCTGCCGTTCGGCCTGTACGACGAGTGGATGCCGGCCTTCGCCGCGCTGTTCGCACAGGCGGGACGCGACTGGCCCGCGTTCCACGCCCGCGTGCGCCGGCTCGCGCGCATGCAAAAAACCGCACGCGAGGAAAGCCTGCGCGCCGCGGCCGGCGCAGCGGCGCCGCAGATTCCGCCGTCTAGACGTCCAAACGAGAAACCGCTTGCATCGCGGCGGCCTCTCTCTGCTAAAATCGGGCCATGCGCACGATGACGCCTTCATCGCTTCTTGCTGGACTCGACCTTACTCTCGGCCGGGATCCGCTGCGCGCGCTCGTCACCTGACCTCTCCCCGATCCCGGCCATCGACCAGACCTTCGCAGCAAGGTCGGCAGGAGAGACGCGCGCTTCGCAACGAAATCCCCTTCGCAAGACCAATGGCCGCATCATGATCCCCAATCCGCAAAGCAAATATCGCCCGTTCCCGCCCATCGACCTGCCCGACCGCCAGTGGCCCTCGCGCACGATCACCGCGCCGCCGATCTGGCTCTCCACCGACCTGCGCGACGGCAACCAGGCGCTGTTCGACCCGATGAACAAGGCGAAGAAGCTGCGCCTGTTCGACGAGCTCGTGCGCGTCGGCTTCAAGGAAATCGAACTCGGCTTTCCGGCCGCCTCGCAGATCGACTTCGACGTGATCCGCCATCTGATCGAAAACGATCGGATCCCCGACGACGTCACGCCGATGGTGCTCACCCAGGCGCGGCCCGAACTGATCGAGCGCACGATCGAATCCGTGCGCGGCGCGAAGCGCGTCATCGTCCACGTCTACAACGCGACCGCGCCGCTATGGCGCCGCGTGGTGTTCAACATGAGCGTCGACGAGATGCTCAAGCTCGTCGACACGCAGGTCACGCTGATCAAGCGCCTGACCGACGCGCGGCCCGGCACCGACTGGCGTTTGCAGTATTCGCCGGAAACGTTCTCGATGACCGAGCTCGAGGTCTCGCTCGCCGCGTGCAACACGGCGACGCGCGCGTGGGACGCCGGTCCCGGCCGGCCGATCATCCACAACCTGCCGACCACGGTCGAAGTGGCGACGCCCAATGTCTTTGCCGACCAGGTCGAGTGGATGCACCGGCATCTGGAGCGGCGCGAACATGTCGTGCTCTCGGTGCATTCGCACAACGATCGCGGCACCGGCGTCGCCTGCGCCGAGCTGGCGATGCTCGCCGGCGCGCAGCGCGTCGAGGGCTGCCTGTTCGGCAACGGCGAGCGCAGCGGCAATGTCGACATCGTCACGCTGGCGCTGAACCTGTACACGGAAGGCGTGCACCCCGGCCTCGATTTCTCCGACATCAACGCCACCGCGCGCATCGCCGAGGAATGCACGCAACTGCCGATCCACCCGCGTCATCCCTACGTCGGCGACCTCGTCTTCACCTCGTTCTCGGGCTCGCACCAGGACGCGATCAAGAAGGGCTTCGCCGCGCGCAAGGACGGCGATTTCTGGGAGATGCCGTACCTGCCGATCGATCCGGCCGACGTCGGCCGCAGCTACGAGAGCATCGTGCGCGTGAACAGCCAGTCGGGCAAGGGCGGCATCGCCTACCTGCTCGAACGCGACCACGGCGTCGTCATGCCGCGGCGCATGCAAATCGAGTTCTCCGCGATCGTGCAAAAGTATACCGACGCGAGCGAAGCCGAGATCACGAGCCAGAAACTGTGGGAACTGTTCGAGCAAACCTATCTGGCCTGCGCCGAAGACAAAAGTGGATTGGTATACAAATCCCATCACCTGCATGCGGCCGACGCGGGCCACGCGATCGATCTCGACGTGATCGCCGCAGGCCGGCCGCATACGCTGCAAGGGCAAGGCGCCAACGTGCTCGATGCGGTCGCGCAGGCGCTGCCGCAGGCGCTGCGCATCGACGGCCACGAGCTGCTCAAGGCCGCGAACGGCGATGCGCTCGTCATCGTCGAAGCCGCAAACGCGGGATCGCCCGGCGCGCGCTTCGGCGCCGGCCGACACGCCGACCGCGACACGGCGTCCATCCTGGCCGTACTCAACGCCGCGGCGCGCCTTTCGGCCAAGCCTGCGGCATAGCGGCCGACCTGACTCGCATCGTGATAGTGCCCTGTTCCCGGACTCGCCAAGTTGCCTGATCCAAGCACCGCGCCTCGTTCGGACCGAACGAGGCCGGCCGCCACGCGCTACGGCTTCAAGCGCAGCGGGGTCGACCCCGCGATGAAAACCGCATTGATGTTCCCGTACGCGAACCACCTCGGCGGCACGCAGCCGCTGGTCGCGATCGCGTCCGCGTTGCGCGAGGCCGGCCACAAGGTCGTGTTCGCCGCGCGCGGCAAATGCCGCGCGTACGTCGAGGAATGCGGCTTCGAGGTCGAGGACGTCGCCGAGCTCGATCCCGACCGCTCGGTCGCGTACATCAACAAGTCGAGCCTCGGCTATCACACGCGCGAGAGCATCGCCGAGTTCGTCGCGGCCGAGACGGCGCTGATCGAGAAGCACAAGGCGGATGCTGTCGTCGACCTGCACCGGCCGACGCTGAAGCTGTCCGCAATGCTAACCGGTACGCCGCGCGCCGTGCTCTGCAACACCGTGCTGACGCGCTACTACGCGGGCGGGAAATTCATGCCCGAGTCGCATCCGCTCAGTCCGATCGTCAAGCACCTGCCGCAGCGCATCCTGCAGCCGCTCAGCGCATGGGCCGAAGACAGGTTCTTCGAATCGTGGGTGCGCCCTTACAACGCGTATCTCAAGGCACGCGGCAGCGCGGTGCGCTTCGAATCGATGAAGGACCTCTTCGAAGGAGAGGCGACGATCCTCATGGACGCGCCCGAGTTCGCGCCTTCGCTGCCGCTGCCGCCGCACGCGCACGCAGTCGGTCCGCTCGTCCACGAGCAGAGCAGCAAGGTGCCGGCGTGGTATTCGCGGCTCGATCCGGCCAAGAAATCGGTATTCGTCTATCTTGGCTCGTACGGCGAACAGTTCACGCGCGTCATCGACTATCTCGGCCGCATGCTCGAAGCTTCGGACGATTTCCAGATCGTCGCCGCGACCGGCGGTCTTTACGGCTATTCGGGCGCGAAGGCGCCGGCCAATGTCATCGTCAGCGATTACGTCCCGGCGAGTCTCGTCCTTTCGCGCAATTGTGCGGCGATGATCACGCACGGCGGCCGGGGTTCGATCTACTCGGCGTTGCAGCACGGCGTACCGCTGATCGGCATTCCGAACCAAGGCGAGCAGGAATGGAATCTCGACGCGGTCGAGAAGCACGGGCTCGGCCGCAAGCTCTCGGCCAAGCGCATTCGCTTCGATGCGTTCAGCGGGGCGGTCCGCGCGGTCGTCGACGATCCGCGCTTCCGCGCGAACGCCGAGACATTCAGGATGCGCCTGCGCGCGTATGACGGCGTCGGCGCGGCGTCGCGCATCATCGCCGCGATGAACCGACCCGAGCGACATGCGCCGCGCGTCGTTCGTCCGAAGTCGAACATTTCGTGACCTGGCTTGCGGAATCCTGCCGCTCGCAGCGGGAATTCCTGGATAATCGCCCGATGTCGGAATCCCCTTCCTTTTCGGGCGACCATGCGACGCAATGGCTGGCGCAGGTGCTGTACGCCGACCTGCGCCTGCTTGCGCGCGGCGAGCGCCGGCGCGGCGGCGCGGCCGGGCCGCAGACGCTCGGCACGACCGCGCTCGTGCACGAGGCCTATCTCAAGCTCGCGCGGCAGGACGTCTTCGAGAACCGCGCGCATTTCCTCAACACCGCCGCGCTCGCGATGCGCCAGGTGCTGGTTTCGCACGCGCGCGCGCGGCTGCGCGGCAAGCGCGATCCGGGGCAGGCGCCGCTCGACATCGAGGACGTCGACGTCCTCGCCGAGAGCGACGAGCGCATCGTCGCGTTGAACGATGCGCTGAGCGATCTCGAACAGAAGTCGCCGCGCCTCGCGCGCGTGGTCGAGTGCCGCTATTTCGCCGGTTTTTCGGACACGGAAACGGCGCTCGCCCTCGGCATCTCCGAGCGCACGGTGCAGCGCGAATGGGCGATGGCGAAGGCGTTGCTGTACGAAACGCTCGGCACCTGAGAACAGGTTATAAGCCGCGAACGAATTTCCTGTCGGTGTCTTCGCAAAAAAAAGCTGCCTCATTCCGAAGAGGGCTGCCGCGCAGCCTTGGCAATGCCTGGTTTACCGGCGGCAAGATGCGCGAGCAGCCGGCGCAGCGGTTCGCGATAGTGCTCGCCGAGTTCCTTGTGCTGCGCGTGGATGGCCTGCGCCTTGTCGGCCAGTTCGTGCGCCTGCGCGAAGTGGCCGAGCGCGAGTTCGCATTCGGCGAGAGCGATCTGGGCTTCGGCGATATCCGCGCTCATCGGCAATAAATTTCTTTCGCGTCCGGCCAGCGCACTCCGCAGTAGAGGCCGGGCGCCGCCAGGATTGCCGTTGCCGAGTTCGGCCATGCCCTCGAAAAAAGCGACCCGGGCGGAAACCCGTTCGAACAAGTCGGCGTGGCCGCTGGCTTCGAGTATCGCGCGCACGCTTGCCGCGGTGCCGGCGACGGCGGCAAAGTCGCCGGAACGCGCCTGCAGCTCGATCGTCATCAACTGACGAATCAGCGCGAATCGATGCAGTCCTTGCGTATTCGTTTCCGCCACGACATAGCGATCGAGCTGTTGCCGCGCATCGGCAAATCGCCTCTGCGCCAAGGCCAGGTCGAAGCGATTCTGTGTGATCGGATTGAACATCGCCGTGCCGGGTTTCTGGCCGGCCGCCTCGCGCATGGCCGCGGCTTCCTTCAGCCCTGCGTCCGCCGCGTCGTAACGCCCCATATCCGTCCATATCGCGCTGGTTTCGCTGATGATCGACGCGAGCATCGTGCTCTGCGGATTCTGGCGCAGCGTTCGCGCCACGACTTCCATATCGGCCAGACCGGTCTCGATGTCTCCCGCCATGCGGAAATAATCGCCGTGCGTCCCCAGTACGTACGCCACGTCGGTCGGATCCTGCTCGCCCGGCAACGCAAGGAACTGCTGTTTGGCTTGCGCAAGCAAATCGAGACCCTCGCGGGCACGGCCGACCTGAAACAGGACCGTGCCCAGCGAGGTGGTTTTTCGCACGGTCTGAATATGCTTCTCTCCGTTCACGGTCAGCGACGACTGCAACGCCAGCCGCGCATTACGCTCGGCATCGGCGTAATCGAGCGCCTGGAGCTGAAAATTCGCGAGCGTGCCGTACGCTTCGGCAAGGCCGGCGTCCGCGTCGGGCAACGTGCGCAGCACCTCAATGACGCGATTCATCAGGGCGACCGCTCCCTGCCAATTGCCGTTGCCCGCCTGCATCTTTGCCTGCAGCTGCAACAGCTCGGCAAATTCCGCCGACGGTCGCAGCCGGGCGAAGAGATGCTGTGCCTGCTGCGCGTAATCGAGCGCGCGCGACGGGTCGCTGAGGCGGTAGAACTGCGCTTGGCGAAGCAGCAGCCGCGCCCGCGTCGGCGAAGCATGCTCTTGGTTGGCATCGAGGATGGCTTGTGCGTCCTGCAGCGCCGCCTCGCTTTGCTTCGAATCGCCCGCTCGATACAGGACGTCGCCCAGATCGGTGAGCGCCGCCGCCGTCTGACTCGAATTCCGGCCATTGACCGTCCGAGTCAGTTCGACATATTGCCGACGCAAGGGTATTTCCTTGTCGGTCAGTTCCAGTTCCTTGTACAGATCCCCGAGCAGAGGCAATACGCCGAGCTTGACGTCGGGCGCATCGCTCATGGCCGCGTCGATTCGTTTCGCGCCGATGTCGAGCAGTTCGCGCGCGGTGGTTTGACGCGCCTTGAGCGGATTGGCCTGGTTTCTCGAATTGGTACGGAACAGGTCCACCATGAACGACTGCACCGCCGCGGCGCGCTGCGCTTCGAGCCGCGCCTTGTGCACCTGCTGCGTGACCGCGACGATCGCCGCCGCCATCGCGACGAACACCGCCGCCGCGGTCGACAGCGCGAGCCAGTGGCGGCGCAGAAAGCGGCGCAGCACGTAGCTCTTCGCGTCCGCGCGCGCGCGTACCGGTTCGTGCGCGAGATGGCGGCGCAGGTCGTCGGCGAGTGCGCGCGCGTCCGCGTAGCGCGCGTCGGGTTCGCGGCGCAGCGCCTTGCCGACGATCGCGTCGAGGTCGCCGCGCAAGGCGCGCCGGCCCACCGGCGCATCGGCGCCGGCGCCGGCGACGCGGCTCGGCGACGGCAATGGCGCATCGAGCAGGCGATGCACCGCGCCTGCCAACGGGGCCGAGTCGTCGATCCACGGCAGGCGATCGGTAAGCAGCTCGAACAGGGTCACGCCGAGCGCGTAGACGTCGGTCGCGGTGCCGATGCGGCCGCCGGAAAGTTGCTCGGGCGCGGCGTAGGCCGGCGTCATCTGCAGCGTGCGCGTGGCCTCGCGCGTTTCGTCGTCGAGCAGCCTGGCGATGCCGAAATCGAGCAGCTTGGCCTGCGCCTCGCGCGTGACGAGGATGTTCGCCGGCTTGATGTCGCGATGCACGACGAGGCGCGTATGCGCATACGCGACCGCGTCGCACACCTGCATGAACAGCGCGAGCCGTTCGGCCAGCGGCAAGCCGCGCGCGCGGCAGTACACGGCGAGGTGCTCGCCTTCGACGTACTCCATCGCCATCCATGCCGCGCCGCCCGGCTCGACGCCGCCGTCGAACAGCCGCGCGATGCCCGGATGCGCCAACGCGGCGAGGATCTCGCGCTCCGCGCGGAAACGCTCGCCGGCCGCGCCGCGCGCGCCCTGGATCAACTTGATCGCGACCTGCTGGCGAAAGCCGCCCTCGACGCGCTCGGCCAGCCATACCTCGGACATGCCGCCGCTGCCGATCGGCCGCAGCAGGCGATACGCGCCGACGACGCGTCCGGCGGCATGCACGTGCTGCGCTGAAGGCGGCGCGCTTGCATCCGCGAGCGGCGAGCGGTCGAGGAAGCCGTCGCGGCGTTCCGCCATTTCGAGCAGACGTTCGAGGCGCTTGCGCAGCGCGGTGTCGCCCGCGCAGGCCGCATCGAGGAGCGCGGCACGGCGTGCCGGCGGCGCATCGAGCGCGCGGCGGAGGAGTTCGTACAGCTCGACGGTTCCCGGCATGAACGGCCCCGATGTTGCCTCGCTCCAGAAGATACCGCACGGCACCGAAAACGCGAGCCGCGGATTTCTTGCCGATCTCTAGTTCATACGCCGAAACGCGCTGCGGAACGCCGACCCGACCGCGGCGCGATCGCGTGGCGGACTTGAACGCCGCTCGGCGTAATACAGGACGAACCCGTTGCGAAGAAGGATTGCCGACCGTGAAAACCCGAAACCGAACCCCGCGCGCCGCCGCCCTGTCCGCGCAGAAACCCGAACACGAGTCGAAACAGTTTCGTTCGTCCAATCCGCGCAGAACGATCGCTCGAATTGCAGGTTTTCTCGCCTTGATGTTCGCCGGGCTGGTCGCGGCGCAAACGCCGGCGCCGTGGCCGAATCCCTACTTGAATTCAGGAGGCTCCGTCCTCGCCGTGGCGCGCCTGCCCGGCGGCGGCATGGTCGTCGGCGGAGATTTCTCCGAGGTCAACGGCACGCGGCGCAGCAATATCGCCAAAATACTGGCCGATGGATCGGTCGATCCGAACTGGAATCCGTCTGCCGACGATTCCGTGACTGCGCTTGCCGTCGATGCCGGCGGCAATGTCTACGCGAGCGGATGGTTCGGCAACATCGGCGGGCAGTCGCGCAAGTACATCGCCAAATTGTCCGGCACGGGCAGCGGGACCGCCGATGCGAACTGGAATCCGTCGCCCGACGATTGGGTGACTGCGCTCGCCGTCGATGCCGGCGGCAATGTCTACGCGGGCGGACAATTCAGCAGCATCGGCGGGCAGTCGCGCAGCTACATCGCCAAACTGTCCGGCACCGGCAGCGGGGCGGCCGATGCGAACTGGAACCCGTCGCCCGACAACCGGTTGACTGCGCTTGCCCTCGATGCCGGCGGGAACGTCTACGCGGGCGGATATTTCAGCAGCATCGGCGGGCAGTCGCGCAGCTACATCGCCAAACTGTCCGGCACCGGCAGCGGGGCGGCCGATGCGAACTGGAATGCGTCGGCCAGCGACGCGGTGGATGCGCTTGCCGTCGATGCGAGCGGCAACGTCTACGCGGGTGGAAATTTCGGCAGCATCGGCGGGCAGTCGCGCAGCCAAATCGCCAAACTGTCGGGCACGGGTAGCGGGGCGGCCGATGCGAGTTGGAATCCGTCGGCCAGCGGCAGTGTGTTTGCGCTCGCCGTCGATGCCGGCGGGAATGTCTACGCGGGCGGAGCTTTCACCCAGATCGGCGGGCAGTCGCGCAGTCATATCGCTAAACTGTCGGGCACGGGCAGCGGGGCGGTCGATGCGAACTGGAATCCGTTGGCCGACGACTGGTTGTTTGCGCTTGCCCTCGATGCCAGCGGCAATGTCTACGCGGGCGGATATTTCGCCCACATCGGCGGGCAGGCGCATCCTGGCTTGGCGGTGCTGCCGCCCGACGCTTCCGCGCCGACCCAGCCTGCCGCCACAACGACAACGCTCGGCGCCAGCCCGACCAGCGCCACGCCGGGACAAACCGTCCATTTCACCGCCACCGTCGCCGCGACGGCGATCCAGCAAGCCAATCCGCGCGCGCAAGCGCCGGCCTCGCCCGGCGGCAATGCGGTTGCCGCAGTGGCGCCGAGCGGCAGCGTCACCTTCCTCGACGGCGCCAGCGCCATCGGCAGCGCGCCGCTCGACGGCGCCACGGCGACGTTCGCCAGCGCCAGCCTCGCCCTCGGCACGCACAGCGTCACCGCGCAGTATTCGGGCGATGCCAGCTACGCCGCGAGCACCGGCGGTCCGGTCAGCGTCGTCATCGCCGCCGCGCCTGCGGTGAGCGCGCCATCGGTCGCCGCGCCGATGCTCGCGCCGGCCTGGTTGATCGCACTCGCCATCGCGTTGGCGTTGTTCGCGCTGCGGCGCGTGTTGCAGAACAGGGCTTGAGGACCAATCCGTGTTCTCGTCCTCCCTGCGGACCCTGTGGCTTGCCGCACAAGGCTACGTGCCGGCGCCAGCAGCACCGTCAGCCATGCCGCCGTCCCGCTCGGCGCGGGCACGCACTCCATCGGCACCGCGCATTACGCGCGACCGATCAGTGCGGCGAGCAGCGCAGGTGACGGTCTTGCCGTCGTCACGCCCTCCGCTGCGGCCGCGGAGCAGGACGCACCGGCACGAGGCCATGAGCTCCGCGGCACGGCCGACCGCGCGACTGCCACCCCCGGAGCACGTCGATGAGAACATTTGAGGAAGCCAAATCCGCACAAACCGTTTGCCGTCGCGCCGGTGCGGCCATGAGCGCACTGCGCCTGTGCGGCCGGCTGGCCGCGGCGCTGCTGTTTGCCGCGGTCCCCCTGTGCCTGGCGGCGCAATCCGCCGCCGCGACGATCACGGTCGGCGCCGGGTCGTCGTTCGATTTCGGCGACGCGCGCGTCGACCTGGGTTGTTCGAACCTCGCTATCGCCGGTGCCGCAACGGCCGGCGCCGCCGCGCTCACCGGCATTGCCGATTTCGACCTCGCCGGCGGCAGCTTCGCCGCGGGCGCGAGCGGCATCGCGCTCGGCGGCGATTTCGCCAACGCCGGCAGCTTCGTCGCCGGCAGCGGCGGCGTGGCGATCGTCGACGCCTGCGGCAGCGGCACGAGCACGCTGTCCGGCACGACCGGCTTCCACGACCTCGTCGTCACCACGGCCAGCGCGAAGCGGCTCGTTTTCCCGGTCGGCCTCGCGCAGAGCGTGGCGCATGCGCTCACGCTGCAAGGCGTGGCCGGGCAATTGCTCAAAGTCGTCAGCGCCAGCGCCGGGCAACGCGGCGTGCTCGCGCTCAACAACGGCGCCGCGCAGACCATCGCCTACGTCGACGCGCGCGACAACGACGCCGGCGGCGGTGCGCGCATCGCGCCGGGGCCGGCCGCGTCGTTCCACTCGATCGACGGCGGCAACCTCGTCAACTGGTTCGCCGACGCGACACCCGGCGGCGGCACGGGCAACGGCACGGCGGTTCCCGCGCCGGCGCTCGGCTGCGGCCGCTGGCTGCTGCTCGCGCTACTGATGCTCGCCGCGTGGCGCGGCCTTTCCCGACAAACTCTTTCCAGATCGATGGAGAAACGTCCATGAACCGCCCCGGTTTCCGCATTCTTTTCCTCGTTGCCGCGCTGGCCCTCGCCGGCATGCAGAACGCCGCGGCCGCCGACGTCGTCGTCCAGCCCGCCGCGGGCAGCGGCTTCGTCGTCAAGGATTCCACCGGCGCGCAGGTTCGCCTGCGCGTGGACGAAGGCGGCAACATCGTGATGCCCGTGCTGGTCAACGGCACGCAGCAGAGCCTTCCGGTGTGCTACGACAGCGCCAGCGGCCAGCTCGGGCCGTGCAGCGGCAGTGGCAATTCCGCCAGTTATTCGGCCGGCACCGGCCTGGCGCTGAACGGCAGCGCGTTCTCCGTCGCACCCACCTACCAATTGCCGCAAGGCTGCGCGTCCAGCCAGATTGCGCAATGGAACGGGATGAGCTGGGTCTGCACCGACGCGCCCAGCGGCGGTAGCGATTTCGCGCTGCCGTACAGCGGAACCACGGCGACGACCGGCGCGGCGTTCTCGGTCGCCAATACGTCGGGCCAGACCGGCGTGCGCGGCATAAACGGCACTGGCTCGGGTACCGCCGGTTGGCCTGCGGCGATATGGGGAGACGCGGCCGCTGCGGTCGGCGTCCTCGGCACCAGCAGCAACGGCAATGGCGTGCAGGGCGTCACCGGCAGCGACGCTGCTGCCGGCGTCG
The DNA here is from genome assembly GCF_047601565.1 of Rudaea sp. Taxonomy (GTDB): domain Bacteria; phylum Pseudomonadota; class Gammaproteobacteria; order Xanthomonadales; family Rhodanobacteraceae; genus Rudaea. Next base: position 1,960,668 of record NZ_JASGIY010000001.1, on the reverse strand, counting down.
CCGGCAGCAGCAACGGCGGCCCGGGCATTTCCGGCGAGAGCGCCAATTTCGACGGCGTGCATGGCCATACGAGCAGCAACAACCACGTCGGGGTAGCCGGCTTCGCCGACCAAGGCACGGCGGGGGGTGTGCTCGGCGGCGCTTCGAGCGGCACCGGTGTCGCCGGCGTCAGCCAAGACGGCATCGGTGTGTCCGGCCACAGCGATCACGGCTACGCATTCGTGGCCTACGGCCCCGCGCAGCAGGGCCTGAACCAAGGCGGTTGGGTCAAGGCGGCCGTAGTCGTCGACCAGACACAAGTCGTACGGTGCTTCAATTCCCAGCTCGCGGCGAACAGTGCGGCGGTCGTGCCTTGCGGCATCGCGGTATCAGGGGCCTTCAGCTACAGCGGCGGCGACGACGAGATCTATCTCGATTTCAACTTCCCCGTCGACGGGCGCTTCGTTTCGGTGACGGGAACGAACTTCCAGGGGCTGGCGACCGCGGGCAATCGCATCACGCTCAAATTCCATCCCGCGGGCGCATTCCATCTGATCGTCTACTGAAGTCCAGTCAAGGGGACGGCCGTCCGCGTTCCCCGAATCGTCGGCCCATCCCGTGAGAAGGCCCATGAACAGCAACGTTTCGATCCGACCGGCCGTGCTGTCCGAACGCCGTTTCTTTTTGTGGATGTCGCTGGCGATCGCGGCGACGGTGTTCGCCGGCTTCGGCCGGATCGAAGCGGCCGGCTTCGTCCGTTGGACCGAGCTGCCGTTTCAAGTCGTGGCGCACGGCCTCGTGTTCGCCGCGTGGATCATGCTGTTCGTGGTGCAATGCGCGCTGGTGGATCGCGGCTCCGTCGCTTTGCACCGCCGGCTGGGCGTGTTCGGCGCGGCGCTGGCCGCGGCGATGGTGCCGCTGGCGCTGGTCACCGCCGTGATGTGCATCCGGCGCGGCGCGGTGCCGCCGGTGTTCCGGCCCGACGTTTTCCTCGCGCTCAACCTGCTCAACGTCGTCGCCTTCGCCGGCCTGCTGGCGGCCGGCCTCGCCCTGCGGCGCAGGCCCGATTGGCACCGCCGGCTGATGCTGTGCGGCAACGTGATCATCATGTCGCCGGCCGTGCCGCGGCTGCTGCCGCTGAGTGCGCTCGGCGTCCCGGTTCCGCTCATCCTGACCTGCGCTATGCTGGCCTACGTCGGCGCCGGCATGGCGTTCGACCTCGCGAACCGGCGGCGCATCCATCGCGCCTGGTGGGTCGGCGCGGGCGTCATCGTCGGCATGATGCTGGCGCTCGGCCCGCTTGCCTACAGCGCGCCGCTGCGCGCGCTCGTCGATCGGCTGTCGCCGCCGTGAGCGCGGTTCGCCTTTCTCGAAATGCCGCTTGCCCGGTCCGGAGACCGACGATGAAAACGAGATTCCCATTCATGGGCCTTGCATTCGCGTTGCTGCTCGCACCGGCGGCGTTGCCCGTGCACGCGCAGGACACGCGCAACGGGCCATTGCTGGTAATCCCCGAGGCAAGAGGCCATCGCCTTGTGCTGGTCGACCCGCGCGCGAAGGCGGTGGCCGGCGCGATCGCCGTGCCGGGCTGGCCGCACGAAGTGGCGTTCTCGGCCGACGGCAGGACCGCCTACACGCCCTCGTACAGCGACGCGATCGTCGGCATGCCTGGCGCGGACGGACACGCCATCGACGTGATCGACATGGCGACGCGCACGGCGACGAAGTCCTGGGATCTGGGCAAGCCGCTGCGCCCGCACAAGGTATTGACCACGAAGGGCGGCAGCCTGCTCGTTTCGGCCGAACTGGCGCAGGCGGTCGCGATCGTCGATACCCGGACCGGCAAGATCACGGCACGGATTCCGACCGGCGCCGAGCAGACCCACATGCTCGAAGCGACTCCGGACGGCCGCAAGCTGTACACGGCCAACCTCGGCGCGGGCAGCGTCAGCGTGCTCGATCTCAAGAGACGCAAGCTCGCCAAGGTGATCGCGGTTTCCGACCTCGTGCAGCGCCTCGCACTGTCGCGCGACGGCAAGCGCCTGTTCGTGACCAACGGCAACGCGCGCAGCGTCGCCGCGATCGACACGGCGACGGACGAAATCGCGCGGGAAATTCCGGTCGCGGGATTCCCGTTCGCCGCCTGCCCGACTGCGGACGGAAAGTTCCTGCTGGTCGGCGAGGACGAAGCGCCGCTCGCGCGCGGCGGCGGCAAGAAGGGCCTGCTCGAAGCGATCGATCTCGCGACGAACACGGTCGCACGCCGCTTCGACGTGGACCGCATGCCGCACGGCATTGCCGTCGTCGGCGACGAAGCCTTCATCGCCACCTGGCTGAGCGGCAACGTCGATGTGCTGGACCTGAAGACCTGGACGCTCGAGGCGTCGATTCCCTCCGCGGCGCACGGCGACGGCATCGCGCTCTGGCCCGGACTGCGCTGATCCGATGAAAAGGTTCAAGTCATGAAATCCAGATTCGAGCGTGAGGACCGCAGCCCTTCACGAATCGCTCCCGCCACCCAAGCCGTTTACGCGCTCGCTGCGGGATTCGCCATTGCCACACTGGCGCTGCTGTCCGCGTGCCGTGAGAGCGTCGCACCCGGCGCGCATGCGGCCGCCGACGATGCGCACATGCGCGCCGCGATCGAAGAGCGCGGCGGCGCCGACAAGGCGCAGCTGCTCGAAGGTATGCGCGTGTTCTCGCAGGAAACCTTCGGCGGCAACGGCCGCACCTGCGAAACCTGCCATGCGCTGGGCAGCGGCACGTTCGGCCTCGCGGACGCGCGCGAGCGCTACGCGAAGAATCCGCACGATCCACTGTTTCGCGCGATCGACAGCGACGACGGCGACGGCAAGTCCTACGACCGGCTGTTGAAGTACGGCACGGTGCGCGTGACGATCGCGCTGCCGCCGAACGTGAAGCTCGCCGACGATCCGAACGCGACCGCGGTGACGCTGTTTCGCCGCAACCTCGTCACCCACGACGTGGCCGCGCTCGATCCCGTTCTGATGTGGGACGGCCGCGCCCCCGATCTGCCCTTCCAGGCGCAGGACGCGATCCGGACGCACATGCAGCCCGCGCGCGCAGCGACGCGGGCCGAACTCGACGCGGTCGCCGCATTCCAGAAGGCGATGCTGTTCACTTCCGACGACATGCGCGCCTACGCGAACGGCGGCGCCGCTCCGAGTCTGCCGCCCGGCCGCAGCGACGCGGAGAAGCGCGGACGCGAATTCTTCGTCGCGCAGCCGGTCGATCTGAAAACGGGCCACGGCATCTGCGCGATGTGCCACGGCGGCCCGCGCCTGGACACGACGACCAAAGAGATCGAACGATTCTTCCCGCCGGTGCCGTTCGTCCCGGAGCTGCCGCCCGCCGGACTCGCAGCCGGCATCCGCTTCGGCTTCACCAACGTCTCCGCCGAGAACAAGCCGGGCTATCCAGTGCGCAAGTGGCTGCTCGAGGGACCGGGCGGGAAGTGGACACCGTTCGAAAGCCCGGACCTCGGCATCGCGCTGAGCTACACCCAAATCGCCTCGCTGCCGCCGGAGTTCGCGAAATATCCGGCGTTCTTCTTCTCCGAGATTTTCAAGATTCCGTCGCTGCGCGGCGTCGCGCGCAAGGCGCCGTACTTCCACGACGGTTCGGCGGCCACGCTGGAAGAAGCCGTGGAGCATTACCAGCGATTCCTGCACGGCGGCTTCGGCTTCCTCCAGCCGCAGGCGCGAATCGAACTGTCCGAACAGGATCGCGCCGACATCGTCGCCTACCTGAAATTGCTGTAGCCGGCGCCGCGTCCCGCGCCGCATACCGTTCCACTACCGGAGAAACGCCATGCTGAAGATGAAATCGTCGTTGCTCGCCGTCACATTCGCGCTGGCCTGCCTGGGCAACGCACATGCCCAGGAGCTGGATGCCGAAGCGAAGAAGAAGTTGGCCATCGCCGGCGCGGCGGTCGGCAAGGCCATCAACGCGCACGACATCGCCGCGCTCGAAAAGCTCTGGTCGCCGAAACTGCTCGTCAACAGTCCCGGCAACCGCGTGCTGACCCGCAACGAAGTGTTCGGCGCGATCAGGCGCGGCCTGCTCGACTACGAAGGGGGATACCAATCGCGGCTGGAGAGGATCGAGTTCTACGGCAACGTCGCCGTGACCATGTCCGACGAAACCGTGGTGCCCGACTTCGGGCCGGAAAAAGGCAAGACGATCCATCGCCGCAGCACCAACGTTCTGGCAATACGCCGACGACGCGTGGACGATGATTGCCCGCCAGGCCACCGTCTACGACCCCGATACCAAACACTATTGAAACGGGAAACGGCGGGATACGATGACGAGCCTCGACTCGCTTCGCATCCCGCCCGCCATGCACATCTTCACTCGCCGCCGACTGGGCCGCTAGAGCGTGCCGACCGCTTCGCCGATGATGCCTTCGGTCAGCGCGACGCCACGCTTCCAGCGCGGCTGGTCGACCGGCACGCCGCGCAGTTAGGCACCATAGAAGGCGAAGCGCGCGTCGACGAAATCCTTGTTGAGGTACCTGGCGTAGTTGCGCAGCAGCTGCCAGCGGAAATACGTCTTCAGCGTCGCCAGCGGCATCTTCACGAGGAGCTTGTCCATGCAGGCGAGGTAGCTCGGCTGGCCGACGATGACGTAGTCGGTCTTGCCCTCGATGCCGGCAGCGACGAGGAAGCTCTTCCAGTCGTAGCCCGGCGCGAGCTTGGCGAGGTCGGCGAACGACTCCCTGTTGTAGCCCTTGATCGGATCGCGCAGCTGCACCTTGGTCCACTGCACGCGCGCCAATTCGGTTTCGAACGCGAGCATCGCCTTGGCGTTGGCCGCCGCGGCCTTGTCGCCGGACATCGTCAGCATTTTTTCGATGAACTTGGCGTAGGCCTCGCGGATCTGCTTGAGCTTGGCGTCGTTCTCGAGATAGTAGTCGCGGTCGAGCAGGCCGAGGCCGTCCTGCTGCAGGTCGATGACGTACTTGGTCGAGTCCTTGTTGTCCTGGTGGACGAAGCCGCCGAACGGAGAGGTGACGCCGATCATGAGGAAATGCGCGACGAGCGCGGGGATTTCCTTCTTGTCCTTGAGCGCGTCGATGCGTGCGAATTCGGCGTCGAGCGGCTTGAGGCCCGCAGTTTCGAGCGCCGCCTCGTCCATGAAGCTCGCGTAGAGGTCGGCGATCTTCTGCTTGTCCTTGTTCGCCGGATCGGGCTTCGACGCCGCATCCTCGATGATCGCGCGGATGTTCGTCTTGGCATCGTCGTCGAGCTTGATGAAGGCGCCCGTCCTCGGCATGTCGTCCGGAATCTGCGCGGCATCGAGCCAGTGCCCGTTGACGTAGCGATAGAAATCATCCTGCGGCCGCGCGGACGTATCCATGTTCTCCTTCGTCACGCCGGACGTCAGCGCAGGCGCAGGCGGCGGGGTCGGCGCGGCAGCGACCGGAGCAGCCGCAGGGGCCTTTTCCGCGGGAGGCGGGGCCGATTGCGAGCAGGCGGCGATGAAGCCGGCGCAGGCCAGCCAGACCAAAGTGCGTTTCATGGAAGACCTCCGGGCGCAATGCAATTTGCCAGTCTATTCGGCGCGCACACCCCGCACATAGGCCAAAGGTAAGCGCAGGTGCGACGGCGGTCCCCGGCTTGGCCTTTGATCCGACCTTGGATGTTCGGGCCCCTGTTTGCCACGACGAGGGCATGACGGAATTGGCCGCGGGATTGCGCGCAGAAGGTGCGCGAGTTCGCGAATGGACAGGGATGTCCACCGAGCGAACCCCGGGCATGCCCTCGCGCACCCGTACCGCGAAGCACGGAGGGCGCAGCATCCGGGATACGTTTCTTTTGGTTACTTTTCTTTGTGCAAAGTGACCCGCGCGCTGGACGCGAACGGAAAGGCGAAGGGCCGGCGACAAAAAGATCAAAAAGTCAGAGCAAAAACCGGATTCCCGTCTGCGCGGGAATGACAAGCGAAAAAGCACAAGAAAATCGTGCCTACGCCAGCAGGCACCGCGACAACGGCGACCTAGGTCAGATTACGCCCGTGGAACAACTCCTCGATCTCGCGCTTGAGCAGCGACTCGATGCGCAGCCGTTCCTTGAACGACAGGTCCTTGGCGTGCGCCTCGAACAGATAGGTCTCGAGATCGAACTCCTTCACATGCATCTTCGTATGGAAGATGTTTTCCTGGTAGACGTTGACGTCGAACATCTCGTACTTGTTGCGAATGTGCTTGGCCAGGTATTCCTGGATCGAGTTGATGCGGTGGTCGATGTAGTGCTTCTTGCCCTTCACGTCGCGGGTGAAGCCGCGCACGCGGTAGTCCATCGTCACGATGTCCGACTCGAAGCTGTCGATCAGGTAGTTCAGCGCCTTCAGCGGCGAAATGACGCCGCAGGTGGCCACGTCGATGTCGGCGCGGAAGGTCGCGATGCCGTTGTGCGGGTGCGTCTCCGGGTAGGTGTGCACCGTGATGTGGCTCTTGTCGAGATGCGCGACGGCGCTGGCGTCGTGGTGCTCGTGGACCGCGTCGGAGATCAGCTCGCGCCCGGCGTCGCGCTTGTCGATGATCGGCTGCTCGGAAATCAGGATCGTGACCGAGGCGCCCTGCGGGTCGTAGTCCTGGCGCGCGATGTTGAGGATGTTCGCGCCGATGATGTCGGCCACGTCGGTGAGGATTTTCGTGAGGCGGTCCGAATCGTAGGCCTCGTCGATGTACTCGATGTAGCGGTCGCGCTGCTCGGCCGTCACCGCATAGCAGATGTCGTAGATGTTGAAGCTCAGCGCCTTGGTCAGGTTGTTGAAGCCTTGCAGCTTCAGGCGCGGGATGGGCTTGACCATGGTGGAAATCCTCGAAAAACGCGCCGCGAATGCGGTGAAGGGGGGCGATTATGGGCCAAGTCGATGACGGGGGAAACCTCGCCGCCGACACCGGGGTGCCGGGCGCCCGCGAATGGCATCATCGCCTCGCGTCGTTTCCGGAGAATTTTCTTTCGGCAATACATCTTGTCGCTTTTTTTCGTCTAAGATGCCCGGCGGGGTCGATCCGGAATTCCCTTGAAATCGCCGTGATTGCAACGGGGCGATCGACCGTTTCCGAACAGCTCGAAGAATGAGGTCAAGCGTGCCCCAACCCTTGCGTTACACCTTGCAAAAAGCCGTGGCGCGTGTACAAACCCCGCACGCGCTGGTTCTGGACCAGCCGACGTTGAACCGGTTCCTGGAGGAATGCCATTTGCGCCATTATCCGCGCAAGACGGTCATCATCCGCCCCGGCGATTCCGCGAACATCCTCTACTTCATCGTCGACGGCTCGGTGACCGTTTCCTCGGAGGACGAGGAAGGCCGCGAACTGATCCTCGCCTACATCAACGCCGGCGAGTTCATCGGCGAGATGGGCCTGTTCGTGGAAACGCCGCAGCGCGAGGTGACCGTACGCACGCGCACGGCGTGCGACCTGGCCGAGATCAGCTACGAGCGCCTGTTCCAACTCGCCGCAGGCCCGCTGCGCGAGGACCTGCCGAAACTCCTGTTCGCGATCGGCACCCAGCTCACCAACCGCGTGCTCAACACTTCGCGCAAGGTCAGCCGCCTCGCCTTCATGGACGTGACCAACCGCGTCGCCAAGACCCTGATCGACCTGACCAGCGAGCCCGATGCGCTGTCGCATCCGAGGGGCATGCAGATCCGCATCTCGCGCCAGGAAATCAGCCGCATCGTCGGCTGCTCGCGCGAGATGGTCGGGCGCGTGCTCAAGCAGCTCGAAAGCCAGGGCATGATCTCGGTGTCGGGCAAGAACATGGTGGTGTTCGACTCGCACTGAGGGGCTTTGCAACGGCCCCCGTATGGGCCGGGGCGGCTTACCATTCCACGATCGACAGACGCGTGCGCAGGCGCGCCGACAGCTTCGCGAGCAGCGCGCGATCCGGATTGACGAGCACGGCGGAACGCGCCGCGGCAAGCATGTCGAGATCGGCGAACGAATCGCCGTAGGCCACATCCCATGGCGCGCGCACGCCGCGCAGGCGCAACTGGTGCGCCTTCTGCAAACCGACGTTATGGACCGCGATGCGCGGACCGAAGCGGCCCGCATCGAATTGCGAGGCGACGAGCTCGATCTCGCGCAGGCCGAGTCCGTCCAGCGCCGCACGAGCGAGCGTTTCCTCGCAGCCGGTGACGACGATGACGCGCGCGCCGCGGTGGCGATGCGCGTTGAGCGCGTCGAGTGCGGGCCGCGAGAAACGCCGCGCGTCGCGCGCGAGCGCCGCGCCGAAATCCTGCGCAAGACGGCGATAGCGCGGCAACGGCGTGCCGAACCAGGCAAGATGGACGAGAAAGCGAAGCGCGTGCCGCCGCGTCTTGCGGATCAGGGTGAAAGGCGACGCGGCCAGCAGCAGCGGCGATGCGATTGCGACGCGCCACCATTGGCAACTGCAGCGCTCGCGCATGAACGCGGTGAACGCATCGCCCTTGAACAGCACGCCGTCGAAATCGAAAAGCACAATGGGCGTACGGGGATTCCTTGCCGCCTCGATCACGGCGAGAACAGACGCTTGAGCTCTGCACCGGGATCTTCCGCGCGCATGAAGGTCTCGCCGACCAGGAACGCCTGCACGTCCGCGGCGCGCATCCTGGCGACGTCCTCGCGCGTGACGATGCCGCTCTCGGTGACGAGCAGCCTTTCGGCAGGAACACGTGCGCGCAGGCCCAGCGTGGTGTCGAGCGTCGTCTCGAACGTGCGCAGATTGCGATTGTTGATGCCGATCAGGCGCGCGGACGTCGCCAGCGCCCGCTCCAGCTCGTCGCCGTCGTGCACTTCGACGAGCACATCCATGTCGAGCTCTTCCGCGAGCGCCGACAATTCGAGCAGGGCCGCATCGCCGAGCTCGGCGACGATCAGCAAAATGCAGTCCGCGCCGAGCGCGCGCGCCTCGTAGACCTGATAGGGGTCGATCGTGAAATCCTTGCGCAATGCGGGCAGCGAGCACGCCGCGCGCGCCTGCTGCAAATAGACGTCGGCGCCCTGGAAGAAATCCACGTCGGTCAACACCGACAGACAGGCCGCGCCGCCGGCCTCGTAGCTGCGCGCGATCTCGGCGGGACGAAAATCCGCACGCATCACGCCTTTCGAGGGACTCGCCTTCTTCACCTCGGCGATCACGCCGGGCTGCCCGGCCGCGATCTTCGCTTCGAGCGCGGCGACGAAGCCGCGCACGGGCGGCGCATCGGCGACGCGCGCGGACAACTCGCGCAACGACACATGGCCGCTGCGTTCGCGGATTTCCGCGGTCTTGCGCGCGAGGATCTTTTTCAGGATGTCGCTCATTCAGGAATTCGGACCGTTGTAGGCGCGCTCGACCTTCGCCACGCGCACTTCGAAATGCTCGTACCACTCGCGCTTGCCGCGCTCGCGCACCACTGCGTGTTCGGCATGGTTGCGCCAGAGACGGATGTTTTCCTCGCTGTCGAAGTACGCGACCGTGATGCCGAAGCCGCCGGCATCGCGCGCGGATTCGGCACCGAGAAAGCCCGGCTGCGTCTGCACGAGCCCGAACATGCGTTCGGCTGCGGCCGCATAATCCGCTTCGCCTTCGCCATTGCGCCGCGACGAGAAGATCACCGCATAGTACGGCGGTTTCGGCGTGCGCGCGAATCCCGCAGCGCTCACGAGGTTTCCTTGAGCCGCCGCGTCACCGCGACGAACTGGTCGAGCTTCGCGCGCGCGGCGCCGCTTTCGAGCGCGGCCTTCGCCGCATCGACACCGGCGGCGATCGACGCCGCCGCGCCGGAGGCATACAAGGCCGCGCCGGCATTGAGCGCGACGATATCGCGCGCCGCGCCGGCGCGGTTTTCCAGCGCCTCGAGCACGCGCGCCTTCGACTGCTCGGGATTGTCCACGCGCAGCACGGCGGAATCGACCGCGGTGAAGCCGAACTGCGCCGGTTCGATTTCGTATTCGTCGACGCGTCCATCGCGCAGCTCCCCGACGAGGGTCGGGCCCGCAAGCGAAATTTCGTCCATGCCGTCGCGGCCCCACACCACGAGCGCATTGCCCGCGCCGAGCCGCTGCAGCACGCGCACCTGGATGCCGACGAGGTCCGGATGGAATACGCCCATGAGAATGTGCGAAGCGTCCGCGGGATTGGTCAGCGGACCGAGGATGTTGAACAGCGTGCGCACACCCATTTCCTTGCGCACCGCGCCGACGTTCTTCATCGCCGGGTGGTGGTTCGGCGCGTACATGAAGCCGATGCCGGTTTCGTCGAGGCACGCGGCGACCTGCGCCGGCGCGAGATCGATCGCCGCGCCGAACGCCTCGAGCACGTCGGCGCTGCCCGACTTCGACGAGGCGCTGCGGTTGCCGTGCTTGGCCACGCGCGCGCCGGCCGCGGCGACGACGAACATCGACGCGGTCGAAATGTTGAACGTATTCGAGCCGTCGCCGCCGGTGCCGACGATATCGACCAGATGCGTGTTCCCGCCGGCCAGCGGCACCTTCGCCGCCATCTCGCGCATCACGCGCGCGGCGGCGGCGATCTCGCCGACGGTTTCCTTCTTCACGCGCAGGCCAGCGAGGATCGCGGCCATCATCGTCGACGACACCTCGCCGCGCATGATCTGGCCCATCAGGTCGACCATTTCGTCGTGGAAGATCTCGCGGTGCTCGATCGTGCGCTGCAGCGCCTGTTGCGGAGTGATCGACATCGTCACGCCGCCTGCTTCGGCGCGCGCAGGAAATTGCGCAACTGGTCGTGCCCATGCTGGGTCATGATCGACTCGGGATGGAATTGCACGCCCTCGATCGGCAGCGCCCGGTGGCGCAGGCCCATGATCTCGTCGACGCTGCCGTCCGCATGCCGCGTCCACGCGGTGACTTCGAGGCAGGCCGGCAAAGTATCCTTTTCCACAATGAGAGAATGATACCGCGTCGCCTCGAACGGATTCGGCAGGCCGGCGAATACGCCGATATTCTTGTGATGGATTGGCGAGGTCTTGCCGTGCATGATCGTGCGTGCGCGCACCACCTTGCCGCCGAACGCCTGCCCGATCGCCTGATGGCCCAGGCACACGCCGAGGATCGGCACCCGGCCGCCGAGCTTTTCGATCACCTCGAGCGACACGCCTGCCTCGTTCGGCGTGCACGGCCCCGGCGAGATGACGATCTTCTCCGGCGCCAGCTTCGCGATCTGCGCCACCGTCAGCTCATCGTTGCGCACCACGCGCACGTCCTCGCCGAGCTCGCCGAGATACTGCACGAGGTTGTAGGTGAAGCTGTCGTAGTTGTCGATCATCAGGATCAAATCGCACCTAACCTATTGTTTTGCAACAATAACTCGTCTGATACATGCCCACGATACCCGCTCTGATACCCGCTTTTCGCGGCGGTACTCGGACCGCGCAGGTTCGCCCTGCAAAGAATCCGAAAGGATCGCTTCGGTATTCTCGCCGATAAATGGCCTTCCATGAACTGTCCGTCGACGATGGCCGCTGGAATACTTTGGGAAGTAGATGCAATTGCCGCCGTGACCGAAGCAGACGACCAACCATAGTTGCGAGCGCTTCTGTCAGGCGCTCGAGCGGAATGCGTTGAAGTTTGTCGCGGCGAAATTGGGATATCGGGTCGCCTCAAGCCGGCGATGACGGCCGCTTTCATTTGGGGGCGTTAAAATCCTCACCTCTTGTGCGGCGTTTTCGCTCCCTGAGCCACAGCTCAATTTCTCCTTCAATCCACCCAACCACCCGATCGCTCAGATCGACTTGACTTGGAAAGTCATTGTTCGCCATCAAGCGGTAGATCTGGCTGCGGCTCAACCCGGTCTTTTCCTTGACCGCCGGCAAGCGAAGTATTCGAATCGACGGAATCGCCTCGCTCATCGACCTACCCTGCTTTGCCCGTTGAGCGGCTGTAGCGTCATCAACGCCAACGTACACAAGCCGCATTCGTATGGCACTTCTCGCACCAATTCCGCATGGCTCGCGTCGGTTAAAGGCTGCCTGTTCGGGCTACACCATCCCTCTTGCTCCGTCCACTGTAAAAAATGTGAGGTCCGATAATTTTCATCCGAGTGCATAATATTGATTGCTATTCGGTCGATATTATCGGGTAAATACGCGATCGCGGCCCCCGATTCGACGATGTTCCGGCAGGTTGCGCTGCTTGCGGAATGATAAAACCGTCGAACGGCGTCGAACGCCGACTCGACTCGGCGCCGAACGCCTTCATAGTACGAATCATCAGGCGCGTGGGCCGCCAACGACTGACAAATGAGAGTGTCCAGCATGTGTGGAACAGGGGAGTTGTTTCTCATATACGTAGCCAGGATGGGTAAGGATGGCGTTGGAAAATTCGGAACGTGTCGTCGTCGAACTTGATTTCACCTACGCGGTAGCGCAGGCCAAAAATTGCGATGATCTACGCGCCGCGGCAGAGCGCTTCGCGGCCACCTACGATTTCGGTCTGTGGGTCTATGCGTTGGCAGAACCGGATGCTGCTCTGACCAACTATCCGGCCCCGCTCGTCGCGACATACATCGACAATCGCTGGCACTCCTGTCCGTACGTGATCCGGCTGTCGTACTCGCCGATCAGCGTCGAGCCCTGTGGAATCAGCACGCGTTCGCCCGTCACCGTGTCGTAGACCGTTTGGACGACTTGCGCGGTGATCATGCCGGGGAGATCGCTATTGATCCCGGTGAGCAGAACGGCAGGGATCAACGTGCCGGCTCCGAGGTAGATCCGGTTATTCGGCGTCACCACCATTTGATCGAGGTACGGATTGTCGGCGCGGCGCGCATCGGCGAAGGCGCGCTTGTGAACGTCGAGGCAATCGAGCCGGCGTTCTTCGAGCGTTTCGATCTTCAGGTGCACGCGCGCGATCTCGGCAATCTCGCGCTTCGCTGCCGGTGAGAGATCAGGCTTGGCCATGTCGCTGCGCTCCGTCGATTTCGGCTAGCACGTGCTCGGCAAGCTCGCGCAGATTCACGTCCTCCCGCAGAATTGCCGCCAAATCCTCCGCGCTCAGCCCGGCGAGCATCGCCATCACGCGCCGCTCGAACTCCCGCGCAGCCAGATCCGGCCAGCCCTCGTACGCCGCGATGAAGTCCAACTCGCTGCGACTGCGACTTCCGAGGCCCGTCAGGAACGCCCGCAACCCTTCGATGATTTCCACTCGGCGATTCATGCGGCCATCCTCTGGGTCGGGACCAGGCGATTCAGACGCGCAACCGCCGTCCGGTGATGCCTGGCGTCCAGTTCGATTCCCATAAACTCGCGTCCGGTGCGATGCGCGGCAACGCACGTCGAACCCGAGCCGCAGAACGGATCGAGGACGATGCCGCCCTCAGGACAGAACGACTCGATCAGCGGCATGAGGCTTTCGACCGGCTTCTGCGTCGGATGCAAGCGATTGCCGCTGTACTTCCAAGGAAGAACATCGGGCAGCGGTTCGTCCGGAAGCTCGGGCTGCCCTTTCGCCAGCAGGTATGCCGACTCGTGCATGTAGCGCAGAAAGCGCGCCTTGGAGTGATACCGCTTCGTGAAAACAACATGGCCCACCACGCTGAACCCCGCCGCACGCCACGCGCCAAGAAAGCGATCCACGCGATTCCATGCGTAAAACGACACGCAGAACGCGTCATCGCGCAGAACGCGAAACGCCGCCTTGAACGCGGGCAGCAGCCACGCGTCATCGTTGTCGTTGGCGATCCTGCGGCCGGTTCGATCCCGGTAGTTCACGAGATACGGCGGATCGGTGAGAACGAAATCGACGGACCTCGCGGCCAGCGTCGGCAGAACGGTACGACAGTCTCCGAGAACAATGCGGTTCATCTCATGCTCCTAGTTGAAGGTGGTTGATTCACCGCACACCGGATTCCTAGATTCGGAAGCCCAGCTCTCGCTGTTCGGTGCGGCGGGCACGACGAACCCGAACGGCCGGTTGCCACCGTCTTTCCTGAGTTCATCGCCCGCGGCGCAATCGCGCGGGGACGAGAGCAGTCAAGGAGACAAGCGCGGGGTGGGTGCGGCCCGCAGCCGCAGGCGAGGACACGGCCCCGCGCGCCTTGACGGCACGCGAACGCGCGCTACGGTCGCGAACAAGGTGATGGACTCAGGCAAGACGCGTGGACCGGCAGCGTCCAGCGCCAACCGCACGCAAGCGAAGCGCGCAGGTCCGGATCTAGGAATCCGGGCCGGAGGCGTCAGCGATGGATGCCCGAACGGGGCGAGACTCGAGCAGCGAGGCTCGATGCGCAGCACGAGAGCGCGATCGGCCGCAGTCGCGGCCGGGACCGCCCCGCGCCAATTCAGGCGTCATATCGACGTGGGGACATCGATTCCCTGCGGTGAGGTGGAGTCACCGGCGAAGGAAGGGGCTTGCCTTCAATTTGAAACGAAAAACCCGACCGGATACGGAGACGGCATTTATGCATTACGCCAACACCGTTCCGCTAAAGGCGGTTGACACGTGGTCGGATCGGGTGTCTGCTTACTGGGATCGAGCGACAACAAACGCTCACACGGAAACCGTGAACGGCGTAGCCAGAGAAACCAGATCGCTTCGATATCTCGCGGGCTCGGCGTTTACACAATCCGAGGGCCCGCGTAGCGCCAGCGACGAAGATTCATGCGATTTCTTGACGGAAGGAAGTTCGCCATGAGCAAGCTGAGAAACGTCCACCAAGCTGCACTTGCCTGCCTATTGATATTCCTCCCCGGCTTTGCAATAGCGGCAGACGACGTTGCGGAGCAAACAGAACAAATACTATCGGCGTGGCGCAACACAATTGCGCAAACCCCTGTTCCGTCTAGCGGTTGTTTTCATGCGGCATATCCAGATACCGCTTGGACCAGCGTCGAATGCGAAGTGGCAATAGATAGACCGTTTCGCAATTCTTCTCTCGCATTGCCTGCCGTGGATACAGAAAGCCGGAGACCAACTTCAATTCAAAGCTTTGACCACAACATCACCATTCAAACTGTGGGCGGTGGTTCGGGCGATTGGTCGGCAAAGGGATCCAACTTGCCGAACGGCCTGAGAATAAATTCCACGGGAAGCTTCTCGCTGTCCGGCGTCATGAGTGAATCTGATCCTGGCGGGGCGAACGACTACTCGGTTCAACTGAATTCAAACTTCTTTTCTACGCCCGCTTGCAACGGTCAAACTGGCTGTTTGGGCTGGGAGCAATTCGTTTATTCGACGGGTCTGCAGCAATTGCTAATTCAGTTTTGGCTTATAAACTATTCTGGAAATTGCCCCAGCGGATGGACGACAGACTTCGCCGGCGATTGTTACATGAACAGTCCAGCGGTATCGGTTCCGAGTCTGGCCGCGACTGGCCTGGGAACATTGAGTATGAACGCAACTTCCGCCGGATATACCCTGTCCGGAATATCGTTACCCACTTCGGTCTCGCTGACCATTGGAAGCAATGCCTACGAAACCTACGATTATTTCACCGACACCTTGAGTCTCACTCAAGGCTGGAAGCAATCGGAATTTAACGTTTTTGGCGACGGTAATTTGTATCAAGCAAGCTTTAACGCGGGTTCGTACATTACAGTAAATACATCAATCAGAGATATGAACGCCGCCCATCCGAGCTTGACTAGTACCACAGATAGTTGTGTTCAAAACTCTACGACCGGTGAGACAAATAATCTTAATCTTGGCACCTGTACGGCACATGCGGTCGGAGGTTTTGTAACGGCTCCTTACATTTCCTTTACGGAGCATAACTAAACTGGAAGTAAGGCAAGGACTCGAAAAAAAAAGGGGATTCGATTTAAAAAATTGCAACACGAGAAGTAACCATGAGAACAATTTCAAAGCTTCTTCTTCTTTCCGTCCTTTGGAGCGTTTCCTGTCCTGCTTTTGCGAGTAGTCGCACACTTGCTTTCAGTCAATCGGTGGATGGGACCGTATATGCTGTCTACGTATCGGGAGCGTGTCCGTTAGGGTTGAATCCCAGTCAGGTACAAACACCCACTGTAACAATCAGTGCATCCCAGATCGACATTTCGAGCCCCGGCGCGGTTTCTAGCAACTTCGGGTCGGAATGCAGTCCACTGCTCTCTCCCGGCTTCATGCTGCCCGCATCGCTTGGGAAGCTTGTCGATGGCCACTACACGGTGACTTGGAGCTTCGATCCTCAGCAAATATCCGGAGGTTTCGACGTCGCTTCGGGTTCGTTAGTGGCGACGGGCGGTAACCTTCCGAATTCATCGGCGGCGAGCGGCCTATGGTACGACCCGATCTATACCGGCTCGGGGTTCAATTTGCTGATGTCCAACGCCGGCTTCTTGGTCACATACTATGGATGGGACGCCGTGGGCAACCGCCTGTGGCTTATCTCCGACACAGGGCCGACGTCGCTCGGGCTGAACACACCCATTGTACTCAATATGAGCTATTCCACCGATGGCGTTTTCAGCCGTCCTCAACTCAAACCGACGCAATGGGGTCTGCTGGTCCTGAATTTCACCAACTGCCGAACGGCGACTGCCTCGCTCACGGGTAAAGACGGCGTACAGAACTTGAGCTTGATCCAGTTGGCCGGGATTGCGGGACTGCCTGGCTGCTGACCGAAGGGTTCGACCTGGACGCCTGCATATAGCCAGAGCGAGGGCCGAAGCCCCCGCCCTGGCGTCAACCGCCGCTCGCTCAGTTGAGCTGCCGCGCCGCCATCGCCTGCAGGCGCTCCATCACGCTAGGCTCGACGAACACGCACGACTGCTCCGGGACGATCGGCAGGTTGAACATCCTCGCGAACACCTCGCGTCGGATGTGCGCCAGACGCCCAGTCCGACGCACGTCTTCGGGCCTCACGAGAGAACTCGCTGTCGGAGAGCCGCTGCGTTCTGGATTGCACTCCACCAGCGCGATATACCCGTCCTGCGCCATCTTCTTGTGCTCCGGGCACATTCCCCAGCCCGTCCTCGTGTAATGTTCCAGGGTCGCGCGCAAACGTCGATCCAGCAGGATCGCGCTCGTGTCGAACGCGACTCCGCAAACCACGCAGACGTGCTGCCCCATTGAAACGTACGACTTGTCGCTCATGACGATCTCCGTTGCTCGGGCGGAATTGCCCGGCACGGGCCGTCACGGCGCAGCGCAAGCTGTCAGGGGTCGCAGACGGTCGCAGGCCGCAAGCGCAACGCGCGCAGCCCTTGACGGCGAGCACGCCGTGATAGCGTCGAAGGAAACAGCAAGGCCGCCTCACCATCATGTCGAGCGAGTCGCGACTGTGGAAAAAAAGGGGGCCGAAGCCCCCCCCTTCGTCACAGCCACCCCCTTTCGGCAAAAGCCACCGCCGCACCGCCGCCGACGATGACGTGATCCAGCGTGCGAATCTCGACCAGCTCCAGCGCCTGCTTGAGCCGCAGGGTAATCGCCCGGTCGGCGCTGCTCGGCTCCGGATTCCCGCTCGGATGGTTGTGCGAAAGAAGCACCGCCGCCGCATTGAGTCGCAGCGCCTCCTTGACCACCTCGCGCACGTGCACCGTCGCCCCACGCCGGTTCGCTTCGCGCTCTACCGCCTCGTTGGCGAGGGCGCAATCGCCGATCACGCGCGCGAAGGCTTCCACCTTCCGCTGGCCAGCGTGGTCGCACTGCGCGACCTCTACGACTGGATGGAACGGCTCATGGTCATGGCCTGCGACATCGGCTTCGCGCCCGCGTCGAAGCCGGTCGCATCGCACGTCGCGAAACGCGGCAACGACATCGTCGTGCAGACGCGTGAGCTGTTCGAGGCCATCGCTCTCGCGACCGATCACCCCTACCTCTATCAAGCGGTACGCCAAGCCGACGACAAGCTCGGGCCGATTCGGCGGGCCAAGCAACCGCTCGTCCCGGACGCATCGGACGAACTCGCGCACATCAACCGCCTTTGGCGCAAGCGCGACATCACCGCTCTCAAAGCCGCACTGATCGCCTACCACGAGCGCCGCAAGCAGCTCGTGCCGCGCATCGTGGCTCACCTCAGCGCGACACCCTACCTATCGCACTGAGCGCGCCGGTTGAGCCGGCAGCGGGCGGACGCCCCGTCGGGAATCCTCACTGGGGATTGACCACGACCAGATGACGTCGGCACGCCGCTCTGCGTCGGTAGAGGCAGTTTGTTATTAATTAATAACAAATTACCGAAGAATTATTTTGCAATTAAATAAGTGCGAGCCCACGATCTGCCCGTCATGGCCCCATGACGCGAACCAATCTGGAGACAGATCATGAAAGAGACGATCGACAACACGCAGAACCAGGACATCATCGAACTCGGTGTCGCGAGTGTCGAAACCATGGGTGGCGGCATCAATCCGGGCGAACCTCTCGGTGAATCGTTCGGCGGCGGCATTTCCAACGACTGATCGTTGAACCAACCAAGCGAGGCGCACCGATTGGTGCGCCTCGCCGGAGACGCGACAATGGTAGCGAGGTTGCGCGACGATCTGTCCTTCTGCCGCGTCGACGACCGCTTGATTTTTCTCGATCTGCAGACAGATCGATACCTCCGGCTCTCCGACCGCTTAGAGCGAGCTTTCGTCGCCAGCCTAGCGAATGACCAGCCGGACGACAACGACATCGCCGACCTGATTCGACAGAGAATCCTCACCGAGGATCCTCTCTCTGGGCGGCCAAGCGTCAGGCCAGTCCTCGCCACTCGCAGCGCGATCGAGCTAGGAGCGCCTGCCGACGCTCTGAATATCCCTATACTTCTAGATGCATTTGTGACGGTCTGCTCGACGCAACTGCAGCTTGCAATCCGTAACTTGAAGACCATCATCGATAGGCTCGTTATCTATCGAGATTCGAATTCCGACCCACACGCCGCGAACTCTAGAGAGATGCCACTACAGCGCCTTCTGAGTACGGTTGGGGCGTTCAGGAAGGCGCGGTCCTATGTTCCAATCGAGACATGCTGCCTACTTGACGCATTGTCTCTAGTAAAGTTCCTCGCTCGAAGAAAACTATC
Organism: Rudaea sp.; assembly: GCF_047601565.1. Taxonomy (GTDB): domain Bacteria; phylum Pseudomonadota; class Gammaproteobacteria; order Xanthomonadales; family Rhodanobacteraceae; genus Rudaea. The sequence continues at coordinate 1,941,724 of NZ_JASGIY010000001.1, read as the reverse complement.
GGCGAACATCGTGTTCGGCGTCACCCTTGACCCGTTCTCCGCGCACTGCTGGGTGCAGGCCGCCGATTGGGTTCTTAGCGACACGGTCGGGAACGTAGCGGCTCACACGCCGATCCGAGTGGTGTGATGCGCCACCGATATTTCGCTAGGTTGGCGGAACACCACTGGCGTACGAGCAGCGCGACGGTTTCGGCGCCACGCCCTTCGATACGTCGAACGATCTCCAGAAGATGCGCTGCCGTCACGCTGCGGATCGGTAGCCTACCGATATGCACAAACACATCGCCTTCGAGGAAACCTTCCACCTGACGCGTGTAGTAGCCCGTCCAGTTTCCCTTCTTCTGCGCGATCCATTCTCGCGCCACGCCCTCAAACGTAGTCGTCGCGTTCGTGAGTTGCGTCATGCGTTCTGTCTGACGCTGGTGCGCGGGATGTACTCCCCGCTTTACCAATAGCCGCGCGTTGTCACGCTCGCGACGGGCGTCTTCCAATGAGACATGGCCTGCGCGCTTGTCGCCGAAGTATTCGCCCAGAGCGAAGACATTCTCTTTGCCCGCGATGCGGTAGCGGTATCGCCACACCTTCACACCGCTGGGCCGAACCTCCAAATACAGGCCGCCGCTGTCGGCAAGTTTGATCGGACTTTCGGCGGGTTTTGCGTTGCGAATTTTCGCGTCCGTGAGGGCCATGTCGGGTGCGGGTATCGGCGTTTCGATACCCGCCACGATACCCGCTTTTCGCGGGGATGCCAATCGACATCGAGGGAAGCCAATGGACAATAATTCCAGTTATTTCAGCGACTTGTTGGACATCGACGGATGCTGTGGGATGTCCAGGAACCGCGATGCTAGTTGTCGATCATCAGGATCATGCTGCACTCAATCCGTAGTTTTCATTGCGTATGGAATTCCCGTTCGAGATCCGCATTCGCGGAGATTTCCTGGCGTACCGTCGCCGGAAGGAATGGTGGATGGATTGCCGGTCCCTTCAGGACGGCTCAGGCATCACGACTTTACCATGCAGCCGCGATCGGCTCGTCGGATTTCCGACGTATTCCGCGCGACACGGACGCGGATGGCTCATTGGCGCGCCGGTACCAGCGGCAGGCGGATGCGAAACGTCGCGCCCTGCCCGGGCGCGCTGCTTACCGTGATGCCGCCGCCGTGCGCAGTGAGCACGCCGTGCACCACCGATAGCCCCAGACCGGTGCCCAGACCGGGCGGCCGCGTGGTGAAGAACGGTTCGAACAAGCGCGCCTGCACCGTCTCGCTCATGCCGTGGCCGGTGTCGCGCAGTTCGATTTCGACCTGCGACTTCGCCTCGATGCCGCGCAGCGCGATATGGAATTCGCCTCCCTGCGGCATCGCCTGATTCGCATTGGCCGCGATGTTGAGCACGACGAGCTCGAACTGCGTGCGGTCGAATCGGATCGGCAGCTCGCCCGCGGGCAGATCGTTCACGATGCGCACCCCGGGATCGAACAGTTGCCGCAGCATCGGCTGCAGCTCGCGCAGCGCATCGACGGCGTCGAAGCATTCGGCGCGGGTGGCTTCGTGACGGCTGAAATCGAGCAGCTTGTGCGTCACTGCCATGCCGCGCCGGGCCGCCGCCTCGACGCCGGCCAGCGCCTGCTTGAGTTCGGCGTTGGCGTCGCTGGTGCGGCCCTTGGCCGCATAGCCGAGCATCAACGCGAGCAGATGGTTGAAGTCGTGCGCCACGCCGCTCGCGAGCCGGCCGACCACCTCGACCTTCTGCGCATGGATCAGTTGTTCCTGCGTGCGTGCGCGCTCGGCCATCTCGACTTCGAGCCGCCGATTGGTCCGCGCGAGCGCATCGCCACGCTGCGAAGCCTCGATCAACGACTCGCGCAACGCCTTCACGGCACGGTCGACGACGACGGCGATGAGCAGGAACATCGCGAGATGGATCATGAAATCCATCAACAGATTGAGCGCCGAATCGTGCGGCCCGGCCCTGTGGCACGCATCGAAAACCTCGCCGACGGCAAAGGCGACGGCGGTGGCGGCGAACATCCCCCACAACGCAGGGCGCCCTGCCATCAAGCCGGCGAGCACGATCCAGACGACGAGCAGCGGCTGCTCGTATCTGCCGGTGGCGACGCCGTTCGTGGCATAGGCGACGATGGTCGTCGCCGCGATCACGATCAACATCTGGCGCACGGCGAACTGTAGACGCCCGTGCCTTATCAGCCATACGCCGGCCAGCGCGACGGCACTGATCAACGCGTCGGTCGCCAGACCTTGCGTCTCGCCGGGCCGCCACGGAATGTTGGACGCGAAGATGCGGTACAGCCACATCAGCGGCGAGAGAATGCCGAGCAGCAGCAGCACGATTTGCAGCGCGGGCGCGTTGCGCCGATCAACCGGATCGTCGATCGGAACTCGCCCGAGCCATTCGCCCAGCCGCCTCCACGGCGTCATGTTGGCGCGCGCGGTCGAGGCCGTCCGGCTCCCCGTATTTTCTCCACTCGATTCTTCACGCAAGCTCAGGGCTCCGTCGTTGCGCCGGACAGGATTCCGCGGCGCCAATTCCCCCTGGACGATAATGTGACGGCTACAGTCCGCCTACCGCCTGGGCCACCGCACGGAACAGCGCGCGGCACTTGTTCATCGTTTCCTTCCACTCCAGTTCGGGCACCGAGTCGGCGACGACGCCGCCGGCGGCCTGCACGTGGAGCTGGCCGTCCTGTACGATCGCGGTGCGGATCGCGATCGCGAGGTCGGCTTCGTCGTGCCAGTTCCAATGGCCGATCGCGCCGCCGTAGACGCCGCGCTTGACCGTTTCGAGCTCGGCGATCACTTCCATCGCGCGCACCTTCGGCGCGCCGGTCAGCGTGCCGGCGGGGAACGTCGCGCGGAACACGTCCATGAAGCTCAAGCCCGGTTTCAGTTTGCCGACGACCTCCGAGACGATGTGCATCACGTGCGAATAGCGCTCGACGACCATGTTCGCGGTCAGCTCGACCGTGCCGGTCTCGGCGATGCGGCCGACGTCGTTGCGGCCGAGGTCGATCAGCATCAGATGTTCGGCGCGCTCCTTGGGATCGGCGAGCAGTTCGGCTTCCATCGCGGCGTCGTCTTCGGGCGTGTGGCCGCGCCGGCGCGTGCCCGCGATCGGGCGCAGCACGACCTGCTCGCCCTGCGCGCGCACGAGGATCTCGGGCGAGGAGCCGATGATCTGCTCCGCACCGAGGTCGATGAAATACATGTACGGCGACGGGTTGAGCGCGCGCAGTGCGCGGTAGACGTCGAGCGGGCGCGAGCGGAACGGCACCGACAGACGCTGGCTGATCTGCACCTGGAACACATCGCCCGCATAGACGTATTCCTTCGCGCGTTCGACCGCCTTGAGGTAATCCTCTTTCGGAAAGCTCGACACGAAATGCGATTCGTCGATCGCTTTCGGATCGACGATGTCCGGATACGCCGCGCTGGTCGAACGCAGGCGATGCACGAGACTGTCGAGCCGGCGCTGCGCGCGCGCGTAGGCACGGGGCTCGCCCGGATCGGCGTTGACGATCAGGTAGAGCTTGCCTTTGAGGTTGTCGAACACGGCCAGTTCTTCGGCCAGCAACAGGCAGATGTCGGGCATGCCGAGCTTGTCGGGCTTGGCGTCGGCCTTGATCCGGTGCTCGATGTAGCTCGCGCACTCGTAGCCGAAGTAACCGACGAGGCCGCCGGCGAATTTCGGCAGGCCGTCGATGCGCGGCACCCTGTACTGCGCCTTGATACGCGCGATCTCGGCGAGCGGATCGGCGACCTCGCGGTCCTCGACCGTTTCGCCCTCCTCACCGATCGTCAGGCGATGTCCGTAGACGCGGATCACGCGCCGCGCCGGCAGGCCGATGATCGAATAGCGTCCCCAGCGCGCGCCGCCCTCGACCGATTCGAACAGGTAGGCGTACGGACCGTCGGCAAGTTTCAGGTACACCGACAGCGGCGTGTCGAGGTCGCTCAGCACCTCGCGCACGAGCGGAATACGGTTGCAGCCTTGCTCTGCGAGCGTGGCGAATTCGGCGGGAGAGATCACGTGACTCGACTTCGGGCAAAAAAGAATGCCGAAGATAGCAAGCCGCGTCGTTCCGCGCCATGCGGCGACTACGGCGCGGCCAGCGCGCGCCGCGGCATGCTGTGCAGTTCGAGTGAGAACTCGACGCCGGAGCCATCACCCAGATTGGCGGCCGACGCACGGCCGCGATGCAGTTCGGCGATCAGGCGCACGATCGACAGGCCGAGGCCCAGATGCGGCGGTCCGGCCGGCGCGTCGCCGACCGGCGTGGTTTTCTGCGCTGTGGACGGACGCACGCTGACCAGCGAATCGAACAGGCGGTCGGCCATCGTCGGCGGCAGCGGCGGACCCTGGTTGGCAACGGTGACGACGGCGCCATCGCCGTGCGCGTGCAGACCGATGCGGATCCAGCCGTCCTCGGGCGTGAAGCTGCGCGCGTTGTCGACGAGCTTGTCGAGCGCCTGTGCGATCAGCTCGGGCGCGCCGTGCATGAGGAATGGCGAGGCGGGCAGGTCGGCCTCGACGCGCCGCGGCGCGAGCAGCGGCCGGTAGGCGTCGACGCAGCCGCGCACGACGGCAGCCAAATCGAATTCCTCGGCGTCGACGCCGCCGACCGCGCGCTCCATGCGACTGGCTTCGCTCATCGCGCGCACGATCGCGCCGAGGCGTTCCGCGCCGCTGCGCGCGCGCACGAGGTAGGTGCGCGCGTCCGCCGGCACGACCTGCTGGTCGAGATTGTCGAGCGAGGACTTGACGATCGCGAGCGGCGTCTGCAGTTCGTGCGAGAGTTTCGACGCGAGCGTGCGCAGATAGTCCGTATACGCCGCCACTTCGTCGAGCAGACGCGCGAAACTGCGCGAGAGATCGCCGAGTTCGTCCTTCGCGCCGATCAGCGGCAAGGTGACCTGATTGTCGAAGCCGCGCTCCCCTTTCCCACTCGTCTGCTTGGCGCGCTCGACCGCGTCGCGCAGGCGGCGGATGCGCAGGCCGAGCACGCCGGCGAAGGCGAACAGCACGGCGCCGGCGAACACGAGCGCGCCGAGGCTCGCGCCGATCAAAATCAGCAACGCGCGGTTGGTCAACAGCGGCAGCGCGTTGCCGGATTGTTCGAGCAGCAATGCGCCGCGCACCTCGTAGTCGTCTTTCAACGGCACCGCGGTAGCGAGCACGACGCTGCTGCGCTGGTTGGGCGCCGGGTGCCAGGCCGTCGCGGCGACGCCCGACAGCGCCTGCCAGATCTCCGGCGAGGACAGGCGCGGCAGGCTGGTCGCAAAATCCTGCGCCGGCGTCATGCCGGGCGCGATCAGGCTGCGGTAGATCAGGGTCTCGAACCAGCGCCGCAGCGCGGGCGATGCGTAGCCTTGCGCCGGATCGAGCTGCCCCGACTCGGCGACGACCCAGCCCTCGGCGCTGAGCACGCGCACGCGCATGCCCTCGGGCGCGAACTGGGCGAGGTCCGCGGACAGGTCCGGCGAGCGCAACAGCAGCGGCCGCAGCTCGATGTGCGCGTTGTTCGGCGCGTCGGCGTCGAATGCATTGAGCGTCAGCGAGTCGGGCATCTGCGCGCGCGGCAGGCGCAGTTCGATGCGATAGCCGTCGGCGTCTTCCTGCCAGACGCCGGCCAGCGCCTGCGGCAACGAGTCGCCTTCGCCGTCGAGCACGCGCGCGTCGAAGCGGCCTGGCGCTGCGCTCGCGAGCAGATAACGGCGCAGGTCGTTGTCGCGCGCGAGGCTCAGGGTCACATGGTCGCGCAACTGCGCGGCCGGATCGGTCGCGTCCGCGCGCGTGCGCGTCGCGTCACGCACCTGGGCGAGCAGGTACAGGTAATCGTTGTCCGTACAAAGCAGCAATTTCGCTTTTTGCGCATCGTCGGCCGGCCCGATGTTCTGCGCGTACGGCATCAGCGACGTCCAGTCGTCCGCATAGCCGTCGATGCGCATGCTGCCCGCGCAGGGATGCACGTAGAACGCCTGCCCCGCCGGCGGCAGCGCGGTCTTGAGCGCGGCGAGGCTGCGCGCGAGCGCCTTCGCGGACGCGGTCAGCGTCTGTTCCTGTCCCTGGCGCAACAGTTCCTCCATCTGCCGCACGATCAGCCAGCCCGCGAGCGGCAAAGCCAGCGTGGAGAGCGCGAGGAGGAGGAGCTTGAATCTCAGTGACATGAGTCAAGGCGACATGGCATTGGCTTCCCTTCTCCCCTCGGGAGAAGGTGCCCCGCAGGGACGGATGAGGGAAAGGCGTCGCAAATTGTAGTGCCGCTTCACATGCGGAAGGTTCTTCCCTCATCCGGCGCTGAAGTGACGCGGCTTCTCCCGACGGGAGAAGGGAAGAAAGAGCCTCAGGGCCGCCATCTATAGCCTGCCCCGTGCACCGTCTCGATCGCATCGAAGGACTCGTCGATCGCGAGGAATTTCTTGCGGATGCGCTTGATGTGCGAGGTGATCGTCGCGTCGTCGACGACGACCTGCGCCTCACGCATGAGTTGGTCGCGATTCTTCACGTGACCGGGGAAGCGCACGAGCGTATGGATCATCCAGAACTCGGTCACCGTCAACGGCACCTCGGTCCCGTTCCAGGTCACGCGCATGCGCTCGGCTTCGAGCTTGAGCGGGCCGTGCTCGACGACGGTTTCCTTCGATGCCGGCTTGTTGAGCGCGTCGATGCGGCGAAAGAGTGCACTGATGCGCGCCGCGAGATGGTGCAGGCTGACGTCCTTGGTCAAATAATCGTCCGCGCCGAGGCGCAGGCCCGAGATCACGTCGAAATCCGAATCGCGCGCGGTCAGGAACAGGATCGGCAGCGTCGGCGACTGTGCGCGCAGTTCGCGGCACAGCTCGAAGCCGCCCTCGGGTTCGTCGCCGAGGCCGACGTCGATGATGACGAGTTCGGGCAGGCGCTGTGCGAACGCGCGGCTCGCGTCGGGCCGCGTGGCGTAGCCGGCGGTGGTGTAACCGAAGCGGTTGAGCGCCTCGACGTAGTTCGCGCGGATCGCGGGTTCGTCCTCGACGATGGCGATGTGGCGGCCCATGGCTGTTCAGTCCTGCTCGATGGATGTGCGCAGCTTACGGGCGCGTCTCGCAGGCGGCAATGGCGCCGGCGCATTTGCCATCGCTGCGCCAGATTTGGCCCCGCGGCTGCCGCAAATGCCGCCGCCCGCCTTCATCGAAACGGCCGATCCTGCACCTGCAACGATTCCACATTGCGCAGGGATAACCGCCGATGAACGTCCAACGCCCCGAACCGAATCTCGAACTCCACCAGAGCGAACCGTTCCGCGTCGCCTTCGCCCTGTTCGCGCTCGTGCTCGGCGCCCTTGCCGCATTGCAGTTCTGAGTTGCCGCGCCGCGCCGAAGCATCGAGTTCTTTTCCGCCGCTTCGCCTCGGCGCGGCTTTCTTTGCACGCAGCGAACGGGAATCTGCGAAACGCACAGTCAACCGATCGCGCGCAGCATCTTCGCGATGACCTCGCGATAGTCCGCGTGGCCGAAGATCGCCGAGCCGGCGACGAAGGTGTCCGCGCCGACGCGCGCGATCTCGCCGATATTCTCGGCCTTGACGCCACCATCGATCTCGAGGCGGATGGCGCGGCCGCTGCGGTCTATGCGTTCGCGCACTTCGCGCAGCTTGCCGAGCGCGGACGCAATGAAGCTCTGCCCGCCGAAGCCCGGATTGACGCTCATCAGCAGGATCAGGTCGATCTTGTCCATCACGTAGTCGAGATACGCCAGCGGCGTGGCCGGATTGAACACGAGGCCCGCGGTGCAACCCGAATCGTGGATCAGGCCGATCGTGCGGTCGATGTGCTCGCTCGCCTCGGGATGGAAGCTGATGTTCGTCGCCCCGGCTTTGGCGAAATCCGGCACGATGCGGTCGACCGGCTTGACCATCAGGTGCACGTCGATCGGCGCGGTCACGCCGTGCTTGCGCAACGCCTCGCAGACCAGCGGACCGATCGTCAGGTTCGGCACGTAGTGGTTGTCCATCACGTCGAAGTGCACCCATTGCGCGCCTGCGGCGAGCACGGCATCGACTTCCTCGCCAAGTTTGGCGAAGTTGGCGGAAAGGATCGACGGCGCGATGACGGGGGACTGTTTCATCGAGGGATTCATGCTGCGAAATGTGGACAGTTTACATGCAAGCCGCTTCCCTTCTCCCCTCGGGTCGAAGTCGGCGACAGCCGACTGAGGGTGAGACAAGGATGTCGAACGGGGTGGGTGCCCGAAAGGCGGATGAGGGAAAAGCACCACAAGATTCAATGACAGCCGATTCATGCGGGGTCTTTCCCCCATCCGGCGCTGCGCGCCACCTTCTCCCGAGGGGAGAAGGGAAGCAGAGCTACAAGCCGCGCTCGCCGCGGATCTTCTCGTAGGCTGCGTTGATGTCGCGCGCGCGTTCCTCGGCGCGGCGTTTCAACTCGTCCGGTATGTTGCCGAGCTTGTCGGGATGATGCTGGCTCATCAGCTTGCGGTAAGCGCGCTTGACTTCGGCGTCGCTCACGTTGCGCTCGATGCCGAGTACGGCATAAGGGTCCTTGTGTTGCGCCGTCGGCCCGCGTTCGTTGCGATGCGCGCTGGCGTACTCCTCCCAGTTGTCCGGCGCAACGTAGGCGTAGCCCTTCATCACCGCGATACCGATCAACTGGCGCTCGTCGACGCCGAGTGCGACGCAGAGCTTGCGTACGATGACGAGCTTGGCCGGTGCCAACGGACCGTCCGCACAAACGATGTCGAGCAGCAGGTCGATCAGAATGAAGGCGCGATCGCGGTGGCCGCGCGTCCACACGCGCAACTGCATGATCGTACTTGTCGTCGAATAGCCCGGATGCTTGCCGGCATTGAACTGCGCGATCGCCGTATTGCGCAGTTCGGACGAGAGCTGCATGCGCGCCATCAACTGCTCGGTCGCGGCGATTTCGGCCTCGGATACGCGCCCGTCGGACTTTGCGATCGCCCCGGCGAGGCCGAACAGCGGCGCGACGAACGACAGCGGCGCGGCGTCGATCGTGCCGCCGAAGCCGGCGACGCTGCGATCGAAGAGATGGCCGAGCAGCAGGCAGACGACGACGGCGACCGGCTCGTGGAACACGAAGACGCCGATCGCGAAGCCGACCAGCTTGCCCCAGAAGCTCATGCGCGCATCCGTCCGCCGGCGCACGCGCACGCCGGTCCGGAAATGGGGAAAAGAAATCTCATGGATCGCCGCTGAACCGTTCGGAGCATGGATTCTAGCCGATGGCCGCGCGCGCATCGAACTGGCTTGCTACCCTACAATGCGCCCTCGTTCCGCATAATGAGGTCGCCGTGCCCACCACGCTCCTGCAATCGAATCTGCCCGGCCTGAACCTGATCCACCGCGGCAAGGTGCGCGACGTCTACGCGCTGAGCGCGCAGGAACTGCTGATCGTCGCCAGCGACCGCCTTTCGGCCTTCGACGTGATCCTGCCCGACCCGATTCCGGGCAAGGGCGAGATGCTCTGCCAGATATCGAACTTCTGGTTCGCGAAAACCGCGCACCTCGTGCCGAACCACCTGACCGGCAAGGACGTCGCCTCCGTGCTGCCCGTCGGCATCGATGCGAATTTGTATACCCAGCGCAGCGTCATCACGAAGCGCCTCAAGCCGGTGCCGGTCGAGGCGATCGCGCGCGGCTATCTGATCGGCTCAGGCTGGAAGGACTACCAGGCGACCGGCGCGCTCTGCGGCATCACGCTGCCGGCCGGGCTGCGCCAGGCCGAGAAGCTGCCCGAGCCGATCTTCACGCCCTCGACCAAGGCCACGATCGGCGACCACGACGAGAACGTCGACTTCGACCGGGTCGTCGCCACGATCGGCGCCGACCTCGCCGAGCAGGTACGCGACGCGACCCTGAAAATCTACACGTTCGCGGCGGAATACGCCGCCGCGCGGGGCATCCTGATCGCCGACACCAAGTTCGAATTCGGCACCGACGAGGCCGGCAAGCTCTACGTCATGGACGAGATGCTGACGCCCGATTCCTCGCGCTTCTGGCCCGCCGACGAATACCGCGTCGGCATCAGCCCGCCGAGCTACGACAAGCAGTTCGTGCGCGACTATCTCGAAACGCTGGACTGGAACAAGACCGCGCCGGGCCCGAAGCTGCCGCAGTCGGTCATCGACGGCACGGCGGCGAAATACGCCGAAGCGCTCAAGCGGCTGGCCGGCATCGAACTGGATTGATCGCCGCAATCGAAAGGCCGAGTGCGATCCATCGCACCTACACTCGTTCGTCTTTTCCGCACGCTCTTATGGAGTTGCAAAGGCAGGCCAGAAACTCATCGGAACGGCGCGGGAAGAAAGCGATTGATGCCGGAGTAAGTTATCTGCTCGCTTCGGCCTTCGGCGAGAACTCGTCGAACCAGTCGAAGATGCGCTGCCACATGTCGCGGATATTAGCCGGGCTGTCGAGCACGTGTCCTTCGCCCCAATAGCGTACAAATCGCGCGCGCTTGCCCTGGCGATACAGGGAATTGAAGAATTCCTCGCCTTGCTGCATGGCTACGTAGTCCAAATCACCCTGCATGATCATCAACGGCGTATCGACCCGGTCAACGTAGAAGATCGGACTGTTGCGCAACCAGCGTCCCAGGTCCTTCCACGGCGGGCTGCCCATCCGAGTTTGACCCGACTCCTCCACCTGAAAGTGGAAGAAGTCTTCCTGAGGATAATCCGAGTAACGCAGCCGCGCATCGAACTGACCATACAAGCTGATTAGATCGGAAGGCCCTGCCAGAGCCACTGCAGCGGTGAAACGACGGGTCTGAGTAACCAGACCATAAGTCGAGAAGCCCCCGAAACTCTGCCCCATCAGGAACAATCGTTTTGGATCGGCATAGCCAAGTTCGATCACCTTGTCGATTGCCGGCAGCACACCATCGGGCAGACGCAGCATCGGATCGTCTGTCGTACCTTCCGGCCCTCCCAACGGCATACTTGGCATAAGCACTGCGTAGCCTTTCGCCGCCGGTATTTGCATATTGAGCGGACTGCCGTAACTGATACGTTCGGAAGAAGGGGGGTCCGATTTTGCCATCGAGCCGGCATACACACGGGTCAGCAGCGGGTAGGCGACCGCGCCGCCCTGCGGAGCGACATGCCATTCAACTACACTGGCTTCGACAAGAGCCTTCTCCTCGCCAGTCAAGATGTCCAATACGCGCAGCTGACCGTGTGGTCTTTTCGACATATCCACGGGAATCCCGCTGTCCAACACACTGACCGAAGGTTCCAGGCCTTTGGCCATCTTCGACCATTCGTGCGTCGCAATTTGCGAAGTCTGCAACATGACATTCATGAGGGAAGGCTGCTCGTCCTCGGGCAGGGCCGGATACAGCAGATGCTCGTTGTCCAGCCATAGAAACACAGGCGGGATGGTTTCAAGATCAATTGCACGGTGAGAGAGTTGTTGCAATTCCCGGGCCCGAGCATTCCACAACCACAGGAAGACGTTGCCGCCGCGTGTGGACAGCATGGCGATGTGCTGCCCATCCGGCGCCCATTGTGGCGCCCACCATCCTGAACCATCTTGAGCGCCGTTCGTGATGTTTTCGGGGCGAGTATTCCATTGGCTTTGTATCCAGATGTCGCCAGTGGCATTTTCCCGTAAATAATGCAGATTCGCTGCCTTGCTGGTCACCGGGCGTGAACGCGTAAATGCGATCTGTCGTCCATCTGCGCTAAATGCATAGGGGCGCCGAATATTAGGCCTACGCTATCCAATGAAAAAGTATCGTCGACGGTGTAGAGACGTTTTTCTGCGGAAGTTGCAGAATAAGTGGCTGTTGGCACAATCGAAAAACAAATGAATAACGCTACCGCTGCCACCGCGCGCAGAATACAAGTCAACAGTAAGTATCCCCCGGCAAAGCCGGGGGAACTCCTATAGTTGTTTAGTCTCATCCTCGCATCGAAAACGAAATAGTTCAGCGGAACAGCCAGCGCGATTGCCTACCGTGCAGCGCCAGCGCTGCCGCGATGCTCGGTTTCGATGTGAGCCAAACGGCGGGCACCTTGAAAGCGTTGGCGATCAAGGGTTCGCCGTTCTCGCCACATCGGCCATCACACTTACGCGACAGGGGAATGAGGACACTCGGAGCGATAGAGACCCCATTCCATGATCCCTGCCGGGACTGATCCAATTCAGGACACTAGGGCTTGAGTTTCATTGCAGGATTGCTTCAGACGGTGAAGGAGCAGTTCCTGGAACAACAGCGCTTGAGGTGATAGCGGCTTGTAGCGGTTATGGATGACGTTGATGTCGATACGCTCGCTGGTCACCAACGGGCGGATTTCCAACTCCGGAATCAGGTTGTTGGAAATGGCGATGGCATCCATCACCGCAACTTCGCCGGTGGCGCGGCTGAACAAGCTGCCTATCAAGCCTGAACGCACTTCGACGGCCTTGTTCAGAATCTTCCAGTACTTCGCCATAGATCTTCTCCTCGCTCAAGCCATACAGCTCTTGGAAAGGAACGGAAATCAGCCGATGGCCGACGAGGTCGCGCGGGCGAATCCGCTTGAGCGCGGCCAGTGGATGGCTGGGGGCCATGATGCACACCAGGGGGCAGGTAAAGCGGGCATAGACGTCGATGCTCGGATGATTTGCCGCGAAAGTGCTGATGCCGATATCGACGATCTTGTCGGCGACCACGTCGATCAACTGGTTGGGCAGCGGCAGGATCACCTTGACCTGGAGGTCCGGCCGCTCCTTGACCGTGTCGGCGACGCTTAAGGGCACCACGGTCGTGCCCAGGCTCAAGGATGCGGCAACGTACAGGTTGCCCTTGCTCGGATCGGCCAGTTCTTTCGACAGCGTGTGTACTTTCTCGACATTGCGCCACAGGTGTTCGACTTCCTCGTACAACTGCTTCGCCGCGCTGGTCGGTACCAGCCGGCCCTTGACCAGTTCGAACAGCTTCAGCCTGCTGCGCTGCTGGGTGTGGCTGAGCATCTTGCTGACCGCTGACGGAGATATGTGCAGAAGCTCGGACGCGCCAGTGATGCTGCCGGTGAGCATGATTGCGCGGAAGACTTCCATCTGGCGCAGGTTCATGGGAATTGCGCCCGCACGCGTTGCCGCCGCGGCGATGCGCGATGCGCGTAAAGCTCGTCGAGGGTGCGAACTTCACGACCGGAGCAAACAGAGTCTTGCCTACGCTCATGCACGCTCCCCGGAGACGTCGGTCCCGGGATGCTGCGCCATTGTTCGAGATCGAAGTTCAAATCGGCATCCAGTGAAGTCGGCCTGCAGGCCGCGCCAATGCTTGTTTCCAGGCTCGGATCGAGACACTCGACCGCAGTAGTGTAGCCAAATGAATCATCGACGTACTGACCGAAAGCGAACTGACCAAAGGTGAACGTTGGCCTCGAAAAATTCAATTTCTCTCCGCAAGGATTGCAATTAAGTTGTTTTTTGCCGGGCTGGCTTCGCTGTGCAACAGGTCCGGAAATCCATGCTCGGCAGGGCTCGGCGCCCTCCGTCACCGATCAACTTCCGGATTGTTCACCCGTGGCCATTCACCCGTGAGCAGGCCGAGTCTCGTTAGGGGTTTTATCATGCAGCCACGCAACAGATTCGCGATGCAGCAGCTCGCTTTCGCCATCCTCAACGTCATCGGTGCCGGCAGCGCCTGGGCTGGCGATACGCCCGAGACGATGAGCGCCGTGGTGGTCACCGGCACCCGCGCCGAGAACCGCACCGCGGCGGAGTCGATGCAGCCGATCAAGGTGGTCTCGGCCAAGGCCCTGGAGGAAAGCGGCAGCGGCGAACTGGGCGAGGCGCTGTCGCGTCTGGTGCCCTCGCTGAACTTTCCGCGCCCGGCCAGCTCTGGCTTCACCGGCATCATCCGTCCGGCGCAAATGCGCGGTCTGAGCCCGGATCAGGTGCTCGTGCTGGTCAACGGCAAGCGCTGGCATACCAGTGCCTTCCTCAACACCAATGTGACCCAGGGCCGCGGCTCGGCGCCCGTGGACCTGAACACCATCCCCATCTCCGCCATCGACCATGTCGAGGTGCTCAGCGACGGCGCCTCGGCGCGCTACGGCTCGGACGCCATCGCCGGCGTGATCAACATCATCCTGAAGAACGACGGCGAGGGCGGCCAGGTCAATGCCAGCCTCGGCCAGTACGGCGCGGGCGATGGCACCCAGCGTCATCTCGACGGCGACGCCGGCTTCGCCCTGTCCGACCGGGGCTCGGTGCATGTGAGCTTCGACGGCAACTACAACGGCTATACCAACCGCGCCGGCCCGGACCTGCGCAATCCCGGGACTCCGGGATATGGCACGGTCGACTATCGGCTCGGCGATCCCGAGGTGAGGAACGGCAAGGTGCTGGTGAACGGCGACTTCGCCTTCAGCGACAGCCTCAGCGCCTACGGCTTCGCTTCCTACAACCGCGCCAACGGCGATACCTGGGACGCCTTCCGCAACGGCCGCGGCTCCCCCTACGACGCCCTGGCGTACCCCAACGGCTATCTGCCGCGCCTGCACTCGCAGGACGAGGACCGCTCGCTCGTGCTGGGCCTCAAGGGCGACATGGCCGGCGGCTGGAAGTGGGATGCCAGCGTCGACTACGGGCAGAACGGGATCGACTTCTACACCCGCGACTCGCTCAACCGCTATCTCTTCCGCGACACCGGCAACCGCCAGCAAGACTTCGACGACGGCACCCTTGAGAGCAGCCTGACGGTGTACCAGTTCGCCCTGAGCAACGAGCTGAACGTGCCCGGCCTGTCCCATCCGGTATCCGTGGCCACGGGCGTGGAATACCAGCACCAGACCTACAAGGAAATCGCCGGCGAGCCGGACTCCTACTACGGCACCGGCGCCGAAGGCTTCTCCGGCTTCACGCCGGACAACAGCGGCAGCTACGGGCGCGACCTGTACGGCCTGTATCTGGACATGGAGACCAATTTCACCGACAAGTGGCGTTCTTCGCTGGCCGTGCGCTACGACCGCTACAGCGACTTCGGCGGCGCGCCCACCGGCTCCTTGTCCAGCCGCTACGACTTCAACCCGCAGGTGGCGGTGCGCGGCAGCATCTCCACCGGCTTCCGCGCGCCCGCGCTGGCGCAGGAACACTACTCGGCGACCACCAGTGCGCTGAACACCACCATTAATGCCTATCAAAACCAGAGCACGGCCCCGGTGGACGATCTGATAGCGCGCCTGCTCGGCGCCGAGGATCTGAAGCCCGAGAAATCGCAAAGCATCAGCGGCGGCCTGGTATTGCAACCCACCGACCGCCTCAGCGCGACCGTGGACGCATACCGCATCCGCATCGACGACCGCATCACCCTGTCCAGCAACCTCGACGTGCAGAACGCCGCGGCTCAGGCCTACCTCGCAGCCAACGGCATTACCCCCAACCTGTACCAGTCGGTGCGCTACTTCACCAACGCGGTGGACACCCTCACCACCGGTGTCGATGTAACGGCTCAGTACCGCTATAACTTCGACAACGGCGGCCGGCTGAGCAACGCTCTGAGCTATTCCTACGCACATACCCGGGTGACCGACGTGAAGCCCAATCCGGCGGTGCTCAGCGAGAACGGCCTGACCTTGCTGCGCATCGACCGCCGCGACCGCTACGGCGTGCTCACCGACAGCACCCCGCGCAGCAAGCTGTCGCTGGCCACCGACTACAACATCGGCAGTTGGGGTCTGCACAGCAATCTGGTTCACTACGGCAGTTTCGTCGCCATCAGCAACACCGGCCCGGCCTACGACCAGACCTACGGCGCCAAGTGGGTGCTCGACCTGTCCGCCAGCTACCACGTGAAGAGCTGGGAGTTCACCGTCGGCAGCGACAACGTCGGCGACGTCTATCCGGACAAGCGCAACACCCTGAACAACCCGGGATACCAGAACGTCAAGTACATCTCCTATTCGCCGTTCGGCATGAACGGCGCCCTCTACTACGTCAAGGCCAGCTACCAGTGGTAAGGAGTTGCCTGCTCGCCCTGGTCGGCGTCCTCGCGCTGACCTTGGGCAGTGGCGCGAAGGCCGGGCCGGTGCTGCAGCGCATCGCCGCCAAGGGCGTGCTCAATGTCTGCACCAACGTCGAGAACCGGCCGTTCGCCTACCTCAGCCCGAATGGCGAGGCGCGCGGCTTCAACATCGACCTGGCCGAGGACATCCGCCAACGCCTGTCGCTCGAACTCGGCCGGCCGCTGAGTCGACAAACCATCCCTACCAGCGGCGCCAACCGCGTGGTGTTCCTCGATCAGGGCAAGTGCGACTTGATCATCACCGGCTTCAGTGCGACCGCCGAACGCGAGCGCCTGGTCGACTTCATCACGCCGAACTTCTACAGCTCCGGCGCCGTGCTGCTGGCCCGCCGCGGCAGCGCCCCGCCCAGTTGGAAAAGCCTGCGCGGCCAAGCGCTGTGCAGCAGTCACGGCTCCACCTACAACGAAGCGGTGGCCGAACGCTACGGCGTGCGCATCCTCGCCTTCGCCGGTCTGACCGAGAGCGCCCAGGCGCTGCGCGACGGCCGCTGCGTGGGACAGGTGATGGACGAGGCGGTGGCACGCATGCGCCTGAGCGATTCGGCGGAATGGGCGGATTTCGCCATCGTCCTGCCGCCCATCCTCGAAGCGCCGTGGAGCATGGCGATCGCTCATGGCGATCCGGAGTTTCGCGCGCTGCTCGACCGCTACTCGCGGCAATGGCGCAGCGAGGGAGTGCTGGAGCGTCTGGAGACGCGCTACGGCCTGCCGCACAAACCGGTGCTGGAGGTAACCGACGAGCCGCACGGCGGCCTTGACGAGCAGGGCGTACCGCGCGTGCTGCGGCAGGTGGCGGCGGCCTTCGCGCAGCTCTCGCAAAGCAGCGGCTGGAACTTCAGCGTGTTCTACGACGGCTGGTCCGCCCGGTTGTTCTTCGGCGGCGTGCTCACCACGCTGCGCCTGGCGCTATTGTGCATGCTGGTCTCCTGCGTCATCGGCCTGGCCGGCGCGCTCGCCACCCGCGGGCCGCGCCCGCTGCGCTGGCTGGTGCTGGGCTACGTCGAATTGCTGCGCAACACGCCGAGTCTGGCCCAGTTGTATTTCCTCTATTTCGGCGTCGGGGCGCTGCTGCGCGGCGCCCAGCCAGGCACAGCGCAGCCTTGGTACGCGGATGCGTTCTCGCTCGCCGCGCTGTGCATCAGCCTGCACTACGGCGCCTTCGCCGTGGATGTGTTCCATGCCGGCTTCCTGGCGGTGCCAAAGGCCACCCGCGAGGCGGCACTGGCGCTGGGCTATGGGCGCTGGGGCCGGTTGCGCCATGTGGAGTTGCCGCTGGCCTTGCGCGCCAGCCTGCCGGCGCTGGGCAACAACCTGGTGCAATTGATCAAGGGTACGGCCATCGCCTATGCAGTGGCGGTACCCGAGATGCTCTACAGCGCCCAGGAAATCTGGAGCGAACGCAACAACGTGGTGGAAATGATGCTGCTGGTCCTGCTGACCTATCTGGTCTTGATGGGGTTGCTGGCTGCCGGCCTCACGCACCTGGAGCGGCGCCTGCGGCTGCCGGGGGTGGGGCTGTGAGTGGTTTCAGCGCGCTGTGGCCTTGGTTGCCGCTGTTGGGCCGCGGGCTGCTGGTCAATCTGGGCATGGGCGCATTGGCCATGGCTCTGGCCTGTCTGTTCGGCACGTTGCTCGGCGCCGCCCAATTGGCCCCGTCGGTGTCCGTGAGCCGGCCGGCGCGGTGGCTTACCCAACTGCTGCGCAATGCGCCGTGGCTGGTGGTGATGTTCTTCATCATGCAGTTGCTGCCCTACGAACTGGCCATCGGCACCGGCTGGCCGCTGCCGGCGTGGCTCAAGGCGGTGTTGGCGCTGGCGTTGCCGGCTGCGGGCAACTTCGCCGAAATCGTTCGCGGCGGCTTGCGTGCCGTGCCGCTGGCGCAGTGGGAGGCGGCCACCGCACTGGGCTACGGTCAACGGACGCGGCTATGGCGGGTGATCCTGCCGCAGGCGGCATGGCTGATGCTGCCGCCGTCGATGGGCCTGTACTGCGTAGTCACCATGTCGACCCCGTTGGCCAGCTTGGTAGGCGTCAGCGAGGGCCTGAGCGTGGCCCAACAGGTGCTGGCCGCCGAGGCGCGCACCGAACTGCTGCTGCCGGTGTACGGCCTCGTGCTGCTGGCGTTCTTCCTCTACATCTTCCCCATTTCCCTGCTGGCGCGCGCTCTGGAGCGCCGCTGGGCAGGCAGGTAGGTAGCCCGTGAGCATCCGTGATCTCAAATCCCCCTTCATCGAACTGCGGGACGTGCGCAAGTCCTTCGGCCATACCGCCGTGCTCAATGGCGTGGACCTCGCCGTGGCGCGCTCCGAAGTGGCCTGCATCATCGGCCCTTCCGGTTCCGGCAAGAGCACGGTTCTGCGCTGCATCAATGCGCTGACCCGCATCGACGGCGGCAGCGTGCGGGTTGGCGACACCCGCGTCGACGATCCGCATCTGGACGCCCAGGCGTTGCACCGCCGCGTCGGCATCGTGTTCCAGGGCTACAACCTGTTCCCGCATCGCACCGTGCTGCAGAACGTGATGATGGCGCCGATCCAGGTGCTGCGCCGGCAGCGCGGCGAAGTCGAAGCTCAGGCCCGCGAGCTGCTGGCCAAGGTGCATCTGGCCGGCAAGGAACATGCTTATCCCGGCGAGATTTCCGGTGGCCAGCAACAGCGCGTGGCCATCGCCCGCAGCCTGTGCATGCAGCCGGAGGTGATGCTGTTCGACGAAGTCACCGCGGCGCTGGATCCGGAAACGGTCAAGGAGGTGCTCGGGGTGATCCAGGAGATCGCCGCCGAGGGCATGACCTGCCTGTTGGTCACCCACGAAATGCGCTTCGCCCGCGAAGCGGCCGACTACTTGTATTTCATGGACAAAGGCAGGGTGGTGGAGCACGGTGTGGCCAAGCAGGTGTTCAGCGCGCCGACCGATGCGCGAACGCGTGCCTTTCTGGACAAGGTGCTATGAGCGTTAGGCGCTCGCCGTTGCGGGCGGACGTGGCGGTGGTCGGCGGCGGCGCGGCTGGAATAGGGGCGGCGCTCGGCGCCGCGGCCTGCGGTGCGCGCGTGGCGCTGATCGAAGCCTATGGCTTTCTCGGTGGCACCGCCACCGTGGCCGGCGTTCAGGCTTACTGCGGCTTCTATACGCGCGGCGCCGAGCCGAAACAGGTGGTCGCCGGCGTCGGCCAGCGCGTACTGGAGGCGTTGCAGGCGTTGGGCCACGACGTGACGCCGAAGGAGCAGAGCACAGGCAACTGGATCCTCCTGCTCGATCCGGAGCGGCTCAAGCGTGCCCTGGACGGGCTGGTGCTGGCGGCCGGCGTCGAGCCCCTACTGCACTGTAGGGTGGTGGCGGCGGAAGAACGGGACGGACGCATCGACAGCCTGCTCTGCGCCGATCCGCAAGGGTTGTTCGAGGTACACGCGAAACATTTGGTGGACGCCACCGGCAACGCCAACCTGGCGGCCCTGACTTGGCCCGAGCGCATGCGCCCACGGCGCCAGGCGGCGACGCTGACGGCGCGGCTGTCCGGACTGGATCCGGCGTGCGCCTACGGCAAGGACGACCTGCGCCGAGCCGCCGCGGACTACCAGCAGCGTACCGGCACGCCCCTGGCCCGCGGCAACGGCGGCTATTTCGTGCCTTTGCCGTGGAGCGACGCTTGCTGGGCCATGATGGTCGACGTCGATCTGCCCGACTGCACCAGCCTCAGCTTGGCACATGCCGAGATGCAGGCGCGCGCCATCGCCCACGATTACCTGCTGTCGCTGCGCCGCTGCGTGCCCGGTTTCGCCGGCGCGCAACTGGAAGTCACGGGGCCGGCGCTGGGCATCCGCGCCACCCAACACATCGCCTCGCAGGGCGACGCCATCCTCGACGATCTGGTGCACGCCCGCCGGCATACCGACGGCATCGCCCGTTCCGGCTGGCCCGGCGAGCTGCACCCGCGCGCGGGCGTCACCGAGTACCGCTGGATAGCCGGCGACGATTGGTTCCACGTGCGCTATGGCGCCTTGCAGCCCGACGCCGACGGCAACCTCTGGCTGGCCGGCAGCAGCATCGGCGCGGACGACGCCGCCTTCGGCTCGATCCGCGTGATGGGCTGCGCCTTCGCCACCGGTCAGGCCGCCGGCGTGGCCGCCGCGCTGTCATCCTCCGCCAGCCGCGCGCCGCTGCGGGCGGTGCAACAGACATTGATCGACCAAGGAGCTTTACTGTGAACCTTCCCACTTCCCGCCCGCCGGCGCGCCGCGTGCTGGTCACCGGCGCCGCCAGCGGCATCGGCCAGGCCGTGGCGCTGGCTTTCCTCGAAAGCGGCGACGAGGTGCTCGGCTGGGACTTGCATGCGGACACCACGCAGGCCTTTCCCATCCACGCCGTGGACATCCGCGACCCGGCCGGCGTGCAGGCCGCGGCCGCGCAACTGCAGCCTCTCGACCTGCTGGTCAACTGCGCCGGAATCGCCCGCCGCGGCCATGCCGCCAGCCTAGCGGCGGAGGACTGGCGCGCGGTGATCGACACCAACCTCAGCGGCACCTTCTACTGCTGCCAGGCCGCCTTCGCCGCACTCAAGGCTTCCGGCTCCGGGCTCATCATCAACGTCGCCTCCTTCGTCGCCCATCGCTCCGGGCCCGGCCGCGCCAGCTACGTGGCGAGCAAGGCCGGCGTGGTTGCGCTGACCGAAGTGCTGGCACTGGACTTCGCCGAGCACGACGTACGCGCCATCTCGGTGAGCCCGGGCTACACGCGCACCGCGATGGTGGAGCGGGCGTTGCAGGCCGGGCGCCTCGACGAGCAGCGCCTGCTCGCACGCATACCGGCGCGGCGCCTGGCGGCGCCCGCGGAGATCGGCCGGGCGATCCGCGCCCTGGCCGACCCGGCGCTCGGCTACGCCAACGGCTGCGACTTCGTGATCGACGGCGGCATCATGGCCAACGGGGTGGAGTGATGGCGATGACGCTCGATCGACAGTGGGTCGACAACCACATGGCCCTGCTGCAAGAACCTATTCCGGCAACGGTGCGCGAGGCGCTCGGCGTTCTGGTCGCCGACACCGTGGCCATCGCCAGCCACGCTCGCCGCGAGCGTATCGGCGGCGCCCGCGTCGACTTCGGACTGATCAACGCGCAAGCCCAGGGCTGCGCGGTGTGGGGCGCGGACTACCACGCCACACCGGCCGATGCGGCCTTTCTCAATGGCTGCGCCGCCGAGGTTCTGGACTTCCAGGAAGTGCTGATCAATCCGCGCAACAACGGCCATGCCGCCGTGGTGATCGTCCCGGCGCTGCTGGCACTGGCCCAACAGCGCGGCCTCGGCGGCGAGCGTTTGCTGCGCGCGCTGTGGGTGGCCTTCGCCGCCAACATCCGTCTGGCCGAAGCGCTGGGCCGCGGGCACCGTACCGGACGCCCCGGCTTCCGCACCACTTCGGTGCTGGCGCCTGCCGCCGCCGCGCTGGGCGCTGCGGCGCTGGTGAGCGACGATGCGGAACTGGCATTGAATAGCGTGGCCCTTTGCGCCAGTTCGTTGAACGCCGGGTTGCTCTCGGGTTTGTCGCCGCAGGTGGGCAGCTACAGCCTGGACAAGGACTTTGCCGTCGGCTTTGCCGCCCGTCACGCGGTGCAGGCCCTGCAACTGGCCGAGGCGGGCGCCGACGGGCCGCGCCAGCCGCTGACCGGCGAGCATGGCTGGCTGGCCAGCTTCGGTTTCGGTGCCGAACAGCCGCAAAGCCTGCTCGGCGACCCGCTCGAGGCCGACCTCGGCAGCTACGCGATCAAGCCGTACCCGGCCTGCTTCGGCTGCCAATCGGCCATTCGTGCCGCGCTGATGCTGGCCGAGCGGGTGCCGCTGGCGCGTGTCGACAAGGTGCGCGTGGAGGTCAACCAGGGCAGCGCCAGTTCGCTCTCGACACGCAGCATCGGCAGCTCGCTGGCGGCGCGCTTCAGCCTGCCGTATGCAGTGAGCGGCGCTTTGGTGCGCGCCCGCTCGGGCCTGGCCGATTTCGAAGCGCCGGCCCTGGACGAACCGGCGGTGCAAGCCCTGATGCACTGTGTGGAGCTGTATGCCAGCCCCGAATTGAGCGCCCGGCAGCAGGCTACCGGCGGCTTCCCCGCGATCGTCCGGCTGTTCCACGGCGATCAGGAAATCGACGCGCAGGCCTGCGACGGCCCTCAGGACGGGCTGGATGCAGCGGGCCGCCGGGAACTGTTCCGGGCCAAGCTCGGCGCGCTCTGTCCGCCGCCGTTGACCGAGCGGCTGCTGGCATTCGCCCGGGAACCGGAGCGTGCCGCTGTCTTGTTGTTCCAAACCTGACTCATCGCCCCATGAACATGAACTCGAAAGACCGCCTCGCCAAGCGCAGAATCGCCAGCTACGAACTGCCCGGCGCCAGCGTCCTTGCCCTGAACAAGGTCAAGTGGCCCGTACGGATCCAGGACTGCGCGCTCGTGATCCACGACATGCAGAACTTCTGGCTGGGCTTCTACGATGACTGCTCGACCATGCTGGCGAACGTAGTGCGGCTGCGCGCGCTGTGCAAGCAATACGGCGCGCCGGTCGTCTACACCCAGGCCGAAAAACCCAAGGCACTGGCCGAAAGGGCGCTGGGGCTGGAGATGTGGGGCCCCGGCTTGGCTGCCGGGTACCTGAGCGACAGCGACCGGGCCATCTGCAGCGCATTGACGCCGTCCGAGGACGACTATGTCGTTCGGAAACCCCGCTACAGCGGCTTCTTCAAGACGGAGCTGGAGGACATCCTGCAACGGACGAACCGCAAGCACATCCTGCTGACGGGCGTTTTCGGGCACCATGGCGTGCTGTTGACCGCCGCGGACGCCTATATGCGCAACATCAAGGTCAGCCTGGTGGTGGACGCCATCTCCGACTACTCGCTGCGCGACCATGAGGGCACCCTGGCCTACGTGGCCGAGGTCTGCGGCGCGCTGACCACGACGGCGACCGCCGAGCAGGAATTGCTCGCCAGCGCGCAGGACGAGAGCCGCACGTGAATGTCGACGCTGCGACCCGCGTGATCTTCATGGTGGGCCAGCCGGTCGCGCAGACCAAGACGCCCGCCTTGTTGAACAAGTGGTTCGGCGAACGCGACAGGAACCTCGCGGTGGTTCCGCTGGAGCTGCCCGACAGCGCCGTAGCGGCGTTTTCGCAGTTGCTGGGCGAGGCTGGAAACGTGCTCGGCTGCGTTGTGACCATCCCGCTGAAGGCTCGGTTCTATCCGCTCGTGCACGAGGCCTCGCCGATGTCCTCGGCCCTGCGGGTCGTCAATGTCGTGAAACGACGCGACGATGGGCGCCTGTTCGGCGACATGCTGGACGGCCGTGCGATGGTGCAAGGCCTGCGGGCGCTGGAGGTTGCGCTGAAAGGCCGCAGCGCCTACTTGGTGGGCTGCGGCGGTGCCGGCTCCGCCATGGCCTTCAGCGCCTGCGATGAAGGAGTTCGCCGCCTGCGCCTGCACGATGCGCGGCCCGAATCCGCCCGGCAGTTGGCCGACACGCTGCGCCGGCGGTTCGGCGCCTGCGAGATCGAACTCGGGGCGGACGCACGCGGCTGCGACCTCATCATCAACGCCTCTCCGCTCGGCATGCGGGCCGGCGATGAATTGCCCGTGCCGATCGAGCGCACCGACCCGCAGGCGGTCGTCGTGGACGCCGTGACGTCCGCGAGCACGACGAGTTGGGTCGCGGCCTGCCGCGCGGCAGGCCACACCGTACTGGACGGCAATGCCATCGCCGCGTACCAGCTCCCGCTGATGCGCGACTTCTTCGGCATCGAAACAATGCCAGCCACCTGATATCGGCCGTTGGCACATCCATTTCCGACGAACGAAGGTGAATCGCTCATGCTCTGCCGAAACGTGATCTCCCTCACCCTGCCGGGCAACTTGTTTCGCGCCATGCGCATTCGTACCGTCGCGGCGGCCATTGGCTTGCTGGCCTGCCTTCCATTGCACGCCGCACCGGTGTCCAAAGCGGCGCTGGCGCTGCACAAGCGCGTGCTGGTGCTGGACAGCCACATGGATACGGCGCGGCTGCTGGAACAGCCCGGCTGGAACATTCTGGAGCGCCACGATGCGGCCCGCGACCTGTCCCAAATGGACTGGCCGCGTCTGCGCGAAGGCGGTCTCGACGGCGCTTTCTGGGCCATCTACACACCCCAAGGCAGTCGCGACCTACAAGGCCGCGCCGAAGCTGCCGAACACGGACTGGCGCAGTTGATGCGCCTGCACGACTTGTTGGCGCGCTATCCGCGACAGTTCGGCCTGGCGCTGAGCAGCGAGGACGCCCGGCGCCTGAAAGCCGAGGGACGCCATGCGGTGTTCATCAGCATGGAGAACGCCGAGCCTCTGGCATCCGATCCGGCGCTGCTGGAAACCTACCAACGCCAGGGCCTGCGCATGCTCGGGCTGGTGCACACGAGCAACAATGATCTGGCCGACTCGGCCACCGATGCGCCCGAGTGGCACGGCTTGAGTCCGGCCGGACGACAACTGGTGCATCGCGCCAACTGTCTAGGCGTAGTAAGTATCCCCCGGCAAAGCCGGGGGCTTTATTGATGTGAGCCGCTCAAAGCGGCTTGTGCGGGGACGCTAACGCGGCCCCGCGTTCTTTGGCACCTGTCGGTGCCAACTCAGCGCCACAGATTCAACCGATCCATGCGCTTGTCCTCGTGCTCCTGATTTTGAATGTAGGCTCGTATCTGCGTTTCATCCCGACCTACCGTCGAAACGAAATACCCTCTCGCCCAAAAGTGCTGGCCCTGAAAATTCCGCTTCCGCTCTGCGTACGTACGCGCCAGATGAATCGCGCTCTTGCCCTTGATGTATCCCACCACTTCCGACACCGCGTACTTCGGCGGTATCGCCAAAAGCATGTGGACGTGATCCGACATCAGATGGCCTTCTTCTATCCGGCTCTCTCTTTGCCTCGCCAACTGCCGGAACACCTCTCCAAGATGCTTGCGTAGCTCCGCGCACAAACTCTTTCTTCGACACTTCGGGATGAATACCACGTGGTATTTGCACTCCCATTTTGTGTGGCTCAAACTCTCATACCCGTCCATCGGGACTCTCCGTTTCGTGTGCTTGGCGGCTCACGCTCGGAGTGTTTCCGATGGACTCCCGTAAATGTCAAACTGTTACTGCCACCCCGGCAAAGCCGGGGGAACTCCTATAGTTGTTTAGTCGACGCATCGCATGCGTCGGACGAAGTGTTCGACCAACTGCTGGAAATTTCTCCGGTGCCGATCGTGCTCCCGCATTCCTCCAGCCGCGCAATCACCGATCATCGCCGCAACCTCGACGACGAGCGAATTCTGCGCCTGGCGCACAAGGGCGGAGTGATGCAGGTGACCACCTACAGCAGCTACCTGTCGCAACAAAAGGACGACCCGCGCCGTGCCGCGGCGCTGCAGCCGCTGTATGCGCAACTGCGCCGCATGTCCGCCCTGCAACCTGCGGAGTACCGGGCCCTGGCCGCGCAGATCGGCGAGGTCGAGCGGCGCTACCCCAAGGCCCGGGCCAGCCTGGACGACTTCACGAAGCATCTGCTGCACGTGCTGAAACTGGTCGGCCCGGAACACGTCGGCATCGGCTCGGACTGGGATGGCGGCGGTGGCGTGACGGGGCTGGAGGACGTGGCGCAGTTGCCGCGTATCACCGAACGGCTCATGCAGGCCGGCTACAGCGAGGTACAGATCGTCGATATTTGGGGAGGCAATCTATTGCGGTTGCTGGATCGCGCGCAGGCTTTTCCCACGACCGATACCGAGGGTTACTGCTCGATGGAACCTTGAAATGATTTGAGTTGGCGTTTGCATGAATTTGAAGGGAATACGCGAATCCGACAGATTCGACGGCATCGATCCGATCCCTTCTGCGCATTTTCGGCAACCGGAGTATAATGCGAACCATTCTTATTTAGATGCAGGTTCGGCGTGCTGCTTTCGGAGTTGGCGATGGGTGCATCGGCCACCGTGCTCGACGTAAACGACAACGGGACGAACGATCGGATCGCGCAGCGCCTGCGCGATCTCGGTTTCGTTGCCGGCGAACCCGTTCGCCTCGTCGCGCGCGGGCCGCTCGGCGCGGATCCCCTGCTCGTGCAGATCGGCTACACGCGATTTGCGCTGCGCCGCGCGGAAGCCGCGCGCGTGACGGTCGCGCCCGAGGCGGCGCCATGAATGCCGTCGCCGCTCCGCTGCGTGCGGACGCGCCCCGCGTCCGCACGCATCTGCACGTTGCCCTGGTCGGCAATCCGAACTGCGGCAAGACTGCGCTGTTCAACCTGCTCACCGGCGCGCGGCAGAAGGTCGCCAACTATGCCGGCGTGACGATCGAGCGCAAGGAAGGCCACTACACCGCGCCATCCGGGCGCAGCGTGCGCGTGCTCGATCTGCCCGGCGCGTACTCGCTCGCAGCGACGAGTCCCGACGAGGCAATCACGCGCGACGTGCTCACCGGCCGCCATCCGGGCGAAACGACGCCCGACCTGATCGTCTGCGTCGCCGACGCGACCAACCTGCGCCTGCACCTGCGCTTCGTGCTCGAGATCGCGCGGCTCGGCCGGCCGATGCTGCTCGCGCTCAACATGATCGACGCGGCGGAGCGTCGCGGCATCCGCATCGATACGGCGCTGCTCTCCGAAAAACTCGGCATGCCGGTCGTCGAAACGATTGCGGTCAAGCACGGCGGCGCAAAGGCGCTGATCGCGCAGATCGATCTCTCCAACCCGCTCCCTTCCGACTCCTCCATCGCCGGGGAAGAAGACTCGCATTCCGACCTGCATGCGCAGGTGCGCGTGATCCTCGCCGAGACGGTCAGCATTCCGCGCCGCACCGCCGCCGTCGACGATGCGATCGACCGCGTCGTGCTGCATCCCGTCTTCGGCCTCGCCATTCTCGCGGCCGTGATGTTCCTCATCTTCCAGTGCGTCTACGCCGCCGGCAAGCCGATGAGCGACCTGATCGGCGCAGGCTTCGGCTGGCTCGGCGAACATACCGTCGCAGGCCTGCCCGACGGGCCGTTGAAGGACCTGATCGTCAACGGCCTGTTCGCCGGCCTCGGCACCGTGTGCGGGTTCCTGCCCGAGATCCTCGTGCTGTTCGCCTTCATCCTCTCGCTCGAGGAATCCGGCTACCTGCCGCGCGCCGCATTCCTGCTCGACCGCACGATGCTGTCGGTCGGCCTGACCGGGCGCTCGTTCATTCCGCTGCTGTCGAGCTTCGCCTGCGCGATCCCGGGCATCCTCGGCACGCGCAGCATCGCCGATCCGCGCGACCGCTTGACGACCGTGCTCGTCGCGCCGCTGATGACGTGCTCCGCGCGCCTGCCGGTCTACGCGCTGCTGATCGGCGCGTTCATCCCGGCCCGCCGCGTGTTCGGCGCGTTCAACCTGCAGGGCCTCGTGCTGTTTGCGCTGTACGCCCTCGGCGTCGCCGGCGCGATGGCCGTCGCGTGGACGATGAAGCGCCTGCGCCGCGACAAGAGCGAGCATGCGCTGATGATGGAGCTGCCTTCCTACCGCATGCCGCATCCGCGCGACGTGGCGATCGGCCTGTACGAGCGCGGCATGATCTTCTTGAAGCGCCTGACCGGCGTGATCCTCGCGCTGACCGTGCTGATGTGGGCGCTGTCGAGCTTCCCCGCGCCACCCGAAGGCGCGACGGGGCCGGCGATCGACTACAGCTTCGCCGGCTACCTCGGCCATGCGCTGGCGTGGATCTTCTCGCCGCTCGGCTTCAACTGGCAGATGAGTCTGTCGCTGATTCCCGCTTTCGCCGCGCGCGAAACCGCGGTGGCCGCGCTCGCCACGGTCTATTCGGTCGCCGGCGAAAGCGATCTGCCGCAGGCGCTCGCGGCGAATTTCTCGCTCGCCAGCGCCCTGTCGCTGATGGTCTGGTTCGCCTTCGCGCCGCAGTGCATGTCGACGCTCGCGGTGATCCGCCGCGAGACCGCCTCGTGGCGCAACGTGGCGCTGTCGTTCGGCTACATGTTCGTCGTCGCCTACGTCGCCTCGTTCGCGACCTATCAGATCGCAAGGGCCTGCGGCGCATGAGCTACGCGATCTTCCAGTACGCCGCGATCGCGCTGATCCTCGCCTGGAGCCTCGGCTTCGCCGCGCAGCGCCTGTTCCCGCACCGCTGCCGCGCCGTGCAGGCGCAGCTCGCGCAGCATCTCACCACGTCGCCGCACGCCGCCTTGCGCGCGCTCGGCGCGAAACTCGCGCCGCAGCAGACCGCGAGCGGCGCCGGCTGCGGCAACGACGAGGGCTGTTCGACCTGCGGCACCTGTTCGCCCGCGCCGCCGCCGGCCGGCAACGTCCATCCGCTGGTCTTTCATCCGCGCCCCAAGCGCTGATCGCGCCGGCGACGCGCGACGATCCTTCCGCTCGCCGTCCGCGCGAGCCTGCGTCCGGTTCTCGCCTCCGTCCGAATCTGCGAAGATGCGGCGGTGCTGGAGCAAATCCAAAACCGGGTCGACGTGCTCGTGGTCGGGGGCGGCATCAACGGCGCGGCGATCGCGCGCGATGCGGCCGGACGCGGCCTGTCGGTGCTGCTCGTCGAGCAGGACGACCTCGCCGCGCATACGTCGAGCGCGAGCAGCAAGCTGATCCACGGCGGCCTGCGTTATCTCGAGCAGTACGAAATCTCGCTCGTCGCCAAGGCGCTGGCCGAGCGCGATGTGGTGCTGAACTCCGCGCCGCACAACGTGAAGCCGCTGCGCTTCGTATTGCCGCACGAACCGCACCTGCGGCCGGCGTGGATGATCCGTGCGGGCCTGATGATGTACGACCGCCTCGGCAGGCGCCGCGCGCACACGTTCCCGCATTCGCGCCGCGCGCGGCTGCGCGATCACGTCGCGGGAGGCGCATTGCAGCCGCAGTTCGACACGGGATTCATCTATTCGGACGCGTGGTGCGACGACGCGCGCCTGGTCGTGCTCAACGCGCTGGCCGCACGCGAGCGCGGCGCCGGGATCGCCACGCGTACCCGCTGCGAGTCGGCACGGCGCGGCGCTCGCGCATGGACGGCGCGGCTGCGTGGCACCGACGGCGCATCGCGCGAAGTCGAAGCGCGTGCGCTGGTCAACGCCGCCGGCCCGTGGGCGGCGAGCTTCCTCGACGAGATCGCCCGCGTGCCGCATGCGCACGCGCTGCGCCTGGTCAAGGGCAGCCACATCGTCGTGCCGCGTCTGTACGAGCATGCCTACGCGTATACTTTTCAGCAAAGCGACCGCCGCATCGTGTTCGCCATTCCGTTCGAGCGCGACTGGACGCTGATCGGCACGACCGATCTCGAATTCGCCGCCGCGCCGGAAACGGTGCGTATCGACGCCGACGAAATCGCCTATCTTTGCGCCGCGGCCAACCGCTATTTCGTGCGCCGGATCGCGCCGCCGGACGTGGCATGGAGTTATTCGGGCGTGCGTCCATTGCTCGAAGAGGCCGGCGTGTCCGCCTCCGAAGTGAGGCGCGATTATCTGCTCGACTTCGACGCCGGCGGCGGCGCGCCGCTGCTCAACGTCTTCGGCGGCAAGATCACCACGCACCGCAAGCTCGGCGAAGAAGCGCTCGATCTCATCGCGCCCGCGCTCGGCAACGCGCACGGCGCGTGGACCGCGGACGAGCATGCGCGCCTGCCCGGCGGCGAATTCGCCGAGGACGCGTTCGACGACGAAAATCCGTTCGACAAATTCCTGCACGCGGTCGTGCTGCGCTGGCCGTGGCTCAACGCGGGGCAGGCGCTGCGCTACGCCCGCGCCTACGGTTCGCGCATCGAGCGCGTGATCGGCGATGCGCGCAGCCTCGCCGATCTCGGCGAGCATTTTGGCGCCGGCCTCCATGCGGCCGAAGTCGAGTATCTCGTGCGCGAAGAATGGGCGCGCAACGCGGACGATATTTTGTGGCGGCGCAGCAAGCTCGGACTGCGTTTCGATGTAAAAGGACGGGAACGATTGGAAAAATATCTCGGGGAGGCAACTCAGCGATGAGTCCGTATCTCGGCGAATTTCTCGGCACGGCGACCTTGATGCTGCTCGGCAGCGGCGTGGTCGCGGGCGTGCTGCTGCCGCAATCGAAATCGCAACATGCCGGCTGGCTGGTCATCGCCGTCGCCTGGGGCTTCGCCGTATTGTTCGGCATCTACGCCGCGGCGCCGAGCGGCAGCGGCGCGCACATGAATTGCGCGCTGACGATCGCGCTGGCGGTGCTCGGCAAGTTCCCCTGGGCGCAGGTGCCGGGCTACCTCGCCGCGCAGGTTTCGGGCGCGGCGGTCGGCTCCACGCTGGCGTACCTCGCCTACCTGCCGCACTGGAAAGGCGATCTCGATCCGCTGGCCAAGCGCGCGGTGTTCTGCACGGCGCCGGCGATCCGCAGCTTTCCGGCCGCGATCCTGTGCGAAATGATCGGCAGCTTCGTGCTGATGTTCGGCGTGCTGATCATCGGCGCGAACAAGATGACCGAAGGCCTCGCGCCGTTCGCGGTGGCCGGCCTCGTCGTCGCGATCGGCCTGTCGCTCGGCGGGCCGACCGGCTACGCGATCAACCCTGCACGCGACCTCGGCCCGCGCATCGCGCACGCGCTGCTGCCGATTCCCGGCAAGACCGATTCGGACTGGACCTACGCCTGGGTGCCGGTGCTCGCGCCGATCGCGGGCACCCTGCTCGCGGCCGGCTTCTGGCGAGCGTTCTACGGCTGAGGCAAATTGCAAAAAATATAGAAAGATACCGCGGAGGGAAGCATGGGCCAGTACGTCCTCGCCATCGACCAGGGCACGACGAGTTCGCGTGCGCTGCTGTTCGACCACGCCGGCAATATCGCCGCGAGCGCGCAACGCGAATTCACGCAGAAGTTTCCGCAACCCGGCTGGGTCGAGCACGATCCGGTCGAGATCCTCGCCAGCGTCGAGGCCACCGTCGCCGAGGCGATCGCAATGGAACGCGTGCCCGGCCAGATCGACATCGCCGCGATCGGCATCACCAACCAGCGCGAGACGGCCGTGGTCTGGGAACGCGCGACCGGCAGGCCCGTGCACGACGCGATCGTCTGGCAATCGCGGCAGACGCGCGCGATCTGCGACGAGCTGATCGCCGCCGGCCACGACGCGCTCGTGCGCGCGCGCACGGGCCTGCTCATCGACGCGTATTTCTCCGCGACCAAGGTCAAATGGATCCTCGACCGCGTCGATCCCGCGCGCGAGCGCGCGAAGCGCGGCGAACTGCTGTTCGGCACGATCGACACCTGGCTGATCTGGAACCTGACCGACGGCAAGGCCCACATCACCGACGCGAGCAACGCCTCGCGTACGCTTCTGTACAACATCCACGAACAACGCTGGGACGACGACCTGCTCGCCCTGTTCGGCGTGCCGCGCGCGATGCTGCCCGACGTGCGCGCGTCGAGCGAGGTCTACGGCCATACCACGCATTTCGCGCGCGGCAGGTCGATCCCGATCGCCGGCGTCGCGGGCGACCAGCAGGCCGCGCTGTTCGGCCAAGCCTGCTTCGCGCCGGGCATGGCCAAGAACACCTACGGCACCGGCTGCTTCATGCTGATGAACACGGGCATCAAGCCGGTCGCATCGAAGAACGGGCTGCTGACCACGATCGCCTGGAACATCGCCGGCAAAACCGAATACGCGCTCGAAGGCTCGATCTTCGTCGCCGGCTCGGTGATACAGTGGCTGCGCGACGGCCTGCGCCTGATCGACGCGGCCGCCGATTCGGAAGCCTACGCGCGCCGCGCGAAATCGAACGAGGGCGTCTACCTCGTGCCGGCCTTCGTCGGCCTCGGCGCGCCGTACTGGCGCAGCGACGTGCGCGGCGCGATCTTCGGCCTGACGCGCGGCACGCGCAAGGAGCATCTCGTGCGCGCCGCGCTCGAATCGATGGCCTACCAGACGCGCGACGTGCTCGCCGCGATGCAGGCCGACGCGGGCCTGCAACTATCCACGCTGCGCGTCGACGGCGGCGCGATCGCGAACGATTTCCTTGCCCAGTTCCAGGCCGACGTGCTCGGCGTGCCGGTGCAGCGCCCGAAGCAGCTCGAAACGACCGCGCTCGGCGCCGCCTATCTCGCCGGACTTGCGGTCGGCTTCTGGCAAAGCCGCGAGGAGATCGCGCGGCACTGGGCGGTCGGCCGCGACTTCGCGCCCGAGCTGGACCGGGCCGAGCGCGAGAAACTGTATCGCGACTGGCAGCGCGCGGTCGGCGCGACGCTCGAATTCCGCATCGCGTCAGGCTGATCGCATGGCCGCACGCGACGGACGTTGCGCATGAACGGACAAATTCGCATCGAAACACGGGCGTTCGAGGTCGAAGACGAGCACGGCGTACGCGCGATCGTGATCCACACGCAGCCGGTGCGCGTCGACGAGCACGGCCACGCAAGCGAACTCCCGCTCGGCGCGGAATGGCGGCTGCGCGACGGCGAATCGGTTTTCCCGTTGTCCGAGGACGAATTCCTCGGCGCGCACGGCAAGCGCTGGCGCAGGATCGCGTAGCGGCGCGAAGCCTCGACGAACCGGCCTCCTACTGCGGCTCGTCGATCACGTAGCCTTTCGCGCGCAGCTTCGCCAGGCGTCCGTCGGAATCGATCATTTCGGAAATCGGCATCACCGCGAACGTGCTCGCATTGTTCCACAGCGCCGCTTCCGCGGCCGCGAGCCATTCGCTCCGGATGCGGTTCTTCGCGCCGTCGATCTTCTCGCGCAGGTTCGCGTTGGCCGCGAGCGCATTGAGGCATACGCTGCGCTGATCCGGATAAGGCAGGCTTTTCAGCTTGTCGAGATCGCCGACCGCCCACGCGTTCGCACGCGCGCGCATCGCATCGAGATCGGTTTCCAGGCGCGCCATCGTCGTCGCGAGGCAGTCGATGTCGGCCTGGCCCGCCGTGCTTTTGAAGTCGACGATCGCCTGGCGCGCATTGTCGACCGGAATCGGCACGTCGATTTCCCTGACCGGCACGCGGTGCCGTTTCGCGATCTTCTCGATCACGGGCCACAGCGCGTTCTTATTGGTCATGCCCGACTTGCCGATCGCCTTTCCGTACAGTTCGTTCGCGGCGAGGATCGGGCGCAAGCGTTCGACGCCGTCGTCGTTGCCGAGCCAGCGCTGCTTGAGCAGCAACCAGCGTGCGTACAGATCGGGCGGCAGGATGTCCTTCAAGGTCTTGCCGTCGGCGTTCTTCTTCGCGCCGAGCGCGGCCGGAAGCAGGAACACCGCGCGGAAGAATCCGACCTTCACTTCGCCCTGCGCGTCGGCCAGCACTTCCTGCGAGGACGCGATGATTTTTTCCACATCATCGGAACGCCAGCGGATCGTCTTAGGCAAAGGCGCTTGCGTGCCGAGGATCCACAGCACGTGATCGCTATCGCGGCGCGTCACTTTCCACAACCCAGGTCCGGGCTGTTCGCCGGTGACGAGTACGGTGTCGAGCATCGGCGGCGCTGCCGGCGGATCGCCCATAGCGGCATGGGACTGCACGATCGCGGCAAGCAGCAGCGGAATGAGAAACCATGCACGCATGAGGCGACATCGAAATGCCCGTAGCGAGCGAGACTATGCAGCGCGCACTGAATTGGCGATGAAAACCTTCTCGTGGCAGCGAAGAGGCAGGGATAGGACGTTGCTCGCGGCCCGCTTCGCGCAACGCATGACGGCGACGATATCCACTCGAGCATCCACGCGTTGACGATGCCGGGCAGGTCCGAGCCGCTCGGCCGGGGCCAGCGCCAGGCTCAGGCGGAACCGATCGAACGCCGGACCTCGGCATGGTGCAAAACGCGTGTCGACCCTTACAGCAGATGGGTGAAAACGTAAATCAGCGCAAGCAGGCCGGCGGGAACGCCGAACAGCCAGGCGAGAAGATATTTGCGCATTGCTGTCTCCTTAAAAAGGAAGCGGCTTTCGCCGCTTCCCGAACTACGGACTTGCACTCCCTGTTTCGAAATCCGTTTCTCACAAGCTCCGGTCGAATTCCTTGATCTGCTTGTCCGCCTCGTCCCTGGCGATGCCGTAGCGCTCCTGCAGTTTGCCGGCGAGATATTCGCGGTTGCCTTCGGCAACCTTGAGGTCGTCGTCGGTCAGCTTGCCCCACTGCGTTTTGATTTTGCCGGTGAGCTGCTTCCATTGGCCTTTGATCTTGTCTTCGTTCACGAGTGTTCTCCTGTTGGGTTGGGTGTAAGGGCAACGAGTCGATGTCAGCTCTTCGACTTGAGTCCGGACGAATCGACCTTCGTCACGCCCTTGATGCTTTTCGCCGCAGCGACGGCCTTCTTCACGGCGACATCGTCGGGCTGCACTCCGGTCAGGGCGACGACGCCGTTGGTGGTTTCGACCGAAATGTCCATGCTTCTGACACCTTCGGTGGTGGCAAGCTCGGCCTTCACCTTGGTGGTGATCCAGGCGTCCGTGCCCGGTTGCTCGGACGCGGCGGACGACCCGTCCGCAGCCCGTGCCGAAGCGGCCCCGAGCATCGCCGGGGCGGTCCAGACTGCTGCCGCAAGAATCGCGGCAGAAAGCGGATATGCGTAAAGGTCAATTCGGGATTTCTCGAAATGAGCGGCTATAAGCGGGATGCGGTGCTCGCCGCCTCGATCTACCAGATCGACGTACTCGAGGGAACGCCGAACCGCGACGAAACGGTGGCCAAGCTCCAGCGCGGCGAACCCATCACGCAGACCGAGGCGGTGTTGCGGCTGCCCGGCGATGCACGCAAGTTCGTCATCGTCGCCGGCCAGCCGATCGAAGTGGGCGAAGAGGCATGCATGCTCTTCACCTTCATCGATCTGAGCGCGCGCAAAAAGGCGGAAGACGCGTTGCGCCAGAGCGAGGAACGGTTTTCCAAGGCATTCCGGCTCGCGCCCGTGCCGATGGCGTTGTGCCGTTTGCCCGATTTCGATTTCGTCGAAACCAACGAAGCCTTCAGGCAGGTTTCAGCCGTATTGGCGCGCCGGGAGCGGACGAGGATCAGCGCGATCGCGAACTCAAAACCGGATTGCACCAGGCTGCGGGCAAAGACCTCGCCGCCGGCGAAAGCGTGCGCAACCGCGAAATCATGCTGTACGGCCCGGACGATGCGGGGCTCGATTGCCTCTTGTCGGCCGAAGCCGTGGAGATCGGCGACGAAAGCTATGCGCTTTGCGTGGTCGAGGACGTGACCGAGCGCAAACGCTCGGAGACCGAACTGATCGCGGCGATCGAAGCGGTGATGAAGGATGCGTCGTGGTTCGGCCGCAGCGTGATCGAAAGGCTCGCGCAGCTTCGCCATCCCGGCAACGCCGCGCCTGCAAACCTGGCCGATCTGACCCAGCGCGAGACGCAAGTGCTCGGCTTGATCTGCGAAGGACGGAGCGACTCGGAAATCGCGGCGGCGTTCGGCCTGTCGCGCAACACCGTGCGCAACCACGTCGCCGCCTTGTACGGCAAGATCGGCGTCAACCGCCGCAGTGCGGCCGTGGTATGGGGGCGCGAGCGCGGCATCGGCGGCAGCGCAGTCGCGGCAAAGAGTAGAGCGAGAGGTCCGAGAAGGAGCCGCTGATTTCGAATCTACGAACGCGACAGCGCAGAGCGTCTCCCAGAGCGTGAGCAGCGTGTCAGTGGTGACGAGAGGTTGGCCGCGAGCGGCGGGAAGGCGAAGCTCGCATAAATCAGCGCCGGCAGCCACGGCTGCTCCAGCACCAGGCGCTTGCCGAGCCAGAGCACCAGCAGGATCGTGGCGACGAATGCCAATACGCAGGGCAGGCGTGCGGCGAACTCGTGCCGGCCGAACAGCCCGATCGACGCCGCAAGCGACCAATAGGTTAGCGGCGGCTTGGCCCAGTGCTCGATTTCGTGGTGGAGCATCGGATGCACCCAGTCGCCGCTGTCGAGCATGGCGATGGCGACATCCGGGTAGCGTCCCTCATCCGGCGAATAGAGCGGCCGCACGCCCTGCAGCGCGCAAGCATAGACCAGCGCCGCGACGACGATGATTGCCCAGCGCCGCCAGTTCCCGGCAATGTCGATATGCGCGCGGGGATCCATCGGTTTGCCAATGCGACACGTGAGTCGATGCTTGGATCAGCGCTTCATCGAATTGAAGAACTCGTCGTTCGACTTGGTGTTCTTCATCTTGTCGAGCATGAACTCCATCGCTGCCAGTTCGTCCATCGGATGCAGCAGCTTGCGCAGGATCCAGATCTTCTGCAGCACGTCGGGCTCGATCAAGAGTTCCTCGCGGCGCGTGCCGGAGCGGTTGATGTTGATCGCCGGGTAGACGCGCTTCTCGCTGATGCGGCGGTCGAGGTGCACTTCCATGTTGCCGGTCCCCTTGAACTCCTCGTAGATCACCTCGTCCATCTTCGAGCCGGTCTCGACCAGCGCGGTCGCGACGATCGTCAGCGAGCCGCCTTCCTCGACGTTGCGCGCGGCGCCGAAGAAGCGCTTCGGGCGCTGCAGCGCGTTCGCGTCGACACCGCCGGTGAGCACCTTGCCGCTCGAGGGCACGACGGTGTTGTAGGCGCGCGCGAGGCGCGTGATCGAGTCGAGCAGGATGACCACGTCCTTCTTGTGCTCGACCAGGCGCTTGGCGCGCTCGATCACCATTTCGGCGACCTGCACGTGGCGCAGCGCGGGCTCGTCGAAGGTCGAGGAGACGACCTCGGCGCGCACGCCGCGCTGCATCTCGGTGACTTCCTCGGGTCGCTCGTCGATCAGCAGGATGATCAGGTGCGTCTTCGGGTAGTTGTGCACGATCGCCTGGGCGACGTTCTGCAGCATCATCGTCTTGCCGGCCTTGGGCTGGCTGACGATCATGCCGCGCTGGCCGAGACCGATCGGCGAAATCAAATCGAGGATGCGGCCGGTGATGTCCTCGCTCGAACCGTTGCCGCGCTCGAGGTGGTACATCTTGCGCGGGAATAACGGCGTGAGATTCTCGAACAACACCTTGTTCTTCGACGCTTCCGGCGGCTCGCCGTTGATCGAGTCCACT
Source organism: Rudaea sp. (assembly GCF_047601565.1). Taxonomy (GTDB): domain Bacteria; phylum Pseudomonadota; class Gammaproteobacteria; order Xanthomonadales; family Rhodanobacteraceae; genus Rudaea. Next base: position 1,904,707 of record NZ_JASGIY010000001.1, on the reverse strand, counting down.
TTCAGCAGGGCGAAGTAGCGCTCGCCTTCCTTGGGCGGGCGCACGGTGCCGGCGAGATAGTCGCCGGTGCGCAGGTTGAAGCGGCGGATCTGCGAGGGAGAAATATAAATATCGTCGGGGCCGGCGAGATAGCTCTCGTCCGGGGTGCGCAGGAAGCCGAAACCGTCCTGCAGGATTTCGAGCACGCCCTCGGAATAGATGCTGCCGCCGCCACGCGCATGCGCCTTGAGGATCAGGAAGACGATGTCCTGCTTGCGCGCGCGTGCGGCGCCTTCCTGGATGCCGAGGTCCTCGGCCATCTTGAGCAACTGATGCGCGGGCTTGCGCTTGAGGTCGTTGAGGTCGATCGTGACGCCGGTGTTCGGGCCCTGGATCTCGACGAATTCTTCGTCGCCGTCGCTCATTCCGCCGCGGTTGGGGTTGTTGCCGTTGCCACGCTGCTGGTTGCGGTGGCGGTTGCGGCCGCGGCCGCGGCGGTCGTCGCGGCGGCCGCCTTCGCCTTGTTGCTGTTTCGGCGCCTCGCCTTCGTTGCCACCTTGTTGAGCGACGGGCGCGGCGTTGTTGTCGGATGACGGGTTGCGGCTTTCGCCGCCGGTATCGTTGTTTTCGGACACGGGCAAACCTTGGGGTGCCGTTGGAAAAAGGGTGATGGATGCGGCGCCGTCGTTTTCGCGAGCGCGGATTCAATGCGACGCGCGAACGAGACCGGGAGCGCACAGCCCGAGCCTCGAGAAAATTTCCGGATTCGATGCGGCTCGCCGCGATGGGCTAGCCTGCGATTCAATCGTGGGGGTTACGACATGAGACGGGACTTTCGAGCCCCTTGTTGAAGTATACCTTAGCACTTCGGAACGCGCGCGTCCAGCGAACGCCGGGCACGGCTTACGCACCACCGCCGCACGGATTGGCCCGCCGTCCGGTTCAGCCCGCCTTTCGATCCGCGGTTCCGATGGTCTTGTCGATCAACTGCTCGAGCTGCTTCCTGCCGATCGCGCCGATCTGGGTGGCCTGCACCTTGCCGTCCTTGAAGATCATCAGCGTGGGGATGCCGCGCACGTTGTAGTTGCGCGGAGTCTTCTGGTTGTGGTCGATGTTGATCTTCTTGATCTTGATCCTGCCGGCGTAGCTGTCGGCCAGTTCGTCGAGGATCGGCGCGATCATCTTGCACGGGCCGCACCATTCGGCCCAGAAGTCGACCAGCACGGGTTCGCTGGACTTCAGGACTTCGGCGTCGAACGCATCGTCGCTGACATGGGTGATGGCTGGGTTGCTCACGGGCGGCTCCGGTGGAAAGAGGAAAGGGACGCGCTGATGCGGCGGGAAAATCCGGCTTGCGGTACAATGACCCGCTACGCGATCGCCGCGCCGGCTGGATTGCGAGGGGCTCGCCCCCATTTCAGCCGAAGCGCGGACGCATTTCAAGCGGCGCTACGCAAAGCACGAGGTTGGCAGGAGGTGGGGACGATTCCGCCGGGTTTCAACTCCGTAGGCGCGAGATCCTCCCTGTTCACCGTCACGAATCCATGCCAGCCCAAACGCTTACCGATACCTTCTTCGACAGCTTCGACCTGCATCCGAGCCTGATCGCCGGCCTGCACGCCGCGGGTTTCACGCGTTGCACGCCGATCCAGGCGCTGACCCTGCCGGTCGCGCTGGCCGGCCACGACGTCGCCGGCCAGGCGCAGACGGGCACCGGCAAGACCGCCGCCTTCCTCGTCGCCGCCATGCAACGCCTGCTGACTAAGCCGGCGCTGCCCGCGCGCGGCCCGACCGATCCGCGCGCGGTCATCGTCGCGCCGACGCGCGAACTGGCGATCCAGATCGAAAAGGATTTCCAGCACATCGGCCGCGGCACCGGCCTCAAGTCCGCGCTGATCTACGGCGGCGTCGATTACGACAAGCAGCGCGCCACCCTGCAAGCCGGCGTCGACATCATCATCGCCACGCCGGGCCGCCTGATCGACTACTTCAAGCAGCACGTGTTCTCGTTCCGCGCGGTCGAGGTGTTCGTGCTCGACGAGGCCGACCGCATGTTCGACCTCGGCTTCATCAAGGACGTGCGCTTTCTCATGCGCCGCCTGCCCGAACGCGACCAGCGCCAGTGCCTGCTGTTCTCGGCGACGCTGAGCCATCGCGTGCTCGAACTCGCCTACGAGCACATGAACGAGGCCGAGAAGCTCACGGTCGAAACCGAGAACGTCACCGCCGATCGCGTGCGCCAGCTCATCTACTTCCCTTCGACCGAAGAGAAGATTCCGCTGCTCGTCAATCTGCTGTCGAAGAACGAAGCCAAGCGCAGCATGATCTTCGTCAACATGAAGATCGCCGCCGAGAAGGTCGCGCGCGCGCTGGAGCGGCAGGGCTTCCTCGTCGGCATGCTTTCGGGCGACGTGCCGCAGAAGAAGCGGCAGAGCCTGCTCGGCAAGTTCCAGCGCGGCGACATCGAAATTCTCATCGCCACGGACGTGGCCGCACGCGGTCTGCACATTCCCGACGTCAGCCACGTCTACAACTACGACCTGCCGCAGGATGCCGAGGACTACGTGCACCGCGTCGGCCGCACCGCGCGCCTCGGAGCCGAGGGCGACGCGATCAGCTTCGCCTGCGACATGTACGCGCAGAGCCTGCCCGACATCGAGGCCTACATCGGCCAGAAGATTCCCACCACCGCGATCGACCGGGCGATGCTCGTGATGCCGCCGCCGCGCCCGCGCTCCAACCTGCCCACGACCGGCGTCGAAGACGAGGACGACGGCAGCGTTCCGGTGAAGGGACCGCCGCCGTCGCGCTCGCGCGGATCGCGCTCGCCGCGCGGCGAGCGGGGATCGCGGCGCGAGGGCGGCCAACGCCCGCATGCGTCGTCGCCACGTCCCGCTGCCGTTGCGGCAAGCGAGCAGAAGCTCTCGGTCGCCCCGCACTCCCCCGCTGCGGGTGGCGAAACCGCTGCCGACGGAACACGCCGGCGTCGCCGCCGTGGTGGGCGCGGGCGGCGCCATGGCGAGCGCCTCGAAACGGCGAACGTCGTCGGCACCGAAGCCATCGCCACATCCAAGGGCAAACCAGCCACGATTCCGACCGCGGCCATTGCCGCGCCGGCCGTCGCCGAAGCGAAGCCGGTAGCGAAGAAATCCGGCTTCTTCCACCGCGTCGCACGGCTGTTCAAGCGCTCCTGAGCGGCACGCTTGCCCGCTCACGGGCTGATATGACCCGCCGCCCCTCGGTTATGATCGCGGGTAAATCACCCGGGGAGCGCCAATGAGCCTGATCGATACCATCACGCGGCACAAATCCGTCGAGGCGTTGCAGGCCGAAGCCGGCAAGCGCGGCGATTTCCGCCGCGTGCTCGGCCTGTGGCAGCTCACCGCGATCGGCATCGGCGGCATCATCGGCGTCGGCGTGTTCGTGCTCGCCGGGCAACAGGCCGCGCTCAACGCCGGCCCTGCCGTCGCGCTCGCGTTCGTGATCGCCGGCATCGCCAGCGCCGCCGCCGCGCTGTGCTACGCCGAATTCGCCGGCATGATCCCGGTCACCGGCAGCGCCTACACCTACGGCTACGCGGTGCTCGGCGAACTGCCGGCGTGGCTGATCGGTTGGGACCTGCTGCTCGAATACGCGCTGATCGTCGCCGTCGTCGCGATCGGCTGGTCGGGCTACGTGCAGTCCGCGCTCGCGAGCGCCGGCATCGTGCTGCCGGTCTGGGCGCAGGGCGCACTCGGCACGGGCGAGGGCCGCGTGTTCAACGTGATCGCGGCGCTGGTCACGCTCGGCGTCGCCGCGCTGCTCGTGTTCCGCACCGAATGGGGCGCGCGCTTCAACACGCTCGTCGTCGCGATCAAGGTCGCTGCGGTCGCGCTCGTGATCGGCATCGGCGTGTTCTACGTGAACCCGGCGAACTGGCATCCGTTCGTGCCCGAGCGCGTGATCGATGCGAAAGGCGTCGGCCACTTCGGCTGGGGCGGCATCGCCACCGCCGCGGCGGTCGTGTTCTTCGCCGTGTTCGGCTACGACACGCTGACCACCGCGGCCGAGGAATCGAAGAATCCGCAGCGCGACCTGCCGCGCGCGGTGCTGCTCTCGCTGGGCGTGTCGATGGCGATGTACCTCGCCGTGTCGCTCGTGCTGACCGGCATCGCGCCGTATGCGACGCTCAACACCGAGGCGCCCGTGGCCGATGCGTTCAAGAGCCTCGGCCTCGACTGGGTCGCGGCGACGATTTCTGTCTCGGCCGTGTTCGGCCTGATCAGCGTGCTGTTCGCGTTCATGCTCGGCGCGGCGCGCATCTGGTACGCGCTCGCGCGCGACGGCCTGCTGCCGGACTGGTTCGCGTACGTGCATCCGCGGTACGGCACGCCGCACCGTCCGACGATCGCGCTCGGCGTGTTCACCGCGCTCGTCGCCGGCCTGTTTCCGCTCGACGAGGTCGCCAAGCTCGTCAACATCGGCGTGCTGTCGGCGTTCATCGTGATCTGCGCTTCGGTCATCGTGCTGCGCATCCGCAAGCCGGGATTGCCGCGCGCGTTCCGCACGCCGTTCGTGCCGCTCGTGCCGATCGTCGGCATCCTGTTTTCGATCTGGCTGCTGTCCGAACTCGCCGCGATCACCTGGCTCGTATTCGTGATTTGGGTGAGTTTGGGACTGATCGTGTATTTCGGCTACGGGATGCGCCATAGCGTGCTGGCCCGGCAGTAAAATCCGTATTGATCCGCGCCCGAACCCGCATTCCCGAATTCGTGATCAAATTCGAACAAGTCAGCAAGAAATATCCGTCCGGACAGGAGGCGCTGACCGATCTTTCCTTCGAGATGGACGCGGGCGAGATGGCCTTCGTCGCCGGCCACTCCGGCGCGGGGAAAAGCACGCTTTTGCGCATGGTCGCGCTGATGGACCGGCCGACGCGCGGGCAGATCACGGTCAACGGCCAGAATCTCGCCAAGACCAAGACGCGCCACGTGCCGCGCGTGCGCCGCGGCGTCGGCATGGTGTTCCAGGACCATCGCCTGCTGATGGACCGCAGCGTGTTCGACAACGTCGCCCTGCCGCTCGAGATCGCCGGCTGCACACGCGAGGAGATCGGCAAGCGCGTGCGCGCCGCGCTCGACAAGGTCGGCCTGCTCGCGCGCGAAGCGTCGGCGCCGGTGACCTTGTCGACCGGCGAGCAGCAGCGCGTCGGCATCGCGCGCGCGATCGTCGCCAAGCCGCCCGTGCTGATCGCCGACGAGCCGACCGGCAACCTCGATCCGATGCTCTCGGCCGAGATCATGAAACTGTTCGCCGAGTTCGAGCAGGTCGGCACGACCGTGCTCGTCGCCAGCCACGATCTGAATCTGATCAAGCGCATGAATAAGCGCGTGCTCGTGCTCGATCACGGCAAGCTCATCGACGACTTCCGGCCCACCAAGTCGGCGGCATCGGGGAACGTCGTCGCGCGCGCTGCGCGCGACGACCACTCCCCCTCCCCTGCGAGCGCGGCGAGTGGGGAAGGACAAGGGATGGGGGCCGGGCAGGACGCGGGTCGGCCTTCGCTTTCGCCACGTCAGGGGGACGCATGAACCGCCGTGTCGCACCCGCGCCGGCCAGGGCTGAGAAACCCGCCACGGCACCGCCCGCGCCGCGCCCGCCCGCGCGCGCGCGTTCGCGCGCCGGCGCGTGGCGCGAACATCATTCGCGCAGCTTCCGCGCGAGCCTGCGCCGGCTCGCCGCGCGCCCCGGCGCGACCGCGCTGACCCTGCTCGTGATGAGCCTCGCGCTGTGCCTGCCGTTCCTGCTCTGGTTGCTGCTCGACAATGCACGTGCGCTCGGCGGCCACCTCGACGGCGCGCGCGGGATCGGCGTGTTCCTCAAACACGGGGTCGACGCGGCCGCGGCGAAATCGTTCGCCGATGAATTGCGCAAGCGCAGCGACGTCGCCGAGGTGACGATCAGGACGCCCGAAGAAGGCCTCGCCGAATTCCGCAGCGAGTCGGGTTTTGCCGACGCGCTCAAGGTGCTGCAATCCAATCCGCTGCCGACCGTGCTGATCGTGACGCCGCAGGCCATCGCCGTGCCGAGTCGCGGCGCGCCGGCCATCGTCGAGGAGCTCGCCCACGATCCGCGCGTCGACCAGGCGCAGTACGACGCGCTCTGGCGCCAGCGCCTCGACGCGATCCTCGCCTTCGCCACGCGCCTCGCCGGCGTGCTCGCGATCCTGCTCGGGCTCGCCGCGCTGCTCGTCGTCGGCAACACCGTGCGCGGGGACATCGTCGGCCGTACCGAGGAAATCTCGGTGATGCAATTGCTCGGCGCCGACCGCGCCTTCGTGCGCCGGCCGTTCCTCTATACCGGCCTCTGGTATGGCGCGCTGGCCGGAATCGTCGCCCTGGCCCTGATCGGCGCCGTCGAGATCGCGCTCGCCGCCCCCCTCGCGCAGCTCGCCGCGAGTTACGATGGGCGCTTCGCGATCCACGGCCTGTCGATCGTCGAGGCCGCCGCGCTGCTCGGCGCGAGCATCGTGCTCGGTTGGCTCGGCGCCTGGATCGCCACGTCGCGGCAATTGACCCTGGGGCATCCGCAATGAGCGAAGACCGCATCCAGCTCGAACCGTCGTGGAAGGCGCGCGTCGGCGACTATCTGCAACGCCCCGAAATGCAGGCGCTGAGCGAATTCCTGCGCAGCGAACTGCGCAAGGGGAAAATCATCTATCCGCCGCCGAAACGCATCTTCGCCGCGCTCAACGCAACGCCATTCGACAAGGTGAAGGTCGTCATCCTCGGTCAGGATCCGTACCACGGCCCGAACCAGGCGCACGGCCTGTGCTTCTCGGTGCTGCCCGGCGTGCCGATCCCGCCTTCGCTCGAAAACATCTTCGTCGAGATCGAACGCGACCTGCACATCCCGCGCCCCGACCACGGCTGCCTGTTGCCGTGGGCGCGGCAGGGCGTGCTGCTGCTCAATGCGACGCTGACGGTGCAGGCGCACCAAGCCGGTTCGCATCAGGGCAAGGGCTGGGAAGGATTCACCGACACCGTCGTCGATCATCTCAACCGCGAGCGCGAAGGTCTCGTGTTCCTGCTCTGGGGCAGCTATGCGCAGGCCAAGGGCAAGTTGATCGACACGCGCCGCCATCTCGTGCTCAAGGCACCACACCCCTCGCCGCTGTCCGCCTACCGCGGCTTCATCGGCTGCGGCCATTTCTCGCGCGCGAACGCGTACCTGCGCGAGCACGGGCAGACCGAAATCGACTGGCGCCTGCCGCCGGCGAGCGAGATCCGTCTGGACTGAGAATTTCCCGAGCGGTTCCCCGCTTCTCCCGCACGCGCTCCATTCCGGCGGCCTGCGACGAGCCAAAAGAAAAGGCCGCATGGCGGCCTTCTCCCGGGGAGCGCGCGATGCGCTATTCGAGGTCGAGGAACGAGCGCAGCTGCTCCGAGCGGCTCGGATGGCGCAGCTTGCGCAGCGCCTTGGCTTCGATCTGACGGATGCGCTCGCGGGTGACGTCGAACTGCTTGCCGACTTCTTCCAGCGTGTGGTCGGTGTTCATGTCGATGCCGAAGCGCATGCGCAGCACCTTGGCCTCGCGCGGGGTGAGGCCGCCGAGCACGTCGCGCACGGTTTCGTGCAGGCCGGTACCGGTCGCCGCGTCGACCGGCGATTCGATGCTCGTGTCCTCGATGAAGTCGCCGAGATGCGAATCCTCGTCGTCGCCGATCGGCGTTTCCATCGAGATCGGCTCCTTGGCGATCTTGAGCACCTTGCGGATCTTGTCCTCGGGCATCTCCATTTTCACGGCCAGCTCTTCGGGGGTCGGTTCGCGGCCCATTTCCTGCAGCATGCTGCGGCTGATGCGGTTGAGCTTGTTGATCGTCTCGATCATGTGCACGGGGATGCGGATCGTGCGCGCCTGGTCGGCGATCGAGCGCGTGATCGCCTGGCGGATCCACCAGGTCGCGTAGGTCGAGAACTTGTAGCCGCGGCGGTATTCGAACTTGTCGACCGCCTTCATCAGGCCGATGTTGCCCTCCTGGATCAGGTCGAGGAACTGCAGGCCGCGGTTGGTGTACTTCTTCGCGATCGAGATCACTAGGCGCAGGTTGGCCTCGACCATTTCCTTCTTCGCGCGGCGCGCCTTGGCCTCGCCGATCGACATGGCGCGGTTGATTTCCTTGACGTCGGCGAGCGAGAGGTAGAGCGTCTTTTCGAGCGCGGCGAGCTTTTCCTGCTCGGCGAGGATCTCTTCCTTGCGCGCCTTGATCGACGACGCCCACTTCTGCTTCTTGCGGATGATGTCGTCGGCGAACTTCGGATTGGTCTCGTTCGAGGGGAACGCCTTGATGAAATCCTTGCGCGGCATGTGCGCCTGCTTGATGCAGATGTCCATGATCACGCGCTCGTGCTGGCGGATCGTGGCGACGACTTCGCGCAGCTTGCGCACGAACGCGTCGATCATGATCGACGGCAGCTTGAGCTTGAGGAAAGCCTCGGCCATCTGGCTGCGGATCTTCTGCGTCTTCCTGTCTTCGGTGCCGACCTTGCCCGCGCTCTTCTGGAACTTCACGTACAGCCCGCGCAACTCCTCCATGCGCCGCGTCACCTCGGCCGGATCGGGGCCGGTTTCGCCGGGGCCCGCTTCCTCGCCGTTTTCGTTCTCATCCTCTTCATCGCCCTTGGATGAAGCGCTCGACTCCTCGCTTTCGAGAATTTCCTCGTTGACGGCGAGTTCCGGCACTTCGAGGTCGACGAAACCGGTCAGCACCTCGGACAAGCGCTTGCGTCCTTCGACGTGCTGGTCGTACTCCTCGACGAGCAGCTGGATCGACCACGGGAAGCTGGCCAGCGCGGACTGCACCTGGCCCAGGCCCTCCTCGATGCGCTTGGCGATGGCGATCTCGCCCTCGCGCGTGAGCAGCTCGACCGTGCCCATCTCGCGCATATACATGCGCACCGGGTCGGTGGTGCGGCCGACCTCGGCGTCGACCGCGCTGAGCACGGCCACGGCCTCTTCGGTCGCGGTTTCGTCGTCCGTCGCCACCGGCGTTTCGGGCAGGATCGAATCGCCTTCCGGCGCGACCTCGTGCACCTCGATGCCCATGTCGTTGATCATGCCGATGATGTCCTCGATCTGCTCCGGATCGACGATGTCGTCGGGCAGGTGGTCGTTGACCTCGGCGTAGGTCAGGAACCCTTGTTCCTTGCCCTTGATGATCAGGGTCTTGATTTCGGATTGTTGCTGGTTGCGGGCGTCTGCGTTCATGGATTCTGCGGAGAAAAGCTAAAGACTGGAAAGTATAGGAGGGGTGTCAAATCCGGCTGGGATGGCGCGACTTGGGGCGTCCGGAGGCCGCTTCGGCGGATGGCGCGACCGGACCCGGGACGCCTATCGCGCCTCCAGCCAAAATGTCACCGGTCCGTCGTTGACCAGGCTGACCTTCATATGGGCGCCGAAACGGCCGATTTCCACTGTCGGATGGCGATTTCTCGCCAATTCGACCAGCCGGTTGAACCAATGTTCCGCATCGCGCGGCGTCGCCGCAGTGGAAAAGCCCGGGCGCATGCCCGAACGCGTGTCCGCAGCCAGCGTGAACTGCGAAACCAGCAGCAGGCCACCGCCGGTCTGCGTCAAGGATCGGTTCATTTTTCCGTCGGCGTCGGAAAACATGCGATAGCCGAGCAGGCGCTCGAGCAGGCGCCCCGCCTGCGCCTCGCCGTCGCCGGGGTGCACGCCGATCAGCGCCAGCAGGCCCGAGCCGATGCGGCCGACGGTCTCGTTCTCGACGTCCACGCGCGCCTCGGCGACGCGCTGTATCAGGGCGATCATGGCTGTCCGGTGCGACCGCATGCGCGGGCGGTGGCGCGATGGTCGCCGTTCGCCGCCGTGCGGTCAATCGTCGGCGGCGCCTGCCGCTACAATGCGGAATTTCTCCGGTTTCGCTCGACATGCGCTGGTACATCCGGATTCTTTACGGCCTCTTGCGCCTGCTCGGTTTGCTGCCCCTGCGCGCCCTGCATGCGCTCGGCGCGGGATTCGGATGGCTCGCCGCCCGCACCGACAACCCGATGCGGCGCAAGGCCGAACACACCCTCACAAGAATCAATACGTCATTTGGCGAGGAAAAGCATCAGTTCCTGCGCGAGGCGCTGGCCGAAGCGGGCAAATCCTTCTTCGAGGTGACCAAAATCTGGACGGGCGACCCCGCGCGCACGCTGGCCCTCGTGCGCGAGGTGGACGGCGGCGAGCGGTTCGACGCGGCCCTGGCCGCCGGGCGCGGCCTGATCGTCGCCGCCCCCCACCTGGGCTGCTTCGAACTGCTCAACTACTGGCTGTGCCACCGCACGAAGATCGCCATCGCCTACCGGCCGCCGCGGCAACCGGAACTGGAGCCGCTGCTGATCCGCGCGCGCGGCGGCCTCGCCGCCGAGCAGGTGCGCGCCGAAGGCAGCGCCGGCGTGCGCACGCTGTTCAGGCGGCTGGCCTCGGGAGGCGTCGTCGGCATCCTGCCCGACCAGGAGCCCAAGCAGGGCGAAGGCAAGTTCGCGCCGTTCTTCGGCCGGCCTGCGCTGACGATGGTGCTGCTCTCGCGCCTTGCGCAGCGCACCGGCGCGACCGTACTGTTCGCCTTCGCCGAGCGCCTGCCGCGCGGCGAAGGCTATGTGCTGCATTTCCTGCCCGCGCCCGAGGGCATTGCCGATCCCGATCTGCCCGCTGCGGTCGCCGCACTCAATCGCGGCGTGGAAAACTGCATCCGCCTGGCGCCGGTGCAGTACCAGTGGCACTACAAGCGGTTCTCCGCGCAGCCCGACAAAAGCGCTTGACGCGGATAGGGCCGATGACAACGGATGAGAGCAGGTAAGGGTTCGTTTTATCCGCTTGTTCCAGTTGATCCGCGCTGAAGCTCGCTCGGGAAATTCCACGCGGCAAGAGTCATTTCGACGTCTTGCGCTTTGGTTTGGACTTCGGTTGCGACTGAGACTTCGCCGGTTCGATATCGCCCGGGTCCATCAGCGTGACCGCCAGATCGCGATTCTTCGCGGCCACATTGCCCGCGTAATCGCCGGCGAAGATGCGCACGATGTAATCGCCGGGCGGCAGCGTGTCGGTGCGCCACGTGCCCGTTTCCGCGCGACCCGCGCGCAGCGAGTTCGTGACGAGGTAGCGGAAGCGCGTCGCCGCGCTGCCGTAGACGGTGATGCCGCTGGCCGGAGCGTAGGCGATCGCGGCCGCCGCGCCGTCGGCGGGCAGGCGGTCGAAGACCTGCGTGATGCGCGGCGCGTCGAATCCGGGCGCCGGGCTGCCGTCCCTACCGAGGATTCTGGTAGCCGATCGAATACAGGCCGAGGCGCCGGCGCGCTTCGTTACCGTCGACCTGGTCCCAGGCTTCGACGACGATGGAGACGCCCTGCGCGTCGCGCGGCACGATCAGCCGCCCGTGCCGCTTCTGCGCGAGGGCGCGGCCGTCCGCCGTCTGAATCTGCATGTTTTCGATATGCGGCGGCACGTGGTCGGCGAAACCGGTGAAGCCGAGCGCGATCGCGTTGCGCATGAAGCCGTTCTCGCCCCAGATCAGATGCACGTGCGCCATCGCATTCGTCGTGCCGAGCGCGTCGCCGACGCCGAAACGCGTGCCGCGGCGCACGCGCACGCGATCGACCGCGCCCTTGTCGTCGCGGAACAGTTGGAAGCGCGCTTCGTCGATCGGTTCGTCCTTGGCGTTGCGCCCGACCTTCGTGTGGATGTAGCTCAAGGTTTCGAGCGAAATGCCTTCGCGCAGTTCGCCCGCGGCCCAGGTGGCGAGCGGGTCTTCGATCTTCGCCTCGGCGATCGCGAGCACGCGCGCGCCGACGTCGTTGTGGATGTCGAGGCCGTCGTGCAGGTGGTCGAGAATCTTGCCGTCGCCGCGCACCTCGCCGACCGTGCCGACGATTTCATGGCGTGCGTTCTGCGGCCGCATCGGCCAGCGCCCCTGCGTGTCCGGCGGCGGCGCGTCGGGGGCCGGGCCGATCGGCGACGGCGCTTCGGCTAGCGCATTCGCCGCGGCCGGCCGGATCGCATGGATGCGATGGCTCGGCGCGTCGGTCAGACGCAGCGAACCGTCGGCATCGAGCACGAGGCCGGTCGGGCGCACGAAGCGGTCGCCGTCGCCACTCGCGCCGGTCAGCACGGCCATGCGCGCGTCGGGCGCGAATTGCAGCACCCTGCCGTGCGCCACGTCGCCGACGTAGAGCGTGCCGTCGCGAGCGAGCGCGAGGCTCAGCGGCCGGCGCAGCAATACCTTGTCGTCCAGCGCCGTCGCGCGTGCGAACGTGCTCACTTTGCCGTCGGGCGCGATGCGGCGGATCGCGCCGTTGCCCGTGTCGGCGACCCAAACCGTGCCGCCGTCGTCGACGGTCAGCGCACATGGCGTATCGAAGCTCGCCTCCGCGCCGGTGCCGTCGCCGTAGTCCGGCGCATCGCCGCCGGCGAGCGTGCTCACGACGCCGTCGGTGCCGATCGCGCGGATGCGGTCGTTGTAGGTGTCGGCGACGTATACTTTTCCACTTCTGTCGACGGCGACGCCGATCGGCGCATCGAATTGCGCTTGCGCGGCGGGGCCATCGCGGTAGCCGGCCGTGCCGGTGCCGGCGAGCGTCGTCACCGCGCCCTGCGGCGTGATCTTGCGGATGGCGTGGTTGCCGGTGTCGGCCACGTAGAGATTGCCCGCCGCGTCGAGCGCCAGGCCCGACGGCGTATTGAACTCGGCCGCGGCGCCGGAGCCGTCCTTGAAACCTTCGCCGCCGCCGGCCAGCGTCGAAACGCTGCCGTCCGCGGCGATCCTGCGGATGCGGTTGGCGTTGCCCGCATCGGCGACGTAAACATTGCCGCGCGCATCGACGGCGATGCCCCACGGATCGGACCAGCGCGCCTGCGCCGCGGGGCCGTCGCGCAGTCCGTCGATGCCGTCGCCCGAGACGAGGACAATGCGCGCTGGCCAGCCGAGCGCCGTCGGTTTCGGCTTGGCCGCGGCCGACTCGGACTTGGATGCGGGCGGAGCGGAAGGCTCGGTCGAATATCTGTGGAAAAGTATAAAAAAGGATAATGCGGCAACGAGCGCGGCCGCGAGCGGGATAAGCCGGCGCGGCAATGCCGAGGTTCGTTTCGTCGTGCGCCGATTCGTCATGCGGCCGTTGCCTGCACGCCGGGCTTCGCGTTGCCGCCGCCGAACCGCTGCCGCAGCCTATGCTCGATCGGCTGCGAGAAGCCGCCTGCGACGGCGAGGCCGAGCAGCCATGCGAGCGCCAGCGTCGGCGCGTACCAGAGGAAGCCCCAGCGCATGTCGAATCCGCCGGTGCGGAAAACGGCGACGATCGCAAACACGACGAACATGTGGAACAGGTAGATTTCGTAACTCAGGCGGCCGCAGGAACGCAGCCAGCCCAATCCGCGCAACTGCCATGGTCGTGCCGTGGCCGATTGCCAGTGCAAACCGAGAATCAGGCTGGCGGCGCTGCCGGTCAGCAGCCATGCGTTGTACTCGCGCATCGTCTTCCACACGAAGGGGCCGGCGAAAAAAACGGCGCAGAGTCCGGCGATGCCGAGCGCGCACAGCAGCGGCGCCAGCCGGCGCGGCGGTCGTGAGATGCGTACTGCGAGCATTGCGATCAACACGCCGAGCGCGATCGCCGACATGCCGGGCAGATACGCTTCCTGATACCAGATGCCGCCGCCGGCCGCGTGCAGCGCCATGCGCACGAACGGCAGCGAAAACACGAGCGCGACCAACACGGCGACGAACATCCAGCGCACGCGGCCCAGGGTCAGGCAGACCAGCGGAAAAACGAGATAGAACGCTTCCTCGACCGCCAGCGACCACATCACGTTCCAGCCTCCGGGCAGGTAGCCCGTGCGGCCTTCGTACCAGTTCACATGGAATCCGAGCGCGGCGAAGATCGCGCCGCCGAGCGATTGGTCCGGTTTGTCGATCACGTAGTACGGCACGCCGGCCAGATGAAGCGCGCTCAACAGCGCGACGACGAGCAACAGCGTGGGCAGGATGCGGGAAGCGCGGTACAGATAGAACTGCGCAGCGGAAAACGCGCTCAACCTTCCCCAGCGCCGGATCGCGCCCTGCGTGATGAGGAATCCCGAAATCACGAAGAAGATCGCGACCGATTCCCCGCCATTCTCGCTCGCGCCTTCAAGAAGCCAGGTCGGCAAGATCGCCGTCAGCGCGGTTTTCGTCAGCGGAATGCGAATCGCGAGATGGTGCATCACGACGCAGAGGATCGACACGCCGCGCAACGCATCGATGCCGCGGTTGCGGTCGAGTACGGTTGCGCCCGGCGGCGCGGAAAGAGGATTCAAGGGCGGGGAATTCCGGAAGACGATCGAGGCGGTATCAACCCGGCCCAAGGCCGGCGAGGTCGCGCTTGGCCGCATCGAGCCAGTGCGCTTCCTTGCGCCGATAATAGCTCGGCGACACCTTGGCGCGCTTGAGCATGTCGTTGAACACCTCGCGCGCCTCGCGGAAACGCGAGCGCTGCACGAGCAGGGCGCCGTAGCAATAGCGCGCCTCCTCGCCGGGGTAGCTCGTGGCCAGATCGCGGTAGCGCGCGAGCGCGGCGGCGGGGTCACCGAGCGCCTCGTCGATGCGCGTGCGCAAAAGATCGGCGTCGTTGGAGCGAAGCTGGGGATTCGTCGCCGACAGCTTGTCCAGCGTATCGCGTGCGCCGGCGAAATCGTCAAGCCCAGCCAGCGCACGCGCCAGCCCCAGCAAAAAGCCAGCATCGTTCGCGTTCATCCCGGTCAGCACGGAGCGGTACAGCTCGGCCGCGTTGGCATAGTCGCCGAGGTTCAGGCATTCCTCGGCCAGCGCACGGCGGTTATCGACGGTGTCGGCGAGTTCGAGGCGCTGCTCGATCTGCTTGCGCCGGCGCTCGGGCGCCACCGTGTCGAGCATCTTCGTCGCGGTCTTGCGCGCGCGCGGATCGTGACGCAGGTCGGGCAGCACGTTCGCCATCACGTAGATGGCGACGCCGAGATAGGAGCCGATCAGGATGATCCAAATCCAGTACAGCTCGCGGCGCGTGCGCACGACATGCACCGCGCAGGCGATCTGCAGGGCGAGCGAGAGGAGGACGAGTATCGGCATGCGCGCGGATCATAACAAACCGTGCCTTGCTCGATTCACCCGCCGCACTGAAGATTTTCAGCGCAGATCGGGGCGTATGGCTCCATTCGCGTAAATCCGCGTTTGTTCGCTCCGGTCCGCGGCAAATACCTGTGTCCGGGATGTGCCGGGACGATCAGCCGGGCGGCTGGTCGCCGCTGAACTTCTGCGCGGTCGCGCCTTCGACGGCGCCGATCGTGGCACTGTCGCTGACCCACAATTCGACTTCGCGCTTGAACTTCAGCGTGCCCTGCACGACCGCGTGCGGGCCGATCACGATGCGCGGCTTGTGCGAATTGAAGTTGAGCCAGCTGTGGTTCTCCTCGACGACGATGCCGCCTTCGACGCGCGAATTCGCGCCGATCGTGATGTCGCCGTTGACCGTCTCGATGCCGCCGCCGATGTGCGCCGCGTCGAGCCGGATGCCGCCGTTGACGTTCGACGTCTTGCCGGCCACGTCGGCGCCTTGCGCGAGGGTGATCGAGCCGTTGACCACGTTGACCGTGCCGCCGACTTTTGCGTTGCCGC
The DNA here is from genome assembly GCF_047601565.1 of Rudaea sp. Classification (GTDB taxonomy): domain Bacteria; phylum Pseudomonadota; class Gammaproteobacteria; order Xanthomonadales; family Rhodanobacteraceae; genus Rudaea. Next base: position 1,889,063 of record NZ_JASGIY010000001.1, on the reverse strand, counting down.
CAAGCTTGATGCCGCCGTTGACCGACTCGACCGAATCGAGCGTGGCGCCGGCATCGACGCTGATGCCGCCGTTGACCGTCTCCGCGCTCTTCGCATGCGCGTTCGCGCCGACGTGGATACCGCCGTTGACCGTGCTGAGCTTGCCGGCGCTGTCGCCATCGGCAATGGCGATGCCGCCGTTGACCTTGTCGACGTCATCCTGGGCGAAGGCCGGCGCGGCGAGGCCGAGCGCAAGCAGCAGGGCGAGCTTGGTGCAAATCATGGAAGTCTCCCGTGGGTGTGATCGAGTCTGCCGGATTTCAGATGCGAGGACAGCTGAAAAGGTTTATCGCTTCCTGCACCGTCATTCCCCGCGAAGGCCGGAATGACGGCGCGCTTCGTATTTCCGCTACCATTGCAGGATACCGCCGCAAGTCCAAGGAAACCCCGCCGTGTCCGCGCCGAAGCCCGTACTTCTGTTGATCCTCGATGGCTGGGGCCATCGCGACGACCCCAAGAACAACGCGCTCGCGCAAGCGGACCTGCCGACCTGGCATCACCTGCTCGCGACGTATCCGCACACGCTGGTGGAAACGCACGGCCGCTTCGTCGGCCTGCCGGACGGGCAGATGGGCAATTCCGAAGTCGGCCACATGAACATCGGTGCCGGCCGCGTCGTCTACCAGGACCTGACTCGCATCGACGCGGCGATCGAGGACGGCAGCTTCTTCGCCAATCCCGCGCTGATCGGCGCCTGCGTCGCTGCGAAGGACGCGACACTGCATATGTTCGGCCTGCTTTCGCCGGGCGGTGTGCATTCGCAGGAAGAACACATTTTCGCGATGCTCGATCTGGCATCGAGGCAGGGCGTCGCGCGCGTTGCCGTGCATGCGTTTCTCGACGGCCGCGACACCCCGCCGCAAAGCGCGCGCGCCTCGCTCGAAAAACTTCAGGCGAAATGTGCCGCGCTTGGCAATGCGCGCATCGCCACAGTCGGCGGACGCTACTACGCGATGGATCGGGACAAACGCTGGGAACGCGTCAAGCTGGCCTGGGACGCCATCGTCGATGCGCAGGCCGAATTCCGTGCGGACGACGCTCTGGCCGCGCTCGCTGCCGCGTATGCGCGCGGCGAGACCGACGAGTTCGTCAAGCCGACGGTGATCGGTGCCGGCGCCAAAGTCGCCGACGGCGATGCGATCGTCTACATGAACTTCCGCTCCGACCGCGCACGCCAGTTGACGCAGGCGTTCGTCGATCCGAAGTTCGCCGGTTTCGAGGCGCGCCGCCCCAGGCTGTCGGCGTTCGTCACGCTGACCGAATACAGCGCCGACTTGCCGGTCACCGCAATCGCCTATCCGCCGCAGTCGCTCGCCAACTCGCTCGGCGAATACCTTGCCGCGAAGGGGCTCGCCCAACTGCGCATCGCCGAAACGGAGAAGTACGCGCACGTCACTTTCTTCTTCTCCGGCGGCCGCGAGGCGCCGTATGCGCACGAGGACCGCATCCTCGTGCCGAGCCCGAAGGTCGCCACCTACGACCTGCAGCCGGAAATGAGCGTGCCCGAGGTCGCCGACAGGCTCGCCGCGGCGATTCGCGGCAGGAAGTACGACTTCATCGTCTGCAACATCGCCAATGCCGACATGGTTGGCCACACCGGCAAACTCGACGCCGCGATCAAGGCCGCCGAGGCGGTCGACGCCGCGCTCGCGAAGATTCTCGCCGCGATCCTCGACGCGGGCGGCGAAATGCTGATCAGCGCCGACCACGGCAACTTCGAGCAGATGCTCGACGACAACGGCGTGCCGCATACCCAGCACACGGTCGGCCCGGTGCCGCTCGTCTACGTCGGTCGCAAGGCCACGCTCGAACACGGCGCACTGAAGGATCTGGCGCCGACGGCGCTGGCGCTGCTGGGGCTGGCGCAGCCGGCGGAGATGACCGGTCATTCGCTCGTCCGCTTCGCTTGATTCGCTTTTTGCTTTTTTTCCCGCCATTCCGGCGCAAGCCGGAATCGCTTTCGCCCGTCATTCCCGCGTGCTTCCGGCGGGAATCCAGTGTCTTCGACTTTTTTAAGAGCCAGAGCTTCCACTCGCCCTACGGGCGAGCGTCTTCCTTTCTTTGCTCGTGCAAAGAAAGGAAGCAAAGAAACACGCCCCAGAGCATTGCGCCTTTCGGGCATCCTGCCCGAAAGGTCCGCGTCAGCGGCCGGGCTTCGCTGACTGCACGTCCCTGTGCAGGCAGCGAAGTCGGCGCGATCCCTCGCGCCGCCCCTGCGGGCTCTTCCGTCCGCTGCCGCCGCAATGCAATGGGGACCCGAAAGCCAGAGCAGCGCGCTCCTGCGCGCAGAAGCAAAATCAAAAGCACTCCACACGTCGAAGCTCTTGATCTGGCTCGTGATCTGGCTCGTGATCTTCGGGTCCCCGTTTGCCGCGGCGAGGGCAGGACGGAAACGCCCGCAGGGTCGCGCGCACGATGCGCGCGAGTTCGTTGTACGCACACGGACGTGCGTTCAACGAACCCCGGCCTGACCTCGCGGACTCGCAGCGTAGCTGCGAGCGCGGCATCCGGGGTGTGTTCTCTTTGGTTACTTTCTCTTGCACAAGCAAGAGAAAGTGACCCGCGCGCCGGACGCGCGCGGAAAGGCGAACGGATGCGGTCAGAACAGAATCAAGAGCCAGAGCAAAAGCTGGATTCCCGCTTTCGCTGGAATGACGAGCAAAGGCCAAGGTGCTGGATTACACGCGGCATTCCTGCCGCGTGCCCTTCGGGCCATTCGCTGCGCGAATGTTCGCTTCGGCATCCCTGCCTGCGCAGTCCGGCTTTCGCCGGAATGACGAGCAAGATCGCGGTGGCGATCGCATCGGCTGTCATCAGCCTGATCGGCACAAACTCGGCCCACGCGCAAAACGACGAAACGCAACGCAACGCGCAGGAAACGCAGGCGAAGCAAAAACTCGAAACCGTTCGCGCCGAGATCAAGAAAATCGTCGATGCGCAGAAGGAAACCGCGGCAAAGAAGGACGAAGCCGCCGCCGCGCTGCGCGAGCAGGACCTCAAGGTCGCCGCCACGGCAAAGGAACTGCGCTCCATCGACCAGAAGCTCGCCGAGCAACAGGATCGGTTGAAGCAGTCGGAAACCCGGCGCGACGCGCTCGACGTCAAGCTCGCCGCACAGCGCGAAACCCTGGCCGCGCTGCTTCGCGCGGCCTACGTCGTCGGCCGGGGCGAGGAATTGAAACTGCTGCTCGCGCAGGAGGACGTCGCGAAGATCGGCCGCATGCTCGAGTATTTCCATTACTTCGAGCGTGCGCGCGTCGAGCAGATCCAGGCGCTGCTCAAGGACCTCGACGCGCTGGCCGAAGTGCACAAGGCGATCGACGCGGAAACCGCGCAGCTCGCCGCGACGCGCGCGCAACGCGCCGACGAAGCCGGGCAACTCGACGCCGAACGCGCGCAGCGCGCGCAGGCGCTCGCCGATCTCGACAGGCAGATCAAGGACGACCAGGCGCGGCTCGCCGCGCTCGGCCAAGACGAGAAAAATCTGAACGACCTGCTCGCCAAACTGCGCGACGTGTTCGCCGACATCCCCAAGCAGATCGCCGGCGCGGAACCGTTCGCCTCGATGCGCGGTCGATTGAGCTGGCCCGTGCGTGGTCGGCTGGTCTCGGGTTTCGGCGCGAAATCGGGCGAGCATGTCAGCAATGGCGTCGTGATCGCCGCGGCGGAAGGCGCCGAAGTGCATGCCGTGTCGCACGGTCGCGTCGTGTTCGCCGACTGGATGCGCGGCTTCGGCTTGCTGCTGATCGTCGACCACGGCGATGGTTATCTGAGCTTGTACGGCTACAACGAAACCCTGCTCAAGGACGTCGGCGACTGGGTCGATGCAAACGAGGTTGTCGCGACGAGCGGCGCCACAGGCGGCCAGAAGACAGCGGGTGTGTACTTCGAGCTGCGCGCGCAGGGCAAGCCAATCGATCCACGCGGCTGGCTCAGGCCTTGATTGGACGTGCGGCGGCACTATGAAATGTATAGGCTTCTTTTTCTGCCGTCATTCCCGCTTTCGCGGGAATGACGGCTCCATGTAAGGTTCATTCCGATGTCGAACAAACTCATCGTTTTCATGCTGGCCATTGCGACAAACATTTCTGTCGCCCGCGCCGACGAGGCCACGCCCGACACGCCGCCTGCGGCGGCCGAAGCGGCGAAGAAGACCGCGCTCGACATCAACGACGTGCGCGCGTTCGCCGCGGTGTTCGCGTTGGTCAAGCAGGCCTACGTCGAGCCGGTCGACGACAGGACCCTGCTGCAATCCGCGGTCAAAGGCATGCTCGCCAACCTCGATCCGCATAGCGAATACCTCGACGAGAAGGCGATGTCCGATCTGTCGGAAGACACCACCGGCAGCTACAACGGCCTCGGCATCGAAGTGCTCACGGTCGAGGGCACGCTGCGCGTGGTCGCGCCGATCGACGATTCGCCCGCCGAGCGCGGCGGCATCAAGGCGGGCGACACGATCGTGCGCATTGATGGCAAGCCGATCACCGCGGAGAACGCGAACGAGGCATCGAACATGCTGCGCGGCAAGGTCGGCACCGAAGTCACGCTGAGCGTGGTGCACGAGGGCGCGAGCGCGCCGGTCGACGTCAAGCTGACGCGCCAGACGATCCGCGTCGCCAGCGTGCGCGCACGCTGGATCGAACTCGGCTACGCCTACCTGCGCATCGCCCAGTTCCAGGAGGACACGGGCGGCGAAGTGAAACGCAAGCTGGCCAAGCTGCGCGACAAGAACCAGCCGGTGAAAGGCCTCGTGCTCGACCTGCGCAGCAATCCGGGCGGGCTGCTCACTTCGGCCGTCGAAGTCAGCGACGATTTCCTCGACTCGGGCGTGATCGTCACGACCCGCGGCCGGCTCAAACAATCCGACCTCGCCTTCCACGCCACGCCGGGCGATCTGATCGACGGCGCGCCGATCGTCGTGCTCGCCGACAACGGCACAGCTTCGGCCGCCGAGATCGTCGCCGGCGCGCTCAAGGACAACCACCGCGCGCTGATCATGGGCCGGCGCACGTTCGGCAAGGGTTCGGTGCAGACCGTGCTGCCGCTCGACGATACGCATGCGATCAAGCTGACCACCGCGCGCTACTACACGCCGAGCGGCATCTCGATCCAGGCCGAGGGCATCAAACCCGACATCGAACTGGGCGACCTCAAGCTCGTCGCGCGCGATACGCCGCCGAGCTTCATCACCGGCGAACGCGACCTGCCCAATCACCTGAAAGGCACGAACGAAAAAAGCGGCGACGAGGACAAGCCCGAAGCGCGCGGCAACACGGACGACTACGCGCTGACCGAAGCGGTGAACGTGCTCAAGGGGCTGGCCTTGCAGCACAAGCCGGTCGACGGGAAAGGCTGAAGCCCGCGCCGTTTCAGCGCATATCCTTGACGATCACCTGCGCCGCATTGTGCCCCGGTGCGCCGGTCACGCCGCCGCCCGGATGCGTGCCCGCGCCGCACAGGTACAGGCCCGGCATTGCGCCGCGATAGCCGCCCTGGCCGAGCATCGGCCGCGCGCTGAACAGCTGGTTGAGCGTGAGCGCACCGTGCATGATGTCGCCGCCGACCAGGCCGAAATCGCGTTCGAGGTCGAGCGGCGACTTGATCTGGCGGCCGACGACGAGGCTCTTGAAGCCCGGCGCGAACTTGTCGACAGTCGCGATCATCAGGTCGGCGACTTCCTCGCGGCAGTCGTCCCAGGTCTTGCCGTTCGGCAGCGTCGGCGCAACCTGCTGGCAGAACAGGCTGGCGACGTGCCGGCCCTTCGGCGCAAGCGAGTCGTCGAGCGTGGACGGAATCAGCATCTCGACGATCGGCTCGCGCGACCAGCCGTAGGCGCGCGCATCGAGCCAGGCGCGGTCCATGTAGTCGATGCTCGGCGCCATGATGATGCCGGCGGTCAGATGGTCGCCGTCGCCGGGCAGGCAGGAGAAACTTGGCAGTCCCGACAGCGCGACGTTCATGCGGAACGTGCCGGAACCGCATTTGTAATTCGCCATGCGCTCGCGCGTCAGCGCCGGCACGTTTTTCCGGTCGAACAGACGCTCGTAGAGCAGCTTCGGGTTGACGTTGGCCACGAGCGCGCGCGCGCGCAGCGTCTCGCCCCGGTCGGTGACGACACCGACAGCCTTGCCTCCTTCGACGATCACTTCGCGCACGCCGCTGCCCGTGCGGATCTGCGCGCCCGCCGCCGCGGCCGCCTTCGCCATCGCCTGCGTGATCGCGCCCATGCCGCCCATCGCGTGGCCCCACGCGCCCTTGACGCCGTTGACCTCGCCGAACACGTGGTGCAGCAGCACGTAGGCGCTGCCCGGCGTGTACGGGCTCGCGTAGTTGCCGACGATGCCGTCGAAACCGAGCACGGCCTTGATCGGCTCGCTTTCGAAAAAGCGGTCGAGGTATTCGGCGGCGGAAATCGAAAACAGGTCGAGTAGTTCCAGACGCATCTGCTCGTCGAGCGCGGACAGGCGCTTGCCGAGCTTACCGGCGCGGATCAGCTCGGGCAGCGCTTTGATCCAGCCGCCCGAAGTCATGTTCGGCGGCGCTTCGAGCGCGAGTTCGCGCAGCACGTCGGCGATCCGATCGAGGCGGCGCTCGTACTCGGGCAGGATCTCAGCGTCCTTCTTCGAGAATTTCGCCACCTCCTCGCGCGTGCGGCCGGCGCCGGTCAAGAGATACGTGCCGTCGGGGCGCGGCAGGAAATTGCTGGCCTTGCGCAGCACGATCTCCAGCCCGTGCTTTTCGAGTTCGAGATCGCGGATCACCTTCGGCTGCAACAGCGAGACGGTGTACGCAGCGACCGAGTTGCGGAATCCCGGATGGAATTCCTCGGTCACCGCCGCGCCGCCGACGACGTCTCGCTTTTCGAGCACGCAGACTTTGAGTCCCGCCTTGGCGAGATAGGCGGCGCAGACGAGGCCGTTGTGGCCGCCGCCGATCAGGATCGCATCGAGTGGGATCGTGTTCATCGCACGATGGGAGACGAGTGCATCGGGCGATTATGGCGAGCGAGGCGAGGCGCTGCCAGCATCAGACGGAAGACGGCGCATACGCCGGCCGCCGTGCGGTGAGCAGCACGACCGCGATGCCGAGAAGGCACAGCGCGGCGACGTAATGCGCCGGCGCGAGGCGGTCGAACCGGAGCGCCCAGCCGATGAAGACCGGCGTCAATCCGCCGAATAGCGCGTAGGCCAGGTTGTACGAAAACGCGACACCGGTGAAGCGCACCGGCGCGGGGAACGCGCGCACGAGCAAGGTCGGGATCACGCTGACCACGCCGACGCTCAAGCCCGCGACGAACGACAGCGGATACAGGAATTGCGGCGCCGCGGCGACGCCGAGATAGAAAGCGTAGACGACGCCGATCAGCGCGGCGCAGCCGAGCGCGGACACGCGCGTCGTGCCGAAGCGATCCGCGGCCAAACCAAAGCCGAGATTGCCGAGCGCGAGGCCCACGGTCGCGATCGTGTCGGCGGTGAAGGCGACCGCCGGCGCGATGCCGTCGAGCTTCTGGAACAGCTTCGGCGTCATCAGGATCGTGACCACGACCGCCGCCGTGAGCACCCAGGTCAGCGCGATGCAGGCCAGCACCGCCGCGCCGTGGCCGCGCAGCGCGATCTTGAGCGGCAGTTCGCGCGCCAGTTCCCGGCGCTGGCGGATCGCCTCGAACACCGGCGTCTCCTCGAGCATGCCGCGCAGTTGCACGGCGATGAAGCCGAACAAGCCGCCGAGCAGGAACGGCACGCGCCAACCCCAGTCCAGCATCTGCGCCGGGGTGAGCGCGGCGTTCAATGCGGCGGCGAGCAGCGAGCCGGTCAGAATGCCCAGCGTCAGGCCCGAGGTCAGCGTGCCGCAGGCGAACGCGGTGCGCGTCGCCGGCACGTGCTCGGCGACGAAGGTCCACGCGCCGGGCACTTCACCGCCGACCGCCGCGCCCTGCACGATGCGCAGTACGAGCAGCGCGAGCGGCGCGAGATAGCCGATCTGCGCATAGGTCGGCAGCAGGCCGATCAGCAGCGTCGGCACGGCCATCAGGAACACGCTCAGCGTGAACATGCGCTTGCGCCCGCCGCGGTCGCCGAAATGCGCCATGACCACGCCGCCGAGCGGACGCGCGAAATAGCCGGCCGCGAACACGCCCCAGGTCTGCAGTTCGCGCAGCCACGGCGCGGTGTCGGCAGGGAAGAACAGCGCGCCGATCTGCTCGGCGAGATAGACGAAGATGATGAAGTCGTAGAACTCGAGCGCGCCGCCGAGCGCGGCGAGCGAGAGGGTTTTCAGGTCCTGGCGGGAAAGCGTCGTGCTTGAAGCGAAAGCCATGGCTTGTTCGACTCGTATCGCGAAGAAAACCGCCGTCATTCCCGCGAAAGCGGGAATCCATTTTGCTTTTGACGAGCGAAGATCAAGATGGATTCCCGCTTTCGCGGGAATGACGGCATGTGATTGGGGGGCCGCAGCGCTATAGCACCGCGGCGATTTCCTTCTCGATCGATTCGGGCGTATCGGTCGGCGCGTAGCGCTTCACGACCTTGCCGTTCTTGTCGACGAGGAACTTGGTGAAGTTCCACTTGATCGACTCGCTGCCGAGCAGGCCCTTGGCCTCGCGCTTGAGGTATTTGTACAGCGGATCCGCATTCGCGCCGTTGACGTCGATCTTGGAAAACATCGGGAACTTCACTTCGTAGGTCAACGAGCAGAAGTTCTTGATCTCGGCCTCGTCGCCCGGCTCCTGATGGCCGAACTGGTCGCACGGAAAACCGAGCACGACGAGGCCCTTGTCGCGGAATTTCTCATACAGCGCCTCCAGCCCCGTGTACTGCGGCGTGAACCCGCACTTGCTCGCGACGTTGACGATCAGCATCGCCTTGCCCTTCCAGGCTTCGAGCGATTGCGGCCTGCCGTCGATGTCCTTCGCGCTGAACGTATAGATTTCGCTCGCCATGGCCGCCCCCGCAGTGTCTGGAATGCGCCTAATGTGCGGATACGGCCGGCGAAAGTCCAGCGCTGCGCGTCAAAGGAACGACTTGGCGTGGTCGAGCACGCTGCCGCAGGCCTTCTTCGTGATCGATTTCTTCATGCTGCCGAGCTTGCCGATGTCGACCGACTTGCCGTCGCCGGTCTTGACCAGCCCCTTCTCGCCGTCGTCGTAGTCGGACTTGTCCTGGTCGCCGCCGAACTTGCCCATGAGCTTGTCCTTGATGCCCGATGCGCCGCCGTCGAGATAGTTGTTCTTCACGCAATACGAGATCACGCCGGCCGCATTGCCGCCGCTGCCCGAGGCCAGCGAGGACACGTCCGCCCCACCGGCGAGACCCTTAAGGTCGCCCAATTGCGCGCCCGCGCCGCCGCACAGGCCGAATGCCGCGACGATGCCGCCCAGTATCGCCAAGCCGATCTTGTTCGATTTCATGGTGCTGCTCTCCCTTGGTGGATCGCGGCGACCGCTCGCCGCGGTGAGGCGGAATCTACCGCCCGCCGGCGGAAGAAACCGTTAATGCGCGCAGCCCGCGAGCGGCGATTCAATAGCGCCAGCTTTTCAAATCCGCGCCGGCCGGCGCGGTCTTCTCGATGCGCTCGACGATCTTCGGCAAATACATCGTGTTGTAGCGCAGGCGCGAGTAGGCGTTCGGCGTATTCGCATCGCCGTTCCAGCAGTGCTCGTCGCGCAGGCCGTACTTCACCTCGCCTTCGTAGGCCGGATCGCGGAAGCCTTCGAGCGCCGCCTGGATCAGATACACGGCATCGTTGAGGAAGTAGTTGTCCGACAGGCCGACGTAGACATGCAGCTTGCCGCGCAGCTTCTCGCCGATCTTCGCCCAGTTGCGCTTGAGGTAGTCGGTCAGGTCCCAATGCTCGCGCCAGTACGCGGCGACGTCGTGGTCGATCGCGCCCGTGCGCTTGTCGAAGATTTGCTTCGGATAGCCGTCGGGCCCGACCGGCGAGAACACCGCCTGCCAGATGTCCCACTGCTCGGTCGAGCGGCCGTGGCTGCCGAGCATGAGCTCGTAGTTCATCGCGTCGGGCATCGCCCAGATCGTGCGACCGAGATAGTCGCGCATCGCCGGCTGGGCGATGCGCTTGATCGGTCCCTGCATCCAGACCGCGTTCTTGTCTTCGTACAGGTTTATATAAGTATACGCATGGAAATCGACCGGATCGGGACAGGCGCCGAACGCGCCGTTGTAGTAGTCCGGATTGAAGATCTGCACGGCCAACGCTTCCCAGCCGCCGGTCGAGCCGCCGTAGACGAAGCGCGACCAGCCCGTGCCGAGCCCGCGGAACTGCTTCTCGATGGCCGGGATCAACTCCTTTTCGATCGCGCTGCCGTACGGCCCGACGTTGGCCGAGTCGACCGCATAGGAATCGTCGTAGTACGGATTCGCATGCTGCAGTTTCACGATCAGCACGCGCGGAAAATTCTTCGAAGTCCATTGCTGGTAGAACTTGTACGCCTCCTCCTGCTCGATGCGGTTGTAGCCGGCGAGGTGGAAGCGCTCGTTGTAGTTGGGCTTGAGGTTCGGGTCGGGCGGCTCGGTGCGGAAGCCGTCGAAGTCGGGCACAAAATGGTCGTGGAAGATCACCAGCGGGTAGCGCGACTTCGGGTGCTCATCGAAGCCCTCGGGCACGAGCACGACCGCGGACAGGAACATCGGCCGGCCCCAGAACTTGGACAGCAGCTTGCTCTGGATGCGGATATGGCGGATGTACTTCGTGTCCTTCGGCGGCACGATCGGCGGGATCGTCCGGTCGAGCGCGATCGTCAACGATTCCGCACCCTCGATCTTGCCGTATGCGCCAAGCGTGATCTTCTGCGGTTTCGAGTGGAAATTGCCCGGCTTGATGTTCCAGTGCTGGCCCTCGCCCTGGTCGGTCGGCAGGTCGAGCGTACGGCCGTCGGCGAGATGGAAGGTTTCGTAGCGGTTGAGCAGCGCTTGCACGTTGTAGGCGCCGGGCTTGAGATCGGCAATGTGCGCGAGCGGATAGCCGTCGGCGTCGGCGGAAATCGTCACGCTGGCGCCGGGTTTCCAGTCTTTCACGTTCTGCGCGAACGCGGCCTGCGACTGGAGCGTGTGGTCGACCTGGTTGCGCGGCTCGTCGGAGAAATCGTTCGAGAACAGCAGCATCAGGCGACCCTGCTGCGGCGTCTTTGCCGCGGCCGGCAACTGCACCTGGAATGTGGAAGAAGCTTCCTCTGCCGTCGCCGAACCGCACATGCCGGCCAGAACGACCAGCATCCATCCACGCCACGAACGATTGCTACGCACGGCCACTCCCCTCGCGAATTCGAAGCCATGATGCTAACCGAATTCGGAAGGCGGGGCTGCGGTGCGTTCAGCCGATGCGTTCGAGCGGCATGACCGTGCGCTGCGGGGTCGGCGTGTCGATGTAGTGGTCGATCAGCAGAAACGCGAACAGCGCCATCAGGTAGACGATCGAGTAGTTGAACACCTTCATCGCGAAGCGTTCGGACGGCGGGTCGAGCAGCGCAACTGCGTAGTAGAGGAAACCCGCGCCGAGCACGAGCGCGCCGCCGAGGTAGAACAGGCCGCTCATGCCGGTCAGGAACGGCAGCACGGTGACGAGGACGAGCAGGATCGTGTAGTAGAGCACATGCCAGCGCGTGTATTCGACGCCGTGGGTGACCGGCAGCATCGGCACCATCGCGCGCGCGTAGTCGTCGCGGCGGAAGATCGCCAGCGCCCAGAAATGCGGCGGCGTCCAGACGAAGATGATCAGCACGAGCAGCCAGGCGTGCGGATGGATGTGACCGGTGACGGCGGTCCAGCCGAGCAGCGGCGGCGCGGCGCCGGCGACGCCGCCGATGACGATGTTCTGCGGCGTGGCACGCTTGAGCCAGGCGGTGTAGACGATCGCATAGCCGATCAGCGAAGCGAAGGTCAGCGCCGCGGTCAAAGGATTCACCAATGCGATCAGGATCGTCATCGACAGCGCGCCGAGGAACACCGCGAACGCGAGCACCTTGGCCGGCGTCAACGCGCCGGTGGCGAGCGGGCGGTGTGCGGTGCGCGCCATCAGCTTGTCGATGCGCTGGTCGATCAGGTGGTTGATCGCCGCGGCCGATGCGGCGGCGAGCCAAATGCCGACGAAGCTCGCGACCGACTCGCGCAACGGCGGCCAGCCCGGCACGGCGAGAAACATGCCGATGATCGCGGTGAACACGATCAGGGCGACCACGCGCGGCTTGGTCAGTTCGAGGTATTGGTGGAACGTCGACGGCATGGGTGCGAAGGGTGAAGGGTTCGTCCGGGATTCGCAAGGCGCACGCTTCCCTTCTCCCACCGGGAGAAGCGACGCAAAGCATCGCGGCGCACGCGCACGAGCAAGGCGAGCAGCGACAGCAGCAGCACGGCAGCAACGCCGTTGTGCGCCGTGGCGATCGGCAGCGACAGGCCAAGCTTGACGTTGGCGATGCCGAGCGAGACTTGCAGCAGCAGCGCGATGCCGATCGCAATAGCAAAGGGCCGCGTCTCGACGTGGCGTGCGGCGCGCTGCACGACGGCGAGGGCGACATAGCCGAACACGAGCAGCGCGCCGATGCGGTGCACGACCTGGATCGCGATGCGTGCGGTGCCATCGAGCACGCCGCCCTCGTAGTTGACGCCGATGCCGCGCCAGAGCACGAACGCCTCGCGGAAATCCATGTTGGCCGGCCACCACTGGCCGAGGCAGGTCGGGAAATCCAGTCCGCAGGCGAGCGCCGCGTAGTTCGAGCTCGTCCAGCCGCCGAGCGCGATCTGCACGGCGACGAGGCCGATACCGATCTCAGTCAGGCGCTTGAATTTGTCTTTCTCCGCACTGGAAAAAAGCGGATTGGCGATCTGCGGAATGGTCAGGCGCAGCGCCGTGTACGCGAGCAGCGCGAACGTCGTCATGCCGCCGAGCAGATGGCCCATGACGACGACGGGTTTCAGCTTCAACGTGACCGTCCACATGCCCAGCAGTGCCTGGAACAGGATGAAGACGGCGGCGGCGAACGGGACCGCGACCAGTTCTTGCAGATCGCGGCGGCGGCGCCACACGGCGTAGGCGAGCGCGAACGTGGTCAGGATCAGGCCGCCGGCGAGAAAACGATGCACCTGCTCGCGCCAGGCCTTGTCCGACTCGACCGGGCGATCGGGAAACGCGGCATTGGCCGTGGCGATGTCGGCCTCGTGCTTGGGCCAGGTGATCTTGCCGTAGCAGGTCGGCCAATCCGGGCACGACAGGCCCGCGTTCGACAGGCGCACGAAGGCGCCGAACACGATCACGACCAGCGCGAATGCCGTTGCGATCCAAGCAAGGCGAGCGATGCCGCGCATCGAGTTCATCGGATTCATTGAATCACCTTCGGCAAATCGCGGCGCACGCCGCCGACGTCGTAGCCCTCGGCGTAGCGCATCATCAGGAAGCCGCCCGGATCGACCAGCGCGAGCGCGAGGCCGTCGCCGCCTTTCGCACGCAGATCGGCGAACGCATTCGCATCGTCCGTGCCGGTCTGCAGCGGCGCGAGCGCAGGCAGCGTGTCCGCCGGCAGCACCGGACCCAGATAGACCAGGCGCAGGCGCGTGGCATTGCGGCCGAGCGTGGCGCGCATGCGCACGAGGTCGGCCAGCGCGGCCCGGCATTGCTGCGCGCAGCCCGCGCCGGGCAGCGCGAGCATCGTCCACTGCCATTGCGGATCGCGCCAGACGAGCTTGCCGCCGTCGGCCAGCGTCACCGACACGCCATCGACCTGCTTCGGCGGATCGATCAGGGTGCCGTAGGCCTTGCTGCCCTTGGGCTGCCAGCCGGAGAGGCTCAGACAGAAGGCGATCAGTATCGGCACAACGAACACGGCGACGACACCGACCAGCACCCGGCGATTGCGCATTGCGAGCGCGGCGTTTTCGGACTGTGCGGGCATGAAAGTTTACTTCTGTACTTTTTTATAATGCAGCAAAATGAAAATCGCGATCGCGGCGACGGCGAACGCGAACCATTGCAAGGCGTAACCGCGATGCCGCTCGGGCGGCATCAGGCTCGGCGTCCATGCGCGCACGAACCCGGAAGCCGCATCCGCGTCGAGCAACAGCACGCGAGGCAGCAGCGGGCGTTGCAGATCGGCCGCGATTTCCTGCGCGTCGATCGCCAGCGTCAGCTTCGGCCATGCCGTCTGCCGCGCCAGCGCATTGCCGCCGACGCGGATGCCGTTGCCCGGAAACGGCGCGTAGACGCCGGCCAGCGTCGCCGCATCCTGCGGCAACGGCGGCAGCGCGGGCTGCGTGCCGGGCTCGTGCGACCATTCGATCCAGCCGCGATCGACCAGCAGCACCTCGCGGCTTGTGTCCGGCGCGAACGCCGCATAGGCCTCGACGCCGAGCTTGCCGTCGCGCACCTGCTCGTCGCGCAACCAGACGCGATCGGCGATAAAGCGGCCGGCCACGCGCACATGCGGGAAGCGATCCGCCTGCGGCGCGGCGCGTACCGCGGCGAAATCCTCGAACGCGGCCTTCGGCGCCGAGTCGAACGCGGCGAGCAGGCGCTGCGCCTCCTCCGCACGGTCGAGCTGCCAAATACCGAGACGCGCGAACAGCGCGATGCCGGTCAGCGTCAACACAATCGCGAACCACGACGGCCGCTGCCAACGCCGCGCCGTCATGGTTGACGAAGATCGATCGCGGCGGAGCTATACTGTTCCATCATCGTCACGACGCGACCGGACATTCCGCCATGTGGACCAAACTGATCATCGTCGCGTTCCTCGTCGTCATCGTCTACAACCTCGGCGCGGGGCTGTACTACATGATGACGGACAGGAGCGGCAGCGATCGCGTGGTCAAGGCGCTCACGAGGCGCATCGGCCTGTCCGTGCTGCTGATCCTGCTCGTGATCCTCGGCATCTGGCTCGGGATTATCAAGCCGCACGATCTGGGGCGGTGATGCTTTTCCTCCTCCCGCCGGGAGAAGGCGGCGCGCAGCGCCGGATGAGGGAAGGGCGCTGCAATTTTTCAATACTTTCGTATCGTGCGAGGCTCTTCCCTCATCCGCCTTCGGCACCTTCTCCCGATGGGAGAAGGGAAGCATCAGAGCACGTAGACGAACAGGAACAGGCCCAGCCACACCACGTCGACGAAGTGCCAGTACCACGCCACCGCCTCGAAGCCAAAGTGGTGGTCGCGATCGAAATGGCCGCGCGCGCAGCGCAGCCAGATCACGATCAGCATGATCGTGCCGAGCGTCACGTGCAGGCCGTGGAAGCCGGTCAGCATGAAGAAGGTCGAGCCGTAGACGCCGCTGCCGAGCGTGAGGTTGAGCTCGGTGTAGGCCTCCATGTACTCGTGCGCCTGATACCACAGGAAGGTGCAACCGAGCAGGATGGTGAGGCCGAGGAAGATCAGCAACTGGGTACGCTTGCCCGCGCGCAGCGCGTGGTGCGCGATCGTGATCGTCACGCCGGAGGACAGCAGGATCAACGTATTGAGCAGCGGCACGCCCCATGCCGGGATCGTCTCGAAGGCGCCACCGATCGCGGACGGGCCGTTGGTCGGCCATGCCGGCGCGTAGCCTTTCCACAGGAAGAAGTTGGTCAGCGCGCCGTCGCCTTCGCCGCCGATCCACGGCACCGACAGCGCGCGCGCGTAGAACAGCGCGCCGAAGAACGCGGCGAAGAACATCACCTCGGAGAAGATGAACCACATCATGCCCATGCGGAACGAGGTGTCGACCTGCTTGTTGTAGGTGCCGGCGACCGACTCGCGGATCACCGTGCCGAACCAGCCGAACACCATGAACAGGATGATCGCGATGCCGAGCAGCATCGTCACCTTGCCGGCCGGATGCTCGTTGAGCCAGAACGCGGCGCCGCCGAGCGTGAACAGCAGGCCGAACGAACCGAGGATCGGCCACTTCGTGCCGTGCGGGACGTAGTAGACGTTGGGGTCTGCGTGGGCGGCGTCGGACATGTCCAGAATTCCAGTTGCGTCGGGCGATGGCGGATTCTAATTGAAAAGTGCGGCCACGGATGGCCGCTTTTTGATTCTCGCGATCATGGATGATCGCATGAACTACTGCGCCGCGAGGCGCTTGGTCGCGATTTCGTTGTTGTAAAAAGTATACGACAGCGTCAATTGCTTGATGTCGGCCGGCAGCTTGGGGTCGACGACGAAGCGCACGGGCATGCGCCGCGATTCGCCGGCCTTGAGCGTCTGCTCGGTGAAGCAAAAGCACTCGGTCTTGTTGAAGTACAGCGAGGCGCGGTTCGGCGCGATGCTCGGCACGGCGTTGCCGACGATCGCATCGGGCGCGAAATTCGACGCGTCGAACCAGGCTTCGGTCAGCACGCCCGGATGCACCTTCACGCTGAACACCTCGGGCGCGAATTTCCATTTCAGCGCGCTGTTGACGTTGCCGACGAACTGCACCTCGACCAGGCGCGTATCGTCCTCCTTGAACGCCGCGACCTTGGCGCCGTCGGCGACCTTGTTCTCGTACTTGATGCCGAAGATGTGCTGGCAGGCGATGCGGTAGATCGGCGGCATCACGCGGAAGCCGAACAGGAACGAAGCGACGCAGACGATCAGCGCGATCTTGACCACGCGCCCGTTCTTCTTCTGTTCGCCCGCTGCGCTCATCGATGCACGCTCATCGCGGTCTGCACGAGGAACAGCACGAACACCGCCAACGCCACGCCCGCGACGATCCACGCCGTGCGGCGCGCAGCGGCGCGTCGGCGGTCGAGATCATTGGCGGCCGCGTTTTGCATCGATTCCTTACCTCTTAAAATATATCATTCCAATGGCTACGGAGTGTCTATCGTAGGGCAGAATTTCATTACGTTTGCCGACGGATAGGGAACATTTGCATAATATTTCGTATAGATGCCATCAGCCCATGCATCCGCTTCACTCACGTCTTCAGTCGCAAGCTTGTTAGCGCTAATTTGATTAGCTAGAGCTGAATTTAAATTTGGCAATCCAGCAACCACTCTACATTTATTCGCGAGAGCCGTCAGCGCATATTCAACTGTGGGGGAAGGCGTCACAACTTCACCAAGCCATCCTCGACTAGCAGCATCAGAATCCGTCGTCTGAAAAGCACGAGTCAAGATATCAACCATTTCCCAACTGCCTGAACGAAGCGCTGCGGATGCAATTTCGAGTGCTTCCGCGCTGTATGTAGATTTGACTTCGTCCGACTGCGCGCTATATGCCCCAAAGATTGCTCCATCCAAATAACAAGTCTGGGCCTCCACGCTACCCTGTTCCGCAGCCAATCGAACTGCCTCATTCAGCGAATTATTCACATCGGCTTCTGAGGCATTCATACAAATATGCTTTGCATGTTGAACTTTTTCTTTAATTACTTTCAGTTTCTCATCATAACCATTCAACATGTCAGCAGGAACATTTCCGTCTTGATACATGGCCAGTATATTGTCGATATTTTTTTTAATCCGGAAATACTCTCTGCACTCCATGCTCAAGCGGAAAAATTCTTCGGCAGCATTTGCATCTCCACTTTTTGCCAACGGCAAGTATCTATCTTTAGCTTCACCCCATGATAAGTCATCAAACTTTTGGGGCTCTAAATGCTTCGCCTCCAACACAACCGATTTTCTTTGCCTTTGGTTATCAAAAGAGAGAATCCTAGAAATTTTATCTTCCTCAATACCAGAAGCGCTGGAATGTACATTCTTCACAAAAGAATTTCTAAACCAGAGAAAAAGAACGCCCCCCACCCCTAAAAGGGTAACTAGAATTATCAGCAATATTCTTCTATATCGCAGCACTAATTGTTACCGGAAATTATTTACAAACCGAATTGACACTGGCATTTTGGTAATTTTGAAGGCCTTTATTCCCATACCAATAAGCAGTATTTTCATCGGGTCCTCTATTTTGATGCGTCAATTCATGAAACATAGTATCGATATCCAGCTCCAAGCTATTATTTGCAACTGTAGTTTCTCCGCCCGCTCCTCCATCTGGATCAACCGCATAAATTCTTTTTGGGTAGGTAACTCCAGAATCGCGTTTTACGATAAACGAGCCATAATTACTGGTGTAGCCGAAACTTCGGCTCCACCCTGTCGGCAACTCAGGCAAAGGAGTTGAATACATATGGGCAATGCCTGAACTATCTATGTATCTATACGCATCCATCGAATAAAAGGGAAGTTTTTGGGTCATTTTTTTATTATTACTTCCGTCAACTGGAGCGTAATTTGTTCTTATACACTCCAATTTCGAATTTGTCGGTGTAATCGCGTATCCGTCGTAGCGATATCCTCCCGCACTCGGACCTGGCGTTGTGCCGCCTGTACCTACTGTGCCGCCCAAATATACGGCGAATATTTGCATAGATTATAAATTTCCGTGCCGCATTCCCATCCGCCCGGATCGCTAGGATTACCTCCCATGCAGACTTTAGCGGTGGTAGTTGTACATTGTGAAGGAATCGTCAGAGCGAATGCAGAATTCGCTATCCCTCCCACCAAAAAAACTAGCATTACTAGAATTAACTGAATGAGACGGTGCCCGAATCGCATACACTCTCCTTGTAAAGAACCATACTATTTATCGCTTCAATGCGTTACATCGCCATGCGCCAGCATGCCCGGCTTGATCACCGGCGGCGTCGAGAACGTATGGTGCGGCGCCGGCGACGGCACTTCCCACTCCAGGCCGAGCGCGCCTTCCCACGGACGCTGCGGGGCGATCGCGCCCTTCTTCTTCGAGGTCGCGAAGATGATCAGCATCATCCACGGCGTCAGGAACATGCCGAACGCGCCGATCGAGGAGACCAGGTTCCAGTCGGCGAAGGCGACGTTGTAGTCGGGGATGCGGCGCGGCATGCCGGCGAGGCCGAGGAAGTGCTGCGGGAAGAAGGTCAGGTTGACGAACACGATCGTCCACCAAAAATGGAACTTGCCCCAGGTCTCGTTGATCATGCGGCCGGTCCACTTCGGCCACCAGTAGTAGATCGCGGCGATGATCGAGAACAGCGCGCCGGTCACGAGCACGTAATGGAAGTGGGCGACGACGAAGTAGGTGTCGTGGTACTGGAAGTCGGCCGGCACGATCGCGAGCATCAGGCCCGAGAAGCCGCCGATCGTGAACAGGATGACGAAACCGATCGCCCAGAGCATCGGCGTCTCGAACGTCATCGAGCTTTTCCACATCGTGGAGACCCAGTTGAACACCTTCACGCCGGTCGGAATCGCGATCAGCATCGTCGAGTACATGAAGAACAGCTCGCCGCCGAGCGGCATGCCGACCGTGAACATGTGGTGCGCCCAGACGATGAACGACAGGAACGCGATCGAGGCGGTGGCGTAGACCATCGGCTGGTAGCCGAACAGCGGCTTGCGCGCGAACGTCGGGATGATCTCCGAGACGATGCCGAACGCCGGCAGGATCATGATGTAGACCTCGGGGTGGCCGAAGAACCAGAAGATGTGCTGGAACATCACCGGGTCGCCGCCGCCGGCCGCGTTGAAGAAGCTCGTGCCGAAGAACTTGTCGGTGAGCAGCATCGTCACCGCGCCCGCGAGCACCGGCATGACCGCGATCAGCAGGAACGCCGTGATCAGCCAGGTCCAGGTGAACAGCGGCATCTTGAGCAGGTCCACGCCCGGCGCGCGCAGGTTGAGGATCGTGGCGATGATGTTGATCGCGCCCATGATCGAGGAGATGCCCATCATGTGCACCGCGAACACCATGAACGCGACCGAGGCGCCGCCCTGCAGCGCGAGCGGCGGATACATCGTCCAGCCGCCGGCCGGACCGCCGCCGGGCATGAACAGCGTGGACAGCAGCATGAGGAACGCGAACGGCATGATCCAGAACGACCAGTTGTTCATGCGCGGCAGCGCCATGTCGGGCGCGCCGATCTGCAGCGGAATCATCCAGTTGGCGAGGCCGACGAAGGACGGCATGATCGCGCCGAAGATCATCACCAGCGCATGCAGCGTCGTCATCTGGTTGAAGAAGTACGGCTGCACGTGCTGCAGGCCGGGCGACATCAGTTCGGTGCGGATCACCACCGACATCGCCGCGCCGATGATCGCCATCGTGAACGAGAACACCAGATACAGCGTACCGATGTCCTTGTGGTTCGTGGTGAACAGCCAGCGATCGAGAAAGCCTTCGGGCTTGTGGTCGTGGACGTCGTGGGCGTGGTCGTCTGCGTGCGCGGCGGTATTGGCCATGATTGAGAACCTCTTGAATTCTGTTTTCTCTGCGCTCGTCCATGATCGCGGAGATCAAAAGCGGTCGTCCTGACCGCACTTTTCAATACAAGCTTAGCCGTGCGACGGCGCAGCGGTGGAAGTCTGTTGCGCCACCGGCGCAGCGGTGGGCGCAGCGGCCGGCGGAGGATTCTGCGCCGCCTCCTGCTGGTCGAGCCAAGCCTTGAATTCCTCGGGCGGCACGGCTTTGACGACGATCGGCATGAAGCCGTGGTCCTGGCCGCACAACTCGGCGCACTGGCCGCGGTAGATGCCGGGCTCGGAAATGTTGGTCCACGTGTCGTTGATGATTCCGGGGATCGCGTCGGACTTCCAGCCCAGCGCCGGCACCCACCAGGAATGGATCACGTCGTCGCCGGTGATGACGAAGCGGACCTTCGTGTTGGTCGGCAGCACGAGCGGCTTGTCGACGTCGAGCAGGTAGGTGTTTTCGCCCTGCGCGTTCTTGACGCTGTTGGGATCGAGGCCGGAGCGCAGCTGGCGCGTGCGGTCGCTGTCGCCATCGAGTTTGGAGATGAAGCGCACGTGGTAGGCCTTGTCGCCCCAGTTCACGTAGTCGTAGCCCCACTTCCACTGGTAGCCGGTGATCTTCACCGTCATCTGCGACTCGTTGGTGTAGGCCTCGCTGACCAGCACCTTCGTCGCCGGATAGGCCATCACGATCAGCAGCAGGATCGGCACGACCGTCCAGATCGTCTCGGCGACGGTATTGTGCGTCCAGGTCGCCGCGACCGCGCCCTTGGACTTGCGGAACTTGAACATCGCGATGAACATCGCGCCGAACACGATGATGCCGATGACGATGCAGATCCACAGCGAGAGCATGTGCAGCTGATAGGCCTCGTGCGAGGTCTGAGTCACGCCCGGGTGCATGTTGAGCTGCCACGGTGCACGTTCGGCCGCCGCCGAGGCCAACGACCAGCCCGCCGCCAGCACGGCGCCCCATCCCCACTTGCCGATATTTCGCATCGTACACGTCCCAGGAATTTTAATGGTTACAAGACCGGGCATCCTGCCGCGGCTTGTAAACAAACGGCCGCGGCAGAGCCGCGCCACGTTTGTCGCACAAACCGCTTGCGCGCTTTGTGCGCCGGCACATCGTTGTGCCGGAGTCCTCAATCAATCCGCCCGCGCCTGACGCCTGACATCCGCGAGCATTTCATTCAATTGCCGCGCCAGTTCCGCGCGTTCGGCCTCGTTCAAGAACCTGCCGACTTCCACTTCGCGTCCGTGCGAGCGCAACATCAGCCGGCTCGCCCATCCCAAGTGGCGGCCCGGCAGCAGCTCCACCCGCACCCAGTACGGATGAAACCGCAGCGGCGGCGCGGAACCGTCCATGCGCGCCACCTCCAGTCCCGATGCGCTCAGCGCAATCGTCTCGCCGGCGGCGCTGCGGCGCCAGACACGGCTCAACACGTACGCCACCACACACCAATCCAGCACCGCGAAATAAGGCGCGAACACGTTCCCGCGCCACGCGGCCAAGCCGGCGAAACTCGCCATCGCCATGCCCTGCAAGGCCAGGAACAGGCACAGACCCGCGCGCGTCAACGAACAATGCGGCAGGATCACCAGTCTTGCCGGCATCGAACCCGCTTTCAGCGTCTGCGCCATCGCGTGCCCAGCCATTACAACTCATAAATGATAGTGAGCGCGCCGGATACGGGCAAGAGACGATGCGGTTTTTCCTGCACGCTGCCCCATTCCACGCAAGCTGCGCCCCTGTCATGGCTGCGACATTTTGCCTCGCCCCTGCGCAAACATAGGCCCCGTTCCTCGCACCGGAAACGTGCCGGGCGGACAGAATACGTATGCAGCTTCCTTCGCAGACGCAAGGCCCGCGCTAAGCTCGCAACCCTGTGAGAATAAGGCGCATCCAAGCGCCAATGCTTTGCCGGGGAGTCGTTTTCCATGTCCGATGCACCGTGGTGGCGCGGCGCCGTCATCTACCAGATCTATCCGCGCAGTTTCCTCGACACCGACGGCAACGGCGTCGGCGACCTGCCCGGCATCATCGACAAGCTCGACTACGTCGCCAGCCTCGGCGTCGACGCGATCTGGATCAGCCCGTTCTTCGCATCCCCGATGGCCGATTTCGGCTACGACATCGCCGACTACCGCGCGGTCGACCCGCTGTTCGGCACGATGGCCGACTTCGACCGCCTGCTCGCCAGGGCACACGCGCTCGGCCTCAAGGTGATGATCGACCAGGTGCTCAGCCACACCTCGAACGCGCACGCCTGGTTCCGCGAGAGCCGCGAAGACCGCGCGAACGCGAAGGCCGACTGGTACGTGTGGGCCGACGCGCGCGCCGACGGCACCGCGCCGAACAATTGGATGAGCCTGTTCGGCGGCGTCGCCTGGCGCTGGGAGCCTCGGCGCGGCCAGTATTACCTGCACAATTTCCTCGCCGCGCAGCCCGATCTGAATTTCCACAATCCCGCCGTGCGCGCGGCCGTGCTCGACAACGTGCGCTTCTGGCTCGACAAGGGCGTCGACGCGTTCCGCCTCGATGCGATCAACTTCTGCTTTCACGACGCGCAGCTGCGCGACAACCCGCCCAAGCCGCCCGAAAAGCGCGTCGGCCGCGGCTTTTCGCCGGACAATCCCTACGCGTTCCAATACCACTGGTACAACAACACGCAGCCGGAGAACCTCGGCTTCCTCGAGGACCTGCGCCGCCTCACCGACGAATACCCCGGCGCGGCGACGCTCGGCGAGATCTCGTCCGAGGACTCCCTCGCGACCACGGCCGAATACACGCGCGCCGGCCGCCTGCACATGGGCTACAGCTTCGAACTGCTCGTCGACGACTTCTCGGCGGCCTACATCCGGCGCACGGTCGAGACACTCGAAGCCAAGGTCCTTGATGGCTGGCCGTGCTGGGCCGTGTCCAACCACGACGTCGTGCGCGCGGCGAGCCGCTGGGGCGGCACCGAGCCGTCGGCGGACTTCGTCAAGCTGCTCGCCGCGCTGGTCGGTTCGCTGCGCGGTTCGGTCTGCGTCTACCAGGGCGAGGAACTCGGCCTGCCCGAAGCGGACGTTCCCTTCGAGGCGCTGCAGGATCCTTACGGTATCGCGTTCTGGCCGAACTTCAAGGGCCGCGACGGCTGCCGCACGCCGATGCCGTGGCTGGACGACGGCAACGGCGCGGGATTCACCCGCGCGGAAAAAGCCTGGCTGCCGATTCCCGCCGCGCACCGCAAGCTCGCCGCTGCGCGGCAGGAAGCCGACGCGGCCTCGCCGCTCAACGCCTTCCGCCGTTTCCTGCGCTGGCGCAAGACGCAACCCGCCCTCGTGCTCGGCGACATCCGCTTCCTCGATGCCGGTGAGCCGGTGCTGATGTTCACGCGCACGCACGGCAACGACTCCTTGCTCGTTGCGCTCAATCTCGGCGTGACCGAGGTGCACGCACCGATTCCGCAAGGCTTGCGTCTCACCCAGATCGATTGCCCGGGCCCGAGCAACGGCTTTGTGCAAGCGCAGGAAGGCAAACTGGTTCTGCCGGGCTATGCTGCGATCTTTGCAAAGATCGGTGCGTAGACGTGAACAACGGCACGGCAGCAGCCACCCGAACTTCGTCATTCCAGAGGCTTTCAACAGCCGAAGGGCTGGTCAAGCTGGAATCCAGTTTTTTCTTTTGGCGCTCATCTACGGCTGGAGTGAAAAACTGGATTACAAACCGCATCCGCAGTTTGCCCTTCGGGCCATTCGCTTTGCGAATGTTCGCTTCGGCATCTTGCCTTCGCAGTCCAGCTTTCGTTGGAATGACGAGCATGCTGCTGCTTTCGGCATGGTCGTTTCCTGCCGCCGCCGGGAACAACTGGCAGGATCAAATCCAGTTCGACGGCCGCACCGCGACGGCCAAAGCAGAGAAAAACGCCTACCGTCTCGACTCCAACGGCAGCGTGCGAGCGATACCGATGCAGGCCATGCGCAGCGAAACCGCAAGTCCTCTGGTCGACGCGCTGTTCGCGCTCGCGCAAGTCGAGGCCGACGGCGCGAAGACGAAAGAACTGACCGACGGCGCCTACAACCACGGCATGCCGATTCCCTGCGACTGCTTCGTCACCGGCGTGAAATGGCCGTTCGTGTGGACGCGCGACTCGGCGTATTCGATCGACCTCGCGCTCGGCTGGCTCGACCCTGCGCGCGCGCGGCGCACGCTCGAGTTCAAGCTCTCCGACGTGCGCGAACCGTCCGCGCCGCAAGGTCTCTACGTCGTGCAGGACACGGGTTCGGGCGGCAGCTGGCCGATCTCGACCGATCGCGTCGTCTGGTTCCTCGGTGCGCGCGGCCTGCTCGACGACCCGGCCTTCGCCGACAAGACCTACGAGGCACTCAAGGACACGCTCGCGCAGGACAGGCAATACGCGTTCGACACCCAACTCGGCCTCTACCGCGGCGAAACCTCGTTCCTCGATTGGCGCGAGCAGACCTACCCGGCGTGGACCGAGAAGAACGTGCGCTTCATCGCCGAATCGTTCGCGCTGTCGACCAACGTGCTGCATTACGAGGCCTTGCGTCTGGCCGTAAAGATGGCCAAATCGCGCAATGACGCGAGCGTCGCCGCGCGATTCCAGAACGAAGCCGACGCGCTGCGCGCCGCGATCGACACGCATTTCTGGCGCGAGGACCGCGGCCTCTACATGAGCTACATCGGCGGCGCCGACGGCCCGCGGACGATCGAAGCCTACGACCTGCTCGGCATTTCTCTCGCGATTCTCGCGGACATTCCTTCGTCCGAGCGTGCGCGCAGGGCGCTGGCGAACTACCCGACCTGGCCGGCCGGCAGCCCGGTGATCTGGCCCGAGCACCGCGACGCCGCGATCTACCACAACCGCGCGATCTGGCCGTTCGTGAGCGCGTATGCCTTGCGCGCCGCGCGCAAGCTCGACGACGCGAACCGCATCGCGCACGAGCTGCGCTCGATCCTGCAGGGCGCGGCGCTGTCGGGCTCGAACTACGAAAACTACGAACTGGTCAGCGGCGCCGTGCACGTCGAGGACGGCAAATGGAGCGGCCCGGTGGTCAACTCGCCGCGCCAGCTCTGGTCGGTCGCGGCAATGCTCGATGCGGTCGTCGAAGGCGTGTTCGGCGTCGACGGCGACAAGATCGAACCCAAGATTCCCACCGAACTCGTGCCGATGTTGTTCGGCACGCGCGGCGAAATTCGCCTGCGCCTTCGCGGCCGCGACGTCACGCTGGTCAAGCCGCCGCAGCTCGGCAAGGACGACAACCTGCTCGTCGCCGGCGAGACGAAACGCGACGGCAACAGCATGCGCGTCACCCTGCGCGGCTCGAAAATCGCGACGGCGCCGCTGAAGCTCAACACGCCGGAGTTCGCGCCCGACACGCCGGAGATCGTTCCCACCGCGCCGAAGATCGCCGACGGCAACCGTGCACCCGTGCGCTTCTGGCTCGACGGCAAGCTCGCGCAGACCTGGAAACCGGGCGGCGAACAGGCGTTGAAAAGCATCGAGATCGCCGATACCCCGGCGCTGCAAAGCCTGTGGACCACGCGCATCGATCCCTCGACGCTGCTCGAATCGCTGCCCGGCCCGATCGTCCGGCTCGGCCAGTTCGAGGACGTCGGCGGCGCGTGGCCGCGCACGTGGACGGCGAAGCGCGACGGCCGTTACCAGTTGCGCCTCGGCTACGAAAACAAACACGGCCCGATCAATACCGGCGTCACCGCCGCGGTGAAGATGCTCGCGATCGCCTGCGACGGCGAACCGCCGCAACGCGCGCCGCTGGTCATGCCGCACAGCGTCGCGAAAGACCTGTCCACCGCCGCGACGTTCGCGGCGACGGCCGGGAAAAAGTGTACTTTTACCCTCGAACAGGGCTTCAACATGAGCTTCCTGTCGCGCAACAAGCTTTACACCGGCGAACAAGGCGGCGAAAGCGGGCCGGTCAACGAAGCCGATGTCGGCGAGCTGCGCATCGTGCCGCTACCGTAGCTTTTGATTCCCTTCTCCCCTCGGGAGAAGGTGCCCGAAGGGCGGATGAGGGAAAGGCGCATCAACAGACAAATCCACGCCAACAGCGGCAATGCCCTTCCCTCATCCGGCGCTTCGCGCCACCTTCTCCCGGCGGGAGAAGGGAAGAAACCTCTCTACCCTGCGAGCACCGATGACCAGCAAACCCACCCTGAACTTCTGGCAAATCTGGAACATGTGTTTCGGATTTCTCGGCATCCAGTTCGGCTTCGCGCTGCAGAACGCGAACGTCAGCCGCATCTTCCAGACCCTCGGCGCGAGCGTGGACGACATCCCGGTGCTGTGGATCGCGGCGCCGCTGACCGGCCTCATCGTGCAGCCCATTGTCGGCTACCTGTCCGACCGCACCTGGACGCGGCTCGGCCGGCGCCGGCCGTATTTTCTCGTCGGCGCGATCCTCGCCACGCTCGCGCTGCTAGTGATGCCGAAGTCGCCCGCGCTGTGGATCGCCGCCGGCCTGCTCTGGATCCTCGACGCCTCGATCAACGTCTCGATGGAACCGTTCCGCGCCTTCGTCGGCGATCAGTTGCCGGCGCCGCAGCGGCCGGCGGGCTACGCGATGCAGAGTTTCTTCATCGGCGCCGGTTCGATCGTCGCGAGCGCGCTGCCGTATGCGTTTGCCCGCTTCGGCATTGCGAACACGGCCGCGGCCGGCCTCGTACCCGACACGGTGAAATACTCGTTCTACGCGGGCGCCGTCGTGCTGTTCGGCGCGATCCTCTGGACCGTGCTGTCGACGCGCGAGTATCCGCCCGAGGCGCTGCACGGATTTTCCGACGCAACGCCGACGGACGACGGCGCGCTGCCGCCCGCTTCCGAACGTACGCTCGCAACCGGACTGGCCTGGACGCTGGCGGGCACGGCCGTCGCGGCGGCGGTGGGATATCTCGGCATCGACAAGCAGCTCTATCTGATCGCCGGCATGGTCGCCGGCTACGGCCTGATCCAGCTCGCCGCGAGCGCGATGCGAGAACGCAATTTCGTCACCGACATCCTCGACGATCTGCGTTCGATGCCGGCGACGATGCGCCAGCTCGCCGTCGTGCAATTCTTCTCCTGGTTCGCCCTGTTCGCGATGTGGATCTATACGACCAGCGCGGTCACCGCGGTGCACTTTGCGGCGACGGACACGTCGAGCGTCGCGTACAACGACGGCGCAAACTGGGTCGGCGTGCTGTTCGCCGCCTACAACGGCTTTGCCGCGCTCGCCGCGATCGGGATCCCGCCGATGACGCGACGCTTCGGCCTGCGCATTTCGCACCTGATCAATCTCGGCCTCGGCGGACTGGGCTTGCTGTCGTTCCTCGTGATCCGCAACCCGCACTGGCTGCTCGCCTCGATGGTCGGCGTCGGCTTCGCCTGGGCCTCGGTGCTGTCGATCCCGTATGCCCTGCTCTCCGACAGCGTGCCGGCGAAGAAGATGGGCGTGTACATGGGCATCTTCAATTTCTTCATCGTCATCCCGCAGCTCTGCGCGGCGAGCCTGCTCGGCTTCCTGCTCAAGACGTTCTTCGGCAGCATGCCGATCGCGGCGCTGGCGATCGGCGGCGTCAGCCTGGTCGTGGCCGGACTATGCACGCTGCGCGTGAAAGAGCCTGCATAAAGAACTCCTCACACGGGAAATGCTTTTCGCCTCCCTTCTCCCACCGGGAGAAGGTGCCCGAAGGGCGGTTGAGGGAAAGGCCTCGCGGTTGCCGATGGCCTCTCGATCATTGCGGCACTCTTCCCTCATCCGGCGCTATCGCGCCACCTTCTCCCGGTGGGAGAAGGGAAGCAGGCGCACTCAATGCGCGAACGAAATTTCCCGAATGTTTTCGTTAGGGAGTGAAATGCGCAGGCGTCGGGTCGCAGCGTCGAAAGCGGCGTCTCGCACAACCTTGCCGTCGATCTTGAGCGCGGACGGCGCCGCATCGAGGCCGAGCAATTCGACGGCGGCCACGCGCTGATACGCGCCGGACTTCGGAATGTCGAGCGTCACTTTGTCGATGGACGCGACGATCTTGATCGTGCGCGAGGCGCCGTTGCGGTAGGCGTAGCCGTCGCCGGCGTCCTGGTAGATCTCGCTCGACCCGGATGCACCGGCCGCCACCGCGATCGTCAGCGGCACATTCTTCATCTCGCCGGTATTCTGCACGACGGGCTGGGTCGGGATGCCCGCGCCCGCGCGCACGAACAACGGCAGGCGGGCTAGCGGCGCGTCGATCCTGGCCGTCTTGCCGCCTTCGTAACGCACGCCGCTCCACCAGTCGATCCAGGCGTCGCCCTTCGGAAAATATACCGTGCGTGAGCGCTGGTTCTGGATGACGACCGGCGCGACGAGCAGATCGCGGCCGACCAGATATTCGTCGGCGATCAGCAGCGCGTCGACGTCGCGCGAATAATCGAACCAGAGCGGGCGCAGCGGCGGCAAGCCGCTCTGCTCGTTCTGCGCGAACAGCGTGTACAGATACGGCAGCAGGCGATAGCGCAACTCGATCGATGCGCGGTTGATGCGCTCGTACTCGCCGCCGTAGGTCCACGGCTCGCGCGCGTCGGTGTCGTTGGCCGAATGCGTGCGGTAGAACGGCGTCAGCGCGGCGGCCTGCATCCAGCGCGTGTAGAGTTCGGGCGTGGTCGTCGCGGCGAAACCGCCGACGTCGGCGCCGACGAAACTCACGCCCGAGATCGACAGGTTGGTCAAGAGCGGAATCGTCAGCGCGAGATGGTCCCAGCTCGCGTCGTTGTCGCCGCTCCACACCGCGGCGTAGCGCTGCACGCCCGCGTAGCCCGCGCGCGTGATCGCGAACGGCCGTCGCTCGGGCGCAAGCTTGCGCAGGCCCTCGAACGTGGCGCGCACCATCTGCATGCCGAACACGTTGTGGTAGCGCGCATGCGTGCCCGGATCGCCGTCGCCGGCGTGGCGCACGTCGAGCGCGAAGGTCTTCTGCGGGCCCTGCGGCGGTTGCGGCCCGTTGAAACCGTCGGGCGTGAAGATCGCCGGCTCGTCCATGTCGTTCCAGAAGCCGTCGACGCCTTCGGCCAGCGGCTTCTTGTACTGTTCGCCCCACCACGCGCGCGCCTTCGGATCGGTGAAATCGGGGAACGCGCAGAGGCCGGGCCAGACCTTCTCGTGCAGTTCCCCACCCGCCGCGTCGCGCACGTAGACGCCCGCGTCGCGGCCGCTGCGGTAGACGGCATAGTTCTCGTCGAACTTGACGCCGGGATCGACGATCGTCACCGCGTGGAAGCCGTCGCGGTGCAACCCGGCCAGCATTTTTTCCGGTTCCGCGAACGTCTGCGGATTCCAGGTGAAGACGCGGTAGCCGTCCATGTGGTCGATGTCGAGATGGATCACGTCGGCCGGAATCTTCTTCTCGCGGAACGTGCGCGCGATCTCCTCGACCTTCGCCTGCGACAGGTACGAATAGCGCGACTGCTGGTAGCCGAGCGCCCACAGCGGCGGCAGCGCGGTGCGGCCCGTGAGCGCGGTGTAGTCGCGCAGCACGTTGGCCGGACTGCGTTCCGCGCCGCCCGTGAACACGTAGTAGTCCAGCTCGCCGCCGTCGGCGCCGAAGGCGTAGCGGCGCGGATCGCTCTTGCCCATGTCGAACGTGCTGCGCCAGGTGTTGTCGAAGAACACGCCGTAGCTCAAGCCATCGCGCAACGCGATGAAGAACGGAATCGTCTGGTAGAGCGGATTGGTGCCGACCGGGTACTTGTACGAATCGGTGTTCCAGTTGACCAGAAACTGCCCCTCGCGCGAGATCGTCGGCGTGGCCTGCTCGCCGAAACCGTAATAGAGCTCATAGGCGCCGCGCTGTTCGGATGCCTCGACCGCGCCGGTCGCCGCATCGAACGCCATCGGCCGCGCCGGATCGTCGGCGACGACGATGCGGCCCTGCGCGTCGTAGACGGTGATCGACAATACCGGCCGCTTCTGCACGACGACGCGCGCGCCGTCGCCCGTCTCGGCGCGCAACTCGCCGCGCTCGGCGTCGTCGTCGAAGCGCAGCTTCACCGATTGCGGCGTGCCGCGCTCGAGCGCATAGGAAAAATCCCGGCCGAACTTGCCGCCGGGACTCATGCGCACGCGCACCACGTCGGGCGTGAGGAAACCCACCTCGACCCGCGCGCCGTTGGCCGTGGCGAAGGTCGCCGTCTCGCCGCTGCGCACCGCCTGCGTCACCGCACCGACCGTTTGCCATGCCGCACGCGCCTGCGTCACCGCGCTGGACAGGAGCATTGCGCCCGCGAGCGCCCATGTCGTCTTCGATTTCATTTTTTTCTCCCGCCGCATTTTTCGCCGCGGCGATGATGGCCGATCCGCGCCGCCGAATCCGCTGCATACGAATGCACCGACGCAATGAATACGTATGCGAAAAATTGTAAGCAGCGCAGGCCGCGACTAGGCTAGCCGCAGATCGAAACCGCGTGAAATCGCACCCGGGAAAAGGGGCGCGCGCAACCAAGATTTCCAATTACAAGACCGGCCGCGCGCCACAAACGGCGTGCGGAAAACGATCACATTCGGGGAGGACTCATGACTTTCAAGCGTAATCTGCTGGCGCTCGCCGTTGCGTCGGTTCTCGTTGGCGCCGCCCATTCCGCCGCAACGGTCGACGCTGCGACCGCCGATCAAGCGCCGCCCGCGCCGAGCACGGATGAGAAGAAAGACGCCAACACCGCCGAACTCGGCGAAATCCAGGTGACCGGCACTTTCCAGAAGAGCCTGATCAATGCGATGGACGCCAAGCGCAATTCGCAGACGATCGTCGAAGTGATCTCGGCCGAGGACATCGGCAAGCTGCCCGACTCCAGCATCGCAGAGGCGATCAGCAGGTTGCCCGGCGTGGCCGGTCAACGTCTCGACGGCCGGCAAAATTCGATCAGCGTGCGCGGCTTCGGCGAGGATTTCAGCGCGACCACGTTCAACGGGCGCGAACAGGTCAGCATCGGCGACAACCGCGGCGTGGAGTTCGATCTGTATCCGGCCGAGATCATGTCCGGGGTCAAGGTATACAAGACCTCCGAGGCCAGCCTCATCGCCCAGGGCATCGCCGGAACGATCGATCTGGAGACGGTCAGGCCACTGGAGACGCCGCGCACGCTCCACGTGGGCGCCGACATGGAAAAAAACAGTTTCGACAAACTCAATGCCGACGGCGCGGATCGCGGCTGGCGCGGCGACTTGGCCTACGTGGACAAATTTGCCGACGGCAAGGTCGGCGTAGCCGTGGCGGCCGCCCATCTCGATTCGCCGAATCAGGAAAAACGCTGGAACGCATGGGGTTATCCCACCGACTCGACGACGGGCGACTTCGTCCTCGGCGGCGCCAAACCGTTCGTACGCTCCTCGGAGCTCAAGCGCGACACGCTCATGGCGGTCGTCGAAGCGAAACCGTCGGACGTGCTGCACATCACCGCCGACGCCCTGTACATCAAGTTCAAGGATGAGAAAATCCTGCGCGGCATCGAGATACCCGGCTCCATCTGGGGCGGCGCGTACTCGATCCTCAGCGACAGCAACGGCTTCGCTACCCAGCTGCTGTGGCCCGATCGCGCAGCCCAGGTCCGCAACGACTACGAAACCCAGAATGCCAAGCTGAAGTCGCTGGGCTTCAACGCGATGCTGTATTTCAACGGCAACTGGTCCGCGAGCGCCGACGCCAGCTACGGCGAAGTCACGCGCGACACGTTCAGCCTGGAGAGCTATTCCGGCGTGGGGCGGCCGGACTGCTCGGGCGGAGCCGATACGCGCACTCTCGACGACATCAACGTGAAGATGCTTTCGGGCAACAGCGGAGCCATATTCACTCCGAGCCTGGACTATTCCGATCCGGACCTGATCCGCCTCGGCGGCGCGCAATGCTGGGGCAACGGCGTCACGGTTCCTTCGAACGCACAGGACGGCTTCATCAACAGGCCGCACGTCAAGGACCAGCTCGGTTCGTTCCGCCTTTCCGGGCTCGGCGAATTCGACGGCGATTTCTGGAAGAGCGTCAACTTCGGCGTCAACTATGCGGATCGCAAGAAGACCAAGGCCGACGACAGCGTGTACCTGACCGATCCCGGCTACCCCGGTGTCGGCACGGTGCCGTCGCAGTATCTGCTGCCGAGTACCAGTCTGAGCTTCATCGGCATGGGTTCGATGCTGAGCTACGACTCTTATGCGCTGTGGCGCAGCGGCTACTACACCGAGACCGTCGCCGCGTTGGCCGATCCGGGCCGTGCGCTGAATTACTGGAGCGTGGACGAGAAAGTGACCACGTATTACGCCCAGGTCAACTTCGACACGGCTCTGGGCAATACGAGGCTGGACGGCAATTTCGGACTGCAGGCGGTGCACACCGACCAGAGTTCCGATGGCTTTGCCGCCACGACCAATACCAACGGGCTTACGCTCGCCACGCCCGTTTCCGGCGGGGCGTCCTACTGGAACGTGCTGCCCAGCCTGAATCTCATCTGGCATCCCACCGAGACGCAGCAGATCCGGTTTGCCGCCGCTCGAGCGCTGTCTCGTTCGCGAATGGACCGCATGAACGCCAGCGAAGGCTATACCTTCGACACCGCACTGAAGGTATTCGGCGGTTCGTATTCGAACACGGCGCTGCGGCCGACGAAATCCGACCAGGTGGACCTGGCCTGGGCCTCCTACTTCAGCCGCGACTCGTTCGTGTCGGTGGGCGCTTTTTACAAGAAGCTCGACGACTGGCAGATGCTCGTGCCGACGCTGGTCGATTTCAGCGGGCTCACCCCGCCGAGCGGGCAAACGCCCGTCAGCACCCAGGGATACGTCTCGCAATGGCAGAACGTGGCATCGGGTCACGTCAAGGGCATCGAAGCGCAATTCGTTTTGTCCGCAGGTCTCATCCACCCGGCGCTCGAAGGATTCGGCGTCACCGGCAGCGCAACGTTCCTCGACGGCTCGCTTCCGTACCTGGGACAGGAAATCCCGGTTCCGGGCTTGTCCAAGAAGATATTCAGCGAAACCTTCTACTACGAGAAGAACGGTTTCAGCGCGCGCATCAGTGGTACGTATCGCAGCGACTTCCTCGGCGAGGTCCAGGATATCGCCTTCCAGCCGACGCTGGTGCAGGTGAAGGCAGCCCACCTGTGGGATGCGCAGGTCAGCTATGCCTTCGAGAAAGCCGACAATCCCGCATTGCGCGGGTTGACCCTCACCTTCCAGGTGCAGAACCTCGGCAATGCGCCGTTCGTCACTTACAACAGTGGCGATCCTCGCCTGATTCGCGACTACCAGAACTACGGTCGCGATTACCTGATCGGCCTGCGTTACAAGTTCTGACGCTCGGACACGAGACAGAACAGACGGCGATGACTTCACGTTTCCCCGGAATCAGCGGGAAACCGCGACGTATCGCCGTCTGCCCATCCAGACAATAACGACGATTTCTTCAGCCTCGCTCCTTCTCAGGAACTTCAAGCACTGGTTGACCATTCATGTCCTCACTCAGTTGGAGAAAGGCAATGTTCACTCCATCCATGCCGTCACTACGCGAAACCTTGGGTCGATTCATGCTCGCTGCCGTGCTGATCGCTGTAGCGCCGGTCCACGCGCAAACCTGCACTTCGATCGGCCCCGTCACCTCGAAAGACACCATCTACCAGTTGCTGACGGATCGCTTCTACAACGGCGACAGCGGCAACGATACTCCTTCCGGTTTCGACCCCACGCTCTTCGACGGCACGGGCAGCGACCTGAAGCTCTATCAAGGGGGCGACTGGGCCGGACTCATCGATCACATCGACTATCTCAAGGACATGGGAATCACCGCGGTCTGGATTTCGGCTCCCTATTTCAACCGCGACACCGAGATCGACGACTATCAATCCGACAGTTCGATCAACCGCTGGACCAGCTTCCACGGCTACCACGTGCACAACTACTTCGTGACCAACCGCCATTTCGGCTCGATGGCCGATTTCGATTCGCTCTGCAATGCCCTGCACGACAACGGCATCAAGCTGATCATCGATTTCGTCACCAATCACACCAGTCGCTGGCAGAACCCCACCCTGAGCTTCGCCGCCGAAGACGGCAAGCTGTGGGAGCCCAACAAGGACGTGAGCGGCAACTACCTGTTCGACACCTACGGCGAACCGACGGTCGTCAGCGGCGCCTTCGAAACTTTGCTGGCCGATCCGAACAACGACGTCAACGGCTGGTTCCACGACCTCGGGGATCGCGGCAGCGACACCTCGCGCTTCGGCTACCGCCACAAAGACCTCGGCTCGCTCGCCGACTTCTCCCACGAGAACGGCGACGTGGTTGCGCACCTGGAAAAGGCCGCATTGTTCTGGAAATCCAAGGGCGTGGACGGTTTTCGCCACGACGCCACCTTGCACATGAATCCGGCGTTCGTCAAAGGCCTGCGCGACGCCATCGATTCCGCCACCGGTGGCCCCGTCACCCAGTTCGGCGAATTCTTCATCGGGCGTCCCGATCCGAAGTACGACGAGTACCGGACCTATCCCAACCGCACCGGCGTCAACGATCTGGACTTCGAGTATTTCCGCGCCGCCACCAATGCGTTCGGCAACTTCTCGGAAACCATGGCGGACTTCGGCAACATGATGCTGCAGACGCAGAGCGACTACAGCTATTCCAACCAGGCGGTACCGTTCCTGGACAACCACGACGTCACCCGCTTCCGCAACATCCAACCCGACGACAAGCCGTACCATGCGGCACTGGCGACCCTGCTCACCTCCCGAGGCATTCCGGCGATTTACTACGGGACCGAGCAATACGTGAGCGGCGTGGACACCAGCGACACCGGCGGACGCCGCTATTTCCAGACCGCCACGACGGCGGACGAAACCGCCACGGCCTTCAAGGTCGTCGCAGCGCTCTCGGCGTTGCGCCAGTCGAACGACGCGATTGCGTTCGGCACCACCACCGTGCTTTACAGCAACAACGACGTGCTGGTTTTCCAGAGGCAGTTCTACGACAAGCAGGTGATCGTCGCCACGAACCGGCAACCGTCGGTTTCGTATACCGTGCCCGCGATCGATACCTCGCTGCCCACGGGAACCTATGCGGACGTGCTGAACGGCCTTCTTTCCTGCGGCTCTGGTACCGTCACGACCGTCAGTGGCCAGAACAAGATCTCCAGCTTTACCCTCTCCGGCGGGGAAACCTGCGTGTGGTCCTACAATCCTTCCCTTGGCACCACGCTGCCGCGGATCGGCGACATGATGCCGACCACGGGCAGGGCGGGAAACACCGCCTACATTTTCGGCCGCGGGCTGGGAGGAACGGTCACCGTCAAGTTCGGCACGACCACGGCCAGCGTGGTTTCCAACTCCGACACCCAGATCACGGTGACGGTGCCGTCCGGGGTGACCGGGCTCAGCAGCGTCACCGTCACGAAGAGCAGCAATGTCAGTAACGGCTTCACCTACAACGCGCTGTCCGGCGACCAGAACCAGGTGATCTTCCACGCCAACGTCTCCACCAGCGCGGGAGAGAACATCTACGTCGTGGGAGACATCGCCGAACTGGGCGGATGGGATGCCAGCAAGAGCACGGAGGCCATGCTCAACCCCAATTATCCGGACTGGTTCCTGCCGGTCAGCGTGCCCGCAAACACTTCCTTCCAGTTCAAGTTCATCAAGAAGGACGCGAGCGGCACCGTCACCTGGGAAACGGGCAGCAATCGTAGTTTCACCTCCGCGGCGGGCTCGTCCGCAACGACGGATACGACGACCTACTACCCCTCGTTCTAGGACCTGCGGTATCGGAGCGTCGATGCGCGCTCCGATGCCGATGTCACAGCCATCGGACATTGGCGGCATGCGCGAACGCAAGCCGGCCGACATTCGACGATCCGAATGGGACGAGACGGATTGACGCTTCGCGGCGGAGAGCACGTTGGCGGAAAGAATCAGCAATGTGGTCGTGATCGGCGGCGGAACGGCCGGCTGGATCTCCGCGGCCTTGCTCGTGAAGATTCTCGGCAACGCCCTGAAAATCACGGTGGTCGAGTCCGAGCAAATCGGGACGATCGGCGTCGGCGAGGCCACCATTCCCCCGATTCTGTCCCTCAACCGCGCACTGGGATTCGACGAGGCGGATTTCATCCGCGCCACACGGGCGACGATCAAGCTCGGCATCGAATTCGAGCATTGGGGCCGGATCGGCGCCCGCTACATGCATGCCTTCGGCAGCATCGGCAAGGATTTTCCCTTCTGCGGCTTCCACCATTTCTGGACTCGCTCGCTGGGCGAGGGCCGCCGCGAAGCATTGTGGGACTATTCGCTAAACTACCAGAGCGCAAAGCGGAACCGGTTCGCGCCACTTGAGCAGCTCGAGATCGGCAAGCTGCCGGGACTGGTCCACGCCTATCACTTCGACGCCGGACTGTACGCGGCGTACTTGCGCGCGTTCAGCGAGCGACTGGGCGTCAGGCGCATCGAAGGTCTCATCACACACGCCAACCTCGATCCCGCCACGGGCGGGGTCCAGTCCGTCCAGCTTCAGGGCGGCGGAGAGGTGGCCGGCGATCTCTTCATCGACTGTTCGGGCTTTCGCGGTTTGCTGATCGAGCAGGCGCTCAACACCGGTTACGAGGACTGGAGTCATTGGCTGCCCTGCGACCGCGCCCTCGCCGTGGCCTGCGAGTCGGCGGAACCGCTGGCGCCGTATACGCGAGCCATTGCGCATCCGGGCGGCTGGCAATGGCGCATTCCCCTGCAGCACCGCACCGGCAACGGCTTGGTCTACTGCAGCAAGTATCTCAGCGACGAGGAAGCAAGGGCGCTGCTGCTGGCGAACCTGGACGCGGCTCCGCTCGGCGAGCCAAGGCCAATTCCCTTCCGTACCGGCCGACGCACGCGGCAGTGGAACCACAACGTCGTCTCCATAGGTCTGGCCAGCGGTTTCTTGGAACCGCTCGAATCGACCAGCATCCACCTGATCCAGTCGGGCGTCATACGGCTCATCAAGCATTTCCCACACGCCGGGATCACGCCGGCCGAGATCGACGAATACAACCGCCAGTCGCAGGCCGAATTCGAGCACATTCGCGATTTTCTTATCTTGCACTACTGGCAGAACGATCGACCGGACTCGGAGTTCTGGCGCGAGTGCCGCAACAGGGAGCCGCCGCCATCGCTGCAGCAACGCATCGAATTGTTCGAAACGACGGGTAAGCTGTTCCGGGCACAGGACGAACTGTTCGGTGAACAGGCTTGGCAACAGGTGATGATCGGCCAGGGCATCATGCCGCGCGACTACCATCCGCTCGCCGATTCGCTGACGACGCAGCAACTCGACGAGTTGCTCGATGGTGTGCGAGCGATCATCCAGCGCGCAGTCGACGGCATGGGCTCGCATCGGCAGTTCATCGAGCGCTGCTGCCGTCCCGCCGCCGCGCCGATCGCCTGACCTCAAGGCCGCCGCGTGTTGTCCGGAATCCACTGCAGGTTCTACGGCGTATTCCCCGAAGCGCCCTCCCCCCGTCCGGCCGGCGCCGGGCGGGGGTTTTTTCATCTGCCGCACAGCGCATTGTGCGGCGACACCGAATTGAAGACACTTTGCAGCCGTACCGCGAATTCCTTCCACGGGGGAACCCATGCACGCGACGATCAGCACGACCGAAATCTTCCTCATCGCGATGGGGATCATCCTCAGCGTGCCCTACCTGATCTGGCGCGTCGGCCGCACCGACTACTACGCGCCGCTCGTGGTCGTGCAGATCATCGCCGGCATCCTGCTCGGCCCCGGCATCCTCGGCAAGGTTTTCCCGGACTACTACGCCTTCGTTTTCAGCCCGGCCGTGATCGCGCCGCTCAACGGCATCGCCTGGTGGGCGGTGATGCTGTTCGTGTGCATCGCCGGCATCGAACTGAACCTGAAGAAAGCCTGGGAGCACCGGGCCGAATCCGGCATCACCGCCGGCCTCGCGCTCGGCACGCCGCTCGCGTTCGGCAGCGCGGTCGCCGTCGGCCTGCTCGCGTTCCCGGGCTGGATCGGGCCGAACGCGCTCGCCTGGCAATTCGTGCTCGGCGTCGGCATGGCCTGCGCGGTGACCGCGCTGCCGATCCTGATCCTGCTGATGGAAAAGCTCGAGATCCTGCGCCAGCCGATCGGCCAGCGCATCCTGCGCTACGCGAGCCTCGACGACGTGGCGATCTGGGGCGTGCTCGCGGTGATCCTCATGGACTGGGCGCGCGTCGGCAAGCAGGCCGGGTTCCTCGCCGCGTTCGGCCTCGTCACCCTCGCCTTCCGCAAGCTCATGCGCGCGCTCGAGGAGCGCGACCGCTGGTACGTCGCGCTGATCTGGCTCGTCGCCTGCGCCTGGGGCGCGGACTGGTCGGGCCTGCACTTCATGGTCGGCGCGTTCCTCGCCGGCGCGGTCATGGACGCGGACTGGTTCGATCAGGACAGCATGGACCAGTTCCGCCGCTATGTGCTGCTCGCGTTCATGCCGGTGTTCTTCCTCTCGACCGGGCTGCGCACCCAATGGGACGTCGGCGGCGCCGCCGTGTTCCTCGCCGCGGGCGTGCTGCTCGCCGCGGCGGTGAGCGGCAAGCTGCTCGGCGTCCATGCCGCCGGAAGAATCCTCGGCTGGCCGCGCGCGGAAGCCTCGATTATCGGCTGGCTGCTGCAGACCAAGGCGCTGATCATGATCATCTTCGTCAACATCCTGCTCGACAAGCAGCTGATCACGAACGTGACCTTCACCGCGCTGCTGCTGATGGCGATCGCGAGCACCATGCTGACGGTGCCCATCGTCGCCCCGCGCCTCGCGCGCATGCGCGAGTTGATCTTCAAATCCGCGTAGCTTCGTCCCCGTAGGGGCTCGATGAATCGAGCCCCTACGCCGCGTTGCGTCTCGAGGCAAAAAACCCATTCAAGGTCAGGCGGCCGGCGCGCGGATCGTCGCTCAACTTCTCCGGAGCGAAAATGTCTCCCGAATGCAGCATGCTGCCGTCGTAGAAGACGATGCGGTTCCATTTCGCGGCCACGCGGCCGACCTGAGTGAAACAGTCGTTCGACGCACGCAGGTAGTCCTGCGCGATGCCGTATTTCTGCGTGAACGCCGCCGCCTCCAGCGTGTTCGCATCGCGAAACAGCAATGCGGTTTCTTCCGCGGAACGGGCAGGCTCGTAGAAGCTCGTGCCGCCGAGGCTCTCGTCCTCGAACAAGTACAGCACCGAAGCCTGGATGCTGTGCCGGCGCGGATCGAGATGTTGTCCGTCGGCGTGGCAGATCGTCTGGAACGGCCGCAACGCCGACGGCGGCAGCGTCACCATCGACAAGCGGCAGCGCACCTCGAGCGTGCGCCGCGCGTCGAATTCGCGGCGCAGGTGTTCGACGAAGAAAGCGTCGAGACGCGTCGCGATCGCCGCGGGCATCTCCAGATAATTGCCCGGATACGCGCTGAAATTGACCGGACTGAACGCCGCGCGATTCGCCGCGGCGAGCCGCACGAGCGCGTCGGGATCGACCAGCGCATCATCGATCACGTAGCAGAACCGGTCATTGAGCAGGCGCACGCGTTCGATCTGCGGCCGCGGGTTGAACATCGCGAGGCGTTCCATGGGATCCATTTTTGCTCGTCATTCCCGCGTGCTCTTGGCGGGAATCCAGTGTCCTTTCTTCTCGCAACGAATGAAAGATCAAAGGCACTGGATTACAAACCGCGTCTGCAGTTTGCCCTTCGGGCCATTCGCTGCGCGAATGTTCGCTTCGGCATCCTGCCTTCGCAGTCCCGCCTTCGCGGGAATGACGATCAAAAGCTATTCGCGCGAATCGAACAACCATAGCACCGCGCGCGCGAACTGCGCACGCCACGCCGCCTCGTGGTGCTTTGCCTCGGGATCGACGGCGACCTCGATCCGGTTCTGCGGATGCCCGTCCGCGCGCAGCAGATCGATCATGCGCCGCATGTCGGGGAGCATCGAATCGCCTTCCTTGCCGCCTGCGTAGAAATACAGCCTCGCGTCCCGGCGCGGCGGCTGCGCCTTGGCGAAGTCGAACACGGCCGGCGCCGCGAGCCAGTACGCCGGCGAGAAGATGCCGGC
Source organism: Rudaea sp. (assembly GCF_047601565.1). GTDB lineage: Bacteria > Pseudomonadota > Gammaproteobacteria > Xanthomonadales > Rhodanobacteraceae > Rudaea. The sequence goes on along the minus strand of NZ_JASGIY010000001.1, from coordinate 1,848,767 downwards.
CTTGGAGAACACCTGCGGATACTGTTCGATCGCATACTGCGAAATCAGCCCGCCCATCGACGAACCCATCACCGCGGTGTTCGCGCGATCGGGTTTGCTGCGGTAATGCCTGTCGACGTACGGCTTGACCGTGCCGACGAGGAAATCCATGTATTGCCGGCCTTCGCCCTTGCCGAACTTCGCGTTGTCCCAGGCATTGAGCTCGTGGATGCGGTCGGCGCCGCCGTTGTCGATGCCGACGACGATCAGTTCGAGGCCTTTCGTCTTCGCCAGCTCGTTGAGCGTCTCGTCGACGCCCCACTCGCCCGAGTACGAGGTCGCCGCGTCGAACAGGTTCTGGCCGTCGTGCATGTACAGCACCGGATAGCGCTTGTTCGACTTCTCGTAGCCCGGCGGCAGGTAGACGCGGATCGTGCGCTCGCGGCCGAGCTCCTTCATCGCCAGCTTCTGCGCCAGCACGTGCACGTTCGGCTGCGCCGTGCCGTGCGCGAGCAGCACGCTGCCGTACATCGCGGGCACGCTGAGTTCGAGCGTACCGTCGGCAGCCGCGGCGAGGTTCGCGCCGGTCAGCGCGTCGGTGAACGTGCTTGCCGCGATCGGGCCGGGCAGATGCACTTTGACCGTGCGCGCCGCGCGGTCGTTGTTCGTCGCGACGATCGCCCAGTGGCCGTCGTCGCGGCGGAACACGACGACGACGTGATCGTCGAGATAGCCGGGCGCTTCGAGCGAACCGTGGCGGAGCAAGGGGTTGTCGTTGCGCAGTTTGGTGAGCTTGCGGTAGCTGGCAAGCATCGCCTCGTCGGGCTTGCCGCCGAGGTCGGGCCACGGATAGGTGCCGCGGTCGAACGGATCGTCGCCGCCGGTCACGCCGACCTCGTCGCCGTAGTAGATCGCCGGCGCCCCCGGCATCGTCATCTGCAGGAACGCGGCCAGGCGCAGGCGCTGCTTCGCGAGCGCGACGGTCGCCGCGTCGGTGCGGTCGTCCTTCCAGCCGAAGTCGTACAGCGCGCGCGCCGAGTCGTGCGAGTCGATCAGATTCATCAGCGCCGAGAACGCCTGCGGCGGATAGTTCTCGCGCATCAGTTCGATGTTGCGCCACACGTCGCGCGCCTTCGCGCCGTTGGCATAGGCGACGACGGTGCTGCGGAAGATGTAGTTCATCGTCGAGTCGAATTCGTCGCCGAGGAAGAATTTCGAGGCGTCGAAGAACGTCTCCGCGACCGTCACCGCGTCCGGCTTGGCCGTCTTTACGGCCGTGCGCCATTCGCGCCAGAAATCGTCGGGCACCCACGGCGCCACGTCCATGCGCCAGCCCGACAGGCCCTTGCCGAGCCAGTGCTGCATCACCGCGTCGTTGCCGCCGTAGAAATAGTCGCGCAGCGAACGCTGCGACTTGTCGAGTTCGGGCAGGTCGGCAATGCCGGCCCAGCCCTTGTACTGCAGGTCGGGATTCTTCTCGTCCGGATAGAACGTGAACCACGGGTAGTATTTCGAATCGGAGCGGATCCTGTCGCGATCGAACGCGCCGACCTCGGGGAAATTGCCGTAGCGGTTGAAGTAGATCGAATCGCGGCCGACGTGGTTGAGCGAGGTGTCGAGCACGACGCGGATGCCGCGCCTCAAAGCCTCGCGGTTGAGCTTCTCGAATTCTTCCGTCGTGCCGAAATGCGGGTCGATCTGCCGGTAGTCGGCGGTGTCGTACTTGTGGTTGCTCGATGCGCGGAAGATCGGGTTGATGTAGAGCGTGTTCGCGCCGACCGATTGGATGTAGTCGAGCTCGTCGGTGATGCCTTTCAAATCTCCGCCGAAGAAATCGTTGCTGTACTGATCGTCGGAACCGTCGCCCGAGCGCGGAATCCACGGCTTGTCGAGCCAGTTCCTGTGGAATTCGACCGTGCCGTCGTGGAACTTGTCGACGCCGGGCTTCGGATCGTTCGCCGGGTCGCCGTTGCGGAAGCGGTCGGGGAAGATGTAGTAGTAGACCGCATCGCGCGCCCAGTCGGGCACGCGGTAGTCGGCGCGATAGACGGTCTGGCGGAAGCGGCGGATGCGCGCCGCGTCAGCCGGCGGGTTGACCACGGTGCCGAGACCCTGCGAGCCGACCTCGCGCGTGAACGGAATCGGGTCGGCGTTGTTCGTGTAGAGATATTTGCGGCCGCCGATTTCGACTTCGAAGTAGTAAGCGTAAACGCCGATGGCATCGAAACGGTAGCGGCTGACCCAGGCCTCATGAAGCGTGCCACGGACGTCGGTGAACTGCGCCTGCGCGAGCGGAACGCGCGCGAGTTCGGTGTATTCGAGCACCTCCTGCCAGCCTTCCAGACGCCGCCGTTCGACCACGAGCGTCGCCTTGGAAACGCCCGGCAATGCCAGCAGTCGGAACTGGACATCGCTGCCTGCCGTGATCGCGCCGAACGGCTCCTTGTTGCCCGAATCGCGCGAATCGAATTTGAGGCTGCGCGCGATCGCATCGTCGATCGGCTTCTCGTCGACGTCGACGAAGCTCTTCGGCCCGATCGTGATCGCCGGCCGGCCCGCCGCGCGGCCGCCGAAATCGAGCTTGACCGTGGCCACCCCCGCGAAGGCGTACTTCAACTCGCCCGGGCCGGCGCGCTCGCCGCCGCTCAGCGCGAGCGGCTCGCCCGTGCGCAGCGCGGTCGTCGTCGAAGCGGGTCCACCGAACGCGATGCCGCCGCCGAGCGCGGCGTCGACGATGCGGAATCTCTGCTCGCCGGCGAGTTCGACGTTGAGGAAGTAGGCGTTGCAGCGCCACTGGAACGCGTAGTCCTCGCGCGGGACGCCGTCGTTCATCGCGCCGCGCAGGAACAGCGTTTCCTTGTACGGCGGCGGCGGGCAGTTCGTCGCCGTGGCGGCAGTCGGGCCCGGCGTCGAGCAACCGGTCAGGGCGGCGGCAATGCCGAGTGCGGCCGCGCCGGCGGTGAGAAATATCGTCTTGCGCATGGTTCCCTCTCCCGAGAACCTCAAGCGTAGTGACGCGCAATCGCACAAACCAGCCGCTGCATACGAATTCATGCCCTTGCTTCCCTTCCCCCCTCGGGGGAAGGTGGCGCGGCAGCGCCGGATGAGGGAGAAGCCTCGCACGGTTGAAATGCCTTGCGGCGTTGCGACGCCCTTCCCTCATCCGCCCTTCGGGCACCTTCTCCCGGCGGGAGAAGGGAAGCAAGAACTACCGCGCCGTCGACTTGCGCAGCACGAGCGAGACCGGAATCACCCGGTTCTCCACCGGCTCGTCGCGGATCAGCTTGAGCAGCGTGTCGACCAGGACGACGCCGGCGCGCTTGGTGTCCTGCTGCGCCGTGGTCAGGCTCGGATCGACGAAGCCGGCGAGCGGGATGTCGTCGAAGCCGGCGACGAGCACGTCGTCGGGCACGCGCAGGCCGTGCTCGCGCAGCGCCTTGATCGCGCCGATCGCGATCAGGTCGCTAGCGGCGAAGATCGCGTCGAACTTCGCCTTGCCGGCGAGCAGCGCCGTCGCCGCCTCGAAGCCCGATTGCTCGGACGAGAACGCGCCGGCCTGGAGTTTCGCATCGACCTTGCCGCGGTTTTCCTCGATCGCCGCGCGGTAGCCGCGATGGCGTTCGAGGAACTCGGGCGACGAGGCGGTCGCATCGCCGAGAAAGGCGATGCGCTTCGCGCCGCGCTCGATCAGGTGGCGCACGATGTCGCGGCCGCCCTGGAAATTGTCGCAGCCGACCGAGACCTCGGGCTGGTCGGGCGCGACCGCGCCCCAGCGCACGAAATGCGTGCCGCGCTCGACCATGAACTTGAGCCGCTCGCGGTAGTCGAGATAGTCGCCGTAGCCGAGCAGGATGATGCCGTCGGCCTTCTTCGATTCCTCGTAGCTCGCCTGCCAGTCGTGGTTGTTCGGCTGCTGGAACGAGATCAGCAGGTCGTAGCCGCGCTGCGCGCAGGCGCGCGTGATCGAGGCGAGCATCGAGACGAAGAACGGGTTGATCAGCGAATCGTCCGGCGCCGGATCCTCGAAGAACAGCAGCGCGAGCGTGCCGCTCTGCTGGCTGCGCAGGCTCGAGGCGTGCTTGTCGACCTTGTAGTTGAGCTCGTTCGCGATCTTGAGGATGCGCCGCCGGGTCAGCTCGTTGACCATGGAGCTGCCGCGCAGCGCGCGCGACACCGTCGGCTGCGAAACGCCGGCCAGGTGCGCGATCACGAGCGACGTCGCTTTCTGTTTGCTGCGAATGGCGAGGCCCTCCTCCCGCGCGCAGCATAGGCAGGCACGCACACGGCAGGCAAGGTTGGGCGCACAACAAATGGCTCCGCCCGATCTCGACAAAGGGGGGCCCAAAAGCCGCGCTTCCGCGCGCCTGCGCGCTGCTAGAATGCACGGCCTTGCACCTGCCCCGCGACGCGCCCGTGAGCGAAATCCTCAGTCCCGAACTTCCGCCCGCGCCCGACGCGGCGCACGCCCTGATGACGGCGGCCTACTGCCGCGACGAAACCGAGGCGATGAACGAGCTGCTCGGCCAAGCCGCGCTGCCCGACGCCGAGCGCGACCTCGTCCTCGCGCGTGCGACCGAACTCGTCGCGCGCGTGCGCGCGAAGGCGCAGGACGCCTCGGCGGTCGAAGCGTTCATGCGCCAGTACGACCTGTCGAGCGAGGAAGGCGTGCTGCTGATGTGCGTGGCCGAGGCGCTGCTGCGCATCCCGGACAAGGACACGGCCGACAAGCTGATCTCGGACAAGCTCGGCGAAGCGAACTGGGAGTCGCATCTCGGCAAGAGCGATTCGCTGTTCGTCAACGCCGGCACCTGGGGCCTGATGCTGACCGGCAAGTTCATCGAACTGGCCGACGAGACCCAGCGCAACTTCAGCGGCGCGTTCAAGCGCCTGATCGGCCGCGCGGGCGAGCCGGTGATCCGCCTCGCCGTGCGCCAGGCGATGCGCATCATGGGCCATCAGTTCGTCATGGGCCGCACGATCAAGGAAGGCCTCGACCGCGCCCAGGAAAAGGAAAACCGCGCCTACCGCTATTCCTACGACATGCTCGGCGAGGGCGCGCTGACCACGCCCGACGGCGAGCGCTACTACCAGGCCTACGTCGACGCGATCAAGGCGCTCGGCGCGCGCGAGAAAAAACGGGGTCAGGTTCATTTTTCCGACACCGACACTTCATCTGGCCAATCCGCTGTCGGGAAAAATGAACCTGACCCCGTTTTTTCCATCCTCGACGCGCCGTCGATCTCGATTAAGCTCTCCGCGCTGCATCCGCGCTACGAAGTCGGCAAGCGCGCGCGCGTGCACGCGGAACTCCAACCGAAGCTGCTCGCGCTCGCCCAGCTCGCCAAGGCGCAGGGCATCTGCCTGACCGTCGACGCCGAGGAAGCCGACCGCCTCGAACTCTCGCTCGATCTGATCGCCGCGGTGCACGCCGACCCGTCGCTCGCCGGCTACCAGGGCTTCGGCCTCGCCGTGCAGGCCTACCAGAAGCGCGCGCCGTTCGTGATCGACTGGCTCGCCGAGCAGGCGAAAAAGACCGGCCGCCGCTTCTGCGTGCGCCTGGTCAAGGGCGCGTACTGGGATTCGGAGATCAAGCGCGCGCAGGAAGGCGGCCACGCCGGCTATCCCGTGTACACGCGCAAGCCGAACACCGACGTGTCCTACCTCGCCTGCGCCAAGCGCCTGTTCGAGCACGGTCCGGCCGCGTTCTATCCCGCGTTCGCCACGCACAACGCGCACACGATCGCCGCGATCCACCACATCGCCAAGGGCCGCCCGTTCGAATTCCAGCGCCTGCACGGCATGGGCGCCGACCTCTACGACGAAGTCATTGGCGCAAACAACCTCAACGTGCCCTGCCGCGTCTACGCGCCGGTCGGCTCGCACGAGGATCTGCTGCCGTACCTCGTGCGCCGCCTGCTCGAAAACGGCGCGAACACCTCGTTCGTGAATCGCATCGTCGACGAGTCGACGCCGATCAAGGACCTGGTCGCCGATCCGGTCGACGTCGTGCGCGGCTTCGCCAGCAAACCGCATCCCCGCATCCCCCAGCCGATCGGCTTGTTCGGTGACTCGAGTTCTGCGCCCTCGCAACCTGATCTTAATTTGAATTCTGCGGGGACGCAGAATTCGTCGCAATCAATTCGAAGGAAGAATTCCATGGGCGTGAACTTCGGCAACGACAACGAATTGAAGGCCCTGGCCGAAGCAGTCGGCGCAGTGAAGGCAGACTGGACGGCGACGCCGCTCGTGCCCGGCGCGAAATCCACCGAGCCGATGCAAGACGTGACCAATCCGGCCGATCGCCGCCAGAAAGTCGGCAGCAAGCAGCAGGCCGACGCCGCGACGATCGACCGCTCGCTGACCAACGCCGTCGCCGCGCAGCCCGCCTGGGACGCGCTGCCGGCCGCTTCGCGCGCGGCGATCCTCGAACACGCCGCCGACCTGCTCGAACAGCGCCGTGCCCCGTTCGTCGCGCTGCTCGTGCGCGAAGCGGGCAAGACGCTGCCGGCGGCGATTTCCGAAGTGCGCGAAGCCGCCGACATGTGCCGCTACTACGCGGCGGTCGCGCGCAAGCTGTTCCAGCCCGAAAACCTGCCGGGTCCGACCGGCGAGTCGAACCAGCTCTCGCTGCACGGCCGCGGCGTGTTCGTCTGCATCAGCCCGTGGAACTTCCCGCTCGCGATCTTCACCGGCCAGGTCGCCGCCGCGCTCGCCGCGGGCAACGCCGTCATCGCCAAGCCGGCCGACCAGACCGTGCTGATCGGTTACGCCGCAGTGAAGCTGCTGCACGAAGCCGGCGTGCCCGACGCCGTGCTGCAGTTCCTGCCCGGCAAGGGCTCGATGATCGGCAACGCGCTGCTGACGAAACCCGACGTCGCCGGCGTGTGCATGACCGGCTCGACCGAAACCGCGTGGATGATCAACCGCACGCTCGCCGCGCGCAATGCGCAGATCGCCGCGCTGATCGCCGAGACCGGCGGCCAGAACGCGCTGATCGCCGACTCGTCCGCGCTGCCCGAGCAGTTGGTGAAGGACGTCGTCGCCTCCGCGTTCGATTCCGCCGGCCAGCGCTGCTCGGCCGCGCGCGTGCTGTTCGTGCAGGAAGACATCGCCGACAAGGTCATCCACATGCTCGCCGGCGCGATGGATGAGCTCAAGGTCGGCGATCCCGGCCTGCTTTCGACCGACGTCGGCCCGGTGATCGACGAGCCCTCGCGCAAGAACCTCGCCGACCATGCCGCGCGCATGGACGCCGAAGCCAAGCTCATCAAGCAAGTGACCCTCGGCGCCGACACCGCGAACGGCACCTTCCTCGCTCCGCGCGCGTACGAACTGAAATCGCTCTCGCAGCTGACCAAGGAAGTGTTCGGCCCGATCCTGCACGTGATCCGCTGGAAGTCCGACCAGCTCGATCAGGTCATCGACGCGATCAACGCGACCGGTTTCGGCCTCACCCTCGGCATCCACAGCCGCATCGACTCGACGATCGCGCACATCGCCCAGCGCGCCAAGGTCGGCAACTGCTACGTCAACCGCAACCAGATCGGCGCCGTCGTCGGCGTGCAGCCGTTCGGCGGCGAAGGCCTCTCCGGCACCGGCCCCAAGGCCGGCGGCCCGCACTATCTCCTGCGCTTCGTCACCGAGCGCACGCTGACGATCAACACGACCGCGGCGGGCGGCAACGCGTCGTTATTGACGTTGGGGGAATAACGTCTCCGCGTCATGCCGTTAACCGCGCGCAGACATGTGGCGCTTGACACCGTACGCAGTCTATGGTCACATACACCATATGAAGGCCGCGCTGGTCCTGCATGAAAAATTCCGTCATGCCGCCGGCGTCGTGGAATTGATGGTGTGGCAAGTCCCGGAGCCGGTTCCGCCTTCGCTGCATGGCTTCAAGTATCGATTGGTTTATGCCGTGAACGGCACGCGCGTTGTGGGCTACGACAACGAACGCGGCAAGGGCGATCACAAGCACCTGCTCGGCGAGGAAATGAAATACACATTCAAGGACGTGGCGACCCTGCTCGCGGATTTCTGGAACGACGTGGAGGCGGCGCAATGAAGAAGAAAATTCTGCATGTCAAAGCGGGCGAACCGGCTGCGGCGAGCTTGGCGCGCGCGCGCGACACGATGCAGGCGCTGCAGAGCGGCCAGCGCGGCAAACCGTATTTCGGCGTCGGCTTCGAGTCGATGGCGCAGATGCTGGCAACGTTCACTCCGCGCCGACTGGATCTGCTCGCAACCCTGCGCGAACACGGCCCGACCACCATCGCCGCCCTCGCCCGCACCTTGGGGCGCGACTACAAGAACGTGCACGGCGACATCAATGCGCTGATCGAATGGCTGGCCGTCGACCGCGACGACCAGGGGCGGGTTTTCGTGCCGTGGGACGAGGTGGATATCCGGCTGCCGTTGACCAAACAGGCGGCCTGAATTGACGATCAAGACGACAATGGACGGCAATTCGTCGCTGTTGACGCTCGGCGAATGGCGCAGGTTGGGGTGAGCGCAGCGGACCCCAACATCAATCCGGAAAACCTGTCATTCGCGAAGTGAACCGCCCCGGGTATGTCGGAGGCTCCCACTCTTGAGAGGATGGAGCAATGACAAACTCGAAGTATTCGGCAGAAGTGAGAGAGCGAGCGATGCGGATGGTGCGCGAGCACCAAGCCGAACACGGCTCGGAATGGGCGACGATCGCCTCGGTGGCCGGCAAGCTGGGCTGCACGTCGGAGACGTTGCGGCGCTGGGTGCGGCAGGCGCAGGTCGATGAAGGCCGGCGCGAGGGGTTGAGCACGTCCGAGCGTGATCGGCTCAAGGCGCAGGAGCGAGAGATTCGCGAACTGCGCCAAGCGAACGAGATCTTGCGCAAGGCGTCGGCGTATTTTGCCCAGGCGGAGCTCGACCGCCGGTTCAAGCCATGATCGCGTTCATCGACGATCACCGAGCCATCCATGGAGTCGAGCCGATCTGCCGCGTGCTGCCGATCGCTCCGTCGACGTACCGCCGCCACGCGCGGGAACGTCGCCATCCGGATCGACGTTCGGCGCGGGCGCGCCGGGACGAGGACTTGTGCCAAGCGATCCGGCGCGTGTTCGCCGAGAACCTGCAGGTGTACGGCGCGCGCAAGGTATGGCGGCAATTACTGCGTGAGGGCGTGCGCGTGGCGCGCTGCACGGTCGAACGGCTGATGCGCAAGCTGGGCCTGCAAGGCGTGATCCGCGGCAAGCCGGTGAAGACCACGGTCAGCGACAAGGCCACGCCGTGCCCATTGGATCGCGTCAACCGGCAGTTCCACGCCGACCGTCCGAACGCGCTGTGGGTCAGCGACTTCACCTACGTCTCGACCTGGGCTGGCTTCGTCTACGTGGCCTTCGTGATCGACGTGTTCGCTCGTCGTATCATTGGCTGGAAGGTGTCGCGGTCGGCGCGCACGGACTTCGTGCTCGACGCGCTGGAGCAGGCGCTGCACGACCGCCGGCCGGTGCAGCAAGCCCTGATCCACCACTCCGACCGCGGCGTGCAGTACGTGTCGATCCGCTACACCGAGCGGCTGGCGCTGGCCGGCATCGAACCGTCGGTCGGCAGCGTGGGCGACTCCTACGACAACGCGCTGGCCGAGACGATCAACGGGCTGTACAAGGCCGAGGTCATCCACCGCCGATCCTGGCCGAACCTGGAAGCCGTGGAAATGGCGACGCTGGCGTGGGTGAACTGGTTCAACCACCACCGCCTACTCTCCTCGATCGGACACCGACCGCCGGCGGAAGCCGAAGCGATATATCATCAGCAACAGCAACACCGTGAGATGCCGATGGCGGCTTGACTCACACCAACCAGCCTCCGACGTTCCCGGGGCGGTTCAGTCTTCCCTGCCCCCGGAGTCGGCCCGCTGTTTTATCCTACCGTGCCGCGCTTGATCCCGAGGCCGTCTTCTGCGATGTCTTTCCTGGAACTTTCCCTCACCCTGCATGCGCGGCAACAGGAGCGCGTCGAACTCGCGCTCGAAGACTTGGGCGCGCTGTCGATCACGCTGCGCGACGCCGATGCGGACACGCCGGACGAGCGCGCGATCTTCGAGCCCGGCGTCGGCGAACTACCGCTGTGGAACGAGATCGTGCTCGACGCGCTGTTCGACAGCGCCGCCGATCGCAGCGGACTCGTGCATGCCCTGCACGAACTCGTGCCGGGACTGGCGCCCGACCGCTTCACGTTCCGCGAGGTCGAAGACCGCGACTGGACGCGCGCGTGGATCGACCGGTTCAAGCCGATGTCGTTCGGCGCGCGCCTGTGGATTTATCCGAGCACCGTTGCGCCGGGCGCGGACGATGCCGACAAAATCATCGTGCATCTCGATCCCGGCCTCGCGTTCGGCACCGGCACGCATCCGACCACGGCGCTGTGCCTGGAATGGCTGGACGCGACCGATCTCGAAGGCAGGACGGTGATCGACTACGGCTGCGGATCGGGCGTGCTCGCCGTCGCCGCGCTCAAGCTCGGCGCGCTGCGCGTCATCGGCGTCGACAACGACCCGCAGGCGATCGAGGCGAGCCGCGTCAACGCCGAGCGCAACGGCGTCGCCGACCGGATCGATCTGCACTTGCCCGAAGATTTTCCGCGGCGGCGCGAAAACATCCTCGTCGCGAACATCCTCGCGGGGCCGCTGGCCGACCTCGCGCCGTTGTTCGCCGATTGCGTCGAGCCGGGCGGCCTGCTCGCGCTGTCGGGCATCCTGCAAGGGCAGGAAGGCGAACTTCTGGTGCGCTATGCGCAATGGTTCGACGATCTCGCCGTCGCCGTGCGCGAAGACTGGGTACGCATCAGCGGCCGGAGAAGGGGTTGAGGCCGGAACCGCTCGGATGCACCGACTGCGCACGCATTTCATTTCCCCGTGACCCCGCCGGGGCGACCCTGACCCACTAACTGCGCATCAAGGTCGATTTGCCGAACAGGCTTTCGACGAGGTCGACGGCAAGCTTGCCGGTCTGGTTGCAATTGTCGAACGCCGGGTTGAGTTCGACGATATCGAGCGAGCCGAGCCGACCGGTGTCGGCGATCATTTCCATGACGAGTTGCACCTCGCGGTAATTCGGGCCGCCGGGAATCGTGGTGCCGACGCCGGGCGCGATGGCCGGGTCGAGGAAATCGACGTCGAAGCTGACGTGGACGTGCGTGCCGGCATCGACGCCGTCGAGCGCTTCTTCCATCGCGCGGCGCATGCCGACTTCGTCGATGTAGCGCATGTCGTAGATGTCGAGGCCGGCGTCGTGGACGAGTTTCTTCTCGCCCGCGTCGACCGAGCGGATGCCGATCTGGCGGATGTCGTCCTTGTCGAGCATCGGCGCGGCGCCGGCGAGCGCGATCAGTTCCTGCGGACCGTAGCCGCACAGGCAGGCCACCGGCATGCCGTGGAGGTTGCCCGAGGGCGTGATCGTGGAGGTGTTGAAGTCGGCGTGCGCGTCCAGCCAGAGCACGCGCAGCTTTTTCCCCGCCTCGCGACAGTGGCGCGCGACCGCGCCGATCGAGCCGATCGCCAGGCAATGATCGCCGCCGAGCAGGATCGGCAAACGGTCGATGGCAAGTTCGGCGGCGACCGCCTGCATGACCGCGCGGTTCCATTCGACGACCGCGCCGAGATGGCGATAGCCGGCGCGCGGCGGCTGCCACGGATTGAACGGGCCGGCGACGTTGCCGCGGTCGATCACGTCGAGCCCGCGCGCGCGCAGCGCCTCGCCGATGCCTGCGACGCGCAGCGCCTCCGGGCCCATCGACGCACCGCGGTGGCCGGCGCCGATATCGGTCGGCGCGCCGATCAGGGAAACGGGAGTGAAATTCTGCATGTCGGAAAGCACCTCGAAAATATCGTCCCGAGCGAAGAGCCGATTCCGTATCGAAGCGGATGCGTCGCCGGCGCGCAAGGACACAGTGTACTCAGATGTACAGGAAGATTCCGGGCACCGCCGGCGCGCAACCTGTCGAGCGCGGCAGGTTTTTCGAGGCACCCGGATTCCATGCCCGCCCCGACACGGCAGGAAACAGCGCGGCCGCGCTATTTTACAGAGTGCACCACTACGTGTTCTTTCGCCCCTGCGTGTTATGCTCGGAGCAAACCTCGATGGCCTTCGCATTCCGGCGAAAACCGTCGCTTCGTCTACTCATTGGAGCCGGCAATCATGAGCAGTTTGATCGACAATATTTTGGGCCACCTCGACAGCAACCAGATCGGCGCGATCGCCAATCAGCTCGGCACCGACCCCGCCACGGCGCAGGCCGCGATCGAGCAGGCGCTGCCGCTGATCGTCGGCGGCATGGCGAAGAAGGCGAGTACGCCCGAAGGCGCGGACGCGCTGCACAACGCGCTCGGCGACCATGCCGGCGGCAGCGTCGGCGACATTCTCGGCGGCTTGCTCGGCGGCGGCGCGGGACAGACCGGCGGCGGCGGACTCGGTTCCATCCTCGGCAGCATGCTCGGCGGCGGCCAGCAAGGCGGCGGCGGGCTCGGCTCCATTCTCGGCAGCGTGCTCGGCGGTGGCGCGAGCCAACAGGGCGGCGGCTTCGATCCCGGCATCGGCGGCGCCATCCTCGGCCATGTGTTCGGCAACAACGTCAACGCCGCGAACCAAGGCCTCGGCCAGACCACCGGCCTCGGCACGCAGGGCGCAGGCCAGCTCATGGCGATTCTCGCGCCGATCGTGATGAGCGTGCTCGCCAACCAGTCGCGCAGCCAGGGCCTGTCGCCGGGCGGCCTCGGCAACGTGCTCGCGCAGCAGGCACAGGCGACGCAGCAGCAGGGCGGCGTCGCCGGCGGCCTGCTCAACGCCGTGCTCGACCACAACGGCGACGGCCATCTCGATCTCTCCGAGATGATCCAGGCCGCCGGCGGCGTGATGGGCGCGCTCGGCGGCAAGCGCACGGTCTGAGCGGATTTCCGCTCCTGCGAACGACGGGCGCCCCGCGCCCGTTTTTCGTTTGTGCGATGCGGGCTGGCGATTGGCCCCGTCCAAGTGGTTCTGGAACCGCGCATCGATTCTGCTAGGGTGCGGCCATGAGTCATGCCCGCGCCGTCCACGACGATGACCTGTCCGTCGCATTGACGCGCGACGGTTTCGCGTTCGTCGCGCATGCGCGCATGCGCGGGCTGCTCGACGCGGTCGGCAAACTCGGCGACTGGCCGGCGTTCGCGGCGAGCTGGAACGATCTCGCGCTCGACACCTATCTGGCCGACTTCGGCCGCTACCGCCGCCGCCGCCACGCGGTGTTCCGCGTCGAACGCGGCGGCGCGGTCGTGCACGAGGCGCACCAGCCGCATTACCAGAGCCGCGAATACAACGCGCTGCAAGGCGGCATCGAACGCTGGTTCGAGCCGATCACGCCGGAAATCCGCGACGGCGCGACGCTGCGCACGCTGCTCGATTTCTGCCGGGCCACGTTCGGCCCGCTCGCCCCCGACGCCGAAAGCTGGCGCGTCGAAGTCCACCAGTTCCGCATCGAGGCGCGGCCGGACGAACCCGGCCAGCCGACGCCCGAAGGCGTGCATCGCGACGGCGTCGACTACGTGCTCGTGCTGCTGGTCGACCGCGTCAACATCGCCAGCGGCACGACGACGATCCACGCCGCCGCCACGCGCGAACTGCTCGGCAGCTTCACGCTGACGAAGCCGCTCGACGCGGCGCTCGTCGACGACGCGCGCGTGTTCCACGGCGTCACGCCGGTCGAGCCGATCGACCCGGCGCTGCCCGCGTACCGCGACGTGCTCGTGGTGACCTTCAAGCGCGCGCCGCGTTCCTGAAAACGCTGAAAGGGAAGCCGAAGCAAGCCGTGCTATAGTCCCGAGAAACTCAATTACGATGCGGTGCGCAGAACATCGCCGGGGATTCACGCATGTCGAACACGAAAGACGCCAAGCAGGCCACGCTCGATCTGAAGCAGGCCGCGCTCGACTATCACCGCGCGCTGCCGCACGGCAAGATCAAGGTCACCGCGACCAAGCCGATGGTCACCCAGCGCGACTTGTCGCTGGCCTATTCGCCGGGCGTGGCGGCGGCCTGCGAGGCGATCGTCGCCGACCCTTCCGAGGCGTCCAAAGTCACCGCGCGCGGCAACCTCGTCGCCGTGATCACCAATGGCACGGCCGTGCTCGGCCTCGGCGCGATCGGCCCGCTCGCGGCCAAGCCGGTGATGGAAGGCAAGGGCGTGCTGTTCCAGAAGTTCGCCGGCATCGACGTGTTCGACATCGAGATCAACGAGCGCGACCCGGACAAGATCGTCGACATCGTCGCCGCGCTCGAACCGACCTTCGGGGGCATCAATCTCGAGGACATCAAGGCGCCCGAGTGCTTCGAGATCGAGCGCAAGCTGCGCGAGCGCGTGAAGATTCCGGTGTTCCACGACGACCAGCACGGCACGGCGATCATCGTCGGCGTCGCCGTGATCAACGCGCTGCACATCATCGGCAAGAAGATCGGCGAGGTGAAGCTGGCCGCTTCGGGCGCGGGCGCGGCCGGCATCGCCTGCCTCGACATGCTCGTGCGCCTCGGCGTGAAACCGGAGAACATCCTCGTCAACGACAAGGATGGCGTGCTCTACAACGGCCGCCCCGGCCTGTGCGGCGAGCTCGAACGTTACGCGCGCGACACGCGCGCGCGCACGCTCGGCGACATCGTCAACGGCGCCGACGTCTTCCTCGGCGTCTCCGCCGGCGGCGTGCTGACGCAGGACATGGTGAAGACGATGGCCGACAAACCGGTCATCCTGGCCCTGGCCAACCCGACTCCCGAGATCCTGCCCGAGCTGGCCAAGGAAGTGCGCCCCGACGCGATCATCGCGACCGGACGCTCGGACTATCCGAACCAGGTCAACAACGCGCTGTGCTTCCCGTACATCTTCCGCGGCGCGCTCGACGTCGGCGCGACGACGATCAACGCGGAGATGGAAGTCGCCAGCGTGCACGCGATCGCCGAGCTCGCACGGCGCGAAACCTCCGACGTCGCCGAGCGCGCGTATTCGCTGGGCGACAACCACCTGACCTTCGGCCCGGAATACCTGATCCCGCAGCCGTTCGATCCGCGCCTGCTCGTCTCTGTCGCGCCCGCCGTGGCGCGCGCGGCGATGGAATCGGGCGTGGCGACGCAGCCGATCACCGACCTGCGCGCGTACACCGAAACGCTTTCCCAGTTCGTGTTCCGCACGACGGCGCTGATGAAGCCGCTGTTCGACCGCGCCAAGGCCGACGTCAAGCGCATCGCGTTCGCCGAAGGCGAAGAGGACACCGTGCTGCGCGCGGTGCAGACGATCGTCGACGAAGGCCTCGCCAAGCCGATCCTGATCGGCCGCCCGGCCGTGATCGAAAAACGCATCCAGCGCCTCGGCCTGCGCATCCGCGCGGGCGAGCATTTCGAGCTGACCAACGTCGACGACGATCCGCGCTACGACGAATACTGGAACTACTACCACAAGCTCAACGCGCGCCGCGGCACGACGCCGGCGCTGGCCAAGGCGATGATCCGCACGCGCGTGACGCTGATCGCCGCGATCATGCTCTCGCGCGGCGAGGCGGACGGCATGATCACGGGCCTCGTCGGCACGTACCAGTCCAAGCTCAACTACATCCGCAACGTGCTGCCGCTCGACGAGGGCATCCACGCGCCGTCGGCGATGACCGCCGTGCAGAACGATCGCGGCGCATTCTTCTTCATCGACACGCACGTGCAGCCCGATCCGACCGCGGAGCAGTTGGCCGAGGCGACGCTGCAGGGCGTACTGCGCCTGAAGATGTTCGGCATCAAGCCGCGCATCGCACTGCTTTCGCACTCCAATTTCGGCAGCCACGCCACGCCCAATTCGCTGAAGATGCGCCGCGTGCTTGAACTCGTGCGCAAGGCCGACCCGAACCTGGAGATCGACGGCGAAATGCAGGCCGACACCGCGCTCAACGAAGCGGTGCGCCAGCGCATCTTTCCCGAGTCGACGCTGACGGGCACCGCCAACGTTTTCGTCTGCCCGAACATGGACACGGCCAACGTCGCCTACAACGTCGTCCGCCAGATGACCAACGGCGTCGCGATCGGCCCGATCCTGATGGGCATCTCCAAGCCCGCCCACATCCTCACCCCGGTCTCGACCGTGCGCCGCGTCGTCAACATGACCGCGGTGGCCTGCGTCGAGGCGCAGATTCGCGCGCAGCTCGAAAACACGCCGCCGAACAAAACGGCGTAGCCGGAGCTTACCGCAGCGGTCGCCGATTCCCGATCGATCGATGGAGGAATGCCATGAACCGAATGCACAAAATCGCAACGATCGCCGCCGCACTCGCGTTCGCCTGCCTCGCGCCGGCGCTGCACGCGGACGAGGCGCCGAAGATCCAGCGCCAGATTCTGCTCAAGGATGACTTGAGCATCGCCGGCCACGAAGGCGTGATGGTGCGCGTCGAAATCCCGCCCGGCGCGGCCGAGGGTTATCACACGCATCCGGCCGACGTGTTCGCATTCGTCCTCGAAGGCGAGGTCGTGCAGGAACTCGCCGGCAGGCCGACCGTTACGCTCAAGGCGGGCGACGTGTTCCACGTGCCGGCAAACGCCGTGCATCAGGCGACCAACAAGGGCAGCGTGCCGGCGAAGATCGCGGTGGTGTTCGTCGCCGAGAAAGGCAAGCCGCTGACCGTGCCGGTCAAGTAGGTGCTCGACTCTTTTCGGCGACGGCGATGAAACCTGCGATCTGGCGCTCCGCTTCGAGGCGCAGCGCGATGTCCTCGAACGCGCATCCGGCAAAACCCGCCTTGCGGCACAGACCGGCCATCGACGCGCGCGAGTGCGCGTAACGCCCGCTTGGACGCAGTCGCAGCGGCCCTTCGGAAGCGTCGGCTTCCTCACAGGAAAAGATCATCATGCCGCCCGGCCGCAGGGCGCGAAAGGCCGCGGAAATCAAGTCGGACACATCGCCGATGTAGATGAACACGTCGCATGCGGCGATGCCGTCGTAGCGATCGGCCGGGGTCTCGCGCAATTCCGCCAGCGCGTCGCCCTGGCGCAATGTGTCGTAGATGCCGAGCGGAGCCGCCTGGTCGAGCATGCGCGCCGAGAGATCGACGCCGACGAGCGCGCCGTCGATGCGGCCGAGGCACAAGCCGAGCAGGCCGGTGCCGCAGCCGAGGTCGAGCAGGTCGAGCTTGCGGTCCGGGTGGCGTGCGAGCACGAGATCGGCGACGCGATCCGGCACGCGGTATTGCAGGCGTCCGACCAGATGCTTCTCGAAACGCGCGGCGAGGCCGTCGAACAATTCGGCGACGAGCGCGGCGGGCTGCGTCGGCGGTGACTCACCGCGTGCGACCGCCTCATGGAATCGGCGAACGGCTTCGTCGGGATGCGGCATGGAAATCCCGATCAATCCTCGCCGGCGGCGGCCCGCTTGCGTTCGCCGCCATTTTCCTGAAATCCGCCGCCGAGCGCATCGATCAATTGCACCGAGACGTCGGCTTCGCGGCTGCATAGCGCGGCGAGGTTTTGTTCGGCGGCCAGCAACTGGTGGCGCACGGTCAGCGTATCGAGTTCGGTGCCGAGGCCGCTCTTGTAGCGCAGCGTAGCGTCGTCCCATGAGCGCCGGGCGTTTTGCAGCACCTTGTCCTGGATCTGCAATTGCGCGCGGATCGATTTCAGCCGCGAAAGCAGTTCGGCGACTTCGTTGAGCGCGCGCACGACGGCGACGTTGTAGCCGGCGACGGCGAAGTCGTATTCGGCGTCGGTCGCGTCGAGCTTGGCGCGCAGACGGCCGCCGTCGAACACCGGCATCGACACCGCGCCGGTGATGCTGTAGTTGCGCGCCGGCAGATTGAACAGGCTGTTGTTCGGCCCCAGCGAGATCAGGCCCGCGAGCACGTCGATGTCCACATTGGGCAGGAATTCGGTCTTCACGGCGTCGATGCTGCGCGCGGCGGCCTCGACGCGCCAGCGCGCGGCGACGAGATCGGGGCGACGGCCGAGCAAGTCGACCGGCAGATTCGCGGGCACGGCCAGCGCGAGCGGTTTCAGCGCGTCGGGCTTGGCGAGATCGAGTCCGCGGTCGGGCCCCTTGCCGAGCAGCGTCGCCAGCGCGATGCGCGCCGCGTCGATGGCTTCGTCGGCCTGGGCGACGCGCTGGTCGGCGATGCCCGCCTCGGTGTCGACCTGATGCTGCGCGTCGGACGTGCCGAGCCCGCTCTTGATGTACAGGCGCGTGAGTTCGCGGATGCGCGCGGTGCGCTCGAGGTCGCGCTGCGCGATGTCGTGCTGGACGCAGGCTTCGCGCAGGCGGATGTAAGCGCGTGCGACGTTGACCGAAAGCCGGACGCGCGCCGCGCGGCGATCGATGTCGGCAGCGCGGCTGCGGCCGAGCGCGGCTTCCCATGCCGCGCGCTTGCCGCCCCACAGATCGAGGCCCCAGGAAAAATCGAGACCGATCGTTCGCTCCCACGCAAACGTGCCGGTGGCCTCGGGCAGGACGAGCCCGGCTTCGTGGCGCGACAGGTACGCGCCGGTGACCGCGCCGTCCGCGCCGACGCCGGGCCCGCGCGCGGCATCGAGCGCCTCGACCTGCGCACGCGCGCCGCGCGCGCGCGCGTCGACCTCGGCGAGGCCCGGATTGTCGCGCAGCGCTTCGTCGATCAGCGCCGTCAGATGTTCGTCGCCGATTGCGCGCCACCAATCCTGCGCGGGCCACGCCGCGGCGCTGACCGGCACCTCGGTAAGGCTGCGCTCGGCGTGCAGCGCCGCCGCGTCCAGTGGCTTGCCGTCGGGGTGAATGCCCTTGCTGGAAACGCAGGCGGTCAACACCGCGGCCAGCGCGCAGCCGGCGAGGCGGTCAACGCGCATGGTCCGCACTTCCCGGCTCGACGACGACGGTCGCGGTCATGCCGGCGACGAGCGCCATGCCGGCCGGCATCTGCGCCGGATCGATCGCGATGCGCACCGGCACGCGCTGCGCGAGCCGCACCCAGTTGAACACCGGATTGACGTTGGCCAGCAGGCCCGCGCCGCTCGGGTTGTCGCGGTCGGCGATACCCCGCGCGATACCCACCACTTTCCCCTTCAGGCGAATGCCGTCCGCGAGCAGACGCACGTCGACCGCGTCGCCGACGTGCAGATACGGCAGCTTGGTTTCCTCGAAGTAGCCGTAGAGATAGAAGCCGTGGCTGTCGACGAGCGCCATGCGCGGCGCGCCGGCGCTGGCGTAGTCGCCGACGCGCACGAGCACGTTGGTGACGTAGCCGTCGACCGGCGCGCGCAGCTCGGTGCGATCGAGATCGAGTTGCGCCTTCTTTACCGCCACCTCGGCCTGGGCCACCGCGGCGAGCGCCTGCTCGTGCGCGGCCTCGACCTGCTGCTGCGCCGCCTCGGACTGGTGCAGGTTCGCTTCGGCGACCTTAGCCGCGGACACGGCGTTGCTGCGCGACTCGTCCGACACGACCGTGCCGAGCGGAACCTGCAGGCGCCGCTGCGCCTGCGCCTGCGCGTTGCGGTATTCGGTGCCGCGCGAAGCCAGCGCGGCCTTGGCCGCGGCCATGTTCGCCTCGCTCGCGCGTTCGCTCGCCTGGGCGGCGGCGAGGTTCGCCTGCGCCTGTTCGAGCGCGAGCCGATAGCGCTCGGGATCGATCACCATGAGCACGTCGCCCTTGCGCACGAACTGGTTGTCCTCGACGCGCAGCTCGCTGACGAAGCCGGCCACGTCGGGCGCGAGCTGCACGACTTCGGCGCGGATGCGGCCATCGCGCGTCCACGGCGAATACATGTAGTGGTGCCAGAACGCGTAGCCGATCAGGGCGGCGACGAAAACGATGGTCACGGTGAGGGCGAGCCGGATCAGCGAGGCGGTTTTCATTCTGCGGGTTTCAATAGAGGATCAGGCCCAGCGTGCCGAACGCGATCACGAACACGGCGACGCGCACGAGCGAAGGATGCCAGACGTAGCGGTACAGGTCGAAGCGGCCGGCGATCCAGTCGAGCAGCCAGAGCAGCGCGACCATCGCCAGAAACAGCAGCAGCAGGCCCGGCACGAGTGCGTCGCCGAGTTGGATTTCACGCGGCATCGGGATTCTCCTTCGATTCGCCGGCGTCGTGGCGGTACTCGGCGACCACCGACGCCGTGTCGAGCATGGCCAGGCGCAGCAGGTGCAGATGCACGCGCACGGCGTCGGTCTGCGCGTCGGGCGCGGCCGCCTGCACCGTGTCGATCGCCGCGACGATGATTTCGTTGGCCGCGCGGTAACGCTGCGCATCGGGCCGTTCGTAGAACTGCGCCAGCGCACTCACCGCCGCCTCGACCGCCGCCGCGGCCGGCGGCGCGAGGCCGACCGCGGCCTGGCGCAGTTCGATCAGCGCGCGACCGGTTTCGTGCACCGCCAATCCCCAGGCGAGCGGATCGAGTCGCCCGGCCTCACCGCGGCCGGCGCTGGCAGTGATCTGCTGCTGCAGGTCGCGCACGGCGCTCTCGAAGCGGTGCAGCAGCCCGGCCAGCGGCGCGCGCGCGGCGACGGCGATCTGGCCGCGCAGGCGCGCGAACTGCCGGCGCTGGAACCAGGCGCTGCCCGAATGCGAAGGCAGCAGGCGGAACGCCAGCGCCGCCACGGCGACGCCGGTCAATTGCGCGATCGCGTCGTTGAAGAAATGCGCCGCGTCGTAGCTCATCGCATTGGTCAGCGCGAGATTGGAAATGAAGCTGATGCTGTAGCCGGAGCCGATCGCGGCCAGGGTCGGGCGCGTCATCAGGTAGAAGCCGATCATGAACATCGGCAGCGACGTCGCGATCAGCAGACCGTAGCCGCTGACCTGGCTCATGGCGAAGAATTCGGTGAAGAAGCTCGCGACGACGCCGCCGATCCAGCCGATCAGCAACTGGTTCGTCGCACGCACCGGATCGGGCGACGAGGCATAGATGCTGGAGAAAATGGCGGCGATCAGCATGGCGCCCGCGCCGGACGGCCACGCGCTCTCGATCCAGAACAGCCCGAGCGCGAGCATCGTCAGCGTGCCGCGCAAGCCGCTCACGAGCGCGCCCGCGACGTCGTTGCTGCGCACGAAGCGCACGCGCTCGGTCATCTGAGTGACGTGCGGCGCGCGCAGTGCGAGCGCCACCTGCGCATAGCGGTAGAGCTCGTCGACGAGGCGCAGCAGGAGGACATTGCCGGTATCGAAATCGGCCGTTTCCGCGCCGAGGCTCGCACGCGCGCGTTCGCCGCGCTCGGCCACGCGTGGGCGTGCCGCTTCGAGACGCGGGATCAGCAGCGGCGCCATCTTCTCGACGTCCGCCGGCACGTCGAGCGCCTCGCCGAGCAGACGGTATTGGACGGCGAGTTCCGCGGCCGCGCGCGCGTGGCCGATGCGGCGCAGCCGGTCGAGCAGGCGATGCAGCGATTGCAGGCTCGTCGAGGCGGCCATGAACAGATGATTGAATGCCCGCAGCAGCTCGCTGCGCGCGCGTGTGACCGGGTCTTCGAAGATGACCGAGCTGCGCAGGTCCTCGAGCGCGATCGCCTCGCGCATCGAGCGCAGGTGCGCCTGCTCCACCGCCGCGCCGTCGGCGTCGCCGCGCGCCGCGCCACCGACGAAACGCATGAAGTGCTGGAACTGGGTTTTCGCCGACTGCAGCAGCGTGTCGCGCAGGCGCGTGGGGAACACCGTGTCGCTGACCACGCCGGTGACGAGGATGCCGAGCAGCACTTCGCTGATGCGCGCGACCGCGGAGTCGAAGATGTACAGAGGATCGGCGATCGCCGGCAAGGCGATGACCGAGGCGGTGTAGCCGGACAGCACGAAACTGTACGCGGCGAAATTGCGGAACAGCGTCGCGCCGCCGGCGCAGATCCCGATCCACAGCGCCAGCGCCGCCAGCAGGAACGCGCGCTCCTGCGGGAACAGGCCCACGAGCAGCAGCGCCGCCGTGGCGCCGACCAGCGTGCCGATGGCGCGATAGAAGCTCTTCGCCAGCACCATGCCGGTCTGGCGGTTGGCCATGATCGCGGACGTCATCATCGCCGTGCCGGGTTGCGGCAGAGCCAGGCGCATGGCCAGCCATCCGGTCAGGTAGAACGCGATCGCGGTGCGCAGCACGAACAACCACGCGGCGCGTTCTTCGCGCAGCGTGTCGAGCGCGATCCGGGTATATGAGGGGGCCGCGTCGGCGTCGGTAAGCGTCGTCACGGCGGTCATTCTAATTGCTCTTTCGGGCAATTCGACGTCTAGCCAAGGGAAGGATAAACTCGCTACAGGCCTGCGCCGACAGGCGTCATCGCGCACCCAGCAGAACCGGAGGGAAAGACATGAACAAGCTCGACGATATTCTCAATCAGGACATCGATCCCACCGAAACGCGCGAATGGACCGAGTCGCTCGATGCGGTGATCGGCGCCGACGGCCCCGAACGCGCCCATTTCCTGCTCGAGAAAATGGTCGACGCGACGCGGCGCGCCGGCGGCCACCTGCCGTTCCAGCCGACCACCGAGTACATCAACACGATCCCGCCGCACCTGGAGGCGAAGAGCCCGGGCGATGCGGAGATGGAGTGGAAGATCCGCTGCCTGGTGCGCTGGAACGCGATGGCGATGGTCGTGCGCGCGAACCGCAAACCGGGCGAACTCGGCGGCCACATCGCGAGCTTCGCTTCCTCGGCGACGCTGGTCGACGTCGGCTTCAACCACTTCTGGCGCGCGCCGAGCGAGAACCATCCGGGCGATCTGATTTTCCATCAGGGCCATGCCAGCCCCGGCGTCTACGCACGTTCGTTCCTCGAAGGCCGCATCGACGAGGATCGGATGGATCTGTTCCGCATGGAAGTCGCGGGCAAGGGCCGCGGCCTGTCCTCGTATCCGCATCCGTGGCTGATGCCGGACTACTGGCAGGCGCCGACCGTGTCGATGGGCCTGGGTCCGCTGCAGGCGATCTACCAGGCGCACGTGATGCGCTATCTGGAAAACCGCGGGCTGATTCCCAAGAGCGACCGCAAGGTATGGTGCTTCATCGGCGACGGCGAATCGGACGAACCGGAAACCCTCGGCGCGATCGCGCTCGCCGGCCGCGAGAAGCTCGACAACCTCATCTTCGTCGTCAACTGCAACCTGCAGCGCCTCGACGGGCCCGTGCGCGGCAACGGCAAGATCATGCAGGAACTCGAAGGCGTGTTCCGCGGCGGCGGCTGGAACGTGATCAAGCTCGTCTGGGGCAGCTACTGGGATCCGCTGCTCGCGCGCGACACCAAGGGCGTGCTGCGCAAGCTCATGATGGAAACGGTCGACGGCGAATACCAGGCGTGCAAGGCATTCGGCGGCGCGTACACGCGCGAGCATTTCTTCGGCAAGTATCCGGAGACGGCGGAGATGGTGCGCAATCTCTCCGACGACGACATCTGGCGCTTGAACCGCGGCGGCCACGATCCGCACAAGGTCTACGCGGCCTATCACGAGGCGGTCAACACGCAGGGCATGCCGACCGTGGTTCTCGCCAAGACGGTCAAGGGCTACGGCATGGGCGCCTCGGGCGAGTCGCTCAACCCGACCCACCAGCAGAAGAAGCTCGACAACGAGGCGGTGCGCGCGTTCCGCGACCGCTTCCGCATCCCGATCGCGGACGACAAGGTCGACCAAGTGCCGTACTACCATCCGGGCAAGGACTCGCCGGAAGTGAAGTACATGCTCGAGCGCCGTGCCGCGCTCGGCGGTTTCCTGCCGCAGCGCCGGCGCAAGAGCGAATCGTTCAAGGCGCCCGATCTCGCCGCGTTCGAGCAGATCACCAAGGGCACGGGCGAGCGCGAGATCTCGACGACGATGGCCTTCGTGCGCGGCATCAACCTGCTGCTGCGCGACAAGGGCCTCGGCCAGCGCGTCGTGCCGATCGTCGCCGACGAGGCGCGCACGTTCGGCATGGAAGGCATGTTCCGCCAGATCGGCATCTACGCGCCGTTCGGGCAAAAGTACCGTCCGCAGGATGCGGACCAGCTCATGTACTACCGCGAGGACATCAAGGGCCAAGTGTTGCAGGAGGGTATTACCGAACCGGGCGCGATGAGCGCGTGGATAGCCGCGGCGACGAGCTACTCGGTCAGCAACGTGCCGCTGCTGCCGTTCTACATCTACTACTCGATGTTCGGCTTCCAGCGCATCGGCGACCTGGCCTGGGCCGCGGGCGACATGCGCGCGCGCGGCTTCCTCGTCGGCGGCACCGCCGGCCGCACCACGCTCAACGGCGAGGGCCTGCAGCACGAGGACGGCCACAGCCATCTGTTCGCCGCCAACATCCCGAACTGCAAGGCCTACGATCCGACGTTCTCGTACGAAGTCGCCGTGATCATGCAGGACGGCATCCGCCGCATGATGCAGGAGCAGGAGGACGTCTACTACTACGTCACCGTGATGAACGAGAACTACGCGCACCCGGATCTGCCGAAGGGCGTGGAGGAAGGCATCATCAAGGGCATGTACCTGTTCAAGGACGCCGGCAAGCCGAAGAAGAACGAGCCGCGCGTGCAACTGTTCGGCAGCGGCACGATCCTGCGCGAGGCGATCGCCGCGGCGGAATTGCTGGAGAAAGAGTTCGGCGTGACGGCCGACATCTGGAGCTGCCCGTCGTTCAGCGAGCTGCGCAAGGACGGCTTCGACGCGGAGCGCTGGAACCGCCTGCACCCCGAGGACAAGCCGCGCGTTCCCTACGTGACGCAATGCCTGGCCGACCGCGCCGGCCCCGTCGTCGCCGCGACCGACTACGTGCGCGAATACGCCGACCAGATACGCGCGTTCATGCCGGATGGGAAAAAGTATACCGTGCTCGGCTGCGACGGCTTCGGCCGCTCGGACACGCGCGACAACCTGCGCCGCTTCTTCGAGGTCGACCGCTACTACATCGCGCATGCGGCGATCGCCGCGCTCGCCGCCGAGGGCAAGATGAGCGCCAAGGACGTCGCCCGCGCGATCAAGACTTGGAAGATCGATGCGGACAAGCCGAATCCGTTGACGGTGTGATCTTGCGCATGCGGGGCAATGCCATGAGCATCCGTCGTCCGTTCGTCGTTTCGTGCGCATTCGCCGCGGCGGTGCTGGGCGGCTGCGTTTCTCCGCCACCGTCGCGGAACGTGCCCGCGCAGACAGCGGACGTACCTGCACGGATCGGCCGCGTATTCGTGATCGTGTTGGAGAACAAGCCGTTCGACACAACCTTCGGAACGAATTCGCCGGCACCCTATCTGGCACATGAACTCGTTCCGCAAGGCGCCCTGCTGCGCCAGTACTTCGCCATCGGCCACTTCAGCCTGGACAACTACATCGCGATGATCAGCGGTCAGGCGCCGAATATTGCGACTCAGGGAGATTGCGGCGAATACAGCGAATTCGTCGCCTCCGATCCCGTACCGGACGCCAACGGCCAATTGCGCGGCAAGGGTTGCGTCTATCCCGCCTCGATCAAGACGGTGGCCGACCAGATCGAGGCCGCAAACCTCGACTGGAAAGGCTACATGGAGGACATGGGCAACGATCCCGCCCGCGAAGCGGCGTCCTGCGGCCACGCCAAAATCGGGACGAAGGACCCGACCCTCGGAGCGGAAAAGAACGATCAATACGCCGCCAAGCACGATCCGTTCGTCTACTTCCATTCCATCATCGACGACGAACCGCGTTGCGAGCGGCATGTGGTCAACCTCGACAAACTCCCACACGACCTCCAGCGCGTGGAAACGACGCCGAACTACGCCTTTATCACGCCTAACCTGTGCCATGACGGCCACGACGAGCCGTGCGTGAACCGCGAGCCGGGCGGCTTGGTATCGGCCGACGCCTTCCTGCGGCGCTGGGTTCCGCGCATTCTCGAATCGCCCGCGTTCAAGCACGACGGTTTGCTCGTCGTCACGTTCGACGAAGCCCTGGCCAACGACAGCCGCGCATGTTGCGGCGAAGCGGGTTTGCCGGGCAACAAGCCGGGGTTGAACGGTCCGGGCGGCGGCCGCATCGGCGCGCTGCTGCTTTCCCCGCGCATTCGCCCCGGCACCGTTTCCGACGTGCCGTACAACCACTACTCGCTGCTGCGCTGGACGGAAGACAACTTCGGCTTGCCGCATCTGGGCTATGCCGGCACGCCCGGGCTGGCCACGTTCGGTGACGATGTTTTCGGCAAGCGTTGAGCCTGCGCCGCTTTTTCGAGATCGAATGTCATCAAAGGCGGACCACTACCCGACGGACACCAAGGTAGCATCGCGAAATCACTCCGTGTTATATACCCCCGTGCGGCCGCACGGCGGCACGTACCGATCGCCTCTCAAGAAAGGCGACGGCATCGTCGGGGCAATCAGCGGTCGGGGCAGGAATCGGGGTCGGTTCGGGTGGCAAGTTCGAAGATTCTGCATTTTCATATTCCGAAGACGGCGGGAACGGCACTGCGCGAGTATTTCTGTCGCCAGATCGGGGACGAGCGCGTGTCTCCGGGGCTGGTCGGCATGCGTTTGCGCGAGGCAGTCTCCAGATACTCCCGCTTCGACGTCATCAGCGGGCATTTTTCCCTGTACCAAGGGGATGTGTTGCCGGGCGATCGGCTCAACCTCACCGTGGTGCGCGACCCGGTAGACCGGTTTCTCTCCGATTTCTTCTATAAAAAAGCGGCGTTGAGCACACAGCCGAGCGTCGTGCTTCGCCGCGAGTTGAGCCTCGATGAATATATCGAGGACGCGCGCAATTCGGGCAACATCGATTTCCTCCCTCAAATTGCGATGCTTTATCCGCTCGCATCCGATCCGCATGCGTCGTTGACGATGGATGAAAAGGCGCTGGCGGCAATTCGATCCCTGGATCGATTCGATCTGGTGGGAACACAGGAGGAAATCGAAGATTTTGCGCACATGATCTGCGCGCAAACGGGTTGGCTGCAGCAGCCTGTTCCGCGCTCGAACGTCACCGCCAGGCGCATGACGGTCGAAGACTTGCCCCCTGCGCAAAGAACCGCGATAGAACGTCTGTTGAAACTCGAAATCGAGTTCTACCGCTGCGCAAGGGAGAGATTCCGCGGCGACCGCCGTGCCTGCATCTGCGCCCGTGCAGCAAGCACGAGCATCCCCGCCGCCGCGAACGAACCACCCGGGAACGCTCCTGCAAAATCGAGCGACTTCGGCGATCGCCGCTGCGAAGTGCTGACAGTGGAAATTTCCGGCGAGATATCCGGTCCGGGACCGTTCTTGACCGGCGAGCGATTGAACCTGGACATTCGTTTTGCGGCGCACGAGGCCATCGATCATCTCAATGTCGGCATTTCGATACGGGACGACAGCGACCTGCTGGTGTACGGCACGAACTCGCGCCTTCTCGGCAACGACTACACCGTCGGTCCCGGCGAATACAAGGCGCGATATTCCTTCTTCAATCGACTGGGTATCGGTCGCTACCGCCTCGGCTGCTCGCTGTTGCCCACCGGGTCGCACCACGAGGGCTGCTACCACTGGAAGGACGACGCGGCGGTGTTCGATATCTACGAAAACGCATTCGCTTCGTTCGAAGGCCGGTTGCTGCTCGACACCGATTTCGAACTCGTGCCGCTATCGACGAATCCCGGCCCCACCTCGATAATGGCGGTTCCCCTGCACCCGGAGTTGAGAACCTTCGGACACATAAACGGACCTTTGCAGGAGTTCCTGTCCGCGATCGAGCCTTTGGCGCCGATGGAAAATTTGCCTGCCGGCATCGACGTACTCGTTCCCCTGCGTCTGAGCAATCCCGGCGAAGAAACCTGGAAGACGACCGGCCGCTATCCGGTTCGCCTGAGCTACCGCTGGTATGGCGCGGCCGGAGAACTACTGGTCGCCGATGGCCTGCGTACCACGCTGCCGATGGACATGGAACGCAGCCAATCGGTCACGCTGCCGCTGCAATTGCGAGTACCGACCGCTGCGGGCACCTACACTCTGGTGGTCTCCCTGGTGCAGGAAGCGATCGCATGGTTCGTGGAACGGAACGCCAAGTCCTGCTACACGTGCACCGTTGCAGTGGCATAACGTTTCCGCCGTGAACCGGGCATCCCCCCGCCTGACTGCCACAGCGTATCTTCCGCAGCGCCGGTATTACTGGTACGCGCGCTGCAAACTGGCAAGTGACCCGGTCTACGACGGCGTGGGCACCGCGCTGCGCGGCACCGACGCGCCGCTGCTCGACCTCGGCTGCGGCATCGGCTTGCTCGCACACACGTTGCGTGCACAGGGCTTCGCGGGCTGCTACCTCGGCATCGACAACGATGCGGGGAAAATCGCCGCGGCGCAAGATGCCGCGGTACGCGCGAACCTGCACGCGACACACTACGACTGCATCGATCTTGCCAACGCCCCACTCCCGCCGCATCGCGGCAGCGTGGCCCTGCTCGACGTGCTGCAGTTCGTGCCGCCGCAGGCGGCGTCCGCACTTGTCGAACGCGCCGCGGCCTGCATCGCGCCGGGCGCGCGCCTCGTGATCCGCAGCGGACTCGACGACGCCGATGCGCGCACGCGCTTCACGCGTACGGTCGACGCATTCTCGCGCCGGGTCGGCTGGATGAACGCTGCGCCGAAGCAGTATCCGAAGCGCGCGGAACTCGCCGCGCAGCTCGCACGCTGCGGCCTGCTCGCGCACTTCGCGCCGCTGAGCGGACGCCTGCCGTTCAACAATTGGCTGATCGTCTGCGAGCGCGCTGCGTAGCAACCGGAGCAACCGCGACGACATCCGGCGCATACGCGAACGGCGCAAGTCCGCTATGCTTGCCCAGGTCTTTCGACCGGACAAGGTGGGCGATGGAAGCGGCGCAATGGCGCGCGGAATGGCTGGGCTGGAACGGCAGCGTGCTGCGCTGGCGCATCGCCGGCGACCTCGCCGGATTGCCGGCGACCGAACTGACGCTCGACGGCGTCGTCTTCGCGCGCTTTCCCGCATCGCACGAAGGCGAACGGGAGTTCGAATTCGAATTCCCGTGGTCGCCGAGCGGCCACGACGCATTGCATTTCGGCGTGATCGTGACGGACATTCACGACTCGCCCTACCTGCTGCCCGGCTGGGATGTCCGCCTCGGCGACCCGGCGGCGGCGCCCTCGACTCCGACTGCGCCCTGGGCACCGCGCGGTCTCGCCAAGCTGGCCGCCACGCCGCGCCTGCCGGTCGCGCCGCTACCGGAATTGCCGAGGATCAGCGTCGTCGTTCCGATCCACAATTCGCCCCACGCGGTGAAAAACTGCATCGAGTCGCTGCTGCGCCATTCGCCAAACGCACGGTTGATCCTGATCGACGACGCCAGCACCGATACGCACATCGCACCGATTCTCGATGCCGCGGCGAAGCACCGGCAAGTGCATGTCCACCGCAACGAGCGCAACCGCGGCTACACCGCCAGCGTCAACATCGGCATGCGCCTGGCGGGCGGCGACGACGTGGTGCTGCTCAACAGCGACACCGTCGTCGGGCCACGCTGGCTTGCGGCACTCAAGATCGCGGCTTACGGCGCGGACGACATCGGCACGGTCACCGCGGTGTCGGACAACGCCGGCGCGTTCAGCGTGCCCGAACTCGAACGCCATTGTCCGATTCCCGCGCGCTGGACGCTCGTACAGGCGCAACGCGCGCTGTTGCAACAGGCCGGCACGCGCTATCCGCAACTGCCCACCGGCAACGGCTTCTGCATGTACGTCAAGCGCGTGCTGATCGCGCGCGTCGGGCCGATGGACGAAGCCGCATTCCCGCAGGGCTACGGCGAGGAAAACGATTTCTGCCAGCGCGCGGAGCGCGCCGGCTATCGAAACATCATTGCCGGCAACGTGCTCGTCCACCACGAGCGCAGCGCGAGCTTCGGCGACCAGCGCCGTGCGGCGCTCGGCGCGCAGGGCATGGCCGTGCTGCGCGAGCGTTATCCGCACTACGAACGCGAAGTCGGTGCGGCGCTGTGGAGCTTCGAGCGCCGCGTGCTCGACTGGCGCGTGCGCCGCATTTACGCCGACGGCGATGCCACCCGCGCGAAGCCGCCGCCGAAACCGCGCCTGCTGCTCGCGGCCGATCCGCAGGACACCGCGACGGCCAAGCTTCTCGCCACGCTCTCGCGCAGCCAGGAATGCTTTCTGCTGCGCAACGACGGCGATCGCGTCGGCCTGTATCGGCTTGAGGGCGTTTCATTGCACGCCGAGGACGGCGTCGAAATCGGCCGCGATGCCGATGCGCTCGCGCGCGTCGAAACGCGCCTGCGCGAATGGCTGGTCGGTTATGCGATCGAATCGGTACACGCGCGCGGCAGCGCGGCGAGCGACCGCTGGCTTGCCACGCTCGCGGCGGAGTTCGACATTCCGACGCTGTGATCGGCTACTTGATGACGCCGGGCAGGAACGACTGCCAGCGCAATCCGCGCCGGCGCGTGCCGGCGGCAACGCCGTCGCCGAGATTGTTGCCCGCGTCGTCATTGGACACCGCGGCCCCGGCCGTCACGGCAGGCTGGGCCTTAGCCACGTCGGGCCCGGGCGCCGGCGCCGGTTGCTTGGCGGGCGTCGGTGCGGACTGCACCGTCGCTGCCGCCACGGTCTGCTGCTTGGTCGTGCCGATGCCATCGGCATCGCAACAAAGCGCTTTCGTCGAATGGAACCCGGCGACGAAAAAGATCGGCAAGACTGCGAATACGACGTTGCGTCTGGACATGGGGTCACCGGTGATTCGATCTTGCTCAAGTGGACGATGGTCGCATGCCCGCAACGGCGGCGCCAGTGCCTTGCGAACAGTGTCTTGCGAAAAACTTCAGCAGCAATCGTGCCAGGGGAAAAACCCTTTTCGATCAATGCCGGGGCACACAGCCACCGCCTGTCCGCCTGTCCGCAAACGGACATCCGGACAGGCGAGGCCAGCGGCCGATACAGATGCCGCCACGGCGCCAACGGTTGCATCGCCGGGGCGTCGCGACGATGCACTATGATCGGCGGATGGCCATCGAACCGCACGCCCTGCTCGCCGCGCTGTCCGCGGACCGCACGCTGTCGGGCGCCGAACTCGCGCGACGGCTCGGCGTGACCCGCGCCGCCGTGTGGAAGCAGATGGAACAGCTGCGCGAACTTGGCGCACCGATCGAGGCCGCGGCCGGCCGCGGTTACCGCCTCGCCTGGCCGCTCGAACTGCTCGACACCGGCCGCATCCGCGACGGGCTCGGCGCGGCGACGCGCAAACGCCTACAAACGCTCGCCGTGCACTGGCAGATCGACTCGACGAGCACCGAATTGCAACGCCGCGCCGCGGCCGGCTCCGACATGATCGAAGTCTGCCTTGCGGAGACGCAAACCGCCGGCCGCGGCCGGCGTGGCCGCGCATGGCAATCGCCGCTCGGCGGAAACCTGTACTTTTCCCTGCTGCGCCACTTCGAGGCGGGCATGGCGGCGCTGTCGGGACTGAGCCTCGTCGCCGGCATCGCCGTCGTCGACGCCTTGGCCGACTGCGGCGTTGCCGGAGTCGGGCTCAAATGGCCGAACGACGTACTCGTCGACGGCCGCAAGCTCGCCGGCATCCTCGTCGAACTCGGCGGCGAATTCCTTGGCCCCTGCCACGCGGTGATCGGCATCGGCATCAACCTGCGCTTGCCGCCGCAGGCGCGCGCGCGCATCGACCAGCCCGCGATCGACGTCGCCGCCCTCGGCGGCGAAATGCCTTCCCGCAACCGGCTCGCAGCCTGCCTGATCGAACGCCTCGTCGCGGCGCTCGACCGCTTCGAAATGCAGGGCTTCGCCGCCTCGGTCGAAGCCTACGCACGCCACGACTTGCTGCGCGATCGCCCCGTGCGGGTGCTCGCGACAGGCTCGGCGCACGACGGCGTGGCCGCCGGCGTCGATGCGCGTGGCGCGCTGATCGTGCGCCACGGCAAGACGGTAACGCATTACGACAGCGCGGAAGTATCCGTCCGCGCCACCTGAGAAAACCGGATTCGCAAACCTCGCATCGCATGAAACTCCTGATCGACCTCGGCAATTCGCGCCTCAAGTGGGCGCTGTGGGACGGCGCGCAACTGCATCGTGGGGCAACGCTGACGCATGCGCACACGAACCAAGGCGAAGCAGCCGACGACACGGCCGCGAAAGTAGATTTTTCTTCGTTGTGGAAAGATATACCCGACGTAGATACGGTCTGGATCGCATCGGTAGCCGCCGGCTCTCTCGAACAGGCGCTGACCCGGTCGCTCAACGCGCATTTCGCCGCGCCGGTGCGCCACGCGCGCAGCCCGGCCGCGGCCTGCGGCGTGCGCAACGCCTACTCGGCGCCCGCACGGCTCGGCGTCGATCGTTTCCTCGGCATGGTCGCCGCACATCGCGAATCGGCGGGCGCCGCGGTGATCGCAAGCTGCGGCACCGCACTCGCGCTCGACGCGGTCGACGCCGACGGCAGGCACCTCGGCGGCCTGATCGCGCCCGCACCGTCGCTGATGCGCCAGGCCCTGCTCGAACGCACCGCACGCCTCGGCGAACTGGCCCCGGCGCCGATCGTCGAATTCGCCGACACCACGGCGGCGGCGGTCGAATCGGGCACCTGGCTGGCGGCGGTCGCGCTGATCGAGCGCTTCGCACGCCGCGCACAGGGCGCATTCGGCACGGTACCCGCGCTGATTCTCTGCGGCGGCGGCGCCAGACGCCTGGCGCCGCTGCTCGAACTCGAACACCGCCACGAACCCGACCTCGTCCTGCGCGGCCTCGCCCACTTCGCCGACGCGGACGGAAAGTGATCGCCGTGGCCGGCTGCTAGAATCCGCGCACTGCCGCTCCGCCCCGCACGATGTTCGTTCGCGTTCTTTTCCTGCTGCTGCTTGCGCTCAACATCGGCGCCGCGTGCTGGCTGTATTTTGCCCAGCGCGCGCCGGTCGCCGAAGCGCCGGCCGCCGATGCCGGCGTGGCCAGGCTCGTGCTGCTCAGCGAACTCGACCACAGCACCGCACCCGACGCCGCGACGCCGACGCCACCCAAGCGCGACGCCGATCCGAAAAAGGAAACCTGCCTGTCGATCGGCACCTTCGCAACGCAAGCCGACGTGCGTGCCGCGATAAAAGCGCTGACGCCGCTCGCAGCGCGCATCCAGTTCCGCGAAACGCGTGCCACCGAGGTGCGCGGCTACTGGGTCTACCTGCCCGCGCCGGCCAACCGCGAGCGCGCGCTGGACATCGCGCGGCAGCTTTCGAGCAAAGGCATCAGCGACTACTACGTCGTCACCGCGGGCGAACAGCCGAACGCGATCTCGCTCGGCCTGTTCCGCGAGCAGGGCAACGCCGAGAAGCGCCTCGGCGAGATCCGTTCGCTCGGCTTCAGGCCGGAGATGACCCAGCGCAGCGACGAAGTGCCGATTTACTGGATCGACATTGCCCGGAACGGCGACGATGCATTCGACTGGCGCGCCCACGTGCCCGCGCGCAGCGAATTGCACGCGCAGCCGATCGATTGTTTTTGAGCGGCGGGTTTCGTGCGAAAATGCGCAACGCTGGAACCGCACCGTCGCGCCGGCCGGCCCCATGCGGATTCCCCATCGTCGCCGCTTTAGCTCAGTTGGTAGAGCAACCGCCTTGTAAGCGGTAGGTCGTCCGTTCGATTCGGACAAGCGGCACCAATAAAACCCGTGGATCAGATCGGCGCACGCAGGATCTGCAGCGACTCCGACATCAGCCGGCTGTGTTCGAGCGGCGATCCATGGTTCATCTCCAGTTCGCCCAGCTTCACCGAGTTCTCGACCACGTGCCGGCAACGGTCGAAGCGGCGCGCGGTGAAGCGCGACAGCGCCTCGTCGATGCTGCCGCCCTTGCCCAGTTCCTCGACCACGACCAGGCCGTCCTCGATCGCCATGCCGGCGCCGGAAGCCAGATGCGGAGTGGTGCCGTGCGCCGCGTCGCCGATCAGCACCACGCGACCGCGATGCCACGGCGGCGGCAGCAACTGGATCTCCAGCGGCTTGTAGTTGATCGAGCCGGCATTCTCGCCCAACACGGTTTTGCGTATCTGCGGCACGAAACCGCCGAAGCCTTCCATCTTCGCGTACAGCCGCTGCCGCTGCTGCTCGGGCGTCAGCCACGGATTCTCCGGATCGGCATAGAGCAGGAACATGTACATGTGGGTCGACGACACCGGGTTGAATCCCACCTTGATGTCGGGGCCCATGAAGAAATGCGAGCGATCGAAGCCCTCCGGCCGGCGCGCCAGCAGGCGGAAAACCACCTGGCCGGTGAAGCGTGGCTTGGCCGCGTCGGGGAACAGCCGCTCTCGGGTCTGCGAGTACAGGCCGTCGGCACCCACCACCAGGTCGTAGCGGCGCTGGCGGCCGTCGCTGAGCCACACCTGCATGCCTTCGTCCTCCTCGCGCATGTCGGTCGCGCTGATGCCCAGATCCACTTCCACTGCGTCCCGCAAGGTGCGGCGTGCCAGAATGCGGTGCAGTTCCGGACGCAGGATGCCACCGGTGGCCGGCAGGCCGTCCTCCAGCGGCGGGATCGACATCTCGGTCAGCAGGTTGCCCTCCTGGTCGTGCAATTTGGCGCCGCTCCAGGTCGCGCCGGTCGCCAGCACCTCGTCGAGCACGCCCACGCTGCGCAAGGCGCGCAGGGTGGGGCCGGTGATGGTCAACCCGGCGCCGTAGGAGCGCCAGTTCTGGTCGATGTCGATCAAGTGGACGTCCACGCCGGCCTTGCGCAGTTGCAGCGCGCACGACATGCCGGCCACACTGCCACCGACGATCAACACCGTGCGGATGGAAGAGGCGGGCGTGGACGCGACCGGCCATTGCGCTTCGGGCGCACGCGGGTTCGTGATCTGGTTCATCAGGCAGGTCTCTTTCCGGCCGGAATTCAGCCGCTTTATCTATGCAAGGCTAGGTCGTGCGCGCCGATGTGAGAAGCGGCTTCTCGCGATTGCTTGCATTGCGCGCGGCGATGCCTGAATCGGGATGTCGGCCAGGCAAGGCTTGCGCACTGCGGCTTGATTTATTCCCTGACGGGTGAATATATTCCGACGCATGTCCGGCCTGAAGCTTACCTGCCCATGGAGCCCCCATGTCCCAACGCCTAGCAAACAAGATCGCCCTGGTCACCGGCATCGGCGGCGGCATCGGCCGCGGCTGCGCGCTGATGTTCGCCCGCCACGGCGCCACCATCATCGGCTGCGACATCAACCCGGCCACCGCCGCGCAGACCGTCGCCGATGCCGCCGCCGAAGGCTTGACCATCGACAGCATGCATCCGGTCGATCTCACCCAACCGAACGACGTCAAGCGCTGGATCGAACGTGCCGCCGGCAAGCATGGACGCATCGACGTGCTGCTCAACGCCGCGGCGATTCCGCCACACATGGCGCGCATCGAGGACATCGATTACGAACGCCAATGGACGCCGACGATGGTCGGCGAAGCGGACGTGGTGGTGCTGGCCTGCCACTACGCCTGGCCGTGGCTGAAGGCCAGCGGCAAGGCCTCGATCATCAACTTCGCCTCGGTCAACGCCTTCCGCGCCAGTACTCACTTCGGCATGGGCCCGCACTGCGCCGGCAAGGCCGCGGTGCTGGCGCTGACCCGGCAACTGGCGATCGAAGGCGCGCCGGCGATCCGCGCCAACACCATCTCGCCGGGCATGGTGGTGACCCCGGCCACCCAGTCAGCCGGCGCCAGCACCGACGGCGAGATCCGCGAGCGCATCCTCGCGCGGGTGCCGATGAAGCGACTCGGCCAGCCCGAGGACATCGCCTGGGCGGCGGTATTCCTGGCATCCGACGAATCGGGCTGGGTCACCGGCGCCAACCTGCCGGTCGATGGCGGGGTGATGGCCAACTGACTGAGGCATGGCGGGCAAGGCGCCGGCTTGCTGCGCCGCAACTTTAATTCCCTTTCTTGATAATTTAGCGTCGCTCCTCCCTGTCCGCGAAAAATGCCGATGACCAAGCCAGCCCGCCGCGTGGTGACCGGACACGATGCCACCGGAAAATCCGTCGTCCTCCGCGACGGCATGCCGCCGAACGTGCACAACAAGGGCACGGACGTCGATTTCATCGAGATCTGGAACACCGAAGGCGCGCCGGCCCCGCTGCATGCCGACGAACCGGAACCGACCGCCGGCCCGATGAAGCTGCCGCCGGCGCGCAACGGCACCAAGGTGCGCTTCAACGACTTCTACCCCGGCCACATCAAGAAGCTGCCGCCGCGCGCCGATGGCCGCCACCCGATGATGCACCGTACCCGTTCGGTCGATTACGGCATCGTGCTGGAAGGCGAGATTTACCTGATCCTCGATGACTCGGAAGTGCTGCTGAAGGCCGGCGACATCGTCGTCCAGCGCGGCACCGACCACGCCTGGGAAAACCGTTCCGATCGCGTGTGCCGGGTCGCCTTCATCCTGGTCGGCGCCGAATTCAGCCCGGAATTGCGCGCGGTGCTGCCCAACGAACTCGAATTGCGTACCTAAAAGGAATTCCATCATGAGCTTCGACCCCAAACGCGGTTCCTACTACCGCATGCCCGTGTTCTTCGGCCCGACGCCCGGCCCGCGCCAGTGGCCGCCCGGCCTCACATGCGATTTCGAGAAGACGCCCAAGCGCAAGGCCATCGCGGTGCGTTACCTGACCGACGCCGTCAAGCTCGCCGCGCACCTGCCGGACTGCTTCGAGATCTGGGGCGAGCCGGTGGTCACCGTCGAGATCACCTACATGTGGGAACTGGCGTGGCTGGCCGGGCGCGGCTACAACATGGGCGACATCAAGATCCCGGCGATCTTCAAGGGCAAGAACGGGCCGATCCATGGCACCTTGCTGATGGTGCGCTTCGAGGACCTGGCCGACCCGATCCTCAGCGGCCGCGAGGAATTGGGGCACAACAAGCTGTGGTGCGAAATGCCGCCGCTGCGCTACCACGAAGGCACCGTCGCCACCCGGCTGAGCTGGCTGCACCATCCCTTCCTCGAAATCTCGGCGTGGGATTTGAGCGACGCGCCGGCGCCAGCGTCCGACCCGCTGCACAAGGGTCTGCTGTCGTACAAGTACCTGCCGCGCACCGGCGAATGGGGCACCGCCGACGTCGAATACGCCACGCTGACGCCGCCGGCGTGGAGCGGCCGCGTCACCCATCGCCAGACCGGCAAGGGCAAGGTCGAATTCCTCGAATCGAAATGGGAAGACCTGCCCACGCTCTATCATCTGGTCAACGCCATGCACGCCCTCCCGATGCTGGAACCGCGCGGTGCGGTGGTCTATGAAATGGAAGGCGGGGCCAGTGGCGACGAGACCCATATCATCGAATGAGGCGTTGATGTCCGCTCCGTTTCCCACACGCGATTTTACTGCCAGCGGCGATCCGGTCACGCACCTCGGTGCGCGCCTGCTGCGCCGTGGCGAGGATGGTTTCGACGCGGCAGTCGCCGCCGCCGTGTGGCGGATGAACAAGCCCGCGCGCACGCCCGCCGCGGTGGTGCTGGCGCAGGACGAAGCTGACGTGGTCGCAGCGATGCGACTGACCAAGGCCGAAGGCCTGCAAGTCGGCGTGCGTTCCGGCGGTCATAGCTGGACTTCACCACATGTGCGCGACGGCGCGCTGCTGCTCGACGTCTCGCGCCTGAACAATTTCAGCATCGACGCGGACACGATGAGCGCGTGGGTGCAGCCCGGCCTGAAGGGGCGCGTGCTCAACGAGGCGCTGGGCGAACAAGGCCTGATGTTCCCCGGCGGCCACCACAACAGCGTCGGCTTGGGCGGCTTCCTGCTCGCCGGCGGCTGGGGCTGGAACATGCGCCGCTGGGGCAACGGCGCCGAACAAGTGCTGGCCGCGCGCATCGTCACGCCCGACGGCGAAGTCATCGAAGCCGACGCGAACCGCAACGCCGACTGGTACTGGGCGGTGCGCGGCGCCGGCCCGGGCTTCTTCGGCGCGGTGGTCGGCTACACGCTGCGCATCCATCGCCGGCCGGCGCACATCACCCGCAACGTGATCGTGGTCGGCGAAGACCAGCTCGACGCCGCCCTGACCTGGCTGCGCGCGCAGGCCGAGCACGTGCCGGCGCACCTGGAAATGTTCGCCAACGCCGCCTGCTTCGACGAAAACGGCGAGTGCACCCCGCTGAAGCTGTCGTTGGTGGGCATTTCCTTTGGCGAGAACGATGCCGAGACCGAACAATCCGCCGCATTGTTCGACATCTGCCCGGTCGCCGACCAGGCCAGCGTGCGTCTGCGCGCAGCGCCGGTCACCCTGGGCGAACTCTACGAAATGGCCAGCGAGGCCGATCCGGAAGGCCTGCGCTTCGCCTGCGACAACATCAACACCAACGCCCCCGCATCCGAACTGGTGCCGGCGGTGCGCGAGCTGTTCACCACCCTGCCCACCCCGCGCAGCCACATCTACTGGCTGAACTGGGGCAAGCCGCGCCAGCGCGAAGACATGGCGCTGTCGATGCAGTCCACGGTCTACATCGCCGTGTACACGCTGTGGGATGACCCCGCCCAGGACGAGGCGATGACCCGCTGGCCGGTCGAGCAGATGCGCAAGCTCGAATCCCTGGCCTGCGGCGCGCAGACCAACGACGAGAACATGGCACGGCGGCCGGCGGCCTATTTCAGCGAACAGGCACGCACCCGCCTCGAAGCCTTGCGCCAGCGTCACGATCCGCAGCACAGGTTCGTCTCGTTCCTGGAGCGTCCATGAGCCAGCCGCTGCAATTCTGGCACCACCACGCCGGCATCAGCGTGCCGGACTTGGAGGCGTCGATCGCCTGGTATCGCGACGTGCTCGGCTTCGAGTTGCTGCGTCGCTTTCACATGCCCTCGATCCCGGCCGACGTGGCGATGCTCGGCAACGGTCCGATGCACATCGAAGTCTTCCAGTTGGCCGATGCCGCGCCGCTGCCGGAGGACCGGCGCGTGCCCAACCTCGACCTTCGCACGCACGGCACCAAGCACTTCAGCTTCGCGGTCGACGACGCGCGCGTCTTCGCCGAGGAACTCGAGCGCCGCGGCGCCGACATCGTCTGGGTCAAGACCTTCCCGCAGGGCATCAACGTGTTCATTCGCGACAACAGCGGCAACCTGATCGAGTTCGTCGAAAAGCCGCGCCCCGAATCCACCACCGGCACGCTCTGAGCAACCATGCTGCGCTGCATCTTGCGCGTCGGCATTGGCCGCTTCATATTTCCTCAATTAAAGAATATAGGATTGCCGCACGGACGACCCGCCAGGAGAACCTCATGAAGCTCGCGCTGTTCCAGTTGCCCGGCGACGCCATCGCCCGCCCCGGCCTGTTGACCGATGCCGGCGTGATCGACGCCAACGCGATCGTCCCCGCGGCGCATTCGCCGCAGGCACGCATGGAAGGCTGGATCGACGCCTTCGAGGCGCTGCGCCCGGCGCTGCAATCGCTGCTCGATCACGGCAGCGCATTGCCGCTGGAGCAGGTGCGCCTGCTGCCGCCACTGCCGCGCCCGGGCAAGATGCTCAACTGCATCGCCAACTACTGGGAACACGCGCAGCGCGACGTGCGCCCACTCAACATGTTCCTGAAGAACCCCGACGCGGTGATCGGCCCAGGCGACACCATCGAGCTGCCGGAGTTCACCGTGCCGTGGGCGTTCATGCACGAGGCCGAACTGGCCGTGGTCATCAAGGGCCCGGCCAAGCGCGTGACCCAGAAAAACTGGCGCAACGCCGTGTTCGGCTACACCTGCCTGATCGACGTCACCGCGCGCGAATCCGGCCGCGCCACGTGGCCGAACAAGCCGATCGCAAGCTGGCTAGGCAAGTCCTTCGACACCTTCGCCCCGCTCGGCCCGTGCATCGCCACCGCCGACGAAATCCCCGAGCCCAACGACCTGCACGTGCAGTTCTGGAACAACGGCGAGTTGCGCCACAACTACAACACCGACGACATGGAGCACCGGGTGCCGGCGATCGTCGAGTTCGCCTCGACCATCATGACCCTCAAGACCGGCGACGTGCTGTCCTGCGGCACCAACCACGAGGGTCTGGGTTTCCTGCAAGACGGCGAAATCGTTGAAATCTCCATTCAGGGAATTGGCTGCATGAAGCTCAACGTGTCCGACCCGCTCAAGCGCAGTTGGGAGCGCGGCGTGTACATGGGCGTCGATTCCACCCACCCGGACGCGGTGCGCCGCTACCGCCCGACCCATCCCGCCTGAGCGCGGCACGGAGTAACGCATGTATCCGAATACCCGGCTTTACATCGATGGCCAGTGGAGCGACGCCGGCGACGGCGCCACGCTGGAAGTGCGCAATCCCGCCACTGACGAAATCATCGGCCAGGTCGCCCGCGCCACCCGCGCCGACCTCGAACGCGCCGTGGCTGCCGCCGAACGCGGCTTGGCGGTGTGGCGCGCAACGCCAGCGCTGAGCCGCGCCTCCGTGCTGCGTAAGGCCGGCCATCTGCTGCGCGAACGTCTCGACGACATTGCGCGATTGATGACCCTGGAACAGGGCAAGGCGCTGGCCGAGGCCAAGGGCGAGATCGACCGCGGCGCCGACACCTGCGAATGGATGGCCGGCGAAGCCTCGCGCCTCTACGGGCGCAGCATTCCCGCGCGCGCGGCCAACGTCAGCCAGTTGGTGGTCAGGGAACCGATCGGGATAGTGGCAGCGTTCTCGCCGTGGAATTTCCCGATCAACCAGTTGGTGCGCAAGGTGCTCGGCGCACTCGCCGCCGGTTGCTCGATCATGGTCAAGGCGCCGGAGGAAGCGCCGGCTTGTTCGGCGGCGATGGTGCAGGCCTTCGCCGATGCCGGCGTGCCGGCCGGCGTGCTGAACCTGGTGTTCGGCGTGCCGGCGGAAATCTCCGGATTTCTGGTGCCGCATCCGTCGGTGCGCAAGGTGTCGTTCACCGGCTCGACCGCGGTCGGCAAGCAACTGGCCGCCGAGGCCGCGCGGCACATGAAGGTTTCGACGATGGAACTGGGCGGACACGCGCCGGTGCTGGTGTTCGCCGATTGCGACGTCGAGGCCGCCGCGCGCGCACTGGCCGGCAACAAGTTCCGCAACGCCGGCCAGAGTTGCATCAGCCCGACCCGGCTGCTGGTCGAGCGGCCGGCGTTCGAGCGCTTCGTCGCCGCCTTCGTCGACGGCGCGCGCGCGGTCAAGGTCGGCGACGGCCTCGATCCGGCCACTACGATGGGCCCGCTGGCCAATCCGCGCCGGCTGGCGGCGATGCGCGAACTCACCGCCGACGCGATCACGCACGGCGCGAAGCTGCAACTGGGCGGCAAACGCATCGGCGACAAGGGCAATTTCTTCGCCCCGACCGTGTTCACCAACGTGCCCTTGCAGGCGCGGCTGATGAACGAGGAACCGTTCGGCCCGCTGGTGCCGATCAACGCCTTCGACGGCTTCAACGAAGCCATCGCCGAAGCCAACCGCTTGCCGTTCGGCCTGTCCGCCTATGCGTTCACCGCCTCGCACAAGACCGCGCAAGCGGTGGCGGCGCAGGTGCAGAGCGGCATGGTCTCGGTCAACCATTTCGGCCTCGGCCACCCGGAAGCGCCGTTCGGCGGCATGAAGGACTCCGGCTACGGTTTCGAAGGCGGCGCCGAGGCGATCGAAGGCTATCTGCAAACCCGTTTCATCACCCTCGCCGATCTTTGATTCCACCCCAGATCAAAAGTGCCGTCATTCCGGCGAAAGCCGGAATCCAGCCTTGGCTTTTTATCTTCGCGTCGGATAGCTGAAGAGCAAAAACTGGATTCCGGCTTCCGCCGGAATGACGAGCCAAAGAGTGGTTTGCAAAACCTGGCCGGCCGCTCAAATCGGCGCGGCCACCACTTCCAGCATTTTCCGGGTCAAGCCCGGCGCGTCCTCGTCCGGGGTCGGATGCTGTTCCCATGCGCCGATCTGCAACGAAGCCTCGGCGATGAACTTGCAGCGCTCGTAGCGGCGCTCCATGAACTGCGCCATCAACGCCTCGACCGGTTCGTCGCGCGCCAGTAACTGGGCGACCACCACCGCGTCTTCGACCGCCTGCGCCGCGCCTTGGCCCAGATGCGGGGTGGTGGCGTGCGCGCCGTCGCCGATCACCAGGATGCGGCCGCGATACCACGGCTTGGGCAGCAGGATGCTTTCCAGCGGCCGGTACACCACCTGCTGCGGATCGACGATCTGCTCGCGCAACCGCGCCATGACCCCGCCACACGGCAACAGGTGGTCGTGCATGCGTTGCGCCAGCGTGGCCTGCTCGTGCCAGGGGTTGCCCGGCTCGGTGGTGACCAGCCAGACATAGCCGGTTTCCTCGCTCAGCGGGATGAACCCGGCCTTGCCGCCTTCCAAGCCCATCGTCACGAACGAGCCGGTCAGTTCCTCCGGCCGCCGCACGTTGTAGCGCCACACGCCCTGCCCGGTGTAGGCCGGCTTCAGCGCATCGCCGAACAGGGTCTCGCGCACTTTTGAATAGATGCCATCGGCGCCGATCACCACGTCGTAACGACCGCGGCTGCCGTCGGTGAATTCCACATCGACGCCATCGGCATCCTGTTCGAGCGACCGGAAGGTCGCCCCGAGCCGCAACCGCGCGCCGGACTCGGCGACCGAAGCCAGCAGCACCTCGTGCAGGCGCGGACGCGACATGCCCAGGTGCGAGGGATAGCGCGGCCCGGCCAGCCGGGTTCCTTCGAGTTCGACGACCGGAACGCCTTGCAGGTCGCGGAACACCAAGCTGCCATAGGGAAATCCTGCCGCGACGATGCGGTCGGCCATGCCGATGCCGGCCATCGCGCGGATGAAATTGGCCTGCACCACGATGCCGATGTGGTAGACCTTCCAGTCGGTGTTGATTTCGACCAGGTCGACCGCGATGCCGGCCTGGCGCAGCGCGATGGCCGCGGTCAGGCCGCCGATGCCGCCGCCGACCACCAGCACGCTGTTCACTCTTGCCATTTGCATTGTCCGATTTCCCAGAACCGCAGGCCCTCCGGGCCGCCACGCGCGCAGTCAGAACACGTAGTTCAGCCGCAAGCCATAGGTGCGCGGCGCACCGATGGCCGCATACAGGGAATTGACGTTGGTCGGCGAGTAGGTCAATCCGCCCGAGATGCCGCCAGACGTTCCGGTGTACAGCACCGCCACGTTCTCCATGTTGTCGACATAGGCGGTCACCCGCAGGGCGCTGTTCGGGGTCATGTAGGTCAACTCGAAATTGGACAGGTGATATGCGTTGCGATGACTGCCGAGCAGATGCTGCGCCTGCAACCACGTGTCCGATTCGTAGTGCGAGGTGAAGCGCGGGATCAGGAAGCCGCCATTGCCCAAGTGGAAGGTATGGTCGTAGCCCAGCGTCACCGAATACTCCGGCAGGTTGAGGCGATCCAGGTCATAGAGAGTCAGCGTGGATTTGACCGGGAACTCGTAATTCTTGCCTTTCTCGAACAGGACATCGGCACTGAAGCGGTCGTCGCTGGTCGGGGCGAAGACCAGGTCCAGTTCGGAGCCATAAAGGTTGCCGTTGGCATTCACCGGCCGGCCCGTGGTCCCGCCCGGATTGATCGGCAGACGCACCGAAATCTGCTGATCCCTGTAGTCCCAATAGAAGACGTTGAGATTCGCCTGCAGCTTGTTGTCCAGGAAACGGTTCTTGCTGCCGATCTCGTAGGCGATCAGCTTCTCCGGCTTGTAGGTATTGTCGGGAAGGCCCGCGAAGAAACCGCCGGCCTTGAAGCCGGTGCTGGCATTCGCATAGAGCAGCGAATGCGCGCCGACGTCGAATTCCGCCCCGACCTTGCCGCTGACGTTGCTGAAGGTGAGCGTGCCGGCGTTGGGGATCTTGCAGCCGCCGCTGGTCAGCGTGGAACTGACCGGCATCACCACGGCGCCCGCCGCGATCGCGGCGTCGCTGCATTGGTAATCGTCGAGAATCACGTACCCGTCCTGGGTCTTTTTCTCGCGGGTGTAACGCAGGCCGCCGGTGAGGCGGAAGCGATCGGTCAGGGAATACGTGGCCTGACCAAACGCGGCGAAGCTGCGGTCGGTCAGGTCGGGATTGCGTATCGTCTGGTAGCCCGCCGGTTCGAGGAACATGCCGGTGTTGTCCTGGGCCTCGTCGTAATAGTAAAGGCCGGCCACCCACTTGAGCGGACCTTCGCCATTGGAGGACAGACGCGCTTCGAGGCTGTACTGCTCGACATCGTTGTCCACGATTTGCTCGAAGCCGGTCGAATAGTTGTCGAAATCGACCTTGGTGTGGACATAGGCCGGAATGATGGTCAGGTCGGCGAAGTCGAACTTGACGACGATTTCCGAACTGAGGATGAGTTGCGTATTGTCGATGTATCCGTCGTTGCCGACGACCGATTTGTTCGCGACGACCGAAGTGCTGCTCACGTTGCCCTTGCCGCTGTTGGCGAACGTCGGGCAGATCGTGACGTCGCCGCATCCGGCGGGCGAGTAGGCGAACCAGGGATCATTGGAGAACTGATATTTGTCCGTGGTGTTGAGCGGATAAAGGAAAATCGTCCCCTGCCCCCGCGAACCGTCGTGGAAATAATCGGCGCTCACCAGGACAGACAGCTTGTCGTTCGGTTCGTAGAGCGCGCTCAAACGTCCGGCCTGCGTGTCCGCATCGTTGTAGCCGTTCGAGAGATAGCCGTCGTGCTTGTTGGTCTGGAACGCGGCACGAAGCGCCAACTGGTCGCTCAACGGCGTGTTGAACATGCCGGTGGCCTTGAAAAGATCGTAGGAGCCCACTTCGATTCCGACGTCCCCCTGGGTCTCGAAGACCGGGCGCGCCGGAATCAGGTTCACGGCCCCCACAGTGGCGTTGCGGCCGTAGAGCGTGCCCTGC
Source organism: Rudaea sp. (assembly GCF_047601565.1). Lineage (GTDB taxonomy): Bacteria > Pseudomonadota > Gammaproteobacteria > Xanthomonadales > Rhodanobacteraceae > Rudaea. Next base: position 1,804,042 of record NZ_JASGIY010000001.1, on the reverse strand, counting down.
GGCCCCTTCAACACCTCGACGCGTGCCAGATCGTAGAAGGCCGCGGAAGTGCCGTACTGGCGACCGATGTTCACGCCGCCGATGTTGAATGACACGCTGGGATCGGCATAGGCGTTGCCGCCGCCGCTGGTGATGCCGAGCAGGCTCAGATTGGCATTGGGCGTCGCCTGCGTCACCGACAGGCCAGGTACCGAAGTGATCAGGTCCTTGATGTTGCCGATGCCGTCGTTCGCGAGGGTATCGCCGGCGATAGCGGTGACCGACAGGGCCGTCTTCTGCACGCTGGCCTCGTGTCGCTCCGCGGTGACCACGACATCGGCAAGGCCCGTCGCCTGTTTGTCCGCAGCCGTATTGTCCGCAGCCACCTTCGCGGCGGAGTTGTTTTCCGTTCCCGCATCTTGCGCGGCAACGGCGGTTGAAATTGCCGTCAGGGTCAAACCTGCAAGCAACAGTGCTTCGGTCTTCATTCGATCCTCCCAGGTTTCGCTGTTGATTTGTCTTGCCGCTTTTTTCTTCGTCTTGCCTCTCGCTGTTCGGCACCCGTGCAGGCACGCGTCCTGAAACAGCTTTTATCTTAAATTCCCCTATCAGGGAATCTTGTGCCGCAACAACCGTTTTCCGCCAAGCCACGAGACTGGCCGATCAGGTACGTTCTTCACTCTTGCATTTGCATCGACCGTTTCGCCCGCGCGGAACCGCGGGCCATCCGGGCCGCCACTCGGGCGTCCCAGCCCGGTCGGATTAAATTACCCTATAAGAGAATATTAAGCCAAACGAATGCGCATGCAACTTGCACTGCAACATTCCTCGATTAGGGAATATTCTCTTTTCTGCCCTTGCCGGGGGCTCGGGCCGGGGCGCGCAATCCGTTGAGGATCAGGTCGATGACGAACTCGCGATACTCGTCGGCCGCCCTGGCCTGGTCGATCCTGCCTCCCCGCACGACCTTGAGGACCGCGGTGCCGCCGACGAAGAACTCGGTCATGCCGATGATGGCCAGCGAAAGGTAACCGGCATCGACATCGCGCAGCACGCCTTTCCTGACGCCCTTGGCGATGACCGTGCGATAGCCCTCGACGCCGCGCAGGGCCAGATCGCGGAACAGCCTGGCACCCTCCGGCGTGCCGATGGCGAGCAATTCCTCGACGAACAACCGGTGGAAGAACGGATAGGAAATGATCAAGTCCATCAGCGCATTGATGCGACCGCGCAGCAGGCCTTCGGGGTCGTCGCCGCAGGCCTTCATCGTATCCTCGATCATCCGCTTGAAGCGCGCGGCCAGACGTTCGGTCGCAGCGACCAGCAGCGCCGAACGATCGCGGAAGTAGTAGCGGATCAGCGACGGATCGACGTTGGCATAGCGTGCCACTTCGGCGCGGGTGACGCTGGCCGGCGGCATGATCTTGAGCAGTTCGCAGGTCTTTTCGATCAGCCCCTCGCGGCCGACCCCGCCGATCTCCGCCGGCGGGCGTCCGATCGCGCGGCGATCACGCGGGGTAGCGGCCGCGCGGCCTTTCGTGGTCGTCTTCTTCTTTTCCAATGTCCGGACCTCTTCGCGTGGGCAGGATGTGGGCGGATTGCACGCCACGGGCAGCCCGCATTGTTCCGGGACCTCAAGCGCAAATCAACCGCACCACGACCATCTCATGCGTGCGTCTCGCCATCGTCGTCGAAATCCCGCGCGGGGCGGAGGGTTCTGCTGCCGGGCATGTAGGCGGCCTCGAACGAAGCGCGCGCGGTGATGCGCCGGTACCAGTCCTGCACGGCAGCCAGATCGCCCCACAGCGTATCCATGCGCAGGTCCTCCAGACGTGCCAACGTCGGCAGCAGGCTGATGTCGGCGAGGCTGAGCGCATCGCCCGCCAGCCAAGACGTTGCCTGCAAGGACTGCTCGGCCCGTTCGAGGGTATAGCGCAACTGGCGCTCGGCCTCGACCAATTCCTCTTTCGCAAAACCGCGCTGCCCCATTTTCAGGTAGAACGCGCGCCGCAATGGACGACGTTCGGCGATCGCGAGCAGTTGATCGCGCGACATCTTGCGGATGCCGCCGCTGAACAGGTAATGGAAGGACGGCACGCGCGCGGCCGGGGTCGGCACCTCGTCGATGAAGGCGCACCATTCGCGCATGCGCGCCTTGCCGACCGCGTCGGCCGGACGCAGCGGACGCTGCGGGAACGCGTCTTCCAGGTATTCGAGGATCACGCTGGAATCGACGACGGGCACGCCGTCATGCACCAGCGTGGGCACCAGACCGTTCGGATTCAGCCGCAGGTAGTCCGGCGCCAGTTGGTCGTCCCTGGCGAAGTCGATCAGGCGGCTGGTCCAGGGCAATTCCTTTTCGGCCAGCGCTTGGCGCACGCGCTGGCTGCAGGTGGATCCGAGGGCGTGGTAAAGCTCGAGCATGTTCGACTTGTCCTATCCAGTCCCTAAGTTATTCCCAATATCGGGAATAAGATAGGATTCCGACCCCGCGTGGTAAAGCTGCGTCGCAGCATCGGCGAACGCGGAAAAAGGAAAGCCCGGCGCGGACCGGGCCTTGTCGATGCCGGCGCGTCAGCCGCGCGCTTGCTTGCGCGCGCGCTTCATGGGCACCACCGCCGTCGACTCGCCGGCGGACGGCAGCAGCGAGGGATACAGGGAGTCGATCGCGGGCATCTTCTGCGCCATCGCGATGATCTTCTGGCGCAGCCACTGCGTACCCGGGTCGAGGTCGCGATGGCGATGCCACTGCAACACCTCCGTCAGGTGCGGCATCTCGAACAGCGGCTTGACCGGGCGCAACGGCAGGTTCCTCAGGTAACTGTCGGCCATGCGCACGTGCAGCGTCGCCACCCGGTTGGTGCCGGCGATCAGGTACGGCAGCAGGTGAAAGGAATTGACGCTCACCTCGATGCGCCGTGCATGCTCGCCATAGCGGTCGATGAACCAGGATTCGAACATCGGCACGCCGTCGTTGCCCGCCTGGAAGGACACATGTCCGGCGGCCATGTACTGGTCCAGCGAAATCGTGTCGCCGATCTCGGCGTTGTCGCGATCGACCGCGATGACGTAGGAGTCTTCGAACAGCACGGTTCTGGACTGCGTGCTGGAGGCGTGCTCGTCGGGGCAGATGATGAAATCGACATCGCCGCTGTCGAGTTGGCTGGCGGTCTGCGCACTGGGCTGGCGGAACTTCCAGGAAATGCCCGGCGCCTCCTTGTGCACCTCGCGCAGGACGTCGCAGAGAAGCACGGCCGACACGTAGTCCGAAGCCACGAACGTGAAATGGCGCCGCATGCTGGCCGGATCCAGCTCCGGCCGGCTGTGGATGGTGGTGTCGATCCGTACCAGGATGTCGGTCACCGGCTCGAGCAGGCTTTCGGCCAGCGGGGTGAGTTCCATCCTGCGCCCGACCTGGACGATCAGCGGATCCTCGAAGTAGTCGCGCAAGCGCGCCAGGATGCCGCTCATGGCCGACTGGCTCACGTGCAGCAATTCGCCGGCGCGGGTGACGTTGCGCTTCTCCAGCAGCACCTTGAGAGCGGACAGGAGGTTGAGATCGAGCTTCTGGTAACGCATGGCCGCCGCGACTGCTGATAACCGAGCTTATCTATAACCCAGCACCTGCGCTTGCGCATTCTGCATGGCAACATCGCGTTTCCCGATTCAGGGAATTCCAAACAGAGAAACCATTCTTGCGCAATCGGTATCAGGCCCGCCATCCGCCGCGCGCATAGACGTGCTTGCCGGTGTCGTGCAGCACGGCGCGTTTCTCCGCCGACGTCAACTTCACCGAAGCCGCGACGATGGCGTCCACCAGGCGGCTGTAGGGGCCGACCGAATTGCCGATGTCCGAGCCCCACAGCACGTGGCCGGCGTCGTACACGTCGACGACGTGGCGCAGCGTGTCGGCCGGCGACAGCTTCGCCTCGCGCAACAGGTCGATGTTGATGGTGCTGAACTTGTAGTAGATGTTCTTCTGCGCCTTCAACGCGACCTGCTCGGCGCTCAGGCCGAAGTCCGGCGCGCCTTCGTTCGCGAGCCAGCCGATGTGGTTGAGCACCAGGCGCACGTTCGGAAATTGCCGAGCCAAATGGGAGAACTCGGCGATGGCCGCCGGGTTCCGGCCCGGCGGCACGGTCATCACGTCGATGCACAGGCCATGCTTGTTGGCCGCGGCCCATGTGGCCAGCGCCTGCCGCGAACTCAGCCACGGAAACGCACCGTCCCCGGCCTGCGGCCCGGTCAGGCGGATGCCGGCCAGGCCATGGTCGCGCACATAAGCATCGATCCGCGCCGGCGTGCCGGGATCTTCCGCATCGAGCACGCACACCGGCACCAGACGATTCCGGTGCGCATCGGCCGAATCGAGGATGTAGCGGTTGTCGAAACCGTAGCTGAGGCGATGCTGGACGGTGGCGGCGCCGGCCACGTCGTTGGCATCCATCCACGCCAGCACCGCTTCGACGCTCGGCGTGTCGTGGTTGGCATGCGGGTCGTCGGAACCGGGCGGACCACCGGCACCCTGAACCTTCGGTGCGCGCGGATACTTCACCAAGTCGTCGGTACGCAGGTGGCAATGCGCGTCGAACAGTTTGAAGCCCAGCGTGCCGGCGCTGCTTGCGGCCTTCGCCAAGCCGGGGCGACCCAGCGCCATGGCAACGGCCGACGCGATCAGGAACTCACGGCGTGTAAACATGGAGGTCTCCCTGATATTTGCGCAAGGCGCTGCGCGCGCAGGCTTCGTCCTGTTCGTGGGTCGGCGCGCCGCTGAGGCCGATGCCGCCAACAACTTCGCCGCCGACCCGGATCGGCAGCGAGCCGGTGTGGATGTTGTACCGGCTGTCGGCCGCCACCTCGGCCGCAAATGCCGCGTCCTTCGCCGCGCGCGCTTCCAGTTCCGAACCGGGCACGGCGAACGCAGTCGCGGCGGCAGCCTTGCGCACCGTGGTGAGAGTGCGACCGATGCTATCGGCGCCCAGGGTGACCTTGGCCAAACCGGCGGAATCGACCACGCTGACGCTGACCGTGTAACCCTGCGCGCGGCACGCGGCGATCGCGCCCTGCGCCAAGAACAAGTGCGCTGTCCAGAGTCAATGTCTTTGCCGGTGGCGGTGGCGGCCCGCTTGCGGGTTGCGGAGCGTTCTGCGCCGAGGCACCGCCCAGGCCACTGCCGACAACGGCAGCAACCAACAATGTCCATGTCCTGCATGTCTTCATTGCTTCCTCCCTCGTAGCTCACGAACCTGCCGGCCATGCGCTCGCGCCTGCTTCGGCAAGGCACGCGATGCTGCGTTGCAGCTTTACTTCGCATGCGCCGACCTTGGAATAATCATCATATTCCCTGACAAGGGAGTTTTGCAACGGCATCGCCCGGCGCCGGAATCGAATGATCCGCACCGACCGGCGTCGCGCCGGCCAATCATCATTACCCGAGGTGTCGTATCCGTGAAGCATCCAAGCGCGATCGTCAGGATCGCAACCATGCACAGGCAGGGGATGGCCGCATGAACGCCAAGGCGGGGTTCTTCCACGGCTGGATCGTGGCGCTGGTCTGCGGCTTCGGCCTCGCCTGCGGCATCTCGGTGTTCATCCCGTCCACGCTGGGGCTGCTGGCGGGGCCGTTGAGCGCGGAACTGGGCTGGACCCAGCCGCAGGTATTCCAGGCGCCGGTCTGGGCGACCGTGACCACGGTCGTCATCGCGCCGTCGCTGGGTCGGCTGATCGACCGCATCGGCGCGCGCCGCGTCATCATCGCCTCGTTCATCATTCAAGCGATCATCCTCGCCTCGTTCTACTGGATCGACCGCGCTCCCTTGCCGTTCTACCTGCGCTACACGGCGCTGGCTGCGTTGGCCACGGGCAACACCGGGCTGGCGTTCACCAAGGTCATCGGCGACTGGTTCGACCGCCGCCGCGGCACTGCATTGGGAGTGACCTTGGCGGGCGTCGGCGTCGGCGGCGTGGCGTGGACGCTGGCTGCGCAACACCTGTTCGACCTGGTCGGATGGCGGCTGACCTTTCCCCTGCTCGCCGTATTTCTGCTGCTCGTCGTCACGCCGGTCATGGCGCTCGCGATCCGCAACCGCCCGGCCGACATGGGGCTGCACGTGGACGGGGACGCGACGGCGCAACGCGACGCGGAAAGCCGGCACGGACCGAGCCTGCGCGAAGCCGGCCGCGCGCACCCGTACTGGATGCTGCTCGCCGTCGCCTTCCTGGTCGGCTTCGGCATCCAGGCGTTGATGCTGCATCTGGTTCCGCTGCTCAAGGAAAGCGGCTACTCGCCGCAGGTCGCGGCCAACGCGCAGGCGTCACTGTGGATGGCGTTGGTGCTCGGACGCCTGTCCACCGGCTGGCTGATGGACCGGTTCCCCGCGCCGCGCATCGCCGCGCTGTTCCTGTGCTTCCCGCTGGTCGCGATCTTCCTGCTCAGCACCAGCACCGGCGGCGCGGGCGGCTTCGTCGCGGCGATGCTGATCGGACTGGCCTCGGGCGCGGAGGTCGACGTCATCGCTTTCCTGACCACGCGCTACTTCGGCCTGCGCCACTATGGCGCGATCTACTCGACCTTCTTCTCGGCGTTCGTCATCGGCTCCGGCACCGGCCCGCTGGTGGCCTCGCAACTGCACGAGCAGGCTGGAGGCCATTACACGCAGGCGCTGTACGCCATGGGCGCAGTCCTGCTGGCGGCTGCGGTGATGTTCCTGTTCTTAAAGCGCACTCCCGCGGTCACGCACGCTGGATGCACGCCACCGCCAGCACGACGAAAGTGACCGCGGCGATGACCGCGAACACGCCGAACGCCGCCTGGATGCCGGCCACGTGCGCCATCACGAACGAGAAGGTCAGCGTGCTCAGGAACTGGCCGATGGCGAAAGTGCCGGTCCAGATGCCGGTGCCGCGCGCGCGGATCTGGAAAGTCAGCGGCTGCATCGCCCAGGTCAGCAGGGTCGGCAACATCAAGCCGGCGCCGATCTGATTGAGGAAGCCGGGCACGATGAAGGTGTACGGCTGCGCGGCATGGGCCATGCCCCAGAAGCCGACGGCCATGATCGCGAATTCGATCAGCAGCAGCGCGCGGATGCCCAGCCGCTTCTTGACGAAGCCGAAGGCGATCGCGCCGACCGGCACGCCGAGACTGGCCAGCGAGATCAGCAGGCCGGTGTTCGCCGCCGACTGGACCCCCAGCGACGCCATCGCCGAGGCCATCTGGAACTGGATGACGTAGAACATCACGCCGCCGACCAGGGTGATCAGGCACACGGTCAGCATGTGCCCCCACGGGAACGGTTCGGGCGCGGATTCCGCGACCGCGCCATGGGCGGTGCGCCGGTCCGGCTCCCAGGTGAACAGGGCCACGCCGACCAGGAACAGCAGGCCGCTGGCGTAGATGAAGAACGGCCCGCGCCAGCCCAGCGCGTCGCCCAGCTTGCCGGCGATCGGGAACATGAAGAAGGCGGTGATCGAGGCGGTCGCGGCCTGGCTGCCGAGCCACTTGTCGCGCCGCGCCGGATCGAAGCAGTCGCCGATGAGGGCGGTACTGCAGGTCATCACGATCGCCTCGCAGATGCCCACGCCGACGCGGCTGGCGAAGATCGCCGCGAAGTGGTCCAGCACCAGCGGCGCCATCCCGCACAGCGAATAGACCACCATCGCGACCATCAGCAGGCGGCGGCGGCCGATGCGGTCGGCCAGCGCGCCGACGAACGGCGAGAACAGGGCGATGCACAGCGCCGGCACCGACAGCAGCGAGGGGATCCAGTAGCCGGCGTCGGGCATGTCGTGGAACTGCTCGAACAGCTTGGGCACGATCGGCGCCAGCAGCACCGCGCCCATCGTCGAGAGCGCGATCGGCAGGATCAGCGACAGGCCGGTGGCGAAACCGGCATCGTGCCCGGCCCGGGCGCTGGTTGCGGAATTCATGCGGGAAGCCCTCCTCGGGCATGCAGGCGTGTTGCATCGAAAACAAACAAGGCGCAATAAGCGCAGCGCATTGCGCCGCAAGGCTGGCGAAGCGCTTCGGAATTTCCCATGTCAACGCGCCTCGATCCAGATCCATTCCGCGTCCTCGCGCACACGCACCGGCTGCAGGCGCTCGCCCTCGCAGGGGCCGAAGGTGCACAGGCCGTCCTCGATCAGGAAATGCGCGCCATGGGCGTAGCAAACGATCTCGCTGCCATCGCCGTTGAGGAAGCGGTCCTTCGCGTATTCCAGCGCTCGCTCGTTGTGCGGACACAGGTTGCGATAAGCGTGCACGCGGCCGCCGCGGCGCACGACGAACGCGCGGTCCTCGCCGCTGCGCGGGTCCGGATCGCAGCCGCGCGCGTTCGCTTCGGCCAGTTCGTCGCGGCGGCAGACGCGCAGCCAATGCGGTTCGGGCGGATCAGTGCGGGTCACCGTTGGGCGACCATAGCGGGCGGTAGTCGAACAGGAATATCTGCGAGGTCACGCTGTTGGCCGGGGTCTCGCGCGGCACCCAGCTGTCGTCGTGCAGGTCCATGTCCGCGTCGAACTCGAACGCGCCGCCGAACGGGCTGTTGAAGTACCAGAAATAGTTGGAGCCGAAGATGTGCCGGCCCGGGCCCCAGAAGCTCTTCCAGCCCTTGTCGGCGAAGCGCCAGCCGGCTTTGAGCAGTTCGTTGGGGCCGCTGAAGTGGAAGGTGAAATGGTTGATGCCAGCCATGTGCGCCGGCGCCTGGATCAGGAACAGGGTGTGGTGCTCGAAGGTGCCGGCCGGGCGCAGGAACGGGCCGACGCCGGTGAAGCGGTCCACCACGCGGAAGCCGAGCCGGTCGACGTAGAAGCGCTCGGCCTTTGCCACGTCCGGCACGAAATACACCACGTGCGAGAGCGAATGCGGCAGCGCCTCGCTGTCGTGGCTGGCGGCGACCACGTTGACCGGGCGCTGCGGCGGCAGGCCGGGCACGTTGGTCAGCACCGGGGTGGCCTGGAAGGGCCGCCGGCGGGTCACCCGGAAGGCGATGGCGATGCCCGAATCGTCACGGCTGTGCAGGGTGCCTTCGCCGTCGAGGAACACCGGCCGATCCTTGCCCAGTTCGGCGCCGATCTGCTCCAGGGTGGCCGCATCGGCCACGCCGTAGACGGTCTCGCGGATGTTGGGGGAACGGCCGATCGCTTCCGGCAGACCAGCGTCGCCGCTGCGGCGCACTTCGATGCTGGTGCCGTCCAGCGCGGCGTACTCGGCGCCTTCCATCACCCGATCGACCTTGCGCAGGCCGTAGTCGCGCAACGCACGCACGCAATCATCGAAATCCTCGACGCCGAAAACCAGTGAATCCAGCCCGATGACGTTCAAGATGCGTCTCCGCAAAACATTGCTGACACCGCCCATGACGAGCGGACTTCGGACCGGAAGCGTAGCGGCTCGGGCCCGACCCCGGAAATGGCGTTTGCCCATGGCTCCCATTCGCCGCCGCCATACCCCGAGCATGGCCGATCGTGATGCTCCGCATCGAAAGGTTTGATTTCCCCGCACCCGGACGGACGCACAAGATGGCGCGATCGCGCTCGCCGATCTGCCGATCGACAGCCGGGAACCGACACTTCCTTGTTTTCCGCATCCATCCGCATGCATCTGCTCGTCACTGGCGCCAACGGTTTCATTGGCAAGGCATTGGTCCAGCGGCTGCTGGCCGGTTGGCCGGCACTGGACACACTCACCCTGCTCGACCTGGCGGTGGACGCGCCGGACGATGACCGCGTGCGCGTCCTGCCCGGCGACTTGTGCGATGCGTTATTGCGTGCGCGCGCTTTCGCCGCGCCGGTGGACGTGGTGTTTCATCTGGCCAGCCTGCCCGGCGGCGCCACGGTGAAGAATCCCGCGCTCGGCTACCAAGTCAACGTCGGCGCGATGGCGGCGCTGATGGAAGAAGCACGCGGCGCCGCCAGCACCGCGCCGGTATTCGTGTTCGCAAGTTCCATCGCCGCGCTCGGCGCGCCGCTGCCCGACGTGGTGGACGACGCCACGCCGCCGCACCCGACCAGCAGCTACGGCGCGCACAAGCAGATCGGCGAAATCCTGCTCGAAGACGCGACCCGTCGCGGCGCGATCGACGGCCGCGCGCCGCGTCTGCCGGGCATCGTGATGCGCCCGCCGGCGCCGGCCGGATTGCTGTCGGCGTTCATGAGCGACCTGATCCGCCACGCCGCCGAAGGGCGCCGCTACACCTGCCCGGTGTCGCCGCAGGCGCCGGTTTGGATCATGTCGGTGCCGCGGGTGGTGGACAATCTCATCCACGCCGCGCGCATGCCCGCGCCGCCCGCGGGCGCACCGCGCGCGTGGACGCTGCCGGCGCTGCGCGTGGACATGGCCGAACTGGTTCGCGCCGTCGGCGCGCATCGCGGCCGCGATGTGTCCGCGCTGATCGACTACGCCCCGGATGCGGCGCTGGAAGCCGCGTTCGCCGCCTACCCGCCTCTTTCCGTTCCCGCTTCCACCGCGCTGGGCTTCCGCGACGACGGCGATGCCGTCGCCCTAGTCGCGCGCGCGCTGGCCGCCGACAAGGATCCCCTAATCAATGCTTGACCTCAGCACCCGCTCTCGCATCAACCCCCTGTACGGCTGGCAGGTGGACCGCTCGCGCATCCGCAACATCGGCGTCGACCTGCAACGGCCCGAGTGCATCCTGGCCGAGTCCGACGGCACCCTGTGGACCGCCGACGCGCGCGGCGGGGTCGTGCGGATCAATCCCGACGGCAGCCAGCAGTTGATCGCACAGAAAGGCGTCAGCAACAGCGGCAGCGCCGAGGACCTGATCCTCGGCGGCACCCTGCCCAACGGCATCGCCTTCGACGCCAACGGCGACATTTTGATCGCCAACTTCGGCACCGACGCGATCGAGCTGATGACCCGCGACGGCCGTTCGCGCACGCTGTACGACAGCATCGACGGCGTGCCGCTGGGCAAGATGAACTTCATCCTCAGCGATTCGCGCGAACGCATCTGGTTCACCGTCACCACCCGCGCGCAGCCGTGGACGCGCTCGATCAACGAGAAGCTCGCCGACGGCTACGTCGGCCTGATCGACAAGCGCGGCCTGCGCATCGTCGCCGACGGTTTCGTCGGCACCAACGAGATCCGCCTCGACGCCAACGAGGAATGGCTGTATGTGGTCGAATCCAATGCGCGCCGCATCTCGCGCCTGCGCGTGCAGGCCGACGGCAGTTTGCGCAACCGCGAAGTCTATGGCCCATCCGATCTGGGCGGCACTCCGGACGGCTTCGCTTTCGACAGCCACGGCAACCTGTGGATCACCTTGATCCTCGCCGAGCGCCTGATCGCGTTGACTCCGCAAGGCGAGGTGCTGACCCTGCTCGACGACGGCAAGCCCGAGCAGATCGAAATCTACGACCGCCACTTCGCCGCCGGCACCGTGACGCCGGACCTGATGGGCGCCTGCGCCGGCACGCTGGCGCCGATGATGGCCAGCCTGACCTTCGGCGGGCCGGATTTGCGCACGGTCTATCTCGGCAGCCTGAAAGGCACGACGTTGCCGAGCTTCCGCTCGCCGGTGGCCGGGCTGGCGCTGCCGCACTGGCAGCGCCCGGCACGCGCGTACGGAACTCGACCATGATCGTGGAAATCGCTCACTTCCACATCGTCCCCGGCCGGGAAGTCGCGTTCGAGGCAGCCTTCGTGCAGGCGCGCAAAGTCATCGCTCGCGCCAGCGGCCACCTCGGCCACAGCCTGCATCGCTCGCACGAGACGCCCTCGCAGTACGCGCTGCTGGTGTTGTGGAACACGGTCGAGGACCACACCGAGGGCTTCCGCGGCTCGGAGCTGTTCGTGCAGTGGCGCGCGCTGCTGAACCCGTTCTTCGCCCAGCCACCCTCCGCCGGCCATTTCCGGCCGGTGGCCACCCGCTGACCCCCGCTTTCATCCAGAAACCAACGGAACCGCAGTCATGATCCGCCATATCAAGCAAGGCAAGCCAGCCGACGCCAAGGCCGAACTCAACGCCCAAGTCCGCGACACCGTCGAGAAGATCATCGCCGACATCGAGGCGCGCGGCGAAGCCGCCGTGCGCGACTATTCCGAGAAATTCGATAGATGGAACCCGCCATCGCTGCGGCTGACCCAGGAGGAAATCCACGCTTGCATCGACAGCCTGCCGGCGCAGGCGATCGAGGACATCCAGTTCGCCCAAGCGCAGATCCGCCGCTTCGCCCAGATCCAGCTGCTGTCGCTGCGCGACGTCGAGGTCGAGACCCTGCCCGGCGTGGTGCTCGGCCACAGGAACATCCCGGTCAACTCGGTCGGCTGCTACATTCCCGGCGGCAAGTACCCGCTGCTGGCCTCGGCGCACATGAGCGTGCTCACCGCCAAGGTCGCCGGAGTCAAGCGCGTGATCGCCTGCGCCCCGCCATTCGACGGCAAGCCCTCGCCGGAGATCATCGCCGCGATGGCCCTAGCCGGCGCCGACGAGATCTACGTGATGGGCGGCGTGCAAGGCGTGGCGGCGATGGCGCTGGGCACCGAGCACATCGCGCCGGTGGACATGATCGTCGGCCCCGGTAACGCCTACGTCGCCGAGGCCAAGCGCCAGCTGTTCGGGCGCGTGGGCATCGACCTGTTCGCCGGCCCGACCGAGACGATGGTGATCTGCGACGACACGGTGGACGCCGAACTGGTCGCGGTCGACTTGCTCGGCCAGGCCGAGCACGGCCCGACCTCGCCGGCCTACTGCATCACCACCAGCAAGAAGATCGCCGAGGAACTGCCAGCCGCGATCGAGAAGGTGCTGGCGCGGCTGGATACCGCGCCGATCGCCCGCGTGTCCTGGCGCGACTATGGCGAGATCATCCTGTGCGACACCGACGAGGAGATGCTGGCCGAGTCCGAGCGGCTGTGCTCCGAGCACGTGCAAGTGATGACCCGCGACCCGGACTGGTTCCTGCAGCGCATGACCCGCTACGGCGGCCTGTTCCTCGGCGCGCGCACCAACGTCTCCTACGGCGACAAGGTGATCGGCACCAACCACACCCTGCCGACCATGGGCGCCGGCCGCTACACTGGCGGTCTGTGGGTCGGCAAGTTCATCAAGACCCATACCTACCAGCGCATCCTCACCGACGAAGCCAGCGCAGCGATCGGCGAAGTGTGCTCACGGCTGTGCGCGCTGGAGCACTTCTCGGGCCACAAGGAGCAGGCGGACATCCGCGTGCGCCGGCTCGGCAAGAAGCAGGCGGCCTGAGGTGGGCGACACGCGCGCGGTTGCGGTCGTCACCGGCGGCGCCGGCGGGCTGGGTGCGGCGATCTGCCGCGCGCTGGCCGAAGCCGGCCTGCGCGTGGTGGTCACCTGGCGCAGTTCCGCCGACGCGGCGCGTGCGTTGGCCGCCGCGCTGCCTGGCGACGGCCATCTCGCCTTGCAGGCGTCGGTGACCGACAGCGCTTCGTTGCAGGCGCTGGCCGCGTCGGTTCAAGCCGAATGCGGCCGCGCCGACGTGCTGGTCAACTGCGCCGGCACCACGCGCTTCGTCGCCCATGCCGACCTCGATGGACTGGACGACGCGCTGATCGACGAGATCCTCGCCACCAACGTGCGCGGCGCGATCGCCGCGACCCGCGCCTTGCTGCCGTTGTTGCGCGAAAGCGCGTTGCCCGGCGGCGGCGTGGTGGTCAACATCAGCTCGATCGCCGCGCGCACCGCGATGGGCAGCAACATCGCCTACTGCGCGTCGAAGGCGGCGCTGGACAACCTCACCCTGTCGCTGGCGCGCGCGCTCGCCCCGCAAGTGCGGGTACTGTCGGTCGCGCCGGGCTTGGTCGATACCGACTTCGTCAAGTCGCTCGACGTGGTATGGCGCGACAAGCAATGCGCCAGCACGCCGCTGGGCCGGCTGGCCGCGCCGGAGGAAATCGGCCGCGCGGTCGCGGTCGCGGTGCGCGACCTCACATTCTCGACCGGCTGCACCATTGCGGTCGATGGTGGCCGCCCGCTGCTCTGATCTTCCTTCGCAACACGGAAACCTGACGATGAAATTCGCTTCCCTCCGCAACGGCAGCCGCGACGGACAGCTGGTGCTGGTTTCGCGCGACCTGCGCCGCGCGGTCGATGCCGCGCACATCGCGCCGACCCTGCAAGCCGCGCTGGAAAACTGGGTCGAACTGGAACCGCAACTGCAAGCCCTGTACGCGCAACTGCAAGCAGGCCACGCCGAAGACGCATTCGATTTCGACCCGGCGCAGGCGCTCGCGCCGCTGCCGCGCAGCCACCAATTCGTCGACGCCTCGGCATTCCTCAACCATGGCAGAATCATGGACGAGGCCTACAAACTGACCATCAAGAAAACCCCCGGGATGAGCGTGATGGTGCCGCGCCAGGGCGACGATTTCCGCGGCCCACGCGGCGACTACGAATTTCCCGACGTCGAGGACCAGTGCGATTTCGAGGGCGAATTCGCGGCGATCACTGACGACGTGCCGATGGGCGCGACGCCGGAACAGGCGCAAGCGCACATCCGCCTCATCACCTTCATCGACGACGTCAGCATGCGCAAGCACCTGATCCGCGAAATCCAGATCGGCTTCGGCCTGATCCAGGCCAAGCCGGCGACGATCTTCGCCCCGGTCGCGGTGACGCCGGACGAACTCGGCGAGGCTTGGCAGAACGGTCGCGTCGCGCTGGACATGCGGGTTGCGCGCAACGGCAAAGCGTTCGGCCATCCGAACGGGCGCGAGATGGACTGGAGCTTCGGCGAACTGATCGCGCAGGTCGCCTACAACCGCCGCCTGCGCGCCGGCTTCGTGCTCGGCTCGGGTACGGTGTCGAACCGCACGTATCGCGAAGTCGGCTCGGCGTGTCTGGCCGAGCAGCGCGCGGTCGAAACCATCGACCACGGCGAAGCGCGCACGCCGTTCGTGCAGTTCGGCGAATCGCTGCAATTCGAGGTGCTCGACGACGCCGGCGCATCGGTGTTCGGCGCGATCGACGTGCGCTTCGTGCAAGCCGCGCGCGCCGCCGGTTGAGCGTTACCCTTGCTTTATCCATGCCGCAGGTTTCCGCCATGTCGAACGAATCCCCCGCCAGCGCCGCCGTCGCCGCGTTGCCGCTGAAACACCACCACGGCGCGATGAGCGTGCCCAGCCTCGATGCGGCGATCGCGTGGTACGCGCGCGTGCTCGGCTTCGAGCTGGAAGTGCGATTCCCGATCCCGGCTATCCCGGCCGACGTGGCGATGCTGCGACGCGGGCCGATGCGCATCGAATTGTTCGAAGTGCCGAACGCCAATCCGCTGCCGCCGGAACGGCTGGAACCGAACAGCGACAACCGTACCCACGGCAACAAGCACGTCGCCTTCGCCGTGCCCGATGTCGATGCCGCCGCCAAACATCTGCGCGCGCAGGACGCGGACATCGTCTGGGTCAAGCGCTTCCCGTGGGGCGCCAACGTCTTCCTGCGCGACGTGGCCGGCAATCTGATCGAACTGGTCGAGCAGCCGGATCTGTGGCACGGCGACTGAGGCCGGCATCCCCGTTGAACTGGAGACACCCATGTTCGAACCCTTTCCCGGCAACTACGTCTGGAACCTGCAGACAAACCTGGCTCTGGTCTGCGGCGGCAACCACGGCGAAATCGATGTCGCCAACCGGCCGCTGATCGAAGCGGCCAAGGCCGGCGCCGACGCCGGCTCGGCGCAGTTGTTCGACAGCTGGATCGCGGTGGCCGACCAGGTCGCGCGCAACGCCGAAGCCGACGAGGCCGCCGGCTATCTGCTGTCGGCCGGCAGCAAGTACCTGCGCGCGTCCAGCTACTATCTGTCCGCCGAGCGCATGCAGAGCCGCGACTATGCGCCGCGCTGGGTCGCCTACGACAAGGGGCTGGCGCTGTACCACAAGGGTTCGGCACTGCGCGGGCTGCATGTGGAGAAGGTCGAGATCCCGTATGAAGGATCGAGCTACACCGGCATCTTCATCCACGACGGCAGCGGCACGCCGCGGCCGACCCTGGTGTCGGTCAACGGCCTGGATTCGATGAAGGAGCAGGTCAACATGGCCGGCCACGGCGCGGTCAACCTGGAGCGCGGCATCAACACCCTGTTCGTAGACCAACCCGGCACCGGCGAGGCGATCCGCAAGCGTGGCCTCGTTGCCGTCTATGACGGCGAGCGCTGGGGCTCGCCCGCGTTCGACTACCTGTTGACCCGCAGCGACGTGATCCATTCGAAGATCGGCATTTTCGGCCTGTCCTTCGGCGGCTACCACGCCCCGCGCATCGCCGCCAACGACCCGCGCTACGCGCTGTGCGCGGTGATGGGCGCCAACCACGTCTGGGGCAAGCGCCAGCGCGAGCGGGTGCGGAACGAGGGCGAGAACCCGGTCCCGCACTACTGGGACCACGTGATGTGGGTGTTCGGCTTCGACGACCGCGACGCCTTCCTCGACTACGCCGACCAGATCACCCTCGACGGCCAGGTCGAGAAGATCAAGGTGCCGTTCCTCGTCACCCACGGCGAGAACGACCGGCAGATTCCGGCCTACAACGCGCAACTGTCCTACGAGCAGGCAGTGAACTCGCCCAAGCGCCACCTGCGCATCTTCACCCGCGCCGATTTCGAGATCGAGCATTGCGGCGCCGACAACGGCACGGTGATGCGCGATTACATCGCCGACTGGTGCGCGGAGACCTTCGCCGGACTTTGATCCGCGCCGGGGCCGGTTCCGGCGCCGAAGGCCCGCACTTCCCCATTCCTTCCCATGACGGATCCACCTCCATGAACCGACTCAACGGCAAGCTCGCCATCGTCACCGGCATCGGCAGCGGCATCGGCAAGGGCTGCGCGCTGCGCTTCCTCGCCGAGGGCGCACAGGTGCTGGGCTGCGACCTCAACGCGCAGGCCGCGCAGGCCAGCGTCGAAGAGGCGCGCTCGGCCGGCCACGTCCTGCACAGCCTGCATCCCTGCGACCTCACCAATCCTGCCGACGTCGATGCGCTGGTCGCCGCGGCGCTGCGCGAACTCGGCGGCATCGACATCCTGGTCAATGCCGCCGCCTGGGGCGCGTTCGAGTTCATCGAGCAAATGGATTACCAGCGCCAGTGGAAAGCCACGCTGGCCGGCGAAATCGACGTGGTGTTCCTGGCCTGCAAGGCGGTGTGGCCGCACATGAAGGCGCGCGGCGGAGGCGCCATCGTCAATTTCGCCTCGGCCAATGCCTACGAAGCGCTGGCCGGATCGGGCGCACTGGCGCACTGTGCCGGCAAGGGCGCGGTGCTGGCGATGACCCGGCAACTGGCGATGGAAGGCGGCCCGCACGGCATCCGCGCCAACACCATCTCGCCGGCGCTGGTGGTCACCGGCGCGACCCAGCCGCGCCTGGACCACGAGCCCGGCTTCAGGGAAACGGTGCTATCGAAGATGATGATCCAGCGCCTGGGTACGCCCGACGACATCGCCTGGTGCGCGACCTACCTGGCTTCCGACGAGGCCGGCTGGGTGACCGCGGCGGACTTCAAGCTCGACGGCGGCGCCACCGCCTGGTAGCGCCGCCGCGAAAGCCCGTCGCTGCCTGCGCGGCCGCGACCCGTGCAAAACGCGGGCCGCGGCGGTCGAAAAGCGGGATCAGTCGAAGTTCCAGTTCAGGCGCAGGCCGGCGTAGCGACTGGCGTCGCGTGCCGGCTGGCCGGTGATGGCCATCGCCGAATCGCTCCAGATGCCGCTGAAGTTGTCGGTGACGTTGACCAGGTAGAACTTGTCGAACACGTTGTTGACGAACAGCGAGGCGCTGAACTTGCCCTGATTCCATTTGGCAGTCAGCGACAGGTTGAAGATGCCGAAAGCCGGTTGGTAGGTATAGGGGTTGTTGTCCGCCTGCATGTTGGTGCCGCTGCGCCAGGCATACTGGCCGGACAGGGTCAGGTCGGGTCGCGTGCCGCCATTGCCGGACCAGGTGTAGTCCGCGCCGACGTTGGCCTTGAATTTAGGCGCGTCCGGCATCGGCTTGCCCGAGAGGTCCTGATAGGTGCCGTCGACGCAGCCCTCGGCCTCGGTCTGGCTAGTGTTGCCGCCCCAGCAGGGCGCGCCCTTGAAGTCCACGAACACGGCCTGGATCCAAGCGATGCTGGCGTTGAGGCGCAACGCCTCGGTGGCGGCGAAGTTGAGGTCGGACTCGAGGCCGCGGGTACGCGCCTTGCCCGCGCTGGACAGGTGCAGGTCAGCCAAGTAGCCGTTGGTGGTTTCGTAGGTCTGTACCTGATAATTGCGGTACGTGGTCTGGAACAGCGCGCTGTCGAGCGTCAGCTTGCGGTCCAGCAGCGCCAGCTTCAGGCCCAGCTCGAAATTGTCGACGGTTTCGTTGTCCACCGGATCCAGCGGATCGTTCGAGGAGAGCGAGGCGGCGGTGTTGAAGGCCATCGGCTTGTAGCCGCGGGCATAGGTGATGTAGCCCATGGCATCGGGCGAGAAGCGCTTGCGCAGCGAAATATCGCCGACCCAGATGTTCTCGGTGGCCTCGTTGCTGCTGTAGTAACCGTCGTAGATATCGTTCTTCCAGTAGCTGACCGTGTCGTGGTTGAAGCGCAGGCCGGTCAGCAGGTCGAAATTGTCGGGCAGCTTCCAGGTGACGCGGCCATACGCATCCAGGGTCTTGGTGTCCGAATTCAACACGTATTGGTAGGGATTGGCGAACATCGCGCGCACGCCGCTGCTCCAGACGTCGGTGTCGGAATAGAACACGCCGGCGACGAAATTGATCGGCCCGTCCAGCGGCGAGGCGATCTTGAATTCCTGCGACTTGGTGGTCGGCTTGAGAATGATGTGCTGCGAGTTGTCCCAGGACGCGGCGCAGAAGGGGGGAATGGCCAGTTCGCTGCACACCGTGGCGGTAAGCTCGTTCAACCAGTAGGTCGCGGTGACGCCGGCATCCTGCACCATGTCCTGGCGCTCGTGCTGATAGGCGGTGGTCGAACTGAGCGTGTAGTCGCCGAGGCGCCAGTCGACGTTGGCGCTGAAGTCGCTGCCGACGGTCTTTGCACGCATGTCTACCGGCGAGTTGTAGTCGGTGTTGCCCCAGTGCGGGGTGATGCCGGCCATCACCTCGTCGTAGGCGATGCCGTTGTACGCAGTGCCCGGGAAACGGCTGTTGAATATGGCCTGCTGGGTCAGATATTGATAGGTGAAGCTGCCGCCCTTGGCATCGATCTCGTAGCCGTGCGCAGCCAAGGTGATGTCGAGGTCGTCGTTCGGATGCAGTAGCAGCTTCAGGCGCCCGCCGTCGCTGTCGGTGGTCGAATCCTTCCCGGTGGCGATGTTGTGGATCGGCAGATCCACCCGATGCTCGTAGGCCGACAGGCTGAACTGGGCGCTATCGCTGATCGGCCCGGAGACGAAGCCGTCCAGCTTGTATTCGCCGTCGCCGGTGGCCAGGGCACTGAACGAGCCACTCCAGTAGTCGGTCGGTTTGCGCGTGACCAGGTTGATCACGCCGGCCGAGGCGGCGCGGCCGCCGAGGGTGGACTGCGGACCCTTGAGCACTTCGACGTTGGCGAGATCGGACAGTTCGTTGACGCCAGCGGCGTCGGAGGACACCGGTACGCCATCCACCATGATCAGCACGCCCGAGGTCAGGCCGACGGTGGCCTCGTCGGCGTTGGTGGAGATGCCGCGCATGGCGATCGGCACGCGGCCATTGTTGCTGCCCTTGAGCTCCACCGACGGCACCAGCTTGTTGAGGTCAGAAATGTCGCTGGCGTTGGCGTTCTCCAGCTGCTGCGACGTCACCACCGCGGCGGCCACCGGCGTTTCCTGCAGGCGCTCGCTGCGCTTCTGTGCGGTCACCACGACGTCACCGAGCGTCGCGGCAGCCTTTGCCGTGGCCGGGTCGGTCGTCGCTTCCGCCTGCTGGGCCTGCGCGATGGCAGGTAACGCCAAGGCAGCGAAGATCGCCATGGCCAGACGCTGCCGCGCGTGCGGCGTGTGTGTCGAATGCTGCAAGGACATGATTTGTCACTCCTGGAATGTTGATTTTTCGAACCGTTGAGGCCGCGGCGGATGCCGGCCGCAGTCGCGCTCCTGAGGGCTTCGACATGCGCCAGCCGCATCCGTGGACCGAGCATCGGCATGCTAGCGAGCCCGCCGCGACCGATGAAATCGACATTCGCCATAGCAGCCAGCTATCGCGGCGATTTGTGCGTTGCACAATCGCATGGCAGGCACGGATTCCGCGGATAAAAACCGCTTCGTCGACGCGCGCCGTCGATGCATTCGCCGGCGCCATGGCCCGAATCGCCACAAACGATTGGTCCGCGGCCGTTATCGCCGCCTACAGTGCGACCGCCCTGCGCCGGGCAGTGCGCGCGACTGTATGCCGGCTTGCAGGCCACCGCCCCCTTCATGCAAGCATCCCCTTACTTCGCCTTCGCGGATTCGCACCCAGGTCGCCATCGTCGGCGCCGGCCCGTCCGGGCTGTTGCTGGCGCAATTGCCGCACGTAGCCGGCATCGAGGCAGTGGTAGTCGAACGTCAGTCGCAAACCTACGTGCTGGGCCGCATTCGCGCCGGCGTGATCGAACAAACCACGATGGACCTGCTGCGCGGGGCCGGCGTGGCCGAGCGCGCCGAGCGCGAAGGTCCGGCCACCACGGCATCGAACTGCTGTTCGCCGGCAGCCGCCATCGCATCGATCTACATCGGCTCAGTGGCGGCCGTCAGGTCACCGTGTACGGCCAGACTGAAATCACCCGCGACCTGATGGGAGCGCGTGCGCAAGCCGGGTTGGCTACTCTGTACCGGACGACCGACGTCACCCTGCATGGCTCCGACGGCAACCGGCCGCACGTGACCTGCACGGTCGACGGCTGGCGCACGCGCATCGACTGCGACTTCATTGCAGGCTGCGATGGCTATCACGGCGTCAGCCGCGTCAGCGTTCCCACCGGCGCCGGCGCCTGCCACGAGAAGATTTAGATTTATCCGTTCGGCTGGCTCGGCCTGCTCGCCGACACCCCGCCGGCGGCGACGAACTCGTCTACGCCAACAGCCCGCGCGGCTTTGCCCTGTGTAGCATGCGCAGCGCGACCCGCAGCCGCTACTACCTGCAGCTGTCGCTGGGCGAGAAGACGGAAGACTGGAGCGACGAGGCGTTCTTGGACGAACTGCGGCTGCGCCTGGATCCGGAAGCAGCCGAACGGCTGGCCACCGGACCGTCGCTGGAAAAAAGCAGCCCCACTCCGCAGCTTCGTCGCCGAGCCAATGCGCTTCGGCCGCTTGTTCTTGGCCGGCGACGCCGCGCACATCGTGCCGCCGACCGGCGCCAAGGGCCTGAAGCTGGCCCCCACCGATGTCGGCCTTTTGGTCGAAGCGCTGGCCGCGCATTACGCCGACGACGACGCCGTACTCGACGAGTATTCGCATCGCTGCCTGCAGCGCATCTGGAAGGCCGAGCGCTTCTCGTGGTGGTTCACCTCGCTGATGCACCGTTTTTCCGAACCACAGCGGCTTCGACCAGCGCCTGCAGCTGGCGGAACTCGACTACGTGGTCGGTTCGCACGCCGCCAGCGCAGCACTGGCCGAAAACTACGTCGACCTCCCGCCGCATTGATTTCCTTCCCGATCCCGATTCCGCCGACGACAACCTGCGCCAAGCCGCGCTGACACGGATCCATCGCCCGTCGGCTACATGGCCACACGCCGGACTCGGCTACGCGCGCTGACGCAGCGTCTGCACGCGGCCGAGCACGCCCTCCAGGGCATTCCAGCCTCAATCCGGTTGGCCGGCGCGCGGCCCCTCTCAGCCGGCCGACTGCAGCTGCCGTTCCATCTGTTGCAGCACCCGGTAGCAGGGCAGAACCTGGGCCACGCTGGAATTCGGCTCACGCCCTTCGCGGATGGCGGCGAAGAACTCGCGGTCCTGCAGCTCGATGCCGTTCATCGACACATCGACTTGGCTCACGTCCACCGGCGTCTCGGGGCCCTTGCTGTGCGTCTGCACAAGGTCATCATAGCGTGCGATGTAGGTGGCGGTGTCGCCGATGTAGCGGAAGAAGGTGCCCAGCGGGCCGTCGTTGTTGAAGCTCAAGGAGAGCGTGCAGATCGCGCCGTTCTCGGCCTTGAGCTGGATGCTCATGTCCATCGCGATGCCCAGGTCCTTGTGGATCGGGCCCTGCACGGCGTTGGCCTTCGCGATCGGGCTGCCGGCCTGGTAGGCGAACAGGTCCACCGTGTGGGCGGCGTGGTGCCACAGCAGGTGGTCGGTCCAGCTGCGCGGCTGGCCCAGCGCGTTCATGTTGGTGCGGCGGAAGAAGTAGGTCTGCACGTCCATCTGCTGGATGTTGAACTCGCCGGCGGCGATCTTCTTGTGCACGTACTGGTGGCTGGGGTTGAAGCGGCGCGTATGGCCGACCATGGCGACCTTGCCCGTCTTCTTCTGCAGGGCCAGCACCTCCTCGCCGTCCTTGAGCACGTCGCACAGCGGGATCTCCACCTGCACGTGCTTGCCGGCCTCCAGGCAGGCCTTGGTCTGCGCGGCATGCATCTGGGTGGGCGTGCAGAGGATGACGGCGTCCACTTCCTTGAGAGCCAGGCTCTCGGCCAGGTCGGTCGTCACGTGCTTGATGTTGTACTGGTCCGCGACTTCCTTGGTCTTGCCCAGGTCGCGGCTGATGAGCGAGACGACTTCGACGCCGTCGATGTTCTTGATGCCGTCCAGGTGCTTGATGCCGAAGGCGCCGGCACCGGCCAGGGCTGCTTTGATGGTCATGTAGGGGTTCCTTTGTTCGCGGACTCAACGGGGTTCTTCGAGGATCAGGTGGCCGACCGCCGTGTTGGAGGCCGGCACGTGGAAGAAGCGGTGCGCCACCTTCGGCGGCGGGCCTTCGCCGTTCACGTCGGCCATCGCGCCGCGGGCGATCAGCCACATCACCAGCTCGATGCCCTCGCTGCCGGCCTCGCGCACGTACTCGATGTGCGGCACCTTGGCGAGTTCCACCGGCTCGGCGATCAGGCGGTCGAGGAACCTGTTGTCCCAGTCGGCGTTGATCAGGCCGGCGCGCGCGCCCTGCAGCTGGTGGCTCATGCCGCCGGTGCCCCAGATGTGCACGTTCAGGTCCTCGTCGTAGCTTTCGACGGCCTTGCGGATGGCGCGGCCCAGGTTGAAGCAGCGCTGGCCGCTGGGCACGGGGTACTGCACCACGTTGACGGCGAAGGGGATCACCGGGCAGGGCCAGGCGCCTTCCTTCGGGTCCTTCTCGCCGCATAGCAGCGACAGCGGCACCGTCAGGCCGTGGTCCACGTCCATCCTGTTGACGATGGTGAGGTCGAAGTCCTGCTGGATCACGCTCTGCGCGATGTGGCTGGCCAGCTCGGGGTGGCCCACCACCTTGGGCACCGGGCGTGGGCCCCAGCCTTCGTCGGCCGGCTGGTACTCGGCGGCGGTGCCGATGGCGAAGGTCGGGATCATCTCCAGGCTGAAGGCCGTGGCGTGGTCGTTGAAGACCAGGAAGACGACGTGGGGCTTATTGTCCTTCATCCACTGGCGCGAGAACTCGTAGCCCTTGAAGAGCGGTTGCCAGTAGGGTTCATGGGTCTTGCCCAGGTCCATCGCGGCGCCGATGGCGGGCACATGCGAGGTGTAGACGGATGCGGTGATGCGGGCCATGTCAAGCCTCCTTGTTCCTGCGGTGGGCGGCGCCGGCGGCACCCTGGGGCTGGTTCTGCGGCTGCGCGTCGCCGTCCTCGCCGAGGTAGCGGTTGCCTTCGACGCGGCGGCCGCCGCCGATCATCATGTCGCGGTATTCCTGCTCGGTCATGCCGGTCATGCTGCCGGCCATCTGCTGGAAGCTCTTGCCGTCGGTGGCGCCGATCTTCGCCAGGAAGTAGATGTTGCCGCCGGTGCGCATGCACCAGTTCAGGTCGCGTGCCAGCACGGCCTGCTTCTGCTCCTCGGTCATCGGCCACTCGTCGAGGTAGGCGCGCTCGTCGGCCTTGAAGCGCTCGCGGTTCTCGGCCTTCATGAGGCTCATGCAGAACTGGTTGAGCCAGTAGCCTTTGCGGCTCTGGTCCGCGTCGAAGATGATCGTGCCGGGCACGTCGAGGTAGGGTTTGTCGAGCATTGGATGTTGTGCGTTTCGGGTTTTCGCTGAACGCCAAACGTTCAGCGCTCAACCTCTTCCGGCCAATAGAGGCGCATCGGGTTGTCCACCAGCAGCTTCTTCTGCAGCTCGGCCGTCGGCGCGATGTGCGGGATGAAGTCCACCAGCAGGCCGTCGTCGGGCATGTGGCCCTTGAGGTTGGGGTGCGGCCAGTCGGTGCCCCACAGCACGCGGTCGGGGAACAGCTCGACCACCTTGCGCGCGAAGGGCACGACGTCGCGGTAGGCGTTCCGTTCGCCGTCGAGCGCCGGTGGGCCGGCGACGGACAGGCGCTCGGGGCAGCTCACCTTGCTCCATACGTTGCGGTGCTCGCGCATGAACTTCAGGAACAGCGCGAACTCCGGACCGTCGATGGGCTTGCCCACGTCGGGCCGGCCCATGTGGTCGACTACCACGATGGTGGGCAGCGCGGTGAAGAAGTCCCACAGCTCGGGCAGGTCCACCGCCTCGAAGTAGATGACGACGTGCCAGCCGAGCTTGGCGATGCGGCCGGCGATCTCCAGCAGCTCGTCCTTGGGCGTGAAGTCCACCAGCCGCTTGACGAAGTTGAAGCGCACGCCGCGCACGCCGGCCGCGTGCAACTGCTGCAATTCCTCATCGCTGACGCTGCGGCGCACCGTAGCCACGCCGCGCGCCCTGCCGCCCGAAGCCAGGCAGGCATCGACCATGGCGCGGTTGTCGGCACCGTGGCAGGTGGCCTGCACGATCACGTTGCGTGCAAAGCCGAGGCGATCGCGCAGCGCGAACAGTTGCGCCTTCGACGCGTCGCAGGGCGTGTATTTGCGCTCCGGTGCGTACGGAAATTCGGCGCCGGGGCCGAACACATGGCAATGCGCGTCCACAGCGCCGGCAGGCACTTCGAATCGCGGCGCGCCGGGGCCGTCGTACCAGTCCAGCCAGCCCGGCGTCTTCTCGAACGGGCCCGCGGTCGGCTTGCCCATCAGCCTCTCCTTCAGTCGATGTAGCGCAGGCCGGCGACCGCCAGCGGTTCGCGCATCGCGTACATGTCCAGGCCCAACACACCGCTGGCCAGCTTCTCGCGCTTGGCGCCCTCGTTGGCCTCGCGCTTGCGCGCAGCCTCCAGCGTGGCCGCGGCCATGGCGCGCGGCACGCAGACCACCCCATCGTCGTCGGCAACGACCACATCGCCGGGCGTCACCAGCACGCCGGCGCAAACCACCGGGATGTTGACCGAGCCAAGCGTCGCCTTGATCGTTCCCTTGGCGCTGATGCAGCGGCTCCACACCGGGAACCGCATTTCGCCCAGCGTCTTCACGTCGCGCACGCCAGCATCGATCACCAGCGCGCGCGCGCCGCGCGCTTGGAAGCTGGTCGCCAGCAGGTCGCCGAAGTAGCCGTCGTTGCATTCAGCAGTGATCGCCGCGACCACGATGTCGCCGGGGGAAATCTGTTCGGCCACCACGTGCATCATCCAGTTGTCGCCGGGATGCAGCAGTACGGTGACGGCGGTGCCGGATACCTGCGCGCCGGGATAGATCGGCCGCATGTAGGGTTTCAGCAGGCCGACGCGGCCCATGGCCTCGTGCACCGTGGCCGAACCGAACGCGGCCAGCGCGTCAGTTGTTTCGCGGTCGGCGCGTTCGATGTTGCGATACACCACGCCCAGTTCGTACATGTCTGCGCTCCTTCCGATTTCAATGTCCGCGCGCCTTCAGCGCCGCATCCAGGCGCGGGTACGCACGCCGCGCATTGTCTTCGAATATCTTGTGGCGATCGGCGTCGCTGAAGCGCGGCGAGGCATCGACATAGCGCTTGGTATCGTCGAAATAGTGTCCGGTGTCCGGGTCGATGCCGCGAACCGCACCGATCATTTCCGAGGCGAACAGGATATTGTCGACGGGAATGACCGTACCCAGCAGGTCGATGCCCGGTTGGTGATACACGCAAGTGTCGAAGAACACGTTGCCCAGCAGCGCCTGGCGTGGCTCAGGCTTTTTCAGCATCTGCGCCAGCCCGCGGAAGCGCCCCCAGTGGTAGGGCACCGCGCCGCCGCCGTGCGGAATGACGAAGCGCAGGGTCGGGAAATTCCTGAACAGATCATCGGTCAGCAGTTGCATGAAGGCAGTGGTGTCGGCGTTAAGGTAGTGCGCGCCGGTAGTGTGGAAGCAGGCGTTGCAGCTGGTGGACACGTGCACCATCGCCGGTATGTCGTATTCCACCAAGGTTTCGTAGACCGGATACCAATGGCGATCGGTCAACGGCGGCTCGCGCCAATGGCCTCCGGACGGATCGGGGTTTAGGTTGACCGCGACGAAGCCGTATTCCTCCACGCAGCGGCGGATCTCGGGGATGCAGGTGGCCGGGTCCACGCCCGGCGATTGCGGCAGCATCGCCGCGCCGATGAAGTGATCCGGGTAAAGTTGCGAGACTCGGAAACACAATTCATTGCAGATCGCCGCCCAGGTGCTGCTGACCTGGAAGTCGCCGACATGGTGAGCCATGAAACTTGCGCGCGGGCTGAAGATCGTCAGGTCCGAGCCACGCTCGCGCATCAACTTGAGCTGATTGAGTTCGATCGTTTCGCGCAGTTCGTCGTCGCCAATCGACAGATCGGACGCCTTCGGCGCCTGCGACGGATCCTTGATGCCGGCGACCTGGCGCTCGCGCCAGTTCTCCAGCGCCTTAGGCGCAGTGGTGTAATGGCCGTGGCAGTCGATGATCATGCGGATGTCCGGGAAAGGTTGGAAGGCAACGGAATGGGTTGCATGCCTTCGCGCCGCTTGGCCGGCTCCGCCTCGGGCGAAGCCATGAAGGACAGCAGCCGGCGTACGATGTCGGCGTTTGGCGAACCGGCAACCACGCCGGCCGAGAACACCGTATCGATGGCGATGGCCGGCGGCAACGGCCCGACGATGCAGATGCCTGGCACGTGGATCAGTTCGCTCAACTGCTGGAAACCCAGCGCGACCTCGCCGCTGGCCACCAGCGTGGCGACCGGCACACCCGGCGCGGCCTGCACCGTGCGCGACGCCAATTCCCTGGCGATGCCCCAGCGTTCGAACAACTTCTGCAGCGCGACTCCGCTGGGGCCTGTGGAATAGCCGATGCTGGATGCGGCTAGCACTGCGTCGCGCACTGCGTCCTCGCTGCTGATGTCCGGATGCGGGCTACCCGCCAGGACCGCCACCGCCGTTCCCGACAACATCAGGTCCACCTTGCTGCCGGCGACCACGCGTCCCGACGCCAGCAGGCGATCGAGGGCGTCGCCGGCTAGGAACACTGTGTCGAAGGCTTCGTTGCCGCCCTGCACGCGTTTCACGGCATCGACACCGCCGACCGCCTCGATGGCGATCGGCTCGCCGCCGCCGGTCTGCCAGACGGTGATCAGTTCGGCCAGTACCCGGCGCGTGGCCATCGACGAGATACCCTTCAGCGGAAGGCTCACGTGCGCTTCACGCAACCGAACAGGATATCGCCGTACGGCGCCAACGTCGCAATCTCGATCTTCATGGGCCGATTGTCTCGCCATCGGATTCGCAATGCCCGCCGAATCTTGCGATACGGCGCATCGGCAACATCGATGCCTTTGAATGCTGCCGCTCGCCCGAAAGTTTCCCCGCCCGCAACGGCCTCGAGAATCCGCAATCCGGTCGGTCGAACCGCCGGAAAGATTCCCGACAGACGACGATCAGACCAGTTCCGCGTCGAGCGCGCGGTGCATCTCCTGCGCAAAACCGATCGCGCGCTTTCCCGGATCGCCGCGGACACGGGATTATGCGATAAGAGCCATATGAAACGCGCAGCCCGCCGCTTGCTGGACCGTACGCGGACGATCGTGCGCAGGGAGCGCGCCGAGTTCGCAACGTGGCGACGACCGATGTCTTCGCCGCACCCGGCGCCAACCCACCCCGTCAGGGTTTTCGAAATCCTGCAAGCACCTGATCGAACCGGCGAAGCGGAGCGAATTCGCTATTCCGGTTTCTTTCCCGTCTCGACCCACTCGATCACGTCGTTGACCGCAGGAACGATCTGTTCGGGAGTGAATCCGCAATGGGCGAGGCCCGCCATGCCGGAACCGAGCACGTGCGGGTCTTCCTTCTGCGGCACCGGCCGGTCGACGAAATTGTCGGCGTTGCCGGCTTGCGCGATGGCGTCGCGCAGCTGCGGTTCGTTGACGTCGGTCGACACGAGCGGGTCGACCGCGTTGTAGATCGAGATCAGTTTCGCTTCGAACTTGCCGGTTGGTTTATACCATTCGTTGGCTTTGGCCACGGCGGCGGGATCGGCGTGCACACGTTCGATGTCGCGGTTCAGCGCGGCGTTCTCGGCTTCGGAAAGATGCGGGCTCGAATAGGTCTTGTGCGTGTTGTCGTAGATCATGCCGCCGAACGTGGCGTTGAGATCGTCCTGGCCGAGCGCGACGGTGGCGAGCGGTACGGCGAACGCGGCCGGGTCCTTCACCGTGCCGGCGACGGCGACGATGTTGTCGATGATGCGGTCCTCGACGCCTCCCGGATTCGTCTTGGCAGCGGCGAACAAGGCCAGCACCGGGCCGCGCAGGCGCGTGATCTGCACGATGATCGAGACCGGTGCGATGGAACTGAGCGGCCCGGAGGGAAACGTCGCGAGAGCCGAATGCGCGATGCTCTTGTCGCCAGGCAATTCGTAGGTCGTGCCGCGCGTGAAGTAGTTGTACGCTGCGCGAATGTCGATCAGCCAGCCGATCTCGTGCGGCCAGTCGCCGACCACGCCGCAGGCGGCGATCGCGCCGGCGAAATCGTGCGGGTATTTTTCGATCATGCCCATCGTGATGTTGCCGCCCATCGAGCCGCCGAACATGTAGGCGCGCGTGGAGCCCAGTTTGTCGGTGAATTGCTTCAACCGGTACGTGTTCTCGATCGCGCTTTCCACCGCCATGCCCGATTTGTCGTAGGCGCTCTCGCCGACGGCGAAGCCGCGCGCGTAAGGTGTCTTGAGCACGCCGAGCGTGTCGTGGTCGAGCGGGTCGGCCGCCGCGGTGAGATTGTTGCGGGCACCGGGTGCGCTGTAGCCGTTTGCCCAGAGCACGACCTGTTTGTTCCAGTGCCACGGAATGAGGAGGCTGAACGAGCGCCCTTCGAGCATGCCGTTCAAGCGCAGGCCGCCGTCGTCCGTGTGCGTGCCCGTGAGCGACGTCGCACCGGCTTTCTGCGCTGCGCCGACGAGCGCGGCCTGTGCGTCGTCGAGTCCGGGTACGCTGCGGCTGATGTACCAACTGCCGCCGACGCCGAGGGCGAACACGAGCAGCAGCAACGCGACGACGAGCAGGATTATTTTTTTCATGGCAGGCTTCAAATAAAGGTCCGACATGCCGTTTCAGATCAAGAAGGAATCCACGCACGACCTGCTTCGCGGGCACGTCCGGATAAAAAATCGGCAAACAGGGTACTAGCCTCCATTGCCCGGCCCGCCCGTCGGCTGCACGGCCGGCAGCCGTTCGTTCACCGGAGGAAGTTTCGGAAACGCGGCGTGCGGCTCGGCCTGGTACCAATAGGCCACGGAGTAGTAGCTGTCGGATCGATGATTGGCTGTGCCGTGCTCGATCGTGGCGCGGAAGGATTTACGGAACGGAATCGGCGAATCGAGATGGAAGCGATAGACGCTCGAACGTCCGCCTGCCGACTCCGCGCCGACGACGGGGGCGCCGTACAACGCGTACGAAAACGGCTTGCCGCCGAAGTTCCATGCGCCAAGGAAATAGTCTTCCGAGCCGGTGCCGACGATCGAAGGGTTCTTTTCTCCGTCGACGAAGAACATCTCGTCGCCTTCGCCCCACCAGTCGTCCTGGTTTTGCAGCACCGACATCGTCACGCCGACGAACTGGCCGTGCCCTTTGGCCTCCATCCAGACGTAGTTGTCGGCGCCGTCGGTGTTCGGCTTGTTCACGATCTTCGGATCGCCGTTGTTGCGCCAGTCGCGGCTCCAGCCCTTGTTGGGCTGCGCCTGGCGGTATTGCGCGTGGAAGTACAAGGTATCGGGCGGCAGCGGCGTTGCATACGTGCGATAGTCGATGTTGTAGTAGAGCGCCTGGATCGGTTCCTGGCCTTCGTTGGATACGGTGATACGAGCGTGTTTGGCAAACGGCATCGGGAAATAGCAGTTCAATGCCTTGACGCTGCCGACCGACAGCATCTGCGACTGCCAGTTGTGATAAGTGCCGAGCCCCAATCCGAAGAAGTCTCCGATCGGCGTTTCGACGCTGGGCGTTGCCTCGCCGTCCCAATACATGCGCAGCACGATGCGCTTGAGATGCAGCGGTTCGTCGTCGGCAAGGGTGAACCAGATGTGGGAGATCGTGCCGGGGCCGTCGGCATCCATAACCGTAATGGCGCCGCCCGCTTCCACCTTGCGCGAGTCCGCGTTGGCGCCGGTCGGGTCGGTGCTCGAGACATGATGCGGGGTATAGGATTGCTGGCGCGTCAGATCAGGCTGCCGTGCTTCCTGCGCGGACGCGCTCCCTGCGGCGAAGGACATCATCGCGGCGGCCAGTGCGGCGCACGGCGTGAACCCTGCCGCGCGATTTGCCGGGCGTTTGGCGGTCGCAATTTTTCTCATGCGGCGCAAGCCTCGAATTGAAAGGACATGCAATGGCTTCTCGTGCGCGTCCTCAGAAGCTGCCGGACAGCCGCAGCATCCAAGTGCGCGGTTGAATATACGTGACTTCGTGCCACGGCACTCCGGCGACGACTTCGCCGGAATACGAGGCGTTGATGGCGCGCTTGTCGAAGGCATTGTCGAGGGTCAATGCCAGCTCCGGAGCGGTCGGCAGGGTGGGCAAACCGATGCGAACCTGGGCATTGATCTGGTTGTAGTTGAATACCGTGTCCGATTGGCCGACGCCGAAGGTGGCGCGGCCGACATAGGCATCGGTCAGGAATCCGCCCCAGTACCAGTTTCCCATGCTGTGCTGGTAGTCGAGCGTCGCACTGCCTTGCCACTTGGGCGACAGCGGCCACTCCGAGCCTTTGGGCACCAGCTCCGATTCGACCGCGGTGATGAAGTCCGTCGTTGTCCTTGCGCGGTCGTAGGTTCCCGATATGCGGAACTTCAAGCCGGGCACCGACGAAAACAGGTACGCCAGCGACGTCTCGAAACCCTTGCTGATGACGCCGCCGACATTGTCGATGTACGCCCCCAGACCGTTCGACACGAACACGAGGACCTGCGGATTTTTCCAGCGCTCGTAGAACGCGGTGGCATCGAATTGCAGCCTGTTGTCCAGCCACTTCGAGCGCAGGCCGATTTCGTAGTTCCAGATCGTGTCGGTCTTGAACAGCGAGGGTGCGGGCTCGGAGGCGAAGAAGCCGGAATTGCCCCATTGCACGCCGCCGACGCGATAGCCTTTCGAGACGAGGCCGTACAGCATGACGTCGTCGTTCAGATGCCACTGCAGCGAGGCCTTGGGATTGAATCCGTGTTGCTTGACGGTCTTGTCCAGGTGCTGCCCATTCGGAAACCCGGTCAGGTCCAGCAGCAGGCCGCCGTTGTCGACCGTGCCGCCGGACGAGGTGTCGTACAAGCGCCCGCCGAAACTCGCTTCCCAATCGCCGAACTTGCGCGACACGTCGAAGAACGCGGCAAGTTCTTTCACGGTCACGTCGACGTTTGCGATCTGGTAAGCCGGCTGGCCCAGCTCGATCCAGGCCTGTCCCGCGCCGGCGCCGAGCGCCGCGTCGACGAGGCCGGCGGTTTCCGCCAACGACAACGATGGGTCGCCGAGCGGGAAAGCGCCGTATTGCGAGACGCTCTGATGCGAGGCGAACACGCCGGCGACCCATTTCCCGGGCGAATCCGCGTCGTCCTTCGACACGAGGCGGAATTCCTGGCTGAACGACGTCGAATGGTCGTAGGTGTCCTGCAGCAGGATCGGCAAACCGCCGCCCGGAACGACGTGACCCGAGGCTTCCGCGTTTTCGATGAACTGCTTCCAGACGTAGCCGGAATCGGAAACGAAATTGAACGCCCCGAAATCGTATTGCAGCTTCAGCGAGGTCAGGTCGTATTGGCTGCTCCAGGGACTCGCGCGCAGGCGGTCCTGAGTTTGCAGAAGGCCGTTTTCATTGTCCGCGTCGGCTTCGTCGTGCCTCGTCGTGCGCTGCGAGGCATAGGTAAGCGAAGCCTGGAAGTCGTCATTCGGTTTCCATGCGAGGATCGCGCGCTGGCCGCTCTGGTGGCCGCGGTTGGCATCCTTGTCCCGGTTGAGAATATTGTCGATCCAGCCCGGCAAACCCGAGTCGTAGGCGACTACGCGCAATGCGAGCGTATCGCTCGTGAGCGGGACGTTGACCATTGCGCCGCCGCTCCAGGCCTGGTCGCCTGCGCTGACTTGGCCGTATTCGGCGTAATACTTTCCGTCGAAAACACCGAATTCGGGTTGCTCCGGCACGTAGCGAATCGCGCCGTTGAGCGCCGATGCGCCGAACAGCGTGCCTTGCGGGCCCTTGAGCACTTCGACGTTCTCCATGTCGAACGGGTTCGGATCGAGCATCACGTGCGGCACGTAGGCATCGTTGAACGAAATGTCGTCGAACAGCACGCCGGTCGTCGCGTTCGTGTCTCCGTCATTGGTGATGCCGCGGATAGTGATTCGGGAGGTGGTGCCGTCCTGCATCGACACATTCACGCCGGGGACGAGCTCCGCAATGTCCACGATGCCTTGCGCGCCGCGTTGCTCGAGCTCGCTGCCCGAGATGGCCACGATGCTGGCGGGAATCGATTCGACCGATTCCTGGCGCTTCGTTGCGGTGACGACGATCGATTCGAGTTGCGTCGATGCGGGTTTGGCGGCGGGCGGGGCTTTCTGGCTGCTGCCTTGCGCAGCGCCGGCCTTGATGGCGATCGTGCTCCCATCGGTGAAGTCGTAGACGAGACCGGTGCCTTTCAGCAACGCCTGCAACGCCTTCTCGGCCGATACCGTGCCGTTGAAGGCCGAGGCATGGAGATTCTGCACGAGCGCCGGGTCGTACAGCACCTGCATGTGGCTTTGCGTGGCGAACTGGCGAAGCGCGGCATCGAGCGTCCCCTGCGAGATGTGGAATGCATGTGCATCGCTCGGCGCGGGCGTGGCTGCCAACGCCGGCAATTGCGCGGCAACGCCGATCGCGAGCGCCAGTGCGCTGGCACGCGCGTGAAAACGGCTGGCCATGCCGATGGAAATCGAACGCATGAATTTGTTCCCTCGATGTTCGTTGGTGCGGTTCTTATGAACTTCCACTACCAACAACGCAGCGAGGATGGATGTCCCCTATCGAATCGAAAAATATCGGTCGGGCGGAAAGGGGAGCCCGACATGACGCACTGCGTCAGCGACGTGCGTGCAGATGCGTTTCGCCGGCCACGGTCGTTTCGGCGCGGACAGGGAATGCGCTTTGCAACGCGCGCACGAACGCCTGCGCGTTGCCTATGTGGAAGTCCCCGCTGATCTGCAGCGCTTCCAGCGAACGGTCGGCGATGACGATGCGGTCCTTGTCGTAACGATTGATCTTCGCCACGGCATCGCGCAGCGGCGTGGCGAGGAAGACGAGATGGCCGCTGGTCCATTCCGTCACGCTTGCCAGATTGGAAACCGTTTGCTTGCGCCAGGTGCTGGCGTTTGAGATAAGCTGATCGCCCGGCGTGAGCTCGACCACGCTCGTGTCGCCGCCGCGCGTGACTTCCGCCAGCCCGCTGATCAGCGTGACCTGCGTCGAGCCGGTATCGTTGTGGATGTCGAAACTCGTGCCGATGTCGGTCACGATGAGGCCGTCGGTGCGTACGTGGAATGGACGCTCGGCTTCGTGCGCAACGTCGAACAAGGCCTCTCCGCGCAGCAATTCGACCTCGCGCGAGTTCGGATCCATGCGCACGCGAATGCGCGTGTCGGTGTTCAGGGTCAGGTGCGAACCGTCTTCCAGCGCGAGCACGTGTTGTTCGCCGGGAGCCGTTGCGTATTCCTTCGCTACCTGTCGGACCGGTTCGGATGGCCGATATCGCGTAGCAAGCACCAGGCACGCGGCCAAGACTGCGGCGGACAGGCCGGCGACCCAGCCGGGAAAGCGGCGTTTCGCAGGAGTTTCGCCGGCGCAAGCCTCGGTGCGCCAGCGCGCGATTTCAGGATCGTCCGCGAGCGGGCCGAGATCGTCCCAAAGCATTTGCGTGCGCAGATAGGCCGCGGAGTGTTCGGGCGAGGCATTGATCCACGCCTCGCAGTCACGCCGCTCCTCGACGGAAAAGTCGGGCGCGCGCCGACGCGCGAACCAGTGTTCGGCCCGTTCGCGGACCGCTTCGGTTTTCGCTGTCGCACGCGAGTTCATCGTTGGATACAACGCATTCGGCCGCTTAATCCCCTAATGCGCGCCGGCAAGCCGCCAGCGCGTGCGCGATCTGATTTTCCACCGTACGCGGCGAAGTGCCGAAACGCTGCGCGATGTCCCGGTAGCTCAGTCCCTCAAAACGATGCAGCAGAAACGCGTCGCGGCAACGCGGCGGCAGGCCGCGAATGGCCACCAGGATCAAGGCCAGATTCTGGCGGCCGATCTGCACCTGCTCGGGCTGTCCGTCGGCGGTCGGCAGTTCCACGACATCGAGCGGACAATGGTCCGCGCAGCGATGCGATTCGGTGCGACGATGGCGATCGGCCATCACGTTAGCGGCGATGCGATAGAGCAAAGCGCGCAAGTCATTGCCGCCCACGCTGCCCCGATAACGCAATGCACGCAGGCAGCTCTCCTGCACCACGTCGTCGACCCCATCCACGGCGCCTAATTGTCCGCACACGTAATGACGCAACGACGGCGTCAACGTCGCCAAACTGTGCGCAAACGCGTCGTCGGCTTCGGGCGCGGCGGAGCTCATGCCGCCAGGAAAGGAAGAAATCACGGTCAAGGATAGCAGCCGGACGATCGATGGTACCGATGTCATCAATCTCGGAATTTGAAGTCAAGTGCGGTCGCAGCAATTCGCCTGAGCACAGGTTGGCGCACAGGTATACCGGCGACTCTTGAAATCGTATTGCCGAGGCATATATCTCTTCGCGCGGCGAAACGTTTACACCGGGGTTGTTTTGTCGCTAAACTTGGCACTCGGCGTCCAGGAGTGCTAACAATCCGGACAAATTCCCAGTTTTTCAATCAGTTGAGGATACGCTTATGAAGCTTCGTCCATTGCATGATCGCGTGATCATCAAGCGCCTGGAGGCCGAGACCAAATCGGCCGGCGGCATCGTCATTCCCGACACCGCGACCGAAAAGCCGATCAAGGGCGAGGTCATCGCGGTCGGCGCGGGCAAGATTCTCGACGACGGCAAGGTTCGCCCGCTCGCGGTCAAGGCCGGCGACAAGGTGCTGTTCGGCAAGTATTCGGGCACCGAGGTGAAGGTCGACGGCGAAGAGCTGCTCGTGATGCGCGAGGAAGACCTCGTGGCAGTGATTGAGGGTTGATCGGCCGGCGCCGATCCCCGACAGACAAATCCAGATTTCCTGAGGAACTAGACAATGGCAGCTAAAGAAATCCGTTTCGGTGAAGACGCCCGCGCCCGCATCCTGCGCGGCGTGAACACCCTGGCCAACGCGGTCAAGGCCACCCTCGGCCCGAAGGGCCGCAACGTCGTGCTCGACAAGAGCTTCGGCGCGCCGACGATCACCAAGGACGGCGTGTCCGTCGCCAAGGAGATCGAACTCGCCGACAAGTTCGAGAACATGGGCGCCCAGATGGTCAAGGAAGTCGCTTCCAAGACCTCCGACGTCGCCGGTGACGGCACCACCACCGCGACCGTGCTCGCCCAGGCGCTGATCCGCGAAGGCTTGAAAGCCGTCGCCGCCGGCATGAACCCGATGGACTTGAAGCGCGGCATCGACAAGGCCGTCGTCGGCGCCGTCGCCGAGCTGAAGAACCTGTCCAAGCCGTCGGCCGACAACAAGTCGATCGCCCAGGTCGGCACGATCTCGGCGAACGGCGACACGCACATCGGCGACATCATCGCCGAGGCGATGAACAAGGTCGGCAAGGAAGGCGTGATCACGGTCGAGGAAGGCTCGGGCCTCGAGAACGAGCTGGATGTCGTCGAGGGCATGCAGTTCGACCGCGGCTATCTGTCGCCGTACTTTATCAACAACCAGCAGTCGCAGCAGGTCGAACTCGAAGATCCGTACATCCTGCTGCACGACAAGAAGATCTCGAACGTGCGCGAGCTGCTGCCCGTGCTCGAAGGCGTGGCCAAGGCCGGCAAGCCGCTGCTGATCGTGGCGGAAGAAGTCGAAGGCGAAGCGCTGGCGACCCTCGTCGTCAACACGATTCGCGGCATCGTCAAGGTCGCGGCCGTGAAGGCGCCGGGCTTCGGCGACCGCCGCAAGGCGATGCTCGAAGACATGGCCATCCTCACCGGCGGCCAGGTCATCAGCGAGGAAGTCGGCCTCTCGCTCGAGAAGGCGACGCTCAAGGATCTCGGCCGCGCGAAGAAGATCGTCTCCTCGAAGGAGAACACGACGATCATCGACGGCGCGGGCGACGCCAAGGCGATCGAATCGCGCATCGCGCAGATCAAGACGCAGATCGAGGAGACCACTTCCGACTACGACCGCGAGAAGCTGCAGGAGCGCGTGGCCAAGCTGGCCGGCGGCGTGGCGGTGATCAAGGTCGGCGCCGCGACCGAAGTCGAGATGAAGGAAAAGAAGGCCCGCGTCGAAGACGCCCTTCACGCCACGCGTGCGGCGGTGGAAGAAGGCGTGGTGCCGGGCGGCGGCGTGGCCCTCGTGCGCGCGCTCGACGCGATCAAGAAGCTCAAGGGCGACAACGAGGACCAGAACCACGGCATCCTCATCGCCAAGCGCGCGATGGAAGCGCCGCTGCGCGAGATCGTCACCAACGCCGGCGAAGAAGCCTCCGTGATCCTCAACAAGGTCGCCGCGGGCAAGGGCAACTACGGCTACAACGCCGCCAACGGCGAGTACGGCGACATGGTCGAGTTCGGCATTCTTGATCCGACCAAGGTCACCCGCACCGCGCTGCAGAACGCCGCGTCGATCGCCGGCCTCGTCATCACGACGGAAGCCATGGTCGCCGAGGCGCCGAAGAAGGACGAAGGCCATGCCCACGGCGCACCGGGCGGCGGCATGGGTGGCATGGGCGGCGGGATGGATTTCTAAGTCGCGCCGACTTTTGGAGTATCACGAGAAACCCCGCTTTTGCGGGGTTTCTTTTTGCCCGAGCACAATCCTTCGAGACATCAACCGCGCAAACCTCGCCTCAGCCCAATCGCACAGACCAGCAGCATCAACAATCCCATCCCCCACCAACTCGCGGCCGGCGCCGATACCGTGGTGGTATCTCCGCCGTTTCCACCGCCGGTCGTCACGAGCAACTGCATCGTGCCACTCGACCCCGCGTAGTTCGCATCGCCGCTGTAGACCGCGGTCAAAACATGCGTACCGGCCGTGGCGAAACTCAGTGCACAACTGCCGCTGCCGTTGCTGATAGTGGCCGTGCAGACATTCGCGCCTTCGCTTACCGTCGCCGTCCCGGTCGGAATCGGCGTCGCCTGCGGAGCGGCACCCGCAAGCAAGGCGGTCGCGCTTGGCGCATGCGTGCTCAGCCCATTGACCAGAACCTGGACGGTGACGTTCTGGCCGACCGTCGCCGGATTCGGATTCGCGACGAGGCTGGTCGCACTCTGCAACCGCGTCGCCGCGGCCGAGCAGCTCGCGGTCGCACCGCCGTTGCTGCCGGAGCACGTCCAGGTCCATGGTCCGTCGCCCGCGACCACGCTCGGTGTACCCGCGCTGCATAGATTCGTCGGCGTCGAAGCAAGCGTCTTGCCGTCGTCGCTGCCGCAGACGCCGTCGACCGGCGTCGCCGCCGGAACGAAAGTCGCTATCACGGTGCAGTCGGCCGTCACCGCCGCGGTGGTGTATACATTTACACTCAGGCTGCCGCCGCAGGTGCCGCCGACCGCGCCGATCGCGTAGTTCGCATCGGGTGTCAGGGTGAAGCTGGCGGTGGCGCCGTCGTTGACCGTTTGCGCCACGGCTGGACTGATCGCGCCGCTGCCGCCGGCCGACGGCGTGACCGTCCAGGTCGTCGCGGTGGTGCCGTATCGCGCCATGCAGGCGGCCGTCGTGCCGCTGCCCTGGCCGCCGCACGACCAGGTCCAGGGGCCGTTGCCGAGCAGGATGCTTGGCGTGCCGGTCGTGCACAGTTGCGTCGGCGATGCGGAAATCGTGTGGCCGTCGTCGGGGCCGCAGGCGCCATCGACGGGCGGTATCGCCTGCGAGAACGTGACGAACACCTGACAGTAATATCCGTCAAACGGACCTGGGGCACTGAGGGGTTCGGTCGTGTAGACGTTGCCGGCGAGGTTGCCGCCGCAACCCGTCGCGCCGGCCACCTGGTAGCCCTCGTCCGGCACGAAGGTCAGCACGGCCGGAACGCCGGCAAGAAAATTCTGGTTCTCGCCTCCCTGCGTGTGACCGTGCGAGGGCGGCTGTTGCGTCGGGTTTTGACCGTCGAACACGCCCACCGGCCAATACTGCGGCGCGGCGCTGGAACATTGTGCGGTGGTTCCGCCGTTGACGCCGGAGCAGGTCCACGTCCACGGGCCGGTGCCTGCCGGCGCACTGGTCACGCCTGCATTGCAAGTGAGTGCGGGGGGCGTGAACATCGTCTGGCCGTCGTCCGCGCCGCAGGCGCCGTTCACGCGCGTGTTCGCGTATTCGACGATCAGCGTACACACGCCAATGTCGTGGTACGGGCCTTGATCGGACTCCATCGGTATCGACGTGAACACGTTGCCCGCGAGCGTGCCGCCTCCGCAACCGCTGATGCGCGAAACCACGTAGCCCGAGTCGGGCGTGATCGTCATCGAATACACCATGCCGACGAATCCGTCGATCGGGCCAAAGGTGACGCCGGGCGATATGCTGTAACAGAGGATCGGAGCCGCGACGCAATCCGAGCCGACGACGTGAGCGTTTGTGAGAGTGCCGTGGCTGCCGTTGACAATGCTGGCATGCAGGTTCAGCTTGTGCAGCGAGCAGCTCGCGTCCGTGCCGCCGCCTTGACCCAGGCATTGCCACGCGATGGCGGGGTCGCTTCCGTAACCCGTGGCTGAGTAAACCACATTCGCAACCGGGCCCGTTGCGCACATCTGGTTGTGGTTCAGAGCCAGGATGTATGGCGGGCCGCTTATCGCGGCGCCGATCGGGCTCACCTGAACGTAGCAGGCGCCATTGATGGGAACGATCGCCTGCGCTTCGAAAGCGCCGATATCCTGCCCGCTGTAGTTGCGGTTGAACGGTTGTCCGCGCTGGTCCCAAGACAGGCTCAGCTCGGAGTTTGCCGCGCCGATGGCGCAAGAACCCGGCGCCAGTGCGTGAGTCAACGTGCCACCGCCGTTGTCGGCAAGCGGACCCAGTTGTGGATTGCAGCTCAGATCGTGCGTGCCGGCAGGCACGATACGCGAGCCGTGGGTGCCGACCAGCGTGTAGTCCGCGTAGAGCAGACCGTTCAACGCTGGCGCCGCGATGGTGTCGACATCGAAGCCACCCGTGTTGCCGTAGATCAGTGTCGAATCGGCGACCGCGATGTTGGTGCCCACGTACAGACCGGCGCCCAAGCCGCCCGCGGCTATCGTGTTGGCGGAAAGGGTGACGGAGTAGAACAGCAGCGTCTCTTTGCTCGAGGCGTTTGTCTTCGCCAAGGCAACGCCGCCGCCGATGCCGTCGGCGGCGGTGACGTGATTGCCGCTGATGGTCGTGTTGTAGATGGACATATCCAGCTGCGGCACCGTGGGCGTCAGGGCGGATTGGCTGATCGCGCCATCGCCGTAAATCCCGCCGCCGCCCTCGACCGCGGTATTGGCGTCGATCAGCAACTGGTTCAGTGCGATTTCGCTGCCGCCCTGATAGTGGATGCCGCCGCCGAATCGTCCGGCCGAGTTGCCGCTGATGCGCACGGGCAAGTACGTGCTGGAAGCATCGCTTGCCGTGTAGGGCAATGGCAGATTGATATTCACATGCGAAGTATTCACGCTGCCGTTGAACACGCCGCCGCCATCGGAGGTGTCCGACGTCGCCGCATTGCCGATGACCTGGCTCGCGTTGTTCAAATAGAAAAAGTTTTGGCCGGCACGATGTTCGATATGGATGCCGCCGCCGCTCGACCCGGCGCCCTGCACCTGGTTGTTGCTGACCGTGGTGTGTTCCAGATCCATGTAGGTGTTCGTGTAGATGCCACCGCCGCCCGAGTTGGCGCCGGTGGTGATGTTCGAGTCGATCGTCGCGTGATCGATCACGACGTTGCCCGCAGTGCCGTTCGCGCACACGCCGGCGCCGGACGCATTGGTGCCGCTCAAGCGGTTGCCGCTGACGGTGGTGTACGCGATCGTGGAGTTCTGACCGCCCTGCAGCGCGATGCCGCCGCCGCAGACGTTGTTGCCCGTGGCCGTGCTGTCGCGCACGATGCTGTCGGCAAGAGTCAGCGCCATGCCCGGATCGGACGGCGAAAAGCGAATGCCCGCACCCGAGCCGACATCGCCGTCAAGACGCAGGTGGCCGTTGGCGAGTGCGATGCCTTTGAGCGTCAGTGTGGCGGTGGCGTCGATCAGGCGGAAATCCGGGACGATCGGGCCGCTGCCGCGCTCGATCGTCACCACGGGCACGCCGGAGTTCTCCACCGCACCGCCGTCTATCGTGAGCGGCGCGGTGACGATCAGTGCGCTGGTATCGAACAGCGAACCGGGTATGGTCAGCACGATGTGATCGATGCCCGGCGCGAAGACGATCGTGTCGGCGCCCGCGCCCGGCGCGCAGGTCGAACCGGGCGCGGCCTGATCGGTATCGGCCGAGACGACCGCGTCCTGCAGCGTGCAGGCGCCGAACACGCTGCCGCTCGATGCGTCGTCGACGGTGATGATGGCCGACTGGGCCGCCGGCATCCCGCACGCGCACGCGATCAGGACGAATGCGGCGCCGGCACGAAAAACGAACCCGGATGTTTTGCGCATGGATGCCTCCTCTTTTTCGGCAACGCGATCGGCGGAAAAAATCGCGGCGTCAGCGCCGCGCAATACGGCGCGCCCCGCAACGAAACGCGACGAGCAGGATCAGCGATCCAAGCAACACCAATGCCCAGCAACTCAGTGATGGCGCCGCGACGGCCGCCGGCGTGGCGCCAGCGGCGACGACGAGTTGCGCGGTACCGCTCGACCCCACGTAGTTCGCATCGCCGCTGTAGACCGCGGTCAAAACATGCGTACCGGCCGTGGCGAAACTCAGTGCACAACTGCCGCTGCCGTTGCTGATAGTGGCCGTGCAGACATTCGCGCCTTCGCTTACCGTCGCCGTCCCGGTCGGAATCGGCGTCGCCTGCGGAGCGGCACCCGCAAGCAAGGCGGTCGCGCTTGGCGCATGCGTGCTCAGCCCATTGACCAGAACCTGGACGGTGACGTTCTGGCCGACCGTCGCCGGATTCGGATTCGCGACGAGGCTGGTCGCACTCTGCAACCGCGTCGCCGCGGCCGAGCAGCTCGCGGTCGCACCGCCGTTGCTGCCGGAGCACGTCCAGGTCCATGGTCCGTCGCCCGCGACCACGCTCGGTGTACCCGCGCTGCATAGATTCGTCGGCGTCGAAGCAAGCGTCTTGCCGTCGTCGCTGCCGCAGACGCCGTCGACCGGCGTCGCCGCGTTGGTCACGGTGATCGTCACGAAGGCCGGCACCGACGTGCCGTTGGCGTCGCTGACGGTAAAGGTGAACGAATCGTCGCCGGTGTAGCTGGCCGGCGCGGTGTAGGTGGCGAGGTTGCCGGACAGGACTACGCTGCCGTGCGCTGGCGGCGTGGCGATCGCGTAGGCGAACGTCCACGGGCCGCCCGCATTGGGATCGCTGCCGGCGAGCGCGATCGGCGTGACGCTGCCGGCGACGACGGTGAGGTTCTGCGGAATCGCGACCGGCGGCGCGGCCTGGGCGAAGCTCACGTCCACCTCGCAGTCGGCGGCGAGCGCGGCGGTGGTGTATACATTTCCACTCAGGCCGCCGTCGCAGCCCGTGGTGGTGACGCTCGCGATCGCGTAGCCGCTGTCCGGCGTCAGCACGAGGTCGACGATGGGCGCATCCGGCTCGCTCGAATAGACCGCGGGGCAGCCACCGATGTCCTCGAAAGTGCAGTTGGCGATGCCGCCGCTCAGAACTGCGGGCGGCACATTCTCGTCGACGCGGCCGTGCTCGCCGACGACGACGCTGAGCTTGACCTGCTTCACCTCGACCGCGCCGATGTCGCAATGCGCGCCCTGCGGCGTGGCGACGCCGCGCTGATCGGCGGACGTGCAGATGTCGCCGCCGCTGTCGATCGCCGCGCTGCCGGCGAGTGGCAGCATCGTCGGCGTCCAACCGCCGTTGTCCTGCAGCGGGCCAAGCTTCGGGTCGGCATCGAGATTGTCGCCGTCGTCGGTGCCGAACGATGCGTCCCAGCTCGCGCTGCCGCCCGAGCCCTGCACGATGCTGTAGGAGAAATGCGCCTTGCTGGATGGGCCGCGCTCGATCTCCGCGCCGGTGGGAGCGGTATCGCCCCAGAGTATCGTGTCGACGAAATGGATATCGACG
The DNA here is from genome assembly GCF_047601565.1 of Rudaea sp. Taxonomy (GTDB): domain Bacteria; phylum Pseudomonadota; class Gammaproteobacteria; order Xanthomonadales; family Rhodanobacteraceae; genus Rudaea. Next base: position 1,761,386 of record NZ_JASGIY010000001.1, on the reverse strand, counting down.
TTGCTGTCGTTCGTGTTGAACACCACGCCGCCGCCGACTGCGGCGGAGTTGCCGTTGAATGTCGCATTGGCGAAATAGACGCTTGCGATGCCGCCGCTGTATGCGCTGTTGTAGATGACGCCGCCGTAGTAGTCGGCGCTGTTGCCGCTGAAGGTGACGTCGACGAACGCGGGCTCCGCGGTCTCGTCGCTGTTGCCGGGTTGCAGGAAGATCGCGCCGCCCCATCCGGCGTGGTTGCCGCGGAACGTCGTATTGGAAACAGTCGGACTGCTGGCTCTGATCAGAAGCATGGCGCCGCCGGTGTCGCCGAGGTTGCCGGAAAAAACGAGGTTGGCGAGCGTCGGGTTGCACGTGACGGCGTCCTGGCCACCCGCGCAGATGAAGCCGCCGCCGTCCTCCGACGTGACGCCGCCGCCGGTAATCGTGAAGCCGTCGAGCACGGTGTCGGGGCCAATGGCGCCGAGCGCGGTCGTGGCGAACATCACGACGACGTGCCAGCTGTTGTGGCCGGCGATGTCGGTATACGCAAGGTCGATCTGGTCGCCGCCGGCGTGCGCGTCGTTGCCGTCGATGTCGCCCGAGAGCACGGTCGGGTTCTGTTTCGCGTCGCGCGCGTCGCGCGTGGTCTCGTTGCCGGCGAAGCCGCCGTAGACGGCCACGCCCGGATGGATGTCGAAGTAGATCGTCGGGTCGCTGGTCGAAGTCGGTTTGTAGACGCCCTTCGCAACCCAGATTTCCGCGCAGCCGGAATCCTGCAGCGCCCATTGCAGGTCGGTGTAGGCGTTGGCCCACGAACTGCCGTCGCGCGCGCCCGTCGCGTCGGCCTTGACGTAGCAACGGCTGCCGGCGGCGTGCGCATCGACGAACAGCGAGATCGAAGCCGACGACGGCGCAATCACGCCGTAGCTGGTGCTGTCGGGCTGGAACACGACCGTGATGCTGTGTGGCCCCGGCGTCGCGAAGGTCAGTTCGCAACTGCCTGCGTAGGTCGCGAGCGTGGCGGTCGGGCAGAACGTCGCCGGATCGGCATCGTCGTGCACCGACACCGTGCCGGAGACGAGCGGGAAGGCGGGGCCGGGAACGTCGAAACTCACGGTCACGGGGCTGCCCGCGACGGGCGCGGCCGGCGTCAGCGCGATGTTCGCCACCGCCGTCTCCACGGTGGGGCAGCCCGCCGACCACAGATCGCCGGCGCTGCCGTGCGTGGCGACGTCCCAGGCCTCGTCGTTCGCGCTTTCGGAACTGCCGGCGGGAGTGAACCGGTTCGGACAGAGCCGGCTGCCGTGCGCTGCCAAACTCGTCGGCGCGGTCGGTGCCGGCCCGCCGAAGGCGTTGCCGTCGAGATAGACGCTGACGAGGTTCGGCGGAAACGTGGCGGCGCTCATGCTGCCGCTCAGCGCGTTGTCGCCCACATCGAAGGTGAGCAGGGAGGTCAAGCCGCCCATCGGCGGCAGCGAACCGGTCAGGTGGTTGTGGTAGACGCTGAATCGTTGCAGCGAAGCCAGTCCGTCGAGCGCGGGAATCGAGCCGGTCAGCTCGTTCTCGTCGAAATAGAATTCCTGCAGCGCCGCCAGCGCGCCGAGGGCGGGAATCGGGCCGTGCAGATCGTTGGCATAGAGCGCAAGGATTTGCACGGCGGACAGCGCCGACAGGTCCGGCAGCGAGCCGGTGAGCTGATTGTTCTGCAGGTTGATTTCCGTGACGTGACCGTTTCCGGCGTCGCAAACGACGCCGTACCAGGTGCATTCGGTGCCGGCCGCGCCGTTCCAGTGGGTGCTGTCGCTCCAGCCGGCGCCGCTGGTCGAGGTGTACAGGTCGATCAATGCCTGGCGTTCGCTCGCGGGAATCGCGGCCACGGCGCCGTGCGCGAAAAGAACGGCGGCGAATGGGAGAAGCGAGGAAAAAAAGCGGCGTGAAATTCGGGCAGGCATCGTCATCGACTCCGGGGCGGTCCGGTTTCGATCAACACCGAAACGACCCGGTTTGTGACATGTGCGCCGTCCGAAACATCGAACGCCGTCATTCCGGCAAAAGCCGTAGGGGCGCGATTCATCGCGCCCGGCTCTCGCCTTCTCGAATTCGCCGGGGGAAAGCGAAAGGCGCTGGATTCCCGCCTGCGCGGGAATGACGAGCAAAGGCGGCTTTCGCGGGAATGACGGACAAAGAAACGTGCCACACCGTCATTCCGGCAGGGACTGCCGGAATCCAGTCACAGGGATGTGAACCTCACGGATACCGGTACGTTGCCATCCTTGGCACTGGATTCCGGCAGTCCCTGCCGGAATGACGGTGCTTGGGTGCAACTGGATTCCCCTCAGCCCGCTGTCGCGGGCTTCGACCCTGCCGGAATGACGTCACTCGTTTGCCAAAGCCTCAATGATCGACGGTGCCGCGCGCCACTGCGGCCGCGTCTTCGGGCGCGAGCAACGCGGGCGGCACGTTCAGCGCGCGCGCTTCGGCGATCATGGCGGCCGCGCTCGCCGCGTCGCCACCGGCCGCTTCGATTCGCGCGCGCTGGATCAGCAACGCCGCCCGCCACGAGTGCGCATCGGGCGCCGCCTTGACGACGAGTTCATGAGCGCGGGTCGCGTCGGCGAGCGCCTCCTCGCGACGACCCAACGCGGCGAGCGCCAACGCACGCGCCTCCCGCACTCTTGCCTCGGCGCCCTGCGAGGAAGCCGAAGCAACGAGCCCGGCAAGAACGGACAATGCCCGGTCACCGATGGCCAGCCCGTTTCGCGCATCGTGACGCGTGACGGCGATGTGCGCGGCGAGAGCGAGGGCACGCGCGGTCATGAGGTCGTCGCCGCCGCTCCGCCGTTGCAATTCCGCAAGGGTCGCCGTGATCTGCGCCGCAGCTTCGTCCGCATTGCCATTTTCCATCAACGTGCGTGCGAGGTGCATGCGTGTGAAAGCGAGATCGTTTTCCTGCTGGCCCGCATCTGCGACGTGCGCAAGATAAAGCGCCAGCGCTTCGCGCAGATGTTTCTCCGCTTCGCCGAATTGCCGCTGCGCGGCTTCCAGTGTGCCTAGCGAGTCGAGCGTGCTCGCGGTATGCAGGTTGTCCGCGCCGAACACTTCACGATTGATCGCCAGCGCTTCACCGAGAGGCGCTTTCGCTTCGGCGAAACGCTCCTGGTTGGTCAGGAAAATCGCGAGCGCTTCGAGTGCGCTGGCCAGCCGATCGTTCGCATGCCCGGCGTAGATGCGCCGGCGCAGATCAATGTTTTCGCGGAATAATCTCTCGGCACCGGAAAGATCGCCGATGCGCTCCTTCGCTACTGCCATGCTGCCGAGCACCTGGACGAAGTCGGCATCGGGCGGCACGTCCAGCGCGCGCCAGCGCGCCGCCACGGGTTCGAGCACGGCAAGTCCTTCTTCCGAGCGTCCGAGCAATACGTCGATCTGGCCGGGAAACGACTCGGCCTTCACCGCATCCAGCGAATCGGCCGGCAGAATGCGCCGCGCCTTGGCCGCCGCCTCCTTTGACAACTCGAGCGCACGATCCGCGTTGCCGGCGAACATCCGGGTGAGCGCGTAAAGCATCAGACCTTCGACTGCGGTCTGCGAATCGGTGGCGCGCAATCGCGGCAGAACGGCGGCGATCAACGCATCGGCCTGCGCGTTGCGGTCGGTGGCCTGCAGCAAGTTGCCCTTCTGCACGGCCAAGTCCAGACGCTGCGGCGCGGCGCGCGACAAGCCAGCCTCATCCTGCCGCTTTGCCGCGTCATCAAGCAGCGTCTCAGCTTGCTTGTAGTCGCCCATCAATCGGCTCACCGTGCCAAGCGTGAGCAACAGATCAGCGCGCAGCTCAGGAGCAACGGATGCGTCCTCGCGAGCGCGCTTGCTCGCCTCTGCCACAAGTACTTCGGGCGTCGGACGCTGATTCGTCGGCAGATTGGCTTTGGCCGCGTCGAACAACTGCATGAGAAAATCGCGTACCGCGTTCGCGCGCGCCGCTTCGCGATGCGCGGCGCGCGCCTGCCACAAGGCCGTGCCGAGCGCGGCGAGCAGGGCGACGGTGAGGACGGCCGTGAGCGTCACGCCGCCGCGATGGCGCCGCACGAACTTGCGCGTGCGATACCAGCGCGTCGGCGGATGGGCTGCGACGGGGCGGCCGTCGAGATGGCGTTCGATGTCGTCGGCGAACGCGCCGGCCGAGGCGTAGCGCCGCGCCGGTTCGTTTTCCAGCGCCTTGAGCAGGATGTTGTCGACGTCGCCGCGCAGCGCGCGGCGCAAGTGCTGCTTCGACGAAACCAGCGACGTGGCCGATGCCGCCGCGTCGCCGTTCGCGGGCAGGCTTTGCCCGGCCAGCGACGACGGTCGCAGCGGTTCGCCGTCGGCGTCGAATTCCGGTCTCGATCCGAGCAGCAGTTCGTGCAGCAGCACGCCGAGGCCGTAGACGTCGGTCGCGGTCGTGATCGCGCCGCCTTTGGCCTGTTCCGGCGCGGCATAACCCGGCGTGTAGAAACCGAGCGTGCGCGTGGCCTCTTCGCCGTCGTCCTCGATCAGCTTGGCGACGCCGAAATCGAGCAGCTTGGGTTCGCCGCCCGCGGTGACGAGGATGTTCGAGGGCTTGATGTCGCGATGCACGACGAGGCTGCGGTGCGCCACCTCGACGGCGCGGCACACCTGCGCGAACAGGCGCAGGCGCTGCGTCAGGTCGAGCCCGCGTTCGTGCGCGTGGCGCGTGATGGCGACGCCGTCGACGAATTCCATGACGAGGAACGGCACGCCGGCGTCGGTGACGCCGCCGTCGATCAGGCGCGCGATGTGCGGATGGTCGAGGCCCGCGAGCACCTGGCGTTCGCGCTGGAACAGACGCTGTTCGAGTTTGGAATACAGGCCGCGGCGCAACAGCTTGATCGCGACCTGCTGGCTGAAATCCACGCCGGCGCGCTCGGCCAGAAACACGGCGGCCATGCCGCCTTGGCCGAGTTCGCGCACGAGGCGCCAGCCGCCGATCTGTCGGCCGAGGTAATCCTCGGCTTGCAGTTCGGCGACGCCGATGCGCGCATCGAGTTCGCACACGGGCGTATCGAGAATGCCGCCGTCGTCATCGGCGGCGAGCAGGCAGCGCAAGGCATCACGGTCGCCCGCATCGGCGACGTGCTCCGCTATCCACGCCTCGCGTGCGGCGGGCGCAAGTCGCACCGCAGCGTCGAACCATTCGCACAAACGGTTGAACGTGTTGTCTGGATCGATCGAAAAATCCGGTTCGGAATCGTCGGCCTGCATCGCGGTTGGCTCTCCGCCTCGCTCGCCTCGTCGGCATCGGGAATCGTCTCGTATCCTAAAACACGCTTCGGCGCTCGTTTGTGACATCAGCCCAAGCGCTGATGGATGAACGCGCAGGCGAAACGCCAGTCGCGATCGACCGTGCGCCGGGTGATGCCTAGCGCGCTCGCGGTTTCCTCCAGTTGCAGGCCGGCGAAGTAGCGCAGTTCGACCACGCGCGCGGCGCGCGCGTTGGCCTGCTCCAGTTGCGCCAGCGCCTGATCCAGCGCCAGCGCCTTCTCCGCGCTCGCCACCGCCAGGCGTTCGTCGCCGCCGGTCAGGGTGATGCGCAGCCAGTCGCCGCCGGCGCGCTGGCGCAGGCGGTCGCGGGCATGGTTGACGAGCAGGTTGCGCATCGCGCTCGCGGCGTAGGCGAAGAACTGCGCGGGATGGGCGAACTCGAGCTCGCGGTTCGCGCTGAGGCGCAGATACAGTTCGTGCACGAGTGCGGTGGTGTCCAGCGTGGCGCCGGCACGGCGCTGTGCGAGTTGGCGGCTGGCCATCGCCTTGAGCCGCGCATAGACCTCATCGAACAGCGCATCGGCGTTCTGCGGGCGCGCGCCCACGGCGTCTTCGACCTCGATCGGCTTGGACATCGGCATGGGCTCCGGCACAAAGATCGACTGGCTGTGTCCGCCATCGCGGAAAGCATAGCCGCGGCGTCGCAGCGAAGGCAAAGGCAAAACAAAACCCGCCGCGGCGGGTTTCGTTGGTTGTCTATGGCAGTGAAGCGATCAGGCCCGCATTGGCGCCAGCGCATACCCGCGCAGGCGCGCGGCGAACGCGGCGAGCGTCTGGATGCCGCTGGCCTCGGCTTCGCGGCACCATTCGATCAGGGCCGCCTTCATCGCCTCGGCGCCGCCGCTGTTGCGTTCGAGCACGGCGGCGAGGCGCGCGCGGAAGTCGCACACCGTACGCAGGGTCGGGCGGTTCTCGAGCAGCGCCTGCATCTTCTGCCGCGAATGCTCGTCGAGCCAACGGCCGCCGTTGCCGAGCGCGCGGCGCAGAGCGCGCGGGACCGCCTTGAGGTTGGCGCCGGCCTGGGCGGCGTCCTCGCGCAGCGTCGGCACGATCACGCCGCGGAAGTAGTCGCTCATGACCTCGAACTTGTGCGAGACCAGCGCCTTGATCGTCTCCGCATCGGGCAGTTGCATGTTCGGGCGCACGTCGAGCGTCGGTGCGACGCGCAGCACCTTGGCAAGGCCGAGCGCGCGCAGCGCGCAGATGATGGCCCAGCCGATGTCGACCTCGAATTTGCGCAGCGCGAACTTGGCCGAACTCGGGAACGCGTGATGGTTGTTGTGCAGTTCCTCGCCGCCGATCCACACGCCCCACGGCGACAGGTTCGTCGCCATGTCCGCGGTCTCGAAATTGCGGTAGCCCCACCAGTGGCCGAGGCCGTTGACGACGCCGGCGGCCCAGAACGGAATCCAGATCATCTGCAGCGCGGAAATCGCCACGCCCCAGATGCCGAACAGCAGGATGTTGACGACGAAAGTCAGGGTCGGGCCCCAGTACGCGTGCGGCGTGTAGAGATGGCGTTCGATCCAGTCGTCCGGGCAGCCCTTGCCGTATTTTTCCAGCGTTTCCCGATTGAACGACTCGACGCGGTACAGGTCGACGCCTTTCCACAGCACCGTGTTGACGCCGAAGATCTTCGGGCTGTGCGGGTCTTCCTCGGTTTCGCACTTGGCGTGGTGCTTGCGGTGCACCGCGACCCACTCGCGCGTGACCATGCCGGTCGACAGCCACGACCAGAAGCGCAACGCGTGCGCGACGAGCGGATGGAAATCCACGCCGCGATGGCAGGCGCTGCGGTGCAGGTACAAGGTCACCGCCAAGATCGTCAGCTGGGTGACGATGAGGAAGTAGACCACCTTGAACAGCCAGCCTGCATGCAACAGGCCGCCATTGAGAAAATCCAGAACCGTATCAAACATATGCTTCTCTTCAGACCCCACCCCTAACGAATGTGTGACTATACGGCAGGCGCGAAGTTCGCGCCAGTGAAGCCCTTCGCGTCCGGCGAATTTGAGCTACGTCGTGAACCGCTGACGCTTCTCCATAGCGGCGGCACAAAGCCCAGCGCGTACCGGATTCAAGACGACATACCTCGACACTTCGAGCAGACACGCATCGCGATCCACCAACACGGCTTTGTAGCGGCCCTGCAGCAAAGAGAAAAGGTCAGGTCTAAGGGATGACTCGCCGCGGCGCATGCTATTGGCCAGCGCCGTCCTCTTGCGGCGATGGCAACGGAGCCTCTCATGAACACCCAGACCTATTCTTGCATCGGCATCGATATTGGCAAAACGAATTTCCACGTGATCGGATTGGGCGCTGATGGCGCCGTGAGCGTGCGTAGCAAGCATCATCGAGGCGGTGTGGTTGCGGCGTTGGTGAAGCTGGATGCGCAATGTTTCGCGATGGAGGCCTGCGGCGGCGCTCACGACTTGGCGCGTCGGCTCCGGGGGTTGGGTCGCGAAGTACGCTTGTTGGTTCCTGCCGATGTGCGCGCGTTTGTGCGCACGCAGAAGAACGACTACAACGATGCGCAAGCCATCGCAGAGGCGGCCTTGCGACCGACGGTGCGCACGGTGCCGATCAAAAGCGTCGAGCAACAAGATGTGCAGTTGCTGCATCGTGCACGGCAGCGGCTGGTGCGCCAGCGCACCGCACTGATCAACCAAATTCGGGCTATGCTGCTGGAAGCGGGGCTTACCGCGGGCAAGGGCCGCAAGGTACTCAGGCGGGCATTGCCGATCCTGCTGGAGGATCCCGGCAACGACTTGTCGGCACGGCGGCGCGCCTTGCTGGCCAGTTGGCGTGAGGAGTGGCAGTCCATCGAAAAGACGATTGCGCAATTGGAGAGTGAATTGCACAACGAGGCGCGCAACGACCCTCGGTGCGCCCGGTTGATGACCATTCCCGGCGTTGGCGTATTGATCGCCACGGCGCTGGTGGCAGCCATCGGCGATGCCAGTGAGTTCCGCCACGGACGCGATCTGGCGGCATGGCTGGGCTTGGTCCCGCGTCAGCACAGCACCGGTGGCAGAGCGCGTCTGCTGTCGATCAGCAAGCAGGGCAACACGTACCTGCGCTGGCTGTTCGTTCACGGCGCGCGCTCGGCGCGCGAACACCTGGATCGCAGCCAGCACGAATGGGGGCCGTGGCTGGACGAATTGGAGCAGCGTCTGCACCCGAACAAGGCGACCGTAGCGCTCGCCAACAAACTGGCGAGGATTGCCTGGGCTGTGCTCCGCCACGGCGTCGTGTATCGAGAGATCGACCCGAGACAGAAAGGCTTATCGAGCAGTGCGAGCGGCTGAGAAGCATCCATGGCGGCAACGCGCATCGCGCGTCGCGGACACTCTGAGCAAAACAACGATCTTCGAGATCGAGCGTCTTGTTAGAACCGCGGCGGGCGACTTCACCATGATGGCTATCGGCAAACCCGATAAGACCGGCTAGATTGACGCAACGCGTTTTCCGTCGAACTGCGATGGCTCAAAGTCATCAAGTGTCTCATTGTGGACAGATACCCTCCGCAGTGCCGGGTCCGTCCGGCGAACCAAAACGCGGACCTCCTGTCCTGTAGACGGCCGCTTCGCGGCCTCTTGCGTTGAAGCGGCGAGTCATAGATTGCGTTGAAGCGGCGAGTCATAGATGTTTTGCAACAAGCTTTATTGCTCGCGTGTGAGGGACGGATGTTGCAAAACAAGACCTGACCCTTCTCTCTCGACGATGCCGGCCCCTTGAATAAAGATTCAGGTTCAGTTCGCCGGCTGGGGCCGGCGGGAGTCCGATGCTGTATTGCGCGGCTCGCCCGACATCGCCGGAAGCATGAAAGCCGCGTTCACGTGTGGCGAGCATGCTGTACAGTTCGCGCGACGAGGAAGCAGGATGCAGGAACCGATCGGGCTCAGGTCACGGCATCCCGCGTCTGCGCCTCGATCCACGCGAGATACGGCGCAAGTGCCGCCGCGATGTCGAGCGCGACCACTTCCGGCAACTCGTACGGATGCAGCGCGACGATGCGCTCGCGCAGCGCGTCGAAGCGCTCGCGCGTGGTCTTGATGACCAGCAGCTGTTCCTCGTCGCGGTGGAGAAGGCGTTGCCAGCGGTAGGTCGAAATGAGGCCGGAGTGCCATTCGTGTCAGAGGCACTTTCTGAGGCTCTTTGCTGATGGCTGCGCCAAATAAGTGAACCTGAAGACTCATGTCGCCGCCGCCTGCGCGTGGCGGTATGTTCGGACTTGCGAAGTTCTGAACATCCCCCCCGCGACAGGAGGCAGCCATGTCACTTTACGCAGCCATCGATCTGCATTCCAGCAATAGCGTGCTGGCCGTGATCGACGAAACCGATCGGCCCTTGCGGCAATGCCGCTTACCCAATGAATTGCCGGCAATCCTCAAAACGCTGGAGCCTTTTCGAGAGGAGATTGCCGGTCTGGTTGTCGAATCGACCTACAACTGGTATTGGCTCGTCGATGGCCTGAAGGATCATGGCTATCGTGTGCACTTGGCCAACACCGCGGCCGTGCCGCAGTACGACGGACTCAAGTACAGCGGTGACGAATCCGATGCCCGGCACTTGGCGCATCTGTTGCGTCTGGGGATTCTGCCCGAAGGGTATATCTACCCGCGCGATCAGCGTGCGATTCGCGACCTGCTGCGTCGCCGCTTCCAGTTGGTGCGCATGGCCGTCGGTCTGATGTTGTCGGTGCAATCGAGCTGGGCCAGACATACCGGACAGCGCATCTCGGCCAATGCGGTGCGCCAGCTCTCGGGCGAAGTCATCGAGCGGGCCTTGCCCGATCCGTCGGTGCGCTATGGCGTGCTGGCTCAGTTGCAGGTCTGGTTGCACGTGGAAGAGCAGATTCGGCAGGTGGAAAAGTGGGTCCTCGCCTCGCCCGTCCGCCATAGCGAACAGCGCGTATTGCGTTCGATACCGGGCGTCGGTTCGATTCTGTCCATGACGATCGCGCTGGAAACCGGAGACGTCGCGCGCTTCGCCGAGGTGGGCGACTATGCTTCGTATTGCCGCATGGTCAAGAGTGAGCGCATTTCCAACGGCAAGAAGAAAGGCCACGGCAACCGCAAGTGCGGCAATCGCTACCTGGCTTGGGCATGGATCGAAGCGGCGAACTTTGCCACGCGATTCAGCCCGCCCATCCAGCGCTGGTTCGATCGCAAGGCCAGTCGATGCCATAAGGTCGTCGCCCGCAAGGCCGTAGCGCACAAGCTCGCACGAGCCGGCTACTTCCTGATGCGCGACGGCGGCCGCTTCGACGTGCAGCGCGCGTTCGGATGATCCGATCATGCCGGCGGCGATCCGCTCGCAACGGGGTTGGCGTCCAGCCCGGACTCTGAATAGCGATCCTCGCCGGCGCCCGTGTTGGAGGAAACCGCCCATCGTCCGAGCCCTCTTGGGTTGATCCCCTTCGGGTGAGATCAGGCATCTGTGCGCCGCATCGCGGGCACCTGGACGGCACGATGGCAACCGACGAGTGTTTGGGAGCGCAGCTCAGGGGCGAGAAGCCTTGATCCAGAACGGTGACTGGGCGGAATCCTTCCGCATCCACCCGACAACACCAGGCAGCGGTTCATTCACGACACGGCATTACCGTTCCTCTTCCGCTCTTCCGAGCGGAGTGGATATCTTGTTGCCTATTGACGGAGGCGGCGAAATGGTGACACCGTTACCGCCGCAGGTTCTATTCTTGTCGCAGCGCCACCATTGGATCCACGCTGAGTGCGCGCCGCGCTGGCAGCGCTACGGCAAGGACGCTTGACGCGATGAGTACGGCTATTATTGTTGCAACTACTACAGCGTCGGCTCCCGCGATTCCACGAAGAGATCCGCTAAGTACTCGCGCGTAAGGCACCCCAATCGCGGTACCTATGAGTAACCCAATCGCCAACCACACCATCACTCTAGAGAACAGGCTGCGGAGCAGTGAACCGTTGTTGGCTCCGAGCGCTCTGCGGACTCCTATTTCTCTAGTGCGCCTACTTACCGAGACTGACGTAACACCATAGATGCCTGCACCCGCCAATATCAAGCTCACAACTCCGAGTACATTGAACCACTTGGCAACTGTACTCTGAATCAAAATGCCGCCACGAATTACCGACGCGTAGTCTCGCACGGGTGCAGGCATTTCAGGATCGAGAGTTCGCATGATCTCGGTGAACCGAGGAACAAAGCTATCCGCCGCTATTCGTGTCCTGACAGTTATGCGCGCAGTCCTTTCTGGAGTTTGGCGATAAGGAACAAGCAATGCCGGCTGAGAGGCCTCGCCAGCGACGTCTAGTGAAAGTGGCGCGATAACCCCAACAACTGTGACGGTACTAGGTTTCTGTCCCTTCGGGGTAAGCTGAAACTGGCGATCCAGCACCGAAGTAATTCCGCCGAAGCGGTCTGCGAAGCGCCTATCTACAACCGCGACCAGTGCGCCTGTCGCGGTATCCCGTGAATCGAAAAACCTTCCATTTAGAAGGGTCAGTCCAAGCGTTTCCAGAAAGTGATCGTCTACGGCGCCAACGTGTGTCTGCGGCAGCGCGCCGTCAGGCATTGGGGCGCCCACTTGTACAACGTCACGTGTGGGATTGTAGAAGGAGCCGGGAGCTATTGTACCGACCGTCACGCTAGAAACATTTGCCTCAGAAGAAAAGGCATCCCTTACACGATCATAGAATGCTTGCACGTCGTTCAGCGACACATATTTGCCTTGCGATGCAGTTACCTTGACGGTCGAAAGATTCTCCGGATTGACCCCTCGGCTTTCCGGTTCGAGCGAGGAGATACCACGAATCATCGTTGCGACGCATATCAATAGCGCGCAAGAAAGCGCCACCTCGCCCACTACTAGCAGCGGTATAAGTGTGGCCAAGGAGCCGCTTGTACCAACAACTCCTTTTGCCCCTTCGTGCAAATTTCCGGCAACTGCGGCTCGACTCGCACTCAGTGCTGGCGGCACGCTTGTGATAATTGCCGTCGCCAATGCAGCACCGAGCACGAACAGCAGGGCAAGCCCATCAATATCGAACCTCATCCAGTGAGCAGGGCCAAAGTCGTTAGCGCGAAACCAAGCCAGTAGCCAAACAACGCCAAGTTTCGCAATCAAGAAAGCCAGACCTACGGCGGTCGTGACGAGCAAGAATCCTTCAAAGAGCAAATGTTGTATCAATTGAGAACGGCTCGCGCCCAGCGCGGCGCGCACGGCGAGCTCATGCCTTCTCTGAATAACTCGTGTCACCATCAAATTGCCAGCATTTGCGCAAGCAACGAGCAAAGCAAGCATCACAGCCGTAAACATTAGGTATAGAGTACTGCGCATTCCTGGCGTGACGTTAAGATTGGCAAGCGGCTCAGTCCCGAAATGCTTCCCTTTGAACTTTTCAGGTTCAATCTCCATGGCGTGATTTAGCCAACTGGTAAGCTCGCCGTCGATTGCAGATTGCGTTGTCGTCTCATTCCGTCGCAAGACGATCCAGTTCGACGGGGGGCCCGGCTGCGAGCCCAGTGATGTACGCGCAGGCAGCCAAATTGTTTCTTTTGTCGGAAAACTAAAGTCCTTGGGCATCACGCCCACGACCTCCCTAGTCTGACCATTGATCCGAATCTTTCGCCCGATAATATCCGGATCATCTGCGTAGCGAGCGTGCCACAGTTCGTACGAAACAACCGCAACTGGTGCTTCGTCGCGCTCGTCCTCCTCTGTGATGCCACGACCTTTCAATGGCGCGACGCCAAGAACGGCAAACAGATTGGCAGTTACATATGCGCCGTCTGTTGGATAAGGACGTTCAATATCAGTGAGATCGATCGCAACGCGACCGAATGAAGCGACATCTGCCAGTCCTCCGAGTTGCTTCCTAATCTGAAGAAGATCGACTCCGGTGACTGGTGCGAGGAAGTCTGGATAACCCTCGTCATATATCCCCGCATGAAGCAATCTGTCTGGATCCAAATATGGCAATGGCCTGACAACAAAGCCGTTCAACATAGCCATCATGAAAATTGCGCAAGCGAGGCCGCTCGACAAGACCCCAATGGCCAATACTGAAAACCCGGGTTGGCGCAAGACGCCACGAGCAGCGGAACGAACTTCGGCGAGGATCATGGCTGCTTCAACTCCTGTAGGTTTGAACCGCCCCGGGAACGTCGGAGGCTGGTTGGTGTGAGTCAAGCCGCCATCGGCATCTCACGGTGTTGCTGTTGCTGATGATATATCGCTTCGGCTTCCGCCGGCGGTCGGTGTCCGATCGAGGAGAGTAGGCGGTGGTGGTTGAACCAGTTCACCCACGCCAGCGTCGCCATTTCCACGGCTTCCAGGTTCGGCCAGGATCGGCGGTGGATGACCTCGGCCTTGTACAGCCCGTTGATCGTCTCGGCCAGCGCGTTGTCGTAGGAGTCGCCCACGCTGCCGACCGACGGTTCGATGCCGGCCAGGGGGAAAGCGGGTCAGGTTCACTTATCTGCCTATTCCTACAAGCACGTCAGCCCAAATCCGACTGGACACCGCACGAATCCTCCTTGGGTGCGCAAACAGAATGAGACATTCTTTACGGCATGGCCCGCCTGCCTCGATTCGATCTAGCCGATATCCCACAGCATGTCGTCCAGCGCGGCAACAATCGCCTTCCTTGCTTCCTCGATGACGGCGATCGATCGCGCTATCTAACCCTCCTGAAAGACGCCTTGCTGAAAAACCGATGCCGCTTGCATGCGTACGTACTGATGAGCAATCACGTCCATCTGCTCGTCACTCCGCCCGAGACCGGAGCCATTGGCCGCATGATGCAGCAACTTGGACGAAACTATGTCTCCCTTTTCAACGCACGCCATCATCGTACCGGCACTCTCTGGGAAGGGCGTTACAAAGCCTGCCTGGTCGACAACGAAGATTATGTCCTTCGCTGTTATCGCTACATTGAACTCAATCCCGTTCGCGCTTGCATGATCGACGACGCGGCAGCGTATCGCTGGTCCAGTTGCGCTGCAAACACGGGCCTTCTCTTGTGCTCCGATCTACATCCCCATCCCGCTTATCTTGCCCTCGGCGCTGACATCGCCGAGCGTTGCCAGGCTTATCGCGGCTTGCTGGAAGAAACCATGCCGTATGACGTCATTCAGCAAATTCGCGTCTACCTCCAACAACAACGCGCCCTGGGGCGTGATTCCTTCCAAAATATGGTGGCTGCCAAAATGCGTCGTTTCGCCGGCATCAGACCCGCGCATCGCCCGTGCTCGCAAGACGGGCCCGAAAGCAAATCCAGCGATAAGTGAACCTGCCCCCTTCGGAAGCCGGAAGCGGGCGGCGCGGCCGAACTGGCACAATGCATCATGCCCGAACTGCCCGAAGTCGAAACGACCCGCCGCGGCATTGCGCCGCACCTCGTCGGCCGCCGCGTCGAAGCGGTGGTCGTGCGCCAGGCGCGGCTGCGCTGGCCGATTCCGCAGGCACTGCGCGACCGGCTCCCCGGCCAGCGCGTCGGGGCGATCGAGCGGCGCGCGAAATACCTGCTCGTGCACACCGGGGCCGGCAGCGCGCTGCTGCACCTGGGCATGTCGGGCTCGCTGCGCTTGCTCGCGGGCGAAACCGCGCCGGGCGCGCACGATCACGTCGACTGGCAACTCGATTCCGGACGCATCCTGCGTTACACCGACCCGCGCCGCTTCGGCTCGCAGCTGTGGCAGCCTCCCGGAACGACGCACGAACTGCTTGCCGGGCTCGGCCCGGAGCCGCTCGGCGACGAATTCGACGGCGGCTACCTGTGGACGCGTGCGCGCGGCCGCGCGGCACCGGTGAAGACCTTCCTGATGGACCAGAAGATCGTCGTCGGCATCGGCAACATCTACGCGGCCGAGGCGCTGTTCGCCGCGGGCATCCACCCGAACCGCGCGGCGGGCTCGGTGTCGCTCGCGCGCTACGAGCGGCTCGTCGGCGAGGTGAAACGCATCCTCGACTACGCGATCACGCGCGGCGGCACGACGCTGCGCGATTTCATCTCGCCCGACGGCATACCGGGCTACTTCGAGCAGGAACTGTTCGTTTACGGGCGCGCGGGCGAGCCGTGCAAGGTGTGCGGCACGGCCGTCCGCGCGGTCACGCTCGGGCAGCGCTCGACGTTCTATTGCTCGCGTTGCCAGCGCTGAACGACGCCTCAAAGACCGAGGTCGCTCAACCCCGGATGATCGTCGGAGCGCCGTCCCAGCGGCCAGAAGTACTTGCGCTCGGCTTCCTTGATCGGCAGGTCGTTGATGCTCGCGAAACGGCGATGCATTTGGCCGCTTTGCGCGAACTCCCAGTTCTCGTTGCCGTAGCTGCGGTACCAGTTGCCCGCATCGTCGTGCCATTCGTAGGCGAAACGCACGGCGATGCGGTTCTCGCCGAACGCCCACATTTCCTTGATAAGCCGGCAGCCCAGTTCCCGCGCCCATTTCCTTTGCAGGAACTCGCGCACGCGTTCGCGGCCGACCGGAAACTCGGCGCGGTTGCGCCAGATCGTGTCGAGCGTGTAGGCGAGCACGACGCGGTCCGGATCGCGCGTGTTCCACGCGTCCTCGGCAGCGCGCACCTTCTGGATCGCGGTTTCGCGCGTGAACGGCGGAACGGGCGGGCGTGTTTCCATGATGCGAATGCTCCGGCTGGCAGCAGTGTAAACAGACTTGTCTACATGGAACTCCATCGCATGTAGGCGACGACGGCGGCTTGCGCGGCTGCGTCTTCCTCGACAGCGTCGCGGAAACCGGCCGCGACGGCGACGGAAATCGCGGAGATCACGCGCGCGCAAACGCGAGATGAACACCGTGATCGGGTCTCTGCTGCCGCGGTCGCGGCACTCAACACGAACGTTTTTTCATTTACGGACAAGTTCTAGGCGGCCTGCCCGGCCCTCTCCGGGGCAGGCGTCGCGAGCATGTGCGCGCGACGCCAGTTGCCGAAGCGGTAGTACAGCGCGGACAGCGTCATCGACACGATCGAACCCAACGGAAAGCTCCACCAGATCGCATCGCCGCCCCAAAGTCCGATCAGCGAGTAGGCGAACGGGATGCGCACACCCCACAGCGCGATCGCGAGGATGATCAGCGGCGGAACGACCGCGCCGGTCGCGCGCACCACGCCGGCAAGCACGAACGACACGCCGAAGAACAGGAACGACCACACCGAGATGTGGTTGATGTGCTGCGCGATCGCGATGGCATCGCCGTCCGGCAGGAACAGGCCGAGCGCGCCGCGGTTGAACAGGTAGACGACGAGGACCAGCGAGCCGGTCAGCAGGAAATTGAAGCCGACGCCCGTCAGGGCAACCGCGTTGACGCGGTCCCAGCGCTTCGCGCCGACGTTCTGCGCGGCCATTGACGACACCGCCATGCCGACCGCGAACCCCGGCATTTGTATATAATTCCACAATTGGAAACAGGCGCCGTAGGCGGCCGTGGTCTGCGCGCCGAGGCTGTTGACGAGGCTGATCAGCGCGAGCATCGAGCTCGACATCACGACCATCTGCAGGCCCATCGGGATGCCCTTGAAGACCAGCGACCTGAGGATCGCCGGATCGACGCGCAGGTGCCGCAGTTCCGCGCCCGACAGGCGCAGGAAATGCTTGCTGCGGTAGAGGTGCGCGACGAGCAGCACCAGCGTCAGCGCCGTCGCGATCAGGGTCGCCGTCGCGGAACCGGCGATGCCGAGCTTCGGAAACGGGCCGAGGCCGAAGATGAAAAGCGGGTTCAGCGCAATATCGAGCACGACGTTGAGCGCGAGGAACAGGAACGGCGTGCGCGAGTCGCCAGCGCCGCGCAGGCTCATGCTGATGAAGTTCAACACGTAGATGAACGGCATGCCGAGAAAGATGACGCGCAGGTAGGCGACCGCGAGCGGCAACGATTCGGCCGGCATGCTCATGCCGCGCATCAGCGATTCGGAGAAGACCAGGCCGAACGCCGCGAGCAGCACCGATACCGCGGCGAAGAACACGAGGCTGGTGCCGATCACGCGCTTGGCCTGCGCCGTGTCGTTCGCGCCGACGCTCTGGCCGACGAGAATGGTGCCGGCCATGCCGACGCCGAACACCGCGCTGAGCAGGAAGAACAGGATCATGTTCGCGTTCGAGGTGGCCGCGAGCGCGGCCTCGCCGAGGCCGCGGCCGACCCAGAATCGCATTGACCGAGCCGTTGAGCGACTGCATGACGTTGCCGGCGAGTATCGGCAGCGAAAACAGGAACAGCGTCTTGCCGATCGCGCCCTCGGTCAGGGCGTGGTTGGGGCGTTGCATCGAGGACATGCGGATCGCGTGGTCGCGCGGGCTTGAAGGACAGGGCGGATTCTACACCACGACCGCGCACGGCCCCGCCCGGTATCTTGGCCGCGAGCCGTCGTGCCGTTCGGCCCGCGCTGATGTGGCTGTACGCCAAAAAAACAGCAGGCGCCGGATGTGTCGTCGTGGTGCGTGGGTTGTACCGCAGCGCGGGCCATCCCTTGACGCCGGGCTTTCCGATCGTGTTCTGGGCGGTATCCCGCCGATCGCCGCAGCGGCGGCTTCGGAATTGCGCGAGGGAGGGTCAGGCGGCCGTGCGCGCGGGGCGGTTTGCCCGGCGCTGCATGAAATGGAACGGCACGCCCGCGAGCAGCAGTCCCGCGCCCCAGAGCAGGGCCTCGGCGCCGGTACCGACGAGCGCCCACAGGCCGTAGACGAGGGCCAGCGCCGCGACGAGCAAACGCCATGCGGATGGCCGTGGCGCACGCGATTCCAGCCGCAGCATCGCGGCCGCGCTGAACGCGTAAGGCAACAGCGCCGCCGCGGTCGCGAGCAGGATCGATGCGGTGAACACCGCAACCAACGAGCCCGTGAAGTTGGCGACGACGAGCAAAGTCGCGAGCGCACTGCCGATGACGAGACCGATGCGCGGTGTGCCGTTGGCATCGGTCTTCGCGAAACAGGCCGGGAACAGACCGTCGCACGCCGCGGCATACGGTATCTGACCCTGCACGAGAATCCAGCCGTTGAGCGCACCCACGCAGGAAACGGCCATCGCCGCTGCCATCGCGACGCCGGCCCCCTCGCCCCAGAGCTTCGTCGCCACGTCGGCGAACGGCGCGGTCGAATCCTTCAACCGATCCAGCGGCACGAGACCGAGCGCGACGGTGCAGGCCGCGATCGTCACGACCGCGGCGAGCGCGACGCCGAGCAGGGTTGCGCGCGGGATCGTACGCTTCGCGTCGGCGACGTGCTCGGCCGGGATCGTCGCGCACTCCATGCCCTGCAGCGCCCACAGCGCGAGCGCGGCGGTCGCCGTCGTCACCGGCAGCCAGCCCTGCCCGCTCGGATTGAACGGGGTGAACGATTGCGCGTCGAGCCGGCTCGCGCCGACCGCGATCACGACGAACAGCGGCAGAAATTTCAGGATCGTGACCGCGAGCTGGGCGATGCCCGCCGTGCGCACGCCGGCGAGGTTGAACGCCGTGCCGAGCCATAGCACGATCAGTGCGCAGGCCGCTTCGCGCACCGGCGCCGCGAGCGCGGGAAAGATCGCCGCCATGCTGCCGGCAAACGCGACGGCGATCGCGGCGACTGCGCACCAGACCGAGATCCAGTAGCTCCACGCCATGACGAAGCCCGTGAAATCGCCGAACGCGATGCGCGCATAAGCATACGGACCGCCGGCAACCGGGTGGCGCCGCGCCAGGCTGGCGAACACACCGGCCAGCAGCAGCGCGCCCGTCGCCGAAAGTATCCAGCCGTACAAGCTGGCCTGCCCGTATGGCGCCAGCGACGCCGGCAGCAGGAACACGCCCGAGCCGATCATGTTGCCGACGACCAGCGCAGTCGCCGACCAAAGCCCCAATGCACGCCGCCCCGTCGTCATGCGGCGATTGTGGGACTACGGCCGTTCCATCGCAATCGGGACGGCGATGCCGTCCAGGCAACGGCTAGGCTTTCTTTACGAACTCCGACTTCAACCCCATCTGGCCGATGCCTTCGATCCTGCAATCGATGTCATGATCGCCATCGACGAGCCGGATGTTCTTCACCTTGGTGCCGACCTTGACCACGGACGAAGAACCCTTGACCTTGAGATCCTTGATCACGGTCACCGTGTCGCCGTCGGCAAGCACGTTGCCGACCGCGTCGCGCACGACCTTCGCCTCCTCGGCCGCCTCGAGCGCCGCGTCCTGCGTCCACTCGTGCGCGCATTCGGGACAGACGTAAAGGTGCCCGTCGGCATAGGTGTATTCGGAATTGCATTTCGGACAGGCGGGCAGATGGCTCATTGTTTCAAATTCGTCTCGAACAATTTGTAGATGCGCTTGTACTCGTCCAGCCACGAATCGGCATTGGTGAAGCCGTGACGGTCGAGCGCGTAGGGCGAGATCGTGAAATTGTCCTTGTGCAGCTCGATCAGGCGCTCGTACAGACGCATCGAATCCTCGAACAGCACGTTGTCGTCGATCACACCGTGGCAGATCAGCAGCGGATCGCGCAGGTTCTCGGCAAACTCGATCGGCGAAGAGCGCCGGTACGCGATCGGATCGTCCTGCGGCGTGTTGAGGATGTTTGCGGTGTACTCGTGGTTGTACTGCATCCAGTCGGTGACCGGACGCAGCGCCGCGCCCGCGGCGAACTCGCCCGGCGCGCGGAACAGCGCCATCAAGGTCATGAAACCGCCGTACGAACCGCCGTAGATGCCGACGCGCTTCGGATCGACGTTGGCGTGATCGACCAAGTATTTCTTGCCGTCGAGCAGGTCTTCCAGCTCGGGATGGCCCATCTGCCGGTAGATCGCCGTGCGCCAGTCGCGGCCGTAGCCTTCCGAACCGCGATAGTCCATGTCGATGACGACGTAGCCCTTCTGCACGAGCAGGTTGTGGAACATCTGCTCGCGGAAATAGGCCGGATATTGCAGATGCACGTTCTGCAGGTAACCCGCGCCGTGGACGAAAACCACCGCGGGATGCTTCGACGTACCCGTGTCGGCCGGTTTGTACAGCTTGGCGAAGATCGATCCCTTGAAATGCGTCGACGGCACTTCGACGATCTCCGGCGCGATCCAGCTCATCGCCGCATAGGCGGCGCTGCGCGCATCGCCCAGTTCATGCGGCGTTCCCGAGCCGTCGGCGTTGACGATCGCGAGCTGCGCCGGCACGTAGCTGGCCGAATGCGTGACCAGCAACTGCCTGCCGTCGTGATTCAGCGCAAAGCCTTCCATGCCCTTGTACTGCGTGATGCGCTCGAGCTTGCCGCCGCCGCTCGGCACGCGGTAGACGTCGTAGGCATACGGCGCCTCGGCATTGGCGCGCACGTAGAACCAGCGCCCGTCCGTCGACTGCTGCGGATGCGAGACCTCGAACTTGCCGGCGGTCAGCGCGACCGCCTTGCCGCCGGCGGATTTCGTATACAAATGCGCATAACCGGTTTCCTCGGACTCGAACCAGAGCGTGCGCTCGTCGTCGAGGAAGCCGAAATCGTTGAAGTTCCAGTTGATCCAGGCCGGATCGGTCAGGCGATGCTGCGGCACGAGCTTGTGCGCGCCGAAATCGACCGTGGCGATCCAGCGATCCTTGTTGTCGATCGCGCGCAGCTGGATCGCGAGCGCCTGGCCGTCGCGGCTCCAGACGATGCCGCCGCCACCGCCGTCCTCGGCATTCGAGACGATGCGCACGGCGCGCGTCTTGGGTTTGTCCGCCTTGTCGTCCTTCTTCGCCCCGGCCTTCCCCGCCTCGGCTTTTCCGCCGGCATGCGCCTTGGCGTTTTCCTCGCGCACGCTCTTGAGCGGATCGTCGAAGATGCCGGGCAGGCCGTCGATCAGCAGCGGATACGCCTTGTGCGCCGCGAGGTCGAGCAATTGCAGCGACTGCGGCACGGGCGCGTTGCGGCCGACGCGCACGCGCTCCTTCTCGAATTCCTCGTAGCCCGACTCGGTGACATAGCGCGTCAGCTCGCCACGTTTGCCCTCGTCGTGCTGCTTCGCCGCGGTGACGACGAGCATCCAGCGCGCATCGGGCGACAGTTCGGTGTCGAGCACCTTCACTTCGTCGCCGAGCCAGAACGGCGCGGCGGCGCGCGTCGGATCCTGGCTGCGCAATTCCTCTGCGTGCTCGCGGCGCGCGTCCTTGTCGTCCTTCAATTTCTTCAGCGTCGAGAACGTGCGCAACTGGAAATCGCGCAGGTCGTCGTCGGCCGGCTTGGCGTCGGGATCCTTCTCGGTCTTGATCTCGGCCACCGATGCGGTCACGCGGCTGGCGAGATCGTGCACGAACCACACGTTGCCCGCGCGGAAGCTCAACGAACGCCCGTCGGCCGAGAACTGCGGCGCCGATTCCTGCTCCGGCGTGCGCGTGACCTGGGTCAGCGCGCCGTTGCGCAGGTCGCGCACGAAGATGTCGCCGTTGCGCGAGAACGCCGCGCGCGTGCCGGCGCGATCGTAGACCGTCTCGGCGCCGTCGCTCGCCGCCATCGCGGCGCCGTCGGTCACGCCGTCCTTGCCACTCGCGAGATCGATGCGGTGCAGGTCGACGACGGCCGAATCGCGGCGCTTCGCCGAGTAGTAGACCGCCTTGCCGTCGGCCGACCAGTACGGCTGTTGCGGCACGGCGCCGATCCAGCCCGGGTCGGCCATGATCGTTTCCAACGTCAGTGGCGGCGAGACGACCGGCGCGGTATCGGCCCGCGCCAGGGCGGACGCGAAGACGAGCGAGGCAATGAAAACGGTGAGCGGACGGCAAATCATGTGCTTAAATCCCGTTGCGCGCAAAGCGCGCAGCATAACGGAGGTTGCTGGGCCTGCAAGCAGCCGGAAGTCACGGCTGTAAGCTTTTTTGCTTGTCATTCCAGCTTTCGCTGGAATGACGAAGCCCCTATGCTTTTCCCGATCCACCATCCTTGATATCCGTGCCCATGCCTCTCCCTACCGTCGAAATCGAAACCGCCCCGAACCCCAAACACGCCGTCATCTGGCTGCACGGCCTCGGTGCCGACGGGCACGATTTCGAACCGATCGTGCCCGAACTCGTCGACCGCGGCTGGCCGGCGCTGCGCTTCGTGTTTCCGCACGCGCCGGTGCGGCCGGTCACGGTCAATGGCGGCATGCCGATGCGCGCGTGGTACGACATCGCCGGCATGGAGATCGCGCAGAAGCAGGACGAGGCCGGCATGCGCGCGTCCATTGTCCAACTCGAAGAATTGATCGAACGGGAACGCGCGCGCGGCGTCGCCAGCGAAAACATCGTCCTCGCCGGCTTCTCGCAGGGCGGCGCGATCGTGCTCGCCGGCGGCGTGCGCCACGCCGCGAAACTCGGCGGCATCGTCGCGCTATCGACCTATCTGCCGATGGCCGAGAAAACCGATGCGGAAACCGCGCCGGCCAACCGCGCGATCCCTATCTTCATGGGCCACGGCACGGTCGATCCGATCGTGCCGCTGCGCCTCGGCGAGATGAGTCGCGACTGGCTGCAACGCCTCGGCTACGCGGTCGAATGGCACGGCTATCCGATGGCGCACCAGGTCTGCGCCAAGGAAATCGCCGACTTGCGTCGCTGGCTCGGCACCCGCCTGGGCTGATGCCTGCGCCGCGCGATGAGCGACACGCCTCCGCCATTCGCACCGATACCGTTGCCTGCGCCTGCCGTCGCACCGTGGCTGCCGGATTTCTGCTCGCTGCCCGTGCTGCTCGCGACGATGCTCGTGGTCGAACTGCTCGTCGTCACCGTCCTGCTCGCACCGAGCGACGAGAGCCTGCCGCTGCTGCCGCGCCTCGGTACGGCGACCGTGTTCGCGCAATGGCTGGCCCTGATCTGCATCGTCTGCCTGTGCCTGTCGCGCGCGGCGCTGTCGAGACTGCCGTCGCTGCCCGGCGTGCTCGCCGCCTACGCGCTCATTCTCGCCATCGTCGCGGTCGGCAGCGCCGTCGTGTTCACGCTCGACCGGCAACTCGGCGCCGGGCTCACCCTTGCGCCGCCGTTCGGCGCGCGCTTCGTGTTGCGCAACACCGCGCTCGCCGCGCTCGTCGGCGCGGCGCTGCTGCGCTATTTCTACGTGATCGAGCAATGGCGCGGGCGGGTGCGGGCCGAAGCGCGCGCGCGGCTCGACGCGCTGCAGGCGCGCATTCGCCCGCATTTCCTGTTCAACAGCATGAACACGATCGCGAGCCTGATCCGCACCGAACCGGCCGCGGCCGAGCATGCGGTCGAGGATCTCTCCGACCTGTTTCGCGCCGCGCTCGGCGCCGACGGCAAGCCGTCCACGCTCGGCGCCGAACTCGAACTCGCGCAGCGCTACCTCGCCATCGAGCGACTGCGCCTCGGCGAGCGGCTGCATGTGGACATCGATCTCGCCGCCGACCTGCCGAACGACTTGCCCGTGCCGGCGCTGCTGCTGCAACCGTTGGTCGAAAACGCGATCCACCACGGCATCCAGCCGCTGGCGCAAGGCGGCAGGATGGCCTTGCGCGCGCGGCGCACGCACGAAGGCGCCGTCGTCACCATCGCCAATCCGCGCCCGGCCGACGGCGCGCGCGCGCCGTCGCGCAATGGCGTGGCGCTCGCCAACACGCGCAGCCGGATCGAATACCATTTCGGCCGGCGCGGCGCGCTCGATGTGCGCGAAGGCGCGGAAGATTTCGAAGTGGTGTTGCACCTGCCCAATACGACTGCGCAGCGATGAAAGCTCTGATCGTCGACGACGAACCGCCCGCCCGCGCGCGCATGGCGAGCCTGCTCGCCGAGCTCGGCGGCGTCGAGATCGTCGGCGAGGCCGGCGATGGCCGCACGGCGGTCGAGATGGCGGCGCGGCTCGCGCCCGACCTCGTCCTGCTCGACATCAGCATGCCGCTGATGGGCGGCCTCGAGGCCGCGCGCCACCTTGCCGCATTCGATCCCGCACCGGCGGTGATCTTCTGCACCGCCTACGACGAACACGCGCTCGCCGCGTTCGAAGCGAATGCGATCGACTACCTGGTCAAGCCGATCCGCCGCGAGCGCCTCGATGCCGCGCTTGCGCGCGCGCGGCGCTACGGCGGCGCGGACGTGGCCAGGGCGCAATCGATCGGCGCCGAACCGGTGCCGCGCACGCACTTGTGCGCGCGCGTGCGCGGCAACCTCGTCATGGTGCCGGTCGCCGACGTCGTCTACCTGCTTGCGGACGACAAGTACGTGCGCGTGCACCACGGCCGCGGCGACGTGCTGATCGAGGAGTCGCTGAAGACGCTCGAAGCCGAATTCGACGACCGCTTCGTGCGCGTCCATCGCAATTGCCTCGTCGCCAAGAACCGGCTTGCCGGCCTCGAACGCACGGGCGACGAGCGCCTCTTCGTGCGCCTCGTCGACAGCGAGGAACGCTTCGAGGTGAGCCGGCGCAACCTGCCGGCGGTGCGTCGCTTCGTCAAGGGCGGATAGCGCGCGCGCAAATCTGCGACAATGCGAAACTCGAATTCCCGCCACCGCTTTTCCAGCCCCCGCCCTATTCCCATGTCAGCACTGATCTGCGGCTCGCTCGCCTACGACACCATCATGGTGTTCCAGGACCAGTTTCGGAATCACATCCTTCCGGACAAAGTGCATATCCTCAACGTGTCGTTCCTCGTGCCGCGCATGCGCCGCGAGTTCGGCGGCTGTGCGGGCAACATCGCCTACAACCTCAAGCTGCTCGGCGACGATCCGATCCCGTTCGGCGCGGTCGGCCAGGACTTCGGTCCGTACCGCGAGCACCTGCAGCGCTGCGGCATCCGCCTCGACCACGTGCTCGTCTACGACGAGCTGTTCACGCCGCAGTGCTTCATCACCACGGACATGGACAACAACCAGATCACCGCCTTCCATCCGGGCGCGATGCTCAACTCGCACGAGCATCACGTGAAGGACGTCGAGGGCGTGAGCTTCGGCATCGTCGCGCCCGACAGCCGCGACGGCATGCTGCAGCACGCGCGCGAATTCGCCGAGAAGGGCGTGCCCTTCATCTTCGATCCGGGCCAGGCGATGCCGCTGTTCAACGGCGGGGAATTCCGCACGATGATCGAGCAGGCCGACTACACGATCGTCAACGACTACGAGTCGCAGCTGCTGCAGACGCGCACCGGCTGGAGCGCCGACGACATCGCCGCGCGCGTGAAGGCCTATATCGTGACCCAGGGCCCGAAGGGTTCGATCGTGCACGAAGGCAAGAAGCAGCACGTGATCCCGCCGGGCCACGAGCGCCGCATCGTCGATCCGACCGGCTGCGGAGATGCCTACCGCGCCGGCCTGATCTTCGGCCTCACGCGCGGGATGGACTGGCCGACCACGGGCCGCATCGCGTCCCTGATGGGCACGCTCAAGATCGAGCATCCCGGCACGCAGAACCAGCGCTTCACCTACGCCGAATTCGCCGACCAGTTCAAGCAGCAGTTCGGTTACGCACTGGATTGACGAGCGCAGCGGGCGTCGCTTTTCCCGGCGTTTCTCGGCTGCGCAGCGCGCGGTCGGAGTCGATCGGCGTCTTCAGTAGTGACAGGCCTGCGGGATCTGCTGCGGCGGCAAGTAGTCGGGCGGATCGTGGTCCGCGTATTGCTCGCGCAATGCGGCCATGCGCGTCTTCAGGCGCGCCTTCTCGGCGGCAAAGGCCGGGTCGTCGACCAGGTTGCGCTCTTCGTCGGGATCGTTTTTCAGGTCGTACAGTTCGTATTCGGCCGGATCGCGCCAGAACTCGATGAGTTTGAACCGCGCATCGCGGACGCCGCGGTGCGGGCGCACGCAATGTACGCCGGGGAATTCGTAGTACTCGTAGAGGAAGTCCGTGCGCCATGTTCGCACGTCGCCGGCAAACAGGGGCAGCCAGTTCGCACCTTGCATCGTCGCCGGCACCGATACGCCGGCCAGAGAGAGCATCGTCGGCGCCACATCGATGTTGAGCGTCATGTGCGTGCCGTCGACGCTGCCGGGCCGAATGCCCTGCGGCCAGCGGACCAGCAGCGGTACGCGGATCGCGGGTTCGTACATCAGGCGCTTGTCGAACAAGCCGTGTTCGCCGAGAAAGAACCCGTTGTCGGTCGTGTAGACCACCAGCGTGTTTTCGGCCAGTCCCGCGCGGTCGAGCCAATCGAGTACGCGGCCGACGTTCTCGTCGACGCCGAGCAGCACGCGGTAGTAGTTCTTGATGAAATTCTGCCAGTTGAGACGGGCCGCGGTGTCCTCGTCGAGCTTGCCGCCCGGCTGCAGCTTGCGGAAATCGGGCATTTCGCGGATGCGCATCATCGTCTGCTGCACCGCGTGCGAGCGATGTTGCAGCGATTCGAAAAAACTGACCGGCAGCGGCACTTCGACGTCGTCGAAACGCCGTGCGAAGCGCGGCGCGGGCTGCCACTCGCGATGCGGCGCCTTGAACTGGTAGCACAGCGCGAAGGGCTTGTCGCGCGGACGATTTTTCAGGAAACGCAGGGCGTGGTCGCCGATGAGGTCGTCCGTGTGTCCTTTTTGGTCGTGCCATTCGCCGTCGATGTACATCGGCGGATCGAAGTACACGCTCTGTCCCTTGAGCACGGCGATGTAGTCGTAGTTCTCGGGCAGCGTGTTGATGTGCCACTTGCCGACGACGCCGGTGTGGTAGCCCTGCGCGCGCAGCAGGTTCGGCCAGGTCGCCGCGTTGCGCAAGCGCGGCTCGGCGGTGAAGCCCGCCTCCTCGCCGTTCGTGCGCAGGCCGTGCGTGTGCGGATACTGGCTGGTGAGGTAGCTGGCGCGGCTGGGCAGGCACAGCGAGCAGGTGACGAAGGCTTCGTCGAAACGCAGGCCTTCATGGGCGATGCGGTCGAGATTGGGGGTCTGCAGGATGCGGTTGCCATACAGGCTCATCGCCGTGCGCGAGTGATCGTCGGTCATGATGAAGACGATGTTCGGACGCCGCTTGTCCGCGGCTCGCGATCCGTGCACCGCCGGCGCGCAGCCGGCGGACAGGCCGCCGCCGGCGATGACGCCGGCAGCGAGCGAACGCAACGCCTTGCGGCGCGAGGCGGAAAATCCGCTGCTTGTATTCATGTCGGCGATTCTCGATCGGCAGCGAAGGGCCGAAGACATGCGCAGGTTCTACTCTTCCCGCGCAGGCGGATCAAGGCCGAGTGGCGCGCACGCAACGCATTGTCATGGCGCCCGGTTCCGGGTCATCGGCCGCCTTTCGACGCCAATGCCTTTTCCACCGCCGCACGCGTCATCGGGTGATAGCCGGGCCCGGCTTCGGCATAGATCTTCTCGGCCAGCGTCTTGCCTTGCGCGGTCTTCGCCAGTTCCGCGTAGAGCGGCACGACGAGGATGCGCCGGCCGATGCGCAGCATGTGCTCGCGCATCGCCGGATACGCGGCTTCATAGCCGCTGCCGATCGCGAGGCGATACCAACGGAACGCGATCTCGGCGTTGTGCGTGCCGGTCAGACGATACGCGTCGTCGAGCGCCTTCATCTGCGCGAGGCTCAGCTTCGGCGGCAGCCGGTCGAGGAAATACTGCCACTCCTGCGTGCGCCAGCCCTTCGCGCCGAGGGCCTTCGCGTCGATCCTGCCGACGACGAATTGCTCGCGCAGTTTGTCCTGAGCGGCGAAAGCACTCGACACCGGCAGCGGCGCGTCGGCCGGAATGCCGGGCCGGTGCAGCCATTCGTCGACTTCCTCCATGCCCACCTTGCCCGGAGTTTTGTCGAGCAAGTTGGCCTTGAGGTAGTCGGTGAACTGGTCGGTCGTGATGCTCTGGAAGGCGAAATGGTCGAAGTAGCCGCGCAGGAACGCGTCGAACGTGTCGCGCCCGAACTTGCCCTCGAGGTATTGCAGAAACCACGAGCCCTTGGTGTACGGCGCGTCGGTGAGCGAATCGTCCGCGTCCTTGCCGGTCAGGTCGGGCACGAGCAGCTGCGCGCTTGGCGCTGCCGTCTCGAATTCCTTGCGCAGCTCGTTCGCGGCGACGAGGAATTCCTCGTCCTTCTGCTGCTTGCCGTAGACGGCTTCGACGATGCGGCCTTGCACGTAGGTCGTGAAGCCCTCGTTGAGCCAGACGTGCTTCCACGCCGCGTTGGTGACGAGATTGCCCGACCACGAGTGCGCGAGCTCGTGCGAGATCACGCTGACGAGCGACTTGTCGCCGACGATGATCGTCGGCGTGGCGAAGGTCAGACGCGGGTTCTCCATGCCGCCAAACGGGAACGACGGAGGCAGCACGAGGATGTCGTAGCGTTCCCAGCGGTAGGGGCCGTAGAGCTTCTCGGTCGTGACGGTCATCTTCTCGATGTCGTCGAATTCCTTGGCCGCCGCGTCGACCGTTTCCGGCTCCGCATACACGGCGCTGCGCGGCCCGATTTCCTTCACCGCGATGTCGCCGATCGCGAGCGCGAGCAGGTACGACGGAATCTTCTGCGGCATCGCGAAGCGGAAGTCGCCATCGAGCGGATGCTTCGCGTCGTTGTTCGCGCTCATCACCGCGCGCAGTTCTTTCGGCGTGCGGACATGCGCCGTATAGGAAAAGCGTACCTGCGGCGTGTCCTGCAGCGGAATCCAACTGCGTCCCGCGATCGACTCGGACTGCGAATAGACGAACGGATATTTCTTGCCCGCGGTCTGGCCCGGATCGAGCCATTGCAGACCGGCCGCGTCGGGGCTCGTCGAGTAGGCGATGCGCACCTTGCCGCTCTGCGCCGGCAGCGCGATGCGCAGCGCCGAGCCGAGCATCGGGTCGGGCTTGTCGAGCGCGAACTTCGCCGCGTTCCATTTGCCGGCCTTGTCCTCGGCTTCGATCGTGTCGATATCCAGGCCGTTCGTATCGAGCACGAGCTCGTGCGCCGACTTGTCGAGCCAGTCGAGATCCAGCGTCGCGCTGCCGGACAGCGCGTGCTTTTCGAACGAGACGGACAGATCGAGGTCGAGCGCGGTCACGCGTACCTTGTCGGGCTGCGCGTAGGAATGCGGATCGGATTCGGCGTGGGCGAGACTGAGGGCGGAGACGGACATGGCGACGGCGAACAGGCGAGGAAACAGGCTCATGATGATTTCCGGCAGACTCGACTCGGGAGTGTTTCGAGTCCGTGATTCCCGCTTTTGCGGGAATCACGGAAAACGGCGTCGCCACAACGCAATCAGCGCGCCACCGCCCCATCGTAGAACTTCGCCAGGTCCGCCTTGAACTGCTTGAGCGCATCGGCGTTCAAATACACCATGTGGCCCGACGGATAGTAGGTGAAGCTCAGGTTGCCGCGCAGCTTCGGGTCGATGTCCATGTGCGCGAGATCGTACTCGGTGGCGAAGAACGGCGTGGCGAGATCGAACCAGCCGTTCGCCGACAACACCTTCAGGTGCGGATTGGTGCGCATCGCCGCCGACAGGTCCGGCACCATCACCGGCAGTTGCGCCTTGTAGCGCGAACCCGGCAGCGCATGCTTCCAGTCCCAGTCGCCGATGGCCGAGCCGGCCGACACCTTGTAAGTCACGTCGCTCGCGTACTTCAAGTCGCGCGTCAGATAATCGTTGAGCGCGGAGATGAACGCGCCGCTGATCGCGGTGCTCGACGGATCGGTCTCCGGCGCCTCGCCCGCGGCATCGGCGTCGATGCCCTCGAAGCGCGCGTCGTAGCGCCCGAGCGTGCGGCGCTGATCGCGCAGCAGCTCCTTGCGGAAGCGCGGCTGGCTGACACGCAGGTTGGCTTCCTTGAGGTATTCCGGCGACAGGCCGATGTAGCGGCTCAGCTTCTGTGCGATCGCATCGCGCTCGGCGGGGCCGAGATCCTGGCCTTTCGCCAGCGCGACCGAGTATTCGCCGCGCGCGAATGCGCGCACCTCGTCGAGGAACGGCTCCAGCGTCGCGGGCTTGTTCGGGATCTTGCCGTGGTACCACGCGATCGCCGCGAACGTCGGCAGCAGATTGACGTAGTCGTTGTCGAGACCGGGCAGGCGCGAACCGTAGTTGAGGATCGACGACAGCAGCACGACGCCGTTGAGCGCCACGCCGTGATCTTCCAGATAGTGCGCCAGGCCCGCCGAGCGCGGCGTGCCGTAGGATTCGCCGAACAGTAACTTCGGCGAATTCCAGCGCTGGTTGACCGTGACGTAGCGGATGATGAAGCGGCCGAACGCATCGATGTCCTGATCGGTACCCCAGAAACGCTTGTCGGGATTGGCGTCGTCCTTCCCGCCGTCCTTTCCGGCGTCTCCCTTCTCGCCCTTGTCGTCCTTCTCCTTCGGCAGGCCCTTGGAGTAGCCCGTGCCGATCGCGTCGACGAAGACGAGATCGCTCTTGTCGAGCAGGCTTTCCCCGTTCTCCACGACGCGGAACGGCGCCGGCGGGATCGCCTCGGGGCCGTTCGTCACCACGCGCACGGGGCCGAACGATCCCATGTGCAGCCATAGGCTCGCCGATCCCGGACCGCCGTTGTAGAGAAACGTCACCGGGCGTTTGCTTTCCCCTTTGCCGTCGCCGACGGTGTAGGCCACGTAGAACACGCTCGCATCGGGCCGGCCCTTGTCGTCGCGGATCGTCAGCGTGCCCGCCGTCGCCTTGTAGGCGTAACTGCGGCCGCCGATCGAGACGCTGTGGTTCGTCACCACGGATTTTTCCGCGGCCGGATCCGCCTTTTCCTTGACCGCCGTCGCGGCCTTGTCTTCCGGTTTGCCCGACTCGTCGTGCTCGGCCGCCAAGGCGGCACCGCCCGCGACGACGAGAGCGAGCAGGGAATACAGAACGTATTTGCGCATAATGGATGTCTCCCGGCGTGAAATTCGACGATTATGCCCACGTACGGACGAAGGCACCTATGCCAAAAGCCCTGTTCGGAACCGGGACGGCGTCAAATTTTGTAACCACGATGGATCGCGACGATGCCGCCGGTGATGACTTTCCAAAGCACAGCGCGGACAATGCCCTCGTTACTACCGCCCGGGGCGACCGATGACCGCAAGTGCCCAAGTCATACCTCTTTTTCCGCTTTTCGATCAGCCCCGAGCGGACATCGCCTGCGCCGACAATCTCGGCTACATGCGTCCGCTGAAAAACGAAAGCATGCAGCTCATCGTTACCTCGCCGCCCTACAACATCGGCAAGTCGTATGAAAGCAGGCGCGAGTTGGAAGAGTACGTCAGTCAGCAGAGTCAGGTCATTTCGGAGTGCGTTCGACTGTTGAGTCCCACCGGCTCATTGTGCTGGCAAGTGGGAAACCATGTCGACGATGGCGAAGTGTTCCCGCTGGATCTGATTCTGTATCCGCTGTTCAAGAATCACGGTTTGAAGCTGCGCAATCGCATCGTGTGGCACTTCGGCCACGGGTTGCATTGTTCCAAACGCTTCAGTGGCCGGCACGAAACGATTCTCTGGTTTTCCAAGACCGACGATTACGTCTTCAACCTGGATCCGGTTCGCGTTCCTTCCAAGTATCCCGGGAAAAAGCATTTCAAGGGACCTCGCCGCGGCGAGCTTTCCGGCAATCCTCTAGGCAAGAATCCTTCCGATGTATGGGACATTCCCAACGTCAAGTCCAACCACGTCGAAAAGACCATCCATCCCTGTCAGTTCCCGGTCGAATTGGTCGAACGCCTCGTGCTCGCGATGACCCATCCGGGGGACGCCGTTTTCGATCCCTACATGGGCGTGGGTTCGACGATCGTCGCCGCTCTCATGCACGATCGCGTCGGCTACGGCTGCGACACGGTACAGAAATATGTCGACGTCGCCCGGCAACGCATAGATGACCTGCTGGCCGGAACCCTGCGCACGCGCGAGATGGGCAAGCCGGTCTACGATCCGACGAAACCTGGCGGAGGGCACTGATGCGCATCGCCGCGCACTATTCGCACCTCAATGGCCTGGAGTATCTGCTGGTCCATCAGCCGGGAATCTGGAAGGAAATCCAGGCCATCGTTGCTTCGGTGGATGCGGCACGCTGCAAAACGAAAGTGTCCAAGGAGCGGGGCATGGTGGGCAACGTGCTTTACTCGCCCAAGGACATGAACCAGGCCATGCGCGAGGGCTTCGACAAGCACAAATGGCAGGAATCGCGCGTATCGTATTGGGTGACCCAAGATGCGAGGCTGATCCGGCGCACGATGCAGATGAATGCCGATGAGCAAAAGAAGGAGATCGAGGCGGCGGGATTCAAGCCGATCTTCTCGTACAACCAGACCGACTTCGTGAAGAACCGCGTCGCGGTCGAAGTGCAGTTCGGCAAATACGCTTTCGTCGCCTTCGATCTGTTCGTCAAGCACTTGGCGTTCTACGTGCGCGACGTCATCGACGTCGGCGTGGAAATCCTGCCGATGAAAGAATTGCAGGCCGAAATGAGTTCCGGTCCGGGTTACTACGAAGGCGAGTTGTACAATCTGATTCGCGAAGGGCGAGGCGTGCCAGCCGTCCCACTCGTTCTGATCGGCGTCGCTCCGTAATCTCAAATCCGGTAACCGCGATGGATCGCAACGATGCCGCCGGTGAGATTGCGCACGTCGACTCGGGCGAAGCCGGCCGCTTCCATCATCGCCCTGAGCGTGGCCTGGTCGGGATGCTTGCGGATCGACTCGGCGAGGTACTGGTAGCTATCCGCGTCGCCGGCGATCAACGAGCCCAGGCGCGGCAGCACCTGGAACGAGTGGAAATCGTAGAGTTTTTTCAGCAGCGGATCGCGCACCGCCGAGAACTCGAGGATCAGTGCGCGCCCGCCGACGCGCAGCACGCGGTGCATTTCGCGCAGCGCCGCGTCCTTGTCGGTGACGTTGCGCAGGCCGAACGCGATCGTCACCGCGTCGAAACTCGCGTCGGGAAACGGCAGCGCCTGCGCGTTGACCTGCGCATACGACAGGCCGCGCACGCGCCCTTCGTTCAACAACCGATCGCGGCCCTCGCGCAGCATCGCCGCGTTGATGTCGCCGAGCACGACGCTGCCGGCCTCGCCGACGCGCGGCAGCAGCAGCGCGGCGATGTCGCCCGTGCCGCCGGCGAGGTCGAGCACGTGGTCGCCCGCGCGCACGCCCGAGGTCGCCGCGAACCAGCGCTTCCACAGCCGGTGGATGCCGAACGACATCGCATCGTTCATCACGTCGTATTTCGACGCGACGCTGGTGAACACGCGGCCGACGAGTTTTTCCTTCTCCGCGACTGGCACGTCGCGATAGCCGAAGTGGGTGGTGGGCACGTCCGTGCGTGCGGGGTCCGGGCGATTCATGGCCTCGATCTTACCCGATACGTCCCGGCACCGGCCTGAATTCACCATGGCGGCGTTGACTCGCCTGTCGGCCGCGGCGCGTTCGTGGTTCAATCCGACCCCATTGGGCAAACAAGCGGACGAGCGCGATTGGAAATACTCGCCACAGAAGGCGTGGGCAATCCGCGGCGCGGAACGATGCCTGGACAGGCTTCCGCTCACGGCGTCGTCGTCCTCGCGGCCGGCGCTTCGCAGCGATTGGGGCAACCCAAGCAGCTCCTGCTTCATCACGGCGAGACGCTGGTGCGCCGCGCCGCGCGGCTCGCCGTCGAAACGCGGCCGCGCGACGCGGTGGTCGTTCTCGGCTTCGACGCCGACTCCATTTCCCGGCAGATGGAAAACCTGCCGATACGCCGCGTCGACTGTACCGATTGGCGGCTCGGGCTCGGCACGTCGTTGCGTGCCGGCGTGGATGCGTTGCTGCCGGAGTGCGCCGGCGTGCTCGTGCTGCTCTGCGACCAGCCCGAACTCGATGCGCAACATCTCGCGTCGCTGTGCCGCGCCTGGGGCAGCGCAGCGGATCGCGGTGCCGCGTCGTTCTACGCGAATCGGCTCGGTGCGCCGGCGTTGCTGCCGCGCACCTGGTTCGACGCGCTCGATGCGGGATCCGATCGCGGCATGCGCGATCTGCTGGCCCAACGTGCCGGCCGAATCGACGCGATCGCCAACGAGGCGCTGGCTCTCGACGTCGATCGTCCCGACGATTTGCGGCGCTTGTCCTGACCTTCGGCGCGCGGCGGTGTTTGCCGGTCGGATGGGTCAAATTATTCATGATCGCCGGCTGGATTTCCACACTGTCGAGTAGTAGCTTGACCGGATCGCAGCCAACGCCACGAGGTGTCCGATGAAACTCGATGTCAACGGGCAGGAGCACGAAGTCGACGCCCCTGCCGACATGCCTCTGCTCTGGGTGTTGCGCGACGTGATCGGGCTGACCGGCACGAAATTCGGCTGCGGCATGGCGCAATGCGGCGCGTGCACGGTGCACGTGGACGGCGTGGCGATGCGTTCCTGCATCACGCCGGCCGTCGCGCTCGTCGGCAAGAAGATCACCACGATCGAAGGCATCGGCCATGACGGCGACCATCCGGTGCAGCGTGCCTGGATCGAGCAGGACGTCGTGCAATGCGGCTACTGCCAGTGCGGTCAGATCATGACGGCGGTCGCGCTGCTCAAGCAGAAACCGCAGCCGACCGATGCCGACATCGATGCGGCGTTGAGCGGAAACATCTGTCGCTGCGGCACGTACCAGCGCATCCGCGCGGCCGTGCATCGCGCCGCGGAACTGACGCGGGAGAATTCTCATGTGGCGTGACGACGATTTTTCCGGTGTCGTCGAAGCCGCGACCAATGCGGCGCTTCCCGAACGCGGAGCCGGCGGCATGAACCGGCGCGCTTTCCTCAAGACCGGCGCCGGCGCGTCGGCGGGGCTAGTCGTGGGCTTCTTCATGCCGCTCGGCATGCGCAAGGCATTCGCGCAGGACGTGGCGAAGCAGCCGGCGCAGATTTCGCCGAACGCCTTCGTGCATATCGCACCCGACAACAGCGTGACCGTGCTGCTCAAGCACTCCGAGATGGGTCAGGGCGTATGGACCTCGATCCCGATGGTCGTCGCCGACGAACTCGATTGCGACTGGTCGAAGGTCAAGGTCGAGCACGCGCCGGCCGCGCCCGAGTACAAGCACACGGTGTTCGGCATGCAGATGACCGGCGGCTCGACGAGCACGTGGGAATCGTTCGCGCAATTGCGCCAGGCCGGCGCGACCGCGCGCGCGCTGCTGATCGCGGCGGCGGCGAAGAAATGGCATCTCGGCGGCACATCGGATTGCCGCACCGAAAATGGTTACGTGTTCTGCGGCGACAAGAAGGCCAGCTACGGCGAACTTGCCGACGCCGCGGCCAGGCTGCCGGTGCCGGCCGATGTCGCGCTGAAGAAGCCCGAGGAATTCCGCCTGATCGGCAAGCCGACGAAGCGCCTCGACAGCAAGGCCAAGGTCACCGGCACGGCCGAATTCGGCATCGACGTGAAGCGGCCGAACATGCTGATCGCCACGGTCGCGCGCGCGCCGGTGTTCGGCGCCAAGGTGAAGTCGTTCGACGCGACCAAGGCGAAGGCCGTGGCCGGCGTCGTCGACGTGGTCCAGGTGCCGAGCGGCGTGGCCGTGCTCGGCAAGCATTTCTGGGCGGCCAAGCAAGGTCGCGATGCGCTGGTCGTCGACTGGGATCTCGGCGACGGCGCGAAGATTTCGACCGAGGGCCTGCGCGCCGACTATCGCAAGCTCGCGCAGACGACGGGCGCCGTGGCGAAAAAGGCCGGCGATGTCGACGCCGCGCTGAAAGCCGGCAAGGTCATCGAGGCGGAGTACGAAGTGCCATTCCTCGCGCACGCGCCGATGGAGCCGGAGAACTGCACGGTCGAATACGATCCGACAAAAGCGGGCAAGGACGGCGTGGACATCTGGACCGGCACGCAGTTCCAGACGATGGACCAGGGCCTGTCCGCGCAAATCCTCGGGCTGAAACCCGAGCAGGTGCGCGTACATACGATGTTTCTCGGCGGCGGCTTCGGCCGGCGCGCGAATGCGACCTGCGATTTCGTCACCGAAGCGGTGCAGGTGGCGAAGGCGTCCGGCAAGACGGTCAAGGTCGTATGGACGCGCGAGGACGACATCCACGGCGGCTACTACCGGCCGATGTGGCTGTCGCGCCTGCGCGCGACGCTCGGCAAGGACGGCAGGCCCGCGGCGTGGGCGCACACGATCGTCGGCCAGTCGATCATCGCCGGCACGCCGTTCGCGGCGGCGATGATCAAGGACGGCATCGATGCGACGTCGGTCGAGGGCGCGGAAGATGCGCCGTATCTCGAAAACATTCCCGCGCACCGCATCGACCTGCATTCGCCGACGAGTCCCATCACGGTGCTGTGGTGGCGTTCGGTCGGGCATTCGAACACGGGCTTCGTCGTCGAGAGTTTCGTCGACGAGCTCAGCGTAGCGGCGAAGCAGGATCCGCTCGAATATCGCCGCGCGTTGCTGCCGGAAAAATCACGCGAACGCCTCGCGCTCGATCTGGTCACCGAGAAGTTCGGCTGGGGCAAGCCGCTGCCGAAAGGCCACGCGGCCGGCATCGCCGTGCATGCCTCGTTCGGCAGCTACGTCGCGCAGATCGCCGAGGTCTCGGTCGAAGACAAGAAAATCAAGGTGCATCGCGTCGTCTGCGCGATCGATTGCGGGCCGGTGGTCAATCCGCTCACGGTCGAGGCGCAGATGCAGTCGGGCATCGCCTTCGGCCTCGGTGCCGCGCTGCACAGCGAGCTGACCTTCAAGGACGGCAAGGTGGAGCAATCGAACTTCCACGACTACGTCGTGCTGCGCTCGAACGAGATGCCGAAGGTCGAGGTGCACATCGTGCCGAGCACCGACAATATGGGCGGCGTCGGCGAACCCGGCACGCCGCCGATCGCGCCGGCCGTGGCCAACGCGGTATTCGCCGCTACGGGACAACGTTTGCGCAAGCTGCCGCTGAAACTCGCGTAGGCGCAGCCGATCGGGCTGCGGTCGTCCGCCGTCAGGCCGCAGCCTGGCAATACAGGCTCATGCGCGTGCCGGTGCCGCCGTAGGCGTCGGCGATCTCGAAACGGTAGTCGTGCAGCTTGACGATGGCGCTGACGATGGACAGGCCGAGGCCGTAGCCGGGCGCTTCGCATTCGTGTTCGTTGCGGCAGACCTTGGTGCGATAGAAACGGTGCAGCACCGCGTCGCGTTCCGCCGCGGGAATGCCGGGACCGCTGTCGACGACGTCGATGCGCGGTCCGTCTTTTTCGTCGACCGCGCGCAGCGCGACGCGGCCGCCGACCGGCGTGAACTTGATCGCATTGTCGACCAGGTTGGAGATGGCCTCGAACAGCAGGCCGCCGTCGCCGCGCACGCGCGCGAGCACGGGCGGAAGCTCCAGCGCGAAGGCGATCTGCTTGTCCTCGGCGAGCGGAGAGAACAGTTCGTGCACGCGTTGCAGTTTCTCGCGCAGGTCGACGTCGCCGAAGCCGGCCCGGCGATGCAGGTCTTCGAGTTCGGAGATGCGCAGCAGCGCGCGGAAGCGGTCGAGCAGATTGTCGGTGTCGGCGATGCAGCGTTCCATCGTCGCGGAGCGTGCGTCGTCGGCCGGCGTTTCGCGCTGCAGGCGGTAGAGTTGCGCGCGCAGGCGCGTCAGCGGCGTGCGCAGGTCGTGGGCGATGCAGTCGGACACGCCCTTGACCTCGCCGAGCAGGGTTTCGAGACGGTCGAGCATGCGGTTGACGATGTTCGCGAGCATGTCGACTTCGTCGCGCCGTTCGGACAACGGCAGGCGCGCGCCAAGATCGCCGCGCATGATCGGTGCGACCGCGGTCTCGATGCGGCGCACGCGCTTGAGCGAGCCGCGCGCGAGCAGGAAGCCGCCGAGCAGGCCCGGGATCAGCGTGAGCGACAATGCCCAGACGAAGCCGTTGCGGATGATGATACCGACGCGGTCGATGACGTCGGTGGTGCGCGCGAGCACGACGCGCGAGCCATCGGCCGCGCGCATCGCGACGCCGCGGCTCGGCCCAGTGTGCTCGCCGTCGACGCGCACGATGCCGTCGGGCAGCGGGTGCACGGCGCCGTCCTCGGGCAGCAGCGTGGGCGGCTTGTCGATGTTGCCGGCGACGTAGCGGCCGTCGGCGTCGAACAGGCCGAAGCTCATCACGCCGCGCAGGTCGATCGCCGCGGTCATCGCCAGCGCGCCGGGCAATCTGGCGCGATCGAGCGTGCCGAGATAGGCGATGCGCTGCTCGAGGATTTCGTCGACGACGTGCTCGAGATAGCGGTAGGTCTGCCAGTTGATCAACGCGACCAGCAGCACGGTCCAGGCGAGGAAGAAGCCACCGTATATGAGCACCAGGTGCGCCGTGCTCGAACGCCAGCGTTCGCCTAGCTGGGCAACCGGCGGGGTGTCGAGCCGGGTCATGCGCGCGCCCTCAGTCCGCGCCGCCGATGCGATAACCGCGGCCGCGCAGGGTGTGGATCAGCGGCGGCAGGCCGTCGGGATCGACCTTGCGGCGCAGGCGCGCGATGTGCACGTCGATCACGTTGGTACCGGGATCGAAGCTGTAGCCCCACACGCTTTCGAAGATCATCGAGCGGGTAAGGACTTGCCCGGAGTTGCGCATGAGGAATTCGAGCAGGCGGAACTCGATCGGCAAGAGTTCGAGCGTCGCGCCGTGACGCGTGGCGGTGCGCGCCATCAGGTCGAGGTCGAGATCGGCGACGACGAGATGCGTTCCCGGCGCGGCCGCGCGGCGCCGGCGCAGCAGCACCTCGACGCGCGCGGCCATTTCGTCGGGCGCGAACGGTTTGGTCAGGTAGTCGTCGCCGCCCGCGCGCAGGCCGCGCACGCGTGCGTCGACGTCGGACAGCGCGCTGATCATCAGCACCGGCGTGTCGATGCCGGCGCGGCGCAGTTCGGTGACGAGGGCGAGCCCGTCGACCTCGGGCAGCATGCGGTCGAGCGTGATCGCGTCGTAGGCGCCGGTCAGCGCGCGCTCCAGGCCTTCACGCCCGTTGCCGACGGTCTCGACCTCGTTGCCGTTGGCGGCAAGCTCGGCGGCGATCTCGCGCGCGGTCAGTGCGTCGT
Source organism: Rudaea sp. (assembly GCF_047601565.1). Classification (GTDB taxonomy): domain Bacteria; phylum Pseudomonadota; class Gammaproteobacteria; order Xanthomonadales; family Rhodanobacteraceae; genus Rudaea. The sequence goes on along the minus strand of NZ_JASGIY010000001.1, from coordinate 1,722,274 downwards.
CTTCGATCGTGAGTATCCTCGCCATGCCGGCCAGAATAGCGCGGCGGCATGGCGAAGGAAATTTGTATCGGCCAAGTCACTGGATCCCCGCCTTCGCGGGGACGACTCGCTGCGTGGGTCACTTCGTGCGCGTGATCGTGAACTTGCCGAACGAAATGCCGAGATCGACGCCCTCGCCCGCACCGGACAGAGCCAGCGTCGAGGTGCCCTTGGTCAGCACCTGCGCGGTGCCGGATTTGACCAGCCCGGCATTCGCCTCGCCCTGCGCATAGCTGCCGAACAGTTGATCGGCGCTCGACACTTCGGCGAACTTGCCCTTGCCGTTCTCCACCTTGTACTTGCCGGCGGTGAGACCGCCGCCGACCGCGGTGATGTGCACGTTGAAGCTCCGTCCGTTGTTGCAGGTGATCGTGCCGTTGCCTTCGGCGTGCTTGTAGATCGCGGCCCAGCCGGACAGATTAAAGCGCAGTTCGCAATCGATCTTGTCGGCCGCGCGGGCGCGGGTGGCGTACAGTCCCGTCGATGCGGCGGCAACCAGGGCGAGTGCGATGAAATTGCGGTTACGCATGGCCAACTCCTTCTGCTTAGGGAGTCCCGATCATAACCGGTGGAAATGAATGAAAACGTAAAACCGGCGGCCCGGCGCGCGAACTCGCACGGCTTCGACGGGTCAATGGAAGTAAGCTTGCGCCATCGTGCAATAGACGAAAGGGTGCAATCATGGCTCGCTTCGACATTCTCGTTCACATCCGCCGCTACGAAGGGGATTCGCTGGCCGCGGGCGTCGCATTTGCCCTTGCGCGCCGGCTCGATGCCTACGTGTCCGGACTCTATGTCGCTTCGCTCGGCACGGTGGCCTATTCGACGCTGGAAACCGTCGTGTTCCAAGTGCAGGAGGCCGACGAGATCTACCACTCCGCACTCGCGCAGGGCGAAAGCTGGACGCAACGCATCGGGGCGGCCGGCGTGAAAGGCGAATGGCTGGTCGCGCAGGGCGAGCCGGTCGAAGCCATCTGCCACGCCGCACGCTGGCACGACCTCGTCGTCGCCGAGCGCCCCCAGCTCAACGCCGACGCGCCGGTCGGCTGGGGCCTCGTCTCGCGTACCGTGTTCGGTGCGGGCGTGCCGGTGGTCGTCGTTCCCGAAACGACGAAGACCGCCGATGCCGGCGAACGCGTCGTCATCGCCTGGAACCACAGCCGCGAGGCGGCACGCGCGATCCATGGCGCGCTGCCGTTGCTGCGCCAGGCAAAGGAGGTGCTGGTACTCGACGGCGTCGAGCAGACGAGCCTCGTCGGCGCGCGCCACCTGCCCGCGCTCGATCTCGCCGCCTGTTTCGCACGGCACGGCGTGAAAGCGCAATTCCGCCCGTTTGAGGCAACGGGCAACTACGGCGCTGGCATCCTCGAGGCGGCGCATGCGGCCACGGCGGACCTGATCGTCATGGGGGCGTGGGGCCATTCGCGCATCGCCGAACTCGTGCTCGGCGGCGCCACGCGCCACCTGTTCCAGCACAGCGACGTACCGCTGTTCGTGGCGCATTGACGCGCCGAGGAGCCTGCGCACGCCGATGCTGGCGCTGCGCACGCACTCGCGGCATGCTAGGCGGAACCTTCTTCCGACGCATGCCGACATGCCCCAGCCCGCCGCCGTACCGCGCACCTACCGCTACTACGATTTCATCCTCGGCGCTTTCGTCTGCGTGCTGCTGTGCTCGAACCTGATCGGGCCGGCCAAGGTCGCGAGCGTGCACCTGCCGCTGCTCGGCGACGTGAGCTTCGGCGCGGGCGTGCTGTTCTTCCCGATTTCCTACGTGTTCGGCGACATCCTCACCGAAGTCTACGGCTATGCGCGCGCGCGGCGCGTGATCTGGTCCGGTCTTACCGCGCTGGTGTTCGCGTCGATCATGGCCACCGTCGTCGTGAAGCTGCCGCCGGCCGCCGGCTGGCACGGCCAGGAAGCCTACGAATCGATCTTCGGCCAGACCCCGCGCATCGTGTTCGCCTCGATCACCGCGTTCTTCCTCGGCGAATTCGTCAATTCGTACACTTTGGCAAAAATGAAATTGTGGACGAACGGCAACGCGCTGTGGTCGCGCATCATCGGCTCGACCATCGCCGGCGAAGGCGTGGACTGCCTCGTGTTCTACCCGACCGCGTTCCTCGGCGTCTGGGAGACCAGGCTCGTGCTCGCCGTGATGCTTTCGAACTACGTGATGAAGGTGCTCTGGGAAGTGCTGGCGACGCCGCTCACGTATCGCATCGTCGCCGCGCTCAAGCGCGCGGAGAACGAGGACTATTACGACCGCGACACGCAGTTCTCGCCGTTCACGCTGGGCACCTGAGGCTTTCCGCGTCACGAACGGCTTGCCGCAGCGCGGAAAAATACTCCTGCAGCTGCGCCGCGATCGCCAGCGCGACCGCCTCGCCGCCGTGGCCGCCGAGATCGAGGCCGACCGGCGCGCGCAGGCGCGGCGCGAGCAGCGCGCGCGCCGACGCGCCGAGTTCGTCGATCAGCGCGTCGCGCCGCACCGCAGGGCCGAGCAGGCCGACGTAGGCCGCCGAAGCCGTCGCGCAGAAACGCAGCCAGGCCAGATCCATCGAATAGTTGTGGCTCATCGCCAGCATCGCGTCGTAGCGCTCGCCCGCGAGCGCGGCGCTGGCCGCCTCGGGTACGAGTTCGAGCAGGCGGTCGATCGCGGCGTCCGCGGCGAACGCGGTCCAGCGTCCGCGGTGCTCGACCACGTCGATGAACCAGCCGAGCCGGTGCGCGATCGCCGCGAGCGGCGCCGTTTCCGGCCCCGCGCCGAGCAACAGCAGGCGCGGCGGCGCGGCGACGTCGATGCGCAAGGTCGCGGCGACTTGCGTCTGCGCGGTGCGGCCCTCGCGGTTCCAGCGCGCGGCCGGCGCGGCCGTCGACTCGCCTGCGACGAGTGCGACGCCCGCGCCGAGTTCGCTTCCGTCCGGCACGAATGCGAGTTGCAGGGCCACGCCGCGATCGAGCGCGGCGAACAGCGCGCGCGCCAGCGGCGCCCGCGGCGGCAGCGGCAGCAACAGCAAGCGCACGCGGCCGCGACAACCGATGCCGCTGCCGAACAGCAGGTCTTCGTCGCTGCGCGTGTCGAATTCGACCGCTTCCGCGCGTCCGGATTCGCGCACCGCGCGCGCGGCGTGTTCGAGCGCGGGCTCGAGGCAGCCGCCGCTGATCACGCCATGGCGCAAGCCTTTATCGTCGAGCAACACGAGCGCGCCGGGCTTCTGATAGGTGGAGCCTTCGGTCGCGGTCACGATACCAAGCACCGCGCTTTCGTCGCGCGCATGGATGCGCCACAGCGCGGCCAGCAGGCCGCGCAGGCCGCCGGCCGCGGCATTCGTTGCGTTCGTCGCCATGCGCCGCATCTTAGCGCAGGCGCGCACGGCACGAGCAAAACGCCGCAACGCGGATCGGTTTCGCAAAGCGGTCGCAACGAACCGCGCCCGCTCTTCAATCGCGCACAACCAGACGCCGATACTGGATCGCTTCCATCAAATGCGGCGTGGCGATCGCATCAACGCCGGCGAGATCGGCGATCGTGCGCGCGACGCGCAGGATGCGGTGGTAGGCACGCGCCGACAGCCCGAGCTTGTCGAGCGCGCGCTCGAGCAACGCGCGATCGGGCGCCGACAGCGCGCAGTCGCGGCGCAATTCGCGCGAGCCGAGCGTCGCGTTCGGTTTGCCCGCGCGCCGCATCTGCCGCGTGCGCGCGGCGACGACACGTTCGCGCACGACCGCACTGGACTCTCCCGCGGGCGCCGCCTCGCCGAGTTCGGCCAGCGGCACGCGCGGCACTTCCACCTGCAGGTCGATGCGGTCGAGCAGCGGTCCGGAAACGCGTGCGCGATAGCGGCGCACGGCATCGGGCGTGCAGGCGCAGCGACCCGACGGATCGCCGGCGTAGCCGCAGGGACACGGATTCATCGCGGCGACGAGCTGGAACGCGGCAGGAAATTCAGCGCAGCGCGCGGCGCGCGAGATGGCGACGCGGCTGGACTCGAGTGGTTCGCGCAACACCTCCAGCACGCTGCGGTCGAATTCGGGCAGTTCGTCGAGGAAAAGGACGCCGTGGTGGGCAAGCGAAATTTCTCCCGGCCGCGGGATCGAACCGCCGCCGACGAGGGCGACGGCGGAAGCGGTATGGTGAGGCGACCTGAAAGGCCGCAATTTCCACTTCTGGAAATCTATACTTTGGCCTGCGACCGAGCGCACCGCGACGGACTCCAGCGCCTCGGCCTCCCCGAGCGGCGGCAGGATGCCGGGCAGCCGGCTCGCCAGCATGGTCTTGCCGGTGCCGGGCGGCCCGACGAACAACAGATGGTGCGCGCCGGCGGCGGCGACTTCGAGCGTGCGCCGCGCCTGCGCCTGGCCGCGCACGTCGGCGAGGTCGGGAGGCTCGCCTTCGCCGTGGCACGCGTTCGCAAGCGGCGCCACGATGCCTGCGGGCAAATCCCCCGCGCCGCGCAAGAAGGCGAGCACGTCCAGCAAGGAGTCGGCGCCGCGCACCTCGGCCGCCGAGACGAGGGCGGCCTCGGCCGCGTTGATTCGCGGCACGACGAGTGCGCGGCCCGCATGCACGCTCTTCAGCGCCGCCGGCAGCACGCCGGTGACCGCGCGCAATTCACCGGACAGCGCCAGTTCGCCGAGGAACTCGAAGCGCGCGAGCGCATCCTTCGGCACGTGCCCAGCGGCGGCGAGGATGCCGAGCGCGATCGGCAGATCGAAGCGGCCGCCGTCCTTGGGCAGGTCGGCCGGGGCCAGGCTGACGGTGACGCGGCGTGCGGGATATTCGATCTGCGCGTTCTGGATCGCCACCCGAACGCGGTCGCGCGCCTCCTTCACGGCAGTCTCGGGCAGGCCGACGATGGACGTGCCTGGCAAGCCGCCGGAGAGGTGCACTTCGACGGTGACCGCCGGCGCGGCGACGCCATCCTGGGCGCGGCTGTGGACGATGGCGAGGCTCATCGATGCGGAACCGTCATGCCGAAAAGTCGAAGATCATGGGGGATGACTGCTTTCGATTCCCGCGGGCAGGGACGATCGCGGAAACAACGGACATCCGTGTCCGGCCGCCGGTCCCGACGGAGTCCCGATGACATGGCGTCCCTGCCTGAAAGCTCGGCTGCGTCCAGCCGGTCGTTGTTTGCCGCGATCGCCAGCGGGGGAGATTCCGCGTACGGCCGTGCCGGTTCCACCCGCTGTCCGTGCAAGGAGGTTCGCAATGCATGCCAACCGGGCGGCGAGCCGTGATCGCCGCAACCATCGGCGCGAAGCGCCCGGCCAGGTTCACGACCGTCCGCGGAAAGGGGCGACTCCACCGGCATCGAGCCGATTCGCCTTGACCTTGCCTATTGCAACGCCTCCTTGGCGCCGAGCCGGGCTTCGAGTTCGGCGAGGCGATGCTCGAGCGCCTCGACCGTTTCGCGCGTGCGCAGCAACACCTGGCGCTGCGCATCGAACTCCTCGCGCGTGACGAGATCGAGCTCGCGCAGGCCGGCGCGCAACGCATCCTTGATATTGGCGGACAAGTCGTCTAGCGCATCGAGCGTCGGCGCAGCGGCACTACCGCGCGCGTCCACGAAAGCGGGGGGAACGACGATGCTCGCCAGCCTGCGGGCCAGCTTGTTGAACGCGGAGACGGAAATCACGGCGAAACCTCTCCATCGGATGTCGAGTGTGCAACGGACCCTGAAAAGCTTAACCGGGGGCCGTGCCGCCGACTGTGGCAGTTTACTGATTTTCTTGTAGGAATTTTCCTACACGATGGACGCGAAGGCAGCGACGCCGCGCGTTCGGCGGCAGCGCGACCGGTGGTTTTTCGGTATAGTCGGCGTACACGACATTCCTGCCGGAAGCCATGAAACTCGTCACCGCCATCATCAAACCGTTCAAGCTCGACGACGTGCGCCAGGCGCTCGCCGAAGTCGGGATGCAAGGGATAACGGTGACCGAGGTCAAGGGTTTCGGCCGGCAGAAGGGTCACACCGAACTGTATCGCGGCGCGGAGTACGTCGTCGATTTCCTGCCCAAGATCAAGATCGAGATCGCGGTGGCCGATGCCGTCGTCGAGCGCGTGGTCGAAACGATTCTCGCTTCCGCCAACAGCGGCAAGATCGGCGACGGCAAGATTTTCGTGCACGACCTGGAACAGGTGATCCGCATCCGCACCGGCGAAACCGGCGCGGATGCGCTGTGATCGCGCTCGTCGCCGATCGCGGGAGACCGGAGGTAGCATGCGGCCGTGCCGCCCGGTCAGTCCGCGCTCTGCGACAATTGGCCGTATAGACGTCCAGGCGGACAGGATGCGTTTGCTTTGACGCGACGCAGCATTTGTGTTGTAGTCGCGTGCGTGGAATATCCACATAACCAAGGCGGGCGCCGGGATGCGCCGGCTTTGTCGTCGCCAGATGCCGGCGGATCGGAGCGATCGCGTGGCATCGAGCCGGAACTGACTCGACCATGTTGCAACAACGCGCTAATACGCTGTACGACCCCTCGTTCGAGCACGACAGCTGCGGTTTCGGGCTGATCGCGAACGTCGACGGCAAGGGCAGCGCATGGCTGGTCGATCAGGCGTTCTCGACGCTGGCGAAGATGTCGCACCGCGGCGGCATCGGCGCCGACGGCGTCACCGGCGACGGCTGCGGCATCCTGCTTTACCGTCCGTTCGGCTGGCTGCGCGCGCTGGCGAAGGATGCCGGCGTCGACGTCGGCGAGCGCTTCGCGTCGGGCCACGTCTATCTCGACCGCCACGATGCGGCGCGCGCCGCGACGCAGAAGGCCGAACTCGAAAAACATCTGCGCGCGGAAGGACTGGGCGTGGCCGGCTGGCGCGAAGTGCCGGTCGACGCGCGCGCCTGCGGGCCGATCGGCGAGGCGCATCGTCCGCGCATCGAACAGATTTTCGTCGACGCGCCGGCCGGCATGGACGAAGCCAGATTCGACCGCGCCCTGTTCCGCGCACGCCGTCTCGCCGAAAAAACCTTCGCCGACGACGTGCATTTCTACGCCGTCACCCTGTCGGCGACGACGTTCGCAGCCAAGGCGATGGTCGCGCCGGGCCAGTTGCGCGCGGCGTTCCCGGATTTTTCGCACTCCAGCCTCGAAGCCTGCGCCACGGTGTTCCACCAGCGCTACTCGACCAATACGATGCCGCACTGGCGCCTGGCGCAGCCGTTCCGCCTGCTCGCGCACAACGGCGAGATCAACACGATCAAGGCCAACCGCAACTGGGCGACCGCGCGCGCGGCGAAATACAAGTCGCCGCTCGTCGACTTCTCCGATCTCGGCGAGCTGGTCACGACCAAAGGCTCCGATTCGCAGAGCCTCGACAACATGCTCGAAGTGCTCGTCGCGGGCGGCCTCGACGTGCTGCTCGCGATGCGCGCGCTGATTCCGCCGGCCTACGCTTCGCGCGACGATCTCGACGAGGACCTCGAAGCGTTCTACGAATACTACGCGCTGCACAGCGAGCCGTGGGATGGGCCGGCCGGCATCGTCCTCTGCGACGCGCGCCATGCGGCCTGCGCGCTCGACCGCAACGGCCTGCGCCCCGCGCGCTGGGCGCGCTCGGACGACAATCATCTCATCGTCGCTTCGGAAGCCGGATTGTGGGACGTGCCCGATTCGCGCATCGTCGCCAAGGGCCGGCTCGGGCCGGGCGAGATGATCGCGGTCGATCTCATCGAGCACAAGCTGCTCGACAGCGCGGCGATCGACGCGGTCAACCGGGCGCGCGCGCCGTACAAGAAGTGGCTGCGCCAGGAGCTGACCTATCTCGAATCGCACCTGATCGATCCGGCGCTCGCCGCCGAGCCGTTCTCGCCCGAGGTGCTCGCGCGCTACCAGAAGCAGTTCGCACTGACCCGCGAGGAGCGCGACGTCATCCTCAAGACGCTGGCCGAGGACGAGGCCGAGGCGACCGGCTCGATGGGCGACGACACGCCGATCGCGGTGCTTTCGCAGCAGTCCAGGTCGCTGTACGAATACTTCCGCCAGTCGTTCGCGCAGGTGACGAACCCGCCGATCGACCCGCTGCGCGAGCGCCTGGTCATGTCGCTGACCACGCAGATCGGCCTCGAGCGCAACGTCTTCGACCTGTCGCCCGACAACGCGCAACAGGTGCTGCTCAACTCGCCGATCCTCTCGCAGCGCAAGCTGCGCCAGATACCTCGCGCTGCCGCACATCGCGCCGGCCAACATCAAGCTCGATCTTTATTACGACGAGAAGATCGGCCTCAAGGCCGCGATCGAGGACCTTTGCGATCGCGCCGAGCGAGCCGTGCGCAACGGCACGATGCTGATCCTGCTGTCCGACCGTTACCCGGTACCGGGCCTGCTACCGATCCACTCGCTGCTCGCGACCGGCGCGGTGCACGCGCGCCTGACCCGCAAACAGTTGCGCTGCGACTGCAACATCCTCGTCGAGACCGCGAACGCGCGCGACGCGCATCACTTCGCGTGCCTGATCGGCTTCGGCGCCACCGCGGTCTACCCGTACCTCTCGTACCAGACGCTGTACGACATGAACCGGCGCGGCCAGCTCAAGGGCCGCCAGGGCGAGCCGCCGAGCGAGATCGGCCGCAGCTATCGCCGCGGCATCCAGAAGGGCCTGCTCAAGATCATCTCGAAGATGGGCATCGCCACGATCGCGGGCTACCGCGGCGCGCAGTTGTTCGAGATCGTCGGCCTCGACGCCGAAGTCGTCGATCTGTGCTTTCCCGGCACGCCGTCGCGCATCGGCGGCGCCGGCTTCGCCGACATCCAGAACGAGTACAAGGCCCAGGCGATCGCCGCGCGCGATCCGAACTACGCGCTGCCGCCGGGCGGCCTGATGAAGGCGCTGCCGGGCGGCGAATTCCACATGTACAACCCCGAAGTCGTCGGTTCGCTGCAACTCGCGGTGCGCACGGGCGATGCGAAATTGTATAGAAAGTACGCCGACGCCGTGGACACGCGCGTGCCGGCGGCGCTGCGCGATCTGCTCGCCGTGCAGCCAGTCGGCGCGCCGGTGCCGCTCGAGGAAGTCGAGCCGGTCGAGGCCATCCTCAAGCGCTTCGACTCGGCCGGCATGTCGCTCGGCGCGCTCTCGCCCGAGGCGCACGAGTCGCTCGCGATCGCGATGAACCGGCTCGGCGCGCGCAGCAACTCGGGCGAGGGCGGCGAAGACCCGGTGCGCTACGGCACCGAGAAGATGTCGAAGATCAAGCAGGTCGCCTCGGGCCGCTTTGGCGTCACGCCGGCGTATCTGGTCAACGCCGAGGTGCTGCAGATCAAGATCGCGCAGGGCGCCAAGCCCGGCGAGGGCGGCCAGTTGCCGGGCCACAAGGTCAACGCGATGATCGCGCGCCTGCGCTATGCGCGGCCCGGCATCGGCCTGATTTCGCCGCCGCCGCATCACGACATCTATTCGATCGAGGATCTCGCGCAGCTGATCTACGATCTGAAGGAAGTCAATCCGACTGCGCTCGTCTCGGTCAAGCTGGTCTCGAACGCGGGCGTCGGCACGATCGCTGCGGGCGTGGCCAAGGCCAACGCCGACCTGATCACGATCTCCGGCCACGACGGCGGCACGGGCGCCAGTCCGCTGACCTCGATCCGCTACGCCGGCTCGCCGTGGGAACTGGGCCTGTCCGAAGCGCAGCAGACGCTGGTACGCAACGGCCTGCGCGAGCGCGTGATCGTGCAGACCGACGGCGGCCTCAAGACCGGCCTCGACGTGATCAAGGCGGCGATGCTGGGCGCGCAGTCGTTCGGCTTCGGCACCGCGCCGATGGTCGCGCTCGGCTGCAAGTACCTGCGCATCTGCCATCTCAACTCGTGCGCGACCGGCGTGGCCACGCAGAACGACGAATTGCGCAGGAAGCACTACGACGGCCCGCCCGAACAGGTCGAGAACTTCTTCCGCTTCGTCGCCGAGGACGTGCGTGCGCATCTCGCGCGGCTCGGTGCGCGCCGGCTCGACGAGATCGTCGGTCGCACCGATCTGCTCAGGCAGCGCGCAGGCGCGACGGTCAAGCAGAACAAGATCGATCTCGCGCCGCTGCTCGCCGACGGACTCGACGGCAACGTGCCCGGCTGCGCCGCGGCGCCGATCCCGCGGAGCGACCTGGCCCGGCGCATCGCCGCCGACACGAAGGCGGCGATCGAGAACGCGAGCGGCGGCGAGTTCAGCTACGCGATCGTCAACACCGACCGTTCGATCGGCGCGCGCCTGTCCGGCGACGTCGCACGTCGCCACGGCGATCAGGGCATGGCGGCCAATCCGGTCACGCTGCGCCTGTCCGGCGCGGCGGGCCAGAGCCTCGGCGCGTGGAACGCGGGCGGCGTACACATTGTGCTCGACGGCGAAGCCAACGACGGTGTCGGCAAGGGCATGGCCGGCGGCCGCATCGTCGTGCGCCCGCCGAAGGACGCGGGTTTTCCGAGCCACGAATCGTCGATCGTCGGCAACACCTGCCTGTACGGCGCGACCGGCGGCGAACTCTACGCGGCCGGCCGCGCGGGCGAGCGCTTCGCCGTGCGCAACTCGGGCGCGCTCGCCGTCGTCGAGGGCGTCGGCGACCACTGCTGCGAATACATGACCGGCGGCACCGTCGTCGTGCTCGGCCGCTGCGGCGTCAACTTCGGCGCCGGCATGACCGGCGGCTACGCCTTCGTGCTCGACGAGGCGCGCGATTTCGTCGACCGCTACAACCACGAACTCGTCGACATCACGCGCATCTCGCACGAGGGCATGGAGAACTACTGGCAGCACCTGCGCAGCCTGCTGCTGCGCTACGTCGAGGCGACCGACAGCGCCTGGGGCGGCCGCATCGTCGACGAGTTCCGCGAGCTGGTGCACAAGTTCTGGCTGGTCAAACCGAAGGCGGCCAGCCTCGACTCGCTCGCCGACGAACTGCGCCGCGCCGCCTGATAGCTGAAGAATCGATCAAAGTGAAAAAAGATAATTTTCCATTTTTGCGCTTCCCGCGCGAGTTGCCGCGCGAGTTGAACGTGCCTGTGCGCGTGCTCGGCTACGGCGAGATCCATACCGCGTTCACCGGCTCGCAGATCACCGAGCAGGCCTCGCGCTGCATCGACTGCGGCAATCCGTACTGTTCGTGGGGCTGTCCGCTCAACAACCACATCCCGCGCTGGCTCGAACTGGCGCGCGAAGGCCGCGTCGAGGACGCCGCTGCGCTGATGCACGAGACCAACCCGCTGCCCGAGATCTGCGGCCGCATCTGCCCTCAGGACCGTCTCTGCGAGAAGGCGTGCACGCTCGAAACCGGCTTCGGCGCGGTGACGATCGGCGCGATCGAGCGCTCGATCACCGACGAAGCGTTCAAGCGCGGCTGGCGGCCGAAGCTCGACAACGTCGAGCCCACGGGCAAGAAGGTCGCCATTGTCGGTGCCGGTCCGGCGGGACTTGCCGCCGCCGACGTGCTCGCGCGTTCGGGCATTGCCGCGGAAGTGTTCGACCGCTACGAGGAAATCGGCGGCCTGCTCACGTTCGGCATTCCGCCGTTCAAGCTCGACAAGAGCGTCGTCGACACGCGCCGCAGCGTGCTCGAAGGCATGGGCGTAAAGTTCCGGCTCAAGACCGAAATCGGCCGCGATGTGGATTTTTCCATATTGGTAAAAGACTACGACGCGGTCTTCCTCGGCACTGGCGCGTACAAGTTCGTCGACGGCCGCCTGCCGGGCCAGACGCAGCCCGGCGTGCACGCCGCGCTGCCGTTCCTGATCGCGAACATGCGCCGCCTGCTAGGTACCGGGTCGAACATGGATCATCCTGATCCAGTTCAACTCGCCGAATCCGGAGCAAGTCCGGACTCGGCTCCGCCGCAGCCCGCAAGCGGGCAGCGCGGGCGAGCCATCCCTGGCTCGCTGCCTTATGGCGACGTAGTAGTCCCCGATTTGCTCGGCAAGCGCGTCGTCGTCCTCGGCGGCGGCGACACCTCGATGGACTGCGTGCGCACTTCGGTGCGCCATGACGCCGAACGCGTCACCCTCGTCTATCGCCGCGACGAAGCCAACATGCCCGGCTCGCGCCGCGAGGTGAAGTACAGCCGCGACGAGGGCGTGGACTTCCTGTTCCGGCGCCAGCCGCTGGAAATCACGGGCGACGCGAACGGCGTCACCGGCGTGCGCGTGGCCGAGACGCGCCTCGTCGACGACGGCAACGGGCGCGCACGCTCCGAGGTCGTGCCCGGCAGCGAAGAGGTGCTGCCGGCCGACGTCGTCATCCTCGCCTTCGGTTTCCTGCCCGAGCCGCCCGCCTGGGCGACCGCGAACGGCATCGAGTTCGCGCCGAACGGCAAGATCGTCCTCGGCGGCGCGGGCCGCTTGCCGTTGCAGACGACGAACCCGAAAGTCTTCGCCGGCGGCGACATGTGGCGCGGCGCCGACCTCGTCGTGCGTGCCGTGCTCGACGGCCGCGAGGCAGCGAAGCAGATCAAGCAGCAGTTCGCCGAGCAAGCGGCCGCGGCGGAAGCGAAAATCTTTTGACTGTCGCATCCGCCGTTTCGAAGAAACGTGAAACCAGAACCCACTCGCCTTGAGCCTTTCGGCGAGCTCGGGACGGGCCACGGCACGAGGCATCGAAGTCGAAAGGCACCGTGCCAGTCGCTTCGACTTCGCCCGCCGCGCGAGCTACGCTCGACGCGAACGGATGCTGGAACGTCTTTGCAATTACGAAAACAGAGAAGCCCATGTTCGAAACCCTGACCCAGCCCGCACCCGACAAGATCCTCGCCCTGATCGCACTGTTCCGCGACGATGCGCGCACGAACAAGGTCGACCTCGGCGTCGGCGTCTACAAGGATCGCGAAGGCCGCACGCCGATCATGCAGTCGGTGCGCGACGCCGAGCAGGCGCTGTTCGCCGAGCAGACGACGAAGAGTTATCTCGGCCTCGCCGGCGACACGACATTCGACGCGGCGATGATCGCTCTCGTGCTCGGCGATGCGGTGCCCGCCGCGCGCGTGCGCGCGATCCAGGCGCCGGGCGGATCGGGCGCGCTGCGCATCCTGTTCGAGCTGCTGCGCCGCGCGCATGCGGACGCCACGGTGTGGGTATCCGATCCGACCTGGCCCAACCACATTCCGATGATCGAGGCGGCGGGGCTCAAGCACGCCCCGTATCCGTACTTCGACGCGGCCACGGGCACGGTGCGCTTCGAGGCGATGCGGGCCGCGCTCGAGCAGGCGAAGCCGAGCGACATCGTCCTGCTGCACGGCTGCTGCCACAATCCGACCGGCGCGAACCTCACGCTCGAGCAATGGCGCGAAATCGGCAAGCTCGCCGCCGCGAAGAACCTCTTTCCGTTCGTCGACATGGCCTACCAGGGCTTCGGCGAAGGCCTCGACGCCGACGCCGCCGGCCTGCGCCTGCTCGCCACGATGGTGCCCGCGATGGTCGTCGCCGCGAGTTGCTCGAAGAATTTCTCGGTCTACCGCGACCGCGTCGGCTGCGCGATCCTGCTCGCGCCGTCCGCGGCCGAAGCCGATGTCGCCTGCGCCCAGCTCTGCTCGGTCGCGCGCGCCAACTACTCGATGCCGCCGGACCATGGCGCCGCCGCGGTGCGCATCATTCTCGCCGACCCGGCGCGGCGCGCGGCGTGGGTCGCCGAAGTCGATGCGATCCGCGAACGCATGGTCGCGTTGCGCGAAGGCCTCGCCGCCGCCCTGCGCAAGCACTCGGGTTCGAACCGTTTCGATTTCGTCGCCCGCCACCGCGGCATGTTCTCGCGGCTAGGCCTCTCCGTCGAACAGGTGCATCGCCTGCGCGCCGAACACGCGATCTACATGGTCGACGACAGCCGCATCAACGTCGCCGGCCTGCCCGACGACCGCCTCGACGACGTCGCGCGCGCCATCGTCGCGGTGCTTTAGCCAAAGCAAAACTGGACTCCCGCCTTCGCGGACTGCGTAGGCAGGATGCCGAAGCGAACATTCGCGCAGCGAATGGCCCGAAGGGCGAGCTGCGGATGCAGCGAGTCAATGACGAACAAGGAACCGACTCGCTCAGTTGACCACGTCCTTGACCATCGAGCCGCCGCGCGGCAGCACTTGTGCCGCGAGCTTGGTGTCGGCTCGCAGCAGGTCCACTTCATCGGCGACGATGTGCGCGGCTTCGTCGAGGACGACGTCCTTGAGCGCCTTGCGCCGCTTTTCTTCGGCGAGATCGGACTTGAGGCTGCGTTCGTCGGCCTGCAGGCCATCGTCCTGGTTCGCATCGTCGGTCGCGCCGCGCCGATTCGGCGCGGGCTTGGCGTTTGCCTGGCTGGCGCCGTTGGCGCCCGCCTTCGCCTGATCCGCGTTCGCATCGGCGAACTGCTCCGGATGCCGCTCGCGGCGCTTGGCTTCCTGATCGTCGCGCTCCTTGCGGCGCACGGCCTCGTTGAGCGAGATGGTCTTGTCCTCGCGCAGCTTGCGCGCGTCGGCGACATCGGCCTGGTAGGCCAGCCATTCCCGTTCGCTCGCGGTACGCTTATCGTGGCGCGCGCCGAGCAGCGGCGCGAGCGCCTTCAGATCGCCGGTCGGCTTGTAGTCGGCAACAGGAATCGAGGTCCAGGGCAGCGCGTTGTCGAACGACTGTTCTCCATTTTGGGCGAAGTCGCCGGTGACCGGGAAAGAGATGTCGGGAGTGACGCCGCGCAACTGGGTCGAACCGCCGTTGATGCGGAAGAATTGGGCTATCGTGTATTTGAGTTCGCCGTAGGTCGGCTTCTCGTTGCCCTGCATCTGGTCGAGGTCGAGCAGGCTCTGCACCGTGCCCTTGCCGAACGTCGGCTCGCCGATGATGAGGCCGCGACCGTAGTCCTGGATCGCGGCGGCGAAGATCTCCGACGCCGAGGCCGAGTTGCGGTTGACGAGCACGGCGAGCGGACCGCTCCAAGCCATGCCGCCGTTGCGGTCCTCCTCGGCGTCGATGCGGCCGTTCGAGCTGCGCACCTGCACGACCGGCCCCTTGTCGATGAACAGGCCGGTGAGGTCGGTCGCCTCGTTGAGCGAGCCGCCGCCGTTGTTGCGCAGATCGATGAGGATGCCCTCGACGTTCTGCTTCTTCAGGTCGGCGATCTGTTTGGCGACGTCGCGCGTGGCGCTGCGGTAGTTGGCGTCGCCGCGGCGGCGCGCCTCGAAATCCTGGTAGAAGGTCGGCAGCGTGATCACGCCGATCTTGTGGCTGACGTCGCCGTCCTTCGTTTCGATGACCGAACTCTTGGCCGCCTGCTCCTCGACCGCGACCTTCTTGCGCACGAGCGCGATCGTCTCGTGCTTGCCGTCGGGGCCGGCGTCGGCCGGCAGGATCTCGAGGCGCACCGTGGTGTCCTTGGTGCCGCGGATCTTGTCGACCACGTCGTCGAGACGCCAGCCGACAACGTCGGTGATCGGCCCGTGCTCGCCCTGGCCGACGCCGACGATGCGGTCGCCGACCTTGACCTTGCCCGACAGCGCGGCCGGGCCGCCCGGCACGATTTCGCGGATCGCGGTGTAATCCTCCTCGCGCTGCAGCACCGCGCCGATGCCTTCGAGCGAGAGCCGCATCTGGATCTCGAAATTCTCGGCGTTGCGCGGGCTGAGATAATTGGTGTGCGGCTCGATCGCCATCGCGTAGGCGTTGAGGAAGATCTGGAACGCATCCTCGCCGGTGAGCTGGCGCACGCGTTCCATGTAGTTCGCATAGCGCTTGTCGAGCGTCTCGCGGATCTTCGCCTCGTCCTTGCCGGCGAGCTTGAGGCGCAGCCAGTCGTTCTTCACGCGCCTGCGCCAGAGGTCGTTGGCCTCGGCATCGGTCTGCGGCCACGGCGCCTTGTCGCGCTGGTACGGGTAGCTTTCGTCCTTGGTGAAGTCGAAACCCTTCTTCAGTTCGGCGCGCGCGAACGCGGTGCGCTCGCCGATGCGCTCGACGTAGAGGTTGAAGATCGCAAACGGGACGGACAGGTCCTTGTCGCGGATCGCGTCGCCGAGCTTGTCGCGCGCGGAAGCGAAGCGGTCGATGTCGGCCTGGGTGAAGAACAGGCGCTCGGCGTCGAGCGCGTCGAGATACTTGTCGAACACCTGCCGCGACATCGCCGCGTCGAAGGCCTCGGGCTTGTAGTGCATGCGCGTGAGGATCTTCGTCGCCATCAGCGCCGCGTCGGCCTGGTCGGACGTCGGCTTGAGCGCGATCGCGGTCGCCGCGTCGCCGGCCGGCTTGGCGAACGCCAGTGTCGTGGCCAAGGCCACCGCCAGCAAGGCCGGAACGATCCACAAGGACTTACGGTTACGCACCAGCATTTTTATCTCCAGTACTTCAAGACATCGCAAAGTAGTCTTCAGTCGTCATTCCCGCGAAAGCGGGAATCCAGTTTCTTCTTTTAATGCTTTTCGATAAGAACAGGATCAAAATGGATTCCCGCTTTCGCGGAAATGACGCCTCTTAGGCCACTGCCTCGACGAATCCGGCCGCATGCGCCATCTGGTCCGCGTGGTACGACGAACGCACGAGCGGACCCGAGGCGACATGGGTGAAGCCGAGCTTGTGCCCATAGTCGGCCAAGGCGTCGAACTCGGCCGGCGTCCAGTAGCGCAGCACGGGATGGTGATGCGACGTCGGCTGCAGATACTGGCCGATCGTGACCATATCGACATCGTGCGCGCGCAAATCGTTCAACGCGCCGTGCACCTGCGCTTCAGTTTCGCCGAGGCCGAGCATGATGCCGGACTTGGTCGGCACGTCCGGATGCTGCGCCTTGAAGCGTTGCAGCAGCGTCAACGACCAGTCGTAGTCGGCGCCCGGGCGCACGTTCGGGTACAGCTCGCGCACCGTTTCGAGGTTGTGGTTGAAGACGTCGGGCGGCGCGTCGGCGAACACTTCCAGCGCGCGCTCCATGCGGCCCTTGCCGCGGAAATCGGGCGTGAGGATCTCGAGCCGGGTCGCCGGATTGAGCGCGCGCACTTTGCGGATGCAGTCGGCGAAATGCTGCGCGCCGCCGTCGCGCAGGTCGTCGCGGTCGACCGAGGTGACGACGACGTAGCGCAGGCCCATGTCGCGGATCGTCTCGGCCAGATGGCGCGGCTCCTCCGCATCGGGCGGCTTGGGCCGGCCATGGGCCACGTCGCAGAACGAGCAGCGCCGCGTACAGACTTCGCCGAGGATCATGAACGTCGCCGTGCCTTTGCCGAAGCATTCGTGGATGTTCGGACAGGACGCCTCCTCGCACACGGTGACGAGACGGTTGGCGCGCAGCTTCGATTTCAGTTTCGCGACCGCATTGCCGGCCGGAATGCGCACGCGGATCCAGTCGGGCTTGCGCAATAGCGGCGCCGTGCGGTCGAAGCCGGCGCGGTTGCGCGCGGTCTTGTCCTCGCCGAGCAGCTTTTCGCCGGTGCGGATCGCGGCGGCGCCGACGTCGCCCACCAAGGCGATCGGAATGGTCTTGTCGAGGGAATTCATGGTTGCACGCTAACATCCGGCAAGGGTGGCGCGCCAGTTCCGATCGTCACGGGCGCCGCGAAAGCGGGGCTCAGGCCCAGTTGCCCGGCCAGCCGGGCGACGAGTTCGGCTTCAACGTCGGCCAACGACGACGGCCCGCCGAGGTCGGTCAATTGGGTCACGGCCAATCCCTGGTAGCCGCAGGGATTGATGCGATGGAACGGCTCGAGGTCCATGTCCACGTTGAACGCGAGACCGTGGAACGTGCAGCCGCGGCGCACGCGCAGGCCGAGCGCGGCGATCTTGGCGCCGGCGACGTAGACGCCCGGCGCGCCTTCCTTGCGCACCGCTTCGACGTTCCAGTTCGCCAGCGTGTCGATGATCGCCTGCTCGATGCGGCAGACCAGCTCGCGGATGCCGAGCTTGAGCCGGCGCAGGTCGATCAGCGGGTAGGCGACGATCTGGCCCGGACCGTGGTAGGTGACCTGGCCGCCGCGGTCGACCGGCACGACCGGAATATCGCCCGGCAACAGCACGTGCTCCCACTTGCCGGCCTGGCCGAGCGTGAACACGGGCGGATGTTCGACGAGCCAGAGTTCGTCGGGCGTTTCCGCGTCGCGCGCGTCGGTGAACGCCTGCATCGCGCGCCACATCGGTTCGTAGGGCGACAGGCCGGGGAAACGGCGGACGATCAAAGGCCGTGATTCGGGATGGGTGACTGGCGATTCGAGTAAAGCGGACACGGCCGATCCTGCAATGCTTCAGTGATCTCAATACTGTCCGCCGCGGGGAATATCAAGCGCGACGCGGGCCCAAAAGCATGGCTTTTTCGAATCACGAATCACCCGTCCCGAATCACGGCATTTCACAACGTCCATTTCACCGCCGCATCCTCGCGCAGCGCCGCGTGCGCGGCCTCGTACCTCTCGCGCGAGGGGCAGGTGAAGGTGACGCTGACCGAAACGAAATTGCCGTTGCTCGACGGCCGCACGCGCTCGGAGCCGGCAACCACGCTCATGCCGAGACCGGCGATGGCCGCGGGCACGCGCTGTTCGAGACCCGCGTTGGCCTGGCCGACCGCGGTGATCTCGAATGCGCCGGGAAACTGGAATCCCTGGCCGGGATTCTCGGCGTGGATCTTCTCCAGTTCGCGCGGATCGAATTTCTTCATCATTTCACCGGCGTCGGATTGCCGACCTCGGCCGTGCCGACGGCCGAGGTTTCCGTGGTCGGCGCGCTCTTGAAGAACAGCACGATGCCGTCGACGAAGCGCCGCCACCAGCCGCCCTCGGGCTGTTCGTCGAGCACGACGAGCGGGCGCTCGACGAGCACCTTGTCGTCGAGCTTCACGCGCACGGTGCCGACCTGCTGGCCCTTCGTGTACGGCGCGATCAGGCGGCTGGGCATGTCCATCGTCGCCTTCATGTCGGCGTAACGGCCGCGCGGCAGCGTGATGAGCAGATCGTCGGCGAGGCCCAGGCCGGCGGAGTCGTTCGCACCGCGCCACAGCGCCGGCGTCGCCAGCGGCTTGTTCGCATCGAACAGCTTGTGCGTCTCGAAGAAGCGGAAGCCGTAGTTGAGCACGGTCTGGTTCGCGTCGGCGCGCTCCTTTTCGCTGCCCGTGCCCATCACGACCGCGATCAGGCGCTGGTCGCCGCGCTTGGCCGACGTGGCGAGGCAGAAGCCGGCGTCCTGGGTGTGGCCGGTTTTGATGCCGTCGACCGAGGAATCGCGCCACAGCAGCGAGTTGCGGTTGTGCTGGGTGATGCCGTTCCACTCGAATTCCTTGATCGCGTAGATCTTGTATTCCTCGGGATAGTTGTGGATCAGCGCGCGCGACAGAATCGCAATGTCGTGCGCCGTCGTGTATTCGTCCGGCGAGGGCAGTCCGGTCGGATTGACGTAGTGCGTCCCGGTCATGCCAAGCTGCTGCGCATACTGGTTCATCAATGCGGCGAACGTCTGTTCGGAACCGGCGACGTGTTCGGCCAGCGCGATCGCCGCGTCGTTGCCCGACTGGATGATCATGCCGTACATCAGGTCCTTGAGCGCCACCTTCGAGTTGAGCTTGAGGAAACTGGTCGAACCGTCGGTGCTGGCGCCGCCGCCGCGCCAGGCGTTCTCGCTGATGTAGACCTCGTCGTCGAGCTTGACCTTGCCCGCGGCGAGTTGCGCCGCGACGACGTAGGACGTCATCACCTTGGTGATCGAGGCGGGTTCGACGCGCGCGTCGATGTTGTCGCCGGCGAGCACTTGGCCACTGGTGTAGTCCATCAGCGCCCAGCTCTTCGCGGCGAGCTGCGGCTGCGGCGGCACCGGCACATTGAGCGCGTTCGCCGCCGGCATCGGCGTGGCCGGCTGCGCGGGCAACGCCGCCGCCGCGGCGTCATCGGATTTCTGCTCGGCCGGCTTCTGCTGCTCGGCCTTCTGCTGCTGCGCCTGCGCGTGGCGGTGCCGGGTCTTGGCCTCGGTCGACGCCGCGGCGATCAGGGCGGCGGCGGCGAAAGTACACAATGCCGCCTTTTGTACAAATTGCCAATTTTTCATTTTGCAATGATGTCCAGTAACGCCGTCATTCCCGCGCAGGCGGGAATGACGAGCAAAAAACAGCGCGAGCCGCGCCGATCCTCAAATTTTACACGCCAACGCTGAACAGGACGATGTTTTGCGTTCAGTCGTCGATCGCCACGCGCGGCTCGCCGAGACCGAGCGCGCGCACCTTCGGCGCCAGCGCATCGGCCTCGTCGGCGTCGCGCAGCGGACCGATGCGCACGCGGCGGACGGGCTTGCCGTTCGACGTACCCTCGACCACGCGCACCGCACCCAGCCGCGCGCCGCGCACCGCCGCCGCCGCGCGTTCCGCATTGGCTTCGTCCGCGTACGCGCCGACTTGCAGGTATAGCGCAGGCTTGTGGGTTTTCCCGTGCGCCGCAAAAGAGGCGGACTGGGCCTCGTTGCGCGGCGTCGGCGCGACCGCGGCCGATGCCGCACGCATCGGGCCGCGCGCGACCGGATCGCGCTCTGGATGCTCCGGATCGATCGCGCGCACCTCGACCAGGCCCGTGCCCTTCTGCCAGATGCCGAGCTTGACCGCGGCGACGTAAGACAGGTCGATGACGCGGTTTTCCGCGAACGGCCCGCGGTCGTTGACGCGCACGATCACGCTCGCGCCGTTCTCGAGGTTGGTCACGCGCGCGTAGCTCGGCAGCGGCAGCGTCTTGTGCGCGGCGCTGTACGCGTACATGTCGTATTTCTCGAAGTTCGAGGTGGTGTAGCCGTGGAACTTGTTGCCGTACCACGAGGCGATGCCGCGCTCGACGTAGCCCTGCGCGCTCGGCAACACGCTGTAGATCTTGCCGAGCACCTCGTACGGCGACTTGTTGCCGTAGACCGAGCGCGGCTCGACCCTGGGCACGGGCTCGGGAATCTTGCTGACGTCGGGCAACGCGCCGCCGGGGCCGGAATCGTTGTCCTGCGCGTAGCGGCGCGACTGCGGGCGCGACGTGTCGTCGCTGCGCGGCGAGGACGACGGACGCACGGACTTGTGGCCGCCGCAGCCCGCGATCAGCAACACGCCCGCGGCGAGCCCCGCGCGCAGCAGGCAGCCGGCCGCGGCCGCCCTCATTTCGGCGTGGACTGGCCGCCGACCTGCGCGGCGATTTCCGCGCTAAGCTGGTACACGGCGAGGCTGTACAGCGGGCTGCGGTTGTAGCGCGAGATCGCGTAGAAATTCTGCAGCGTGATCCAAACTTCGGGGCCGTCCTCGCCTTCGAGCCGGACCAGCGTGGCCAGCGTGTCGTCGCCGACGTCGAGCCGGGTCGCCGGCGCGTAGCCCCATTCGGCGAGCTGCCGCAGCGGATACACGGGCTTGAGATTTTCCGGCGTCACCGCGCGCGCGTCGGCACCGACCTTCGCGCGCACCGCGACCGGGCCGCCGCTCTTCCAGCCGTTGCCGACGAAGTAGTTGGCGATGCTTGCGACGATGTCGGGCAGCGAATTCCACAGGTCGATCCTGCCGTCGCCGTCCTCGTCGCGCGCGAACTTGGCGATCGACGACGGCATGAACTGGCCCATGCCCATCGCGCCCGCGTACGAGCCCATCAGGCTCTCGATCGGATACGGGAAACTCGCGCCGTGCAGCAGGAACAACTGGCGCAGTTCGCCGCGGAAGAAGTCCGCGCGCGGCGGATAATAGAAGCCGAGCGTGGTCAGCGCGTCGAGCACGCGGTAGCGCGTCGGCGTGCGCCCGTAGTTCGTCTCCACGCCGATGATCGCGACGAGGATCGTGGCCGGCACGCCGAATTCCTTTTCGACGCGATCGAACAGCGCCTGGTTGGCGCGGTAGAACGAAACGCCGCCGTCGATGCGCGCGGAGGTGAGGAAAATCGGCCGGTATTCGCGCCAGGTCTTCGACTCGGCCGGGCGCGAGATCGCGTCGATGATCGACTGCTGGTAGCGCGCCTTGGCCAGCGTCGCCAGCACGTCGGCCGCGGAAAGATCGGTATCGCGCGCCAAGTCCTCCGCAAACTGCTTCTGTGCCGCGGCCACCTGCGCCGGCGTTGGCGGGTCGTAGGCGTGCGCATGGGCGGCGAGCGAGGCGAGCGCGAGGCAGGCGCACCAGCGAAAGACGCGGAAAGTCATCGATCGGCAAAACGGGAAATGGAGTGCGGCGAGGTTAGCATGCTGCGCCGCCAGCGTCGCCCCGCCCCGGAACTCCCGCAGAGCGGACGCAAAGCGACCGGGATCGCACGACGGAAATCGACACAAACAAAAAACCCGCCTTGCGGCGGGTTCTTCGTGCCTGTGACCAAGGCTTGAGTAATCCCGGATCAACGCACATCCATGTGCTGTCCGGGATGACGAATCGTATTGAAACTGGATCCCGTGTCATCGTACATCCCTGTACTGCACGGGATAAGTTCATCCTGAACTTACTTGATCTTCGCTTCCTTGTAAGCGACGTGCTTGCGCACCACCGGATCGTACTTCTTGATTTCCATCTTGTCCGGCGTGGTCTTCTTGTTCTTGTCGGTCGTGTAGAAATGACCGGTGCCCGCGGAAGACACGAGGCGGATTTTGTCGCGCTTGGATGCCATTGCGTGTTCTCCTTAGACCTTTTCGCCGCGGCCGCGCAGTTCGGCGAGCACGGTTTCGATGCCGTTCTTGTCGATCGTACGCAGGGCCTGGGTGGAAACGCGCAGTTTCACCCAACGGTTTTCGCTCGGCACCCAGAAGCGGCGCTCGTGCAGGTTCGGCAGCCAGCGGCGCCGGGTTTTGTTGTTGGCATGCGACACGTTGTTGCCGGATTGCGCGCGCTTGCCGGTGACTTGGCAGACTTTAGCCACAGCTTACTCCTCGATATCGGAACGGCTGCCCTTGGCCAGGGCAGAATCGGCCCGGCCGATGTTGCCGGCCGGAAATCGCCGCGGGAACCGCAGCGAGCCGCCTATTAGAGCAGAATCGTCTGATCCGTACAAGTTTGGGATTGGCTGTCGGAGTTGGAGGACGTCACTCCGGCAGGGACTGCCGGAATGACGCGACCTCTTGTGTCAGCCGGTCCGCGTCCGCGGTCGGTCTTGCGCATCGAGTCGGTGTTCCGCTAAAATTCGCGGTTCCTCGCTTCACGCATCAATTCGAGCCCGCAGGGCACAGGTTTCCCAATGAAGACTTCCACTGTCAGCGCCAAGGCTGAAACGGTCAAGCGCGACTGGTACATCGTCGACGCCAGCAACAAGACGCTCGGCCGCCTCGCGACCGAACTTGCCCTGCGCCTGCGCGGCAAGCACAAGCCGGTCTACACCCCGCACGCCGACACCGGCGACTACCTCGTCGTGATCAACGCCGAGAAGATCGCGGTCACCGGCAAGAAGATGGACGACAAGGTCTACCACCACGTCACCGGCTACATCGGCAACATCAAGTCGATCGCGCTGAAGGACCTGCTCGTCAAGCATCCCGAGCGCGCGATCGAAATCGCGGTCAAGGGCATGCTGCCGAAGAACCCGCTGGGCCGCGCGATGTACCGCAAGCTCAAGGTCTACAAGGGCGCCGAGCATCCGCATGCCGCCCAGCAGCCGCAAGTCCTCAACATCGCGGCGTAATTTTTCGCGAATCCCTTCGCAAGAGCCCGCACATCCCTGTGCGGACTTTTCAACAAAAGCAGACGACCAACATGGCTACACAACAGTCCTACGGCACCGGCCGCCGCAAATCCTCCGCCGCCCGCGTGTTCCTGCGCGCCGGCAAGGGCGCGATCACCGTCAACGGCAAGCCGCTCGACGAATTCTTCGGCCGCGAGACCTCGCGCATGATCGTGCGCCAGCCGCTCGAGCTGACCCAGAACACCGACAAGTTCGACGTGCTCGTCACCGTCGAAGGCGGCGGCAACACCGGCCAGGCCGGCGCGATCCGCCTCGGCATCGCCCGCGCGCTCGTCGAGCACGACGAAACGCTCAAAGCGCCGCTGCGCAAGGCCGGTTTCATGACCCGCGACGCACGCGAAGTCGAGCGCAAGAAGGTCGGCCTGCACAAAGCCCGCCGCGCCACCCAGTTCTCGAAGCGCTAAGCTTTACCCGGGCCATCGTCTCGCGACGCTGGCCCGGACTCCCAAAACCGGATCGTCGCCAAGTCAGATAGACGCTCCGGCCAGGATTGGGGGATCGTCTAATGGTAGGACTGCAGACTCTGACTCTGCCTATCTAGGTTCGAATCCTAGTCCCCCAGCCAATAAGACTTCCAACGCAGTCCCAGGAAGTTCCGCAACACCAACTAACCCCGCGAAATTGCGGGGTTTTTTGTGCCTGTCGGTTCCAAGTCGTCCCGCTGAAGCCCGTCGCTCGTGTGGGGTAAAGTGTGGGGTAAGGCAGAAATCGCACTCGAATTTACCCCACAAAACGAGTTCGAAGTTCGCCGAAGGCGGCTGTAGGCCGCGTAATTACTAGCTTTTCAGGCTCGGAAATTACCCCACATGGCGACCAGACTTACAGATTTGGCCATTCGCAAAGCCCAACCCCGGCAGAAGAAGTACAAGCTATCCGGCGGCGGCGGCCTAACCCTCATCGTCATGCCCGACGGCGCCAAATACTGGCGCATACGGTAAAGCTGGGCCGGAAAAGGGAAGGAACTCTCTCTCGGCCGACCGTATCGAAATGACTTTGTCGGAGACGATTAGAAAGCTTCGCCGTGCTATTGGTTAAATGGCCATTGCCATCAGCGTAGCTGCGGCTCGCTCGAGCCCGCCAAGGATAGTTTCGGCAACCCGCGGAGAGAAATCTGCCGGCAGTTCCGTCTGCACCTGCGCGATGGCCGCCGGCGTGCGTCTCAGGATGTCTTCGATGATCGGCTCGGCGGTCGGTGCGTAGCCCACCTTCTGCGCGGTGCTGTCGAAATGGCGGCGCTGGATGGCGTGCATGGCGTAGTGCTTGTTTTTGCCGAGCAGCGCCATCGCCAGGTTGACCTCGCGCGGCGCCCATTGGCTGGGGCCATCACCGATCACGGGATAGGCCGACATCACGTCATACAGCCGCGTCAGCCGGACACGCCCGCGTGGCAGGATCTGGATGCTGAAATTCTTGGCATGGCCGTCCGGTGCACGCAGCAGCCAGAACAGGACCTGCGCAGCCATCAGTGTCTTCATGTCAGCCTCGGCATTCACCGATTGTCGCAATGTGGCAAACAGGGCCATGAGTCCCGGTCCGCCCTCGTTCTCGTATTTGCGCAGCGGCGAGCAGCCTTCCACTTGGCAGAAGTCCTCCTGCGGCAGTCGCATCAGCCATTGGCCATCGGGCGAAACACGCCGGTCGAAGCGCTCGACCACGAGCACACGTTGTTTGCCGAAGGTCGCGATGCGGGCGTCGGCAACGTCCAGTCCGTAAGCCTTAAGCAGGCGAAGGCACAGCCACTCATTGTCGACCGAGGTGGTGAAGTCGGCCTGCCGGCCACCCACCAAGCCGAGCGGAAGTTTGAAGATGTGGCTGGTGGGCGTCGCACCGTGAGGTGCCCACCACTGCCCGCCCCACCACAAGAAGGCAGTTTTCTCCTGAGCGCCGGCCAGGGAGATGCGGAAGTCCGCGTCGAGATCGCTGCCGGCGCCGAAGGCGCGCGGAGAGATCGTCTCGATCAGATGCCGCTCGATGGCGTCCTCGGACAAGGGTGCGCCTTCGATCCGATCGAAACCCACTGGCACCTCATCCTCGTCCAATATCTGCACCGCGCCCACGCAGTCGCGGCCGATGGCCTTGAGGAGGTCGAAAGGATCGGTTGATCCCGTACGGAAGCGCTCAGCGACACGCTTGCGGATGGCGTCACTGTCGGGCAAGAGGTTGTCGAAGTAGTTGGCGACCTTTTCGCCTCTGAGCGGTAGGTTGTCCAGGTTGAAAGGCAGCGATAGCGATAGCGGGCGGCCGATGGCAGAGGCAACCCAGTCCGCGTCGTAGCGCAGTTCCATCTCGCCGCGAGCAGGGATCGTCCAGCACCCGACGCGCACGCCGTTGCTCCAGAGCGACAGGCTGCGGCTGTGTGAGCGGCGTCCCATGTCACCAATCCGCCTGCATGTCGGAGGGCGTACGGTCAACACGCGCGCCTACGGCTAATTCCAGGCCAAGCGCCGAGCACCAGGCCAACAGTTGGCCCAGGCTCAAGTCATGGGGATTCAGCTCCAGATGGGACACCCGCGACTGGCTCAGGCCGATGCGACCGGCCAGAGTCGACTGGGTGATGCCCTTGGCCTTGCGGGCGGCCTGCAGTATTGATCCCAGCTGCGAAGGAGTGGTCAGGACGTGGAGTGGCGACGCCATGGCGAATACCCGGATTGCGAGTAAATGCAATTTACCCCTAAATCAGATATTCGTCAAATATTCGAATAGCAGGTGGGACTCGGTCCCGGGTAGTTGCAGCTAGGCCCACAGTCCGGCGAAAAATCTTAGTTCGATTTCGCGCGAAATTTTCTCGGGGTAAAGGCTGGGGAACAGCAAGTTCTCAGGAGAGAAAGGTCATTACTTCATAGCATTAGGAAGCATGTTCGAATCCTAGTCCCGTGTCGCCTTGGCCCCACCCCTGGGCCGAACAAATATCTCCCCACTCCGCTTCTCGACAGCCAGGTCCGGCTCCTGCTTGAGAAGCGCCGCGAGGGACTCCGGGTCGTCCGCGTTGAAGGCGCCCGTGAACCGGTACGCGCCGGGGGCGATGCCTTCCAGGCGGAACTGCATGCCCTTGTTGTAGCGGTTGAACTCGGTCGTGATGTCTTCGAGCGCGGTGCGCTTGAAGATCAGCTTGCGCTGCTGCCAGACGACGGCCTCGGCCACGTCGGCGTGGTCGACGCGATCGACGCGGCCGTTCTTCTGCACGCGCGCTTCCTCGCCGGCGGCGACGAGGACGGGGTCGGAGGCCAGCGGTCCGGCGCCGGACACCTTGACCCTGCCTTCGATCACGGCCACGTTGGTCGTGCCGTCCGGACGATCGTCGACGTTGAACTGCGTGCCCACGGCTTCGACGACCGCGCGCGCGGTGTGCACGCGGAACGGGCGGGTGCGGTCGTGCGCCACCTTGAACGTGGCCTCGCCCTGCAGCAGGCGAACGTCGCGCTGCGTCTCGTCGAAGCGCACGTCCAGGCGCGACTGCACGTTCAAGTTGACGACGGAGCCTTCGGTGAGCTGGATCGTGCGCTGCTCGCCGACCGGCGTCTCGAAGTGCTGCCAGGAAAGGGACGAACGATACGCCACCGTGCCCAACGCCACCGCCGCCAGCGTCGCCGCCGCAGCCAGCGTCAGGCGGCGCATCGCAACGCGGCGACGCGGCCGCGCCCGGCGCGCGGCTTGCGGAGAACCTGTCTCAAAACCTCCGTTCGCCCTGAGCGTAGCGCCGAAGGCGCGAAGTCGAAGGGCCGAGGTTGGCGTAAGTTGTGGTGTTTCGACTTCGCTCGCTACGCGAGCTACGCTCAACACGAACGGTTTTTCGATTTTGAGATAGGTTCGAGTCTCCCGCTCTCCGGCGGGCACGCTCTCGCGCAGCGGATCGCGCGTCACCGGCAGCCGCGCGATTCTGCGGCCCGGTGTCGCGCAGCAGCTCGTCGAGGTCGAACGCACCCGAGGCGAACACCTTGCGCATCGCCTGGGCTTCGCCCGCGACGGACAGAAACGCCTCCATGTGACGCGGCGATTCCGCAATCCACTCGACGAACGCCGCGCTGTCCCCGTCCGCGCCGTCCTTCAGGCACTCGTACCACTGCGCGGCCCGCAGCGCGATCAACTCGTCGATTCGATTCTGTACGTTCTTCATCGGCTTGCCCCAACTCATTTGGGCTTGCGTTTCCAGCGGCCGTCCAGCGCCAGCTTCAGCGCCGCGCGCCCGTGCATCACGTAGGTGGCGATGGTGTTGGGCGTGAAGCCGCTCGCCTTCGCCGCCTCCTTGTACGACATGCCCTGGCCCTCCACGAGCATCAGCGCCGTGAGGTAATGCGCCGGCAGTTGCTCCAGCGCCGCGCGCACGTTCTCCTGCGCCACGAGTTCCTCCGCGTCCTCGCTGGACGACGCGCGCGCGTCGAATCCCAGTTCGTCCGGCAACTGCCGCGAGTCGAAGATCACGGGATTGCGCCTGTCGTCGGCCAGCGCCGTGCCGACCACGTGGAAGGCGATGCGGAACAGATAGGCGAGCGGATTGCGGATCACCTCGGCGCGATCCTTGCGCTTGACGAACAGCTCGAACACCTCCTGCACGAGATCGTCCGCGTCCTCGGGGCGCCGCAGGCGCCGGGCGAAGTACCGGTTCAGCGCCGCGGCATAGCGGTCGTAGACCGCGGGCGAAAACGGCGCCGTTTCGTTCGGATGTTCTGGCCGGCCGGGCGACATGACGGAAATTCTGGTGTACTCGTCCTCGGAAATCCCGAATCGAGACTCCCCAACTACTAAAGAGGGCCCCCGAGCCCGTTTTATAGATCGAAAAAAGAAAATATCCATAACCCGCGCCCCACCCTCCTCTTCAGTAGACGTAGGCGCATGCGACGAATCGTCGACGGCGCCGGAACCGCAACGCGGAACGTACCTACCGGGGAGGCACACACGATCATGAGCATTCACAGTCGCGCACTGAAGGCGGTATTCGGCAGCATCTTGCTGGCCTTGGGAGCGGCCCAGGCGGCCGAAACGCCGTCCCAGTCCGCTCGCCCCACCTTGCCCGTCAGTTGCGATGCGGCGGCCGCAACGGGCAACACCGCCAAGGTCGATTTCAACATCGCCCAGGAACCGCTAAGCGACGCGCTGGCGGAATGGTCGCGGCAATCGGGCCTACAAGTGCTGCGCAGAGACGGCGCCGCGAACGTCCAGGAGATCACTGCACCGAAAGTCGCCGGGAAGTTCTTGCCTACAGAAGCGCTGGATCGGATGCTGGCCGGTTCGGGGTTTCGATACGAGTTCGTGAACGGCTGTACGGTGCGGATCAGCTCCGCATCGGATAAGCACGCCGCCGCTGCGCACGTCGGCAAATCGGATGAGGCGCAAGCTACGCCTGGCGCTACGGCAGGAAGCCAAGCTCAGAAAACCCAGGATAATCCATCAACTGATGCGCCCGAATCGGCTTCGCAAAAGAAGACAGCTCAGCTCGAAGATGTCGTCGTCACAGGGACGCACATCCGAGGCGTGCAGCCCTCTTCGCCGGTGCTGATGATCAGCCAAGACGACATGCGGCTGGCCGGCGATAACAATCTCGGGGATGTGATCCGGTCGCTGCCGCAGAATTTCAATGGTGGCCAGAACCCCGGCGTGATGATAGGAGCGTCAGTAGGAGGGATAGCGAACCAGAATATCACTGGAGCCTCCAGCTTGAACCTGCGAGGGTTAGGGCCGGATGCAACACTGACGTTGCTCAATGGTGTGCGATTGCCGTATGACGCCTTCAGTCAGGCCACGGACGTCGCAGTGATTCCCGTATTCGCGCCATTGCTTCCGGGCGAGGGGCAGATCGACCGGCACCTTCTCGATGTGATCGACGATGCCGTCGTCGAGAAGTGGGCTGGGCTGACGCACGAGAGCGATCTTCGACATGAGTTCCTCCGGTAGTGGCCAATCTTATCCCCGATGTGTTGCCTCGGGGCGCGGCTGACGGCGCGGGACACGAGACCCTGATGCGGTGGGAGTTTTCGGCACGGAGCGTTCGGTATTGATGGGCCTCGTCGGCACAGGCCTCTGCCCGTCGCTCACCCCGCCAATGCATGAGGCAGAGGCGCGGGCGGCGCCTTCGTAGAGGAAGGCGGGGATTTGACCGCTTGCGTAGAATTATTGGCCATGACGCATAAATCCAGAATATGCGTCAAATCCGATACGGATGTTTTATGCGGCTTCCCAGGATGTTTCAGGAAGTCTCATGAAAGCAAAAACCCCGCTGTGATGCGGGGTTTTTGTCCCTCCAATAAGCAAGCAGAAGAACATCCAGCCGGTAATGCGTGCCGGGAACGCGCATGCAGGAAACGGCGAAATGGTCGCTACTTGGCGCCGCTGCCCACGACCTGATAACGCAGCACGCCGGCCTTGGTGTCCTTGGCGCCGCCGACGGCGAGATAGAACAGGCCGGCTTCGGGAGCGAGGAAGCAGGTCTTCGCGCCTTTCTCCGTCGGCACGTGGGCGAGCTCTTCGTAATGATCCGCATTGCGCTGGGCGAACACGCCGGTGTAGTCGTCGCCGCAGGCGTAGAGGCGGCGGTTGGCCGCGTCGAAGACGAGGCCGTTGGTGCGACCGGGCGCGTCGAAGCTGGCGACCGACTGGCCGTTGTCGGTGTTGACGACGACGAGCTTGAACGGCTTGCGCGTGATGATGAACAGGCGCTTGTTCTTCTCGTCGAGATTGATCGCCGAGGGATTCTGCCCTTCCTTCACCGGCCAGGTGGTGAGCACCTTGCCCGTCTTCTTGTCGAGCACGGCGATTTCGCTCAAGCCCGCGACGTTGACGAACAGGCGCGAGCCATGCTGCTCGGCGATGATGCCTTCGGTGAAGTCGGTGTCGAACTGGGTTTCGCTGACCGTCTTGCCGCTGTCGGGATCGACCTGCGCCACGGTGACCTTCGGCAGCTTTTTTTCGCCGTTCTTGCCGCCGACGACGAACCAGAGGCGGTTGGTCGACGGATCGTGGTACATCACGTCGGCGCCCGGGATCAGCTTGACCGTGCCGATCTGGTTGTAAGTCTTGCCGTCGAGGATGTGGGTCAGGCCGTTGCCGGAGTTGCTGAGGAAGATGCGGTCCTTGTTCGCGTCGTAGTAGATCGCGTGCGGCTCTTCCATGCCCTTGACGGTTTTCAGATGCGCGCCGGTGTGCAGGTTGAAGACTTCGAATTCGCCGCCGTCTTCGCCGGCGAGGAACAGGCGGTCGCCCTTGACGTCGGCGCCGAAGTGGTCGAAATCGCCGTCGTAGCCGGGCATGTCGGTGCGGCCGAGCGGCTTGAGCGTGGCGGCGCCGTCGGCGAACGCGAGCGCGGGCAGGACGAAGGCGAGCGCGGCCGCCAGCGCGTGGATTTTCGTTTTCATGTGTCGTTTCCCTCTGGGCATGGGTGCGGCTTCGCGATCAAGCAAGAAACCGGATTCCGCCCGCCGCGCCATGCACGCTGCGGACGGAATCCGGATCGGCTGCGCGGCAAGCCGCCCCCGGATCGGCTTATTTGGCTGCGTCGAACAGCGCGTTGTAGCTCGGAATCTTCTTCGCCAGCGCGTCGCGCAACTCGGTCGCCTTCTTCAGATAGGCCACTTCCTGCTCGCTGCTGTTCGGATTCGCCGGCGGGTTCTTCCACGCGTAGACGACGAGGCCGATGTTCGTGCCCGCCGCATCGCGCATCGGCATGAGGATGACGAACTTCGTCGGGTTGTCCTGCGTGCGGTGCCAGCGCGGATCGACGATCGTGATGCCCTTCTTGGAGACGTCGATATCGTCCGGATCGTCCGGGTTGCCGACGCGGTCGTGGTAGGAGCCGGCGAACATCGTGTACTTGTCGGTCTCGCCGGGCGGCACGCCGTGCAGGGTGATGCTGAGCAATTCCGGATGCGCGGCCATCGTCTCGTCGGCGAGCTTCTGGCCGTAGATCGTGTGGGCGGGCGGCGTCCAGTTCTTCGCGGGGGCATCGGCGGCACAGGCCGAAGAGGCCACACCAAACATCGTCGCGCCCGCGAGCGCAACGGCCAGGGTCAACTTGAACAGCTTCATGAAAACCTCCCTCACTATGTGGGTTTGTCGCATCCGGGTTTGGAAGCGTCCGCGAAATTTAGGCGGTGACTCTATACGCATCCTGTCGCGATCCTGAAAAGTCTTTAAGCCTGGCGCATTCCGCGACCTGACGACGTTTTCATGGAGTTTTCACCTTCGCGACAGGTTGCGCCACTAGCGTGTCGCGCGCGCCCAATACCCAACGACGGAGCAGACAAATGACGAAACGCAAAACGCGGCCCTCGGCGTGGCTGCCGATGATCGCCGTCGCCGCGATTGCCGCGATCCTCTCGTCGCAGGCACAGGCGCAGACTACGATTCCGGTGAAGATCTACGCGCAGGAACTCGTCGACCGCACCGTCGCGCAGCATCCCGACCTGCGCACGATCGCGATCTACGCCACGCCGCCGAAAACGAACACCAGCCTCGTCCTCGCCTCGAACATCGGCCTGATCGGCACGCCGGCGGGCAGCGAGGACGCCGGCGTCGCCGCGAGCGGCAAGACCCGCGTCGTCGAAAGCGCGAACCAGCGCCTCGAAATCGAACTGCCGCTGCACGACCTCGCCGGGCTGACCGTCGGCACGCTCGCACTGACCTGGGCGAATCCGGGTACGGGCGGCCGCGCCGCGCTGGAGAAAAAGTCGGCGGACATCCGCGACGGCCTCTCGCACCGCATCCTCAACACCGCCAACCTGCTCGACCCGTATCCCTACGTGGCGACGGCGACGACGCGTTCGCGCGCGCAGACCCTGATCGAGGACACGGTGCGCCGCCATCCCGAAGTGACCGTGCTCGCGCTGCGCCTGAAAGTGCCGCCGAAGAACGATCTCGTCGTGGTCGGCTCGACCTTCGGCCGCCACGGCAAACCGGCCGACAACGACGACCTGAAAGTGCTCGACTCGCCGGCGCCGATCCCGGGCCTGTACTCGAACGACAAGCGCTTCGGCGTCGATCTGCCGGTGAAGGACGCCAAAGGCGGCGCGATCGGCACGATGAACGTCGGCTACGCCTACAGCGGCAGCGAAGACAAGAAGGCGCTCGAAGCGAAAGCCGTGGCGCTGTGCGATGAAATCCAGACGCGGCTTGCCGCGATCCCCGCTCCCGAGGAAATCGATCCGTGACCGCACCGAAGTTCATTCTTCTAGCTGTCGCCGCTGCGGCCTTGCATTTCCCCGCCACGAGCCGCACCGCCGAACAAATCACCGTGACCAGCATCGGCGAGCGCGAGACGGGCCCGCTCATGGACGCGTGGATGCAGGCGCTGCACCGCGCGCATGCGGACATCGCGCGCGGCGCGAAATGGCAGCATCTGAGCAACGACGCCGCGATCGGCGCGCTGATGTTCGAGCAGGCCGACCTCGCGCCAATGACGCGGGCGTTCGAGAAGGAAGAGATCGCGCCCTACGTGCACCAGTTCGCCGGCGACATGATGAAGGCGCCCGTGACCGTGCGCGTCGCGCTGCGCGACGGCAAGCCGGTGTTCCTCGCGTTCAACAAGCGGCCGGACACGCCGCCCGTGCCGGCGGTGTCCGCATTCGCGCGCTTCGCGCTGAGCGCAGAAGGCCAGAAGATCGTCGCGCAGACGGCCGGATTCCAGCCGCTGCCGGCGGCCGACATCGCGCAGGAACTGCCGAAGGTCGCCGGCTACGTCGCCAGGCTCGATCCCGCGCTGCCAGTTTATACAGCGAGCGCGCAGGTCGGCGGCGATATCCGCAGCGTCGGCAGCGACGGCATGAAGTCGCTGATGGAGCGCTGGATGCGCGACTTCCGCGCCTTGCAGCCCGGCGTGCGCAAGGGCGATCCGTGGGAACACCTCGGCACGCTCAACGGCTTCGGTGCGCTGATGGTCGGCATGACCGATCTCGCGCCGATGGGCCGCGAACTCTGGCCCAGCGAGGCCGCCGCGTTCGCCAATCTGCACGGCGGCGAAAAGCTGTTCGAGATCCGCGTCGCGCGCGGCGGCTTCGACACGCCGCAGCGCACGACCGCGCAGGCGATCTTCGTCAACGAGAAGAATCCGCTCAAGCAGATCACCCTGGCGCAGCTCAAGGCGGCGTTCGGCAAGAATCCGACGATCACGCGCTGGGGCCAGCTCGGCCTCGGCGGCGAATGGGCGGACAAGCCGATCGCGCTAGCCGCGCCGCCGCTGGTCGCGCCGAACGCGATGTCGATGCAGTTCATGGCGCTGCAGGGCGGCGAATGGGCCGGCAACGTGCATCAGGGCACGATCGACGCAACGGCGAAGGCGATCGCGGCGGACACGAATGCGATCGGCTTCGGCGGCCTCGAGGAAGGCGGCCCCGGCCTGCGCGCCGTGCCGGTCGCGCTCGACGACAGGAGCCCGGCGATCGCGATCGACGCCGACAGCGCGTCGAGCGGCCGCTATCCGCTGACGCGCTACATGTACATCCGCCTGCGCCGCGCACTCGGCCAGCCGCTGCCCGCGGCGATCAAGGAATTCCTGCGCTACGTGCTGAGCCGGCAGGGCCAGGAACCGATTCCGTATTCCGGCTACTTCCCGCTGAGCGCAGCCGAAGTGAAGGAAGAACTGGCCAAACTCGACTGACATCGCAGCAAAAGCGCCGGGGCCGCTTCGCTCCGGCGTCGAACCTTCGCTGTTGCGCCCCACTCGAAATATCCGGCGCCGCCCCGACATGAAAATAATGTCCGAACGCATCGCTGCATCCGGTGCGAGCCGGCATATCGACTCAACTCATGGCGGGAATCAACGTGATGAAACCGGTGACATTCAAGAACAGAACCTGGGACGTGGCGGCCGAATTGCACTTCCCGTCGGATTTCGACGAAAAGAAGCGGTATGCGGCAATCGTCTGCGTCCATCCGGGCAGCAGCTGCAAGGGGCAGACTGCCGGCCTGTATGCCGCGAAGCTGGCCGAACAGGGCTTCGCGACCATCGCCTTCGATGCGTCGTTCCAGGGCGAAAGCGGCGGCGAGCCGCGCTACATCGAGGACCCGGCGACCCGCGTCGAGGACGTGCGCTGCGCCGTCGACTACCTGACCACCCTGCCCTGGATCGACGAAGAGAAGATCGGCGTGCTCGGCGTCTGCGCGGGCGGCGGTTATGCGGTGAACGCCGCGATGACCGAAAAGCGCATCAAGGCCGTCGGCACCGTGGTCGGCGCCAACATCGGCCGCATCAACCGAGAAGGCGACCCGATCGCGGTGCTGGAAGCGATCGGCAAGCAGCGCACCGCCGAAGCGCGCGGCGCCGAGCCGCTGATCAACCACTGGATCCCGAATTCGACGCAGGAGCGCGACGCCGCCGGCATCACCGATGTCGATGTCTCGCAGGCCGTCGACTACTACCGCACGCCGCGCGGGCAGAACGCCTGCGCGCCGAACAAGCTGCGCTTCACCAGCCTCGCCAGCGTCATCGCCTTCGACGCCTTCCATCTGGTCGAGGAACTGCTGACGCAGCCGATCCAGATCATCACCGGCTCGGTTCCGGGCGCGTTCGGCTCGATGCAGGACGGGCAGGAACTCTACCGGCGCGTGAAGGGCGAAAAGGACCTGTTCGTCGTCGAGGGCGCGACCCACTACGACCTCTACGACCAGCCCGAGCCCGTCGCCAAGGCGGTCGCCAAGCTTGCGCCGTTCTACAAGAAACACCTCTGACCTGCACGCACATCGGTTTGAGCAAGAGCCGGTTCATTGCCGGCGCATCGTCCGGCTTCGGCAAGACACTCGCGAAGCCGTGCTGGCCAAGGGCCGCAGCACCGCCCTCACTTGCGCGGGTTTGAACGCCATCCACGACGCATGCGCCGCCCGGCGAAATACGTGACGCCGGCCGCGCGACGAGCGCAGCGGGCTTTTTCCAAGCTTATCGGCGCGCGGTTTTCCCCGCGCGCCATGTCAACACCACGCGCAGGCCGCCAAGTTCCTCCGAGCGACAGAGCGCGATCTCGCCCGCGGTCGCCTCGACGAGGTCGCGCACGATCGACAGGCCGAGGCCGTGGTGCGCCGTGCCCGCTTCGTCGAGGCGGCCGCCGCGCATCAGCGCGGTTTCGGCGCTGATGTCGAGGCCTTGGCCGTCGTCCTCGACGACGAGCGAAAGACCGGCGGCGCACGCGCCCGAAACACGCACGCGCCGGCGCGCGAAGCGTGCGGCGTTCTCGATCAGCGCGCCGAGGATTTCGGTGAGATCGTCCTCGGCGATCGGCGCGCGCAGGCCTGCGTCGATCTCGACCTCGAACACGATGCGCGCGCCGGCCTCGGTGCGCTCGACTACGCCGATCACGCGCTCGGCGATGAGCTGGGGCGAGGACTCCTGCGTGTCCGTCGTATCGCGGATCGCGGCGGCGCGCGAACGCGCGAGTTCGGTTTCGACCGCGGCCGACGCGGCGGCGATCGCGCGGTCGAGGCCGTCCGCCGCTTCGGTCGCGCCGGCCGCGCGCGCACGCCGGCTCTGCGCGCTCAGCGCGGCCAACGGCGTCTTCAGCGAATGGGCCAGATCGGAGGCGCGGCGGCGCGCACGCGTGAGATCGCGTTCGCGCGCTTCGGCGAGATCATTGATCGCCGCGGTCAGCGGCGCGATTTCCACCGGATGCACCGCGCCGAGGCGCGCGGACGGATCGCGGCGCAGCGCGGTGAGCTCCTCGCGCACGCGCTGCAGCGGACGCAGCCCGAGCTGCACCTGCACCCAGGCCGCGCCGAGCAGCACGGCCCAGAGCAAGGCGAGGAACAGCGCGAGTTCGCGACCGAACTCGCGGCGCACGCTGCTCAATTGCGCCTCGTCGACCGCGACCTGCACGAGCACGCCGTCGCCGCTGCGGTCGGGACGCACGCTGCGTTCGATCAGGAACACGCGGCGGCCGAACGGGCCCGGCGCATAGCGCGACGCCCAGCGTGCGGACGCGGTCGCCGGCATGGCGGCGGCAATGGGCGACGGCAGCGATTCGTCCCAAAGCGAATGCGAGCGCAGCGCGCCCTGCTTCGTCGTCAGTTGCCAGTAGTAGCCGCTGTCGGGCGTCTCGAAGCGCGAGTCGTGCGGCGGATCGTCGGCCACGGGCACGCCGTCGGCGCCGATGCCGAGCTTGGAGACGAGTTCGACCGCATCGTAGGTCAGCTCGCGCGCCGCGCGCCGCTCGATGTGGTGGGCGAACAGCACCGACATGACCACCCAGGCCAGCAACATCGCGACGAACACCGCGGCCGCCGCACCGAGGAGCAGCCGCAGGCGCAGCGAGCGCGTCATCCGGCGGGGCTCGCGAGCACGTAGCCGAAACCGCGCCGCGTCTGCACCACGTCGGCGCCGAACTTGCGCCGCAGCCGCATCACCAGCGCCTCGATCGCGTTGGTGTCGCCCGATTCCGCGACGCCGTAGAGATGCTCGGCGAGTTCGCCTGCGGACACGGCGCGATCGCCCTGGTGCGCCAGATAGTCGAAGAAGCGGAATTCGAGCGGCGACAGGGCCACGGGCTTGCCGTCGAGCGTCGCCGACATGCGCCGCGTATCGAGCATGAGCCGGCCGCAAGCGAGTACGGACGAGGCGCGGCCGGCCGCGCGGCGCACGAGAGCGCGCACGCGCACGATGAGTTCGCCCATTTCGAACGGCTTGGCCAGGTAGTCGTCGGCACCGGTTTCGATGCCTTGCACCTTCTCGGTCCAGTCGCCGCGCGCGGACAGGATCAGGACGGGGAAATTGCGCCCCGCCGAACGCCAGCGGCGCAGCACGGAAAGTCCGTCGAGACGCGGCAGGCCGAGATCGAGCACGGCGATTTCGTAGTCCTCGACGTCGCCCTTGAACCAAGCCTCCTCGCCGTTCGTGCACAGGTCGACGACGAAGCCGGCGCTGCGCAGCGCGTCGGCCACGTCGGCGCCGACGTCGGGATCGTCTTCGACCAGGAGCGCCCGCACTACTCGTCCTCGATCTTGATCACGTTGCCGTTGCGCGCGTCGAGCACGACCTCGCGCACGCGGCCGCTCGCGGTCAGCACCTTGACCTCGTAGACCGGGCCGCCCTTGAACTCGACCTCGACCACGTCGCCCGCGACACTGGATTGCGCGATCGCGAGGATTTTCGTCAGCGGCAGGATCTCGCCGCGCTGCATCGCCGCGAACGCCTCCTGCTGCGCCTGTTTCTTGCGCGCCTTCGCGGCGGCCTTGTCCTGCGCGCCATGGTCTTGCGCATGCGCGGCATTCGCGGCAAGCACGAGCGCGGGAAGCAAGGCGATGAACGTTCTGCGTGTCTTCATGGCGCGCACCCTGCCAGCGGAGCACTGACATTTGCCTGACGCCGGCCACGGGCTTCGCGTCAGCTTGGTTTGGTCAGGATGGCGTCGCCGTCACCGGCAACCACCCATGCAGAGGAGTTTAGCCATGCTCACCATCAATACCAAATTCGCCGCCTATGCCGTTTTCGCCGCCCTCGTGCTCGTGTTCGGCGCCGGCGCGCAGACATCCGCTTCGGCGGCCGCCCCGGGCCTGCTGAGCCTCGACGAAATCGAAAGCCGCGCCAGCGCCGAAGGCATCCAGGTCAACGACTTCGAAGTGCAGGGTCAGGGCCGCCTCGTCGAAGTGGAGGGACGCGACGCCAACGCGCAGAAGGTCAAGCTCGTGTACGACCGCAAGACCGGCGAACTGCTGTCGCGCGAAGTGAAGGCGCCGAAGGCGAACCGCCGCTGAGCGCAGCGCGGCCTTCCTTGCCCTCGATGGTGCCGCGGACGCATTCCGCGTCCGCGGCGCCCGGCTCCCGCACCAACGCGACTTTCCACTTCCCTCCTGCCGACAAGCGACCATGAAGAAATCGTCCCGCCCCATCCTCGGTCTCGCGGTTCTGGTCCTGGCCGCCGCTGCCGTTTTCGTGTGGAACCCCTGGGCCGCCGCGGACAAGGCCAAGTCCGCCGGCAAGCCGCCGCCGCTGGTCGGCGTCACCACCTCGCGCACGCTCGACCTGCCGGTGCTGTTCGCCGCGCAGGGCCATATCGTGCCGCTCAACCAGGTCGACGTCCGGCCGCTGGTGGCGGGCGTAATCCGCACGGTGAATTTCCGCGAAGGCGACGAGGTGAAGCCGGGGCAGCTCCTGTTCGAGCTCGACGCCGCCGACGTCGTCGCGCAGTTGCGCCGCGCCGAGGCCAACGCCAACCAGATCCGCGCGCAGATGGACGACGCCACGCGCGACCTCAACCGCACGCTGCAACTGGTCAAGTCGGGATTCATGTCGGCGGCCGTGGTCGACACCGCGCGCAGCAAGGCCGAATCGCTGCAGGCGCAATACAAGGCGGCGCTCGCCGACGTCGAAAGCGCGCGCGTGCGCGTCGGCTACATGCGCATCGTCTCGCCGATCGCCGGCAAGGCCGGCGCGCTCGCCGTGCATCCGGGCAGCCTCGCCCAGCCCGGCGATACCGCGGCGCTCGTGAGCATCGTCCAGTTCGATCCGATTTCGGTGGAATTCACCCTACCGGAGCGCAACCTGGCCGCGGTGCGCGACGCGCACGCGGCCGGCGCCACCCAGGTCGGCATCGATCTCGACGACGGCACCCGGCGCACCGGCCAGCTCAGCTTCATCGACAACCGCGTCAACGCCAGCACCGGCACGATCGGCCTTAAGGCGACGTTCGAGAACGCGGACCGCCATCTGTGGCCCGGCGCCTACGCGCGCGTCGCGCTCAACGCGGGCACCAGCAAGGGTTCGGTCGTGCTGCCGCCGCAGGCGGTGCTCGAAGGACCCGAAGGCCATTTCGTCTTCCAGCTCGGCGCCGACGACAAGGTCGCGCTGCACCCGGTCAGGCTGCTGCGCATCCAGGACAACAACGCCGTCGTCGAAGGCCTCGACAACGGCGCCACCGTCGTCGTCGAAGGCGCGCGCGGCCTGCGCGACGGCGTCGCCGTGGCGATCGACAAATCGGCCGCGCCGGCGACGGCGGCCAACGCCGGCGGAGCCGCCAAATGAACCTCGCCGGCCTTGCCCTGTCGCGCCCCGTCGCGACGACGATGCTGTGGCTCGCCGTCGTCGTCGCCGGCGTGGTCTGCTGGCTCAACCTGCCGATCTCGGCGCTGCCGAAAGTCGAAACGCCGGTGATCGAAGTGAGCGCCAAGCTGCCGGGCGCCAGCCCGGAGAACATGTCGACGTCGGTGGCGACGCCGCTGGAAAAGGAGTTCTCGACGATTCCCGGCCTGATCGGTTCGACCTCCGAAAGCATCCAGGGCGAGACCAGCATCCAGCTCGAATTCGATCTCGGCCGCGACATCGACGCCGCCGCGGTCGACGTGCAGGCCGCGCTGTTCCGCATGGGCCGCCAGTTGCCCGCGGAAATGCCGAACCCGCCGACCTACAGCAAGATCAACCCGGGCGACGCGCCGATCCTGCTGATCGGCCTGAATTCGTCCACGCTGCCGCTCAGCGACCTCAACGCCTACGTCGAAAACCTCGTCGTGCCGACGCTGTCGACGATCAACGGCGTCGCCCAGATCGTGGTCAAGGGCGGCAAGCGCTTCGCCGTGCGCGCGGAGATCGATCCCGAGCGCCTCGCCTCGCTCGACCTCTCGCTGATCGACGTCGGCAACGCGCTGAAGACGGCGAACTCGGTCACCCCGCTCGGCCAGCTCGACAACCCGCGCCAGATGCTCTCGCTGCAGATGCCGAAGGGCCTGATGAAAGCCGCGGATTTCGCCAACGTCGTCGTCGCCATGCGCAGCGGCCAGACCATTCGTCTCGCCGACCTCGGCCGCGTCTACGACAGCATCGAGAACACGCAGAAGAACAGCGAGATCAACGGCACCGATTCGATCCTGCTGCAAATCCAGCGCCAGCCCGGCGCCAACGTCGTCGAAACGATCGATGCGATCCGCGCGACGCTGCCGCAATTGCGCTCGGAACTGCCGAGCTCGGTGCGCATCCGCCTCATGGGCGACCGCTCGCAATCGATCCGCGACGCGATCCACGACGTCAACGTCACCCTGGTGCTGACGATCGCGCTCGTCGTCATGGTGATCCTGCTGTTCCTGCGCCACGCGAGCGCCGCGCTGGTGCCGTCGATCAGCCTGCCGATCTCGCTGTTCGCCACGTTCGGTCTGATGTATTGGGCCGGCCTCAGCCTCGACAACATTTCGCTGATGGGCCTGACCGTCGCCGTCGGCCTCGTCGTCGACGACGCCATCGTCGTGCTCGAGAACATCATGCGCTACATGGAGGAAGGGCTGTCGCCGCGCGACGCCGCGCGGCGCGGCGCGCGCGAGGTCGGCTTCACGGTGTTGTCGATCTCGGTCTCGCTGGTCGCGGTGTTCATCCCGCTGTTCCTCACCCACGAACTGAGCGGCGCGCTGTTCCGCGAGTTCGCCATCGTCGTCTCGCTCGCGATCCTCGTCTCCGCCGCGGTGTCACTGACCCTGATCCCCGTGCTCGTGCCGATGCTGATCAAGACGGCGCCGGAGCACGACGACGCACGCGGCTGGAACCGCGCCTTCGAAGCCGGCTTCGCGCGCGTGCTCGATCTCTACCGGCGCACGCTCGAACGGGCGCTCGCCCATCGCAACCTGGTCCTGCTCGCCGGCACCGCGACCGTCGCGCTCACCGCGGTCCTCTACCTCGCCGCGCCGAAGGGCCTGTTCCCGCAGGAAGACACCGGCCAGATCGCGGTCAAGATCAAGACCGGCGAAGACATGTCCTACGAAGGCCGCGTCGCAGTCATGCACAAGGTCCAGGCGGGCCTGCTCGCCGATCCGGCGATCGCCACCGTCGCCTCCAAGGTCGACCACGACACGACCGCGCTGACGATCGATCTCAAGCCGCGCGGCCAGCGTCCGCCGATGCCGCAGGTGCTCGACACCCTGCGCGCGGAAACCGCGCGCCTGCCCGGCGTCAGCGTCAGCTTCAGCCCGGTGCAGAACCTCAAGGTCGGCGCGAGCACCTCGGACAGCGCCTTCCAGTACACGCTGCAATCGGTCGGCGGCGACGACCTCGAACTGTGGTCGAAGAAATTGCTCGCCGAACTGTCGAAGTCGCCCGCTTTCGCGCAGATCGACACCGACTACGAGACCAACGGCCTCGAGGCGCACATCGACATCGACCGCGACAAGGCCGCCCAGCTCGGCGTCGACATGGCCAGCCTGCGCACCACGCTCAACGGGGCGTTCGGCACGCGCCAGGTGTCCACGATCTACGCGTCCGACGCGTCCTACCAGGTCATCATGGAACTGAAGGACGAATCGCGCCGCGACGAGACCGACATATCGCGCATCCGCGTGCGCGGCAGCAACGGCGCGCTGATCCCGCTCGACGCCTTCGCCCGCATCACGCGCGGCAACGGCACGACCGTGGTCGCGCACAAGGCGCAGCTGCCGGCGATCAGCTATTCGTTCGAGCTCGCCAACGGCAAGTCGCTGTCCGACGCCGCCGATGCGATCAATGCCGCGCGCGCGGCGATCAACCTGCCGCAGACGGTCTTCGGCAGCTTCGGCGGCCAGGCCGGCCTGTTCGAGAAATCGCGCACGAGCCAGCTCTGGCTGATCGCGATCGCGCTCGCCACGATCTATCTCGTCCTCGGCGTGCTCTACGAGAGCTGGGTCCATCCGCTGACGATCCTGCTCGGCCTGCCTTCGGCGGCGGTCGGCGGCCTGCTCGCGCTGCGCCTGCTCGGCATGGAATTGAGCTTCATCGCAATGATCGGCATGCTGCTGCTGATCGGCGTGGTCAAGAAGAACGCGATCATGATGATCGACTTCGCCCTCGACGCGCAGCGCACGCGCGGGCTGCCGCCCGGGCAGGCGATCCGCCAGGCCTGCCTGCTGCGCTTCCGTCCGATCACGATGACCACGCTGTGCGCGCTCGCCGGCG
Organism: Rudaea sp.; assembly: GCF_047601565.1. Taxonomy (GTDB): domain Bacteria; phylum Pseudomonadota; class Gammaproteobacteria; order Xanthomonadales; family Rhodanobacteraceae; genus Rudaea. The sequence continues at coordinate 1,679,866 of NZ_JASGIY010000001.1, read as the reverse complement.
CGCTGCCGATCGCGCTCGGCTTCGGCGCCGGCGCCGAACTGCGCCAGCCGCTCGGCGTCGTCATCGTCGGCGGCCTGCTGTTCTCGCAGTTCATCACGCTGTACATCACGCCGGTGCTGTACCTGTGGTTCGACGGACTGACCGCTCGATCGCGCGCGGATTCCTCGCCCGCACCCGTCCAGCCCGTTTGAAACGACAGCCGTTTCCGTTCCCACCCCGCCACCGGCGGGGATAGCCGACCCAAGACGTCCGGCCGCCCTGGCTTTCCCCGTATCGGGGCCAATGCGGCGAACGCCGGCCTGCCGCCGCGCCTTCGCAAACAGGCGTTTACGCCTGAAAACCGCAGCTCCCACTTCCCCTAATACGAATGTGTTATTGGGCAGCGGCCCGGCCTGGGATAAAAATCTCGCCGACGAAGAGAAGCCGGAACACGAAAGGACTTAGAGCAAGAATCATTCGGCCGGAGGCTTGGAAACAGCCACCGCACCTCACTTCGGATTCGCTGTCCGCCTGATGGAGCGAAGCATTTTGCGGGTTCGCCCTTTCAGCAAGCCGTTGGTCGGCGCGGCCGGATCGGGCTGCGGAACATAAGAACGAGAACGTCGGGCCCGGCTGTACGCAGAGTACGGGAACCGGAAATCATTCCAACAAATCGTTCGGGGAGACGAAGAACATGCTTTCGCGTAAACCACTTGCGTATTCCATTGCCGTCCTGTTGCTCGCCAACACCGTCACCGTGGCCGAAGAGACTGTCAGCGGCGCAGAATCCGCTCAGCCCGCAGACGCGCAGACCGAGAAGAAAACGCAGGACTTCGACACGATCACGGTCGAGCAGAAATTCACCAAAGCCGACGCCAAGAGCGCGATGAAGATGGACGTGGCCGTCATGGACACGCCGTTCTCCGTGCAGAGCTACAGCGAGGAGCTGATCAAGTCGCTCGAAGCCTACACGCTCGCCGACGTGTTCGGCCATATGACCGGCGTCAAACTGGCCGGCCAGACCGGCATGGACATGACGCTGCGCGGCTTCCAGAGTTCGGGCACCGACATGAACGCGATCCTCGTCGACGGCCTGCCGGGCCTGTCCGAGCGCTTCAGTTCGCCCCCGACCGTCTCCCTCGATCGCATCGAACTGGTGCGCGGCGCGATGTCCGTGCTGTACGGCCAGAACCAGCCGGGCGGCTTCCTCAACCTGGTGACCAAGAAACCGCAGTTCGATCCGGTTTACGACTTCGGCGTCAGCACCAGCGGCTACGCGGGCCATGGCCTCGGTATCGGCGACGACCCGTCATACCACTTCGATTTCGACACGGCCGGCCACATCGACAGCGAAGGCTTGTTCAACTATCGCTTCCTCGGCGAGTTCAACGACAACCACAATTTCCGCGATTTCAACTACGACCGCTCGCGCTATCTGGCGCCGAGCGTCGCCTGGAACATCAACGAATCCACCCAACTGCTGGCCCAGGTCGAATACCGCAAGGACAAGGGCCGCATCGATACCTACCTCGTCGCCCCGGGCTGGAATGTCGCCAACGTTGCACCTATCAACACCTACTATGGCGAACCCGGCACGAACCGATTGGAAGAAGGCACCACCGCCACGCTGCAGTTCAACCATACGTTTGCCAACAACTGGGTCTGGAACGCGGCCTACCGCTACGTCGACTATTCGACCGAACAGACCGACTTCAGCGCCGTCAACGTCCTCGCCGACGGCGTGACCCTGCAGCGCCGCGCCCGCGCCCTCAATACCGCGCGCAGCAACAAGACCTTCGATACCAACTTGGCGATTCCGCTGGAAACCGGCCCCATTTCGCAGAAGATCGTCGTCGGCACGACCATCGAAGACTACTCGATCAACAACAACCGCTCGAAGTTCTACAACAGCACCTGCCCGGGCGCCTATTGCTTCAACATCAACGTCTACAACCCGGTGTATTACCGGGTGCCGCAATGGGACACGATTCCGGCGGGGCCGGCGACGTCGCTGACCAACAACATCAACAAGGACACGACGACCGCGTTCTACGTTTCCGACCTGATCTCCATCGGCGAACGCTGGAAGGTTTCGCTCGGCGCGCGCAATTTCAAGGACGATTCCACGGCGGTTTCCATCAATCCGCCGGCGCCGGATTACAACAAGACCCTCAAGAAGTCTCTGCTGCCGATGGCCGGTGTGCTGTTCCAGCCGAACAAGAACTGGACGCTCTATGCGAGCTACTCGGAGTCCTACGTCCCAGTCGACCCGACATATTTCGATATCAACGGCAAAAGTCCTTTTGCTCCCACCGAAGGCAAACAGTACGAAGCCGGCGTGAAGAGCGACAAGTTGCTCGACGGGCGCCTCACCGCGACGCTGGCGGTGTATCGCATCGAACAGACGGGCATCATGCAGAGCTACAGCTGCGCCGCCTACGGCCAGTGCTGGATCCAGGTCGGCGCCGCGCAGTCGGACGGCCTCGAGTTCGAAACCAACTTCGCCGTGACCAAGCAGTGGCAGTTGATTTTCGGCTATGCGCATGACAATGCCCGCGTGACGGCATCGAACCAGCCGATACAAATCGGCAAGAAGCTGCAGAACGCGCCAGACGACAGCGCCAACCTGTGGTCGCGCTACAACTTCGACAACGGCTTCTCGATCGGTGCGGGTTTCGTCTACAACAGCAGCTACGCGGGCAACACGCCGTCCAATCAGGCGCCGTTGCTCATCCACATGCCGGGTTATACGGTCGCGGATATGGACCTCGCCTACGAGCACGACAACTACACCATCAACCTCAAGCTCAACAACCTGTTCGATCGTACCTACTACCCGGCCACGGGTTCGACCCCGCAGGTGATGATCATTCCCGGGGCACCGCGCAGCTTCACGCTTTCGTTCCGCGCCAAGTTCTGATTGCCTCCTGCGCCGACGCCATCATGCCAGGATCCCGCACTTCGATCGGGCATGCATGGCTCGGCGCGTTTTTACTTTTGCAGGGCGTCGTGGCGGCGGCGTCCGATCCCGCCCTTGCCGAACGGCAGGCCGCAGGCCCGGGTGCATCTTCCGCATCATTGTCGCAATGCAGTCCGCCAACAGGCGGTGAAGACAATCGCAACAAGATTGCCGAAAAGGCGATCGATCAGTTTCCGGACTACGCGCCGACGCGCAAGGTGACCGGCACGATCCGGCTCTGGGGCCACGGCAGCGCCAAGCGCGACTTCATGGGCGATCTCGTGCGCGCGTGGATCGAGGCCTTTCACCGCCGGCAACCGGACGTCCGTTTCGACTATCGCATGTACGGCACGGCATCGGCGGTCGGCGCACTCTACACGGGCGCCGGCGACATCGCCCTGCTCGGCGAGGAAATCAGTCCGGCGGCCGCGCGCGCTTTCCGCCGCGCGAAAGGCTACGCCCCGACCGGGATCGAAATCGCCACCGGCAGCGTCGACACCAACTATTTCGACTACGCGCACATGATCTTCGTGCACGCGGACAATCCGCTCGAATGCCTGTCGCTGCGCCAGCTCGACGCGATCTTCGGCGAGCAGCACCGGCGCGGCGACCGCAACATCCGCGACTGGTCGCAACTCGGCCTCGGCGGCGCATGGGCCGGGCACCGCATCACGCCGTACTCGTGGAAGACCGACGAGGACTTCGGCCTGTTCTTCCGCGAGCGCGTGCTCGAGGACAGCCACCGCTGGAACCCCGACGTTCGCGAATACGTCCACGGCGTGCGTGCCGACGGCAGCCAATACGACCAGGGGCAACGGATCCTCGACGCGCTCGCGCAGGACCGCTACGGCATCGCGATCTCGAACGTGCGCTACGCGCGCCCGGGCGTGAAGGCGATCGCCCTGGCCTGGCGCGACGGCGGGCCGTCGGCACGCGCGACGACGTCGAGTCTGATCGACCGGAGCTACCCGCTCGTGCGCATCATCCCGGCGATCGTCGATCGACCGCCGGGCGGCAAGCTCGCGCCTGCGGTCGAGGAGTTCCTGCGTTTCGTGCTCAGCCGCGAGGGCCAATCGCTGCTGGTCGAACGCAGCGGCTACCTGCCGCTCGACCGGCGTGCGCGCGAGGCGCAGATCGGGAAGCTGGAGCAATGACAGGAAGGACCGCAGTGCGTCCCGCCGCGGCGCGCAAGCGCGCTCGCGCGTTCGCCCTCGCCCTGGCATTCGCATCGCCAGCCTGTCTTTGCACGGGCGCCGAGCCGATCGCGCCGCCGCCTTGGCAGTCGCCGTCCGGCATGCTGCGCATATGGGGCACGCCGCGCGCCGCGGACATCGTGGGCCGCTGGCAAACCGGGTTTCGCGACGCGCGCGTGGTCGCGCACCTGACCGGAAGCGATATCGCGATGGCCGGCCTGTATACCGGCCAGGCCGATATCGCGCTGATCGGGCGCGAGGCGACCGACGCGGAGGTCAAGGCGTTCGAATGGGTGTTCCACTACCGGCCCACGCGCATCGAGGTCGCCGCCGGCAGTCTCGCCAGCCCGGGGCGTTCGCCCGCGCTCGCCGTGTTCGTGCATCGCGACAATCCGCTGACCCGCATCGATTTCGCGACGCTCGCGTCGGTGTTCGGCGCGACATCCGCGCAGGGCGCGCGCAGCATCCGCCATTGGGGCGATCTCGGCGCAGGCGGCAAGTGGTCGCGGCACCGGATTCATCTCTACGCGCCGGACAGCGAAAGCGGCAGCGGCGCGTTATTCCGCGCGCGCGTGCTCGGCGGCGACAGCAAGCTGAACTGGGAGAATCTCGACGAATTCGCCGAGCCCGCGCGCACGCCGGGCGGCATCGACGTGGCCGCCCGCGACGTGCTGCGCGCACTCGCCAAGGACCGCTACGGCATGGCGATCGCCGATCTGGCCTATGCGGATGCCCGGGTAAAGGCGCTCGCGCTCAGGAGCGACGGCGAGTTTCAGCGGCCGACGCGATCGACCTTGACCGATGGCGTCTATCCGCTGCGCCGTTCGCTCTACGCCTACATCAACGTGCCTGCGCACGCGGCGCCCGATGCGACGGTCGGGGAATTTCTGCGCCATGTCCTCGGCGCCGAGGGCCAACGCGCGCTCGCGGCCGATCAGGACGGCTATCTCCCGCTCGCAAAGGAAGCCGCGCGGCGCCAGCTGCGCGCACTCGACGAACTGCCGAAATAGCGCAGGCGTTCCGATGGAGCGCGCCGCGCGGGTTTTCGTCGCTACCCTCCATCCGCCTTCGCGGCCTTGCCGCCCGCTTCGAGTTTGGCGCGCTGCTCGGCCGCGAACGCCGCCGTCATCGGCAGGTACTTGCCGTCGCTCTGCACGCAGGCCTGGCCCTCCCGGCTGAGCACGAAACGCAGGTATTCCTTGACGCGCGGGTTCATCTGTCGGCCCGGATTCTGAAATGTGTAGTAGTACACTTCCCGCGTGAGCGGATAGGCGCGGCTCTGCACGGTCTGCAGCGTGGGCATCAGGAACGGGCCGGCCGCGTTTCTGGCCAACGGCACCGTCTTGGTCCGTGCATCGAGATACTTGATGCTCGTGTATCTGATGCCGTACTTGTCCTCGGCCACGGCCTTGATCAACAGATCGCCGGCGCTGATCAGCTTGCCGTCGGCCGAGGCAGCGTTGCCGAACTCGCGCATCGTCTCGTTCCACTTGTAGCCGCCGCCCATCACCCTCTCGGCGAAGTCGCGCGGGAAGTGATAGTTGAGGTTGTAGCCGTAGACGTGAATGGGCTTGTTCGCCCACGCGCCGGTCAGGCCGAGCTGGCCCCAGGTGCGGATGTTCTTCTCCGGTCCGCGCGCCGCCTGCGGATCCCACTCGTTGCCTTTCCAGCCGCCGTCGCGCTGCGCGCCGAAAATGCCGTCGAGCTGTTCCAGCGTCAGCTTCGCGAGCGGATTGTCCTTGTGCAGCACCGGCGTCAGCGCCCAGGTCCAGCCCGGAATGTCGAGCGAGCCGGTGGCCATCGCAATCTCGACGGGCCGGCTGTCGAACACGCGCTGGAACGCCTGCGTCTCTTCCCACGTCGCCTTGCGACCCATCGCGGCGACGTCGGCGCGATCCATGTAGAGCGAGGCCATGCCGATGAAAGTGCTCTTCAGGTTGTCCTCGAAGGTGACATCCGGTTGGAATTTGCGGAAGCCGTCTTCGAGGCACTTGGCGAGCGTGCTGTCGGCGAGATAGTTCGAACCCCAGTGGCGGATCGTGCCCGAAAGCTTCTGCTGCGGCCGATAGGCAGGCAGCGCGCTCAAGTCGAATTGCGGCGCGTAGTAGACCTTGTTGGATTTCGCGGCGAGCCAGGCCGCGCGTGCGCGCTGCATCTCGAGCGGATCCTGCGAACCTTCGGCGGCGCGCGCCGGCGCCGCAAAACCCGCAAGCGACGCCAGGACCGAATACAACAGAAGGGAGCGGTGATACCTCATCGGAAACGCCTCGCGAAGCTGAAGGGAGTTACGGCCGGTCGAGAATCTTCATCTGCGCATCGCGCACCGCGGCGAAGAGCGGCAAGTAACCGGGTTCGCGCTCGATATCGGCCTGGCCTTCGCGGCTCAACGCATAGCGCAGGAACTCGCGCACCTTCGGATCGACCGGTTTTCCGGGCGCGCGGTCGACGACGGCGTAGGTGCGCCGCGCCAACGGGTAGCTGCGGTCGACGACGCTTTCGCGCGTCGGCAACACGAACCGGTCGCCGGCTTCTGCCGCAAGCGCCACCGGCGCCAGCCCGGGCGTCGCCGCGCGCAGCGTCGACACGGCAATGCCGTAACGATCGGCGCGCAGCGCGGCAGCGGCTTGTTCGGCGGCACGATCCGTCGAACCGTCGGCGCGGCGTCGGTCGGTGAAGTCCTCGACGCGGTTCCAGGCGAGGCGACGGCTGCCGTGCGTGATCCGGCTCAGCAGAAAAAGCCCCGTGCCGCTTTCAATGTCGATCAGATACAGCCGCACCGGTTTGTCGGCCCAATCGCCGTGGGCGCCCAGCTCTCCCCAAGTGAGCGTGCCATGTTCATCGCGCGCCCCGCCGCAACCGGCGATGCGTTCGAGCTGGCGCAACGTCATCTTGCGCACCGGGTTGTCGCGATGCACGAGCACCGCGAGCGCCGCTGACATGGCGTTCATGTCGAGGCTGCCGCTCATCGGCTCGACCAGCGTGTACCGATATTGCTTCGGCCGCAGGAAACCGTTCTCGTCGGTGATGTTCGGTTCGCGGCCGAGCAGGGCGATGTCGGCACGGCCGCCGTAGAGTCCGGGCACGGCAGTATCGCTGCCCATGAGCTGCGGCACGACGGCGATCTCCGGATGGAAGCGGCGGAAGCCTTCGGCCCAGCGCTGCACCACGCCCGCGAACGACGGATGCCCCCAGATGCGCAGCGTGCCCGCGGGCAGCGGCTGCGGTGCGAAGGCCGATGCGTCACCCTGCGCTGCCGTCGCTGCGGCGGCGCAGAGCATCAGCGCACACGACACGAGACCGCGAAGCCGCGCAGCGTACCTCGCCTTCATTCGAGCTTGCTCAGCTGCTCGGCGATCAGATCGGGCGACAACGGCAGATAGCGGCCGTCGCGGATCACCATTTCCTGGCCGTCGCGGCTCAACAGGTAACGCAGGAATTCCTTCACCTTCGCATCGATCGGCAGGCCGGGTTGGCGGTCGACGACGGCCGGGATCGTGCGCGCGAGCGGATAGCGATGTTCGACCAGCGTCCGCTTGGTCGCCTGGTAGAACGGTCCCGCGGCGGTCGCGGCGATCGCCAGCGGTTTGACCTTGGCTCCCGCATAGCGGATGTTCGACACGGCGAGGCCGTAGCGGTCGTTCTCGAGCGCATCGAGTATCTGCTGGCCGTGGTCGTAGATGCTGCCGTCGGCTTGGGACTGATGCACGTACTCGTGCAGCGCGCAGTTCCAGCGATGGCTGCCGCCGAGGAGATATTCCTGCAGATACGCGCCGAAGCTGTCGTCGATCGCCCAGCCATGGAGATGGATGGGCTTGTCGGCCCAGTCGCCGCTCAGGCCGAGTTCGCCCCAGGTGCGGATGTTCTTCGGCCCGCGCCGGTGCTCGGCGCCGAACACCGCGTCGAGCTGCTGCAGCGTCATTCGTGCCAGAGGATTGTCCTTATGCACGAAGAACTGCTGCGCGTAGTCGAAGTTGCGCACGTCGACGCTGCCGGTGACGATCTCGACGGCGAGCGGCGGATAGCGCTTCACGTGCTCGAACGCCCGTACCGCTTCGGGCAGGATTTCCTCGCCGAGAATGGCCACGTCGCCCGTGCCGTTGAACAGCGACGGCACGCCCGAGGAGGTGCCGTGCATCTGGTAATCGAACGTCACGCCCGGATGGAACCTGCGAAAGCCCTCCTGCCACAGCATCACGAGATGGCGCATCCACGGCAGCTTGAGGTTGCCGTGACCCCAGAGGCGGATCGTTCCCGTCACCCGCGTCTGCGGCACATACGCAGCCATCGTCGCGACGAGCCGCGCCTCGTAGCTGTCGCGCGCGGCCGGCTGCGGCGGAATCGATTCGAGCGTCGGCGGCGGGGTGAACTTCGGCGACGACGCCGCAAGCGGATGCGCGAAGAGCGGGAACGCAACGCAGCACGCCAGGGCCGCCCACCGCTTGGCCGCCTTCGACGGACGCGGCGTTTGGCGGGGGACCGGCGTTCGCATTCAAACCGCCCGCGGACGAGGCGCGGATTCGAGCCGCTTTTCCGGCTCGAAGGCCGCCACGCGCCTCATTTCGCGCCCGGCTCCAGTCTGGCCAGCATCGCCTTCACGACGAAACCCGTAAGCGGCAGATAGCGGCCTTCGCGCTGAATCTCCTGCTGCCCCTCCTGGCTGAGGACGAAGCGCAGGAATTCCTCGACCTTCGGCTCCATCGCCTTGCCCGGCGGCTTGTCCGCGAAGAAATAGATGTCGTTGATCAGCGGATAGCTGCGGTCGCGCACCGTTTCCAGCGTGCGTTGCACGTAGGCACCGCCGTTGAATCCCTGCACGGCGAGTTCACGCAGGTTGGGACCAAGCGACAACGGCGAGGCGATGCAGATCGACAGCGGATCGCTCTCCGCGGCATCGAGCACCTGCTTGCTCCACGAAGCGATCTTGCCGTCCGGCGTCGCATAGTTGGCGAAGGCGCGGTAGCCCTCGACCCATTGGTCGCTGCCGCGCAGCACCAGGTTCTGGAACACCACCTGGATATTCGCGCGCGGGCTCTGGCCGCAGGGGTGGATCGGTTTGTTCGCCCACCCGCCGGTGGCGCCGAGCTGGCCCCAGGTGCGGATGTTTTCCTCGGCGCCGCGCTTGTACGGATACTCGTTGTGCCAAGTGCTTCCTTCGTAGCCGCCGTTGCGCGCCGTGCCGAACACGCCGTCGAGCTGTTTCATGCTGATCCGGGTGACCGGATTGCTCTTGTGCACGAGGATGATGAATGCCGGCGACCAGCCGTAGACGTCGAACGAGCCGGTCGCGGCGTTGATCTCGGTGAGTCCGTAGTGGAAGACCTGCTCAAAGGTCAAGTGGTCCATGAGCGTCGCCGGACGACCGACGGCGAGATCGGCCACCTTGCCCGCCAGCGCGGGAATGCCGATGCCCGCGGTCGGCAGGTTGTATTCGATCGTGACGCCGGGCTGGAACTTCTTGAACGCCTCGGCCCAGTAGCCGCCGAGCGGTCCGTCTTTCAGATAATTGCTGCCCCAGATGCGCAGCGTGCCCTGCACCTGCCGCTTCGGCTGGTAGTGCGGCAGGTCGGAAAGGTCCCATTTCTTGGTGTAGCCGCCGTTCTTTCCGTGCTCCTTGCGGAAGCCGGTGACGTTGAGCGTCCAGATGCTGCGCTTGGCATTGGTCGGTGCGCTTTCCGCGGCGGCCTTGTCTTCACTCTGGCCCTGGGCCGGTGCGGTTTTCTCCGCGGGCTCTTGCGCGCTCGCGCCGGCGACCAGAAGCAGCAGGGTCGCGCCGAGAAGGGTGGGTTGCATCATGGTGAGCCTCCGGTTCTGGTGCTGGACGCGGCGGGGACGCCGATCTTTTCGAGTTTGCGCAATTCCTCTTTCGCGACGGCCGCGCTGAGCGGCAGGTACTTGCCGTCGCGCTGCACGAGTTCCTGGCCTTCGCGGCTCAGCACGAAGCGCGTGAACTCGCGGACCTTGGGATCGAGCGCCTGCCCCGGCCTCAGGCTGAGCCAGAACGACTGGTCGCCCCAGAGCGGATAGCTGCGGTCCTGCAAGCTGTCGATCGTGTATTTGACGGCCGGGCTGTTCGCGTCCCGGGCGACGTCGAGGATGCGCACGCCGGGCGGAAATCCCTGATGGAAGCGGATGTAGCCGATCGCGTAGGGATCGGCCTTGACGTGGTCGAAGATCTGGTTCGCCTCGAGATAGGTGCGGCCGTCGGGTTTCTTGAAGTTCGCGTAGGTGTGAAGGTCGCCGTTCCACTTGTCGCTCGATTGCAGCACCTTGGCGCCGAACTCGGTCGCGGTCGCGTAGCGGATCGCGAAACCGTGCACGTGGATCGGCTTGTCTGCCCATTCGCCGGCGAGGCCCATCTGCCCCCAGGTGCGGATGTCCTTGTCGGCGCCGCGCGCGAACTCGGGATGCCAGGTCTGGCCGACCCAGCCGCCGTCACGCACCGAGCCGAAGATGCCGTCGAGCTGCGGCATCGTGATCTTGGCGAGCGGGTTCTTTTCGTTGACGATGATGACGATGTTGTTCTGCCAGCCCACGTAGTCGTAGGAACCGGTCAGCACCGAGATGCCGACCGGCTCGGTGCCCTTGACGCGCAGATGCGCGAGTCCGTCGTAGAAACTCGGCTCGTGATTGATGCCGATGTCGGCGAGGTCGAGATACAGCGTCGGCACCGCGATCGCCGCGGTCGGCAGGTTGTACTCGATGCGGATGCCGGGCTGGTATTTTTCGAACGCCTCCTTCCACCATTTGCCGAGCGGGGAAAAATCGACGTAGTTGTTGCCGCTGACGCGCAGCGTGCCGCTGACTTTTTCCTGCGGCACGTAATGCGGCAACCCGCTCAGGTCGAACGTCTTCGTGTACGACTTCGCGTTCGCACGCTCGTTCATGCGCGCCTTGCGCTCGGCGGCCGAACCCTGCGGCAGCTTCTTCGATTGCTCGGTGGGCTGGGACTGCGCGGCGCAGGCGGCATCGCAGCCGTCCGCTGTGTCCGCCTGCTTCGCCTCCTGCGCCGTCGCCTGACCGGCCGCGCAGAGCATCGAGAATGCGAGGATGATGCGTCCGAAATTCCGCCTCATTTGCTTCCCTCCAGTTTCGCCGGTTGTTTCGCCGGAGCGGCGGCACGGGCAAACAGTCCTGCCCGTGCCCGATCACCTCGCGCCGTCGGCGGCCGCTCGGGATGCGGTTCCACCCGGCGACTTCTTCATCGTTGCACGCATCTTCCCGGTTCGCGTCAGTCGAGCTTCTTGAGTTGCTCGCTTGCGTAGCTCGCCGGCAGCGGCGTGTAGATGCCGGACTTGGCGATGATCGCCTGCCCTTCGCGGCTGAGGACGAAGCGCAGGAATTCCCGCACCTTCGGATCGAGGGCGCGGCCGGGCGGCTTGTCGACATAGACAAACGCGTCGCGGGTCAGCGGATAGCTGCGGTTGGCGACCGTGTCGGGGGTGAGCGCGACGGCGTTTCCGTTCGCGGAAGCGGACAGCGGCAGCACCTTGACGTTGGGATAGGCCGTGCACTTGGACCCGTCCGGATTCACGCACGAACCGTTGACGTGCATCATCGCGCCGAAGCCGATCGCGTATTTGTCCTTGGTGATCGCCTCGAGCATGCGGTCGCTGTTCACCGCGCGGCCCTCGGCGTTGTCGGGCGCTTCTTTCGCCTCGACATACTCCATGAAATTCGGATTCCATTTCGTCGACCAATGCATCACCTTGCGCTGGAAATTGATCGCGAATCCGGGCGCGACGTAGCCGTGCGTGCGGATTTGCTGGTTGGCCCACTCGCCGGTCAGGCCGAGCTGGCCCCAGGTGCGGATGTTTTTTTCGGGTCCGCGCGCATACTTCGCGGTGAACAGCAGGTTGTGCGTCGCGTCCTCGTTGACCGCCCACCCGCCCGAACGCTCGGAGCCGAAGATGCCGTCGAGCTGCGCCATGCTGAGCTTGGCGATCGGATTGTCCTTGTTGACGATGATCGCCATCGGCCACAGCGTGCCGCGCTTCTCGTAGCCGCCGGTCGCGATCGAGATTTCGGTCGGCACGTAGCGGTAGGAGGTGTAGAACGGCATCTGGTCGGTGATCTTCGCGTCGTCGCCCATCGGCGCGATGTCGGAGACACCGGCGTACATCATGCCGAGCGCGCCTTCGCTGCTGGTCTGGAAATTGGTCGACACGACCGCGTCGGGCTGGAACTTCTTGAATCCCTCGACGAGCAGATCGATGTTGCCCTTGAGTTCGCTGCCGGCGATGCGCAAGGAACCCTGCACCTTGAATTCGGGCTTGTAGGCGGGAAGCTGGCTGACGTCCGGGGCCTGCGCGAGAGCCGCGTTCGACACCAGCACGGCAAGAGCGGCCGCGAGGGAACAGGCGGTGTAGCAGCGGATTTGATCGAGTGTCGGCATTTCGTTGTGACTCCGTTGGGCTAGCGGCTGGTGGAACGGAAAAGGAAAACCTAGTCGAGCTTGGCGCGCTCCTCGCGCACGAGCTTCGACGTCAGCGGCAGGTAGTTGCCGTCGTCGGCGAGAATCTGCTGTCCTTCACGGCTCAGGATGAAGCGAAGGAATTCGCGCAGCCTGGGTTCGACCGGCTTCCGCGGAGCGCGATTGAGGTAGATGTAGATGTTGCGGGCGAGCGGGTAGCTGCGGTTCTGGAAACTCTGCCGGCTCGGCGCGACGTACGGGCCGGCCTCGGACTCCGCGAGCGCGACGGCCCGGAGCCCCTCGACCTTGCGCGCCTGCGGCTCGACCGTCCAGGCGATGCCGAATTTGTCGTGCGCCAGTTCGTCGGCGAGCATGTGCTGCAGGCCGCCTCGTTGTCCTGGATCGTCGCTGCCGATCATCTTGCTGCCGGTCTCGACGTATTCGCGGTAGTTCGGATTCCACTTGTCGCTGTTGCCGAGCACCTTCAATTGGAAGAAACGCGACGTGCCCGACGGCGCATGGCCGTAGGTCTGGATCGGCGCATCCGTCCATTCGCCTTTCAATCCGAGCTGGCCCCAGGTGCGGATGTCGCCCTCCCTGCCGCGCTCGCGGCCGAGCATCCACTTGAACCCGTCCAGGCCGCCGTTGCGCTCGGCGCCGAAGATGCCGTCGAGCTGCTTGAGCGTGAGCCGGCGGATCGGATTGTCGCGATTGACGTAGACGATCAGCCCGTTGGAGCGGCCCTCGACCTCGTAGGCGCCGGTCGCGACGACGACCGCAGTCACGTGATAGCCGAACACTTCGAAGAACGACAAGGTTTCCGTGATGCTCGGCTCGCCGCCGTCGGGGCCGAGATCGGCGCTGCCGGTGACGAGCGCCGGAATCGCGTAGTCGCTGGTCGGCAGCTTGTCGTCGAACTGCACGTCGGGGTGCAGCTTGCGGAACGCGTCCTCCCATTTCTTCAGCACGCCGCCGAGCCCGAAGCCGGCGTTGCGGATCGTGCCCGAGACGCGGCCGGTCGACTCGTATGCGGGCAAATCGCCGGCATCGAAGGACGCTTGCGCGCGCGTCGCCTGCGCGTCCGCGCGCACTGCGGGCGAGATGCCCGACAGCGCGCAGGAAATGGACAACGCGAACAGCGCGCGGATGAGGACCGTGCGAACCGGCGACCGCCGCTCGTGCCCGCACGACATCGGGCCGGTGCGATCCCTCCGCCCATCGCCGCCGCGGCCATCGCCATCGAGCACTGGTTGAAGTTTGTTCGATCCCACGATCTCCCCTTCTTGGTCCGCCGCGCCCTGCCCGCGCCTGGGTTTGTCACCGCACATGGCAACGCCTGTGCCCGAGGGTTCGATGCGCCGCGCGCAGGCCAGCCGCGGCGAAGTTGTACTCCGCGACCATCGCGTTGCCGATAACCTATTGGTATTAGTCGCGCCGGCGCGGCGCGCGCTAGACTTCCCGCGCATGCGGATTGCCCACAGACATCGCTTGGCGCTGCTCGTGCTGCTGGTGGTCGGCGGCATGCTGCTGGCGATGTCGACCGCCTACTGGTTCGCCGCGGGCCGCGCGCTGCAAAGCGAGCAGATCCAGGCGAAACGCCAGCTCGGCCTGTATGCGCAGTCGCTGCAGCAGCACATCGATCGCTACCGCAGCCTGCCGCAGGTCCTCGCGCTGGATCCGGATCTGCTCGCCGCGGTGTCCGCGCCGCTGAGTCCCGCGCAGCGCGACGCGCTGAACCGCAAGCTGGAGCTCGCCAACGACGTCGCCCACCTGTCGACGCTGACCCTGATCGGCCGCGACGGCGTCGCCCTGGCCGCGAGCAACTGGCACCTGCCGACCAGCAACGTCGGGCAGGACTACACCTTCCGCCCGTACGTGCAGCAGGCGCTGGCCGAAGGCAGCGGCCACTTCTACGGCATCGGTCTCACCACCGGCGCGCCCGGCTACTTTCTTTCGCAGGCGGTGCGCGACAATTCCGGGCGCGTGCTCGGAGTCGTCGCGATCAAGATCGAGCTGGCCGCGCTGGAGCGCGAATGGCTGCTCATGCCCGACATCGTCCTGGTCAGCGACCAGCACGGCGTGGTGTTCCTCGCCAGCCGCAACGAATGGCGCTATCGCACGCTGCGCCCGCTCGGCGAAACCGACCTGCGCGAACTGGGCAAGACGCGCCAGTACGCCGAACAGGCGATGCTGCCGGTACGCATGCAGACGTTGCGCGAACTCGGCGACGACTCGCGTCTGGTCGAGGCGGAAGCGCCGGCGTTGAAGCGCCCGGTGCTCTGGCAGGAGGTGGCGCTCGGCGAAAGCCGCTGGCACCTGCACCTTCTGCACGACACCGGCGAGGTCGTCGGCGCCGGCCGCAGCGCCGCGCTGGCGGCCGCGGGCGCATGGCTGGCGCTGGCGTTCCTCATCCTGTTCATGGAGCAGCGCCGGCGCCTTGCGCACCATCGTCAGCGCAGCCGCGAGGAACTGGAGGCCGTGCTGCGCCAGCACGCCGAGGAACTGCGCACCGCGCAGGACGGTATCGTGCAGGCGGCGCAACGTGCCGATGCCGGACTCAGCCGCAGCCTGGAGCACTTGCCGCAGGGCGTGGTCATCATCGACGCGCAGTTGAAACTCGTCGCGTGGAACTCGCGCTACGCCGAACTGTTCGGTTTTCCGCCCGACCTGCTGCAGGTGGGCCGGCCGATCGAAGACCTGTTCCGCTTCAACGCGCGCCGCGGCCTGCTCGGGCCGGGGCCGATCGAGAAAGCGATCCAGCGCCGCCTGGGCCACCTGCGCAGCGGCAAACCGCACCTGCGCGAGAGCGAGAAACAGGACGGCACCGTGCTCGAAATCCGCGGCAATCCGTTGCCGGAGGGCGGCTTCGTCACCAGCTACGCCGACATCACCAGCTACAAGAACGCGGCGCGCGAGCTGCGTTCGCTCGCGGATGCGCTGGAACGCCGCGTCGAGGAGCGCACCCGCGACCTCGCCGCGGCCAAGGCCGAAGCCGAGGCCGCCAACCGCTACAAGACCCGCTTCGTCGCTTCGGCGGTGCACGATCTGCTGCAGCCGCTGAACGCCGCGCGCATGTTCCTGTCCGCCCTGCGCGGCAGGTCCGGCGACTCCGACGCGAAGGACATCGTCGAACATGCCGACAATGCGCTGGCGGCCCAGGACGCGATCCTCAACAGCCTGCTCGACATCGCCAGGCTGGAGGCGCGCAGCCAGCAGACCCGCGTCCGCGACTTCCGCCTGGAATCGCTGCTCGAAGCGCTCGGGCATGAGTTCGGCGTCGTCGCCGCCAGCCGCGGCCTGCGCCTGCAGCGCATGGCGACCGGTGCCGTCGTGCGCAGCGACGAGGCGCTGCTGCGGCGCATCCTGCAGAACTTCCTGTCCAACGCGATCCGCTACACCGCGCGCGGTCGCATTCTGCTCGGCTGCCGCCGCGCCGGCGGAGGCGTCCGCATCGAGGTCCACGACCAGGGCCCGGGCATCCCGGAAAGCCGGCAGCAGGAGATTTTCGAGGAGTTCCGACGGCTCGACGACGGCGTCGCCCACGACCGCGGCACCGGCCTCGGCCTCGCCATCGTCGAACGCATCGGGCGCCTGCTCGGGCATCCGATCGGCCTGCGCTCGCGGCTGGGGCACGGCAGCGTGTTCTCGGTCACCGTGCCGTGCGGCGATCCCGCGGCCGTGGTCGCGCAGGCGCCTCCGGTGCCGATCGACACCGAGGGCGACTCCTCGCTGCGCGGACGCCGCGTATGGTGCATCGACGACGACGCGCATGTCTGCGAGGCCGAGCGCGTGCTGCTGCGCCGCTGGGAATGCGCGGTGGAATTTGCCGGCGGCGGCGGCGCCGCGCAGGCCGCGGCCGCAGGCGGCGCGCGCGTGCCGGACCTGCTCCTGCTCGACGCCCACCTCGACGGCATCGAAGGATCCGACCTGTATCCGCAATTGTGCGGACTCTGGCGTGCCGTGCCGCCCGTGATCCTGGTGACGGCCGAGCGCGACGAGACGCTGCGCGCGCACGCGCTGGAATGCGGTTGGGGGTTCCTGCCCAAGCCGGTGAAGCCGCCCGCGCTGCGCGCGCTGATGACGCAACTGCTGCTGCGCAATGCCGGATGAGGCTGCCGCTACGGCATGCCTTCGGGCTCCAGCGCCCTGACCAGCACCGCCGCCTGCGTGCGGCTGTGGCATTCCAGCTTCTTCAGGATCGCGGTGACGTGCACTTTCACGGTGTTCTCGGCGAGGCCGAGCTCGTACGCGATCTGCTTGTTGAGCAATCCGTCGGCGAGGCACAGCAGCACGCGGAACTGTTGCGCGGTCAACTGGGCCAGCCGCGCGGCGAGAATGGCGTCCTCGTTGGAGCGCTCGGCGGTCAGCGCCGGGAACCATGCGCCGCCGTCGAGCACCGCCGTCACCGCTTCGCCGATCGCCTCGGCAGGGGACGATTTGGGAATGAAGCCGACCGCGCCGAACTGCTGGGCGCGGCGGATCACCCGCGGCTGGTCATTCGAGGAAATGACCAGCACCGGGACATCCGGGCGCTCGACGCGCACGTACAGCAACGACGAGAAGCCGCGGGCGCCCGGCATCGCCAGATCGAGCAGGATCAACTCCGTCTCCGGATGCCTCGCCAGCACCTCGCTCAGCGTGGCGGCGCTCGACGCCTCGAGCACCGTCACCTGCCGCAGCGCGTTGCGCAACGCGTGCAGCACCGCGGCGCGAAACAGGGGATGGTCGTCGGCAACGAGGATGATGGGTGCCGTCATTGGACCAGTCTGACACTTTGAAAGCGGTTTTCCTCTAGCTCTTTCGTAGTATTCCGCATTTCCATCGGGCATCCTTTCGCATCGTCTGGAACCGGGTCCGTGACCCGACTTCCGCCAGCCGCGTTCGTCCGGTTTCTCCCGCCCGGAAGCGGGCGGGAGTTCTTGCGGACGGCGGCGAATGTCTGCGCTTCAGGGGTCAGAACGTGACAAGCAGCGCGAGGCGGAAACGGTCGAGCCAGTCGCGCGAGTCGAACGACGGCGTGTCGTAGGCGTTGTTCGGCTTGTAGTGCGCCCACGTCGCGTTGAGCGAGGTTCCCGGGAACAGGACGTAGTCGGCGCTGAGCATGTGCTGGCGGTAGTTCGTCGCGAGGCTCGTATTGTCCTGCGAGAACGCGGAGAACACCGCGTCGGTCTCGGCGACGGCATAGCCGTAGCCGACGCGCCAGTCGCCGACCTTGCTCGCGCGGCCGAGCAGGACATCGATGCCGTAGCCCGTGTCCGCGTCGGTCGCCGCGCCGAAATTGCGCACGTAGTCGCCGACGATGCGCAGCGGCCAGCGCTCGCCGAAGCCGGTGTAGGTCGCGCCGGCGATCACGTCGCCGAGATGGAATTCCGAGAGGTAGGTGCCGTTCGCCTTGCGCAGGTTGGTGCGATAGTCGCCCGCGTCCGCGCCCGCCAGGCTGCCGAGCGAGTAGTGGTAGTACGCGGCGGCGGCATCGAATTTCCACGCACCCAGCGCCGGCGATTCGTAGACGAACTGGGCGCCGGCCATCGTGCTTTCGGACCCGGCCGCCTGTTCGTCGATCACGTAGTAGAGCGCGTTCGCCTTGAACGCGCCGCCGCCGGCCAGCGCCAGCTTGTAGTTCGCGCCGATGCCCTGCGGGGTGACGTCGCCGTCCCACACCAGTTCGGTACGCACGAACGGCTGCGGGATCCTGCCGCCGTAGAACTGTGTGCTGCCGTAGTCGAGCTTCGCGTAGGCGAGGTCGAGGCTGGTCTGGAACTTGTTGCCGAAGTTCGAAAGCTGCACGTCGACGCTGTTCGGATCGTTGTAGTCGCCGGTGACCATGCGCCCGCCGACGCTGACCACGTCGTTGACCGCATAGGTGATGCCCAGTCGGCCGCGCACCTGCCCGCTGTGGCGGTCCGACGCATGGTCGTTGGAACTGTCGCGCTGCGTGCGCAGGCGCAGGTCGCCCGCAACGGCGAGCCGCGGCGCCGAGGCGCTCTGTGGTGCCGGAACCGGCGGCGGCGCGGCGCTCGCCGCATCGCGCGCGATCGGGTTGGTATCCTTCACCGGATCGGGGCCGGGGCCGCTTGCCGGCGGCGGCGCGATGCCGACGGAAGCCTCGAGCGCGCGGATGCTCGCCTCGGTCCGCACCTGCAGCTCGGCGATGCGCGCCTGTTCCGCGCGCAGGGCCTCGATCTGCCGGCGCACCTCGGTGACGTCGACCGGCGGCGCTTCCGCCGCGGCGGCACCGCAGGCGGCCAGCGCCAGGATCGACATGGCCGCGCGCGGCGCCGAGGCGCAATTGGATCGGCGCACGCGGTCCGGCCCGGTTCCTTCAGATGAAGTTGTATACATGTATATTTCTCCCGTTGTACATTCGTTCGACCCCGTGGCGCGGGAACGGATCGGCCGCCTTCGCAAAGGGCCGCTGCCGAAGCCCGCGCGGCGGACACCATGGCGGCGCGGCGCTGACATCCGACTGACGCCGCGCCGGGCGCAGGGATTTGCTCCCTGAATTTCTTTTCAGAAACGCTTAAGACTGGCGTCAGCTTGCGGGCCTAGATTCGCCGCCAACGGACGCTTCGATCCGGCGCAGAAGCGCAATCACCAAAAACACAACGACCAGGCCCGCATACGCAGGCCGCCCCCGGGAGGACACATGTTCGTCAGATCGAGTTTGGCCTCGGCCATCGCCGCCGGCCTTTCATTGCTCCTTTCGCAAGCCGTTCTCGCGCACGACGCGGGCACCGACTCCACCGCCGCGACGGACGTCGCCGCGGCCACCGGCGACGCCAACGCCGCCGACAAGGACGACAAGAAAGAACAGCAGGAACTCGAAGCCGTGCAGGTCACCGGGCGCTTCATTTCCAAGGGCGCGCGCAGCGCGATGAAGCAGGACCTCGACGTGCGCGACACGCCCTATTCCGTCGCCGACTACTCGCAGTCGTTCATGAAGGCGATCGAGACGGCGAACCTGACCGACCTCTACAGCTACATGACCGGCGTCTCGCGCGGCGGCGTCACCGGATACGACATCTCGATCCGCGGCTTCAAGACGACGCAGGCCGACGAGGGCGCGATCCTCGTCGACGGCCTGCCCGGCCTGTCGGGCCGCTTCGGCTCGCCGCCGACGGTGATGGCCGAGCGCGTCGAAGTGGTCAAGGGACCGGCCTCGGTGCTCTACGGCGAGGCGCAGCCCGGCGGCTTCGTCAACATCATCACCAAGAAACCGCAGGACAAGGCCTCCGGCGTGATCGACATCCTTTCCACGACGTACAGCGGCGCCGGCCTCTCGTTCGGCGACACCGCCGGTTTCACCGGCGATCTCGACCTGACCGGCCCGATCGACAAGGACCGCCGCTTCCTCTATCGCGTCGTCGCCGAGAGCAGCGACCGCGACACGTTCCGAGGCGGCTGGGAGCGCGCGTTCTATTTCGCGCCGAGCGTGACCTGGCAGATGAACGACAGCACTTCGCTGCGCCTGTCCGCCGAATACCGCAAGCGCACCAACGCCTACGACAACCTGCTCGTCGCGCCGGCCAAGAACGCGGCGCTGATCGCGCCGATCACGACGCGCTACCAGGAACCGAACGACGTGCAGCAGGAAAAGGGACGCTCGGTCACCGCCGCGCTCGAGCACAGCTTCGACAACGAAGGCGTGTGGAACCTCGCCGTGCGCAGCGTGCGCGGCTCGGACACCGCCACCGGCTACGACAACGTCGCCGTGCTCGCCGACCTGACCACGCTGCAGCGGCGTGCGCGCGGGCAGATCAACCACCGCAGCTACGACTACGTCGACACGAACTACAGCCAGGCTTTCAAGACCGGCTTCATCGAGCACAAGCTGCTCGTCGGCCTCGGCGGCGGCACCAACCGCACCGACTTCAACCGCCTGCAGTTCTACAACGGCGCGACCACGGGCGCGCTCGCGAAGCCCGGTCCGAAATCGCTCAACATCGACATCTACGATCCGATATTCGGCGTATCGCCGCCGCTGTCGTCGTTCCCGATCGGCACGGTCAACGACCGCGTGACGACCGAGAGCAACGCCGGCGCCTACCTTTCCGACGTGATGACGCTGTCGGAGCACTGGAAGGCCAGCTTCGGCCTGCGCTACACGCGCGACGAGCAGAACGGCAAGGAAATCAAGACGCCGCCGCTGACCAGCAGCAGCAAGGCCGACTCCGACGTCATGCCGACCGCCGGCATCCTCTACCAGCCCAGCGAACACTGGACCTACTACTACAGCTACGCGACCTCGTTCGTCGCCGCCTCGCCGACCGCGCAGGACGCCGCCGGCAACAACCCGTTCAAGCCGACCACGGCCAAGCAGAACGAGGTCGGCGTCAAGGCCGACCTGCTCGACAACCGCGTGACCACGACGCTGGCGCTGTTCGACATCCAGAAGACCAACACGCTGGCCGTCGCCACCTGCAACGTGGGCGTGCCCGGCACCTGCTCGCAGCAGGTCGGCGGCGAGCGTTCGAAAGGCTACGAGTGGGAAATCGAGGCGCATCCGCTCGAAAACTGGCAGGTCCTGTTCGGCTTCGCCCACACCAACGCGAAGGTGGCCAAGTCGAACGGGGCGAAAACCTCGCCGCTCGTCGATTCGCGCCTGACCAACGCGCCGCTCAACAGCGCGCACGTGTGGTCGCGCTACGATTTCGCCGAGGGCGCGCTGAAGAACTTCGGCGTCGGCGTCGGCGTCACCTATGTCTCCGAAGTCGCCGGTTCGCAGCCGAGCCTGTCCGATCTGCGCGTGCTGACCTTGCCGGGCCACGTGGTCACCGACCTCGTCTTCTACTACCAGCTGCTCGACAAATACACGGTCACGCTCAAGTTCGGCAATCTGTTCGACAAGACCTACTTCGAGGGCGTCAACTCGACGACGAACGAAATCGGCGTCGTGCCGGGCGCGCCGCGCAACGTGCAATTGGCCGTAAAGGTGCCCTTCCTGTGAAACGTTCCCGACATTCTTTCCCGCGCGGTCTCGCCCGCTGCGCCCTCACCGCTACACTGACCGCCTGCGGCATCGGCGCGGCAACCGCAGCCGACGCCCCGGCCGCCGCCGGCCACGCCGCGCTGGTGCCGCCGACGCCGACGCAGTACGTCGAATGGCTGGACCAGATGCCGGCGACGACGAAACCGCAAACCGAGGCGCAAGTCGAGGCCGGCAAGCAGCAGGGCCGCGCGTTGCCCGAGCCCGAGCTGCTGCAACCGACGCTCGATCCGGCCCTGCCGCCGTACAAGCCGCGCCGCGACATCAAGCTCGCCGGCACGTTCAAGGGCGCCGCCTCGGACGTGCTGCCCGGCCTCGCCAATGCCTGGTTCGCGGCGTTCCGGAAGATCTATCCGAACGTGCACCTCAGCGTCGCGCCGCCCTACGCGGGCAGCCTCGGCGCGAAGGAACTGGTCAAGCAGACTCTCGACTTCGTCTTCGTCTCGCGCGAGCTCAAGCCCGACGACGTGACCGAGTTCAAGGCCAAGTTCGGCTATCTGCCGACGAGCGTGCCGATCAGCGGCGGCAGCTACCGCCACTTCGGTTTTCTCGACGCGGTCGGCTTCTTCGTCAGCCGCGACAACCCGCTCGACAGGATCAGCTACGCGCAGATCGACGCGATCTTCTCGAGCACGCACTACCGCGGCGGCCAGCCGATCACGACCTGGGGCCAGCTCGGCCTGACCGGCGAATGGGCGGACAAGCCGATCCACGCCTACGCGCTCAAACCGTGGAACGGCTTCGAGGAGTTCGTGCGCCAGCGCGTGCTCAGCGTCGACGGCAAGCGCGGCGAGTGGAGCGACGGCAACCACTACGACAAGCTCGTCTTCCCGATGGCCAAGCACGCGGCCGAGGATCGTTACGCGATCGGCTACACCGGCGTCGCCTATCTCGATGCACCGGTGAAGATGCTCGCGATCGGCGAAAACGACGCCGGTCCGTTCTACTCGCCGACCTACGAGAACGTCGCGCGCGCGACCTACCCGCTGTCGCGCCTGATCTTCTTCAACTTCAACAAGGCGCCCGACAAGCCGATCGATCCCGCGCTCGCCGAATTCCTCAAGTTCGTGCTGAGCAAAGAGGGCCAGCAGATCGTGCGCGACCAGGCGCTGTACATGCCGCTGCGCGCCGGCCAGGTCGCCGCGGCGCGTGCGCTGATCGAAAAATGAGTTCCGCCGCCTCAACCACTCGTTCAACCGGAGGTCCCCGTTCCATGAATACGAAATTCGTCGCGCGTCGCGCCAAGGTGCTGGCTCTTGCCGCCGCCTGCACCGCCGCGCTCGCCACCGCCTTCGCTCCGTCCGCCTTCGCGCTGAAGTACGCCGCGGTCGAGCACCACCTGAAGGTCGATC
The DNA here is from genome assembly GCF_047601565.1 of Rudaea sp. Classification (GTDB taxonomy): domain Bacteria; phylum Pseudomonadota; class Gammaproteobacteria; order Xanthomonadales; family Rhodanobacteraceae; genus Rudaea. The sequence continues at coordinate 1,656,987 of NZ_JASGIY010000001.1, read as the reverse complement.
CGTCCATGCCGACCTGGACACCCGGCAAAGTGGACACCGTGCCCGAAGAAGAACTCGCGCTCGTCGGCGCCGACGTGATGGACGAAATGTGCCTCGGCTGGGCGAAGATCTTCCGCAAGGCCTACCCGCACCTGTCGGTCGTGCTCAACCTGCCCGCCTCCGGCGCCGGCGTAAAAGGGCTGCTCGCCGGCGCGAAGGCGCCCGATTCCGTCATCGCGCCGGTCGGCCGCGAGATGCTTCCGGCCGAGGAAAAGGCGTTCGTCGACAAGTTCGGCTACGAGCCGTTCCGCATCAAGGTCGCCACCGGCAGCCTCGGTTCGCTCGGCAAGACCGCGACGTCGATTTTCATGGTCGACAAGGACAACCCGATCAAGGGCCTCTCGCTGCCGCAGCTCGACGCGATGTACTCGACCACGCGCAAGCTCGGCCACGCCGACGTGAACACCTGGGGCGACGTCGGCCTGACCGGCAAGTGGGCTTCGCTGCCGATCCACAAGTACGGCCTGAAGTCGCCGAACGGCATCGAGTGGTTCATTAAGATCAACGTCCTCGACATGGGCGACTACAAGAACGACATCGAGTTCGTCAAAGGCCGCGGCTTCACCCACGCCTTCAACGTCGCCGCCGAGGACATGGCGAAGAACCCGGGCGGCATCACCTACGCGCTGCTCGCGAACGTGCAGCCGAACGTCAAGGTCGTGCCGCTCTCGGTCAAGGACGGCGGCCCGTACATCGCGCCGACGCTGCAGACCGTGTACGACCACAGCTATCCGCTGAGCCGCTACGTCTACATCTACGTCAACCGCAAGCCGGGCACGCCGCTCGAGCCGAAGGTCAAGGAATTCCTCAAGATGGTGCTGAGCAAGCAGGGCCAGCAGGCGGTGGCGGAGGAAGGCGTCTACATCCCGCTGCAGCCCTCGGTCGTGAAGGAAGAGCTGGCCAAGCTCGACTAAGCTGCCTCGGCGGCGCGAGATTCGATTCGATCCGACATGCAAGACGCAACCCGGATCTCGCGCCGCGTTTTTCTTTCCGCCTGCGCGGGTACGCTGCTCCCCGTGCGTGCCCGCGCAGGCGATTTCGGTTCCGCCCTGCCCCGCTACGCGCCGAAGGCGAGATTCGCCGGCACGCTGCGCGTCAGCGGCGCGGATACGATGCGCGACCTCGTCGCCGCCTGGGCGCGCGAGTTCCGCGCATTCCAGCCCGACGTCAAGATCGACAACGCCGCGACGAAACTCTCGGCCGACGGCGTCGACGCGCTGCTCGCCGGACGCGCCGACGTCGTCACCTACGTACGCGAGCCGTTCGCCGCCGAGGTCGATGCGATCGCGCGCCGCTTCGGCCATGCGCCGGGCCTGGTCAACGTCGCCGGCGGCAGCTACGCGACGAAGAGCGGCACGCATGCGCTCGCGATCTTCGTCAACGCGGCCAATCCGATCACGCACATCAGCCTCGACGAACTCGACGCGATCTATTCGAAGGATCGCCGCCGCGGCCGCGCGGCGATCACGACCTGGGGTCAGCTCGGCCTGACCGGCGACTGGGCGGACAAGCCGATCCGCGCCTACGGCATGCTGCACCAGCGCGAAACCGGCAACCCGCCCGGCATCGTCAACTATTTCCGCGAGCGCGTGCTGCGCGGCGGCGAGATCCGCGACGGCATCGACGAGCAGGTCGACCGCCCCGGCGAGACCGCGCTCGATGCGATCGTGCATCGCGTCGCCGAAGATCCGGCCGGCATCGGCTACAGCGGCTTCGCCTACGCCGCGCCCGGAACGAAAACGCTGCGGCTCGCCGAAACGCCGCGCGGCCCGTACTACGCCGGCACGCCCGACGAAGTCGCGCGCCGCGTCTATCCGCTGTCGCGGCAGATCTATCTCGGCTTCCGCGCATCGCCCGACGCGGCGCTGGCGCCCGCGCTGCGCGAGTTCCTCGCGTTCGTGCTGAGCCGGCAAGGACAGAAGATCGTCGCCGAAGATCGCATGCGCTTCATTGCGCTGACGCCGGCGCAGGCCGAGGCATCGCGTCGCGCCTTGCGTCGGGCGATTCCATGATCCGCCCTGCGCTTCGCGCCGCGTAGCAGCCGCTGGCGTGGCTGCCCCGGCCGCCACCGAGGCCGCGAGCGGTTGAAGGCAGCGCGTCGAAAGCGCTCACCGAAAACACAAAGCCCGCCATCCGCTGCGGAACGACGGGCCTTGCGATTCGATGCGGTCGGATTTTCAGCGCAGGATTCTGGAAACCCAGGTAGTACGCGAACTTCTGCTGCTCGTCGTTGCGGTCGCCGAACTGGCGACCGGCCGACACCATCAGGTTCAAACGTTCGTTGATCGCATACGTGAAGCCGAGGTTCACCAGCGTCTGGGTATTGCCGCCGCCCCAGTACTGGTGGATTTCGCCCATGCACTCGAACTTCTCCGATATGCATTCGCGCATGACGTAGACGCCGGCCTCCCACTCGTCCTGTTCGTGCTGGGTGAAGTTGCGGCCGAATTCCGTGCCGACCTCGAAACCGCCGGCCGCGAAGTTCAACAGCACCGGCATCAGGAACGACGTGTGTTGCGGCGCCAGCCCCTTTCGCGTGGAACGGCTGGACCAGGAGGAAGTCACCTGCGGATAGATGGCAAGGGCATAACCGCCGCCCGGCTCGCCTCCTTCGCCTTCTTCGCGGTCGTGGAAACGCCACTTCCAGCCGCCGCCGACTTCGCCGAGACCCGTGCTCGCCGGACCGCCCGTCTCCTTGGCGTAGCTCCACGGAATTTCGAACGTGAGCTGGCCGTGCTCGCCGACGCCGAAGTTGACGTCGGCGGCGAACATGTCGACGTTCCACGCATGCGCGGTTTTTTCGCCGGTCGTTCCGAGGTTGATTTCCCATTTGCCCGGCCCCGGCGTGTCGACGTCGTCGGTGACGAGCGGCGGCGCCTGGGCAATCGCCCATCCGGACAGCATCAACATGGCGAGCGCAGCGAGGAGGCGCAGGACGTTCGTTCGATTGGACTGGATCATTGAATGGTTTTCCCTCTGGCTGTGTTGCGCATTTCCCCTTGGCGGCATGCCGCGACGGGTGCTCGCCACTTTGACCGGCCGCCGCTGATATCCGGCTGACGTTTCGCCTGAATTTTTCTTCAGCCTTCGCTATGAAGAAATCTGCGCGGCTTGCGCCGGCATCGAAGCCGGCGTTTCAGCCGGCGTTCGGCCGGCCGACGAACGCCACCGTGCGATACGACACGCTGACCTGGCCATCACGCGCATGGCGGGCGAACAACCGGGACAGCTTCTGCACGGCACGTTCGCCTTGCGGCGTGTCGCGGTCGGGCATCGCCGAGCGCGACAGCGCCAGGCTGATCAGGCCGTCATGGTCGAGCTGCTGCATGTTGGCGAATTCGAGGCGCTCGAACGATTCCGCGGCGAAGAACGCCGGCACGTAGGACAAGTCCTGGCGGCGGTCGAGCACGGCCTGCTTGTCGCCGCCGAACTCGCCGAGCAGGTCGTCGAGCGCCTTGTGCAGCGGATCGCTGAGCGGGCGCGTGTTCCAGACGAGGACGACGCGTCCGTCCGGCTTGAGCACGCGCAGCCACTCGCGCCGCACGGCCTCGACGTCGAACCAGTGGAAGGCCTGTGCGGCGGTGATCACGTCGACCGCGGCGTCGGCGAGCGTGGTCGCCTCGGCGCTGGCGGCGATGCTGCGGTACTTGCGGTACTTGGCGAGCGTCGCGACGGCGACGGCGAGCATCGCCGCGTTCGGCTCGACCGCGGTGACGTTGTAGCCGCGGTAGAGCAGCTGCCCGGTGAACAGCCCCGTACCCGCGGCGATGTCGGCGACCTGAGCCGCGGGATACAGCGTGCGGTTCGCGCGCAGACGCTCGAACAGCGCGGCCGGGTAGCGCGGCCGCGCGGCGGCATAGTCGGCCGCCTTGGTCGAAAAGGCGCCGCCCACGCCGCCGCGCTCGGAAAACAGCGCCGGGAGCGAAGGCGCGTCGGGCGCCGGCGATGCGCTCATGTCCCGCGCCCCCGAAGCCGTGGCGTGCGTGCGCGCATCGCGCTCAGCCGAGCTGCTTGAGCGCGATCAGCGACAGCGTCACCGTGATCGCGCCGCCGATGCGCGTGGCGATCTGCGCGAACGGCATCAGCACCATGCGGTTCGACGCGGTGAGGATGGCGATGTCGCCGGTGCCGCCCTGGCCGCTGTGGCAGGCGTTCACGATCGCGGTTTCGATCGGATACATCTTGATCCAGCGCCCGACGTAGTAGCCCGTGGCCATCAGCGAGAGCACGGTGGCGACGATGGTGATCAGGTTGGCGATGTGGAAGGCCGCCATGAGCTTGTCCCACGGCGTCATCGCCACGCCGACCGCGAACAGCAGCGGATAGGTCACGCCGACCGAGAAGAACTTGTAGACCGCGTACGCGCCCTGGCGCAACTGCGGCGAAATCATGTGCGCGAGCTTGGCGGCGACCGCGACGAACAGCATCGTGACCGGCGCCGGGAAGCCGAACAGCTTGTAGGCCATGAGGCCGATCATGTAGAGCGTGATCGCGGTCAGCGCGGCGGCGGCGATGTGGGTCACGTCGACGTGCTGGCCGACTTCCTCCTCGCTGGCCTCCATCTCGTCGTGCTCGCCGGGCTGCAGGCGGCCTTCGCCGGTCAGATGCGGGTACTTCCTGCCGAGCGCGTTGAGCGCGCCAGAGGCGAGGATCGCGGTCAGGCTGCCGAGCATGACGATCGGCAGCACCTCGGCGAACAGGTCGCCCTGCTTCTGGCCGAGGATGTCGGCGTAGCCCATCGACAGCGGGATCGCGCCCTCGCCGACGCCGCCGGCCATGATCGGCACGACGATGAAGAAGAACGAGTGCTTGGCGCCGAGGCCGAGCAGCGTGCCGACCAGCGTGCCGACGATCGCCGCGACCACCGATCCGGCCGCGAGCGGCACGAAGATCTTGAGGAAGCCCTTGACGAGCACGCCGCGGTCCATGCTCATGATGCTGCCGACGATGATCGCGGCGATGAACAGGTAGAGGAAGTTCGTCGACTTGGTGAAATCGGTGACGTTCTTGACCACGACGTCCGGCAGGACTTTGTAGAACACCAGCGCCGACGGAATGAAGGTCGCGAAGATCGCCGCCGCGCCGATGTTCCTGATCACCGGGATGCGCTTGCCGACTTCGGCGCAGGCGAAACCGCCGACCGCGAGGATGGCGATGCTGACGTTGATCTCGGCGGGCAGCGCGTTGAGGTAGACGAATCCCGCGATCAGGGCGAGAAGCACGAGGAAGACCGGCACCGGAACCACGCCGATGCGCAGCTCCATGAGCCGCCACCAGGCGTTGGGCCAGAACGGCTCCGCGCCCGCGGCGGCGGATTTGTCGAGGGGGGAAACGTTGGACATGGTCGGGCCTTTCTTCGGAAGACTGGTGATTGCGGTCGCTGCGGCGACCCGGAACCGGAACGGAAATCAGCGCGTGTAGGTGAGCACGGTGAACGTATCGTCGTAGTAGGTGTTCGGATAGAACGTGGTCACCGCCGTATTGATCTTCTTCGACGGATCGGCCACGCCCTCGGCGGTCACCGAGTAGACCTTCTTGGTCTTCGGGTCGAGCGCCATCGTGCGCGCGTACGGCCGCGTCGTCGTCGCCTCGACGAGCTTGTAGCTGTCGGGCGTTTCCTGCGCGTAGATGACGAGGTTCGCGTCGACGCCGTTGCTGGTATAGACCTGCTTCGTCGCCGCGTCGAACACGACGCCGTCGACGCCGTGGCCGATCGGCAGCGTGGCCACGACCTTGCCGCTGGTCCCGTCGAGCACGTCGAGCACGGGCTTCTCGCTGCGGCAGCCGACGAAGATGCGCTTGCTCGCCGCGTCGTAGTCGAGCCCGGTCGGCTGCACGCAACCGTCGGTCGGATATTCGGCCAGCAGCTTGCGCTGGGCGACGTCGACCTTGATGACCTTGTTCTTGTCGCGCAGGGCCACGAACATGTTGCCCGCGCCGTCCGCGGCCGAGCCGTCGAGCTTGCCGCTGTCCACCGGCAGCGTGCCGGTGACGGCGCCGGTCTTCGCATCCATGAACGCGAGCGCGTGGCTGTCGCCCATCGTGAACACGAGCTGCTTGGACTTCGGATCGTAGAACACGGAATCGGAGTCCTTGCCGAACGGCACGCGCTTGATCGTCTTCAGCGTCGACAGCTTGAACATCGTCGAGGTGCCGTCCTCGTTCGCGGTGTAGCCGAGATCGAATTCGGGCACGAGGCGTATGGCGCCGGCGCCTTCGGAGTCCTCGAGCGTCTTCACCACCTGCTTCTTGGCGAGATCGAAGACGGCCGCGCCGTCGCCGCGCCGGCCGATGAAAAGAATCGGCCGCGTCGCGTCGAGCGCCACGTAGTCCCAGTCGGGCGACTTGCCCTCGAGTGTCGTCGCCGACTCGAGATGGTAGAACGACTGCGCCAATGCAGCGGTCGAGGACAAGGCCAGCAATGCGGGGATGACGGCAACGGCAAGAAGCGGTCTCATCTTTTTTACTCCAGGTCGGAAGAAACGATTGGGGTTGCGCAGGCGGGGATGCGAACGGCCATCCATGGCCTACTTGAGAACATTGAAACTCAGCAGCGCCGCGGTGCGGCCGGAACTGCCGGGCGAAGCGGCGACATACAGCCTTTGCAGTTGCGGTATCAGGATGCCGGTCTTCGCTCCCGGCGCCGAAGCGACCAGCGGCAACTCTTCGTAATGATCGCGATCCTTTTCGGCGAACACGCCGATATAGCCCTCGCTTCCGAGCGCATAGACGCGGTGATTGATCCTGTCGAACAGCACCTGATCGCAGCCCACGGGAGCCTTGAAGCTGGTGACGGTCGCGCCGGTGTCGGCATCGAGCACGAGCAGACGGCTCGGCGCGCGCGTGGCGACGAACAGGCGGCGGGTCGCCTCGTCGAATGCGAGCGGTATGTTCCTCTGCGCTTCCGCGATCGGCCAGGTGGCGATGATGCTGCGCGTATTCTTGTCGACCACGGCCATTTCGTTCATGCCGGTCACATTGACGTAGAGCTTGTTGCCGTGTTTCTCGAGCACCAGCGCACCGACGTGATCGGCGGCGAATTTCAGCTCGCCGTAGTTCCTGCCGGTATACGGGTCGATCTCGACCAGCCAGGAATTGGGCTGGTGCATGTTATGGCCGCCGGCGACGGCGTACAGACGCTTGCGTATCGCGTCGTAGCCCATCGACTCGGCGCCACCGGTATGCCGGAACGAACCGACGATCTGGTACGTCGCCCCGTCGATTACCTTGGTCTCGCCGTCCGCGCCGGTCTGGGTGACGATGAGCCTGTCCACGTCCGCCAGATAGAGCAGGTCGTGCGGCGCACCGATCCCAGCGATGCTGCGAAGGTGCTTGCCCGATCGGAGGTCGAATGCTTCGAGCGTATCGTGGCCCTCGGCCGCCAGGAACAGGCGGTTGCCCTTGAGGTCGGCCGCGAAATGCTCGAAGTTGCCCGTATAGCCCGGCAACTCGATCCGGCCCAGAGCCTCGAGCGCAGGCGCTGGCTCCGCCGCTGCTGCGGGCGCCGCTTTGGCAAGCAACTGCCCAGCCACGGCACCGGCCACGATGGCGAGCAAGGATAGCAATGGCAGACGCTTCGACATGATTCCCGTTTCTTATCGTCCTGGAGCCGCCTTCCCTCTTCCCGCGGCGCAGTGTAGGCACACCCTAACCAGACAACCTTTCGCCGCCCTGAAGCAATTCTTAAAGCGAATTCAGACTGGTGTTGCAGTGCAGATAGCGTTTGCCGATTCAGTTTGAGTAATTTGTACACCCTCAGTCTTCCAGCGACGCGCCCCATGAAGATCCTGATCGTCGAAGATCAACAACGCCTCGGAGAATTCCTCAAACAGGGGCTAGCCGAACGCGCCTACACGGTGAACTGGGTGCGCAATTGCAAGGATGCGCACGACGCGCTTTGCGAAACCAACTACGACGTCATCGTGCTCGACCTCGGCCTGCCCGACGGCGACGGCCTCACCCTGCTGCGCGAGTGGCGGCAAAGCGGATTCGCCGAGCCGGTCCTGATCCTGAGCGCGCGCGACACGGTCGACGACCGCATCGCCGGCCTCGATCACGGTGCCGACGACTACCTGCAGAAGCCCTTCAGCTTCGAGGAGCTTCTCGCACGCGTGCGCGCGCTGATTCGGCGCCAGAACGCGGTCAAGCAGACGATGCTCGAACACCGTGGCATCCAGCTCGACCTGCTCAGCCACACGGTGCGCGTCAATGCCAATTCGGTCGACCTCACCAGCCGCGAATTCGCCCTGCTCGAAATCTTCATGCACAACCCGGGGCGCACCCTGACGCGCACGTTGATCTCGGAAAAAATCTGGGCCTCGCACTACGACATCGACACCAACCTGCTCGACGTCTACATGAGCCGCCTGCGCGGCAAGCTCGAACCGGCCTTCGACAAGCCGCTGTTCAAGACCGTGCGCGGAGTCGGCTACCAGATGACCTGAATGCGCTCCTTCCATTCGCTCGGCACGCGCCTCGCGGCGTGGTACGCCTTCGCCGCGACGCTCACGCTGGCCTGCCTGTTCGTCATCGGCTACGAACTGCTGTACACGCGGCTGATGCACGGCCTCGACCTGCTCAACAACTCGGAGGCGCACCAGCTCAGAACGCGCCTCGGCCCCGATTACGCCTCGCTCGACCTCGAAGCGATCGACCAGCGCATCCGCGAAGCGACGGAATCCGCCTCGGTGTTGTTCTACATCAACGTGCACAACACCGCGAACAACATCATGTTCTATTCGCACAACCTCAACGGCGTGATGATTCCCGACGTGAAGGGCGAACATCGCTACGATGCCAAGTTGCCCGGCATAGGGCCGGTACGCGTCGGCGAGTACGTGCACGAAGGACTCGACATCGTCGTCGCCACGCCGTCGGCCCAGGTCGACGCCAACATGCGCGACTACGTCTACGTCTGCGCCGCGCTGCTCGTGGTGATGCTGCTGGTGAGCAGCGCCATCGGCTACGGCCTGAGCAGGTTCGCACTGCGGCCCGTGCGCATGATCGCGGAGACCGCGCGCCGCATCGGCCTGGACAACCTCGGCGAGCGCATGCCCGAATCCGAAGTGCGCGACGAAATTGCCGATCTCGCCCGCCTCCTCAACGAGATGTTCGACCGTCTCGAGACCTCGTTCAACCAGATCCGGCGCTTCACCGCCGAAGCCTCGCACGAACTGAAGACGCCGCTGTCGCTCGTGCGCCTGCACGCCGAGAAGCTACTCGTCGATGGCAAGTTCGTGCCCGCGCAGGAAGAGGCGCTGCTCATCCTGCTCGAAGAGATAGGCCATCTCGACAAGATCATCGACCAGTTGCTCTTCCTCTCCCGCGTCGACGCGAAGGTGACGCGGCTCGAGCTCATCGCCCAGGATCCAGGCTCGTTCCTGCGCGGCTTCGCGCCCGATGCGACCGCGCTGATCGAGCATCGCGGCATGCGCCTGCGCTTCGCGCACGAAGGTGAAAGCGCGGTCCACTTCGACAGGAAATGGATCCGTCTGGTCCTGCTCAACCTAATCAGCAACGCGATCAAGGCCTCGCCCGAGCACGGCGAAATCCGCCTCGATTCGAAAGTCGGCGATGGCGTCTGGCGCGTCGCCGTCACGGACGCAGGCCGCGGCCTGCCCGAAGGCGAACTCAAGCGCATCTTCGAGCGCTTCGTGCGCGTCCAGGGCACCGGCTACGACGACAAGGGCAGCGGCCTCGGCCTGAGCATCTGCCGCAGCATCCTCGACATGCACCAAGGCCATATATATGCGGAGAACGCGGTCGGTGTCGGGCTCCGGGTCGTCTTTGCGATTCCCGCCTGACCACTTCAATCGCAACGCGTTGCCACGTGCAGGTATCTTTGGGATTGCCGGACGAGTTCGAATCCCAGTCTTCCAATCGGGCTTCCAAGACGGTTCCAGAAAGTCGCCACATCAGCCAATCCCGCATTCCAACGGGGGTTTTTCTACCCATGCGAGCGAAGGCGTCGTCCGCTTGCGTGCGCGGATTCCTGGGGGGAAGGTGAACTAATTTTAACGTGCACCCCAGCTCATTCGTGTACTATGCGGTCCAGAAAAAAGGGTTACCGTTCGGTCACGGAACTTTTCGCCCGCTTTAGCACTCTCATGTCGCGAGTGCTAGACTGCACTCCTGAAGGAGACCCCATGTCCGCCGCCACCGCTTTGGTCACGAACAGCCTGCCGATCCCGAACGCACTCGGCAGCCTGGATTCCTACATCACCGCCGTGCATCGTTTCCCGGTGCTCAGCGTCGAGGAGGAACAATCCCTTGCCCGCGATTACCGCGCGAACGACGATCTCGATGCGGCGAAAACGCTGGTCATGTCGCACCTGCGCTTCGTCGTCCACGTCGCCCGCGGCTATTCCGGCTACGGCCTGCAGATCGGCGATTTGATCCAGGAAGGCAACATCGGCCTGATGAAGGCGGTCAAGCGCTTCGATCCGGACATGGGCGTGCGCCTGGTCTCGTTCGCGGTGCACTGGATCCGCGCCGAGATGCACGAGTTCATCCTGCGCAACTGGCGCATCGTCAAGGTCGCCACGACCAAGGCGCAGCGCAAGCTGTTCTTCAACCTGCGCAAGTCGAAGAAGCGCCTCGGCTGGATGAACAACGCCGAAGTGCAGGCCGTGGCCAAGGACCTCGGCGTGTCGACCGCCGACGTACTCGAAATGGAAGCACGCCTGTCCGGCCACGACATGGCCTTCGACGCGCCGACGGACGCCGACGAGGACGCCAAGCCCGCGCCGGTCGCCTACCTCGTCGACGACAACGCCGATCCGTACCATGCGCTCGAGAGCGAGAGCCAGGAAGAGTCCGACCTCGACACGCTCAAGAACGGCATGGCCAAGCTCGACGCGCGCTCACGCGACATCATCCAGCGCCGTTGGCTCAAGGACGGCGACAAGGCGACACTGCAGGAGCTGGCCGACGAATACAAGGTCTCGGCCGAGCGCATTCGCCAGATCGAAGTCAACGCGATGAAGAAGATGCGCGCGTTGTTCGCGTGATTTCTTGCGCTCGCCCCTGATCGCGAGCGTCGAAAAGCGGCCATTCTCTGCCGCACTTTTCAATCGAACGGCCCGGGCAAACCGGGCCGTTCGTTTTTCCGGCGCCATTCGGTAGTTGATGCCCGCTGACGTGCTTTCAGCCGCGGACAAGATCGTTGTCCACCTTGGGTAGACCTCGATCGAAGCGCTCAAGGCTTCGATCAAGGGCTTTGCCGACATCTGGCGCCATGGACAACAAATCTTCGTGCTCGCGCATGACACGCACAGCCACGTCTACGAAGCCGCGCAACCGCTCGCGGGGCTCCTCGACGCCACACCGTTCGGCGAATTCTTGCAAGTGCACGAGCGAGGCATGCAGGCTCTTGCTGCCACCCAAGGTCAACGCCAACGCATCTTCGGGAATGTATGCCGTGGTGTTGACGAGATCGTAGATCGGGGCCAGACGAACGTCGTCGTGGCTTGGATCGCTGTAGAGCACGCCGAAGTTCTTCAGATGCGCATCCCCGTTTCCGAGCAAACATGACAGGGCAATCTGATCGAACAACTGCCGCTTGGCGTCAGCGCGATTCTCTGCCGACACGAACAAGTCGCTTGCGCGAACGAGTTGTTCGTAACTGCCCTCGTACTTTTGGCTCGCGCCCTTTCCCATCAGCACCGCAAAATCCTCGAAACCCAGCGCGGCGCCGGCGACGCGATCGAAGCGGCGAACGACGAACAACTCGCGGTTCGAGGACAAGTAGAAGTCAGGCGTCGGCAGCCCGGCTTCCCGGGCCACGGTCATGCAGACGAATTCGTTGACGGCCAAGCCGGGGTAGTCGTTGCCGCCGCTCTTGACGATCAGGTCGGCCGTCACCACCGAGGCCTTGCCGGATTCGGCGGTTCTCTCGGGCACGAGCAGCTTGGGCTGGACGCCGGAGATCGCCGAACGCAATAGGTATCGGTCGGCCAACAGCGCGAACAGGTCTTCGGCCCCATCCCATGCGAGGATGTCGTCGAGGCGTTCCCCGCCGGCGCCGACGGTGGGCGCTCCAACCGCCGCAGCGAGGCCTGCGGCCGCGCTGAAACGCAACCGCCCGATCGGCTGATCGCCGCCGGTCATCGCCAGCAGTGTCATCGAGTCCAAGCGACTTGCCTTGGCGAATCGGTTCCTGATCTGCTCCAAGACGTACCCCTCGGGGAGATTCATCTGGAAGATGGGCAAGAGATGCGGGCTCGAATACGGCTCAGCCCGCACGGGCATGGTCAAGCTGACCTCCACGGCAGGCTGGGCTTCGCCGTCGTAGGAAAAGAAGTACCGCTCACCCGGCTCTGCGGCGAGGGCGCCACTGACGCCTTGGGGGGTGAGCACACGCAGACGATTCATGGCTGCGCCTCACGGGCCGAAAAGCTGCCGTGCCTCGTCCAACGTCGGCCGACGCGCCGGCTGGACGGCGAATTCGGCATTCAACGCGGCGAGGATACGTGCCAGCGTCCCGACCGCCATGCCTTCCTTGCCCTGCTCGGCGTGCAGCACGCTCAAACGCGGGACACCCGCTCGCTGCGCCAGCACCGATTGCGTCAGGCCGCGCTGTCGGCGCAGTTCGCGAATGGACTTCGCGAGTCGAAGGATGGGGGTAGACGAAGTAGACATGTATGTAATATAGAACATATCCTAGGTAATATCTACTATTTAATACTTTATGCGCCTTGACGAGCAAGGCCTGTCGGCCGAAACCCCAGCATCAAGGGGCATCAAGCTACCGAATGGCGTTTTCCGGGTCCGCGCGTTCGCTTCAGCGCGCTTCGGTTTCGGTTGCGCGATCGATCGGGCCTTTGTGGCCGATGATGATCCGCGCGGAACGCTGATAGCTCCAATACGCAATGGCCCAGTTGATCAGCACCGAAAGGCGGTTGCGAAAGCCGATCAGGAAGAACACGTGCGCCGCGAGCCAGAACCACCAGGCGAGCGCGCCGGACAGTTTCACGCCGTGCACGTCGACGATCGCGGCCATGCGCCCGATCGTGGCGAGGTTGCCGTAGTCTTGATAGCGGAACGACGGCGGCGGCGGGCGCCCGGCCAGACGGTCGCGTATCACCCGCGCCACATAGTTGCCCATCTGCTTCGCGCCGGGCGCAACGCCGGGCACGGGCTTGCCGTCCTGGACGACGGTGGCGAGATCGCCGGCGACGAAAATCTCCGGGTACCCCGGCACGGTCAAGTCGGGCAGCACGCGCACGCGCCCGGCGCGGTCGAGTTCGACCCCGAGCGAACGCGCCAACGGCGAGGCGGCGACGCCCGCAGCCCAGACCACGGTCCGCGCCGGTACGAAGACGCCGCCCGATCGATAGCCTTGCGCATCGATCGCCTCGACCGGCGAACCCGTGATCACTTCGACGCCGAGGCGTTCGAGCTGCTTGCGTGCCTTGGCCGAAAGCGATTCCGGAAAACTCGACAGGATGCGCAGGCCGGCCTCGATCAGGCGCACGCGCGCCGACGCGGGATCGATGTGGCGAAACTCGCGCTTGAGCGTATGCCGCGCGATCTCGGCCAGCGTGCCGGCGAGTTCCACGCCGGTCGGGCCGCCGCCGACGATGGCGAAGCTCAGCCATGCCTCGCGCTTGGCCGGATCGGTTTCCGCCTCGGCATGCTCGAACGCGAGCAGCAGGCGCCGGCGCAGCCGCAGCGCATCGTCGAGCGTCTTCAGGCCCGGGGCGAACGGCGCCCAGTCGTCGTGACCGAAGTAGGCATGGGTCGCACCGCTCGCGAGCAGCAAGGTGTCGTATTCGACCACGCTGCCATCGTCGAGGTTTACGCGCCGTACATCGGGTTCGATGCGTTCGACGGTCGCCAGACGCACCTCGACGTTCTTCTGCCCGCGCAGAATGTGGCGCAACGGTGCGGCGATGTCGGGCGAGGACAGGCCTGCCGTGGCGACCTGGTAAAGCAGCGGCTGGAACAGATGATGGTTGGCGCGATCGATCAGCAGGATCGACACCGGCGCGGCGCGCAGCGCGCGCGTGGCCCAGAGTCCGGCGAAGCCGCCGCCGACGATGACGATGCGCTGAGAGGACGTTGCCATGCATTGATCGTATCGCGTCGATGCACGGCACGAAAGAACGTCGGAGCGTCCGGCTTTCAGTACAAATCGACCGGGTCCACGTCCAGCGACCAGCGCACGCGGCGCGCTTCGCGCGACGCCCGCACGCCCGCGATCCAGTCAGGGAAAAACGCATGCAGATGCGCGCGTTCGTCGGCGCTGAGCAACAGTTGTCCGCGCTGCAATCCGGCGCGGCGCGGCATCGGCGCGGGCATCGGGCCGAGCAGCGATATGCCCTGCGGCTGCCCAGCGAGTGCGGTCGCCGCCAGCAGGAATTCGTCGACCTCGGTCTGCTGCGGCGCGTCGGCGCGCAGCAGGGCGAGATGCGCGTACGGCGGCAGGCGCGCCTCGCGCCGCTCGCGCAGCAGGCGCCGCGCCGCTGGCGCATAGCCGTGCGCGAGCACGTCGCGCAGCAGCGGGTGATCGGGATGATGCGTTTGCAGCCAGACCTGCCCGGGCTTGCGCGCGCGGCCGGCGCGGCCGGCGACCTGCACGACGAGTTGCGCCAGCCGTTCCTCGGCGCGGAAATCGACGCTGAACAGGCCCTCGTCGACGCCGACGATGACGACCAGCGTGAGGTTCGGCAGATCGTGGCCCTTCGCCAGCATCTGCGTGCCGACGATCAGCGCGGCGCGCTCGGGCACGAGCGAATCGAGCAGCTCGTCGAACGCGTTCTTGCGCCGCGTCGTCTCGCGGTCGATGCGCACGAGCGGCACCCCGGGAAACAACTGCGCCAGCGATTCCTCGAGGCGCTCGGTGCCGAGCCCTTGCGGCGCGAGATGCCTGCTGCCGCATTGCGGACAGGCGGACGGCACGCGCTGCTCGGCACCGCAGTGGTGGCAGCGCAGCCGCGCCGCACCGCGGTGCCAGGTCAGCGGCTTGTCGCAGCGCGCGCAGGCCGCGTGCCAGCCGCACTCGCGGCAGGTCAGCACCGGCGCGTAACCGCGGCGGTTGCGGAACACGAGCGCCTGTTCGCCGCGGCCGAGGCAGGCGCGCAGCGCGAAGATCGTCTCGTCGGCGAGGCCGTGCTGCAGCGGCTTGCCGCGCAGATCGACGAGGCGGTACTGCGGCAGGCGCGCGGCGCCCGGGCGCGCGGAAAGATGCAATTTTCGATAGCGGCCGGCCGCGACATTGGCCAGCGTTTCCAGCGACGGCGTCGCCGTGCCGAGCACGACCGGCACCTCGAGCGCGCGTCCGCGCACGAGGGCGAAGTCGCGCGCCGAGTAGCGCCAACCCTCCTGTTGTTTGTACGAGGCGTCGTGCTCTTCATCGACGACGATCAAGCCCGCGCGGGTCAGCGGCGCGAACACGGCCGAACGCGTGCCGATGACGACGTCGACCTCGCCGCGCGCGCACGCCAGCCAGGCGCGCGCGCGCGCGCCCTCGCTCAAACCCGAATGCATCACTTCCACGCGCGCGGCGAGGCGTTCGCGGAAGCGGCGTACGGTCTGCGGCGCGAGCCCGATCTCGGGCACGAGCACGAGCGCTTGCCGCCCCTGCGCGAGCGCCTGCTCGATCAGGGCGAGATAGACCTCGGTCTTGCCGCTGCCGGTGATGCCTTCGAGCAGGGTCGGCGCGAAACGGCCGAACTGCGCGGCGATGTCGGCAACGGCCGCGGCCTGTTCCGCGCTCAGCGGTGGCCCCGCGATGGGGATGCGCGGCAGTGCGCGCAGCGCCAGTTGCGTCGTTTCGACAAGTCCGCGCCGACGCAGGTTTGCCGCCGCGCTGCGCCAGCCGGGCAGACGTTCGTCGAGTTCGGCGAAGGCGAGCGGCCCGGCAGCCAGCAGATCGAACAACGTCGCCGCGCGCGAACCGGCGCGCGGAAGATTTTCTGCCGCGGAACGTTCGACGCGTCGCAGCGCGCGCGTGCCCGGCGCGGCTGAAATCGGCTTGACCGTGCGCAGCCCGGCCGGCAACGCCGTTTCGAACACTTCGCCGAGCGGATGCTGGTAATAGCGCGCGGCCCAAGCCAGCGTCGCCGACAGTTCCGCCGGAACCGGCGGCGTCTCCTCGAGCACGCGCAGCGCGCGCTTGAGCTTGCGCGTATCGACCGCGCTGCCCTCGGCGTGGCCGACGACGATGCCGACGCGCGTCCTGCCGGCGAACGGCACGGCGAGGCGCGCGCCGGGCGCGATCGCGGCGGCATCGATTCCAGCCGGCGGCAGATAGTCGAAGTCCTGCGCCAGCGGCACCGCGATCGCTACCTGCAACACGGCCGGCATGCCGCCCTCCCGCGCGCGTGGGAACACCGTTTTCTGCCAGCTTTCATCGGTTGCGAGAAGGTCGTGACGGAAGCCTGAACTTTTACCGCCAAGTCACCGCCCGGATTGAGCTTTTTCGCTTATCCACAGCGCATGTGGATAAGTCTGTGGAAGAGGGGGTGAACCAAGCCGTGCAAGGCGCATGGTAGCGCGCCCGCGCTCGCCTTGGCCAATCTTTAACCAATTTGAAATATTTCATTGCAATCAAAGAGTTGTTCATGTTTTTCGACTGTCATCGAGCGCCCGGACTATGCCGGCCCGGCCGCTGCCGCCACCGGCTTGTGCTTGTGTACAGACAGGCGCTGCGCAGGCATGAAACCTGCCTCGCGGTCAACCATCCGCGCGCCGGAACGTTGTTTCCTGCGCACCACGACATCCGGCCCGGATCATGACCCAAATCGCTGGCACAATGGCAGGCCCCCATCCGGAATCCGTCCGACGCGTGGACGCGGCCAGTACGAACCAGCGCGCACTCGACACGTTCCTGCGCGGCGTCGAGCGACGTGCGCTGCGCATGGCGGAACTGGCCAGCGGCAATCGCGACGACGCGCTCGACCTCGTGCAGGACGCGATGTGCGCGTTCGTGAGGAACTACGCCGCCAAGCCGCAGGCCGAATGGGCACCGCTGTTCCACCGCGTGCTCGACAGCCGTCTCAACGATTTCCATCGCCGCCGCACGGTGCGCAGCCGCTGGCTCGCGGTGTTCGACCGCAAGTCCGGCGACGACGACGCGCCCGATCCGGTCGAACAGGCGCAGGATCTGCAGGACCCGGGTCCGCTGATGCGCCTCGCCGGCAGCGAAGCCGGCAAGGCGCTGGACGTGGCGCTGAAAGCGCTACCATTGCGCCAGCGCCAGGCATTCCTGCTGCGCATGTGGGAAGGTTTCGACGTGGCGACGACCGCGCAGGTCATGCAGTGCAGCGAAGGCAGCGTGAAAACGCATACCTCGCGCGCACTCGTCGCGTTGCGGCGCATGCTGGAGGATCATCGATGAAAGACAAGCATCGCCAGACCGACCGGCCCATCTGGGTCGAACAGGCCGGCGCGCTGCTCGACGAATCGGCGCGCGACCTAGACGCGGCCACGCTCTCGCGCCTCAACCGTGCGCGGCAGGCGGCGCTCGACGGCCGCCGCCCGCGCGCCGCGCATCCGTGGCTGCTGCCGACCGGCCTCGCCAGCGCCTGCGCGCTGCTGCTCGCCGTCGCGGCGTGGCAACCGCATCGCCATGCGCAAACGGCCGGCCCCGCGATGATTCCCGCCGCGACGACCGTCGCCGACACCGATGCCGACGACGCCTCGCCCGAGTTCTATCAGAACCTCGATTTCTACGCCTGGCTCGACGCGCAGGATGCGGACGACGGCGGATGAACGCGATTCGCCCGCTGATCTTCGCCGCCGCCGCCGCGGCGCTGCTGGCGAGCGCCCGACTCCCGGCCGCGCAGCAAGCGCCGGCCGTGCCGGAGGCCGAGGCGGAAACCCCCCTGCCCTGGATCGGCTTGAGCGAGCCACAGCGCGATGTGCTCGCTCCCGTGCGTGAAATCTGGGACGAACTCGCACCCGACGTACAGCAGCATCTGGCCGGGACCGCGCAGCGCTGGCCGAAGCTGACCCAAGCGCAGCGCGAGCAGTTCGGCCGGCGCGTGCAGAAATGGGCCAGCCTGACGCCCGCGCAGCGCACCAAGCTGCAGGAACGCTATCGGCAATTCCGCCAGTTGCCGCCCGAGCAGCAGGCGCGCATGCTCCACGCGTTCAAGCGCTTCGACGCGTTGCCCGAAGCCGAGCGCGCGCAGTTGCGCGAGCGCTTCGAACGCATGAGCCCAGCCGAGCGCAGCGCCTTCCTCGCCGGCGCCGGCGTGGCCGGGCACGTCGGCATCATGCGCGAGGTAATGCAGAGCGTGCCGGCAACCGAACGCCGCGCGACGCGCGGGATGTTCGACGATTTCACGCCCGAACAGCGCCAGGCGTTCGCCAAGGCATGGCGCGCCCTGCCCGAGGACCGGCGCGACGGCTATCGCCGCCAGATGCTGGCGATGTCGCCGGAGCAGCGCAGCCAGGCGTTGCAAACCGGCCAGCCCTGATCGGCGCGCGTTTCACACGCGCCGCATGATGCGGCTATAGTCGCGCGTCGTCCACGAACCCCCGTTGCGCATGCACGGCGTTGCTTCGGCTCCCACTTCCGCGTTCACCCTGCCGCGGCGCTGGCGCATCGCCGGCCTGCTCACCGCGCTCGCGCTCGGTGCGTGGTGCTACGCGCCCGCGCTGCACGCCTTTTTCGCGCAGGACGATTTCGCCTTCCTCGCCTTCGTGCGCCTGCTGCACGAACCGTGGCTGCTGTTCGTGCACAACCATTTTCCCGACTACGCTTATTTCCGCCCGCTCGGCGTGCTGCTGTGGTGGTTCGTCGCCGCGGCCGCGGCCGATGCGGCGTGGCCGCAGTACGCGCTCAACCTTGCCCTGCACCTGGGTTGCGTCGCGGCCTTGTATACTTTGCTGCAACGCCTGCATCGCGATGCACCGCTGAACGCGGCATGGGCCGCTCTGTACGCCGTGCATCCGCTCGCAGTCGGCACGGCGCTGTGGTTGTCCGACCGCTTCGACCTGCTCGCCATGCTGTTCTCGCTGCTCGCGCTCAACGCCGCCCTGGCGTACGTCGAGCGGCCGCGCACGGCCACGCTGCTCGGCCTGCTCGGCGCCTTGCTGCTGGCGTTCCTCGGCAAGGAACTCGGCATCGTCGGCGCGATTGCGGCATTCGCGGCGATCGCGCTGGCGCCGCGCGCACAGCCCGAGGCGAAGCGGCGCGCGACCGCCCTCGGCGCAATCGTCGCATTGACGCTGGCCTGGCTCGCGTACCGGCACGCGATGCTGAGCGTGCCGGTCGGCGACGGTTCCGTGCGCTTGCCGGCGCTGGCCGCGTTCGCGACCGGATCGCGCAACTGGCTGCGTGCCGGCGCCGTCTATCTGTTTGCCGACCCGCGCGCGCCACGCTGGACCATCGTCTGCGTGGCATCCGCCACGGTGCTGTGGATCGTCGCCGCGCTGCAGGCGCGCCGCGCCGCGCCGGATTCGCGTCCGCGCCTGCACGTGGCGGCGGCGCTGCTCGTGCTGGCCCTGCTGCCGGGCCTGGTGCAGGCGCCGGTCGCCGCCAAACATCTCGCCGCCGGCATCGGCGCGGACGGGTTCTTCTTCAACCTGATCGTGCCCTCGCGGTTTTTCCATCTCACCCTCTCCGGGCTGGTCTGTCTGCTCGCGGCGATCACGGCGGCGCCGCGCGCGCGTTCGGCGAGCGCGCTGGGGCTCTGCGCGCTCGGCATCGCGCTGGCCGTGGCCGCGCTCGCACCGCTGTCGCAGCGCATCGCACGCGATTATGCGGACGGCACGAACCGGCAAGCTGCAGCGTTCGCCAGCGCCGAGGCGGCGTTGGACCGCGCCGCCCTACCCGCGCACGCCTGCCAAGTATACTTTTTACATACTGCGTCGCTGTGGGGCTTCGCCGGCTACAGCGATGCGATCGCCAAAGGCCTCGCCACCGATCCCGAGCGCCTGGCCCACTGCCTCGTCAGCACCGAGCAGCCGGCCTGGACCTACTTCGTGCGCCGCGCGAGCGTACAGACCGACGACGCGCGCCCGCTGCATCCGCTCGCGATCGCCGGCACGCCGTTCCCGACGCTGACGATCGGCAACGTGCAGGCGCTGTACTTCACGATGGGCGAGGACATGCGCACGGCGCTGCCGGGCGACGCGATTTTCCTCGATTACCGCGACGGCGCCTTCGTCGACGTCAGTGCCGCGGTGCGCAGCGGCGAACTCAAACCCGATTTCCAGATCACAAAACAAAATTGAAAGATGTTATTGAGAAGTGCGGCCAAGGATGGCCGCTTCGTGATTCTGGCGATCACGGATGATCGCAGCTATACGGTCGCGAGGCTGACGAGAAACGCGGCCACGGCACAGAACGCGATCAGCACCGTGTAGCAGGTGCCGATCAGCCCGTACTTCAACGTCGTCATGACCCAGCCCTGTTTGTATACTTTTTTCTGCATGAGGAACAGGTAGATCGGCAGCCACCAGCCCATCAGGAACAACGCGAGATTCAACGGCGGCACGAGCCAGGCGGCCGACTTTTGCGCCTGGATTTTCGCCATGCCGGCAAGCACGAGCAGGAACAGCGACTGGAAGATGAAGGCGTGGCTGTGCAGCGCGACGATGAAGTGTTCCATGTACAGCCGCCGCTTGAAGATGTAGAAAATCTTCAGCAGCAGCGCGAACAGCGGCATCAGCACGAACAGCACCTGCGGCAGCACGCTGATCGCGCCGATGAAAAGCGGCTTGGGGTCCTTGCCGAGCTTGCCCATGTTCTCGCGCGCGCGCACAAGCATCTGGTTCAACTTGTCGTCGAGGAACTTCGGGCCGCCCAGATGCACGGGATTCGCCTGCGGATTCCAGCTCTTGCCGGCGATCTGGAGATTGAGGTCGTCGCTGTCCGGATCGGGCGGCACGGGCGCGCCCTTGGCCTTCGCCTCCTCGGCCTTTTTCAGATATTCGATGCGCTTGTCGGCTTTCTTCTGGATCTGTTTCGTCGCCTTGTCGATGCCCTTGTCGGCGGCAGCCGGCGTGGCCGAGGCCGCCTTCTGCAATGCGGCCAGCGCCGCGTCGCGCTGCTTGGCGACATCTTCCACGGTGGTCGCCTTGCCGATCGCATCGACCGCGTCTTCCTGCGCGCCATTGCCGAAATTGGCGTCGTCGATCGCAAACTGCATCAGGAAAAACGCGAGGATGCTGAAGAAGAAATACAGCCGGAACGGCGTGACGTAGCGCACGCGCCGGCCCTCGAAGTATTCGTTCGTGAGATATCCCGGTCGGAAATACAGCGGCACGATCGTGCGGAAGATGCGCGAGTCGATGTTGAGGATGGTGTCGGCGACGTCGGCGAGGATGCTCGACAGGTGCCGCACCATGCCCTTGACCGGCTGACCGCAGACGTAGCAGTGCGGACCGAGCAACGACGTGCCGCAGTTCGCGCAGAGCGCCTGCGCGGGTGCGGCGTCGATGCCTTCGGACTCTGCCGCGAATTCCGCGTCACAAGGCGCGCCGGCGGGCGGCATCAGCGGCACGGGCGGCAGCGGAACGGGCGGTGTTTCGTCAGCGGCGGGCGTGTTCATCGTGCGCAATGCTAGCGCGGAATGCCGGTGCGCGTTGAGGGAACGCATCGCACAGCGCCATCGTCGTCGCTTCGGCTACACTGCATCGCCGTTTTTCGCAAACTCCCCGCATGCCCCCCTCTTCCGCCGCCGACGCCGCACCGGCATCGTTCGGGCGCGAGCTGCGCGACACGCTCGTGCTCGCCCTGCCACTGATCGCCGGCCAGCTTTCGGCGATCGGCATGAACGTGGTCGACACGATGCTCGCCGGCCACTACGACGCGCACACGCTGGCCGCGGTCGCGGTCGGCGCGGGCGTGTGGACGCTCGCCATCGTCAGCGGCATTGGCGTGATGATGTCGGTGCCGCCGAGCGTGGCCCAGCTCGCCGGCGCCGGGCGCCGCGCCGAGATCGGGCCGCTGTTCCGCCAGGCACTGTGGCTGGCGCTGCTGCTCGGCCTCGGCCTGCTGCTGTTCGTGCGGTTCGTCGGGCCGCAGCTGCTCGGCGGCTTCGGCGTCGATCCGGGCATCGTCGAAGACACGACGAAGTTCCTGCATGCGGTCGCCTGGGGTGCGCCGGCGCTGACCGTGTATTTCGCGATGCGCGGTTTGTCCGAAGGTCTGTCACTGACGCGGCCGACGATGTACTTCGGCCTGCTCGGCCTTTTCGTACTCGCGCCGATCGGCTACACGCTGATGTACGGCAAGCTCGGCTTCGCTCCGCACGGAGCGCAAGGTTCGGGCGCGGCGACGGCGCTCGTGCTCTGGATCGAAGTCGGCGCGTTCGCGCTGTATCTGCACCGCCGCCGCAACTATCGCGACATCGCGCCGTTCGCGCGTTTCGAGGCGCCGCGCTGGCGCGAGATCGGCGCGCTGCTGCGCCTGGGCGTGCCGATGGGCGTGGCCCTGCTGATGGAAGCGGGCCTGTTCGTCTGCACGGCGCTGCTGATCGCCTCGCTCGGCGCGGTCACGGTGGCCAGCCATCAGGTCGCGATCAACGTCGCTTCGGTCACGTTCATGGTGCCTCTGGGCCTCGCGATGGCGACGACCGTGCGCGTCGGCAACGCGGTCGGCCGCGGCGACGCGCGCGGCGTGCGCGCGGCGGGACTGGCCGGAATGGCGCTGTCGCTGGGCACGCAGTTCGTCGCCTCGACCGCGATGGCGGTATTCCCGCGGGCGATCGCGCATCTCTACACGGACGACGCCGCTGTGGCCGCACTCGCCGCACGGTTGCTGGTGCTCGCCGCGGTGTTCCAGTTCTCCGACGGCATCCAAGTCACTGCGGGCGGTGCGCTGCGCGGGCTCAAGGACACGACGATGCCGATGATCATCACCGGCCTCGCCTACTGGGCGATCGGCATGCCGGTCGGTTACTGGCTTGCCTTCCGCTGCGGCTACGGCGCGCGAGGCATGTGGATGGGGCTCGTCGCCGGCCTGACTGCGGCCGCGGTGTTGCTGACCCTGCGCTTTCTGCGCGCGAGCCGGGCGCGCCTAGCTTGACTTGACCTTATTAAAGCATTTTTGATTTCATCATTCTTGCCTGCGGGCCACTCCTTCTGAAGACTTAGACAGCGGTGGCACGTTATATTTCGCCCTATCTGCGTCGGTGGTGCCGGGATCCACCGGCCTCAAAACCTTCCGACCGTTCTGTAAAGTAAACTGAGTTCCATATTTTTGTGGTTGCCCTAGACCCAACAGATATCGATCCAGGCTCGCCGCATATAGCCACTTTGCCGGCTCACTGCCAAGGCGGACAGCCAATTCAGCGAGTCGATTTGCATCTTTGATTAATTCATTACACTGTGCGTGCTGCAATATGTAGGCAGCGAAATATAGTTCTTCTGGGCTGCGAATCCTTTCCTTCGCCAGCAATCCCAAGATAACATATTCCCTGTCTTGATCATTCTTCTGGACCTTTTGAATTATATCTTCCTGCCCATTCGCGCCGAGGAAGTCATAATTCTGCTTCTCTCCTAAGTCAAAACCATCGCCTCCTTTGTTGCTTTTGAAGTTCGTCTCTAACGATATGAAATTTTCAAGGGCTTTTCGATCCATTTGATCGGCTTCATACAGGCTCCGGATTTCACCCAAAGCCCCGATGGATACGGAAGAAGTGGGGAGAATAAAATTATTGATACGTGCATCGCACTTCAAATCGGCACCATCCACTTTAGCAAAAAGAATTAATGTAAAAAATATATATGAAACGAAAATTTTTGTCGTCATATTTATCACACAATTTTTTCATTTGTATATCTGTGGTCAATAAGATGGCATCAGAATGTTTAACTGTAAAAAACGGAGGATTTCTCCTCCGTAAACTCAAACTGTTGAGTCTGTAATCTGAACTGTGTAACTGCTTCTTGAGCGAGAATGCGGCGAAGCCGCGAGGAGCAGAGAGATGACGATGAAGCTGGATGAAGCGATGCTGGACGGACTGACGGCGGATTGCAAGACGCCGCAGGACGTGGCGGCGCTGTACGCGCAGATGCTGCAACGGGTGATCAATCGGAGCTTGTCGGCGGAGTTGGACGCGCACGTGGGCTACGCGCGGCACGACAAGGCGCCGAGCGGCAGGCGGACGAACAGCCGCAACGGCAGCACGAGCAAGACGGTCAAAGGGACGTTCGGCGAAGTGCGCATACAGACGCCGCGCGACCGTGAGGCGAGGTTCGAGCCGCAGCTGGTGAAGAAGCGGCAGACGCGGCTGGGGGATTTCGAGGACAAGATACTGGCGCTGTACGCGCGCGGCATGAGCACGCGCGACATCGAGGGCGCGGTCAAGGATTTGTACGATGTGGAGATCTCGCACGACATGATCGCGCAGGTCACCGACGGTGTGCTGGAGGAAGTACGCGCCTGGCAGGCGCGTCCGCTGGAAGCGATCTATCCGGTGCTGTGGCTGGATGGCTTGGTGCTGAAGGTGCGAGCGGGCAAGCAGGTCGTGAACAAGTCCGCGCACATCGTGCTGGGGCTGAACCTGCGTGGCGAGAAAGAAGTGCTGGGCGTGTGGCTGGCCGAGAACGAGGGCGCGAAGTTCTGGTCGGGCGTGTTGAGCGAGATGAAGACGCGCGGCGTCAAGGACATCTATGTGGCGTGCATGGACGGGTTGAGCGGCTTGCCCGAAGCGGTCACGGCGCATTTTCCGCAGACCCTGACGCAGCAGTGCATCGTGCATCTGGTGCGCGCCTCGATGCGCTACGTGGCGGCCAAGGACATGAAGCCGGTGGCGAATGCGCTCAAGCGCATCTACACCTCGGCGAGCATCGAGGACGCAGCGCACGAGTTGGATGCGTTCGAAGCCGACTGGGGCGGCAAGTACCGCGCCGCCGTGCGCGTGTGGCGCAACGCGTGGGCGAACGTGGTGCCATTCTTCCAATTTCCGCCGGAGATTCGCAAGATTACCTATACCACCAACGCGATCGAATCGATGAACATGACGATGCGCAAGTACACGCGCAACCGCCGCATTTTCCCGAACGACGAGTCGGCGCTGAAGTCGCTGTACCTGGCGATCCGCGAAGCGAGTAAACGCTGGCGTGCGGTGCATCACTGCAAGCCGGCCTTGCAGGTGTTCCAGATCCTGTTCGGCGAAGAGCGCGTGCCCGTCAACGTATGATCCATAACCGCAGTCACACAGTTAAATTGACAGACCCTCATGCGCACACGGTGCTGGTGACCGGGGGCAGGCGCGAGGCGACCGAAGTGGCCGGTGCGCGTTGGGCCAACATGGTGCTCGGAAACGTCAAGCGCGCGATCAGCGGACGCTACCATGCGATCCAGCAGAACAAATACGCGCGCCGATACCTGGCCGAGATGTTGCCACGGCTGCTGCACGTGATGACCCTGTGCAAGCCTTGTCCAGCACCGCGATTGCGCGCGGTCAGCAATTTTTTGATGGCTGAGGGTCATGGATAATCAGGAAGATCAATGCTTACGCGACCGCCTAAGCGTAGCGCGGTATAAATCTCCGGCATGAAGGAAAAAATGTATCGTCATGTAGGAAATTTCCTACACATTTCAATTCATGCGTTCACCTTATGAGAAACAACAACGTTTCTTTAACGAACGCCTGCCCTACGTGCGGGGTTGAGAAGCTGATTAGCGCCATTGCTCAGCCCGTCGCAATGGATGAGACCCACCGGGCACAGACTGCTCCCATCGCCATGGGAGATGGAGACAGCCATGTCCATGAATCGCATCCAGTTTCAGAAGGGAATTCCCCAACCAACGGATGCAGTGCAAGCTGCTGCGACACTTGAGTTGGGTTGCCGGGCTGCGCGACGAACTCGATTATCGACATGCCTGACTGGAATTGGATCGGACTCATGACCGTTGAACGAACAAATGCAGTTGCGCTGCTGCTGACCCTGCGCTTTCTGCGCGCGAGCCGCGCGCGCGAGGCGTGACTTAAGGCGGTATGCCGGCGCACGCCGGTTCGGTTAATCTGCGCAACGGATCACTTTCGACATTTTCGAGGAAGACTCAAGTCATGGCGGAGAAAAGCCGCGGCGTATTCGTCACCTTGTTCGTCTGGGCCTGGGGCCTGTTCAATTTCGTGCGTCGGCTCGTGTTCGGCGTGATCGCGCTCGTCCTGCTGCTCGGCGTTCTCCTCGCGTGGCGTGCCGGCGGCGGCACGATCACGCTGCAGGAGCGCACCGCGCTGGTGCTCGACCCGAAAGGCAGCATCGTCGAACAGTACAGCTCCGATCCCGCGCAACGTGCGTTCGCCGCCGTGGCGGGGGAAAAGAACAAGGAAGTGCAGCTGCGCGACATCATCCGCGCGATCGATGCTGCCGCGAGCGACAAGCGCATCGAGCGCCTCGTCATCGAGCCCGACGAAATCGCTTCCGCCGGCATGTCCACGCTGCACGAGATCGGTTCCGCGATCGAGCGCTTCAAGGCCGCAGGAAAGGAAGTCGTCGCCGTGTCGAATTCGATGAGCCAGGGCCAGTATTTGCTCGCCGCGCATGCGAACCAGGTGCTGCTGCACCCCGACGGCGACCTGATGCTCGAAGGCCTCGGCCGCTACCGCACCTACTACAAGGACGCGCTCGACTGGCTCGGCGTCGACGTGCACCTGTTCCGCGTCGGCGAGTACAAGTCCTACGCCGAGCCGTACATCCGCAACGATGCCTCGCCCGAGTCCAAGGAGGCCGACCTGTACTGGATGAACGGCGTGTGGAACGACTACCTCAAGGAAATCGGCGCGGCGCGCAGGCTCGACCCGAAAGCCCTCACCGCGCAGATCGAGAACTATCCGACCTCGATCAAGGCCGCCAACGGCGATCTCGCCCGGCTCGCGCTCGACGGCCACCTCGTCGACAAGCTCGCCACCCGCGACGAGGCCGAGGCGCTGCTGATCGAGAAAGGCATCAAGGAGGAAAACAGCTACCGCAAGATCGACTTCGAGGACTACGTCGCGCTGCTGCAGCACGAAACCCCGATCGACACGCGCCCGCAGGTCGGCGTCGTCGTCGCGCAGGGCGAAATCCTCGACGGCGACCAGGCCGCCGGCACCGTCGGCGGCGAATCGACCGCCAAGCTCGTGCGCCAGGCGCGCGAGAGCAAGAACGTCAAGGCCGTCGTGCTGCGCGTCGATTCGCCCGGCGGCAGCGCGTTCGCCTCCGAGCTGATCCGCCGCGAGATCGAACTGACCCGCGCCGCCGGTAAGCCGGTCATCGTCTCGATGGGCGACGTCGCCGCCTCGGGCGGCTACTGGATCTCGATGAACGGCGACCAGATCTTCGCTGAACCGACCACGATCACCGGCTCGATCGGCATCTTCGGCCTGTTCATGGACTTCCCGAAGACGCTGGCAAAGATCAACGTGCATACCGACGGCATCGGCACGACCTGGCTCGCGGGCGCGCTCGACCCGCGCCGCGCGCTCGATCCGAAGGTCGGCGAGATCATCCAGAGCATCATCGACAAGGGCTACCAGAATTTCATCACCAAGGTGGCCGCGGCGCGCAAGAAGAAGCCCGAGGAAATCGATGCGATCGCACGCGGGCGCGTGTGGAGCGGCGCGCAGGCGAAGGAACGCGGCCTCGTCGACCAGCTCGGCGGTCTGCGCGAGGCGACCCTCGCCGCCGCGCAGGCGGCCAAGCTCGGCGAGAACTACCAGGTGCGCTACGTGGAGAAGCCGCTGTCGACGTGGGAACGATTCGTCGTCGGCCTGTCGAACGACGCCTCGACGAGTTTCGCGCAGAGCCTCGTCCCCGAATCGCTGCGTACGCTGCTCGCCCGGCCCGATGTGCAGGGCCCGCTCAAACTGCTGCGCTCGCTCGACGCGAACAGGGTCGGCGTGTTCGCCTACTGTTTCTGCGAGATCAAATGATCGTGGGGCGCGACTTCGTGCCCCCGTTTTTGATTCCGCCGACCGCGTCCCTTCGTCTTTCCGCGCGCGAGTTTCTTTCTCTTCAGCGGCGAAGAAAACGTAACCCGCCGAGGCGGATCAAAGACGCCACAGGCAATATCAACCGCCCGCGTCTTCCAGCTTCTTGTCCATGTCCTTCTTCTGCTGGTCGACCGTGTCCTGAACGGCCTTCGCCTTGTCGAGCGCCTTGAGCTGGGCGTCGATCACCGTCTTCTGCCTTTCGGCCGGCTGTGTCTGCGCCGTGGATGCGGGCGGCGGCGTGTCGCGCGAGCAAGAAACGCAGAGCACAGCGAGGGTGAGAATCGATAACATGGCGAAGCGCATGGCGAACTCCGGGAGCTGTCGCTAAAGTTTGCGCCGTAGCGCCCTGCGTGTACAGGCAAGGCAATCACGCTCTGCCGGAGGAGACAGCCATGACGACGAATGCGGCGCGCTGGCGCCTGGACGGACAGATCGCGCTGATCACAGGTGCGAGTCGCGGCATCGGCCTTGCCACCGCGCGCGAACTCGCCCTGCTCGGCGCCGACGTGCTCATGGTCGCGCGCGACGAGACGCATCTCGAATCGGTGCGCGCGGAACTGGCCGAGGAATTCCCGAACAACGACTTCGTCTGCTTCGCCGCCGACGTCGCCGATGCGGAGCAGCGGCTCGAAGTGTTCGACTGGCTTGCCGACCTCGAACTGCCGCTGTCGATCCTCGTCAACAACGCCGGCGGCAACGCGAGCAAGCCGACGCTCGACTACACGGAAGACGAGGTGCGCGGCCTGATCGAGACGAACGTGATGAGCGCGTTCGAGATGAGCCGCCTCGCGCACGCGCAGCTTGCCGAGCACGGCAACGCAGCGATCGTCAATGTCAGTTCGGTGTCCGGACTGACCCACGTGCGCACCGGCTCGCCCTACGGCATGACCAAGGCCGCGCTCGCGCAGTTGACGAAAAACCTCGCCTGCGAATGGGCCGAGGACGGCATCCGCGTCAATGCCGTGGCGCCATGGTACATCCGCACCCAGCGCACCGCAGTCAAGCTCGCCGACGAGGACTATCTCGACGAAGTGCTCGAACGCACGCCGATGGGCCGCGTCGGCGAACCCGAGGAAGTCGCCGCCGCGATCGCGTTCCTGTGCCTGCCCGCGGCTTCGTACATCACCGGCGAGTGCATCGCGGTCGACGGCGGTTTCCTGCGTTACGGGTTCTGAGGCGTGAGCGAAACGATCCGCCTCGAATACCGGCCGCCCCACGACTTCGCCGACCTGCTCGGCTTCTTCGCCAAGCGCGCGATCGCGGGCGTCGAGCGCGTCGACGCCGACAGCTATCGGCGCGTCTTCACGCTGGACGGCAAGGTCGGCGAATTCGTCGTCACGCACGCAACGCGCGGACATGCGCTCGAGCTGCGCATCGATTTCGCCGACACGGCGCGCTTCCCCGACATCGCCGCGCGCGTGCGGCGCATGTTCGACCTCGACGTCGACATCGCCGCGGTCAATGCGCATCTCGGCCGGCGCCGGCATCTGCAAGCCTGCGTCGCGCGCCATCCGGGCCAGCGCCTGCCCGGCGGCTGGGACGGTTTCGAGATCGCGATCCGCGCCGTGCTCGGCCAGCAGGTCACGGTCGCCGCGGCACGCACGCTGACCGAGCGCGTCGTGCGCAGGTTCGGCCGTGAAGTCGAGACGATGCAAAGTGGAAAGGTATATTTGTTCCCAACACCCGAAACGCTCGCCGGAGCGGACCTCGGCGGCCTCGGCATCACCGGCGCGCGCATCGCCACGCTGCACGCGATCGCCGCGGCGGTGCGTGACGGCCGCGCCGATTTCCGCGCCGATCGCCCGCTAGCCGAGTTCGTGCGCCTGTGGACCGCGCTGCCCGGCATCGGCGAATGGACGGCGCATTATCTCGCCATGCGCGCCGCCGCGTATGCCGACGCGTTTCCGGCCGGCGACGTCGTCCTGCGCAAGGCCGTCGCGCGCGGCGACGAGCCGGTGCCGGCGCGCACGCTCGAAGCCATGTCGCAGGCGTGGCGCCCGTACCGCGCCTACGCGGTGCTGCACCTGTGGCGTTCGACGATGGCATGACCGCGCGGGCCGTCCCGGCGTGCTGCGTCGGCCCTTGCGCCTCGAGCCGCGCGCGCTATGCTGGTGCGGCGAAACGTGCCTGCGAGGACCGTCATGAACGAAGCCGCTTTCCACGCCGCCGGCGATGCGCGCCGCGAGGTCGACCGCTGGCTCGGCAATTACAGCGAAGACCATCGCCACCCGACCAACATCACGATCCACTGGATCTGCGTGCCGGCGATCCTGTGGACCGTGATCGCGTTGCTCTGGGTCGTGCCGGTGCCAGTAATGGTGGGCCGCGCCGGGCTATGGGCCGCCGCGGCGATGGTGCTCGCGTTCGCGTTCTACCTGCGCCTGTCGCGGCCGCTCGCGTTCGCGATGCTCGCGGTGTTCGTCGCGTTCGGGCTCGTCAGCGAAGCGCTGTACCGCACGCTCGGGCCGTCGCGGCTGATGTGGCTGGCGATCGCCGTGTTCGTCATCGCCTGGATCGGCCAATTCGTCGGCCACAAGATCGAGGGGCGAAAACCGTCGTTCCTCACCGATCTGGCGTATCTCTTGATCGGGCCGGCGTGGATCGCCGCGAAGCTGATGCGACGTCTCGGCATAGGTTACTGATGCGATCATCCCTGATCGCGAGAATCAAAAAGCAGGCATCTTGCCTGCACTTCCCGATTCGAAGCCGGCGAATCGCCGGCTTTCCCGTTTTCACGCGTCCACGCGCCCGTGGTGCTCAGAACGTGTACTGGCCGCCGACCGAGAGGACGTTGCCAGTCACTTTGAACGCGCCGGTCAACGTGCTCTCGAACAGCGAGGTGTCGTTGACCTTGGCATCGTTGACGAACAGGTGGACGAACGCGGCGTCGATGCGCAGATTGTCGCTGAACTGGTAGCCGGCGCCGATCGAAACCCACAGGCGCGAGTTGTCGGGCACTTTCGGATCGCGCGTGGCGTCGCTCGTCGGCGTCTGGTCGTAGGCGAGGCCGCCGCGCAGGGTCCAACGATCGTCGAGCTTGTAGTCGGCGCCGATCGAAGTGAACCACGTGTCCTTGTAGCTGAAATCCTGGTACGTGGTCGGCTGCACGGGGTTGTCGTAGACGATGGTCAGGCCCTTGAAACTCGACCAGTTCGTGTAGGCGACGTTGATGCCGGCGCTGAAACGGTCGTTGAAGGTGTGCCACCAGCCGAGGCTGGCGTACCACGGCGTGTTGATGTCGGCGTGGCCGCCCGTAGCGACGAACGCGCCGCCGAGATACGGCAGCAGGTTCGAGGGGATGAGGAACGTGCCCTGGCCCTTGATGTCGTGATCGACGTTCGAGCGGTAGTTGAAGCCGATGCGGTCGTCCGGCGTCGGCTTCCACAGCACGCCGAAGCCGGCGCCGTAGCTCAGGTTGTGTCCCTTCAGGCCGCCCTGGCCGTCGCACTGCTGAGCGGGGAAATTCGTTTCGCCGCAGAGCACGCCGTACTGCGCGAGCACGGTGCCGAGGTCGATGTCCTGGACGAGCGTGGCCGAAGTGCGCTGCGCGAAGACGCTCATGCCGACGGAGAGTTCGTCGGACAGCTTCAGCGAGGCGGCGAAGGTCAGCGCGGGCGACTGCAGCTTGGTCTTCACGCCCTGGTAGCGGCCGACCCAGCGATCGTCGTATTCGGTCTGGAAACCGAACGGTGCGGACAGGCCGATGCCGAGCACGAGACGTTCGGTGACCGGATGGATGAAGTACGCCGACGGCACCGGAATCGTGTCGCCGCCATCGCCGCCGTTGCCGCCGGTCAACGGCTGGCCGAACGCGTCCTCGCCGCCGCCGTAGAACTTGGCGCTGAAGTTGATCGCGGAGACGATGCCAGCAAGGCAATCGGTCTTGAAGTCGCTCATCGCAGCCGGGTTGTTGACCACGGCCGAGCAGTCGCCCGGCGCGGCGGGTCCGCCGGCCTGTGCGCGGCCGAGGCCTTGCGCGGAGTTCTCGGTGAGCTGGAACGCACTGGCGTAGGCGCCCTGGCTGACCACCGCCGCGGCGATCGCGAAGATCAGCGCAGTCAGGGCCGGAACGATTCGCGGGTGCTGTTTGATTTTGATCATGGCGAGATGTCCTGAAGGGTTCCGGGTTTATTGCTTGACGACCGCGCTGTTGGTGATCTGCACCGCCGCGCCGTTGGTGGCGAAGAAGCTCACCGCCTCGGTCTGCATTTCGACCGTGGCCTGCGGCGACGGCGTCGGGTCGAGCACCGAGCCGTGCGTGCCGCTGACGAACTGCACCGAATTGTGGATGCCCGTGGCCGACTGCGTGGTCGAACTGATCTGCGCGAGGCCGAGCAGCGAGACGATCGGCAGGCCGCCCGACAGCGGCGAGCCGGTGACCGTGTTCGGGATGACCTGATCGGGCAGCCAGTTGCCGCTCGCATCGTAGTAACTCGCGGCAGTCGCATCGCCCGCCAGCGGCGCGCTGCCGCCGACCACGACCTGCGCGAGCAGGTTTTTCGCCGCGAGCACGGCGCCGGTGCCGGCGTCGCCGGCATAGTTGATCGGATCGCCCGAGTCGATCACGCTTTGCGTGGCGACCGTGAAGGTGTTGAAGGCCGCCGTGCCGGGCTCGATGCCCGCGGCGGCAAGGCCGCCGAGGATGACCGGGCCGAACGTCGGCGAGCCGACGAGCAGATTGGTGATGCCGCCGCCCGGCACGTTGAGCACGGCGTTCTGCACGGCCGTGTTCGGCGTCGCGGCCAGCGACATGAACGTCGTGCCCTCGATGCTGCCGAGCGACTGCCCCATGAAGCCGACGCGCGCGGGATCGAACAGCGCCGTGCCGTCGAGGCCGGCGACGTAGGGAATCGCGCTGCGCAGTTCGAGCAGGTCGGAGACGCCCTGGCGCAGGTTGTCGCGCGAGGTGCGCAGGCTGCTCAGGTTGATGAAATACGAACCGGACGAGGCGACCGTGCCCGTGTAGACGGTGCCGGTGCTCGTGTCGATCTGCGGCAGGTCGAACGTGCGCTCGCCGGTGACGAGGCCGGCCGCGGGCGTGCCTGCGAGTAATTGGTTGCCGTGGAACGGGCTGCTCGGATCGAGGCCGTGCAGCGGCAAATCCATCGCAATCACGGCAAAGCCCTGACTGGCCAATGCACCGACAACCGCAAGCATATCCGTGCGATTGCGCGTGATCCCGTGCTGGAAAATCACGACCGGCCAGCCTGCGGCGGGCTTGGTCTTGCCCGAGTTCGCGTTCGGCACGCTCATGATGACCGGCACGGTCTGGTTCGAGGTCGCCACCGGCAAGGGGTTGGCCGCGGTGACGTTGGTCGAGGCGGAATCCAGGCCCAGTGCCGCGCAGGAAGCCACCTCGCCGCACGCCGGCGCGGTCCAGTAGTTGGTCAACGGCGCGACCGGATTGCTCGCGCTCGGCGCGGAGAGGTAATACGGCACGGTCAACGCGCCGACGTAGATGTCGGCGATCGGGGGCTGGCCCGGAATCAGGTCGGCCAGCGTCTTGCCGGTTGGCACGACGGCGATGTTCTGGTCCGGCGCCGCGTCGACGAGGCCGGCGATGTTCTGCATCGTCACCGTCGTCGCTTGTGTCGTCGCGGTCCACGACAGCACGATGCTCGACGCATCGACGCCGGCGGTCTTCGCCGCCGCTTCCTGCAGGTTGGTCAACTGGCGCAGCGGCTCGAGCGCGCAGGCGTTCGCGTCGCTGAGCGCACGCAGCGTGGATTTGCCGCTGGCGCACAACGGACTCGTGCTCTTGGCGAAGGCGTAGATCAGCGAGGTGCGCACCGGCGCGCCGCTCGCGTCGGTGATGCCGCTGGTCAGCACGGCCATGTACGAGGTCAGTTGCTTGAGCGGCTTGGTCGGCACGATCGCGAGCGTCGCGCCGGTGGTCGCGTTCGATGCGAGCGCGGCGACGTATTCCGCCGGCGAGGCCAACTCGCGCACGACGCCGAGCACGGCGCCCGTGGACGAATCGGTCTGCACTTCGAACAGGTGGACGCTGCTGCCGCCGACGACACTGCTCGCGGTCAGCGCGCCGCCGAAACCCGTGCTCCACGGCGCAGTCGTGCTGAAGCCGTCGAGCGAGTTGAGCGCGTCGTACACCGCGGCCTGCGCGGCGGATGTGCCGGACGCGACCGGGATGTTGAGGGTGAGGTCCGTGGAACCCTGGCGCAACAGGTCGGTCGGAAACGGCACCGTGCCCGCGGTCGGGTCGAAACTCGCGACCGTGCGCAACGGCACCGGCGCGGTGTAGTCGTAGGCGTGCGCGCCGCGGCCGACGAGCGCCGTCAACAACAGGGCCGGCAGGATCAGGGAGCTGAGCTTCAGTCTGCGCATGGTGTTCTCCTCCGCGCGAAGCGGCATGCTGGTAGGTAAAGGGAATTCAAACGCTTGTTTCGAGAATTATGCCGGCAACTCGCCGACCGGGCTCGCTGCATCGCAACACCACAAGTGTCGGCGCACAGGCGCAAGCGCGGCTGCGGTTCCGCTTGCGGAACGGGCTCGGGTCGGATCGGTGCGACATCTCCCCTTCGTTTGCCGCGATCTTGTGCCGCGCCGGTTCCGCAGTCAACCGGGAATCGACGAATTCGCGGAACCGAGCACATCCGCGGCGCAGAATGCGCGCGGCGCGTAACCGAAATCGCGCACCGCGGCGGCATTGTCGGCGACCAGCGGCGAGTCGAGCCGCGCGAGCGCACCGGCACCGACGCGGAAAAGCCCAGCGCCGGCGCGCACGAGCGCCAGCGGCACCGGCAACGCCAGCGCGATGCGCGGGGGGCCGGCGGCGATGCGCGCGAGCATCGCATCGAAGCGCAAGCGCTCGCCGCCGCCGAGTTCGTATACTTTTCCAAATGTGGATTCGTTGCCGATCGCGGCAAGGCAGGCCGCGGCGAGATCGGCCGCATGCACGGGCTGGCGCAATCCGCTCGCGCCGCGCGGCACCGGCAACACGCGCCAGCGCCGGGCGAAGCGCGCAATCGGGGCGAGGCTGCGGTCGCGGCCACTG
The DNA here is from genome assembly GCF_047601565.1 of Rudaea sp. GTDB lineage: Bacteria > Pseudomonadota > Gammaproteobacteria > Xanthomonadales > Rhodanobacteraceae > Rudaea. The sequence continues at coordinate 1,622,052 of NZ_JASGIY010000001.1, read as the reverse complement.
CCGTAGATCAGGGTCGGACGGAAAATCGTGCAATCGGCGCCGCGCTCATGCGCGGACCGCATCAGCAACGCCTCGGCGCCGCGCAGGCGTTCACTCAGCTCGCGCTCGGCCGCGTCGACCGAATCGCGCTTGCTCTGCGCGCTCATCGAACCGAGCGCGATCACGCGCCGCGCGGGCGCCGTGCGCGCATGCCACGCCGCGAACGCGTCGAGCGGACCCAGACTCAACACGACGTCGACCGGCGGCAACGGCGGAACTTCGCCGAACAGATCGCCGCGTAACCATTCGACGCTCGTCGCTCCACGCCCCCGCGCCGATGCCGCCCTGCTTACCGCCAGAATGTGGCCGCCACGTGCGGCGAGCCGCGGCAACAGGAACTCGCCGACCGCGCCGCTCGCGCCGAAAACCAGATAGGACGACAAGCCTGTCTCCGCGATTGAGATGGGCGTAGTCTAGCGTCGTCGCGGTCGTCGGCAGTCGCCGAAGCCGCACGCGGTCGTCCTCGACCGCATTTCCCGATGAAGCGTCATGACCCTGCGCAGCCTGTTCGTCGATTTCAATTCCTATTTCGCCTCGGTCGAGCAGCAGGCGGACGCGGCGCTGCGCGGCCGCCCGGTCGGCGTCGTGCCGGTCATGGCGGAAACCACCTGTTGCATCGCCGCGAGCGCCGAGGCCAAGAAACACGGCGTGAAGACCGGCACGCTCGTGCGCGAGGCGCGCAAACTGTGCCCGCAGATCGCGCTCGTGCCGGCGCAGCCCTCGCTCTACATCGGCTATCACAACAAACTCATCGCCGCGATCGGGGATTGCATCCCGATCAGCGGCAAACCGCCGTCCATCGACGAAGTCGCCTGCGAGCTGATCGGCCGCGAGCGCGAACGCGGCAATGCGGTGAAGATCGCGCGGCAGATCAAGGCCGCGGTGTGCGACGTCGGCGACTGGCTGCGCTGCTCGATCGGCATCGCGCCGAACCATTTTCTCGCCAAGACCGCCTCCGACATGGACAAGGAGGACGGCCTCGTCGTGCTCGGTCCGTCCGACCTGCCGCACGCCCTGTACCGCTTCGATCTGAACGATCTCTGCGGCATCGGCGCGAACATGGGCGAACGCCTGCGAGCATGCGGCATCGACAGCGTCGAGCGGCTGTGCGCGGCGGACAAGCCGACGCTGCGCGAGATCTGGGGCGGCATCGAAGGCGAACGTTTCCACGATGCGCTGCGCGGCGTCTGGCAGCCGCACCGCGACCCGCAGCGCGCGAGCATCGGCCACTCGCACGTGCTCGGCCCCGAACTGCGCAGTGCCGCCGGTGCGCGCGCCGTGCTCGTCAAGCTGCTCGCGAAGGCGGCAATGCGTCTGCGCCACGAAGGCTACGTCGCCGCGGCGCTGAGCGTGCGCATCAAGCACGTCGGCGCCGACGCGTGGGCGGCGGATGTCCGTTTCGAGGCGACCGACGACAGCCGCGGCTTCCTGCGCCAGCTCGAGTCCGCCCTCGCCCGGCGCGACCGCCATACGCACCGCCTGCCGCTGCGCGGCGACAAGCCGGCGCCGCTCGCCGTCGGCGTCACCCTGCATCGCCTGCAGCGGCGCGCGGAAAGCAACGGCTCGCTGTTCACCGACGAGAAACGCACGCGCGCGCTCAACGGCGTGATCGACCGGATCAACTACAAGTTCGGCAACAACACGCTCTACTTCGGCGCGATGCAGGCCGCGCTCGGCGCGGCGCCGATGCGCATCCCGTTCCAGCATGTTCCGGACGTCGCGCTCGAACGCGATGCCGAACACGACGAACTGTGGCTGCAGCGCAAGCGCCAGTTCAACCGTCTCGCCGAGGCGGAACACAAGAAGCAGGAGGCGCGGTACCCGCGCTCACGGGATTCGCGCAACGCAAATTTCGCAAGCCGCGATATCGCCTGCGCTATGCTGCACGCCATCGAAGGCAACGGCGCGGAGTCGACATGATCGCTCGCATCTGGCGCGGAATCACGCTCAAGGAAAAAGCCGACGACTACCTCGCCTATCTCGACCGCACCGGCCTCGCCGACTACGCGAAGACGCCCGGCAACCGCGGCGTCACCGTGCTGCGCCGCATCCAGGGCGAGCACTGCGAGTTCATGCTGGTCTCGCTATGGGATTCGATCGGCGCCGTGCACGAATTCGCCGGCGAGAATCCCGAGAAGGCCGTCTACTATCCCGAAGACGAACAGTATCTGCTGCAGATGGAGCCGCTGGTGCGGCACTACGAAGTGGCGCGGGAGATTCTGCCGGGCGAGACGTCGCGTTCTACTGACGAAGAAGAAGCGGCAAATAAAAAGTTCAAATAGCTCAGCGCTACTTTTTGTTACCCGAGCCACCAAGGCACCCTTTGTCGCCAGCTTTGCTTCCTTTCAGCGCCTCCTTCACAACGTCAGGAACAAACCAAAGAGTGGAAGAATCTTCCATTCGCAGATCCGCCGACGGCGGGCGCGAGATTTTTGCTTTCGTCTTGTAGTGATCGCGGACCGACTGCGTAAACGCCGTCAATGCTTGGCGTTGTTCGCTTTGCCATGACGTATTGTTCCAACCGTAGTGCGGACCGAAAAAACCAGAGCAATAGTTTATGTATCCGTGAGGATCAACTAGAACCATGTAATCGAAACCGACAATCAATGGCACACCGCAATCACCACCGCCATACCCCGCAGCCAGCTCAGAGACGAGCTTGGGATCGCCTTTCAGCGCCTCAATTACGGTGAATTTCGCTCGTTGTGCCGCGTAGTCTTCAAATTTGGATGAGTTCTCCGGCGGTTCGCGATATCGAATGCTCGTGATATGCGCAATGAAAACAATCGGCGCACTGTCGAATGCTTCTTCGATCGAGTCCGTAGGGCATGAGCACGCCTGCACTCGCATGATCGGCGCAATAACAAGCAAGGCAATAGCAAATGCCTTGCGCACGACTATTTCTTCTTCGGAATGTACAAGTCGGTGATCGTGCCTTCGTACACCTCCGCCGCCATGCCGATCGATTCGCCGAGCGTCGGGTGCGGATGCACGGTGAGGCCGATGTCGGCGGCTTCGCAGCCCATCTCGATCGCAAGGCCGAGCTCGCAGATCAGGTCGCCCGCGTTCACGCCGACGATGCCGGCACCGATGATCTTGTGCGTGGCTTCGTCGAAGATCAGCTTGGTGAAGCCTTCGGTGCGCGCGATGCCGATCGCGCGGCCCGAGGCCGCCCACGGGAACTTGCCGACGCCGACCTTGATGCCCCTGGCCTTCGCCTCGGTCTCGGTGACGCCGACCCAGGCCACTTCGGGATCGGTGTAGGCCACGCTCGGGATTACGCGCGCGACGAACTCGCTCTTCTGCCCCGCGCAGACTTCGGCGGCGACCTTGCCTTCGTGCGTCGCCTTGTGCGCGAGCATCGGCTGGCCGACGAGGTCGCCGATTGCGAAGATGTGCGGCACATTGGTGCGCATCTGCTTGTCAACTGGAATGAAGCCGCGGTCAGTCACGGCGACGCCGGCCTTGTCGGCATCGATCTTCTTGCCGTTCGGCGAACGGCCGATCGCGACGAGCACGCGGTCGTAGATCTGCGGTTCGGGCGCCTTCTCACCCTCGAACGTCGCCTTCAAGCCTTCCTTGGTCGCCTCGATCTTCGCAACCTTCACCTTGAGATGGATGCCGGCGTAGCGCTTCGACAGGCGCGCCGCGAGCGGCTTGACCAAGTCGGGGTCGGCGCCGGGCATCAGTTGGTCCATCAGCTCGACCACGGTCACCTGCGCGCCGAGCGCGTCGTAGACACAGGCCATTTCGAGGCCGATGATGCCGCCGCCGACGACGAGCAGTTTCTTCGGCACGTCCTGCAGTAGCAGCGCGTCGGTCGAATCCATCATGCGCGGATCGTCCCACGGGAAGCCCGGCAGCTTCACCGCCTGCGAACCGGCGGCGATGATGCATTTCTCGAAATGCACGAGCTTCTTGCCGTCCTTGCCTTCGACCTCGATCTCGTTCGGCGACACGAACTTGCCCGTGCCCTGCACGACCGTGACCTTGCGCTGCTTGGCCATGCCGGCGAGGCCGCCGGTCAATTGCGCGACGACCTTGTTCTTGAAGCCGCGCAGCTTGTCGATGTCGATCTTAGGCGCACCGAAGTCGATGCCGATCTCGCCCGCATGGCTCGCTTCGTCGATCACCTTGGCCGCGTGCAGCAGCGCCTTCGACGGAATGCAGCCGACGTTGAGGCAGACGCCACCGAGCGTCGCGTAGCGCTCGATCAGCACCGTGTTCATGCCGAGATCGGCGCTGCGGAACGCCGCGGTATAGCCGCCCGGACCCGAACCGAGCACGACAACCTGGCATTCGACGTCGGCCTTGCGGCCTGAGGCGCCGGCGGCTTTCGGTGCTGGTGCAGCGGCAGGAGCGGCGGCCGCAGGTGCCGGGGCGGGCGCGGCTTTCGGCGCTTCCGCCTTCGCCGGCGCGGCGCCCGCGCCGTCGATAATCGCGACGACACTGCCCTCGGAGATTTCGTCGCCGAGCTTGACCTTGATTTCCTTGACCACGCCGGCGACCGACGAGGGCACCTCCATCGTCGCCTTGTCCGATTCGAGCGTAACGAGGCCCTGGTCCTTCGTCACCGTGTCGCCGACCTTGACGAGGATTTCGATGACGGGAACGTTGCTGTAGTCGCCGATATCGGGGACTTTGACTTCGGTGGTGGCCATGGTGCGATTCCTGGAAACGGGTACGGCGAAGAATTCTTTCTGCTCGTCATTCCCGCGAAAGCGGGAATCCAGTGCCTTTCGCTCTTTTTACCGACTGCAAAAAGCAAAGTCGCCGGATTCCCGCCAAGAGCACGCGGGAATGACGAGCGAAGGGCTAGAGCATCGCGCGGCGCATGTCGCCCAGCAGCGCGGCCAGATGCGCGGTGAAGCGCGCGGCGAGCGCGCCGTCGATCACGCGGTGGTCGTAGCTCAAGCTCAGCGGCAGGATCAGGCGCGGCTGGAACGCCTTGCCGTCCCAGACCGGCTTCATCGCCGACTTGGTCACGCCGAGGATCGCGACTTCGGGCGCGTTGACGATCGGCGTGAACGAAGTGCCGCCGATGCCGCCGAGCGAAGAAATCGAGATGCAGCCGCCCGCCATGTCGCCGGGGCCGAGCTTGCCGTCGCGCGCCTTCGCGGCGAGCGCGGACATTTCCTTGGCGATGTCGACGACGCCCTTCTTGTCGGCGTCTTTCAACACCGGAACGACCAGGCCATTCGGCGTGTCGGCGGCGAAGCCGACGTTGTAGTACTTCTTCAGTACGAGGTTCTCGCCGGTCGCATCGAGCGAGGCGTTGAACGTCGGGAATTTCTTCAGCGCGGCGACCATCGCCTTGATCAGGAAGGCGAGCATCGTGAACTTGACGCCGGCCTTCTCGTATTCCTTGTTGAGCGAGACGCGCAGCGCTTCCAGTTCGGTGATGTCGGCGTCGTCGTTGTGGGTGACGTGCGGGATCATCACCCAGTTGCGCGCGAGGTTGGCGCCGGAAATCTTCTGGATGCGCGAGAGCGGCTTGGTTTCCACTTCGCCGAATTTGGAGAAATCCACTTTCGGCCACGGCAGCAGGTCGAGGCCCGTGCCGCCACCGCCGGCCGCGGCTTTCGGCGCGGCGGCCGCGCCGGAGAGCACGCCCTTGACGTACTTCTGCACGTCCTCCTTCGAAATGCGGCCCTTGCGCTCGCTGCCCTTCACCTGGGCGAGATCGACGCCGAGCTCGCGCGCGATAGCGCGCACGGCGGGACTTGCGTACGGCACCTTGTCCGGCATGACCGTGTCGGCACCGAACTTGATCGGCGGCGAAGCGGGGCCGCCCGATGCCGCGATCGGCGCTGCCGCGGGAGCAGGGGCCGGCGCCGGTGCGGGTGCGGATTGCGCCGGTGCCGCGACCTTCGCCGCCGCCGGTGCGGGAGCGGCGCCAGCCGCTTCGATCAGGGCAACGACATGGCCTTCGGACACTTCGTCGCCGACCTTGACCTTGAGTTCCTTGACCGTGCCGGCGACCGAGGAGGGCACTTCCATCGTCGCCTTGTCCGATTCGAGCGTGACGAGGCCCTGGTCCTTGCTCACCGTATCGCCGACCTTGACCAGCACTTCGATGACCGGCACGCCGCTGTAGTCGCCGATGTCCGGCACCTTGGCTTCCTGTACACCGCCGCCCGCGGCGGCCGCAGCGGGAGCGGGCGAGGGAGCTTCGGCTTTCGCCGCGGGAGCGGGAGCCGGCGCGGCGGCCTTTGCCGCGGCCGGCGCGACTGCGGCCGCATCGCCGCTTTCGATCAGGGCGACGACGTGTCCTTCGGAGATCTCGTCGCCGAGCTTGACCTTGATTTCCTTGACGACGCCGGCGACCGACGAAGGTACCTCCATCGTCGCCTTGTCCGATTCGAGCGTGACGAGACCCTGGTCCTTCGTCACCGTGTCGCCCGGTTTGACCAGGATTTCGATCACCGGCACGTTGCTGTAATCGCCGATATCCGGCACCTTGGCTTCTACGACGTCGGCCATGCTCCCTCCCTACTTATTGGGCGCGCCTGCCGCCGTTGGCGCCGCGCCGGTCACGACTGGTGATGAACTGTACGCGGCCTTCGCCGCCCCGCCATGATAATCCGAACCGGCCCCCGTTCGGCTATAGCCCGCGCGGCAATCGTTCGCGCCGTGGTGCGGTGCGGGGCCGGCGGCACGATGACTTTCGGCCTTGGGAGCGGCACCGTGGGCCCGCTATCCTCGCTCCTCGCCCCAAGCCGCGCCAGGAGATTCCATGCTCGCGATCCGCAACCTGTCCAAGACCTACGCCAACCGCGTGCAGGCGCTCAAGGACGTCACGCTCGACATTCCCAACGGCATGTTCGGCCTGCTCGGCCCCAACGGCGCGGGCAAGTCCACGCTGATGCGCACGATCGCGTCGCTACAGGATCCCGATGCGGGCTCGATCCATCTCGACGAGATCGACGTGCTCGCCGACAAGCAGGCCGCGCGGCAGACGCTGGGCTACCTGCCGCAGGAGTTCGGCGTCTATCCGAAGGTGACCGCCGAGGTCATGCTCGACCATTTCGCCGTGCTCAAGGGCGTGACCGACAAGAAGGAGCGCAAGGCGCTGGTCGAGGCGCTGCTGCGCCAGGTCAACCTGTGGGAGAAGCGCTACTACAAGCTCGGCACGTTCTCCGGCGGCATGCGCCAGCGCTTCGGCATCGCCCAGGCGCTGATCGGCCAGCCGCGCCTGATTATCGTCGACGAGCCGACCGCGGGTCTCGATCCCGAGGAACGCAACCGCTTTCTCAACCTGCTCGCCGAGGTCGGCGAAAACGTCGTCGTGATCCTGTCCACGCACATCGTCGACGACGTGACCGACCTGTGCCCGCGCATGGCGATCATCGCGCAGGGGCAGCTGCGCCTGGTCGGCGAGCCGCGCGAAACGATCCGCTCGCTCGACGGCCGCGTCTGGCGCAAGGCGCTGGCGAAGGACGAGCTCGCCGCGGTGCGCGCGCAGCACAACGTGTTGTCGACGCGCCTCGTCGCCGGCCAGCCGGTCGTGCATGTGCTCGCCGACGCGAGTCCGGGCGAGGGCTACGTCGCCGTGGCGCCGAATCTCGAGGACGTCTACTTCGGCGAACTGCGCCGCGCCGCCGTGCCCGTCGCCCAGGCGGCCTGAGGAGAATCCAACCATGCTGGGGAAAATCCTCGCGTTCGAGCGCAGGCTGATCCTGCGCAGCCCGCTGTTCTGGATCGTCGCCCTCGTCTTCGGCGCGACCGCGTTCGGCATGATGGCCTCCGACAACGTCAGCTTCGGCGGCGGCATCGGCAACGTCCACCGCAATGCCCCGCTGGTCGTGATCAACCTGCTCGGCGCGCTGAGCTTCCTCTCGATCCTGCTCGTGACGATCTTCATCGCCGGTGCCGCGCTGCGCGATTTCGAGCAGAACACGGCCGAGCTGTTCTTCACCACGCCGATGCGCAAACGCGACTATCTGCTCGGCCGTTTCGGCAGCGGTTTTCTCGCTGCACTCGGCGTGATGCTGGTCACCGCGCTTGGTCTCTGGCTCGGCAGCAAGATGCCGTGGCTCGATCCCGCACGGCTCGGGCCGACTTCGTTCGGCGCCTATCTATGGTCGTTCGGCGTGCTCGTCGTCCCGAACCTGCTGTTCGTCGCCGCGCTGATGTTCGCGTTCGCGACGCTGACGCGTTCGATGCTCTACACCTACCTCGGCGCGATCGCCTTCGTCGTGCTGGTGCAGATCGCGCAGAGCATGACGGCGAACCTCGACGCGCGCTGGATCGGCGCGCTGGTCGATCCGTTCGGCGGTAGCGCGCTCAATGAAGCAACCCGCTACTGGTCGGCGCAGGACAACAACACGCGCCTGCCGCCGCTGTCGGGCTGGCTGCTGATCAATCGCGCCTTGTGGCTCGGCGCGTCGGCGCTGCTGATGGCGGGCGCGTTCCGCCTGTTCCGCACCGACCGCGAAGGCCTGCGCCTGTTCCGGCGCAGGGCGAAGGCGGCGCCCGCCTCCGCGCCGGCGACGCCGAGCGCGGCGATCGCGGTGCCGGCGGTGCGCCTGCACTCCTCGGTCGGCGCGCAGTGGCGCCAATTCCTGCACCAGACCTGGTTCGACCTGCGCAGCGTGCTGACCGGCGCGCCGTTCCTCGTGATGCTCGTGCTCGGCCTGCTGGTGATGTTCGTCGTTCTTGAGTTCAGCGGCGAAATCTGGGGCACCCAAGTACTGCCGGTGACTTCGCGCATGGATCAGGTCCTGCGCGGCGGCACGGGCCTGTTTCTCACGCTCGTGCTCGCGGTGTATGCCGGCGAGCTGGTCTGGCGCGAGCGCACGCTGCGCGTCGCCGAAGTGACCGACGCCTGCGCGGCGCCGAACTGGGTGCCGCTCGCGGCCAAGCTCGTCGCGCTCGTCGGCGTGATCGCCGCGTTCATGCTCGCGGGCGTGCTGTTCTGCATCGGCTGGCAGCTCGTGCACGGCTACACGAACCTGCAACCCGGCCTGTACGCGAAGATCGCCTTGCTCGCGATATTGCCGTTCATGCTGACCGCTGCGCTGTTCGTGTTTCTGCAGACGGTCAGCGACAACAAGTTCTTCGGCTATCTGCTCGTCGTCGTCGTGCTCGTCGCGCAATTCGCGCTGCCGCTGCTCGGCTACGACCATCCGCTCTACAACTACGGCAAGGCGACGCCGATGCCGTTGTCGGACATGAACGGCTACGGCCATTTCGTCGGGCCGAGCCTGACCTTCCGCGCGTATTGGGCCGCGTTGACCGCGATGCTGCTGATCGTCGCCGCCGCCTTCTGGCCGCGCGGCACGGGAGCGAATTTCGGCGAGCGCCGGCGCCGTGCGATGACGCAATTGCGGCGCGGCGCAACGCCGCTCGCGCTGGCCTGCCTGTTCCTCGCCTTCACCGGTCTCGGCGCGTGGATCTTCTACAACACGAATATCCGCAACGAATATCTTTCCGAAGACGCGGGCAAGCAGCGCCAGGCCGACTACGAAAAAACCTATCGCCCGCTCAAGGATACGCCGCAGCCGCGCATCGTCGCGGTCAAGGCCGATGTCGACATCCATCCCGAGGACCTGCGCGTCGTCATCCGCGGCCACTATCGGCTCGAGAACAAGACGAGCCAGCCGATCGATCGCTTCATCGTCGCGCTCGACAAACGCATCGTCGTGCGCAAGCTCGACTTCGCCGCGCACGGCATCGCCAAGGCCGACCCGCGCAACGATCTGACCATCTATGCGCTCAACGAACCGATGGCGCCGGGCGCGGCGATGGATTTCGATTTCGACCTCGAATTCGGCGAGCGCGGATTCTCGGCGAGCGGGCCGGAATCGATGATCGCCGGCAACGGCAGCTTCTTCAACAGTTTCGCCCTGCCGCACTTCGGCTATCAGGAACATCATCAGCTCGGCGACCGCAACGACCGGCGCAAGTACGGCCTGCCCGAGCTGCCGCGCATGGCGCCGATCGACGACATGGCCGCGCGCGGCAACACCTATCTCTCCAGCGATTCGGACTGGGTCGACTTCGAGACGACCGTCTCGACCTCGCCCGACCAGATCGCGCTCGCGCCGGGCTATCTGCAGCGCGAGTGGACGGCGAAGGATGCCTCGGGCAACGAGCGGCGCTATTTCCATTACAAGTCGGACACGAAGATCCTCGATTTCTTCTCCTGGCTGTCGGCGCGCTGGGCGGTGAAGAAGGACCGCTGGAACGACGTCGCGATCGAGGTCTATTACGATCCGCAGCATGCGTACAACGTCGATCGCATGATCGAGTCGGTGAAGAAGTCGCTCGACTACTACACCAAGCATTTCTCGCCATACCAGTTCCGCCAGCTGCGCATCCTCGAATTCCCGAATTTCCACGGCAGCTTCGCGCAGAGCTTCGCCAACACGGTCCCGTATTCCGAGTCGATCGGCTTCATCGCCGACCTGTCGGACAAGGACGCGGTCGACTATGTGTTCTACGTCACCGCGCACGAGGTCGCGCACCAGTGGTGGGCGCACCAGGTCATCGGCGCCAACGTGCAGGGCGCGACGATGCTCAGCGAATCGCTCGCGCAGTATTCCGCGCTGATGGTGATGGAACACGAGTACGGCGCGGGCCAGATGCGCAAGTTCCTCAAGTACGAGCTCGACCGCTATCTGGCGACGCGCGCGACGGAACGGGTCAAGGAGATGCCGCTCGCGCTCAACGAGAACCAGCAGTACATCCACTACAACAAGGCCTCGGTCGTGTTCTACGCGCTCAAGGACTACATCGGCGAGGACGCGCTCAACGCGGTGCTCGCCGCCTTCGTCAAGGCCAAGGCGTTCCAGCAACCACCATATACCACCTCGCATGAACTGCTCGATCAGCTGCGCGCGGGCACCGATCCGAAATGGAATTCGCTGATCGACGACCTGTTCACCAAGATCACGTTCTTCGACAACCGCGTGACCGAGGCGACCGCGACCCGGCGCGCCGACGGCAAGTACGACGTGACGCTGACCCTGCACGCCGGGAAAAAGTACACCGACGGCGTCGGCAAGGAGACCGACGGCAGGATCGATCAGCCGATCGATATCGGCGTGTTCGCGAAGGCGGCCGACGGCAAGGAGGCGAACGAGAAGGTGCTCTACCTCGACAAGCGCGAGGTCAAGAACGGCGACAGTACGATCACGGTCACCGTCAACGGCGAACCCTACGAGGCGGGCATCGATCCGTACAACAAGCTCGTCGACCGCTCGTCGAACGACAACCGCAAGAAGGTGACGCTGCGCTAGCGTCGCCTTCCGCGGGCGGAACGGTCACGGCTGTTGCGGCGGCGTGCCGCGCAGTTTCGCGTACGCCGGTCGCTCGACCGGCACGCCGTCGGCGTTGCAGCTGCCGAGCGCGCAAAGTTGTCTGCGGATCGGCTCGTTCGCCTGCGCCATCAGGTGGAACAGCGCATTCTGTTCGAGCGAGCCGTGCACCGCGGCCGCGCCCGGGCCGCGCGCGAACACGGCGGCGAACGCTGAAGCGATGCCGGACGGCGCGACACGCGAACAAGTTGTCATCCGATCGATGCTTCGCACGTTAGTAGGCGATACCACACGACACCGACTTGCATGGACATGACGCGATCACGAATTTTTCACGCCGCGGTCCTGTTCGCAGCGAGCGCCGGCGCGGCGCAGGCCGCGAACGCGCCCGCCACGCTGAGCCGCGACGACGCGCTCTGGCTGGACCGCGTCACCTGGGGGCTCGACAGCGCCACCGTGGCTCGCTTCCGCGAACTCGGCCGCCGCCGCTTCCTCGACGAACAGCTCGCCGGCAGGAACGACGCGCTGCCCGCGCCGGTGCAGGCTCAGATCGACAATCTCGACATCGCCCACGATTCCGCCGCCAAGCTCGTCGTCGAGGAAGTCGCCGAACAGAAGCGCATCAATGCGCTCGGCGACGAGGAAATGAAGAAGTCCGCGCGCAAGGACCGCAACGACCTCGGCAACAAGATGGCCTACGAGGCGACGCGACGCGAGCTGTTGCGCGCGATCTACTCGCCCGACCAGCTCAAGGAGCAGCTCGTCTGGTTCTGGCTCAACCACTTCAACGTGTTCGCGCAGAAGGGCTACGTGAAGTTTCTCGCCGGCGACTACGCCGACCAGGCGATCCGGCCGTACGCGCTAGGCCGTTTCCGCGACCTCGTGCTGGCGACGCTGAAATCGCCGGCGATGCTGCAATATCTCGACAACGCGCAGAACGCGAAGAACCGCATCAACGAGAACTACGCGCGCGAGCTGATGGAACTGCACACGCTCGGCATCGATGCGGGCTACACGCAGGGCGACGTGCAGGAACTCGCGAAGATCCTCACCGGCGTCGGCATCGACACGAACCACGACGATCCGAAGGTACGTCCCGCGCTGCGCCGCTATCTCGTGCGCGAGGGCCTGTTCACGTTCAATCCCGAACGCCACGATTTCGACGACCGCGTCCTGCTCGGACAGAAGATCAAGGGCGGCGGCTTCGACGAGGTCGAGCGCGCGGTCGACCTACTCGTCAGGCAGCCGGCCTGCGCGCAATTCGTCTCGCGCAAGCTCGCGATCTACTTCGTCGCCGACGATCCGCCGCCGAAGCTCGTCGACCGGATGGCGCGCTCGTTCCAGCACAGCGACGGCGACATCGCCGAAGTGTTGCGTACCATGTTCGAGTCCGGCGAGTTCGCCGCCTCGCTCGGCAGGAAGTTCAAGGACCCGATGCACTACGTCGTCTCGAGCGTGCGCCTCGCCTACGACGGCAAGACGATCACCAACATGCACCCGGTCGTCACCTGGCTCAACAACCAGGGCGAGGCGCTGTTCGGCCATTCGACTCCGGACGGTTACGCGCTGACCGAGAATGCGTGGGCATCTTCCGGACAGATGAGCCGGCGCTTCGAGATCGCGCGCATCATCGGCAACGGCAACGCAGGCCTGTTCGACGCGGCCGACGGCACGAAGAGCGTCGACACCGGCTTTCCGCAGCTGTCGTCGAAGCTGTACTACGACGGCATCCAGCCGTATCTGTCGAAGACCACGCTCGCCGCGCTCGACAAGTCGGCGTCGCAGCAGGAGTGGAACGCATTCCTGCTCGCTTCGCCCGAGTTCAATTCACGCTGATGCTTCCCTTCTCCCACCGGGAGAAGGTGGCGCGAAGCGCCGGATGAGGGAAGAGCCTTGCGCCAACCAATAGCACCACATTTCTGGCAGTCCGTTCCCTCACCCGCCCCTTCGGGGCACCCTCTCCCGGTGGGAGAGGGAAAAAAACCAAGAGGTACCCACGATGAACCGCCGCCACTTTCTTCAATTCGCTGCTGCTGCATCCGCACTGCCCGCGTTCACCACCGCCGGCCGCGCGTTCGCCGCTCCGCCCTCCTCGCCGCGCTTCCTGCTCGTGTTCCTGCGCGGCGGCTACGACTGCGCGAACCTGCTCGTGCCGTATGCCAGCGACTTCTACTATCAGTCGCGGCCGAACATCGCGGTACCGAGGCCCGATCCGAAATCCGACGGCGGCACGCTCGCGCTCGACGGCGACTGGGCCCTGACTTCCGCACTGCGCGATTCGATCGGCGAAATGTACCGCAACAAGCAGGTCGCCTTCGTGCCGTTCGCCGGCACCGACGATCTCTCGCGCAGCCACTTCGAGACCCAGGACAACATCGAGCGCGGCGAGCCGTCGCAGACGCACGGCGATTTCAACTCGGGCTTCATGGCGCGCCTGTCGGGAACGTTGAGCGGCAAGGCGCCGCCGATCGCGTTCACCGACGCGTTGCCGCTGACGTTCCGCGGCGCGGGCGACATTCCGAACATCTCGCTCAAGTCGGTCGGCAAGCCGGCTTACGACGACCGGCAATCGGCGATCCTCACCTCGATGTACCAGGGCCATCGCCTGCAGGGCGCGGTCAACGACGGCCTCGAACTGCGCGCGCACGTCGCCAAGGAATTCGAAACCGAGATGAACCAAGCCAACCGCGGCGCGGTCAGCGCGAAGGGCTTCGCGCTCGAGGCGCAGCGCATCGCCAAGCTGATGCGCGACCAATATCGGCTCGGCTTCGTCGACGTCGGCGGCTGGGACACGCACGTCAACGAAGGCAACGACAAGGGCCAGCTCGCGAACAATCTCGCCAACCTCGGCGACGGCTTCAAGGCGTTCGCGCAGGAACTCGGGCCCGAGTGGAAGAACACGGTCGTCGTCGTCGTTTCCGAATTCGGCCGCACGTTCCGCGAGAACGGCAACCGCGGCACCGACCACGGCCACGGCTCGGTCTACTGGGTGCTCGGCGGCGGCATCGACGGAGGCCGCATCGCGGGCGAGCAGGTCAAGGTCGAACAGGCCACGCTCCACCAGAACCGCGACTACCCGGTGCTCAACGATTATCGCAGCCTGCTGGCGGGGCTGTACGTGCGGCTTTGGGGTTTGTCGCCCGCGCAAGCCGACAAGGTATTCCCGCAGGCGAATCGCGTCGATCTGCGCCTGGTCTGATCCCGGATCACTTCGCCGGCGCGGCGAGCAACGCGTCGCCGCGCGCGTAGTCCTGGTTTTCCTTGAGCCAGGTCATCGCACCGTGCACGCGCGTGTAGCCGGAAGGATGATTGTAGAAGATCGTTTCCTCCAGCGCACCGGGGTGGATCTTGCGGTAGGTCGACAGGCGCATCGCCGTCATCGCGAAGCCGTGCGGTTCGCGTGCGGCGTTAAGCCCGAATGCGTCGGCCTCGGCTTCCATCTGGCGCGAGATCGAGTTGACCAGCGGCGTCGCGAGAAAGAAGAAGACCGTCAGGATCGCGACCGCAAGCGGTAGCGCCGCCGGATCGCCGCGATCGCACAGACCGAGCCGCGCGCCGAAGCGCGCCAGCGACCAGTCGAGCAGGCGATGCACGAACCAGAATCCGAACACGAGCACGAGGGTGAAGTAGATCGTGCCGCGCAAACCGTGATTGAGCACGTAGTGGCCCATCTCGTGGCCGAGCACGGCCTTGATCTCGGGCAGCGAGGTCTTGTTGATGAGGTTGTCGTTGAGCGCAACGCGCGTGGTGCCGGCGAAACCGGCCACGTTGGCGCTGATGCGCGTGGTCTGGCGCGAGGCGTCGAATTCGACGACATGGTCGGTCGGAATCTGGTTGGCGCGCGCGAGCGACAACACGGCTTCGCGGATCGCGCCTTCGCGCAGCGGCTTGTAGTCGTTGAACAGCGGCTCGACGTAGACCGGTGCGAACATCATCGCAAACACGATGAACACGAAAGCGATGCCGCTCGCCCACACCCACCAGTGCGCGCCGGCGCGGCGCACGGCCGCGTAAAGCGCAACCAGGACGAGGGGAAGCACGACGATCGTGACCAGCAGCGACTTGAGCGCATCGCCGAACCAGCCGCCGAAATCCTGCGTGGCCAGTCCGTACTGGTGCTCGCGCACGAAATCGGCGTAGATCGACCAGGGCAGGTTGAGCAGGAAGCTTGCGAGCACGATCAGCAGGCCGTAAATCCACGTGTACAGCCAGGGTCGCCGGCTCACGCGCTGCGCAAGATCGCGCATCCGCGTCGAGAGACCGCCCCACAGCAGCACGGCGGCGACCGCGATGCCATAGAACAGGCCCCACAGCAGCAGCCAATAGCCGCCCTCGAAATACGCGTCGGACTGCTTGCGCTGTTCGGGCGAGAGCAGGTCGAGATAGGCCTGCGTGGCGCGCTCGATGTCGAAGTTCGGACCCGGTTTCGCCGCGTCGGGAATTTGCAGGCCCGGCGGCAGGTCGCGCGCGAGCGACGCGCCTTGCGCCGGCTCGGCCAGAGCCCAATCCGAAACGAGCAGCGCACACAGCGCGATGCAGACGATGATCAGCAGTGTTTTCATCTTCGGTAACCTCTTGCCGGTCGCCGAGGGATTACGGCGGATCGGCGCGCGCGGCAGAAGGCTTCACCGTTGCGGCTGGCGAGCGGCTTCTCGACGTGATCGGACGGCGTGAAAGCCGCTCGTCAGCGGTGATTCCCGGATGCCCTGAGCGCGGCTTCGGGATCGAATTGTCGATGTTGCGCGGGCGAGATCAAGAGCGCGACGGCGAGAATGATGATCGATTTCGGGAAGGTCCAGAGCATATCCCGAGTGAAACGCATGGCATCGAAGAAACCTTCCGCGACGGGGGCGAGGATGTTCACGACTCTCTCCTGAATAGCTCGGACAGGAAACCAATCACGCCAGCGAGCAGAACCATACTACTCAAAAACGCATCGGCGTACATGAACCAAGTCTCAAAGGCATGCATGAACGCCATCACATCATCGGGCATGGGTCGGATGGAGTTCAACCAACCGACAATCGCGAAAATGGACCATTCGATGAGGAAGAACGCGAGAAAAAGCAACGCCGCCCAAAGGAAGTGACCGATGAGCGTCAAGATGGATTGCCAGAACGACTTGCGAGCGCCGTAGGCCCTCGCAACGAAGCCAATTCGGATCAGTCTCCCCCATATGAACGGCATAGTGGTTACTGCAAAACGCGGTATCCGCGCCCGGCAAGGCAATTGCGCATAATGTTTTGCTGCGCCATGACCCCTGCGCCTGCGCCACCGACCGCGCCGCCGAGTGCGCCGCCCTGAGCGCCCGCCCGAGCCGCCCAGCCGTGATCGCCTACAGCAAGGCCGAACAGTGCGCCAAAGATTGCACCAGCCACGGCGTTGTTTACCGCGCTTTGCGCGGGGCTGACCTGCGCCGCGTAGGCTTGGCAGTCGGCCATGTCACATTCGAGCCTGGCCTGATCGACGTCTTGGGTATCGATGATCGGCCGATAGCCATTGCCCGCATAACAAGAACGCGTTTCCGACGGCGGCGACTGATCTTGCGCGCTCGGCATTGGTGCCGAAGTTGCTGCATATGCGTGCGTGTCAGGAATCAGTCGAACATCTGGCGGGTCAAGGTCGCCAAGATCGAGCCTGCGGCCATTGAATCCATTCACGGAATCCAGCATCTTCCCGCTGTCATCCACCGTGATGAAGAATCCTCTTACGGCTTCGTCCGGGAGCTTGACGACGCGGTATATCTTGCCGTCGCGCATGAGTTCGCCAACGACTGGAACCCGTGCATCGCTAGGAATATCCGCATTTGCAAACGGCGCGACGTGCAGATGAAAGCCGCTGGTTGGGGCGAGCAATTCCATTCGCCGAGTAGGCCGCACGGCATCAAAGTTCCCGCAGCCGCCGACCAAAGCCACGGCCACGCAGACCCCTACCGCCCTTGCGATTGTTGATATTTCCATCTTGGATTTCCCCTGTTGACGCGCTCAATGCGCGGCCGAATCGTACCACTGCGCCGCTGTGGCGGCGTAGGACTTTGGTGCATTCCGATGTAGGTGTTTCCTACACCTATGCCTTGCGGAAGCGTTTCTCTGTGCGCTGCCGAAGGATGATGCTTGCTGCTGCAAGGCAGATAAAAGCCATACCGCATGCGACGGTAACCGTTTCACTCTGCCCGCGCGACCCGGCAAGAATGGCTGCACCGAACGAGAGCCATGCGGCATAGGTGGCGATGCCGGCGCGCAGCATGCCACGTTGGTAGAGGGCGAACTTCTCGGCGAATTGGCGCGGGAAAGATTCAAGCGGCGATGGTGTGGCGGTTGGCATGGCGACGATCTCACGGTGCAGTTGCCGCAATAGAACAAGCTCCTCGGGCGGATGAAGAAAGCGCCAAAACTCTGACGTTACAACGCCCCCAAGCCAGCCAAGGACCAAGCCGACGGTATCCTTAGTTTCCCAAATCATACGCGCCCCGCAAGGTAATCAATCTTCAAGCGCACGCTGAAATTGCACGTATCCGTCTCGCAATCGGGCGGCGGGAACACCTGGAACTGATCCCCGCTGACTTCACCATAAGACTTGAGTCTGCGACAGCCCGCGCAGTGGTTTGAGTTTCAGTACGTCATGCACGAATCGGATGCGCCACTGCTCGACTTGTGTTTGTTCGCGTATGGCTTGGGGCAGACAGTGGCGACCATAGGTGAACGTCGCGTGCAATAGTGCAACGTGCGCGCTTCGAGCGGCTTGTCGCGCCCGTGATCCGTCAGATCGTCGAATGCCTTGCGCGACATGAAGGCATTCGCGCGAAGCCCAAGTGCTTGCTTTTCGTCTCTGGATAGCTGCTCGCCCTCTTTGCGGTAGGCGGTACAAATCTTCTTCGGATGCTCGACAGGGATATCTTGCAGCATCGCAATCAACGCAGTTTCTGCGCTTGCCTTGATGTATCCAAGCGCCGCGATCGCCTTGCGCACGGCGCGGGATTGGGTGGAGTCCATTCTACAATCCCTTCGTTCCTTTCCGCTCGACAACCTTGCCGAGAACCGTGAATCCTTCCACATCGAACTCGACGAACTCGTCCGGGTAAAGCGTCTTATCCGGGTTGTCGCTGACGATACGCACGCGGCCATCCGCAAGCCGAAATAGACGTTTCATGCGCTCCTAATTGGCGCACTCAGTTCTTGAACATCCCGCGCAGCACCGCGCCCGCAATGCCGCCGGCGATGCCGGTTTCGACGTTCTCCGCCGCGGTTTCGCCGCCGAGGTACGGCGCCAGCGCGTGCGCGAGGTTCGGCACGGTCAGCGTCTGCAGCCAGACCTTGCCCGGCCCGGTCAGGCGCGCGATGAACAGGCCGTCGCCGCCGAACACGGCGTTGGCGAAGCCGCGCATCAGGGTGACGTCGAAGTCGACGGTGCCGGCGATCATGCCGACGTGACCGGGATGGACCTTGAGGGTTTCGCCCGGCGCCAGATCGTAGACGACCGCTTCGCCGCCGAGTTCGATCCAGGCCGTGCACGGCCCGGTCAGTTTCTGCATGACGAAGCCGTTGCCGCCGAAGATGCCGGCGCCGAGCGAGCGCTGGAAGCCGGTCGCGAGGGTGACGCCCTCGGTCGCGCAGAGAAAGCCGTGGCGATGGATCAGGTACGACTCGCCCGCGCGCACGTCGACCTGCTCGATCGTGCCGGGCACCTTGGCCGCGAATGCGATCACGCCGCGGCCACCCGGCGCGGAATATTCGGTCATGAACAGGCCGCCGCCCGAGAACGCGCGGCCGAGCGCGCCCCAGATGCCCTTCGCGCCGGCGGTGAACGCCGTCGTGCGCATCTGCACCGCGTCGGTCATCCAGGAAAATTCGCCCGGTTCGGCGACGATCCGGTCGTTGCCTTCCAGACCGATCTCCAGCACCGGCATCGTCGTGCCCGTGATCTTCGCTTGCATGACATTCCCCTATCGTCGATTCGCGCGGAATGTAGGCCGCGCGGCGTTAAGACTTGCCAATTTCGCGGTCGGCGAGATCTTGCGCGATCCGGCCGGCCGGCTTTGCATAATCCCGCAGGACGCTCCAGCGTTCGAACTTCCCGGCGCGGGCGATCGAGGCATTGGCAGGGCTCGTCGAGGGCAGGGCGAGCACATCGATGCGCGCGCGCAAACCGGCATCGAGTCGCGGTTCGATGTGGCGGCGGAATCCTTCGGCCGCCTTGCCGCCGTTGAGCGCGATCGCGCGGATCGTCGCATGGCGTTCGAGCAGGCGCGGAATCGCGTTCGGCACTTCGCTGGCCTTGACGATGCTGCTGTCGAGGCTGCCGGGGCGCTCGACCTGCTTGTACACGTCCCAGATGCCGATGCCCCGCGCGTGGAGCCGCCTGATCCGTTCCGCATACGGCAGTTCGCGTCCCGCATCGAACAGCTCGCCCATGAAGGTCCAGAACAGGTTCTGCGCATGGCCGTAGGACTGGCGCAGTTCGAGCGAGCGCAGTGACGGAACGGTGCCGAGCACGAGCACGCGGCAGTCCTCGCCGACCTGGGGAGGAAAGCTCTTCACGCGGTGCGATGCGGGTGGAGTCATGCAGCAGTTTCAATGTAAAAGTATATTTTTATTTTTTTTCGGAACTCGTGAGTGGTCGCTTCATTTACATGAACCTCGCGCGAACGAGCGTCCGCCGTAACTTGCGATTAACTTCGATCCAACCGCGTTTTCACCCGCACGGCGTAGCCTTGTTCGCACGCCGATGCAGTCAGAGGGCATTAGCGTTTCATCCCCTCCAGGAAAACGACCATGAATCAAGACATCATCCAGGGCAAGTGGCAGCAGATCAAAGGCTCGCTGAAAGCGCAGTGGGGCAAGCTGACCGACGACGACCTCGGTCGCCTCGACGGCAACCGCGAATATCTCGCCGGGCGTTTGCGGGAGCGCTACGGCTGGCAGAAGGACAAGGCCGAGCAGGAGATCCGCAACTACGAACGGGCATTCCAGAACACGCAGGACAAGGCAAAGGCAGCCTGATTCCGCCGACCTTCACGACCCGGCGCGGAAACCATGTTTTCGGGGCTTGCGCGGTTTTCGCACCGGCTCGTGCCGGCACTCAGACGCCTTTCTTCAATGCCGCGAGGTCGGCCAGCACCTGCCCGGAATTCTCTTTCGGATCGACGTCCACGTAGTGTTTGACGACGTTGCCGGCCGGATCGATCAGGAACGTCTCGCGCTTGGCAAAAGTCATCTTGAACTTCTCGCTGTAGGTCAGCACGCCGTAAGCCTTCGCGGTGGTCTGCGTGTTGTCGGACAGCAGCGGAAACGGTACGTGGTATTTCTCGGCGAAGGCCGCGTGCGATTGGATGTCGTCGAGGCTGACGCCGAGCACCTCGGCGCCGGCCTTGTGCAGTTTGAGCACGTCGTCGCGGAACGTGCAGACCTCGGTCGTGCAGCCCGGCGTGTCGTCCTTCGGGTAGAAGTAGAGCACGACCCACTTGCCGCGGTACTGGTCGAGCGAGCGCCAGTAGCCCTTCTGGTCCTGCAGCTTGAATGCCGGCGCGGCCGAGCCGACGGCGGGCGCATCGGCACGCGCCGGAACCTGGAATGCCAGTGCGGCGACCGCGACGGCGAAGCGGAGATGGATTTTCATGAGCGACCTTCTGTATGGGAAACGTGACAGGGCAATAGACCCGAGGTGACCGTCATTTCTTGCGCGAATTCGATCCTTTTCCGGAACGGATCCTGTTTTCCTACTTCTTCTTCGTCGTGTTCGGCAGGTGCGACAGGTCGAGCCCGCCCGTTTCGAACACGAGCGTCTTCCTGCCGTCGCCGACGAGATTCACGTCGATCGCGACCTTCTTCGTCTTCAGCACGCGCGCGATGAACGCTTTGTCGTCGTCGATGAACAACGCCGGTTCCCCGGTCGGCGGGATCGTCGCCTTCCACTGCTTCGCAGGCTCGCCGTCGAAGCTCACCGGCAGCGTCTTGCAGCCCGATTTGCAGTTGAACTTGTCGTTGTCGAGCATGAGATAGACCGTCTGGCCCCACTCGGGGTGCTGGCGCAGGATCAGGTGCGCGTGCTTGGCGTCCCCGCCGGTCAGGCCCGGCGGCACCAGCGGCGGATTGTTCTCGATCGATGCGGCATACTGCGTGCCGCCCTTCACGGACGCGACCGTGTACGCCCATAGGCCGGCGAGACGGCGCTTCTCGCTTTCCTGCTTCGCCTGCGCGGTGACGTCGGCGAGCGTCTCCCTGACCTTGGCCGCCGCCGCGCTGTCGGGATATTTCGCCGCGGTTTCGGCGCCGATCTGCGCGGCGATGTCGAGACTGCCGTTCGCGCGCGCCTGCTCGTAGGCCTTCAGGCCCTTGTCGGCCTGCGCTTCGGCGTTCGCCTTGACTGTCGCGGCATTCTGCGCGGGTGCGGGAGCCGGCGCGCCAGGCGGATTCGAGCCCGAAGAACAGGCGGCGAGCGCGAGCGCGCCGCCCAGAACCGTGATCGCGAAAAACCGTTCCGACATGACCCACCTCGCTGCGGAAACCCTGCCGCAACAATACCCGACCGCGGCGCTTCGCGACAGACGACGCGCCGCGAACGTCATCGGCACGGATCGCGTCCGAGATTCTTGTCGTAGGTCGACACGTCCTCGTCGTGCTCGCGCCCGCGGCGGCTCGCGGCGCCCGCGCGGCGCATTTCGTGGCAGGCGTCCTCGCGCGAGACGCGCGTCGAGGTGACCGCGACCGACTTCGCCGCGGTGCCGGCAGCGCGGCCGCGATGCGTCGATATTCCCTGATCGACCGCGGCGACCGAACGCGGGCAGGCGCCGTGACGATAGAAAACCTGGCCATCGGCCGTGCGACATTCGTAGGAACCGGCGCCGGCCGATTCGGCGCGGCGCGGCGCCACACGGGCACGCGCGGCACGGCGCGCGCCGGGCGCGTCGGATCGGCCGGCGGCGGAGTAGGCCGGCGACGGCGAATAGGCCGGCGCAGGCGCGATCGCGAGGACGGTTTGCTCCGCGGCCGCGGCGCAGGGCCGGTCCTGGAACGTCGCCGCGCCGTCCGCGCCGATGCATTTGTATACTTCTCCGTGCGTGCCCGCGGCGTAGCCTGCCAACAGCAGCAAAATCAGCCATTCGTACCAGCGCAGCGGCCGCGGCGCGCGATATAGATCGAACATGTCCCGTTCTCCCCGAGCGAGGGCACATCGTGGCCCGCACCGCGTCCGCCCGCCATGCGCGAATGGCATCGCGCCGTGTAGGAAATCGCCGACGGCGAATTCCCGCATAATGCCGCCCCATGCCATCGAATCCTTCGACCCCCGACTCTCTGCGCGCGTACCCGGCCTTCATGCGCTACTGGTGCGCACGCGGGGCCGCCGCCTTCGGCTTCCAGATGCTCTCGGTCGCGGTCGGCTGGCAGGTCTACGAAATGACCCAGCGCGCATTCGATCTCGGCCTGATCGGCCTCGTGCAGTTCGTGCCGTCGGTATTGCTCGCGTTGCCGGCGGGGCATGTCGCCGACCAGTTCGAGCGGCGCCGCATCCTCATCGTCAGCCAGACCATCGTCACGGCCGCGATCGCGCTGCTCGCGGCCGGAACCTGGCTACGCTGGTTCAGCGAGGCCGGCATCTTCGCGATGCTGCTCGTGATCGGCGTGGCCAAGGCGTTCGAGTTTCCGACGACGCAGGCATTGCTGCCGACGCTCGTGCCGCCCGCGCTGTTCCCGCGCGCGACGGCGACGGCGACCACGGCGTCGCAGGCCGCAACGATCGTCGGCCCCGCGCTCGGCGGCCTCGTCTACGCGTTCGGCCCGCACGTGGTCTATGCGCTGTCGACCGTGCTGTATTTGTTCGCCGCCGTGCTGTTCGCGACACTGCGCAGCGAGCGCCCGCCGCCGCGACGCGAGCCGGCGACGCTGAAGACGCTGTTCGCCGGCGTGCATTTCATCCGCGAGCGCCCGGTCGTGCTCGGCGCGATTTCGCTCGACCTGTTCGCCGTGCTGTTCGGCGGCGCGACCGCGCTGCTGCCGATCTTCGCGCGCGACATCCTGCGCACCGGGCCGTTCGGCCTCGGCCTGCTGCGCCTGGCGCCTGCGGTCGGCGCGCTCGCGATGGGCGCGTGGCTCGGCCGGCACGCGTTGCGCCGCCGCGTCGGCGCGACGATGTTCGCGTCGGTGGCCGGCTTCGGCGTCGCGACGATCGCGTTCGCGCTGTCGACCTCGTTCGCGCTGTCGCTGGCCGCGCTGTGCGCGCTCGGCGCGTTCGACATGATCAGCATGGTGATCCGCAATTCGCTCGTGCAGCTCGAAACGCCCGACGCGATGCGCGGCCGCGTCAGCGCGGTGAATTCCATTTTCATCAACACCTCCAACCAGCTCGGCGAATTCGAGTCGGGCGTGACCGCGGCATGGTTCGGCGCGGTGCCGGCGACCGTGATCGGCGGCGTCGGCACGCTCGCCGTCGTCGCGCTGTGGATGGGCTGGTTCCCCGACCTGCGCCGGCGCGAACGGCTGCACTGCGATCCGGCCGTCGCCGACGAGCAGATCGAGCGTGCCGCCGAAACGGCCTGACGCCCTCTCCCGCGCGCAGCGGGAGAAACGGTTTCAATAGAATGCGCGCATGCGCAAGATCGTGCACATCGACATGGACGCGTTCTATGCCTCGGTCGAGCAGCGCGACGACGCGAGCCTGCGCGGCAAGCCGGTCGTCGTCGCCTGGCGCGGCGCGCGCTCGGTCGTCTGCGCGGCCTCGTACGAAGCGCGCAAGTTCGGCGTGCGCTCGGCGATGCCGGCGTTGCGCGCGGCGCGCTTGTGCCCGCAGGCGATCTTCGTGCCGCCCGACTTCTCGCGCTATCGCGCCGTGTCGAAACAGGTGCGCGAAATTTTTCTCAAGCATACCGACCTCGTCGAGCCGCTGTCGCTCGACGAGGCCTATCTCGACGTTACCGAACCGAAGACGGATTTTTCTTCCGCCACCGCGATCGCAAAAGCGATCCGCGCCGAGATTTTCGCGACGACGCGGCTCACCGCCTCGGCCGGCATCGCGCCGAACAAATTCCTCGCCAAGATCGCCTCGGACTGGCGCAAGCCGGACGGCCTGTTCGTGATCAAGCCCGAACAGGCCGAGGCGTTTCTCGCGCCGCTGGACGTGGCCAGGATTCCCGGCGTCGGCAAGGTGATGAACGCGAAGCTCGAAGCGCTCGGCGTGCACACCTGCGCCGACCTGCGCGCGTTCGATGCGCGCGAACTCGAACGCCGCTTCGGGCGCTACGGCCTGCGCCTGCGCGAGTTGAGCCTCGGCATCGACGAGCGGCGCGTGAATCCCGACCAGAGCGTGCAGTCGATTTCGTCCGAGGACACGTTCGCGCACGACGTGCTGCTCGCCGAGATCGAACCGACGATCCGCCAGCTCGCGGCGAAGACCTGGGCGGCGGCGCGCAAGACGGATCGCGTCGGCCGCACCGTCGTGCTCAAGCTCAAGACCGCCGATTTCCACATCATCACGCGCAGCCACACACCGCCGCTGCCGCCGCAGACCGAAGAAAGTTTCGTTACGCACACGCTGGGCCTGTGCGCGCGCGTCGAACTGCCGCCGCGCACGCGCTATCGCCTCGTCGGCGTGGGCCTCGCCAATTTCATCGACGCCGAAGAATCCCTCGCGCAGTCGGAAATGTTCTAGCATCCGGTCTTCGCTTCCGGAATCGCAACCATGCGCAATCTCGATTTCAGTTCCCTGCCGGCGCTGCTCTCGACACTGTTCGGCTTGGCGCTGATCACGCTGATCGGCGTCGGCGTGCGCCTGCTCGCGATGCAGACCATCCAGCAGCGGCGCGAGCGCGAGAACCGCCAGATCAACGAACGCCTGCGCACGCTGATCGCCGCCTACAAGACGCTCGGCGGATCGTTCACCGGCAATCTCGCGGTCGATCCCACGCATCTGGGCGACCTGCGCCGGCGCGCTGCGTCGATCGATGCCGACGCGGCGGACGGCGGCGAGCCGAAGACGAATTCCGATCGCGCGCGGCGCGTGCGCGATGCGGTCGAGGCGGCGCTGTCCGACATCATCCTGCTCGGCACGGAGGAACAGGTGCGGCTGGCGGCGAAGGCGGCGGGCGAACTCGCCGCGGGGCGGCCGGTGCACACGCACGAGCTCGTCGTGACGCTGCGTGACTTCATCCGCCAGGTGCTCGATCTCGACGTGGTGCCGGGCGACGTGGCGATTCCGAAGCAGGGGCCGGCGCGTCCGTCCGCGTCGGGCGGGCGCGGCAAGGGCGACGGCGGTGCGAAAGACGACGCGCGCCAGGGCGGCGGCAAAGGCGGAGGCGGCATGGCCGCTGGCGCGGGCGGCCTGGGTTTCGGCGCGGGAGTCGGCAGCGGACTCGGCGTCGGATCGGCGGCCGACGACGAGTCCGAGCATCATCACTTCTAGGCGTCGATGCCCAAGGTCAGCGACGCGACGTAGCCGTTGGTGACGTCGCCGCTGATCGTGAGCATCTCGGTGGTGGTGCCATCGCTGAACACGTTGTCCTTGGCGAAACTCGACACCACCGTGTTCTGGCCGTGCGAGGTGTAATAGGTGGTGTTGTATACCGCCGTCGTGATGTCCTGCGGGAAGGCCAACTGCGTGGTGATCACCGCGGTGCCCTGCGTCAGCTTGTCGTTGAGGTAGGCCTGCACGTGGATGTGGGTGATGCGGCCGGTGTACCAGCCCGGATAGATCGTTTGGAACGTGACCTGCCCCTTCGCGTCGGTGACCTGGATGCCGCGCAGGAAGGTGTCGCCGACCGTGCTGATCTTGCTCTCCTGGTTGGCATAGCCCGAATAGTCGCCAAGCGCGTCGCAGTGCCAGATGTAGATCGCCGCGTTCGATATCGGCGCACAACTGTCGTTGACGTCGACGAGGGTCAGGGTCAGCGTGAGCGGTATGCCATCGTAGCCCTCGGTGATGTCGCTGCGCACGATGGCGCTGTTCGACAGGATCGAATACAGCGGATACGGGCCGTCGGTCTCGCTCGCAGTCAGCGCGCAGGTGCTCCCGAACACGCAGGCGGCCGGCGTCGCGCCCGTGCGTGTCAGCGCGATGCTGCCCGACTGGCTTGCGAGTTCGCCCGCGGTGAAGTCGTAGCTGAGCACAGCCGAGCCGCAGCTCGAATACGTCAGCGTCGCGGTGCCGACCTGAGTCGCGCTCACCTTCGTCGCCGACGAATTGAACGTGCCATTGGTGCCGATGTAGAGATTCAGGTTGATCGTGTCGTCGCCCGCCGCATAGTCCACGCTCTGCCCGGTCATCCAGCGGAATCCGGCATCGTCGTCGGTCGCGCCGTCCGCGGAGTAGGTGAACCAGCCGAAGAACACGTAGGGATATACCGAGTTCACCTCGATGACCAAGCCCTGGCCGCTGGTGTCGGCGTTGTACCACGCCCCCGACAGCGCGAAGTCGGCGACATCGGACGCCGCCGTGGTGTCGGCCGAAGTACAGGCCACGTTCTGCAGCAGGCGCGTGAGCGGAATCGTACCGGTGGTGCCATCGTCGAGCGTGAAGGCGAAGCTGCCCGACGTGCACGAGTCGAAGCTGAGCGTGGCGGTGCCGATTTCGATCGCGTAGGTTTTCGGCAGGCTATTGAACTTGCCGCCGCTGGACTTCCAGATCGTCAGCGTCGCGCTGTTCGCGCCGTCGCTGATCGTGCCGCCGAACGTGTACCAGCGCTGCGTGGTGACGTCGCCGGCCGTGGTGTCGTAGGTGAACCACGCGCCGAACAGGTACGACTCGTCGGGAATCACCTCGATCAGCATGCCTTGGCCGCTCGTGGTCGGATCGTACCAGGCGCCGGTCAGCCCTTGTTGATCGATGTTCGGCGCGGCGCTCCCAGTCGTGGCCGCCTGTGCGGTTTCGCCTTTCAGGCGAAGCACCCCGTCGCCAAGCAGCGGCAGCGCGGACAACGCGCCGAACGCGCTGAGCATGCGCCGGCGCGCGGGCATCGCGGGCGGTGATGGATCGTTCCGCTTCAACGGCGGAGGAAAAACGCTGGCCGGGGACAGGGGTTTGACGGGCATCGGCATGGCTGGCTCCTTCTTGGAATTGGCTGGGGCGTATGGACGGTGCTTGAATGGCACGCTGATTATTCCGTCCCGGCGATGAGCAAATGTGGATTTTTTCAGCATTCACGGTTCGCTAACGCGATCGCGAACGCAACCGCGACAACGGCGTATGCACATTGCCTGCGCATTGCGCGGCTTTGTGGAATCTTCGTGGATTCATTCGTTTTCAACGCCATCGCGCTGATCTATTCGCTACCCTGCGCTCGCCCTGTGGACCGCCTACCCGGACACAGGACAGCCGTCGCACCGGTGCGGTTTTCCGGGCGCACGATCGAAGACAGGCCGGCAGGCTCGTGCCGGCGCCGTGGTCCCGAGATCGGACGCGCCGGTGCACCGGTGCGATGGTTCCCTTCCCTTGCTTTCGGGCCTTCATCATGAAAACCAGACCGCTCTCCCTACTCCTCGCGTTGCCCCTCGTCGCGGTCGGGCAAACCTCCGCACAGGCCGCCACCGTACCCACCGCCGTCACCACCGCAGCCGCCGCGGTCAAGACCGCCTGCACGCAGGTGCGCGCGGACGAACTGCAATATCGCATCCAGGTCGCGCTCGGCGACACCAGCGCGGCGAGCGCCGCGCAGACGACGCTCAGCACCGATCACAGCACGCTGAAAACCGCCCAGCAGACGCTGCGCACGGCGGTCCAGTCTTATCTTTCCACCGACGAAACCGCGCTGAAAACCGCGCGCAGCAAACTCGACGGCGACTTCACCCAACTGAAGAGCGATGTCGCCGCCGCCAACGGCAACGCATCGACCGACCAGACCACGATCGCGACCGATGCGACCGCGGTGCAGACGGCGCAGACGCAGCTCGACGCCGATCATCTCGCGCTCGCCAATGCTGGCGCGATGCCGCATTGCGGCGGCGGTCCGGGTGGCCCAGGTGGTCCCGGCGGACCGGGTGGACCGGGCGCCGCTCCGGACCTCTGACCCTTGCGACACGATGACAGGAGCAGGCCGCGGCCTTCTCCTCGTTCATCCCGCAGACTTCGGGCATGCGGCAGCCCCTTCACGAAATGCCGTCAACGCCGCTTCGAGTTGCCCGCCGCGCCGCGCGCGAATTCCATCTTGCGCGAACCCATGCCGCGCTCAATCCATCCATCAACCGCGACCATGACCACGGCCCTTGACGATTGGCGCGGCCGGGCATGCCCGCGTCCCGGATTTCCCGCTACGCGAACCGATGGAGCTGCGCCGATTCCCTACACCTTGTCCCACGCATGCGCTATTCTCGATGTAATCGTTTTCAATTCTGCCTGCGCGAGAAATGCCCGGAATCACCCGACGCGTGCGGTTCCCCGCCAACTTCCTCTGGGGCGCGGCAACGAGCGCGTATCAAATCGAAGGCTCGCCGCTCGCCGACGGCGCGGGACCGAGCATCTGGCAACGCTTCACGCGCACGCCGGGCATGATGGCGAACGGCGATACGGGCGACGTGGCCTGCGACCACTACCGGCGCTGGAAGGACGACGTCGCGCTGATGAAGCGGTTGGGCCTGCGCGCCTATCGTTTCAGCATCGCTTGGGCGCGCGTGCTGCCCGAAGGGCGCGGCCGCGTCAATGCGAAAGGGCTGGACTTCTACAGCCGCCTCGTCGACGAGTTGTTGCGCAACGATATCGTGCCGCTACCGACGCTGTTCCACTGGGACCTCCCCGCGGCGCTCGACGACCGCGGCGGCTGGCTCAATCCCGACATCGCCGACTGGTTCGCCGATTATGCGAACCTCGTGTACGCGAAACTCGACGATCGCGTACGGCAGTGGGCGACGTTGAACGAGCCCTGGGTCGTCACCGACGGCGGCTATCTGCACGGCGCGCTCGCGCCGGGCCATCGCAGCAAGTTCGAGGCGCCGATCGCCGCGCACCATCTTTTGCGCGCGCACGGCGCGGCGGTGCAGGCGTACCACGCGAATGGAAAACATCGCATCGGCATCGTCGTCAACATCGAACCGAAGTATTCGGCGACGCAGGGTGCGGAGGACCTTGCCGCGACGAAGCGCGCCGAGGCGTACATGAACCGGCAATACCTCGATCCGGTTTTCCTCGGCGCGTATCCCGAGGAACTGCGGGAGATCTTCGACGAGGCATGGCCGGCCTGGCCGGATGCGGACATGGCCCTGATCCGCCAGCCGATCGACTGGCTCGGCGTCAACTACTACACGCGCAACGTCACCCGCTTCGACGCGAACGCCTATCCGTTGCGCGCCGCGCCGGTGAAGCAGGACGCGACCTGTACCGAAACCGGCTGGGAAGTGTTCGCGCAAGGCCTCACCGACACGCTGACATGGATCAAGCAGCGCTACGGCAATCCGCCCGTCTACGTCACCGAGAACGGCGCCGCGTTCTACGATCCGCCGCGCGCCGCGGACGGCCGCATCGACGACCCGCTGCGCGTGGACTATTTCAAGACGCATCTCGCCGCCGTATCGGAGGCGATCGCGCAAGGCTGCGACGTGCGCGGCTACATGGCCTGGTCGCTGCTCGACAACCTCGAATGGTCGCTCGGTTTCGCCAAGCGTTTCGGCATCGTGCACGTGGACTTCGCCACGCAAGTGCGCACGATCAAGAACAGCGGCAAGTTCTATGCCGATGTGATCGCAACCAACGGCGACGTGTTGAACGGGGCCTGATTTGCCCTTTGCTCGTCATTCCGGCGAAAGCCGGAATGACGGAGTTGCTACGGCAATTTTCCCGGCACCGGCCGCTTGCCCGTACCGACCCAGTCGACGAGCTCGTCGAACGCACGGGTCACCTCGGCCGGCTCGAACACGCAATGGCCTTCGCGGTTGACGTACTGCTGCACGAAATTGTCCGCATGCCCGGCGCGCTCGGCGATCAGCGCATACTCGAACGCATCCCCCGCGGGCACGAGCGGATCGCCCGTGTCGTGCAGCGTGAGCATGGGCCGCAGCAGCGCGCCGGTCGGCGTGTACCAGCGCGCGACATACGCCGCCGCCTGCGCATCGGCGCGATAGCGCCTGACGCCGTCGTTGAGCGCGTAATCGTCGCCCGAGCCCGTGTAGATCAGATCGGCGTTGCCGAACGGATTGCCGTGCGTGCGCTGCTGAAGTTCCTGCAGTACCTGGGTGACGAACGCGACGATGTCCGGAAAGCTCTTCGCGGTCGCCACGCCGGACAGACGCAGCAGCGCATCGCGCGCCGCGGGCCTGGCTTCCAGCGCGGTGGCGACGCGCTTCCTCATCGTCTCGAAGTCAGGCAGCGTGTCCGGCACCGGCACCAGCGGGCCGAGCAGGTCGGGGAAGTAGTAGTCGAACGCGGCGCGCATCGCGAACGCCTTGCCGAGGATGCGGTTCGACGGTTCGATCGCGCCGCATAGCGCCAGCGCGCCGGCGTAGACTTGCGGCCGCGTTTCCATCGTCAAAGCGGTCAGCGCTCCGCCCATCGAATCGCCCATCACCCAACTGCGCACGGGACGTCCGTAGGTCGCGACGAAGTCGCGGCGCAGCGCTTCCGTTTCCGCATAGGCCTGCTCCACCGCCCAACCGCCGCGCGAATAGCCGGACTGGATCACCGCATAGCCCTTGGCGAGCAGCGCGTCGACTGCCGGCCAGTTGCGCCGGCCTTTTTCGAAGACGATGGGCCGGGGCTGATATCCGTGGTAGTAGACGATCAGCTCGTGGTTCCAGTTCTTCGGAATATCGATGCGATACGACGCGCCGTCGCGCGCGCCGATCGCGTCGACCGGCAGCGCCGGCGCCTCGCGCACCGCTTTGGCGCAACCGCCGGTCAGCACCGCGACCGCCGCCACCGCGATGATGGCGATGCGAGAAATTGCGTTGGCTCTCATTTTGTTTTCTCCGTTGTCGGATTTCTTTGCGGAGGATCGTCGCCGCGATGCGCTACCGATGGCGGCAATGCGCCAGGCACGGGCCGCATGCCGGAATCGATCCATCCGACGAGTTGATCGAATGCGCGCGCGATTTCGTCCGGCGTGAAGACGCAATGACCCGAGCGATCGACGTACTGCTGCACGAAATTCCCGGCACGACCGGCGCGTTGCGCGGCCAGCGCGTAGGCGAACGCGCCCGCCGCGGGCACGAGCGGATCGCCGATGTCGTGCAAGGCGAGCATCGGCCGGATGAGCTTGCCGCTCGGCGTATACCAGCGCGCCAACCACGCAGCGGCGTTCGCGTCGGCGCGATAGCGGCGCACGCCGGCGTTGAGCGCGGCATCGTCGCCCGAGTTGACGTAGATCAGGTCGGCGTTGCCGAGCGGATTGCCGCCGGCGCGATGCTGCAAGTCGCGGAAATCGGTCGGCGTGTCGGCGATTATGTCCGGCAGCGATTGCGTATCCGCCGTGCCGTACCAGCGCAGCAGCAACTGTATCGCTGCGGGTTTCGTGGCGAGCGCAGCGGCGATTTTCTTCGTCATCGCCTCATCGGCGACGTAACCTGCGGGTACAGACGCGAGCGGCGGTAGCACGCCCGGAAAATAGAAATCGAATGCGGCCGCGAGAGCGAAGTCGCGATTGAACATGGCATCGCTGGGCTCGATCGCGCCGCACAGCGACAACGCGCCGGCGTAGACGTCGGGATGCTGCTCGATCGTCATCGCCGCTAGCGTGCCGCCCATCGACATGCCAGTGACGAGGAACTGCATCGGCAGGCCATGCTTTGCGACGAACAACTGGCGCAGGCGTTCGGTGTCCTGCGCGGCTTCTTCGAGCGCCCATCCGCCGGCCGAATAGCCCGACTGGATCACGGCGTATTTTCGCTGCAGCAACGGCGCGAACATCGGCGAAAGCGCTTCGCCCACACGGAAGGTCACCGGCGTTTCCGACGTGCCGTGGAAGAACACCACGACGCGATAGTTCCAGTCGGCGGGGATGTCGATGCGATAGGACGCGTGGGCAAGCGTGCCGATTTCGGTGGCGGTTTTGGTCTCGGCCCAAACCTGTGGAAATGAGAAAGGCGCGAATAGCAAGAAGAGCATTCTGCTCGTCATTCCCGCGAAGGCGGGAATCCAGTTCTTGTTTCTGAAAGCGTCAAAAGAAAAAACTGGATTGACTCGCCGCATCCGTGGCTCGCGCTTCGCGCCATCCGCTGCGCGAATGTTCGCTTCGGCATCCTGCCTCCGCAGTCCGCCTTCGCGGGAATGACGGCAAAGAAAGGTCATCCCTTCACACTCCCGAGCAACAACCCCTGCAAATACTGCCGCTGCAGCACGAGGAACAACAGCAGCACCGGCAGCACGGTCACCACGGAGCCCGCCATCATCAGCTCGTTGTCCTGCACGTGCTCGCGCGACAGGCCGGCGAGCGCGACGGGCGCGGTCTGCCAGGCCTGATCGCTGAGCACGATCAGCGGCCACATGAAATCGTTCCAGCTGGCGAGGAAGGTCAGCACGGCCAGCGTGACGATCATCGGCTTGAGCAGCGGCAGCACGATGCGCAGGAAGATCGTCCACTCGCCGGCGCCGTCGATGCGCGCGGCTTCGATGAGGTCGTCGGGAATCGAGCGCGCGTACTGGCGCACGAGGTAGATGCCGAGCGCGGTGGCCAGCGCCGGCACGATCACACCGCCGTAGCTGTTGACCAGGTGCAGCCATTTCATCAGCAGGAACAGCGGCATCATCGCGACCTGCAATGGAATCAATACCGCGGCGAGCACGGCCTGGAACAAACGATCGCGCTCCTTGAAGCGCAGCTTGGCGAACGCATAGCCCGCGCTCAGGTTGAAGGCGAGGGAGAACAGCGTGATCGCGCTCGCAATCAGGAAACTGTTGAACAGATAGCGGCCCATGCCGGCGCGTTCGAACAGCTCGCGGTAATTGGCGAACGTGGGATGCGCGGGCAGCAAGGGCGGCGGATAGTGGCTGGCCTCGCCCGGCTGCATGAACGACGCCGACAGCATCCACAACAGTGGCAGCAAGGTCAGCGCGCTGCCGGCGGCCAGCAGGCCATTGACCGCCCATTTCGCCGCACGCGGATTCATGCTCATGCCGCGTCGTCCTTCGCGCGCGCGAGGCGCAGCAGCCCGCGCGCGACGACGAGGATCAGCGCGAACAGCAGGAATGCGATCGCGCAGGCGCGGCCGAGATTCCACCAGCGGAAACCTTCCTCGTACATGTAGTACATCACGCTGACCGTGGATTGCAGCGGGTCGCCGCGCGTCATCACGTAGGGTTCGGCGAACAGCTGGAAATAGCCGGCGATCGTGATGATCGCGACGAGCAGCAGCACCGGCCGCAGGCCCGGCAGGGTGATGTGCCAGAACTGGCGGCCGCGCGAGGCGCCGTCGATGCGCGCGGCTTCGTAGAGATCCGCGGGATCGCCTGCAGGCCGGCGAGCAGGATGATCATGTTGTAGCCGAAATTCTTCCACACGGCGAAGACCACGATTGCGGGCATCGCCCAGTGCGGATCGCCGAGCCAGTCGATCGGACCGATGCCGAGGAAGCCGAGCGCGTAGTTGATCAGCCCGTAGCGCGTATGGAACAGGTAGCGCCAGATCACCGCGACCGCGACGACGGTCGTCACCACGGGCGCGAATAGCGCGGTGCGGTGCAGCCCCTTGAAGCGCGCGAGCGGCGAGTTGAGCAGCAGCGCCGCGCCGAGCGAGGTCGCGAGCGACAGCGGCAGCGCGAGCGCGACGAACCAGATCGTGTTGGCCAGCGCCTTCCAGAACAGCGGCGTCTTCAACGTGTCGAGGTAGTTGCCCAGACCGACGAAACGCAGGTTGTCGAGGTTGGCCAGCGCGTAGATGTCGAAATCGGTGAAGCTCAACAGCAGCGCCGCGGCGATCGGCAGGACGAGGAAGACGCCGAGCACGAACAGGGCAGGAGCGACGAAGGTCCAGGCGGCGCGTTCGCCATTCATTGTCCAGCGCCCTCTTCTTCCCTTCTCCCACCGGGAGAAGGTGGCGCGGCAGCGCCGGATAAGGGAGAAGCCTTGCACAGGATTGCGTCGTTGCAAACTGGCAAAACTCTTCCCTCATCCGCCCTTCGGGCACCTTCTCCCGGTGGGAGAAGGAAAGCACGCGCGTTCATCGCTGCACCTCTTTTGCAAGCAACGATCGCCGCTTGGCGAGGATCACGTCGTCGACTTT
The DNA here is from genome assembly GCF_047601565.1 of Rudaea sp. Taxonomy (GTDB): domain Bacteria; phylum Pseudomonadota; class Gammaproteobacteria; order Xanthomonadales; family Rhodanobacteraceae; genus Rudaea. The sequence continues at coordinate 1,587,627 of NZ_JASGIY010000001.1, read as the reverse complement.
CGTATCCAGCGCGCGCGAGGCCGTCTCCGCGGATTCGCCGCCGCGCACGACGCGCTCCGCCGCCAGCTGCATCTCGTTCGCGATGCGTTCCCATTCGGGCACTTTCGGCGTCGGCTTGACGAGTTCGAGCTGGGTGCGGAAGGCCTGCGCGTACTCGTCGTCGGTGAGTCCCGCGGCGTCCCACGCGCTGCGCCGCGCGGGCAGGTCGCCGGTCAGCGCGTAGAAGCGTTGCTGCTGCTTCGTCGCGGAGAGGAATTCGATCAGCTCCCACACAAGCTGTTTGTTCTTCGACGTGCGGAAGATCGCCAGGCTCGATCCGCCTGCCGCGCCGCCGCCCGGTCCGCTGGCGCCGGGCAGCGGCGCCGTGCCCCATTGTCCTTGCACGTCGGCGGGTAGCCGATGCCTGAACTCGCCGATGTTCCACGGCCCGGTGATGTAGAACGCGAAAAAACCCTTGCCGAACTCGTCCCAGACGTTCGCGATCTGCGTGTTGCTCATCGGCGGCGCCCAGCGCTCGCGGAACGCTTCGACGTAGAAATCGAGCGCACGGCGGAATCCCGCGCTTTCGAAATTGCCGCGCGTGCCCCCGTCGCGCAGCAACGGATCGCGTTGCTGGATGGCGAGATTGAGCAGCGGCTCGAATTCGTTGAGCGGCAGGAAGATCGCGTACCTGTCGGCACCCTGATTTTTCTTGATCGCCGCCATCGCTCGGCGCCACTCGTCCCAGTCGCGCGGCGCATGATCGAAGCCTGCGGTGGCGAGCAGGTCCTTGCGGTAAAACAAGAGGCGCGTGTCGACGTACCACGAGACGCCGTAGAGCTTGCCGTCGACGACGTTCGTGTCCCAGATGCCGGGAAAGTAGTCCTCGGGATGGATGGAGCTTTTATCGAGAAGTCCGGCAGGGATGCCGGTCCGTTCATTGCCGCCGGGGACGGCGGCTGAAGACAATTCCTCCAGCGCGCCAAGCACGGCGAATTCGGGAATCCACGTGTTGCCGAGCTGGCACAGGTCCGGCAACGCATCGCCGGCAAAGGCGGTCAGCAGCTTCTCGTGCATCGCGGTCAGCGGCAGATTCTGCGCGACCACGCGCACGCCCGGATGCGCTTGCTCGAACTCGCGCAGCAATCCGCCGACGGCCTCGCCTTCGGGGCCGAAGGTCCAGAACTTCAGCGTCGTTTCGTTCGACGCCGGCGCGCAGGCACACAGGGCGAACAGGGACGCCCATGCAACGATCCGCGCGAATCCCGCCATCCCGCGTGACGACACGACACCTCCGAAAGGCGGCTTCGGCGCCCGCCGTGCCGCCCGCTTATTTCTCGATCGACTTGCCGAGCCAGCCGCCGCTGAATCCGGCGCGCTTCAGGCCTTCGCGAATATACGGATTCTTGCGCATGATTTTCCAGACGAAGCCGCTGCGGTAGTTCTCGAGCATGAGCAGGATCGGCCCCTGATCGACGCCCAGATACAGGTTGTCGAACCAGCCCTTGTCCGGCACGACCTTGCCCGTGCGCACCGGGCGGTCGGTGAAGGTGAAACTCGGATTGAACGCGTCGACGAAGCCGTACTGAGTATACAAGTCATCGCCGTAGCGGTTCTTCATTTCCTCGATTGCAGGAATCACGATCTGCGGCGTGAACGCGATCGATGCGGCCGCGGCGGTCGGCGCGATCGTGCCGTCGTCGACCGCCGCACGCGACAGGCCGGCGCCGCGTTCGATGTAGCCGTAGAACGGCTTCGAATCATTCTTGTAGCGATCGGGCTCACCCGGCTGCGTATGCCCACGCGGACCGTTACTCGCGGTCAGACCCCAGACGTCGGCGCCGTAGTCCTTCCACTGCAGCGGATTGTGGATCGCGTACTCGCGCTGCGCGAGCGCGGCGCGCTGGCTGTTGGTGAAATAGTCGATGCCCTTGCCGCGCATGTACTCGTCCTGGATGCCGCGGAAATCGACCCAGGAATGCGCCCACTGGTGCCAGAACGACGGGCTGCCGGCGAGATAGGTCTGGCCCTGGAATTCACCCCAGATCTTGTCGTTGATCTGCGTCCAGCGCTTCCACGTCGCGGAAGTCAGGCCGTAGGTGGGCGAGCCGAGCGCGAGCACGTACAGACCGATCGCCTCGCTGAAGCCGCGGTAGTAGTTGTAGTCGAAGCCGTTCTCGGGCGTCCAGCCGCCCTGCACGAGCAGATTGCCATCGCTGAACCATTTCCAGTCGACGCGGCAATAGATGCTGTCGGCGAGCTGGCGGATTTCTTTTTCGTCCTTGTTGTTCTTGTCGTAGTACGACTGCGCGAACAACACGCCATAGAGCAGCCACGCCGTATCGACCGACGACAGCTCGACCCACGGCTCCGACCCGAACCGCGCGCCGTTGTGCATGTCGAGGAAGTGGTAGAAGAAACCGTGCGCGCCGCTCGCGTCCCTGTCTTCGCTCTGCTTGGCCGCGGCGAAAAAGCGCAGCGTTGCGAGCGTGCGCTTCACCGCTTCCTCGCGCTTGATCCAGCCGCGCTCGGCGCCGACGCCGTAGGCGGTCAGGCCGAAGCCAACCGCGGCGATCGAGGAGAAGAACGAGGGATCGCTCTCTTGCCCCGGCGCCCAGTGGTCGGGCACCTGGCCGTTGTCGGGGTTCGCGCTGGCGAGGAAGAAATCGAACGTGCGCTTCTCCAGATCGTCGAGCATCGCCTGCCGCTCTTTCGGCAGCGACTGGAACGTGGTGATCGGCGCACCGCCGACCGCTAGCGGTGTCGGCGCTTTCGCAAACAGCGGGCCGCATGCGCCCGCGGCGATCACGAACAGGAAGCTGAAAACGTTTACACGCAGGCGACGCAATGGCTTGCTCGGACTCATGAAGGCTACTCGATCAAAGGAGAAGGAAGCGGCGCGGCGAACGCATCGTGCGCCCTTGCGACGTGCATAGCGACGCCGGTGTGACATCATGGCGGCGCGAACGTTCCCGGCTCACGGCTTCGGCGCCTTGCAGTAGCGATCGATGAAGGCCTGGTGCGAGGGCATCACCTCGACGCAATTCGCCAATACCTTCTTCACGCCGCCGACGAGTTCCTCGAGCTCCGCCTGCGGCATCTGGTCGACCATAGGATGCCAGCGTTCGGGCAGGATGCGCTGGCCGACCATCACTTCGACCCAGCTCGGCTGCGCGAACATTTCCTCGGCGTTGCGATAGAAACGGCCCGAGTCGCGGAACAGGCGGATGTTGTCGCTCAGTTCCTTCGGTACCGACATCGTACGGCAATAGTTCCAGAACGGCGTGTCGTCGCGCTCGGTCGCGCAGTAGTGCAGGATGATGAAATCGCGGATGCGTTCGATCTCGAACGCGGCCTGTGCGTTGTAGCGCTCGCGGATCACCTCGCTGAACCCCTCGTCGGGAAACAGGTTGATGATGCGCGCGATCGCCGACTGGATCAGGAAAATGCTGGTCGATTCCAGCGGTTCGAGGAAGCCGCTCGACAACCCGACCGCGACCACGTTCTTGTCCCAGCACTTCCTGCGCTGCCCCGGCGTGAAGCGCAGCACGCGCGGATTGCCGAGCGCGCGACCGTCGAGCCAGCCGAGCAGGTTCGACGCGGCCTCGTCGTCGCTGATGTATTTGTTCGAATACACGTAGCCGTTGCCGGTGCGATGCTGCAGCGGAATGCGCCAGGTCCAGCCGGCAGGGCGCGCGGTGCAGCGCACGAACGGCGTCGGCGGGCCGACGTTCTCGCACGGCGCGGCGACCGCGCTGTTGCACGGCAGCCAGTGCGACCAGTCCTCGTAGCCGGCCTTCAACGTCTGCTCGATCAGCAGGCCGCGGAAACCGGAGCAGTCGACGAACAGATCGCCTTCGATGCGCTCGCCGCTTTCCATCACCACCGCATCGATGTAGCCGTCCGCGGGGCGCTGGACGACTTGCGTCACCTTGCCCTCGGTACGGCGCACGCCGCGCTGCTCGGCGTAGTTGCGCAGGTACTTCGCGTACAGGCCCGCGTCGAAATGGTACGCGTAGGCGATGTTGGCGAGCGGCGAGTGCTCCTTCACGTCGCGCGCCGAGACCATGAACTTGCCCTTCAACGACGCCACCGCGTTGAGCGAATAGTCGTCGAGGCTCGTCGCCTTGCCCTGCCTATGCGCCTTGACCCAGTACTGGTGGAACGGCAACAGGCCGTAGTCGTGGCCGATCTGGCCGAAGCCGTGAATGTAGCGGTCGCCTATCCGCGCCCAGTCGACGAACTCGATGCCGAGCTTGAACGTGCCCTGGGTCTGCTTGATGAACTCGGTCTCGTCGATTTCCAGCGTCTGGTTGTAGAGCTTGAGGTGCGGCACCGTCGCCTCGCCCACGCCGATCGTGCCGATCTCCTCGGACTCGATCAGGCGGATCGAACAGGCGCCGTCGAACACTTTCGCGAACGCTGCGGCCGCCATCCAGCCCGCGGTACCGCCGCCGACGATGACGATGTTCTTGATGCGGCTGTCGGTCATGCTGTCATTTCCCCCTCGATCACGGCGAAGGTACGGCGCGATACCGTCCGCCATCGCCATGTATGCGCCAATCGAATGCCGTGCGGCGCACGCGCGCGAAAATGCCGCGCGCCGCCGGATCGGCCAAGCCTATTGGGCCGGCCCGCGGTTCGCAACTTCCGGCCGGGGGCGCGGCGGCAAAAGCCGATACGAACTTTTGCCCTGCGCCAAGGTAAAGTAGTGCCATGTATCTGGAGTTCTACGGCCTCAAGGAAGCCCCGTTCTCGATCACGCCCGATCCGCGCTACGTGTTCCTCAGCGAGCGCCATCGGGACGCGCTTGCGCACCTGCTGTACGGCATCGGCAAGGGCGGCGGCGGCGGCTTCGTGCAGCTGACCGGCGAGGTCGGCACCGGCAAGACCACGTTGTGCCGGCTGCTGCTCGAACAGTTGCCCGAAAACACGCGCGTGGCGCTCGTGCTCAATCCGAAGCTGTCGCCGGTCGAACTGCTCGAATCGATCTGCGACGAACTCAAGATCGACACGGCCGCGCGCAAGGGCAGCCTGAAGGCCCTCGTCGACGCGCTCAACGCCTACCTGCTCGACGCCTATGCGCAGGGCCTGCGCGTGGTGCTGATCGTCGACGAGGCGCAGAACCTCTCGACCGAATCGCTCGAACAGGTGCGCCTGCTCACGAATCTCGAAACGCCGACGCAGAAGCTACTGCAGATCATCCTGCTCGGCCAACCCGAACTGCGCGACAAGCTCAACGACCCGGAACTGCGCCAGCTCGCCCAGCGCATCACCGCGCGCTACCATTTGACCCCGCTCGACCGCGACGAAACGGAAGCCTACGTGCGCCACCGCCTCGCCGTCGCCGGTGCGCCGCGCTCGCCGTTCTCGCGCCTCGGCCTGCGCGCGCTGTACAAGCGCTCGGGCGGCGTGCCGCGCCTGATCAACGTCATCGGCGACCGCGCGCTGATGGCCGGCTACGCGCGCGAGCAGAATTCGATCGGCGAACGCCTCGTCGACCGCGCCGCCGACGAGACCCTGCCCGGCACGACGCGCTATCGCCTGCGCCACTACGGCCCGTGGGCCGCCGCCGCGTGCGCGGTGATCGCGCTCGGCGCGGCGGCGTATTTCCTCCAGCCGCAGAAACCCCCGCCGGTTGCGCCTGCAGCGCCCGCACCAGGTACGACGACGACCGCGGCCGCGGAACCCGCAGCGCCAAAACCGCAGCAGAATCCGGCCGAAGAGAAACTCTCCGCGCTCGCCGGCAACCCGGCCGATTCCGAACTGACTGCGTGGACGCAACTGCTCGCGCGCTGGCAGGTGACGTCGGCCGAGACCACGGTGCGCGACGCCGCGCACTGCCGCAGCGTCGTCTTCCCCGGCATGAACTGCCTGCGCGGGCACGGCTCGATCGCACAGCTCGCGCGTTTCGACCGGCCGCTGATCCTGCCGCTCAAATGGCAGGACGCGAACGCCTGGGCGCTGCTGCAGGGCGCCAGCGACGACCAGGTGCAATTGAATCTGGCCGGCGAGAGTCTCCACGTCGGCAAGAACGATCTTGCCGACGTCTGGGACGGCGAATTCTTCGCGCTGTTCCGCCTGCCCGACGACGTCCCGACCACGTTGCACGGCGGCGACGCCGGTCCCGGCGTGGCCTGGGTCAAGGCCCAGCTCGCGCGCATGGACGGCGGCGCGGGCGATGCCGGCCCCGCATTCTTCGACGACGCCCTCGCCGAGCGCGTGCGCAAGTTGCAGAACGCCTACGGCATCAAGCCCGACGGCATCGTCGGCCCGGAAACGCTGTTCGCGTTGTCCGCGCTCGACCCGGCCGGCCCGCATCTCACCCGCAACGTGCAATGAGCGCATGCGGCATTTTGCGCAAACCGGAAAAGTATACTCGTTGACGAATCCATGTCGCTGATCCTCGAAGCCTTGAAGAAATCCGAAGCGCAGCGCCGCCTCGGCGAAATGCCGGATCTCGGCACGCCGATCACGACGACGCGACGCCGGCGCAGCCCGCTGCCGTGGCTGTCGTTCGCCGTCGTCGTCGCACTCGCCGCGGCAGGCGCGTGGTACTGGCTGCGCCCGTCGGCGCCGCAGACGGGCGGCGAGCAGGCAACGACCAAGGCCGGCGACGCACCCGGAGTGTCTCCGCACGCCGCGCCGCCGCCGCGGCGAACGATGCCGAAGCCGGTTGCGCCACCGCCGCCCACCAGCACAGGCGCGCCCGTCGCGTCCTCTCCGACTGCACCGACGCCGGCACCGCGCACTCCCGCTGCGCCGGCGCGAACGCAAACGGCAGCGCCCGCACCGGCAATGCCACCGGTCGTGCCCGCGCCGCCGCCGGTCGCTGCGCCGGCTCCCTCCCCTCCGGCAACGCCAGCGCAAGTGGCCCCCGCCGGCGCATCCGTGCCGCCCGCCGTTCCCGCGGACGACGTGCCCTCCATCGACGAGTTGCCGCCCGACGTGCGCGCCGCGCTGCCCGCCCTGCCGATCACCATGCAGGTGTATTCGCCCGATCCGAAGCGCCGCTTCGTCATCATCGACGGCGCACGCGTGGTCGAGGGCGACGAAGTGCGCGGAGTGACCGTGCGGGAAATCCGCCAATCCGGCCTGGTGCTGGAATTCCACGGCCACCGCGCGCTGCTGCGGCCGGGCCCCTGACCGCGCAGGCCGGGCGTGTTCGTCACCGTCGACAGGCAACGCAAGCCCTCCCTGCCCTGGGCCACGTTGATGATCGTCGTGGCTTGTGCAAGCCTGTTCCTCTGGCTCGTGCTTGCGCCCGACGTCGAACGCGGGCAGTTCTTGCGTCAGTGGGGCACGGTCCCGACGCGGCTGTTCGACGTCAATGCGCCGCTGTCGCAGCAGTTCGTCGAACTGCGCTGGCTGCGGCTGTTCACCGGCCTGTTCATCCATCTCGGCTGGCTGCACCTGGTCGGCAACCTGCTGTTCCTGATGATCTTCGGCGTGCCGGCCGAGCGCGCGCTCGGACCATGGCGATTTCTTCTGCTGTTCCTGATCGGCGGCGCGCTGGCCAATCTCGCCGAGGCGGTGATGCTGCCGCTGGCGGACGCGGGCAGGCCGATCGTCGGCTCGAGCGGTGCGGTGTCGGTGATCATCGGCGCCTATCTGAGCCTGTTCCCGCGCGCGCGCCTCGGCCTCGTGCTGCCGCTGGGCATGTTCCTGGAATTCGTGCGCATCCCCGCACCGCTGCTGATCGGCTTCTGGTTCCTGCTGCAGATCGCCTTCACTTTCGTCGGCCCGGCGTTCGGCGCGGTGGCCTGGTGGGCGCACATCGCCGGCTTCGCGGCCGGGTTGCTGTTCGCGCTCGTGTCGAAGCCCGCGATCGCGCGCCGGCTGCGCGCGTAGAGTACGTTTTGCTTTCGCTCGCGAAACGTTATTGATTTTCTTTCGCGCGAGACGCGCGAACGACGCACCTCGACGCCTGTCGTGCGAGAATGCCCGCATGAAAAGCAAGAAGCTGTACAAGGTCACTTTCCTGAGCCAGGGCAAGACGCTGGAGCTTTACGCGCACCAGGTCGCGTCGAGCGCGCTGTGGGGTTTCACCGAGGTCGGCGAGATCGTGTTCGACAGCCAGGGCGAGGGCGTCGTCATCGATCCGACCGAGGAGCGCCTGCGCGAGGAATTCGGCAACACGCGCGTGCTGCACCTGCCGATCCAGTGCATCCTGCGCGTGGAGGAAGTCGACAGGCGCGCGCCGCTCGCGATCCGCGACGCGACCAGCGGCGAGAAGGTCGTCACTCCGTTTCCGATCGCGCCGCCGCTGCGCAAGCCGTAGAACAAAAAACCCCGCTTTCGCGGGGTCTTTTTTCTTTCCGGAAGCGGATTCGGTCAGGCGACCTGCACCTGGTCCGCCTGCAGTCCCTTGGGGCCTTGCACGGTCACGAAAGTGACCTTCTGGCCTTCCTGCAGGGTCTTGAAACCCGAGCCCTGGATAGAGCGGAAATGCACGAACAGGTCGGCGCCCGATTCCGGGGTGATGAAGCCGAAGCCCTTGGCGTCGTTGAACCATTTCACGGTGCCGCTTTGACGGTCAGCCATGTCTAACTCCTTGCGATGACGAAACGAAAGTGCGCGATCCTCGGGAGACCCGCAGGATCGAGACTGGAATGCGAAAGGAGAACACGGGCGAAACGTGAAGCGGTTCGTTGGAAGCCCCAACGGCCACGGTGCACAGTGACCTTGAGCAAACGCAGTGCGCGCACGATACAGACAAATCCCGCGAAAAGCCATACCCGAAAGGCTGCGCAAGCCGCGCGCGACCTGTCACAATCGCGCAAACGGCGGAGGGGAAAACATGCAATCGTACGGATCGCCATGCGCGGCGGCGCTCGCCGCTCTCGTGCTCGCAGCGTGCGCGGGCGTGCCGACGAAGGTTCCGCGCGAGCAGGCACGGCGCGAGGTCGAGGCGACCGAGCGCGCGTTCGCGAAGACGATGGCCGACCGCGATCATCCGGCTTTCGCGGGCTTTCTCGCGGAGGATGCCGTCTTCTTCGGCGGCAAGGAGCCGTTGCGCGGCAAGGCGCAGGTCGCCGCGGCGTGGAAGAAGTATTTCGCGGAACCCGCCGCGCCGTTCTCGTGGGAGCCGGCGCAGGTCGAAGCGCTCGAATCGGGCACGCTTGCGCTGAGCACCGGGCCGGTGCGCGACGCGGACGGCAGGATCATCGCCACGTTCAATTCGATCTGGCAGCGCCAGTCCTCGGGCGCATGGCGCATCGTGTTCGACAAAGGCAGCGAGGTGTGCGGTGGCGTAGGGGCGCGATTCATCGCGCCTGTCGGGCCGCAAATGGCTGAGGCAAATTATGACCAATGATGCGGCGGTTTTGCGCGGAACGGATGTCGCCGCGGTGAATTCCAAATGGCGTGTGCTGACGGCGAGCCTCGCCGGCACGACGATCGAGTTCTTCGACTTCTACATCTATCTGCAAGCCACGGTGCTCGTTTTCCCGAAGCTGTTCTTTCCGGCCAGCGATCCGCTCACGCAGCAGTTGGCTTCGTTCGCCACGTTCGCCGTCGCGTTCTTCACGCGGCCGATCGGCTCCGCGCTGTTCGGCCATTTCGGCGATCGCGTCGGGCGCAAGGCGACCTTGGTCGCCGCGCTGCTGACGATGGGCATTTCCACGATCGTCATCGGCTTCCTGCCGACCTATGCGCAGATCGGCATCGCCGCGCCCGTCCTGCTCACACTGTGCCGCGTCGGCCAGGGCCTCGGCCTCGGCGGCGAGTGGGGCGGCGCGATCCTGCTCGCGACCGAGAACGCGCCGCCGGGCCAGCGCGCCTGGTACGGCATGTTTCCGCAGCTCGGCGCGCCGCTCGGGTTCACCCTGTCGAGCGGCATCTTCCTGGTCCTGAGCGACGTCCTGAGCGACGGGCAATTCCTGTCGTTCGGCTGGCGCATCCCGTTCCTGCTCAGCGCGCTGCTCGTCGTCGTCGGCTTGTACGTGCGCCTGAAGATCGCGGAGACGCCCGCCTTCCGGCGCACGCTCGAGAACGACGAACGCGTGCACGTGCCGATCGGCAACGTGTTCGCGCAGCATGGCCGGGCTCTGCTGCTGGGGGTGTTCGCCTGCGTGGCGACCTTCGTGCTGTTCTACCTGCTGGTCGGCTTCACGCCGAGCTGGGGCATCGGCCAGCTCAAGTATCCGAAGGTACAGTTCCTGATCATGCAGATCGTCGCGATGGTTTTCTTCGCCGTCGGCATCGTGATCTCGGCGTGGTGGGCGAAGGATCACGGCGCACGCCGGATGCTCGTCATTGCGACGGTGCTGATCATCGCATTCGGTTTTCTGTTCAAGCCGATGCTCGTCGCGGACAGCGCCGGACTCGTGCTGGCGTTCATGTCGCTCGGCCTGTTCCTGATGGGCCTGACCTACGGCCCGCTCGGCACCGCAATGGCCGAGTTGTTCCCGACCGCGGTGCGCTACACCGGTTCATCGCTGGCGTTCAACATCGGCGGCCTGAGCGCCTCGCTCACGCCGTTTTTCGCCACCTCGCTCGCGAGCGGCCACGGCGTCGTCGCCGTGGGCTGGTACCTGGCCGGCGCGGCGTTGCTGACCTTGCTCGCACTGCTGGCGATGAAGCCGGGCAATATCCACGACTGAGCGCGTGGCGGCAGCGTCAAGGTGGGATGGGCAGATGCTTGCTTGCGTTCCAGATAATGGCGCTCCACGGCGCATTGCAGCTTGGGCTCAACCAGAACGGCCATCGAGCCGCAGCGCCAACCAGCGCCGCCCTGCATCCGTCAGTCGAAAACGCTGCTTGCTGCTGCGGGGTTTGTCCGGCAACGTCTTTCCAGCAGCCCCGATGCCAGGGCGGGCCGCAGGCAGGCTTTGCGGAAGTGATCTTCGCTCTTGAGGCCAAGCGCACTCTGGATTTGCTCGCGGGTCATCTCGCTGACCACGGCGTGGAGCAGACGCTGGACTTCATCTGCGACTTCCGGGTGAGGATACGGACGATCTGTTCTTTGAAAAAGCGCAACTTCTTCATGTAGAGCTCCTTGACGGGAAAACTCTACTTCCATCTGGGTCAAATTAACTAGGGGACTTCAAGTCGCTCTGATCCTTTGCGGTGATGATCAAGCCAGATTGGAAAATGCCCCAGAGGTGATTCTCTGGGGCTGAAAATGTCTCATAAACGTGTTGGGAAATCGATTCCAGAATAACTGAGAACTCTCAATGCGAGTCCTTAAGGTTGAATTGCAGTAAAGGTGGCGCGGACGCTTCCGTTGCTGATTCCCTCGTTCTTATCCGAGCCATCTGCTCTGACCAAGCCGCCGACATACGGATTTACGTTTGTGAACCGCCCCGGGTTTGTCGGAGGCTCCCACTCTTGAGAGGATGGAGCAATGACAAACACGAAGTATTCTGCGGAAGTGAGAGAGCGAGCGATGCGGATGGTGCGCGAGCACCAAGCCGAATACGGCTCGGAATGGGCGACGATCGCCTCGGTGGCCGGCAAGCTGGGCTGCACGTCGGAGACGTTGCGGCGCTGGGTGCGGCAGGCGCAGGTCGATGAAGGCCGGCGCGAGGGGTTGAGTACGTCCGAGCGTGATCGGCTCAAGGCGCAGGAGCGAGAGATTCGCGAACTGCGCCAAGCGAACGAGATCTTGCGCAAGGCGTCGGCGTATTTTGCCCAGGCGGAGCTCGACCGCCGGTTCAAGCCATGATCGCGTTCATCGACGATCACCGAGCCATCCATGGAGTCGAGCCGATCTGCCGCGTGCTGCCGATCGCTCCGTCGACGTACCGCCGCCACGCGCGGGAACGTCGCCATCCGGATCGACGTTCGGCGCGGGCGCGCCGGGACGAGGACTTGTGCCAAGCGATCCGGCGCGTGTTCGCCGAGAACCTGCAGGTGTACGGCGCGCGCAAGGTATGGCGGCAATTACTGCGTGAGGGCGTGCGCGTGGCGCGCTGCACGGTCGAGCGGCTGATGCGCAGGCTGGGCCTGCAAGGCGTGATCCGCGGCAAGCCGGTGAAGACCACAGTCAGCGACAAGGCCACGCCGTGCCCGCTGGATCGCGTCAACCGGCAGTTCCACGCCGACCGTCCGAACGCGCTGTGGGTCAGCGACTTCACCTACGTGTCGACGTGGGCTGGCTTCGTCTACGTGGCCTTCGTGATCGACGTGTTCGCTCGTCGTATCATTGGCTGGAAGGTGTCGCGGTCGGCGCGCACGGACTGCCGTTGCGGCATTCCAAGGCAAATTGACGCCGATTACTCCGGCATTCGTTTGCAGCACGGCGTTCAAGGCGGCAAAGTTGTTCTGAGTGAAATAGTCCAGAGAGCCAGCAAGAGTTACGCCTTTTCGCAAAACGGGAGCGGCGTGGCCGCCCGTGGGCAACGCAAGTAGCATCAGAATGTCCAGCACTGACGCTGAGCCTAAACGACGAAGCGCATTCATTGTTTGCAACCTCCCAAGCAACGCGTCTCATAACGCCTCTGATAGGACGAGGAAGTCGTGCTGATCCTCCAGCAAGGTAGCGGGCAGAACCGATTCCTGTGACGTGGATCACGGCATTGCTTGGGTAGAGACCGAGTTGCGATTGTTCATGGCGGCGAGAAGCGCCCATCGAATGGCTCGTGCTCATGTCGAGCGCTCGCAAGACGGTAAATTCGAGCCGCGTTCGCCGCAAACAACTTGTCGCGCTCGCCGTCGGTGAAGCCCGCCGTCAGTGTCGAGTAGACAGACATGATGCGTTCAAAGCTTGCATGCAGTTTGTCGGTATCCGCGGACATTTACGATGGCGAAGTGTACGACGCCCGCGACGAAACGCCGGGATGGGATTCTCCAGGATTTCGCGCTCAAGCGTGGCTGCCCTCCCGGACGGCAGAGAAGCCCGCGACAACAATCTGCCCGCAAGCCAGCCCTCCCATCCGGGCCGTGGCAACGATGGCGCCGGTTTCCGCGCGGCAAGTCGAGCCGGGCGTACACGTTTTCGATTTCGGCCAGAACTTTGCCGGATGGTGCAGGCTGCGCGCACGTGCACCTGCGGGCTCCATGGTCGAGATGAAGTTTGCGGAAAGACTTCTCGAGTCGGGCCGCGTCGATCAATCGAATCTGCGATCTGCACTGGGCAGGGTTTTGTATACCTTCAGCGGCAAAGACACCCCTGAAGAGTACCAGCCGACTTTCACCTACTTTGGCTTCCGCTACGTCGAGATCACGGGTCTCTCCGGTGACCCGCCTGCAGACCTGCTCGAAGGTGTCGTCATCAGCACCGACTTGCCGGTGGTCGGCGCGTTCAGCAGCTCCAGTCCGCTTCTGAATCGGATATGGGCGAACACCTACTGGAGTCAACGGTCGAATTTCGTCGGCATTCCCACGGATTGTCCGCAACGCGACGAACGTTTGGGTTGGATGGGCGATGCCCAGGTGTTTTGGGATTCCTCGGCACCCCTCACGCTTTGGATGTGTTGGCCGATGCCGGCAATGTCGATCTGGTAGCGAATCTTCTGATGCGCCAAGCCTATCCATCCTGGGGGTACATGGTCTCCAAGGGGGCCACGACAGTGTGGGAGCGATGGAATGGAGACGTCGGCGATGTGTCGATGAATTCGTTCAACCACTACGCGCTCGGCGCGGTAACGGGCTTTCTGTATCGACGCCTGGCGGGCATCGATGCGGATGAGCCGGGATTCAAGCGGATTCGAATCGCCCCGCTGGTCATCCCCGGACTTTCCGGCTGCAGGGCAAGCTTCAGGAGTCCGTACGGTGACGTCTCCGTTTCGTGGACCCATTCTGCGGAAGGACACGTCCCCATCGATGTCGTCATTCCAGCCAATACCACGGCGAAGGTCCACCTGCCGACACGCAAGGATGACCGCATTCGATATTTCGGCAGGACATTGGCAACGAACCGCAATGTTCGTCTTCTGCAAAGAACAGAAAGAGAAACCATTGTCGAGTGCGATGCGGGAGAACATCGATTCGTCGGTTTCTCATGACGATGCAGCTCGCCGTTGGGTTTGACTTGGCGTCGTCCAAGAATTTTATCTGCTGTGGCGAAAAGGATTGATTGATGCAAGTTTTTCTTGGCGTCTTGTACCACTTCATCGGCGGCGTCGCGTCGGGAAGCTTCTACCTGCCGTACAACAAGGTGCGTCAGTGGTCCTGGGAGAGCTATTGGATGGTGGGAGGAATCTTTTCCTGGCTATTCGTGCCGTGGATTGCTGTGGAACTCACGGTTCCGGGCTATCAGCAGATTCTTCACGATACCTCCTGGCAGACACTGTGCTGGACCTATCTCATGGGACTGCTATGGGGCATTGGCGGACTGACTTTCGGTCTGACCATGAGGTACTTGGGGTTGTCGCTGGGCATGTCGGTTGTCCTCGGCTTTTGCTCGGCTTTCGGCGCCTTGATTCCTCCCCTCTACCGAGACATCGCTGGCGGGGATGGAGAGACATTCGTTTCGATGCTGCACAGCGTGAAAGGCGGAATGGTGCTGCTCGGCATTCTCGTCTGCCTGTTGGGAATCGGCGTGTGCGGCCAAGCCGGGAGATGGAAAGAACGAGAGCTGAGCGTGGAAAAGCAGAAAGAGACGGTTCGGGAGTTCAACTTGCCACTCGGTCTGATGGTGGCAACAGTTTCAGGCATTTTGAGTGCCTGCTTCAATTTCGGGATCGAAGCGGGTCAGTCCATGGCCCATTTGGCGGTGGTTCGGGGTACCAATGCGCTTTTCCAGAACAACGTGGTGTTTCTCGTCATCTTGTGGGGCGGACTGACCACCAACTTGCTCTGGTGCATCTTTCTCAATATTCGCAACAAAACCTATGCCGACTATGCGGACGGAAAGGCTCCGCTCGTCAACAACTACCTGTTCAGTGCTCTGGCTGGAACCGTCTGGTTCCTGCAGTTCTTTTTTTACGGAATGGGCGCCAGTAAACTGAGCAATGGTGCGAGCTCGTGGATTCTGCATATGGCCTTCATCATCTTGGTGGCCAACCTGTGGGGTTTTCTACTCAAGGAATGGAGCGGCGTGAGCACAAAAACGGTTCGCCTGCTGTCGGCCGGTACCGCCACGATTCTGATCTCGGTCGTGCTCGTAGGACTGGGAAATGCATCTGCGCAGTGAGTAGGCTGGGCCTATGGTCAGAACAGCTCGCATGCCAGTGGAAACGCTGAGTCTCAGGGCAGTGCGTTGTCAACAAAGGCAGTTCAAGCAGAGCGTGATTATTGATCTGGCCAAATGAAGTTTGAATTCGTTCGGGCTGCGCGTAGCGAAGCGAAGTCGAAGTCCTCTGGCGCTTCGGCACTTCGACTTCGCCGCTGCGCGGCTACGCTCAGTGCGAACGGATTGAAAGTCCAAACTTCAACAGACCGAATCAACAGGGAGGCTTATCGCGGGTGAGAAACGGTGACCAGTCCAAATGTTGGTTTGCCATCATTCCCGCGAAAGCGGGATTGCGAAGGCAGGATGCCGAAGCGAATGGCCCGAAGGGCAAACTGCGGATGCAGTTTGTAATCCAGTTTCTTCTTTTACTATTTTGGGCGAAAATGCAATATCAAAATGGATTCCCGCCTTCGCGGGAATGACGAGCAAAAGCTTTCGGCGCGGCGGACACGGCGACCTTGAGCGCGCGCAGCTCGTCCTTTTCCCCTGCGCTGAGGCTCGCGATGCCGCCACTGCGCACACGTGCGTCGAGTTCGTCGCGGCGCTGGATTTGGGTCTGCCGGTCCAACTGGCGCAGCGCATCGAAAAACTCCGCGCGCCAGGCGTCTTCGCCGCCCGGGAATTCCATTACCGCGAGTTTCTGCAAGGCGCGGCCTTCTTCGCGTTCGGCATAGAAATCGACGATCGCTGCGGTGGAAATTTCCGGCCGCTCACGGCACAGCGCGATCAGTTCGACCAACAACGGAATGCCCGGCTGGCGCAGCGCAGAGAACGTGTGTGGCGGTTCGATGTCGGCGGCGAAACCGGGATTCTGCAGCAGCAGGGCGACGGCGATGCGCACGAGCGAGCGTTCCTGCGGGCGCGCGGGCCTGCGCGGCGCATCGGCCGCGGGTGCGTCGATGCGCAGGGTCACGTTCGCGCGCTTGTCGAGTTCGGCGAGCATCAGGTCGCGGAACGCGCCGTCGGGAATCTGCGTCAGCAGCGGCCGCGCGCGCTCGGCGAGGCGCGCCTTGCCGTCGAGACTGGCGAGGTTCACGTCGCCGCTCAGGTTCGCGAAGAAGAATTCGCTCAAAGGCGTCGCCGCTTTCAGCCGTTCCTCGAAGCCGCCCTGTCCTTCGCTGCGCACGAGCGAATCGGGGTCCTCGCCTTCGGGCAGGAACAGGAAGAACGCCTGCCTTCCGTCTCGCATGCGCGGCAGCACCGACTCGACCGCCTTCCAAGCGGCGCCGCGGCCCGCGCGGTCGCCGTCGAAGCAAAAGTATACATCTGCACAATTGCGAAATAGCAGTTCGGCGTGGTCGCGCGTCGTCGCCGTGCCGAGCGTGGCGACGGCCTGCGTCACGCCGTGCTGGAACAGCGAAATCACGTCCATGTAGCCTTCGACGACGATCAAATGCGGAATCTTCGAATGCACCTGGCGCACCTGCCAGAGCGCGAACAACTGCTGGCCCTTGTGGAACAGCGCCGTCTCCGGCGAATTCAAATACTTCGGACCAGAGTCTTCGGTTTTCTCCAGAATCCTTCCGCCGAACGCGATGGTGCGTCCACGGCGGTCGGCGATCGGAAACATCACGCGATTGCGGAAATACTCGTATTTGCCGCGCTCGCCGCTTTTGACGAGACCGGTTTTCTCGAGCAGCGACATGCGTTGCGGGGAAGTGCCCAGCGCGGACTTCAACGCATCCCACTGATCCGGAGCGTAGCCGAGGCCGAAGCGTTCGATCGTCGCCGCATCGAGACCGCGCGAATCGAAATACGCACGCGCCTTCACGCTCTTGCCCAATTCGCGTTGATAAAACTTCGCCGCCTGATCGAGCAGCGCGTACAGGTCGGTCGAATCCTCGACCGGCCGCTTGCCGCCGCCTTCGTAAGGCACTTTGAGGCCGGCGCGCGCGGCCAATTCCTCGACCGCATCGGGAAACTCCATGCGGTCGTAGTTCATCAAAAACCCGATCGCGCTGCCGTGCGCGCCGCAGCCGAAGCAATGGTAGAACTGCTTGCTCGGCACCACCGTGAACGAGGGCGAGCGTTCGTCGTGGAACGGGCAGCGCGCCGTCCAATCCTTGCCCGCCTTGCGCAGCGGCACGCGCTGCTCGATCACCTCGACGATGTCGACACGCGCGAGCAGCTCGTCGATGAATTTTTCGGGGATGCGGCCGGGCATGGTCCGGCTAGTGTATCGGACGAATCGAGGCAGCCTGTGGTCCACGAGCGCTTGAGCTTGGGCGGCGCACTGGCGCGCCACCCGGGGCAATCCCCGCGCCGACGCTTTCGGAAAAGATCAGCCCAGCGCCGCGAGCTTGGCCTTGACGAGTTCCGACAGCTTGCCCATGTCGGTGCGGCCAGCCACTTTCGGCTTGACCAGGCCCATCACCTTGCCCATGTCCTTGGCCGACGTCGCACCCGATTCGGCGATCGCGGCGGCGATGGCCGCGCCGACTTCCTCGGCCGTTAGTTGCGCCGGCAGGTAGTGCTGGATCACCACGACTTCGGCCTTTTCCTTGTTAGCCAGGTCGTTGCGGTTCGCGGCCTCGAACTGCGAGATCGAGTCGCGGCGCTGCTTGAGCATCTTTTCGAGCACGGCCAGCACGGCCACGTCGTCGAGGACGATGCGCTCGTCGACCTCGCGCTGCTTGATCGCGGCGTTGATGAGGCGGATTACGCCGAGGCGATCCTTGTCGCCGGACTTCATCGCGGTTTTCATGTCTTCGGTGAGTTGCGCTTTGAGGCTCATGGCGGGCTCCGGTGGAATTCTTCCCTTCTCCCACCGGGAGAAGGTGGCGCGGAGCGCCGGATGAGGGAAGAGCCTTGCACAAAGCAGGTCGACGTCATGCGACCTGCGAAGCTTTTCCCTCATCCGCCCCTTCGGGGCACCTTCTCCCGACGGGAGAAGGGAAGCAAAAACGGCCGGTGCGCTCGCGCGACCGGCCGTTGCTTGTTTGAAAAGTCCGGCGGGGATGGCCGGGCTCCAGCAAAAGGATGTGCGATCAGTACAAACGCTGACGCTTGGTCACGTCGCGCGAGACGCGGCGCAGGTGACGCTTGACGGCCGCGGCGGCCTTGCGCTTGCGCTCCTGGGTCGGCTTTTCGTAGAACTCGCGCTTGCGGGTCTCGGCGAGGACGCCGGCCTTTTCGCAGGTGCGCTTGAAGCGGCGCAGGGCGAACTCGAAAGGCTCGTTTTCGCGGACTTTGACGGAAGGCATGCAGACTCCAGAACAGAACGTTGCTCGGCTTTCGGGCCGGTGAGCCGTGTATTCTAGCGCGATGACCCAGTCGATTGCAATTGCCCCGGGCTCCGAAACCGCAGGCACGGGACCCGTGCTCGGCGTGGAGACCTCGTGCGACGAAACCGGCGTGGCCGTCTACGACGTGGGCCGGGGCCTTCTCGCGCATACGCTCTACAGCCAGATCAAAATGCACGCCGATTACGGCGGCGTCGTGCCGGAACTGGCCAGCCGCGACCACGTGCGCAAGCTGCTGCCGCTGATCCGAGAAACCCTGCGCGAAGCCGGCATGGCCACGCGCGACCTCGCCGGCGTGGCCTACACCTGCGGCCCCGGCCTGGTCGGCGCCTTGCTCGTCGGCGCCGCCTGCGCGCGGTCGCTCGCCTGGGCGCTGGACGTACCCGCGATCGGCGTGCATCACATGGAAGGCCACCTGCTCGCGCCGATGCTCGAAGCCGATCCGCCCGAACCGCCGTACGTGGCCCTGCTCGTGTCCGGCGGCCATTCGATGCTGATCGAGGTGGCCGGCGTCGGCCGCTACCGCCTGCTCGGCGACACGCTCGACGACGCGGCCGGCGAAGCGTTCGACAAGACCGCCAAACTCATGGGCTTGCCGTATCCCGGCGGCCCGGCCCTGGCGAAGTTGGCCGAGTCGGGGGAACCGGGGCGATTCAAGTTCTCGCGGCCGATGACCGACCGCCCCGGCCTCGATTTCAGTTTTTCCGGCCTGAAGACGCAGGTATTGCTGGCCTATCAGGCCAATGCCGACGCGCCGAACGTGAAGGCCGACATCGCGCGCGGCTTCGAGGAGGCGATCGTCGACACGCTCGCGATCAAATGCCGCCGTGCGCTGGCGCAGACCGGCGCGCGCAAGCTCGTCATTGCCGGCGGCGTCGGCGCGAACAGGTGCCTGCGCGCGCAACTGGCCCAGGCGGCCGGGCGCGAGGGCTTTCGCGTCTACTTTCCGCGTCCGGAGTTCTGCACCGACAACGGCGCGATGATCGCGCTCGCCGGCGCGCTGCGCTTGCAGGCGGGATTGCACGACGATGCGGCGATTCGCGTTTTGCCGCGGTGGGATTCTGGAAAGCCTCGCCGCAATCGGATAGCGCTTTCGCTCTTCATTCCCGCGAAAGCGGGAATCCAGCGCCTTGGCTCTTCGAGAGCGCTAGAACCAAGAGCAAAGTCGTTGGATTCCCGCTGGAAGCACGCGGGAATGACGAACGTGTAAGCTTTCCCAATTCCCAATTCCCAATTCCCAATTCCCAATTCCCGATTCCCGGCCCTGTCATGGATATCGTTTTCATCGAAGACCTGCGCATCGAAACCGTCATCGGCATCTATGATTGGGAGCGCCGCATCCGCCAGGTCGTCGCGCTCGACCTCGAAATGGCCTTCGACAACCGCAAGCCCGCGTCGACCGACCGCATCGAGGACACGCTCGACTACAAGGCCGTGTCGAAGCGACTGATTGCGTTCGTCGAAGCCTCCCACTTCGAACTCGTGGAGACGCTGGCCGAGCGCTGCGCGGAAATCGTTCTCGGCGAATTCCATGTGCCATGGCTGCGCCTGAAGTTGGCCAAGCCCGGCGCGGTGCGCGGATCGAAATCGGTCGGCGTCGTCATCGAGCGCGGAACCCCGCCGGTCGCATGAGCCGCGCCTACCTGAGCCTGGGCTCGAACCTCGAACCGGAAAAGCATCTGCGCGCCGCGCTTGCCGAGTTGCGCGCGCGCTTCGGTATCATCGTCGTCTCGCCGGTCTACCGCTGCAAGGCGGTCGGTTTCGACGGGCCGGATTTCCTCAACCTCGCGGTTGCGATCGACACCGACCTCGAACCCGCCGCGCTCGACGACTGGCTGCATGCGCTCGAAGACCGCCACGGCCGGCGTCGCGACGTGCCGCGCTTTTCCAGCCGCACGCTCGACATCGATATCGTGCTCTACGACGATCTCGTGATGCGGGGCGAGGGCCATCTCGAACTGCCGCGGCCGGAACTGAAGCACGCCTTCGTGCTCAAGCCGCTGGCCGATATCGCACCGGCCGTGCGTGAACCGTGCAGCGGCAAGACGCTGGCGCAGCTATGGTTGGACCACCCGGACCGCGATCGCTTCGGGCCGGCGGCGGAGTTCGACGCCGGCGTCAGATGACGAGTTCGCGTCCGCCGTCGACATTCAGCACTTGTCCGGTAGTGAACTTCGCGTCGCGCAGCAGGAACAGCACGGCGGCGGCGACATCCTCGGGCGTGCCCGTGCGCGCCAGCGGCGTGCGCGCGGTCAGCTCGGCCCGGTCGGTGTAGGCCTTGCCCGATTCGGGCCAGAGAATTGCGCCCGGCGCGATCGCGTTCACGCGCACCTCCGGCGCGAGTTCGATGGCGAGCGCGCGCGTCATCGCCACGAGCGCGGCCTTGGCCATCGAGTAGACCGGATGGCGCGCGAGCGGGTGCCGCGCATAGATGTCGGCGATGCTGACGATGCTGCCGTGCGCCGTTTTCAAAAGCGGCGCGGCCGTCTGGGCGAGGAAAAACGGCGCCTGCGCATTGCTCGCGAACAGCTCGTTCCATTGCTGCAACGTGACCGTGCCGATCGGCGTCGGATAGAACGCCGAGGCGTTGTTGACGAGGCCGTCGAGGCGGCCGTAACGCGCGATGCAGGCATCGACCAGGCGCGGCAGTTCGTCGACGTCGGCCAATTCGGCTTGCACCGCGAGCGTGCTGCGCGCGCGTTTCGCTTCGAGATCGGCAACGAGGGCGTCCATCTCGCCGCGTGAGTGGCGATGATGGAGGACGAGATCGTAGCCGGCGTCGTGCAACGTGCGCGCGATCGCCGCGCCGATGCGTTTGGCCGCGCCGGTGATCAGCACGACGGGGCGTTCGTTTTTCGCTTCGCTCATGCGCAAATCCTGTCGCGTAGTCGGTATGCTTGGATTTTCCCTTCTCCCACCGGGAGAAGGTGGCGCGAAGCGCCGGATGAGGGAAAGACGTCGCAGGTTGGATCGGCCCCGCATCCGTGCAAGGCTTTTCCCATCGCCCTGCGGCACCCACCCCGTTCGGCATCCTGCCTCACCCTCAGCCCGCTGTCGCGGGCTTCGACCCGGTGGGAGAAGGAAAGCAACGCGCCGTCTCGACTTTCCAACTTCGATTCTTCCATACCCCAGCATGCGCGTCGAATTGCCCGAACCTTCCGCCGACGAGCGCGCGCACAGCGAGCGCCTTGCGGCGCTGATCCGCGCGGAAATCGCGCAGGCCGGCGGCGCGCTCGATTTCGCGCGCCACATGGAACTCGCGCTGTATGCGCCGGGACTCGGCTACTACAGCGCCGGCGCGACCAAGTTCGGCGCTGCCGGCGATTTCGTCACCGCGCCGGAACTCGGCTTCGTCTTCGCGCGCTGCCTCGCGCGCGCGCTCGCGCCCGAACTCGAAGGCGGCGCCGCCGATCGTGGACGCGAGGTCGTCGAACTCGGCCCCGGCAGCGGCTCGCTCGCCGCAGAGCTGTTGCTCGAACTCGAACGTCTCGACGCATTGCCGGCGCGCTACCGCCTGCTCGAACGCAGCGCCGATCTGCGCGCGCGCCAGCGCGAGACCCTGCAAGCGCGATGCACGCATCTGTTCGATCGGATCGACTGGCTCGACGCGCCGCCGGCGGCGTCGTGGCAGGGCGTACTCGTCGCCAACGAAGTGATCGACGCGCTGCCGGTGCGCGCATTCGCGCTGCGCGAGGAAGGATTGTTTGCGCGTTGCGTCGGAGTCGATGAGCGAGGCGGATTTCTCTGGATCGAGCGCCCTGCGGATGCGCAACTGAGCACGGCCGTCGAACAAATCAAAGCCCTCTCCCCCAACAGCTTCATCGTTGGGGGAGAGGGTTGGGTGAGGGGGCGCTCTGCCTACTGTTCCGAAGTCTGCACCCTGCTCTCGCCGTGGCTGGCCGAAGTGACGCGCACGCTCGAGCGCGGCAGCGCCTGGTTCATCGACTACGGCTACGCGCACGGCGAGTACTACGCTCCAGCGCGCTCTGCCGGCACGCTGCGCTGCCATTGGCGCCATCGCGCGCACGACGATCCGCTGATCCTGCCCGGCTTGCAGGACATCACGGCCTGGGTCGATTTCGACGCGCTCGCGTGCGCAGGCGAGGCAGCGGGATTGACCGTCGCCGCGCATGCGACGCAGGCGCAATTCCTGATCGAGAACGGACTCGACGAAGTGTTCGCGCGGGCCCACTCGCAGGCCGGCGGCGAAGCCGCGCGCTATGCGCTCGCGCAGCAGATCAAGCGGCTGACCTTGCCAAGTGAGATGGGCGAACGGTTTCGCGTCATGAAGCTGGCGCGCAAAGACGGCGCCGCCGGCTGACCCCCTTTTCCGCATTTGCCGGTCCCGCAAAGACGCCTTGCGCCGGGCCGATGTCGCTACGCCCAGCGCGGATCCTGCTTCAAACCGAAGCGTGCCCGCCAGTCGATCATGGAAAGCTGCGCGAGGGAGATCGCATATGCCAGGGCGACGCCGGCGCTCACCGCGCCCATCCTGTTCGCCGGGAACAGATGCCAGACGGAAAGGACGAATACGATGCGCAGGCCGAGATGGACGAAGCCGACCGGATGCCCGAGCGTCCAGGAAAACACAATCCAGTGCAGGGCGAAGGCGATCCCGACCGTGAGCGGAAAAAGCGTGGGCGCGTAGAGCCAGACCGGAATGTGGATGGCCCAGGTCGCCAGCGCCATCACGCGCGCCTTGGCGGAGAGGTCGAACAGCGGGTTGTCCGCGCGCGAGCGCATCTCCTCGCCGCGAAGGCGGCCGAGCAGAAGTCCGACGGGCAGGATGGCCCAGAAGCAGATCGTGAGGACGAGGTTGTGCAGGCGGGCGTCGACGAACAGGCTGGCGACGGCCGCCGCCGTGTAGACGATCATGCCCGTGAGCGGAAGGGCCAGTGACCCTTTGCGGCGCACGATGAAGTCCTTCTGCATTTCTTCGAAAGTCATGCGTCCGTCCGGTTTGTGCTTGGGAAAGGTCGCGGCGATTATATCGGATCGGCCGCGCGCTCTACGCGACGCCGTAGGCAGATCCGCTCGCCGCGTCGGCGGATCGGCATCGCGTCATCGCGGGATCGCGCTGACCGCTTCGATGCGCGCCTTGCGCATCGCCTCGCCGATCGCCGGGCCGTGCAGGCCGCGCTCGACGAATTCCTTCGCGCCGATTGCGCTCGCCGCAGCAAACGCGCGGCGCAGGTGGTCGGCCTGCGGATAAGCGGATTCACTTTGCCCGAGGCGCCCGCGCTTGTCGGCTTCGCAGACGGTCAGAAATGATTCGACGCGCTCGGGCCGGCGGAACGCGTCGAGCTGTTCGAACAGGCCGAGTACGGTCGCGGGTCTCAGTTCGAGCGCGGTGTGCGCGAGCAGGTGCAGCTTGCAGACGAGTAGCGCGAGTGCGGCGTACTCGGCGGGGACCTTGTAGCGCGTGCTGACGGTTTCGACCGGCGCGAGGCCGCGATGCTCGTGGCCGACGTGCCGCGGCAGCACGTCCTTCGGCGTCAGCGCCTTGCCGAGATCGTGCACGAGCGCGCAATAGCCGACCAGCGTGTCGCCCGGCGCGATACGTGCGGCCATGTCGACGACCATTTCGGTATGGACGCCGCTGTCGATTTCGGGATGAAACTCGGCGCGCTGCGGCACGCCGTAGAGCGCGTCGATCTCGGCAAACAGCACGCGCAGCGCGCCGCATTCGCGCAGCGCGCGCACGAACGCGCTCGGCGTCTTCTCGGCCAGCGCCTTTTGCGTCTCGGCCCAGACGCGCTCTGGCACGAGATGATCGACCTCGCCGTCGGCGACCATGCCGCGCATCAGCGCGAGCGTTTCTTCGGCGATGCGGAAGCCGCGATCGGCATAGCGCGCGGCAAAGCGCGCCACGCGCAGCACGCGCACCGGATCCTCGGCGAACGCGGGCGAGACGTGACGCAGGACCTTCGCTTCGAGGTCGCGCACGCCGCCGAACGGATCGATCAACGTGCCGTGCTCGTCCTCGGCGATCGCGTTAATAGTCAGATCGCGCCGGCGCAAGTCGTCTTCGAGCGTCACGCCGGGATCGGTGTGAAACGCAAAAGCGTGATAGCCGCGTCCGGTCTTGCGCTCGGTGCGCGCGAGCGCGTATTCCTCGTGCGTCTGCGGATGCAGGAACACGGGGAAATCCTTGCCGACCGGCTTGTAGCCGGCGTGCAGCATTTCCTCCGGCGTGGCGCCGACGACGACGTAGTCGCGGTCCTTCACCGCGATGCCGAGCAGGCGATCGCGCACGGCCCCGCCGACGAGATAGGTCTTCATGCGCGCATTATGCCTTGCTTGCCTTCTCCCACCGGGAGAAGGTGCCCGAAGGGCGGATGAGGGAAAAGCGCTTCGACTTGCAAAAGTAGCGTAGAAGTCACGAGGCTCTTCCCTCATCCGGCGCTCCGCGCCACCTTCTCCCGGTGGGAGAAGGGAAGAAGATCAATTCGTCGCGATCTTTGCGGGCAAGACCGGACACGTCACCGCCTTGCGCGCGGCCTTGTCGCCCGGCGGCTCGTAGGCCTGCCCGATGCGCGGCAGGCGCGAGGAGATCGGCAGCGTCGAGCCGTTGAGGCGCCAGTCGTAGATCACGCTGAAGGCGAGCACGCGCGAGACGTATTCGCGCGTTTCCTTGTACGGGATCGTTTCGATGAAGAAATCCGGATCGAGCGTATCGCGCGCGGCCACCCATTTGTCGACCGCCGCGGGCCCGGCGTTGTAGGCGGCGCTGCCGAGCCACGGGCTGCCGTCGAAGCGCGCAGCGACTTCGCCGAGATAGAGCGTGCCGAGTTTGGTGTTCGTGTCCGCATCGAACAGGTCGCTGGCGCCGCCGTAATCGATGCCGTTGGCCTTGGCGACGCGCGCCGCGGTGCCGGGCAGCAGTTGCATCAGGCCATAGGCGTTGGCGCCGGATTTCGCGTCGGTGGTCCACGCGCTCTCGGCGCGGATGATCGCGTAGGCCCAGGCGGGTTCGACGCCACCGTCTTTCGCGTCGCGCAGCAGTTCGTCCTTGCGCGCCAGCGGGAAGCGCAAAGTATACAAACGCATGTCCTCGCCCTGGTTGAAGGCGTAAACGGGGCGGTCGATCCAGCCCTGCTTCGCGGCGAGCGCGATCGCCGCACGGCGCTGGTTCGCATCAAGGCCACCCTGGGCGAAATCCCATTCGCGGCGCGCTTCGGCGAGACGATCGATCGCGAAGAACTCGAATGCGCGGGCGAGGTTTTTGTCGCGCAGCGCGGCGGCTTGCGCGGTGGCATCGGAGGGCAGTTCGGTGCTGCAGATCGTATAGCCGGCGTCGATCTGGTCGGCGGCGAGAAAGCCGAAGAAATTCGCCTCACCGGAGAGCGTGCGGAACAGCGCAGCCGCTTCGTCCTTGCGCCCGAGCTTGGCGAGCACGCGAGCGCGCAGGTAGCGCCAGCGCGCGTCGTCGCGCTGCGGCGACGGCATGGCGTCGAGCGCGGCCAGCGTGGCCTTGAAGTCGCCCGCGGCCAGCGCCGAGCGCACGCGCCATTCGCGCGTGGCGTCGTCGGCGAACTCGGCGGGCAGCGCGGTCAGGCGAGCGAGCGCGTCGGACGAATAGCTCGACGCACGGTACAGCGCGATCGCGCGCAGCGCGCGGCCCTGCTGGTCCTTGTCGAAATGGAATTGCGCGCGCAGCGCATCCCAGTTCGCCGCAGCCGCATCGGCGTCGCGCTTGGCCAAGCGTTCAACGGCGATGACGGCCGCGTCGCGCGATCGCGGCGTGTCGGGCCAGCCGATCGCCTGCTTGAGCGCGGCGGCCGGATCGCGCAGGGCGAGCGCGATGTGTTCGGCGGCGGTCTTGTCCGCGCCGGCGAGCTGGGTCGCGAGCGCGGCGACGACGCCGGCGTGCGCGGCTTTGGTCGAGGCGAGGTCGATGCGCTGCCAGATCAGCGCCGGCGTCAGTTTGCCTTCGCTGCGCGCCCAGCTCGCCGCAGCGTCGCATGCATCGGGCATATCGCCCGCGCTGAGCCAGATCGACTCGAAATCCCGGGCGAAATCGATCTTCTGGCCGAGCGCGAGCTTCCCCTGCAATGCGTTGCAGCGCAGCTCGCGGTTCTTCGTGCCATCGTCGTAGATCGCAAGATAGCTCTTCCAGTCCTGCCGCTTCGCGAGTTCCGGCAGGAACGCCTCGCGCAGCAGCGTCGCCGGCAGCGAATCCGGCCATGCCTCGAGAAACGCCTCGGCCTCTTCGGGTTTCGCGTCCTTGATGCGCCGCTGCAGCGAAGCGAGGCCGAGGTAGGGATACAGCGGATAGGTTTCGAGGCCGGCGGCGAGCTTGATCCAGCTTTCGGTCGGATCGCGCTTGGCCAGTTCCCACACGACGGGAAATTGCTCGCGCTGGCGCGTCAGTCCCGTGCCGTCGGCATGTGCAACGGCGGCGATGGAAAGAACGGCCGCGAGCAACGGGCGGACGAACGTCTTCATCGCGCACCCGATTGCGCGCGGGACAGGCGCAGCGGCGCCGGCAGCAGGATTTCCGCAGCCAGCGGCAGGTGGTCGGAAACGATGTGCGGCAGGGTATACAAATTCTCTATTTCCATTCTTTCCGAAACGAGGATGTGGTCGATCGCGCGGCGCGGGCGCCAGCTCGGGAACGTCGGCGGCGGCGCGTCGTGCGCCGGAACGAGGCCGGTGCGGCGCAGCAGCCGCGACATCCCGGCGCTGTCGAGCGCGCAGTTGAAATCGCCCATCAGCACCACGTGCGGGCTGGACCAGATCAGGTCGGCAATGAAATCGAGCTGGCGCGCGCGCGCCTGCGCGCCGAGCGAGAGGTGGACGACGACGATGATCAATTCCTCGCCGCCGAGGTCGAAACGCACCCACATCGCGCCGCGGCCGGGGATGCGGCTCGGCAGCGCGTAGTCGCGCACCTCGGCCGGCCTGAGCCGCGCGAGCAGGCCGTTGCTCGACGCGGCGAACTGCGCGATCTTGCGGTTCGGCTGATGGCTCCAGTATGGGAAACCCGCGCCTTCGGCGAGATATTCGGTCTGGTTGAGAAAGCCCGAACGCAGCGAACCGGCGTCCGCTTCCTGCAGGCCGACGACGTCGAAGTCCGCCAGCAACGCGGCCAGGCTGTCGAGGTTCGCGCGTTTGCTGCGCACCGGCAGCACCTGCTTCCAGCCTTCGGTGACGTAGTGGCGGTACTTGCGCACGCTGCCGCCGGCCAGAATATTGCAACTCAGCAGGCGCAGGCGCGAGCCGGCAACGGATTTCTCGGCGAGGTGGTCGGCGATGGCGGACACGTTGCGAGCCTACGGCGCAGGCATGAGGACCGCAAGCAGGCTCCTGGCCTTCGACCCGCGAAAAGCGGGTTCTTGGATCGAATCCCTACTTCGCACTTTCCTGCTTGACCAGCATCAGCGCGATGTCGAGCGCCTCGTTCGGGCCGATGTGCCTTTCGGCGCTCATCTCGACGCGGTATTTGCCGTTGACCACGAGCGTCGGCGTCGAGGTAACGCCGTAGTTCTTGACGAGATCGTTGCCGTTCGCGATCTTGCTGTCGGTGACGAAGGAGTTGGCGGTGGCGAGGAACGATTTCGGATCGGCGCCGTAGTTCGCGTAGAAGCCGGCCAGCGATTCGATCGAATACAGCGGCTGGTGCTGCGTGTGCAGCGCCTCGAACAGCGCGGCGTGGGTCTTGTCGAGCAGGCCGAGCGAGCGAGCGGTGTAGAACGCGCGGGCGAACGGCTCCCACTGCGGATTGAACACGGCCGGCACGAGCACGATCTGCGCGTTCGCCGGCAGTTGCGCCTTCAGTCGTTCCATCACCGGCTGGAAGTGCGCGCAGTGCGGGCAGGCGTAGGAGAACACCTCGGCGACTTCGACCTTGTCGCCGGTCGTGGTCGGCACGCGCGGGTCGATGAGGAAATAGTCGGCGCCGAGCTGCCAGTCGCGCGCGGGCGCGGCGGCAGGCGCGGATGTCGCGGCAGCCGTTGCGGAGTTCGCGGGGGCGGCGGCGGTCGCCGCCTTGTCGCCGGTGCAGGCGGAAACCGCAAATGCGGCAAGGAACAGGGTGGCGAGGCGCTTGAACATGGCGGCTCCGGGCGGGGCGTACGGGA
This sequence comes from Rudaea sp., assembly GCF_047601565.1. Taxonomy (GTDB): domain Bacteria; phylum Pseudomonadota; class Gammaproteobacteria; order Xanthomonadales; family Rhodanobacteraceae; genus Rudaea. The sequence goes on along the minus strand of NZ_JASGIY010000001.1, from coordinate 1,559,206 downwards.
ATGCGGCGCAGGATTATTTGCCGCCCGCGGCGAGCTGGATCAGATAGAGCGTGAGCGGCACGACCTTGTCCTCGCCGCCCGCCGAGTTCGGGTTGAAACGATATTTGCCGCCGACGACGATGGTCGGCGTCGATTCCGTCTGCGTCGCCTTGAGGAAGGCGTCGGCGCGCTTCATCTTCGCGTTGATCGCGAACGAGTTCGCCGTGGCGACGAAATCCTCGGCCTTGACGCCGTAATGCTCGGCATACCATTTCGCCGCGTCCTCGAGCGAGGGCAGCGGCTTCTTCAGCGTGCGGCCGTCGGGATTCATCGTCGCGAGCGGGGCGTTGGGCTTCCACACCGCGTCGAACATCGCATCGTGCGACTTGTCGGCGATGCCGAGCGCCTGCGCGGCAAGATAGGCGCGCTGGAACATCGGCCAGTCTTCGTTCGCGTTGAACGATGCCGGCACGTAGCGCATCACCGCGTTGGCGGGCAGCGCCTTCCTGAGCTTGTCGATCGCCGGATAGAAGAAATTGCAGGCCGGGCAGCCGTAGGAGAATACCTCGGCGACCTCGACCTTGCCGTCGTCCGATTCGCTCGGTACCGCGGGCTCGACGAGGAAGTAGTGCGTGCCCTCCTTCCAGGGCGCGGGGCCCGCGAGGGCCTGGGCCTGGACGGCGAGCGGCGCCAGGAGCGCGGCGGCGAACGTGCTGATCAAGAGACGCGCGAACATGAAAATTCCTTTGCAGCAACACGAAAACGGCACCGCCGACAGGGACCTGCGGTGCGACGGATTACTGACGCTTGCCGGCGCGGAAAGTTTCCATGTTGGGATGACTTCCGACTTACGCCGGACAAGTCACTTGGCGATTTCCGCCGCCTTCGCCGTCACGGCGTGCAGGCCTTCGATGTAGCTCGCGAGCGCGGTGATGTCGGCATCGGTCAGCGGCTTGGCCACCGTGGTCATGATCTTGGCGTGCTCGTCGTAACTGAAGCCCTGGCCGTCACGGAACGCCTTGAGCTTGGCCGCGGTGTAGTCGGCGTATTGGCCGGCGAGCTGCGGGTAGACCGCACCCGGATTGCCGCGGCCGTCCGGGCCGTGGCAGGCCATACAGGCCGGCGTATGGGTGTCGGCGCTGCCGCCGCGGTACAGCGCTTGGCCGCGCGCGACGAGCGCCGTGTCGGCGACGCCGGGCAGCGAGACCTTGCTTGCGTAGAACGCGCCGATGTCGTGCATGTCCTGCGCGCTGAGGTTGGCGATGAAGCCCATCATCACCGCGTTCTGGCGCTTGCCGCTCTTCATCAGGTCGACCTGGCGCGCGGTGTAGGCTTCGTTCTGGCCGGCCAGCTTCGGATACTGCGAGGAGGCCGGATTGCCGTCCGCGCCGTGGCAGGCGCCGCAGGTGGCGGCCTTGGCGGCGCCGGCGGTGGTGTCGCCCACGATGGGTTTGTCTACGGCCTGCGCCAGGCCCGCGCCGAAGAGGACCGCCATGCCCATCACGTACCGAAAGCTCATACCGTTCACTCCGAGAGAATCGCAACGTCTGCCGCCGGGCAGCCATTCGCACGCCGGCTGCGGCACAATCGGCAAATTATCTCAGCCGCGCTTGGCAACGGTCAAACCCGCCGGAACCGACCCGATGAAACACAATCCCTTCCGCAGCGCCGCTTTTCTCACGAGCGCCGCCGAACCGCGCAGGCTGCCCGCCGATACGGGCACCGAGATCGCGTTCGCCGGGCGCTCCAACGCGGGCAAGTCGAGCGCGCTCAACGCGATCTGCAACCAGTCGGGCCTGGCGCGCACCTCGAAGACGCCGGGGCGCACCCAACTCCTCAACGTCTTCGTCCTCGACGGCGGCCGCCGCCTGATCGATCTGCCCGGCTACGGCTACGCGAAGGTACCCGAGGCGATGCGCGAGCAATGGCGGCGCGCGATCGACACCTACCTGCGCGAGCGCGAATCGCTGCGCGGCGTGGTGCTCATCGTCGATGTGCGCCATCCGCTCAAGGAGTTCGACCGCCAGATGCTCGCCTACTGCCGCGACATCGGCCTCGCCTGCCACGTACTGCTGACCAAGGCCGACAAGCTCGCCCGCGGCGAGGCGGCCCGCACGCTCGCGCTGGTGCGCAACGAAATCGCGGCGGCCGGTTTCGATGCGAGCGTACAGTTGTTCTCTGCGCAGGCGAAAACCGGACTCGACGAGGCGCGCGGCGCACTGGCGGCGCTACTGTCACAATCTTGATACGCCGCGGCGTCAGTTTGTTGCGGCCATCGGGGTCTTTTGATCCGGGGCTTCGCCCCTATTTGTTTTTGCGATCATCCTTGATCGCGGAATCAAAAGGCGGCCATCCTTGGCCGCACTTCTCGAATTGTCCATCCAACGCACGCGAACCTCATGTCCGGACCCAGCGCGGTAGAAGACATCCCGATCGAACGCCGCGAGCAGCTCGTGGGCTATATCGCCTCCGGCGCACGCGCGCCGGAGGCATGGCGCATCGGCACCGAGCACGAGAAGTTCGGCTTCCGCCTCGACGATCTGCGCCCGCCGACCTACGAGGGCGAACGCGGCATCGGCAAACTGCTTCACGGACTGACGCGCTTCGGCTGGACCCCGATCAGCGAGACTGTGGACGGCGCGACCAACGTGATCGCGCTCGCGCGCGGCGACGGCTCGATCACGCTCGAACCCGCCGGCCAGCTCGAACTCTCGGGCGGCCAGTTGCGCACGATCCACGAGACCTGCGAGGAAGTCACCGGCCATCTGCGCGAGGTCAAGGCCGTCGCCGACGAATTGCAGCTCGGTTTCCTCGGCATGGGTTTCCAGCCGAAATGGCGGCGCGAGGACATGCCGTGGATGCCGAAAGGCCGCTACCGCATCATGCGCGATTACATGCCCAAGGTCGGCAAGCTCGGCCTCGACATGATGACGCGCACCTGCACGGTGCAGGTCAACCTCGACTTCGCGAACGAAGCGGACATGGTGAAGAAGTTCCGCGTCTCGCTCGCGCTGCAGCCGGTCGCGACCGCGCTGTTCGCCGACTCGCCGTTCACCGAGGGCCAGCCGAACGGATACTTGAGCTACCGCTCGCACATCTGGACCGACACCGACGCGGACCGCACCGGCATGCTCGACTTCGTCTTCGAGGACGGCTTCGGCTACGAGCGCTACGTCGATTACCTGCTCGACGTGCCGATGTATTTCAGCTACCGCGACGGCAAGTACGTCGACCTCGCCGGCAAGTCGTTCAAGAAATTCCTGGCCGGTGACCTGGCCGAATTGCCCGGCGCCAAGCCGACGATGAAGGACTGGGCCGATCACATGACCACGGCCTTCCCCGAGGTGCGGCTGAAGAAGTATCTGGAGATGCGCGGCGCCGACGGCGGTCGCTGGAGCCGCTTGTGCGCACTGCCCGCATTCTGGGTCGGCCTGCTCTACGACCAGACCGCGCTCGACGCCGCGTGGGATCTGGTCAAGGATTTCAGCATGGCCGAACGCCACGCGCTGCGCGACGGCGTGCCGAAGCACGCGCTGAAACTGCCGTTCCGCAACGGCAGCGTGCGCGATCTTGCGCGCGAGACGCTGAAGATTTCCGGCAACGGCCTCGCCCGCCGCGCCCATCTCAATGCGACCGGCGCGAGCGAAGCCGTCTTCATCGAGCCGCTGATCGAATATGTCGAGGCGAACCAGACTCCGGCCGAGCGCAAGCTCGAACTGTTCCATGGGCCGTGGCAGGGCAGCGTGGATCCGGTGTTCCGCGAATTCGCCTATTGAGCGAACGATTGGTCCGTTCAGAAAATTTCGCCGACGCAGCAACGCAGGCTGCCGCCGGCTTTTTCGATTTCGTCGAGCGGCACGACGCCGATCGCGAATCCCCATTCGGCGAGCGCCTTGCGTTGTTCCGGCGTCAATGACGATGCCGCGCGCGCACTCATCCACGCGCGCCCGGGCGACAGCGTGATGGCGTTGCCGGCGTAATCGCATTTTTGTCCGGGCGTGAGCACGATGGCGCGTCCCGCGTAGGCCTGGGCGATCGCATCCGGCACCGCCGCATCGGCGAAGCCGTCCGGCGCGAGGATCACCGCGCGGCCGGCCAGCGCGGCCAGCACGACATTGGTGTGGTATTCGCCTTCGGCGAGATCGAAGGCGAAGGTCAGGCGCAGGCCGAAGGCCGCGTGCATCGCGCGCGCGCCGGCCAGGTCGCAACGCTCGCTCAAGCCGCAGTAGCCGATGCGGCGCGCATGGTCGATGACGAGCGATCCGGTCAGTTCGGCGACGCAGTCCTCGCGCAGGGAAAGGTCGGTTTCCGCATAGCCGAGCGTGTCGCGGAAGAATCCGCGAATGTCGGAGCGCGCCGCTTCGCGCTGGCGCACCGGATGGCGCATGCGGCCGATAATCGACCGGCCCGGTGCGGTCGCGAACACGTTGTTCGGGAACATGGCGTCGGGCGTGGTCGGATCGCCGGGAAACGTGATCACGGGGACGTCCGCGCGAAGCGCTTGTGCGAGCACTGCGTGCTGGGCGAGGGCGCGCACGCCGTCGAAGCCCTGTTCCATGCGCATGTAGCGATTGTCGCGCGCGGATTCCGCGGCAAGCTCGGCGGCGGCGGGCGCGACGAGAAAGGCCGCCTTCGCTGTCGCGCGCGCGGTCGGGTGCGGCAGCAGTTGCGCGAAAGCCGCGAGGAATTCCGTGGGAGATGTGGTCAGCATGAACCTCGGGTTCCGCGGGCTATGTTCACGGCTTGCGCTTCGCCGACGCTTCTTTCAGTCCGCGCACTTCGAGCAGCGGCTCGACGCTCGGATCGCGGCCGCGCCAGGCGCGGTAGAGCGCGTCGGTTTCCTCGGTGCCGCCGCGCGAGAGCACCATGTCGCGGAAGCGCTGGCCGTTCTCGCGGTTCATGCCGCCGTGCTCCTTGAACCAGTAGAACGCGTCGTCGCGCAGCACGGCGGTCCACAGGTAGGCGTAGTAACCCGCGGCGTATCCGTTGCTCCAGATGTGGGCGAAGTAGCTGGTGCGGTAGCGCGGCGGCACGAGCGCGTAGTCGACGTCGTAGCGGCGCAGCGCGCTGCGTTCGAACGCGTCGACGTTGTCGACGATGGTCATCGAGCGCGGCAGCGTGTGCCAAGCCATGTCGAGCAGGGAAGCTTCAAGCTGCTCGGTCGTGGCGAAACCCTGGCCGTAGGTGCCAACCTCCCTGATCTTGTCGACGAGCACGGCCGGCATCGGCTCGCCGGTTTTGTAGTGTTTGGCGTAGTTGGCGAACACGCTCGGCTCGTCGGCCCAGTGTTCGTTGAACTGCGAAGGGAATTCGACGAAGTCGCGCGGCACGCTGGTGCCGCCGAGCAGCGGGTACTTCACGTTCGAGAACATCGCGTGCAGTGCATGGCCGAACTCGTGAAACATCGTGATCACGTCGTCGTGGCTGATCAGCGCGTGCTGGCCCGGCGCCGGCTTGGTGAAGTTGCAGGTGTTGGTGACGACGGGCTTCTGCCCGAGCAATCCCGATTGGCCGACGAACGAGGTGGACCACGCGCCGCCGGCCTTGTTGTCGCGCTTGAAGTAGTCGGCGTAGAACAGCGCGAGCGAGGAGCCGTCATGGTCGAACACCTCGAACACGCGCACGTCGCGCTGGTAGACCGGGATGTCGTGGCGTTCCTTGAACGTGAGGCCGTAGAGCTGGTTCGCGGCGAAGAACACGCCGTTCTGCAGCACGTTGTCGAGTTCGAAGTATTGCTTGACCTCCTCCGAATCGATCTGGAAACGGCTCTTGCGCACCTGCTCAGCGTAGTACTGCCAGTCCCACGGGCGCAGCGCGCCGCCTTCGGATCGAGCGCTCGGCGAGTAGTACTGCAGGTCCCAGGGCCTGAATTGGATGCCGTCCTTCTTCGCGAGCCTTTCCATCTCGCGCGCCTCGCCCTTCGCCTTGGCGATGGCGGCCAGCGCCATGTCGGTCATCAGCTCGATCGCGCGGTCGGGCGTCTTCGCCATCTGGTCGTCGAGCACGTAGGCGGCCCAGGTGTCGTAGCCGAGCAGCCGGGCCTTCTCGGCGCGCAATTCGGCGATGCGCGTGATCGTCGCGCGCGTGTCGTTGTCGTCGCGCAGTTCGGCGCGTGCGATCGAGGCGGTGAAGAGTTTTTCGCGCGTGTCGCGTCTCTGCAGCGAGGCGAGCGCGGGCTGCTGCGTGGTGTTCTGCAGCGGGATGACGTACTTGTCCGGCGTCATGCGCGCGCGCCCGGCTTCGAGCGCGGCGGCGAGATCGGCGTCGCTCAGGCCGGCCAGATCGCCTTTGTCGTCCGCGACGAGCGCGCCCGCCTTGGTCGCCGCGAGCAGCTTGCTGCGGAATTGCGCGGCGAGCGAGGACAGTTCCTTGTTGTGGCCGCGCAGCACTTCCTGGTCGCCGGCCGGGAGTTCCGCGCCGGCGCGCACGAACAAGCGGTAGTAACGCTCGGTCAAGCGCAGCGACTCGGCATCGAGGCCGAGGCTGTCGCGCTTGTCGTAGACCGATTTCACCCGTGCGAACAGCTTCGGGTTGAGGTAGATCGCATCTTGGTGCGCGGCGAGCTTCGGCGCTTCCTCCTTCTGCACGCGCTGCAGGATGTCGTCCGTGTTCGCCTGGGTCAGCGCGGAGAACACGCGGTTTACCCGCGTCAGCAGCGCGCCGCTCTTCTCCAGCGCGACCAGCGTGTTCTCGAACGTCGCCGGCGCCTTGTCGTTGGCGATGCGCTCGACTTCGGCGAGTTGGCGGCGCATGCCTTCCTCGAGCGCCGGTTGGAAATCGCCGTCGCGGATCCGATCGAACGGCGGGGCCTCGAACGGCAGCGTGCTCGGCTCGGCGAACGGATTGCCCGGTAGCGGGTCGGTGATCTCGCTCTTGGCGGCGGTTTCCTTCTCCGCGCCCACGGGTTCGGTCGGCGTCGTCGAGCAGGACGACGCCAGCACGACGGCCGTGACGACGAGAATCGGTCGGATACGCAACATGGACTGCCTCCTGCAAACCATCGTGCCGCAAAGCGGCGCGATGGAGTGGACTTGTCGATCGAAGTCTACTTTGACCTGGCCGTCTTCGCAGCTTTCAGCCCGCGCACTTCGAGCAGAGGCTCGACGCTCGGGTCGCGGCCGCGGAACGCGCGGTAGAGTTCGTCGGCCGGCTCGGTGCCGCCGCGCGAGAGGACCATGTCGCGGAAACGCTGACCGTTCGCGCGGGTCATGCCGCCGTGCTCCTTGAACCAGTAGAACGCGTCGTCGCGCAGCACCGCGGTCCACAGGTAGGCATAGTAACCGGCCGAGTAGCCGCCGCCCCAGATATGGGCAAAATAGCTCGTGCGGTAGCGCGGCGGCACCAGCGCGTAGTCGACGTGGTAGCGCTTGAGCGCCTGCGCTTCGAACGGGTCGACGTCCTGCTTGGCCTTGTCCGCGGGCAGGCTATGCCAGGCCTGGTCGAGCAGCGCCGCGCCGAGATATTCGGTCGTCGCGAAGCCCTGGCCGTAGGTGCCGGCTTTCTTGATCTTCTCCACGAGCGTCGCCGGCATCGGCGCGCCGGTCTGGTAGTGCTTGGCGTAGTTGGCGAATACCGAGGGCTCGTCGGCCCAGTGTTCATTGAACTGCGAAGGGAACTCGACGAAGTCGCGCGGCACGTTGGTGCCGGCGAGGTAGGGGTACTTCACGTTCGAGAACAGGCCGTGCAGCGCATGGCCGAACTCGTGGAACATCGTGATCACGTCATCGTGGCTGATCAACGCGGGCTGGCCCGGCGCCGGTTTGGTGAAGTTGCAGACGTTGAACACGACCGGATGCGTGCCGAGCAGCGTGTTCTGGTCGACGAAGCTGTCCATCCACGCGCCGCCGGACTTGTTGTCGCGCTTGAAGTAGTCGGCATAGAACAGCGCCATCGAGGAGCCGTCCTTGTCGAACACTTCGAACACGCGCACGTCGGACTGGTAGACCGGCAGGTCGTGGCGTTCCTTGAACGTGAGGCCATAGAGCTGGTTCGCGGCGAAGAACACGCCGTTCTTCAGCACGTTGTCGAGCTCGAAATACTGTTTGATCTCGTTCTGGTCGAGCTCGTACTTCTCCTTGCGCACCTGCTCGGAATAGAACTGCCAGTCCCACGGCGCGAGTTTGAAACCGCCCTTCTGCTTGTCGACGAGCGCCTGCATGCCGCGCGCCTCGTCCTTGGCCTTGGCCACCGCGGCGGGCACGATGCCGGTCATCAGCTTGATCGCGTTCTGCGGCGTCTTCGCCATCTGGTCGGCGAGGCTGTAGTCGGCATAGGTCTTGAAGCCGAGCAGGTTGGCCTTCTGCACGCGCAGTTCGGCGAGACGCTCGATCGTCGCGCGCGTGTCGTTCGCGTCGCCCTGTTCGGCACGGTCGATCGAGGCCTTGAACAACCGCTCGCGCGTCTTGCGGTCGGTCAGCGATTCATGCGCGGGCTGCTGCGTGGTGTTCTGCAGCGCGATCACGTACTTGCCGTCAAGCTTGCGTGCCTTGCCCGCTTCGAGCGCCGCGGCGAGGTCGCCGTCGCTGAAGCCGGCGAGCTGCGACTTGTCGTCGATCACGAGCGCACCGTCCTTGGTCGCGGCGAGCAGCTTCTGCTGGAACGCGGTCTGCAGCGAGGATTCTTCCTTGTTGAGGTCCTTGAGCTTGGCCTGGTCGGTCGCCGTCAGCTCCGCGCCCGCGCGCACGAAGGCGAGATGGTAGCGGTCGAGCAGGCGTGCGGATTCGGCGTCGAGACCGAGCGAGGCGCGCTCGGCGTAAAGCTTCTTCACGCGCGCGTAGAGCTTGGCGTTGAGGAAGATCGCATCCTGGTGCGCGGCGAGCTTCGGCGCGTAATCCTCCTGGATCTTCTGGATCTCGTCGTCCGTATTCGCCTGTGCCAGCGCGAAGAACACCTTCGACACACGCGTCAACACCGCGCCGGTGCGCTCGAGCGCGACGATCGTGTTGTCGAAGGTCGGTGCGTCGGCCTGGTTCGCGATGCTGTCGACTTCGGCGAGCTGCTGCTTCATGCCCTCGTCGAAGGCGGGCGCGTAGTCGGCATCGTGGATCTTGTCGAACGGCGGCGCCTGGTATTGCAGCGCGCTGGCGGCGAAGAACGGGTTGACCGCTTTCGCGGCTTCGGCGGCTTTGGCCGGTTCGGTGGTCTTGTGCGGCGTTTGCGCGCAGGCGGCGAGAGTGATGCTCATGGCGAGAACGATCGGTCGGAGTCGAAGCATGGTGGAATGTCTCCGGACAAGGTGGCGATGAAGGGAAAAATACGCGCGCACGCGCGCTTCGAACGCGCAGCGTAGCGATGGTGCGGTATGGCTGGCATGTGCCGTTTGGCCTACGGACTCGTCATGTCGGCGAAGCTGACATTCGATTTATCTTTTGCACTGCCTACGCCGCGCTCACATCGCGCAGCGTCCAGTTCGACCCGATCAGCAATCCGAGCCGGTGCTTGAGCACCGCATGCGGCAACAAAGTCGTGATCTTCGCATCGCAGTGCAGGTCGGATTGATGCGCCTCGACCGTGGCCTGCGCGTCGCTCGCGCCGAGCAGCGGATCGACGGCGTCGGGATCGGGCTGCATCGAGCGCCAGCGCTCCCACAGGGTCGGCTCGCGCAGCGCGGCCTGCAGTTGCGCGGCGAAGCTTTCGGCGGAGTGGCCGCTGTAGGACAGCGAAGGAACCTGCCCGCGCGCTTTCGCGAGATCGGGCACGACGATGAAGAACGTCTGCTTCGAATTCGGCATGGGCAGATCCTGAGTGGCGAAGGCCCGAGTTTATCAGTTCGGCTGCACATTCCCGGCGCGCGCATGCGGCCGGGACGCGAGTGCCAGCGCCGCGCCGATCATCGCGGCAAGGCAGGTCCAGCCGAGAAAGCGCAGATCGGCCCCCGGGGCGATCAATGGCAGCGGCGCGGCGTAGGCGAGACCGCTCGCGAGTACGGCGATCGCGGCCTGCGCATTCGCGCGTATGCGCCAGCACCAGGCGAGCACGAGTGCAGCGAAGCCAAACGCAAGGTAGGGCCACGGCGCGAGCAATGCCGTGTCGCGCAGCGCTTCGGCGTAGCGAATGCTCGCACCGTGCAAGATCGAATGATTCGGCGTTACGGCAGGATTGTCGGCGAACTGCAATTCGTCATCGACGTAGATCAACTCGTGTGGTCACTCGCGCGGCTTGTTGCCGAACAGTGCGCGCGTAACGCGCCAGCGATGCGCGGCGTAGGAAACCGGATGCTCGACGATCGCGGCCAGCCATGCTTTGCGCAATTTCGAAGCCGCCCGTTCACGGGGCGGAAAAAACGGTCCGATCACGCGGCCCTGGGTTGCGGTGAAGATGGGTACGCTGACGTAGGGTACATAAGCCGTGCGCGGGTCATCGACGGTCAGTTCGGGTTTGCGAGTCTCTGGCGGAAACAGTACCTCGTTCGCGTCCAGCGAGATCGCGGCGAGGTCCCACATCGCCGGATTCGACCACAGCGTGAAGTATCGCTGCGCGGACCATGCGCTCAGCTCGCTGACCGACTGGAGGCCGAGAGCGCATGCGGCGACTGCGACGATCATGGTGACTCGTTTGCGCATGGGCGGAACCGCCCACGATCGCAGGCCCAGCCAAACGGCATAGGCTGCCAACGGCAACAGAGCCGGTAGCCCGTTGTGGCGCAAAGTCGCCGCGAACACGAGCACAAGCCAGAACATGGCGAGCCATCCCGTGCCGTGCGTATCGCGCCAGCGCAACAGTGCGCCGACGGCGAATGCGAGCGCTGCCAGAAGCATCACGTCGGTCCACACGTGCGCGATCAGCACGAAGACGACCGGCGCGAAGGCGGTCGCGATCAAGAACGTGAATCGTCCCGCCAAACCGCATTCAAGTGCGCGCGCGACCAGAACAAAGCGAGTTGGATCAAGAACAAAACCCCCGGCCCGCTCCAGAACTTGTCGGCCAGCCACCACATCCAGCGCAGGCCGGTACCGTAGATGTTCGTGCTCGGCGCGGCGCGCGCCTGCGACCAGATCACCGCGCTGTCGAGCGACATCGCGCCGGGGTAGTAGCACGCGACGAAGAACACGAAGCCGAGCAGCGCGACCGCTGTCAGAGGCCACCATGATTCCCGCCGGCCGGGTGCGGAAGACATGCGCTTAGCCGAGAAGCCGATCGCAAGCGGCGTCGAGGTGCGCGGCGAGCGTCGCCGGGCCGGCAGCGGCACGGTACGGCAGCACGCCGAGACACGGCGCATCGAGGCGTTCGCGCAGCGTCGCGAGATTGTCCTCGCGCCGCGCCATCTGCGCGTCCACGCAACTGCCGATCCAGCCGATCAGTTCCGCGCCGTCGGCGCGAATCGCGCGCGCGGTCAGCAGCGCATGGTTGAGGCAACCCAGGCGCAGGCCGACGACGAGGATCACCGGCAATTGCAATCCACGCGCAATATCCGCCTGCATCAAGCGCGGGCCGAACGGCGCCATCCAGCCGCCGACGCCTTCGACGACGAGAAATTGCGCGTTTGCGGACAATGCGGCAAATGCGGCTTCGATGCGTGCCGGATTGATTGCGACGCCCGCATCGGCCGCGGCGAGGTGCGGTGCGATCGGGTCGGCGAAGGCGTAGGGATTGACGTCCGCGTAGGCCGGCGCGCCCGCGCTGTGCGCGATCAGCAGTTCGGCATCGGCATTGCGCAGACCTGCCGGAGTGTGCTCGCAGCCGCTCGCGACCGGTTTCATCCCGACCGCGCGCACACCATGCGCATTGAGCGCGGCGAGCAATGTCGCCGCGGCGAGGCTCTTGCCGGCGCCGGTGTCGGTGCCGGTGACGTAGATCGCGCGCGTCACGGGCCGGATGCCCGCAGACGCGCGAACTGGCGACGGTAGTGGCGGCCGCAAATCGCGCCGGTCACGACGTTGAGCGCGTAGACGATGCCCGGTATGGAATACTCGAGTACGTCGTTGAACGGCAGCCAGCGTGCCAAGGCGATCGAAAGCAGGCTGATCGCGACATGCCCCGACCAATCCGTTCGACGCATGCGCGTGAACAGGCGTTCGCCGGCGTCGAGCCCGATCCGGTCGGCGAGGCGCAGCGCATGCGCATAGAGCAGGATGAAAACGGTGCCGATCGCAGCGAAGCCGACGCCGAACACGGTATACGCCGTGCGCAACTCGTCGACGGACTGCAGCGCGGCGACGCTGCCGTCGGACAGCCAGCCGCCGCTCCAGCCCATCAGCGCCTGCGCGAACAGCATGCGCATCGGATAGACGAAGATCAGCACGATGAAAACCAGGGCTAGGCTCAGGCCCATGCCGATGCCGTCCTCGATGTCGTAGTAGCGGCTCCAGTTGCGATGCGTAAGCCAGATGCGCGAAATCAGCACGAAGCACACGGCGAACGTCGGCAGACCGCGCAGCGCCTGCATCATCTCCGGCACCGAGGCGGGCACGTGGCCGACCGCGATCACGACGAGGGTGACCGCGAACGCGAACGAGGCGTCGACGAAGCCTTCCAGCCGTGTCGGCTGCTGGCGGCGTATGCGCATCGCGTCGTGGAGAGTGCTGGGCATGCGAGCGGTCGTTGCAGGCTGTCGCGCAGCATAGAAGGATCGGCACGCGAAGCAAAGACGGCGCTGGAGTAGAATGCGTGTATTCCACTCGCCAACGAAATCATGTCCACCGCCGCCGCACTCCAATCCGACAGCAAGCCCGGGCAGTACGCCGAGCTCGCCGAACAGGCGCACGGCCTGCTGCACGGCGAGCGCGACCGCATCGCGAATGCGGCGAACTTCGCCGCGCTCGTCTACAACGCATTGCCTTCGCTCAACTGGGCGGGATTCTATTTCTTCGACGGCAGCGAACTCGTGGTCGGCCCGTTCCAGGGCAAGCCGGCGTGCGTGCGCATCGCGCTCGACAAGGGCGTGTGCGGCGCAGCGGCATCGAGCCGGCGGACGCAGGTCGTGCGCGACGTGAACGCGTTCCCGGGCCACATCGCCTGCGACGCGGCATCGCGTTCGGAAATCGTCGTGCCGCTGGTCGCCGACGGCGAACTGCTCGGCGTGTTCGACGTCGACAGCCCGGAACCCGCGCGCTTCGACGAAGACGACCGCAGCGGCATGGAACAATTGGTAAAAATATACTTGCAATCGCTGCGCGGCGATTGACGCATCGGGACGACTGATGGCAGCGAGAGACACGGCAGGAAAGATCCGCAACGTCGGCCCGAAATCGGCGGCCTGGCTGCGCCAGGTCGGCGTGCGCACGCAAGACGACCTCGTGCGTCTCGGCGCGGTCGAGGCGTTCATGAAGGTCAAGCGCGCCGGCTTCCGACCGAGCCTGAACCTGCTCTACGCGCTCGAAGGCGCGCTGGCCGACTGCCATTGGGCCGATCTGCCCGAGGAGCGCAAGGCCGCGTTGCTGACCGGCGCGGAAGCGGCCGAAGCGGCCAATCCGATCAAGACGCGCTGGCAGAAGCAGGCCGATCGCAGTGCGGCCGTTGCGCAGGCGAGCGGCAACTCATCCGACGAAGGCAATGGATCGCCGCACGGGTTCCCCGACGACGCCGACGGCGCCGCTGCACATGCCGACAAAGACAGCGCCGCCAATCGTTTCGAATAGCGGCGCCGTCCGTTGCCATCAGTCCGCCGCCGGCAACAACGCAATGGCCTGGCGCACATAAGCCATCATCTTCGGATCGATGCCGGTACGCTGCTGCATCGCCTGCGGTTCTTGCTCGAACATCGTGTTGAGCGAACGCTGGATGCCCGCATCGCCGCCGGTGAATTCGCGCAGAAGCGAACGCCAGCGCCGCGCAAGCGCTTGCACTTCCTCGCTGGCCGGGTCCTTGCCCAACGCCAGCGCCGCCTGCATGCCTGCGATCACCTCCGGCCAGGCCTGCTCGACTTCGCGGATGCGGACGGATCCGATGTCCTCGCCGCGCTGTTTGACTTGGGCGAGTTGTTCTTGGGTCAGATATTTTTCCATGATGGTCGATGCCTCGATGCTTTGCAGTAGGGTATCGGCGTCTATCGCGTGCCCGCGACCCGCTGCGTCCGCCACCGATTCGAGACGGACGAGCAGGTCGCTCTGGCGCGCGACCGCCTCCCGCAGGCGGACGACTTGCCTGCGCAGTGCCGCCGCGAACGACGGTGCGTCCGCGGCAAGGCACTCGCGCGTTTCGGTCAGCGAAAAACCGAGCGTCTTCAGCGCGAGAACGTGCTGCAGGCGCTTCAGTTCCGCCGCGCCGTATAACCGATAGCCCTTGTCGCTGCGTCGCGCGGGCGCCAGCAAACCCTGCGCTTCGTAGTGATGCAGGGTGCGAACGCTGACGCCGGTGCGGCGGGCGATCTGGGCGACGGTGTAGGTTTTCATGGCGCGTGCGGATAGCGGGTAATGGAATCGTCCGGCCTCACGCAACGTGAGGGTCAAGCGATTTCTTTATCTCGGGCTCACGGCAGCATGCGCGCGCGCATCCTCGCGCCAGCGCGGCGTGGCGCGGATACGCGGTAGCGCCTCGGCGACGGAGTTGACGAGCGACCACATCTGCAGGTGCTCGTCGTTCATGAAACGTTCGGCGACGACCTGCTGAATGAACGCCTGCAGCGGCGCGTAGAAGTCACGCAGGTTGAGCAGCACGATCGGGTTGAAGTAGATGCCCAGACGCTTGAGCGTGATCGCCTCGAACAATTCTTCGAGCGTGCCCGAGCCGCCGGGTAGCGCGATCACGGCATCCGAACCCGTGAGCAGCCTGTGCTTGCGCTCGCGCATGTCCTCGACGACTTCGAGGTTGGCGATGCCCGGATGCTGCCACTCCACCTCGGTCATGAAGCGCGGGATGACGCCGATCACTTCGCCGCCGGTCGCGAGCGCGCCGTCGGCGAGCGCGCCCATGAGGCCGACCGCACCGCCCCCATAGACGATCTGGCAATTCTCGCGTGCGAGCGTGGCGCCGAGTTCGCGCGCGCCATCGAGATAGACCGGATCGCAGTAGCGGCTCGAGGCGGCGTAGACACAGATGCGCATGATCGAATTCCAAAAAACGGAATTCTACCGCCCCATCGCGGCGGCCTGGATCGGGAAACGGCAGCCTGAAGCGCTAGCGCGCGCCGCGCCCGAACAGCACGACTTCGATCGTCTGGATGAAGATCATCATGTCGAAGCGCAAACTGTGGTTCTTCACGTAGAACAGGTCGTAGGTGAGCTTCATCGACGCGTCTTCTTCGCTCGATCCGTACGGATAACGCAATTGCGCCCACCCGGTCAGGCCTGGTTTCACGGAATGGCGCAAGGAATAGTAGCTGATCTTGCCGTTGAGACCATCGACGAACTCGGGGCGCTCCGGGCGCGGGCCGATGAAGCTCATCTCGCCGCACAGCACGTTCCAGAGCTGCGGCAGTTCGTCGAGCCGCACCTTGCGGATGAAGCGTCCGACGCGCGTTACCCGGTCGTCATTGGTCGAGGCCCAGCGCGCTATACCGTCGCGCTCGGCGTCGGTGCGCATGCTGCGGAACTTGATCAGACTGAATGTGCGCCCGTGTTCGCCGACGCGGCGCTGCCGGTAAAGAATCGGCTGGCCTGGGCCGGATTCCAGCCGGATCGCGAGCGCAACCAACAACATGAACGGCCACGTCAGCGCCAGCACGACCATCGCGCTGGCGATGTCGAAGGCGCGCTTGGTTGCCTTGCGCAGCAGGGTGGCGTGGAAACCTTCGGAAAACACCAGCCACGAAGGCGACACGGCGAGGTTGATCAGGCCGGATTCGCGCTCGAGGAAACGCCCGACCTCGGTCACCTCGATGCCATTGTGCTTGCACTCGAGCAATTGCGTCATGGACAGCACGCCGCGGCGGTCGTCCGGACCGACGACGATTTCAGCGATATCGTTTTGCAAGGCCCATTGAAACAGGGGTATGTCGATCGAAAGCACCTGATTCCGAGGCACACAAACCGGATCATTGCCGATCGGGATGTAACCGATCAGGTTGAGCGTACGGCGACTGGATGGATCGCTGAGCCAGCGATGCACCGGGGTGGCGCATTGGCCCGCACCCAACACCACGACGCGACGCCGGAGCATGTCGCCATCGATCATGCTCAGGAACCAGACGCGGAACGTGCATATGAGCGGCAGACCGAACAGCAGCGACGGGCCGACCACGCTACGGCCGACGTAAGTCTGCGGAACGGCATAATAGACAACCACGAGCAGGATGCCGCCGATTGCGAAACCCACCGCCTGGCGCAGCAACACGCCCGATGCGGATTCGCGAACGTGCGGCTGATACAGTCCGAGCGCCGCCATGCCGACCATGAGACAGAGCGCGAAAACCGCGCTGCGCAGCAGCATGCCATGGGAGAAAAGCGCGTACACCTCAGGCTCGTAGAAGTAGCGCAGGTACATCGACACATGCATGCCCAGCATGAGCAGGCAACATTCACTCGCGGCAAGCACGAGCAGCCAACGCGATATTTGTTGGCGAAGGAAACGAAGCATACGATCTACTCCCTCAGTATCCCTTTGAGAAGCGCACCGATCATTACGCAATCCACAAGGAAAAACTGACACAGCACGGACCGGGACGCTGCGCCTACCTCGTCGACACGGGGGGAGATTTGGGGCAAGTGCGCGACAACCGCCCGCCCCAGCCCATTGCGCCGTGCAATGGCTGTTTCGTGGATGGTCTGCACATGTCGCGGAGACGGTTGCACCGCGTTTACGGACCAGATTCCCCCTGAGCCGTGTCCGCACTCTAGCATATTTCGTGATAGTGTGAAATAGTTCAAAAGACGGAGTTCCGATGCGGAACGGGTCGGAAACCTCCAATCACCGGCTATCGTGTCTTGCGCAGAGGGCAGACGGGTTCGAGACCGGTCTCGTCGCAGCGATGTTCGGGCAGCCGTCTCACAGACGAAACGGCAAAGTACGAAAAATTCTTCTTGTTTTCACGAGTTTGGCATATGGCTAGCGTGCCGTTGGCGCCCCTCGATACGGTGCGTGTGGCAATCATCGGTCTGGGTTACGTGGGGCTGCCGCTGGCCGTCGCATTCGGGCGACGCCGCGACGTGGCCGGCTTCGACATCAACGTCGCACGCGTCGCCGAGTTGCGCGAAGGCCGCGACCATACGCTCGAGGTATCGGCGGACGAACTGAAGGCTGCGGCAAAGCTGCATTTCAGCCACGATCCGGCCGACCTCGCCGGTCGGGATGCCTTCATCATCACCGTGCCGACCCCGATCGACGAATTCAAGCGACCGGACCTGCGGCCGCTCGAATCCGCAAGCCTGACCGTGGGCCGGGCGATCCGCCCGGGCGGCGTCGCGATCTTCGAATCGACCGTCTACCCCGGGGCGACCGAAGAAATCTGCGTGCCGATCATCGAGCGCGCCTCGGGCCTGCGCCACAATGTGGATTTCTATACCGGATACAGTCCCGAGCGCATCAATCCGGGCGACAAGACGCACCGGCTCGAAAGCATCGTCAAGATCACCTCCGGATCGACGCCGGCGGCCGCGGAATTCGTCGATGCGCTGTACCGCGAGATCGTGCAGGCCGGCACTCACCGCACCTCGAGCATTCGCGTCGCCGAGATGGCCAAGGTGATCGAAAACACCCAACGCGACGTGAACATCGCCCTGATCAACGAATTCGCGCTGATCAGCCAGCGCCTCGGCATCGACACGCTCGAAGTGCTGCAAGCGGCGGGGACGAAGTGGAACTTCCTGCCGTTCCGCCCCGGTCTCGTCGGCGGCCATTGCATCGGCGTCGATCCCTATTACCTCACGCACAAGGCGCAGCAGCTCGGCTACCACCCCGAGGTCATCCTTTCGGGACGGCGCATCAACGACAGCATGGGCTCGCACGTCGCCCAGCGCGCGATCAAGCTGATGACCCAGCGGCGCATCCAGGTCGCGGATGCGAATGTCCTCGTCCTCGGCCTGGCGTTCAAGGAAAACTGCCCCGATCTGCGCAACACGCGCGTGATCGACCTGATCGACGAATTCAGGGCCTACGATACGCACGTCGACGTGTATGATCCTTGGGTCGACCCCGGCGAAGCACGCCATGAATACGGCCTTGGCCTCGCGACGAGTCTGGCGCAGGGCAAGTACGATGCGGTCATTCTCGCGGTCGCGCACCGGCAGTTCATCGAAATGGGCGCCGCGCGGATACGCGCGCTCGCCAAACCGGGCGGCGTGCTGTTCGATGTCAAGCACGCGTTGCCGAAGGACGAGGTGGACGACCGTCTGTAAGCCGGACTGCGGAGTCGACGGAATCGTAAGGAGGGTGGATGCGTGTACTGGTGACGGGAGCGGCGGGATTCATCGGCGCGGCATTGAGCCGCGTGTTGCTGGCGCGCGGCGATGAAATTCTCGGCGTCGACAATCTCAATGCCTACTACGACCCCGCGCTCAAACAGGCGCGGCTTGCGCAATTGACCGCACAGCCGCGGTTCCGGTTCGTCAAGGCCGAGCTCGAGGACCGCGCCGCGATCGACCGCGCGTTCGACGAATTCCGTCCGCAGCGCGTGGTCAATCTCGCCGCACAGGCGGGCGTGCGCTATTCGCTGGAAAATCCGCGGGCCTATATCGACAGCAACGTCGTCGGATTCCTCAACATCCTGGAAGCATGCCGTCACGGAGCCGTGGAGCATCTGGTCTACGCCTCGTCGAGTTCGGTCTATGGCGCCAATCGCAAGCTGCCGTTTTCGGTACGCGACGCGGTCGATCATCCGGTCAGCCTGTACGCAGCGACCAAGAAGACCAACGAGCTGATGGCGCATACCTACAGCCATCTGTTCCGGTTGCCGACGACGGGACTGCGGTTTTTCACCGTTTACGGCCCGTGGGGCCGGCCGGATATGGCACTGTTCCTGTTCACGCGCAAGATCCTCGCGGGCGAACCGGTCGAGGTGTTCAATCACGGTCGCCACACCCGTGATTTCACGTATATCGACGACATCGTCGAGGGCGTCGTCCGCACTCTCGACCATGTTCCCGCGAGCGATCCGGCTTTCGACCCGCTGCAGCCGACTCCGGCGTCATCTTTCGCGCCATATCGCGTATACAATATCGGCAACCATCGGCCGGTTCAGCTGGAACGGTACATCGAGATTCTCGAAGCCTGCCTCGGACGCACGGCAGAAAGGATCCTCTTGCCCTTGCAGCCCGGCGATGTGCCCGATACTTGCGCCGATGTGGAAGAGTTGGCGCGCGATGTCGGCTATTCGCCAGCCACTCCGGTGGAGGTGGGAATAGAACGCTTCGTGGCCTGGTATCGGTCTTATTTCGGTCAATAGGACAGGAATGTTGTGGGAAGTCGACCTCGTGTCGTTCGGAACGTGCGGTCCAATCTGCAATTCAGAGCAAAGGTACGGGATATGCGTTCAATCAGCTTCGCCATTGCCTTCGTCGGCGCGCTCGTCCTGGGGCTGCCTTTGTATGGCGCCGAACCGGCGACGACCCAATCCGCACCCGTGTTGCCGGTCGACGTCTACCATATCGGCGTCGACGACGTGCTTCAGGTCTCGGTCTGGCACAACCCGGATCTGAGCGTCACTGCCGTGCCCGTCCGTCCCGACGGCCGCATTTCGGTGCCGCTCGCCGGCGACGTCATTGCCGGGGGGCGTACGCCGGACGAAGTGGCTACGACCATCAGGGAGAAACTGTCCCTGTACGTCCGCGAGCCGCAAGTGGTGGTCATTCTCACCGAATTGCGCAGCCACGAATATCTTTCGCGCGTGCGCGTGACCGGAGCGGTCCGGCAACCGGTCTCGATACCCTATCGACAGGGCATGACGGTGCTCGACGC
Organism: Rudaea sp.; assembly: GCF_047601565.1. Classification (GTDB taxonomy): domain Bacteria; phylum Pseudomonadota; class Gammaproteobacteria; order Xanthomonadales; family Rhodanobacteraceae; genus Rudaea. Next base: position 1,539,460 of record NZ_JASGIY010000001.1, on the reverse strand, counting down.
CGTGCTGGCGGCAAACGGCACCACCGAGTTCGCGGCACCGGACCGCACCGAGTTGTATCGCAAGGACGGACAGCTCACCAAGGCCATGGACGTCAACCTGAGCAAGATTTTGAAGAAGGGCGATTTGACGACCAATTATCCGGTCCAGCCCGGCGACATCATTACGGTGCCCGAGCGCGCTTTCTGATGCGAACCGGCGCATCGACGAGATCGAGAAGGCAACTGCGATGAGCGGAGAATTGATCACCACCAAGGAAATGCTGCACGTCGTGCTCACGGAGGCAGGGCGGCGGCGTCTTCAATTCGGCATGGTTTTCGCGACGATCGCGCTCGCGGCCTTGGCGGTGGGCGCGTTTTGGCCGAAGAAATACGTTTCGTCGACGACCATCCTGGTCCAAGAGCGCAACATCATCAAACCGCTGATGGAGGGACGCGCCGAAGCGACCTCGATCGCCGATCGCGCATCGATTGCGCGCGAAGTGATCTTCAGCCACAAGATCATGGACGAGGTGCTGGCTGCCGGCGGCTGGCTGGACTCGGATCCGAAACCCAGTGCCATCGAGCAGGAACGGATCATCGATGCGATCAAGAACCGCACGACGATCAATCTGTATAAGGACAATCTGATCCAGATCAGCTATGCGGATTCCGACCCCGATCGTACTTACAAGATCGTCACGCTCATGGCCGACCGCTTCATCCAGGAAAGCCTGGCCGCGAAGGAGCGCGAGAGCCGCGAAGCCTACGAATTCATCAACGATCAGGTCGAGGCCTATCACAAGAAACTTACCGATGCCGAGGACAAGCTCAAGGCATTCCGTGCCAGGAACGCCGATGCGCGGCCCGGCAGCGCCACCGACTCGAACACGCGCATCAGCACGTTGCGCGCCCAGGTCGAAAATGCGCGCATCGAACTGATGGAGTTGAATTCCAAGGCCGCTTCGCTCACCTCGCAGGTATCGGGCGAATCGGAGGTCGTGGCGACGCAAACGCGCGAGGGCCAGTATCGCGTGCGTTTGGCCGAATTGCAGAATGAACTCGACAAGCTGCTGTTGACCTATACCGACCAATATCCCGACGTGATCCGCGTGCGCCACGAAATGGACGACGTGCGCGCGGCGCTCCAGCGCGAAGAGGGCCAGAGCGCCGCGCGCAAGGCGGCCGGCATTTCCTCGGGGGGATCGGAAATCGCCGTGACCAATCCGCTCTACGTGGAACTGCGCGGCAAGCTGGCGGACGTGCGCCGCGACGCCGGAGGCGCGGCCTCGCGCATGAGCGCCAGCGAAACTTTGCTCAACGCCGAACTCGAACGCAGCCGCCGCATCGCCGATTCGGAGAACGACCTTGCCGAATTGACCCGCGACTACGAGGTCAATCGCGACACCTACCAGGACCTGCTCAAGCGCCGCGAGAATGCGCGCGTATCGATGAATCTCGACGCGGACCATCAGGGATTGACTTTCGCCATCCAGGAACCCGCCGTCAAGCCATTGCAGCCCGTCGGCTTGCGCTTCCTTCATTTCGCCGGGATAGGTTTGATCGCCGGCGCGGCGTTGCCGCTGCTGCTGCTGTTCGCCCAGGCCAAGCTCGATCCACGCGTGCACACGGCCGAGCAGATCGAGCGGCTGACCGGACTGCCGGTGCTGGCTTCGATTCCCGTCTACGCCAATTTCCAGGAGCAGCGCAAGTCCCGCTACACCACGCTGGTGCTCGTGCTGATCGTGCTCGGTGTGCTGGTGGCCTACATGCTTTTCATCAGCTTGCACATGAGAGCGTTATGAGCGCCGCAGACTCGGAACTGCCTGACGAGCGCGCCCCGCGGCAGGCGCTGCAAGTCCCCCGCGAAGGCAACCTCATTCAGCGTGGCGCCTCGGGCGCTGCCATTGCGCGCATGGCGCAATCCCACGAGTTGTCCGCCCCCGAACGGCGGAGAATGCGTCTGATTCTACCCGACGAAGCCGCCGGCGGCATCGCGGACGCCTTCCGCGAAGTGCGTACGCGCCTGCTCACCCTGGGGGGAAGCAATAACTTCGTCACGATGGTGGTGCCGGTGAGTCCACACGAAGGTGGCAGCTTCGTCGCGCGCAACCTGGCCGCGGCCTTCGCTTTCGACGAAGCGAAGACCGCGCTGTTGATCGACTGCAATTTCCGCCGACCGGCGCAGCATCTCGCCTTCGGCATCACGGTCGACCATGGCGGCCTGATCGATTGTCTGGAGCATCCCGGCGCCGATCTGGGCAAGTACCTCTATGAAACCGGTATTCCTCGGCTGCGCTTGCTGCCGACCGGTCAGGCACGCGAGATGAATGGCGAATACTATTCATCGATCCACATGCAAATGGTGATTCGCTTCCTGCACAAGCGCTACCCGGATCGGTATCTGTTCCTGGACGGGCCGGCGATCAAGGGGTCGCCCGATGCGCGCATCCTTTCCGATCTGGCCGACTTCATCGTGGTCGTGGCCGCGTATGGACGCGATACCGCCGCCACCATCAATCAGGCGGTGGCAGGATTCGATCCCAACAAGCTCGCAGGCGTGGTGTTCAACAACGTGCGTTGAAGGGGCGGTGATGAGACGGAGAACATGGACAACGCGAATGGTTGCCATCGGGATTCTGTTGCCCGCGTTCGCGGCGCATGCGATCGACGGATTGAACTATTCCCTGCAGGTGGGGCTGGAGCACAGCGACGACATGAACCAGTCCGCGGTCAACCCGATCGGGCAGTCCGCGTTGCTGCCGCAGATCAATTTCGACTGGACCGAGCGCGGTTCCGTATTGCAGGCCGACGTCAACGGCCAGGTGCAATACCGCGATTATCTCGGCGGCGCCTTCGACAACGAAATTCGCGGACAGCTTTCGGGCATCGTCAACTGGATCATCCTGCCGCAGCGGTTGAGTTTCGATTTCGAAGACTACGCCGGCGTGCAACCGGTGAACGTATTCGCGACCAACGCTCCGGACAATCAGCAGCAGACCAACGTTTTCAGCCTCGGCCCGACGTTGCAGTTCCTTCTCGGCAGCGCGCTCAAGGGCGAAGCGGATGTTCGTCTGACCAGTACCACCGCTTCGGTCACCCGGGAATTCAATTCGCAGCGGACCTCGGGCGCTTTTCGTGCGATCCGCGACCTCAGTCCGACCGATCAACTGTCGGGCAACGTGGAAGCCGAACACGTGCATCTCACCGATGCGACGGGCGGACCGGACTATGATCGGTACGCGAGCTACCTGCGCTACCAGAGCAAACTGGCGCAGATCGACCTCGATGCGGCGCTGGGCTATTCGAAACTGGATTTCTCCCAGGCCGCGGGCCGTTCCGGTGTGCTGGCGCGCGGCAGCCTCACTTGGCACGCGACGGCAAGCAGCCAGTTGGAGATGCATGTCGCCCGCCAGTTCTCCGATGCCGCCGAGGATCTCATGATCGATCCGGCGACACTGCTCGCAAGAACGACGGGCGGACCGATCGTGGCGGGTAGCGTGCCGATCACCTCGCAAATCTACCTGGAGAAACGCATCGACGTCGCCTACGCGTTCCGGTCGACCCGTTTCGATTTCCGCGTAGCCCCCTTCTACGAGAAATTGGACTATTCGATCGTACCCGGGCAGGACTTCATTGCGAATGGCGCGACGGGCCAGAGCGGACATGGCGCCACCCTCAACGCGAACTATCGTTTGCGCCCGCTGTGGTCGATCGGATTCAACGCATCGGAGGACACGAGGAAATATGCGCAGGTTGGTCGCCTGGACGAGGACCTGACCTACGGCGTCGATCTCCTCAACCAGCTTACGCACCACTGGAGCTGGCGCGTTGATCTGATCCACAACCAGCGTTCCAGCAGCGTAGCCTTCCAGGGCTTCCGCGAAAACGTCGCGATGCTCACGGTCATTTTCAACCGCTGATGCAGAGCCGGGACGACATACCGATCAAGCTGCTGATCATGACGGACACGGCGATACTCGGACCGGGTGGCAGCGAGCGGTTCCTGCGCAACCTGCTGCTGCGGCTGCCGCAGGAGCGTTACCGCATCGACGTGCTGCAGCTCGCCGCGGAACCCGCCGCGGCCGAACGCGTCGCCGAGTTGAATCTGCCTGCGATACATGTGTTGCACCGGCCGATCGGGGCAAGTTACGGGCTGCGCGGTCTCGCCACGCTGAATTTCGTGCGTGCACGGGTGAGGCGCGAGGGCTACGCCATCGTCCAGTCGCAGCACGAGAAATCCGACCTGATCAACGCACTGCTGCCGCGCCGTCACGGCATGCGCAAGATTTCCAATCGACGCGACATGGGCTTCCAGAAAAGTGCGCGCGTGCGTTCCCTGTTCCGCCTGCTCAACCGTCGTTTCGACCGTGTGATCGCGCCGACCGCCCGCATCGTCGAGGCGCTGATCGCGAACGAGAACGTCGAACGCAAGCAATGCCGCGTCTTCGCCAACGGAGTCGACACGCAGCGCTTCCGCCCGAATCCCGGACAAAGGCTGCGCATTCGAACCGAACTGGGTCTCGACCGCGAGTCGAAGCTCATCGGCTGCGTCGCGAGCTTTACTCCGGTCAAGCGGCATGTCGATCTGCTGGACGCATTCGCCCAGGTACGCTTGCGCCATCCCCGGGCGCGACTGCTTCTGATCGGCGAGGGTCCGCTGCGTGCGCAGATCGAGGAACGGATCGCCGCGCTCGACCTCACCGCCGACGTGCATCTTCTCGGCGCGCGCGCCGACGTCGAAAACCTCCTGCCCGCGCTCGACGCCTTCGTGCTGGCGTCGAGTACCGAGGGCATGTCCAACGCGATACTCGAAGCGCAGGCGTGCGGCGTCCCGGTCGTAGCCACCGCGGTCGGCGGCAATCCGGATCTCGTGCACGATCGGCACAACGGCCTGCTCGTGCCCGCGCTCGCCCCTGACGCACTCGCCACAGCGTTGGCCGAATTGCTCGACCACGCGGACCTGCGCGAAGCGATGGGCTCGGCGGCGCGTGCGCAGATCGAAGAATCCCATTCGCTCGAAGCCATGGCATCCGCTTACGACTGCTTTTATCGCGAGCTCGTGTATGCGCGCTGAAGCTCCTCCCGAAGTGCTGCACGTGCGCTCCAGCTCGGGGCTTTACGGGGCCGAATACGTTCTGCTCGGACTAATTCCGGCGCTGCGCGACATCGGCATAGGCGGTCGATTGCTCTGCCTGAACAACCCCTACCTGCAGAGCCAATCCTTGCAGGCACGCGCGCAAGCACTGGGAGTGCCGGCGGAAACACTGCCTTGTCGCGGTCGTTTCGATCTCGCCACCGTCCGCGCACTGCGCCGGACGCTGCGTGCGGCACCGGATGCGATCGTGCACGTGCACGACTACAAGAGTGCGTTGTACACGTTTCTCGCGCGCAGCTCGTCCGCGCACAGGATCGTCGCCACTTCGCACGGCCATTTCGCCACGAGCCTGAAGCTGCGCACCTACCAGCGGCTCGAAATCCAGCTCATGCGCCGCTTCGACGAAGTCTGCATCGTCTCCGAATCAATGCGACCGTTGCTGCGTCGCGCAGGCATCGCCGACACGCGCATCCAGCTGATCGAGAACGGGATCGATACTCGCCGTTTTTCACCGGACGCAAGGCCGTGGCCTCGCGACGAAATACCTCTGCCTGCCGATGCGTTCGTGTTCGGCGCGGCGATGCGGTTGACCGAGCAGAAGAATCCGCTCGGTCTGGTCGATGCCTTCACCCGCGTAGTGGAAGCCTTGCCGAATTCCCACCTGCTCATCGCCGGCGCCGGCGAACTGCGCGCCCCGGTGCTGGCACAAATCGAGAAGCACGGATTGTCCGCGCACGTGCACCTGCTCGGCGCGCGCGACGATCTGGAGCGGTTCTATTCCCTGCTCGACGTGTTCGTGCTGCCCTCATGGTACGAGGGCCTGCCGCTGGCGCTGCTCGAAGCGATGGCTTGCGCGAAGCCCGTGGTGGCGACGGCAGTCGGACAGGTGCCCGCCGTGCTGCGCGACCTGCCCGTCGAAATGGTCGCTCCCGGCGACACCGCCGCACTGGCTCAGGCGATGCTCACGGCCGTCGGGAACAGGGACGGCGCACTGTTGCGCGAACGCGTGCTGAGCCAATACTCGGTCAAAAGCATGGCGGCTGCCTACGCCGGCGTTTACCGGACGATCGGAGGCCGCCATGGTCGCGCCGCTGCCTGAGCGTCGCCGCATCCGGGCGCCACTGTCCGCGCGCGCGACGGTCGTGGTCGAGCAAGAGCCGAAGCCGCGACACAACTGGGCGCTGTACGCCTTCGCCTTCTTGCTGCCGCTTCAGAACCTGCAAACCGGTTACATGCCCAATCTCGGCGGCGGCCTGAACTTCCTCAATATCGGCTTCGGCCTGTCGCTGCTGGGTGCCATGATGTGCCGCGGCACGATCAGCCATTGGAGTCCCGTGCACAAATGGTTGCTCGCTTATGTCGTGTATGCGTTCATCTCGCTGTTCATAGGCTACAGCAACGTGCATTCCGATACCGAGCAGCATTTCAACGTGCTCAAGGACGCGATGCTTGCGGTGATGCTGATATTCGTCGCCCAGATGAGCGTCGCCGACCTGACGACGGCCAGGCGCATCATCCTTTGCACGTTGCTGCCGATGCCCTACATGCTGCGCGTGGTCTGGGCGCAGCACTCCAGCGTCAGCAGTTGGCATTACAGCGACAACCTGCGCATCTCGGGCACGTTCTCGCTGCTCGGCGCGAACGAATTCTCGGCGTTCTGCGTGACCATGGCCGTGCTTCTGCTGGCGCTGCTGCTCGCCACTCGATGGACGTGGCGATGGCGCGTCCTGTTGATCGTGGGCATCGTCAGCATGATGCTCAGCGTGCTGTGGACCTATTCGAGGACGGCCTATGTCACGATCATGCTCGGCAGCTTCGCGGTCATTCTTCTCTGGCGCGGGCGCTGGAAGATGATCGTCCCGCTCGTCCTCGTCGCGCTGATCCTGCCGGCAGTGCTGCCGGAATCCGTCACCGAACGGTTCCAGAGCACGACGATCGAGGAGGGCAAGCGCGACGATAGTACCGAGGGCCGCTTCGAGTTCTGGCAAATCGCCTGGGACAATTTCCTGCGCCACCCATTGACCGGCAGCGGCTATCACACCTTTCACCACCCCGAGATCAACCCACGCGGCATGGATACGCACAACTTCTTCATGCGCGAACTGACCGAAAAGGGAATCATCGGCAGCTTCATAACGCTCGGGATGCTGCTGAGCATCCTGCGCTCGTGCTGGCGCGTAATGTCCGAATCGCCGCAGGACGATCTTGCCTATGCCCTGGGGCTCGGCATGGTGGCGGCATGGTTGGCATTGATCGTGGGGAATTGCTGGGGTGACCGGTTCACTTATTACCCTGTGATCGGCTATTTCTGGATCTACCTGGGCATCACCCTGAAGTTGTTCCAACTGTCGCTGGACGAGAAAACGCTCCCCGTCGTTGACGCAAAGACAGCGGAAAAACCCGCAGTGCCGCGCCATGCGCAGCCGAGGAGGCCCGTGCATGAGTGAGACGAATCTTCCGATACTCATGTATCACGGCCTGCATGTCGACGAGCGCTGCCGCGGCCGTTTCGATCCCACCTACAGCGTCACGCCCGACCGCTTTGCGGCGCAACTGGACCGGCTGCGGCAGAACGGTTATCGCAGCGTGCGGTTGTGCGAACTGGCGACCGATGCCGACGACGGCAAACGCGTCGTCATCACCTTCGACGACGGCGATGTCAGCAACCTCGAGGTCGCCCTGCCGCTGTTGCGCGAGCGCGGCATGCTCGCCGAATTCTTCGTCACCAGCGGTTTCGTCGACCAGCCGGGCATGTTGACCTCGCGCGACGTGCGCGCATTGGCCGACGCAGGCATGGGGGTGCAGTCGCACGGCGCTACCCACCGGTATCTGCAGGACCTCGACGACGCCGAACTCGAGTCGGAACTGGTGCGCAGCAAACAGGCTCTGGAACAGATGACCGGCGTCGGCGTCGACGCGCTCGCGCTGCCCGGCGGTCGCGGCGGCGCGCGCGAGTGCGCGGCCGCGCTGCGCCTGGGCTACCGCCATGTGCTCAATTCCGAACCCGGTCTCAACCGCCGCCGGCGCGAAGGAGAATATCTGCAACGCCTCAGCGTGACGCGCGCACTGGCGCTGGACGATTTCGCCGACCGCGTCGCGGGGCGCGGAATCGGCCCGTACGTGGCGCAATGGCGTTATCGCGTGCTGGCGCTGCCCAAGCGTCTGCTCGGCAACGCGCGTTACGAGCGCCTGCGCAAGCGCGTGCTCGGGCAATGAGCGCATGGGTGTTCTGGCTGGGCATCGGCGTGGTCGGCTACGCATACCTGGGTTATCCGCTGTTGGCGCGCCTGCTCGCGCGCCGCTTCGGCAGCGCGCCACGGTGCACCGCCGATACGCCGCCGCTGACCGTCGTCATCGCGGCGTACAACGAGGCCGCGCGCATCACCGCGCGCATCCGCAACATCCTCGAACAGGATTACCCGGGCGACAAGGTCGCCGTTCTCGTCGTCAGCGACGGCAGCAGCGACGACACGCCGCGCGCCGCGGCGATCGCGGACAATGTGCGCGTCGTCGCGCTGGATACGAACCAGGGCAAGGCCGCGGCGATCAACGTCGCGATGGAGCACGTCGCCACGCCGCTGGTCGTTTTCACCGACGTGCGTCAGCGTTTCGCGCCCGATGCGCTGCGCCGCCTCGTCGCGCCGTTCGCCGATGCTTCGGTCGGTGCGGTGAGCGGCGAGCTGGAAATCGTCGCGGATCTCGCCGACCGCGCACGCACGGTCGACATCGGCCTGTACTGGCGAATGGAAAAAGCGCTGCGCGAGGACGAGGCGAAGCTCGCCTGGCTGCACGGCGTCAGCGGCGCGATCCATGCCCTGCGCAAGGAGTGTTTCCGGCCGCTGCCGCCGGGCACGCTGCTCGACGACATGTGGATGCCGCTGCAGGTCGTCATCGGCGGCCGCCGCGTGTGGATGGCGCGCGATGCGATCGCCTACGACAGCGCCAGCGCGCAAGGTCGGGAGGAATTCCGCCGCAAGCTGCGCACGCTGGCCGGCAACTGGCAGTTGCTGGCGCATCTGCCGCGCCTGCTCGATCCATGGCGCAATCCGGTGTTCCTGGCGTGGTTGTCGCACAAGTTCCTGCGCCTGATCGTGCCGTGGGCCCTGCTCGCGGCGCTCGCGGCCAGCGCCTGCGCGCAGGGCGCCGTGTATCGCGTGTTGCTGGTCGCGCAGTCGTTGGCTTATCTTGCCGCGACCGTTGCCCTGCTCCTGCCGCGGGCGGCGGCGAAAGTGCCGCTGCTGTCGTCGGCCGGCACCTTTCTGGCGCTCAACCTCGCCGCCCTGTTCTCGCTTCCCGCGTGGCTCGCGTTCGATCCGCGCAGGCTGTGGAAAAAACACTGATTCCACGAGATTGCGATGGCCAAAATCCTTGTCCTCACCAGCCGCGTATGCTATCCGCCGCGCGAAGGCCATCAATTGCGCACCTGGCATCTGCTGCGTGCGCTGGCCCGCGAACACGAGATCCACTTGCTCAGTTTCGCGCGCGCCGACGATGCGACGGACGAGGCTGCGCCGCTGCGCGCGCTCGTGGCGTCGATGCAGACGTTTCCGATTCCGTCCGAGCGCTCGCGCTTCGCTCTCGCCGCCGGTCTTGTCGCCGCGACCGCCGCAAGCACGCCGTTCGTGGTGAAAAAATATACTTCGCCCGCGCTGCGCGCGCATGCCGCGCGGCTCGCGCGCACGGCGGACCTGATCCACGTCGACATGCTGCCGCTGATGAGCGCCGTGGTAGACATCGACGCACGCGTGCCGCTCGTGCTCAACGCGCACAACGTCGAGCATGAATTGCTGCGCCAGCGCGCCGAGGTCGAGACGCGCGCCCTGCATCGCACGTTTCTGCGCAGCCAGGTTGGCAAATTGCGCGATTACGAAATCGCGGCCTGCCGACGCGCGCGGCTGGTGCTGACCTGCTCGCAAATCGATGCCAATCACCTCTCCTCCGAAGGCATATCGCAGACGCGCGTGGTGCCGAACGGGATCGATACGCAGTTCAATCGTCCCGACCCGCGGCCGGGCGCGCGACCTGCGCGCCTGGTCTTCGTCGGGCAGATGGGCTGGTTTCCGAATGCCGATGGCATGCGCTGGTTCCTGGACGACGTCTTTCCGCGCATCCTTGCGCAACGGCCCGAAACGGAACTGGTCGTCGTCGGCAAGTCGGGCGGGCTCGAAGTACCGGCCGGCGTGGCGCACCGGGTGCGCCTCGCCGGATTCGTCGACGACGTCCGCGCTGCGGTGACCGAGGCCGGCGTATACATCGTGCCGCTGCGTGCGGGCAGCGGCACGCGACTGAAGGTGCTCGAGGCGATGGCGCTCGGCATGCCGATCGTGACGACGCGGGTCGGCGCCGAGGGCATCGACCTCGAACACGGGCGCAACGCCCTGTTCGCCGAGTCGGCCGACGCATTCGCCGATGCCGTGCTGGAACTGCTGGCCGCCCCGGACAAGGCCCGCCACCTCGGCGATGCGGCACACGCGCTGGCGGTGGCGCGCTACGACTGGGAGGCGATCGGTGCGGAACTGCTGCGGGACTATCGCGAACTGCTGGCGCCGGCATCGGCCGAGGCGCGCGCGCGCCAGCGGTAGACGAGTTCGCCGATCGATTCGTGAATCGCTTCCTCCGCCTTGTCCAGCGAGGAGCTTTGCGGCAGGAAATATCCCAAACCGCCGGGCGGCAAATAAGCGCGGTCGCTGGCGTACAGGCAGGGACGGAAACCGAACGCTTCGAAGGCGACTTTCGCCCGCGGCAGATGCAGCGCCGAGCTGACCAGCCAGACGCGTGGCGGCGGCGGATCCGCCGCGCGCAGGAATTGCGCGTTCTCCCAGGTGGTTCGCGAAGTCGTTTCCAGACGCATGCGCTGCGCGGGAACGCCGAGTTGCGCGGCGAGATGCGCGAGCACTTCGCTTTCGCGAATCGCATAAGGGCCGCCGCCGGCGAGATACAGCGTGAAGTCCGGATGCTGCCGCCACAGTTCGACGGCGCCGAACAGACGACGCAGACTCGAAACATCGAGCGCCGAATAATCGTCCGCCCGCATCGGCTCGCGGGCGAAACCGCCCGCGAGCACGACGATGGCCTCGGGCAACGGCTCGTCGCAAACAGGCGCAGTCGGAATCCGCGATTCGATCCAACCCGTCAGCGCATTGGCGCCCAGAGGGCACATCAAGACGACCAGGGCGAGTTCGATCGCGACCAGACCTCGCCGCGCGGATTTCGGCAGCGACTTGTGCAAGCAAAGCAAAAGCAACGCAACGAGCAGGCTCAAACCTAGCGGGGATGTCAGCACATGCACTGGCGTGGCGTTCCTTGAGCCCTGTCGAATGAGCCCGGCAGGTCAGTCGGGATATGTTGAGCGGCACACGAGTGTGCGCCTATCATGATAACCGGGCATGGATCACACGGTGCAGGGGAGACTCTTCAGGATGTTCGACAATCTGCGTCAGGATTTCCTCCGTTACCACGGACCGCGGCAAGGCGGGTCGAATTGGCTGGCGGGGCTGCGCGTTCTCACCGAATACGGGTTCCTGGCGATTTGCGTCTATCGATACGGACGCTGGACGCGGGCAATCCGGCCCCTCCTGCTTTCGTATCCGTTCAAGCTGGTCTATCGCATCCTCAACACCCTCGTCGAAATTCTCTTCGGCATCAGCGTGTCGACGAATTTCGAGATCGGGCCGGGATTCTACATCGGTCACTTCAGTTGCATCTTCGTGCACGGCACTCTCGGCCGCAATTGCGCCGTCGGCCAAGGCGTGACGATCGGCTCGAAGGGGGCGGGAAAGTCGAACGGCAACCCGCAGATCGGCGACAACGTCTACATCGGCGCCGGCGCGAAGGTTCTCGGCAGGATCCGCGTCGGCAACGATGTGATCGTCGGCGCGAATACGGTCGTGGTGAAGGACGTCCCCGACCGCACGCGCGTCGTCGGCAGCCCGGCGATCATGACGCCGATCGTCGAAGTCGCGCGCCCGCAGGAGGGCGCGCGGTTCGAATAGCGCAAAACGCCTACAACGTGCAGCCCGCCGGCGTCGGGCCCAGTCTCTGCAAGCTGATATGCCCTTGCTGCCCGGCGTTGCTTCCGCTCGTCACCGAGTAATTCAGGGTAGCGGTTGTACAGCTCTGGAAGACGATGCTGGCGGATCCAATCGCTCCGGATTTCTGGGCCGCCGGCTGCGCAGAGTCGAACACGCCACCGGTCGCGGTATAAATCCCGAGATTGTTGAACGTCGTCGATCCGGCCGCGTAGTTGCTCGTCGACTGCAGGGTATACCACCGCTGCGACGCCCCGCCGCCGACCGTGGCGCCGTCGATCGCGAACGTATACCACCCCGCGAACAACATGCGGTCGTTCGGGTTGATGCTGATGACCAAACCCTGGCCGCTGATCGTCTTGTTATACCATGTTCCCGAAAGCAGGAATTCCGACATCGTGGTGGACACGACCGGAGCGCCCGTCGTGCAACTCACGTTGGCGCCCAGCCGGACGAGCGGGATCGAGCCGGAGCGCCCGCTGCCGTCGGTGAAGGCGTAGGTCAGTGTGGCGCTGTTGCAATCGCCGAATTGCAGCGTCGCGTTTCCGACCTGCGGTCCGGTGACGACGGGACCCGTGGCGAAGTTGCCGCCGTAGGCGGTATAGATTCCGAGCGAGGCCGTCGAACTCGTGCTGTACACGGGCCCCTGGAGCGTGTACCACCTTTGCGCCTCGTCGCCGCCGGACGTCGTATCGAAGGTATACCAACCGCCGAACAGGGAGCTCTCGCCACTGCTGCTGTTATCCGAAAAAACCTGCAGAAACAGGCCCTGACCGCTGGTCGACGGTTGATACCACGCGCCGGTGAGGCCGAACTGGTTCGCATTGAAGGCACTGGTCGCCGTGGTCGCATTGACCACCAGCGATACGGACGACGACGTCGATGCCGCATTGTTGCCGTCGCCGGAATAGGTCGCCGTCAATACGTGCGTGCCGACGCCCAGGCTCGAGGTGGCGTACGTCGCCGTTTGCGACACCAGCGACGCGGTCGTCAGCGTGGTGCCATCGGCCGCAAAGGTGACCGTGCCGGTCGGGGTGGTTCCGCTGCTGCTCACGGTCGCGGTCATCGTCACGGATTGTCCGCTCGTCACCGGATTCGGGGTCACCGCAAGTGTGGTGGTCGAGGTCGCGGTCGTCGTGGAAGTTGCGCTGACGACAAGACTCGTGGCCGCACTCGTGCTCGCGGCGATACTGGTGCTTCCGCCGTAGCTGGCCGAAATGCTGTGCGTGCCGACGGACAGAGCAGACGTGGTCAAGGTCGCGGTGCCGCTTCTCAGGACCGAGGTCGCCAAGGTGGTGCTGCCGTCAAGAAACGTCACTGTGCCGCTTGGAATGCTGCCGCTGCTGCTGCTCACGGTCGCCGTCATCGTCACCGATTGCCCGCTCGTCACCGGATTGGGGCTCACCGCAAGCGTGGTGGTCGAGGTCGTGGTCGCCGTGGAGGTCGAGCTGACGACGAGGCTCGTGACCGCACTCGCGCTCGCTGCGATGCCAGTGCTTCCACCGTAGCTGGCCGAGATGCTGTGCGTGCCGACGGACAGGGCGGACGTGGTGAAGCTCGCGATACCGCTGCTCAAGGTCGCGGTGCCCAACGTGGTACTGCCGTCGAGGAAGGTCACCGTGCCGGTCGGCGTACTGCCGCTGCTGCTCACGGTCGCCGTCATCGTCACCGTTTGTCCGCTCGTCGCCGGATTGGGCGAGACGGAAAGCGTCACCGACGATGATACGGTCGTGCTGCCGCTCGAACCTTGGTATTCAATGGCGCCGATGTCGTAGCCGGAACCCACGGGGCGCGAATAATCGTAGAAATCATATGGAGTCGTGCTCGCACTCGCATCGGCGGCATCGATCAAGGGACTGCCGGCCAACGGTGCGGCATTGAATGCCGAAATCGAACCGTTGGTTATCAATGGGTCTTTGCAAACGCTGCCGGAAGGACAGGTCCCGTACCGGATTTGCCAAACCAGATTGCCGGCATAGCTGACGGTCGGCGTTCCATCCGAATAAAACAAAAACGTTTGTTGCGCATTCGACCTTACCCATGAAGCTTGCCCATACAGTAGATTGTTCTGGATGGCAATCGTCGAAGATGAAGGCGATGTGGTGCCGCCCAGAATCAGTCCATCACCCTGTCCGGTGATGGTGTTGTAGCGGATGGTCGAAGTTTGGCCCGCCAAAGGGGCCACGGCCAAGGTATTGCCTGCCGCACGACACAAATCGCTGGTCTGCATGTAACCGACGCCCTGGAAGGACGTGCAATTGCCGATCAGTATCGAATTTTCGATCGTCGAAGGGCCCGTGATTTTCACCTGATTGCCCGCGTTTCCGATCGAACGCGTGCGCTCGACGGTTACCGAACCGGTGCCGTCGGCGTAGAGCATGTCGATTCCGTCCTGCGTATTGTCGTGGACGTACGAATCCTGGAACACCCAGTTGCCACCGGTGGTTGCCGTGCCTATGCCGTCGCCGTAGCCGCTTTCCTCCTGGCCCCAGCATGCGTAAATGGCCGAGCTGGGATAGTTCTCGGCACAACCATTCCAACCGATTTCGACGTTCTGAAAGACCATGTTGCCCGAATTGGACGAAGACGAGTTGGAGTCGAGTCCGGTAATGTCTCCCTCCCAGCCGGCCCAGCCATTCGCCACCATTTTTACCCGTGTCAGCGTCCAGTTGCTTAATCGGCCGGCGAGAATGCCATTGGTGGCCAGGCCGTGGATATTCACATCCTGGAGAGTGACGTTGCTCGAGTCGTGCGCGATGACTCCATTGGCAGCCCATGAGCCGTAAGGCGCACTACCGCTGGCATCGCAAGCCACGCTGGATGTGGAGTGACCGGCAATGCATGCGCTGTGGTCGGTGATTTCGAGACAGGCGACCTGGACGTTCGATACGCTCTCCAGGTTCAGCACTTCCCGGGTTCGCTCGCTTCCCCACAGCTGGGGCGGCGCCGAGCACCCCTGATCCCAGCCTGCGCCCAGAATCCGGGTCGGCTGACTCGACGAAGGGCCACTGGGCGGCGCCTGCATGTAACAGTCCCAAGGCCAGCTCGTGCTGCAACCGCCATAGGTCGATGCATTCGGAGCGCCATCGCCCATTTCGTACGAGCCCGCTTCGATGATCAACGTGTCGCCGCCGGCGATGGCCGCCGCGGGCGCGGTGCCGATAGGATCGAGATTCGGCGGAAGCGCATCGAACGGGTGATGCCAGGCGCAGGCCTTTCCGCTGACGCTGGCCGAATAGGCGGCATCGGTTTGGCCATTGCATTGACTGGTCGTTCCGCCGTCCGAGCGCACGTAATACGTCGTCGCGAATGCAGGCATCGCGGCAAGAAGCAATATCGAAATCAGCAAAACGCCGAGCGGCGTCTGATTCCTTGCACGGGCCGACGCAACGGGCCGACGCAGGCAACATCCAAGGGAAACAAGCATAAGTCTCTCCAACATCGGTATCTTGAGGGGGATTCCGAACACTTTTTTTATAACATCATTCCCGCGAAGGCGGAGCTCTGAGGGCAGGAATACCGAAGCGAACCTTCGCGCAACGAATGGTCCGAAGCGCACGCGGCAGGATTGCCGCGCGCCATCCATCCTGATCCCGACTCCATGAAGCAAAGACAAAAGCGAACACCCGCTGGCGCGGGAATGAGGACGATATTTATGGATACTTCAACCCCCGTTTCCCGCAGCGATCCTTCGTCTTCGCCGAGCGCGTCGGCCGTGTCGAACGCCACCCGCGGGTCGCCCGGTGATCCAGGCGTGCGGGAGCGGAGGTCCAGATCAAACCATCCGGGGGTGTGGTGCGTCATCGGAGCGGCGGGGAGTATAGATTGATACAATTATACAACAACGATTTCTGCAAAATTCTCATCCTGAGACCCCCTGCTTTACGTATTTTTACAGCGCGGCACGAAATATGCGTAAATGAATCGTTAATATCGATAAAATTTATTTCCCGTGCCGCTATCGTTTGCCGGGTTTCCCGTAATTCCGGGGCTATTCATCCAGCAGAATCAAATGCTTGTACTCCACGTCGTCCGATTCGCCCGGACGCGAGTTCAATTCTGAAGTGCACTCTGGTTGAGTATACAAAGCAGTCTGTTCTGGATCATTCCGCTTCGGCCTGAAGCTCCTTGTTCTTGCCCTTCTTCTCTCGCATGGCGACAGAGATTCTTCGAAGACCTCGCGCGGGGTGCGGAAGCCCAGTACCTCGCGCGGCCGGTCGTTGAGCTTGTCGGCGATCCGGCGCACGTCTGCGCCGTTCAGTCTACCCAAGTCCGTCCGCTTGGGCGCGTACTGCCGGATCAAGCCGTTGGTGTTCTCGTTCGTGCCCCGTTCCCAGCTCGCATACGGCCGCGCGAAGTAGCTCGTGCAACCCAGTACAAGGTCGATCAGTTCGTGCTCGGCAAACTCCGAACCGTTGTCGAAAGTGATGCTTGCCACACCACCCGGCACCGCTTCCTGCCACGGGTACAAGCCACGCAGCGTTGCCGCCAGCGCGGTTCGGGCGCAGCCCTCCGCCGTTGGCTCGATCACCGTATAGCGCGAGCGTCGCTCCACCAGCGTCAACAGTCGCGCTTTGCCCTTACCCACCATCGTATCGCCCTCCCAATGGCCAATCCTCTAGACGTGCCGTCACCTCCACCGGCCGCTCGCTCAACGGACGGCCGCTGATCGCCTCTGGCCTGCGTTCCTCACGCAGGCCCAACTCGACCTTCGCCCACGTCGGCGCCCCTATGCGCGGGCGCGCGCTTGCGCACCTGCGCGCCCCCCTCGGCATGCCGCTTAGTCTCAACTTCCAAGCGCACCCCCCCGATCCGGTAGGGTGTCGCCATGGCAAGACAGTATCAACACTTGAGCGCGGAAGAACGCGCTGTGATCCAAATCGAGCGACGGAAGGGATCGACGCTGCGTTCGATCACTCGCGACCTGGGTCGGAACGTATCGCCGGTCTCGCGCGAGATTGCGCGTAACGAGGCGGAGATCGAGCCGGGTCGACGACTTTGCTACGAAGCGAAGACCGCCGGCATGGCGTATCGGATGCGCCGCGTGCGCTGCAACAAGCTGGTCGAAGGCAGCGCGCTCCGGCAGTGCGTCCATGATCATCTGGTCCACGACCGCTGGTCGCCACAACAGATTGCGGCGAGACTGCGTGCCATGCATGCGGACGATCCCGGTCGACAGGTCAGCCACGAGACGGTCTATGCGGCGATCTATGCGCACCCGCGCGGATCGCTGAAGAAGGCGATGGTGGAAGCACTGCGTCAGGAGAAGCCGAGCCGCGGCCGACGCCGCACGACGCTGGCCAAGGGCGGATTCGTGCCGGAGGCACTGCGCATCGTGCATCGGCCGGAGGCGATCGCCGAACGCAAGTGGCCGGGGCATTGGGAAGGCGACCTTATCAAGGGCGCGTTCAATCGCTCGTGCGTAGGGACGCTGGTCGAGCGCAAGACGCGCTTCGTCGTTGTGTGCCGGATGGAGGGCTGAACGGCCCAGGACGCACTGGAAGGCTTCACGCGGCAGATGAAGAAGCTGCCCGCGTTCCTGCGGAGAGCCTGACCTACGATCGCGGCAGCGAACTGGCGTGTCACGCCGAGTTGGCCAAGCGGTTGAACATCGACATCTGGTTTGCCGACCCGCACGCGCCTTGGCAGCGCGGCAGCAACGAGAACACCAACGGCTTGCTGCGCCAGTTCATGCCGAAGGGGCTGGATCTATCCGGCATTAGCCAGGAGGAACTCGACCACGTCGCCAAGCTCATGAACGGACGACCACGACAAACGCTCGGCTGGATGACCCCGGCGGAGATGATGGACAAGGAAATCGCTGCTCACGCTCAACGTGTTGCGCTTGATTCTTGAGACCGACCTCCTCTCTTCGGTTGGCACAAACAACTACTCGCAAGCCTGGCGCATTCGATGCCATAAGGAAGAGGGAAATTCCAGGTACGTGCGCTTCAAACGCACATGTGCGCTTTCTGATTTACGCAATTATGGTGGAATTGAAATCTGATCAGGTCAGCAAATGGCCAATGCCAAGATGCTTCGCAACTTCTTCAATATTGAAATTGATATCTATCTCGGCCCCCTTCAGGGTAACTCCGGAAAGATTTACCGGCTTGTATGATTTGTTGTTTATCGACGTACAATGACCTTCCGCTACCCATTTTTCCGAGATACCGACCATTTTACCGCCATACTTTCGCTTCCAGTACATGACCCCCACGCCGTGGTCGTAATAATACCTTGCGCGACGCCGGCGTTCCTTTTCATCTGGGCAATTGGGGTGATGGTCGAAATAGCGCCACCATCCGGCCCCATGTTCAAATTGGGACCTGCTTGCCGATTTGGTGGTACACCCCACCAGCTCCCAGTATCTGTGCTTGCGGAAGTTCAGCAGATTCCGTCTACCGCCCAAATCGTGGACGGCACAAGCAGATCCGTCGGGCAAGGATTCAAAGATTTCGGCAAGTTTGTGCATGACGTCAAGCCTGCAAAGAAGATCGGAATGCCAAAATCCGAGACGCTCCGCAAACAAAAAAGCAAATTCCATGGGAAAAAGCGGGAACATGACTTCAAAGCCAAAATGCGCATTGAAATCTATGAGAATCGAACCGGGCAAAACGGTCGGCGGCCCTGATCGGGGATCGAAACCGACAACCGGCGTCCAGCCAACCTCCTGGACCAGACGTTGTTGCAGCATGCACCAGCGGTCACTAACGTTCCAGCACAACCATGGACGAGATACCCCAGCCAAAGCTTGCTCCCATTCGGCTGCCGCCGCATGTACGGTTTCCAAGGGAACATTGAAAATGGCCCAGTTTCCTTTTCCTTTTTGGGAAATTTCCATTGCATCAAGCGTTCTCATCGGCATCTCCATTTCTCGGTAAATATCCGGGCGTTATGCTGCAGTAATCGCTCCGCCAACGGCGTTTCGCCCACGACGAGTGCGGCGCCGACTATGGCTTCGGCAAGGCCCGCGCCGCCGCTCATCGAAATTGCCTTGGGTTCGTTCATGATTGTACCGATTCGAAAACAGGTTCCCTGTACTTCGGGTTGCGTTCGTTGCAAGGAATTGCTTGGATTTTCCCGAAAGATGTCGCGCGACCAGTACAGCGTGGATTCAACCGACCCCGGTATTCGAGAGTCGCAGACCGTGCAAGTAGTCGAACACGGATTGGCGCAATTGTCGATCCAGAAGTAGAGCAAGGCCAACGTAAACGACGAGGATCATGACCGCCATGCAGCCCAGGCGTG
Source organism: Rudaea sp. (assembly GCF_047601565.1). Classification (GTDB taxonomy): domain Bacteria; phylum Pseudomonadota; class Gammaproteobacteria; order Xanthomonadales; family Rhodanobacteraceae; genus Rudaea. Next base: position 1,520,107 of record NZ_JASGIY010000001.1, on the reverse strand, counting down.
CCAGATGCGAGGTCAGGTCGAACAGCCGCGTGTACGTTGCGAGCACCCACAGCAGCGCACCCAGAACGACAGCCGTGGAGGTGCTGCGGAAATCCGGCAACGCGCGAAGTTCCGCCGGACAGAAGAAATAGGAGACGAGCCGCAAACCCACGTAGCAGACCAGCGTGGCATAGGCTGCGCCCATCGAGCCAAAGAGCGGGATCCAGAACCAGTTCAGCAGGACGTTGAACAGCAGGAACGTCAAGGTGAGGGCAAACACGGTTGACGAGCGCTTGTGCAACAGCAGCCCCGAGCCGCAGATGCCAAGGATGCTGTCGAGTACGTAGGTGATACCGACAACGATGAAAACCGGCGCCGATGCGGCATTCTTGTCCCCCGCCAGCAGCAGCAGCGCGTCCTTGCCCACGCAGACAAGGCCAACGATGATTACAACGATGACGTACACGAAGACGTGCAGCAACGCGCGCTTGGTTCGCACGACGGCGGCGGCGCCATACATTTCGAATTCGCGGATACTGACTTGCGAATAGGCGATGTTCATGGCGTTGTTGAGCAGGTAACTCGTATTCATCGCCAAGCCATAGCCGATCGTGTACACGCCTACCGCGGCGAAGTTGCCGAGGATATGCAGCAGCATGATGCGGTCGATGAAGGCGAGCAGTAGCCCCGATATCTCGTTCGCCGACAGCGGCAATCCGTAAGCAAGCGACTGTCGGTACAGAACGCCTTTGAAATTTCGCCGCGAAACATGCAGGCGCCGCAGCATCCACACGCCCAGTATCGACGCCAACCCGACCGTCACCAGAAGACGACCACCGTAGACGCTGATCGCACTGCGACTGACAAAATAGACCAGAGCCAACACGGCACCGGCCTCGAACAAACGCTGTCCGACTGTAACGCACACCAAAAGATCGGACCGATCGATGGCGAGGAGGTACGAATTCGCGTAACTGATCCAGATGGTCGGCGGCAGCAACGCAAGCATGAGCCAACCGATGCCGACGGATTCGGGCAACGCCAGCTGGACGATGACGAAGTGGATGCCCAGCGCCAGCAGCCAGCAGATGCATGCGGTCAGGAACGGGGCCGCGATTACACTGGTGCCGTACCGCTCGAACGCTTTTTCGCCGCCTGTGTGGGGATAGAAACGCAGTATGGCGTGTTGCGCGCCGAACTTGAAAATCGCGACTAGGGCGGCGAGCCAAACGTCGTACACGCCGAAGATGCCGTATTCCTTCGTATCGAGAAGGCGGGTCATGATCGGAAATGAAACGAAGCCAACGATCATGCCGAGCACGTTGCCGGTAAGGAACCGGACGGAGTGCGTGGCAACGCCGGGACGCCGCTCGTCAGCCATGACGCACGGATCGCATGAAGCGGCGGAACATCGCCGAATCGGCCAACCCTGCCGGCAATGCCGATGTCGCGCGGAGGGACGCGCTCGGGTCCATCTTGGTCATGAGTTTGCGCCCGGATCGGTGAATTGGCAAACTTCCATCATACGGAAAACGAAGTGGACCTGAAAAATGGACAGGCGCGTCGGCATGCGGCGCTTTTTGCCGTACTACTTCTTCACAAGGCTGCCGGCGCACCCCAAGCGCCGCGGGAGAAATACATTTGCCGTTCGGTCGATCCCCGTCGTCGTCCGCCGCCGGCAATCATCGGATACGAACGCTGAACAATGCCGGAGCGGTCGGCCGAAATCACGCCGGATAGCAATCCGCTGCGGCGCTGCCTTGTGACCGGAAAAGTTGTCCGGGGCAATTCATCCGCCATGCGCATCAGCCGCCGCGCCACTGCCGCCAGCGCCCGAGCGCGATCTGCGCCATCTCCCGCGCGCTCCGGCGCAGGCGCGGGTCGAGTCCGAGCGCGATGACGGGGTAGACGACGAGCACGACCGCAGTATGCAGGAACAGGTCGAGCCACGGCGATCCGCTCGTCACGTGCGCGGCCAGCACGCAGCTCGCACCGAATGCGAAAACGGAGACGACCAGTGCGAGGAGCGGAAACGGAATCGTCAGTTCCGAGCGGCCGATCAGCATCGCGATCACGAGCAGCACCGCGAACGAAAGCAGGGTCGCGATCGCCGAGCCGGAAACGCCGAACCGCGGGATCAACAGATAGTTCAACGCGATGTTGACGACTGCCGCAATCGCGACGTAGGCGAAGATCGCGCCGGTGCGCTTCTTCAGGAACAGCCCGGCCGCGGCGATCGAAACGTAGCTGTCCTAGCTGTCCAGCGCCATGCCGCCGATCACCCAGGGCACGATGGTGGTGCCCTCGATGTAGCGCGCCGACGCCAGGACCATGACCATGTCCGTCGCATTCGCGGTGACCAGCGCCGCGATGAGGAACGAGAACGCGATATAGCTGCGCGCGAAGCGGCCGAGGAATCGTTCGGTCGCCACGCGCCCTTCGCGTTCCCACACGCGCATGTACATCGGCGCGACCGCCGTGCTGAGCGCAGCCATGGTCGAACCCTTGATATATTCGCACAGGTTGTAGGACGCCGAGTAGACGCCAACCGCCTTGACGCCGTGCAGTTGCTGGATAACGTAGCGGTCGCCGGGCCCCAGTATCGCCCCGGCCACCTCGACACCGACCATCGGCACACCGTACACGACCATGCGCACGAACAGGTCGTGCGAGAATCTCGCCGGGTAGATCGGGTTGTCCTTGACGACGACCGAGCCGATCCAGAGCAGCGAAACGACTTCCGCTGCAATCGTCGCGGCGAACACGCCCTCGGCGCTGCGCGCCAATGCGAGCAGGACGCCGATGGTCGGCACGAGGGTCAAATAGCGCTTGACCACCCCGTAAACCGAAATGAATGCGCTGCGTTCCTTGGCGTAAAGCAGGTTCGAGAAGGCGCTGTCGAGAACACGAATCAGCACCAGGCACGCGGTCAACAGCAGCAGGCCCCTCAGACGCGGATGGGCGAGCGCGCTGTCCGGAAGCAACGCGACAATCAGCATCCACCCCAGCATGGTCAATGCGCCGACCATGGCCATGCCGAGGATCTGCGTCGAAGGCAGCCGTGCCGCCGTTTCCCCCGTCGTGATAGAAGCGCACGGTCGCGCGCTGCATGCCGAGCTTGCCGATCGCGACCAGCGGCGCCAGCGCCAGCGTCGCCGTGTTCAGCAGGCCGTAGTCGGCCACCGACAAGAGGCGCATCAGGATCGGAAACGACACCAGGCTCGGGAACGTGACCAGCGTGGTGCCGATCGCATAGGTGGAGGCATGCCGGAACAGCGAGCTCAAGCTCGCTCCGCCGAAACGTCGCGCGGACGGATGTGCGCAGACGCGCTCAAGCGAGCGCCATCCGCAGCGCGAGGGAAGACACGTCGTAGGGAACCGCCAGGCGCGGCAGCGCGTGGCGGTCGGGCGACCGCGACGGCACCATGCCGACGCGGGCGCTGAGTGCGCCGGCGTAGGTCGCGCGCACGCGTGCGTCCGCAGCCGCGTCGAAATCGCCGTTCGGGTAGCAGAAATACTCGACCGGGCGACCGAGCATCACCTCGATGCGCGCCTTGCTGCCCACGACTTCGCGCTCCAGTTGCGCGTCGTCCATGCCGATCATGATGTCGTGGCTCAACGAGTGCGAACCGATCGTGACCAGCGCCGGATCGAGCGCGGCGAGTTGCGGCCAGCTCACCAGGTCGCTGGCCTGCCGCTGCTTGGCCGACGGCGTGAATGACGGCGTCGCCGCGCGGATCGCCTCGATGCCTTGCGCACGCGCGGCCGGCGACAGCGTTTTCAGATGCTGGACGATGGCATCGCCGCTCCATGCCGGCGCATGCGTCGCAAGTGCGCGGCGCGCGGATTCGTCGAGCGTCTCCAGCCGGGCGCGCATCTCGTGCGTCCACAGCCAGCTGCCTGCGTCGATCAGGCCGGGGCAGACGAAAAACGCCGCCGGCACCGCATGCCGTTCGAGGATCGGATAGGCGACCGTCGCGTTGTTGGCAAGGCCATCGTCGAAGGTCAGCACCACCGCCGGCCGCGTGACGGCCGATGGCTCATCCAGTTCGGCAACGAGCGCGGCAAGGCTGAGCAGCCGGAAATGCCGCTTGAGGTGCACGACCATTTCCTCGAACACATCGGCGGCGATTTCCTGCGCGTCGATGCCGTGCAACATCAGAATGCAGTTGTGCCCGCGCAGCCGCGTGATCGCGGGCGTAATGCCCGTGCGATAGAGCGAAGTGCGGATGCGTCGTATGATGGCGGCGAGTGCGTTGGGCATGCTTCGGTCCCCTCCCCAGCAGGTCGTTCGGCCATGCGGGCCGCGCCTGCCATGGCGCATTATCCCGCGTGGCGGTTATGCTCTCAACCCGAACCGTGCAGAGTGGGCATCCTGCCTCGGTTGGCAAAAAAGCGGTCGCGGCAGCGCTGCGCGATGTCTTTTCAGAAAATTCACGGAATTTCCTGCAACGAACGCAAGTTGCAATACAGATGACCTGTCTCTACAGTCAGATGAGCGGTTTTCCAGACATGCTGCCGCGCAGCACTGTACGCCAGTAGAATTCCAGTTGCCGAAGATCTGAACCTTTTTGTTCGATGGGGATTGAACATGTCGGGGCACGGGGACACAAGCGGATTCGTTCCGCATGCCAGTCAGCGCGCGGCCATGGTTGCCATTTGTGGCTTGTTGGACGTGAAAGACGACCGGGGCGCCAGATCGATCTGTCCGAATGCATGATCCGGCGCAAGCGCATGCCCGGATCGCGTCGTACGGCTCGAACGTGGTGAATCGACGCTGGCGGTTTCGCACTACCTCAAGTCACTCCGATACCAGCCGCGGCAACCGGGGCTGTTCAAGCCGCTCGTGATCGCGGCACTGCCGTTCGGCAGCGGCGTGCTGCTGCGTGATCGCAGGCGCGCATCGCGCAGGCGCCAGCGTGGAAATGGGGAAGAAAAGGCATGACGAGATTGGTTCCGAACAGCGCGATCCACGTATGCACAGTCGAATCCGGCGACGCGTTCGCCGAGATTGGCGAGTGCTGGGAGCGTTTGCACGCCGATGCGCAGTCGGCAAGCATATTCAGCAGTTTTGACTGGCAGCACCTGTGGTGGCGCACTTACGGACGCGGCCGGCAACTTCGGCTGCTGCTCGCATGCGACGGCGACGCGCTCGTCGGCATCCTGCCGCTGTATGTCGAATCCGTGCGCATGCTCGGCTGGCCGGTGCGCAAGTTGCGTTTTATCGGCGTCGGCGGCGACACCTGTCCGGACGACCTCGGCCCCGTACTGATGCGCGGCCGCGAAAGCGAAGTCGCGCATGCATTCGCCGAGGCCGTGATGGGGCTCGCCGGATGGGACGTGCTCGCGCTCAGCGACATGAACCCCGACTGCGCGTTCACCACGGCGATCGAGGCCGTTGCACGGAAGTCGCGCCGGGCGTGCCGCCGCGGTTGCAGCGAACGCATCGCCTTTCTGCGGCTGCCGGCGAGTTGGGACGACTGGCTCGCCTCGCTGCACCGCGACCGCCGCTATCGCGTGCGCAACATCCGCAAGAAACTCCTCGCCGCGCATCCCGATACGCGTTTCTTCGCCTGGGACGATGCGGCCACGCTTGATGCGGGCATCGATCGGCTCATATACCTGCACCGCAAACGCTGGACGGCGTCCGGAGAGAAGCATGGGTTTTCCTCGCCCGAGTACGTGGCGTTTCACCGCGCCGTGATGGCGGCGTGCTTCGCGCGCGCCCGGTTGCGCCTGTACTGCCTTGAAATCGGCGGCAAGATCGTGGCGATGTTCTACTTCTACCGCTTCCGCAACACGGTTTACTTGATGCAGAGCGGCTTCGATCCCGACTATGCGGACCTGAAGCCGGGCCAGGTACTGCTCGGCTACATCATCGAGCACGCCATCGGCGAGGGCCATGCCGTGCTGGATTTTCTGCGCGGCGAGCACCGCTACAAGGACGAACTGGCCACCGGCAAGCGCGAGACCGTGTTCGTGCAAGTGTTGAAGATGCGCTTCGGTGCATTCGTCTATGCGCTGCGCCGGCGCTGGCTGCCAGCGCTCAAGCGCCATTTCAAAGTCAAATTGAACAAGCCTACGGAAACGGCTGCCTCGCAAACCTCCTCGATCTCGAGTGGCATGGATTTGCAAGTCCACAATCCATTCCGGCGTGAAGTAGACTGGGTGGAGGACCCGTACCAACGGCACGGCTTGGCATCTGCAGCTCATCGCGTTCTACCGACGCGCAACATGTTCCTTCAGCCGAAGGATAGGTTGCTCGATCATGTGCCACGTCACTTCCGCAATCGCCGACGAGACCGCAAGCAGCCCGAGCGCGTAGACGAACAGCCGCACTTCACGCAGCCCATCGTCCGGGCCGTTGATCCAGTCGCGATAATGACTAGCCAGGGCGTAGTGGATGGGCGCATGCACAAGGTAGATCGCGTAACTGCGTGAGCCGAACCAGCGCAGCCATCGGCTGCGGAGCAATTGCCGCAGAGGCTCCGTTGCCGCCGCGCCGTACAGCGCGACGAGGATAATGGCGCCGGACGCGAACGAGATGGCCGTTTGACCGATGACCTGGACCCAGCGGTCGCCCCCGTCGAAGCCATGTTCGAACAATGCGATGACGATGACGGCACCCATGGCGGCCACCGCCACGGGCGGCGCAGCATGCGCCAGTCGCGTACGCCATGCGGGCCAGCGCACCAGGATGGCGATGAGCGCACCGAGCGCGAGGGCGTCCCAGCGTGCGATGGTGAACGAATATGCAGCGCCGGCAGGCAATGCGGTCGACCGCAGGGTGAATCGCAGCAACGGAGTGATCGCCACGATGGTGGTGCAGACGATGGCCAGCGTGCGCTCGGTCAGGCGCAAGGCAAGCAGCGGCCAGAGCAGATAGAACTGCTCCTCCACCGCGAGCGACCACAGGTGCGGCAGGCCATAAACGCCAAAGCCCAGTGGTTCGGCCCAGTTGGAAAGGTAGAACCAGAGCCACCACTGGTTGCGCTGAAAGCCTGCACCCCACGCGCCGCCGATCACGAGGCTGAGCACCAGCGCGCCGATCAGCAGAAGGTAGTACAGCGGGAAGATGCGCAGCGCACGGCGCAGCCAGAACGTCTTGAACGGGTGTGGCCCGGCGCGGTCGTCGAGCAGAATGCGCGTGATCAGGAATCCGGAGAGCACAAAGAACAACTGCACGCCAACCCAACCTCCCGCCAACGCCGTCGAGACGACCTCCTCGACGAGAAGGTGTCCCCATTCTCCTATCCACCATGCGTTGTGGAGGACGACCGTCACGATGGCGACACCGCGAAGGCCATCGAGTTCGGGATTGCGGCTCGGTGCGGTGGAGCCTGCGGGTCGGAAACTGCCATTGCGAGCGATCATGTGTTGATCCGTGGCGCCGATTTCCGATCAGTATCAATACAAGTAACCATCCGGACGGACTGCCCAAGGACGATTCGGCGGATCGATCAGCTTGGCGGGAAAAGAGATAGGTCGGTAGTGTCCCGGTTTGGAATCCATCCGCAGCGAACAATCCGGGTATCATATATGTTGCGAGGCGACGAACAGTCGCCTGCAAACCAGGGGAGCAAATTCGCATGACCGTATCGCCCAACGTCAGGCCCAGCGAACTGGTCGCGAAAACGTCGGCGATCGCCACCGAAGTCGCAGCCCGGCATGCCGTCGACGTCGATGCGAAAAGCCGCTTTCCGACGGAGACGATCACGGCGCTCAAGGCGGCCGGCCTGCTCTCCGCGGCCGTGCCGCGCGAATTCGGCGGCGCCGGCGCGGGCATGCGCGAACTCGGCGCGCAATGCGCCGCGCTCGCGCAGGGTTGCGGATCGTCGGGCATGGTGCTGGCGATGCATCACATCCAGGTGGCCTGCATCGCAAGACACGGCAAAAACTCGCCGTACTTCGCGCGCTACTTGCGCGAGAACCTCGTGGAAAAGCAGCAGCTGATCGCCTCGATCACGTCCGAGAACGGCACGTTCGGCGACACGCGTTCGAGCATCTGCGCGGTCGCGGTGGACGGCGATGCGATGTCGCTCGACAAGGACGCGACGACGGTGTCCTACGGCGCGCACGCCGATGCGCAGCTCGTCACCTGCCGCCGCGCTGCGGACGCCTCGGCCAGCGATCAGGTGCTGGTGCTGTTCGAGGCGGGGCAGTATTCGCTGACGCAGACAACCACGTGGGATACGCTCGGCATGCGCGGTACTTGCAGCCCAGGCGCCAAATTCAGCGGCCGCGGCCGCGCCGAGCAGATCCTGCCGGGTTCGTTCGCCGATTCGTCCGCGCAGACCATGGTGCCGTATTCGCACATCCTCTGGTCCGCGCTGTGGTCCGGCATCGCCGCGGACGCGATCGGACGCGCCGCCGAGTTCGTGCGCGGCGCGGCGCGGCGCAATCCGGGCACCGTGCCCGCGAACGCGACGCATCTAGCGCGCGCGAACGCCGAGTTGCAGGCGATGCGGAATAACTGGCAGGCCTGCGCGAACGAATTCGATGCGATGACTGCCGCGGATGACCGTGCGGCACGCGAGGAACTCGGCGGCATGGCCTGGGCGCTCAAGATGAACCAGCTCAAGATGACCAGTTCGGAGATGGCGCCGCGGCTGTGCCACGAGGCGCTGCAGATCATCGGCATCCTGGGTTACAAAAACGACTCGCCGCTCAGTATCGGGCGCCATTATCGCGACGTGCTGTCGGCCGCGCTGATGATCTCGAACGAGCGCATTGCCGGAAAGAGCGCCTCGATGCTTCTCGTCCTAAAGGATATCTAGCATGCGCAATGTATACATTTGCCCGTCATTCCGACGAAAGCCGGAATGAGGCGATATTTCTCGTACGTGTCGATTTTGAGATAGGTTCCAATCATGTCCGCGACCGAATACGATGCCGCCAAATTCCATGAAGGTCTGGTCAAGCACGGGTTGATCGTCCCTGTCGGCGTGCAGGGCATCTTCGGCCGCAACCGCGTGTTCGAGGACGTGCTCGAGCGGTTCAACGCCCTTGTCACCGACCTCGCCAGGGACGACGGCGCCGAATACTTCGTCTTCCCGCCGACGATCGACCGCAAGGTGCTGGAAAAGTCGGACTACATGGACAGTTTTCCGAACCTCGCCGGCACCGTCTTCAGCTTCAAGGGCAAGGAGCTGACCGCCCGCCAGCTCAGCGAGGCGATCCATGCGGGCGAATCGTGGGAAAAGTACGAGAGCATGACCGATGTGGTGCTCAATCCCGCGGCCTGCTATCCGGTCTATCCGAGCTTCAGCGGCACGGTGCCGAGAGAAGGCCGCCTCGTGACGATGTTCAACTGGGTGTTCCGCAACGAGCCCTCGCCCGAACCGACGCGCATGCAATCGTTCCGCGTGCGCGAGTTCGTGCGTTGCGGCACGCCCGAGCAGGTGGTCGAGTGGCGCGACATGTGGCTCAAGCGCGGCGTCGCCTTGCTCGAATCGCTGGGGTTGCCGGCACAGGCCGAAATCGCTTCCGATCCGTTCTTCGGCAAGGGCGGCAAGATGCTCGCCGTTTCCCAGCGCGAGCAACAGCTCAAGTTCGAAGTGCTCGTGCCGGTAATCTCGAAGGAGAAGCCGACCGCGGTCTGCTCCTTCAACTACCATCAGGAGCACTTCGGCGAGGCGTTCGACATCCGCACCGAGGACGGCAAGGTCGCCAACACGGCCTGCCTCGGCTTCGGTCTCGAACGCCTGGTCATGGCCTTGTTCCAGACCCACGGATTCGATCCGGGCGCGTGGCCGGCCGCGGTGCGCGCAAAGCTTTGGCCCTGAGGTCGTCGTGAACGTGCTGCAGCTCGACGCGGCGAACTACGCACGCCACATGCTGCATGCCGACGAGCGGGTCTGGGTCGAAAAGAACTGCTACGTCGACATCTGGATCGAGCTGGTCCATGCGTTCGGCTGCGAACCGCTGGCGATGCTTGCGTTCGTCCTCGCGATCGATTTCGAGGGCGACCAATGGACCTTCTACAAGCCTCCGCACGACGAGCTGCGCGACCTGTACGGCATCGACGTGCAGGAACTCAACTGCTGGCGGCCGCTGATCGAACACGCCGCCGAACACCTGGGCGCCGGCAAGCTGATCTCGACCGAGGCCGATGCCTGGTGGCTGCCCGACACGCACGGCACCGACTATCGCAGCCAGCACACCAAGTCGACGATCGTGCTCAACGAGCTGGACATCGATGCGCGCCGGCTCGGCTATTTCCACAACGCGGGATATTTCGCGCTCGAGGGCGAGGATTTCGCGCGCACGTTCAACCTCGACCGCGCACCCGATCCGGCCTTCATGCCGCTGTTCGCCGAACTGGTGCGCGTAGACCGCATCGAGCGCCAGCCGCGCGCCGATCTCGTGCGGCAGTCGCGTGCGCTGCTCGCGCGCCATCTCGCGCGCCAGCCGCGCGACAATCCGGTCGAGCGGTTCGCGCAGCGTTTCCAGCGCGACCTGCCGCTTCTGCAAGAGCGCGGTCTCGCCTACTACCACGCCTGGGCGTTCGCCACGGTACGCCAGCTCGGTTCCGCGGCGGAACTGGCCGCGCTCTACCTGCGCTGGCTCGATATGGACCGGTACGACACAGCGGCCGAGGCGTATGAGCGCATTTCGACCGGGGCCAAGGCGTTCATCCTGAAGGCCGCGCGCGCGGTCAACGCGAAGCGCGCGTTCGACGCGGCGCCTGTGTTCGAAGAATGGGCCGCGCAGTGGCAGCTCGCATCATCCGCGCTGCAGAAAACTGTATAGATTGCTTATGCTGGAAACGGCCGCACCGCGCATTCGCGTTGGCATCGACCTGGTCAGGACCAGTCGCATTGCCGAATCGATCGAACGATTCGGCGAGCGTTTTCTGCACCGCGTCTATACCGAGGGCGAAATCGCCTACGCGTACTCCGCGCCGGGCAATGCCGACGAGCGTCTGGCCGTGCGCTTTGCGGCGAAAGAGGCGGCGAAGAAAGCCTTGGACCTCGACGGCGTCGGCTGGCGCGACATCGAGGTGCAGCGCAGCGCAAGCGGCGCCTGCCATCTGGTATTGTATGGAGCCGCACGCGCCGCGGCGGGCGCATCGCAGCTTGCGCTGTCGATGAGCCATGACGGGGATCAGGCAACTGCAGTGGTAATCGCCTATGAGTAACGGAAACAAGGTCCGGACCATCCTCAAGGAGCATGGCCGGCTCGCCAAGGACGTCGACAGCCTTGCCGACGACATGGACCTGTACCAGGCTGGGATGACTTCGCATGCCTCGGTCAACGTCATGCTGGCGCTCGAGGGCGAGTTCGACATCGAATTCCCCGACCACATGCTCAAGCGCAGCGTGTTCGAAAGCATCGCCTCGATCACGAGCGCGGTCGACGAGTTGACCGCGGCCGCGCAATGAACCGCCCCCGATGCGCCGACGCTGTGCGGCGCATCGCGCTCAGCGAGGGCTGGCAGGTCGCGGCCGCGCCGCCGGGAACAACGCCCGGGCAGATCGATGGCCTCGACTGGCTTGCGGCGTCGGTGCCGAGTACCGCCGCCGCGGCGCTGCGCGCGGCGCAGCGCTGGGACTGGAACCAGACGCGCCGCTTCGACGACGAGGATTTCTGGTGGCGCCTGCGTTTCGTCGCGCCGACCGGCGCGGGGGTGCTCGGCTTCGACGGTCTCGCGACGCTGGCCGAGGTCTGGCTCGACGGCGAGAAGATTCTCGCCAGCGACAACATGTTCGTCGGCCACGAAGTGCCGGTCGAATTCGAGCGCGAGCACGAACTGGTGATCCGCTGTCGCGCGCTGACCCCGGAACTCGCGATCAAGCGCCCGCGCCCGCGCTGGCGCGTGCCGATGCTCGAACAGCAACAGTTGCGCTGGATCCGCACGACCCTGCTCGGCCGCACGCCCGGCTGGTCGCCGCCGTGCCCGCCGGTGGGACCGTGGCGCCCGGTATGGATCGAATACCGCGCGCTGCACGTCGGCGCAGTCGATGTCGATGCCACCCTGTCGGCAACGCACGACCTCGGCGAAGTCGCCATGGCGGCGACACTCGATGCACGCATCGTGCGCGCCGTCCTTCTCGTCGAACGCGACGGCGAACGCCACGAGGCGCCGCTGACGTTGCGCGAAGGACGCTGGCGCGGCAATGTCGGCATCGCGAACCCCGCATTGTGGTGGCCGCACACGCATGGCGAGCCGGCGTTGTACGCCGTGGCGATCGCCGCCGCGACGGGCGATCGCGAGCTGCGCATCGAACTCGGTCGTACCGGGTTTCGCCGCATCGAACTCGATCGCGGCAGCGGCGCCGACTTTCGCCTGCGCGTGAACGGCGTACCGGTGTTTTGCCGCGGCGCGTGCTGGACCCCGCTCGACATCGTCGCGCTCGGCGCGACGCCCGATGCGTACCGCGCGGCGGTCGCGCAGGCGCGCGAGGCCGGCATGAACATGCTGCGCGTCGGCGGCACGATGGTCTACGAGGACGACGCCTTCCACGATGCGCTCGACGAGTGCGGCATCCTGCTCTGGCAGGATTTCATGTTCGCGAACATGGATTATCCGGACGACGAAGATTTCATCGCCGCGGTGCGCGCCGAGGCCGATCAGCAACTTGCGCGCTGGCGGGCGCGGCCGAGCCTGGCGGTGCTTTGCGGCAACAGCGAAGTCGGCCAGCAGGCGGCGATGAGCGGCGCGCCGCGCGAGCGCTGGTCGCCCGCGCTGTTCCACGACGTGCTGGCGGCGCGCGCGCAGGCGCTCGGCGTCCCGTACGTGCCGTCGAGCACCTGCGGCGGCGCGTTTCCGCACGCGGCAAACGCGGGGCCGGCCTCGTACTACGGTGTCGGCGCGTATCTGCGCCCGCTCGAGGATGCGCGCCGCGCCGAGGTGCGCTTCGCCTCGGAATGCCTCGCCTTCGCCAACATCCCGTTCGACGCCGGTCTGCCGGGCGGCGCCGCGTTGCGCGTGCACCACGCCGCGTGGAAAGCGCGCTCGCCGCGCGACCTCGGCGCCGGCTGGGACTTCGACGACGTACGCGACCATTACGTGCGCCGTCTGTTCGGCGTCGATCCGAACGAACTGCGCGTCAGCGATCACGAGCGCTACCTCGCCTTCGGTCGCACCACGAGCGGGGAGGTGATGGCGCAGACGTTCGCCGAGTGGCGGCGGGCGCGCTCGTCGACCGGCGGCGCCCTGGTCTGGTTTCTGCGCGACCTGTGGCCCGGTGCCGGCTGGGGCGTGGTCGATGCGCACGGCACACCCAAGCCGTGCTGGTACGCATTGCGGCGCGCGCTGGCGCCGGTCGCGGTCGCGATCAGCGACGAAGGCGTCAACGGGCTGGCCGTGCACGTCTTCAACGAGGCGCCGGCGCCGCTCGATGCGCGCGTCGAACTGGACCTGTACCGCGGTGGCGACATTTCCGCAGGCCGCGGCGCGACCGACGTCCGCGTGTCTGCGCACGGCACGATCGAGCTGGCCGCCACCGATTTGTTCGACGGGTTCCTCGACCTGTCCTGGGCCTACCGCTTCGGGCCGCCGCTCGCGGACGTGATCCATGCGAGGCTGAGGGTTGCCGGCGCGTCGGTCGCCGAGACGTTCTGGTTTCCCGCCGGACAGCTGCTGCCGCGCGCGTTCGACGTCGGTCTCTCCGCGACGGCGCAGTCGACGGCGCAATCGCCCGATCGGTATCTGCTCGTCGTCGCCACGCGCAGCTTCGCGCAATCGGTCATGATCGAAGCGCGCGGTTTCGTCGCCGAAGACAACGGGTTTCATCTGGCGCCCGGACAGTCGCGCACCGTGGCGTTGAGCGCGACGGCGCCATCGCGGCCGGGCCGCTTCGCCGGCACCGTCACGGCACTCAACGCCAAACGCAGCATCCGCTTTCAAAGCGCATGAACGCCGCGCACTCCGCCGATCCGGTCATCGACCGCGCCGCTGCGTCCCCGCCGGATGCACAGGGCGGATTTTTCGGGCCGCCGTCGCGACCGCGGTTCGGATGGCTGCATCGGCCCGCGGCGCTCGCCGCGGGTGTCGGTCTCGTCATCGTGCCGCCGTTCGGCTACGAGGGCATTTGTGCCTATCGCAGCGTGCGCCACCTCGCGGAAGTCGCGGCGCGGCGCGGCGCGGTCGCGTTGCGCTTCGATCCGGACGGTTGGAGCGACAGCGCGGGCGACGATCTGGATCCCGACCGCCTCGAAGCATGGCTTGCGAGCATCGCCGACGCCTGCGATCTGATGCGCGGCGCCGGTGCCGATCGCATCGTGCTGGCCGGCATCCGCCTCGGCGCGCTGCTGGCCGCGCTCGCGGCCGAACGCAGGGACGACATCGCCGGGTTGGTCGCGATCGCGGCGCCGGCGAGCGGCAAGGCCTGGCTGCGGGAGGGCCGCGCCTTGCAGCTGGCACTGGATCTGGCGGCGCCGCCGGCGGGTACGGTGCGCGACGAATCCGTGCAGGAACTGGTCGGATTCGCGCTGACGGAACAGACGCGCGCCGACATCGGCCGCATCGACTTGACCCGTGCGGTGCGCCCGGCTGCTCCGGCCGTGCTGCTGCTCGACCGCGACGACTTGCCGGGCAACGATGCCTGGGCCGCGCATCTGCGCGCGCTCGGCGCACAGGTCGAGCAGCGCCGCTTGCCCGGCTATGTCGAAATGGTGCTCGATGCGCAGAACGCCAAAGTGCCGCGCGAGATCGTCGCCGCCGCCGCGGACTTTCTCGCCGCTGCGGCGCCGACGACGACGGCGCCGCCTCCGGCGCCGCCCGCCCTGCGCGCCGCGAACGAAATACTCGCGCGCGAGGGAACGGTGACCGAGGAATGCGTCGCGATCGATGCTTGCCTGAATGCGATCCTGACGCGACCGGTGGCCGCCATTCCGCGTCGCGCGGTCATCCTGCTCAACGCCGGCGCGATCGCGCACATCGGCCCGAATCGCCTGTACGTGACGCTGGCGCGGCGTCTCGCCGCGCAGGGCGACTTGGTGCTGCGCCTGGATCAGTCCGGACTCGGCGACAGCCGCGCGCGCGAGGGTGCGCAGGAACACGTCGTCTACGGCGAGCACGCCGTCGGCGACGTCGCCGACGCGGTGGCGTGGGTGCGCCGGGCCGGCGTCGAGCAGGTTGTCCTCGCCGGGCTGTGCTCGGGCGCCTATCATGCGTTCAAGGCGGCGTTGGCCGGACAGCCCGTGGACCGGATCATCGCCATCAATCCATTGACGTTCCATTACAAGCCCGGCATGCCGCTCGATTTCGCTGCGTTTCGCATCGCCGCCGAGGCGGCGCGGTACAAGCGGTCACTGCGCAGCGGCGCGTCGTGGAAAAAATTGCTGCGTGGCGAAGTCGACGTCGGACGGGCGGTGCAAATGGTCGCCCGGCGACTGCTTGCCGCCGTGGCGGGGCGTGGCAGGGACGTACTGCGCCACCTCGGCGTTCCGCTGCACGAGGATCTCGGCAGCGAGCTGCTCGCGCTCGCGCGGCGCGGCGTCGCGATGGAGTTCATTTTCGCAGGCGGCGACCCCGGCGTGGCTCTGCTCGCCGACGAAGCCGGCAGCGTCGTGCGGCGGCTCGCCGGCGACGGCAAGCTCACGATCCGCACGATCGACGGCGCCGGCCACACTTTTACCCCGCGCTGGTCGCAGCCGCTGTTGCTCGATGCGATCGTCGAGGCGCTGCGGTGATCCAATCGCGCATCGAGGCCGGCGGGTTGGCGGCGATCGCGGTCGGCGATCCGGCGGCCGCGCTCGTCGTCGTCGTCCTGCACGGGCGCGGAATGCAGGCCGCCGACCTCGCGCCGTTCGCGCATTCGCTGGGCGGCGACGCCTGGTTCGTGTTTCCCGACGCGCCGCTTGCGCTGCCACCGCGCGGCTACAGCTGGTGGCCGGTCGACGCCGAGATGCGTCTGCGCGAAAACGGAGCGCGCGATCTGCACCTGCTCGATCCGCCCGGCCGCATCGACGCGCGGGGACTGTTGGCGCGATTCTGTGCGGCGGTCGGCCAAGGGCGGCGTCTGGTACTCGTCGGTTTTTCCCAGGGCGGCATGCTTGCCATGGACTACGTGCTCCATGGCGGCCGCGCGGATGCATTGGCGTTGCTTTCGTCCTCGCGCATCGCGTTTGCCGAATGGACGCCGCTGTTGTCGAGACTCGACGGTCTGCCCCTCCTCGTCGCCCACGGCCACGACGACGACGAGTTGGCCTTTGCCGCCGGAGAGCGCCTGCGCGATGCCGCACTCGCGGGAGCCGCGCAGGTGACCTGGGTGCCGTTCGGGGGAGGACACGAAATTCCGCTCGTGGTCTGGCGTGCGTTGCGCCGATTTCTTCGCGCAATGGATGTGTCCCATCGGGATCGGCCGATCGCCATTGCAGAAGGGAACGACCATGCCTGACCATGCCACCGGTTTCGACTCGGCAATGTTTCGCAGCGTCATGGGAAGGTTCGCCACCGGCGTCACCGTGGTGAGTTTCCTGCGCGGAAACGAGCCCGCCGGCATGACGGTCAACGCGTTTCTCTCGGTGTCGCTCGACCCGCCGCTGGTCCTGATTTCGGTGCGTCGGGCATCGAGTTTCGTGGGGCACGTGCGCGTCGGCGACTGCTACGGCGTGAACATGCTGGCCGAAGCGCAGGAACGGCTCGCCCCGTACTTCGCAAAGCGCCCGGACGGGGCGGTGGACGTCGCGTTCGTGGACCATTTCGGCACGCCGCGGATCGACGGCAGCCTGGCGCACGTGGTCGCGCGCGTCGTCGACATCCATCCCGCCGGCGATCATCTGCTCTACATCGGCGCGGTCGAACACCTCTGGCACGGCGTCGAGGCCCGACCGCTGATTTTCTTCAGCGGCAAATACAAGCAGATCCACGCCCATGAACCGGTGACGCAGTGGAATGCGGTAGACGGTTGGTAGTCGGCGTGCGCGATCACTGCCGTTGTTTTCGATGGAGGCAAGCATGTTGCAGAGGGCCAGCGACCACGAACGGGCATTGCGCGACGAACTCGTCGAGCGAGCCCGTTCCCTCAAGCCCCTGCTGAGCCGCAACGCCACGCGGACCGACAGCGAACGCCGCGTTGCGGAAGAGAATATCGCGGCGTTGAAGCAGGCCGGCCTGTTCCGGCTGATGCTGCCAAGGCGCTACGGCGGCCACCAGGTCAGCATGCGCACGAACCTGGACGTGGTTTCCATCCTTGCCGAAGCGTGCGGCGCCAGCGCCTGGGTGCTCAATCTCATCAACAACTGCGGCTGGATCGTCGGCCTCATGTCCGAGCGCGCGCAGGACGAGATTTTCGGCGCCGATCCCGACGCACGCGTCGCCGGCGTATTCGCGCCGAGTGCGCAGACGCGGCGCGTGGACGGTGGGCTGGTCGTTTCCGGCAAATGGTACTGGGCGTCGGGCTCGCTGCATGCCAGTTGGGGCATGCTCGGCCTGATCGAAAACGACGCCAACGGCAGGCTCGTCGACCAGTACCTCGGCTTTGCGCCGATGCGCGAGTTGTCGATCGAATACACCTGGTACGTTTCGGGCATGCGCGGCACCGGCAGCAATTGCCTCGTCGCCGAGGACGTATTCATTCCCGACCATCGCCTGATGTCGCTGAATGCCGCCGTCCGTGGCAGCCATGCGACCGAACGTGAAAGCGAACCTCTGTACCGCTCCGCCTTCATTCCCGTCGTGACGCTGGCGCTCGTGGGCCCGCAGCTCGGCCTCGCACGGGCAGCGCTCGACCAGGTGATCGAATCGGCGAGCAGGCGCAACATCCCCTACACGGTCTATGCGCGGCAGGCCGAGTCGCCGGCGTTCCAGTTGCAGGTCGCCGCGGCGGCGATGCAGATCGACAGCGCGCACCTGCACGCCTATCGCGCCGCGGACGACATCGACGGCGCCGCAGCGCGCGCGGAATTTCCCGATTTCCGCACGCGCGCGCGCATCCGCGCCGATGCGGGCTACGTCGCGCGCACGATCACCGAGGCGCTCAACACGCTGGTCTCTGCGCACGGCGCGGGCGCGTTCGCCGAAGCCAATCCGTTGCAGCGCATCTGGCGCGACGCGAACACCGCCGCGCGGCATGCGCTGGTGCTGCCGCTGGTGGGCGAGGAAATCTACGGAAAGGCGCTACTCGGCATGGACCGGAACATCACGCCATTGATTTGATGCCGATGTCGCGGCGGCGCGAAAAACCGCTCGCGACAAAGCCGCACCACTTTTTTCAAACCGCTTTGTTGCGGGACTGCAATTTGCGCTCCCAGCCAAGCGCCGTCTTCGCTATCAGGTCCAGATCGTCGAAACGCGGTTGCCAGCCGAGCACGTCGCGAATGCGGCGCGCATCGGCGACCAGCGAAGGCGGATCGCCCGCGCGCCTCGCGTGTTCCACAACGGCGATGGGTGCGCCATGGGCGCGCTCGACGGCAGAGATGACCTCGCGCACCGAATAGCCATGGCCATAGCCGCAGTTCAGCGTGGTCGAGGCGCCGCCGGCGCGCAGATAGTCCAACGCATCGAGATGCGCGCGCGCCAGGTCGGTCACGTGGATATAGTCGCGCATTCCCGTCCCGTCCGGCGTGGGATAGTCCGTGCCGAAGATGGACAAATGCGCTCGCTTGCCTACGGCCGCTTCGCAGGCGACTTTCATCAGCAGCGTGGCATTTTCGGTGGACTGGCCGATGCGTCCCTGCGGATCGCACCCGGCGACATTGAAATAGCGCAACGCGACGTAACGCAACGCGCTGGCGGCCGCGAGATCGCGCAGCATCCATTCGCTCATCAACTTGGAGGTGCCGTAAGGATTGATCGGCACGGTCGGCGTATCCTCGTTGGCCAGGCCGTTCGCCGGAATGCCGTAGACCGCCGCGGTCGAAGAGAAGACGAAATGCCTGACGCCGGCCTGCGCGCAGCAGGCGAGCAGATTGCGCGTGGCGCAGGTGTTGTTGGCGTAATAGCGCAACGGGTCGGCCACCGATTCGGGCACGATCGTGCGCGCCGCGAAATGCAGCACCGTGTGCACGCGGTGTTCCTGCAGGATGGCGGAGACGAGCTTTTGGTCGCCGACGTCGCCGACGATCAACTCGGCTCCGCCGACGGCGTCGGCAAAACCGGTGCTGAGATTGTCCAGCACAACGACACTTTCGCCGGCTTCGAGGAGTTGCAACACGACGTGGCTGCCGATGTAGCCGGCTCCTCCGGTAAGCAGGATCGTATTGGGTTTTTCCGTGGCCATATCGATTTGCTGGGGTAGCTAAGTTCATGCCGGCGAAGGCGATCCGCCGGGTGCGCGGCATCGCAATCGGTACGGCCTTCATCGTACCGATCCACAACGCGCGGTAGACCTGTGACGCCTACCATTATCGCCGCCGTGCATGGATTTGCCTAACGGCGACGGCCCTATGAGCTCATGCAGGCTGCGCAGATGCGAGCGGACTCTTCCGCAATGCGAAACGCCACATCCATGACGCAGTGGTGGTTTTACCACCAGCGTTCTTGAACTGAACGGTGCATTAACGCAATCCAAACGGGCCGTTTGCTATGGTCGCGCCCTCGTTTGTCGTTCCACCGCCCGTTTCAGGGGAGCCGCCGGCCATGTCGCAAACCCGAATCGTCCGTCTTGCCCTATCCGTTCTTGCGGTCGTGGCACCGATCTCGTCGTTTGCGCAGTCTCCGATCTTCCAGGCTTCCACGGCCCAGGTCGCGTTCTCGCTCGACCAGGCCGTGCCGTCGCAATACCACCCGTTCGTGGCACAACCCGCGACGACGCGCATCCCGTTGGCCGCAAGGCCTGCGCTCGATACCGACGCGGGGTTTGTCGCAAGCATGGATGCCGTCATCGACCGTGCGGTCTACAAAATCCCGCGCAAGCGCGTCGCCGATTTCGCCATGACCTTGCGCGACATCCGCTATCGCCGCGCCGGCCACGACCCGTCCACCGGCTTCGACTGCTCGGGTTTCACCCACTACGTCTACAACAAGACCTATGGGGTCGACCTGCCCTACGACGCGCCGAGCCAATATCGCGACGGCGAAAAGATTTCGCGCGAGGAGATGAAGGTAGGCGACCTCGTCTTCTTCCAGGTGCGCAGCCACATCACCCACGTCGGCATCTACATGGGCGAAGGCCGCTTCATCCATTCGCCCTCCCCCGGCAAGCGCGTGCGCGTCGACGAACTGGCCAATCCCTACTGGGCCAAGCGCTGGGCCGGCGCGCGCCGCGTGCACGTCCAGTCCTGACCGGGCCCCGCGTCGCGCCGCGGAAGCAAGCGCAGGTTTCCGAAACCGCCAGGAACGACGCATCCCAACCTCAGACCCAGTCGCGCGGCACCAGATAGTCGGTCAGCCGCGCCTCCGCCGAGCCGGACTCGGGCGCATAGCCGTATTCGAAGCGTACGCGCGGCGGCAGCGACATCAGGATCGACTCGGCGCGCCCGCCCGATTGCAGGCCGAACAGCGTGCCGCGGTCGTAAATGAGGTTGAATTCCACGTAGCGCCCGCGCCGGTAGAGCTGGAATTCGCGCTCACGTTCGCCGAAAGGTGTACTTTTCCTTTTTTCCACAATGGGAAGATAGGCGTCGAGGAAGCCGTTGCCGACGGCTTGGGTGAAGGCGAAGCTGCGCTCGAAGCCGCCCGCATCGAGGTCATCGAAGAACAGACCGCCGACGCCGCGCGTCTCGTTGCGGTGCTTGAGGAAGAAATACTCGTCGCACCAGCGCTTGTATTTCGGATGGACCTCCGCGCCGAACGGTGCGCAGAGGTCGCGCGCGATGCGGTGCCAGTGCACGACGTCGTCGTCGAACGGATAGCAGGGCGTGAGGTCGAAGCCGCCGCCGAACCACCATACGGGATCGGCGCCGTCCGCACGCGCCTCGAAGTAACGCACGTTCATGTGCGTGGTCGGCAGATACGGATTGCGCGGATGCAGCACGAGCGAAACGCCGAGCGCGGTCCACGCGCGCCCGGCCAGTTGCGGCCGGTGCGCGGTCGCCGACGGCGGCAGCGCCTTGCCTTCCACGCGCGAGAAATTGACCCCGCCCTGTTCGAACACGGCGCCGTGCTTGAGTACGCGCGAACGGCCGCCGCCGCCTTCGGCGCGCGTCCACGCGTCCTCGGCGAATTTCGCGCCGCCGTCGGCGCGCTCGAGCGCGGCGCAGATGCGGTCCTGCAGGTCGCGCAGGAAAATGTCGACGAGAGCGAGCGAGTCGGTAGGCATGGCGGTGGCACGTCGGAAAACGAAATGGCGGACCGGGTCGCGCCGCCGCGGATGATCGCAGACACGGCACCGTTCATTCCAGTCGCCGCCGCCGCGTTGCGGTGCCTCGCCATGCAAACCTATACTCCGCCGCATCCTCTTCGTTTTCGTCCGTTCGCTTGCCAGCCCGCATTGCGCCGCTTGCCGTCACCGCATTTACCGCCACCTGCGCCGCCGCGCGCGGCACGGGCGCGCTCGCGCACGCGCTCGAAACACGCCGCAGCGGACTGACCCAGAACACGTTCTCCACGCAGCCGCTCGAATGCCGCATCGGCCGCGTGGCCGGGATCGAGGAGTGTACGCTGCCCGGCGAACTCGCCGCGTTCGATTCGCGCAACCATCGCCTCGCCTGGCTGGGCCTCGACGCAGACGGCTTCCGCGAGCGCGCGCTCGCGGTGCGCGAACGTTTTGGCGCGACGCGAATCGCGCTCGTGCTCGGCACCTCGACTTCGAGCATCGGCGAAACCGAGCGCGCCTACCGCGAACTCGACGCGGACGGGCGCCTCCCCGCCGCGCAGCGTCGCCCGCAGGTACACCAACCGCATGCGCTCGGGCTGTTCGTCGCGCACGCGCTCGGTCTCGCCGGGCCGAACCTCACGATCGCAACCGCCTGTTCGTCGAGCGCGAAGGTGTTCGCCAGCGCCGAGCGCCTGCTGCGTCTGGGCCTCGCCGACGCGGCCATCGTCGGCGGCGTCGACACGCTTTGCGACAGCGTGCTGTTCGGCTTCAACTCGCTCGAACTCGTTTCGAGCGAGGAATGCCGCCCGTTCGACGCGCACCGGCGCGGCCTCTCGCTCGGCGAGGCGGCCGGCTTCGCCATCCTCGAACGCATGCCGCAAAGTGGAAAAGTGGAGAAAGGAACAAATCTTCTGATCGGCTACGGCGAGGCCAGCGACGCGCACCACATGTCCGCGCCGCACCCGCAGGGGCTCGGCGCCGAACGCGCGCTCGACGATGCGCTCGCGCGAGCGGGCCTGCGCGAAAGCCAGATCGATTACATCAACCTGCACGGCACCGCGAGCCGGCAGAACGACGCCGTCGAAGCCGCCCTCGTCGCGCGCCGCTTCCCGGCGACGACGCGCGCGAGTTCGACCAAGGGTTGGACCGGCCACACGCTCGGCGCGGCCGGCATCCTCGAAGCCACGATCACGCTGATCGCGCTCGAGCGCGGCATGGCTCCGGGCACGCTCAACACGCGCGAACTCGATCCGGTCTGCGGCCCGCAGATCCGCATCGACAATTCCGAGGCGGACCTGCGCATCGCGCTGTCGAATTCGTTCGGCTTCGGCGGCAACAATTGCTGCCTCGCGTTCGCGCGTGGGGACGCCGCATGAGCGCGGCGCTGGACCTCGCGATCGAAGGAATCGGCCTGTGCGCGCCGGGGCTGCCGGACTGGACGGTCGCCGCCGCGGCGCTGCGCGGCACCGGTCACCATGTCGACGAACCGGCCGCGGCAATTCCGAAGGTTACGCTGTTGTCGCCGAACGAACAGCGCCGTGCGCCGCAGTCGGTGCTGCTCGCGGCGGCGGCGGCCGAACAAGCATGCCGCATGGCCGGCCGCGCACCATGCGAGCTGCCGAACGTGTTCGCGTCGAGCTACGGCGATCTCGCGATCAACGACTATCTCTGCGCCGTGCTCGCGCGCGCGCCGCGCGAGCTGTCGCCGACGAAATTCCACAACTCCGTGCACAACGCGCCGGCCGGATACTGGACGATCGCCGCGGGCTGCACGGCCTCGTCGACCGCGCTCAGCGCCGGCCGCGCAACGTTCGCCGCAGGCCTGCTCGAAACGGCGACGATCGCCTGCGCCGAGGCGACGCCGGTGCTCTGCGTCGCGGTCGACGTCGCCGCCTCCGGCCCGCTCGCCGGCATGATCGACTGCGACGCGGCGTTCGCCGTCGCCCTCGTGCTCGCGCCGCCGGCGGGCGCGCACGCGCGGCGCCTGCGCCTGCAATTGCGCGACGGCGACGCGGCGCAGCTTGCGCCGTTGCCCGCGGCGCTGCACGCTTTGCGCGAGCGCAATCCGGCCGCGGTCGGGCTGCCGCTGCTCGCCGCGCTGGCGCGGCGCGAGCCGGCAACGTTTGACTTCGCCCTGCACGACGACAAAGACTTGCCGCCATCGACCTTGCATCTGGAGATCGCGTTTTGACCAAGGACGAGACTCAGTCCGCGCCGGCGACCGGCGTCGTCGTGATTCCGGCGCTGAACGAGGAGCGCGCGATCCGCGCCGTGGCGGAAGCGGCGCTGCGCGTCTGCGCTAAGGTGATCGTCGTCGACGACGGCTCCAGCGACGGCACCAGCGCGGCGGTCGCGGGGCTTGCGGTCGAGCTGATCCGCCACACCGCGCCGCAGGGCAAGGCGATGGCGCTGCGCGACGGTTTCCGCCGCGCGCTCGAACTCGGCGCCGACGGGGTGCTGACGATGGACGGCGACGGCCAGCACGCTGCGGCCGACCTGCCGCGCCTGCTCGCCGCGGCCGGAAAATACCCGAACCACGTCGTCATCGGCGCGCGCCTGCTCGGCCGCGACGCGCAGCCGGACAAGAATCGCTTCGGCAACGCGCAGGCCGACTTCTGGGTATCGTGGGCCTGCGGCCAGCGTATCGTCGATTCGCAAAGCGGCCAGCGCTACTACCCGCGTGCGGCGATCGACATTGCGCTCGCGCTGCCGCACGACGGCTTCGTGTTCGAGAGTGAAATTTTGATCGAGTGTGCCGCACACGGTATCCGCACGGTCTCGGTGCCGATCAAGGCCAGCTACGAGGAGGAGCGGCGCGCGAGCCATTTCAAGCCGGTCCGCGATGTCGTCCGCATCACGCGCATGATCGCGGGCCGTCTTTTGCGCGGCGGTCTCATGCTCGGCAACCTGCGCCGATCGCGCAAGGTGGCGCCGATCGTGGTCGATATGCCGGCGATGTGAGAAGCATTGTTTTGACCGTCGAGAACGCAAAAGGCGCAAAGGAAGGCGACGAGAAAACTCTTTGCGGCCGACAACCTTCGCTTCATCTGTGTTCATCCGCGTAACCCCCGGTCAGGTCGTTCTGCTTCCCCGGCTGCCAACGCAAGGCGACAATCGAGATCATGCCGGCAAGCAGGTTCAGGTACAGCGTCGCAATTCGCCAGAGCAGCAGTGCGCTGGCGACCGTCGCGGTCGCCACGAATGGCGCCAGCGTCGCGGCGAGGCCGAGGTCCGCGCCGCCGCCGCCGGCCGGCATGCCGGTCCACTGCGCGACGTGCAGCACGACGCCCTGCAGCAGCAGGGCGAGCGAGAACGGCACGTAAGCGCCGAACAGCGTCAGGATCAGCCAGAGCACGCCGTAGCGCGCGAGCCATTGCACCGCGGTCGAGGCGAACGCGAGGGCGAAGTACGCGGGCGATCCGCGCATCAGCACGCGGGTCTGCGCGAGCACGTTGTCGACGAAGCCGCGTAGCGCGTTGCGGCGCCGGCGCAGGAAGGCGATGCGTGCCAGCGGCCCGCGCGCGCCGAAGAACCATGCGCCGATCGGCCTGCGCGCGAGCACGAGCGCGACGAGCAGGGCGAGCGCGACTATGCCGCCGAACGCCGCGCCGTGCGCCAGCCACGGCGAGAGTTCCGCGGTCTGCGACAGGCACAGCGCCGCGACCGGCATCGCGATCGCGAAGAACATCAGGTCGAGGACCTGGTCGGCCGCCGCGAGCGCCGTCGCCTGCGCGTAGGAGGCGCCGATGCCGCGCAGGTACCAGATGCCGGCCGCGTAGCCGCCGACACCGCCCGGCGTGGCGAGGAAGGCGAAGTCGATGGCCAGCGAGATCGCAAGATTGCGCCATGCGCCGACGGCAAGGCCGAGGCGCTGGATCAGCAGCCACTGTTTCAGCGCGCGCATGCTCCAGCCGAACACGGCGAGGGCCACGATGGCCAGGTAGGCATGCGTCGCCAGATCGAAACTCGCGAACACGGCATGGCGCCCGCCGAGCCAGACCGGCACGACCAGCGCCACGAGCAGCGCGGCGAAGATCAGCAGCGTGCCGGTATGGCGCATGCCTTATCGAGAAGCGTCGCCAAGGATGGCGGCTTTTTGATCTCCGCGGTCATGGACGATCGCAGAGATGGCTTGGGATTTCGTGACGGCCCGGCGGCGACCGAGCAACTCGCTGAGCACGTCGCGCCAGCACACGAGCAGGTCGGCGTGGTCGGCATCGGCCGGATGCAGGCCGACGCGCACGAGCGGCGCCTGCGCGGTGAGGCACAGGCCGGCGCGCAGGAACGCGCGGCTCGCTACACGCCGCCAGCGCGAGCGCGGCGAGGCGGTGAGGCAGGGCGCGGTGAAGCGCCGCTCGCCATCGCCATCGAGCGCGATCAGCGCCGTATGCGTCGAGGTCCAGCGCAGGCCGGTGCGTCGCAGCGCCGCGCGCGTGCCCGCGCCCGCGAGCCAGGCCGGCGGCACGAAGCCGTCGACCGTCCAGCCCTGCGCGCGCAGCAGATCGAGCCCGTCACGAATGCGCGCTGCGGCGGCGTCCGCATCGAGCGCGGCGAATTCGCCTTCGCCCGCAGTCAGCACGCGGCGACGCAGCCATGCCGCGGGCGCGCGCGGCGCGGGCGCATCGTCGCGATGGGAATAGCCGTGCAACGCGATCTCGTCGCCGCGCGCGAGGCGCGCGGCGATCGCGCGACGGAAATCCGGCGACCCGTCGACGCGCCCCGCCCTGTGCCAGTCCGGCACCACGAGCAGCGTCAGCGGCGGCGCGCCGAGCGCATCGACGAGATCGAGCAAGCGCGCGCACCGCAGCCACGTCGCCGGTGCGACGTCGTGCAGCGCGATGCACAACCGCGCGCTCACGGCGGGCTCGTCGCGTCGGCAGGCTCGAAGGCGCCGCCGGTTGCCGCGGGCAATCCGCGCGTGCGCAGCAGGCGCGCGTAGCGCTCGAGTTGCAGGTCGAACACGCTCGACCACGCGTAGCGACGCTCGGCGCGCAGGCGTGCGCGCCGGCCCATCGCCGCCGCGTCGCCCGAGCATACTTTTTCGATCGCGGCGCAGAGCGAGTCCGCGTCGCCCGCCGCGAAGAGCGCGCCCACCGAATCGTCGATCAGCTCGGGCAGCGCGCCGCCACGCACGCCGACCACGGGCAGGCCGCAGGCCATCGCCTCGACCACGATCAGGCCGAAGGTTTCCTGCGCACCCGCGTGCACGAGCATGTCGGCGCTGGCGAGCAGGCGCGCGAGGCGCGCGGGGTCCTGCTCGTAGGGCAGCATCGTCGCGTTCGCCGACAGCGCCTCGCGGCGCTCGCCGCCGACGAGGATGAGGTGATGGCGCGACCCCAGCCGCGCGAACGTGCGCAGCAGCAGCGGCACGTCCTTTTCGCGCGCCATGCGGCCGGCGAAGATCGCCAGGCGCGCGTCGTCGGCGAGGCCGAGTTCGCGGCGCAGCGATTCGTCGCGCCGCGACGGATGGAACGCGTCGGCATCGACGCCGAGCGGCTGCACGACGATGCGCGCGATGCCGCTGTCGCGCAGGCGCTGCGCGATCAGCCGGCTCGGCGCCTGCACCAGGTCGAAGCGCGAGTAGAGGCGGCGCAGATACGCATCCGCGGCGCGGCCGGCGATGCGGCCGAAGCGGCTCGCGAGCATGCGCGGCAGGTCGGAATGCGCGAACGCGACCGTCAGCGCACCGCAGTCGCACGCCGCGGCCAACGCGGCCCAGGCGAGATGGTACGGGTCGCCGACCTCGATCACGTCGGGCCGCAGCGCGGCGAGCGCGTGCCGCCAGCACGCCGGACGCAGCGGCACGCGGTAGCCGCCGGCGCAGGGAATGCGCACGGCGGCGCGCGTGAAGATGCCCGGCTCGATCTCGCCCGTCGCCGGACCCGGCACGAGCAGGCTATGGCGCACCCCCGCGCGCGCGGCCAGGCAGCGGTGCTTGGCCAGAAGATAGCGCTTCACTCCGCCCGAATGCGGCGCGAAGAACAGGCTGATGTCGGCGATATGCATCGTGCGCAGCGGGCGCCGTGGAAACGGCGTGCACGATGCGGTCGCAGCGTGACAAACGTATTACGCCACGGGCGGCCGCGCGAAGCATCGAGTCTTTTCCGCGCCGTGCGGCGATAATGGCCTCCTTCACGCCATGCCGGACGGACACGCGAATGAACGTGCTGAGAATCGCCACGCGCCAGAGCGCGCTCGCCCTGTGGCAGGCCGAACACGTCGCCGCGCGGCTGCGCGCAGCGCATCCGGGCCTCGTCGTCGAGTTGCTGCCGATGACCACGCGCGGCGACCGCATCCTCGATCGGCCGCTCGCGCGGATCGGCGGCAAGGGACTGTTCCTCAAGGAACTCGAAGTCGCGCTCGCCGAGCGCCGCGCCGACCTCGCCGTGCATTCGTACAAGGACATGCCGATGGAGCTCGACGCCGGTTTCGCCGTCGGCGCCGTGCTTGAGCGTGCGGACGCGGCCGACGCCTTCGTCAGCGTCGACTTCGCACGCCTCGACGAACTGCCGCGCGCCGCGCGCGTCGGTACCTCGTCGCTGCGCAGGCAGGCGCAGCTGCGCGCGCTGCGCCCCGACCTCGAACTGCTCGACCTGCGCGGCAACGTCAACACGCGCCTGGCCAAGCTCGACGCGGGCGACTACGACGCGATCGTGCTCGCCTGCGCCGGCCTCGAACGGCTCGGCCTCGGCACGCGCATCCGCAGCCGCCTCGCTGCGCCCGACTGGTTGCCGGCCGCAGCGCAGGGCGCGATCGCGGTCGAACTGCGCACCGGCGACGAGCGCAGCGCCGCACTGCTCGCGCCGCTGCACGATGCGGCGACCGCGCGCTGCGCCGGCGCCGAACGCGCGCTGACGCGGCGCCTGCAAGGCAGCTGCGAAGTGCCGATCGCGGCGTACTGCATCGAGGTCGAACACGGCCTGCACCTGCACGGCCTCGTCGGCGACGCGGCGAGCGGAAAACTGATCCGCGCCGCGTCCACCGCCGCGTTCGACACGGAACCCGAGGCCCTGGGCCGTGCGGTCGCGGAGGAATTGCTCGCGCGCGGCGCGGGAGATTTGCTGAAACGCTGACCCGGCGCCAACCCGGCTTTTCTTCTCCCGCCCGAAGAAGGCAAGCGTTACGGCAATCGGATCCGCGCCACGACCGGCAGATGGTCCGACGGGAAGCGCGCTTCGACGCTGTCGGTCAGCGTCGCGTACTTGAGCACGTCAACGCCGCGGCTGACGAAGATGTAGTCGATGCGCTCGGGCAGCTTCGAGTCGAGCTTGAAGTCCTCGAAGGTGCCCTCGGGACCGTAGGGCGGTTCCGCACTCGCCTCGCGCGCATCGCGCAAGGCCGTCTTCATCGTGCGGATCTGCTCGGTATCCGGCGTGGAATTGAAATCGCCCGTGCAGATCACCGTGTCGCCGCCCGCGATCTCGCGGATCTTGCGCAGCATCAGTTTCGCCGATTCGCGCCGCGCCACGTCGCCCTCGTGGTCGAAATGCACGTTGAAGACGAAGAAATGCTTGCCGCTGACGCGGTCGCGCAGCTTCGCCCAGCTTGCGATGCGGTTGCAGCACTTCGCGTCCCATCCTTTCGAGGGCCGGTCCGGCGTTTCGCTGAGCCAGTAGTCGCCATGCTTTTCGAGATCGAAGCGTGTCGTGCGGTAATGGATCGCCGAGTGTTCGCCCGCATCCTTGCCGTCGTCGCGTCCGGCGCCGACGTGCGCGAAACCCGGCATCGCGTCGAGATCGGCGATCTGCCCGGGCAGGCCTTCCTGCGTGCCGACGATGTCGAATTCGTGGTAGCGAATCAGCGCCTTGACCGCCTCGACGCGGTGCGGCCACGAATTCGGCCCGTCCGAGGCCACGTTCAACCGCAGGTTGTACGTCGCCACGTTGAACTCGGCCGTCGGCGCCGCCGCGCCCGCGAACGAGGCGGCGCACAGGCCGAGCGCACCGAGCAGCACGCGCAACGTACGGTGCGCGGAACCCGGTTGACGCGGATTTTTTTCGCGGCAGGATAGATACCCGGACATCGCTTTCTCCTCTCCCGACATGACCGCGATCATAGCGCTGTGCGCCTGCCCTGACGAAGCCACTGCCGAGCGCATCGCCGCCGCGCTCGTCGAGGAACGTCTCGCCGCCTGCGTCAACCGCATCGCCAACGTGGTCTCGACCTACCGCTGGCAGGGCAGGCTCTGCCGCGCCGAGGAGCAGTTGCTGATCGTCAAGGCCACGCGCGAACGCTTCGACGCGCTGTGCGAGCGCATCGTCGCCCTGCATCCCTACGAATTGCCGGAAGTGGTCGCGCTCGACGTCACGGCGGCGCACGCGCCATATCTCGCCTGGATCGAGAACCCGGCCTGACGCCGGCGCAGCCGACGGGCCTTGCTGCTGCAGCGCGATGGAGCATCTGCTCTAGCCTCGACCATTAGCCTCGTGCGCATCGGCCGCGCGCGCGGCGCCAGGGATTTCGCATGAAGTACGACTGCATCATCATTGGCGCCGGATCGGCCGGCTGCGTGCTGGCCAACCGCCTGAGCGAAAATCCGAACCGGCGCGTGCTGCTGCTCGAAGCGGGCCCATCCGACTGGCATCCGTTCATCCACATGCCCGCCGGCATCGCCAAGCTGGTGAGCAACAAGCACATCAACTGGAATTACACCACCGAGCCCGAAGCACAACTCGGCCAGCGCCGCCTGTGGTGGCCGCGCGGGCGCGTGCTCGGCGGATCGAGTTCGATCAATGCGATGTGCTACGTGCGCGGCGCCGCAAGCGACTACGACGGCTGGGCGCGCGCGAGCGGTGACGAGCGCTGGGCCTGGCGCAACGTGCTGCCGGTGTTCAAGCGCTCGGAGGACAACGTGCGCGGTGCGGGCGAATGGCACGGCGTCGGCGGCCCGCTCGGCGTGTCGGACCTGTTCCACCACAACGAACTCTCGCAGGCGTTCATCGATGCGGCCATCGCCGCGGGCCATGCGCACAATGCCGATTTCAACGCCGGCGAACAGGCCGGCTTCGGCTACTACCAGGTGACGCAGAAGAA
Source organism: Rudaea sp. (assembly GCF_047601565.1). Lineage (GTDB taxonomy): Bacteria > Pseudomonadota > Gammaproteobacteria > Xanthomonadales > Rhodanobacteraceae > Rudaea. The sequence goes on along the minus strand of NZ_JASGIY010000001.1, from coordinate 1,489,949 downwards.
CGGTGCGCGCGCCTCGACCGCACAGGCGTTCCTCAAGCCCGCGCGCGGACGCGCGAACCTGACCGTGTTGACGCACGCGGCGACCGAACGCATGCTGCTCTCGGGCACGCGCGCGGTCGGCGTCGACTACCGCCATCGCGGCCGACTCACGCGCGCGGAAGGCGGCGAAGTCATCCTCTGCGGCGGCGCGATCAACTCGCCGCAATTGCTGATGCTTTCGGGTATCGGGCCGGCCAATCACTTGCGCGCGCTCGGCATCGCGGTCGCGCACGATCTCCCCGGCGTCGGTGCCAACTTGCAGGACCATCTCGACGTCTGTACCCTGCAGCACAGCACGCGGCCGGTCACCTACGACCAGCTCAACGACGCGGCGGTGGCCTGGCAGTACCTGACGAAGCGCCGCGGTCCCGGCACTTCGAACGTCGCCGAAGCCGGCGGCTTCGTGCGCTCGCGCTTCGCGCCCGACGCGAACTGCGACGTGCAGTTCCACTTCGTGCCGGCGATGCTCGACGACCACGGCCGCCATCGCCTGCCCGGCCACGGCTACACCGTGCACGCCTGCTTCCTGCGCCCGCGCAGCCGCGGCGAAATCCGCCTGCGTTCGGCCGATCCGTCGAGGACGCCGCGGATCCATGCGAACTATCTTTCCGATGCCGAAGGCTTCGACCTGAAGATGATGATCGAAGCGACGAAACTGTCGCGCGAGATCTTCGCCCAGGCGCCGTTCGACAAATACCGTGGTGGCGAAATCTTTCCGGGCGCCGAGGCGAAAAGCGACGTCGACCTCGAAGCCTTCGTGCGGCGCAAGGCCGAGACGATCTACCACCCGGTCGGCACCTGCCGCATGGGCGCGGACGACGGCGCCGTGGTCGATGCCGAGCTGCATGTGCGCGGCATCGAGGCGCTGCGCGTGGTCGATGCCTCGATCATGCCGGCGCTGGTCGCCGGCAATACCAACGCGCCGACGATCATGATCGCCGAGCGCGCGGCGGAGCTGATCCAGGCCGCGTAGAGCGCGATCCGCCCCGACACTCCGCCCTTTCTCGCGCCAGCGGAAGAGGTGAAACGGCTCCGCGTTTGCCCGCCGTGCCGACTTCGGCCAGAATCCCTGCTCATCTCGCGCGCACGCCGCGCCTCTTCGGGGATTGGCATGGAACAACACAAGGCGATTCGCCGCGACGTGGGTGCGTTCGCGCTGATGCTGACCGGCCTCGGCTCGATCATCGGTTCGGGCTGGCTGTTCGGCGCCTGGCGCGCGGCGGGGCTTGCCGGGCCCGGCGCGGTCTGGGCCTGGGTGATCGGCGCGGTCGTGATCACGACGATCGCGCTGACCTACGCCGAACTCGGCGCGATGTTCCCCGAATCGGGCGGCATGGTGCGCATGAGCCAGTACTCGCACGGCTCTCTGGTCGGCTTCATCGGCGCTTGGGCGAACTGGATAGCCATCGTCTCGGTGATCCCGGTCGAGGCCGAAGCCTCGGTGCAGTACATGGCCTCGTGGCCGTGGCAGTGGGCGCAGGACCTGTACATGCATCTGCCCGACGGCCACGGCGAGCTGACGCCGCCCGGTATCGCGATCGCCGCCGTCCTCGTCATCGTCTACTTCCTGCTGAACTACTGGAGCGTGAAACTGTTCGCGCGCTCGAACAGCGCGATCACCGTCTTCAAGCTGGTCGTGCCGGCGCTGACCGGCATCGCCCTGATCGCGAGCGGCTTCCATGCGGAGAACTTCCACGTCGGCATCGACGGCAGCGGGCACACGATGGATTTCGCCGCGGTGCTGACCGCGGTCGCCACCGCCGGCATCGTGTTCAGCTTCAACGGCTTCCAGAGCCCGATCAACCTCGCCGGCGAGGCGCGCAATCCCGAGCGCAGCATTCCGCTCGCGATCTTCGGCGCGATAGCGCTGGCGACGGTGGTCTACCTGATCCTGCAGGTCGCCTACCTCGGTTCGGTGCCGCCGGACCTGCTCGCCAAGGCCGGCTGGAAAGGCGTCGATTTCCGCTCGCCGTTCGCCGAACTCGCGCTGCTCGTCAACCTCAACTGGCTGGCGATGCTGCTCTACGCCGACGCTTTCATCAGCCCGAGCGGCACCGGCATCACCTACACCGCGACGACCGCGCGCATGCTCTTCGGCATGCAGAGGAACGGCACGATGCCGGACGCGTTCGGCAAGGTGCATCCGGTCTGGGGCGTGCCGCGCGCGGCGATGTGGTTCAACCTCGGCGTGTCGTACCTGTTCCTGTTCTTCTTCCGCGGCTGGGGCACGCTCGCGGCGGTGATCTCGGTGGCGACGATCATCTCCTACCTGACCGGCCCGGTCAGCGCGATGACCCTGCGTCGCACCGCGTCGGAGCTGCGCCGGCCGCTGCATCTGCCGGCGCTGCCGGTGTTCGCCCTGCTCGCTTTCGTGTTCTCGACCGAGTTGCTCTACTGGGCGAAGTGGCCGCTGACCGGCGAGATCATCCTGTTGATCGTGGTCGCCTTGCCCTGGTATTTCTACTATCAGGTGAAAAACGGCTGGCACGATTTCCGCCGCCAACTGGCCGGAGCATGGTGGCTGATCTGCTACCTGCCCGTGATCGCGCTGGTCTCGTGGGGCGGCAGCACGCGCTTCGGCGGCCGTGGCTATCTGGCCTATGGCTGGGACCTCGTCGTCGTCGCGCTCGTCGGCGTCGCGTTCTACTTCTGGGGCGTCAAGTGCGGCTGGCGCACGCCCGACGTCGAACGGAACAGCGTCGAAGCGGCGCGTGACTGACTTCAATCGAAGGCGAGCGGGAATTTATTCCCGCCCCCATGACGCTACGGCCTGGCTGCGAACAGCAGATTTTCGCCGGGCCGCAGCGTGGCCAGCCTGCAGATGTCGAAATCGCGACGCACGACGCGATGCCCGTCGGCGAAGCCAATACGTAGGTCGCGGATGCAATCGCCCTCGGCCCGGCGTATCGAAACGGTGACGGTATCGCCGGCCCCCAAGATACTGATCGGCACCGAATGGAAACGATCGCTGCCTCGCGCGGCGACCTCGAATGAAATGATCCGGGCGCCGGTGCGAGCGAGGTCGACGTGATAGAGGACATCGGCGAACGCCGCGTTCGACAACACGGCCAGCAACATTGCCACAACGATTTTGCGCATGGGTTTTCTCCGAAGGATTGACTCGGGAATTTCGGCAAGCCGACACCCTCGGCATCCTGCGATGCCGTTTTTCACCGACGGGTGACTTCCGCAAGATCAGATGCAACGAACGTGAATTTGGTCGCCTGCGCGCTTTCGATTTTGGCGCTTGCAAAAGCGTCTTCTTCAATCGCTTGCCTCGTCCTACGAGGAGGCAAAAAACGACACTGTTCCCGCTACGCAAGGGAAGCGAAAAAAAGCACTGCGATGTGCGGACTCTTCCCCTGCGCGCGGCGCGGAGGAAGGTGCTCGAAGAGCAGAAGGGGACGCTCTTCGCATCCGGACTTGAAACGAAAAGCTCCCACTGGGTTTCAATGCAACGTTCGCGAGGGCGGTTCCTGCCGTATCCGGAACGGATACAGCGGAGGCAACGGCGACTCCGCTTCCGTCACCGTGCTTGCGTTGAATGCGGGACCGCCGCGAAATGCCGCAGCGATGCGCGCCCCGTCGAACGCACTCGCATCCGCGGCGTAGAGATGGCGCTCGAGATCGCGCAACGCGCTGCGCTGTGCATCTTCGCCCAGCGACGAGGAAAGTTCCCCGAGCGTGCGCGCCGTGCCGCCCTTGCTGCGCGCCCATGCCAGCAGAGCGCGCGCGATGGCCGAGGCATCGTTGCGCTTGCAGGCATCGACGAACACCTTGCGCGCCGCGCTCGCGTTTGCGTCGACCGGCCTCGCCGAGGCGGGAGCCGAAGATGCCGTATCCCTCTTGCGTCGCTGCGCCAGCATCCAGACGATCCATGCGATCGCGGTCAACAGCCACAGCGCGACGGCGGCGAATGCAATCGCGCGCCACGGCGTCGTCGCTCCGGCGTCGGATCCCGATTCGGACAAAGGCGACGGAGCGGTTGCCGGTGCGACATCCTGTGCGCCTGCGGCAGCGGTCGCATTCGCGGCGGTGGCAAGAGCAGTCGAACCGCCCGTTCCTGCGGCCACGTCAAGCTTCACGGCCGGGAGATCGGCGCTCGCGGCACGGTCGTTCTGCGTGTCCCACCAGCTCAGCGCCAGAGGTGGGATCGTCAGCGTACCGGTACGGTTCGGCACGATCGCGAACTTGCGCGTGCGCTCGCCGTACTGCCAGGCGCCGTCGTCGCGATTGACCTGCGCTTCCTTGTCGGGATAGACGTCGGCGCCGTCGATCCTGGGCAGCTTCAGTTCGGGCAACTGCTCGAACGCGAGGCCTTGCGCCTTCAGATGCAGCGTCAGCGTCAATGGCTCGCCGACCCGGGCCCGCGTGCTCGCGTCGACGCCGTCGGCGGTCAGGGTCAGCGATTGCGCGGGCAGCCACGCGTCGGTGCCCGAGCTTGCCGGGCGCGGACGCACGTCGAGCGTCGTGCCGGGCGCCTGCGCGCTCACGCTGCGCCCGCGCGTGAAGAAGCTGTTGATGTCGTTCGGATTGACCGCGTGGCCGCGGAACACGATCGGCGCGAGCGTCGCCGCGCCGCTTTTCTCGGCGGTGAGCGCGTAATGACGCTCGAGCACGCGATAGCGGCGCCCTTCCACCTCCGCCGTGTACTGCGCGTCCTGGCCGAGCTTGCGCGCGGCCAGACCGTCGCCGTGCGGGTCCTCGAGATTGCCGTCGGTCAGGTTGAGCGCATAGTAGAGCTTCACCGTGACGTGCACCTGCTGCTGCACGTAGGGCGACCGCGGCTCGACATCGAGGTCGAGAAAGATATCGTCGCCGGCCTTGCCCGACGCCGTGCCTGCGGGCGCGACGGTCAGCGTCAACGGCTGCGTCTGCATGCCGGCGACGGTGAGCGCGGGAATCGTCAGCGTGCCGGCGCGCTTAGGCTCGAGCCCGACCGCCCAGAGCAGCTTCGACGTCGCCGAGCCGTTGACGATGTTCATCGACGACGAACTCTGCGTGCCGAGCAGGTCGAAGTCCTGCCGCAGCACGTTGAAGTCGGGCTGCGCTGCGCGAGCGTCGTCGCTCACCTCGACGTTGAGCGTCACCGTTTCGCCGAGCTGCATGTCGTTGCGGTCGAGCCACGCGCGCACTTCGGCGGCGTGCGCATTGATGCAGGCGGACAGTGCGACCAGCACCACAGCGACTCGTGACGGAAAACCGTTCATTGCGAATCCTCCTGCGCCGCGCCCTGCCGGCGGCGCTGATGCTCCAGCAAAAACTTGCGCCGCAACAGGCCGCCTGGATCGTCCGGCACGCGTTGCAGCCATTGTTCGACGGCCTGGTCCTTTTCGCTGCGCGCCTCGCCCTCGCGCGCGCCGAGGCGCACGGGCTGCGGCTTCTTGCCGTCTGCGGTTTTCCCATCCAGCGCCTTGTCGATGCCCTGACGGAATTTTTCCTGCGATTCCTTGCCCGCCTCGCCGCCCTGCCCCGGCGGCTGTGCGGCGTTCTTCTCCGCGCCCGGCTTGTCCTGACTCCTGGCAGACTCGTTCTGCTTCTGCGAATCCTGCGGCTTGCCGTCCTGATCGCTGCCGCCGCTTTCGTCCTTGCCGCGGTCTTTCGATTCCTTTTTCTCGCCACCGCTGTCGCCTTGCTGGTCGCCCTTGCCGTCCTTCGAGTCCCGTGAATCCTGCGGCTGATCGTTGCCGGGCTGTTGCTGTTTGTTGCCCTGATGATCCTGCTGATCCTTCGGCTGCCGATCCTGCTGTTGTTTCTTCTTGAGGAAATCCTCGACGGCCTTTTTGTTCGCAATGGCATCGGCCATGCCGGGCGCGCGCCTGAGCGCGTCGTCGTAGGCCGCGATCGCCTCCTCGAACTTGCCTTGCTTCGCGAGCGCGTTGCCGCGGTTGTATTGCGCATCGGCCGACTCTTTTTGCGCAGCGGCCGCGGCGGCGAAGTCGTTCATCGCCGCGGCATAGTCGCCCGCGCGGTACGCCGCGGTGCCGCGCAACTCGGGATTCTTCGCCAGCGCCTGCGCCTCTTTCGGCTTGCCCGCATCGAGTTGGGCCTGCGCCTGCTGGTCGGCGCGTTGCCACAGGTCGGTCCACACGCTCGCCTCGGCGCGATGCGGCGAAGCGAGCAGCGCGAACGGCAGCAGCAACAGCCAACCGCGACGGAAGCCGAGCGCGGCGAGCGGCAGCAGCGCGAGCAGCAGCCACGGGCCGCGGTCGAGAAAACGCTCGCTCTGCACTTCGTTGCCGCTCGCGTCCTTCGCCGCCTCGCCGCCTTGCGCAAGTCTGTCGAGGATGGCCTCAAGATCGCCCGCGTCGCCGCGGTACTCCGCGTAACGCCCGCCACCCGCCTGCGCGAGCGCGGCCAATGCCGCACCGTCGAGCTTCGGCAACACGATGTTGCCGGACTTGTCCTTGAGGAAGCCGCCTTCGCCCAGCGCATCGCCTCCGACTGGAACAGGCGCACCCCGCGCGCTGCCGATGCCGAGCACCGACACGCGCACGCCCGCGCTGCGCGCGCGCGCAACGGCGGCATCCGCGTCCGCGCCGGCGCCGTCGGCGAGCAGGACGATCTCGCCCTCGCGCACGCCGGCCTGGCGGATCAGTTTCACGCCGAGGTCGATCGCCTTGCCGGTGTCGTTGCCCGGCGCGGGCATCACCGACGGATCGAGCGAATCGACCAAGCTGGCGACCGTGTTCGCATCGTCGGTCAACGGCGCGACGACGAAGGCGTCGCCCGCATAGGCGATCAGCGCGACCTGCGCATCGCCCGAGCGCTCGAGGATGTCGGCGATCTTGTAGCGCGCGCGCGCGTAGCGGCTCGGCTTCACGTCCTGCGCGAGCATCGTGTTCGACAGCTCCAGCGCGATCACGCGCGCGGCCTGATTCTTGTAGAGCGGCTGCGGCAGGCGCTCCCAGGCCGGCCCGGCCAGCGCCAGGCTCGCGAGCGCCAGCGCCGCCACGGCGAGCCATACCGGGCTGCGCGCCGGCGCCGCGGCATCGTTGCGCACGATCAGATGTTCGAGCAGGTGCGCATCGACCGCGCCGCGCCAGGCTTGCGCGTCGTTGCCGGCGGTCTTCAGCGCGCGCCAGAGCAGCGGCAGCGTAAGCAGCAGCAGGAGCCACGCCGGACGCAGGAAATTGAAGTTGGAGAAAAGTATACTCATGGAAAGCGCTCGCTTCCCTTCTCCGGCCGGGAGAAGGTGGCGCGAAGCGCCGGATGAGGGAAGAGCATTTCAACCAATGGATGGCGTCTCGTGATCTTCGACGCCGTTCCCTCATCCGCCCCGTCGGGGCACCTTCTCCCGGCGGGAGAAGGAAAAAATGGTGCAGCCGCACCGAAAAGCGCCAGAAGCACCGCCGCGGCGAGCGGCCAGAAGAACAGCTCGTCGACGGGGCGGAACTGCCGACCCTTGTCGACGCCCGGTTCGAGCCGGTCGATCTCGTGGTAGATCTGCGCCAGTTCCGCCGTGTCGCGCGCGCGGAAATAGCGTCCGCCGGTTTTCTGCGCCATCTCGGCGAGCATCTTCTCGTCGATGTCGGCCGACGGGTTGACGACGCGGCTGCCGAAGAAGCCGTCGCTGACGCGCATCGCCTCGGCGCCGATGCCGATGGTATAGATTTTTACTTTTTCCGCCACGGCGAGCTCGATCGCCTTGGCCGGATCGAGTTCGCCGGCATCGTTGACGCCGTCGGTCAACAGGATCGCAACGCGCTGGTCCTGCGGACGCACGCGCAGGCGCTTGACCGCGAGCCCGACCGCATCGCCGATCGCCGTCTCGCGGCCCGGCAGGCCGACCACCGATTCGCCGAGCTGCTTGCCGACCGTGTCGCGGTCGAAAGTCAGTGGCGTCAGCAGATAGGCCTGGCTGCCGAACACGATCAGGCCGAGGCGGTCGCCGACGCGACGGCGGATGAAGTCGCCCGCTATGGCCTTCACCGCGCCGTAGCGCGTGACCTCCTGGCCGCCGATGCGCATGTCGGGCGTATCCATGCTGCCCGAGGCGTCGACGAGCAGCATCAGGTCGCGGCCGCTGCGGGCGAGATCGATCGGTTCTCCGATCCATTGCGGTCGTGCCGCGGCGGCGACAAGGAGCGCCCATGCAAGCCACGCCAACCACCGTTTCCAGCGCTCGACCGGATTCGCGCCGCCGGCGAGATCGAAACCGCTCAATGCGATCGGCAGGCGCAGCGCGGCATTCGCTTGCGTTGCCGCGGGCTTGAGCGAGCGCGCGACCAACCACGGCAATGGCAACAGCACGAACAGCCAGGGCCAGGCGAATTCAAACATCCCGAGCCTCCTCGAAGCCCTCTCCCCCAACGAAGAAGCCGTTGGGGGAGAGGGCTTCGTCGGCCAGCTTGTGCACGGCACGCCGCGCCAACGCGATCAGCGCCGGCGCGTCGAATTCGGCCTGTGCGCGATACGGCGCTTCGACCAGCGCACGGCCCACGCCTCGGCAAAACTCCTCGCCGCCGAGCCGCGCATCGAGATGGCCGAGCCATGCCTCGCCCGACAGCGTGGACGCGGTGGGCGAGGCGCGCATCGCCAGGCGGCGCAGGAACGACGACAGGGCCGCGGCGAGCGCCGGCCCGTCGCCGCGTGCCGCGGCGACCGTGCGCTCGAACTCGGCGAGCAACGCGCGCCGGCGGCTCCGGATCCGCCATTTTTTATACAAATACAGAAAGAGAAAAAGGGAAAATGCGAGCGACAGCGCCGCGAGCAGCCACCAGCCCGGCGCGGGCGGCCACCACGACGGCGGCGGCGGCAGGTGGATGTCGCGCAGTTCGGGGCCTTGCGCAGCGGCGGCCTGGAGCATGTCAGCCCGCCTTCTTCGCACGACGCGAATCGAAACCAAGCAGCGCGCGCAGCGCGGCTTCGGGTTCGGCCGAGGTATCGAGCACGATGGAAGCGAGCGCGCGGCGCTTGAGCATCGCGAGGAGCGCGCCGCGCTGTTCCTCGAACCACGCCGGCCAGCGCGCGCGCGTGCGCGGCGCGGCGAAGTCGAGCAGCACGGAGCCGCCCTCGCCCTGCAGTGCGTAGCGCGCCGGCGGCGGCGCCGCGTGTTCGAGCGGATCGCCCAGGATCACGGCGGCGACGTCGCAGTGTCCCGCGAGCATCGTCAGTGCCGGTTCGGCGGCTTCGTCGCAGTCGAAACCGTCGGTGAGGAGGATGACCTGCGTGCCGGGCCGCGCCAGCCGCCGCGCGCGCTGCAAGGCCTGCGAAAGCGGGACGGACTCCTTCGAGCCGCGCGTGACTACGTCCCATTCGACGAACGCGCGCAGACAGCGCAGCGCGCCGCGCACCCCGCCGCCGGGTTTCACTTCGGCATTGAGGCCGGGGCCATAGCCGATCGCGCCGATACGGTCGCCCGACAGCGCGGTCGCCCACGCGAGCAGCGCCGCCGTGCGCGCGGCCTGCACCGACTTGAAGCGCACGCGCGTGCCGAAGCGCATCGAAGGGTTGCAGTCGAGCACGGCGAGCACGCTGCGCTCGCGCTCCTCGGTGAACAGTTTGGTGTGCGGCCGGCCGGTGCGCGCGGTGACGCGCCAATCCATCTGGCGAATGTCGTCGCCGGGCTGATAAGCGCGCGACTCGGCGTAATCGACGCCGCGGCCGCGGAAGCGCGAGGCATGCACGGCCGCATGGCTGCCCGCGACGCGCTGCGCGAGTTGCGCGAGCCGCGCCGCGCGCAGGCGCATGGCGAGCAGGTCGTCGAGTTGGACATGAATGGCGTTCATAGGCTTTTGCTTCCCTTCTCCCGCCGGGAGAAGGGAAAATCAGGGCAAGGGAACTCTGTCGAGCAGCGCCGAGATCACACGTTCGGGCGTCACGCCTTCGGCCTCGGCTTCGTAGCTCAGCAGCACGCGATGGCGCAGCACGTCGGTCGCGACCGCGTGCACGTCCTCGGGCGACACGAAATCGCGGCCGGCGAGCCACGCATGCGCGCGCGCGCAGCGGTCCAGCGCGATCGTGCCGCGCGGGCTGGCGCCGTAGGCGATCCAGCGCGCGAGATCGCTGCCGTAGGCCTTCGGCGTGCGCGTGCCGAGCACGAGTTGCACGAGGTATTCCTCGAGTGCCGGGGCGAGATGCAGGTTCAATACCTCGGCGCGCGCATCGAATATCTGCGCTTGCGTGAGCAGGCGGCGCGGCACGAGCGTTTCGCGCAGCGTCGCTCGCGCACGATCGCGCGCGAGCGTGAGGATCGCCGCTTCGGAGGCGCCGTCGGGATAGTCGATGCGTACGTGCATGAGGAAGCGATCGAGCTGCGCCTCCGGCAGCGGATACGTGCCCTCCTGCTCGATCGGGTTCTGCGTCGCCATGACCAGGAACAGCGGCGGCAGCGGATACGTCGTGCGGCCGACCGTGACCTGGCGCTCGCCCATCGCCTCGAGGAGTGCCGACTGCACCTTGGCCGGCGCGCGGTTGACTTCGTCGGCGAGCAATAGGTTATGGAAGATCGGCCCTTTCTGGAATTCGAAGCTCGCCGTCTGCGGACGATAGATCTCGGTGCCGGTCAGGTCGGCCGGCAGCAGGTCGGGCGTGAACTGGATGCGGTGGAAATCGCCCTCGATGCGCGCGGCGAGTTCCTTCACGGCGAGCGTCTTGGCGAGGCCGGGCGCGCCTTCGACGAGCAGATGGCCGTCGGCGAGCAGCGCGATCAGCAGGCGGTCGACGAGCGCGCTCTGGCCGATGATTTGGTGCGAGAGTTCGTCGCGCAGGGCGTGGAAGGCCGCGGTCAGGGCCGGGGCCGGGGAATGGTCGGGCATGTCCATGTCGGAATCGTGGGGAGCGGGAAATATATCGCGTCCTCGGACAGCGCGAGCATGCCAAAGGTTTCCGCGATCGTGCCGGCGATGTTCAGGCGGTCGGACGCCATCAACGAAAAGGGCCGCATCGCTGCGGCCCTTTTGCATGAATCCGCGACGGGATCAGGGTGAGGTGGTGATGAACGTGGCGGTACAGGTGATGGCGCCCGATATCGGAATCGTCGTCGTGGAAGCGTACACGCCGGCGGAGCTGCTGCAGTCGGTCTGCCATTGCGAGAACGTGTTACCGGTTCCGGCCGTGGCATGCAGGGCGACACTGGTGACGGTGGTGGGAACGGTCACTACGCAAGTGTTGGTCAAACCTGCGGTCACGGAACAGGTGGCGGTGCTGCTGTTGCTCGGAGAGAACAGGGCGCTACTGCCCAAGCTTGCGGTCACGAAATCGGTGATGCTGCTGTCGATGGTAGCTGCAGTGGCGTCTACGACGAGCGTCAACGCATTGCCGGTCGTGCTTCCGGAGCTGCTCGTGGTGCACAGGCTGTTGGTCGGGTCGCTCACGCACTGGTCCGCGCCCTTGAGGTTCACCGTCGCGGTCGGCGAACCCGATGCCGTCGTGAAGGTGCAGGTGCCCGAGCCCGCAGTACCGTAGCCGTTGAGGCTGGCACTGATCGTCGCGCTGGTCTGACCGCTCGTGCTCGTGGTGCCGGGGCCGGAATCCAGGCTCACCGTGTCGCCGGTGCAGGTGCCGGTCAACTGCACGCCGGGCACGGCGGTGCCGTTGCTCGTGAGCAGGGTCAGGTTGACCGTGCCGCCCGTGCCACCGAGCGCCGACGGCGAGGCGAGCAGGACGAGGTCGCCGCCCGCGGTGATCGGAATCGCGACGGACGCGCTGCTGCCCGCGGCGTAGCCCGGCGCGGTGAAGGTGAGCGTCGGCGTGCCGGACGAACTGCTACTCGAGCTGGCGATGCCGTTGGTGTAGACCGTGGCGTCGGCACAGCCGCTGCTGTCGGTCGGGGTTCCGGTCCAGCCGCTGGTGCTGGTGCCGTCGACCGTGCCCGAACCCGCGCCGAGGTTGCTGAAGGCGAAGTTGAACCGCAGGCCGGGAATCGGAATCTGCAGCGCGTCGGTCACGCAAACGGTGGCGGTTATCGTCACGTTGCCCGGAATCGGATTCGGGCTGGCACTGACTATGAGGTCCGCAACGCCGGGGTACGTGGTGACGATCGCATCGGTAACCAGGCGCGTGGTCGGGTTGCCGCTGGCGTCCTTGTACGCCGTGTCGGGCCCAGTGCCCTGCGCCCAGATGACGACGCTGCGGTTGAGCTTGGACACCGGATAGTTGAGCGTGGTCGTCGCCGTGCCGGTCGCGATCGCGTTGCCGGTGCTGTCGGTGGTCACCGGCGAGTTGATCGTGCCGATCGTCGCGCGGCCGATCACGTAGGGCAGCGCGCCGGGCAGCACCGAGGTGCCGGTGGTGTCGTTGCGGTTGAACGGATACAACGTGAACAGTTGCGTGTTGCTCACGATGCTGGTGATCGACAGCGCGCTTTCGAGGTCGTCGTTGCCGGCCGGCGCGCCGTGCCACTGCTTGCCGAAGACGACGAGCGTATCGCCCGGACCGGCGCCGCCGCCCGCAGTCTTGAACTTGCCGTCGGGCGCGCTGAAGTACACGGCGCCGGGCTGCGGACTGCCCTGCGTTCCGCAGATCTGGAATGCGCCGAGGCCGCTGCACGTGGCGGCGAAGTCGGCATCCTGCGGCCCGTCGATCAGGCCGAACTTGATCTCGGTGCCGGGCAGCACCGGATTGCCTTCGCGGTCGGTCGCGATCGCGCTGACGGTCAGGCTATAAGTGCCGTCGGGATACTGCGGAATGGTGACGCCGCCGTCCGTCGTGGTGCTGGTGCCGCTGCTCGCGGTGATGCCGTTGACCGCGATCGCGTTGACCACGGGCGAGGTGATCGTGAGGCTGTACAACTGGCCGTCGGAAACGGCCACGGTGGTCGTCGCCGTGATCGGGGTGGCGATGCCGTTGTCGACGTTGCCGTCGGCGGCGTCGACGGTCGCGCGGATCTGCACGAGGCCCTGCACGCTTCCGGCCAGGAGGTAGACGTACGCGCCGCCGGAACCGGCGGTCTTCACCGAGGAGCCGATCTGCGGAACGCCGGTGGCGCTGACGGCATACAGTTTCGCGTCGATGCCGCTCGGCCCGACGATATCGAACTGGATGTTGTCGATGCCCGTGTCGGCGATGACCGGCGCGTCATAGATATTGGTCACGGTTGCATAAACGAGCTTGCTTTGTGCCCCGTTCGAATTGTTGACGTAGAGGCCCCCGCTGGCCTGCGAAAGCGTGACCGCGGTGGGCAGGTCGGAGCCCGGCGGCACGGCGACGGTGATGGTCAATTGCGAGCTGATCGTCTTGTTCGTATCGGGGTCGGTGGCCGTCACCGTGAGCGTGGCGGTACCGGCCACGTTGCCGGCATGCACATAGATCGTACCGACGCCGGCGGTGACGTCGACCGTGCCGCTGCCCATCAGGGTCAGGAATTCGTTGCCGTCCACCGTCACCGGGCTCGCGGTTTCGCCGCTCCAGTCCGTAGTGGGATCGTCGAGCGTGGAATACGCGGCCACCGTGGTCGGCGCAATGGCGACGTTGACCGTGCCGTTCTCGAGTGCGCCGGTGATGAGCCCGCGCCACTGCACGGTGACCTCGGCGATGTACGGCGAGCCGAGGTAGTTGGTCGGGAAGCCGGAACTGCCGTCCTCCTGCGCACCGAGGCTGTAGGGATTGAGCGGCAGGGTCGGCGTGGCCGTGGTCAACTGCAGGCTGGGATTGATACCGTCGCCCTGGACGACGGTGATCTGCGTGCTCGCCGTGACCGTGGTCGGATGGCCGTTGACCGGCGGCAACGAGAACGTCACCGTCGCCGTGCCGAGCGTGCTGTTGGCGACGAAGACGAACGAAGCGACGCCGCCGACGAGCGAACTGGTGCTGCCGCTCGTGGTGCTGGTGCTGGTGCTGACGCCGGCGACCGTGCCGATCGTCGCCGGCGTGACCGTCGCGCTGAGGACCGTGCCGTCCGTTTCCGCCGAGCCGTTGGGTCGCGTGACGGTCACCGTCAATGTCGCCGTCGTGTTCGTGCCGATCGAATTGGACGAGACGGCGATCTTCACGGTGTCGGCCGCCGGTGCGCAGAACGCGCAGGCGAACGCGCGGCCGTGGCCGGCGACGAGGAGCAGCGAGCCGAACAGCATCGCGAGGAATCGAATCGGGGTTTTCATGGTGGACTCCGGTACAACTGATTTTGCAGGGTTGAAATGCAACGCAATGGCAAGCAGCAGGCAGGGTTGACGATGCAGCGGATCATTTCAGGTTTTCGTCGAGGATCTTGGGGGTGACGAAGATCAGCAGTTCCGCCTTCTGGTTCGACTTCTGGACGTTGCGGAAGAACGCGCCGATGCCAGGTAGATCGCCGAGGAACGGTACCTTGGTCACGCTGTCGTTCTTGTCGAATTCGTAGACGCCGCCGAGCACGACGGTCTGGCCGTTGTCGACCAGCACCGAAGTGGTCATCTCGCGCTTGTCGATGATCGGATACGAGCCGGTCGCGTTCGTGTAGTAGCTGTTGAGCGCGTCCTTCTTCACGTCGAGGTTGAGGAACACGCGGCCGTCGGCGGTGATCGTCGGCGTGACCTTGAGGCCGAGCACGGCATCCTTGAACGCCACGGTCGGCAACGCGTTGCCGCCGGTCGAGGTGATCGTCGAATACGGGATTTCCTGGCCCTGGGTGATGTTTGCTTCCTGCTGGTTTGCGGTGACGATGCGCGGGCTCGAGATCAATTCGCTGCGGCCTTCGGTCTGACCCGCGGACAGCTCGAGGTCGAGCAGGACATTGGCGCCGAGCACGGACAGGCCGATGCTGCCGGCGCTCGTCGTCGACGTGGGCAGGCTGACGTTGAGGCGATCGCCGAGGGCCGTGGTTCCCGACGTGCTGCTGCCGGTCACGCCGGGCGGCAATATCGTCGAACCCCCGCTCAGACGATTGGCGAGCACCTGGTCCACCATGTACTCCGAACCGGCGATGTTGCCGGCCGTGGTCACCGTGCTGTTGCCGACGTTGGCCACGCCGCTGATGCCGAACTTGGCGCCGAGCTCGCGTGAGAAGTTGTCGGTCGCGACGACGATGCGCGCTTCGATCAGCACCTGCTGCACGGGCTTGTCGAGCCGGGCGACGAGCTCGCGGAGGCTGCGCACTTTTTCGGGCGTGTCGACCACGAGCAGGGTGTTGGTGCGCTCGTCCGCGGACACGCGGCCGCGCTCGGAAAGAAAGCCGCTCGCGACCGCCGCCGTGGTGCCGCCACCGCCGCCCTGGTTGCCCTGCTTGGACTTCTGCGTGAGCAGGTCGGCGATGTCCTTGGCCTTGCCGTAGCTGATCGGGATGTATTCGGTGACCGTCTCGCTGACCTGTTCGAGCTTGAGCTTGGCGTCGGCGATCGCCTGTTCGCGGTCGGCGATCTCTTTCTGCGGCGCGACCCAGATGACGTTGCCGTTCCTGCGTTTGTCGAGGCCCTTGGCCTGCAACACGATGTCGAGCGCCTGGTCCCAGGGCACGTTGTTGAGGCGCAGGGTGACGTTGCCGGTGACGCTGTCGGCGACGACGATGTTGAGTTCGGACATCTGCGCGATCAGTTGCAGCACGGCGCGCGTGGGGATGTCCTGGAAGTCGAAGGTGACGCGGCTGCCCGAGTAGACCGGCGGCGCATTCGGGTCTTTCTTCTCTTTTTCCTTCGCCGGCGCGACTTCGACCACGTACTGGTTGCCGGTCTGGTAGGCGAGTTGCTCGAACGGCGGCTTGGCCGTGATTTCCATGTGCGCGCCGGAACCGTGGCTGCGCGTTTCGACGAACTGCACGGGCGTGGCGAAATCGAGCACGTCGAGGCGTTGCGCGAGCTGCGTCGGCAGGCGCGCGTTGGAGATGTCGAGCAGGATCCTGTCGCCTTGGCGCTTCAAGTCGGCGCTCGAGCCTTCGCCCGAGAAGCTGATGAGGACGCGGCCTTCGCCGTTCTTGCCGCGGTGGAAATCGATGTTCGAGATTTCCTGCGTCGTCGCGCCCACGCTCTTGGTCGGGTCGCCGGCCGCGATCGCTGCGGTGGTGGCGGCCGCGTTGCCGTTGTTGACGACGAGGATGAAATTGTTGCCGTCGGCGCGCGTCTCGTAGCTCGACGCGCGGTAGAGGTCGACGACCACACGCGTGCGCCCGGCCGCTTCGGCGATGTTGATGGCGCTGGTCGCGCCGCTGCCGACTTCGATGTGGCGGTCCTTCACCGCGGAACGCGTGTCGGGAATGTCGAGCGCGATGCGCGGCGGCGTTTCGGTCGTGAACGCCCGCGCGCCCGGTACCGGGGCCGCGAACTTGAGCGTGACCTGCACGCGGCCGCCGGCCAGCGGTGCGTAGCCCACGTCCTGCAGCACGTTTTCGGCATGCGCTGCCTGCGCGGTGACGAACGAGGCAAGCAGCACGCCGAGCGCCACGCCGAATCGTTGCGCGGCAGTTCGCCGGATTGCGCCCGCTATGGTCCACTTCATGGTCTTCCCCGATCCGATGTTCGTTTCGCCAAACACTCGCCGCGCTTGATCAGCCGGCGTCTTCATTTCGCACCGATTTCGATCGCGGCGGGCCGCTCCAGCCAGCCACCGTTGCCGTTGGTGACCAATTCGACCAGATCGATCCTGTCCTCGCTGATCGCCTTGATC
This sequence comes from Rudaea sp., assembly GCF_047601565.1. Lineage (GTDB taxonomy): Bacteria > Pseudomonadota > Gammaproteobacteria > Xanthomonadales > Rhodanobacteraceae > Rudaea. Next base: position 1,473,395 of record NZ_JASGIY010000001.1, on the reverse strand, counting down.
TTGCCGTTGTTCTGGCCGAGATGGTCGCCGGGCTTGACGCGCGAGACCGTTCCTTCCGGATCGCGGATCAACCCGAGCATGCCCGGTCCGGCGCCGATCGTGCCGACCATCTTCAGGCTGTCGAGCGCGAACTCCTCGAGCTTTTCCTTCGGATGCGGATCGGGCAAAGCGGTCTGCTCCGCCTCCTCGGCCTTCTGCTCGGCCAGACTGGGCGCGAACGGATCGCGCTGGCCCTGGGCCTGGTATACGAATGTCTCGAACGTCTTCAGCACGGGCAGCGGCGGCAGCGGCCCGCCCGGCAGGCTTTTTTCGTCGGCCACCCACTTGCGCAGGTCGGCATCGCCTTTCATGCAGCCGCCGAGCAGGAGCAGGGCGACGACGAGAGCGCAACGCAGCGACACGGAATTCATGGTTTGCCCGCCTTTGCCGCGGGCGCGCCCGGCTTTTTCGGCGCGGCCGCTTCGGCTTCGTCCTCGTCGACGTAGCGGTAGGTCTTGACCGTGCCCTCGAGCGTGAGTTGCCCCGGCGCCGCGGCCGCGCCCTTGCCGGCGGCCTGTTGCGTGGTCGGCTTCAGCGACACGTCGTGCATGGTCAGGATCACCACGCGCGGCAGCGAGGCGACGTTGCTGATGAACGTGCCGAACTGGTGGTAGCTGCCGAGCATGCGCAACGCGATGGGTTTTTCCGCATAGAACCCTTCCTTGATCGTCTCCTGACCCGGTTCGAACAATTGCGTTTCCAGCCCCGCCGACAGCGCCGCCTGCGAGACGTCCACGAGCAGTTCCGGCATCTCCGTCTTGCCCGGCAACTGGCGCAGCAACTGGCGCAGGATCTCGCGCATGTCGTCGAGCTGGGCCTTGAGCTTCTCGAGGTTGACGACCTTGAGCTGCTTGTCGTGGAAATCCTTCTTGAGGTCGATTTCCTGTTTCTGCTTCTGTTGCAGCGTGCCCGACTGGTCGCTGATCGACCACCACCAGCCGACGAACAGCAGCAGTGCGAACAGCAGGCCGCAGGCCGTGTACTTGACGCCGTCGGGCCACGCGCCGGGATTGTTGCGGTCGAGGTTGCGCAAGTCCGAAAAATTCATGGCGCTTTCCCTGCGGCGGTGGCCGGCTTGGGCGCGGACGGCGGCGCGGCGGGTTTCGCCGGCGCGTTGCCTGGCGCAGCGTCGCCTTCGGGCTGGTCGGGCGAACGCAGCTTGACGGTGAGGGCGAATTCGTAGCGATTGCGCTTGTCGGTGCCCTTGATCTCGGTTTTCTGCAGGTCGGAGCGCTGCATCCACTTGGATGCGTCGAGGTTGCGCATGTAGCTCGCCACGTCGCCGTTGGCCTGCGCCACGCCCTGCAACGCGAGCTGGTTGCCGGTCTGCTTGACGGCATTCAGGCGCACGCCGTCGGGAACGGTCCGGACCAGTTCGTCGAACAGGTGCACCATCTGCGAACGGCTGGCCTGCAGCTGCTCGATGATCTGCTTGCGCGCGAGCAGCTTGGCCTTGGTGGTTTCCAGATCCTTGATCTCGGTGAGCTTGCCTTCGAGCTGCTTGATCTCGCCGCGCAGATAGGTGTTGCGGCTTTCCTGGTCGTTGATGCGCGCATCCATCCACCATCCCCAGGCGAGCCAGGCGAGCACGGCGGACACCGCCGCGGCCCCGAGCATCGCGTAGAAGTCCCGTTCACGCTGGCGCCGTCGCTCGGCGCGCCACGGCAGAAGGTTGATCGTGGCCATCAGTCGAAACTCCGCAGGGCCAGCCCGGCGGCGATCATCAGCGTCGGCGCATCCTGCCGCAACGCGCCGGCCTGCGCCTGCACGCGCGCCGACAGCGCCATGTTCGCAAGCGGATTGGCGATGATGCACGGTATGCCGAGCTGGTGCAGGATCTTCGCGCCGATGTCCGGCACCAGCGCGCAACCGCCGGCAAGCACGATCTGGTCGACGCGGCTGTAATCGCTGCCGGCATAGAAGAATTGCAGCAGGCGGCTGATCTGCTGCACGATCGCCTCCTTGAACGGCTCCAGCACTTCGACTTCGTACGACTCGGGCAGGCCGCCCTGGCGTTTGGCGATGCCGGCTTCGTCGTACGACAGACCGTAGCGGCGCATGATTTCCTCGGTGAGCTGCTTGCCGCCGAACACCTGTTCGCGCGAATAGATCGTGCGCTGGTTCTTCAGCACGATCAGCGTGGTCATCGTTGCGCCGATGTCGACGATGGCGACGATCGCATCGACCGGCACGGTGAACTGATCGGCGATCAGCCTGCACGCGTTCTCCATCGCGAAGGCCTCGACGTCGACGACCTTCGCGGTGAGTCCGGCGACTTCGAGCGCGGAGACGCGCAAGTCGACGTTTTCGGTGCGCGATGCGGCGATCAGCACGTTGACGTTGTCGGGCGCGTCCTTGGCCGGCCCGAGCACTTCGAAATCGAGGCTGACTTCCTCGATCGGATACGGAATGTATTGGTTCGCCTCGATCTGGATCTGTTCTTCGAGCGCATCTTCGCCGAGACCGGCCGGCATCGAGATGACCTTGGTGATGACCGAGGAACCGGCGACCGCGGAAGCGGCAAGCTTGGTCTTGGTTCCGGAACGCGCAAGCGCGCGTCGCAGCGCCTCGCCGACCGGTTCGACCGCGACGATGTTCTTCTCGACGACGGAGTTCGGCGGCAGCGGTTCGACTGCGTAGTGTTCGATGCGGTAACGCCCGCCGGACCGGCTCAGCTGCAGCAGTTTCACCGCAGACGAACTGATGTCCACACCGAGCAGCGCAGTCGACTTGGTTTGAAAAAAGTTCAACCCATACCCCCCAACGCAAAATCGTTTTGGAAACAATGCGTCCGCAGCGACCATTAAACCCGACTGTTAAATTTTTGGCAATGGGAGAATTTGCGGAACGAACAGACAGTTTTGGAAAATTTTTAGCGACCCGTTTGGCGTTTTTGCCCGAAAGCCGCCACGAACGGGACCCGAGCCTGCCGCGGCGCAGCCAGACTTTGCGCTATCGACCGCCCGGGTGCCCGCATATAATGGGTCTCGCTTCCGCCTGCGGGGCCACCCGGCAACCCATTCATGCGTTTTTTCCGTCGTCTGCTCCGCTACGCCCTGATCTTCGGCGTCGTCTGCATCGTGCTCGCGGGCATCGGCATCGGCGTGGTCTACTGGCTCGTCGTGCCGCGCCTGCCATCGGTCGAATCGTTGCGCGACGTGTCCTTGCAAGTGCCGCTGCGCATCTACAGCGCGGACAACAAGCTCATCGCCACCTATGGCGAAACGCGCCGCATCCCGATCAAAATCGAGCAGGTGCCCGCGCAAGTGAAGAACGCCTTCCTCGCCGCGGAGGACGCGAATTTCTACAACCATTCCGGCATCGACTGGCAAGGCACGATGCGCGCGATCGGGCTCGTGATCTCCCGCCGCAGCCTGCACGTGCCCGGCGGCAGCACGATCACGCAGCAGGTCGCGCGCGACTTTTTCCTTTCCTCCGACGTCAACCTCTCGCGCAAGGCGACCGAGATCCTGCTTTCGTTCAAGATCGAGAACACGCTGACCAAGGACCAGATCTTCGAGCTGTACCTCAACAAGATCTTCCTCGGCAACCGCGCCTACGGCGTCGCCGCGGCGGCCGAATTCTACTACGGCAAGACGCTGGACCAGCTCGACCTCGCCGAGTGCGGGATGCTCGCCTCGCTGCCGAAGTTTCCCTCGACCGGCAATCCGCTCAACAACCGCGCGCGCGCACTCGAACGCCGCCGCTACGTGCTCCAGCGCATGCTCGAGAACGGCTTCATCGACGAAGCCCAGCTCAAGCAGGCCGATGCCGAACCCGAGCGCGCCTTCGCCCACGAGCCGCCGATCGAAATCGAGGCGCCCTGGGTCGCCGAACTCGTGCGCCAGGAGGCGATCCAGCGCCTCGGCAACAACGCGCTGACCGATGCCTACACGATCCGCACGACGATCGACTCGCGCGAGCAGACCGCGGCCAACGAGGCCGTGCGCGCCGGCCTGATCGCCTACGACCATCGCCACGGCTGGCGCGGTCCCGAAGCGCACGTGGAACTCTCGAGCGATGCGAGCGACGCCGACCTGGACAAGAAGCTCGACGTGTTCCACACGACGTTCGGCCTCGTCCCCGCGATCGTCACGCAGAGTTCGGAGAAAGAAGCGCGCCTGCATCTCAACGACGGCCGGGCCGTCGTGCTCGGCCTCGACGACATCGCCTGGGCGCGCCGCTACCAGGACGAAACCAGCCGCGGTCCGACGCCGAAGCGCGTCGACGCGGCGCTGAAACCCGGCGACATCGTGCGCGTCGCGCAATATACCGATCCGAAGAAGGCCGGCCGCTGGCAACTCGCGCAGATTCCCGCCGTGCAGGGCGCGTTCGTCGCGCTCGATCCCGAGGATGGCGCCGTGCGCGCCGAGGTCGGCGGTTTCTCGTTCGCACGATCGAAGTTCAATCGCGCCGTGCAGTCCGCGCGCAATCCGGGCTCGAGCTTCAAGCCGCTGTTCTACGCGGCGGCGTTCGAGCACGGCTTCACGCCGGCCTCGATCGTCAACGACGCACCGGTCGTGTTCCCCGATCCGTCCAAGCCGAACGGCCAGTGGACGCCGAAGAACGACGACGACTCGTTCGCAGGCCCCATGCGTCTGCGCGAAGCGATGGCGCAGTCGAAGAACCTCGTCTCGGTGCGCCTGCTCGACGCGATCGGCGTGCGCTACGCGCGCGAGTTCGTCACCCGCTTCGGACTCACGCTGGAACAGGTGCCGCCGAACCTGTCGATGGCGCTGGGCACCGCTTCGGTGTCGCCGATGAACATGGCGCGCGCCTATGCGGTGATCGCCAACGGCGGCTATCTCGTCGATCCGTATTTCATCGACGCGATCTACGACCGCGACGGCAAGGAAGTCTTCAAGGCGCAGCCCGCGCAGGTCTGCGCGCAATGCCCCGGGCGCGCGCAGGACGACGGCGTGCGCAGCGCCGCGGCACCGGCCACGCGCACCGTGGTCGACAACAACGGCGTGACGACCGTGCCGCTTTCGCCGATAGACAATGCGCAGGCCGCAACGGAAACCGCCAACAAACTCGCCCCGCGCGTGCTCGACGCACGCACCGCTTACCTGATCGGCTCACTGCTGCGCGACGTGATCCGGCGCGGCACCGGCAGCGGCGCGATGGTGCTCAAGCGCAACGACCTGTTCGGCAAGACCGGCTCGACCAACGACCATCGCGACGGCTGGTTCATCGGCTACAACGCCGACCTCGTCGCCGCGGCCTGGATGGGCTTCGACGATTTCAGTTCGATGGGCCACATCGAATTCGGCGCGCAGACCGCACTGCCGATCTGGATCGACTTCATGCGCGCCGCACTCGACGGCGTGCCGGAGAAACCGTTCGACATGCCGCCCGGCATCAGTACCGCGCAAATCGATCCCGAATCGGGGCTGCTGGCGGCGCCCGGCGCGGAGCGCACGATCTCCGAGGTGTTCCGCACCGAGGACTTGACGCGCATCGCCAACAGCCCGAACCAGCCGACCGAAGCCGAGAAGAAGGTGCAGCAGGAAGCCTACGGGATTTTCTGATGGGCGCGCGCCGTACCGATCCGCTGCGCGCACGCATCGCGTTCGAGGCCGCGCGCCTGATCAGCGAGTCCGGCATGCGCGACTACGCGCAAGCCAAGCGCAAGGCCGCAGCGCAACTCGGCGTTGCCACGCAATCCGTACTGCCGGACAACGCCGAAATCGAAGACGCGCTGCGCGAATACCAGCGCCTGTTCCACGCCGGGGACCAGCCGCGGCGGCTGCGCGCGCTGCGCGAGGCCGCGTTCGAGGCGATGCGTTTCTTCGCCGCATTCGAACCGCGTCTGGTCGGCGCCGTACTCGACGGCACCGCCGACGCGCATTCGGCGGTCTGCCTGCACCTGTTCAGCGACGATCCCGACGCGCCCGCGCGCCATCTCGACGAACACGGCATCGACTACGAAAGCGCATCGCGACGCCTGCGTTTCGACAAGGACGCCGAGGCGGATTTTCCGGTGCTGCGATTCGCCGCGGACGATGTCGCGATCGACGCGACGGTCTTTCCCTACGATGGGTTGCGCCAGGCTCCGCTCGACCGCATCGACGGCAGGCCGATGCAGCGTGCCGCGGCAGCCGCGCTCGAGAAACTCTGCGGGGAAAGCCCGCTCACGTAAGGGCGCGGCGAGCCGCACCCCGCGTTCATCGGCAGCCTGCGGCTGCGCGAACGCCGAATCCCGCTCTCAACGCTTGTCGACGGGCACGAAATCGCGCGTCGTCGCACCGGTGTAGATTCTGGCGCGGACGGCCGATCTTGGTGTCCTTGTCGGTGTGCTGCTCGAGCCAGTGCGCGACCCAGCCCGCGGTGCGCGCGATCGCGAACATCACAGTGAACATCTCGGTCGGGATCTTCAGCGCCTTGTAGATGATGCCCGAGTAGAAATCGACGTTCGGATAGAGCTTGCGCTCGACGAAGTACGGATCCTTGAGCGCGACCTCCTCGAGCTTCATCGCCACGTCGAGCAGCGGATCGTCGACGCCGAGGTCGGCCAGCACCTTGTAGCACATCTCGCGGATGATCGTCGCGCGCGGGTCGAAGTTCTTGTAGACGCGGTGGCCGAAGCCCATCAAGCGGAAGCCGGAGTTCTTGTCCTTGGCCTTCTCGACCGCCTTCGAGACGTTGTCCGCAGTGCCGATCTCGCCGAGCATCTTGAGCACGGCCTCGTTCGCGCCGCCATGGGCCGGGCCCCACAGCGCGGCGATGCCGGCGGCGACGCAGGCGTACGGATTCGCGCCGGTCGAGCCGACCAGGCGCACGGTCGAGGTCGACGCGTTCTGCTCGTGGTCGGCGTGCAGGATGAACAGCAGGTCGAGCGCCTTGGCCGCGACCGGCGAGAGCTGCAGCGGCTCGCTCGGCACCTCGAACATCATGTGCAGGAAGCGGGTCACGTATTCGAGGTTGTTGCGCGGATAGCGCAGCGGCCAGTCGATCGAGAAGCGGTACGCGGCCGCGGCCAGCGTCGGCATCTTCGCGATCAGGCGGATCGCGGCGAGGCGGCGCTGCTCGGGATCGTTGATGTCGAGCGTGTCGTGGTAGAACGCCGACAGCGTCGCGACCGAGCCGCACAGCATCGCCATCGGATGCGCGTCGTAGCGGAAGCCGCTCAGGTAGTGGCGCAGCGACTCGTGCATCATCGTGTGATGCGTCACCTCGTCGTCGAACTCGACGAACTGCGCCGACGTCGGCAGTTCGCCGTTGATCAGGAGATACGCGACTTCGAGGAAGTTCGACTGCTTGGCGAGCTGCTCGATCGGATAGCCTCGGTACAGAAGTATCCCCTTGTCGCCGTCGATGAAGGTGATCGCGCTGCGCGTGGAGGCGGTCGAGACGAAGCCCGGGTCGAAAGTGAAATAGCCCGTGTCCTTGTTGAGCTTGGCGATGTCCAGCGCCGGATCGCCCAGAGTACCGGTGACGACCGGCAAGCTTGCGGTTTTGCTGGTTGCGGAATCGGTCAACTGCACGATGTGATCGGCCACGGAAAGGCTCCTGTCTTCGAATTGGAAGGCGGCCCGCACGGATCGCCGGGACGGGCATGCGTTGCGGGAGCGGGCCCGCCGTGCTGCACCGCACGATGAACAGAGAATATCACACGGGCGTTCGAATCCGGGCGACAAAAGACCCTGCCTGACGCGACCGCACGCATCGGACACGGGGATTGCGCCGACCGGCGCCGCGCATACGCAAAAAGCCGGCGCGAGGCCGGCTTCGTTCGAATCTGCGAGGTGGCGGGTTGCCCGGCGGGGCGGGTACCGCGCCGGAATCAGGCCTTCGCTGCGCCGTAGCGCTTGCGGAACTTGTCCACGCGGCCGCCGGAATCGACGATCTTGTGCTTGCCCGTATAGAACGGATGCGAGGCGCTGGAGATTTCGATCTTGACGACCGGGTATTCCTGGCCGTCTTCCCACTTGATCTTGTCCTTGCTCGTCATCGTCGACCGCGTGAGGATCGCGAAATTGGACGAGACATCCTGGAAGACCACGGGTTTGTATTCGGGATGGATGTCAGCTTTCATGATTCTGGCTCTGCGCAGATGGGGCCGCGACTGGAAAAGAGAGGAATTGTAGCCCGCATTCCGGTTGCGGTGCAATACCGGGTCGCTGCGGCCGTTCCGGTCCCGGCCGCGTCCGGGAACCGGCGATCGATGCGGAAGTCCCACCCACAGACGGCATAATGGCTCGTTACCGCCGCTGCCCCTGCGCCGTTCACCGCCTTCGACCGCCCTGCCCGATGCCTTGCCCATTCCGATCCCTCTTTTGTCGATTCGCCGCACTGCTCGTCGTTGCGCTCGTTCTACCGTTGCCTGCGGCGGCTGCGAACCCGAATTCCCGCAACGCGCCGGCCGCCGAATTGCCGCCCACGCTCGACGGCGCGATCGAAAAGGCGCTCGCCGCACTGCCGCGCTCGCGCGACCTCGATGCCGACCAGCGCAAGCGCGCCGAGGAACTGTTGCACGACGCGCAGGGTGACGACCAGGCGGCGAGCGATGCCGTCGCGCAGCGCCAGCGATTTCTCGACGAGGCGGCGAAAGCGACCCCCGCCGATACCGCGCCGCAGCTACCGGGCGGCGACGCCGGGCAAAGCTTCGCCGACTGGCGCGCGAAGCTGCCGAACGACGAGGATGGCGCCCAGCTCTCCAACCTGCTCGAAATCGAGCGCAGCCAGCTCGGCGCGGCGCAGGCGTCGTTGCGCGAACTCGAAGGCGTCCTCGAGAAGCAGACCCAGCGTCCCGACGCGCTGCGCGACGAACTCGCCGCCGCGCGCGCGGAGCCGCCGCCGAATCCACCCGCGGCCGACGCGCCGCGCACGCTCGCGGCGGCGATGCGCCTGCGCGCGCAGGCGGCCGACCGGCTGCAGCGCTGCCGTGTCGCGGCGCTCGAAACCGAGCAGCGCACGTATGAGGCGCGCGTGCGCAACCTGTTCGCGCAACGCAGCGCCGCGCGCCGCGACATCGACGAGCACGGCCAGCGCGTGCAATGGCTGGAGAACATGGTGCTCGACCGCTACACGAGCAAGGTCAGCGATCTCGTCACCCGGCTCGCAGCCGAACGCGACCGGTTCGCGGCCGAACCGTCGGCACCGGTGTTGCGCGAAGCGGCCGCCGGCAATCTCGCGCTCGGCCAGGATCTGGTCGCCACGATCAAACGCAATGCGAGCCTGCACGACCTGCAGCGCGCCTGGGCGAGCGAGCGCAACGACACCGAACAGGCGGCGAAGAACACCAAGGCGCGCCTGGATCTCGGCGGCGTCAGCGAGGAGGTGGCGGCACTGCTGCTTGCCGAACGGCGCCGGCTCAGGCCGGCGAGCGCGCTCGACCGCGACCTCAAGGACATCCGCAATGAACTCGTGCAGGGCAAGCTCGCGCTGATCGACCTGCGCGAACGCCAGGACGTTCTGGAAAACATGGACGGGGCGATCGCCGCGGAACTCGCGCACGCCGGCCAGCCGCCGGCCATCAGCGGCCCGCTGCACGACGGACTCGAACGCCTGCTCGCGACGCGCAGCGACCTGTACACGCGCCTCGCCGCGGCAAAAACTCGGCAGGTCTCGGTCGCCGAAGACGCCGAGCAGCAGCTCGGCGGCCTGATCGCGAGCACGAATGCGCTCAACGACATGCTCGATTCCAACCTGATCGCGATCCCGAGCGACACGCCGATCGACGCGGCCTGGTTCGGCGAACTGGCGCAGGCGCTGCGCGGCCTCGTCCATCCCAAACAGGCGGCGCAAATCGCCGGCGTCGCCGCGACCCTGCGCGCGAACCGCGCGCTGTCGGCGACCGCGCTGCTGATGCTCGCCGCCGCCGCCTACGCACGCCGGCGCGTGCCCGCGGAGTTCGAACGCATCGCCGCGCCGCTGCGGCGCATCCACACCGACCGCTTCCGCTATACGACCTGGGCACTCGCGCTGACCGCACTCGCCGCGGCGCCGGTCGCGCTGTTCTGGGCGATCCTCGCGCGCCTGTTCCTGCACGTCACCCACGGCGATCCGCTCGAAGGCTCGCTCGGCCTCGCCACGGGCAGCATCGCGCTGCCGTGGTTCGTGCTCGCCTTCCTGCACTGGCTCAACCGCGAGGATGGCCTCGCCCACGCGCATTTCCGCTGGCTGCGCGCGCGCCGCGTGTCGCTGCGCCGCGCGGTGCCGTGGATCGCGCTGGCCGTGCTCGTGCCGACCTTCATCCACAACGGGCTGCGCGAGATCAGCGGCGACGAGATCGACGCCACGATCGGCCGCGCGCTGTTCATCCTCGGCACGCTGGGACTGGCCGCGATCGCCTGGCGCCTGCTCGGCCCGGGACGCATCTGGAGCCAGCGCGCCGCCAAGCTCGACGACGAACCCGTGCGCCTGCGCCAGTTCGCGCGTTTCGGCTTCACGGCGGCCTTCGTCGCGCTCGCCGCACTCGCGGCGGCCGGCTACTTCTTCACCGCGCTGCTGCTCGCCGAGCACTTGCTGCTGTCGCTGATCGCGATTCTCGCCGTCGGCGTGATCCACGGCCTCGCCGTGCGCTGGCTCACGCTCGGCGAGCGCCGTCTCGCGCTCAAGCGCGCCGAGGACCGCCAGCGCGCGGAGCTCGACTCGGTCGGTCCGCCCGTGGAAGGCGAAGCCCTGCCCGACGTCGAAGCCGAGGAAATGGCGCTGACCGATCTCGGCGCGCAGACACGCACGGTGCTGCGCCTGGCCACGCTGCTGCTGCTCGCCGCAAGCCTGCTCGTGATCTGGTCGGACATCGCGCCGGCACTGAGCTTCCTCGACCGCATCACGGTGTGGAAATCCGGCGCGCTCGACGCCGCCGGCAAGCCGGTCGCCCTCAACGTCACCTTGCGCCACGTGCTCGAATCGGCACTGCTGCTCGCGACCACCTTCGTCGCCACGCGCAACCTGCCCGGCCTGCTCGAGATCGGCGTGCTGCGCCGGATCAACCTCGACGCGCCGACGCGCTACGCGATCGTCAGCATCGTGCGTTATCTCATCGTCATCGTCGGCGTGCTCGTCGGCCTGGGCCTGCTCGGCCTGCAATGGTCGAACCTGCAATGGCTCGCGGCCGGCCTCACCGTCGGCCTCGGCTTCGGCCTGCAGGAAATCTTCGCCAACTTCATCTCCGGCCTCATCGTGCTGTTCGAGCGGCCGGCGCGCATCGGCGACATCATCTCGATCGACGGCATCGAAGGCACCGTCATGCGCATCCGCACGCGCGCGACGACGATCCTCGACTGGGACAACAAGGAAGTCATCGTGCCGAACAAGGCCTTCATCACCGAGCGCCTGGTCAACTGGACCCTGAGCGACACGACCACGCGCATCGTCATCAAGGTCGGCGTCGCCTACCGCAACGATCCGCGCCTCGCGCAGAAGCTGCTGTTGCAGGTCGCGGGCGAACATGCGCTCGTGCTCAAGGACCCGGCGCCGTCCGCATGGATGACCGGCTTCGGCGATTCCACCCAGGATTTCGAGCTGCGCTTCTGCGTCGCCGAGATCGGCCAGCGCAACCTCGTGCGCAACGAATTGCAGATGCGCATCGCCGAGGCGTTCCGCGAACACGACGTCGAAATCGCCTACCCGACGCGCGATGTCTGGTTTCGCAATGCGCTCGAGACGAATGCCGCAGGTCAGGCCGCGCCGACGGCCGCGGCGAGCAGCGACTCGAAGCGCGACTGATCGACGTCGAGCACGATGTCGGCGTTGGCCGGCCGGCCAAGGCGATCCTGCCAGTCGACGACGGTGGCGCCGCGTGTGAGCGCGCCGCCGAGTTCGACGCCGACGTGATGCGCCTCGGCGCGCAGGACGATGTCGGGCTCGAGCGCGACCGCCATCGCCAGCGCGTCGGCGATCAACAGCTTCGGCCGGCCGCGTTCGCGCGACCAGGCGCGCGTCTTCGCGGTGATCGAATCGTAGAACTTCGCGCGCGCGTCGCCCTTCGCGAGCATCGCCTCGAAGCGGGCGAAATCGAGGCCGTGGCGCATCGTCGCTTCCCAGTCGACCAGGGTGAAGCGCGGCCAATGCGAGAACACGACGTGCGCGGCCTCGGGATCGAAGCCGACATTGAACTCCGCCGGCACCGTGCCGTAATTGCCGCGACCGTTCACCGCGCCGCCCATGACGACGAGCCGCGCCACGCGCAGCGGCAGGTCCGGATCGAGCTTGAGCGCCAGCGCGAGATTGGTCAGCGGCGCGAGCGCGACGAGGACGAGGCTGCCCGCGTGCGCGTGCGAGGCGCGCAGGATCGCGAGCGCCGCGTGCTCGTTCTCCGCCTCGCGCGCGCTCGGCGCGTAGCCGGTGTCGCCGAAGCCGTCGCTGCCGTGCACTTCGGCCGCGTCTTCGGCCGCATGCAGGAACGGCGTCGCGCAACCGGCGTACACCGGCGTCTGCGCGCCGATCACCTCGACGAGCTTGAGCGCATTGGCGACCGTGCGTTCCAGGCCGACATTGCCCGCCGCCACCGACAGCCCGACCACCTCGGCGCGGTCGTGCGCCATCAGGATCGCCATCGCGTCGTCGACGCCGGGGTCGGTGTCGATCAGCATCGTATACTTATCCATCTTAATACTTCCTCGACGATTGCCGCTCGGATGCGAATGAGACGGCTCATACCCATGATTACGCCAACTCGCGAGACCCGATTCTACTGGGTCTGCCGGCCTGTCGACGTACAGCGGTCAAACGGGGCAAAACCGAGCTCATGCACGACGCGCAGACGCTCCAAGGCCGCCTCCGCGCCGTCGTAATGCATGTGCTGAAGCAGAGACCGATCGAGGTTCGGCCAGGTCGCGCACAGAGTCGCAGCGTCGGCGCGCGCCTCGCCGGCCAGACGTTCGGCTCGCTTCGTCATCGACGCCGCATTGACCGATGCAAACAAGGCGATCGTCCCGAGTGCAAACCGCAGCGGCAACTTGCTTGTCGTATCCCGCGTCGTCGCGGCAAGAAGACCGACCCAACCCAACCAGAACGTCGAGGAGAAACTCACATAGCGGCTGACGAACGCCTGCGATGCGCCTTCATCCGTACGCCCGAGTGCCGTCAGCACGGCACTGAACAGGCCGAACAGCATCAAGCCGACCCACGGCCAAGTCGCACGCCGATGCCCCGCCGCGACGGCCATCACGACGCCGGCAACGATCGCAAGCATTGCCAGCCATGGCGCCCAACCGGTAGCAAAACGGGCGATGCCGGAGCCGAGATAATTGAGCGCGTAGTGCGCGATGTTCCATGCTTGCGCAAGCATGCCCACCGCGTCTGCGCTGCGATGGGCGAGCAAGCCGGCATCGCCGCGCGGCGCGCAGACCGCGGCCACCGTAGCCGCGCACCAGGGGATGACGAAACCAATGCGGGCGGTCACGCCCAATTCGCTGCGCACCGCGATCGCCAGCAACGCGATCGGGGTCAGTGCCAGGGCCGTGCTGAAGCTCAGCAGCGCAAGCGTTGCGCCCACGAGTGCAACGAGGTTGTCCTTCCACGTCAACGTCGCACGGGTAAGGCTGTAGATGACCACCGCCGCACCGGACAGACACAGGAACACCGCCACCTGCCAACCCCATTGCAGATTGGTAAGATGGCCGGGATACAGGGCGAGAAAAACGATCAGCACGGCCGCCGCGCGCGTTTGGCCGTCGTCGCCGTGCAGTGTATCGCGCAACATGGCGAACACGAGCAGCGCATACAGACACAACAGCATCCAGCTCGCCAGACAGTCGAGCCAGGTCTGTCCGTGCGAAACCCACGTCGTCACGAACAGGAGCGTATAGGCGGCGGTGTGAAGGTGGCCGCCGTGGATACGGAAGAATGCCGTTCGTGCGAGGGCGCCGCTCTGCCAGCCGGCGTAGAGCGGTGCGAAATCGAGGTGATCCCAGAGCATGAACGGAATGCGCCAGACAAGCGTCGCTACGAGCAAACCCGCCGCAAGTGCCACGCCGAACAGGCGCAGGGATGAAGAAGTTCCGACCGTCATGGCGGCGATTCTACGCACCCGCAAAGCGTGCGGCGTGGCCGATCCAGCGCGCGATCAGGCGCTCGGCGAGGTCGAGATGGTCGCGCAGCAGGACTTCGCCGACGCGCTGCACGGCCGGCAGCAAGTGCGCGTCGCGCGCCAGATCGGCGATGCGGAAGGCGGCCTCGCCGGTCTGGCGCGTGCCGAGCACTTCGCCGGGGCCGCGCAGTTCGAGATCCTTCTCGGCGATGCGGAAGCCGTCGTTGGTCTCGCGCATCACGTCGAGGCGCGCCCGCGCCATGCCGGACAACGGCGCCTGGTACAGAAGTACACAACTGGATTTTTCGCTGCCGCGGCCGACGCGGCCGCGCAACTGGTGCAGCTGGGCAAGGCCGAGGCGCTCGGCGTTCTCGATGACCATGAGGCTCGCGTTCGGCACGTCGACGCCGACCTCGATCACGGTGGTCGCCACGAGCAGCGAGAGATCGCCGGCCTTGAATGCCTCCATCGCCGCCTGCTTTTCCGCCGGTTTCATGCGGCCGTGGACGAGACCAACGCGCATGCCGGGCAACGCGGCGGTCAGTTCGGCATGCGCCACTTCGGCCGCCTGCGCTTCGAGGACTTCGGATTCCTCGATCACCGTGCAGACCCAATACGCCTGCCGCCCTTCCGCGCAGGCGGCGCGGATGCGCTCGACGACTTCGCTGCGCCGCGTGCCGTTGAGCACGACGGTCGCGACCAGCGTGCGGCCCGGCGGCAGTTCGTCGATGATCGAGACATCGAGGTCGGCATAGGCGGTCATCGCCAGCGTGCGCGGGATCGGCGTCGCGGTCAGCACGAGTTGATGCGGAATTTCGTCTCCCGACCGGCCTTTCTCGCGCAGCGAAAGGCGCTGGTCCACGCCGAAGCGGTGCTGCTCGTCGATGATGACGAGGCCGAGCCGGTCGAACTCGACGCCTTCCTGCATCAGCGCATGCGTGCCGATCGCGATCTGCGCAGAGCCGCGCAAGCTGTTTAGCGCGGCGGCGCGCGCCTTACCTTTGAGCTTGCCGGCAAGCCAGACGACTTCGACGCCGAGTGGAGAAATCCATTTGTGGAAATTGGCGAAATGCTGCTCGGCGAGCAGTTCGGTCGGCGCCATCAGCGCGACCTGCTTTCCGGCCTCGACCGCGGCGAGCGCGGCGAGCGCGGCGACGACGGTCTTGCCCGAGCCGACGTCGCCCTGGACGAGGCGCAGCATCGGCACGGCCTCGCCGAGATCGCGCGCGACCTCGGCGGCGACGCGCGTCTGCGCCTTCGTCGGCGCGAACGGCAACGCGGCAAGAAAGCACTTGCGCAATTCGCCGCCGCCGCGCAGCGCGGGCGCCGAGTGCGCACGCAGCCGGTTGCGCAGGCGCTTGAGCGAAAGATGCTGGGCCAGCAACTCCTCGAAAGCGAGGCGCTGCTGCGCCGGATGCGTGCCGAGGCCGAGCCGGGTCAGATTCGCATCGGGCGGCGGCCGGTGCACGTAGAGCAGCGCGTCGCGCAACGATGTCAGCCGGTTCGCTTCGCGCAGCGGCGGCGGCAGCAACTCGAGCGCCTCGTCCTGCGGCAATTGCGCCAGTGCACGCTGTATGAGGCCGCCGAGCCGCTTCTGGCCCAGACCTTCCGTCGTCGGATAGATCGGCGTCAGCCGCTCCTCGACCTCGCTGGCCGCATCCTCGGCCAGGCGCCGGTATTGCGGGTGCACCATCTCAAGACTGTGCTGGCCGCGGCGCACCTCGCCGTAGCAGCGCAGGCGCGTGCCGACGGCAAGCTGGTCGACCTGCGCATTGTTGAAATGAAAGAAGCGCAGCAGCAAGATCGATTGCGAATCGTCGGCAATCGCGATCTTCAGCTGCGGACGGAAACGAAACCCCTTTTCGATCGCCTCGATGCGCCCTTCGACCTGCGCCGTGTCGCCGATGCGCAGATCGCGGATCGCGCTGATCCGGGTCTTGTCCTCGTAGCGCAACGGCAGATGGAACCAGAGATCCTGCAGCGTGAGCAGACCGAGCCTCGCCAACGACGCGCGCAGCGCCGGGCCAACGCCGGGAAGCGACGTCAACGAAGCGGCAGGAGACGGCATGGCGAAGCTTATCTTCTCCCACCGGGAGAAGGTGGCGCGAAGCGCCGGATGAGGGAGATGCCTCTCACCTCCAAACGGCGCAACAGTCTGCACCGCTTTTCCCTCATCCGCCCCTGCGGGGCACCTTCTCCCGATGGGAGAAGGGAAGAAGAATCAATCCGCCACCGCGATCATGTCGACTTCGACCTGAGCGCCCCTCGGCAGGCCCTTGACCTCGATCGTCGAGCGCGCCGGATAGGGCTGCTGAAAATATTCGGCCATCACCGCGTTGACCGCGGCGAAATTGCCGAGATCGGTGAGATAGATGCCGACGCGCACGACTTTGTCGAAGCCGATGCCCGCCGCCGTCGCCACGGCCGTGAGGTTCTCGAACACGCGCCGCGCCTGCACGCCGATGTCGCCCTCGACGAGCGCGCCGGTGGCCGGATCGAGCGGCGTCTGTCCGGAGAAATAGATCGTGTCGCCGACGCGTACGGCCTGCGAATACGGGCCGATGGCCTTGGGGGCATGGTCGCTGTGAATGATGGTGCGGGGCATCGAGATCTCCTTCGGGATTTGGGACAAGCTTACACAGTGCCCGTCATTCCCGCGAAAGCGGGAATGACGGGCACAAGGCGTCAGACGGGATAGCGATAAACCCCGTGCACGACGTGCGCGCGGCGCACGCGGTTCATCACCTCGTCGAGATGGTGCAGGTCGCGCACTTCGATCGTGAACATCAGCGCGGAGGTGTTGAGGTCGCGGTCCTGGTATTCGACGTTCTCGATGTTGGAGTCGGCGCCGGCGATCGCGGCGGCGATGGTCGCGAGCACGCCGGGCTTGTTCTCGACGACGATGCGCAGGCGCACGCGGTAGTCGCCGGCGACGTCGCGGTCCCAGCCCATCGCGATCATGCGCTCGGGCGTCTTGCGGTATTCGGCCACGTTCGGGCAGTCGATGCGGTGGACGACGATGCCCTTGCCCTGCGAGAGATAGCCGAAGATCTCGTCGCCCGGCACCGGGTGGCAGCACTGACCGAAGCTGAGCACGCCGCGTTCGCTGCCGGTGATGAGCACTTTTTCCTGCGCGCGCCGTGCGGCCCGGGTCTTGCGCGCCGCGCCTTCGGCGAGCGCCGTCGCCACCTGGTCGGGCATGCGGTTGCCGAGCGCGATGTCGGCGAGCAGTTCTTCGAGGCGCTTGAGCTTGGCGTCGGCGAGATAGCGGTCCAGCGTCTTCAGCGGAATCGCATCGAGGGCCACGCCCTGCGCTTCGAGCGCGCGGTCGAGCATGCGGTGGCCGAGTTCGACCGCGTCCTCGTGCTGCAGATGCTTCAGGTTGTTGCGGATCGCGACGCGCGCGCGCGCGGAGACGACCCATTCGAGCCACTGCGGATTCGGCTGAGCCGACGGCGCGGTGATGACTTCGACCGTCTCGCCCGAGTTCAGCCGCGTGCGCAGCGGCACGAGCTTCTTGTCCACGCGCGCGGCGACGGCGTGGTTGCCGACGTCGGTGTGGACGAAGTAGGCGTAGTCGAGCGCGGTCGCGTTGCGCGGCAGCGAGAAGATCTTGCCCTTCGGCGAGAACAGGTAGACCTCGTCGGGGAACAGATCCACCTTGACGTTTTCGAGGAACTCGGCCGACGAGGTTTCGCGGGCCTGGGTGTCGATGATGCGCTCGACCCAGTCGCGCGCGCGCGACTGCGCGGAGTTCGCGGGCTCCGAGGTGGTCTTGTAGACCCAGTGCGCGGCAACGCCGCGTTCGGCGGCCTGGTCCATTTCCGCGGTGCGTATCTGGATCTCGATCGGTGCGCCGAACGGCCCGAACAACACGGTGTGCAGCGACTGGTAGCCGTTCGCCTTCGGGATCGCGATGAAGTCGCGGAAGCGGCCGTCGAGCGGTTTGAACAACGAATGGATCGCGCCGAGCGCGTGGTAGCACTGCATCGTGCTTTCGACGATGACGCGGAAGCCGTACACGTCCATGACCTGGGCGAAGGTCTTGTGCTCGGCGTGCATCTTCGAATAGGTCGAGTACGGCGTCTTGATCCGGCTCATGACCCGGCTCGGGACGTGTTCGGCGACGAGCTTGGCGGCCAGCGCGGCCTCGATCTTGCCCATCGCCTCGCGGCGGTTGCCGATCACGCCCTTGATGCGCTCGGAGATGATGCGGTAGCGGTCGGGATAGAGTGCGCGGAAGCCGAGGTCCTGCAGTTCCGAACGGAAGCGGTTCATGCCGAGACGCTGCGCGATCGGCGCGTAGATGTCGAGCGTCTCGCGCGCGATGCGCCGGCGCGAGGCGGGCGCCATGCTGCCGAGCGTGCGCATGTTGTGCAGGCGGTCGGCGAGCTTGATGAGGATGACGCGCAGGTCGCGCGCCATCGCCAGGAGCATCTTGCGGAAGCTCTCGGCCGCGGCGTCCTGCAGGCTGCGGAACTTGACTTTGTCAAGCTTGGTGACGCCGTCGACCAGCTCGGCTACGGTGGAACCGAACTTCGATTCGATCTCCGCGCGCGGCAATGGGGTGTCCTCGAGCGTGTCGTGCAGGATCGCGGCGATGATCGTTTCCGCGTCCATGCCGAGTTCGGCGAGGATGGTCGCGACCGCGACCGGATGCGTGATGTACGGTTCGCCGCTCTTGCGCGTCTGCCCGGCGTGCGCGTGCGCGCCGACCACGTAGGCCTCGCGCACGCGCGCGACCTGCTCGGCGGGAAGATAGGCGGAAAGGCGCTGTTCGAGCGCCAGCACGTCGGCAGGGACGGTTTCCTGCGCCGCCGTGCTCATGACCGCGGTCCTAGCGCGCTGCGCGGAGCGACGGAACGGCGGCGGCGCGCGGACGCCGTGTGGGCAACGCGCGCGCGAGCGGAAGGCGGCGGCTTACGCCATCGCTCACAGATCGTCGCCCTTGAGGTCGTCCTCGACTTCGGCGGCGGCCCATTCGAGCGCCTCGCGCTCGGCTTTCTCGCGCGCGGCCTTGTCGACCTCGTCGATCAGGTTCTGGTCGATCCTGCGGCCGGCGATCTCGCGCAGCGCGAGCACGGTCGGCTTGTCGTTGGCGGTATCGATCGTCGCCTCGGCGCCGTTGGCGAGCTGGCGCGCGCGCTTGGTCGCCATCAGCACGAGTTCGAAGCGGTTGTCGACCACTTCCAGGCAGTCTTCTACGGTAATGCGGGCCATAAATACCTCGGGGAAACAAACTGCGAAACCCAAGCCTCGCGCGACGCGACGAACCGGCGCGGAATTCTCGACTCGTCTCGAAGGCGCCGCTTCGGCGGCGCGGGCACGTGGCGGCAAGCTGACGTGCGACACCACGATCGATCGCACGAAACGCACGCGGACTCGGAAATGTATGATTCGTATTGTAGCTGCTGGCGCGCGCGACGCGCAAACCGGATCGGGGCGAACTGAACTGCACCTGTACTCGCGAGTCTTGAAAGTGGGCGGCAACGCCGCAATTGCGTACCCTTGCGCGTCAGACAGGGAAACGCGTCCCGCGCGTTGCGGAAAACCCACGGACAGCTCACCGATGCCGAAGATCTCGACACCTTTCTCACGTTTTGCCTCGATCGCCGCCGGCATGGCCGTCCTCGCCGGCTGCGCGACGATCCAGCCGCCGCGGCGGGACGATCCGTACGAGAAGTTCAACCGAAAGATGTACGCGTTCAACGATTTCGCCGACCGCGTCGCGATCCGGCCGGCCGCGGTCGGCTATCGCAAAGTCACCAATGAAACCTCGCGCCGTCTGATCAGCAACTTCTTCGCCAACATCGAATCGCCGATCACGATCGTCAACGACATTCTCCAGGGCAAGGTGAAGTACGCCTTCACCGCGACCGGCCGGCTGGCGATCAACTCGACGGTCGGCGTTCTCGGCCTGTTCGATCCGGCCAGCGAAATGGGCATTGACGCGCACACCACGGATTTCGGCGTGACGATGGCCAAATGGGGCGTGCCCGAAGGCCCGTATCTCGTACTGCCGCTGATCGGCTCGTCGAGCGGTCGCGACATGGTCGCGTTCCCGGTCGACTCGTATGCGCTCGATCCGCTGTCGTGGTACGCGCGCAACCACAGCTTCGATTGGAATGCGCAATACCTGCCGATCGTGGCGTATCTGGTGACGCTGCGGTCGAGCGCGATGGATGCGGAAGGCCTGCTCGAAGGCGTCTACGACCCCTACATTTTCTACCGCGACGCCTACCGCCAGCGCCGACTGTACAAGATCTACGACGGCAATCCGCCGATGGAGGCGATCCAGGCGCTGCAGGGCAACGACAACATCGACGTCGACAAGTTGCTCGAAGAACAGCAGCAATACGAGAAAAAGCAGAAGCAGCCGTAGCGCGCCCGGGCGCTTTCAGACCAGCACCACCTCGACGCCCGCATCCTGCAGCGCCTGCACGTATTCCGCGGGCGCCGCGCCGTCGCTGACGACCTTGTGCAGACCCGACAGCGGCGCGATCACCGACAGGCTGCGCTGGCCGAACTTGCTCGCATCGAACACGCCGATCACCTCGCGCGAAACGCGGATCATCAGCGCGTTGAGCGTCGCCTCCTGCGGGTCGGGCGTGGTCACGCCGACTTCCGGATCGATGCCGTCGACGCCGAGGAACAGGCGGTCGGCGGAAAGCTGCGCGAGCATCTGCTCCGCGCCCGGGCCGACCAGCGAATGCGAACTCGCGCGCAGCAAGCCGCCCAGCATCATCACGCGGATCGCCGGGATCGCGCCGAGTTCGAGCGCGATGTGCAGGCCGTTGGTGATCACGGTCAGTTCGCCCCACTTGCGCGCCCGCAGCGCGCGCGCGACCTCGATCGTGGTCGAACCCGAGTCGAGGATGATCGTATCGCCGTCCTCGACGAGCCTGGCCGCGGCCTGGCCGATGCGCCGTTTCTGCGCATGGCGGCGCGTTTCCTTGATGCTGAGCGGCGTGTCGATCTCGTGCGCCGGCGCGGGCAGCGCGCCGCCGTGCGAGCGCACGATCGCGGCGTTGCGCGCGAGCGCTTCGAGGTCGGCGCGGATCGTCACCGGCGAGACGCCGAAGCGCGCGGCGAGTTGCTCGACCGTCGCGCGACCGTCGCGCTCGACCTGCTCGACGATGAGGCGGCGGCGCTCTTCGACGAGCAGCCGCGAAGGCGGAGGCGGGCGGGTCATGCGGTCGGCGGCAATCCGAGGAGACGAGCGGCGTTGTCGTGGTAGATCTTGCGCAGTATCGCATCGGGCAGGCCGATGCCGTAAATCGACCAGCGGCCCTGCGGCGGAATCGCGGCCGGGGCATAGTCGAAATATTCGTCCTCGGTTTCGAGGAAACGATAGTAGATTTCGTAGAGCGCATCGCCGAGCAACTGCTGCGGCACCTCGTCGCCCCACGGCGGCGGCACCGCGTCGGTGCCGAACAGGATGCGGTCCTGCCAACGCTCGAAGAATTGCCGGCTCGCGCGCGGCTGACGGCCGAGTTCGCCGACCCGCGCGCTGATGTCGACATGCACGTTGGCGTGGCGATCCATGCACGCGGAAATCGCGGCGAGGTCCTCGGCCTGCGAACCGACATGCATCAAGACGAACGTCGTCTGCGGATGGCGCGCGATCACGCGGTCGCGCGCGGCGATCAGTTCGTCGTAGCCCGGGAATTCCGCGCCGTAGAACGACCAGTCCGGATGGTTGGCCAGTTCCTCGTAGCGTTCGTTGTGCGCGTCGGTCGGCAGGAAGAACGCGGCGGGGTCGGCGCTGTGGATGAACACGGGCAGGCCGACGTCCGCGCAGGTCGCCCACATCGAATCGAAGCGGCGATCGTCGATCGCGAGGCGCGCGCCTTCGTCGACGCGTTCGCGCAGGTAAAGCCCCAGCGTCTTGAGCAGCTTGAGGCCGCAGGCGCCGGCGCGCTTGGCGTGCGCGAGCGCATCGGCCTGGCGCTGCGGATAGTCGGGTTCGGCGATGTGCTCGAACGACGGCTCGGTCATGGTCAGGAAGCGGCGCGGCGCGGCGCGGTCGAAACGCTCGATCGCGGCTTCGAGTCCCCTGCCGACGCCTCCGGTCAAGTTGACCATCGCGCGGATGCCCTTGCGTTCCATCAGTGGAAGAATTCCTTCCGGCGAGGCGAACCAGGTCATCTCCTCGCCGACCGACACGCCGTTGCGCGTCGAACTCATCCACGACAAGTGCGTGTGCACGTCGATCACCGGGAAGCGCGGACGCTCGATGCGCGTCTCGCGCACGCGCAGCATGCTGCGCGGCTGGAAATCGCCGAGCCGCAGTCCGGCCTTTCCGGCGTCGCGCGCAGTCTGCAGCGGATTCTTGCCGACGCCGCCGCGCACGATAGACAGCGGCGGCGAGCAGCAGAAACAGCGCGCCCGTGGCGGCGGCGCAACGGCGACTCTGCGCTGTGGCGAGTTTTTCATCATTCCTCCCGAGCTTTCGTTTTACGCGATACGGAATTGACTTGAATCTTTCGTTTTCTTTCGTTTATACTAGAGATCATTCATCGAATACTTTCATTTTATATCTTTTTCCGATGCCAGTCTCCTCCGACACGCTTTCGCCTTCGACCGAGCTTGGCCGGCTTCTCTCCGCCACCGCGGAACAGCAAGGGCGGGCCGGTTATGCGGACACCCTGCGCGAGATCCTGCAGCAACCGCAGACCTGGCGCGATACCGCCGGCCTGCTCGCCGGATCGACCGTCGCCGCGCTGCTCTCGCAGGCGCTGATTCCGCGCCCCGAGCATATCGTGCTGACCGGCTCGGGCAGTTCGGTGCATGCGGGCGAGTGCCTCGCCGCGGTGCTGCAGGCCGCCCTGCGCATCCCCTGCCGCGCGATACCGGCCGGCGATTTGCTCACCCACGCGCGGGGTACGCTCGCCCCGGGCCGCGGCCTGATCGTGTCGATCGCGCGCTCGGGCGATTCCCCGGAGAGCGCCGCCGTGGTCGATTCGATCCTCGCTGCGGCGCCGGCGTGCACACACCTCGTCGTCACCTGCAATGCGAAGGGGCGGCTCGCGACGCGCTATCGCGACGAGCCGCGCGTACGCGTGCTGCTGCTCGACGCGCGCACGAACGACCGCAGCCTGGTGATGACGAGCAGTTTCACCAACCTGCTGCTTGCCGGAGGCGCGCTCGCGCCAGACGAAACGTACGCGACGCATTCCGCAGCGGCGGCCGATATCGCGCAGCGCGTGTTCGATCGCCATGCCGACGCGCTCGCGATGATCGCGCGCAGGGACTTCGCGGCCGCGGTGTATCTCGGCAGCGGTCCGGCGCTCGGCGCCGTACGCGAATCCGCGCTGAAGATGCTTGAGATGTCCGGCGGTGCGGTGACGACGATGGCCGAGACATTTCTCGGCCTGCGCCACGGTCCGATGTCGGCGCTCAATCGTCCGAGCCTCGTCGTCGCCTTCCTCTCGGCGCAGGCGAGCGTGCGCGACTACGAATACGATCTGTTGCGCGAGCTGGATCGCAAGCAGCTCGGCCTCGCGCGCGTCATCGTCGGCGAGAACATTCCGGCCGGCGTCGTCGCCGCCGGCGATCTGGCGATCGATCTGCCGGGTCTCGACGCGCTCGGCGAGACGCAGCGCCACATGATCGACATCGTCGTCGGCCAACTGCTCGCGTTCTTCCGCTGCCTGCATCTGGGCCAGAAGCCCGACGCGCCTTCCGCCGGCGTGCTGACGCGCGTGGTCGAGGAATTCGCCATCCACCCGGCCGGCGAGGCGCGATGAAGCGAGGGATCGTCATTGCAGGTGAAATCAACGTCGACCTGATCTTCGCGGGCGTGCCTGCGTTGCCGCAGTTCGGCCGCGAAACGCTCGCGGAAACCTATGCACAGTGCCCGGGTTCGTCGTCGATGATCCTCGCGATGGGCTTGGCGCGGCTCGGCGATCCGGTCCGCTTCGTCGGCCGCTGCGGCGACGATCCCTTCGGCCGGTTCTGCCTCGAAGCGCTGCGTGGGCGCGGCGTCGACACCGCGTCGATCGCGATCGGGGGCGGCGTGCGCACCGGCGTGACCGTGGCGATCTCCTCGCAAGCCGACCGCGCCCTGCTTACCTGGCCCGGCGCGATCGCCGCGCTCGGCGCGGACGACGTAAGCGATGCCGTGCTCGCCGGCGCGCGGCATCTGCACGTGTCGTCGTACTACCTGCAAACGACGCTGCGCCCCCGGCTCGGCGAATTGTTCGCGCGCGCGCGCGCGGCCGGGCTCTCGACCTCTCTCGATCCCGGTTCCGATCCCGAGCAACGCTGGGGACGCGAGCTGATCGAGGTGCTGCGCCACGTCGACGTGTTCCTGCCGAACCAGAGCGAGGCCTGCGCGATCAGCGGCGGCGACACGCCCGAGGAAGCGCTGCGCGTGCTCGACAACGGCGCCACGCGCACCGTCGTCAAGGCCGGCAGCCGCGGTGCGATGACGCTCGATGCGGGCAAGGTGCTTTCCGCATCCGCCTGCGCGACGAATGCCGTCGACACGACCGGTGCGGGCGATTCGTTCAACGCCGGTTTCCTGCACGCGTGGCTGCGCGACCTGCCGCTGCTCGACTGCCTGCGCTGGGGCAATGCCTGCGGCGCATTGTCGACGCGCGGGATCGGCGGCACCGCAACCCAGGCCACGGCCGACGAAGCGCTTGCGCTGGTCGGGTCGCGATGACGGACAACGGATCGGGACGAACGCCATGAAAGCACTGCTCGACATCGTCGCACGCCATCGTTCCGGCCAGCCGGTCGGCATCGCGTCGATCTGTTCGGCGCACCCCGTCGTGCTCGACGCTGCGCTGATCCACGCCCACGAGAACGGTCGCCCCGTGCTCATCGAGGCGACCTCGAACCAGGTCAACCAGTTCGGCGGCTACACCGGCATGCGGCCGGCGGATTTCCACGCGTTCGTGATGGACCGGGCGGATCGCGCGGGACTCGCGCGCGAACAGGTGCTGCTCGGCGGCGATCATCTCGGCCCGAACGCGTGGCAGGACGAAGCGGCGGCAGCGGCGATGGCGAAAGCCGACACGCTGATCGACGACTACGTCGCCGCGGGTTTCCGCAAGATCCATCTCGACTGCTCGATGGCGTGCGCGGACGATGCGCCGGTGCTGCGCGATACCGAAGTGGCGGCGCGCGCGGCACGCCTCGCCGCCGTCGCCGAGCGCGCATGGCGGCGCAGCGGCGGCGCGGCGCCGGTCTATATCGTCGGCACCGAAGTGCCCGTGCCGGGCGGTGCGAAAGAAGAGTTGGACGAGTTGCAGGTCACGCATCCCGAAGCGATGGCGGCGACGGTGGAGGCGCATCGCAGGGCGTTCGCGGCGCAGGGTCTCGACGAGGCATGGCAGCGCGTGATCGGCATCGTCGTCCAGCCCGGCGTCGAGTTCGACCATCACGACGTCGTCGATTTCAAGCCGGAAAAAGCGCGCGCGCTCAGCGCCGCGATCGAGCAATTTCCCGGTCTCGTCTACGAAGCGCATTCCACCGACTACCAGACGCCCGACGCGCTCGCCGCCCTGGTGCGCGGCCACTTCGCGATCCTCAAGGTCGGCCCCGGCGTCACCTACGCCTTGCGCGAAACCTTGTGGGCGTTGTCCGCCATCGAGGACGAAATGCTGCCGGCGTCGAAACGCTCCGGCCTGCGCGACGTCGTGCTCGGTGTCATGCGCGCGGAGCCGAAGTACTGGAACAAGTATTACACCGACGGGAGCCGCCTGACCCTCGACCTGCAGTACAGCCTGAGCGACCGCGTGCGCTACTACTGGGCGCATCCGCAGATCCAGGAAGCGTGCGCGGCGTTGCTGCGCAACCTCGACGCGATCTCGCCAACCGGCGCGCTGCCGCTGGCCTTGCTCGGCCAGTACCTGCCACGGCAGTACGAGGACGTCCGCGCCGGACGGTTGACCAACTCCGCGGCCAATCTTCTGCGCGCGGGCGTGACCCATGTCCTGCGCCAGTATGCGCAAGCCTGCGCGCAGACGCTTTGAGCGGGCGGCTTCGGCAACGAAAATGACGCGCCTGCCCTGCATGACGACTTCCAGCAACAGGAACAAATCCATGTCCTCATCCTCGAACTTTGTTTTCCCGCACCGCGCTTCGCGCCGCAAGGCCGCGCTTTGCGCCATCGCCTGCACACTGGCCGGCGCAACGGCGACCGTCGTCCACGCCGCGAGCGGCGATGACGTCCGCACCGAAAGGACGACGGCGACGGTCGACAAGGACGGTGCGCGCCTCGGCACCGCGACCATCGCGGCGACGTGGAAGTTGAGCGACGGCCACTTCGCCGACTTCCGCATCGGCGGCAGCGACGGCGCGCCCGCGATCAAGGTGGTCGAGCCGTTCGCGCTGGCATTCGCCGACGGCACGCGGATCAACGCCTCCGACCTGCACGCAACGGGCGCGGCGAGAACGGAAAAGCTCGCGGCCGCGGCAAAAGCCTCGCGCCTCGCCGAGCGAATTCCCGGCCGGGCGATCGCCATCGACTTCACCGACAAGGACGACCGCTTCCGTTTCGCCTGGCAGCTGCAGCAGCGCGAAGGGTCGGCCTATCTGCGCGAGCTGCTCACGATCACCGCACTCAAGCAGGACGAGGCGATCGCCGAAGTCGAGCTGCTCAAGCTCGACGACGTGATGGGCGCGCGCGTCGCCGGCGACGTCAACGGCTCGCCGATCGTGTTCGGCAACTACTACGTCGGTTTCGAGAATCCATTGTCGGAAAGCCAGGCGCGCTGGACGCACGCGCGCACCTGGATCAAGCGCAGCCTGCCGCTGCGCCGCGGCCAATCGATCGGCTATTCGGCCGTCGTCGGCGTCGCGCGCGACGGCCAGTTGCGCCGCGACTTCGCCGCCTACCTCGAACGCGAGCGCGCGCATCCGTACCGCCCGTTCCTGCACTACAACTCGTGGTACGACATCGGCTACTTCACGCCGTACACGCAGGAGCAGGCGCTCGATCGCATCCATGCGTTCGGCGAGGAGTTGAGCGTGAAGCGCCACGTCAAGCTCGACTCGTTCCTGTTCGACGACGGCTGGGACGACCGCAGCGGCAGTTGGCATTTCAGCAAGGATTTCCCGCAGGGATTCGTGCCGCTCAAGGACGCGGCGGCGAAATACGGCGCCGCGCCGGGCGTGTGGCTGTCGCCGTGGGGAGGCTACAGCAAGCCGAAGGAGGAGCGCGTCAGGAACGGCCGCGCCGCCGGCTACGAAATCATCGATAACGGCCTCGCGTTGTCCGGGCCGAAGTACTACCAGCGCTTCCACGACGCGGTGCTGGAACTGCTGACGAAGAACGGCATCAACCAGTTCAAGTTCGACGGCACCGGCAACGCCGACAAGGTGTTCCCCGGCAGCCGTTTCGACAGCGACTTCGCCGCCGCGATCGCGTTGATCGACGACATCCGCGCGGCCAAGCCGGACACCTTCGTCAACCTGACGACGGGCACGTATCCGTCGCCGTTCTGGCTGCGCTACGCCGATTCGATCTGGCGCGGCGGCGAGGACGACGATTTCGCCGGCGTCGGCACCCACCGCGAACGCTGGATCACCTACCGGGACGCCGACACCTACCGCAACATCGTCGAGAAAGGGCCGCTGTATCCGCTCAATTCGCTGATGCTCCACGGCATCATCTATGCGCAGATGCACAAGGCGCTCAATACCGATCCCGGACACGACTTCGCCAACGAAGTGCACTCGTACTTCGCCAGCGGCACGCAGTTGCAGGAGCTGTACATCACGCCCAAGCTGCTCTCGGATTCGGACTGGGATACGCTCGCCGAAGCCGCACGCTGGTCGCGCGACAACGCCATGGTGCTGCGCGACACGCACTGGATCGGCGGCGACCCGGGCCGTCTCGACGTCTACGGCTGGGCGGCGTGGACGCCGCAAAAGGCGTTTGTCACGCTGCGCAATCCCGATGCGAAGGCGCAGCTCGCCGTGATCGACTTGCAGCGCCAGCTCGAACTGCCGCCGGGCAGCGCGCGGCGCTACGCCGCGAAGCCGGTCTGGGGCGACGGCGAGGCGACGACGTTCGACGCCGACCACGCGGCGACATTGACGTTGGCGCCGTTCCAGGTGGTCACGTTCGAGCTGACCGCCGAATCTACGCGCTGAGAAGCGAAAAAGTATACGAACCGCGAAGGCGACCGGAACAAGGCCGCCGCCCGGCTCGGCGATCGCGCCCGCCGCAATCCGTCGGCAAAGGTGCGGTACCCTCCGGCTCGGGGACGCCCGCTCCGCGGCGGCGGTACGGGCGCCGCGATTGCCCCGGTTCCACCCCCGATTTAACAGCATTTTTCCTTGCTTCGCCCGGAGGCGCTTACTACACTGTCGCGCTTTTCCGCCAAGACGCGGCACCATGGCAAGCGGCAGCAGGTTGCATTAATGTTCAAGGGTTTACGCGGGCTTTTCTCCAACGATCTGTCGATCGATCTCGGCACGGCGAACACGCTGATCTACGTGCGCGGCCAGGGCATCGTGCTGAACGAGCCTTCGGTGGTCGCGATCCGCCAGGACCGAGGCCCCGGCGGCCCGCGTTCGGTCGCCGCGGTCGGCGCCGACGCCAAGCGCATGCTCGGGCGCACGCCGGGCAACATCGTCACGATCCGGCCGATGAAGGACGGCGTCATCGCCGACTTCACGATGACCGAGGAGATGCTCAAGCAGTTCATCAAGAAGGTGCACAAGGCGCGCATGTTCCGGCCGAGCCCGCGTGTGCTGGTCTGCGTGCCGTGCGGCTCGACCCAGGTCGAGCGCCGCGCGATCAAGGAGTCGGCCGAGTCGGCCGGCGCGCGCGACGTGTACCTGATCGAGGAGCCGATGGCCGCGGCGATCGGCGCCGGCATCCCGGTGCACGAGGCGCGCGGCTCGATGGTGCTCGACATCGGCGGCGGCACCTCCGAGGTCGCGGTCATTTCGCTCAACGGCATCGTCTATTCGCAGTCGGTTCGCATCGGCGGCGACCGTTTCGACGAGGCGATCATCAACTACGTGCGCCGCAACCACGGCACGCTGATCGGCGAATCGACCGCCGAGAAGATCAAGGTCGAGATCGGCTGCGCATTCAAGCAGGACGAGGCGCGCGAGATCGAAGTCTCGGGCCGCAACCTCGCCGAAGGCGTGCCGCGCATGATCCGCATCAGCTCCAACGAGGTGCTCGAAGCGCTGCACGAACCGCTGATGGGCATCGTCGCCGCGGTGCGCGTCGCGCTCGAACAGACGCCGCCCGAACTGTGTTCCGACGTCGCCGAGCGCGGCATCGTGCTGACCGGCGGCGGCGCGTTGCTCAAGGACCTCGATCGCCTGATCTCCGAGGAAACCGGCCTGCACGTGCACGTCGCCGACGATCCGCTGACCTGCGTCGCGCGCGGCGGCGGCCGCGCGCTCGAACTCGTCGACCAGCACGGCAGCGATTTCTTCGCCTCGGAGTAACGAAGGCCGTGATTCGTGATTTGTGATTCGTGATTCGTGGCGCCGGCTTTTGATTTCGCGAATCACCAATCACGAATCACCAATCACCTCACATGGCCATCCCCGCCAACAACACGGCCCCGCTGTTCGGCGAAGGCGCATCGGGCACGTTGCGCCTGGTGGCTTATCTCGTCGCCGCGATCGCGCTGATGATCGCCGACCGGCGCGGAGACTGGCTCGAACGCCTGCGCGCCGGCGCCAGCGTCGTCACCGAACCGGCCTGGCGGCTCGCCGCGGCGCCGTCGGAACTCGCGCGCGACGCGCGCGTCGCCCTCGCCGACCGGAGCGCACTGACCGAGCAGAACGCCGAACTGAGCCGCCAGCTGCTGCTCGCGCAGACGCGCCTGCGCCGCGTCGAGGCCGTGCAGGAGCAGAACCAGCGCCTGCAGGAACTGCTCTCGGTGCAGAAGACGCTCGGCCTTTCCGTGCAGCTCGCGAAGGTGATCGACGTCGACTTCGGCCCGTACCGGCGGCACACGATCCTGCTCGACCTCGGCAGCGACAACGGCATCCAGGTCGGCCAGCCGGTGATCGACGCGCGCGGCCTCGTCGGCCAGATCGTCGAAGTGCGCCCGCGCAGTTGCACGGTGCTGCTCATCAGCGACAAGTCGCACGCGGTGCCGGTGCGCATCGAACGCACCGGCCTGCGCACGATTGCGCGCGGCAGCGGCACGCTCGACACGCTGGAACTGCCGAACATCCCGACCAGCGCCGACGTGAAGCCGGGCGACAAGCTCGTCACGTCGGGTTTGGGCGGGCGTTTCCCCGCGGATTTTCCGGTCGGCGTGATCCGCTCGATCGGCAACGACGCCAGCGGCATGTTCGCCGCCGCGCAGGCCACGCCCGACGCGGCGCTCGACCGCAGCGCCGAGGTGCTGGTTTTGCACGAATTGGCCAATCCGGTCGGGCCGCCCGCGCCGGCCGAAGAAATCGGCCCGCCGGTGTCGCTCAAGGGCGGCGACGAACCCGCGCCGCCGTCCGTCGTCGTGCCCGCGCCCGATGCGGCGAAGCCGGGGGAAAACTGATGCGCCTGCGCGGCTTGAACTGGCTGTTCTGGGGCGGCATCGCCACGGCGTTCCTGTTCCAGCTCGCGCCGCTGCCGGCACCGCTGCTGCCGTTCAAGCCGTACTGGCTCGCGCTCGTGCTGATCTACTGGATGATCGAGCTGCCCGAGCGCGTGCCGCTCGGCCTGTGTTTCGCCCTCGGTCTCGTCGCCGATCTGCTCGGCGGCGAGATGCTCGGCGAGCAATCGATGCGGCTTTGTATACTTTGTTTCATCGTGCTGCGCTTCCGTTCGCGCCTGCGCTTCTTCCCGGTGTGGCAGCAGACGCTCGCGGTGTTCGCGCTGCTGCTCAACGATCGCGTCGTCTACCTGATGGTGCACGCGATCGCCGGCGATCCGCCGCCGCCGCTCGACTTCTGGTTCGCGCCGGCGGCCGGCATGCTCGCGTGGCCGTGGCTGTTCCTGCTGTTCGACGATCTGAGGGCGCGCCTGCGCGCAAGCGATTCATGAATCCGCCCGGCGCGCGCATGCAGGTGCGCAACGCCCGCGCCGACGCGGAAACGTTCCGCGCGCGCGCGATCGTCGGCTTCCTGCTCATCGCGGCCTGTTTGGGCATGCTGGCGTCGCGCTACCTGTTCCTGCAGGTCTACCGCGGCGCCGAGTTCGGCGAGACCTCGGACAAGCAACGCATCTCGGTGCGCAGCGTGGCGCCGAGCCGCGGCCTCATCTACGACCGTAACGGCGAGCTGCTCGCCGACAACGTCGCCGCGTTCCGGCTCGAGGTGGTGCCCGAAGCGGTCGAGGGCGGCCGCAAGGGCATGGACAGGATGCTCGCCGAGCTTGGCGACGTGATCGCGATCAGCGACGACGACATAGAGCGCTTCAAGAGCGCGCGAGTGAAGAAGAAGGCGTTCGAAAGCGTGCCGCTGCGGCTCAAGCTCAGCGAGGACGAGATCGCGCGCTTCTCGATCAACCGCTGGCGCTTTCCGGGCGTCGAGGTGGTGCCTTACCTGACGCGCGCCTATCCGCTCGGGCCGTTGTTCACGCACGTGGTCGGCTACGTCGGCCGCATCGACGCGAAGGAACTCGAACGCCTCGACGCGAACGACTACGCCGGCACCACGCACATCGGCAAGACCGGCGTCGAGCGCTGGTACGAGGACGAACTGCACGGCGCGCCGGGCAGCGAGACGGTCGAGGTCGACGTCGACGGCCGCGTGCGTCGGAAACTCGACAGCGTCGCGCCGACGCCGGGCAAGAACCTGTACCTGTCGATCGACGCGCGCCTGCAGCGCGCGGCCGAGGAGGCGCTCGGCCCGCGCCTCGGCGCCGCGGTCGCGATCGATCCGCGCAACGGCGAAGTGCTCGCGCTGGTCAGCGAGCCCGACTTCGACGGCAACCTGTTCGTCAACGGCATCGGCCAGGCCGACTACACGCAACTGATGCAGGATCCGCGCAAACCGCTGCTCAACCGCGCGATCGCCGGCGGCTTCATTCCCGGCTCGACGATCAAGCCCTACGCCGCCGCCGCTGGACTGGAACTGGGCCTGCGCACGCCCACGGACACGGTGGTCTCGACCGGCGAATACCACATTCCGGGGCAGGCGCGCGGCTACCGCGACGATTTCCCGGCCGGTCGCGTCGATCTCAAGCTCGCGCTGGCCTGGTCGGTCAACACCTATTTCTACTCGCTCGCCTACGACCTCGGCATCGACCGCTTCAGCGGCTTTCTGGCCAAGTTCGGCTTCGGCGCGAAGACCGGCATCGACGTCGCCGGCGAAGCGCCCGGCGTGCTGCCTTCCGCCGAATGGCTGCGCGCGACGCGCGGCCAGCCCTGGTATGCGGGCTACACCGTCAACGTCGGCTTCGGCCAGGGTTTCTGGGTGGTCACGCCGATCCAGCTCGCGCATGCGCTCACGATCGTCGCGGCCCAGGGCGCGAACCGGCCGCCGCACGTGCTGCGCGCAACGCAATCCGGCGTCGGCGCGCCGGTGCAGAACGCGCCGCTGCCGCTGCCGGGCCCGAACGTGGGCACGCATGCGAGCACATGGAAGGCGATCGAGGAAGGCATGTGGCTCGCGGTCAACGGCCCGCCGCCGAGCACGGTGAGCGGACTCGGCAAGGATTTCCCCTACGCGATCGCCGGCAAAACCGGCACCGCCGAGCGCTTTTCGCGCTACGACGAAACCTGGACGACGATCGCGACCTCCTCGGCCGACCGCCACCAGGTGCTGTTCGAATGCTTCGCGCCGGCCGAGGAGCCGCGCATCGCCGTCGTCGTCGCGCTCGAGTCGGGGCACAGCGGCGCGACCGACGCCGCGCCCGTCGCGCGCCAGATCCTCGACGCCTGGCTGAAGTACGACGACGACGCGCGATAATCGAAAACCCGGGTGCGAGACTGGGGCTTTTTGTTTGCGGTTATTTCTTCTGATCCATTTGCACCGGTGGGCCAATAGTCACATCGGGCCGTAAATCTTTTTGATATTGCGTGTCGACCCAGCTCCAATATTCTTTAGGATCCCAGTAGTGCGGAGAATAATATTCGGCAGAATCGACTGAGTACTCAGTAATATCGGTTGTCGGGCCCTTCAGATGTATCCTGACGGAGTTGCCTGCTCCGGCGGCCGCCCCCTTTAGACGGGTTCCAGTCGCAGGCATGACTTTCTTAAGTTCAGATTCCAATCTTGGTTTTGCTACAGTATCTCCGTAATTCTCGAATACTTCTTTACTCACTTGCAAGGCGGTATTACGTTCCTTTTCGTTCAAATTTTGCCAATAATATTTCTGCAGCACCACGAATTGGCGATATCCGCGTTCCGCCGCCAAGTCCATCCACGCATATGCTTCCGTACGATTTTGCCTTACGCCAATACCATCCCACAGCATCATGGCAATCGATGCCTGGGATAGTTTATCCGCATAACGCGCGGCTTTATGGAAATCCTCGAAAGCTTCAGCGAAATTCCTGGCTTTGTATCGCTTCAATCCGGAAATGCGATATCGCGAATCGGGGTGCGAGGACAAATAATCAATGCTATTGATAATAATGTTCTCCGAAGCATTTACCGTGCCGTGGAGAATCAAGATAAGAAATAAAAAAATATACTTCCTGGGCAAGGACTTCATCTTTGTGATATTGCAAAATGTAAAAGTGAATTTCCTCTCACTTATGAAAAAGTTATGGGGTGATACATACCGTAACATTCTCAAGAGTTGAGAAACAAACTTGGCCAAGGGGTCCGTAATCTACGACGGAGGGATACTCTGCATTATTATGATAAGGACGTGTAGGTGCAGGTTGCTGCGTCCCGGGGATAGGAGTCACTTCCGACGTATCAACATAGGCGCATTCAGAAGTAAAATCATCATATATAACGTCAAAATATGACCAAACTGGCAATGAGGATGTAGTATGGTAATATCGATATTTTGCAGCCATGGCGGTTAACGCAGTTATTCTGCTTTCAAGACTTGAACCAATCCACGCAAGATGCACTTCAGGGATTTGTGAGTATACGTAATCATATGTACTAATCATATGTACTAATCGTTGCGGCGGAGGCGGACCCTGTTGGACAGGTACCCCATGCCGCGACATTTATGAGAAGTAAAGAAAATAATGTTGCAATTCTCATACGCATAAGATCATCTCCAATTGATATAGTCCCCAATACCTCACGCCACGTTCAATTTCTCGGGAGTCAGAAATGATCTTATGCCCATGCATAGATGATTATGTGATACAAATCTCGCATTAACTATTTATTACATAAATTTTAATATCGAAATATTTGTTCTGCCCATATAGAAGAGTAGGCGAGATTGTTGTTTCTCCTCTTATGGAAGATTGTTGGTGATCGGCACCTGAAATTTATCGAATCCCAAGATGAATCTGCTGCTGGAAAATTTCGGTCAGCGTTGGCGCGCGTTCGCGCGCCGCTGGCTGCGCGCGCCGCAACTCGACTGGCCGCTGGCTTGCGCGCTGCTGCTGCTCGCCGGCGTCGGCCTCGTCAATCTCTACAGCGCGGGCGGCCCCGATGCGAAGTTCGCCTTCAACCAGGGCGCGCGCTTCGCGCTCGGCGCGGTGCTGATGGTGCTGCTGTCGCGCGTCTCGCCGCAGACCTTGCGCAAATGGACGCCGTGGCTCTACGCCGGCAGCGTGCTGCTGCTGCTCGTCGTCGCCGCGCTCGGCGAGGGTCGCGGCGCGAACCGCTGGCTGGATCTGAAAGTGTTCCGCTTCCAGCCGTCGGAATTGTCGAAACTGACGATGCCGATGATGGCGGCCTGGGTATTGAGCCGGCGCGAGCTGCCGCCGAAGTTCGTCTCGCTCGCGATCGTCGGCGTGTTGATCGCGATTCCGGCCGCGCTGATCGCCAAACAGCCCGACCTCGGCACCGCGCTGCTCGTCGTCGCCAGCGGCATGTTCGCGATCTTTCTCGCCGGCATGGCGTGGTGGCGCATCGGCCTCGTGCTCGCGGCCGCGGCCGCGGCGGCGCCGCTCGCCTGGCACTTCATGCACGACTACCAGAAGAAACGCCTGTTCACCTTCCTCGACCCGGCCGCCGACCGCCTCGGCGACGGCTGGCACATCATGCAGAGCGAGATCGCGGTCGGCTCGGGCGGCCTGTGGGGCAAGGGCTGGCAGCACGGCACGCAGTCGGCGCTCGAGTTCCTGCCCGAGCACACCACCGACTTCGCCTTCGCGGTGTTTTCCGAGGAATGGGGCTTCGTCGGCGTCGCCGTCGTGATCGCGCTCTACGTCTTCATCGTCGGCCGCGGCCTGATGATCGCGGCGAACGCGCGCGACACCTACTCGCGCCTGCTCGCCGGCTCGATCAGCATGTCGTTCTTCGTCTACGTCATGGTCAACGGCGGCATGATCGCCGGCGTCCTGCCCGTGGTCGGCGTGCCGATGCCGCTGATCAGCTACGGCGGCACTTCGATCGTCGCCCTGCTCGCGGGATTCGGCATGCTGATGGCCATCCACAACCACCGGCGCGCGCCGCGTTGAACCGGCGCGCGCATGGATTTAGGCTAGCGGCATGAGCAGAACGAACGTGAGTGCCGACGCCAAGCAGTGGATCCTCAACCGCATGCTCGCCGGCGCGGGCAGCGATCAAGTGGTCGCCGAACTGATGGCGGCCGGCTGGCAGCGCAAGGCCGCGACCGACGCGCTCGCCGTGGTGGTCGCCGAAAACCCGCGCGCGCGCGTGGCCGTGGCCGCCAACGACACGCCGGCCGAAGGCATGCCCGAGCCCGGCATCGCGCAGATGCCTCTGTCGCTCGATGCGGGCGACCGCGAGGTGCAGGTGCTCATCGAGATGAAGTCGCCGCGCGTGGTCGTGTTCGGCAACCTGCTCGGCGCCGACGAATGCGCTGCGCTGATCGAGGCGGCCAAGCCGCGCATGGCGCGCTCGGAGACGGTGAACCGGCAGACCGGCGAGTACCAGATCGACGTCGCGCGCACCAGCCGGGGCATGTTCTTCCAGCGCGGCGAGAGCGAGCTGCACCTGCGCATCGAAAACCGCATCGCAAAACTGCTGAACTGGCCCGCGGAAAACGGCGAAGGCCTGCAGGTACTCCACTACCAGCCCGGCGCCGAGTACGAGCCGCACTACGATTACTTCGATCCGGCCGACCCCGGTACGCCCGCGCTGACGCGCCGCGGCGGCCAGCGCGTGGCGAGCCTGATCATCTACCTCAACACGCCCTCGAACGGCGGCGCGACGACGTTTCCCGACGTCGGCCTGTCGGTGCTGCCGCAGTGTGGCAACGCGGTGTTCTTCAGCTACCCACAACCGCAGCCGTCGACGAAGACGCTGCACGCCGGCGCGCCCGTCGTGGCCGGCGAGAAATGGATCGCGACCAAATGGCTGCGCCAGCGCGTGTTCGCCTGACGCCGCCGCACCCCGAAAGAGAGACGCCAACCATGCTGCGCCGATTCCTTTCCCCGACCGACCGCATCCTGATCGAACTCGAGCGCGCCGTCGGCACGGCGTTCGGCACCGCCGCGGACGCGTCGCGCCGCTCGCCCGCCACGGGCATGGACGAGGGCGATCTCGACGACGACGAACGCCGCCATGCGGCCGGCCTCATGCGCGTGAACCACACCGGCGAGGTGTGCGCCCAGGCGCTGTACTCCGGCCAGGCCGCGGTCGCGCGCCGTGCCGACACGCGCGCGCGGTTGCTCGACGCCGCGGCCGAGGAAACCGACCACCTGGCCTGGTGCGCGCAGCGGCTCGACGCGTTGCACAGCCGGCCCAGCCTGTTCAATCCGCTCTGGTACGCGGGCAGCTTCGCGCTCGGCGCGGTGGCGGCGCTGGTCAGCGACGAAGTCAGCCTCGGCTTCGTCGTCGAAACCGAGCGCCAGGTCGAAGCCCATCTGGGCGAACATCTGCAGAAACTTCCGATCGCCGACGCGGCCAGCCGCGCCGTCGTCGCGCAGATGAAGGACGACGAGGCACGCCACGGCCGCCACGCGCGCGAGGCCGGCGGCATCGACCTGCCGCCGCCGATCCCGGCGCTGATGCGTCTTGCCAGCAACGTGATGAAGGCCGTGGCGTACCGTGTCTGAAGCCTGCGCCGCGCAGGCTACGCCGAAATCGCCAGCTTCTCGCCGCGATAGATGCGCGCGGTGACGAAGTACACGGCCAGCGCCGCGAGCGTGGTGCAGGCAAAGCAGAGCACGAGCGACTCGCCGCTCACGAATTCGCCGCGCAGGAAGCGCGTCAGCGCGATCTGCTGGCCCATCAGCGGCACCGCGTACATCCACAACTGCGGTTTGAACGGCAGGATCGTCAGCAGCATCGTCGGGATCGCCGGCACGAAGGTGAGCAGGCCCAGCCAGGTCTGCGCCTCGCGGTAGCTCTTGGCGAACGCGGCGACCATGGTCTGCAGGCCGGCGAGCAGGGCGGCGAGCGGCAGCATGACGAACAGGCCGCGAAGCACGAAATCCAAGCCAATGTGCAGGTCCATGCCGAGCCGGTCGGTCGGCAGGAAACGGCTCGCAACGGAAAACGCGAGCATCGACAGCAGCACGGTCGTCATCGCGAACGCGGTCGTCGCCGCAAGCTTGCCGGCGAGGATTCGCGCGCGCGGCACCGGGTTGGCGAGCAAGGGTTCGAGCGACTGGCGCTCGCGCTCGCCCGCGGTCGTGTCGATCGCGAGCGCCATGCCGCCGATCAGCGCGCCGAGGATGAAGAAGTACGGCAGGATGCCGAACATCTGCCCCGAGCGGCTTTGCGGCGTGGACTGGTCGCGCTCGGCGACGACGACCGGCTTCATCACGCTCGGCGACAGGCCGCGCGCGAGCAGGCGCAGCGCGCCGGTACGCTGGCCGTAGCCTTCGAGCGCGGCCTGCACGCGGCGCACCGCGCTTTGCGCGTCGCGCTGCGATTCGTCGTAGACCAGCTCGACCTGGGCCGGTTCGCCGCGGTTCCAGTTTTCCGCGAATTGCGGCGGGATGCGCAGCACGACGTCGGCATCCTGCTCGCGCACCGCGCGCTCGGCGTCGGCCGGTCCGTCCTGGATGTCGAAGCGCTGCTGCTTGAGCGCGTCGATCAGGTTCGGCGCGCGCTCGGCGCCGATCACCGGCAGCTTGAGCGGCTGCTCGGCCTTTTCGAGCTCGCGCGTGACCATCGTGTTGATGAGGAGCACGAAGAACAGCGACCCCATCAGCGGGCCGGTGACGAGCGTGTTGATCACGGTGCGCCTGTCGCGCAGGTTTTCGCGGACTTCTTTGAGGAAAACGATCAGTGTGGATTTCATGCTTTTGCTCCTTCCTTCTCCCCTCGGGAGAAGGTGGCGCGGCAGCGCCGGATGAGGGAAGAGCGGAACGATTTCCAGTGGAGATGGATGATGCGGAGCCTTTCCCTCATCCGCCCTTCGGGCACCTTCCCCCGGAGAGGGAGGGGAAGAAAAAGGGTTTTCATGCGGCGAGTCCCTCGTCGCTGCCGATCAGTTTGACGAACGCGTCTTCGAGGTTCGCCTCGCCGGTCTGCGTGCGCAGCGCGTCGGGCGATTCGTCGGCGACGACGCGGCCGCGCGCAATGACGACGATGCGGTCGCACAGCGCCGCGACCTCCTGCATGATGTGGCTGGAGAACAGCACGCAGCGCCCTTCGTTTTTCAGCTGCTTGAGAAACGTGCGCATCGCGCGCGTCGCCATCACGTCGAGGCCGTTGGTCGGTTCGTCGAGGATGACGTTCTTCGGATCGTGCACGAGTGCGCGCGCGATCGCGGCCTTCACGCGCTGGCCCTGCGAGAAGCCTTCGGTGCGGCGGTCAGCGATGTCCTCCATTTCGAGCGCGCGGATCGCGGCGTCGCTGCGCGAGCGGATCGTCGCCTCGTCGAGGCCGTGCAGGCGGCCGAAGTAGGCGATGTTTTCGCGCGCGGTCAGGCGCTTGTAGAGGCCGCGCGCGTCGGGCAGGACGCCGAGGCTGCGCCGCACGGACAGCGGATCGGCCGCGGCGTCGACGCCGTCGACGAGCACCTGGCCCGAGTCGGGTCGCATCAAAGTATACAAACAGCGCAGCGTGGTGGTCTTGCCGGCACCATTCGGCCCAAGCAGACCGGTGATCTCGCCGTCGCGCGCGGTGAAGCCGACGCCGTCGACGGCGACGACTTTCTTCGCGCCGGAGCCGAAGGTTTTGTGCAGGTTGCGTACTTCGATCATGACGCGGCTCCATTTCTTCCCTTCTCCCATCGGGAGAAGGTGGCGCGAAGCGCCGGATGAGGGAAGGGCGTTTCGTTATGGAGTCTCGTTGCATCGTGCAAGGCTCTTCCCTCATCCACCCTTCGGGCACCTTCTCCCGAGGGGAGAAGGGAAGCAAAAACAAGGATCATGGCGAGGCTCCGTTGAAATCGACGAGGGCGGGAACCGGTCCGAGTGCGTCGACGCATTTCGCATCGAGCATTTTCGGGTTCAGTTTTTCGACGAACTCGTCGACGAGTTTCGGGATGCAGCCGCGGCCGATCACGTTGTGGCCTTGGCCGCGGGCGACGATGAGCTTCGCGTTCGAAAGGCCTTGCATCACCTGCTCGCCGTAGCGCGGCGGCGTCACCGGATCGAGCTCGCCTTCGAGCACGAGGATGGGCTTGTCGGATTTGAGCGGCGCGTGGAAATCCGCGGGCGTCGCGCCGTGCGGCCAGACCGCGCACATGGCCGCGATCGCGTCGGTCAGGCTGCTGCTGTCGAGCAGCGTGTTCGCGTCGTTCGGATCGGGCTTGAGCAGGTCGGCGTCCTCGCTGCAAATCACCGAAGCCTGCATGCCGCCGTTCATCGCGCCGGACATGTCGTCCTGCAGAAGCTGCGTCTGTCCGGCCAGCGGCGCGTAGTTGCCTTTCAAGCCTTCCGCGATCGACAGCGGCAGCAGTGCCGCAGTCTCGGGCGAATAGGCGAACATGCGCACGAGCCCGGCGAAGCGGTTCGCGCTCAGGCGCAGTTCGTCCGGCTTGAACGTGACCGGATCGCGCAGCGTGACGTTCTGCGGCTGCGCGCGCAGCGCGTCGCGTAGCTTGCCGAGGCTGGCCCAGGAATCGCCGAACGCCTTCGCGCAGGCTGCGTTCTTGCTGCACAGCGCGAATTGCGCCTTCAGTGCGGAATCGAGGTTCTGCGCGAATTCCTGGCCGAAGACGAGTTCGTTCGGCGCGACGCTGTCGAGCACGACGCTGCGCACGCCGGCCGGGTGGCGCATCAGGTACTGCTGCGCCATGCGCGTGCCGTAGGAGACGCCGACGAGATCGAACTGCGGCGCGCCGAGCGCGACGCGCAGGTCTTCGAGGTCGCGCGTGGCCACCGTCGTCGTGTACTGGCGTGGGTCGGCCTTCTTCTCGATTTCGGCGAGGCACTTCGAAGTCGTTTCGCGCAGCTTGGCCGTGTCGATGCCGCTGTCGGTCTCGCCGGCCCGCGTACCGTTCTTTTCGTCGTCCTTCGCCGCCTCGCAATCGAGCGGATGCGACTGGCCGGTACCGCGCTGGTCGAGCAGCAGGATGTGGTGATGCCGGCGCAGCGGCGCGAGCGCGGCGGCGATCTGCGGATACGTTTCGACCGCAGCCTGGCCCGGCCCGCCGGCGAGGAAGACGACGATGTCGCTGTCCGCGCGCTCGGCGTCGCTCTTGATCAGCGCGAGATGGAGGTCGATGCGGCGGCTTGCCGGATCGTCAGGGTTCTCGGGTACCGAAAACGGCGCACAGAACGCGGCGGTCGTCGCGCCGGATTTCTTCTGCGGCAATTCGCAGGCCTTGAACGCGAGCGTGCCCAGCGTGAACTCGCGCGCGTTGGTCGGGATCGCCGCCGCCGCGGGCGCACCACGGGCGGCTGCCGGCGCGGCGGCGAAGCGTTTCCACGCGAACGCACCGGCCACGGCCAGCAGCAGCGCGAGGCGGAACAGGTTTCTTTTGTCCATGCGTCAATCCTTGCCCGGTTGGAAAATCGATTCGATCGGCAGGCGGAACAGCTTGGCGATGCGGAACGCGAGCGGCAGGCTCGGGTCGTACTTGCCCGTTTCGATCGCGTTGACCGTCTGCCGCGACACGTCGAGCTTGTCGGCGAGGTCGCCCTGCGACCAGCCGCGCTCGCCGCGCAGATCGCGCACCTTGTTGTTCATTCGTCTGGTTGCCCGGCGCGTCGCAGCCGGCGCCATGCGAAAATCGCGGCGACCGCGGCGAACGAAACGGCCAGCCCGCAGAACAGGCCGAACGCGAACTCGTCGGCGACGCGGAAATACGCCCACACGGCGACGGCGCCGAACAGCACGGCGAGCAGTCCGAAACTGATCGCCTTGGGCAGGCCGTCATCGTCATCGCAGAAACCCGCGCCGTATCGGCGCGAGGCCCACCTCTGCGCGAGGCCGTAGGTCAGCAGCATCAGCGGGAACACCCAGATCAGCAGCGTGCCGGTCAGGTCCGCCGGTATCGCCTTGCTCGCAGCGAGAAAGCCGCCGATCAGGCTGAACACGCCGGCGACCGCTGCCGCGGCGCCGAGGCCGATCAGATGCGTGCGCTGTTCGAGTTCGTCGCTCGACCAGATGCGCCGGCCGGTCAGCCAGACGATGTAGAGCATCGGCAACGTCGGCAACAGCGCGCAGACCACACGGGTCGCATTGTCGTCCGCGTGGCGTGCGTACGGCAGCAGGGCGATGACGAGAATCACGTACACCGCCGAGGTGGCGAACGTGCGCAGCTCGTATTGGGTTTTGGAGACGGGTTTCATGCGCCGGATTCGGTGGTGGGCGTGTGTCAAGCATGCTTGACATGCCCAGGTTAGATTGCATCGATCGATATGTCAAGCAAGCTTGACAGATGTGGATACCGGCTTGCGTGTGCAGCGCGTCGTGTTGTGACCGAGGTAGTCGCTTTTCGGTGTCGAAATACCGAAGAAAGTACTTAAAAATCAATAGTATGAAAATTGGCATGAATTCTGCTTTGCAGGTATCGCCTGCCGCGAAACGAACGCGTTTCGGTCGATGCGGACAAATCCATCCCACTGTAGATTTCCGGAGACTTGAAACATGAACAAGAAATTGCGCTACGCAGCCCTGGTCGCCGCCGTACTGGCGCTCGGCGGCTTTGCTTCGACCACGATGGCGGCGGCCACGGCCACGACCAGCTTCAACGTGACCCTTACGCTGGACGCCACCTGCGATACGACGACGCTGGCGGCCACGGCCTTGGGATTCGGCGAGCACACCTACCTGGACACCATCACGTCGACCTCGACCGTCAGCATCAAGTGCTCGACGGGAACGGCGTTCAATATCGGCCTCGATGCCGGCGCCAATCCCGGCACCAGCGGCGATATCACGACGCGTCGAATGAAAGGCGGCACGGGCAGCGATTACGTGTCGTACCAGTTGTATACCGACAGCGGATATGGCACCGCATGGGGCAACAACAGCAGCAACGGCTGGGTGGCCAAAACCGGCACCGGCAGCGCGGTGACCTATACCGTGTACGGCAAGGCTTCGCCGATCTCGACCTCGCCGGCGGGTTCCTACAGCGACACCGTCGGCGTGACGGTCACCTACTGATCGCCATACCCTGCGCGCATCGAGGCAAACCATGCGGATCATCCTGCTTGCGGCCCTGGGACTTGCATGCGGTTCGACGTTCGCGAGCGGGCTGCAAGTCGCGCCCGTCTCGCTGACCCTGGCTCCCGCGGACAAGGCGAGCGGGCTGTGGCTCACTAATACGGGCGACAACGTCATCCACGCGCAGGTGCGCCCGTACCATTGGATCCAGCGCGACGCCGCCGACCAACTCGAACCGTCGAACGGGCTGATCGTCAGCCCGCCGATGGTCGAGATCCAGCCGGGCCAGAAACAGTTGATCCGCGTGATCCGCATCGGCGCGCCGCCGGCAGGCACGAACGCGAGCGAGGACACCTGGCGCCTTGCGATCGACGAATTGCCGATCGACGTGCAGGGTAAAAAGGGCGTGCAGTTCGTGCTGCATTATTCGGTGCCGGTATTCGTGCAGCCGGCCGCGTCGGCCGCACCCGCCGCGCAGTTGCGCTGGGACTTGCTCCGCGACGGCGACAAGGCCGTGCTGCAAGTCGCCAACTCGGGCACGGGCCATGCGCAGCTCGCGGCGTTGACGTTCGTCGACCACGCCGGCAAGCGCGTCGAGATCAGCGGCGGCCTGCTCGGCTACGTGCTGCCTGGCGTGACGATGCGCTGGGCCTTGAAACCGCCCGCGCGGGATTTCGCCGGCGGCGGCAGCATCGAAGCGACGGTCAACGGCATGCAGGCCAAGCAAGATGTCGCGCTGGCCGATCCTGTTCGCTGAGGCATTGCTGCTGCTGCATTGCCGCTGCGCAACGGCCGCGGCCGCGACGACGGCAAGCGCCGGCGACGCCAACGCCGCCAACAGCAGCACCGCGCTGACGATCGATGCGGGCGATACCGCGCCCGTCGTCGACGGCAGCGACCTGTACCTCGCGACCACGCTCAACGGCGTCGACCGCGGCCTGGTCCACTTCGGCTATCGCGACGGGGCATTGTGGGCGACCGCGTCGACCCTGCGCCAGCTCGGGTTCGCGCTGCCTGCCGGCACGCCCGATCCGGTGCGGCTCGATGCCCTCGAGGGCGTGCATGCCGGTTACGACGAGGCGCACCAGAGCGCCGGCATCACCGCACCGGCCGGGCTGTTGCACTATGCGACCGAGGTCGTCGACACGCACGCCATGACTTCGCCCGAGGCCAGCGTCGCGCCGGGGCTGTTGCTCAACTACAACCTTTACGGCAGCGAGGCGCAGCACGGCGCGAGCAGCCTCAACGCCTACGCCGAATTGCGCGCGTTCAACCGCTACGGCGTGTTCAGCAACACCTCGCTCTCGCAGACGGCGAGCGGCGGCGGCGATTCGAACGACCGCACGGTGCGGCTGGACAGCACCTGGAGCCTGTCCTTTCCCGAGCAGATGCTGACGCTCAACGTCGGCGACGCGCTGACCGCGGCCACGTCGTGGTCGCGCGCCACGCGCATCGGCGGCGTGCAGTTCGGCACCGACTTCGCATTGCAGCCGTACCGCGTCACCACGCCGCTGGCGCAATTCTTCGGTTCCGCGACGCTGCCCTCGCAGGTCGATCTCTACGTCAACGGCATGAAGCAATACAGCGGCAACGTGCCGGTCGGGCCGTTCCAGATCAACACCGTGCCGGGCATCAACGGCGCGGGCAACGCGCAGGTCGTGCTGACCGACGCGCTCGGCCAGGTCACGACGCTGAATTTCGCGTTGTACAACACGCCGCAACTGCTGCAGATGGGGTTGAACGACTGGTCGGCCGAACTCGGCGCGGTGCGCGAGAACTACGGCATCGATTCGTTCGACTACGCGCACGAGGCCATGGGCAGCGCGACTTGGCTGCACGGTTTCAGCGACAATTTCACCGGCGAGGCGCACGCCGAAGCCACGCCCGGCCTGTGGAACGGCGGCGTCGGCGGCGTCTGGTCGCTGCCGGACCGGGCCGGCGTGCTGTCGGGTTCGATCGCGCGCAGCGATTGGCACGGCTCGAGCGGCTCGCAGTTCGGTTTCGGCTACAACTGGACCGACGGCCGTTTCAACGTCGCAGTCAACGGCACGCGCGCGAGCAGCGGCTACCGCGACGTCGCTTCGCTGTACGGCACGCCGCCGCCGCGCCTGTCCGGCAGCGCACAGGCCGGGTTCAACAGCGCCAGCCTCGGCAGCTTCGGCCTGGGCTACACGCACCTGGATTACCGGCAGCAGGTCAACCGTTACGCCAGCGCGTTCTGGTCGCGCTCGTTCGGCCGCTTGGGTTCGCTCAATTTCAACGCCAACCGCAACCTGGAGGACGCGCGCGACCGCAGCCTGTTCCTCACCTGGAGCGTATCGCTGGACGATCGCACCTACGCCAGCGCCAGCGTGCAGCACGGCCGCGACGGCGATTTGGCCGGCGCGAGCGCGGCGCGCTCGAT
Source organism: Rudaea sp. (assembly GCF_047601565.1). Taxonomy (GTDB): domain Bacteria; phylum Pseudomonadota; class Gammaproteobacteria; order Xanthomonadales; family Rhodanobacteraceae; genus Rudaea. The sequence goes on along the minus strand of NZ_JASGIY010000001.1, from coordinate 1,428,474 downwards.
TCCCGTCGAGGGCGGTTTCGGCTGGCGCGCACAGGCGCAGGCCGGCGGCGGGCTCCGGAACGGGTTGGCCGAACTCGATTACCTCGGCCGCTACGGCCAGGTGCAGGCCGGCGTCAGCGACGCGAACGGGGAGTATTCCGGCTACGCCAACGCGACCGGTTCGCTGGTGCTGATGGGCGGCGGCCTGTTCGCCGCGCGCACCGTGTACGACGGCTTCGCCGTGGTCTCCACCGACGGCGTTGCCGGCGTGCCGGTCAAGCTGCAGAACAACCTCTACGGCGTCACCGACAAGGACGGCCTGCTGCTGGTGACGCCGCTCAACGCCTACCAGAACAACCGCATCGACATCGACGCGATGAACCTGCCGGCCGACCTGCGCATCGACCGCGTCGAGGCGCAGGCCGTGCCCGAGCGGCGCGCCGGCACGCTGGTGCGTTTCGCCATCACCCCGATGCGCGCGGCCGTCGTCGTGCTCGTCGACGCGAGCGGCAAGCCGCTGCCGCTCGGCGCGGCGGTGCGCGTGCGCGGCGAGGAAGGCGAACCCGCGCTGGTCGGCTACGACGGCGAGGTGTATTTCGACACGCTCGCCGAACACGACGTGCTCGACGTCGATGCGCCCGCAGGCGCATGCAGCGTCGCGTTCGACTATCGCAAGCAGGACGACGGCGGCATTCCGCGCATCGGGCCGCTGACCTGCGCCAAGGGAGCCTCGCCATGACTTGCCCGATCCGCCGCCGGCGCATCGCCGGCCTGCTGCTCGCGCTGCTGGCGCTGTGGTGGCTGCCGGCGCACGACGCGCACGCCGGCATCTATTGCTCGATCACCAACACGCCGATGAGCCTCGCCTTCGGCAACGTCACGGTCAGCGGATCGAGCGGCGCGTCGAGCACCGTGCAGATCAACTACACCTGCACGAGCTACAGTCCTGCGGAAACCTTCACGCTGTGCGCGACCGGACCGACCGGCGACAACATCGGCCCCTACACCAGCCCGCAGATGAAGCTCTCCGGAGGGGCCTGGAACGCGCCGCTGATGCAGTACAACTACTACATCGACGGCGCGCACACCACGGCGTGGACCGCGACGCAATTCGTGACCAATACGAGTTCGACCAGCATGGCGGCCTCGGTGAATGGCGCGGCCGTCGTTGCCAGCGGCGTCATCACCGTCTACGCGTACATTCCCGGCAACCAGACGACGCTGACCGCGGGCAGCTACGCCGAGACCGTCTACAACATCAACCTCGGCTTCGTCAGCGGCACGCAGTGCCTGAACAGCACGGGCGATCTTACTTCCTACAAAGGCGCGTCGATCAGCGCGTCGGCCACGCTGGCCAACGCCTGCACGGTCAGCGCGAATTCCACGCTGAACTTCGGCAGCTTCGCCGCCGGCACCAGCGAGACGATCAGCGGCAGCAACGCCATCTACGTCAACTGCCCTTCGGGCACCGCCTATTACGTCGGCCTGTCGCCGCAGAACGTCGCCAGCACGACGGGGCTCGGCACGATGAAAGGCGCCACCTCGGGCAACGCCAGCACGATCGCCTACCAGCTCTATTCGAACTCCGGTCTGAGCACGGCCTGGGGCAATACCGCCACCTCGACCAGCGTCGGCAACGGCGTCGCAGGTACGGGCACCGGCTCGGCGCAGACGCTGACCGCCTACGCCAAGGTCACCGGCAGCACGAACGTCACGCCGGACGCGTATTCCGACGTGGTGCAGGTCATCGTCAACTATTGATCGCCGTCGCGCGGCGTCGGGATCAGCGCGAGGAAACGTACTTCTCGCGGCGGATGTGCGGAATCGGCAGCCCGGCTTCCTTGAGCAGGTTGAACGACTGATCGACCATGTCCGGATTGCCGCACAGGTAGGCGATGTCGCGCGCCGCATCCGGTCGGATTTCTTCGAGCGCGACCTGCACGCGGCCGTTGCGGTCGTGGGGTCGCGGAACCGCGCGAGGCGCGCGCGAGAAGCAGGCGTAGAAGCGGAATTGCGCGTTCTCGCGCGCGAACGCTTCGAACTCGTCGCCGTAGAGCAGTTCGGCCTCGTTGCGCGCGCCGTAGATCAGCGCGACTTCGATGTCGCGCTTGGCGAACAGCGCTTTCAGTTGCGGCAGCATCGCGCGGTACGGCGTTACGCCGGTGCCGGTGGCGACGAGCACGTAGCGCCCGTTCGCATCGTTGTCCATCAGGCAGAAGCGTCCGTACGGGCCGCTCGCCTCGACGGTTTCGCCCTCGCGCAGGTTGCCGAGCAGTTCGGTGGCTGCGCCGCCGTCGACATAGGATACGGCGATCTCGATTCGCTGCACGGGCATGGCATCGCCCGCACCCAGCGTCGCCACCGAGTAGCTGCGCTTGGTCGGCTTGCCGTCGGCATAGTGGAAATGGACTTGCAGGAACTGTCCGGGAACGAACGCGAACGGCGCGCCGTCGGCGCGTTCGAAGGCGAGATGGCGCACGCTGGACGCGAGCATGCGGCTGTCGGCGAGGCGCAGGGTGAAATGGTCGGCCACTTGGGAAATCGTGAGGCTGGAAAGGGCCGCTATACTAGCGGCTTCGATTTTTGCTTGCAGCCATGAATCCCGCCGATTCCGTTCCCGCCCTCGAGGTCGTCGACCTGCGCAAGACCTACGCCACCGGCGTCGAAGCGCTCAAAGGCATTTCCCTCAGCGTCCAGGCCGGCGATTTCTACGCGCTGCTCGGGCCGAACGGCGCCGGCAAATCCACCCTGATCGGTATCATCTCCTCGCTCGTCAACCCGAGCGCGGGCGATGTGCGCGTGTTCGGCCACTCGGTGCGCACGGATCGCGGCCGGGCCATGCAGATGATCGGCCTCGTGCCGCAGGAGATCAATTTCAACCTGTTCGAAACGCCGCTCGACATCTGCGTCAACCAGGCCGGTTTCTACGGCATCGACCGCATCACCGCGTTGCCGCGCGCGGAAAAGTACTTGAGGGAACTCGCGCTCTGGGACAAGGCACGCGCGGTCACGCGCACGCTATCCGGCGGCATGAAGCGGCGCCTGATGATCGCGCGCGCGATGATGAACGAGCCGAAGCTGCTGATCCTCGACGAGCCCACCGCGGGCGTCGACATCGAGATCCGCCGCTCGATGTGGAAGTTCATCGAAGGCATCAACGCGGCCGGCGTGACGGTGATCCTGACCACGCACTATCTCGAGGAAGCCGAACAGCTCTGCCGCAACATCACGATCATCGACCACGGCCGCGTGATCGAGAACACGTCGATGAAGAAGCTTCTGTCCAAGCTCGACGTCGAAACCTTCGTGTTCGACCTCGCCCATCCGATCGATGGCCTGCCGACGATCAGCGAGGTGAAACTCACGCGCATCGATGCGCAAACGGTCGAGGCGGAGATGTCGCGCGCGCACGACCTCAATTCCGTATTCGCGGCGTTGTCCGCGCGCGGCATCACGGTCAACTCGATGCGCAACAAGGCCAATCGCCTCGAAGAGCTGTTCGTGCGTTTGGTCGAGGGCAACCTTGGCGCGAAGGAGGCCGCATGAACGCGCAAGGCAACCTCGTCGCGCTCGGCACGATCGCGCGGCGCGAAGTCGTGCGCATCCTGCGCATCTGGGCGCAGACCCTGCTGCCGCCGGCGGTGACGATGACGCTGTATTTCATCATCTTCGGCAATCTCATCGGCAGCCGCATCGGCGCGGTCGCCACCGACAGCGCTGGCGCCGGCATTTCCTACGTCGAGTACATCGCGCCGGGTCTGATCATGATGGCGGTGATCCAGAACGCCTACGGCAACATCACCAGTTCGTTCTTCGGCGCCAAGTTCCAGCGCTTCGTCGAGGAAATGCTCGTCTCGCCGATGCCGAGCTGGACGATTCTCGCCGGCTACGTGTCCGGCGCCGTGCTGCGCGGCCTCATGGTCGGCGTGATCGTTTTGTTGATTTCTTTATTTTTCACCAAAATCCACTTGTACCATCCGCTGGTGACGTTGAGCACGTTCCTGCTCGCCGCGGTGATTTTCGCCCTGCTCGGCTTCGTCAACGCGATCTACGCGCGCAAGTTCGACGACATCGCGATCATCCCGACCTTCGTGCTCACGCCGCTGACCTATCTTGGCGGCGTGTTCTACAACGTCGCCCAGCTGCCGTCGCCGTGGAAGGAACTCTCGCATCTCAATCCGATCCTGTACATGGTCAACGCGTTCCGCTACGGTCTGCTCGGCATCAGCGACATCGACCTGACCTGGGCCTATCTCGTCATGCTCGCGTTCGTGGTCGGCCTCGGCGCGTTGTGCCTCAACCTGTTGCATCGCGGCGTCGGCTTGCGTTCCTGATTGCGTTCAATCGCACTTCGCGCCGGCGCCGTCGGGCTTGCACTGCGGCGGCCAGCCGTTGGCGTTCCAGTAGTCGACGAACTTCATGCGCTTGATGAAATCCTGGAACGCCGGATCGCGGCGCAGGGCGGCGAATTCGACCGTCCAGAGAATTTTGCCGAACGGTTCCTGATTGCCGGGTTCCAGCATGGCGAGCATTGCCGCGGCCCGGTGGAACTGCGGCAGCAGCAACTCGATCTGGGGCGGCTCGCCGATCTTGCTTTCCCGCTCCGCGACGGCGGTTTCGGCTTCGGGCCAGCGCGACGGATCGGTCAATGCCGCCGTCGCTGCCACGTAGGCTTTCTTCAGTCCATCCTTCTCGGGCATCTGCGTGGCAAAGCCGCGGGCAGAGGCGTAGTCGTGCCGCCAGATCGCGTTCCACCAGCGCGCGGTCGAGGTCGTGACGGATGTCTCGGGGTCCGTTTCGAGGCCGGGCAGCGCATCGAGATACGGCTTGGCCTCGTCGTGCCGGCCGAGCACGTCGAGTTCGCTGCCCAGGTTGTTGTTCGTCCAGTAGCCGAGCGGATCGGCGGCATGGGCCGTGCGGAAATACGCGAGCGCGCGTTCCCCGTAACCGAGCCGCGACAGCCACATGCCGGTGATCAGGTTCAGGATGACGTCGCCCGGTTGCGTGGCCAGTGCGGCATGCAGCTCACGGTCGGCCACGGCCCAGTCGTGCGTGCGGAATTCGATTTCCGCCATTGCCGCATGCGCATCGGCATTTCCAGGGTCGAGAGCGAGTGTGCGCTGGACTTCGCGCAATGCCTCGTCGCCCTTGTATTCGCCTTCGCCTTCGGCGGCGAGGTTCAGCGCGAGCAGGCCATGCGCTTCGGCGAAGTCCGGCGCGCGTTCGGCCAAGGCGCGCAAGTCTTCATTCGCGTGGTCATCGGGGCCTTCATCGCTGGCGCCGGAGAAGAGGTGGCGCAACTTCAGATACTCGCGATACGTCTGCGGATCGGGCGCTTTCGCGACGTCGCGGGCAAGGTTCATGCGCAGCGCGAGTGCCGCCGCCACGGCCTGCGTGATTTCCCGCTGCACCGCGAACACCTCGCCGGATTTGCGATCGAAGTCCTGCGCCCAGACGGTGCGCCCCGATGGCGTCTCGATCAGGCGCAGGTCGATGCGCAACTCGCCGCCGTCCTCGCGCAGGCTGCCTTCGAGCGCGTGGGTCGCGTGCAGGCGTTCGGCCAGTTGCGCGGCGTCGAAGCCGTCGTGCCGCGCGCGCGCGGCCGAGGTGCTCGATATCATGCACAAACCGTCGACGCGGGCCAGTCGCGTGGTCAACTCCTCGCTGAGGCCGTCGGCGAAGGCGGTTTCGCTTTTGTCGTCGCCGATCGCATGCAACGGCAGCACGACCAGCGTCGGCGATGCCGGAGCCGCTTCGCGATGTCGCGCCTGCCAAAGGAAAATGCCGGCCGCGATGACGGCAAATGCGGCGATGAGAAGCCGGCCCCCACGCCGCGAGGCAGATCGAATCGCGGCCGGGACGGCGGTTGAGGAGACTGCCGACGGCAGACTTGGAGCGACCGACTTGGGCGTCGAGGTTTCCGATGCCGCGGCGGTTGGCGAGGCTGCCGCGACCGGCGCAGGCGCGAGCGGATCGGCCGCCGGACGATGCGAGAAGAACCGCACCTCGCCGTCGAAGCGGTAGCCGACGCCGTGCAGCGTGTGCAGGCGATGCGCGCTCTCGCCGAGCGACTCGCGGATCAGCTTGATCACGCGATTGAGCACACTCGGCGTAACGTGGCGATGGCTCCACACCGCATCGAGGATATCGTCGCGCGCGAACGCCCGGCCCGGCGATTGCGCGAGCAGCACGAGCACGTCGAACGCCTTCGGTTCGAGTTCCTCCTGCACGCCGGCAACGGTCACGCGCCGGCCGACGAGGTCGATCTCGACGGCGTCGAACGCGATGTATCGGGGGGACGCTTCTATATCCATGCCGGCTCGTGAAACTGGACCCGGTCGGCAAATTCCCCTTCAAGCCGACCCGCAACGGCGGCGCGACATGCGCGCACGTCAGGATTCCCTCATCAATTCCCCACGATTCCCTCACCGCAATCTTATGCTTTTTCGACGCCTGCGGAGCAGAGTTTCGCCTCCCTTGACCGCATGGTGCGGCCACAAGGTTGCTCTGACCATGACCCGAAGGAGATGAACTCATGTACATCCGTCGTACCCAACTCGTCTTGGCCCCCACGGCCGGTTTGTGCCCCAGTGCAGGCACTCGCCCGCAAAATACGGTCACATCCGAGCTCGGAACGTCGATGCTGCTGGCCCTGCTCGCGGTGCTACTTGCCGCGACCGCACCCGCGTGGGCGGCCGATCACGCCGTCACCGTCGCGCCCGGCGGGGCACTCAGCTTTTCGCCCTCGTCCCTGACCATCAACCAGGGCGACACCGTAACCTTCACCTACGCAGGCGGGGACATGCCGCACAACGCGGTGTCGGATACGGCAGGCGTGTTCTCCAGCGGCAAGGCCATTAGCGGCGCCTGGAAATACACCACGCCGGCGTTCAACACGGCCGGCACCTTCGGCTACTCCTGCACGCCGCACAAGTCGCTGGGCATGACCGGCAGCATCGTCGTGCAGGGGGATTCCACGCCGACGTTCTCGATCGTGCCCGGCATCACCGGATCGTGGTACCTGCCGGCGCAATCCGGCCACGGCTTCAACGTCGAAGTGCTGCCCAACAACGGCATGCTCGCGTTCTGGTACGTCTACGACAACGCCGGCAACAATCTCTGGCTGGTCGGCCAGGGCACCTACTCGGGCGACACCGCGACGCTGACCATGCAATCGGGCAGCGGTGGCCTGTTCCCGCCCAATTTCGACAAGAGCAAGATCGTGCGCACCGACTGGGGCACGCTCACCTTGAAGTTCAGCGACTGCAACACCGCCACGGCGCAATGGAGTCCGATCATGCCGGGTTATACGAGCGGCTCGATGGACCTCGTCCGCCTGAGCGGCGTCAGTGGACTGGCTTGCCCGTGATCGGACACGCAAGGACCGCGCCCGCGGCGACCGCGATGCTCGCCGCGGCGATGTTGTCCGCCGCCGGCATCCGCCATGTGACCGGCATCGCAAACCGCGCCCGGACCGGGCGCGCCGATGCTGGCGCTGCTCGCGACGCTGCTGGGCGCATTCGCGTGGCGACGCTCGCGCGCAAAGTAGCGATGCGAATCATCGCGCACGCTTTTGCTCGCTTGGAGAAAGCCCGATGAAACGCCGCGCCCGAAGTCTGTTTGCCCTTTTTGCCCTCCTGAACCTGGCCGGCGTCGCGCAGGCAGCGATCCCGGCCACCGAACGGCAGGTATTGCTGGACCTCTACACCCAGACCAATGGTGCGCTTTGGAGCATCCAAACCGGATGGGATGGCATGCAGGGCACCGAGTGTACCTGGTTCGGCATCACCTGCGATGCCACTAACACACATGTGACCCGGATCTATCTGCCTCTGAACCAGCTTTCCGGAACGCTGCCCGCGCTGTCCCCCTTGACCGAGCTGGTCGTTTTCGACGTCGACCTCAACTACCAGATTACCGGCCCGATACCGTCGCTTTCGGGGTTGAGCAAACTCGTCGTATTCGACGTCTCTGGCAACCAGTTGACTGGCTCGATATCGTCGTTCTCGGATTTGAGCAGTCTGGAAAGGTTCAATGTCAGTTTGAACCAACTGACCGGTTCGATACCGTCGCTTTCGGGGTTGAGCAATCTGAGCGTGTTCATTGCACACGATAACCAACTGACTGGCTCGATACCGTCGCTTTCGGGACTGAGTAACCTGGGCCTATTCGATGTCGGCGCAAACCGGCTGAGCGGCTCGATCCCATCGCTTTCGGGGTTGAGCCTTTTGGGTAAATTCGACGTCGATGACAACTTGCTCACCGGCTCGATTCCGTCGCTCTCCGGGTTGAGTAATTTGGTGGAATTCCACGCCAATTCCAACCAACTCACTGGCCCGATCCCGTCGCTCACGGACGCGAAGGCGCAATTGACGACCTTTCTGGTCTACAACAACCAATTGAGCGGCTCGATCCCGTCGCTTTCAGGCTTCAGCTCTCTGACAAGGTTTGATGTCGGCCAAAACCGGCTGACCGGCTCGATACCCTCGCTATCGGATTTGAGCCGGCTCTCCTATATCAATCTCAATTCCAACCGGCTGACAGGCTCGATACCCTCGCTCTCGGGATTGAGCGAGCTGAGCGAATTCTATGTTTCCGACAACCAGTTGACCGGTTCGATACCGCCGATTGCGGGCCTGACCAAGCTGGCCTGGTTCGATGTCAGCGACAACCGATTGACTGGTCCCGCGCCACTGGTGGATCTTGGTCTTACGGCCAGCCTGGTGCGCCAGGGAAGTCGTTTGTGCCCCAATGCGCTCGATCCTGCGGCCAATCCGCCGAGCCAGAACGATTCGCGCTGGAATTACTTCACGGGTACCACGCCGTGGTCGTATCGATGCACCGCAGCCGTGGTCACCTACACCGTCACCGCCGTGGCCACCCCGGCCGGCACCGGCAGTCTCACCTGCGTCAGCCCGGTGAACGCCGGCGCAACCAGCACCTGCACCGCCACGCCGAACGCCGGCTATGTCACGCAAAGCATCGGTGGCTGCGGCGGCACGGCCACGGCCAGCGGCGTCAACAGCTACGCCAGCGGCGCGGTGGACGCCGACTGCACCGTGACGGCCAGCTTCGCCGAAACGCCGACGAAGCCCGTGCCGCTGCTGGCATGGCCCGCGCCCGCGCCGATTGTCTACGGCACCGCGCTCGGCGCGACGCAGTTGAACGCGACGGCAAGCTGGAACGGCAACCCCGTCGCCGGCACGTTCACCTACACGCCCCCGGCGGGCACGGTGCTCAACGTCGGCCCGAACCAGATCCTGTCGGCCACGTTCGTGCCGAGCGACACGGCGAGCTATGCCACGCCCGCCTCGCCGGTGACGACGACGATCACCGTCGACGCCGCGACGCTCACGCCCGTGACGATGACGCTGACCGCCTCGCCCGCGACGATCGCGCAGGGCCAGAGCGTGCTGTTGACGGCCACGGTGAACGGATCGGCGGCGGGTGCGACGGCCGTCGGAAGAATCGCAAGTCGCAGGTCGTCGCCGTCGCCGGCGGCGGTTGCGCCGACGGGCGGCGTGACGTTCCGGGACGGCGGCACGCCGATCGGCACGGTGGATCTGGACGGCAGCGGCATGGCCGCGCTGAGCGTCGCCACGTTCGCGGCGGGCACGCACGACGTGGTCGCGACGTACGCGGGCGACGGCACGTTCGCGCCAGCGACGGCGAGCGCCCGCGTGATCGTTACCGCCGCCGCCGCGCAAGCTCCGATGCCTGCGCCGATGCTCGATCCTCTCGCGCTGCTGTCGCTCGTGCTCGGGCTGTGCGCATGGGCATGGCGCGCGCGTGCCGGCGATCAGGCAAACGAGTGATGGTCGAATTTTCCGTCATTCCGGCAGGGACTGCCGGAATCCAGTGCCACGGATGGCAACGTACCGGTATCCGTGATGTTCACATCCCTGTGACTGGATTCCGGCAGTCCCTGCCGGAATGACATCTTTTTTTTCGCGCGCGCCCCGCGCGAAAGGAAATCGATTCGTTTTTTTTCGCCATCACGACCATCGGAGATTTCTCATGCCTGTGCACAACCGCAAGAAATATCGCGTTGCCTTCGCCTCGATGATGCTGACCGGTGCGGCGAGCACCGCCGTCGCCACCGACGTGACGATCCAGCCCGCCGCCGGCAGCGGCTTCGTGGTCACCGATGCGGGCGGCGCCGATGCGCGGCTGCGCGTCAACGAAGACGGCACGGTGTGGATTCCAGTGCTTGCGAGCGGCCCGCAGCAGACGACGCCGGTGTGCGCGGGTGCGGGCGGCGTGCTCGGGCCGTGTGCGCCGGCGAGCGGCGGCGGCAGTTACAGCGCGGGCACGGGGCTGGCGCTGGCCGGCACCACGTTTTCGATCGCGCCGACGTATCAGCTGCCGCAGACGTGTGCGGCCAACGAGGTTGCGCAATGGAGTGGCAGCGTGTGGGGCTGCGTTGCGTTGCCGTCGGGCGGGGCCCTGCCGGCCGGCACGGCCAACCAGACGCTGCGCTACGACGCGACGAATACGCCGGTCTCCAACAGCGAATTGCAAGTGTTCGCCGACGGCGGTGTGCTCGCCACCGATGCGACAGTCAATGCGGCACTTGCGAACTATCAAACACCGGCCGGCACGATTCCGGCCAGCGGCGCCGGCGCGCGCCTGATGTGGTATCCGGCCAAGGCGGCGTTCCGCGCGGGATATGTCGACGGCACGCAGTGGGACGATACCAATGTCGGCGGCGCTTCGACCGCGATGGGCTACGACACAACGGCGAGCGGCGTCTTTTCGACCGCGATGGGCCGTGAAACAACGGCGAGCGGCAACTATTCGACCGCGATGGGCAAATACGTCAGTACGGCCAATCATACCGGCTCGTTCATCTACGGCGACAACGACCATTCCGGAATCCAGACGAACACCGAAGACAACCAGTTCATGGTCATCGCCTCGAATGGTGCGAAGTTCGTGACGAAGGTCGATGGATCGGGCGTTCCGATCACCTGGGCAGACCTCGCGAGCGGGAGCGGCAGCTGGACCGCCATGTCCGACCGTAACGCCAAGACCGCCGTCGTGCCGGTGGACGCGCGCGCCGTGCTCGACAAGGTCGCGGCAATGCCGCTGAACACGTGGCAGTACAAGACGCAGGAGGCGAAGAATCGCCACATGGGCCCGATGGCGCAGGACTTCTACGCCGCCTTCAAACTCGGCGAAAGCGACAAGGGCATCGACACGGTCGATGCCGACGGCGTGGCGCTCGCGGCGATCCAGGGGTTGAATGCGAAGCTCGAGGAAAAAGTCGCGGCGAAAGACGCCGAGATCGCCGCGCTGCGCGTTCGCCTCGGCGCGCAGGAGCGGCAGGTGGCGCAACTGCAAACGCTGGCGGCCGAGGTGGCGACTTTGAAGGCGGCATTCGCGCAAGGGCGGCAGCCGTCGATGCAGAACGGTCGCGCTGACGGAGGCGCAGCCATGAGCGCGCACATTTCACCTCTCCCACCGGGTCGAAGCGGACGACAGTCCGCTGAGGGTGAGGCAGGATGCCGAGCGGGGTGTGTCGGCGCGCCCGGCGCGCCGGGTGAGGGTTCGCGAGCAGAACAACCTCTCTCCCATCCGCGTACCCTCATCCGGCCCTTCGGGCCACCTTCTCCCGGGGGGAGAAGGAACCGCGCGTTCCGTCTCACCGCATCGCTGCTCGCGCTGTGCGCTTCGCTGGCCCACGGCGCGGTGACGATCGGCGCGGGATCGAGCATCGACTTCGCCGACGCCGCGATCGATCTCGGCTGCTCTGACCTGACCGTCGCAGGCTCCGCGAGCGCGAGTTCGGCCACGCTGGACGGCATCGCCTCGCTGGCGCTGGGCGGCAGCTTCGCGCCCGGCGCGGCGCGCGTGTCCGTCGGCAAGGATTTCTCGAACGGCGGCACGTTCATTCCCGGCACGAGCCTCGTGAACTTCGTCGATGCCTGCGGCGACGGCACGAGCGCGATCACGGGCGCGACGGGTTTCTACGATCTCGTCGCGACGAGTTCGGCGGGGAAATCGCTGGTCTTTCCTGTCGGCGCGACCCAGAGCGTTGCGCACGCGCTGACCTTGCAGGGCATCGCCGGCAACCTGCTGAAGATCGTCAGCAGCGCCGCGGGCACGCAGGCGCAGCTGAACATGGCGAGCGGCGCGGCGCAGGCGATCGCCTACGTTTCCGCGCGCGACAACCAGGCGACCGGCGCGACGATCGCGCCGGGGCCGGCGGCGAACTACCAGTCGGTCGATGCGGGCAACCTCGTCAACTGGTTCGCCGCGGTCCTCACGCCGGGCGGCAGCGCGACCGTGCCGACGCCGATGCTCGATCCTCTCGTGCTGTCGGTGCTCGCGCTCGCGCTGTGCGCATGGGCGTGGCGGGCGCGTGCGCGCGATCCGGCAAACGAGTGATGATCGAGTTCTCCGTCATTCCGGCAGGGACTGCCGGAATCCAGTGCCACGGATGGCAACGTAGCGATATCCGTGAGGTTCACATCCTTGTGTCTGGAGTCCGGCAGTCCCTGCCGGAATGACGTCGCGTGATTCACGAAAGCCTCAATGGACGAGACGGAAGAACGCGCGCGCCGCCGCGCTCGAATTCGCGGCGGTGACGGCGACATCTTCGCCGCGGTCGCGCGCGACTTCGGCGCAGATGTGGGCGAGGTACATCGGCTCGTTGCGACGGTGCGAAGGCATCGGCCGCACCGTGCGCGGCAGCAGGTAGGGCGCGTCGGTTTCGAGCATCAGGCGGTCGGCGGGAATACTCTTCACGAGGTCGCGCAGGTGCGCGCCGCGGCGCTCGTCGCAGATCCAGCCGGTGATGCCGATGTGCAAATCGCGGTCGAGGTAGTCGAACAGCTCGCCCGATTTGCCGGTGAAGCAGTGGACGACGGCAGGGCCGATGCGGCCGCGCACGTTGTCCATGCAGGCGAGGAAATCCGCGTGCGCGTCGCGCTGGTGCAGGAACAGCGGCTTGCCGCACTCGACGGCGAGTTGCAATTGATGCTCGAAGGCGAACAGTTGCGCTTCGCGCGACGAGAAATTGCGGTGATAGTCGAGGCCGGTTTCGCCGACGGCGACGACCTCCGGCTGCGCGTGCAGTTGGCGCAGCAGCGCCTCGGTGTCGGCGTCGAAGTCGCGCGCGTGGTGCGGATGCACGCCCGCGGTCGCGTACAGCACACCCGGATGCGCGCGCGCCAGAGCGAGCGCATCGCGCATGCCCTGCGCGCTCGCGCCGGTGACGATGAGTTCGGCGACGCCGTGCGCCTGCGCGCGCGCGAGCACCGCGTCGAAATCGTGGCGGAAGGATTCGTGGGTGAGGTTGGCGCCGATGTCGACGAGTTGCATGGAAGTGCGTTTGCTCTTTAGATTGAGGCTTTCGTAAATGAGTGACGGTCGAATTTTCCGTCATTCCGGCAGGGACTGCTGGAATCCAGTGCCACGGACGGCAACGTCGCGGTGTGCGTGAGGTTCACATCCCTGTGACTGGATTCCGGCAATCCCTGCCGGAATGACGTCACTTGTTTACGAAAGTCTCAATAATTGCCGCGCATGCGTTCGCGCGCATTATCGCAAGCCGTGCGCACATTCACGAGAAGTTAACCGCCGCAAGCAGGGGTTGTGCCTACAATTCCCGTCGTCCGAATTTCGCAGGAGCAAGTCATGCCGTTCTTCCCGAAACGCGTTCCGGTCGTGACGACCGTGCTTGCCTGCGCGATGGCGATGCCGGCGTTCGCGGCCGATCGCGGCGCGGCGGCCGTCGCCGGCTCGCGTGCCGATTTCAGCGCCGTGCAGGCGCGCCGTTCCGCACTGCTCGCCGCGCCGCGCACCACTGCCGCGCCGGGCCGCGCCGTCACGGCTGCGGACGCATCGACGGGAGTGACGTCGAGCAGCTACCGTGCGTACCCGCCGAGTTGCTTTTCCGACACGTTGCCGACCTCGTCGAACCTGATCCAGCCGCTGCCGGTGACCACGAGCGGGCCGGTGTACAGCAAAACCGTCACCTTGTACGAGAAGGACGGCACTGCCGACAGCACGGAGGACGTGACCATCTCGATCTGGCGCGTCGCCTGCAGCAGCAGCGGCGACGCGGCCTACAATCCCGTCGGCGGCTACGTCGGTGCGACGCTGATGCGCATCCAGCGCCAAGCTCAGTACGATCGCGACTGGCAGATATATCCGTGGTTCCCGGATATCCGCATCGCCCAGGGCAACATCGTCTTCGATAATGCGGGCTATACCGACTATGTGCGCGTGGCGACTGAACCGAACACGATCTTCGCCGACACGACGGTCGATTCGGCGGTCATCAACAGCACGACCTACGTGCTTGAGAACTACGCCAGCCCGACACTTGGTTTCTTCTATTTCAACAATGCCTTCGCGATCCGCTTCGACAACGGCTACCAGAACGGCCAGACGACGATCAGTGTTCCGGACTACAACCCTACTCGGCAGACCTATCCTGCGGCGTACCAGCCGATAGCGATCAACGGCTATCTCAGCGGCTCTTGGTACGCAGGGTCTGGCAAGGGCGGAGAAGGGATGCTTACCCAAATATATGATGGGGATGGCGTCAACCGCACGTTCTTTGCGACCTGGTACACCTTTGATACACTGGGATTGCCGTTCTGGCTGGTCGCGCAGGCCAGCTTTCCAATTGGCAGTACAAAGCTGACCGCGGTGCCGGTGTTGTATGCAACCGGAGGCGGCTTTGCGGGCAATTACACCGCGATCATGCGTAATCAGTGGGGTACGATGGATGTGTCTTTCTCGGATTGCCAGCACATCACGGTGGACTACAACGGCACCAGCAGTGCAATACAGGGCGGTCCCAGTGGCAGCGGCACGCTGAATTGGGTGCGTTTGGGCAATATCAATAGCCTTAATTGTCAGTAATTCCGGCACCGGGCCGCTGCGATGATGTGCGGGAGGCGGTATGCGAGCGATCAGTCACACTGTCAGGTGAACGCCAACTGTGTAAGTAAGGAGACGCTGACACCCAATTCCGCAGCCAGCTTCGCTCGCTCATGCGCTATCCTTGGGGCACCTCGAAAAACCTACTGCGCTCGATAATTTGCGCGCCGGCGGTTGCTCGGAATCCTCACGTACTACTTATATGCTCCGGCTCCTGTGCTCCGGCGACGCGCAAATTCTCTTCGCTCGCTACGGTTTTTCGAGGTGCCCCTTGGTTGATCGCAACTCGCTTACTTAATACGGCTCTGGCGAGAAACAGAGGATAACTTTTTCTGGCTATGCAATCAGCCGATATCTGACATCTAATTACTTTCCGAGAACGATATTTCCGGCCAGTAATTGACGCCGAAAGCCTGACAAGTACCCAATACAAGATTGTTCATTTCTGCTGTTGTGGAGCCCCCTGCACAAGTTGGTGTGTCACGATCACCCACTCGACCGACGGCATCGCTTACGCGTATAGTAATTGAAATCATAGAATTATTATTGAAATATGCGGTTTGCCCGCCCGGGCCACCAAATATATTTATTTCGGTACTCCGCCATTGAGTCTGATTGCTAGTCAGGCTAAAGGGGTCATCCCCGTAGACGTAATAATCTACCATTGTGTTGATATTATTTCCGACAGACAACCAGCCATACTCATATGAACTGCCAGGCGTCGCAGTTATGCCAATAGCGGACAACGTATTAATTGTCGATCCAGTGAGGGGTGTGCTAACCGGTACGGCGTTCGTGCTATTTTTTACGCAATCCCCATAGCCGTCGGAGGACCAACCCGATGGGCATGAATTATTATAATCAAGTAACCAATATTGCATAAGAAGTACTGTTCCATATGATGGTGTGTTATTTGCAAAAACCGCCTGCTCCCAGCCATGACACGCTGAAGGATTGCTCGCGCCAGCGCATTGGGGAGAAGAAAGAGTCGGGTTTGTATTTACCTGTGCGCTAAATTCATTGGCGTTTGGGCCTGTAATACTTGTCACTCCCGAAATCGAAAAGTTCGCATAAACTGAAGTTGGCTCGTGATCCCATTGAAGTATATAATCGCCGTAAGAACCACCCACAGTCATCGGCTGGATCGATTGATTTTCACTTTCACCCTTTAGGGCAAGCTTGACGTCGTATGGAAGCTCCATAGGAACGACCGGCAGTGAAGGAACGCAAGCGATTTTTATCATCTGCGTGGATGGATAGACGGCTTTATAAC
The DNA here is from genome assembly GCF_047601565.1 of Rudaea sp. GTDB lineage: Bacteria > Pseudomonadota > Gammaproteobacteria > Xanthomonadales > Rhodanobacteraceae > Rudaea. Next base: position 1,412,327 of record NZ_JASGIY010000001.1, on the reverse strand, counting down.
AGCCCTTTTCTGGTCTTGGTGCCGTTTGGACGGCCTCATGCCATGTTCGCAGACTTGCTTGACTCATCCCCCCATCACTGTTGCTCACTTCTTGGCCAAGAATAATTCCGATGGGAATAAATAATACGACCATCGCCACGACCAACCGTGACCTATTTGGACGTTTTTCGCTGACGCTCATGCGAACCTCCGGGCGGTCTCAAGAATCAAGTGCAACAGAATTTGATCTAGTATACTTTTCAATTTCTCTCGCCAACACCTCTTCCGGCGTGTCCCAGTGCAGTGTTTCGCGCGGTCGCCCGTTGAGCGGCGATGTCGTTTCGTGGCCGACGTGCCGTGGACTCAGTTTCACTGCATGACGAGTAAAACTAGCATGACTGCATCGTCGGGTTTGTTATGCTGCGCACAGTTTCAATGCACCATCGATACGTGAACCTGATTAGGGATGCTTATATGGGCGCCTCCTGGATCGCAAGCGTTCTTGAACGAAAGACACAGGACAGGTAGCAGGACTGCGGTCTTATATTCGGCCTTGTTTGCAGGCTGATGCCTGCGGGCCCGGATGGTGATCGCTGACGTGTCTCCCATCTGAACATCGGACTCGGCGAAAGCCGGGGTCCAGTTCCTTCCTTACTCGGAGCCGGAGCAATGCTGGATTCCGGCCTCCGCTGAACGACGAAAAAAAAGCCTAGCAAATCGGACGCGGTCACTTCATCCTACGCCGCGATCGCGTCGATTTTCGCCAGCCAGCGACCTTTGGATGCGTCGTCGAGAAACGAGGCCTCGATCGAATTTCGCGCCAGCTGGGCCATGTCCGCGCGCGACAGGTTCAGGCCGCGCTGCACGGCGAGATAGTTGTCGAGCACGTAGCCGCCGAAATAGGACGGATCGTCCGAATTGACCGTCACTTTGACGCCGCGATCGAGCAGGCGCTTCAAGTTGTGGTCCTCGATGCGTTTGTACACGCAGAGTTTCACGTTCGACAGCGGACACACCGTCAGCGGCACTTGCTCGCGCACGAGGCGTTCGACGAGAGCGGGGTCTTCTTCGCAGCGCACGCCGTGGTCGATACGCGACACCTTGAGCAGGTCGAGCGCTTCGACGATGTACTCCGGCGGCCCTTCCTCGCCCGCATGCGCAACCGTGCGCAAGCCTTCCTTGCGCGCGCGCTCGAACACCGCCGCGAACTTCGACGGCGGATGGCCGCGCTCGGACGAATCGAGGCCGACCGCGGCGAAGTGCCGCTTGTACGGCAGCAGTTCTTCCAGCGCGCGCATCGCCTCGTCGGCGCTGAGGTGGCGCAGGAAGTTGGGAATCAGGCGCCAGCTGATGCCGAATTCGCGTTCGCCCTCGACCAGCGCACGGTGGATGCCGCCGAACACGGTCGCGAAGGGAATACCGCGCGCCGTGTGCGTCTGCGGGTCGAAGAAGATTTCCGCATGCACGACGCCGTCGTCGTGCGCGCGGCGCAGGTAGGCCGTCGTCAGCGCATGGAAATCGTCCTCGTCGCGCAGCACGTCGGCGCCGGCGTAGTAGAGATCGAGAAAGGATTGCAGGTCGGAAAAGTCGTAGGCCGCGCGCAGCGCCGCGACGTTCGGATACTTCAGGGTCACGCCGTGCTTCCTCGCCAGATCGAAGGTCAGCTCCGGTTCGAGCGAGCCTTCGATATGCAGGTGCAGCTCGGCTTTGGGCACGGCGCGAATGAAGTTTTCCATGGCGGTTCCGGCTGTTTTTTGCCGTCATTCCCGCGAAAGAGGGAATCCATTTGCTGTTTGACATCGAAAACGAGATCAAGATGGATTCCCGCTTTCGCGGGAATGACGAATGTAGAGGTCGATGAACACTTGCGCGCACTTTAATTGTTTTGTACACATGCGGACAGCGCAGCAGATACGGCGATCCGGCGGACGGCCGCCGGCTGAGGACATCATGGGCAGACTGACGACGCACGTGCTCGACACGGCACACGGCATTCCGGCACGCGGAATGCGCGTGGAGCTGCACGCCGCGGGTTCCGGCGAGCGCCTCGCCAGTCTGCGCACCAACGGCGACGGGCGTGCGGATGCGCCGCTGCTCGACGGCGATGCGCTGCGCGCCGGACGCTACACGCTGACCTTCTGCGTCGCCGACTATTTTCGCGCGCAAGGCGTCGCGCTGCCCGACCCGCCATTCCTCGACGTCGTGCGCATCGATTTCGGCGTGGCGGAGGCCGAAAAGCACTACCATGTGCCGCTGCTCGTGTCGCCGTGGAGCTACTCCACCTACCGCGGCAGTTGAGCATGGGCGACCGGGCCGCCAACGCAATTCGTTTCGTACTCGATGGCGAAGTCGTCGAAGTCGCCGACGTCGCGCCGACCACGACCGTGCTCGAATGGCTGCGCGAGCATCGCCGCCGCACGGGCACCAAGGAAGGCTGCGCCGAGGGCGACTGCGGCGCGTGCACGGTCGTGCTCGGCGAGCTGGAAGCCTCGGGCGGCGGCGCGCGCATGCGCTACCGCGCGATCAATTCGTGCATCCGCTTCCTGCCGACGATCGACGGCAGGGAACTCGTCACCGTGGAAAGCCTCGCCGACGGCGACAAGCTGCATCCGGTGCAGCAGGCGATGGTCGATCACCACGCCTCGCAATGCGGTTTCTGCACGCCGGGCTTCGTAATGAGTCTGTTCGCGCTCTACCAGCAGCGGGAAAGTGCGAGCCGCGAAGAAGTCGTCGACGCGCTGGCCGGCAATCTGTGCCGCTGCACGGGCTATCGGCCGATCGTCGATGCTGGTTGCGCGATGCACGGTTGCGAGGCTCCGCAACGCTGGTCGCGCGCGGCCGCGCAGGCGAAGGAGCGCATCGAAACTTTGCGCGGGCTGGATCGCGCGACGCCGCTCGTCTTGCCCGGATTCCGGGCGCCGCGCACGCTCGACGAACTCGCCGCCCTGCGCGAAGCCGATCCCGAGGCGCTGCTGCTCGCCGGCGGCACCGACATCGGCCTGTGGGTGACCAAGCATCTGCGCGAACTGCCGCGCATTATCTACCTCGGTGAAGTGACCGAATTGCAGCGTATCGAGAACAACAACGGCAAGTTGCGCATCGGCGCTGCCGTGCCGCTGACCGATGCGTGGGAAGCAATCGTCGCGAACGTGCCGGCATTGGCCGAACTCGCGCAACGTTTCGCCTCGCCGCCCGTGCGCAACTCGGGCACGCTGGTCGGCAATATCGCCAATGGCTCGCCGATCGGCGATGCGATGCCGGCGTTGATCGCGCTCGGCGCGAGCGTCGAACTGCGCCACGGCGACGCGACGCGCACGTTGGCGCTCGAGGCGCTGTATCTCGATTACATGAAGAAGGATCTCGCGCGCGGCGAATTCGTCGTCGCGGTGAACGTGCCGATGCCGGCCGCAGCGATTCGCGTGGCAAGCTACAAGCTGTCGAAGCGTATCGATCAGGACATCTCGGCCGTGTGCGCGGCATTCGCGGTCGAAGTGAAAGACGAACGCATCGTCGCCGCGCGCATCGCCTATGGTGGCATGGCCGCGATTCCGGCGCGCGCGAAACGCGCCGAAGCCGCACTGGTCGGAAAATCGTTCGATGAAGCCATGTTCGCCGCGGCGGCGAACGCGCTGGCCGAAGACTTCAAGCCGCTGAGCGACATGCGCGCGAGCGCCGCGTATCGCCTGCAAGGCGCGCAGAACCTGTTGCGGCGTTTTCATCTCGAGCACGCGGCGAAGCAGACGCTGCGCACGCATGAGGCCGAGGTGTCGGCATGAACGACCTGTCGACCCAGCTCGATGTCGGCGCGCTGATCGGCGAACCCGTGCGCCACGAAAGCGCGCACCTGCACGTATCGGGTCGCGCAGTCTACGCCGACGATCTCGAACTGCCGCCGTCGACCCTGCACGCCGCGTTCGGCATCAGCCGCATCGCGCACGGGCGCATCAAATCGATGGACTTGTCCGCCGTGATCGCCACGCCCGGCGTCGTCGCCGTGGCGACGGCGAACGATGTGCCCGGCGAGAACAACTACGGCGGCATCGTCCACGACGATCCGATCTTCGCCGACGACCTTGTTCAATATGCCGGTCAGCCGTTGTTCGCGGTCGCGGCGACATCGATGACGATCGCGCGCAAGGCCGCGCTCGAGGCGAAGATCGAATATGAGGAATTGCCGGCGATCCTGACCATTCGCGATGCGATCGCCGCGCACAGCTATGTGATCCCGAGCCAGATCCTCGCGCGCGGCCGGGCGCGCGAAGAACTGGCCAGGGCGCCGCATCGCCTGCAGGGCACGATGACGGTCGGCGGGCAGGATCATTTCTATCTCGAAGGGCAGATCGCCATTGCGCGGCCGGGCGAGGACGGTACGTTACAGGTGCATTCGTCCACGCAGCATCCGACCGAGGTGCAGAACGTGATCGCGCACGCGATGGCGCTGCCCGCGCATGCGGTCGTCGTGCAGTGCCGGCGCATGGGCGGCGGTTTCGGCGGCAAGGAATCGCAGCCGGCGCTGATCGCCGCGGCCGCGTGCGTGCTCGCGCGCAAGACGGGTCGCCCGGTGAAGCTGCGCATCGAGCGCGACGCCGACATGCTGATCACCGGCAAGCGCCACGGCTTCATCGCCGACTACGACATCGGCTTCGACGACGACGGCCGCATCACGGCGCTTGCGGTCATGCTCGCCTCGAACTGCGGCTATTCGGCCGACCTGTCCGGGCCGGTCAACGACCGCGCGATCTGCCACATCGACAACGCCTATTACCTCGAGAACATCGAAATTCTCTCGCACCGCTGCAAGACGCACACGGTGTCGAACACCGCGTTCCGCGGCTTCGGCGGGCCGCAGGGCATGCTCGCGATCGAGCAGGCGATCGACGATATCGCGCGCACCTTGAAACTCGATCCGCTCGACGTGCGCCGGCGCAACTACTACGGCGCCTCGCCGCGCGACGTGACGCCCTACGGGCAATACGTCGAGGACAACATCCTCGAGCGCCTCACCGACGAACTGGAAAAGACCAGCCGCTATCGCGAGCGCCGCGCGGATATCGCGCAATGGAACGCGGCAAACGCGATCGTCAAGCGCGGCATCGCGTTCACGCCGGTCAAGTTCGGCATCTCGTTCAACGCGACCGTGTTCAACCAGGCCGGCGCACTGGTACACATTTATACCGACGGCAGCGTGCTGCTCAACCACGGCGGCACCGAGATGGGGCAGGGGCTGTACACCAAGGTCGCGCAGGTCGTCGCGCACGAATTCGGCCTGCCGCTGGCGGCCGTGCGCACCTCGGCGACCGATACGAGCAAGGTGCCGAACACTTCGGCCACGGCCGCGTCGAGCGGCGCCGATCTCAACGGCAAGGCGGCGCAGGCGGCGTGCGCGACCTTGCGCACGCGCTTGGTCGAGCATGCGTGCAAGACGCACGGCGTCCAACCGGACCAAGTGCGCTTCGCCGGCGGCCACGTGCAGGTCGGTGGCGAGCGGATGACGTTCGCGCAGCTCGTGCAATCGGCTTATCAGGCGCGCATCTCGCTGTCGGCGACGGGTTTCTACGCGACGCCGAAGATCCACTGGGACCGCAGCCGCCTGAACGGCCGGCCGTTCTTCTACTTCGCCTACGGCGTCGCCGTGTCCGAAGTCGCGGTCGACACGCTGACCGGCGAGACGCAGCTGACGCGCGTCGATATCCTGCACGACGTCGGCCTCTCGCTGAATCCCGCGATCGACCGCGGGCAGATCGAAGGCGGCTTCCTGCAGGGCGTCGGCTGGCTGACGAACGAAGAGCTGTGGTGGAACGCCAAGGGCGAACTCAAGACGCACGCGCCGTCCACGTACAAGATTCCCTCGGTGCGCGACTGGCCGCAGCATGCCGACGTGCGCATCCTCGACCATGCGCCGAATCCCGAGGACACGATCCACCGCTCCAAGGCCGTCGGCGAGCCACCGCTGATGCTGGCGATCTCGGCGCTGCATGCGATCCGCGACGCGGTCGCGGCCTGCGGCGATGGCGATGCCTTGCCCGATCTCGCCGCGCCGGCAACGCCCGAATCGGTGCTGCGTGCAATTTCTTCCCTTCTCCCATCGGGAGAAGGTGCCCGAAGGGCGGATGAGGGAAAGGCCTGACCCGTGAGAAACTCCACACCCATGTGCAACGCTCTTCCCTCACCCCAACCCCTCTCCCGGTGGGAGAGGGGCTAAAGCATGATCGACTATCTCTACGAATGGGCCAGCCTGCTCGGCCGCTGGCTGCATCTGATCACCGGCATCGCCTGGATCGGCGCGTCGTTCTATTTCGTCTGGCTCGACGATTCGCTGTTGCCGCCCAAGCGCAAGGAACTGATCGACGCAGGCGTCGGCGGAGAGGTCTGGGCCGTGCACGGCGGCGGTTTCTACAATGCGCAAAAGTATAAAATCGCGCCGGCCGAGTTGCCCGAGCCGCTGCACTGGTTCTACTGGGAAGCCTATACGACTTGGTTGTCGGGTTTTTTCCTGCTTTGCCTCTTGTATTTCGGCCAGGCGGAAATCTATCTGATCGATCCGTCCGTGATGCTGCTGTCGAAGCCGGTCGCGATCGGCATCGCGCTCGCATTCCTCGCCGGCGGCTGGCTGATCTACGACGCACTGTGCCGGGTCTTCTTCCGGCGCAGCGAGCGTGCGCTCGGGCTGCTCGTCGCCACGATGCTGGCCGTCGTCGCGTGGGCGTTGTGCCACCTCTACGGCGGCCGTGGCGCGTACATCCTTTACGGCGCCGTGATCGGCACGATCATGGTCGCCAACGTGTTCTTCGTCATCATCCCCGGCCAGCGCGAAATGGTGCGTGCGAAGGCGCAAGGCCGACCGCTCGATCCCGTCCACGGCCTGCGCGGCAAGCAACGCTCGGTGCACAACACGTATTTCACGCTGCCCGTGCTGTTCGTGATGATCTCGAACCACTACGCGCTGACCTATGGCGCAAAGTGGAATTGGCTCGTGCTGATCGCGATGAGCCTCGCCGGCGCGGCGATCCGCACATGGTTCGTCATGCGCCACAAGGCGCACGAGCGCGGCGGCAGGACCTCGCGCGTGCCGCTCGCGCTTGGGGTCGTCGTGCTGGCCGGCGTGATCGCCGCGCTGGCACCGCGCAGCGGTACGTCCACGCAAAACACCGCGCACGATTCCACCACCGCCGCGCAGCGCTTCGCCGCCGTGCAGGCCATCGTCAACCAGCGTTGCGTGACCTGCCACGCGCCGACCCCGAGCTTCGCCGGCTTTGCCGCGCCGCCCAAGGGCGTGCTGCTCGACACGCCCGAGCACCTGCTCGCGCATGCCGCCGCGATGCGGACCCAACTCGCCACGCGCATGATGCCGATCGGCAACATCACCCAAATGACCGATGCGGAACGCGAAACGGTACTGGCGTGGCTGCGCGACGGTGCGCCAAGGTAGCCGCGAAAACGCGGCAAGCCGCCAGGCCGCGGTGTTGACGGATCGCGACGGCCGAAGGTTCGTCCAGCAAGCCCCCGGTAACGCAAAGGAAAAAGCGGTTAAATACCGGGTCGTATCGGCTGTCAGTCAGGCAGCCCGGACATAAACGGACAGTGCAAGTACATGACCTCGACGACGAACTCGAGCGGCATCTCGTTCCACCACCCGATCGCGTTCTGGATCGGTTGCCTGCTCGTCGCCGCGGGCGTGCTCTCGCCGGGCCGATGCTGGCGATAGGCGCGCGCATGCACTACCGCCTCGCCGGCATGCCGATGGACACGACGATGCTCGTCGGCATGGTGCTGATTCCGCTCGGACTCGCCCTCTCCATCTACGGCCTGATGCCGCGTCTGGCGCAGATGCGCGCCACGCTGCAGAACCCGCATGCGCATCTCACCTTTCACCTCGCCGACCGCGAGCCGCTCAACCGCGCGCACTGGACGCTGGTGATCGTGCTAATCATCGCGCTCGCGATCGACGTGATGAAGCCGGCCACGCTCGGCTTCGTCATCCCGGGCATGACGGTCGAATACGACATCAGCAAGCAGACCGCGGCGAAGCTCGCCTTCTGGGCGCTGCTCGGCACGACCGTCGGCCCGATCCTCTGAGGCCGCCTCGGCGACCTGTTCGGCCGCCGCGCCGCGATCCTGCTGTCGGCGCTGATGTTCATGGCCACGGCGATCTGTGGCGCGATGCCCTCGTTCGAGTGGAACCTCGCGATGTGCTTCCTCATGGGCGCCTCGGCCGGCGGCCTGCTGCCGATCGCGTTCGCGCTGATGGCCGAGGCGATTCCGGCCGCGCATCGCGGCTGGCTGCTCGTCGCGCTCGGCGGCGCGGCACCTCGGCGGGTTATCTCGCTGCTGCCGTCGCGGCGGCACTGCTGGAACCCGTTTTCAGCTGGCGCTCGCTGTGGCTGCTCAACCTGCCGACCGGCGCGATCATCCTGCTGCTCAACCGCCGGATTCCCGAATCGCCGCGCTTCCTCGCCAGCCAGGGCCTGGAGAACGAGGCACGCGCGGTGCTGCTCAAGTTTTCCGGTGCGCACACGGGCAGCGAAGTGCGCGCTGCGATCGAACGCAACGCCGACAGCGCGCCCGGTGCGCCGGAGATCGACGCGGGCGGTCTGCGCGCCCTGTTGCGCGGACGCCTCGCCGGCATCAACTGGGGCCTGATCGTCTGCGGCTTCGGCTGGGGACTGGCGAATTTCGGTTTCGTGCTCTGGCTGCCGGTCAATCTGGTCAAGCTCGCCATCGACGCGAATGCGACCAGCGCGCTGCTCGCCTGGTCGGCGGTTGGCGCTGCCCGGCATCGGCGCCGTCGTCTGGCTCTATCATCGCTGGAGCGCGATCGGGACGCTGGTGCTGTTCATCGCCCTCTCCGCCTTCTCGCTGCTCGCGTTCTGCGCGCTGGCCGCGTTCCAATGGCATTCGCCCGCAGCGGTGGACGACGGCGACCGTCGCGCTGCTGATCAGCACGAGCGGCGTGATCGCGATGCTGATTACGTATGCCGCGGAAATCTATCCCGTGCACTACCGCGGCACGGGAGCGGGCTTGATCGCAGCGAGCTCCAAGTTCGGCGGCATCGTCAGCGCCGGCCTCGGCGTCGCCGGCTTCTTCGAGCATTCATGCTTTCGGCCGTACTGATCGCGGTGCCGCTCGCGCTGTCGGGCGCGCTGCTGCTGCGCCTGGGCATCGAGACGCGCGGGCATCGGCTCGATGAGATCCAAGCCGCACTCGCGCGCGAAGGCGCACGGGCGCAAGCATCGGACCGACCGCCATGCGTCACGCCGCGGACGATTCAACCGAACGGGTCCATGCCGCTATGCCCACAGCGATCCGAGTTCGAGTGCGATGGCATCGAACGGCGCGACGCGCACGGCTTCCTGATCGGCGAAGCCGCCGAGCAATAGCCAGGTCGCGCCTTCGCGGCGATACGCTTCGAGCGTACGCAGGTCGGGATCGACGAACCAGAGGAATTCGACGCCGGTCTCGGCGTAGATCGGCATTTTTTGCACGCGATCGAGCCGCGCCGTGCTCGGCGAGAGAATTTCGCAAATCCAATCCGGCGCCAGTTCGAACCAGGCCACGTCGGGAAACTCCGGCATGCGCTCGCGCCGCCAGCCGGCCAAATCGGGCACCAGCACGTTGCCATCCAGATGCAGTTCGGGCTCGTCGATGATCCACCAGCCACCCGGACCGCCGCGTCCGCGTTGGAACGGCGGCAACAATTCACTGCCCAGCACCGAACTGGAAATCGCGTGTTTCGATGCCGGCCGCGGATGGCTGTAGAGCGCGCCATGCACGATCTCGCCTACGCGATCCATCGGCAGCGCAAGCAAATCTTCGTAAGTGGCGGTTTTTGACGCGGGAACGGACATGCGGACATGCTAACGCAGCGCGGCTTCCGGGCAAAATTGACGCCGTCCATCGGCCCATGACAGGCGACAAGGCCGAAGAACCGGACAGACGATATTGACCGCCGTGGGCGACATGCGGCGTAACGCTCGCCGCTACTGCCAGCAAGCATCGTTGCCGGCATTGTCCGGATTCGCCGATTTCGCGCCGCTGCTTTTCAAGACCAGCTGGCCGCACCATGTGTCCGGATCCTGCGGAGCCAGGGGCGTCGCAGTCATCGTGTAGCTCTGCGTGTGTCCACGCTGTAGCCGTTGGCGATCGCCACCGACCGCCGCCCAGATCACAATACTTCATGTCGCATCGAGGCATTTTTGCGTTCGCTTCGATCCGTTGCCTTTGAATTGAAATCCGCTTCTTGAACGGCCGGTGAGCAATCCGGCTCCCATGAGACAAATCGCCATGAAGAATAACCCGAACTCCGACAAGGGCGGGGCTGCAACCGTGGCTGACCCTTGATCCTGCGTCGAGGTTACTTGAATCGACCGGGTTGCCTGCGAGGCATTCGCGTAGTTCGCATTTCCCGATTGATTGGCGGTGACAATGCAAGTTCCTGCGGCCACTCCGGTGACCGTGCCGCCGCTGACCGAACAGATGGAAGGCGTCGCCGAGCCAAGGACGACAGGGTTGCCGGAAGCCCCGCCCGAAGCCGTCACGCTGGCTGTGCCTCCCACGGCGATGCTTGCCGGCACCGAGCCGAAAACGATCGTTTGTCCAGCTTGGTTCACGACGATGGTTTGCGTTACCTGCGGCGCTGCCGAGTAGTTGGCATTACCCGCCTGGTTCGCGGCAACGATGCAACTGCCAGCCGAAACGATGGACACCGAGCTGCCAGACACCGTGCAGACCGACGGCGTCTGCGACCCGAACGTAACAGCGAGGCCCGACGACGCAGTAGCGGAAACGGCGAACATCACGCCAGAGCCGTAGGTGATTGGCCCGGGGATTCGCACCGAAAGTGATTGTCTGCGCCGCAGGGCCCGAGGCCTGGGGTGCCAGCATCGCGCTGCCGGAAATGTTGCGCGTGGGAAGAGTGTCGCCGCTCGTATCGTCGACCCAGCAAACCTGGGTGTTGGCGTTGAACGCAGCAGCGGTGGTGAATGCGATCGTCGCCAATTGCCCACTGGTCGGCGTCGGCCAAGCGTCGCCTATGTCGACCCAATTCAGAGCGATATACGTGTCTGCGCCGGAACAATCGGCAAGCGTACCCGCTGTCGGCCCCGAGTTGGGTTGCGAAGAGCCTGGTGGACTTGAATAAGAACTTATCCGTAAATAATATTAATTGAAAGTCTGCACTTGCGAAACGCGATGGTAGCCGCAGCCAAATGATTGAGCGCCAGGAAACTACGGTGCAGCTTTTCGTAGCGCACGAGCAGTTTTCGGAAACGATTGAACCAACTGTGGCATACCTCCACCACCCAGCGACGCGCTTTCTTCCTCGGATCACGTCGCTTCGCTTCCGTTTCTTTCGCGCGATCAACCACGTGCGCAATGTAACCGTGCCGCTCCATCGTATCCAACGCCGTTTGTCCACGGTAGCCGGCGTCGGCGCACAGATGCGCGCTGCGTCGATGGTGCGGCAGCGTGCGCTTGAGCATTCGGGCCGCCAGCACCGTGTCGATTTCCTTCACGTCATGCACGTTCGCTCCGGTCACGACGATCGACAACGGGACGCCACGGCCGCCCACCAGCAGATGCCTCTTGCTGCCTTTTTTTCCGCGATCCGTCGGGTTTTTCCCGACGCACTCTTGTGCCAAAGGGGCTTTGAACATGGCCCCATCGACGCTCTGCCATCGCCAGGCAATCCCTTCGAGATCATCGTACTCGGCCAAGCCGGATCGCCACAGCGATTCGAATACCCCCGCCGCTTCCCATTCCAGGAACCGCCGATGGATCGCACTGGCGCTGCCGAAGCGTTCCTTGGGCAAGGCCTTCCATTGGCAGCCGGTACGCAAGACATACACAATGGCCTCGAAGATCAATCGTGCCGGTTTGGCTGGCCTGCCACCTCCGGGTTTACGCAAATACCTCTTGTCCGCAGGCCGTGCACGCACCGGGATCAAGGGTTCGACCCGAGCCCAGAAGTCATCGGTGACGACCCATGAATCCACTCGTTTTCGCGTCATGCATTCGCTCCGATATCGCCGATGGGCGATTCGAAACGACAGTATACATTATTTGCGGATAAGTTCTTATTCCCGCGCCACGCGGCGAGAAGCTGTTCGCGCCGCAACGCCGCCTTGACGAAGTCCGCCTCCTTGATGTGGCCGTAGCCGCGGATCTGTTCGGGGATCGAGGCGATTTCGACGGCGAGTTTCAAATTGTCGAGATCGAGCTTCGACAGCAGTTCGTCGACTGTCGCGAAGTAATCGACGATGAGCCGGCGCTCCGTCTTGCGCTCGGCGGTCTTGCCGAAGATGTCGAGCGCGCCGCCGCGCAGGCCCTTGAATTTTGCCAGCAGCTTGAACGCGCGGAACATCCACGGTCCGAACTCGCGCTTGATCAGATGGCCGTCGGCATCCTTTTTCGCGAACGTCGGTGGGGCGAGATTGAAATGGATCCTGTAGTCGCCTTCGAACGTCGCCTTGATCTGTTTCTCGAACTCGCCGCTGGTGTACAGGCGCGCGACTTCGTATTCGTCCTTGTAGGCCATCAGTTTGAACGCGTAGCGGGCGACGGCCTCGGTCAGCGCGGTTTGTCCCGGAACTTTTGTCTGTTCGGTGTTGCGCACTTTGTCGATGAGATTTTTATACTTTGTGGCGTAGGCGGCGTTCTGGTAGTCGGTGAGGAAGGCGGTGCGGCGGGTGATTTGTTGGTCGAGGTTGGGGCTGATTACTGCATCGGCTAGCGGTGAGGCTTTTCCCTCATCAGGCGCTGCCGCGCCAGCTTCTCCCGGGGGGAGAAGCGAAGCAGACGTCACTGCGGCTTGCCGGACTTGATTCATGTCGACCGCGGCGAGGCGGCCCCAGTGGAAGGCGCTTTTGTTCATTTCGATCGCGGCGCCGTTGAGTTCGATCGCGCGCATCAGCGCGGCTTCGGTGATCGGCACCCAGCCTTTTTGCCAGGCGTAGCCGAGCATGAACAGGTTGCTCGCGATCGAGTCGCCGAGCAGCCGGGTGGCGAGATCGGTTGCGTCGACGAGTTCGGGGCGATCGCCGTCGAGCGCGGTGCCGACCGCGTTGACGATCTGCAGCGCGGGGAACTGCAGGTCGGGCTTGGTCGTGAACGTGCCCGGCATCGCCTCGTAGGTGTTGAGCACGACGTGCGAGCGCTTGGCGCGGATCTTCGACAGCGCCCAGTAGTCGTTGACGACGACCATGTCGCACCCGAGCACGAGGTCCGCTTCGCCCGCGGCGATGCGCACGGCGTGGATGTCGGCCGGCGTCTTCGCGATGCGCAGGTGGCAGGTCACCGCGCCGCCCTTCTGCGCGAGGCCGGTCTGGTCGAGCACGGTCGCGCCTTTCGATTCGAGGTGCGCGGCCATGCCGATCAGCGCGCCGATCGTGACCACGCCGGTGCCGCCGATGCCGGTGACGAGGATGTTCCACGGCTGCGCCAGGTCGCTCGCGAACGCCGGCTGCGGCAAAGTGGAAAAATCCGCCTGGCCGGCGCCCGGCTTGCGCTTGCGCAAGCCGCCACCGCGTATCGTGACGAAGCTCGGGCAAAAGCCCTTCACGCAGGAAAAATCTTTATTGCAGTTCGACTGGTCGATCTCGCGCTTGCGGCCGTACTCGGTTTCCTTCGGCAGCACCGAGACGCAGAACGACTTCTCGCCGCAATCGCCGCAGCCTTCGCAGACCAGCGAGTTGATGAACACGCGCTTCTTCGGGTCCTCGAGCTTGCCGCGCTTGCGCCGGCGGCGCTTCTCGGTCGCGCAGGTCTGGTCGTAGATCAGCACCGACACGCCGGGCACCTCGCGCAGGCGCTTCTGCACGTCGTCGAGTTCGGCGCGGTCGACGAATTCCACGTCCTTCGGGAACAGCTCGCGCTTCGACCACTTCTCGATCTCGTCGCTCATCACGACGATCGTGTGCACGCCCTCGGCGCGCATCTGGTTGGCGATGTCGGGCACGCTGAGCTTGCCGTCCACCGGCTGGCCGCCGGTCATCGCGACCGCGTCGTTGTACAAAATCTTGTAGGTGATGTTGACCTTGGCCGCGATCGCCTGGCGCACCGCAAGCGAGCCGGAATGGAAATAGGTGCCGTCGCCGAGGTTCTGGAACACGTGCTGCGTCTCGGTGAACGGCGCCTGGCCGCACCAGGTCGCGCCTTCGCCGCCCATCTGCGTGAACGTGTCGGTGCGCCGGTCCATCCAGGTGACCATGTAGTGGCAGCCGATGCCGGCGAGGCCGCGCGAGCCTTCCGGCACCGCGGTCGAGGTGTTGTGCGGACAGCCCGAACAATAGTGCGCGGCGCGCGGGAAGTTCGCGCGCGGCAGCGTGAGTTCCTTCTCCTTCGCCTCGATCCAGGCGACGCGCGCCTTGATCGTGTCGTTCGAGAAAAAACGCGACAGGCGCTTGGCGATCACGAGCGCGATCATCGCGGGCGTCAGTTCCGAGGTGGACGGCAGGATCCAGTTGCCGTCCTCGTCGTACTTGCCGACGACCGAAGGCCGCGCCGGCCAGTTGTACATGTATTCCTTGATCTGCGATTCGAGGAAGGAGCGTTTTTCCTCGGCGACGATGATGTCCTCGAGGCCGTTCGCGAATTCGCGGATGCCGACCGGTTCGAGCGGCCAGGTCATGCCGACCTTGTAGACGCGGATGCCGACGTCGGCCGCCATCTTCTCGTCGATGCCGAGGTATTCGAGCGCCTGCAGCACGTCGAGATAGCTCTTGCCCGTGGTGACGATGCCGAGGCGCGCCTTGGGCGAGTCGACGACGATGCGGTCGATGCGGTTCGCGCGCGCGAACGCCTGGGATGCCTGCACGGCGTACTGGTGCAGACGCATTTCCTGGTTGAGCGGCGGATCGGGCCAGCGGATGTTGAGCCCGTCGGCCGGCATCACGAAGTCGGTCGGCACGACGATGTCGAGCTGGTGCGGATCGACGTTGACGCTGGCCGACGATTCGACCGTCTCGGCGATCGTCTTGAAGCCGACCCAGCGTCCGGTGAAGCGCGACATCGCCCAGCCCACGAGCCCCAAGTCGAGGATGTCCTGCACGCCGGCCGGGTTGAGGATCGGCATCATCGCGCTGACGAATTCGAGTTCCGAACCGTGCGGCAAGGTCGACGAGCGGCAGGCATGGTCGTCCGCCGCGAGCGCAAGCACGCCGCCGTGCTTCGACGTGCCCGCGGCGTTGCCGTGCTTGAACACATCGCCCGAGCGGTCGACGCCCGGACCCTTGCCGTACCACATCGCGAACACGCCGTCGACCTTCGCGCCGGGGAACAGGTTGGCCTGCTGCGTGCCCCAGACCATCGTCGCGCCGAGGTCTTCGTTGAGGCCGGGCTGGAATTCGATGTCGGATGCCTTGAGGTGCCTCGATGCCTTCCACAATTCCAGATCGAAACCGCCGAGCGGCGAGCCGCGATAACCGGAAATGAAACCGGCGGTGTGGAGGCCGGCGGCGCGGTCGCGCATCTGCTGCATCAGCGGCAGGCGCACCAGCGCCTGCACGCCGGAGAGATAGATGCGGCCCTGGGTGCGCGTGTACTTGTCCTCGAGCGTATAGCCGAGGTCGAGCTGAGTGGCTGGGACGGACATGTGGCCTTGCTCGCAGCGAGTCTTGAACGCGCAAGTTTAGCACCGCCCGCAAGCGCGGCCGGGCGGGCGCCGCCCCGCGCGGTTACTGCGTCTGCGTGATCAGCCCGGCGAGCGAATAGGGCGCCAGACGCTCGCCGCGGATCTGCGCCGGATAGTCCGAATCGGGCTCGAAGCGCACCGTCGCGGCGATCGTGCGCAGCTCGTCGGTGCAGGTCTTCGCCGTCTTCGCATCGACGCCGGTGATGCTGATCTCGAGTACGCCTCGACGCGCGAGGCGCAGGGCGTGGCAGTCGTGGACGCGGGTGCTCGAACCATCGGGTTGGCGCTCTTCGCTCCAGACCAACGTGGAGGCCTCGCGTACCGGCGCGACATCGTAGCCCAGCAGCGTGCCGCCGCTGCTTGCCAGCCGCGGCATGTTCGTCTTCGTGTGCACGAGGTCGAGGAGCGCCGTTGGATCCAGCGCTGCCGCATCGCCCGCGACGAGGCCGTCGTGGCGCCAGCGCAGGCGCACGATGCGCAGGTTCGCGTCGGTCACGGTCTTGTCCGCTGGCACGATCCAGCCGATCAGGTAGGGATCGCTTTCGCCGCGCAACGCGGTGTCCGCAAGACGCGCGTCGCTGCCGGTGAGCAGGTGCTGGCCGCGCGGAACGTCCAGGCTCATGCCGATCGCCTCGCGCACGAAGCGGCCGCGCTGGAAACCCAGCTTTTCCGCGAGCCGGCGCAGTTCCGCGGGCGTGGCGCGGCGCGGCGGAGAGTCGGCCTCGGCCGATGACCCGGGAGCCGCAACGGTGGCGGGGGGCGGCATCTGTGCGGCGGCGTGCACGCTCCACGCCAGCACGTTCGCGACGACGATCCGCGCGAACCGCGGCCAGCGAATGCCGCCATCCGGATCGTTCCGGCGTTTGCCCGGCATGCAGAACACGCAGCCGGAAACGAAGCAAACCAGATAAAGAACCATCAACCCCTGCAGCATCGAACGAACTTCCCCGACAAACGCACGCGACGAACGACCCACCCGATGCGGTCAAGTGTAGACGAATGCGCGGCGCAATGCCGTGCGGTCCGCTCAGTGCCGCTGTCGGTGCAGGTCCGGCAGGAACGCGGTCAACAGGCCGATCGCGGGCAGCCACGCGCAGAGCTGGTACACGTATTCGATGCCGTCGCGGTCGGCCAGCTTGCCGAGTACCGCCGCGGCGATGCCGCCCATGCCGAAGGCGAAGCCGAAGAACATGCCGGCGACCATGCCGACGTTGCCGGGCAACAGTTCCGTCGCGTAGACGAGGATCGCCGAGAACGCGCTCGACAGAATCAGGCCGATCACGACGGTGAGGATGCTGGTCCAGAACAGGTCCACGTGCGGCAGCAGCAGCGAGAACGGCAGCACGCCGAGGATCGACACCCAGATCACCCACTTGCGCCCGACCTTGTCGCCGATCGGGCCGCCGACGAGCGTGCCGAGCGCGACCGCGCCCAGGAAGTAGAACAAGTGGATTTGTGCGCTTTGTGTACTCACTCCGAACTTTTCGATCAGGTAGAACGTGTAGTAGTTCGACAGGCTGATCAGGTAGAAATACTTCGAAAAGATCAGCGCAAGCAGCACGCAGACGGCGACGACCACCCGGCGTTTCGGCAACGTGCTCGCCGACGCGGCGATCTTCGCCGCCTTCGGCTTCGCGCGCGGCGCGTACCACAGGCCGACGCGCGTCAGCAGCACGATGCCCGCGACAGCGAGAAGCCCTACCCAGGCCAGCGCGCCCTGCCCGTGCGGCAGGATCACGAATGCGGCGAGCAGCGGTCCCAGTGCCGAGCCCGCGTTGCCGCCGACCTGGAAGAACGACTGCGCGAAGCCGTGGCGCCCGCCCGAAGCAATGCGCGCGATGCGCGAGGATTCGGGGTGGAAGATCGACGAACCCGTGCCGACCAGCGCGGCGGCGAGCAGCAGCATCGGAAACGAGCCGGCCTGCGAAAGCAGCAGCAGGCCGCACAGCGTGAAGCCCATGCCGGCCGGCAGCGAATACGGCAGCGGCTTGCGATCGGTGTATGCGCCGACCAGCGGTTGCAACAGCGAAGCGGTGATCTGGTAGGTGAACGTGAGCAGGCCGATCTGGCCGAAGTCCAGCGCGTAGTTGCTTTTCAGGATCGGATAGATCGACGGCAGCAGTGACTGGATCAGGTCGTTGAGGAAATGCGAGGCGCTGACCGTGGCGAGCACGCCGAGCGCGGTGCCGGAAGCGGCCGGCGTTGCGGGTGGGGCGTCTTCGGAGATGACGGCGGAATTTGCACTCACGGTTTTTTGCCTGGGACTGCGAATTTGAGACATGCAGGATAGAATCGCACGAATTCGCCCGCTGCCGCAGGCAGGTCATTGATCTACTGGGTTGGGCCAATGCGTTTTTTGCTCGTCATCCCGGCGAAAGCCGGGATGACGAGCGTAGGAAACCCATGCGCAACGCCAACGTCGACGACTACGAATCCGTGCCGCGGCCGATCATCTCGGTCGGCAACGACTACGCCCCCGGCGTCGCGCGCGGCTCGCACCAGCATCGGCGCAACCAGTTGCTCTACGGCGCGACCGGGCTGATGATCGTGACCGCGCCGCAGGGCCGCTGGGTGGTACCGCCGCAGCGCGCGCTGTGGATTCCGGCCGGGGTCTACCACGACGTCTACGCGGTCGGCCCGGTCACCACGCGCAGCATCTTCCTCGAACCGGCGGTCAGCCGGAAATTGCCGGTCGAATGCCGGGTGCTCGGCATCACGCCGCTCGCGCGCGCGCTGCTGCTCGAAGCGGTGGACCTGCCGGCGAAGTACGACGTGCACGCGCGCGCCGGCCTGATCATGCGCCTCTTGATCGCCGAGATCGAAACCCTGCCGACGCTGCCGCTCAACATCGGCCTGCCGACCTCGCCGAGGCTGGCCGCGCGCTGCCGCGCGTTTCTCGACAAGCCCACGCCGCACGAAACCATCGACGACTGGAGCGCGGCGCTGAACCTGAGCCGGCGCTCGTTCACGCGCCTGTTCCGCGAGCAGACCGGCACGAGCTTCGCGGCCTGGTGCCGGCAGGCGTGCGTGATCGCGGCGCTGCCGAGGCTCGCGGCCGGCGAGTCGGTGACCGCGATCGCGCTCGACTTCGGCTACGCCAATCCGTCCGCGTTCACGCAGATGTTCCGCGCCCAGACCGGCCTGGCGCCGAGCGCGTATGCGGGGGCCACCGCCGCGGTCTGAAGAACCGGCTTCAATGCTGCGGGATGTTGCCCAGTTTCGCCGCGCTGTCCACGTCCGCCGGACGCGCGATCAGGCCGCCGAGCGGGCTCAGCGTCACGGCGTAGCGCGCGCCGTCGACCATCGGCAGGTATGCGCTGCTGCCGTATTCGACGTCGATCCAGGGCAGGCGCCGGGAAAAGCGCTGCTGGATGCGCCACAGGTCGAACGGCGAATCGCTGCCGAGATCGAGCACGCTCGGCGGCAGCGCTTGCGCCTGCGCCGCGTCGCGATAGCGTCCGGTCAGACGATCGACGTGGAACAACGGCGGCGCGTGCAGCATGACGGCCGCGGTCGTCCACTTGACCACGTGCACGTCGAGTTGCCAGTCGTCGCCGCGCAGCGTGGCCGTTCGGCGCCAGCCATCGGGAAATTCGACGCCGACCTCGAACTGCTGCGGTGCCGTCTGCCGCGCGCGAATCCATGCCACGAGGGTTTCCTGCGTCAGCAGCCGATAGCCGCGCAGGACCACGCTCGTACCGCCGGCGGCCAGGGCGAGCAGGGCGAACAGAAGCAGCCAGAGACCGCGGTAAAAAAAGGCGAACGGTTTGCGTGCCTGCGCGTGGCGCAGGCACGCGCGCAGTTGCGCGAGGGCGAGCGCCAGCGCGAAAAGGCCGGCGACGAGCAGCGTGGCCGGAAGAAAATCGTCGCCAAGGAGCGCCAGAATGCGGTTGGCCATGCGCTGCGGAGGAAATGCCGGGTCGAAAAGCCACTCTACCGGAGAACGCGACCGTCCGGCGGGTTTTGCACGCTATACTCCGCGCAGCGCAACAAACAGCGACGTTTCCATGCCCTGCTTCCGCCGACCGATGTTCCTGACGGCGCTTCTGCTGCCCGTGCTGCTGTGCGCCTGCGGCAACAAGGGCCCGCTCGTGCTGCCGGACAAGCCGGCCGCGCAGCGGGACAAGGACGAAAAAGCCCCACCCGCAAGCGGCGCGCAACCGGCGCAGAAGACGGCGACGGACGGCGCGGCGACCCAGCGCTGAAATGCGGCGCCGGCGATGAGTCTGCATTTCACCAAGATGCACGGCATCGGCAACGACTTCGTCGTGCTCGATTGCCGCACGCAGCCGTTCGCGCGCGATCCGGCGCGGATCGCGCGCATCGCCGATCGCCACACGGGCGTCGGCTTCGACCAGTTGCTGACGATCGAGCCCGCGCGCGATCCGTCCTGCCTGTTTTACTACGGCATCTACAACGCCGACGGCTCGAGCAGCGGGCAGTGCGGCAACGGCGTGCGCTGCGTCGCCGCGTGGCTGCGTCGCGCGGGCGTGCTCGGCGCGGGCGCGACGCGGCTGGAAAGTCCCTCGGGGCCGGTCGCGGTGGAACTGCTCGAAGACGGCCGCGTGCGCGTCGACATGGGCGAGCCGCGCTTCGCGCCCGACGAGGTTCCGCTGGCGTTGCCGGCCGCCGATCCCTACGTTCTGGCGACCGAAGGCGGGCGGATCGAATTCGGCGCCGTGTCGATGGGCAACCCGCACGCCGTGGTCGAGGTCGCCGACGTCGCCGCCGCGCCGCTGGCGCGGATCGGTGCGGCATTGTCCACAAGTGCGCATTTTCCACAAAGCTGCAACGTCGGCGTGGCGCAGGTCGTCGATCGCGCGCACGTGCGCCTGCGCGTGCGCGAGCGCGGCGTCGGCGAGACGCTGGCCTGCGGCACCGGCGCCTGCGCCGCGGTCGCCGTGCTGCGGCGGCGTGCGCGCGTCGACGCCGCGGTCGCGGCCGACCTGCCGGGCGGAAGGCTCGACATCCGCTGGGACGGCCCGGGCCACACGCTGTGGATGAGCGGCCCCGCCGCATTCGTCTATGAGGGAGACTGGAATGAATGACACCCCGATCAAGGACTCGGTCACGCCGGCCGAGGTGGCGAGCTACCTGCGCCGCCATCCGGCCTTCCTGCACGACTATCCCGATCTCGCGCTGACGCTGCTGCCGCCGCGCGAGGAAGGCAAGACGACGTCGCTCGCGAGCTACCAGCTCGACGTGCTGCGCGACAAGAACCGCGAACTCGGCCGGCGCCTGACCGAGCTGGTCAACATCGCCAACGAGAACGAGCAGCTCGTGCGGCGCGTGCACGCGCTCAACCTCTCGCTGATGCGCGAGGCGACGCTGGCCGGCAGCGTGCGCCGCGTCGTCGCCGGCTTGCGCGAGGATTTCTCGACCGAGTTCGTGCGCCTGGCGCTGCTGCGCGCCGATCCGGAACTGCCGGCCGCGGACTGGCTGATCGTGCAGCCGCAGGGCGCGTCGGCGCTGCCCGAGTTCGCCGAGTTCCTCGCCGGCGGTGAAGCGTTGTGCGGACGCTTGCAGCCGGAGAAGCTGGACTTTCTGTTCGGCCAGCACGCGCACGAAGTGCGCTCGTCCGCGCTGCTCGCGCTCGGCGCGCGCGAGGCGCCGCTCGGCCTGCTCGCGATCGGCAGCGTGGACGCGAACCGCTTCCATCCGGGCATGGGCACGACGTTCCTCACGCTGATCGCGGAAACCGTGGCGGCCGCGATCGCGAGATTTCCGGCACGTCGATGAGCGGGACTTTGGCCGCGACGGTCGAGCGGTTCCTCGACTATCTCAAGGTCGAGAGGAACTACTCGCCGCAGACGTTGATCCGCTATCGCCATGACCTGACGCGGCTCGTCGAATACGCGAACGCGCGCGATATCGCCGAGTGGTCCGCGCTGCGCAGCGATGCCGTGCGCAGCTTCATCGCCGGCGAGCATCGCGCCGGCATCGCGCCGAAGACGTTGCAGGCGCGCCTTTCCGCCTGCCGCAGCCTGTTCAAGTTCCTGCTGCGTTCGGGCGAACTCAAACACGATCCCGCCGCCGGCGTTCGTGCGCCGAAGGCGCCGCGCAAACTGCCGCAAGTGCTCGACGTCGACCAGATGCAGAAGCTCGTCGAGATTCCCACCGACGGCGCCGCGGCCACGCGCGACCGCGCGATTCTCGAGCTGCTCTATTCGAGCGGACTGCGCATTTCCGAATTGACCGGCCTGAAATGGCGCGACCTCGACCTCGCCGACGCGAGCGTGCGCGTCACCGGCAAGGGCCGCAAGACGCGCGTCGTGCCGGTCGGTTCGAAGGCGCTCGACGCCCTGCGCGCGCTGCGCAACCTCGAACGGGTGACGAGCGAGGACGAGCCCGTGTTCCGCGGCCGCAACGGCGCGCCGATCGCGGCGGCGAGCGTGCGTGCGCGCATGCAGGCATGGGCGTGCGCGCAGGGCATCGAACGCCGCGTCTACCCGCACCTGTTGCGCCACTCGTTCGCCAGCCACCTGCTCGAATCCTCGGGCGACCTGCGCGCCGTGCAGGAACTGCTCGGCCATGCCGACATCGCCACGACGCAGATCTACACGCACCTCGATTTCCAGCATCTGGCGCGCGTCTACGACGCCGCACATCCGCGTGCGCGGCGGCGCGCGAAGGCGCAGTGAGCGCCGGAAATCAAAGCCGGTGCCGCGCCAATGCGGCCTCGGCCGCGACGATCATGTCGCGCGTGCCCGCCGACGCGGCGATGTGCACGCGGGCGAATCCCGCCGCGCGCGCGGCGTGAGCGAGGCGCGGGCTGCTCGCGACGCACTCGCCTTCGACGAGCCGTGCGAACAGTCGCGGCGGCAGGCCGCGTTCGAGACGGGAAAGCACGTCGGCGCTCGACAGCAGCGTCAGCAGCGGCGGTGCCGCATTTTCGAGCGCGGCGAAGTGGCGACGGTCCCAGCGCGGCGCCGCGCGCCGGTATACATGGATACTTTGCAGCATCGCTCCGCGCGCGCGCAGCGCGGCCGGCAACAGCTCGCGGCCGCCCGGCGCGCCGATCAGCGCGACGCGGCGGCGGCGCAGGTCCGCGAGCGCGGGCAGCGCGAGCAGGCCTTCGCTGTCCTGCCGCTGCGCCGGCGCGATCGCGTTGCGCACGCCGTGCCGCGCCAGGGCGCGCGCGGTCGCATGGCCGACCGCGCAGACCTGCGTGGCGCGCGCGAAGCGCAGAGCGGGCAGCAGCGCGAACGCATGGCGCACGGCATTGGGGCTGACGAAGATCGCGAGGTCCGCATCGCGCGCCGTGCGCAGCGCGCCGCGCGCCGCGGCGGCGTCTTCGATCGCGCGGATGCCGACGCCCGGCAGCCCGAGCGGCGCGCCGCCGCGCGCGGCGATGCGCCGCTTGAGCGCGCCGGCCGACGCCGCCGGCCGCGTGACGACCACCGCGGCGCCGGCCAACGAAAGACGGTTCCTGTTCGACATGCCGCATACTTTAACCCGCATTTCTCACAGTCCTCCGTCGCGAGGGCGCCGAGACGCCGCCCTGACGCGCGATGCGCACTGAAGACGGACGAAGGCGTACTCGACAGTACGTCGAGTCCGGCTGAGGGAGCAGCGCGCGTCAGGACGGATGGATCGGCGGCCGCAGCAGGAGGGCTGTGAGAAATGCGGGTTGACCCGCGCTTGATCGCGGCAGTCGGGCTGCGCACACTACGCGCCTCGTTCCATGATGTCCGCGATGAAACCCGCACTCGACCCCGCTTTCGCGCACGCGCGGCTCGATTCGCTGCTCGACGCGATCCCGCTGACGCGCGCGATGCAGATCGCGCTGCGCGGCTACGACGGCGACACGCTGACGCTGGCCGCGCCGCTGGCGCCGAACGTCAACGACAAGGGCTGCGCATTCGGCGGCAGCCTCGCCGGCCTGGCCACGCTCGCCGGCTGGGGACTGGTCGCGCTGAAACTCGCCTCGCGGAACATCGCCTGCGACATCTACGTGCAGGATTCGACGATCCGCTATCTCGCCCCAGTGTGGGGCGAACTGTCCGCGCTGGCGCGCCTGGCCGAGGGCGAATCGTGGGACGCGTTCCTCGCCGCGCTGGCGGAACGCGGCCGCGCGCGCCTGCGCGTGGACTGCCGCGTGCCGCTCGCCGACGGCAAGGACGCCTGCACGCTCGACTCGCGCTTCGTGGCGATCCGCGGCGCGAAATGAGTCTGCCGCCGCGGCCCGCGCCCGCGTATACAATGGCCGCCGACGCTTCCGGAATCCCGCCCATGCCGCGCCTCGCCGCCCTGCTGATTTCGCTGAGTCTCCTCGCCGGCTGCGCCACGCCGAACACGAAGGGCGACGCGCTCGACGCGACCCTGGAAAGCTATGCGGCGACGATCCGCTGGGGCAATCCGGAAGATGCGGTCGCCTTCGTCGATCCGGAAACGCTCAGGCAGCATCCGCTGACGGATCTGGACCGGCAGCGCTTCCGGCAGGTGCGCATCAGCGGCTACACCGCGCAACCGCCGCGCTCGCTCGGCGACGACGAGGTCGCGCTGGTGGCCGAGATCGTGGTGACCAACAACAACACGCAGTCCGTGCGCAGCGTGCTCGACCGCCAACGCTGGCGCTACGACGGCAAGAACAAGCGCTGGTGGTTGGTCACCGGCCTGCCCGACCTCACCCAGCGCTGAATCGCCCCGGCTTTGCGTGCGGGCGCGCTCTGGCGGATAATCCGCGCCCGCTCGCATCCGCCGGCGCAGGCCGCGCCCGAACCCCATGTCCGAAATCCTCCATCGCCTGCCGGAATTCGCCGGCCATCATCTCGTCCTCGCGATGCTGTTCGCGGTCGTGCTCGTCAGCCTGATCGGCAACGAGTTCTCGCGCCTGTTTCGCGGCTACCGCGAGCTGACGCCCGCGGCGCTGACCCAGCTCATCAACCGCGAAAGCCCGCTGCTCGTGGACCTGTCGGCGCCGGCGGATTTCGAGAAGGCGCACATCCCCGGCGCGCGCAACGTGCAGCTGAGCCAGTTCGATCCCGAGAACAAGGATCTGGCGCCGGTGAAGGAGCGCCCCGTCGCGGTCTACTGCCGCGCCGGCACCACCTCGGCACAGGCGGCGGCCAGGTTGGTCAAGGCCGGCTTCAAGCAGGTGTTCTGGCTCGGCGGCGGCCTCGCCGCGTGGCGCGAGGCGAATCTGCCGGTGGCGAAGGGGCGTTGATCCGGTGTCCGTGCGCGCGCGGCGCGCGCATGGGATAATTTATGGGTTTGTCTTTGGTTTTCATTCGGAGTGTTCAAGATGGCAGAAGAAATTTCCAGCAACGGCGCGGGCCAGGCCGGCGCGCAACTGCAATTGCAGAAGGTCTACGTCAAGGACGCCTCGTTCGAGGTGCCGAACGCGCCGCAGATCTTCCAGGAGCAAGGCCAACCGCAGGTGCAGCTCAACCTCGAGCACAAGGTGGGCACGCTGGCGCAGGACGTCTACGAAGTCGTGCTCACGGTCACCGTGACCTGCAAGCTCGAAGAGAGGACCGCCTACCTCGCCGAAGTGCAGCAGGCCGGCGTGTTCAGCGTGCTCGGCTTCGACGCGCCCTCGCGCGACGCGGTGCTCGCCACCTATTGCCCGAACGTGTTGTTCCCGTACGCGCGCCAGGTCATCTCCGACCTGATCCAGAACGGCGGCTTTCCTCCGTTCCTCTTGCAGCCGATCAACTTCGACGCGCTCTACGCCGAGCAGCAGCGCCGCCAGGCCGAAGGGCAGGGCCTGTCGGGCAACGCGTGATCTTTGCGCTCGTCCCTGATCGCGACAGTCAAAAAGCGGCCATCCGTGGCCGCGCTTTTTTAAGTGAGCGATAACAAACCTGCCGTTGCGGTACTCGGCGCGGGATCGTGGGGCACGGCGCTTGCCGCCGTGCTCGCGCGCAACGGCGCGCCGACCACGCTGTGGGGCCGCGACGCGCAGGCGCTCGCGGCGATGCGCGCGACGCGGCGCAACGCGCGCTACCTGCCGGAAATGGAATTGCCGGCATCGCTGGAATGCGAAGCCGACCTTGCCGCCGCCGTGCGCGGCGCGCAGGTGCTGCTGGTCGTCACGCCGAGCCATGCGTTCGCGGAATTGATCGAACGCATCACCGCCGACGTCGCGCCCGGTGCGGGCGTGGCCTGGGCCACCAAGGGCTTCGATCCGGTCTCGGGCCGCTTCCTGCACGAGATCGTCGCCGAGCGCCTGCCCGGCGTGCCCGCGGCGATCGTCACCGGCCCCTCGTTCGCGCGCGAGGTCGCGCAGGGCCTGCCGACCGCGGTGACCGTGCATTCGGCCAGCAACGCCTTCGCGCATACCGTCGCGCAGTTGCTGCACGCGACGAATTTCCGCGCCTATACCGGCAACGACGTGGTCGGCACCGAACTCGGCGGCGCGATGAAGAACGTGCTCGCCGTCGCCACCGGCGTGGCCGACGGCATGCAGCTCGGCCTCAACGCGCGCGCCGGCATGATCACGCGCGGCCTCAACGAGATGCTGCGCCTCGGCGCCGCGATCGGCGCGCGCCCGGAAACGCTGATGGGCCTCGCCGGCCTCGGCGACCTCGTGCTGACCTGCACCGGCGATCTCTCGCGCAACCGCCGCCTCGGCCTCGCGCTCGGCCGCGGCACGAGTTTGAAGGACGCCGTCGCGCAGATCGGCCAGGTCGTCGAGAGCATCGAGACCGTCGACACGGTGATGCGCCTCGCCAACGAACACGGCATCGAACTGCCGATCTCGCGCGGCGTGCAGCGCGTGCTGCACGAAGAGATCACGCCGGCCGAAGGCTTGCGCGAACTGCTCGCGCGCGAGCGTAAGCCCGAGTATCCGTCGTGATCGAACGCGGAAGAACTTCTTGCCTTTGCGACTACGCGCCGCCGGCAAAGCCCTGCTGGCGCCAGGCTTCGTAGACGACCACGGCGACCGCGTTCGACAGGTTCAGACTGCGGTTGTCCGGACGCATCGGCAGGCGCAAGGTACGCTCCGCCGGCAGCGAATCGAGCAAGGCCTGCGGCAGGCCGCGCGTCTCGGGGCCGAACACGACGGCATCGCCTGCGCCGAATTGCGCATCCGTATACAAAGTGCGGCCGCGCGTCGACAGCGCGAACGACCTCGCCGGTTTCACGTTCGCGACGAAGGCATCGAAGTCCTCGTGCACGGCGAGCGCTGCGAACTCGTGGTAGTCGAGGCCGGCGCGGCGAAGCCTGGCGTCGTCGAGCTCGAAGCCGAGCGGGCGAATCAGGTGCAGGCGCGCACCCGAATTCGCGCAGAGGCGGATCACGTTGCCGGTGTTGGGCGGGATCTCGGGCTGATAGAGGACGACGTGCAGCATGTAGCGATTATTTCGCGGTGCTGCGGGCCGCGACAAGCCTCGCTTTCCTTCTCCCGGCGGGAGAAGGAAAAGCTTCAACGCATCGCGAGCTGCGGCGACGCTTCCTTCGGGCCGATCGTGATCGGTTCGCCGACCGTCACGCGCGCTTTGCCTTGCACCTCGGTGTAGACGACGCGGTCGTCGCTGTCGCCGTGCGCGGCGGTGACGGTGACCGTGCCGAGCCTCTGCATCTCCTGCGGCGCGCCGACGGTGACGGTCGGATGCGGGGCGGCAACGGCATAGGCGCTCACGGCCGCGCACAGTGCGATGGCGACGAGGCCGCGGTGGATGTGGGTGGAAAGATTCATGGTGTGCTCCTTCGTATACTTTGGTATTTGTGCAAAAAGCAAACCCTGTGCCAACGATGGCGGATTCGCGTTTTGTTTGACGATTTCGATGCGTTATCGAGGCTTCGGGTTGCACGAAGTTCCGCGATCGTGACTTCCGGCATGGCTGCGCTCGCTCGGCGCGACGCGCGCGCATGACTTGTGGCAGGGTGCGCTAATGTCCGCGGACGAACGCTGTCCGTCCGTTCGCCGCGGTCGACGCTTTGAAAATCCCACGACGCGGAAACGAATCGGCGAGCACGGGGCTCGCCGAACGTTGCGAACGAATGGTCTGCGCCGATCACTTGGCGCCGCGCATCAGCGCGAAGCGCGTTCGATGTCCGCGGCAGTCGGGTTCGCATCGACCGCGATCGGGTTGCCGACGTGCACGCGGGCCGTCGCGGCGCTGTCGGCATCGATCGATGTCGCAGCGCTGATTTCGATGCGCGTGTGCACGACGTCGGCCGCCGCCGGCCTGGCCACCGTTTCGGCGCGCGTGAGGGCGGCACAGCCGACCGCGGCGAACAGCGCGAGTGCGGCGATGGTGCATTTGATCTGGGTGCTGAAGTCCATGTTTTTCTCCTTGCTTGTTTCTTTTCTGTAGGGGCATTGGCGGGTTTCGTTCGTCGGCGACGACGGGAATGCCCGGCCATTGCGAAGTCGGCCGCATTCGGGTTCCGGGTGGGGAATCTGTGCGGCCGGTAGCGGCCTCGAAGATCGGGCTCTGGAGGGACCCGGTCCTGTCGCGCAATGGCGTTCGGGCGGGTATGCAGGCGGATCGAGCTGACGAACGATTTGTTGCGGCGCATCATACGAGGGCGTCCCTGAACCAATACCTAACTCGTTGGTATAGTAATTATTCAGGAAATTTGCCGAGTAGATTCAACGAATTATGCGATTCGTGCGCGGAAGACGCGCAGCACGGCAGGGCTGCTGGCCCTGACTTTCGGCCGTTGCTCCGGTCGCTCGCCCTCGGTTAGGCTCGCTCGCTTTTCGCCCGCTGGAGGAAATGATGGCCCCCGCAACGTCGCGCTCTACCCACGCCCCGATCCGCTTGTTCCGGACCGGCTTGTTCAAATCGACCGCGTTGGCGCTGGCGATCGTCGCGACCGGTTGCGTCACCGCCGCCACGACGCACGACGCGAAACCCGCGAACACCACGCAGACGGCAGCTCCCATGATCGACATCCCGTTCACCAAGTTCCAACTCGACAACGGTCTCACCGTGGTCGTGCATGAAGACCACAAGGCGCCCGTCGTCGCCGTGTCGATCTGGTACCACGTCGGCTCGGCCGACGAGCCGGCCGGCAAGACCGGCTTCGCGCATCTGTTCGAACACCTGATGTTCTCCGGTTCGGAAAACCACAAGGGCACCTATTTCGGCCCGTTCGAGAAAGCCGGCGCGACCGGCATGAACGGCACGACTTGGTTCGACCGCACCAATTATTTCGAGACCGTGCCGACGACGGCGCTCGACATGGCGCTGTGGATGGAGTCCGACCGCATGGGCCATCTGCTCTCGGCGATCGGCAAGCCCGAACTCGACACCCAGCGCGGCGTCGTCCAGAACGAAAAGCGCCAGGGCGAGAACCGTCCGTACGGACGCACCGACCAGAACATTCTTTCGAACGCGTTTCCGGCCAACCATCCGTACCAGCACGACACGATCGGCTCGATGGCCGACCTCGACGCCGCGTCGCTCGACGACGTCAAGCAATGGTTCCGCGACTATTACGGCGCGGCCAACACCACGGTCGTGCTCGCCGGCGACATCACGCCGGCCGTGGCGAAGGAAAAGGTGCAGAAGTATTTCGGCGACATTCCTGCCGGCCCGCCGGTGCCGCGCCAGCAACCGTGGGTCGCGCAGCGCGACACGTCCACGCGCGATACGCAATCCGACCACGTCGCGCAGGTGCGCCTCTATCGCGAATGGAACGTGCCGCAGCTCGGCGCGCCCGACAATCCGCTGCTCGATCTCGCTGCCTGGGTGCTCGGCGGCGGCAAGACCTCACGCCTGTACCAGCGCCTGGTTTATCGGGACAAGCTCGTCGATGACGTTTCCGTCGACCTGCAGACCTTCGCACTGGCCAGCCAGTTCGTGCTGACCGCGGACGTGAAGAAGGGCGTCGATCCGGCCAAGGTCGAGGCGGCGATCGCCGACGAGTGGGCGAAGTTCCTCAAGGACGGCCCGAGCGCCGACGAACTCGCGCGCGCGCAGACCTCGGTGCGCGCCGGCTTCATCCGCGGCCTCGAAGAAGTGGGCGGCTTCCGCGGCAAGGCGGTGATCCTCGCGCAGAGCCAGGTCTATCTCGGCGATCCGGCCGCGTACAAGACCGATCTCGAGCGCGCCGCGGCGGCCACGCCGGCTTCGGTGCTCGAGGCCGCGCGCAAATGGATCGCCAAGGGCGACTACACGCTGACCGTGGTGCCGGCCAAGCCGGGCGCCGACCTTGCCGCCGAGGACAAGGCGGTGAAGGGCCTGCCCGCGCGCGACGGCAAGCCGGCCTCGGTGACGCCGCCGGCGAAGAACTACACGACCGCGAAAAGCGACGTGGATCGCGCGAAAGGCGTGCCCGACGTCAGCCAGTTCCCCGAGCTGAGCTTCCCGGCCGTGCAGCGCGGCAAGCTCAAGAACGGCATCGAAGTCGTGCTCGCCGAGCGCCACACGATCCCGGTCACCCAGATCCAGATGCAGTTCAACGCCGGCTACGCGGCCGACCACGGCCACAAGCTCGGCACGGCGAGCTTCGTCAGCGCGATGCTCGACGAGGGTACGAAGTCGCTGGACTCGGTGCAGATCGCGATTCGCCGCGACAGCCTCGGCGCAATCATCCATTCCGGCACCGGCCTCGACACCTCGAACGTCAGCCTCAACGCGCTCAATGCGAGCCTCGCGCCGTCGATCGGCCTGTTCGCCGACGTCGTGCGCAATCCCGCGTTTCGCGACGCCGACATCGAGCGCATCCGCGCGCAATGGCTCGCCGGCATCGAGCAGGAAAAGACCGAGCCGCAGGGCATGGCGCTGCGCACGCTGCCGCCGCTGCTGTATGGCGCGAACCACGCCTACGGCATTCCGTTCACCGGCTCGGGCACGGAAAGCGCGATCAAGTCGCTGAAGGCCGGCGATCTCGCCGCGTTTCACCAGGCCTGGTATCGCCCGGACAACGTGAAGATACTCGTCGCCGGCGATACCACGCTCGCGACCATCGTGCCGCTGCTCGACAAGGCGTTCGGCGACTGGGCCGCGCCGGCGACGCCGTTGCCGGCGAAGAACATCGCCCACGTCGATGCGCAGTCGAAGCCGCGCGTGTTCCTGATCGACCGCAAGGATTCGCCGCAGTCGCTGATCTTCGCCGGCAGCCTCGCCGATCCGACCACCTCGCCCGACTATCTGCCGGAGCAGACCGCGAACTCCGTGTTCGGCGGCATGTTCACCTCGCGCCTCAACATGAACCTGCGCGAGGACAAGCGCTGGTCCTACGGCGCGCGCTCCTCGTTGCAGGATGCGCTCGGCCAGCGCCCGCTGATCGTGCAGGCGCCCGTGCAGACCGACAAGATCGCCGAGTCCGTCACTGAGGTGCTCAAGGAACTGCACAGCATCGCCGGTGCCAACCCGCCGACCGATGCCGAGATCGCCAAGATCAAGGCGCAGCGCGTGCGTGCCTTGCCGGGCAGCTACGAGACCACCGGCGCCGTGCTCGGCGCGCTCGCCTCGAACCAGCTCTACGGCCGCCCGGACGACTACGTGCCGACGCTGAAGCATAAGATCGAGGCGCAGACGCAAGGCCAGGTCGACGCCGCGGCGAAGACGCTGTTCGTGCCCGACTCGCTGACCTGGGTCATCGTCGGCGACCTGGCGAAGATCGAAAAGCCGGTGCGCGACCTCAAGATCGGCGGAACCAGGGTGATCGACGCCGATGGCAACGTAGTAAAGTAAGGCGCGTCATCGTCATATTTGCGAACGGTGGCCGGCTCATGCCGGCCATCTTTTTCAGCAATGGACCAGCCTGACCGTTTGCGTTGAGCGTGGCTCGCGCAGCGAGCGGAATCGAAACGTCGTGTACCCTTCGACTTCGCGCCTTCGGCGCTACGCTCAGGGCGAACGGGCTCAAATGGGCCGACATCTCGGAGCATCATGAAAAACGCTGCGTTTTCCATTTCTATACTTTCCCTCGGTTTGCTCCAGGCGGCCTGCACCTGGGTCGAGCCGACCGTCGGCGGCAACGCCGTGCGCGTCGCCTACGACGGCAACGTCGCCGGCTGCCGCGATGCCGGCACGGTCGCGGTCACCGTGGCCGACAAGATCGGCCCGTATCACCGCAACGAGTACAAGATCGCCGACGAACTCGAAACGATGGCGCGCAACGAGGCGGCCGACCTGCCCGCCGACACCATCGTTCCACGCACCGAGGCGAAAGACGGCTCGCAGCGCTTCCAGGCGTACGTCTGCGGCAAAACCCGGTTGCGCCAGCGCGGCGTCGTTTCCCAGCCGGCCGAAACGCAGGACGGCGTTCAGACGTTTCCGGCCAAGGAGCACTGAAGCGTCCTGCCGGCGTCGGTGGAGGTGATTGACGGCGCCGCTCGTTCCCGCAATGATGCAGTGCAGCGAGCGCATCCCGCTCGCACACGAGGAATCGCATTGCGATGCCGCTGTCCGAGCCCGCGCTCGTCCCCGTCGCCGCGCACCAGCGCGTGGACGGCAGGGCGCGGATCGAGTTTTCCGCCGGCGGCGGCAGAACGCGCCTCGCCGATCTCTACCAGCGCGCGCCGTGCCGCGCGCTGTTTCCCGATGTCGATGCCGGCGAACCCGTCCAGGCCGTGCTGCTGACCACGAGCGGTGGCCTGACCGGCGGCGACCGCCTGCAAGCGGAATTCGCCGTCGGCGCGCAGGCCCGCGCGACGCTGACCACGCAGGCCGCGGAAAAGATCTACCGCGCGTTGGTGGATGCCGAGCCCGCGCGCATCGACGCGCAGGTCGCGGTCGGCGCGGGCGGCTATGCCGAATATCTCGCCCAGGAGACGATCCTGTTCGACGGTGCGCGCCTGCGCCGCCGCTTCGACGCCGACCTCGCGCCGGGAGCGCGCCTGCTCGCGCTCGAAAGCCTCGTGTTCGGCCGCGCGGCGATGGGCGAGCGTTACGCGCACGGCTTCGTCCACGACGCCTGGCGCATCCGGCGCGGCGGGCGCCTGATCTTCGCCGACGCGCTGCATCTCGACGGCCTGCATCTAGACGGCGATATCGCCGCCGTGCGCGCGGCGCCGTTCGGCTTCGGCGACGCGACGGCCTGCGCCACGCTGATCTACGCGGCCGATGATGCGCCGGCCTTGCTCGAACCGGTTCGCGCCCGACTGACCGCGAACGAAGCGGATGCGATCGCGCACGCGACGACGCGCGAATGCCTGCTGATCGTGCGCCTGCTCGCCGCCGACGCCGCGCATTTGCGCCGCACGGTGATCCATGCCGCAGAAACGGTGCGCTCGCTCGCGATGGGATTCCCTCCCCGCCTTCCGCAAGTCTGGTATTGCTGAACTCCTTCCATGAACCTGACGCCACGCGAAAAAGACAAGCTCCTGGTCGCCATGGCCGCCATCGTTGCGCGCCGGCGGCTCGAACGCGGCGTGAAGTTGAATCATCCCGAGGCGGTCGCGCTGATCACCGACGCTGTCGTCGAAGGCGCGCGCGACG
Organism: Rudaea sp.; assembly: GCF_047601565.1. Classification (GTDB taxonomy): domain Bacteria; phylum Pseudomonadota; class Gammaproteobacteria; order Xanthomonadales; family Rhodanobacteraceae; genus Rudaea. The sequence continues at coordinate 1,379,374 of NZ_JASGIY010000001.1, read as the reverse complement.
GGCGCAGCGTGGCCGAACTGATGCAGGCCGGCGCCAAGGTGCTCAACCGCGCGCAGGTGATGGACGGCGTCGCCGAGATGATCCACGAGATCCAGGTCGAGGCGACGTTTCCCGACGGCACGAAACTGGTGACGGTGCATGAGCCGATACGTTGAATTGTGCTGGTCATTCCAGCTTTCGCTGGAATGACGGAGGAAGAAAATGATCCCCGGCGAAATCCTCACTCTCGAAGGCGACATCGAACTCAACGCGGGTCGTGAAGCGATCGCGTTGACCGTGGCCAACAGCGGCGACCGGCCGATCCAGGTCGGCAGCCACTACCACTTCTTCGAGACCAATCCGGCTCTGCAATTCGATCGCGCCCGGGCGCGCGGAATGCGCCTCGACATTCCCGCCGGCACCGCGATCCGCTTCGAGCCGGGGCAGAGCCGCGAGGTGAGGCTGGTGCCCTATGCGGGCTCGCGCGTGGCCGTCGGCTTTCGCGGCGAAGTCATGGGCGCGCTCGATGCGCGGGGCAAAACGCCATGAGCATGACGATCTCGCGCCGCGCCTATGCCGGCATGTACGGCCCGACCACGGGCGACCGCATCCGCCTCGCCGACACGGAGCTTTTCATCCGCATCGAAAAGGACTTCACCGTCTACGGCGAGGAAGTGAAGTTCGGCGGCGGCAAGGTGATCCGCGACGGCATGGGCCAGTCGCAGGCCGCGCGCGCGGACGGCGCGATGGACACGGTCGTCACCAACGCGGTGATCCTCGATCACGGCGGAATCGTCAAGGCCGACATCGGCCTGCGCGACGGCCGCATCGCGAAGATCGGCAAGGCCGGCAATCCCGACGTGCAGCCGGGCGTCGACATCGTCATCGGTCCCGGCACCGAGATCATCGCGGGCGAAGGCAAGATCGTCACCGCGGGCGGCATCGACGCGCACATCCACTTTATCTGCCCTCAACAAATCGACGAAGCGCTGTACGCGGGCGTGACGACGATGCTCGGCGGCGGCACCGGCCCCACGCACGGCACGCTCGCGACGACCTGTACGCCGGGGCCGTGGCATCTCGCGCGCATGCTGCAGGCCGCGGAAAGTTTCCCGATGAACCTCGGCTTTTTCGGCAAGGGCAATGCGAGCGAGCCGAAAGCGCTGGAGGAAATGGTGCTGGCCGGCGCCTGCGGCTTGAAGCTGCACGAGGACTGGGGCACCACGCCCGCGGCGATCGACTGCTGCCTGTCCGTCTGCGACGCGCTCGACGTGCAGGCGACGCTGCACACCGACACGCTCAACGAATCGGGCTTCGTCGAATCGACGATCGCCGCGTTCAAGGGCCGCACGATCCACGCGTTCCACACCGAGGGCGCGGGCGGCGGCCACGCGCCCGACATCATCAAGGTCGCCGGCTTGCCGAACGTGCTGCCGTCGAGCACAAACCCGACGCGGCCGTACACGGTCAACACGCTCGACGAGCATCTCGACATGCTCATGGTCTGCCACCACCTCGATCCGAAGATCGCCGAGGACGTGGCCTTCGCCGAGAGCCGCATCCGCAAAGAGACGATCGCTGCCGAGGACATCCTGCACGACCTCGGCGCGTTCTCGATGATGAGTTCGGATTCGCAGGCGATGGGCCGCGTCGGCGAAACGATCATTCGCTGCTGGCAGACCGCGGACAAGATGAAGCGCCAGCGCGGCGCGCTCGGCGGCGACGACGCGCGCAGCGACAACTTCCGGGCGCGCCGCTACATCGCCAAGTACACGATCAATCCCGCGATCGCGCACGGCATCGCCGAGCACGTCGGCTCGGTCGAGGCCGGCAAGCTCGCCGACCTCGTGATCTGGTCGCCCGCGTTCTTCGGCGTCAAGCCCGACTACGTGTTGAAGGCGGGCACGATCGCCGCCGCGCCGATGGGCGATCCGAACGCGAGCATCCCGACGCCGCAGCCCGTGCACTACCGGCCGATGTTCGGTGCGTTCGGCCGCGCGCGCATCGAATCCTCGCTGCTGTTCGTCAGCGGGGCATTCGCCGCGAGCGATCAGGCGAAAAAGCTCGGCCTCACGCGCCCGCTCGCCGCGGTGAAGAACACGCGCGGCGGCATCGGCAAGCGCAGCATGATGCTCAACGACGCGATGCCGCACATCGAGGTCGATCCCGAAACCTACGAAGTGCGCGCCGACGGCGAACTCCTGACTTGCGAGCCGGCAAAGGTGTTGCCGATGGCGCAACGTTATTTTCTGTTCTGAGCACGATCTTGCCTGGAATCCGATGACCGATTCGTTTGCACGCGACATTCTTCCGGCCGGTTCATGGGATACCGCGAACGCGGCCGACCGCATCACGCTCGACTACGAGGGGCGCCATCGCCGCCGCTATCGTTATCGTGCCGATAATGAATTGGAATTCGTGCTGGATCTCGCGCAAACCACGCTGCTGCACGATGGCGATGGTCTCAAGCTCGACGACGGCCGCATCGTGCTCGTGCGCGCGGTGCCCGAAGCGCTCGTCGCCGTCACCGCGAACAACACCGATGCGCTGATCAAGCTCGCATGGCATATCGGCAACCGCCATCTGCCCGCGCAGCTTTCGGCCGAACGCATCCTGATCCGCGACGACGCGGTCATCGTCGAGATGCTGCGCGGCCTCGGCGCGCACGTCGAAAAGATCGTCGCGCCGTTCACGCCCGAGCGCGGTGCCTACGCGCATGCGCACGACGATCACCAAACCGCCGCGCATCCGTTCGTGTTCACGGCGGAGCACGCGCATGACCATTGAGCGCGCCCAGTACAAAGCCCTCTCCCCTGCGCCTGCGCGGGGGAGAGGGTTGGGTGAGGGGGGCTCTTCTGCGCGAAACACGGCGCAAGATCAAAAGCCCCCCTCACCCCAGCCCTCTCCCCCAAACGATGAAACCGTTTGGGGGAGAGGGAGTCTCCAGCATCTGCTCGTCTGGACCTCGCCAAGCTATCCCACCGGCGCCTTCAGCTACAGCCATGGCCTCGAATGGGCGGTCGAGGAGGGCAGCGTGCGCGACGCCGATACCCTGGTCGACTATGTCGACGCCGTGCTCGCGCGCGGCGGCGGCTGGATCGACGCGGTGCTGTTCGCGCGCGCATACGAGCAGGCGCACGATGCCGCTGCGTTCGACGAAATCGCCGACCTCGCCGCCGCCTTCCGCGGCAGCGCCGAGACCGCGCTCGAAAGCCACCAGCAGGGCGCAGCGTTTCTAGCTGTCACACGCAAAGCATGGCCGCACCCACAGCTCGATGCATTCGCCGAACGCCGCGGCGACCTTCCCGTCGCGCACAGCATCGCGATGGCCCTCGCCTGCGCCGCGCACGGCGTGCCGCTCGCAGCGGCGCTGTCGGCGTGGCTGCACGCGACCGCGGCCAATCTCGTCTCCGCCGGCGTGCGCCTGATTCCGCTCGGCCAGACCGACGGCCAGATTGCCACCGCGCGGCTCGCGCCGCGCATCGCCGTCATCGTGGCCGATGCTCTGGAAACGTCGCTCGACGAACTCGGCACCGCCGCGCCGCTGCTCGAGCTGTGTTCGATCCGCCACGAAACCCAGTACACGCGGCTGTTTCGCAGTTAGGCGTATCGTTGAACGGCGCGCTCGCCGAGCCGTTGCCAGCCCCACGAACCGAGCGCGAGCGTCGCCAGCGCGCACAGCAGCCACAGCGGATGCGATGCGGTCGTGGCGATCCACGCATCGAACGGGTTCGGCCAGTCGAACGCGCGCTGTCCAATCCAGGCCAGTGCGGCGATGCCGGCGACGATGGCGCCTGCGCTGCGCACGAACCGATAGGCCGGCGTGCGCGCGATCAGCAGCAGCCACGGCAGCGCCGCCGCGACCACGAGCAACTGCATCGTTTCGATGCCGAGGTTGAAACCGAGCAGTGCCGTGGCCAGCGTCGTGCCGCTCAGCCCCAGTTCGCTCAGCGTGGACGCGAATGCGAGGCCGTGCACGAGGCCGAAGCCGGCAGCGACGAACGCCTCGCGTCCCGGGAACAGCGGGCGCAGCGCATGGATCGCCGAAACGAAGATCGACAGCGCGATCACCGTTTCGATGAGACGGCTCGGCAGATGCACCCAGCCCATCGCGCCGAGGAACAAGGTCAGCGAATGGCCGATCGTGAACGCGCTGACGATCTTGACCAGAGCGACGAGCCCGTGCCGCGCGCCCGCGTAGCCGGCCCAGCGGCGCCGCGCGGCGAACAACGGCGCAGGCAGCAGCAGCGTGAACAGGAACAGCAGATGATCGGTACCTTCGGCGATGTGCTCCATGCCGAGCGCGAACACGCCGCCGAAGCCGCGCCACATGCTGCCGGTGCTGCGATCGATCAGCACCGACTTGTCGAGGTAATGGATGATGCCCAGCAGTTGCGGATGGCTGGCGAACACGCCATTGGCGAAATCGCTGCGCACCGACACCATCGCGTAATGGCTGGCCACTTCGTGCGTGATCACATCGTAGTTCAGGTCGAAGCGCCGCAGCGGCGCGCCCGGCGGCGGCCGCATGCGCGCGTGCACGACGAGATCGAGCGGCTGCTGGTCGAGATCGACGGCCATGTCGTCCTGCACTTCGACGCTCCAGGCGCGGCCGTCCGGCGCGACGGGCCGCGTGTGCTGCGCGACATAGTCGGACAACTCGTGCCGGTAACGGGCGACGAGCGCGTCAGGTGCGGGATGCAGCGGTTTGCCGAAGCCGAGTTCCAGTTCGATCAGCGGCAGGCGCAGATCGGCGGCGACGGCGTCCGCCTGAAAATCCAGCATCACCTCCGAACTGGGCGAAGCGTGTGCCGACGCGTTCCGCACCAGGCACAGTGCGAAGAGTACGAACAGAACGCAAAGCGTGCGCGAGACCATGACGTGCTCAGAACTCGGCGCCGTAATCGGCCGTCTTGTCGCGCCAGACGGTGTGGTAGTGCACGTTGCTCGTGTACGCCACGCCCTGCTGCACAACAAACTCGATCCACACGCGCGGGCCGTCGATGCGCAGGTACGAATGCTGGCTGGTGAGGCCGGACGGATCGGAACTGAAATCCGCGGTGCCGCTCTCGCCGACGCCATAGCCGACGTAGGTCGAGGCCAGCGCCGTATCGGATTCGTAGTCGGCAAGGAGACTCGTGGCGATGTCGCCGGCCTGGGTGTTGACCCAGGCTTCGATGACTGCCTTGACCTCGGCCTGCTCGGTGCTGCTCAGCGACGAATAGAGGACGCCACGGCCGCTCGTGCCGCTCGGATAGGTGAATGGATAGTTGGTATCGCCGTTGGAAGTGGCGCCCATCACGACGTCGGAGAAGGTACTGCTGAGCTTGGCAGCACTGGCGACGTTGCTGTCGGCCTGGATGGCGCTGGCCAAGGTCTGCACCACGGCGCGTTGCGCTTCAAGCGGCGCGTGCGCGGTGCCCGACGAATCGGTCCAGTTCGGCGGCTCGACGCCGTCGAACATCGGCGTGGCGCTGACGTAGTTGCCGTTGTAGGTGATGTTGTAGGCGAGGTGGTGGCCGCTGATCTGCAGCATCCACGGCGAGGTCGTCGACGGTGTGCCGATGAAGGCGAGGTAGTACAGATCGTAGCCCCAGGCCATGCCGGTATTGGTCAGATGGATCACCTGATCACCCTCGCGGATTTCCTCCATCAGCGTCTGGCCGGTGGTGCTGATTGCGGCATCGACCACGGCATAGGCTGCGGCGAGCTGGGTCGTACTCAGGCTGCCCAGTTCGACGCCGTTGCGCGATGAAACCGGCAGGTTGGTCCACTTGGTGGCATTCGCCGACGAATAGGTCAATTGCGCGGTCGACTGCTGGCTGGTGGACAAGGTGGCGAGGAAGGCGTTCGCCGCGGTGACCACGGCGGACTCGGAACTGGTCGAACCGCTCGAATCGAGCGAGCAGCCTGGCGGCGCCGCGCCGAGGCGAGTCAATGCGATGCTGCCGCTCTGCCCGCTCGCCGAACCGCCGGTGAAATCGTAGGCCAGCGTCAATGCACTGCAACTCGTATACGTCAGCGTCGCGGTGCCAACCGTGTTGCTCGTTACCGCGTCGGAAGCGTCGAAGACGCCGCCCGTGACTTCGTAGAGATCGACGCTGATCGAACTTGCGCCGCTGGTGTAAGCGCCCTGGCCGGTGAACCAGCGTTGTCCCGCCGCACCGAGGCTCGACGAAGCGTCTGGCGCGAACGTGAACCAGCCGAAGAACGCCTGCGCCGAATTCGGGTTGACGTCGATGAGCAGCCCCTGACCTGAAGTCGCCGGCGTGTAGAAACTTCCGGACAGGCCGAAACTGCTGTTCGTGGCCGTGCTGTCGTCGGTCGTGCAGGTCACATTGGCCGTGAGCCGGGTCAACGGGATCGTGCCGGTGCGGCCGTCGTCGAACGTGTAGACGAGCGAGCCGCTCGTGCACGACGAAAACGTCAGCGTTGCCGAACCGACCGTCGTCGCGCTCGTGATCCCCTTCGTGACGAAGCTTCCGCCGAGGCCCTGGAGTATGGCCAGGCTGGTCGAGGACGCGTCCTGGTACACCGAGCCCTGCAATGTGTACCAGCGCTCCGAGTCGGTGCCGCCGGCCGTCGTGTCGAACGTGTACCAGGCGGCGAAGAACGTGCCTTGCCCGGTCGCCACGTAGTCGGGCATCACGTCGAAGACGAAGCCCTGGCCGCTGGTCTCGGGGTTGTACCACGTGCCGGTCAGGCCCGCTTGGTTCGGATTGACCGCGGCGTGCGCGGCGGGCACGCTTGCGGAAAGCCAAATCAGCAGCAGCGCGAGAACTCTCGCGGCCACGGTCCACCCGTTGAAGCGGTGGAGGAAAACCTGCCGGACGATATTGCTTGACGAATTGTCGGATTGGGGGTGCATAAGCGTTTCCTGCGAAATTGCCGATATCGGAATCGGATCGCGTTCCTCCCCCGCGCAATCGATCTGGGTCCATGCTATATCTGCAATTCATCGGAATTGGGGAAACAAAATGGATTTTCGGCCCCTTGTCTCTTCTCGCTAACGGGAATTTTATTTTTGCGGCGGACGCGCCGTCAAATGGCGTCGTCATGTCTTCTTTGTTTTCGGATTCGCAATGTTCGATCGAATGATAATTTCACTTCATGGCGGAAGCTTCGCACCACACCGGCGAATGATCCGGCACACGTCGTCACGGGAATCTTGCGCATGACTTTCCAATCAGCGAATGGCCCGCTCCGCGTCGGCATCGGTGGTCCGGTCGGCTCCGGCAAGACTGCGTTGACCGAGAGGCTGTGCAAACTTTTGCGCAATGTATACAACGTCGCCGCGATCACCAACGACATCTACACGAAGGAGGACGCCGAATTCCTCACGCGTGCCGGCGCGCTCGCGCCCGAGCGCATCGCGGGCGTGGAGACCGGCGGCTGCCCGCACACGGCGATCCGCGAGGACGCGAGCGTCAACCTCGCCGCGGTGGCCGAGATGAACAGGAAATTCCCCGGCCTAGAAATCGTCTTCATCGAATCGGGCGGCGACAACCTCGCGGCGACGTTCTCGCCGGAACTGGCCGACTTGACGATCTACGTGATCGACGTTTCCGCGGGCGACAAGATCCCGCGCAAGGGCGGGCCGGGCATCACGCGCTCGGATCTGCTCGTGATCAACAAGATCGATCTGGCGCCGCTCGTCGGCGCCTCGCTCGACGTGATGGACCGCGACGCGCGCAAGATGCGCGGGGCGCGGCCGTTCGTGTTCACCAACCTCAAGGTCAATCACGGTCTCGGCGCGGTCGCGCGCTTCATCGTCGAGACCGGCGGCCTGCCTTCCCGCCCCCTGCCGGAGCTGCACGATGAGAAAAAGTAAGCCCTCCATGCCGCCGTCGTCGACGGCGAAGATCAAGAAGCGGCCGCGCTTGGCCGCGCTTCTTGCCGCGCTCGCATTGGCCGCGGTCAGCGTGCCGGCGTTCGCCCATCCGGGCCATGCCGCGCACGGCGGCCTGCTCGCGGGATTCGCGCATCCGCTGTTGGGCGCGGATCATCTGCTCGCGATGTTCGCGGTCGGCGTCTGGGCTGCGCAGCTCGGCGGGCGCGCGCTATGGGCCGTGCCGCCCGCGTTCGTGTCGGTGATGGCGCTCGGCGCGGCGGCCGCGATAAGCGGGCACGCCGGTTTCGCTTCCACCACGATCGAATCGGGCATCGCCGCCTCGCTGCTCGCGCTCGGGCTGCTCGTGCTGTGCGCGCAGCGCCTGCCGCTGGCGGCGGCGATCGCGCTCGTCGGCGCGTTCGCCTGGTTCCACGGCGCCGCGCACGGCGGCGAGCTGCCCGACACCGCCGATCCGCTGCGCTACGCGATCGGCTTTCTCGCCGCGACCGCGCTGCTGCATGGCGCGGGCATCGTCTTCGGCACGCTCGCGCAGCGCCATGCGCCGCGGCTCGGCCGTGCCGGCGGCGCCGCTACGGCGATCGCGGGCGTGGCCGTGTTGACCGGCGCGATCTAGCGGCGAATCAGGGAGTGCAGGCCGCGATACCCGCCGGCGTGGTCAGGCGACGCAAAGCGAACGAGAGCACATTGCCCGGCGCGAGCGTGATCGAGGCGGTGCCGCTGCTGCAGGCGAGGCGCATGCTCAGCGGATAGGCCGTCGACTTGTCGATCTTGGTCTTGTCGAACGCGCTGCCGAATTGCGTGCCGCTCGGTTCGATCAGCTGCGTCGAGTAGCCGCCGTTGCCGTCGGCGGTGGCCGTTCCGATCATCCACGACTGCGTGCCGTCGGTGTTCTGCTGGAAGTACAGCACCTGCAGATGGCTCGCGTCCGATTGTTCGACGAGGAAGCCGTTGCCGCTCGTCGCCGGGTCGTACCAGGCGCCGCTGGCCTGCGCGGCGGCGGCGGCCGAGCCGCAGTCGAGGCCGTCGAGCTGCGAGAGCTTGATCAGCGGCACCTCCATCGAACCCCAGCCGCTCGGGCCGTCCCAGCGCATGCCGCCGCTGCCGCAGGCGTCGAAGGTCAGCGCGATGCGGCCCCAGTGCTGCGAGACGACCCTGCCCTGCGCGTCGCGCGTGGGCAGCAGCGCGTCGGCGAATTCGATGCCGTTGCCGACGATGTCGCCCATGCCGACCAGCCAGGTCTGCTTGCCGGCGTTGCCGGCCGGCGGATAGGTGAAAAAGTATACCAGCGCCGTGCTGTCCGAGAGGATTTCCAGTTCGATGCCCTCGCCGCTGCGCGCCGGGTCGTACCACAGGCCGCTGTAGCTGGCATCGACGTTCGGCGCGGTCGACGTGGGGCGCGGCGCGACCTGGCTGTCGAAGCTCGGCGGCTCCAGGCTCGCATCGAAGCGGCACGGACCTTTGACGCCGCCGGCGACGGCGCTCTGGCAACCCGTCTGCAGGTCGGCGACGCCCGGCTGCTTCGCGCCAGCGATCCACCCGCGCAGCGCCTCCCACGCGGCCACGCCTTCGGCGGTGTTGAAGCCGCAATGCGTCGGGCTGGCTTCGTCGACGAGCGCGCTGGTCAGCTGCGCCGCCGGCAGGGTCGCGCGCAGCACCGACTCGTGCGCGGGAATCACGAGTTCGTCGCGGCTCGTGTGCATGGAGATCACCTTCGTCGCCGCATCGATGCGGCCGCGGAAGTCCGAGGCCCAGCGCAGGTACAACTGCGCGAACGGATCGGCATCGATGCGCGCGATGCCGGCTTCGATCGCCGGATCGGAATAGACGACGCCGGTCGTGGTAAACGGATTGATGCCGCCGAGCTTGTCCGGCGCGCGCACGAGGTCGGACAGGCCGTAGGTCGCATAGGCCATGTCGGTCAGGAAGAATTTGTCGGTCGTGATGTGGCCGAAATCCTCCATCTGGTCGAGCCGACGCACCATCGCATCGTTGCGCAATGCGGATGGCAGGTTGACGCCGGTGCAGACGTTCACCGGCAGCAAGGTCTGCGCGAGCCGCGCCTCGTTTTCCAGATCGTCGAGGTTGTCCGGAATGTCGTCGAGGTCGTAGGCCCAGGTCAGCGGCGCCTTGCCTTTCGGCAGTTGTCCTGCGCTGTTGACGTCCTTGCACACGACGTCGTAGGCGAGGCGCGCGTCGATGCCGAAGTCCCAGGTGCGCGAACCGGCTGCGGGCGGACACAGCGAGAGCACGCCGGGCACCGGCGCGAAGCGCGCATCCTCGGCGAGCTTGAGAGAGATCAGGCCGCCGAGCGAGCCGCCCCACGGGATGATCGCGCCGGGCGCGCCGACCTGCTGTTTGAACGCATCGAGCAGTTGCGCGTTGTCGTCGGGCGCGTTGAACAGCGCCCATGCGCGCTGGCTGTAGCTCGATGCGGCGACCGCGTAGCCTTCCTGCAACTGCAGATCGGCGAGCGGACCGAGGCTCGGATTCGGCGCGGGAGGATCGAACGACAGGCCGTGCTGGAACAGCACGAGCGTATCGCCGGCCTTCCAGCCGTCGGGCACCTGGATCCGGTAGTACGCGCCCGAGGCGGTCTGGCCGCTGTAGGTTTGCGTCGCTTGTGCGGCGTTTGCGCAGGCGAGCGCGGCCGCGATTCCGGCCAGCGAATTCAGCAAGCGGTGGCGCATGGGTTCCGCCCTCCCTCCTGTTCCAGGCGATCACGATCATCTTCCCCGCTGGCTGAAACGCGCGTTAATCCGCCGCGTTGACCGGTTCGATGCGATCGACGATGACTGTCGCGCTGCGGGCCGCCGCAGGCCTCGTTCGCGCGACCGGTCATCCCTTCGCCTGCGCTCGTCATCGAGCTGGCCGCAACGCCGCTGCTCCGGGCTACAATTCCGTTCCAGCCTTGCCTCGTTCCGTGATGCCCGATCCGCGCCAGCCCAATCCGATCCTGCAACGCCTCGGCGGCACGCTCGAGATCGTGCTCAATCGCGTGCTCGCGCTCGACACGGAAACGCAGGCGCGCCTGTCCGCGCTCGAAGGCAAGCGCATCGGCGTCGATCTGCGCGGCACGCGGCTCGCGCTCGCGATCTCGGTCGCGGACGGCAAGCTCCGGGTCGGCCCGCACTGGGAAAAAAGCGGCGACCTCGATCTGCGCGCGGCGCCCGCGAGCCTGCTCGCCTTCGCCCTGCGCCGCGGCGACGACGACGCGGCCGCGCCCGGCAAGGTCGAGATTTCCGGCGATGCCGATCTCGCCCGGCGCATGGAAAAAATGCTGCGCGGTTATGGCCCCGACATTGAGGAAGCATTCGCGAAAACCTTCGGCGACATCGTCGGCGTGCCGCTCGCGCATGCACTGCAGCACGCCTTCGCATATGCGCGCGATTCCGCGCACGCCGCCGCGCAGAACACCGCGGAGTTCCTGCGCGAGGAAAGCCGCGACCTCGTCGCGCCGGCCGAGATGGAGTCGTTCCTCGACGACGTCGACGCGCTGCGCGAGCGCGCCGAGCGGCTCGAAGCGCGCGTGAAGCATCTCGCCGCGCGCCGCGGCAGGGATGCGGCATGACGACGCTCGGACAACTGCCGCGCCTGGCCGGCATCGTCGCGACGATCGCGCGCTATCGGCTCGACGAGGTCGTCGACGGATTCGAGCCGCCGCGTGCGCTGCGCCTGCTGCGCGCCGTGCTGCCGAAACCGTCGGCCGACATCGCGAACCTGCCGCGCGGTGCGCGCCTGCGCGCGGCGCTGATCGATGCCGGCCCGATCTTCGTCAAGTTCGGCCAGATCCTCTCCACGCGCCGCGACCTGCTGCCCGCCGACGTGGCCGACGAGCTCGCGCAGCTGCAGGATCGCGTGCCGCCGTTTCCCGGCGAACAGGCGCGGGCCGCGGTCGAGGCCGCGCTCGGTACGCCCATTTCGTCCGCGTATGCGAACTTCGACCCCACGCCGCTCGCCTCGGCCTCGATCGCGCAGGTGCATGCCGCGCGTCTGCTCACGGGCGAGGAAGTCGTCGTCAAGGTGCTGCGCCCCGGCATCCACGCACGCATCCGCGCCGACGTCGCGCTGCTGCGCGCGCTCGGCGAACTCGCCCAGCGCTGGCATCCGGCCGCGGACAAGATTCGCCCGCGCGACATCGTCGCCGAGATCGAAACCACGCTCGAAAACGAACTCGACCTGCAGCGCGAAGCGGCGAACGCCTCCTTGCTCAAGCGCAATTTCGCCGCGGGCGACGACGTCTACATTCCAAAAGTATACTGGGACCAGACCAAGGAGTCGGTGCTCACGCTCGAACGCGTGCACGGCATCGCCGTCGATGATCTCAAAGCGCTCGACGCAGCCGGCATCGACCGCGTCGCGCTTGCCGAGAAGGGCGTGCGCCTGTTCTACACGCAGGTGTTCCGCGACAACTTCTTCCACGCCGATGCGCATCCGGGCAACATCTGGGTCGATCCCGCGCGCCGCGAGAATCCGCGCTTCATCGCGCTCGATTTCGGTATCGTCGGCTCGCTGCCCGATCGCGACCAGTTCTGGCTCGCCGAGAATTTCATGGCGTTGTTCGACCGCGACTACCGCCGCATCGCCGAACTGCACGTCGCTGCCGGCTGGATTCCGCAGAGCGCGCGCATCGACGAACTCGAAGCCGCCGTGCGTACCGTTTGCGAGCCGTACTTCACGCGCCCACTCAGTGAGATTTCGCTCGGCGAAGTCGTCGCCAAACTTTTTTCGGTCGCGCGCCGCTATCAGCTCACCGTGCAACCGCAATTGATCCTGCTGCAGAAAACCTTGCTCAACATCGAAGGCGTCGGCCGCCTGCTGCATCCGCAGATCGACATCTGGGCCGTCGCGCGGCCCGTGCTCGCCGACATTCTGCGCAAGCGCTACGGTGTGCGCCATGCCTTGCGCCAGGTGCGCAAGCGCCTGCCCGAATGGATCGCCGCCGTGCCCGACCTGCCCGGACTGGTGCATTCCACGCTGCAACGCGCCGCCGCCGGCGAACTGACGCTGCAAGCGCAAGCCGCCGCGCTCGAACAGAACGAACGCCTCGCGCGCGCGCAACGCCGCCAGCTTGCCGTGCTGCCGCTGGCCGCGGCGTCGCTGGTCAGTGCGGCATTGCTCTATGCGTTCGATACGCGCGGTGCGCTATGGGCACACGTGCCGGTGTCGGCATGGATCGCGCTGGTCGTCAGCGCGACCGCGTTCGGCATCGCCTGGCGGCGTGCACGTTGAGCGACGCGATCGAGGTCGTTCACGCAAGCCGAGAGTCGTCGTCATTCCGGTGAAAGTGGGAATGACGGTGTTGCCTTTCCGTTGTGGTTTCTCGCGAACTTCGATTGACAAGCCCCCCCCCCTTTCTTGATAAGTTCTTTGACGACAGGGGCAAAAAAACCAAGGAGATTTCAATGATGAAGTCGATGAAAGGAACGGTGATCGCAGTACTGCTGAGTGCTGCCGCCATGGAAGCTCATGCAGTAACGCCTTTGATTTGGTGCGACGGCTGCACGCGAGCACAGAAAATTGCCAAAGCCAAAACCTACGGAACGGGCGATATCTATATCGGCGACCTGACCGCCCGAACCTTCCAGGGTTTTACGATATTCGAAGTCGCATCCGGCGACGCAACGCAGTTCGATCCGCCTCCCTCGGATCTTGCGGCGGGCCAACAGTTGATCAGCTATTACTATGCGTCGCCCCAGGGCTGGTCGAAAGGTTTCCAGATGGACTTGGCGGGGCATGTAAGCTCGAATGGCAGTCACGTAACCAATGTCAATGGTTACCCTAACCCGAACACCACGGCATGGGACGTTGCCTTTCCCGGCCCGCAGCAGAATAATTTCACCGATTGGGCCGCGCAGACATATGGAGCAATATTCAATTACTACGGGAGCTTATTGGGCGATCTCGCGTCGATATTTCACCTTCTCGACACGTCGCATGTGCCCTCAGTGACAACCGAAATCACGTTCAATGACGGCAGTCGCATCACGTTGAAGCAGGACACCACAACAAACGGCAAAATCGTCGTCAAAGTCGTGCAGGATTCCGCCAGAGATTCCAACAACAACACCATACCCACCAACCGGAATGCCGTTACGGGCGGCGCTGGGGGACGAGCGTACTATCAGTTCTCGGGAAGTAATTCGTCGGATTTTCAACACTGGGCGCAAGCGCTATCAGATTGGGGTATTCCGATCAGTGGCAGTGGCGGCGGAACATACACATGCACTTCCAGTGTCGATGATGCGGGTGTTCACGTTTCCTGCTTCAAAGCGAGCAATTGAGTATCCGGTTCGCGTCAACTTTCGGTTGGCGTTTCGGCAAAGAATGGCTTTGGCTCGTCATTCCCGCGCTTCTGGCGGGAATGACGGGCAAAGTCAGTAAGTATCCCCCGGCAAAGCCGGGGGCTTTATTGATGTGAGCCGCTCAAAGCGGCTTGTGCGGGGACGCTAACGCGGCCCCGCGTTCTTTGGCACCTGTCGGTGCCAACTCAGCGCCACAGATTCAACCGATCCATGCGCTTGTCCTCGTGCTCCTGATTTTGAATGTAGGCTCGTATCTGCGTTTCATCCCGACCTACCGTCGAAACGAAATACCCTCTCGCCCAAAAGTGCTGGCCCTGAAAATTCCGCTTCCGCTCTGCGTACGTACGCGCCAGATGAATCGCGCTCTTGCCCTTGATGTATCCCACCACTTCCGACACCGCGTACTTCGGCGGTATCGCCAAAAGCATGTGGACGTGATCCGACATCAGATGGCCTTCTTCTATCCGGCTCTCTCTTTGCCTCGCCAACTGCCGGAACACCTCTCCAAGATGCTTGCGTAGCTCCGCGTACAAACTCTTTCTTCGACACTTCGGGATGAATACCACGTGGTATTTGCACTCCCATTTTGTGTGGCTCAAACTCTCATACCCGTCCATCGGGACTCTCCGTTTCGTGTGCTTGGCGGCTCACGCCCGGAGTGTTTCCGATGGACTCCCGTAAATGTCAAACTGTTACTGCCACCCCGGCAAAGCCGGGGGAACTCCTATAGTTGTTTAGCGTTGCGCCGCCGGCCGCCCCGGCAGCGGCATCGCGGTCGGCAGGCGCGCGGTCAGTTCTGCGGCGACGTCGATGAAGCCGAGCAGGTGAGCGACGTCGCAGGGCGTGCGGCCCATCGCATCAACGGCTTGCGGGTCGGCGCGCGCGGCGAGCAGGGCGCGCGCGGGCAGAATCAAACCGTGGATCGCGCAGGCGTGCAGCGGCGAGACGCCGCGGTCGTCCTGGCCGTCGACGTCGGCGCGGCCGACGAGGAACAGCGACAACAGCGATTGCAAATGCTGCTGGTCGCCGACGCTGCGCGGTTCGGCGCGTGCGCCGAGCAGCACGTGCAGCGCGCTGTCGCCGCGCTGGTCGCGCGCGTCGAGGTCGGCGCCCTTGCCGATCAGCAGTTCCAGCGTCTGCCGCGCGCGCGCGGTGTCGCGGCTGGCGAAGGCGTACTGCGCGGCGGCGTGCAGCGCGCGCGTGCCGCGCTCGTCCTGTGCGTTCGCGTCGGCGCCGCGCGCGAGCAGCGTGGCGACGATGTCGGGGTAGCCGAGCGCCGCGGCGACCATCAGCACGGTGCCGCCGCCGGGCATGCGCGCATCGACCGCGACGCCGCGGTCGAGCAGCGCTTCGACGACGTTCTGCCGCCGCGCCGTGACCGCCGCGGACAGCGGCGTCGCGCCGTTCGCCGTGGTCTGGGCGAGGTCGGCGCCGCGTTCGAGCAGCAGCGCGACGAGATCGACGCGGCCCGCGCCGACCGCGCGCATCAGCGCGCTCGCGCCTTTTTCGTCGAGCGCGTCGACCGGCAGGCCGAGATCGATCAGCTTCGCCGCGGCTTCCGCGTCGCCCGCTTGCGCCGCGGCCGGCAGGTCGGCGGCGCGCAGCGCGCGCTTGGGCAGTTTCCACGGCGTCCAGTCGAGCCAGCGGCGCAGGTTCGTTTGCGCGGAGGCGAGCGCGAGGCCGAGCGGCGTTTCGCCGTTGGCCGCAGCGAGCTCGGGATCGGCGCCGGCGCGCACGAGCGCGCGCGCGACCGCATCGGCCGTTTCCGGCGGCAGGGCGAACGCGGCGAACAGCGGCGTGCGGCCGTGGCGGTCGCGCGGGTTCGGGTCGACGCCGCGCGCGAGCAACGCCTGCGTCAACGCCGCACTGCCGCAGGCGACGGCGCGCGTTAGTGCCGTCTGCGCGTTCGCGTCGACGGCGAAGATGTCCGCGCCGCGCTCGACCATCGCGAGCGCCGCGGCCTCGAGTTCCGCGCGCCGCTCGGGATGGCGCACGAGCGCGTCGAACACCGGGCCGAGCAGGCCGCTGCCAGACGTCTGCGCGCCGGCGGCCAGCACCTCGCGCAGTGCGGCGAGGCTGCCCGGCAGCTGCGCGAGCAGGGCGCCGACGAGCGGCGTGCCGTGGGCGAGCGCGGCGTTGGCATCGAGGCCGTGATCGAGCAGCCACGCGCGTGCGGCCGGATCGCGGTGTTCGGCAAGGTCGAGATAGAGCTGCGCGCGCCGCGCCATCGGCCAGGCGCGCTGCAACTCGACGAAATGGTCGGCGATCTGCCAGTGGCCGAAGCGCAGCGCGTCGAGCAGATGCGCCGGCGAATCCTCGCGCGCGACCGTGGCGGGCGCGGCGCCCGCGTCGACGCTGGCCGGCAGCGCGTAGGCGGGGTCGAGCAGCTTGACCACGCTCCAGCGCCCGGCCGTGGCGGCGAAATCGACCGCGCGCCTGCCGTCGGCGGTCGCCGTGTCGACGGAGGCGCCGAGTTCGAGCAGGCGCGCGACGAAGCCGTCGTCGGCGTACATCGATTCGGCGGCGAACATCAGCGCGGTGCGGCCGCTGTGGTCGACTTGTTCGAGCGTTGGCGCGTGCGCGCCGAGCACGTCGAGCGCATCCGCGGCGCCCGCGAGCGCGGCCTCCATGAGCGCGCTGACGCCGAGTGCGTCGGTCGCGTCGATCGCCGCGCCGGACTTGAGCAGCAATGCGGCGATGTGCGAGTTGTCGTGCTGCGCGGCGATTGCGAGCGCGGCGCGGCCGTGATTGTCCGTCGCATCGACGCGCGCGCCGCGCTTGAGCAGGAGCTTCACCACGTCGGCGTTGTCGTCGGGCGAGGCCGCGGCCGCGATCAACGCGGGCACGGCGCCGTCCGCTTCGACCGCCGCGCGGCGCTCGAGCAGGAAACGCACGAGGTCGGTGCGGCCCAGCGCGCAGGCGATCGCGAGCGGCGTGTGGCCCTCGCGGTTGACCGCATCGATCGGCGCGGAGGCATCGCACAGCAGCGCGGCCACGGTCGGCTCGGCCGCGCGCACGGCGAAGTGCAGCGGCGTGTTGCCCTCGGCGTCGGCGCAGTGCGGATCGGCGCCATTGGTCAGCAGGGTGACGACGACGTCGGGGCGGCCCTGGTAGCTGTCGCGCGTCGCCGCGATTAGCGGCGTCAGGCCCGCGTGCAGGCGATTGATGTCGGCGCCCTTGGCGATCAACGCGCGCAATAGCGCAAGGTCCTGGGCGACGCAGGCGAGCACGACGACCAGGCGCTGGTCGCGGTCGCCGGCCGCGGGCACGACATTCGCATCGGCGCCTTGCGCGAGCGCGGCGCACGCGGCCGCGCTCTCGCCCGCGCGTGCGTGGCGCAGCAGGCGTGCATCGAGTTCGGCCTGATCGATCGCGGCCGCTGCGACGACGGCGGCCGCGCCCGGCTCCGCCGTGGCGGATATCGCCGGCGGCGCCGTCAGCGCGGGTTCGGTGCGTACCGGCTTATGTGCGGGCTGCGCGTCGCGGCGGCCGCGATCGCCGCGCAGCAGGTCGCGCTGATCGAGCAGCGCACGCAGGCTCGCGCGCGCGATCAGCCAGTGCGCGAGCGGCGCGAGCGCGAGCGCATAGACGCCGAGCGCAGCCAGCCGCGTCGGCTCGGGCAGGGCGACGCCGATGTCGGCAATCACGAAGGCGCCGAGGGTCAGCGCGAACAGCGCGAGCGAGACGATGAGGCCGTGCGGGAAATACAGATCCTCGCGCGCGGTCAGGCGATGGGCGGCGTCGACGCTGCGTTCGAGCGCCGCGCCGACGCCAGGCCGCCCGAACAGGCCGCCCGACAACGGCGCCAGCCCGAACGCGGGCCACGCGCGCCACGGCGCGAGCAGCAGCACGAACACCGCGGCCGACAGCAGCAGCGCCGCGGCCAGCGAGGCTTCGCCGAGGATCAGGCGCGAGGGAAAGAAGGCGACGAGCGCGAATACCGCGGCGTACGCGGCGAGGAGGAGGCAATACGCGCCAGCGCCGACGACCGCGCCTCGGTGCGTGCGCAGCGCCTGCGCGACGGCGACCATCGTCAGCGCGTCGCCGACGAGCAGGGCGGCGAGGACCGCGGGGTGACGCACGAACGCAGCGAGCGAGAACACGGCCAGTGCCGGCACGAACCAGGCGAGAAAGAGCAGCGGGGTTTGCGGGCGCTGGGGCCTCCGGTTCGACATTACCGTTGCGGTCTGCGGTGAAAGAAGTCGGCGCGAGTATACCGAGAAACCGTACTCATTCCGTTAGCGCCGCGTAACGAAAACTCACGCGCGGTTCGGCTCGGATCGGCGCAGAATATCCCTCCCTTCCGCGACCGGGCTCCGACCCGGCCCCGTCTGCACGGAGCGACCATGATCCGACCCGCCTGCCTCCTGATCCTCGCCGCAACGATGTCCGGCGTCGCCCCGCTGTCGGCGCAGCCGCCGTCGGCCACGGGCAAGTTCGATGCGCCCGCGCCGACGCCGCCGTTCACCGACTTCCGTTACGAGTCGCCCGGCACCACGCGCAAGATCACCCCGGCCGACCTGCCCGCGCCGTACGCGACCAAGGGCGTCGGCAACGGTCCGCACATGGTGCCGCGGCCGGCCGATGCGTGGCCGAAGGCGCCGCCGGGATTCAAGGTCGAATTGTTCGCGAGCGAGATGAAGAATCCGCGCCAGATCCGCCGCGCGCCGAACGGCGACATCTTCGTCGCGGAAACGGAGGCCGGGCGCATCCGTGTGTTTCGCGGCATCGGCGCCGACGGCAAGCCGCAGCAGGTCGAGGTGTTCGCGGGCGGACTCGACGCGCCGTTCGGACTCGCGTTCTATCCGCCCGGCGCCGAGCCGCAATGGCTCTACGTAGGCAACACCGGCGCGGTCGTGCGCCTGCCGTACCGCAACGGCGATCTCAAGGCGCGCGGCAAGTCCGAGAAGCTTGTCGACCTGCCGACCGGAGGGCACAGCACGCGCGATGTCATCTTCTCGGCCGACGGCAAGCGCCTGTTCGTCGCGGTCGGCTCGCGCTCGAACGTCGACGATCCCGACACGACGCCGGCGGAGCGATTCCGCGCGAATATACTTGTATACAATCCCGACGGCGGCGAGCGCAAGGTGTTCGCCGCCGGCATCCGCAACCCGGTCGGCCTCGCGATCGATCCGAAGTCGGGCGAGCTGTGGACCAGCATCAACGAGCGCGACATGCTCGGCGACAACCTTGTGCCCGACTACATCACCCACGTGCAGGAGGGCGGCTTCTACGGTTGGCCATGGTGGTACATCGGCGCCAACCAGGACCCGCGCCACGCCGGCAAGCATCCCGAGCTCAAGGACAAGATCATCGTGCCCGATGTGCTGATCCAGCCGCACAGCGCCTCGCTCGGCCTCGTCTTCTACGACGGCAAGCAGTTTCCGCCCGAATACGCGGGCGACATCTTCGCCGCCGAGCACGGTTCGTGGAACAAAGCCGCGCGCGCCGGCTACGAAGTGATCCGCGTGCCGCGCCACGGCACCGCGCGCGCCAGCGGCGAGTACCAGGATTTCCTCACCGGCTTCGTCCTCGATAACGGCGATGTCTGGGGCCGCCCGGTCGGCGTCGCCGTCGCCAGCGACGGCTCGCTGCTCGTCACCGACGACGGCTCGGGTTCGATCTGGCGCGTGAGTTACGCGAAGCCCTAGCTTCGCTCGAAACGCCACATCGTGATTTAATACGGCGCCCATTCCTCTCGTGCCAGCGAGGGGAAATTCCGCCGGTCGTCCCGCACGACCGGCGGCAAGCGAAGCGCGGGCCTGTAGCACAACGGTTAGTGCAGGAGACTCATAATCTCTTGGTTCCAGGTTCGAATCCTGGCGGGCCCACCATTTCCTGCTTTCAATCCATCGCATCAGACGGAACTGCTCAAACCTGATATCTCTGCTTTCCTGGCGTACAATAAAAGTGCCCCCTTCCGCCCTTTCGGGGGCACCTTCCCCCGCGCCTTGCGGGGGAAGGATAAATACGGTCCGCGCCTCGCGGGAGAAGGAAAATCAATATCCCTGAAAAAGCCGTCATTCCCGCGAAAGCGGGAATCCATCTTGATCTTGAGGCTTTGAACGCAAAGCTAAAATGGATTCCCGCTTTCGCGGGAATGACGTCAAGAGCAGGTTAATCAGAGGTTCCCCGAATGGCGGCCTCTCTCCTGCCTTTCCTCGCCGCGGCTTCGACCTCGCCCGCCAGCCGGAGAAGCGCTACCGACCCGGATGGTATTCGCGCTCGACGTGGCCCTGCCATTGCTCCGGCCGGAAATATACCGTGCGCAGGTTGCCGCTGGCGTAGCGTTCGGCCTGGTCGGCGAAATGTTTCGAATGCGGATCGCCGCTTTCGCCACCCGCGCTGACCGCGCGCGCGCTGACCTGCGGCCCGAATTCGACCGCGGCGAGAAAGCTGTTGCCGCTGCTGCCGTAATAGCGCTTGGTGCCGGGCCAGCGATGCGCGCCGAACGAGGCCAGCGAGCCCCAGCGCGCGGAGACGAACGGCACCGGCATGCTCGGCTGCGCATCGTCGAAGTGCGGGGCGATCGCGTCGTCGAGCCGCTGGAAGCGGTTGATCTCGCCCCACGACGTGCCCCAACTCCCGAAGTCTGTTTGCAGGCGATCGACCGCTTTCGCCAAGGCATCGAGGCGCGAGTGCGAATCCATTTTCTCGACGATGTAGTCGAACGGGCGCTGGTTCGACGCCTGCGGATCGAGCCCGCTCGCCTGGGCCCTGTCGAAGATGTCGTTCCACACTGCATCGCCCCAGAACACCGCGAGCGAGGTCGCCATCGAGGCGCTGCCCCAGCGGTAGTCCCAGCCGCGCAGCAGCGCGATCGGCCCGGCCAGCCTGACTTTCAGCGGATCGTTCGCGGGCAATGCGTCATAGTCCTTGAGCAGAACCGGCAGCAGGCGCGCGAAGGCTGGCTGGTACGAATCGAACGCCGCCGCGATGAGGCTTTCCTTGGTGAAATCCTTCGCGCCCGCGAGCACGCGCGTCGCATGCGCGCCGCGCGGATTCTCGCCGAAGGTGTCCATGTACTTCGGGAAATCCTTCGGCTTCGGACTGTATTCGCCGGCGGCGGAATACGGCCAGTCGTTGGTGTTCATCACCCAGCCGTTCGGCGGATCGACGACGTTCGGCATGTCCTTGAGCAGCGTCAGGCCCTGCCAGTCCGTGGCCGGATCGCTGCCGTCGACCGGATGCGTGTAGTCGAAACGGTCGTCGCGCTTCGGCACGAACTGCGGCATCAGGAACGCGATCTCGCCTTTGTCGTCGGCGAACAGCGTGTTGTTCGACGAGTTGGCTTTCAGTTCCGCCACCTTCATGTAGCTGGCGAGGTCGTGCGTCTTGGTGCGCAGCCAGCTTTGTTCGAGCGCCGGGATCGGCGTATTCATCAATGCTTCGGCGATCCATTTGCCGTTGTCGCTGCGCACGATCGGGCCGTGATGGGTGAAGTACGCGGTGAACGAGCGCTCGGCCATCGAACCGTCGTCCTTGCGGTAGCGAATCGCGATTTCGCGCGACGCAACCGGCCGCAATTCCTGGTCGTAGCGATAGAACAATTTGCCGTCGCGCTTGACGATGGTCTCCGCGAATTCGTCCACCGCGTCCACTCCGGTCGAGGTGTGCATCCAGCCGACGTGCGGATTGAAGCCTTGATAGATGAAGAACTGGCCCCAGGTCGATGCGCCGTAGACGTCCAGGCCTTCATCGCTCGTCATCTGCAATTCGGATCTGAAATAGAAAGAAGTGTGCGGATTGATCCATAGCAAAGCGTGGCCGCCGGCCGTGAGCTTGGGCGCGATGGCGATGCCGTTGGAGCCCGTAGGCTCGGCCCAACTGGGCGGATCGTTTTGAGCAAGAGCAAGCGTCGTCGCCGGATCGGCGCCATAGAACTTCGCGAGATCGGCCGACTCCACGCGCTCGATGTCGCCGCCGATGCTGCCTTCGGTGAACGACAGCGCCATCCACGGCTCGAAGTGCGCCATGACTTTCGGACGCACGTCGGGATGCGTCGCCAGGTACCAGTTGAGCCCATCGGCCCAGGCAGTCATCAACTTCTGCAGCCACTTTGGCGACTGTGAATACAATTTCTTCAATTGGGCCGGATCGATCCACAGCTGCTGGCGCAGGTCCTGCCAGATGCCGGACTGGCCTTCCGCCTGCGCCGTCCAGCCGAGAGAAGTCAGGTAATTGCTTTCGATGCGGTTGAAGTCGTCCTCGGCCTGCGCGTAGATCGCGCCGAACACGGCATCCGCATCGGTCTTGCCGTGCACGTGCGCGATGCCCCAGTCGTCGCGCGTGATCGTGATGGCCTGCGCTTCGCGCTCCCAGCGCGCGCGTTCGGCGGTGGCGGGCGTCTGTGCGCTGACGATGAAGGAAAACAATCCGAGAATCGGCAGGGCGATGCGAGTGGTGTTGTTCATGGCCGCATCTTAGCTTTCCTTCTCCCCTCGGGAGAAGGTGCCAGAAGGGCGAATGAGGGAAAAGCACTTCACGATCCGATTTCGGGAGAAATTGTAGCGCTCTTCCCTCATCCGGCGCTGTCGCGCCACCTTCTCCCGGAGGGAGAAGGGGAGCAAGGATCAACCTTTCAACTTCTCGCGCAGCAGCGCGTTGAGCTGCTGCGGATTGGCCTGCCCCTTGGTGCGTTTCATCGCCTGGCCGACGAAGAATTGCAGCATCTTCTCGTTGCCGGCGCGGTAGTCGGCGACCTGCTTCGGGAATTCGGCGAGCACCGCATCGACCGTGGCGGCGAGCGCGCCCGAATCGGAGATCTGCTTCAGGCCGCGTTTCTCGATCACCTCGTCGGCGCCGCCTTCGCCGGCCCACATCGCGGCGAACACGTCCTTGGCGATCTTGCCGGAGATGACGCCCTCGCGCACGCGTGCGAGCAGTTGCGCGAGCGCCGGTGCGGAGACGTGCGAGGCTTCGATCGACAGTGCGGCTTCGTTGAGAGCGGCGGAGACTTCGCCGAGCGTCCAGTTCGCGGCGAGTTTCGCCTCGCCGGGCAGCGCGGCGAACACCGTCTCGAAATAATCCGCCGTCGCGCGGTCCGCGCACAGCTGCGCCGCGTCGATCTCGGGCAGGCCGAGCGCCTCGACGTAGCGCGCGCGCCGCGCTTCGGGCAATTCGGGCATCGTCGCCTTCACCGCGGCGATGTCGTCGGCCGTCACCGCGAGCGGCGGCAGGTCGGGATCGGGGAAATAGCGGTAGTCGTTGGCGTCTTCCTTGCCGCGCATCGGCCGCGTCTGGTGGCGCGCGGGGTCGTAGAGGCGCGTTTCCTGCACGATGGTTTCGCCATTTTCGAGCGCGCGGATCTGGCGCTCGATCTCGTATTCGATCGCCTTCTCGACGAAACGAAACGAGTTCACGTTCTTGATCTCGGTGCGCGTGCCGAGTTTTTCGGAGTTCGCCGGGCGCACCGACACGTTCGCATCGCAGCGGAACGAGCCTTCCTGCATGTTGCCGTCGCAGACGCCGAGCCAGCGCACGAGCGTGTGCACGGTTCGCATGTAGGCCACCGCTTCGGCGGCCGAATAGAGCACGGGCTTGGAGACGATTTCGATCAGCGGCGTGCCGGCGCGGTTGAGGTCGATGCCGGTCGCGCCGTGGAATTCCTCGTGCAGCGACTTGCCCGCGTCTTCCTCCAGATGCGCGCGTTCGATCGCCACCTCGATCGAGCGGCCGTCGTCGAGACGCACGGCCAACTTGCCCTCGGCGACCACGGGCAGTTCGTACTGGCTGATCTGATAGCCCTTGGGTAGGTCGGGGTAGAAATAGTTCTTGCGCGCGAACACGCTGTGCGCCGCGATGCGCGCATCGATGGCGAGGCCGAAGCGGATCGCCTTGTCGAGCGCGGCGCGGTTCGGCACCGGCAGCGTGCCGGGCAGGGCGACGTCGACGAGGCCGGTGTGCGTGTTCGGCTCGGCACCGTAGGCGGTCGATGCGCCGGAGAACAGCTTCGATTGCGTCGAGAGCTGGGCGTGGATTTCCAGGCCGATGACTGGCTGCCAATTTCCGTAGGCGCTCATGCCGCGCCCTCCGGCGTCCGCGCATGCCAGTCGGTAGCGAGCTGGAATTGGTGCGCGGCGTTGAGCAGGTGCGCTTCCTCGAAGGCGGGCGCGATCAGTTGCAGGCCGACGGGCATGCCTGCGCTGAAACCGGCGGGCAGCGAGATCGCGGGCAAGCCGGCGAGGTTGACCGCGACCGTGTTGACGTCTTCGGCGTACATCGCGAGCGGGTCGGCATTCTTTTCGCCGAGCTTGAACGCGACCGTCGGCGTCGTCGGTCCCGCGATCACGTCGACGGTCTTGAATGCTTCGCCGAAATCGTTCGCGATCAATCGGCGCACGCGCTGCGCGCGCAGGTAGTAGGCGTCGTAGTAGCCGGCCGACAGCGCATAGGTGCCGACCAGGATGCGCCGCTTCACTTCGGCGCCGAAGCCTTCGGCGCGCGTGCGCGTATACAAATCCTCGAGCGACTTCGGATCGGCGCAGCGATGGCCGTAGCGCACGCCGTCGTAGCGTGCGAGATTGCTCGACGCCTCCGCGGGCGCGATCACGTAGTAGGCCGGAATCGCGAGCGCCGCGTTCGGCAGCGAAATGTCGACCAGCGTCGCGCCGAGTTTTTCGTATTGCTTGAGCGAGTCCTGCACGGCCGCGCCGACGCCTGCGTCGATACCCGCGCCGAAGTATTCGCGTGCGATGCCGATGCGCAGGCCCTGCAGCGATTTCGACAGTGCGCCGACATAATCGTCGACCGCGCGGTTCGCGCTCGTCGCGTCGCGCACGTCATGCCCGGCCATCGCGGCGAGCACGTGCGCGCAGTCCTCGGCGCCGCGCGCGAGCATGCCGCCGCAATCGAGGCTCGACGCGAACGCGATCATGCCGAAGCGCGACACGCGGCCGTAGGTCGGCTTGAGTCCGGTCACGCCGCAGAACGCGGCCGGCTGGCGGATCGAGCCGCCCGTGTCGGTGCCGGTCGCGAACGGCACGACGCCGGCGGCGACGAGCGCGGCCGAGCCGCCCGACGAGCCGCCCGGCACGCGCGCCGTGTCCCACGGATTCTTCACCGGGCCGTGGAACGAGTTCTCGTTCGACGAGCCCATCGCGAACTCGTCCATGTTCGCCTTGCCGATCGATACCGCGTGCGCGCCGGCAAGTTTCTCGACCACGGTCGCATCGTACGGCGGCACGAAATGGTTGAGCATGCGCGAAGCGCAGGTCGTGCGTAGGCCGTTGGTGCAGAAAATGTCCTTGTGCGCGAACGGAATGCCGGCCAGCGCGGAGGCGCCGTCGCGCGCCAGTACCGCGTCCGCGCGTCCGGCCGCGGCGAGCGCGCCGGTTTCGTCCAGCGTGATCAGCGCATTCAAACCGGCGCGGTTTTTCGCTGCGGCGATCGCCTGTCCGGTCAATTCGGTTGCCGACGTTTTTCGCTCGCGCAAGGCCTGCGCGAGTTGTGCGATCGAGGAACTCATTGCCGCTTATTCGAGAACTTTGGGAACCAGGTACAACCCGCCGCGCGCCTCGGGCGCGAGCGCGAGAAACGCCTCGGCGCGGTCCGGCTCGGTCACCGCGTCGGCGCGCCAGGTGAGCGTCTGGTCGTGCGGATGCGCGAGCGGGGCGATGCCGTCGACCTTCGCCGCGCCGAGCTGATCGGCGAGATCGAGCACGCGGCTCAACTCGCCCGCGATCGGCGCCAATTCGTCCTCGCCGACGGCAAGCCGGGCAAGGCGGGCTATATGGCGCACGGTGGCGGCGTCGATGGACATGCGGGAAGCGCGAAGGGAAACTGGAACGATACCACACCTCGCCTCATTCCCCGTTGCGCGAACGGCATTCCGTAAAGTGCGGGGCTGCTGCGAACGACGTGCACCGCGCTGTGATGCGGCGGACGACTCGACGATTCAAAACCTCGCGCCGGAGGCCGAGGCTTTACTGAGAACGGCGTCGAGAAAATCGAGCAGCGAAGAGCGCTGCCGCTGGGTCATGCGTTCGAAAGCCGTCAGCAAACGGTATTGTTGCGGCGACAGGTTCCCGTACTCGACGGCGTCTTCCCTCGCCATCGTCGCAATCGGGTCCCCCTGAATCTTCGTGTCGCGACCGGTCGCCAGGTATTCGAAGGCCATGCCGGTGCGCCGGGCCAGGGCGGCGAGGTTTCCACGCTCGGCGCGGTTCCGCCTTCCTCTCCCATTGACCGACCGCGCTGCGCGTCACGTCGAGGTCCATCGCCAGTTGCTCCTGGGAAAGCGCGACCCGTTATCTCGCTTCACGCACCCGTTGATACAGCTTGGACATCGCCTTTGCGACCATTTTGCGGAAGGCAAGACAGATAGTCCTTCGGGCGCAAAGCGATCATTAGTATCATTTGTAAATTAATTTTTTGTTAGTGATATTGTCAGTGTCGTGCGACCTCGTTTGCGACGGCCTGCAGCGCGAATTCCGCGTTTCTCGCAGAAGCACATGCGAACGGCAGGGTTTTGCAGGTGCTAGCAGGGAACATCAGGGGCTGGAAATGCAGGGATCATTCGTCGACCGCATGCGTTCAGCGGTTCGATGCGGGCATGCGTGCGGCAGGCTCGCGAAAGCACCTACATTCTTCATCCAAATGAATGATGCGCGCGCGTCCAACATTCGCGTAGCGTACCTGTGCGCGCATCGAGGACATTGAAGCGATCCATTCCACGCAGATTCCGCGAAGTTGTCGATAGTGCATGATGGCGACAGGGGCCAGTGACGTGCTGGAACAGGGCGGTGACGAGTCCGTGATGGCCGATGCCGGCTTCGTCGGCGCCGGTGCCCGCGGGATGCCGCAGTGAGCTATGGCATCACCGACATAGGCGTTTACGTACCCGAGCATCGCATTTCGACCATGGCGCGCGCGCCCGCGCTCGGCGTTGCGGCGCGGACCCTGCAGCAGCGCATCGGTTTTCAGACACTCGCGCGCAAGTCCGATGGCGAAGATACGTCCGATCTGGCGCTGCGTGCCGTGCAGGATTTGCTGTGCCGCCAATCCATCGATCCCGCGGACATCGGTTGTCTCGTCGTCGTCACGCAGAACCCGGACGGCACCGGCATCCCGCAAGTTTCCGGGCTGCTGCACGGCAGGCTCGGCTGGCCGACCACGATACCCGCCTTCGACCTGTCGCTGGGCCGCCCGGGCTACGTCTACGGCTTGGCGGTGGTATCGAGCTTTCTGGCGATGCAGAACGCCAAGGCCGGCATTCTCGTCACGGCCGATCCGTACAGCAAGATCATCGATCCCGACGACCGCGGCACGGCGCTGCTGTTCGGCGACGGCGCCAGCGCCACGCTGATCGGGCGCAACGGCGCATGGCGGCTCGGCCGACAGGTGTGGCTGGAACGCGCCGAACGCATCCGCAGCCAACAGCCGAAGGACGAGTACAAGCTCTATGCCCTGCATGCACCGGAGGCGGAGTGCATCGGCAAGGGCAAGGCGCGCAAGCGGTACGAGTTCGGGGTCAAGGTGAGCATTGCGGTCACGGCCCGGAAGGGCCTGGTGGTGGATGCCCGCAGCTTCCCCGGCAATCCGTAGGATGGCGACACGCTGGAAGAGCAACTCGAACAGGTCAGGGTCGTCAGCGGCACGCAACCGAAGATGGCGATCGTGGACCTGGGCTATCGCGGGCGGGAGGTCGAGGGCGTCACGGTGCTGCACCGTGGCAAGCCGAAGTCGTTGACACGAAGGCAATGGGCGTGGGTGAAGCGACGGCAGGCGGTCGAGCCGGTGATCGGGCACCTGAAGGATGACTGTCGGTTGGGGCGTTGCCATCTGAAGGGGGCCGAAGGCGATGCTCTGCATGTGATCGCCTGCGAGGCGGGCTACAACATCCGCTGGCTGATGCGGTGGAACGCGTTTTTATGCGTCTGGATCCGGGAGCGCCTGCTGCCGCGCCTCGCTCGCCAATCAGTCGCACCTATCGTGCTCGCCTGCCGACACGGATACTTCAGGGGCGACTACTGAGCACTATCGCGCTCACCCTTGGGTCTTGGCGCGTCTCTCGGCGGTCACACCGGCTCAACTCAAAGCTAATCTTGCCAATGCCTGGCAGCAGTCTGCACCAAGGTCGCTCCTCAAGGCCGTAATGTCTGGCGACGGGAATGCCGCCTGACTCGTTGACCCGAGCCCTCTCCCCGCGACAAGCCAGCGGGCTAACCCGCCTCGCGCAGCGGCAGGCGCAGACGCGCGACGCAGCCGCTCGCGTCGCGGCGGTTTTCGAGCGCGAGCGAGCCGCCGTGCGCTTCGGCGATCTGCCGCGCGAGGACGAGGCCGATGCCCGAGCCGCCCGGCTTGGTCGTGAAGAACGGCACGAACAGGTTTTCGCTCGGCGGCAGGCCGGGGCCGTCGTCGACGATGTCGATGCGCCACGCGCCGTCGTCGCGTCGCCAGCGCAGCGCGACGTGGCCGCCGCCGGCGAGCGCGGCGTCGGTCGCGTTGCGCACGAGGTTGATGAGAGCCTGCTCGATCTGCTCGGGATCGGCGAAGGCCGGCGCCGGCAAGTCGCCGTCGGCCTGCACGGCGATGCGCTGTTCGAGCAGCGCCGCGCGCCGCGCCAGCGCAGCGAGATCGAATTCGCGCGGACTCGGCGGCGGCAGGCGCGCGAGTTGCGTGTAGCGCGCCATGAAGCGCGCGAGCGCCTCGGCGCGGTCGCCGATGACCTGCAGTCCGCCCTGCGCGTCGTCGCGCCAGTCGTGCGGCAGCGGTTCCTCGCCGACCAGCCTGGCCAGCGTGCCCGCCATGGAGCGGATCGGCGCGAGCGAGTTGTTGAGTTCGTGGCCGAGCACGCGCAGCAGGCGTTGCCAGGCGAGGCGTTCCTCTTCGCGCAGCGCGCGGGAAAGGTCGCTGATGACGAGCAGGTCGTGCGGACGGCCGTTCTCGCGGAAGCGCGCGTGGCGCACTTCCCAGCGTCCGCTGCCACCGGGGAAGTCGCGTTCGAGCAGTTTCACCCCGGCGATCGACAGACAGTCGGCGAGCGCGAGCGTTTGCGCGGTCTGACCGACCAGTTGCGCGGACGCAGCGCCGAGCAGGCGCTCCGCCGCCGGGTTGGCGAGTCGCAGTGTCGTCTCGTCGTCGAAGGCGATGACCGCGCTGTCGAGCGTCGCGACGACTTTCGCGAGCAGCGCGCCGCGTTCCTCGAACGACAGGCGCTGCTCGCGCAGGCGTTGCGAGAGCGCATTGATTTCGTGCACGACCTCGCCGACCGCATCGCCGCGCTGCGCGCGCGCGCCGCGCAGGCTGTAGTCGCCTTCGCGCAGCGCTTCGAGCAGGTTCGACAGCGTGTACAGCGGATACACGGCCTTGCGGCGCAGAAACAGCGCAAGCACGAACGTCACCGCGACCGCCGCGCCCCACAGTTCAAAAGCGCGCGCATCGTCGGGCAGGAAAGCGATGAGAGCGACGAGCAGCGCGAGCAGACCGGGCGCGGCGATCAGCAGCGCGCCGGCGAGCAGGCGCGTCTCGAAGGTCCAGCGCGGGCGGCGCGCGTTCACTCGATGGCGTACTTTTCCATGCGCCGGTACAGCGACGGCCGCGACAGGCCGAGCAGGGCGGCCGCGCGCTGGACGTTGCCGCCGGTGCGCTCGAGCGCCTCGCGCACGAGCTTCTCCTCGGCCGCATCGACGCTCATCGACTCGCTCGCGGCAAGCGCCGCCGCGCCGGCCAGCGCGTGCGTCGCCTCCGGGCGCAGGTTGAGCGCGGCTTCGTCGATGACCTCGCCGTCGAGCATGAGCACGGCGCGTTCGATCACGTGCGACAGCTCGCGCACGTTGCCGGGCCACGAGTACGCATCGAGCACACGCAGCGCCGCCGGCTCGAAGCGCGGCGCCTCGCGCTGGTAGCGCTGCGCGAAACGCGCGGCGAACGCCTGCGCGAGCAGGCCGATGTCCTGCTTGCGCTCGCGCAGCGGCGGCAGGCGCAGTTCGACCGTGTTGAGGCGGAACAACAAGTCCTTGCGGAACGCGCCGCGCGCGACGTCGACGGCGAGATTGGCATTGGTCGCCGAAATCAGGCGCACGTCCACCTTCAGCGTGCGCGACGAACCGACGCGCTCGAGTTCGCCGTCCTCGAGCACGCGCAGGAGCTTGGGCTGCTGCGCGGGCGGGATGTTGGCGATTTCGTCGAGGAACAGCGTGCCGCCGTCGGCGAGCTCGAAGCGGCCGATGCGGTCGCTCTTGGCGTCGGTGAACGCGCCCTTGACGTGGCCGAACATCTCGGCCTCGAACACCGAATCGGGAATGCCGCCCATGTTGACCTTGACCAGCGGCTTGTCCGCGCGCGCCGAACGCGCATGCAGCAGGCGCGCGACGACGCCCTTGCCGGTGCCGTTCTCGCCGAGGATGAGCACGTTGGCGTCGGTCGGCGCGACGCGCTCGACCTGCGCGAGCAGCTGCCGCATCGGTGCCGATTCGGCGATGAAGCCTTCGTCCTCGGCCGCACGCAGGATCTCGTTCTCGCGCTTGAGCCGCGCCGTTTCGCCGCGCGAGGCGGCGAGCGCGAGCTGGTTGCGCAATACGGTCAACAGACGCTGGTTGTCCCAGGGCTTCTCGATGAAATCGCCGGCGCCCAGGCGCATCGCCTCGACGGCGAGGTCGATCGAGCCCCACGCGGTCATGACGATGACCGGCAGTTCCGCGTCGGCCTTCTTGAGCGCGCGCAGCAGTTCGAGACCTTCCGTGCCCGAGGTCGTGTCGCGCGTGTAGTTGAGGTCGATCAGTGCCGCATCGAAGCGTTGCCTGTCGAACGCCTCGAGCGCCGCGCGCGGGCCGTCGACGCACGTGGCGTCGATGCGCTCGGCCTTGAACAGCAGGCGCAGCGCCTCGCGGATGTCGCGCTGGTCGTCGGCGATGAGCAGGGTGGGATGGGTCATTGCCACGGGTTGACGATATCGAGATCGAAGCGGGAGAAGTCGGCGACGTTGCGTGTCACGAAGGACAATCCGTGTTCGATCGCGGTCGCAGCGAGCAGCGCATCCATCAGCGGTCGCGGCTGGCCCACGCGCTTGCCCTCGCCGAGCAGACGCCCCCAACGAGCGGCAACGGCAGGATCGACATCGAGGATTCGGCCATCGAAATCCGGCAGGACTTCGTCGCGCAGCCATGCGCTCAATTTCCTCGCCTTGCCGGCATCGTCGAGGGCGGCGATACCTTGTTCGATCTCGGCCAACGTGGCGACCCCGAGAAACAGGCTTTCCGGCGCCGTCGCTCGAATCCATGCGCGAACTTTTGTCGAAGCGCGCGGGCGAGTCGCTTCGGAAATCACGCAGGTATCGAGCAGGTAGCCGCGAATCATCGGAGGTCCACGTCGCGGCCGGTCTCGCGCGATCGCTCGATGGCCAGATCGACCTTGGGCGCGCTTTCCCACCAACTCTTGCCGAAGGGTTTTCCGGCGCGCCGCATGCGGCGCAAATCCTCCAGCGAAATCATCGCGACCTCCGCCTTTCCGCGCACCGTGATGATTTGCATCCCTTGGGTCTTGGCCGCCTTCACCACTTCGCTCAAGCGATTCTTGGCTGTCTGCAATTGCCAGTTCATTGTATTTCCTCGATCTAGCCAGTCTGGCCAGATGATACACCCGCAGCCGTCTTGTCGATCCAACCGTCGGCCAGCCGCACCACGCGCTGCGCCTCCTTGCCGAACGCCTCGTTGTGCGTGACCTGCACGATGGTCATGCCTTCGCCGTGCAGTTCGTGCAGCAGGTCCATGATGCTGCGCGCCTGCGTGGAGTGCAGCGCGCCGGTCGGCTCGTCGGCGAGCAGCAGGCGCGGCCGGGTGATGACCGCGCGCGCCACCGCGACGAGTTGTTGCTGGCCGCCGGAAAGCTGCGAGGGAAACAAGTCCTTCTTGCCGACGATCTGGAAACGGTCGAGCAGGTCGCCGACACGCGCGGCGCGCTCTTTCGCCGGCACATCGCGATACTGCAACGGCAGGTCGAGGTTCTCCCACACCTTGAGATCGTCGATCAGGTGGTAGTGCTGGAAGATGAAACCGACCTTCTCGCGCTGCAACGCCTGACGCTTCTTCGCATCGAGTTTTTCGACCGCGACGCCGTCGAACGTGTAGCTGCCCTGCCAGTCGTGATCCATCAGCCCGAGCACGTTGAGCAGCGAGCTTTTGCCCGCGCCCGACGGCCCCATGACGCTGACGAATTCGCCCTCGCCGATGTCGAGGCCGATATTGCGCAGCACCCAGCTGCGGCCGCTGGCGAGGGGGAAGGATTTTTCGATCTGTCTCAACTGGATCATGTTCGATTCCGTGTTGCGCGGGAAGACGTGGAGAGTATGATGGAAACCATGTGTATTACGTCGTAGTGAGGTATTACATGTCCGTTTCGAGCATGACCAGCAAGGGCCAGGTCACCGTACCGGCGACGCTGCGGCGCGAATGGGGGCTTTGCGCCGGCGATCGCGTGCGCTTCGTGCGCAAGGGCAAACAGGTGGTGATCGAGCCGGTCGTGGAGCCGCCGATCGACTCGCTCTTTGGCATCGTCAAAGCGCCGCGCAGACGCGGCGTGGCCGATGTCGACGCGGCGCTCTCGCACGGCTTCGCGAAGCGCAAAGAGCGCTCCGTGAAGTGATCGCGCTCGACACCAACGTCCTCGTGCGCATTCTCGTGGACGACGCGGACGCGCCGCACCAGGTCGCCGCGACACGCGCGCGCATCGCCGCCGAGGACGCCGTCGTTGTCAGCCAGAGCGTGTTCCTCGAAACGATGTGGGTGCTCGAACGCAGCTACGGCATCGCGCGGCGCAGCGTGTGCGAGATCGCGCAAGCCTTGCTCGATCATC
The DNA here is from genome assembly GCF_047601565.1 of Rudaea sp. GTDB lineage: Bacteria > Pseudomonadota > Gammaproteobacteria > Xanthomonadales > Rhodanobacteraceae > Rudaea. The sequence continues at coordinate 1,346,449 of NZ_JASGIY010000001.1, read as the reverse complement.
CGAAATACCGCATCGCCGACCACGCGCTGCTCGCGGACGCGCTCGCGATCCTGCGCGGCGCGCCGATCGGCTTCGGCGACGCGCTCGCGCTGGCGCATGCGCGCGCGAACGGCGCGACGCTGCTCAGCTTCGATCGCAAACTGACCCGGCTCGACGGCGTGGCGACGGTCTGATTTCATCGTGATCATTCGTCGCGCAACGCGACCACGGGATCGACGCGCGAGGCGCGCAGCGCCGGCAGCCAGCACGCGGCGACGCCGATCGCGGCGAGCACCACGGCGACCGCGGCAAGCGTCGGCAGGTCGAACGCGCCGACGTGATACAGCCGCGTCGAGAGCAGTCGCGCGAAGGCCCAGGCCAGCGGCACGCCGAGCGCAACGCCGACGACGATCAGACGCAAGCCCTGCGCGAGCACTTCGCGCAGCACGTTCGCGGCGCGCGCGCCGAGCGCCATGCGCACGCCGAATTCGGGCACGCGCTGGCGCACCGCGTAGGCGAGCACGGCGTAGAGGCCGACCGCGGCGAGCAGCAGCGCAATGCCGCCGAGCAGGCCGAGCAGGGAGTTCAGGCGCGCGCGATCCTTCAGCGTATCGGCAATGCGCTCGTTCAGCGCGACGATGGGACCGAGCGATTCCTTCGGCGCGATTTGCGCACCGAGCGCCTTCAGCGGCGCGACGAGCGCGGCCGGATCGGGCGTGGTGCGCACGACGAGCGCGGCATACGGCGGCGCCGGATCGGGCTGGTAGATCGACGGACGGTCCGGCGCCTCGTCGAGCGCGCGCTGCTTGAGCGTCGGCACCACGCCGACGATGGTGAGTTCGCGGTCGGGTTGGTCGCCGGCCACACCGATCTTGAAACGCTTGCCAAGCGGATCGGCGGTGCCGAAATGACGCTTGACGAACAACTCATCGACGATCGCGAGCGGTGCGCGGTTGCGCACTTCGTCCGCGTCGAACGCGCGGCCACGCAGGATGGGCACGGCGAGCGCCTTGAGATAGCCGGCGTCGATCTTCTGGTCGTAGGCAATGGGTTTGTCCTTGGCGTCTTCCTGGCCCGGCGGCGTGTAGTTGCTCGTGGCGATGCTCCTGCCGAACGGCACCATGCTGCCGAGTCCCGCCGCGGCGACGCCGGGCAGCGCACGCGCGCGTTCGACGAGTTCGCCGAGCCGCGCGCTGCGCAGTTCCGCGGTCGCGTCGGCGGGAACGAGGTCGTCGAGCGCGGCGTAGAGCAGATGGTCGCGCTGGAAGCCGACGTCCTCGGCGATCAGGTTTTGCGAACTGCGCAGCAGCACGCCGATGCCGAACAGCAGCGCGACGGTGAGCGCGACCTGTGCGACGACGAGCGTCTTGCGCGCGGCCTGCGCGGCGCCGCCCGCGGTCTGCCGCGAGCCGCCGTGGCGGATCATGTCGTTGAGGTTGCCGCGCTGCACGGACACGGCGACGAGCGCGAGCACGCCGCACAGCGCCAGCGCGAGCAACGCGGTCAGCGCCAGCGTCGGCGCGTCGATGCCGATCGCCTGTGGCGTGCCGGTCGGCAGCAGGTCGAAACGACGCAACAGCGCGAGGCCGGCCGGCAGCAGCGCGCAGCCGAGCAGCAGCGCGCCCGCGCAGAGCAGCGCCGCCTCGATCAGCGCCATGCGCGCGCGCCGCCACGGCGCGGCGCCGAGCGCGGCGGTCAACGCCGACTCGTGCCGTCGCGCCAGCGCGCGCGCGAGGAACAGGTTGGCGACGTTCGCCGCCGTCACCAGCCACACCATCGACACCGCGAGCAACATCAAGAGCAGCGCCCCGCGTCGTTCGCCGACCCACAGCGAGCGCAGCGGTTCGACGCGGATGCTGAAATTGCCGCCGAAGGCGCCATCGAGTTCCGCGATCGACTTGGCGATGCCCATCGCTTCACCGGCCGCTGCGCCCGCATCGGCGCCGGCGCGCAGTCGGCCGATGACCGACAAACCGTCGAAGTCGCCCGCGTGCGAACGCATGCGCTGTTCGGCGGTGAAATGCAGCGGTAGCCACAGCGCCGTCTTGCTCGACGGAAACACGAAGCCTTCGGGCATGATGCCGACGATGCGATAGTCCTCGTTCGCCACACGCATGCGCCGGCCGATCGCGTCGGCCGCACCGGCGAAGCGGCGCTGCCACTCGTCCCAGGAGAGGATCGCATTGCGCGCCGCGCCCGCGGCGGCGTCCTCGTCCGTGAACAGGCGGCCGAGCGCGGGCTGCGAGCCGAGCATACCGAACAGCGCGGGTTCCACGCTCGCCGTATGCAACGAACCGCTGCGGCGGCCGTCGTCGTCGCGCAGCGTCAGTTCACCGGTGCGATAGGCCGCGACGCCGTCGAGCGTGCGTGCGCCGTGTGCGATCTCCTCGCGCAGCGGCACCGACAGGCCGACGTCGAACGGAATGCCGAGGATGCGCGACTCGATCGTCACGAGGCGGTCGGACTGCGCGAACGGCAGCGGCTTGTAGAGCAGGCCGTAGACGACGCCGAACACGCAGGCGAACGCGCCGAAAGCGAGGCCGAGCAGCAGCAGCGAGGTCGCGCTGAAAGCCGGCGTGCGCCACAGGCGGCGCGACGCGGCGCGAAGATCGAAAAGGGTCATGTGGCCTCCGGGAAGACGGAATTGCGATGACGATGGACGGCCGGTGATGTGATAACATCAAATCCATGTTTTGATGCAAAGGCGATTTCCATGCGTACCACGCTTTCCATTGCGCAAGACGCGCTGCTCGTGGCGCGCCGGCTGGCCGAACGCGATCGCATCAGCCTCGGCGATGCCGTTTCCGAGCTCGTGCGCAGCGGCGCGCGCGCGCGCATCGCCGAGCCGGCGCAGAAACAGAAGCTGCGCGGACGTTTCGCGCTGCTGCCCGCACGCGACGAGGTCATCACGATCGAACACGTGCGCGAACTGATGGAGCGCGAAGGCATCTGATGCGTTGCCTGCTCGACGTCAACGTCTGGGTCGCGCTGTTCGATGACGCGCACATCGCCGCCGATCGCGCCAACGAATTCATCGTCACGCCGCGCCTGCGCATCGCAACCTGCCCGCTGGTCGAGAACGGCGTCATCCGCGTGCTGAACCTGCCGATGTACGGCCGCCGCGGCGCGGTCGGGCTCGACCGCGTGCGCCGCCAGCTTGCACGCGCCTGCGCCGAACTCGATCATGAGTTCTGGGCGGACGACGTCAGTCTGCGCGACGATCGCGTCGCTGACTTCTCGCGCGTACACGGCCACAACCAGATCACCGATCTCTATCTGCTCGCGCTCGCCGTCAAGCACGGCGGCACGCTGGTCACGTTCGACCAGGGCATCTCGCTCGATGCCGTGCGCGGCGCGAAGCCGAAGCATCTGCGCATTCTGTAACGCCGCGGATCGCGCCGAATCATTCACGCCGCAGCGCCTCGACCGGATCGGTTGCCGCCGCCCGTCGTGCCGGCAGCCAGCAGGCGAACAATGCGATCGCGGCGACCAGCGCCAGCGCCGCGCCCCAACTCGCCGGGTCGTCGTAGCCGATGCCGAACAGCTTGTCGGCGAGCAGCCGCGCGAGCGCGATGCCGAGCGCCGCGCCGAGTGCGAGTCCGGCGACGATGAGCGCGCCGCCCTGGCGCAGCACGAGGTTGCGCACGCGCGCCGGCGTGGCGCCGAGCGCCATGCGCACGCCGAGTTCGGCGGTGCGGCGGCGGATCGCGAAGCCGAGCACGGCGGCAAGGCCGACCGCGGCGAGCGCGAGCGTGATCGCGGCGAACGCGCCGATGGTCTCGACCAGTCCGCGGCGCGCGGCGAAGCTGGCCTCGACGCGCTGCGCGAGCGGCTGGTCGAACGCGATGGCCGCATCGGGCGCGACTTCGTGGACCAGCCGACGCAGCGGTTCGACCAGACTCGCGGCATCGACGTCCGCGCGCACGAGCAGCACGAACACCGGGAACGGGAAACTCTCCACGCGGTAGATCGTCGGCATGTCGGTCGCTTCGTCGAGCGCGTTGTTCTTGACGCTGCGCACGACGCCGACGATCGGCACCGTGACCGGTTTGCTGCCGCCCGTCTCGATGTTGGCACGCAGCGGATCGCGCCCGGCGAGGTAGCGACGCACGTAAAGTTCGTCGACGACGACCGCGCTCGTGCCGCCGTCGTCGCGCACGTCCGCCGCGGCCAGCGTGCGGCCGCTGCGCAGCGCGATGCCGAGCGTGGCGAAGTAGTCCGGCGAAACGGTCCGCTCGCGCAACTGCTGCGGCTCGCTTTGCCCCGGCACATGCGCCGTGATGAACGAATCGCCGCCGCTGAACGGCGCGATCCCTGTCGTCGCCGCATGGCTTACGCCGGGCAGCGCTTTCGCGCGCGCCAGCAGTCGGGCCACGGCGGATTTCAGTTCGGTGTCGTTGCGCGGGTCGTAATCCGGCTGCTGCCGCGCCGGCGAAGCGAAGGTGAAGTCGATGCCTGCCATCACCACGCCGCGTTCGTCGAAGCCGCGATCGACTTCCAGCACGTTGACCGCGCTGCGCAACAGCAGCATCGCGCTGCCGAGCAGGGCGGTGGTCAGCATCACCTGCGCGACCAGCAACGCCGGCCGCAATTTGCCAAGTCCGCCGGCCGTACCGTGCGCGGACAGTTCGGCGCGGCCGCGCAGTGCGCGCGCGGCGAGCAGCGCGGTCAGCATCGCCAGCGCGACGATGACGGTGCCGCCGGCGAGCGTCGTCGCATCGAAACCGGCCTCCACCGGCATGCCCTCCGGCAACAGGCGTCGCGCCGCGAGCAGGCGCAGGCCGGGGCCGACCAGCGCGAGGCCCGCGGCGACGCCGGCCAGCGTCGGCGGCAACAGGTCGCGCAGCGCTTGCGCCGCGATCGCGCCTTCGCCCGCGCCGAGCGCGCGGCGGATGTCGAACTCGCTGCGACGGCCGAGCAGGCGATCGAGCTGCAGGTTGACGAGGTTCGCGCCGACCGCGAGCAGCAGGATCAGCGCCGCGAATTGCAGCATCGCCAGTGCCTGCGCGTGCCGCGCGAAGAAATGCTCGCGCCACGGTTCCGCCTGCGGCTGCGGCTCCAGGCTGGCGAACGTCGCGGCGAAATCGCCGAGGCTCTTGCCGCCGTCGTAGACGCGATCGACCGCGGCGCGCGCCTGCGCGAGCGTCGCGCCGTCGGCGAGGCGCGCGACCACGTCGAGTTCGCCGACGCCATCGACCGCCGGCTTTTGCGCCGGCGGCACGAACGGCCGCCACGCATCGGTCTGCGTGTCGGGAAACGCGAAGCCGCGCGGCATCACGCCGACGATCGTGTCGGTGCGCTCGCCGAAACGCACTTTGCGGCCGACGATGTTCGGGTCGGCGTTGAAGCGGCGTCGCCACGCCGCATCGGAAATCACCAGCACGCGATCGGCGCCGTCGTGCGCGTCGTCGGCTTCGATGCCGCGACCGAGCGCGGGAGAAACGCCGAGCACGGCATCGAGCTGCGGCGTCGCCTGCGCGATGCGCCACGACCGACCTTCGTCGTCGCTGCGCGTGCGGTTGGCATCGACGTAGCCGGCGACGCCGCGAAACGTCGCCGTGTCGCGCGCGAGTTCGGCGCGATACAGTTCGCTGAGATTGCTCTCGCTGTCGATTTTCGTCAGCTTCAATTGCAGACGCACGAGGCTGTCGTCGGCCGCGTACGGCAGCGACTTCCAGCGCAGCGTATCGATCGCGCCGAACACCGTCGCGTTGATCGCGGTCACCGCGGCGACGAGCGCGAACACGGTCAGCGCGAACGCGGGCGAGCGCAGTTGGCGGCGCAGCATCTCGTGGAAGTTCATCGTCGATTCTCCAATCGTTCAATCGTGCCGCAACGCAACCATCGGATCGACGCGCAGCGCGCGACGCGCGGGGACGAGCGCGGCGAGCGACGCGGCGATGCCGAGCACGAGCAGCGCGGCGAGCACGGCCGGCAGGCTGCCGGGTTCGATCGTGCGCAGCGACGCGCCGAGCGTGTGCGCGAACGGCACGCCGACGGCAACGCCGAGGGCGAGGCCGAGCGCGAGTTGGACGAAGGTACGCGCGAACAGGCTGCGCAGCACGCCGCGTCGCGAGGCGCCGAGCGCGCGGCGCACGCCGATCTCGCGCGTGCGCTGGCCGACCGCGAACGCCATCACGCCGTAGAGGCCGGCGGCGGCGAGCAGCAGCGCGATCGCGCCGAACGCGGTAAAGCTGCGCGCGACGCTGCGCTCGCCGAAGCTCATCGCGCGCGCGATCGCGGCCGGGTCGCGAATCCAGTACAGCGGCGTGTCGGCGTCGACGTCCTTCATCACGGCGGCGAGGCGCGGCGCGAACGCCATCGCATCGCCGCGCGTGCGCACGGCGATGCTGGCGATCTTGAACGGCGATTGACGCAGCGGCACCAGCAGCGCCGGCGGCGGCGCGTTGCCGGGCGCGTCGAGCGCGATGGAGCCGATCACGCCGACGACGGTCACCGTGGCGCCGGCCGGATCGCGCGGGTCGATGCGGAAGCGCTTGCCGAGCACGTCCGCACCGCCGCCGTAGCGTTCGACGAAACGGCGATCGACGACCGCGACGCGCGTGCCGTCGGCGCCGTCGCGGCCGTCGAAAAAGCGGCCTTCCTGCAAGGCCACGCCCCAGGTGCCGGGGAAACGGTCGTCGACCGCCGCGTAGGCGGTCTGCGGCAGCGCACCGTCGGCGGCCACCGCGCCGTCGGGCAGTACGTCGCGCATCTCGTTGTAGTACGTGCCGGGCAGGGCGGTGCCGACGCTGGCGTCGACGGCGTCGGCCTCGCCGCGCAGGCGCTCGCCGAGGCGTTCGTACAGGCGCGCCTGGTCGGCCGCGCGCGGATACGTGCTCGCGGGCAGCAGCACGCGCGCGGTGAGCAGGTGCGCGGCGTCGATGCCGAGGTCGGCGTGTTCCAGCGCGGCGATGCCGCGCGCGAGCGTGCCGACGCAGATCACCAGCGCGCACGACAGCGCCACTTCGGCGACGACGAGCACGCGGCTCACGCGCGCGAAGCCGGCATTGCCCGCGCCGCGCGCGCCGCCCTCGGCCAGGGCCGGCGCCAGCGCCGTGCGGCCGGCCTGCAGCGCGGGCACGATGCCGCTCGCGAACGCGGTCGCGAGCGCGGCCGCCAGCGCCAGCGCGAGCACCGCGCCGCCGATGCGGAAATGCAGCCAGAGCAGGGTGAATTCCGATTCGCGCAGGCTCGCTTCCTGCCACGCCAGCGCCGCGCGCGCGACGAGCAGCGCGACGGCGAGCGCGGCGAGGGCGAGGATGAGGCCTTGCGCGAACACGTTCGCGACGAGCCGCGCGCGGCCCGCGCCGAGCGCCACGCGCAGGGCGAGTTCGCCGCGTCGCGCCAGCGTGCGCGTCAGCAGCAGGTTCGCCGCGTTGGCGCAGGCGATCAGCAGCACCATGAACACCGCGGCGAGCATCAGGCCGAGCATGGCGCGCGTGGTGCGGTCCATCACCATCGTCGCGAGCGGTTCGACCTGCGGATGCAGGTCGCGAAAGCGCGCCGGGTCCGCGCGCGCGGCGTCGGCGAACCATGCCTCGAACGCGGCGCGCACCTGCGCGTCGCGGATGCCGGCATGCCGGCGCAGCACGACCCACCAGGCGTATTCGTCGCGCGTCGCCGCCGGCGCCAGCGTCGCCGCCTGCCAGATTCTGCTCGCGGCGCGGATACGAAAAATCCTTCGGCATCACGCCGACGACGACGGCGGGTTTCGCGTCGAGCCGGACCGTGCGGCCGACGACGCCGGGGTCGCCGCCGTAACGGCTTTGCCAGACTTCGTACGACAGCATCGCCACGGCCGGCGCACCCGGCTTTTCGTCGGCATCGGAAAACTCGCGGCCGACGAGCGGCGCCACGCCGAGCACGCGGAACAGATTCGCGCTGACGTGCGCGCCGTTGTAGCGCTGCGGCAGGTCGAGGTCGGAGAGGTTCATCGTCGAGCGCGCCGCGACGGCGACATCGGCCACGTCCGCGAGACTGCGCCGGATGCCGAGCACATCCTGATCGGACACCGGGAACACGTCGCCGAGCCCGCCGTCGCCGAAGAATCCGGCCTGATACAGCTCGTCCGGCGCGGCGAACGGCAGCGGTCGCAGCGCGAAACCGTCGAGCAGCGCGAGCATGAACACCACGCAGGCGAGCCCGGCCGCGAGCACGCCGACGACGAGCGCGGAAAACGCGGGCCGCGCGAGGATGCCGCGCAGCGCGTAGCGGCATTCGGTGAGGGCGATTTGCAGCATGGGCGTTCTCCCGTCAATCGTGGCGCAAGGCGACGGCCGGATCGATGCGCACCGCGGCGCGCGCGGGCACGTAGCAGGCCGGCAGCGCGACGAGGCCGAGCACGAGACCCGCCGCGGCGAACGCGAGCACGTCGCCGGGTTGCGCGCCGAACAGCAGGCCGGAAACGAGCACGGCGAGGCCGACGCCGATCGCTTCGCCGGCGACGAGGCCGATGCCGACCAGCCGGCCGCCGCGCCAGAGCACGTCGCGCAGCACGCGCCTGGGCGCGGCGCCGAGCGACAGGCGGATGCCGATCTCGCGCGTGCGGCTGGCGACGTGGAACGCGATCAGTCCGTACAGGCCGATCGCGGCGAGCAGCAGGCCCAATGCGCCCAGCGCGCCGGCGACGAGGCCGGCGATGCGCTGCGGCAGCAGCGACAGCGCCAGCGTGTCCGCGAGCGGATGCGTCTGCGCGACCGGCAGCGAGCGATCGACTTCGCGCACCGCGTCGGCGAGCGCACGCGCGAGCGCGGGCGAATCCTGCGCGCTGCGCACGAGCAGGCTTGCCATTGCCGACGGCGACTGCGCCAGCGGCAGGAACAGGAACGGCTGTTTGTCCTCGCCGAGCGACGAATACTTGCCGTCGGGCACGACGCCGACGATGGTCAGCGTACGCGCGTCCTTGTCCTCGCCGTAGGCGAAGCTGCGCCCGAGCGCGTCGCCGTCGGGCGCGAGGCGCTTGGCCAGCGTTTCGTTGACGACGGCCACGTTGGTTCCGCCGGCGACGTCGTGCGTGTCGAAACCGCGTCCGCGCAGCGACATGCCGAGCGTGGCGAAGAAGCCGTCACTGACGAGGTTGACGTCGGGGCACAACTCGTCCTTGCCGAAACCCGCGCCATGCACGCAGCCGATGCTCATGCGGTTGAAACTCAGCGGCAGGATCGACGCGAGTGCGGCCTGTTCGACGCCGCCGATCGTGCGCACGCGCTCGAGCAGCGCGGTTTGCAGGCGCGCGCGATGGGCTTCGTCGTAGCCGCTCGGCTCGAGGTCGAAATCCATGCTGACGACATGGTTCGCGTCGAAGCCGATGTCGATGGCCGCCGCGCGTTCGAGCGCGCGCACGAACAGGCCCGAACCGATCAGCAGTACCAGCGTCAACGCGATCTGCACGACGACCAGGCCTTCGCGCAGGCGCGAACCACGGCTGCTCGTGCGGTCGGCGACGAGCGCGCCGCCGGTCGCCGGCGCCTGCTTGGATGCGCGCAGCGTCGGCAACGCGCCGAACAGAAGCGCGGTCGCCGCGGTCAGCAGCAACGCGAAGGCGAACACGGAACCGTCGAACGGAATGCGCGGGCTGACCGGGAACGGCGTCGGCACGTCCACGCGCAGCAGCAGATCGCGCCACCACGTCGCGAGCAGGATGCCGAGCGTGCCCGCGCCGAGCGCAAGCCAAAGGTTTTCGGCGAACAACTGGAAGAACACGCGGCCGCGGCTCGCGCCGAGCGCGAAGCGCACCGCGATTTCCTGCCGGCGCGTCTCGCCGCGCGCGATGAGCAAGCCGGCGACGTTGACGCAGGCGACGAGCAAAATCATGCCGACCATCGCGAACAGCAATCCGGAAAATGCGCCGAGCGGGCCGCGCACTTCCGTCGGCACGCCGCGCAGCGGCGCGACGCCGATGCCGGATTTCTTGTCGTCGCTGCCGTACTCCGCGTCGAGGCGCTGCTTGATCGTCGCCAGTTCCGCCTGCGCCTGCGCGACATCGACGCCATCGTGCAAACGTGCGCCGGTCATCAGCCACAGCGACTTCCTCGACGAGAGGAGATCCTTCGAGCCTTCGCGCAGCAGCGTGCGGTTGTGCAGCGGCAGATAGAACTCGGGCGCGAGCACGGCGATCTGCCCGTTGAACGTGTGCGCGGCGACGCCGATCAGCGTGAACACGTGGCCGTTGATCGATACCGTCTTGCCGACCGCGGCCGGGTCCGCGTTGAAATACTTCTGCCACGCCGCGTAACTCGCCACCGCGACCGGCGGCGCGGCGTCGGTGTCGTCGATCGCGGAAAGCACGCGGCCCAATTCGGGCGGCACGCGCAGCGTCGAAAAATACGAACCGCTGACGAGCAGGCCGAGCGCGCGGTGCGGATCGCCGCTACTGGTCACGTTGAGCGCCTCGGGCGAGTACGCATACGTGCCGTCGAGCGACTTCGCGGCGGAGTAGTCGAGGAAATCCGGATACGAAATCGTGTCCATGCCCTCGCCGTTGTGCGTGCGGCCGATTTCGACGAGCCGATCCGGCGCGCCGATGCCTTGCACCGGCGACAGCAGCAGCGCATGCACGACGCCGAACAGCGTCGTGTGCGCGCCGATGGCAAGGCCGAGCGTGAGGATCGTGACGAAGGCGAAGCCGGGCCGTGCGAGCAGCGTGCGCAGACCGTAACTCAAATCCTGCATCGTGTGGTTGAACATCATGGGTTCCTCGGTTGATGCAATGGAATCTGGGAATCGAAAACGCCATCAACCCAACGCCTCGCGCGGCGCGACCGCGCACGCGCGCCGCGCGGGCGCGAGGCAGGCGGCGACGACGGTGCCGAGCAGTACGGCGGCGACGGCGGCGAAGGTGAGCGGATCGCCCGCGCCGACGCCGTAGAGCTGCCCGCCGAGCACGCGCGTGCCGGCGAGCGCAAGCGCGAGGCCGGCGGCGATGCCGATGCCGCCGATGGCGAGTCCCGCGCGCAGCACGAGGCTCGCGATGCGCGTGCGCGTCGCGCCGAGCGCCTGGCGCAGCGCGAATTCGTGTTCGCGCTGGCCGACGGCGAAGGCCATGAGTCCGTACAGTCCGCCGACGGCGAGCGTGAACGCGACGACGGCGAACGCGCCGAGCAAAATCAAACTGAAGCGGCGGTCGGCGAGCGCGGCGGCGCGCAGTTCCGACAGCGGCGCGAGCGCGTGCGGGATGTCGGCCGCGTCGCGGTCGAGCGTTGCTTGCAGCGTCGGCGCGAGCGCGGCGAGCGGCAGCGTGGAGCGCACGACGAGGTTGAACTGCGCGGCGGAAACCGGGCGCTGCGCCAGGTTCACGTAGACCGCGCCGGTCGGCGCGCGGTCGAGGCGGTTTTCGCGCACGTCGCCGACCACGCCGACGATGGTGAGCGGATGCGTGTCGCCGTCCATGTTGCCGTACTGGATGCGCTTGCCGATCGGATCATCGTTGCCCCAGGTCGCGCGTGCGGCGGCGGCGCTGATGAGGGCGACTTGCGCGCCGTCGTCGCGATCGCGCGCGTCGAAGCCGCGGCCGGACAAAATCTTGATGCCGACGGCCTTGAAATAATCTTCGCTGGCGACGCGGAACTCGGCGTGGCCGATGGGTTTGGGGCCGCGCAGAAAATCGCTGACGCTGCCGTCCCAGAACGATCCGTCCGCGCCGCCTTTGCCGAGTGGCAGCGCGTTGACGCCGCCGACGGCGCTGACGCCGGGCACGGCGCGCAGCGTGTCGATCAGCGCCTGATAGCGTCGCGCGGTGTCGGCGGCGCCGTTCGCATCGCGCGCGGACGGTTGCGACAGCGACACGCCGATGGCGCTCATCGCATCGAAGCCGGGATCGACCGCGAGCAGCGCGACGAAGCTGCGCCCGAGCAAACCCGCGCCGATCAGCAGCGCGGTGGTCAACGCCGTCTGGCCGATCAGCAGCGACGCGCGCAGGCGCAGATGCGTGCGGCTCGCGGATTGGCCACGCCCGCTTTCGCGCAACGCCGCGTTCGTCTGGCGATGACGTTGGCCGAGCAGCACGGCGGCGCCGGTGACGCAGGCGATGGCGAAGGCGGCGAACACGGCGAGCGCAAGCGCGCTGCCGTCGAGACCGACTTCCGCCGCGCGCGGCAAATGCGCGCCGCCGCCGTGGACGAGCAGCTTGATCGCCGCCCACGCCAACGCGATGGCGAATACGCAAGCCGCGCTCGCGATCAGCGCGCCTTCGGCGAACACCTGGCACGCGAGTCGCGCGCGGCTCGCGCCAAGCGCGGCGCGCACGGCGAGTTCGCGCGCTCGCGCACCGTTCAACGCCAGCAGCAGATTGGCGACGTTGGTCACCGCGATCAAAAGCAGAAACAGTGTGCCGGCACCGAGCAGCAGCAGCGCGCTGCGCACGGGCGCGGCGATCGCATCGGCGAGCGGCGTCACGCCGAAACCGCGCAGGTCGATCTTCTCGCCGTATTCACCGGCGAGCCGCGTCGCCAGCGTACCCGCCGCGAGTTGCGTCTGCGCGAGCGTGGCGTCGTCGCGCAAGCGCGCGATCGCCGACCAGTTGTGCGCGCTGCGCGAACTGCCGGGGTCGTCGGTGAATGGCGTCCACACCGCCGCGCCGACGGGGAAATCGAAACCGGCCGGCATCACGCCGACCACGCTGGACGCATCGCCGTCCACGTCGAGCGGCTGGCCGATCACGTCGGCGCGGCCGCGAAACAGGCTTTGCCAGAGCGCGTGCGAAATCACCGCGACGTGCCCGCGTTCGCGCGCATCGAAAACGCGCCCGAGCGCCGGTGCTGCGGCCAGCACGCGGAAGAAATCGCCGCCGACCAGCGCGATGTCGGCGCTGCGCGACGCGCTGCCGCTGGCGATGGTGGCATCGCCGCCGCCGTAGTACGCGCTCGCGGTGAACGGCTCGCTGGCGACGAGATCGGCGTAATTCGGATACGCCAGCGGCATCGAATGCCCATCGGCGGCGAGCTCGCGCAAGCTGACGATGCGCTCGGCGTGCGGATAGGCAAGATCGCGCAGCAGGACCGCGTCGATCACGGCGTAAATCGCCAGCGCCGCGCCGAGGCCGAGCGCGAGCGTGGCGATGGCGAATGCCGTGGTGCCGAGATGCGCGCGCAGGCTGCGCGCGGCGAACTTCAAATCCTGCAGCCAGTTCATGTGTGGCCCTCCGCAACAAGATGGTCATTCATCGCGCAGCGCCTCCATCGGCGCCACGCGCGCGGCGCGCAGCGCGGGCAGCAGGGCGGCGAGCGTCGCGGCCAGCGCCATCGCCGCGATGCCGCATGCGAGCACGGGCGGCAGCGCGACGTCGCCGACGACGCGCGTCGGATCGAACCGCCACAGCGCCGCCGCGGCGACGACGAGTCCGGCGCCGATGCCGGCGGCGCTGATTCGCACGCTGTCGCGCAGCACCGCCAGCGCGAGCCGGCGCGGCGTCGCGCCGATCGCCAGGCGCAGGCCGAACTCGCCGACGCGGCGGCGCTGCTGCAGCGAGGCGACCGCGTAGACGCCGACCACGGCGAGCACGAGCGCGGCGAGCGCGAAGCAGCCGACCACGTTGGCGAAGAAGTACGCCGGCCGCAGCTCGCCGTCGACGCCGTCGCTCAGCGCGAACTGGCGCGTGATGCTTTGGCGCGGATCGACGCGCCACAGCGCGTCGGCCATCTGCGCGTCGACGCCGGCGAGCGCGGGCGCGGCGCGCAGCAGGAACGTCATCGCCACGCGCGGATGCTGCGCGAACGCGACCAGCACCTCGGGCTCGGGCGGCGCGCGCAGGCCGGCGTTATGGATGTCGTCGACCACGCCGACGATGCGGCAGCGCGAGCTGCCGCTGCCGCCGCGCGCGAGCGGCACGTCGATCGTGCGGTCGAGCGGCGAGGCGTCGCCGAACAGGCGCCGCGCGAGCGTGCGGTTGACGATCGCGACGTCTTCGGCGCCGGCGCGGTCGTCGGCGCCGAAATCGCGGCCGGCCAGCAGCGGGATGCCGAGCAGCGCGCGGTAGCCGGGCGAGACGCGGCGCACGCCGGCGAGCACCGGCGCATCGTCGGCGCGGCCGGGCGCGTGGACGTCCGCGGCGGCCGAGCCGATCCCCGCGAGCGGCGCGGCGCTGGTCAGCGCGGCGCCCTCGGCGCCGGGCAGCGCCGCCAGATGCTCGAGCACGTCGTCGGCGAAGCGCAGCCAGCTCGGCGGCCCGGCGGCGCCGCTGTCGGCGCCCATCGACTCGCGGAACATCACCAGCGCGTGCACGCCGCCGGCGCGGAAGCCCGGATCGACGCGCTGCAGGCGCCACAGGCCGATGCCGAACGCGAGCGCGGCGATCAGGCTGATCGTCGACAGCGCCATCGCCAGGGCCGGCAGCGCGCGCTGGCGCCCGCCGTCGCCGACGAGGCCCTTGCCGCCGCCGCGCAGGATCGCCTGCATCGAGCCGCCGCCGCGCTCGCGCAGCCGCCCGGCGGCGAGCGCGACCAGCGGCGTAGCCAAGCCGAGCAGCGCGGCGAGCGCGAGCACGCGCGCGTCCAGCACGATGCCGTCGACGCGCGGCACGCTGCCTTCGGCGAGTCCGCGCAGCGCGACGATGCCCGCTTGCGCCAGCGCGATGCCGGCGCCGACGCCGAGCGCGGCGAGCAGCGTGACCTCGAGCACGATGCCGCGGCGCAGGCGGCGCGAATTCGCGCCGAGCGCCGCCATCAGCGCGAGCTCGCGGCGGCGCGCGACGGCGCGCGCGTCGACCAGCAGCGCGACGTTCGCGCAGGCGATCAGCAGCACGCACAGCGCCAACGCCAGCGCGCCCCACAGCGCCGCGCGCGCGTCGCCGACGATCAGGTCGAGCAGTGGCCAGGCATGCGCCTGCCAGTTCGCGGCGGCGGCGTCGAGACCGTGCGCCGCGCGCAACGCCGCGGCCTGCGCGTTCAACGCGGCGTCGGCCTGGGCGAGCGGGACGCCGGGACGCAGGCGTCCGACCATCTGCAAGAGGCGCTGATCGAGCCGGCGCGCGCCGTCCTGCGGCAGGATGCGTTCCAGCAGCGGACTCCACAGGCCGGTCTCGGCCGCGAACGTCTGCATCGACGGCGGCATCACGCCGACGATCTCGAGCGGATCGTCGCCGATCGGATCGATGCGCCGCCCGAGCACCTGCGGGTCGCCGCCGAAGCCGTTCTGCCATTCCTGGTACGACAGCACCGCGACCGGCCGCTGCTGGCGGATGTCGTCGGCGTCGAGCGCGCGCCCGAGCACGGGCGTCGGCGCGAGCGCTTCGAAATAGCCGGCGCTTACCTGCTGCGACGGAATCTCGCGCGGCCGGCCGCGGCCGTCGAGCACGGTCACGCCGCTCCAGAGGAAATAGCCGAGCGACTCGAAGCCGTCGACGCCGTGCGCGAACTGCTCGGCCTCGGCGACGGTCAGCGGCGAGCGCAGCGCGTTCTGCGCCGGGTTGTCCATGCGCACGAGGACGAGACGCTCGCCGTGCGCGAACGGCAGGCCGCGCAGCAGCACGCCGCCGACCACGCCGATCATCGCCGCGGTGAGGCCGATGCCGAGCGCGAGCATGAACACGGCGGCGATGGCGAATCCCGGCGCATTGCGCAGCCGGCGCAGGGCGAGATGCAGATCGGCGAGCATGGTGCCTCCTATTCGTAACGCAGCGCTTCGAGCGGCGCGACGCGCGACGCGCGGCGCGCCGGCAGCCAGCATGCGGCGAACGCGGTCGCGGCGAGCACGAGCGCGACGGCGGCGAGGCTCGGCGGATCGACGCTGCCGACGCCGAACAACTGGCTGCGCAACAAAAAGCCGAGTGCGACCGCGCCGGCAACGCCGAGCGCGAGGCCGAGCGCGATCAGCTTCGCGCCGCCGCCGAGCACGAGGCGGCGGATGCGCGCGGCGTCGGCGCCGACCGCCATGCGCACGCCGAACTCGCCGCTGCGTTGCGCGACGGCGAACGCGAGCACGCCGTAGATGCCGACCGCGGCGAGCAGCAGCGCGAGCGTGGCGAACGCGCCGATCAACTGCATCGGCACGCGGCGGCCGGTCAGCGACTGCTCGACGCGCGCGTCGAGCGTCATCACGTCGAACAGCGGCTGCTCGGGGTCGATGCTGCGGATCGCCGCGCGCAGCGGCTGCGCGAGCGCGGCCGGGCTGCCGTTCGCGCGCAGCAGCAGCACGAGGCTGGACGAGGGCGACTGGCCGTAGTCGAGGTAGAAGGTTTCCTGCGTGACGTCCTCGCCGAGGTCGCCGTTCTTGATCGTGCCGACCACGCCGACGATCGTGTATTGCGCCTTGCCGGTTTCGGGGTGCTCGATTTCGATCTGCTGGCCGACCGCATCGCCGTTCGGGAAACGCTTGCGCGCGAACAGCTCGTCGATGACGGTAACCTTGTTGGCGCTATTCCAGTCGCTGCGCTCGAACGTGCGCCCCTGACGCAGCGGAATGTCCAGCGCCTTGAAGTAGTCCTCGTCGACGCTGCGCACGAATGCGTGCGGGCGTGCGCCGTTCGACGCCTGGCCGGAGATCGCGTAGCTCGTGCCGTTGATCGCGTCGGACAGCGGGCGCACGTCGACCAGGCCGGCGGCGCTGACGCCGGGCAGCCCGCGCGCGGCCTCGAGCAGGCGAGCCGCCGCCTTCGCGCGCGCGTCGGCGTCGGCGTATTTCGTTTTCGGCAGGGTCAGCGCGGCGCTGAGCACGCCGCTGCTGTCGAAGCCGGGGCTCTGCGCGGCGACGTTGGCGAAGCTGCGCACGAGCAGGCCCGCGCTGGCGAGCAAGGCGACGGCGAGTGCGAGTTGGACGACGACGAGGCCGTCGCGCAAGGCGAGCGCGCCGCGACTCACGCCGCTGCGGCCCGCTTCGCGCAGCACGCGCTGCGGCGAGGCCGTCGCCGCCGACAGCGCCGGCGCGAGGCCGAACAGCAGCGCGGCGGCGATCGCCAGCGCGCCGGTGAAGCCGAGCACGCGCGCGTCGAGCATCGGCGCGGCCCAGTCCGGCAACAACCCGGACGCGGCGACGATGCGTTGGCCGAGCAGCGCGAGCGCGACGCCGAGCGCGGCGCCGATGCCGGAAAGCAGCGCGGCTTCGACCAGCAGTTGCCGCGCGATGCGCGCGCGCCCGGCGCCGAGCGCAACGCGCACGGACAGTTCCTTCTGCCGCGCCGAGAGGCGCGTCAGCAGCAGGTTGGCGATGTTCGCGCAGGCGACCAGCAGCACCAAGCCGACCGCGAGCTGCAACAGCAGCAGCATCTGCGCGCGCTCGCCGGCGAGCAGCGTGCGCAGCGGCTGCACGTGGACGGTGAAGCCGGCGTCGCGCACGAACTGCGCGAAGCGCGCACCATCCCCGCCGACGTTGCCGAGGCGCTCGATGTTGCGGCGGATGACGAGGTCGCTCTGCGTCCTGACGTCGGCCAGCGTCGCGCCCGGCGCGAGGCGGCCGATGGCCGTGGAGAATTCGAAGCCGCGCTGCGTGTCGGCCTTCTGCTCCGGCGTGAACGCGAACGGGAAATAGAGCTGCGTCTCGCGGTCCGGGAACATGAAGCCGCGCGGCATGACGCCGACGATGCGGTAGGTTTCGCCGTTGGCGTGCAGGTCGCGGCCGATTGCCGCGGGATCGGCGCCGAAGCGGTTGCGCCAGATCGCGTCCGACAGCACCACGACCTTGTCTGCGCCGGGCCGCGCCTCGTCGTCGTTGAACGTGCGCCCGAGCGCGGAGCCGACGCCGAGCGTCGTGAACAGCGACGGCGTCGCGCGCACGCCATGCACGCGCTCGGGCGCGTCGGCGAGCGCGAGGTTGTAGTTGTCGCCCGTGTACAAGGCGCTGTCGGCGAGCGCGGGCACTTCGCTGCGGCGGTCGAGATAGTCCGGGATCGACGCGCCGGTCGCGGCGAGGCCCATGCGCGGATAGGCGTTCTCGACGTCGACGAGCCGCGCGTCGTCCTGGTACGGCAGCGGCGCGAGGTAGAGCGCATCGACGAGGCTGAACACGAGCGTGTTGGCGCCGATCGCGAGCGCGAGCGTGACCAGCGCCGCGGCGGCGAAGCCGGGTTTTGCGATGAGCGTGCGCGCGGCGTAGCGGACGTCCTGGAGCAGCGTGGCGAACATCGGCGGACCTCCTCGAAGCGAAAGACGGTGCGAAGGATCAGGCGAGGCTGCGCGCCGGGCGCGTGAGGCGCTGGTCTTCCTCGTGGCGCAGCCGGTGCATCGTTTCCTCGTCGACGATGCGGCCGTCGAACATGAAGATCTTGCGGTCGGCGAAATCGGCGTAGCGCGGATCGTGCGTGACCATGCAGATGGTCGAGCCGGCTTTGTGCAGTTCGTCGAGGAGCCGCATGACCGCCTCGCCGTTCTTCGAGTCGAGGTTGCCGGTCGGCTCGTCGGCGAGCAGGATCGAGGGCTGGCCGACCAGCGCGCGCGCGACCGCGACGCGCTGCTGCTGGCCGCCGGAAAGCTGCGCCGGATAATGCTTCACGCGATGCGCCATGCCGACGCGTTCGAGCGCATGCACGGCGCGGTCGCGGCGTTCGGCCTTGGCTACGCCGTCGCGGTAGGTCAGCGGCAACTCGACGTTCTCGAACACGCTGAGGTCGCCGATCAGGTTGAACGCCTGGAAGACGAAGCCGATTTCCTTGTTGCGGATGTGCGCGCGTTCGCTCGCGCCGATGTCGGCGACCTCGCGGCCGTTGAGGCGATAGGCGCCGCCGCTGGGCGTGTCGAGCAGACCGAGGATCGCCAGCAGCGTCGACTTTCCGCAGCCGGACGGGCCGGTGATCGACACGTATTCTCCCTGCGCGATGTCGAAGTGCACGTCGGCGAGCGCGTGGGTCTCCACCTCGTCGGTGAGGAACACTTTCTTGATCGCGTCGAGATGGATCAGCGCGTTGTTGGCGGTGGTCATGGGCTTGGGGTTCCTGCTGCGGCGTGGCTTGTCGGGTTTGGATGCGGGAAATCGCGTCGGTGTTGCGTCACTTGAGGCGGATGCGGTCGTACTGATCGTAGGCGCTGGTGTCGGACAGCACCACGCGGTCGCCCACGGCGAGGCCCTGCACGATTTCGATCCGGTTGACCGAGCTTTTGCCGAGCCGCACCGGTACGCGCACGGCGACGCCATCGTCGCCGACGCGGAACAGGCGCACCTCGGAATCGGGCTGGCCGAACGCGGGGCGGCCGACGTGGAGCACGTCGGGCAGGCGTTCGATTTCGATCGTGCCGTCCACGGAAAGATCGGGCCGCGCGCCGGCCGGCAGCGCACCGACGAGTTCGACGTCGACCTGCACGGAGCCGTTCTGCACAGCCGGATCGACGCGCAGCACCTTGCCGTCGACGAGACCGTTGCGCGTGTCCACCTTGACCGGCTGGCCGAGCGCGACGTCCTTGGCCTGCGTCTCGGCGATGCGCAGTTCGGCCATCAGTTCGCCGGGCTTGGCCACGCGCGCGAGGTTGGCGCCGGCGGCGACCTGCTGGCCTTCTTCGACCGGCACCTGTTGCAGGATGCCTTCGATGCCGGCGCGCACGTGCAGCGCGTCGGCCTGGCGCTGGCGCAACTCGCGCGTGGCGACGAGCTGGTCGAGGCGCGCGCGCTCGGCGGCGAGCTGGGCTGCGATGTTGCGCTTGAACTCCTCGACGCGCTGCTCCTCGATCGAAACGCGGTTCTTGAGCTGTTCGAGCGTGACCAGGCTTTTCTTGTACTGCACCGCGGGGATGATGCCCTTCTCAGCGACGATCTTCTCGGCCTCGGCCTGCATGCGCGTATTCTCGAAATCGGTCTTTGCCGCCGCATACGCGGACTGCTCGTCGAGCAGGCGCGAATCCAGATCGGTGCGCTTGGCGGCGAGGTCGGACTGTGCGGCGGTGACGGCGGTCTTCGCCGCCAGCAGTTGATCGTCGACCTCGGGGTTGGCGAGTTCGAGGATGACCGTGTCGGGCCGCACCGCCGCGCCGGGTTTGACCACGATGCGCTCGACGTGCGCGGCGGTCTCGGCGGCGATCCAGCGGATCTCCTTGGGCACGAGCGTGCCGGGCCCGCGCACTTCGCGCAACAGTTCGCCGCGCTTGACGACGTCGACGAGCACGCTGCCGCGTTCGACCGAGGGCAGCGCCGGGCCGAGCCTGGCGAGGCCGATGCCGGCGGCCGCGAGCAGGGCGACCGTGACGGCAGCGATGACGATCCGGCGGCGGCGCTTGCGTGCCTTGAGTTCGGGGCGGGCGATATCCATGCACGAGTCTCAGCACGGCCCGTGCCAAGCGTTGCAGGTGCGCCAAAACGGCTTTTTTCGCGCTATCGGTGCGCGCACTGTCCGAAAACGGACGGCGCGGTGAACGCCGACGGACGCGAACGGACGCGGGCGAAGGCGAACGGTTGAGAATTCAACGGGACCGCACCGATCGCGTCTGCGACTGGACGCCGCCACGGTCCGACGTCAGACTTTCCGTTTTGCCCGCAGACAATCCGCCCGAATGGACGAGATCGAGTTCCGCGAACTGCTGTCGGACCTGATCGACGACGCGCTCGACGCGCGCACTCAGGCCAAGGGCGCGGATTACCTGCGCCGCGGCCTCGTGCGCAGCCTGCGCTATGGCGACATGGGGCCGGAGTCGGGCCGCCTCAAAGGCGAGGTGCAGGGCAGCGAGCCGCGTCCGTACACGGCCGGAATACAGATCGAGGGCATCCTCGCCGATGCGGACATCGACACGCATTGCACCTGCCCGCTCGGCGGCGACTGCAAGCACGTCGCCGCGATCGCGCTGAAACTGCTCGGCATTCGCGGTGCGCAACCGATCGTGCCGGCTGAACCGCGACCGCCGGACCTCGGCGCGTGGACGCCCTGGCTGCAAACGCTGGCGCAAACGCAGGCCGCGCCGGTCACGGCGGCGCGGCCGGAAGATCGCGTCTTCGGCGTGCTGCTGCGCCTGGGCGAAGGCGTGCTGCCGCGCGTGCAAGCGCAGCCTGTCTGGCTGCGGCGCGGCAAACGCGGCGGCTACGTCTCGCCGCAGATGATCGGCAGCCATCACTACGGACCGGACGACCCCTGGCGCGGCCTGAGCGCCGCGCAGTTCGAGCAGGTCGCGCGCCTGCGCATGCGCGTGGATTTCAACGGCATGGCCGTGCCGGTCAGCGCGGACGACGAAGCGCTGCTCGAAACTCTGATCGCGCAGCATCCCTGCTTCATGGACAAGACCAGCGGCGCGGCGATCCGCATCGGCCCTTCGCAGCGCCTGCAATGGCAATGGCAGACGCTGGCGGACGGCAGCCAGAAATTGCAGCCGCGCCTCGCCGGCGCGCCGGCGGCGCGGCTCGTGCGCATGCACGGCCTGTGGTGCTGGGACGGCGATGCGCACGCGCTGAGCCGCGTCGAAGGCGACGTCGCCCTCGCCGAAGCGGCCCTGCGCGCGCCCGTGCTTTTCCCCGAGCAGGCGGCGGCGCTGCGCGAGCGCTGGCCGGCGACGCCGCGCCTCGCCGACCTGCCGCTGCCGGCGCAGCCGCCCGCCGCGCAGGAACACCGCGCAGCGCCCACGCCGGTGGCGACGCTGCGCAGAGTGCCGATTCGCGGGCCGTTCGGGCATTACGACGCCGGCGTGCTGCGCCTGTCGTTCGATTACGCCGGCCCGCGCCTGTCGTTCGCGCCGATGCAAACGCGCGAACGGCGCATGCACGAAGGCCGCCTGTTCGAAGTCGTGCGCGATCGCGCGGCCGAGCTCGCCGCCTGCGAGCGGTTGGAAAATCTCGGCTTCGTCGATGCCGAGCTGCTGCGTCACGTTGCCGGTCTGCCGAGGGACGCGCTCGGCGACGGCGATTTCGTGATCGAGACGCGGCGCAACCAGCTCGCCGCGAGCGAGCAGGCGTTCGCGCTCGCGCAGCGTTTGCGCGACCTCGGTTTCCGGCTCGAGTCGGCGGACGGCTTCCCGTTCGAGTGGATCGACGGCGCCGCCGAGTGGATCGTCGAAGTTGACGACGACGAACCGGGCAACCCGTGGTTCGACCTGCGCCTGGGGATAGACATCGGCGGCGAACGCGTGGACCTGCTGCCGATCCTGCGCCGCCTGCTCGCGGACCCGGCGTTTCCGCTCGCCGCGCGCAAGGGCGAAGCGCCGAACGCGACCTGGCTGGTGCCGCTCGACGAGCGCCGCCGCGCCACGCTGCCACTGGTGCGCCTGCGCCAGTTGATCGCGCCGTTGCTCGAATGGCTGCAGGGGCCGACCGGCGGCGAAGGAACCTTGCGCCTGCGCCGCGCGCAGGCCGGCGTGCTCGACGAACTCGCCGTGCCGTGGCGAGGCGGCGAGGCGCTGCGCGGCCTGATCGGGCAGCTCACCGGCGCGCGCGAACCGGCGCGCGAACCGCCCGGATTCGGCGCGACCTTGCGCGCCTACCAGCGCGATGGCCTCGCCTGGCTCGGCTTTCTCGCCGACGCGGGCCTCGGCGGCGTGCTCGCCGACGACATGGGCCTGGGCAAAACCGTGCAGGTGCTCGCCCATCTGCTCGCCGAAAAACAGCGCGGAAGGCTTGAGAAACCGGCGCTGATCCTCGCGCCGACCAGCCTCGTCGCCAACTGGCGCGACGAAGCGGCGCGCTTCGCGCCGGCGCTGTCCGCACTCGTGCTGCACGGCCCGGCGCGCGCGGGCCTGCATGACGAAATTGCGCGGCACGATCTCGTGATCACGACCTATCCCCTGCTCGTGCGCGATCGCGAACGGCTCCTCGCGCACGAATACTCGCTGCTCGTGCTCGACGAGGCGCAGGCGATCAAGAACGCAAGGACGCAGTGGGCACGGATCGTCCGCGAGCTGCGCGCGCGGCGGCGCCTGGCGATGAGCGGCACGCCGCTGGAGAATCATCTTGGCGAACTGTGGGCCCAGTTCGACGCGGTCGAACCGGGCCTGCTCGGCAGCGAGAAAAATTTCACGCGCTTCTTCCGCACGCCGATCGAAAAACACGCCGACGCCGAACGGCGCGAGCGCCTGCAGCGCCGCATCGCGCCGCTGCTGTTGCGCCGGCGCAAGCAGGACGTGCTCGCCGACCTGCCGCCGAAGACCGAAATCGCGCGCGCGATCGAACTCGAAGGCGACCAGCGCGAGCTTTACGAAACCCTGCGCCTGGCGCAGCACGAGCGCGTGCTCGCCGAGGTGAAGAAACGCGGCCTCGCGCAGAGCGGCATCGTCGTGCTCGACGCGCTGCTCAAGCTGCGCCAGGCCTGCTGCGATCCGCGCCTGGTCAAGCTCGACGCGGCGCGCGGGGTCAAGGCGTCCGCCAAGCTCGACCTGCTGCTCGAACTCCTCGACGGCCTCGTCGACGAAGGCCGCCGCATCCTGCTGTTCAGCCAGTTCACCGAAATGCTCGCGCTGATCGAAACCGCGCTGGCGAAACGCGCGATCGGGCATCTGACCCTGACCGGGCAGACGCCCGGCACGCAGCGCGCGGCGCTGGTCAAGCGCTTCCAGTCCGGCGACGTGCCGCTGTTCCTGATCAGCCTCAAG
Organism: Rudaea sp.; assembly: GCF_047601565.1. GTDB lineage: Bacteria > Pseudomonadota > Gammaproteobacteria > Xanthomonadales > Rhodanobacteraceae > Rudaea. The sequence goes on along the minus strand of NZ_JASGIY010000001.1, from coordinate 1,323,050 downwards.
GCCGGCGGCGTCGGCCTCAACCTGACGGCCGCCGATACGGTGATCCACTACGATCCGTGGTGGAACCCGGCCGTGGAGAACCAGGCCACCGACCGCGCCCATCGCATCGGCCAGGACAAGCCGGTGTTCGTCTACAAGCTGATCTGTGCGGGTACGGTCGAGGAAAAAATCCAGGCGCTGCAGCAGCGCAAGGCCGAACTCGCACGCGCCGTGCTCGAGGGCGGCGACGCGCAGAACCTGCGTTTCGACGAGGCCGACCTCGCGGAGTTGTTCGCGCCGGTCTAGCCGCCGTCAGACGGTGCCGCGATTGCGGCCCACGAACGGCATGTAGTATTCGCGGATGCGCGCCGTGTCGGCGTCGAGGTCGTCGCTCAGTTCGATCAGCGGCCCGAGGCCGATCGTCTTCTCGGGATAATGGAAATACAGCAGCAGCACCGGCACGTTCGCCGCGCGCGCGATGTGCCAGAATCCACTTTTCCACTTTTTCACTTTCTTGCGCGTGCCCTCGGGCGTGATGCCGAGCCAGAGCCTGTCGCGCCTGGCGAACTGCTGGCGCATCTGCGACACCACGTCGTGCGCCGCCTTGCGGTCTATGCCGATGCCGCCGAGGTCGCGCACGACCGGGCCGAGCGCGCCGCGCGTATAGTCGTTCTTGATGATGAAGCGGACGTCCAGGCGCAGCGCGACCTTGAACGCGAGCGCCCAGACGGCGTCCCAGTTCGAGGAATGCGGCGCGCCGATGATCACGAGCTTGGGCACGTCGGGCAGCGTGCCGGCGACGCGCCAGCCGGTCAGGCGCAGGAACGCGCGGCACAGCCAGCCGAAGAACGACGGTGGAAACTGCGGCGCCTGCGACGGCACCGGCGGGAAAACGGTTTCGCTCGCCGCGTCGTTCAATCGTCGCTCCAGTTGCGTTTCGACCGCTGCTGCTTGTGCGCGCCGCGTTGGCGCTTGGCGTCGAGGCGGCGCTGCTTGGAGGCGCGCGTCGGCTTCGTGGCGACGCGCTTCTTCGGCACGTAGGCGGCGGCCTGCAGGATTTCGGCGAGGCGTACGCGCGCGTCTTCGCGGTTCTTCGCCTGGTCGCGGAAACGATTGGCCTGGATCACGAGCACGCCGTCGGCGGTCAGGCGCCGATCGCGCCTCGCCAACACGCGCGCGCGCAAGGCTTCGGACAACGACGGCGAATTCTTCACGTCGAAACGCAGCTCGACCGCCGAGGCGACCTTGTTGACGTTCTGCCCGCCCGGCCCCGAGGCGCGCACGAAGGTTTCGGTCAATTCGTTGTCGGGGATGGGTGGAACAAGAATCACAACGGATTAGCTCCCCATGCTCGTCATTTGTCCGCAATCTCGTACTTCGGCAGCTTCTTTTTCAGCAGCACGCGCTTCAGGCGCACGTATTTCGGCAGACCCGTCGTCGCATCGTAGGGCGGCGCCGCCTCGCCGCGGATCAGCGGCTCGAAGTAGGTGCGCGCGGCGGCGGTGATGTGGAAGCCGTCCTTCGTGATGAAATTCGCCGGCAGTTTTTTCTCGATGTTCGCGATCTTCGTGATCGGCGCGGCTTCGATCTTCCATTTGAACGGCTTCGACGATACGCGCTTGATCACCGGCATCACCGCGTTCTTGCCGGCCAGCGCGTATTCGACCGCGGCCTTGCCGACCGCATAGGCTTGGTCGAGATCAACCTTGGAAGCGATGTGCCGCGCGGAGCGCTGCAGGTAGTCCGGCACCGCCCAATGGATCTTGTAGCCGAGCTTGTCCTTGACCAGGCCCGCGACGATCGGCGCCGCGCCGCCGCCGAGCTGCGCGTGGCCGAACGCGTCGACCACGCCCGAGTCGGTGAGGAATTTGCCGTCCGGCGTCTTCACGCCTTCGGAAACGATGACCGAGCAATAGCCGACTTTCGCGACGACCTCTTTCACGCGCGCGAGGAATTGGTCCTGCTCGAACGGCACCTCGGGAAACAGGATCACGTGCGGCGGCGCATCCTTGCCCTCCGCGGCGAGGCCCGCCGCGGCGGCGATCCAACCCGCATGGCGGCCCATCACTTCCATCACGAACACCTTGGTCGACGACTCGCTCATCGACTCGACGTCGAGGCTGGCCTCGGCGATCGACACGGCCGTGTATTTCGCGACCGAGCCGAAACCGGGGCACGAGTCCGTCGCCGGCAGGTCGTTGTCGACCGTCTTCGGCACGCCGACGACTTTCAGGTCGTAGCCGAGTTCGGCGCTGAGCTTGGAAATCTTCAGCGAGGTGTCGGCCGAATCGTTGCCGCCGTTGTAGAGGAAGTAGCGGATGTCGTGCGCGCGGCAGACCTCGATCAGGCGCTCGTAGCGCGCGCGGTCGGCTTCGATCGACTTGAGCTTGAACCGGCACGAGCCGAACGCGCCGCCCGGCGTGTGGCGCAATGCCGCAATCGCGGCGCGGTCTTCCTTCGACACGTCGATCAACTCCTCGCGCAGCGCGCCGAGGATGCCGTTGCGGCCGGCATAGACCTGGATGCCGTGTCTGCGACAGGTTTCGATGACGCCGCAGGCGCTGGCGTTGATCACCGCGGTCACGCCGCCCGACTGCGCGTAGAACAGCGCGCCCTTGCCCGACTTATTGCTCATAGGGTCCTCGACCGACGAAGGTTTCATTGACTGGATGCCGCACTGCCGCTAGGTTAGCCTGACACGGTTTGTATTGCATCCACCACCATCGCGGCGGAAGGTCAGATATGCGCATCGTTTTCTTCGGCCCGAACGGATCGGGCAAGGGCACCCAGGCGACCCTGCTCAAGACCGAACTCGGCATCGCGCATATTTCGACCGGCGACCTGCTGCGCGCGGCGGTCAAGGCCGGCACGCCGCTCGGCCTCAAGGCCAAGGCGGTGATGGACGCGGGCCACCTCGTCTCCGACGACATCGTGCTCGGCATGCTCGAAGAGCGCATCGGCCAATCCGATGCGAAGAACGGCTTCATCCTCGACGGCTATCCGCGCAACCTCGCCCAGTGCGCCGCGCTCGAAGACCTGCTCGCGCGCATCGGCCAGCCGCTCGACGTGGCGATCAAGCTCGACGTGCCCGACAGCGCCATCCTCGCGCGCTGCGAGATCCGCTTCGCCGCCGAACACCGCGCCGACGACGATCCCGCCGTGGTGCGCAAGCGCCTGGAGGTCTATCGCGCGCAAACCGCGCCGGTCGCCGATCACTTCGGCCAGATCGGCAAGCTCAAGACCGTCGACGGCGTCGGCGAAGTGCAGGAAGTGTTCCAGCGGATTCTGGCGGTGTTGCCGCGTTGAAATCGAGACGACTTCCGCCGCGATGCGGCGGCCTGTCGCCTGTCTTGCTCGCGAAATGACGCGCGCGGCGAACTGATACACTGGCGAGCCACGCCTCGACCCGCCCGTATCGTCGAATGTCCCCCGTCGTAGAAACCTTCCGCGACATCCTGCGTCTGCGCCGCGGCCCGCAGGATTTGCCGTATTCGACGCAACTGCTCGCCACCGTCGCCGCGATCGGCGTGGCCGTGCAATTGCCGGTCGCGTGGCTGCGCGATCTCGGCGCGGGCGCGGTGCTGCTTTCGGCGGCGCTGTGGCTCGCATTCACGCTCGGCCTGCTGCGCCTGCTGCTGACGCTGCGCGACAAGGGCAACCGTTTCGTGCAGGCGGCGACGGCATTCCTCGGCTGCAATGCCGCGTTCAACGCGATCGGCATTCCGATCGCGCTGCTCGTCGGCGAGCCGCCGCAAACGCCCGAACAGATGACCGGCGCGCAGATTCTCGCCGGCCTGGTCTCGCTGCCGCTTCTGGTATGGAAGGTCGCCGTCGACGCGCACGTGTTCCGCCACAGCTTCGACATCTCGTTCGGCGGCGGCGTGGCCGTGGCGCTGATGTGGATCGTGGCGGCGTTCGCGCTGGCCAGCCTGTCCGGCGCCGGATGATGCGGATACACATTCTCGGCATCGCGGGCACGTTCATGGGCGGCGTCGCCGCGCTCGCGCGCGAACTCGGGCACGAGGTGGAAGGCTCGGACGCGAACATCTATCCGCCGATGAGCGACCAGCTCGCCGCGCTCGGCATCGCGCTCAAACAGGGTTATCGCGCGGAGCATCTGCAGCCGCATCCCGACCTCGTCATCGTCGGCAACGCGCTGTCGCGCGGCAATCCGGCCGTGGAATACCTGTTGAACGCGCGCCTGCCCTATGTCTCCGGCCCGCAGTGGATCGGCGACAACCTGCTGCGCGCACGCCGCGTGTTCGCCGTCGCCGGCACGCACGGCAAGACGACGACGACGGCGATGCTCGCGTGGATCCTCGACGCCAGCGGCCGCGCGCCGGGCTTTCTCGTCGGCGGCGTACCGGAGAATTTCGGCGTGTCGGCAAGACTCGGCGTGGGCGCGGATTTCGTCATCGAAGCCGACGAATACGACACGGCCTTCTTCGACAAGCGCTCGAAGTTCGTCCATTACCACGCACAGATCGCGATCCTCAACAACCTCGAGTTCGACCACGCCGACATCTTCCCCGACGTGGCCGCGATCGAGCGCCAGTTCCATCATCTCGTGCGCACGGTGCCGGGCAACGGGCGCCTGATCGTCAACGCCGAGGACGGACGCCTTGCCGAAGTGCTGGCGATGGGCGCGTGGTCGCCGGTCACGACGTTCGGCATCGGCCAAGGCGATTGGCGTGCGCGCCTGATCGCCGCCGACGGCAGCGAGTTCGCCGTGCTGCGCGATGGCGAAGAACTCGGCGTTGTGCGCTGGCCGCTGATCGGCCGGCACAACGTGACGAACGCGCTCGCCGCGCTCGCGGCAGCGGATGCGGGCGGCGCGGATATCGCCGGGGCGATCGCCGCGCTTGCGGATTTCCGCAGCGCGAAGCGGCGCTTGGAACTCATCGGCGCGGCGAATGGTATAAAAGTATACGACGACTTCGCCCACCACCCGACCGCGATCGCGACCACGCTTGCCGGCCTGCGCGCGAAAGTCGGCGGCGCGCGCATCCTCGTCGGCACGGAGCCGCGCTCGAACTCGATGCGCCTCGGCTCGCACGCCGACGAACTCGCGCCCAGCCTCGCCGACGCCGATGCGGTCGTGTTCCTGCAGCGCGCCGAACTGCCGTGGGATGCGCACAGAGTCACCCGCGCGCTCGGCGGCCGCGGTCGCACCGCGGCGACGGTCGATGCGCTGATCGCCGCGCTGCGCGAACAGGCGCAGCCGGGCGATCACGTCGTCTTCATGTCCAACGGCGGCTTCGAGAACGCGCCGCGGCGATTCGTCGCGGCACTCACGGGCAAAGAATAGGTCCCTCATTCCAGCCGCAGACATGCGGAAATGACGGCAAAGAACGACGTGCCTGCCATGCCGACGATCGACATCCCGCTGTTCCCGCTCGACGCCGTGCTGTTTCCGGGCGGCGAGATCGCGCTGCGCATCTTCGAGCCGCGTTATCTCGACATGGTGCGCGACTGCGCGCGCGACGACTCGCCGTTCGGCGTCTGCCTGATCCTCGACGGCACCGAAGTCGGCGCGCCGGCGACGCCCGCGGCGGTCGGCACGCTCGCCCGCATCGTCGATTTCTCGACCACGCCCGACGGCCTGCTCGGCATCCGCGCGCAAGGCACGCAGCGCTTCCGCCTCGCCCGCTCGCGCGTGCGCGACAACGGCCTTGCCCACGGCGAGGTCGAAACGTGGGCGGACGAGGCGCGCGTCGAGATGCCGGTCGAATTCCACCTGCTCGCGACCATTCTCGAACGCTTGCTCGAAAAGACCGGCAGCGTGCACGCAAAAGCGTCACGCGAGCGGTTCGACGACGCCGGTTGGGTCGGCTTCCGCCTCGCCGAATTGCTGCCGCTCGACAACCGCGAGCGACAGAAGCTGTTGCAGACGACCGATCCCCTCGAAAGACTCGCGCAATTGATGCACACTCTGCCGCGATTCCAATCGGGTTGACACGAAGAGACGAACGCATGAGCACTCTGCAAGGCAAGACTCTGTTCATCACCGGCGCATCACGCGGCATCGGCCTGGCGATCGCGCTGCGCGCCGCGCGCGACGGCGCCAACGTCGCCATCGCAGCGAAGTCCGACGTGCCGAATCCGAAACTTCCGGGCACGATCCACGGTGCGGCGGCGGCGGTCGACGCGGCCGGCGGCAAGGGCCTGGCGATCAAGTGCGACATCCGCGAGGAGAACGAAGTACATGCCGCGGTCGAGGCCACTGTCGTCCGCTTCGGCGGCATCGACATCCTCGTCAACAACGCCAGCGCGATCTGGCTGCGCGGCGCGCTCGACACGCCGATGAAGCGCTTCGACCTGATGGCGCAGGTCAATTCGCGCGGCACGTTCCTGTGCGCGCAGGCCTGCCTGCCGCATCTGCTCAAGGCCACGAATCCACATATCCTCACGCTCGCGCCGCCGCCCTCGCTCGATCCGAAATGGTGGGCGCCGCACACCGGCTACACGCTGGCCAAGATGGGCATGAGTTTCGTCACTCTCGGCTTGGCCGCCGAATTCGCCGACAAGGGCGTTGCGATCAACGCGCTGTGGCCGCGCACGCTGATCGCGACCGACGCGCTCAACATGATCCCCGGCGTCGACGCCGGCAACGGTCGCAAGCCCGCGATCATGGCCGATGCCGCGCATGCGATCCTCACACGCCCGGTGCGCGAGGCGACCGGCCGGTTCTTCATCGACGACGACGTGCTGCGCGCGGCAGGCGTTGCCGATTTCTCCGGCTACGCGGTCGATCCGTCGAAGCCGCTCCTGCCCGACCTGTTCCTCGACTAAAGCTTCCCTTCTCCCCTCGGGAGAAGATGCCCGAAGGGCGGATGAGGGAAAGGCTTTGTAAATTGGAAATGCAGCGCAAATCTGCAATGCTCTTCCCTCATCCGGCGCTGCCGCGCCACCTTCTCCCGGCGGGAGAAGGGAAGCAGAGGCCCCGCCATGAAATATCTGCACACGATGATCCGCGTCCGTGATCTCGACGCCTCGCTCAAATTCTTCTGCGAAGGCCTCGGTCTCGTCGAAACGCGGCGCAAGGAGAACGAGAAGGGGCGCTTCACCCTCGTCTTCCTCGCCGCCAGGGAATCGCCCGAGGCCGAGATCGAGCTGACCTGGAACTGGCCCACCGCCGACGGCAAGACCGAGGACTACGGCTCGGCGCGCAACTTCGGCCATCTCGCCTTCCGCGTCGACGACATCTACGCCACCTGCGCGCATCTGCAAGCGATGGGTGTGACGATCAACCGCCCGCCGCGCGACGGCCACATGGCCTTCGTGCGCTCGCCCGACCTGATCTCGATCGAACTGCTGCAGGACGGCCAGCTGCCGCCGCGGGAGCCGTGGGCATCGATGCCAAATGTCGGTACGTGGTAGCCTCGCGCACCCCGCCGTTCCCGTCGACGACATTCGAGTTTCGCATGCCCGCCACCGCCGATCTGCTCGCCGCCGGCAAGCGCTACTACGTGCCGATCTACAAGCCACGCGAGACGATCCTCGAGCGCGGCGCAGGCTCGCGCGTCTGGGATCGCGACGGCAAGGAATACGTCGACTTCGGCGCCGGCATCGCCGTGTGCGGACTCGGCCATTGCGACCCGGACCTCGTCGCCGCGCTGACCGAACAGGCGCACAGGCTCTGGCACACGAGTAACGTGTTCTATTCCGAACCGCCGCTGCGACTCGCGCAGGAGCTGGTCGAAGCCTCGCGCTTCGCCGAACGCGTGTTCCTGTGCAACTCGGGCGCTGAGGCGAACGAGGCGGCGATCAAGCTCGTGCGCAAGTGGGCGGCGGCGCAGGGGCGCCCGCCGGAGCGCCGCGTCATCGTCACGTTCCGCGGCAGCTTCCACGGCCGCACGCTCGCTGCGGTCACGGCGACCGCGCAGCCGAAATACCAGGAAGGCTACGAGCCATTGCCCGGTGGTTTCCGTTACGTCGATTTCAACGACCTGGCGCAAGTCGAAGCCGAGTTCGCGAAAGGCGACGTCGCTGCGGTGATGGCCGAACCGATCCAGGGCGAAGGCGGCGTGATGCCGGCCGCACCGGGCTTCCTGCGCAGCCTGCGCGCGCTCTGCGACAAGCACGATGCGCTGCTCGTGCTCGACGAGATCCAGTGCGGTATGGGCCGCACCGGCCAGTTGTTCGCGCACTGGCACGACGACATCAAGCCCGACATCGTGACGCTGGCGAAGGCGCTCGGCGGCGGCTTCCCGATCGGCGCGATGCTGGCCGGCCCGAAAGTCGCCGAAGCGATGCAGTTCGGCGCGCACGGCACCACGTTCGGCGGCAATCCGCTCGCCGCGGCGGTCGCGCGCGTCGCGCTGCGCAAGCTGGCATCGAAAGAAATCGCAGCGAACGTCGAACGCCAGTCGGCTGCGCTGACCGCGGGCCTGCAATCGATCAATGCGGAGCTGAGCCTGTTTGCCGAAATACGCGGCCGCGGCCTGATGCTCGGCGCCGTGCTCGCCGATGCGCACAAGGGCAGGGCCGGCGCGATTCTCGACCACGCCGCGCGCGAAGGTTTGCTGCTGCTGCAAGCCGGCCCCGACGTGCTGCGCTTCGTGCCGGCGCTGAATATCGGCGATCGGGATGTCAGCGAAGGATTGACCCGGCTCGCGCTCGCGCTGCGCGCGTTTCTCGCTTAGCTTCCCTTCTCCCACCGGGAGAAGGTGGCGCGAAGCGCCGGATGAGGGGAGAGCAATTCAGCAATTGAAATGTCTTGGCAAGTTGCTGTGCCCTTCCCTCATCCGCCCTTCGGGCACCTTCTCCCGTGGGGAGAAGGGAAGCGATCATTTCGTTCGCTTGAGCCGGATCACTGCCGAAACGTCCTCGTCGCCGTGACCCTGCGCCATCAGTTCGGCGTAGTCCGCGAGCGACTTGGCGAGCACCTCGTGGCCGACGCCGGCCGAGGCCGCGAGATCGCGCGCGATGCCGAGGTCCTTGTGCATCAGCGCGAGCTTGAAGCCGACGTCGAACTCGTTGCGCATCGCCGAGGCGCCGCGCTTGTCGAGATACCAGGACTGCGCCGCGCCGCCCGACAGCGTCGGCAGTAGCACCGCCGGATCGAGTCCCAGCGCTTCGGCCAGCGCGAGGCCTTCGCCGATGCCCTGCATGATGCCCGCGATCACGGTCTGGTTGACCGCCTTGGTGTTCTGCCCCGCGCCGATGCCGCCCATGCGCGTGACGCGCGCGCCGTAGGCGCCCAGCATCGGCTTGACGCGCGCAAGCGTGGCTTCGTCGCCGCCGACCATGACCGAAAGCTTGCCGTTTTTCGCGCCTTCGACGCCGCCCGAGACGGGCGCATCGAGGAAATCGCCGCCCGCTGTGCGCATGATCTTCTGGGCCTCGACCGCGGTCTTCGAGGACACGGTCGAATGATCGATGACGATCGTGCCCGGCTGCGCATGCGCGGCAATCGCGCGCGTCACGTCGAGCACGTCGGCATCGGCCGACACGCACAGCGCAATCACGTTGCAATGCCTGGCGAGTTCGCCCGGATCGGACGCGCCGAGCACGCCGTACTCCTGCGCGAATGCCTGCGCCTTCACGATGCTGCGATTGGCAACGCCGGCCAGCACGCCGACGCGCTTCAAATGTCCGGCCATCGCCCAACCCATGGCGCCGAGGCCGACAAAACCTGCTTTGATTTCTGCCATGTTCTTCTCGATCAGCCTTCCGCTAGGTACGTGTAACCGGTCAGTCCCGCTTCGAGCGCGGCGCGCAGCCGTTCGGCTTCCCCGCCCGCAATGCCCGCATGCTCGATCTTGTTCGAGTATTCGGTGCGCAACGCCTTCAAATCGTAGCCGACGTAGTCGAGCATGAGGTCGGTCGTGTCGCCGCGGCGCAGGTGCGAGAACTCGAAGCCGCCGTCGGCGGCGAGGCGCACGTTGACCGCGTCGGTGTCGCCGAACAAATTGTGGATATCGCCCAAGGCTTCTTGATAGGCGCCGACCAGGAAGATGCCGAGGCGATAGGTTTCACCTTCGGCCGGCGCGTGCACGGGCAGGCTGACGTCGACGCCATCGGCGTCGACGTAGTCGTCGATGCGGCCGTCGGAATCGCAGGTCAGGTCGGCGATCACGGCGCGGCGATCGGGCGCGCGGTCGAGGCCGGCGATCGGCACGATCGGGAAGATCTGGTCGATCGCCCACGAGTCGGGAATCGATTCGAAGATGGAGAAATTGACGAAGTATTTGTCGACGAGCTTTTCGTTCAATTCATCGAGCGCCTGCCGGTGCGCACGTTCCTCGGGCTTGAGGCGCACGCGCAACGCGTTGACGATCGCGTAGTACAAGTCGTCGGAGCGCGCACGCTCGCGCAGCGTGAGCTGGCCGAGCGCGAACAGGGCATGCGCTTCGCTCCATTGATGCTGGGCTTCGTGGTACAGCTCGATCACCGAGCGTTCGCCGATTTCGCCGTGGATCTCGCGCAGGCGGCGCAGCGCCACCGGCTCGTCCGCGTCGCTTGGCGGAATGCGGCCCTCGGGTGCGCGCTCGATGTCGCTGACGTTGGTCACGAGCACGGCGTGGTGCGCGGTCATCGCGCGGCCGGTTTCGCTGATCACGTGCGGCGGCGCGAAGCCGTGCTCGGCGCAGGCCTGGGCGAGCGGCTCGACGATCGTCGAGGCGTACTGGTCGAGGCCGTAGTTGATCGAGCAGGCCGAGCGCGAACGCGTGCCCTCGTAGTCGACACCGAGGCCGCCGCCGACGTCGACGTAGCGGATCGGGATGTCCAGTTTGCACAGCTCGACGAAATAGCGCGCCGCCTCGCGCATGCCGCTGGCGATATCGCGCACGTTGGAAATCTGCGAGCCCATGAACACGTGCAGCAACTGCAGCGAGCCGGTGAGGTCCGTCGCCTTGAGTTCGTCGATCAGCGTGAGCAGCTGGCGCGGCGTCAGGCCGAACTTGGATTTCTCGCCGCCCGTGTTCTGCCACTTGCCCGCGCCGAGGCTGGTCAGGCGCATGCGCACGCCGAACAGCGGCTCGACGCCGAGCGCCTTGGCTTCTTCGAGCGCCGGCTTCAGTTCCGACGGCTTCTCGATCACGATGAAGACGCGCAGCCCGAGCTTGCGCCCGATCAGCGCGAGGCGCAGGTATTCGCGGTCCTTGTAGCCGTTGCAGATGACGATGCTGCCTGGCGCAGCCAGCGCGAGCACGGCCATCAGCTCGGGCTTCGAGCCGGCCTCGAGGCCGAAGCCTTCGCCGCCGGCTTGCGCCAGCTCGCCGGCGACGCCCTTCTGCTGGTTGACCTTGACCGGATAGACCGCGCTGTAGCCGCCGGCGTAGTCCCATTCCCTCATCGCCTTGGCGAACGCGCCCTGCAGGCGCGACAGGCGATGGCGCAGGATGTCGGCGAAACGCACGAGCAGCGGCAGGCGCGAGCCCTTGGCGCGCGCCGCCTCGACGATCGCGGGCAGCGCAAATGCCGGACCGTCGGCGCCGCGCGGGCGCACGACGAGGTCGCCGCTTGCCGCAACGTCGAAATAGCCCTCGCCCCAGTGCGCGATGGCGTATTGCGCACGGGCGTCGTCGGTGGTCCAGCTCACTGGGCGTTGCTCCGGCAAGATGCGAAAGGGCGCTTATTGTAGCGATGTGGGCAGGTCAAATTCGCTACGGCCGGCCGCAAATACGCCATCGCCGAAAAACGGTCCGGGCGGCCGACTGAAGTAGAATTCGTCGTTTTCGCACCATGGCGGCCCTCAGTCCGTGAAACTGCAATTCCCGTTCATCCAGTTGCCGATCCGGTTCGACGCAGCGGCGCTGGCCGCCGAGGTCGCGAGCGTCGACGAGGCGGAGTGGATCGCGCATCCACAGGGGTTTCACGGCAATTCGGCGCTGCCGTTGATCGCGCTCAACGGCGATGCGGACAACGAAGGCCTCGAAGGACCGATGCGGCCGACGCCGCTGCTCGAACGCTTGCCATATATGCGCCAGGCGCTGGCCGCGCTCGGCGCCGTGCTGGGGCGCACGCGCCTGATGCGCCTGTCCGGGCATGCCGAGGTATCGCCGCACGTCGATCAGGCCTATTACTGGGTCGAACGCCTGCGCGTGCACGTGCCGATCGCGACCCGGCCGACGGTGAGGTTCCATTGCGGCGACGCCGTCGTGCACATGGCTGCGGGCGAGTGCTGGATCTTCGACACCTGGCGCATGCACAAGGTCGTCAACGGCGCCGAGGATTCGCGCATCCACCTGGTCGTCGATACGGTCGGCGGCGACGGGTTCTGGGAGATGGTCGCGCGCGGCCGTCCGCACGACGCGCGCGCCGAGGGCTGGAACGCGCCGCTGCTGCCGCCCGATGCGTCGGCGCAGCCTGTGCTTGCCTGCGAGTCGTTCAACTTGCCCGGCGTGATGAGCCCGTGGGAGGCGCGCACGCACATCGCCTTCCTGCTCGCCGAGGCGAAACCGCATCCGAACCTGACGCTGATGCAGCAGGCCTCGATGCACTTCCTGCACCGTTGGCAGGCGCTGTGGGCGCAGCATGGCGACGCCGCATCGGCGCGAACGCTGTACGAACCCGTGCTTGCCGAATACCGCGGCGCGATCCGGCGTTACGCGCAGGATATCCCGCTGCACAACTCGCTCAGCCTGGCGGCGCCGCTGGAGACCATCGTGGTGCGCGCAGGGCTGTCGAACGGCGTGGCGTCGATGCGTCCGGTCACGCGGACGCGATCGCGTGCGGAGCAGCCCGGTTCCGACAAGGAATTCCGCCGGCCGGTGTTCATCGTCTCCGCGCCGCGTTCCGGCTCCACGCTGCTGTTCGAGACGCTCGCGCGCGCCGCCAACGTGTTCACGATCGGCGACGAAAGCCATCGCCTGATCGAGGGCATCGATGCGCTCAATCCGGCGCTGACGGGATTCGCTTCCAACCGGCTCGACGCTGCGACGGCGACGCCTGCCGTGAGCACAGCTCTGCGTGCACGTTTCCGTGCCGAACTGGTCGATCGCGACGGCGGTCCCCCGTATGGCCTGCCGCTGCGCCTGCTCGAAAAGACGCCGAAGAACGCGCTGCGCATTGCGTTTCTGGCGCGCGTGTTTCCGGAAAGCGAATTCGTCTTCCTGTACCGCAACGTGCGCGAGACGCTGGCGAGCATGATCGAGGCCTGGCAATCCGGCCGCTTCCGCACCTATCCGCAATTGCCCGGCTGGCCGGGCCCGCCATGGTCGCTACTGCTCGTGCCGGGCTGGCGCGATCTGGCCGGCAGGTCCTTGCCCGAGATCGTCGCTGCGCAGTGGGATGCGACCCTGCGTTGCATGCTCGACGATCTCGCCGCACTTCCGCCGGCGCGCGTGCACGTGGCGCGTTACGACGCGCTGCTCGCCGATCCGTCCGGCGAGATCGCGCGCCTGTGCGTGGCGCTCGATTTCGTCTGGGATCGCCCGCTCGACGCCGGCCTGCCGCTGTCGCGCTACACGCTCTCAAAGCCGCAGGCGGACAAGTGGCGCAAGCACGAGGCGGCCATCCAGTCGGTGCTGCCGGGACTGGCCGGGACGATCGCGCGCATCGACGCGGCGCTGATCGGTCGTTCGTAGGGACTTGATTCATCGCGCCCGCTTTGGCTTTTCGCAACGACGAGAGCCGGGCTCGATGAATCGAGCTCCTACGCGACGACTTTCAGGATCGTGAGCAGGTTCTAAACCTCGTAGCCGAGCCGTTCCAGCATCGGCTTCAGGATCGGCAGCACCGCATCGAAGGCCTCGCGGTAGGCCTGCCAACGATCGACCGACCTGCGGTTGATGCCCTGGGTGACCTGCGCATAGCTCGGCGTGCTGATGTAGCCTTTGTTCCTGGCGTGTTCGGCATAGTGCTTCAGCGGCTCGGTGTCCGCGATGCCGAGAAAGTGCCCGAGGCGCAGCACGTGCTCGTCGAAACGCTCGACCACCGACTCGTAGCGCCATTCCAGCACGCGCGGCGCGAACACCTCGGCGTGCGCGAACCACTGCTCGAAGGCCGCCACGTAGCCGCGCGCCAAGCGCGGCAGCGAGGAACACAGCGCCGCGAACGGCGGCGAGCGGAACGGCAGCAGGTAGCAGGAGAGGATCACGTCGCAGGGATGGCGCAGGCACAGGACGATGCGCGCCTCGGGATACAGGCGCAGGATCATCGGCAGGGCGAGCATGTTGAGCGGATTCTTGTCCACGAGCCGCCGCGCACCGAGATCGGGCACCGCCTGCGCGACCTCGCCGTCGTAGATTTCGCGCAGCATACGCGCTTCCTCGTCCGTGATGGCGGCCAGCCCGGCGGGATAGGGCTGCCCGGCCTGTTCCATGCGCTCGATCAGGTCGTAGACGAAGGCGCGCTCGTCCATCGAGCGGAAATCGGGATGGGCGTCGATCATCTGCTCGAGCAGCGTGGTGCCCGAGCGCGGAAAGCCGACGACGAAGACCGGGCTTTGTTCGGTGCGCGGCGGCGGCAGCGTGCTCCAGGCATCGTGTTCGCGGTGGCTGACGCGCTGCGCGGCCATCGGCAGCGAGCGGCCCTCGTCCTCGATCACCCGTGGCGCGATATGGCGCAGGGTTTCGAGCTGCGCGGCGTGGGCCACGCGAATCGCCGCCAAGGCTTCGCCGGGGCGCTGGAGCTTGTCGAGCGCGGCGGCGAGGCCGAACGCGGCGCCGGCGCGCGCGGATGGCGTCTGCGCGCGGTCGAGCATCGTTTGCCACAAGCCGGCCGCGCCGGCATGGTCGCCCTGGCGCACCAGCAACTGGGCTCGCGCCCGCATGATTTCGTTGGCCACGCCAGCATCCGCGCCCGGCAACGCGTCGAGCGGAATCGTTGCCAATTCGGCCTGCGCTTCGACCAGCCGGTTGCTGCGCTCGAACAGCCGGCTGCGCTGTGCGGCGAAGCGCTGCGCCATGCGCGCTGCGCCCTCGGCGTCCGGCGGCAGGACGGCCTGGTCGAGCACGTCGAGCGCCGTGGCCGTCTCGCCGCGCTCGGTCAGGATGTCGGCCAACATCAGCGCCTGTTCCGCAGGCTGTGGCGGCCACTGCGCGACGCCTTGCAGCATCGCATCCTCCCCGGGCACGTCGCCGCAGGTATGGCAGGCCAGCGCGCCTTGCAGGCGCGCCTCGACGAAGCCCGGCGCCAGGCGCACCGCTTCGAACTGGCTGGTGCGCGCATCCGGCCAGCGTTGTTGCTGCGCGTACAGAAGGCCCAGGTTGTGGTGGAATTGCGCATCGTGCGGCGCCAGCTCGATGGCGCGGCGGCAGGCTTGCTCGGCTTCGTCGAAGGCGCCGGCCTCGCGCGCCACAACGCCGAGGTTGTTCCAGTATTCGGGCACGCCAGGCCTGACCTGCACCAAGCGGCGCAGCGTGGCAGCGGCTTCGCCGTTGCGCTGCAAGGCGTGCAGGGCCAGAGCGTGCAAGAGCAGGACGGTTTCGTTGCGCTCGCGCGCCGTCGCGGCCAGCGCGACGACCTGCACCATGTCGCCTGCGTGGAAGGCCGCGGCGATGCGCGCCGTGGCCGGGTCCGGCGCAGCGCGCGGTTGCTGTGTTCGGGAATCCATCGTTGCATCATGCAACAAAAATCGTCTGGAACGATTTTTGACATCGCGTCAGCGATGGCCCACAGGGTTCGTTGGATACAAAAAAGCGGGGACGTGCCCCGCTTCTTCGTCCGCATTCCGGCGGCGCTTCCTAGAACTTCACCGTCGCACGCGCCCAGACGTAGCGGCCCATCGCGTCGTAGGTCGCCGTATCGATGTTGTAGTTCCCACCGTTGTAGATCGGCGGCGGTGCGCGATCGAACACGTTGTCGATGCCCACGTCCAGCGAGGTATGCCACGCCGGGATGGCATAGCCCACCTTGACCGCGTTGTAGGTGATCGACGGTTTCGGATCGGTGCCGGTGCCGGTATCGATATAGGCGCCGAGCACGGTCACGTTGTTGATGTAGCGTGTCTGCCACTGCGCCGACCAGTTGTCGTATTTCCAGTTCAGCGTCAGCGTGGCGCGCAGGCGCGAGAGGTTGCCGAACTGCGCGGTGTAGGTGCCCGCGTAGTCCGCGCTCGAGGCGCCGGGGATGTTGACGTTGTAGCTATTCGTGTAGGTGCTTTCGAACCCCACCTTGAAGCGGCCCGGCACGGCGAATTCGGGCAGCACGTAGCTCACGTTGAAGTCGACGCCGCTGGTGCTGAGATTGCCGAGGTTGACTTCCGAGGTAGCGACGTAATAAATGCCGCCCACGTCGGCGCCACTCGAGTTGCGATGGATCAGCCCGCAGTAGGCACTGGAATCGTTCTGTTCGCACGCAGTGAACACCGTCGACGCATCCAACGGCGTGAGCAGGTCGTCGAGCGTGATGCGCCAGAAATCGACCGTGGTGGACAGCCCTTCCGCCCAGCTCGGCGAGTAGACAAAACCCAGGTCGAACGACTTGCCGTGCTCGGGCTTGAGCTTCAGGCCCGCCACTGCGCCGCCTTCGTACAGCGCGGCGATCTGGCCGCCGCCGCCGGCCGGCGAATAGTCCACCGGCACGTATTGGCAGCCGTTCGGATGCGCGGCGAGGAAGGCTGCCGTCTGGTTCTGGCAGAAATCGGTGTTGCTCGGGTTGGTGAGCGTCGGGCCGTCGAACAGCTCGTCCACGTTGGGCGAACGGAACACCTGGGTGATGGTGCCGCGCACGAGCAGGTCCTCGACCGGCTTGTATTCGAGCGCGACCTTCCAGTTGGTGGTGGAACCGGTGATGTCGTAATCGGAATAGCGCACGCCGACGTCGAGGTTCAGCGACTTGGCGAACGGCGAGTCGGCGAGCAGCGGGAACAACACTTCGCCGAACAGTTCCTTCACGTCGAAATCGCCGCTGCCCGGCGAGCCGCAGGCTTCGGCGGAGATCGCGCAACTCATGGTCGTCGTGTCGAGGATCGCATCGCTGCTCACCCGGTAGTCCATCGACTGCTTGCGGTACAGCACGCCGGCAGACATCTGCGCCGGCCCTGCGGTCATCTGGAACAGGTCGCCGGAGACGTTGAACGAAGCCTCTTTGGTACTCAGCGTCTTGTCGTATTCCGGATTATCCGTGACCGAGATCGGCAGGGTGGTCTGATCGAACGGGTTGCCGCCGTCGTCGATGGCCTTCTGGAAAGCGGCGATGTTGGGTTCGTGGAAGTCTGTCTGGTTGCGCGTGGAATGGCCGTAGTTGATGTCGAAGTCCCACGTCCATCCCGTGCTGCCGATGTCGCCCTTGATGCCGGTGATCAGCGTGAGGTTGGTGGAGCCGAAAGTGTGCAGGCGCGTGCCCGCGCCGGTCAGGCGCATGGACAGTGCGTAGGTGGTGACGTCGGTCGGGCAGTTCGGAAACACGGTGGAGCAGAACGCCACGCCGAACGGATTGAACGCGTTGTCGGCGGGCACCATCCAGCCGTCGCCCGTGCTGGTCAGCGGCGGGCCGTCCTGGCCGGCCGACGAGGTGTGGTTGTAGAAGAAATCGGCGTAATAGGTCAGCGAGTCGGTGATCTTGTAATTGCCGAGCAGGAACGCATTCGTGCGCTCCTGTTCGGTCTGGATGTAATTGTAGGCGGCGTAGTTGAACTTGTCGCTGTTGACCAGGCAACGGTAGTCGCTGATCGAAGTGCCGTCGCCCGAGCCGCGCGTCAGCGCCGTGCAGCCGAACTGGGCGTACAGCGGATCGGTCTTGGGGATGGTGACCTTGCCGGTCGGGATGTTGGACGAACCGACCGGTCCCTGCAGGCCCGAGCTGTACAGGTAGTACTGGAACGCCGACAACTTGCGCGCCGGGGCGAGCACCGGGGTGTACTTGTTGTAGTTGAGGCCGCCGACGACATTGCCCTGGTCGCCCGTGGCGCCGACCGTCAGTTCGATGCCGCGGCGCGCGCCGTTGCCGTCGGGCGGATAGGCGATGCCGTAGTGGTCCTTGATGAATTGCTTTCCTTCCTTCGACTGCGACCAGTCCTCATCCGGCGAATAGCCGCCGTTGACGCTGACTTCAATGCCGCTGAAATCCTTGCGCAGGATGAAATTGGCCACGCCGCCGATCGCGTCGGAGCCGTAGGCCGTGGTCGCGCCCGAGGCGAGCACGTCGACCTGCTGGATCATGTTCGCGGGCAGCATGTTGATGTCGGCGTTGGCCAGGCGATGGCCGTCGACCAGCATCAAGGTGCGTTGCTCGCCCAGTCCGCGCAGCGAGATGCGCGAGGCGCCGTCGCCGCCTTCCAGCGTCGGGCTGGCGACGCCGCCGCCGTTGCTGTTGTTCTGCGGGTTGGTGGCGAAGCCGCCGAAGCTCGGCAGGGCCTGCAGCACGTTGCCGAGGGTCGGATTGCCGTTGTCGGTCAGTGCCTCGCGATTCAGCGTCACCACGGGGCTGGCGGTTTCGGTATCGACGCGACGGATCAGCGAGCCCGTCACTTCGATGGCCTGGAGGGTTTTGGTTTCTTTCGGCGGCGGGGTTTGGTCGTCCGGTTTCGCGTCCTGCGCATGGACGACGGCCGCGCTCGACGCCAGCGAGATGGACAGTGCCAGCCGCACGGCTCGTGACAAGGAATTTGGTTTCGTATGCATGATCACTCCCAAAGAAAGTAGTGGCGCAACAGCAACGGGCGGCTCCAGCGGGGAAACCGCAAATGAAATTTCGTCGTTCTTGTGTTCCCGACCCCTTAACAGATTCTTAGCAGGAAATCGTCCGCAACGCCAGAGCCGTGATTCGCAACCCTGCGCAGACATGGCGCTGCCGGTTCCGTGCCGGCGGGGCGATGGCTACAATCGCGCGCCATTTCACGATTCGCGGATACCCGAGCCATGCCGAACGAAAAAACCTTCTGGTTCAACGAGGAGCACGATTATTCCGGTTCGTCGATCGGCTTTCGCGTGACGAAAAAGCTGCGCGAGGAGAAGACGCCGTTCCAGACGATCGCGATCTACGACACGACCGATTGGGGCAAGCTGATGACGATCGACGGCTGCATGATGGTCACCACGCGCGACAACTTCTTCTATCACGAGATGATGTCGCACCCGGCGCTGTACACGCACGCGAATCCGAAGGACGTCGTCATCATCGGTGGCGGCGACTGCGGCACGCTGCGCGAAGTGCTCAAACACGCATCGGTTGGACGTGCGATCCAGGTCGAGATCGACGAGCGCGTGACGCGCCTGGCCGAGCGGTATTTCCCCGAACTGTGCGAGTCGAACGACGACCCGCGCGCGCAACTGCTGTTCATCGACGGCATCCGGTGGATGCGCGATGCGAAACCCGAGTCGCTCGACGTCGTCGTCATCGACTCGACCGACCCGATCGGCCCGGCCGAAGGCCTGTTCAACGCGGCGTTCTACGCGACCTGCCTCCAGGCGCTGCGCCCCGACGGCATCCTCGTGCAGCAGAGCGAATCGCCGCTCGCCCACCTGCCGCTGCTCACCGACATCCGCAACGCGCTGACCACGGCCGGCTTCGAGTCGCTCAAGACGATCTGCTTTCCGCAGCCGTGCTATCCGTCCGGCTGGTGGAGCGGCACGCTGGCGCGCAAGCGCGGCACGCTTGACGCGTTCCGCGCGGCCGACGTCGCCGCGAAGCCGTTCGCGACGCAGTACTACAATCTCGACATCCACAGGGCCGCGCTGGCGCAGCCGGAGTTTTTGAAGCGCGCGTTTGGGCGAAATTAACACCGGGGCCGCTACCGTCCGCGAATACGGATCGATGCAGGAAGCGCATGCGCAAGCGTCTGCTCGTTTTGTCTTCGTTGATCGCGGCCTGGCTTGCCGCGCCTTCGTTCGCCGCAAGCGACGATGCTTCTGCCGCTGCGGCGGAAGCGGATCGCGCCAACGTCGCGCGGCTCGGCGAAATCGACAAAGCGCATCAAACCGAGCTTGTGAAAGGGTTGAGCGAAAGCGCGTCGCCACGCGATTGGGCGATTGCTTCCTTGATCGATCCCGATCACCCTGCAGCTTCAATCGATTCGGCAAATTCCGCCAGCACGGACCACGCCGCAACGCTGATCGCGCGCGCCGCCACTGCGGCGCCGAACGATGTCCTGGTGCAATGGATTGCGCTGCGGCAATCCGAGCGCACGACGCCGCCCGGCGAACTCATGGAACCAGCATTCGGTCGCTTGCAGAAGCTTGAGCCGGACAATGCGAGTGTCTGGACGCACGGCTTGATGCGCGCTTCGCAACAACACGGTGCGGCTGCCATCGAAGCCGCCATTCAGCACATGGCGGCGAGCACGCGCGTCGACGAGCATGTCGCCGACATCATGAAAGCCTTGATCGCGGCGAATCGGCGATACCCGCTGCCGGAGGAATATTTCCGTCTTGCCTCGGCGAATTCATCCATGGCCATAGTGACGCCGCAGTCCGTGCCATACGTCCTCGCGGCCACGGTCGCCATAGCAACGGCATTGCCCGCCTACCAAACCCTGATCGCGGCGTGCAAGCCGACGGCGGATTTCCAGCCCGCGGCCGCCCGTCTCGACGATTGCGCAAGGATCGGCCGCCTCATGGCCGCGAACGGCGATACCCTGATCGCCAACCGTATCGGCTTCGCGGTGCTGCGCGTCACGCGCCGTTATTGCGATGACGACGTGAAGCTTGCCCGCGCACAGGATTGGCTTATGGAGGAATATGGCCGCCTTGCTTCTGGCGACTACGTTGCGTCATCCACCCAATTGGTCGCACAAGTGGACGATCGAGTCGCCACCGGCAGCGAACTCGAAGCGATGCGTCGCGCGGTCGCGCGCGCCAATCTGCCGAGCGAGCCTCCTGCGGACTGGATCGACCCGCGCTCGCCGTTTTCGGCGGAGCGACTGCGGCAGGATCGACAAGCGCCCGCGCCTGCGGCGCGCTGACGCCGATTGGCGAGAAACAACCGGATCAGCCGCGCGAGCGGGCCGAGGAACAAGGAAAGGACGAACCACAGCAGACCGCTGTGCCCCTTGCCCTGGGCGACGCCGGCGACGAGCAGGGCGAGCGTGCCCCAGCCGACGAAAAACTGCTGATTGAATGAATGTCCGAACACGGTCGCTTGCATGGGTTGTGCTCCGTTCGATTTCGACCGGCACGACGCGTTTCCACCGGCGGGAATCGCTATCGCGCCCGACGCGCCGCCTCGCGCCGGCGCCGCCAGCGCTGGTAGCGCACGTTCGTGCAGAAGTCGACGCGATCGAGCAGCCGCGCGACGGTCAGCGATTCGCCCGCGATCAGCGCCGCGCCGATCGCGATGACGAGCAGGCCCGGCCCCGGCAGGACGAGCATCGCGATGCCGGCGAGGATCAGCAGCAGGCCGCCGGCGACGGCGAGGAGCGTGCGCACGGGATGCGGCCGCGCCTGCCGCCGCCGATGCTGGCGGCGGAAACGCGTGCCGCTTCGCAAGGCGAGAAACGCACGCCAACGCGTGCGCAGCCGATCGAACATGCTTGATCCGTTTGCCGATGTCTGCGTAGTGATCCGCCGCCGCGGAAAAAGTTCAGGCGCGCGAAGCCATGGCGGACTCGCGGATTACCGCGCGTACAGCCCGCAGCGGTTACACTGGCACCCGTTTTGTTCGAAGAGGACGGCCATGTCTCGCATTTCGATCCTGATTTTCGCCGCCTGCGCCGTGGCCGGCGCGGGATTCGCTCCGATCGCATCGGCGCAGGACGCAGGCGCTTCGCCCAAGCCTGCCGCAACGCCGGCGAAGAAAGCCGCCGCGCCCGCGGCCAAGGCCAAGGCCGCCGACAAGGCGCCCGCGGCCGCCGCGCCGGCCGAAGATCCGGCCTTCAAGCTGTTCCGCCACGACCTGATCAACCTGCTTGCGCTGAGCGGCGACGCGCGCAAACAGATCGCCGCCGCGCAGATCGCCGCGCCGGACATGGGCGACGTCTCGCGCTCGGCGCTGAAGAAGACGCCCGCGCTGCTCAAGCGCGCCTTGG
Source organism: Rudaea sp. (assembly GCF_047601565.1). Lineage (GTDB taxonomy): Bacteria > Pseudomonadota > Gammaproteobacteria > Xanthomonadales > Rhodanobacteraceae > Rudaea. The sequence goes on along the minus strand of NZ_JASGIY010000001.1, from coordinate 1,301,215 downwards.
AACTCGCACCGCAGGACCCGCTCGTGCTCTGGATCGCGGCCTCGAACGCCTGCCTGACCCAGCCCGGTTGCGCCGATCCCGCGGCGCTGAAGACGCTGCAGACGGTGGACGCGGACAACGCCGCGGTCTGGCTGCTCGGATTCCAGGGCGACGACGCCGACAAGCAGCACGCCGGCGTCGCGCGCATGGCGCAGGCGCAGCGCTACGACGACTATTGGGGCGCCGACGTGGTCGCGCTCTACCGCGCGCTCGAAGTGCTGCCGGTGCCCAAGGAAATCATCGCGCTCGGCTTCAGTTCGGAAAGCGCGCGGATCAATTTCGCGACCTCGATCGCCAGCGCGTTCCTGCCCGTGTCGCTGCAGCGGCTGCACGTGTTCTGCACCACGCTCGATACGGCCAAGGAGGCGACGGCGGCGGCGGACTGCATCGCGGTCGCGCGCAGGCTCGAAAGCGGCGGCGCCTTCGTCGCCCAGGGCATCGGTTTCGCGATCGAGGAAGCCCTGCTCGCGCCCGGCGTGGACAAGGACGTGATGGCCGCGCGCCGGCGCTCGGCCGCGTGGCAGAAGGAGAGATTCATGGAACTGTCGTCGCGCTTCGCGCACGAACCGGCGCTGGCCCAGGCCTACATCGATGCGCTGGAAAAGGGGCCGGACGAGCCGGCGGCCGTGATCGCCCTGCTGCGCGGCCAGAATCTGCGCACCGACCCGCCCGCAGAGTGGCAGCCCGCATCGCTGACGTCGCCGCAGACATTGCCGCCGTCTCCCGTGCCGCAGCAGTGATTCCCTGCCCGATTCGTGTACGCTTGGCCTGCGTGTCTCAAAGAAACTCTGAACAAAGTCAGAGCATCCCAAATCTCCTCCCGTTCACTGGAGAGTCTCGATGCTGAAGATTCTGGTGGCCAATTCGAAGGGCGGTTGCGGCAAGTCGACAATCGCCACCAACCTCGCCGCGCATTTCGCGCAGGACGGCAAGAACACGGTGCTGGTCGACGCCGACCGCCAAGGTTCCAGCCACAGCTGGTGCGAGAAGCGCGCCGGCCACACCACCCCGGTGTTGCCGCTGGCCGGCACGCGGTCGGACTGGCGCTCGCACGTGCCGCAAGGCGCGCAGCGCATCGTCGTCGATGCACCTGCGGCGATCCGCCCGGTCGACGTCGACGCCTTTCTCGACGACATCGACGCGCTGCTGATCCCGGTGCTGCCCTCGCGCATCGACCTCGAAGCCAGCCGGCATTTCATCGACGGCATCGCCACGCTGCTGCGGATCAAGCGCGGCAAGGTCGCGGTCGGCATCGTCGCCAACCGCCTCAAGCCGTGGACCACGGCCTCGCAGCTCACCATCGAGGAGATGAAATCGTTTCCGTTTCCGCTCGTCGCCCAGATTCGCGACTCGCAGGCCTACGTACTCATGGCCGGCCTCGGCAAGAGCATCTTCGACTACTCGTCGGAAACCGTGCGCTCGCACCAGGACGACTGGAACAAACTCCTGCGCTGGCTGAAGAAGCTTTGAGAGCCGGGATTTCGGGATCGGCCATTCGAAAAAGCCGCGCTCTCCACGAATCCCCCATCCCGAATCTCCGATCCCGGATCTTAGCCATGACTCGCGAACTGATCCTGCTGCGCCATGCGCATGCCGAAAGCGCCGCACCCGGCGAGGATGACGCACAACGCCCGCTCAGCGCGCGGGGTATCGCCGAAGCCGAGGCCGCCGGGCGTTGGTTGCGCGAGCGCCGCGCATCGCCCGCGCGCGTGCTGTGCTCGCCCGCGCGGCGCACGCGGCAGACGCTGGAGCGCGCGCTCGGTGACGTCGACGCCATCGTCGAACCACGCATCTATGCGGCGACCGCAGGCGAGCTGATCGCGCTGATCGACGAGCACGCCGACGCGGCGCGCCTGCTGCTGGTCGGCCACAATCCCGGCTTCGAAACGGTGGTCGCACTGCTGACCACGGGCCAGTCGGGCGATTTCCGCGGCATGCCGCCGGCCGGTATCGCCTGGATCGAGATCGAAAGCGACGCCGAGCCCGGCGCGAGCCGGCTCAAGGCGTTCCGGGCGCCGTAGAGCGCCGCCGGAGCGATGGCGACGCAACGGACAACGCGGTCGGTCGCGGCCGCCGTCTTGCTCGCCGTCCTGCTGCCCTGCCTCGGACCGGAGTCGGCACGTGCCGCGGAGCGCTTTCAGTATCTCGCGCTCGACGGCACGCGCTCCCACGTCGACTTCGAGGTGAAGGTACTCTGGCTCGTCGGCGTGCACGGCCGCTTCGACAGCGTGCACGGCACGATCGCGATCGACCACTTCCGCAACGCGGCGACGGTCGAAGCGCAGATCGACGCCAACGTCGTGACGATGCGCAGCAGGAGCCACGAGGAATGGGTCAAGTCGCCCGAATTCTTCGACGCGCAGCATTATCCGCAGATCGTCTTCGTCTCCGAAGCGATTCCGCTGCAACGCTTGCAGGACGGCGGCGAGATCGAAGGCCGGCTCACCCTGCGCGGCGTCGAGAAGAACGTGCGCTTCAATCTCGTCAAACCCGACTGCCCCGCCGTGCGCGGCGAGAATTGTCCGGTCGAGGCCGAAGGCAGCATCCGGCGCAGCGATTTCGGCATGAGCTCGCACCGCGGCACGCTTGCCGACAAGGTCGAGCTGAGCTTCTCGATCGCGACGCGGCCCGCGACGGGTCGTGCGTCGCCCTGAAGCCTCGGACCGGACGCATTTGCCGTGATCGAATTCCCTGCTCCCGTGCCGTCGATCTCTCGCCGCGCCGCGTCGTTCGTGCTCGTCGCCGTGCTCGCGGCACTGGCCAGCTGCGCGCTCGACCCGATCCACGCGCGGCGCGCGGCGGCGACCGCAAGCGCGGCGCAGGATCGAGCGCTCGATTGCGCGCCCGAGCGTGCGGATGCCTGTGCGATCGCTTCGCCCTACCCCGCGCTTGCCGCCGGCGCGCTCGCGCAATCGACGCCCGCGGCGCCGGTGCACTACGTCAACCTGCTCGAACGCGGCGAGGATGCGCTGCTGCTGCGCGTGCACCTGATCCGCAGCGCGCGCCGCAGCATCGACATCCAGACCTTCATCTTCAGCGACGACACCGCCGGCACGCTCGTACTCGACGAACTGGTCAAGGCCGCACGCCGCGGCGTCAAGGTGCGCGTGATCGCCGACCAGCTGTTCTCGCTCGACAGCGCCCCGCTCTACGCGGCCCTCGCGCACGCGCACGCGAACTTCGAGTTCCGAGTCTACAACCCGACCTTCCACAAGGCGTCCACGCCGCCGCTCGAATTCGCCGCCGGCGTGCTCTGCTGTTTCTGGCGCTTCAACCAGCGCATGCACGACAAGATGCTGCTCGTCGACGATGCGATCGGCATCGTCGGTGGCCGCAACTACGAGAACCGCTACTACGACTGGGACGGCGAATTCGACTACCGCGATCGCGATCTGCTCGCCGCCGGTCCCGTCGGCGCGGTGATGCGCGCCTCGTTCGACGCGTTCTGGAATTCCGCCTACACGGTGCCGCTGAGCCGCCTGCGCGACGTCGCCGAACGCATTCTCGACGCCGGCGTCGCCGCGCCGCGCTATGCCGCGCACGCCTATCACGACGCGGCGCGCGTGGCCGCACTGTCGCGGCGCGCGAACGACGCGGACTACATCCGCACGCACTTCGCGGACGACGCGTTGCGCGTCGGCCGCGTCGACTATTTCTACGACATTCCCGGCAAACCCGCGCCCGACACAGCGAAACTCGAGTCCACGCGCCCGCTCGTCGCGCTGCTGCGCGCGGCAAAGTCCGAGATCGTGCTCGAGACGCCGTACCTCGTGCTCAGCTCCACGGCAAGGGGCATCTTCCGCGACCTGCACCGGCGTGCGTCGCCGCCGCGCGTGATCGTCGCCACCAATTCGCTTGCGGCGACCGATGCGTTCTACGTCTACGCGCTGTCGTACAAGTACAAGAAACGCTACCTCAAGCTCGGCTTCGAGATCCACGAGTTCAAGCCGTTCCCCGCGGAAGCCGCGGACCTGATCGTGAACTACGCAGGGCTCGGCGAGGCGCCGATGCAGCCGGCCGATCGCGCGCGTGGCCGAGTACGCGGCAAGTACCGCAACGCGCCGCTCAAGCAGGACGGCGTGCGCACGGGCCTGCACGCGAAGTCGATGGTGATCGACGGCGGGATCGCCGTGATCGGCTCGCACAATTTCGATCCGCGCTCGGAGCGCTACAACACCGAATCCGGCTTCATCGTCCACGACGCCGCGTTCGCCGCGCGCCTGCGCGCCTCGATCCTGCGCGACGCGGGGCCGTCCAATGCCTGGACGATCGCCAGGCGTCCGCGCGTGCGCATCCTCGGCGGCCTCAACAATGCGATCGCGAACATTTCCGCAGCGCTGCCGATCTTCGACCTGTGGCCGTTCCGTTATGCGACGAGCTTCGAGTTCGACCCGGCCGGCAAGAACGGCACCTGTAGGCCCGTCGCGCCCGATACGCCGGATTTCCATGCCTGCTACGTCGACGTCGGCGACTTCCCCGAGATCGACCTGCCGCTCAAGACGATCTACACGCGCATCGTGACCGCGTTCGGCGCGGGACTGGTGTCGATCATGTAAGGCACGGCGGAGAACGCGCGCCTTTCGCTCCTTTCCTTGACGCCGCCGGCCCCGCTGGCTACGCTCACAGTCCTTCGGGGACTCACGGACCAGCGCCATGTCATTGCAGATCACGATCGACCTCAACGAAGCCGACCTCCAGTTCTTCATCGAAGCGGCTAGGCGCGCGCAAGCCAAGGCCGGCGACCTGACCCCGAAACAGATCACCGACGCGGCCGGCAAGCTGCTCGTCGAGTCGAAGAACGTGCGCGTGCCCGAATTCATCGCCTCGCGCCTGACCAAGCTCGACGCGATGATCAACATGGTCAACGACAACGGCTGGGACCTGTCCGACGCCGACAAGAAGCGCGTGCTCTCGGCCCTGACCTATTTCGCCGACCCGGACGACGTGATCCCTGACAACGTGCCCGTGCTCGGCTTCCTCGACGACGCGATCATGATCGAGCTGTGCCAGCGCGAGCTCAAACACGAGATCGATGCCTACGAGGAATTCGTCGCGCATCGCGCCGCCGAGGCCAAGCATCGCGGGGTCGACGTGGCGACCCTCAAGATGCAGCGCGTGGACTGGCTGGAAGACCGCCGCGCCGAATTGCAGGCGCGCATGACCTCGCGCCGGCGTGATTCCTACGTGCCGACGAGCTTCTCGCAGGCGCTTTTCCGCGTGAGCTGACCATCCACAAACGGGGGCAAACTCGCAGGGGCGCGAACGACGTGCCCGCGCGAGCCGGTCACCAGCCGAACACCTTGTATTGCACCGCGCCGGGCTTGCCGTGCATGCCGGCGTCGAGGTCGGGCGGCATCGGGCCCTTGTAGGCGGGATCGACGTACCATTTCTCCGCGCCGGTGTCCCTCGACTTGAAATATTGGGCGAAGATCTTGCCGCGCTTGCGGTATTCCGTAATCGTCTCGTTGCCTTCCTGGCGCACGGTGACGACCGGCAGTTCGGTCGCCTCGGCGGCCTTCTGCACTTCGGGCGGCAGGCCCGGGCTGTCGAATTTCTTTTCGGGTTCGGGCGGCAGCGCCGGCACCGGCTGCGCGGCGCGGCGCTTGGCTTCCTCGGCGGCGGCCTTGGCTTCGGCCTCGGAATTCGCGATCGGTACCGTCTTCGCGCCGTTCGCCGCGGGCTTGGCCGGTGTCGTCGCGGCGTCGGATCCGTCCATCGCCGGCGGCGGTTGCACGGGCGGCAAGCCGTCGTCGGTGTTCTTCTGCGACTGGGCGTGGGCCTGCACGGCAACGAGTCCGCAGGCGAGCATGACGAAAAGCGATGTACGCATGATTCCACTCCCTCGTGATTTCTCGTTCCGAGCATAGCAAAGCGTGCGTGAAAGCGGCATGAAACGGCGCACGACGGCTGCCGTTCACGATTGCAAATCGCGCATGACTGGCCCAAGCTCGTTGCCCCGCAGGAGATTCGCCGCCCATGCCCGCCAAGACCCTGACCCTGATCGACGGCTCCGGCTATCTGTTCCGCGCGTTCCACGCGCTGCCGCCGCTGAGCAACCGCAAGGGCGAGCCGACCGGCGCGCTGTTCGGCGTGTTCAACATGCTGCGCGCGACGCTGAAGGCAAAACCCGATTACGTCGCCTTCGTCGTCGACACCTCGGGACCCACGTTCCGCGACGAGCTTTGTGTGGTGCGCAGGATCTGGCAACCCTCGCCGGAGTACCCGGTCCGGGTTCCTGGCTGCCATTGGAATTTGAGCTTTCCGTCCGTCTGATAGCGCCAATTCGCGAACCCCGTCTGATGCGAAAGGCATAAACGCGGCGTCAGCAATTTACTCCAGGGCTCGTCCTTCAGGTCGGGATCGATCCAGTAGGCCGACATCGGCTCGTCCAGCGACAATTTCCCCGCCGACGCCAACCGCAGGATGACTTCGGCCGATACGGGTTTGGTGAGCGATGCGACGTTGTACAGGGTTTGTCCGGTGGCGGGCACGCCGGGACTCTGCTCGCCATAGACCGAAGTCCATGCCACCTTGCCGTTCCCGATGTACGCCACCGCGACGCTCGGCACGTCGTACTGATTCAACCTGAGCGGAATGCTACGGGTCAGTTGCGTATGCAGCGCGGACGCCGGCAACGCCTCGGGAATCCGCAGCGACTGCGCGGAAACCTGCCCCCCGAAAGTTGCGGCTGCCAGAAGCCCTATCGCGTGCAGCGGAGCGGAGAACGTCGCCATGGCGTGCCTGCTATGAAGGGACATCGAGTGAACGAGATCGCGTTTGCCATTCAGTTGCTGGTGGAATCGGCAAACCGCTCCGAAAACAGCAAGAGCAATGAGCAAGAGCTGGATTCCCGCCTGCGCGGGAATGACGAAGGCAGATTCAAGTTTGAAGTGCAACACCAGCGGGCGTAAGGAAGGTCGGGTGAGATAGCCTGAGCAACCACACCGCCAAGTGGAGTTGTATTGAACTACCAACACCTGACCTGTGAAGAACGGTATGCCCGCTTCATTGCCCAAGGCGACGCGCCAGCCATCGCCGACGCGCATCCGGCCGGCGATATGACTTCTGTCGGGGTCGCGGACGATCCCGCGTTCTGGCATTGGCTGCGGCAGGTGGAGTCGGGACGCCCGTCTCTTGAGCAAATCATCGAGGCCGTGTGCCGGCGCCTGGGTCTGGTGCCCCAGGACCTGCAGTCGTCCCAGCGTCCGGCGCTGCCCCTGGCCCGAGCACTGATTGCCTGGTAGTCGTTGATCGCAAGGTCGCCGTATGCCGAACCGAACACGTTCGGCAGCGCCGCCGGCGCGTGGCCGGCCATCGCGCAAGCCTGCTCGGCCACGGCCAGCGCGAGCAACACCGAATCGGGCGCGCGCCGGCGCTCGTTCGGCGACAGCAGCGCGGGCGCCGGCCGCACGAGCGCCTCGCCTGCCCAGCTCTCGTCGCCGCGCAGGCGCGGCAGCGCCGCGTCCCACGCCGGCAGGCCCGGCGCGCAAACGGCAACGCCCGCGATGGCGACATCGAGGCCGTTCATGCCGCCCGCCCACCGGCGAATGCCAGGCAGCAATTGTTGCCGCCGAAGCCGAACGAATTCGACAGCACGATGCGGCGCGTGCCGTCGTCGGCCAGGCGCGCGTTGTCGATCGCGAACTGAGGTCCGCAGGCGAGATCGAGCACGTTCGCGTTGAGGCAGCCCGGCACGAGGCCGTCTTCGAGCACGAGTAAGTATCCCCCGGCAAAGCCGGGGGCTTTATTGATGTGAGCCGCTCAAAGCGGCTTGTGCGGGGACGCTAACGCGGCCCCGCGTTCTTTGGCACCTGTCGGTGCCAACTCAGCGCCACAGATTCAACCGATCCATGCGCTTGTCCTCGTGCTCCTGATTTTGAATGTAGGCTCGTATCTGCGTTTCATCCCGACCTACCGTCGAAACGAAATACCCTCTCGCCCAAAAGTGCTGGCCCTGAAAATTCCGCTTCCGCTCTGCGTACGTACGCGCCAGATGAATCGCGCTCTTGCCCTTGATGTATCCCACCACTTCCGACACCGCGTACTTCGGCGGTATCGCCAAAAGCATGTGGACGTGATCCGACATCAGATGGCCTTCTTCTATCCGGCTCTCTCTTTGCCTCGCCAACTGCCGGAACACCTCTCCAAGATGCTTGCGTAGCTCCGCGTACAAACTCTTTCTTCGACACTTCGGGATGAATACCACGTGGTATTTGCACTCCCATTTTGTGTGGCTCAAACTCTCATACCCGTCCATCGGGACTCTCCGTTTCGTGTGCTTGGCGGCTCACGCTCGGAGTGTTTCCGATGGACTCCCGTAAATGTCAAACTGTTACTGCCACCCCGGCAAAGCCGGGGGAACTCCTATAGTTGTTTAGGCTGATCACGGCCTCGAGAATGCCGGCCGCGCCGAGCGGGTGCCCGGTCCAGGCCTTGGTCGAACTGGCCGCGACGACGGCGGCTTCGACCTCGTCGTTCGCGCGGCTCGCCGTGCCGTGGCAGTTGATGTAGTCGACATCGCCGGCAGCGAGGCCGGCGCGCGCGAGGGCGTCGTCGATCGCGCGTTCGGCGCCGAGTCCCTGCGGATGCGGCGACGACATGTGGTGGGCGTCGCTCGCTTCGCCGTAACCGAGCAGCTGCGGGGCGGCGGTGTTGGCGGCGGTCGCACGCTCGAGCAGCGCGAAGCCGGCCGCTTCGCCTATCGACAGGCCGCTGCGCTCGCGAACGAGACGCGCGGTGTCGGCGGCCTGTTCTTCGACGATCTCAACCGCGACGGTTTCGAGCGCAGCTTCGCGTTCCAGCGCGCGGTCGGCGACGGTTTTCTCGATGCCTATCTGCCTATCGTCGCCAGACGCAGGACGACACCGTTCGGCGAGCGCGAACGCGAGTTCCAGCTCTATCGACGCGGTCGCTACGTCGAGTTCAACCTCGTCTACGATCGCGGCACGCTGTTCGGCCTGCAGTCGGGCGGCCGCACGGAATCGATATTGATGTCGTTGCCGCCGCGCGTGCGCTTCGAATACGGATACGCACCGCAGGCGCGGTCGGCGGAAGCGAGGCTGGCGGATTACCTCGTTCCGCGCGCTTGGCTCTGAGCGCCAAACCGGGGCCCACAGCGCGACCGCAACGACCACCGTTCGGTCGGTCGCCTGCGCTCAACGCCCCGGTTTGCATGTACGTGCGCGCGCCTGCGAACGCCGTGCGCTGGCTGCGCCGGCGGCGAGCGACAGCGCGAGCAGCCACACCGACCAAGGGGACAGCGTCGGCGCAGACACGGGCGGCAGCGCGGGTGGTGCGACCACGGCATTGACGACCTGGGTCAACACAAGCGAGACACTTCCCGCATACGTCGCGTCGCCGCTGTAAGTTGCCGTGATCGCATGCGAACCCACGGCCAATGACGAAGTGGTCAGCGTCGCCATGCCGCCCGCCAATGCCATCGGTCCGCCCAGATTCGTCGCACCATCCTTGAACTGCACCGTTCCGGAAATCGCAGCGGGGGTGACGGCGGTGCCGTGCGTCCGCCGATCGAATGCATCCGGCAATGCGCCGCCGACCGTGGCCGAGAACGTGACCGCGTGGCCTGGCGTCGACGGATTCAGCGACGAGGCGAGGGTGGTTTGCGTCGGCGTCAGCGCGGTCGAGTTGACGATCTGCTCGACGACGGCGGACGTGCTGCCGGTATTGCCGCCGTCGCCGCTGTAGACCGCGCTGATCGGATGCGTGCCTGCGGCCAGGCTGTTCGTCACCAGCGTTGCCGATGCCCCGGCGAGTGCGACTGCTGCACCGAGATTGATGCCGCCATCCTTGAACTGCACAGTGCCCGTTGGCGCGTTGCCCGCGACCGTCGCCGTAAAGGTCACCGACTGGCCCACGACGGAAGGATTGAGCGACGAGATCAGGGTGGTCGAACTCGCGCCTGCGGCGGCAGCCGGGCATTTTGAGAATTCGGAAGTATTGCCGGCAGCATCCGTGGCGGTCGCCGTGATGACGGTCAGTGCGCCGGGCACGGTCAGCGAAAGCCCGCCGAAGGTCGCGTTGCCGCTGCCATCTGTGGTGACGTCGGTCGAGCCGATGAATGCCTGGCCTTGCCCGTAACCCGCGTCGCTGCAGGCGCTGTTTGCGAAGAATTCCAGATGCAGCGCAGCGCTGGCGCTGCTGTTGATCGTTCCCGAGATGGTCGCCGTGCCGCCGGCTATCGAAGCGCTGACCACCGGAAAGTTCTGCAAGGCGTTCGCGCCGGAGTCCGCGTCGCCGGTGTCGTTCGATGTCACGCCATCGAGACCCAAGTCGATGCCCAGCGCGGCATTGCCGAAGATGGCATTCCGCGAAATGGGATTGCCGTTGCCGGCGGTGATGCCCACGCCTATTCCGGAGTTGGCGGTACCGTTTGTCTTGGTAAAGGCGATGATGTTGGACGCACCCGCATCGCTGCCGCCGATCGTCGCCATCGCGTTGCCGCCTACCTGCACGCCAATGCCGGCGTTGCCCAAATCGACCGAACCGCTGATGTCGGTGCCGATGAAATTGCCGACCACACGATTGCTGCCGCCCGTTGCGACGCCCAATGCATCGACTTCGATGCCGCCCCCCGGAAAACCGGCAATCACGTTGCGTCCGCCCGGCGTGGTGGCGCCGATGAACGAAGATTGCGCATTGGTCATCCAGATGCCGATGCTGTGGCTCGACGCATGCGCGATGACGTGCGTTCCGGCGACATCGGTGCCGATCAGGTTGCCCTGCACCAGGTCGCCAATACCGCCGCTTATGAATACGCCAGCGCTCGGTGCGCCGGCGGCACCGCTATCGTTCCAGATCAGGTTGCCGGCGCCCGCGGCAGTGCCGCCGACGATCGCCGCGACGCCGACCGGATTCAGATTGAGCGTGTTTCCGGAACTCGTCAGCGAAGCGGTACCCGACGCATCGGTGCCGAGCAGGTTGCCCTGGATGGTGGGGGCCATGGCCGAATAGCTGAACACGGCCTGTTCATTGCCGGACAGCAGATTGCGCGCCGCGGCCGTCGTGCCTCCGATCATGACCGAACCCGCGCTGCCTGCGCGGATGTCTATCGCGGTTTGCGCAGATCCGGCAACGACCGCCGTGCCGGCCACGTTCGTGCCGATGTAGTTGCCGGCGATCGTGGCCGTACCGCCGGCGATCGCGACGTCGATGCCGAACGAACTGAAACCGTTGATCACCAACCCCTTCACCGTGACATCGGTCGCGTCGATGGCAATGCAGGTGCCGGCCATGGCGCAATCCAGTTCGATCTTGAGCGCACCGTTCAAGCCCTGCCGCGATTCGACGGTGTTCGTGTTCGCTTGCGCGCCGGGCTGGGTGTAGCCGTCGAGGACCACGCCCTGCGTTATCGCCGGCAGGTCGAAGGCCGGCTTGATCGTGCAAACGCCGCTGGCGGCCCCGCAACCCGCATCGGTGGCTGCGGGGATCGCGAAGACGATCGTGCCGCCGGCGCCGCCGGCATTGGCGTCGACAATCGCCTGGCGCAGCGACCCTGCGCCGCTGTCGCCGGTATTCGATACGGTGTAGGTGGCGGCCTGCACGGCGGGCGAGGTCGCGATCAGCAGCGTGACGCAAGCCGCACGCAAGGCAAACGAATGTTTTCGCATGAGCATTTCCCCGTTGCCGTGATTCGTGTTCGGTGCCGCACGACGGCAGCCTTGGAAGTCTTGGTCGCGCACGGTCGGCTCGGTATCGCATGAACATGCGATGCCGTCTCTTGCGCGAGCGAGCGGTATGATTCGGGCATTTCCCAGCATCGCGGACGAGTTCGATGGGCCATTCGATCGGGGTGCTGCAAGCGCTGCGGTTTGGTCTGGCGGCGCTTCTGGTCGCGACCGCATCGTGCGCCGCCGCGCAGGGCAGTTACCTGCGCACGTACGAACAAGCCGCGCATCTCGACGGTGGCGTCACGGCCATCGCCCAGGACGCCGAGGGGTTCATCTGGCTCGGTACGCTGCGCGGCCTGCATCGGTTCGACGGCCACAACCTCGTCGCCTGGGGCCGCGGCGCGCTCGACGAACAGGTGAACAAGCTGATCGCCGGGCCGCACGACGAAGTGCTGCTGCGCACTGCGCGCGGAACCGTCTGGCGGCGCACGGCGATCGGCGTCGAGCCCTTCGCCGGCCCGGACGGTACGCAGCTTTCCGATCTTGACGCGTTCGACTTCGATTCGGCGGGGGTGTTGTGGGCCGTTGTCGGCGGGGAGCTGTGGCGCTGCGACGGGATGCGGCATTGGCGGCGCGTCGAAGGCATCGCGGCCGACGAGTCGCCGCACATCGTTTCCGCAGTAGGCGATGCGGTCGTCGTGCTCACCGACAAGGCGGCGTGGCGATTGCGCGGCGGTGAGCCGGCGCAAATGCTGCTGCGCGTGCCAGGCCTTCGCTTCGTCGCCGGCGACGGCGGTCCGACGCTCTGGTTGTACGCCGCTACGGGGCGGCATTTGTGGCGCGTCGATTCGGGCCAGGCGCACGAGGTGTCGCTGGGCGATGAGTCCGGCGGCGTGTACGACATGCGCATGCGCGGATCGACGCTGTGGTTGGCGCAGACGACGCCGCGGCTCGTCGGGATCGAGCCCGACGGGAGCCATCGTTCGATTTCGCGCAACCTGGCCAGTGCCGGGCCGCTGCTCGTCGATCACGAGAACAGCCTCTGGATCGGCGGCGCGGTGTTGACCCAGGCGCCGGAGCCCGACACGAAGTGGTGGGGCTTCGACGAGGCGCTGCAGGGATCGCCCTACGCGCTCGGCGAGGCGCAGGGCCTGCTGTGGATCGCGATGTGGGGGCCTTCGCTTGCGCGCCTCGATCCGCAGACCGGCACGGTCGAGGCGGAGCGAAACGCGGTCAGGGACACGTTCTGCGTCATCGACGGCAACGAGGTCTGGGCCATCGACGAACAGCACTTGCTCACGTGGCGCAACCGCCGGCTCGAACGCGTCGCCGATCTGCCGGGCGCGACGAAAGCGCTCGACAGTTGCGCCAAAGATCGCGAAGGGCGGCGCTGGTTCGCGACATCGCGCTACTTGCTGCGCCTGGACGGCGACAGGGATGGCGCCGACGCGACGCGCGTCGAACAGGCCGAGGCGCCGCATCTGGTCTGGATCGACGAACACGACGGCAAGTTGATGATCGCCGGCAAGCGCGGCGTTTGCCGGCTGGCCCTGCAGGCAGGCGCGGCCGCGACGCCCGCGGATTGCGTCGCCGCCGACGGCTCGTTGACGTGGCTGTCGCGCGCGCGCGTCGCGCCGAGGCGCGACTGGCTCAGCACGTATGGCGGGGTGTTCGAGTTCGACGGTGAACGTCTGCGGTTCCTGCCCGGCAACCATCTGCTGGAAAACGGCCTCATCACGCATCTGACGCCCGCGGTCAACGGCGATTGGTGGGCCACCGGACCGGGCGCAGCCTTGCGACTGCGTGCCTGCGCAGGCTGCGCGGCTGGATGGACGATCACCGAAACGCTGGGCGCACAGCAGGGTCTGCCCGCGCGCACGCAGATCGATCAGCTGATCGAAAGGCGCAACGGCGATTTGTGGACGGCCGGCATCAATGGCATCGCCCACGTGCCGAGCCAGGTTCGCGGTGCCGCGCAAGCGCCGCCGCGCGTGGTGCCGGTGCGCGTCGCGATCGATGGCGTCGCGCAAGATCCCCCGGCTGCGCTGGCGCTGGAACCGGGCAACCACCGCATCGAGCTGGAATTCGCCGCGCTGAGTTTCAAGGATCGTTCCGCATTGCGTTTTCGCTCGCGTACCGAAGACGATGGCGAGTGGTCGGCGCCGTCCCGCGAGGGGTCGGTGCAGTTTGCGGGGCTGGATCCGGGCAGCTACCGCATCGAGATGAGCGCAAGCCTCGACGGTCGTCAGTGGTCCGATGCGGCCGCGTTGGCATTCAGCGTCTTGCCGGCGTGGCATCAGACCTGGCCGGCGCGGCTTGCCTTCGCGCTCGCGGTGCTCGCGCTGCTGGCGTGGCTCTATCGGCTGCGTGTGGCGGCGTTGCTGCGCCTCGAGGCCGAGCGCACGCGCATCGCAATGGATTTGCACGACGATCTGGGCGCGGGGCTTGGCGCGATCGGCATCCTTGCCTCGATCGGCGCGCGCGAAGGTGCAGGCGCGGAGGAGCGTCAGCGCATCGCTGCGCAGATCGCCGAGGCGACCGGCCTGCTTGGCGGCGGCCTGCGTTCGCTGGTCTGGTCCATGAAAAGCGGGCGCGCCGGTCTCGACGACTTGGCCACGCAGCTCGCCGACCACGCGCGTCGCATGCTGCCCGATGCGCCGCCGAACTTGAGCGTCGAGTTGCCGGGCGCATGCCCACCCGGAGCGTTGCGAGCGGATGTGCGCAAGCACGTGTTGCTGATTGCGTTGGAGTCGCTGCACAACATCTCGCGTCACGCCCGCGCACGCAATGCATGCGTCAAGCTGGTCGTCGCCGGCGACAATGCGTGCCTGCTGCAGATCGATGACGATGGCTGCGGTTTCGATCCCGCTGCGGTTCACGCCGGCAGCGGGCTGGAAAGCATGCTTCGGCGTGCGCGGCTGATCGGCGCCGAGCTCGAGTTTTCGTCGTCGCCCGGAACGGGCACCCGGATGCGCTTGCGGTTCAGGCCTTTCGCTGCGCGTTCCTCCCATCGCATGTTCATGCGGTGGCTGGCTCGAAACTTTGCCGTCAGTGTGCGCCGGTGAACGAATTTTCGGCTGCCAAAGATTCCGACACGCCCGATTTGCGTGTAGCACTGGTCGAGGACGAGCCGCGCTATCGCGCGAGCATATCGACCCTCATCCGGCACACGCCGGGATTCGCGCTGGCCTGGGCGTATCCCGAGGCCGCTCCGGTCCTCGAACTGGTACGCAAGGCGCGCGATCTGGGGCTGGAGTTGCCGTGGGACATGGTGCTCACCGACATCGGGCTTGGCGGCATGGATGGCATCGAACTGACGCGTTCGCTCAAGTCCCTGCGGCCGGCACTGCCGGTGGTCGTGCTGAGCGTGTTCGAAGAGCCGGCGACGGTGTTCGCGGCGATCTGTGCGGGCGCCGATGGTTACCTGCTCAAGAGCGCGGCGCCGGGTGATCTGGTCAAGCAGTTGCAGCTCATCGCACACGGCGGCGCGCCGCTCAGCGCGACGCTCGCCGGCACGTTGATGCGTCTGGTACGCATGAGCGGAAGCAACGGCTTCGCACAGCCCGTGCCGCACGATCTGGGCCTGACGCCGCGCCAGCTGCAGGTGCTGCGCTGCCTGGTCGACGGCAATTCGTATCGCGAGATCGCCCACTGCCTGGACATTTCGCTCGATACGGTGCGCAGTCACATCCGGCAGATCTACTCTGCGCTGCAGGTCAACAGCGTCGCCGAGGCGGTCAGCTCGGCGTTGCGTCGCGGTTTGGCGTGAGCGCTTCGCGCCGCGCCAAACGCTGTGTGAACCACGCCTTGCCGCTCCGGTGGCCGCCGCAGCGCCCGCAGGTTTGCACGTCCATGTTGAACACGCGCTTGAGGCGTTGCGCCCACGTCATGGAACGACGGCGTTCTTCCAGGGTGCGATCATCGGCACGGGCGTCGGCTTGCGCCGCTGCGGCGCCCGCGTTCGCCGCGCCCTTGTCCCGTCCCGCCGTCGTGAGTTGCGCGCGCAGGTTCGCGTTCGGCGCGAACACGCCGGGGAAGCGCGTCAGGTGCGCGCATGGCGGCGGCACCCGCGCGGCCAGACGCGCGAGGAATTCCACTGGCTCGAAGACGACATGCGGGGTGCCGTCGCGCCACGGCGTCTTGAGCGCGTAGCGCACCGGGCCTTGCGTGGTGAGTGCGATGCGTTTCTCCGCAATCGCCGGACGCGTGATGTAGCGGCACAGGCGTTCGAGCTTGCCGCTTTCGTGATCGCTGGCCGATACGCCCGCGTGCAGCGAGAAGCCTCTGCCGATGCTGCCTTGCTGAACGCGCGCGCATTGCAAAAGCCGCGCGAGTAGACCACAGTCAGCGTCCCTCATCGCATTCGCACCGGCCGCGCGCGACGCCCATGTCCGCCAAGACCCTGACCCTGATCGACGGCTCCGGCTACCTGTTCCGCGCGTTCCACGCGCTGCCGCCGCTGAGCAACCGCAAGGGCGAGCCGACCGGCGCGCTGTTCGGCGTGTTCAACATGCTGCGCGCGACGCTGAAGGCAAAACCCGACTACGTCGCCTTCGTCGTCGACGCCTCGGGACCGACGTTCCGCGACGAGCTTTACTCCGACTACAAGGCGCACCGGCCGCCGATGCCGGACGACCTGCGCGCGCAGATCGAGCCGATGCTGCGGCTCGTCGCCGCGCTCGGCATTCCGATCCTGCGCGAACAGGGCGTCGAGGCCGACGACGTGATCGGCACGCTGGCGACGCAGGCGGCGAAGCAGGGCATCGACGTCACCGTCTCGACCGGCGACAAGGACATGGCCCAGCTCGTCGACGCGCACGTCAAGCTGGTCAACACGATGACCAACACGACGCTCGAGGAGGCCGGCGTCGTCGACAAGTTCGGCGTGCGCCCCGACCAGATCGCCGACTACCTCGCGCTGATGGGCGATGCGGTCGACAACGTGCCCGGCGTGGAGAAATGCGGACCGAAGACGGCGGCGAAATGGCTGGCCGAGTACGGCACGCTGGACGGCGTGATCGCGAACGCCGACAAGGTCGGCGGCAAAATCGGCGAGAACTTGCGCCGGGCACTCCCGCAGTTGCCGCTGTCACGCACGCTGACGGTCATCAAGACCGATGTCGCGCTGGCGGAAAAGCCGGCCGATCTTGTGATGCGCGACGCCGATACGGAAACGCTGCGCGAGCTGTACACGCGCTACGAGTTCAATGCGGCGCTGAAGGAACTGGAGGCTGCCGCGCCAGCCGCGGATGCGGTGAGTCGATCCAGTTCTTCGGGCATGGATGAAAACCGCTCCGAAAACAGCAAGAGCAATGAGCAAGAGCTGGATTTCCGCCTGCGCGGGAATGACGAGCAAAGGCAAGAGCGGGACGAGCAGAAACAGTTCGATCTTGTGCTGACGCAATCCGATTTCGACGCCTGGCTGCGACGCCTCGAAGCCGCCGAACTGATCTGTATCGATACCGAAACGACGAGCCTCGACCCGATGCGCGCCGAAATCGTCGGCGTCTCGTTTTCGGTCGAGCCGGGCCGGGCTGCCTATGTACCGCTTGCGCACGACTATCCGGGAGCGCCCGCGCAGCTCGACCGCGGCGCGGTGCTCGAAGCACTGGGTCCGCTTCTGGAAAATGCGAAAAAGTATAAATTGGGCCAGCACGCCAAGTACGACATGAACGTGCTGTCGAACTACGGCATCGCCATGCAGGGCGTGCGCTACGACTCTATGCTCGAATCCTACGTGTGGAATTCCTCGGGCAACCGCCACGACATGGACACGCTGGCGAAGAAATACCTCGGCGTCGACACGATCCACTACGAGGACGTGGCCGGCAAGGGCGCCAAGCAGATTCCGTTCTCGCAGGTCGACGTGCGCCGCGCCGCCGACTATGCGGCCGAGGACGCCAACATCACGCTGCGCCTGCACGAGGCGCTGTGGGCCAAGCTCGAGACCGTGCCGACGCTGCAAAAGGTGTTCGACGAAATCGAAATGCCGCTCGTGCCCGTGCTCGCGCGCATGGAGCAGACCGGCGTGCTGATCGACGTCGGCAAGCTGAAGAAGCAGAGCGCGGACCTGAGCAAGCGCCTGCTCGAACTGCAGCAGCGCGCCTACGACGTCGCCGGCCGCCACTTCAGCCTCGACTCGCCCAAGCAGTTGCAGGCGTTGCTCTACGACGAATTGAAATTGCCCGTGTCGATCAAGACGCCGACCGGCCAGCCGTCGACCAACGAGGAAGCGCTCGAAGCGCTCGCGCACCAGCACGAACTGCCGCGCCTGATCCTCGACTATCGCACCTTGGCCAAACTGCGTTCGACCTACACCGACAAACTGCCGGAGGCGGTCAATCCGCGCGACGGGCGCGTGCACACGAGCTACCACCAGGCCGTCGCCGCGACCGGCCGCCTGTCGTCGAACGATCCCAACCTGCAGAACATTCCGATCCGCACCGACGAAGGCCGACGCATCCGCCAGGCGTTCGTCGCGCCGGAAGGTTTCAGGATTCTCGCCGCCGACTATTCGCAGATCGAACTGCGCATCATGGCGCATCTGTCGGGCGATCCGGGCCTGCTCGCCGCGTTCCACGGCAACCAGGACGTGCACCGCGCGACCGCCGCCGAGGTGTTCGGCGTGCCGCCCGAACAGGTCGACGCGAACCAGCGCCGCGCGGCGAAGGCGATCAACTTCGGCCTGATGTACGGCATGAGCGCGTGGGGCCTCGCGCGCCAGCTCGGCATCGAACGCAGCCAGGCGAACGAGTACGTCAAACGCTATTTCGAGCGCTATCCGGGCGTGCGCGAGTTCATGGAGCGCACGCGCGAACAGGCGCATCGCGACGGCTATGTCGAGACGCTGTTCGGTCGGCGTCTCTATCTCGTCGAGATCCATTCGCGCAACCAGGGCCTGCGCGCGGGCGCCGAGCGCGCGGCGATCAATGCGCCGATGCAGGGCACCGCGGCCGACATCATCAAGCGCGCGATGATCGCGGTCGACGCGTGGCTGCAATCGCGCAAGGGCGAGGCGCGCATGATCATGCAGGTGCACGACGAACTCGTGTTCGAAGTGCGCGAGGGCGCGGCATCGAGGATTTCCGACGGCGTGCGCGAGCGCATGATGCACGCGGCGCAACTCGCGGTGCCGCTGACCGTCGACATCGGCGTCGGCGACAACTGGGACGAAGCGCATTGAAAGACGGAATGGAATGCGTTCCTCCCATGCCGTCATTCCCGCGAATGTTCGCGCAGCGAACGACCGCGCCGGGATGGTGCGAACCAAGCGGGAACGACGAGCGAAGAACCGCAGTCCTTTAACGCAATCTTCGCGATGTCGAAGATGGTCAAGGTCCGCTCCTGGGCAAGCTGTGGCGCGGTCGGTGACAACGCTGCGAGCTGGGCCAGACTCGTCATTCCGGCGAAAGCCGGAATCCAGTGACTTTAAGCTTTCTGGAACGCACTGAACAAGCGAAAGACAGTGGATTCCGGCTTTCGCCGGAAATGGACGAACAAAAGTAGGTGGTGACTCAGTTTGAATTCCCTTCGTGTTGAGCGTAGGCCCGTAAGGGCGAAGTCGAAACGCAGCATGCGCGGCACTTCGATTTCAATCGCTCCGAGAGTTACGCTCAGTGCGAACGGATTACCAAAATTTCAAACTGAGTCACTACTGAACCGCCCCGGGAACGTCGGAGGCTGGTTGGTGTGAGTCAAGCCGCCATCGGCATCTCACGGTGTTGCTGTTGCTGATGATATATCGCTTCGGCTTCCGCCGGCGGTCGGTGTCCGATCGAGGAGAGTAGGCGGTGGTGGTTGAACCAGTTCACCCACGCCAGCGTCGCCATTTCCACGGCTTCCAGGTTCGGCCAGGATCGGCGGTGGATGACCTCGGCCTTGTACAGCCCGTTGATCGTCTCGGCCAGCGCGTTGTCGTAGGAGTCGCCCACGCGGCCGACCGACGGTTCGATGCCGGCCAGCGCCAGCCGCTCGGTGTAGCGGATCGACACGTACTGCACGCCGCGGTCGGAGTGGTGGATCAGGGCTTGCTGCACCGGTCGTCGATCGTGCAGCGCCTGCTCCAGCGCGTCGAGCACGAAGTCCGTGCGCGCCGATCGCGACACCTTCCAGCCGACGATGCGGCGCGCGAACACGTCGATCACGAAGGCCACGTAGACGAAGCCCGCCCACGTCGACACGTAGGTGAAGTCGCTGACCCACAGCGCGTTCGGACGGTCGGCGTGGAACTGCCGGTTGACGCGATCCAGCGGGCACGGCGTGGCCTTGTCGCTGACTGTGGTCTTCACCGGCTTGCCGCGGATCACGCCTTGCAGGCCCAGCCTGCGCATCAGCCGCTCGACCGTGCAGCGCGCCACGCGCACGCCCTCACGCAGTAATTGCCGCCATACCTTGCGCGCGCCGTACACCTGCAGGTTCTCGGCGTAGACGCGCCGGATCGCCTGACACAGGTCGTCGTCACGACGCGCCCGCGCCGAACGTCGATCCGGATGGCGACGTTCCCGCGCGTGGCGGCGGTACGTCGACGGAGCGATCGGCAGCACGCGGCAGATCGGCTCGACTCCATGGATGGCTCGGTGATCGTCGATGAACGCGATCATGGCTTGAACCGGCGGTCGAGCTCCGCCTGGGCAAAATACGCCGACGCCTTGCGCAAGATCTCGTTCGCTTGGCGCAGTTCGCGAATCTCTCGCTCCTGCGCCTTGAGCCGATCACGCTCGGACGTACTCAACCCCTCGCGCCGGCCTTCATCGACCTGCGCCTGCCGCACCCAGCGCCGCAACGTCTCCGACGTGCAGCCCAGCTTGCCGGCCACCGAGGCGATCGTCGCCCATTCCGAGCCGTATTCGGCTTGGTGCTCGCGCACCATCCGCACCGCTCGCTCTCTCACTTCCGCAGAATACTTCGTGTTTGTCATTGCTCCATCCTCTCAAGAGTGGGAGCCTCCGACATACCCGGGGCGGTTCAGATACTACCGGGACTATCCGTGGTTATCACGAAGTAGTCGCAATTGGGTACGATGACACTGGCTTATTGATTCAAAACCAATGGGGTACTAACTGGGGCACTGGCGGATATGGCTATCTGTCTTGGGCAGTAGTACAGCAAGATGTTGTTGAGGCAGATGTTTTTGATAGTGCCTTCGGATATCCCGGACCAACGAATTGGGCTGCTTCTAGTACAGGTGCAACTGCCAGCGCGTCGTCCACCGTCAACTCTTCGTATCCGGTTAGCTCCGTAATTGATGGCGATCGCAAAGGCGCCACGTGGGGTAATGGTGGGGGATGGAATGACGGTACGATAAACGTCTTTCCGGATTGGGTGCAGATAAATTTTGCCGCAATTCACAATATCGCCCAAGTTGTGGTCTATACACTTCAAGATAATTTCCCAAACCCAAGTGATCCCACGGACACGATGACATTTAGTGTATATGGCCTGACTGCGTTTGACGTGCAAATATGGGATGGTTCGTCATGGATTACAGAAGCTTCAGTCGCTGGAAATACACTAGTTAAACGTACCGTAACATTTCCTTCCGTAGCTACCAGTGCCATCCGCATTGTTTGCAATGGTGGGCTGAAAAACTATAGCCGCATAGTCGAAATTGAAGCATACGATGATGGTAATGTCGCTCTTGCAACGCTTGGTGCAACAGTAAGCGCGTCATCAACGCAAAGTAGCGCTTATCCCGCCGGCTCAATCATAAATGGGGATCGTAAAGGAGCCGCTTGGAGCAATGGCGGCGGATGGAACGATGCAACCATGTCGCTTTTCCCGGATTGGATACAGGTAAACTTCAATGGCTCCCAGACGATCAACAACGTTGTGGTTTACACGTTGCAGGATGCGATACACAACCCTATCGAACCCACAGATAGTACAACGTTTACTTTATATGGTTTGACCGCATTTGACGTGCAGACGTGGGATGGTTCGACATGGGTGACGCAAGGCTCAGTCACAGGCAACAATCTAGTGAAACGTCGCGTGGTATTTCCTGCAGTGACTACTACGGCCATTCGAATACTTTGCAATAATGGACTTGCGGGCTACAGTCGTATCGTGGAAGTAGAGGCAACATTGATCAATGGCGCCGTTGCAACAGCGTCATCGAGTTATAGCTCGGCGTATCCGGTTTCTTCCATCATAAATGGTGATCGGAAAGGTATTGCATGGGGCAATGGAGGAGGCTGGAATAGCGCAACATCTGGATCATTCCCTGATTGGGTGCAGATAAATTACAATAGTACAAGAGCCATTGGCAATGTTAGCGTCTACACGCTGCAAGACAACTACTCCAATCCGATAGAACCTACGGATAGCACTACTTTCAGTTTGTTCGGTCTGACCGCATTCGATGTTCAGACCTGGAACGGCACAGCGTGGGTAACCCAAGGTTCCGTTGTCAACAACAATTTGGTCAAGCGCACGGTGTCATTTTCTCCCGTTAGCACCAACGCAATCCGCATCATATGCAATAACGGCCTCAATGGTTATAGTCGTATTGTCGAAGTGGAAGCTTATTGACTTCGTTTTTCCGCACGCAAATAATTGGAGATAAATCATGGCGAAGATTGCCGGACTCATCCTCTTCATCCTGTCCTGCGTTGCGTCGGCACAGGCCGTGGGGCAAATCACTTTCACTCCAGCCAACCCGACATCGAACGATGTCATCGTCGCGACCCTGCCGCCGCAATCCAACGGCTGTCAGTATCCGGTGACCGTTTCCGGGTTCAGTATTTCGATTACGGCGAACTATTGCGGGGGGGCCGGGGCCATACCCATCAGTTCTCCGACCACAACGATCGGCAAACTGCCTGCGGGTACGTACTCGGTCGTTTGGACCACCTCGAGCGGAACCTCCAGTGCGACGTTGACGGTCGCTTACGTCGCTTACCTGGATCCGCGGGCTCCCGCTCTTTCCCTCACGGGAATATTGCTGCTCGTCGGCACGGTCTTGTTGGGTGGATGGGTCATGTTCGACGTCAATAGATATCGAGCGAACGGATAAGTCCGGCAAGACGCAATACCCCGGACCCGAACCCTATCCCCCAATCCCGAGCAATTTTTCGAGCCATGCCGTCCACTCGGCGGCGCGCATCGCGTGCAGCGCATCGACGAGCATCGCCGCATATTGCCCGACGAGGTCGCGGGCATGCGCAGGCATGTCGAGGTAGCGCCCGAACGATGCCGCGGTTTCGGGAAGCGCGCCCAAACGCGTGGTCAGGATGGCGCAACCGCAGCGCATCGCTTCAAGGACGCTGATGCAGGACGTTTCCGGGTAGATCGAAGGATAGGCGAGCGCCGCTGCCGTGCGTATCTCGGTCGCGAGGCGGCTTTGGCCGACCGGACCTGCGCATTCCACGCCGGCCATGGCTGGGCCTGTCGATAGATGCCGGCGAAAGCGGTATCCTGCTCTGCCGCCTGATACGTGGCCATGCCGGGAAAGAGGCGAAGACGCGCCTCGGGAATGGCCGCCCGAATGCGCGCAAAAGCGTGCAGCAGCACGGCCAGCCCGCGAAACGGCGTGCTCGTGTAAACCAGCACGGGCGAATCGCCGGTCTCGAACCAGGGCGGGCAGGGCTCGATCGCCTCGAAACTCGGGGCGGCAGCGTTGCGCAACACCGTCGTGTTCGACGGATCGATCGCGAAGCGATGCAGATAGCCTTTTCGCTGCCGAGTATAGGAAATTCAACTGACCGTCGACATCGGCGTCGGCGACAACTGGGACGAAGCGCATTGAAAGACGGAATGGAATGCGTTCCTCCCATGCCGTCATTCCCGCGAATGTTCGCGCAGCGAACGACCGCGCCGGGATGGTGCGAACCAAGCGGGAACGACGAGCGAAGAACCGCAGTCCTTTAACGCAATCTTCGCGATGTCGAAAATAAAGTAATTTTCATGTCGCTGCCGGCGCGCGGAACGGCCCGCGCAACTGCCTGATTTTCCAGCCGATGAATAAAAACTAAACCGAAAAGGTTAATTTTTCGGTTTGGCTTGAACTTCCCTCCCTCCAACCATAACTAAATCGACGGTGCACGCAACGGCACCACGGCTGGCCCACCTCCCTGGGTTCAGCCCTCGAAGGCCGATCCCTCCCCAGATCCGCCTTCGGACCCGGCCCCGAGAGTTCCCCCTAAACTCTCGGGGCTTTTTTTCGCCCGCAAAATCACGTCGCACCCCGGCGCAAAGGATGCAGGGCTTCGATCTTGACGGCGATCGAAGCGGCCACATCGCCGGATGCACGACTCATCTGCGCCAGGGCCCGGCAGGATTCGGCGGTACGCGAATCGTCAAGCAACAGGCGCAAGGTGCGCGTCCACGCAGACGGATGCGCCGTCGGCGCGATGCACGCGGCGACGCCAAGTCCGCACGCCCGCGCCGCGTTGTCGTGCTGGTCGTGCGCGAACGGCGTGATCAGCTGCGACACGCCGGCATGCAGGCATTGCGCAACCGCCATGATGCACGAAGCCGCACAGTCTCGGCAGCAGCAGGTCGAACGGCACGTAGCGCGCGTGGTGGGCGAAATCCGGCAATGTCGCTGGCAACTGGTCGCGGTAAGGCGTGACCAGCACGGCCCGCAGGCCGAGCGTTTCGCAAGCTGCCAGTGCGCGCTCGAACAGCGGCCGTCCGTGCGCCATCGCCGAGCCCGGCGTGAGACCGAGTGGCGACGGGCCGGCCTGCAAGAAGGTTTCGAGCGCGGGATCGAGCCTCGTGCCGTCGTTCGCATTCCAACGCGGAAAGCCGGTCGTGACGCTGTGCGCGGGCCAGTCCGCCTGCGGTGCGGCGAACCAGTCGGGAAACGCACCGATCACGAGATCGGGCGAATTTTCCCAGTCGCTCACGACGCGGCGCACCGGCGGCAGGCCGATCTGCGCGCGAAACGCGTTGAGGCCGGGCAGGATGGGCGGGTCGATCCCGTATTTCTCGACGAAGCGCTGTGCGGCGCGCACACACCAGGCCGGCATATGGCGGAACCACGCCATGCCCGGCCAGCGTGGCGGATCGATGGCGGAGAACATCAAGCTCGGCGCAAGGTGCACGGTCGCACCGGGCGTGCCGGTCTTTTCCTGCACGCAACGGCTGCTCCAGGCCAGCGTGCTGCCAATCAGGACGGTGTCGGGCGCGAGGCGTTCGAGTATCCGCTCGTAGCCTTCGCGCAGGCGACGCAGGACCAGATTCATCGCTACCGCGAAACCGCGCCGCGGATGCCACAGGTCGGGATTCGCGGCGCCTTCCTCGTAATCCGCGTCCGTGCCGATCGGCACGAAATCGAGGCCGGCTGCAACGACGCGCGGGCGGAAATACGGCGAGGTCAGCAACTCGACACGATGGCCACGCGCTTGCAAGGCGCGACCAATGGCGAGAAACGGATGGACATCGCCGGCGCTGCCGACACAGGTGATGAGTGCGTGCATCGCTTCAACCCGACATGGACGGCTTTTTATCCGTTCTCCCCGAGTCCTTCGACAAGCTCGGGACAGGCCGCGCGCCGAAGATGCGGGGCCTGGACTTGAAAAGCGCCTCGACTCCGCTTGCGAGGCACGCTTCGCCCGGCGCGAACGGACGCTGCTACAGATGCCTGATGAGTTCGTCGCCGAACTGCGAGCACTTCACTTCGGTGGCGCCATCCATCAGGCGCGCGAAGTCGTAGGTGACCTTCTTCGCCGCGATCGCCTTGTCCATCGCCGAAATGATCGCGTCGGCCGCCTCGGTCCAACCCAGGTAACGCAGCATCATCTCGCCCGAGAGGATGACCGAACCCGGGTTAACCTTGTCGAGGTTGGCGTATTTCGGCGCGGTGCCGTGCGTTGCCTCGAACACGGCGTGACCGGTGAGGTAGTTGATGTTGCCGCCCGGCGCAATGCCGATGCCGCCGACCTGCGCGGCGAGCGCATCGCTCAAGTAATCGCCGTTGAGGTTGAGCGTGGCGATGACGTCGAACTCGTCCGGGCGCGTCAGCACCTGCTGCAGGGTGATATCGGCGATCGCGTCCTTGATCAGCACCTTGCCCGCGGCGAGCGCGGCCTTCTGCTCGGCGTTCGCGGCGGCTTCGCCCTGCGCGGCCTTGGTCTTTTCCCAGGTTTCCCAGGTGTAGGTCTGGTTCGGGAAGAACTTCTCGGCGACCTCGTAGCCCCAGTTGCGAAACGCGCCCTCGGTGAACTTCATGATGTTGCCTTTGTGCACGATCGTCACCGACTTGCGCTTGTTCTTGACCGCATAGGCGATCGCGCTGTGGACGAGGCGCTCGGTGCCGAGCTTGCTCACCGGTTTGATGCCGATGCCGACCTCGACACCGACTTCGCGCGGCGGCGCACCGACCGCTTCGAGCTGCTTCTGCCACGCCTGCGACTTGGTCAGCGTGCCGAAGCGGATCTTGTCGAACGCCTTCGGGTCGTTCTGCGCGATGAAATCGAGGATCTTCTGCGCGCCTTCGCTGCCTGCGGCGTATTCGATGCCGGCGTAGATGTCCTCGGTGTTCTCGCGGAAGATCACCATGTCGACCTTCTCGGGCGTCTTCACCGGCGAGGGCACGCCCTTGAACCAGCGCACCGGGCGCAGGCAGACGTAGAGGTCGAGCATCTGGCGCAGGGCGACGTTGAGCGAGCGGATGCCGCCGCCGACCGGCGTGGTCAGCGGACCCTTGATCGAGACGAGATAGTCGCGGCAGGCGTCGACGGTCGAGTTCGGCAACCAGGTGCCGAACTGGTTGTTCGACTTCTCGCCGGCGAACACTTCGAGCCAGTGGATTTTCTTCTTGCCGCCGTAGGCTTTGGCCACCGCCGCGTCGAGCACGCGCACCGAGGCGCGCCAGATGTCGGCGCCGGTGCCGTCGCCTTCGATGAACGGGATGATCGGATTGTCCGGGACGTTGAGCCTGCCGTCCTGGATCGAAATCTTGGCGCCGCCGGCGGGTGCGGTATAGGTGGGTTCGGCCATGGGCTGCTCGCGTTTTCGGGTGGACGAGAAAGGCGTGCAAGCGTATCAGGAACACACACCGGTCCGCTGCGCTCCCGATGTCGGAAGCGCAGGATCAATCGACGCGCCGCATGCCCGGCGCGCTCCTTCACGCTCAGCCGGCGAGCGTCGCCAGCGCCGCGTTGAAGGTCGCGCTCGGCCGCATCACCGCATGGGTCTTGTCCGCGTCGGGCAGGTAGTAGCCGCCGATGTCGGCCGGCTTGCCTTGCACGGCCGCGAGTTCGTCCACGATTTTCGTTTCGCCGGCGGCCAGGGCATCGGCCAACGGTTTGAAACGGGAGGCGAGTTCGCCGTCCTCGGTCTGCGCGGCCAGCGCCTGGGCCCAGTACAGCGCCAGGTAGAAATGGCTGCCGCGGTTGTCGAGCTGTCCGGTCTTGGGGCTGGGCCCCTTGTTGTTGTCCAGCAGCTTGCCGGTGGCGGCGTCCAGCGCCCGGGCCAGCACCTTGGCCTTGGCGTTGTTGTTCTTGATGCCGAGTTCCTCCAGGCTCACCGCCAGCGCCAGGAACTCGCCCAGCGAATCCCAGCGCAGATGGTTCTCTTCCACCAGCTGCTGCACGTGCTTGGGAGCGGAGCCGCCGGCGCCCGTCTCGTACATGCCGCCGCCGGCCATCAAGGGCACGATGGAGAGCATCTTGGCCGAGGTGCCCAGCTCCATGATCGGGAACAGGTCGGTCAGGTAGTCGCGCAGGATGTTGCCGGTGGCGCTGATCGTGTCCAGCCCGCGGATCACGCGCTCCAGCGTGTAACGCATCGCGCGCACCTGGCTCATGATCTGGATGTCGAGCCCGGCGGTGTTGTGCTCGTGCAGGTACATCTTCACCTTGGTGATCAGCTGGGCTTCGTGCGGACGGTAGGCGTCCAGCCAGAAAACCACCGGCATGCCCGAATTGCGCGCGCGCGTGACGGCGAGCTTGACCCAGTCGCGGATCGCCGCGTCCTTGACCTGGCACATGCGCCAGATGTCGCCCTGCTCGACGTTCTGGCTCATCAGCACCTCGCCCGTGGCGAGATCGGTGATGTTGGCGACGCCGTCCTCCGGAATCTCGAAGGTCTTGTCGTGCGAGCCGTATTCCTCGGCCTGCTGCGCCATCAGGCCGACGTTGGGCACGGTGCCCATCGTGCGCGGGTCGAAGGCGCCATGCCATTTGCAGAAGTTGATCATCTCCTGGTAGATGCGGGCGAAGGTCGATTCGGGCATCACCGCCTTGACGTCCTTGAGGCGGCCGTCGGCGCCGTACATCTTGCCGCCGCTGCGGATCATCGCGGGCATGGAGGCGTCCACGATGACGTCGTTGGGTGAGTGGAAATTGGTGATGCCCTTGGCGGAGTCGACCATCGCCAGCTCGGGGCGGTGTTCGTGGCAGGCGTGCAGGTCGCGCTTGATCTCGTCCTGCTGGCTCTGCGGCAACGCGGCGATCTTGTTGTAGAGATCGACCATGCCGTTGTTGACGTTCACGCCCAGTTCCTCGAACAGCTTGGCGTGCTTCTCGAAGGCCTCCTTGTAGAAGATCTTCACGCAGTGGCCAAACACGATGGGGTGCGAGACCTTCATCATCGTGGCCTTCACGTGCAGCGAGAACATCACGCCCGTCTTGCGCGCGTCCTCGATCTGCGCCTCGTAGAAGTCCAGCAGCGCCTTCTTGCTCATGAACATCGAGTCGATCACCTCGCGGTCCAGCAGCGAGACCTTGGGCTTGAGCACGAGGGTCTTGCCGCTCCGGGTGATCAGCTCCATCTTCACGTCGCGCGCGCGGTCCAGCGTCATCGATTTCTCGCCGTGGTAGAAGTCGCCGTGGTGCATGTGCGAGACGTGCGAGCGCGAGGCCTGGCTCCACTCGGCCATGCTGTGCGGGTGCTTGCGCGCGTATTCCTTGACGGCCTTGGGCGCGCGGCGGTCGGAGTTGCCCTCGCGCAGCACCGGATTCACCGCGCTGCCGATGCACCTGTTGTAGCGCGCGCTGATGTCCTTTTCCTCCGGGGTCTGCGGATTCTCGGGGAAGTCGGGGACTTTGTAGCCCTTGTCCTGCAGTTCCTTGATCGCGGCCTTGAGCTGCGCGACCGAGGCGCTGATGTTGGGCAGCTTGATGATGTTGGCCTCGGGCTTGAACGTCAGCTTGCCCAGTTCCGCCAGGTTGTCGGGCACGCGCTGCGCTTCGCTCAGCGCCTCGGGAAACTGGCCCAGAATGCGGCTGGCCACCGAAATGTCGCTGGTCGCCACTTCGATCCCCGCCGGCTTCGCGAAGGCCTGGATGATCGGCAACAGCGAGGCCGTGGCCAGACGCGGTGCTTCGTCGGTGAGGGTGTAGACGATCTTGGAGTTTGTGGCGGTCATGGCGGTTCTCTTGCGGGCTGT
This sequence comes from Rudaea sp., assembly GCF_047601565.1. Classification (GTDB taxonomy): domain Bacteria; phylum Pseudomonadota; class Gammaproteobacteria; order Xanthomonadales; family Rhodanobacteraceae; genus Rudaea. Next base: position 1,272,214 of record NZ_JASGIY010000001.1, on the reverse strand, counting down.
TTCGGGTGGCTGAACCGACGCACGCAAGGACGCTGCCCACTGAACGTGCCCCGGCACCAGCGGCTGGGCGTCAGTGTATCAAGTTGCTGCCGGCCCGCGGCACGACAACGCCGGCATCATTGGACCGGAGCGGCGCCGAACCAGTGGTTGGATACGGCCAGCGCGGCCACGTCGCCGACGATGAGCAGCGCCGGCGGGCGCACCTCGAACGCACGCGCGCACTCGACCAGTTCGGCAAGCAGGCCGACGAGCACGCGCTGCTGCGGTCGCGTGCCGTTCTCGACGATCGCGAACGGCGTCGCCGGCGACCAGCCGTCGGCGTAGAGGCTGTCGCGCAACATCGCCGCTTCGGCCACGCCCATGTAGATCGCCAGCGTTTCGCCGACCGACGTCAGGTCGTCCGGTTCGCCTTCGCTGCGCTTGCGGTGCGCGGTGACGAAACGCACGCTTTGCGCATGGTCGCGATGGGTGAGCGGAATGCCGGCATAGGCCGCGCAGGCGATGGCGGCCGTGATGCCCGGCACGATCGTGTAGGCGATGCCGTGCGCACGCAGGAATTCGATCTCCTCGCCGCCGCGGCCGAAGATGAAGGCATCGCCGCCTTTCACGCGCACGACGCGGCGGCCGCGGCGCGCTTCGGCGAGCATGCGTTCGTTGATCTGCGCCTGCGGCGTGTGATGCTTGCCGACGATCTTGCCGACGTCGATGCGTTCGGCGTCGCGGCGCGCGAGGTCGAGCACTTCGGCGCTGACCAGGCGGTCGTGCAGGATCACGTCGGCTTCGTTCAAGGCGCGCAGTGCGTTGAGCGTGATCAGGCCCGGATCGCCGGGTCCGGCGCCGACGAGCGTGACGGAGCCGGAATTCGTGATTCGTGATTCGTGATTCGTTGGCGGCGGCGTCTCTGACAGCGCGCGATCCAGTGCCGCTTCGGCGTCGGCGTCGCGCTGCTGCCGGAGCAATTGCGCCACGTCTCCGCGCAATACGCGTTCGTAGAAGCGACGGCGATCCTCCACGCGAGCGAAGCGTGCACGGATGCGCGCGCGCGTCCGCGCGAGCAATGCGCCCAGTGCGCCCCACGAGGCGTCGAACAGCGTCTCGATGCGTTCGCGCGCGAACCGCGCGAGCATCGGCGCGGCGCCACCCGTGGAAATCGCGATCGTCAACGGCGAACGGTCCACGATCGACGGCACCTGGAACGTGCACAGCAGCGGATCGTCGACGACGTTGACGAAGACGCGGCGCGCGGTCGCCGCGGCGGCGACGCGCGCGTTCAGGACGCGGTCGTCCGTCGCGGCAATCGCGAGCCAGCAGCCGTCGAGCTGCGTTTCGTCGAACGCCGCGGCGCAATGGCGCACGTTTCCGGCTTCGATCCACTTGCCGAACAGCGCCGTCACCGCGACCGCGGCGACGTCGATCCGCGCGCCCGCAGCGAGCAGCAGCGCGGCCTTGCGTTCGGCCACCGTACCGCCACCGACGATCAGAACGCGGCGATCCTTGAGATCGGCGAACAGAGGAAACAGATGCATCGGAAAATCGCGGTCCGGCTTGCGTTCGAGGTCGAATATCTTACCCCGGAGCGGAACGCGGATTTTTCACATCTTCCGTCTGCGCCGCGGCGCCGGCCTATGCGTGGCCGCCGTTCTGCTCCGCCTGCGCCAGCGCCGCCTCGGTCTGCTCACGCGACTCGAGCTTGTCGCCGAGCAGGCGACGCACGACGATGTAGAAGATCGGGATGAACAGCACGCCGAAGAACGTGGCGAACAGCATGCCGCCGATGACGCCGGTGCCGATCGCATGGCGCGCGTTGGCGCCGGCGCCGGTCGAGATCGCGAGCGGCAGCACGCCGAGGATGAAGCAGAAGCTGGTCATCAGGATCGGCCGCAGGCGCAGGCGCGCGGCGTCGACCACGGCCGCGCCGAGCGGGCGGCCGCGGCGCTGTTCGTCGACGCAGAACTCGACGATCAGGATGGCGTTCTTCGCGGCGAGCGCGATGATCGTGAGCATGCCGACCTTGAAGTACACGTCGTTGGCGAGGCCGCGCAGCATCGTCGCCGCAAGCATGCCGGTGAGGCCGAGCGGCACGACCAGCATCACCGCCACCGGGATCGACCAGCTTTCGTACAGCGCGGCCAGGCACAGGAACACGATGAAGGCCGACAGCGCGATCAGGATCGGCGCCTGATTGCCCGAGATGATTTCCTGCAGGGACTGGCCGGTCCACGAATAGCCGAAGCCCTGCGGCAGCTCGGCGGCGATGATGTTCTGCATCGCCGTCATCGCCTCGCCCGAACTCTTGCCCGGCGCGGGCGAGCCGTTGACCTCGATCGCCGAATTGCCGTTGTAGCGCACCAGGCTTGGCGAGCCCATCGACCATTTCGTGCGCACGACGTTGGAAATCGGGATCATCTGCGTCGAGCCGCTGCTGCTGGCGCCGGAACCCGGCACGTAGAAATGGTCTAGCGCGTCGGGATTCATGCGGTACGGCGCGTCGGCCTGCATGTTCACGCGCAGCACGCGGCCCTGATAGAAGAAGTCGTTGACGTAGACCGGCGCGAGCATGAGCTGGATGGCCGTATAGACGTCCGTAAGGCTCAGGCCCATCGACTGCGCCTGCACGCGGTCGACGTTCATCTCGAGCTGCGGCGTGTCGGGCAGGCCGTTGGGGCGCACCTGGGTCAGCTTGTCGGATTCCTGCGCGGCCTTCTGCAGCAGCACGCCGAGCGCGCCGGTCAACGCCGCGTGGCCGGCGCCGGTGCGGTCTTCGAGATACATGTCGAAGCCGCCGAACTGGCCCAGGCCCTGGATCGTCGGCAGGTTGATGACGAACACCTGCGCGTCCTTGATGCCCATGTAGAAGGCGCCGTTCAGCTGCTTGATCAGCGTCGCCGCGACGTCCTTGCGCTCGTCCCACGGCTTGAAGCGGATGAAGCCCATGCCGACGTTCTCGGCCTGACCGAGAAAGCTGAAGCCGGCCACGGTGATGATGCCGTCCACGGCCGGATTCTTGCGCGCGATGGTCTGCACCTGGTCCATCACCTCGTTGGTGCGGTCGATCGAGGTACCCGGCGGCAATTGCACGATGGTCATGGCATAGCCCTGGTCCTCCTCGGGCAGGAAGCTGCCCGGAATGCGCCAGAACAGGAAACCGCAGACCAGCAGCACGACCGCGAACACGCCCATCCACAACGGTACGTGGCGGATCGCGCCGCGGATATGGCCGGTGTAGGTGTTCTGCGTCCAGTCGAAGGTCTTGTTGAACCAGCGGAACAGCGCATTCTTGTTCGTCGCGTGCGCGGGCCGCAGCAGGCTCGCGCACAGCGCCGGCGTGAAGGCGAGCGCGAGGAAGGCCGAGAACAGCACCGACAAGGCGATCGTCAGCGCGAACTGGCGGTATATCGCGCCGACCGAGCCCGATTGCATCGCGCTCGGGATGAATACGGCGGCGAGCACCACGGCGATCGCGACGACGGCGCCGGAGATCTGGCTCATCGCCTTGCGCGTCGCCTCTTTCGGCTCGAGGCCTTCCTCGGCCATGATGCGCTCGACGTTCTCGATCACCACGATCGCGTCGTCGACGACGATGCCGATCGCCAACACCATGCCGAACAGCGAGAGCTGGTTGATCGTGAAGCCGACCATCCACATGCCGAGGAAGCCGCCGAGCAGGGCGACCGGGATCACCAGCATCGCGATCATCGTCATGCGCAGGTTCTGCAGGAACACGAGCATCACGATGAACACGAGGATGATGGCCTCGATCAGCGTCTCGACGACCTCCTTCACCGAGATGGCGATGAAATCGGTGGTGTCGTAGGGCGCGAACCACGACACGCCGCGCGGGAAGCTGGTGGAAAGCTCGTCCAGGCGCGCCTTCACGGACTTGGAGACCTCGAGCGCGTTGGCGCCGGTCTGCAATTGCACGGCGAAACCGGCGACCGGCTGGCCGTTGTAATGCACGTTGTGACCATAGCTGAACGGACCGAGCTCGACGCGCGCGACATCCTTCAGGCGCACCGCCGTGCCATCGCTGTTGGCACGCAAGATGATGTTCTGGAATTGCTCGGGCGTCGAGAAGCGGCCTTCGGCGATCACGGTCGCGTTGAAACTGTTGCCGGGCACCGCGGGCTCCGCGCCGAGCGAGCCGGCCGCGATCTGCACGTTCTGGCCCTGCACGGCGGCGAGCGCCTGCGCGGCCGACAGGTTGTAGCCGTGCAGCTTGTCGGCATCGAGCCAGATGCGCATCGCGTATTCGGAACCGAACTGCATCACCTGGCCGACGCCGACGACGCGCTGGATCGGATCGAGCACGCGCGAGGCGAGCAGGTTGTTGAGCGCGTAGGAATCCAGCGAGCCGTCCTCGGACTTCAGCATACCGACCATCAGGAAGCCGGAGTTGGCCTTGGCGACGACGATGCCCTGTTGCACCACCTCGCTCGGCAGGCGCGGCTGCGCGAGTGAGACCTTGTTCTGCGTCTGCACCTGGGCGATGTCGGCATTGGTGCCGGGCTGGAAGGTCAGCGTGATCGTCGCGCCGCCGGTCGCGCTCGAGGTCGAGCTGAAATACATCAAATTGTCGATGCCGGTGAGCTGCTGCTCGATGATCTGGGTGACGGTCTTTTCCACCGTATCCGCGTTGGCGCCCTGGTAACTCGCGCCGATCACCACCTGCGGCGGCGCGATGCTCGGATACGACTCGATGCCGAGCGAGCGGATCGCGATGACGCCGCCGAGCGAGATCAGGATCGCGATCACCCAGGCGAAGATCGGACGGTCGATGAAGAAATTGGGCATGGCGTGGAATTCCGCGTCTTGGCCGGGGGATGTCGATCAGTGCGCGACGACCGGTGCGGCGGCGCCCGGTGCCTGCGGCTGCCACGGCGACGCCTTGACCGGCGCACCGGGTTTCACCTTGATCACGCCGGACACGACGATCTGGTCGCCGTCGGCGAGACCGTCGGTGACGATCCAGTTCGCGCCGAGCAGGCGGTCCGCCGTGATACGTTTTTCCTCGGCCTTGCCGTCGGCGCCGACGACGAACACGTACGGGCCGTTCGCGTCGCGCTGCACCGCGATCTGCGGGACAAGCCATGCGTGCACGAGTTCGCCCATCGACAGGCGCACGTTGACGTACTGGCCCGGCAGCAGGCGGTGATCGGCGTTCGCCACCGTGGCGCGCAGGGTCACCGCACCGGTCGCCGGATCGACGGCGGTGTCGGAAAAATCGAGCGTCCCGGCCATGCCGTTCGGGCTGCCGTTCGCGTCGAGCAGTTCGACCTTGGCCTTGTCCTGCTCGGCGAGCCTGACGCTGCCCTTGGCCGCCGCCTGGCGCAGCGCGTCGATCTGGCCCACCGCCTGGCTGAAATTCACGTAGATCGGATCGATCTGTTCCACCGTGGTCAACAAGGTCGCGTCGGACTGGCCGACCAGCGCGCCTTCGGTCACCTGCTGCTGGCCCGAGCGGCCGGAGATCGGCGCGGTCACGTTGGCGTAGCCGAGATTGATCCGCGCCGTCTCGACGCTCGCCTGCGCCTGCTGCACGGCCGCGGCCGAGGTGCGCTCGGCGGCGATCGCGTTGTCGACGTCGCTTTTCGACAGCAGGCCCTTGGCGCCGACCGCACGCGCGCGCTCGGCGGCAACGTGGTTGTTCGTGTAGGTCGCCTGCGCGGCGGCGAGGTTGGCCAGTTGCACGTTGAGCGCGGCGCGCAGCGGCGCCGGATCGATCTGGAACATCGGCTGGCCGACCGATACGTCACTGCCCTCGGTGTAGACGCGCTTGAGCAGCACCCCGGCGACGCGCGCGCGCACGTCCGCGCTGCGCGTGGCGGACAGGCGCCCGACCAGGTCCTGCGTCAACGGCACGTTTTCCGACTTGGCCGCGACGACGCCGACTTCGGGCGGCGGCGGCATCTGCTGCTGCGGTTGGGAGGAGTTGCCGCAGCCGGCAGCGAGCGCGATGGCTGCCGCGAGAAACAGGGGGCGCACGGAGATCGGGGGCATGGAAGCCTCGTAACGGGTTGAACAACAAGGGGCAAACCACGAAGCTTGCGCAAATTCGGCGCAAAGGCAAGCCTGTCGGCGACTATTATTGTACTGTCTAGTATACAAGAAACGCCGCGCAACCGTATCGGTCGAAAGTCACGCCGCCGCGGCCGCGTCCCTGCACGGTTTCAGTGGCGGTGCCCTGCGGCCAGATATTCGCGGCTCTGCATCTCGATCAACCGGCTTTCGGTGCGCGCGAATTCGAACTTCAGGCGTCTGCCGCGGTACAAATCGGGAATCGGCACGGCGGCCGAGAGCACGAGGTTGACGCCGCGGTCGTAGAACTCGTCGACGAGGTTGACGAAGCGGCGTGCCGCGTCTTCGCTCGCCGAATGGTCGACGAATTGCGGCACGCCGGAAACGAGCACGGTATGGAAACTCTTGCCGATCTCGATGTAGTCGGCCACCGCGCGCGGACCTTCGCACAGCGATGCGAAGTCGAACCAGATCGCGCCGTCGGCCTGTCGTTTCACCGGGATCGCGCGGTCGTTGATTTCGATGGATGCCGGGGTTGGGGATTCGGGATCCTGCGTTCGCGAAACGTCGGCGAACACGTGCGCAAGCCGTGCTTCGGCCGCCGCGCTGAGCGGCGCGAAGTAGACGCCGGCCTGGGTCAGCGTGCGCAGGCGGTAGTCCTGCTGTGCGTCGAGGTTGACGATCTCGCAGTTCTTTTCGAGCAGGTCGATCGCGGGCAGGAAGCGCTCGCGCTGCAGGCCGTCCTTGTACAACTCCTTCGGCGCGATGTTCGAAGTCGCGACCAGGGTAACGCCGCGCGCGAACAGGTGCCTGAGCAGGTTGCCGAGGATCATCGCATCGCCGATGTCGCTGACGAAGAACTCGTCGAGGCAGAACGCGCGCGCCTCGGCGGCGAAATGCGCGGCGACCGCGACAAGCGGATCCTCATGCCCTTTGAGCCGATTCAGCTCGACATGCACTTCCTGCATGAAGCGATGGAAGTGACGGCGCAGCTTGGCCTCGAACGGCAGCGATTCGAAGAACAGGTCGACGAGAAACGTCTTGCCGCGCCCGACCGAACCGTAGAGATACAGCCCGCGCACGGGCGGCGTCGCGCGCAGGCGCTGCCACCATTTGGTCTTTTCCGCCGCGATCAGCTCGGCCGCGATGCAGTCGAGAGGCCCGAGCACGGCGCGCTGCGCGGGATCGTCCTCCCAGCGTCCCTCGGCGACGCCTTGGGTATAAAGCGCGCTGGGCGTTTTTCCCTTCTCCCCCCGGGAGAAGGTGCCGCGAAGCGGCGGATGAGGGTCCGGTCTCGAAGAAACGTCGTTAGCCACCCGAACCCTCACCCCAACCCCTCTCCCGGTGGGAGAGGGGCTCTATCAATGGCGGCAGGTTCGCACGCACGTGCTCCTGCACGAGCGTGCGCAGCTCGATCAGGCGGCCGTGGAAAAAATGGCCCGTATCCGCCACCTTGACCAGATCGGGCGGCGGCACGATCTGCGCGGCGAAGGCGTACACCTCCCGCGGCGGCACCACGTCGTCGGCCTCGCCCTGCACGATCAGCCACGGGCAGGCCGGCGCCGCCGGTCCGCCTGTGTGGAAGCGCTTGACCGCAGGCGCAATCGTGATGAGCTGCGCCGTCTCGCGCAGTGCCTCCACGCGCATCGCCACGTAGCCGCCGAACGAGAAGCCGGCCATCCACAACGCCGCCTGCGGACGCACGCGCCGCACCCAGTCGGCGACCGCCAGCGCGTCGTCGACTTCGCCGCGCGCATGGTCGTACTCGCCAGCCGACTTGCCGACGCCGCGGAAATTGAAGCGCACGGTGGCCAGGCCGAGTTGGCGCAGCGCGCGTTCCAGCGTGGTCACGACCTTGTTCGTCATCGTGCCGCCCTGGACCGGATTCGGATGGCAGATGACCGCGGTGCCCGCGCGCGCCGCAGCGGCCGACGGCGCATCGGTCGCGACTTCGAGCGCGCCGGCGGGGCCGGGAAGCACGAAAGTCGCCGCCGTCTCGGGAAAATGTTCGGGTGCGTTCATGGGGTTGCGAATGATACCGGATGCCCGCATCGTGCCGGGATGAACCATCTCGCGCACGTTCTGCTCGCCGGGTCCAACATCGACATGCAACTCGGCGGTCTGCTCGCGGATTTTTGGCGCGGCGCGCCCGATCCCGCGTGGCGCGAGCGCGTACGCGCGGGCTTGGCGCTGCATCGCAAGATCGACGCCTACACGGACAACCATCCCGCCGTGGCGCGACTGCGCAAGCGATTCGAGCCGCCGTTCCGGCGCTATGCGGGCATCCTGCTCGACATTTATTTCGACCATGCGCTCGCGCGGCGTTGGAACGACTACGCGAGCGAGCCTCTCGACGCCGTATCGGAGCGCGCGCTGCGCCTGGTCGATGAAAACCGCGACTGGTTGCCGCCGGACCTGTTGCGCTTCGCGCGCTACATGCACGCCAACAGCCTGTTCGCTGCCTATGCGGAGCGTGCGATGATCGAGCAGGTACTGATCGGCGTCAGTCAACGGCTGCGCCATGCGAATCCACTGGCCGAGGCAGGGCCGGTGCTATGGAAAAACGCGGCTGCGCTCGATGCGGGATTCGCGGAATTCTTCTCGCAGTTGCAGGCGGAGGCTCTGCGCTTGAGGCTGACGCTGCTGCCGCCATCCCTGGAACCTGGACTCCGGCAATCCATGCCGGGGTGAAATAATCGCGCGGTCTTTGGATCAAGAGCTGGATCCCGGATCAGCGTACATCCCTGTGCTGTCCGGGATGAAGGCATCCTGCCTTCACTTCACTTGCGTCAGGATCCACTCCACCGTGGCTTTGACCTGCGCGTCGGTCAGCGACGGATTGCCGCCGCGCGCCGGCATCACGCCCTTCTTGCCCGTGAAGCCTTCGATCGCGTGCTTGATCAGCGTGTCCTCGCCCTCGGCGACGCGGTCCTTCCATGCCGTCTTGTCGGTGATCAGCGGGGCGCCGGTCGCGGCATTGGTGTGGCAGGTCTGGCAGAGGTTGCCGAAGATCGTCTTGCCGTCGGTCGTGCCGCCGTAGGCCACCTGCGAGGCCGCGGCCTTGGCCGCCGCTTCCTGCGCCGCCGCGAGCGCGGCCTTGCCGGTGTCGCCCGCATAAACGCCGCCCACGGGCGCGATGCGCTGCTGCACTTCCTCGACGCGCGAGGGATTGATCGGCGGCGGATGCCCGGAGTACAGGTACAGCGCCAGACCGATCAGCGCGAACATGACCACTACGAGAAGGCCGATCAGCATCGAGAAATGCTTGAGGAAGGTCCGGTCGGCATCGGTTACGGGATTGGTCACGGGTCAGCACCTGTAGCTTCAATGAGGCCGAAGCGGCCGGAAGAGTCGATGCGCGGCGAAAAAAAGCCCGCGCGAGGCGGCAAAGTATAGCGGCGAGTCCCCGCGCACGGAAGGCAGACTCAGGTCATTCCCCCATTGACCCCGATCACCTGCCCGTTGACGTAACCGGCCGCGTCCGAGCACAGGAATGCGATCAGCGCGGCGACTTCCCCGGGCGTGCCCGCACGCCTCGCGGGCACGATCTGCCGGATCTGCGCCTCCTCGAACGCCGCATCGCTGAGCCTGCCCGCGATCACGCCGGGCGCGACCACGTTGACCGTCACCCCGCGCGAGGCCATCTCGCGCGCCAGCGATTTCGCCGCGCCGTGCAACGCCGACTTCGCCGCCGCGTAGTTCGCCTGACCGCGATTGCCGAGCTGCGCAGCGACCGACGACACCGCGACGATGCGCCCGAACCTGGCGCGCGCCATCGGCAACAGCAACGGCTGTGCCACGTGGAAAAAGCCGTGCAGCGACACGTCGATCACACGATGCCACTGCGCATCGCCCATGCCCGCCAGTGGCGCGTCGTCGTGGATGCCGGCATTGTGCACGAGCACCTCGATAGTCCCCGATTCGAGCAGTTCCGCGAGCGCCGCGCGCGTCGCTTGCGCATCCGCGATATCGAACGCGACGACCTCGCCCGCATCGCCGCGCGCGCGGATGCCGTCGACCACCGCTTGCGCGCGCTCGCGATTCGCATGTGCGTGCGCGTAGACGAAGCAACCCGCGTCCGCGAGCGCCGCGCAGATCGCCGCGCCGATGTCGCCGCTGGCGCCGGTGACGAGGGCACGGCGCGGTCGGGCATTCGTTTCGTTGTTCGACATGCAGACATTCTTGCACAGGCCGACATCGGCCAATTAGGCTGCGCGCGAAGAACTTCATGCCCGGAAATGCCCCATGTCCATCCCGATGTACTCCGTCCCGCTCGCGCATCGGCGCACGGAAAACCTGCATATCGTGTTCTGGTTGGCCAAGGACATTTCCTGGTGCCTGATGTGGCGCACGCTCGGCATGGTGATGATCGTGCCGACGCTGGGCGCGGCCATCTGGATCACCTGGCGGGCGCGACGTTTGCGCGAAGATCTCGCGCACAATCTTGCTGTCGTGTTCTGGATCACGGCGAACGCGTGGTGGATGATCGCCGAGTTTTTCGAGTTCGACGAAACCGTGTTGTGGCATGGAACCACGGGGCGCTCGTTCGCGATGATTCCGTTCGGCATCGGCGCGGCGATCCTGGCATGGCATTACCTCGGGCGGATGGCCGGCGCGCAAGGCCGGGCTCGACGGAGACGGGAGTGAAATGGGTCGGGGAGACTCCGACGACGACGGTCATCTCTCTGCCCCTTCCGCTGCGAGTTCGGCCTCGGCCTGTCGCTTGCCGACCACCGAGTGCTTCCGACCCGAGAAGCAGTACCAGGTCAGCACGACCGCTGTCCATATCAGGAACACCAGGATGGTGATCGGGCGCAGATCCTTGATGATCCACAGGCAACCGAGGATCGCGAGCACCGGGATCGCGAGCGGCACCTTGAAACCGCGTTCGAGGTCGGGCTCGCGTCGGCGCAGCACGATCACGGCGACGGCCACCACGATGAAGGCCACCAACGTGCCGATGCTCGTCATCTCGGCGAGGAAGTTGATCGGCAGCACCCCGGCGAGCACCGCGACGATCACGGACACGATGACCGTGTTCGCCACCGGGGTCATGGTGCGGGGGTTGACCTTCTGGAAGACTTTCGGCGCCATGCCGTCGCGGGACATCGCGAAGAGGATGCGCGTCTGGCCATAGAGCACCACGAGCGTCACGCTGAAGATCGAGATCACGGCTCCGGCGGCCACGAGCGTGCCCGGCCAGGAGGCGCCGACGATGTTCTCGACGATCTGCGACAGGCCGGCCTTCTGTCCCCCGAAATCTTCCGTGGGCTGGGCACCGAGGCTGGCGAGTGCGACCAGAACGTAGACGGTGGTGACGACCACGAGCGCGAAGAGGATGGCGAGGGGGAGGTTGCGCTTCGGATTCTTCGCCTCCTCGCCCGCGGTGGCGATCGCGTCGAGGCCGATGTAGGAGAAGAAGATCATGCCGGCCCCGGCCATGACGCCGTTGAACCCGAAAGGAGCGAACTCGGCGAAGTTATCGACGTTCCAACCCGTGAACGCGATGGCCGCGAAGAAGAGCAGCACGACGATCTTGGTGAGCACCATGATCGTGTTCACGATCACCGACTCCGAAGTGCCGCGAATCAGCAGGGCCATGCAGAGCGCGACGAGCACCACCGCGGGCAGGTTGATCACGCCGCCCTCTTCAGGCGAAACCGAGATCGCGTGCGGCAGCTCGAAGCCGAAGAGGTTGCCCAGCAGCTGGTTCACGTACTGCGACCAGCCGACCGCCACTGCCGCGGTCGAAACGCCGTACTCGAGCAGCAGGCAGCCGGCGACGCCCATCGCCGGCAGCTCGCCGAGCGTCGTGTAGGCATAGGAGTAGGAGGATCCCGAAACCGGCACGCTGCCCGCGAGCTCCGCATAGCAGAGGGCCGAAAGGCCGGCCACGATGGCCGCGATGACGAACGATACGATCACCGCCGGGCCCGCCACGGGGACGGCCTCGGAAAGGATGAAGAAGATGCCGGTGCCGATCGTGCCGCCGATGCCGATGAGGGTCAGCGGGAACAATCCGATCGTGCGTTTGAGGCCGCTCTCGTCATCGTTCCCCTTCGGGATCGGCTTGATCCGGAACAGCTGTCGTTTCAGTGTAGCCATGGCGATACCGGTCTCCTCGGTCGTTCGGCGTAGGGGCGGGCCGGCCCCTTCCGCCCGAGCTTGACGGCCACATGTATCGGCAACGTATCGATTGCGGTCATTGCCGCCTCCCAGCCAGCGCAGCTCAGCCCCTGCAGCGGATCCTGACCGAAAGGCACGTGGGGCAGCCCTCGAGCTTCTCGAACTCCGAGAGTTTCACCTCGGTGACGGTGTAGCCGAGATCCCGGATCATCGCCGCGCTCCGGGGGGCCGAGGCCGACATCAGCACCTCGGAATCGCTGAGGCACACGACGGCGCTGCCCGGCTCGGGCACCGCCATGAAGCGGTCGAAGAGTTCGGGGTGGTCGACCTCGTCGGGATAGCCGATGACGGTGCCGTCGGGGAGCGCGGTGACGGCTGTCTTGAGGTGCAGCACCGTCGTGACGGGTACGGTGACCACCGTGCCGCCGAGCGGGGCGAGGATCTGTCGCAACTGAGCGATGCCCTCGGCGTTGGTGCGGCCGCCGCGGCCGACGTAGACGGTGTCGCCGATCTTCAGCACGTCGCCACCGTCGAGCGTGCCGGGCTCGCGAATCTCGGCGACGGCGATGCCGCCGAGCGCCTCGATCGCGCGGCGCGTCCCTGCGGTTTCGGGCTTGCGGCTATCGGCGCCGGGGCGGGTGATGACCGCGACGTTGCGGAACATCAGCACGGTGTCTTCGACGAACACGGAGTCGGGACAGTCGTCGGCCGCCTCGACCTCGAGGGTCTGCCAGCCGTGCCGTTCGAGCGTGCGCACGTATTCGCGCCATTGCTCCCGGGCGAGGGGCAGATCGACCGGCACCTTCTCGATGTGACCGACGATGCCGTCGTCGAGAAGTGGGCTGGGCTGACGCACGAGAGCGATCTTCGACATGGGTTCCTCGGGTAGTGGCCGGGTGCGCGAGAATCTTATCCCCGATGTGAGGGCGTCCGGCAACGCCTATGCCTGCTCCAGTGCTTCGGCCAGGCGCTCGATCGCGACCATTTCCCGATCACCGACCCCTTTTCGGCGCGTTCGCGCGCGGCACGATCGCATCACGGAAGCCATGCGTCGCCGCTTCCTTGAGACACTCCTCGCAGATGTTTCCCATACCCGCATTCTCGTACAGGGCGAGAACGCGCCGACTATAAAATTTCGATTACTCATTTACGAAAGGCTCAATAATGTGGCGAACGCCCGGTACGTTGGCTGTGCGCCGCTTCCTCTCCTTCGTTTTGTCGAAAACAAGATTCTCGCTCGTCAGCACTGCCGCACTTCTTCTGCCACGCAGGCTCCTAGCGGATTTCGTGGATCACCGCCGCTCTTCCCTGGGCGAGCAGGCGACCCTGATATGCGGCACGGAATTCGTACTGCCAGCTCGTGCCGCCGTCGAGCAGCTTGACCGCGTGCACGTCGATCACGCTTGGCAGATCGTCGATGCGCGAAACGTGCAGACGCACGCCGCGCAGCGACACGAGCAAGCCCGGTGCCGCAACCTTGCCGGCACGCTGCGCGAGCAGCCCACCGTGCACGGCCATCGCCTGCGCGCCGTATTCGCACAGATGCAGCGCGCGCAGCATGCCGTCGCTGCGCAGCGGATTGTCGGCCAACGCGTGCGAGACTGCGGTCATGTGGATGCGCTCGTCGTCCCAAGTAACGACGGCATCGAGCAGGCTCATCGCGCCATGATGTGGGATCAGATGCTGCCAATGTGTCTTAACGATCATGCTGCGAATTCCTCGCCATGATCGTCGAAAGGCAGAAATGAAAACCGACGCCGAGCGCCACGGTTAGCCCGATCGCGCGCAGCACGGGCACCGTCGACGTGGCGAGCAGGCCGAACACGATCACGGCGGAGACCACACAGACCAGTGTCGCGTGCAGCGTGCGCCGCGCTTCGGCCGGATCGTCCACGCGGCGCTCGAAGAACAGCGCGTAATGCAGACCCAGGCCCGCCGCAAGCGTCAGCGCGACGAGATGGAACAGCGACAGCGACACGCCGCTCGCGCGCAGCACCGCCAGTACCAACAGCGTGGCGAGCGACATCGGCGCGATCACGTGCCAGGCGCGGCCCACATCGCGCAAGGCCACCGCGACCGCCGCGGCCAGCAACACGAGCGCCACGAGCAAGGCGACACCGATGCGCGCGCGGTAGTCGGCGACCAGCGATTCGGAGGCGGCTTTCAGATCGAGCAGGCGCACGCCGCCGCCGAGTCGCGCGGCCGCGAGCGCGAGCGCCGGTGCGTCATGCACGCCGCTCAGCGTGGCAAGGCCGAGCGTATGCCCGTTACTTTCGCTCAGCATCGTGGCGAGGCGCGCGCCGAGCATGGAAGCGCCGAAGACCTTCGGCGTCAGCAGCGGCAATTCGCGCGCGCTTTCCACATCGTCGAGGAACGGCGAGAACGGGCCGGGCTCGAAATCCGTGTCCTTTTCCGCGGCAGCCAGCGCGGCCTGCAACGCGTCGCGATCGGGCAGCTTGGCCCGGCGCGCCTTCTGCGTGGCGAGGCTGGGCAGATAGCGGCTCGGCAGTTCGACGTCATCGACGATCTTCGCGGAAATCCACTTTTCCACTTGTGGAGAAATTTTTTCGGACAGCGCGAGCACGCCGTCGGCGTCCGCCGCTTCGAGCACGAGCAGATAACGCACGTCGGGCGAGCCGAGCGCGGCGCTCAGTTCGCCCTGGCGCTGCAACAGCGCGGCCGGCACCGGCGTCAGCGCGGAAAGGTCGTTCTGCCATAACGGCGTCGGCGCGAAGCCGATCTCGGCGCAGGCGAGCACGAGCAGAATCCACGGCAGTGCGCGCAGGCGCGGCGCGGCATCGAGCCTCAAACGCAGGCGTTCCAGCCATGCCGATTCGGCGACGTCGCGGAAACGCGCGGGCAACACGGCCGGCAGCAGGAAACGCGTGACGAAGCCGGCGACGATCAGGCCCGCGATCGTGAACACCGCCAGTTGCTGCAGGCCTGCGACGCCCGATGCGAAGAACGCGAAATAGGCGATGCAGGCCGAGGCGATCGCAAGGCGCAGCAATGGCCACACGCCGAGCAGGCTTTCTCGCGCGCGCGCGCCGGCGCGGCGGTGGCTGAGCAGGCGCAGCGGATATTCCTGGGCGACGCCGAGCAGGGTGAAGCCGAACGCAAGCGTGATGCCGTGGATCGGGCCGAACGCGAGCGCGGTCGCGGCGATGCCGGCCAGCGCGCCGCTCGCGATCGGCAACGCCGCCCAGAGCAACGCGCCCGGATGACGGTAGGCGAGGAGCAGCAGCAACGCGAACGCGGCGGTGCCGATCGCGCTGAGCCATTCGGCTTGCGCACGCGTGTTCGCGTTGACGAGCACACTGAAATAACCGGGCCCGCTGATTTCCAGATGCGCATCCTTGCTGCCGGGCAGCGCGTCGAACTTCGCTTGCAGCGCGGCGATCGCGGCGGCCTGCGCGGACGGATCGAACGCCGCCGCCGCGGTCTCGACGAGCAGCAGCGCGCCGCCGTCGGGCGCGGCCCAGACGCCGTCGCGCAATTCGGGCGTTTTCGCCGGCGTCCAGCGCTGCGCGAGCTTGAGCACTTCCAGCGTCGGATCGCGCGCGAGCCAGGGCTTGAGCATGCCGGCCGCGGGCGAGGCGAGATCTTCGATGCGCTGCTGCAATTCCCCGCGCAGAAAATCGGCGTCGAGCGCGTGCGCATCGAGCGTGGTCGAAAGCAGATAACGGTACGGCAACAACGCGGGATCGAGCGCGGACGGATCGGTTTCGCCGTCGAGCGCACGGGTGAAACGCGCATCGCCGCGCAGCGACTGGGTCAGGCCGCGGCTCAGTGCGGCCACGCGCTCGAACGATGCCGACGGCGCGGTGATTTCGAGCAGCAGCAGGCGCGACGCCGGCCCGTCGCCAATCTGGTCGAGCAGAAGCCGCTGATCCGCATTGCGCGCCGGCGGCATGAAGGCGCGCAGGTCGCTCGTGATGACGAGGCTGCGCTGCACGGCAAAGCCGAGCGTTGCGAGGAGCAGAATCCAGACGCAGAGCAGAAGAGTGCGATGCAAGACGACCCACCCGCTCAACGTGAGGACTCGCCGCAAAGCCCGGCTGTCGCTTCGCGCGTCGGCGGATCGGGAAGCGCGGCCTTGGAGAGATCGCCGAGCAGCATCGTGCTCGCGTCGCCGTCGGCTTCGCGCAGCGTGAAGCAGCGCGGCTCGCCGCCGCGGCCGTCGACGATCATCGCCGAAAGCTGCTTCGCAAGCGCGGGCGAACGCGGTTTCAAGGTCAGGCGCCAGTCCGCGTCGCGCTGCACGGCTTCGACGCTGAAATCGCGATTCAAGGCAGCGCCGTCGCCGCCGAGCAGCGCGGAGAAGCCGGACAGCAGCACGCCGAGTTCGGGCGCGCGATCGAGCGAGAAACTGCGCTCGCCCTTGCCCTCGCGTTGCACGCGCACGTCGTTGCCGGCGATCGTCGTCGTCTCGCGGTACGGCGCGTCGACGCGCTTGCTCAGGCTGCCGGGACCGCCGTAACCCAACTCGCCGTGCAGCACGAGCGGACGCTTGAGCATGCGCACGAAACGCACTTCGGTATATGCCGTCCGCGACGGCGGCTCGCGACGCAGCGAGGCGACAAGTTTCGCCGTCTCCGCCGCAGGCTCAGCCGGCAGCGGCGGCGGCGGCGGCGCGAACGTCAGCGCGCTCAGCAGGACGATCCCAGAAATCATAGAAATTGAACCAATTGTAGGGGTATTGCCGCGCATAATGTTCGAGCCTTGCGGCGTAGCGCTGCGTCCAGGCCTGCAATTGCGCGACGCGGTCGGAACGTGGAATTTTTATACTTTGCGCAAAAGTCTCGAAGTGCAAATCGTAGCGGTTGCCGCCGCGGTAGACGCCGAACGCGAGCACGACGGGCAGGTCGAGCATCGAGGCGATCTGGTACGCCGCCGTCGGCAACTGCGCGCTGCGGCCGAAGAATTCGACCGGTGCAGTCGCTTCCCGCGCGCGCGGCCGGTCGGCGAGCAGGCCGATCAGCGCGCCCTGTTGCGCGGCATCGTGCAGCGACAGCGCGAGCGCGCCCGGATCGACGCCGGCATCGATCACGTTCGCGGCGACGCCCGGATTGAGCGCATGCAACAGTTCGTTGAGCGCGTGCGTCTGCTTCAAATCCATCACCACGCGCAAGTTCACGGCCGGCTCGTGCACGCTCAGCGCGCGCAGCGCCTCGAAGCTGCCGAAGTGCGAGCCGAGCAGCAGCACGCCGCGGCCGCGCGCCATCTCGGCTTTCAGATCGTCGAGGCCTTCGATGCGCAGGTCGAAGCGATGGAGGTTCTCGTCGCTAAGCAGGAAGACGCGGTCGAGAATGGTCGCCGCGTAACTGTGGATGTGCTTGAGAATGTCCCAGGCGCGCGCCGGACGGCCGAGCGCGACCGAAAGGAACTCGCGCGAATCGCGCCGCTCGCGCGCGCGGCGGAAAAAGAAATACAGCGTGATCGGATACAGCGCGGCGCGCGCGAAACCGCGGCCGGCATGGAGGCTCGCGGCGCGGATCAGCCAGATCGCGAAACGGCCGCCGGCTTCGCGGCGCTCGCTCCACTGCGCGCTCATGCCTGCGGCTCCGTTTCGGCAACGCCGCTCGCGATCGCTGCGTCATTGTGGAAAATGCTAAAATGTAGCTTCTTATCCTTTTCCTTGATGTGCAACTCGGCTTCCTGCTCCGGCAGCAGCGGAGCGAGAAACTTCACCTGCGGCAGGGCCGTTACGCGCGCGCCGAATTCGCGCTCGATCGCGGCGGCGACGCGATCGAGCAGCACCACGCCCGGCACGACGGGCCGGCCCGGAAAATGGCCGGGCAATGCGGGATGATCGGCGTCGATGCGAAAGCGCGTTGGAGTCATGCGCGGATGATAACCGCAGGGAATCTCTTGAAACCTACTACGCTTGATAATTTGCGCGCCGGCGGTGCTCGGAATCCTCATGTACATTTGAGTACACTCCGGTTCCTGCGCTCCGGCGTCGCGCAAATTCTCTTCGCTCGCTACGGTTTCAAGAGATTCCCCGCAATGCCGCGCGGCGGTTTCGGGCCTCAGCGTTCGATCAATTGCGGCCAGACGCGGGCCAGCGCGGCGAGAAAACCGGCCAGCGTATGCCGCGGCGCCTGCGGCAATAGCGCAGGGCGCAGGAAGAATTCGCCGAAGAACAGCGCTGCGACCGCAAGCGGCAGAACGGTCGTGCCGAACAGGCGAGGCGACGGCAGGCAAGGCAGGGAAAGCAAGCCGCGATCGCCCAGCAGGCAGAGCACGCACAGCGCCGTCAGCGCGAACTGGAAAACCGCCCACAGCAGCGTCAGCCGCCGCGCGTAGCGTACGACGCCTGCGTCGCGCAGAGTCGCCTCGCCGTCGATCGCCGCGATCGCGCGGGCGATAAGCGGCCTGCGCGGACGCAGCAGACTGCGCGCGAACAGCCAGCCGACGAAAGCCGCAATCGCGGCCGGCAGCAGGTCGATCGTCGCTGCGACGCCGCCGAACCACCACGCCGCGGCTTCGACCAAAGCCATCGCGGCGACCGCGCCGCGCAGCGTGCGCGGGCTGGCGAAGAACAAGAACGCCAGAGCCAGCGGCACCACCGCCGCGGTGATCGCATCGTCGTGCCGCCAGCGGCCGAGCAACGCCAGCGCGAGGATGGCGAGCCAGACGGCCGCGCGCATCGATCAGTTCGCGCGATGCGCTTCGAGATACTGCGACAGCGCGCGCAGACTGGAAAAGATGCGCTTGTTGTCGGCGTCGTCCGAACGCAATTGCACGCCATAGCGCTTGGACACGGCCAGCGCGAGTTCGAGCGCATCGATCGAATCGAGGCCGGTCTGCGCGCCGAACAACGGCGCTTCGGGGGCGAAATCTTCGGCCTTGATGTGTTCCAGATTGAGGCTGGCGACGATCAGGCTGGCGAGCTCGTGCTCGGCGGGCGTCTGCTGTGACATGTCGGGTTTTCCATAAGCTAGCGCGGCGAGGATACTGCGGTCGCGGCGGCCGCGCAGTGTATCATCGCCCCAACGAAAACCTTATGCCGCACGCGGCGATCCCATTCCTTTGTCTTCCGCAAAACCCGAATTCACAGAACCCACGCTTTCCGCAGGGACCGCCGCTCTGCCGCCGCTGCGCGTCGCCTATGAGGACGCGGCGCTCGACGCCATCCTTGGCAGCGGCGACGTGCTCGCCGTGTTCGGCTTCGGGACGCAGGCGCCGGCGACGAACGCGGACCCGCGCTATCTGCGCGTGAATCTCGAACCGGCCGGCGGCACGGCGCCGTTCGAGGTCTGGCGCGCGCGCGCGCGGGTGCATGCGCGACGCGAGAGCGGCATCGCCTGGGCGAGCGACGGCGACTATGCGTTCGGCGCGATCGAAGTCGCCGAATCTGTGCACGGCAGCGTCGAGAGGGCGACCGAGTTCGCCTACCGCCGCCTCGTCGAGACGATCGCGGCCAGCGATACGCCGCATACGCTGCGCATCTGGAACTATCTCGATGCGATCAACCTCGGCGAGGGCGACGACGAGCGCTACCGCCGTTTCTGCCTCGGCCGCGCCGCCGGGCTCGAAGCGCACGGCTTCGCCGACGCCTATCCTGCCGCGACCGGCATCGGCGTGCGCGACGGCCGCCGCGTGCTGCAGATCTACTGGCTCGCCGCGCGCAGCGCCGGCACGGCGCTCGAGAATCCGCGCCAGGTCAGCGCCTGGCGCTATCCGCGCCAGTACGGCATCAAGGCGCCGACCTTTGCCCGCGCGATGCGCGCGCCGACGCAGAATCCACAAGTATACGTTTCCGGCACCGCCGCGATCGTCGGCCATGCTTCGCACCATCGCGACGACCTGCGAGCGCAGGTCGCCGAAACGCTGGCCAACATCGACAGCGTGCTCGCCGCCGCACGCATCGCGCCCGCCGCGCGCTTCGGCGCCGGCGCCGCGCTCAAGGTCTACGTGCGCCGTGCCGGCGACGTCGAACCCATGCGCGCGCTGCTGCGCGAAAAGCTGCCCATGCGGACGCGCACGCTGTTCCTGCAGGGCGACATTTGCCGCAGCGAGCTACTGGTCGAGATCGACGGCGTGCAGGACGTGTGATCGCCGCCGATGAGGCCACCCGGCGGACATTGGCCGCCTTCTTCCGGAAACGGGCGTCCAACGTCACGCATCCGACGCCGAATACGCGCCCCGCGCCGTCTGCGCCAAAAAGAGAAACCCCCAGGGACAAGGACTGAAGCGGGGCCAGCGCGGAAGGCGATCCTTCATCTTCGCCGCCGCGTCGCCGGAAACAGCGAACGCCCGCCGACGACGAATGCACCGATCCACCAGGTCAGCGCGGCGTTGTAGACGAGGTGGCCCTGCTTGGGCACGTCGGCGAGGCCGTCGCCGAGCACGGTCACGGTCAGCGTGCCGAGCGTGACGACGAGGGTCAGCACGGTCACGGTGAGCAGGCGCGGCCAGGCGCGCCAGCGCTGGCGCCAGAACAGCACGACGAACGCCGCGAACGGGGCGCCGAACAGCAGTGCGCGCAATGCGGGCCGTTCGGCGAACAGATCGCTCCATGAGACGAACTGCGGCGGCAACGACGCGAAGTCGCCGCCTTCGACGAGACCGAGTCCCGGCGCAACCCACGGATGCAGGTTCGCGAGGCCCGCCCAGCCGAGGCGCAGCGCCATGTCCGGTTCGCGCAGCAGCGCGGCGAGTTCGCGCGAGCGCGACATGTTCGTCAACTCCGGGCACAGCTCGACCGGAAAACCCGGCATCTGCCAGGCGCGCTTGCCCGAATATTGCAGGCATTGCGGCGACAGGCCGAGAAACCGCGCGGTCGCGGCCGGGTCGCGCGCGGTCGGCAACAGTGCGGTGAACACGACGTCGGCCTGGTTGAACACGTTGATCGAGCGGATCGCCTCGCTGTCCCGCTGCAACTGCACGGCCTGGACGACAAGGCCGGCCAGCGCGCCGAGCAGCAGCGCGTTGCCCTTCCACAGCCACGCGCGGTCGCGCCAGCGGCCGATCGCGAGCATCGCGACGGCGATGCCGAGCGGCAACACGATGTGCTGGATCTTGCTGAGCGCGAGCGCCGCCGCGGCCAGCGCGAGCAGGGCGAAGGCATGGCCGCGCGCGGGCCGGCCTTCGTGGATCAGGATCAGGCCGGCAACCGCATAGAGCGCGAGCAACGCCGTCCACTCGGCGTAGAACGTGTTCAGGTAGATCGTATTGGCCGGATCGGCGAGCAGCAGCGGCAAGAGCAGGGCATTCGCGAGCGCCGACCACGGCTCGCACCGGCGCAGCCAGGCCACGGTGAAACCGAACCACAGCGCGAGCATCGCCGCGATCTTGAACGCGCCGATCCAGCGCACTGAATGCGCCGTCGCGCCGCCCATGGCTTCGGCGACGCGGAACACGGCCGCCGCCGCGCCCTGGAACAGCAGTTCGGTCGACCAGTAGCAGATCGGATCGGCAACGGCGACGAACTTGTAGTGCGCGTACGGCGCGGCGGGGCTGTTGCGGGTGGGCGGCACCGACGCAGGACGGTCGGGATAGAGGCCGAAACAGGCGCTGTAGCGCACCTCGTCGTAGCTGTTGGCCAGCGCGATCAGCGGTTCGTGCATGGCCAGCGCGCCGAGGCGCCAGAGGCCGACCGCAAGACATGTCGCAAGCGCGAGCCACAGCCAGCACGGCCTGCCGGCGCGCTGCGCGGCAGCGGCTCCGGAATGAAACGCGGCGGGTTCGGCGACTGGCATGAGGGCCGGGAGTCTAAAGTCGCTTCGTGACGGAAACAATCGTTGGGGGCCGCGCGCAAAACGTGATGCGGTTCGCGCTCGCAAGGTCGATTGTGCACGCGTGACCCCGCCAATCGCAACGCGGACGCCGGCAATGTGCGGTGCTAGACTTTTTTCCACACGAACAGGCGCCATGCGCCTTGGAGGGGCCATGAAGCAGCAACTGGGGCATTACGATCTCGTCGCCGAGCTCGGCCGCGGCGGCATGGGCGTGGTCCACAAGGGCTACGAGCCGTCGCTGAACCGCTACGTCGCGATCAAGGTGCTGGCCGATTCGCTCGCGCACGATCCCGCGATCAAGGAGCGTTTCCTGCGCGAGGCGCGCAGCATGGCCGCGCTCAACGACCCGCACATCATCCAGATCTATTTCATCGGCGAGGACGAGGGGCAGACGTTCTTCGTCATGGAATTCGTCGACGGCGAATCGCTCAGTTCGGTGCTCAAGCGCGAGCACCGGCTCAAGCCCGAACAGGCGGCCAAGGTGATCTACCAGACCGCGCTCGGCCTCGCCACCGCGCACGACCGCGGCGTGATCCACCGCGACGTCAAACCCGGCAACATCCTGATCGACAGCCGCGGCAACGTGAAGATCGCCGACTTCGGCATCGCTCTGTCGAGCGCGGACCTGGCGAAGAAGCTGACCTCGACCGGCGAATTCGTCGGCACGCCGGGCTATCTCTCGCCCGAAGTCTGCCTCGGCAAGCTGGTCGACCAGCGTTCGGACATTTTTTCGCTGGGCATCGTGCTGTTCGAGATGCTCGCCGGGCGCATGCCGTTCACCGACGAATCGCCGCTCGGCCTCATGCTCGAGGTGGTCAAGGCCGAGATTCCGGACGTATGCTCGCTCAACGCCGACGTCGACCCGGAACTATCGCGCATCCTCTCGCGCATGATCGCCAAGGAACCGGCCGACCGTTATCAAAGCTGCCAGGAACTCGCCGCCGATCTCGCCCGCCACCCGTTGCTCGCCAACGGCACGACGCTGCAGCTGCGCACCCAGCCCTCGCCGGCCGCGGCCACCGTGGTCGGCATGAAGACGCCGGGCTCGGGGCAGAACGCGCTGCCGAACACGCCGCCGGCACCGCGTCCGCTGCCCGACGTGACGCCCGCGCCGACGCGGGTGGCCACGCCGCCCCGCGCGCAGACCACGCTACCGGCGATCACCGTTCCCGACAGCGCGCACCAGTCGCTGCTCGAACGCCAGGCCGCCGCGTCGGCGAAGAACAAATCGGGCTCGGCCGCGCTGCCGCTCGCAATCGCGGCCCTGTTGCTGCTCGGCCTCGGCGGCGGCGCCTACGCCTACCGCGACCAGCTCGGCTTCCTGAAGCAGTGGCTGCCGGCCAGCGTGGCCGGTCCGACAGCCTCCGTGCCGGCGCAGGTTGCCGCGACGGCGACAACGGATACGCAACCCGTCGCGGTACCTGCGAGCGCGCCCGCGACGGCTTCCCCCGCCGACACGCAACCGGCCACGTCGGCGGCGACAACCGCGGCGACGGTGGCGTCCGCAAATGTGGAAAATGCAGCAAAAGATGCAAACGCTGCAAATTCCACTTCTGCCGCGGGCGGTGCTTCGCTGGCCGATCTGACCGGAAACAACGCTTCGTCTTCCGCTGCGCCGGCAGCGACGGCGGCCGCTGCGACTTCGACGACGTCCGTCGCGACCGACAACATCGCCGCGCCCGCCCCGGTCGAATCACCAAAACCACTCGCACCGTCCATGACCGCGCAGACCGCCAAGGCGACCCCGCCGCCAGCGCCCACAGCGCCGCCGAAACCGCACGTGCCGACGATAGGCATCACGTTCAGCGGCGACCGGCGCGCCGCGGAACCGGCCGCGCGCATGCTCAAGGCGCAATTGACCGAGCAAGGCTATGTCGTCGAAATGGTCGCCTCGCGCGCCAGCGCCCGCGGGCGTGTCGACGCACTCGTCATCGTCGCCGCCGAGCCCACCGGACAGATGGACGTCTCGGCCTATGGCCAGGCCAACACGGCGACCACCGCTGTGCTGAACGTGAACGTGTTCGAGATGAAGACCGGCCGTGAACTGAGCGATTTCAGCGAATCGATCGTCTACACCGGCCTTGCGGCGAAGGGGCAGGCCGAGGAAGCGGTGCAGGAGATGGCGCCGAAGATCGAACCACGGCTGCGCGCGTACCGGCCCGGTTCCGCCCGCTACTGATCGGCCGATTCGCAGGTCGCCCGGAGATTCACGGCAGGCTGCGCGGCGCCGCGCCGCGCCCGAGCAGCTCGCGCGCATAGCGGTAGCCGGACGCAATGGCGCGTTCGTATTCGTGCCAGTCGAGCAGGCCGATGTCGCGCATCGGCGGCGCGAGCAGCAGGCTGGTCTGCGCGCGCCGCGCCGCGCTTGCGGCTTCCGCATTGACCATGCCCGCACGCAGCAGGATGTTGAGGATGCCCGGCCGCGGCTTGCGGCGCAGATGATCGAGCACCGTGCGCCACAGCGCAGGCAGGAACGCTTCCTCGACCTTGGCCTTCAGCACGTCGTCGGCGCCGATGTCGATGCCGATGACGTCGCCGACTTGCGCCGCGCGCATCGGATCGACCGGCAAGTTGTTGATCACCGCGCCGTCGACGAACACTTCGCCGCGATGGAACACCGGCGGCAGCACGCCCGGAATCGCGCTCGCCGCGCGCAGCCAGAACCAGAGCGATCCCGCTCGATGCACCTGCGCCACGCCCGCCGTCAAGTTCGCGGTGACGGCGTAGAACGGCAGCGGCAGATCGGTGATGTCGCGTTCGCCGAACGCGGCGCGCAACAGGCGCGCGACGCGATGGCCGCGGGTCAGCGAGATGAACGGAAACGTGTAGTCGCGCAGCGGTTTGCCGTCGACGAAGGCGCGCCGGTAATTGGAGAACATCTCCTCGTCCGACCAGTCCAGCGCGACGCCGGCGCCGATGATCGCGCCGATCGAGGTGCCGCCGACGCAGTCGATCTGCTGGCCGTCCTCGCGCAGCGCGCGCACCACGCCGATCTGGGCGAAGCCGCGCGCGCCTCCGCCCGAGAGGACGAGGCCCAGGCTGCGTCCGGTCAGAAGGCGTGCGAGGCGTTCGATGTCGGTCGCGGCGCGATCGCCGCGCACGTGATGGTGGCGCGCGCCGCACAGCTGGCTCAGCCACGCCGTCGCGCGGCCCAGGCCGATGTCGCCGGCATGCAGCAGGACCAGATGACGCGTGCGCAGCGGCTTGTGCGTGGCGTTGATCCAGGCGACCTCGGGCCATGGGCTGGCCGCATCCGCGGCGTTGACCGGCAGCAGGAACGCATCGGCCTGGCGCGCGCATTGCTCGCGCCACGCGCTCTCGCCCGCATCGCCGAGCAGCAGGACGTAGCGATGCGCATGCTCGACTTGGTGCAGCCACGCCGCATCGCGCCCGCGGGCGACGGTCGCGTCGATCAGCGCGCAAGAGCCGTAGCGCGACAGCATGGCCTCGAGGCTGCGCGCAAAGCCGTGCGCGTCGACGCCGGCGTCGTGCGGCAGGATCGCGAACGTGCGCGGCGCCGAGTAGCGCACCTGTTCGGGTCGATCGAGCAGATATCGCGCGGTGACCCCGACCGTGTGCATCATCGCCTGCGGATATTTCCCGACGAGACGATGGAACGCCTGCGCCGACAGTCGCAGCACGACGCTGTCGCGCAGCGCGCGCACGAGCGAACGACGCGGCGTCTGCGCAATCAGGCTGATCTCGCCGGCCACCTCGCCGACGCCGATCATGCCGAGCAGGACGACCGTGGCGCCGGGTTCGCGCCGGTACGCGGCGAGGCCGCCGCTGCGCACGACGTAGAGCGCGTCGGCGACGTCGCCCTCGTCGAACAGCACCGCGCCGCCCGGCAGCATGCGCGGTTCCAGCGCCAGGGCGAGCTCGGCGATGCCCGCGGCATCGAGCGGGGAGAACAAAGCGATGCCGCGCAGGAATGCCGGCAAGTCGTTCGGCGAAGGTGCGGGATCGTGGCCGCTCATGCGTTCATGCTAGCGCCGCGGCGACTTGATTTTCCCGCGGCGGGGTTTATTTCTGCGATCATCCCCGATCGCAAACATCAAAAAGCGGCCATCCTTGGCGGCACTTCTCAATACAAAACAGCCAATTGGCCCATGACCCAGACCAATCCCCTGCTCGCCGATTCCGCCCTGCCGGCATTCGCCACGATCAAACCCGAGCACGTCGAACCTGCGATCGACGCGGTACTCGCCGAATACCGGCGCGAAATCGACGCGCTGACCTCGGCCAAGGCGCCACGCGATTTCGTCAACACGATGCTGCCGCAGGAGGCGCTCGAGATGCGCCTCGAACGCGCCTGGTCGCCGGTCTCGCACCTGCATGCGGTGGCCGACTCCAAGGCGCTGCGCGAGGCGTACTCGGCCGCGCTCGAGAAGATCACCGAGTTTTCCACGGAACTCGGCCAGAACCGCGAGCTGTACACGGCGGTGAAGGCCCTCGCCGAGCGCGCCGATTTCGCCGATCTGCCGCGCCCCGCGCGCACGCTGGTCGAGCACGCGCTGCGCGACTTCCGCATGGCGGGCGTTTCGCTCGAGGAGCCGGCGCGCACGCGTTTCAAGGAGATTTCCAACCGGCTTTCGAAACTCTCCAACGAGTTCGAGAACGCCGTGCTCGACGCCACCGAGGCGTGGTCGGAGAAGATCGGCGAGGCGCAACTCGCCGGCCTGCCCGACGCCGAGCGCGCGCTGCTCAAGCAGTATGCCGAAGAAGCGGGGCAGGACGGCTGGCTGGTTACGCTCAAGCAGCCCAGCGTCACCGCCGTGCTGACCTATGCCGACGACCGCGCCTTGCGCGAACGCGTCTACGCGGCGTACCAGACGCGCGCTTCCGATCAGGGCCCGAACGCGGGCCGGTTCGACAACTCGCAACGCATCGACGAGATCATGGCGCTGCGCCACGAAAGCGCGCGGCTGATCGGCTTCGACAACGCCGCCGAGGATTCGCTCGCGACCAAGATGGCCGGCACGCCCGCGCGCGTGCTCGCGTTCCTGCGCGACCTCGCCGCACGCGCCAAGCCCGTGGCGCTGCGCGAACTCGAAGAACTGCGCGAATTCGCCCGTGCCGAGCTGGACCTCGCCGACCTGCAACCGTGGGACGTGGCCTATGCCGCGGAAAAACTGCGCGTGAAGAAATACGCGCTCAGCGAAGAGGAACTGAAACCGTATTTCCCCGCCGACGCGGCGATCGCCGGCCTGTTCGCCATCGTGCAGCGCGTGTTCGGGGTCAGCTTCCGCGCTCGTGGAGACGTCGAGGTCTGGCATCCCGACGTGCGTTTCTACGACGTCGTCGATGCGCAAGGCAAGACCATCGCCGGCGCCTACTTCGATCTCTACGCGCGCTCGGGCAAGCGCGGCGGCGCGTGGATGGACACCTGCCGCTCGCGCTATGCGGACGGCGGGCGCACGCATCCGCCGGTCGCTTATCTGACCTGCAACTTCGCGCCGCCGACCAAGGACATGCCGTCGCTGCTGACGCACGACGACGTGACCACGCTGTTCCACGAAACCGGCCACGGCCTGCACCACATGCTGACCGAAATCGACCTGCCGAGCGTCGCCGGCATCGACGGCGTCGAATGGGACGCGGTCGAGCTGCCGAGCCAGTTCATGGAGAATTTCGCCTGGCAGCGCGAGGCATTGGCGCTGTTCGCGAAGCACTGGAAGACCGGCGAGGCGCTGCCCGAGGAACTGTTCCGGCGCATGCTCGCCGCGCGCCACTACCATGCGGGCCTGTTCCTCGTGCGCCAGCTCGAATTCGGCCTGTTCGATTTCCGCCTGCATCTGGAATTCGATCCGGCGCGAGGCGCGCGCGCGATGGAGATCCTGCGCGAGGTACGCGACGAGGTAACCGTCATCATGCCGCCCGCGTGGCAGCGCATGCCGCACGCCTTCGGCCACATCTTCGCCGGCGGCTACGCGGCGGGCTACTACAGCTATCTGTGGGCCGAGCTGCTGTCGGCCGACGCGTTCTCGCGCTTCGAGGAAGCGGGCGTGTTCGACCGCGCCGCGGGCGAGGCCTTCCGCCGCAGCGTGCTCGCAGTCGGCGGTTCGCGCCCGGCGCTGGAATCGTTCGTCGAATTCCGCGGCCGCGAGCCCGAGCCCGACGCGCTGCTGCGCAGCTACGGCCTCGCCGCCTAGACCCCTTCCTCAAGACGCGATGATCTCCGTCGTCGTCAACTTCCACAACAACCGCCGCGAGGCGGCGAACACGCTGTATTCGCTAACGCGCGCCTATCAACGCGATGCGCAGGCGATCGAGTTCGAAGTGATCGCGCTCGACCACGGCTCGACCTTGCCGTTGAGCGAAACGGAAGTGCGCGCATTCGGACCGGAATTCGACTACCGCTTCGTCGAGACGGAATCGGTGTCGCCGGCGGCGGCGATCAACGCCGCCTGCCGCGAGGCGCGCGGCGAACACCTGCTCGTGATCATCGACGGCGCGCACATCCTCTCGCCGGGTATCTATGCGCTGGCGTCACGCGCATTCGCGCAATTCGCGTCACCGTTCCTCGCCACCGCGCCGTTCCACCTCGGGCCGAAGCAGCAGAACGAATCGGTCGCCGAAGGCTACGACCGGCAAATCGAGGACGGCCTGCTTGCGCGCAGCGGTTGGCGCGACAACGGCTACCGGCTCTACACGATCGCCGGCGCGTTCGCCGATCCGGGCATGGCGTGGTTCGGTTGTCCGTTCGAGACGAGTTGCTTCGGTATCGACAAGAACGAATTTCTCGCGCTCGGCGGCTTCGACGAGCGTTTCGTCTCGCGCGGCGGCGGCCTCGTTGCGCTCGATTTCTTCCAGCGCGCCGTCGCACGCAAACACGGCGACTACATCATGCTGCTCGGCGAAGCGAGCTTCCACCAGTTCCACGGCGGCGTCGCGAGCAACGCGACCAAGGCCGCGCATCCGTGGAAGGAATTCCACGACGAGTACCTGCGTATCCGCGGCAAACCCTTCGCGCGCGTGCCGCGCCGCCCGTTCTACTTCGGCACGCTGCCGAACGAAGCGCTCGCCGCCGCGCGCATCTCGGCCGAGCACGGGCTGGCGCTGTGGCAGAAGGCGGTCGCTGCGGGCGAGGCTTGAGCAAGCCTTCGCCCATGATGTGAAGCTGGTTGGCGAAACCGTATTCGGCTTGCGATAGCCAGTCCCGCGTGCCAAAGTCGCCGCCGCCCGCACTCATTCCTAACGCTTCGCCACCCGACGACTGGCCGATTTCAATGGACGAACACACCGCCGTCGTGCTCACGGAAGCCGACACCTGCCGCGAATACGTGACGCCCGCTCTGCGCGCCGCGCAGTGGGCCAACACGCCGCACGCAATCGGCGAACAGCACGTCATCACCGCGGGGCGAATCCTGCTCATCGGCGGCAAGGCTCGACGTGCCAAACAGCGCCGGGCCGATTACATCCTTTATTACCGCCGCGACCTGCCGATTGCCGTGGTCGAGGCAAAGGAAATCGGCCTGCCCGCGCACAACGGCGTGCAGCAGGCGCGCGAATATGCGCAGATGCTCGGCCTGCGCTTCGCCTACGCGACGAACGGGCGCGACATCATCGAAATCGACACCGCCGCCGGCACCGAAAAGCCCGTCGATCGCTACCCCGCGCCGGACGAACTCTGGACGCGGCTCACGGGCAAAATCGGATTGAACGAAGCCGCGCAAAAACCCTTGCTCGAACCCTACAACCTCGATTCGGGAAAGATTCCGCGCTACTACCAGGACGTCGCCATCCAGCGCGTGATCGAGGCGATTTTGTCGAACAAGCAGCGCGTCCTCGCGACGCTCGCCACCGGCACCGGCAAGACCTGCGTCGCGTTCCAGGTGTGCTGGAAACTCTGGCATAGCCGCTGGAATCGGCGCGGCGAATATCGCCGTCCGAAGATACTGTTTCTGGCCGACCGCAACATCCTCATCGACGATCCCAAGGACAAGATGTTCGCCCCATTCGGCGACGCGCGGCACAAGATTCGCAGCGGCGACGTGAGCCAGGCGCGCGACATGTACTTCGGCATCTACCAGTCGCTCACGGCGGGCGACGGCGAAGACCTGTTCCGCCAGTACACGCCGGATTTCTTCGATCTCGTCGTCATCGACGAATGCCATCGTGGTGCGGCGCGGGACGCAAGCAATTGGCGTCGCGTACTGGACTACTTTGCGCCAGCGATCCATTTCGGCATGACGGCCACGCCATTGCGCGACGACTCGCGCGACACCTACGACTACTTCGGCGATCCGGTCTATCAATACAGCCTGCGGCAAGGCATCGAGGACGGCTTTCTCGCACCGTACCGCGTGCATCGCGTCATCATGACGGCCGACGCCGCCGGCTGGCGTCCGAACAAGGACGAACTCGACCGCTACGGCCGCGTCATTCCCGACGAGGAATACCAGACCCGCGATTTCGAGCGCGTCGTCGCCCTGCGCGCCCGCACGAAGGCGATGGCGAAACACCTGACCGATTTCCTGCGCGGCGGCGACCGCTTCGCCAAGACCCTCGTGTTCTGCGTCGATCAGGAACACGCCGCCGAAATGCGCGAGGAACTGGTCAATCTCAACAGCGACCTGATGCGCGAGTATCCCGATTATGTGTGCCGCGTCACCGCCGACGAGGGCGCGATCGGCTTGGGCCATCTCGCCAATTTTCAGGACATCGACAAGCCGACGCCGACGATCCTCACCACCTCGCAACTGCTCACCACCGGCGTCGATGCCGAAACCGTGAAGAACGTCGTGCTGTGCCGCGTCGTCGGCTCACGCGCCGAGTTCAAGCAGATCATTGGGCGCGGCACGCGCCTGCGCGTGGATTACGGCAAGGAGTTCTTCAACATCATCGACTTCACCGGTACGGCCACACAGCACTTTGCCGATCCCGATTTCGACGGCGATCCGGTGCGCGTCGATGTCGTGAGGATCGACGACGAAGGCGATGTTCGCGCAACCGAAGTTCGAGAACCCGAACCGCCCGAGCATCCCACGGTCGAATCCGCCGACGAGGACGGCACCGCGACGATCACGACACAGGAATCCGACGAGCCGCGCAAGTTCTACGTCGATGGCGGCCACGTCGAAGTGATCGGCCATCTCGTCTACGATCTCGACGCCGACGGCAAGAAGCTGCAAGTCGTGCGCTACACCGAATACTCGGCGCGCACCGTGCGCTCGATGTACCCGAACCGCGACGCGCTGCAATCGGCCTGGGCCAAACCCGACACGCGCGCCGACATATTGGGCGCGCTGCGCGAACGCCATATCAGCTTCGACGAGCTGATCGCCTCGACCGGCGAGCAGGACGCCGATCCGTTCGACCTGCTTTGCCACCTCGCCTGGAATGCGCCGTTGCTCACGCGCCGCGAGCGTGCGGAACGCGCGCGTGCGCGCACGCAGGAGGCGTTCGCGAGATACGGCGACACCGCGCGAGAAATTCTCGGTCTGCTGCTCGATCGCTACGTCGAGCGCGGCATCATCCAGTTCAACCAGCCTTCGGAACTGCTCAAGCTCGCGCCGTTCGACCGTTACGGCAGCCCATCCGAAATCGCCAACCGCCACTTCGGCGGCGTGCCCGCGCTGCGCGAGGCCGTGGGCCAACTCCAAGCCGCAATTTACCAGTGACGACCATAGTCGCCGCAAATACGGAGTGCGTCGTTCCGGCAGGGATTGCCGGAATCCAGACTGCACGGATGCCCGCGTAACGAATGCGCAACATGGAAAAACAGCCATGTGTCTACATTCTGGCAAGCCGGAGAAATGGCACACTGTACATCGGCGTGACTTCCGATCTCATCAAGCGCATTCACGAGCACCGCAGTAATGCCGTCGAAGGATTCACCAAAACCTACGGTGTTCACGATCTGGTCTGGTACGAGCAACATCATGAAATGGTCTCGGCGATTCTTCGCGAGAAACAACTCAAGAAATGGCCGTGCGTTGCAAAGATACGTCTGATAGAACAGGCCAATCCAGGCTGGCGCAACTTGTGGAATGAACTGACGTCGCCCTCCCTGGCAACTGGATTCCGGCAATCCATGCCGGAATGACGAGCAAGAGAAAAGAACCCGCATGGCCCGCACCAAGAAACCCGAAACCCCGCAAACCACCGCACAGCAATTGTCCTCGCTGATCAAGTCCGTGCGCCAAATCCTGCGCAAGGACAAGGGCCTCAACGGCGACCTCGACCGCCTGCCGCTGCTGACGTGGGTGATGTTCCTCAAGTTCCTCGACGACCTCGAAACCCGCCATGCCGAGGAAGCCGAACTCGACGGCCGCCCGTACGAACCGCTGATCGATGCGCCCTACCGCTGGCGCGACTGGGCCGCCCGCGCCGACGGCATCAACGGCGACGAACTGCTCGCCTTCATCAACCAGGACGAAGCCATCCGCCCCGACGGCACGCGCGGCCCCGGCCTGTTCGCCTGGCTGCGCGCGCAGGCGCAGCGCAACGGACGCGACGGCCAGCGCGCCGTCATCGCCAACGTGTTTCGCGGCGTGCAGAACCGCATGGTCAGCGGCTATCTGCTGCGCGACGTGCTCAACAAGGTCAACGCGATCCACTTCACCGCCAGCGAAGAAATCCACACGCTCTCGCACCTGTACGAATCGATGGTGCGCGAAATGCGCGACGCCGCGGGCGACAGCGGCGAGTTCTACACGCCGCGCCCGGTCGTGCGCTTCATGGTGCAAGTGACCGACCCGCAACTTGACGAAACCGTGCTCGATCCGGCCTGCGGCACCGGCGGCTTCCTCGTCGAAGCTTTCGATCACCTCGCCAGACAGGTGAAGACGACCGAACAGCGCGAAACCTTGCAGCAACGCACGCTGTACGGACAAGAAGCCAAGCCCTTGCCCTACATGCTCGCCGAAATGAACCTGCTGCTGCACGGCCTCGAAGCGCCGCAAATCGCCTACGGCAACACGCTCGCGCAGAAGCTCGCCGAGATCGGCCACGAGCAGCGCGTCGACGTCGTCCTCACCAACCCGCCGTTCGGCGGCGAAGAAGAAGCCGGCATCAAGGCCAACTTCCCGCCGACCTTGCAAACCAGCGAAACCGCGCTGCTGTTTCTGCAATACATCATGCGCAAGCTGCGCGTAGCCGATTCCCCTCTCCCCGCGGGAGAGGGTGGCCCGAAGGGCCGGGTGAGGGTTCGGGATGCCGAGCGCGTCAGGGGCGGACGCGCCGCCGTCGTCGTGCCCAACGGCACCCTGTTCGGCGACGGCGTCGCCGCCGCGATCAAGAAGCAGCTCGTCGAGGACTTCAACCTGCACACCATCGTGCGCCTGCAACAAGGCGTGTTCGCCCCATACACCGACATTCCCGCCAACCTGCTGTTCTTCGACCGCAATGGCAAGACGCAAGACATCTGGTACTACGAACTGCCGTTGCCGGAAGGCCGCAAGAAATACTCCAAGACCGCGCCGATGCAGTTCGAGGAATTCGCCGAGTGCCTCGCGTGGTGGCGCGAGCGCAAGGAAGGCCCGCAGGCGTGGAAGGCGAGCGTGGCCGACATCGCCCAGCGCGGCTACAACCTCGACTTGAAGAACCCGAACGCGAAACAAGACCTCGAACACGCCGCGCCCGCCGAACTCGTCGCGCGCATGCGTGCGCACGAGGGCGAGGCGCTGCGGCTGATCGCCGAGATCGAAAAGCTGGTGGGCGAGGTGGCGGCGTGAGCAAGTGGCGCTCGATTGCACTTGGCGAAATCTGCTCACCCGCAGATCGCTTCGAGGCTCCGCAATCCGGCAAGTCCTATCGCCAAATCGGTGTTCGCTTGTGGGGCGAAGGTGCGTATGAACGCGAGCGCATCGATGGCGGCGAAACCAAATACGCGAACTTCAATCGCATCGAAAGCGACGACCTCATCGTCAACAAAATCTGGGCACGCAATGGCAGCATTGCAGTCGCAACGTCGGAGCTTGCGGGCGGCTATGTCAGCACAGAATTTCCAACGTTCTCGCTGAATCGAGAGTACATCCTTCCCGGCTGGATGCGTCTCATCACGAAGTCGCGCGAGTTCTGGCGTGCGTGCGACGAAAAAGCGCAAGGCACGAGCGGCAAGAATCGCATCAAGCCGAGTCAGTTTCTTTCGATTGAAATTCCGCTGCCGCCGCTGCCCGAACAACGAGCCCTCGTCGCCCGCCTCGACGCGCTCGCGGACAAGACCCGCCAACTGACCGCCCACCTCGACGCCACCGACACCGCCGCCGATCACCTGCTCGCCCTGCGCTTCCGCGACGCCATCGCCAACGCTCTTTATCGCCCAATGTCCGAAGTCGCCCCGCTCGTGCGCCGCGAAGTCGCCATCGACGCGCAGGCCAGCTACACCGAGCTTGGCGTGCGCAGCTTCTTCAAGGGCACATTCCAGCGTCGCACCGTGACCGGCTCGGAGTTTACTTGGCAAAAACTTTTTCGCGTCGAAGCCGACGATTTGATTTTCAGCAACATCATGGCATGGGAGCAGGGCATCGCTCTTGCCAAACTGGAAGATCACGGTTGCGTCGGCAACCATCGTATGCTGACGTGCGCAGCCAATCTCGACTTGGCCGTTCCTGCGTTCTTGTCCTACTACTTCACGACTGACGAAGGCTTCGCAAAGGTGTATGCCGCCTCGCCCGGTACCGCCGCCCGCAATCGTACGCTGATGGCAACATCACTGGAAGCGATTCAAGTTCCAGTCCCGCCACTCGCCACGCAGCAAGCCTTCACCGCGCTGCAATCCACCATTGCCGCGCTAAAGGCCCGTCATGCCGCCATCCGCGAATCCAGCGCAGCCTTGCTCCCTGCCACGCTCGAAAGGCTTTTCGCACCGACTATATAGGTGACTATCATTCGGCAGATAGTCAATCCGCCATCAATTCTTGACAAAGGAATTGTGTCTGGATTCCGTAACGTGTCAAGGACTCGCGAAATGTCCACCAATCCGTATCCGACGCATTCAAGATATCCGGAGTTTCGCCGCTCGCCAAGGCTACTGCAACGAACTTGCGATCGTCGCGATCGAATTTTTCCAAGTCAGGGTCGTCGGGGAACTCCTGGAACACACGTCCGGCAGGGTCGATCGGTGTGATCTCCACTTGCCGGCAATGACTTGGATTCGCTTGATTTGACCAGAGCCACTTGAAAAATGCGTCTCCCACGCCCGGTTGTCCGGCGTGCGAAAGATGTCGCTGGTACTCATCGAAAATCAAGAATCCATCATCGACGAGCACAACCCCTTGTTGCGCTGCGATCAAGGCGTCAATGCACCGTTCGATACAATCATCCGATGCGACTTCGTGTTTTCCGTTGGCGACTACGGCCACGTTGGTATCGATGACCACGCTCACGCCTTACCTCGGCGCTTGCGTTCCAGAATCGCGCGCTGCATGGCGGCAATTTCCCCCATTTCGTCGCCAAAGAAATCCTTGGGCCAGTTGAGGATATTTCCAAAAAGATCGAGTTCCAGTTCCAGCAATTCCGACTCGCCTTTCTCGGTGGAGCAGAAGTAAAGCGCGGTATCGTCCTTGCTTATCTGCTCCTCTGCGATGCGTACTTGAAGGCGGCGAAGCAGATGCTCGCTGTGGCTCTCAAGAATGATCTGGATGTTGCGCTGTTTGGCGACTTCAACGAACACGTCAGCCAACCCCGCCTGAACGCGAGGATGCAGGTGAATTTCTGGCTGCTCAAGGATGATCGTCGAACCTTCCGGCGCGTAGTAGCACAGCGTAATGACGGGCAAGATTTGCGAAACACCGAACCCGACATCGGTGATCAGGACTTCAGCAGCTTTGGGTTGACGACGCACCCAGACTTGGAACAACTTCCCGCCCTCGGTAATGGGTCGTACCTCGAAACTGGATATCAAACCAAGTTCTTTTAACCACCAAGCAACGCGCTGCTCCAACGTTTGCCTTCTTACCCCCTTGCCACGCGAAAAGGTTATGCCCGATTCCCGAGAGGCAAGGAGTGCCTCGACGACACGTTCGCCACGACGCCCCATATCTGCGGGTTGAGCGCCGGCCCATTGATATTGGCGTTTCGGGTAGTCGCGCAGGGGACCCAAATAGAAAACACGCGAAAATAATTGCTCGAATTGCAATTCGAGATCAGAAAGGAAGCTTGCGTTTTGGTAGTACGCACGTACTTGATCGGGGAAACCGTAAAACTTAGTAGGCGGCGGCAATTTCCAAGGCCGTCCTTGAACACGTACGAATTTGAAGTGAGAATCTAAATCGAATTCGTTGCGCTTGCCACCAATATGTGTCATGCCAAATTGCGCGTTGGCAAAGCGATATTTCATTTCTTGTACCGAAGCGCGGCCCAGGTCCTTGCCATTGCCCTTGATCCACTCGACGTTCGTGGAAAACCCCATGCTCTTCCCTTGAAAGAGCACAGCGTCTTTGTGCGCGGGATCCTCGACGGAAAGCTCCCCTGGCAAAGTCCAATCCAAATCTATGGCGATTTTCTTCCCCAAGTCGTGCTGATACACGAGTTCTTGGAACGTGCCCAACTCAACCAAACTGCGCTCGTCTCCGAGATTCAGCACTTGGCTTCGGTCGGGCGAATCGGCCGTCTGCTTGAGCATCAGCAGCAGTTGAATCAGGCTAGTCTTGCCTGAACTGTTGCTGCCGAAAAGGCCGGTGATAGGGGCGAGCCGGAAATTTCCCGTGTCTGCCCAAGACTTGAAGTTCTTTGCTGTGAGACGGGTGATCATTCTGGCCATTCACACAAAAGACGGTCCATACAACCGATTATGCCAGCGCGGGCGGCTTCCCGGTGGGTTGAATTCCAGAGCACGGAAATAGCTCTCTGGTGTCGCGGTGATTGAGAGGCTTTTGGGAGATACTATGCCCATGACCCGCGTCGCCATCAATCCGGACTTGCTGCGCTGGGCGCGCGAACGCGCGCGGAAGTCCACGATCGAGATGCAGGCTCGCTTCCCGAAGTTCACGCAATGGGAAGATGGCGAGTTGCAGCCGACACTGAAACAGTTGGAGGGGTTCGCCAAGGCCGTTCATGTGCCTTTCGGCTACTTGTTCCTGTCCGAGCCGCCTGCCGAACCTTTGCCGCTTCCGGACTTTCGCACTGTCGGTAGCCGTGCGATTGCGCGACCCAGCCCGGACTTGCTCGACATGATTTATGTCTGCCAAGAGCGGCAGAGCTGGTTTCGGAGCTACGCGCAAGTCAGTCAGCAATCCGCGCTCCCCTTCGTTGGGTCGATGACCGTTCAAGTCGATGCGGTAGAAGCGGCCAGACAAATTACAAATGCGCTGAACTTCGATCTGGACGCGCGTCGTGATTGCCCGACATGGACAGAGGCGTTGCGTGAGTTCATCGGGCAGGCGGAAAGTCTTGGCGTCTTGGTCATGGTTTCCGGTGTTGTCCTGAACAACAACTATCGCCACCTCGATCCAGACGAGTTTCGCGGCTTTGCACTGAGCGACGAACTGGCGCCCCTTGTGTTCATCAACGGCGCGGATACCAGGTCGGCGCAAATGTTTACGCTCGCGCATGAACTGGCGCATCTGTGGCTCGGCGAGTCGGCTTTGTCGGACACCGGCCCGAACAGCGCGCCACAGAATCGGATCGAACGCTGGTGCAACAGCGTTGCCGCGGAGTTGCTGGCACCCCTCGCCGTCGTTCGTGCCGAGATACGTGCGGGCGAAGATTTGGAAACTGCCGTCAATCGACTGGCGCGCAGGTTCAAGGTCAGTACCCTGGTCATCCTGCGGCGGTTGCTGGATGCGAGCGCGTTGACGCGACAGCAATTCGACATCGCCTACGCGCAGGAAGTCGAGAAACTGAAAGAGAAGATGTCGGGCGATGCCGGCGGCGGCAACTTCTATCTCACCACGGCCGCGCGTGTAAGCAAGCGTTTTGCGCGCGCGTTGTTGGAAAGCACGCTCGAAGGTCGCACGCTGTATCGGGATGCCTTCCGTATGCTCGGCATCGCAAAAACCGAGACGTTCAACGAGCTTGGTCGCAGCTTGGGGATGGCGTTGTGACCAGGTACCTGATCGACTCCAGCGTTTTCATACAAGCCAAGAACCTGCACTACGGGTTCGACTTCTGCCCTGCGTTCTGGGATTGGTTGGTGCAACAGCACGATGCTGGTAGCGTTGGAAGCATCGAGAAGGTCGGCGATGAACTCAAAGCTGGTCAAGATGTTCTCGCCGACTGGGCAGTAGCCAGAGGCGCGGCTTTCTTCGCGGCCCCCGACACCGCCGTTGTGCCGGCGCTTGGTCAAGTGAGCAGTTGGGCAAACACACAAAAGTACGAGCCTGCGGCCGTGGCGACCTTCCTGCAAGTCGCCGACTATTGGTTAGTGGCGCACGCGCTGGCGCATCGATGTGCTGTCGTGACCAACGAAGTACCGGCGCAGACCGTGAAGAAGATCAAGATTCCGAACGCATGCTTGGGTCTCGGTGTTCAATGCGTCACTCCTTATGAAATGCTACGGCGCGAGCGTGCGAAATTCGTATTGGGGCAGTAAGTAGGATCATGATTGCGATCTGCGCACAATTTGATTGGATGCTTTTCGCATCAAATTCTATTGGGGATATCGCTGGGGGTATGAAGGCAAATCCATTTATGAAAATCAAAGAAAATCAAGTGGATGTTGCATAAATGCGCATCGCCAGCTGGAACGTCAATTCGCTCAACGTGCGCCTGCCGCATCTGACGACGTGGCTGGGCGAGGCGCGGCCCGACATCGTCGCGCTGCAGGAAACGAAGATGGAGGACGCAAAGTTTCCCGTGGATGCGATCCACGCGGCGGGTTATCGCGTCGCGTTCTCCGGGCAGAAAACCTACAACGGCGTGGCGATCCTCGCGCGCGAGGAGCCGCGCGACGTCGTCACCGACATTCCCGGCTTGGACGATCCGCAGCGGCGCATTTTGATCGCGACGGTCGGAGACCTGCGCATCGCCGATCTCTACGTCGTCAACGGTCAGGAGGTCGGCAGCGAGAAGTACGCCTACAAGCTCGACTGGCTGGCCAAGGTGCGCGCGTTTCTCGCCGAGGAGATCCGCCGTCATCCGAATCTCGTCGTGCTCGGCGATTTCAACATCACGCCGGACGACCGCGACATCTACGATCCGGTCGCGTGGAAGGAGCAGATCCTCTGCTCGACGCCGGAGCGCGACGCGCTCAAGGCGGTCGTCGACCTGGGGCTGCACGATACGTTCCGCCTGTTCAACGACGAGGCCGGACACTACTCGTGGTGGGACTACCGCGCGGCCGGTTTCCGCCGCAACCTCGGCATGCGCATCGACCTGATCCTCGCGAGCGAGGCGTTGCGTGCGCGCTGCCGCGCGGCGAGCATCGACCGCGTGCCGCGCACGTGGGAGCGGCCGTCGGACCATACGCCCGTGCTGCTCGAACTGGATTGAACGATTCTACCTCTCCCCTCGGGAGAGGTCGGCGCACGAAGTGCAACATCTGAGGGTTCGCGGCCCGATGCACATCCCGAGCGAAACCGAACCCTCATCCGGTGCTTCGCGCCACCTTTTCCCGATGGGAGAAGGAATGGCACCGCCGTCGCCATGGTTCTAGAATTCCCCCATGACCGACTTTTCGCATCACGACGACTGGCCCGCCGAACTCGACGACAGCGAACTTGAGGAACTCGACCAGTACCTGCGCGCCCACGCGGGCGAGGACCAGTTGCTGCTCGACGGCGTGCACGGCCTGCTGACCGCGGTCGGCATCGGCCCGGAAAAGGTCGCGCCGGACGAATGGTTGCCCGAAGTGCTGCACGAACCGTTCCTCGACGAGGACGAAGGCCGGCGCGTGCTCGAACTGCTCGCGCGCCTTTCGGAAAGCGTGGAGAGCGAAGTCGAGGCCGACAACTACGAGCCGATCCTCGGCGAAATCGAACTCGACGACGGTGATACGGCGCTGTCGGCGCTGGGTTGGTGCGAGGGTTTCTCGCGCGGCGTCGACCTGCGCGCGCGCCTGTGGGAGTCGCGGCTCGGCGTGGATTCGCATCTGACCGAGCTGCTCGGGCCGATCATGGCGCTCGCGGTCGAGGAAGGCGTGTTCGCGACCGACGCGGATTTCGCTCCGCTGTCGGAACAGGAGTACGACGACTGCCTCGCGCAATTGCCGCATGCGGTCGGCGCGGTCGCGCACTACTGGATCGATGCGCCGCTCACGCCCGAGGAACTCGCCGGCTCGCCGCGTCACGCGCGCGAGGAGAACGAGCCGCGCCGCAGGCGCGGCGGGCATTGGCTGCATTGACCGCCGCCGCGCCGGTCCGAATTCGATGTTGCTGACCCTGCGCCTCGTCTTCCTCGCCCTGTTCGCGTTGTTCGCGCTATGCGTGCTGCTCGTGCACCTGCGCGGCCACGTGCGCCTGCGCTTCGACCGCCAGCTCACCGACCACTCGGCCCTGTTCGCGCCGTACAACCTCTTGATG
This sequence comes from Rudaea sp., assembly GCF_047601565.1. GTDB lineage: Bacteria > Pseudomonadota > Gammaproteobacteria > Xanthomonadales > Rhodanobacteraceae > Rudaea. The sequence goes on along the minus strand of NZ_JASGIY010000001.1, from coordinate 1,231,923 downwards.
TACGCATTCTCGCGCGTGCCGGCGACGCCCATTCTCGACCGCAGCAGCTTTGCACAACTCGATCCCCTACGCAAAAACTGGCGGGCGATCCGCAGCGAAGCCGTGCAGCTTTTCGACGAAGGCCGTATCCGCGCGGCAGAGCAGCGCAACGATCTTTCCTTCGACAGTTTCTTCAAACAGGGCTGGAAGCGGTTCTACCTCAAATGGTACGGCGAGCCGCTCGCGAGCGCGCAGGTGTTGTGCCCGCAGACCGTGTCGCTGCTGCGCTCGATTCCCGAGGTCAAGGCGGCGATGTTCGCGCTGCTGCCGCCGGGCAGCCGGTTGACGCCGCACCGCGATCCGTTCGCGGGATCGCTACGCTACCACCTCGGCCTGATCACGCCGAACTCGAAGGCGTGCCGCATCTTCGTCGACGGTGAGGAATACGCCTGGAGCGACGGCGGCGACATCGTGTTCGACGAAACCTATGTGCACTGGGCGGAGAACAGGACCGATGTGACGCGCGTGATCCTGTTCGCGGACGTCGAGCGGCCTTTGCGTGCGCGGTGGATGGAAGCGGTCAACCGCCGCGTCGGCGCGTTCATGGGCGCGATCACGGCGTCGCCGAACGATACGGCGACCGAGAAAACCGGCGTCATCAACCACCTCTACGCGCGCCTGCGCGGCGGCAACAAACGCGGCGTGAAGTTCCGCAAACGCCATCCGCGGCTGTATCGCAGCGTCAAATATCCGGCGATCCTGTTCGCGCTGTGGCTGCTGTTCGTGGCGCCTTGGCCGTTGCTGTAAGGCTTTTTCCTTGTGCTACCGGGAGAAGGGAAGCAAGATCAAGGCGCGCGCGTGTCCGCGTGCTTCACCTTGGCATCGAAGTAATCCGCGATCAGATGGTAGACGTGCTTCTTCATCGCTGGCGTGGACAGGCCGTGCTTGCCGCCGGGATAGGTCATCAGCTCGAACTGCATGCCGCGCTCCTGCAACGCGGCCATCAGTGCGGTCGAGTTGGCGAACAGCACATTGTCGTCGGCCATGCCGTGCACGAGCAGCAGCGGTGATTTCATCCCGTCCAGCCAGTCGAGCGTGCCCGACCGCTTGTAGCCTTCGGCGTTGTCCTGCGGCGTGCCGAGGTAACGCTCGGTGTAGAACGTGTCGTACAAGGTCCAGTCGGTGACCGGCGCGACGGCTACGCCGACGGCAATCTCGCTCGATGCCTTGGCCAGCATCATCGTCGTCATGTAGCCGCCATAGCTCCAGCCGAACACGCCGATGCCCGCGGGATCGACGTAAGGCTGCGTCTTCAGCCAACGGATACCGGCCACCTGGTCTTCCACCTCGACCTTGCCAAGCTGCCTGTAGATCGCCTCGGAGAACGCCCGGCTGCGCCGCGCCATGCCGCGGTTGTCGAGCGTGAACACGACATAGCCGTGTTGCGCCATGTACTCGCAGAAATAATCGACCCAGCCGCGCGCGACCATCTGCGAGTGCGGGCCGCCGTAGTAGAAATCGAATACCGGATAGCGCTTGGCCGGATCGAATCCACGCGGCTTGTACAGGCGATAGTACAGATCCTCGCCGCCGCTCGACGGGATCTCGCCGAACTCGGGCACGATGTGCGCGTCACGGTACGGCCAGTAGGGATGTTTCTCGTCGAGCTTGTTCTCTTCGATCCACACGACGAGGCTGCCGTCGACGGCCTTGCGCAGACTCACCTGCGGCGGTGTCGACGGATCGGCGAACGTGTCGATGTAGTACTCGGCGTTCTTCGTGAACTCGGCGTGGTGCTGACCGTCGCCGCGGCTGACGCGACACGGCGCATCGGCGGTCGAGCCGTCGAGCTTGAGCGCATAGACCTGGCGGTCGGGCACGAAGTCGCGGTTCGAATCGACATAGGCCAAGCCAAGCTTCTCGTCGATGCCGAGCAGGCCATCGATGTTCCATTCGCCCGCGCTGATCGCGTGCTTGAGCCTGCCGTCGAGGCCGTAGAGATACAAGTGTTTCCAGCCGCTGCGCTCGCTGGCCCAGACGAAAGCGTCCTGCGACTTGAGGAAGCGCAGGTCGTCGTTGAGATTGATCCAGGTCTGCGCTTCCTCGGTCAGCAGCGTGCGCTGTTGCAGCGTTTTCGCATCGACGAGGTTGAGGTCGAGTTTCTGCTGGCTGCGCTGCATGAGCTGATAGCTCAGGCGCCTGCCGTCGGGCAGCCAATCGACGCGCACGAGATAGATGTCCGGATTGCCGCCGAGATCGACGAAGCGCGGCTCGCCGCCGTCGGGCGAGACGAGGCCGAGTTTCACTTCGACGTTGTTCTTGCCGGCAGCCGGGTAGCGCTGCTCGATCGTGTCGGTGCGGTCCGCGTGGACCTCGGTGCGCTTGACGATCGGCACCTTCGTCTCGTCGAAGCGCTCGAACGCGATCGCGGAATCGTCGGGCGCCCACCAATAGCCGGTGAAGCGCGCCATTTCCTCCTGCGCGACGAATTCCGCCTCGGCGTTGTGCACGGCGCCGCCGCCGTCGCGCGTGAGCTGTCTGGCCTTGCCGTCGCGCAGATCGATCGCCCAGAGATTCTGTCCGTGCACGTAGGCGACATAGCGGCCGTGCGGCGAAATCTTCGGATCGATCGCCTCGCCGTCCGTGTCGATCAGGCGCAGCGCCCTGTCCGCGCTCGCACCGAGATCGTAGAGGTAGAGTTTGCCGCCGAGCGGGAACAACAGTTTCCTGCCGTCCGGCGACCACTGGTAGGCGACGATGCCGCGGCGCCCGGCAATGCGTGCGCGCTCGCGCCGCGCCTTCTCCGCGTCGGAAAGCTCCGCGGCCGCAGGCTCCACCACGCGCGAATCGACGAGCAGGCGCGTCTGCCGCGAATCGAGGTTGTACTCCCAGAGATCGAACGTGTTCTGGTCGTCCTCTTTCGCGCGCAGGAACGTCACGCGCCGGCCGTCGGGCGAGGCTTTGAGCTGGATCGGCGTCGGCCCCGACAGACTGGCGCCGTCGTAGATACGATCGATGGTCAGTTCCTTCGCCGGTGCTGCATTCGTCGCCGCCAAGATCGTCAATCCCAAAATCCAACTCCGCATTTGCCTTCCCCCAAGAAGCACGATGACCGCGGATTGCACGGTCAACATTCTTTTCAATCTTTCTTGCCCTGGCCGAACAAAATGCGCTTCTCCTCCTCGCTCATCGGCGCGGTCGGGCGCATCTGCCGGTGCGCCTCGGCGCGCACGGTGGCCGGACGCGCGGCGATCGCGGCGCGCCAGCGCCGCACTTCGGCGTAGGGCGCAAGATCGAACGGCGCCTTGTCGTAGGCGTCGATCCACGGCCAGCAGGCCATGTCGGCGATCGTGTATTCTTTTCCACAAATATACTCGCGCCCGGCGAGCCTGTGGTCGAGCACGCCGAGCAGGCGGCCGACTTCGCGCGCGTAGCGGTCCTTCGCATACGCAATCGGCTCCGGCGCATAGACGTGAAAGTGTCCGTACTGGCCAGTCATCGGGCCTAGGCCGGCCATCTGCCAGAACAGCCACTGCATGCACTGCGTGCGCCCACGCACGTCGCCGGGCAGGAATTTGCCGGTCTTCTCAGCCAGATACTGCAGGATCGCGCCCGACTCGAACACGCCGATCGGCGCGCCGCCGTCGGCAGGCGTGTGATCGATGATCGCGGGAATGCGATTGTTCGGCGCGATCGCGAGAAACTCGGGTTTGAACTGCTCGCCCTTGCCGATATCGACGTGCGTGATTTTGTAGTTGAGACCGGCTTCTTCGAGAAAAAGCGGAATCTTGCGCCCGTTCGGCGTGGGCCAGTAGAACAATTCGATCATGGGATACTCCCTGGTGTGGATTCAGTGCGCAAGCGCTTCGTCGATGGCTTGCTGCGCGAGCGGCGCCATCAGCGCGTAGCCCGCGGCGTTCGGATGCACGCCGTCGCCGCCTAGATTTGCGCGCATGCCGCCGTCGGCGTCGGCCATCGCGCCGTAGTAATCGAGGTAGACGAGCTTTTCGCGCGCGCAATACGCCTTCAACCACGCATTCACTTCGCGGATCGTCTGCGCGGGTCGCACGCCAGGGCGCCACGGATAGGCCTTCGCCGGCAGAATCGAGGCGAACACGACGCGGATGCCGTTCGCACGCGCGATCGCGGCCATCACCGCGTAGTTGTCCTCGATCATCTGCGGCGTCGCCGGCCCGGTATTGCCGGCGATGTCGTTGGTGCCGGCGAGAACGACGACGACGCGCGGCTTCAGCGCCACCACGTCCTGCGCGAAACGCACCAGCATTTGCGGCGTGGTCTGACCGCTGATGCCGCGATTGACGTAGGGCTTGCCCGGAAAGAACTCGCCGTGGTCTTCGCCGCGGCCCCAGTTGTCGGTGATCGAGTCGCCAAAGAACACCACGCGATTTTCATTCGCGGCCGGTGCGGGGAGACGGGCGTTGTTTTCACGATAACGCGACAGTTCCGGCCAGTCGGTTGAACGTTCGTCATCCTGCGCCGAGGCGTTCGCACGATGCAGCGCATCGAGCACGCGGTCGAGCGGCAACGCCGCGGCCGTGCCGCGAAACCCGTGCACGGTATGCGCGCGGAACAGCGAATTGAGGATCGCTTCCTCGGTCGCCTCGGCCACGGCCTGGAACAGCGGCGTCACGTGCTCCGCAGCGACGCTGTTCGCGGGCTGCATCGCCGCGTCGGGCGAGCGCAGGTTTTCCTTCGCCGTGGAGAAGGCGATGACGTAGTCACCCGAGCCGTTCGACATCACCGAACCGGTGCGCGCGAGGCCAACCAGGGCACGGCGCGCGAGGCGCTGCAACGCAGCGGCGTCGAGCGGCGCATCGGTGGCGACGACCATCATGATGCTGCCGTCGCCCTTCGCCGGCGGCGCGGCAGCGGACTTGGCGTACTCGACCGGATCGGGCAGCGATTTCCACACCGGCACGCCGGCGATCGTCAGCTGGCCGCCGAAATTGCTCTGCACGAGCACGCCGACCGTATAGCCGCCGTCCGTTGCCGACAACACGCGCGAGCTGGTGCCGATGCCGCCCTTCCAACCGAACGCGACCGTGCCGGCCCCGGCGCCGACGTCGCCTTCGTCGACCGCACCATGCGACAGCCGCGTCAGCGCCTGCTCGACCAAGGCCGGCGTCAGCGGCCGCGCACGGATGTCGCTGAGGTAACCGTCATTGGTTTCGCCGACGACTGGGTTGATCGAATACACCTTCTCCATGCCCGGCTGGCGCAAAAGATGATCGACCAGCGCATCGGCGACCTTCCACACGCCGAGCGTGCCGGTAAGCAGAATCGGCGTTTCCAGCTCGCCGAGTTCCTGCACCTGGGTGACGCCGAGCAGCTTGCCGAAGCCGTTGCCGACCACGATCGCCGCCGGCACACGCTGCTGGAAGATGTTGCCCGCATGCGGGACGATCGCGGTGACGCCGGTGTGGAAGCGCGTTCCCTCGGCCAGCGTCGCATGCCCGACGCCGACGCCGGCCACGTCGGTGATCGCATTGTTCGGACCCGGCGTCAGCGTGCCGATGACGATGCCCGCCGCGCGCGCGCGCGGTCGCGCATCGGGCGCAGCGGCGACAGCAAGCAGACTGAAGACGCCGAGGCAAACCGCCATCGCCGGTCCGAGAATCCGATTGCGACGTTTGTCATTCCTCGTCGCCAAACTTTTGCCCCGCATGCGCATGCACCTTGCCTCACTGCCGCGTCGATATCGATGCAAGAATGGTAGCGCAGCAGCAGCCATCGGCGCAGTGCATGCTTTTATCCGGAACGTCGCCGGACCTTTGAACTCACTTGCCGATGCAGAACGTCGAGAAGATCGCGCCGAGCAGATCGTCGCTGGAATATTCGCCGGTGATTTCGCCGAGCGAGCGCTGCGCCTGGCGCAGTTCCTCGGCGGCGAGTTCGCCGGCATGCGCGACGGTCAGGTGCGTCTGCGCGCGTTGCAGGTGTTCGGCGACGCGCACGAGCGCATCGACGTGGCGTCTGCGCGCGCTGAATGCGCCGTGCGTGCCTTCGCCGCGGCCGGCGAGGCGCGCGAGTTCGGTGCGCAGCAGATCAAGGCCGGCGCCCGTGTGCGCCGACAGCGCGATCTGCGTTTCGCCGAAATCGTCGATCCATTGCGACGGTGCTACGGCGCGCAGATCGATCTTGTTGCGCACGATCAGGCGCGCCGTGGCGTCGCTGCACTCGCGCAGCAATTCGCGATCCATGCCGGCATGCTCGTCGTCGGTGACGAGCAGGGCGACGTCGGCGCGGGCGAGTTCCGCGCGCGCGCGGCGGATGCCTTCGGCTTCGACGAGGTCGTTCGATTCGTGCAGGCCGGCGGTGTCGACCAAGGTCAGGCCGATGCCGTCGAGATTGACCGTCTCGCGCAGCACGTCGCGCGTGGTGCCGGCGACCGGCGTGACGATCGCGCGTTCGCTCTGCGCAAGCGCGTTGAGCAGGCTCGACTTGCCCGCATTCGGCCGGCCGACGATCACCACGTGCAGGCCGTCGCGCAGAACGACGCCGCGGCGCGCGGCGCGCAGCAGGTCGGCGGTTCCGGTCTGCAGAGCCGCAAGTTGCTCGAGCAACTGCGGTGCGCTCAGGAAATCCTGCTCTTGGTCGGTAAAGTCCTCCTCGGGGAAATCGAGCGCGGCTTCGAGCCACGCGCGCAGACGCACAAGCGCTTCGAACAGGGTTTGTACGGCGCGCGAGAAATCGCCTTCGAGGCTGCGCATCGCCGCACGCGCAGCGGCTTCCGAACCGCTCGCGATCAGGTCGGCGACCGCTTCGGCCTGCGCAAGATCGAGCTTGCCGTTGAGATAGGCGCGTTCGGAAAATTCACCGGGCCGCGCGGGCCGAGCGCCGAGCGCGAGCGCGCGACGCAGGACCAGGTCGAGCACGACGGGACTGCCGTGCGCGTGCAGTTCGAGCACGTCCTCGCCCGTGTAGGAGTTCGGCGCGGCGAAATGGAGTGCGAGTCCGCGGTCGAGCACCGTGCCGTCCGCGTCGCGAAAAGTGGAAAAGTGCACTTTGCGCGGCGGCGGAACGTTTCCGGTCAGCGCCCGCGCGATCTCGCGGCTGCGCGGGCCGCTGACGCGCACGATGCCGACCCCGCCCGCGCCGGCGGCCGTGGTGATCGCCGCGATCGTATCGGTCGCGTCCCCCGCGCCGGCGCGGACGCGGGTCATCTCACGCCTTGGCGGGAACCGCCGCGGCGCCGACGCGCCGGGTGATGATCCACTGCTGCAGCAGCGACAGCCAGCCGTTGACGGTCCAGTACAGGGTCAGGCCCGCCGGCGCGAATGCGAACATCACGGCGAAGATCAGCGGCATGAACTTCATCATGCGCGCCTGCATCGGGTCCATGCCGGGCGAGGCCGGCGACAGCCACTGCGTGGCGAGCATGGCGACGCCGTTGAGGATCGGCAGGATGAACAGCGGATCGGGTGCGGAGAGGTTCTGGATCCAGCCGAAGAACGGCGCTTGGCGCAGCTCGACGCTTTCCTGCAGCACCCAGAGCAGGGCGAAGAAGATCGGCATCTGGATCAACACCGGCAGGCAGCCGCCGAGTGGGTTTATTTTTTCCTTTTTATACAATTCCATCATCGCCGCGTTGAGCTTCTGCTTGTCGTCGCCGTAGCGCTCCTTGAGCGCTTCCATGCGCGGCTGGAACTGCTTCATCTTCGCCATCGAGCGGTACTGCGCTTCGGAAGGCTTGAACAGCGCGAGCTTGATAAGCAGCACGAGCAGGATGATCGCGACGCCCCAGTTGCCGGTCAGCTTGTGCAGCTGGACGAGGATCCAGTGCATCGGTTGGGCGATGAAAGTGAGGATGCCGTAGTCGGCGGTCAGATCGAGGCCCGGCGCGACGTTGGCGAGGTCGCTCTGCAGCTTCGGACCGACATAGAGGCGCGAGGCGAACGTGCCGGTCGCGTTCGGCGCGATCGTCTGCGCGGGCGACATCGCGTAGATCTCGGTAGCGCCCGTCCACGGTACCGGTCGAATACTGGTCGGTCTCGCCCGCGGCCGGAATGAAGGCGGCGAAGAAATAGTGCTGCAGCATGGCGAGCCAGCCGTCGGCAACGTCGGTCTTGTGCAACGGCGATTCGGCGAATTTCGCGAACGCCAGCTTGTTGAACTTGCCCTGCGCATACCACGCCGCGCCGACGAAGGCATACGCCTCGGGGTTGTACATGCCGAACATGCCGCCGCTTTGCGCCGGCGGCGCGGTGCGCTGGAGCTGACGGTACTCGTTGCCGGTCCATGCGGCGGAACCCGCGTTCGCCACTTCCTCGCGCGTCTCGATCAGATAGCTGCCACGCGTGAACACGTAGACCTTGCGCACGCGGATGCCCGAGGCGTCGTCGGTCCAGGTCAGCGGCACCTCGATCTTGTCGACGCCGGCGGCCAGTTCGTAGCTCGTCTTCTCCGCGGCGAACGGCGCCTTGTGGTTCGGAGCGACGCCGCCGTTGCTGACGAGGCCGGTCTGGGCGACGAAGAAATGCATCGACGCGTCGTCGAGCAGGCGCACCGGCTTGGTCTTGTCCTTGGGATCGACCGGATAGGCGAGCAGGTCGGCGCGAACGAGGCTGCCGCCGGTGGTGCTGATCGCGGCATCGAGCACGTCGGTGCGCACTTCGATCGTTTGTGCGGGAGGCTCCTTGCCGTCGTTGGCGACGGAGTCGCTCGCCGCCGCCGCGTTCGTGTTCGCCGCGGCCGGCACGTCGTTGCCGCCAGCCGATGGCGCTGGACCGCCCGGCGCCGCAGCCGGGGTGGGCTCGGCGGGCTTGGGACCGTAGTCCTGCTGCCAGGCGGAGTAGAGCAGATAGCCGATGGCGAACAGGGCGAGCAGCAGGAACGAGCGGGTGCTGGACATGGATGACTCGGAGGAGGAAAGAACGCGCGTGGCAGCGATGCGGCCGCGATGGCGGCGATTCAAGGCGCGCCGATTCGAAACACGCCGATCAAACGCGGTCGCGCATTGTGCCGGGAGCCTCGGTGGCGTTCAACAAGGGCACGGCGGGCAAACCCTGGTTCATGCCGGCGGCTTGCACCGCCAGCCTGCGCCAGAGCTGCTCGAGCTCGACGCGCAAGGCGCGGTTGTCCAATTGCGCGGTCGAGTTGCGGGCGATCACGAGCACGTCGCACGGCGGCAATTGTGGGCGATGCAACCGGAAGCTTTCGCGGATCTGACGACGAATACGGTTGCGCGCGACGGCCAGCTTGGAGACGCGGCGCGACACGGCCATGCCCAGGCGCGCGCCGGCACCCGCATGCGGACGGTATTCGCACTGGAAGTGTTTTAGGGAAATGCGCTTGCCGGAACCGCGCAACGCACTGAAGTCGGCGGGCCGCAAGAGGCGCGAGGCGCGCGGATGACCGAAATTCGGCGGCGAATCGCCCATCGCGCAGGGAAGCCCTTGGAACTCGGGCAAGGCGGAGCTTTCGCGTTTACGGGATCAGGCGCTTGCGACCTTTGGCACGGCGTGCGTTGAGCACGGCGCGGCCGCCGCGTGTCTTCATGCGCGCACGGAAACCGTGGGTACGGGCATGCTTGAGGTTGCCGGGTTGGAAGGTACGCTTGGTGGCCATGGCGCAATTAGAGCCGTCAAAGACAAAGAAGCGGGATTCTAGCGATTGGCGGCCGACAGCGTCAAGTCGTGTACGTTTGGCGTCGCACGCCGCGCGGGCGTAGACTTTCATCGTCCATGCAAGACTCCTTCCCCGACCTCCCATCCGCACGGGCCGATTCCGTGCGCATGCTCCCATAAGAATTTCCCAGCATGACTGACCTGTGGCGCCGTTGCCTGGAACGCCTCGAAAGCGAATTCAGCGTCGAAGACCTTCACACCTGGCTTGCCCCGCTGCAGGCCACTCAGGACGACGACGGCTTGTGCGTGCTCGCGCCGAATGCCTATACGCTCGAGGTGGTGCGCGAACGCTTCCAGCCACGCATCGAGGCCGTACTCAACCACCTGCATGGCGCACAGGTGAAGCTGAGCTTCGTCGTCGGTTCGGTAAACAAGGCCACGGCGTCGCGAAAACACACCCACAACGGCGCCGCGGCGCGACCGGGCAAGAGCGTAGCCGAGCCGGACCCGTTCGAACCGAACCTCGACCCGTACTACACCTTCGACTTGTTCGTCGAAGGCAAATCCAACCAGCTCGGCAAGGCCGCGGCGATGCAGGTCGCGAACAATCCGGGCCGGGCCTACAACCCGTTGCTGCTCTACGGCGGCACGGGCCTCGGCAAGACGCATCTGATGCACGCTGCCGGCAACCTCATGCGCGCGCTCAATCCGGCGACGAAGGTCATGTACCTGCGCTCGGAGCAGTTCGTCACCGAGATGATCCAGGCGCTGCGCACCAAGAGCATGGACGATTTCAAGCGTCGCCTGCGCGCGGTCGACGCGCTTCTGATCGATGATGTCCAGTTCTTCGCCGGCAAGGACACAACCCAGGAAGAGTTTTTCCACACATTCAACGCGCTGGTCGAGAGCAAGCAGCAGCTCATCATGACCTGCGACCGTTATCCCAAAGAAGTCGACAATCTCGAGCCGCGTCTGAAAGGTCGCCTAGGCTGGGGACTTTCCGTCGCGATCGAACCGCCCGATTTCGAGACACGCGCGGCGATCGTGCTGGCCAAGGCGCAAGCCAAAGGCGTGGAACTGCCGATCGAAGTGGCGCAACTCATGGCCAAGCGCATGCGTTCGAACGTGCGCGACCTGGAAGGGGCGTTGAACACGCTGGTCGCGCGCGCGAACTTCCTCGGCAGCGAGATCAATACCGAGTTCGCATTGGAAACGCTGCGCGACCTGCTGACCGTGCATGCGCAGGCGATCACGATCTCGAATATCCAGAAGACCGTTGGCGACTACTACCAGTTGCGCTTGTCCGACCTGCTGTCGATGAACCGCAGCCGTTCGCTGGCTCGCCCGCGACAAATCGCCATGGCGCTGGCGAAGGAACTCACCGAACACAGCCTGCCCGAGATCGGCCGCGCATTCGGCGGACGCGACCATACCACCGTGATGCACGCCTGCCGCACGATCCGCGACCTGCGTGCGACCGACGGAAAATTGCGGCAAGATTGGGAAAAACTGCTTCGTGTGCTGACAGAATAGGATATCCTGTGGATAGTTTGTGCCGATCTGTGAACGCGGCATTTATCCACAGAAAAAACACAATGTGAGCGACCGGATATCCCGACGGTCGTTTTATTTCAACATATTGACTCATATGGCTCTTTTGTGCTTTTTCACATCGTGCACAGGGCCTACAGCTATTAGTTCTTTCAGTTTTACAAACAGCCCAGCAGCAGCGATTCCGAAGGACTGACGACCTATGCGGTTTTCCATTCAGCGCGAAGTGCTCCTCAAACCTCTGCAGCAAGTCGTCGGCGTGGTCGAGCGACGACAGACATTGCCTGTTCTGGCCAATCTTCTCGTCGTGGCGACGCCCCAGCAAGTGAGCTTCACCGGCACCGATCTCGAGGTCGAAATGGCCGCAACGACGCCGGCCGAACAAATCGAAGCGGGCGAGATCACGATTCCCGCGCGCAAGCTGTTCGACATTAGCCGGGCATTGCCGGATGGCAGCAAGATCGAGTTCAAGCTCAACGGCGACCGTGTCGAGGTCAAATCGGGGCGCAGCCGTTTCACGCTGGCGACACTGCCGGCAAGCGAGTTTCCGATGATCGAGAACATTGATCTGGTCGAACGCATCAGTTTGCCGGAAGCTACGCTCAAGGGCCTGATGGACCGCACCGCGTTCGCGATGGCGCAACAGGACGTGCGCTACTACCTCAACGGCCTGTTGCTCGATCTGCGCGAGCACGCGTTGCGAAGCGTCGCGACGGACGGGCACCGTCTCGCCGTGGTTGAGACGAATCTGGAGGCGGGCGTTTCCGCGCAGCGCCAGATCCTGATCCCGCGCAAGGGGGTGCTCGAATTGTTGGGCTTGTTCGAGGTCGGCGACGGCACGGTCGAACTCGAATTCGGGCGAGCGCATCTGCGGGTCAAGCGTGGCGAGGTGACTTTCACTTCCAAGCTCATCGATGGACGTTTTCCGGATTACGAAGCGGTCGTTCCGATCGGTGCCGACAGGGAGGTGCGCGTCGGTCGCGAGGCCTTGCGCGGCGCCTTACAGCGTGCGGCGATCCTGTCGAACGAAAAGTACCGCGGCGTCAAGCTCGAGGTCAGCCCTAACAAGTTGCGCGTCATCGCGCACAATCCCGAGCAGGAAGAGGCGGTCGAGGAAATCGAGGCAAGGACCAGCGTCGCCGAGCTTGGCGTCGGCTTCAACGTCAATTACCTGCTCGATGCCCTGAACGCGCTCGGCGGCGAGGAAGTGCTGATGTGCCTGCGCGACGGCAATTCGAGTTGCCTGCTGCGCGCACCGGACAGCGAGCAGGCGCGGCATGTCATCATGCCGTTGCGGCTCTGAATTCGCTCGTCGCGAAGCGGGGGATCGAACACGCGCGGCAGAAATGCCGCGCGTTTGTTTTTGCCTTCTGTGCGATCGTTTCCGCGATAATGATTCGACACCATGCATTTGACCGAATTGCGCATCCAGAATCTGCGGAATATCGAAGACCAGCGATTGGAGTTGGCGGCCGGGTTGAATGTTTTCGTCGGTCCGAACGGGGCGGGCAAGACCAGTTTTCTGGAAGCGGCCTATGTGCTTTCGCACGGGAGCAGTTTTCGTACGCACCAATCCGAGCATTTGCAGCGGCGAGGAACGGAAACGCTGGCGCTCTATGCGCAGGCCCGGACTCGTTCGTTGACGCGTCGACTCGGCTTGTTGCGGCGGGACGGACATTGGACGGCGCGGCTCGATGGCGAAGCGTCGGCCCGGCTCGTCGACTTGTTCGCCGCTTGTGCCGTGGTCTGCTTCGAGCCCGGTAGTCACGCACTCATTGCGGGAGCGGCGGACGGGCGGCGCAGCTTCCTCGATTGGGGAGTGTTCCACGTGGAACACGATTTTGCGGCGGGCATGCGCCGCTACCGGCGCGCGCTGCGCCAACGCAACGCCTTGCTCAAGCAGGAGGCGAGCGACGAAGAACTGGCGATCTGGGATGAGGAGCTGTCGCAGGCAGCCGAACCCTTGGGTCGCGCGCGCGAAGCCTACATGGAGCGATTCGGACGCGAACTGGTGCCGTTGCTCGACGACTATCTCCCGGAGCTTGGCGGGGTCAGCCTGCGTTTCCGCCCCGGTTGGAATCGCGACATGCCGCTGGGCGAAGTGTTGAAGGAAGTGCGGCAACGCGACCGCGCACTCGGTCATACGACGCGCGGTCCGCATCGCGCCGACTGGGGTCTGGTGTTTGCAAACGCGCCGAGTCATGAACAATTGTCGCGAGGCCAGGAAAAACTCTGCGCCATTGCCTGCACGCTCGCGCAGGTCTCTTTGTACCGATCGATTCGAGGGGAGAATCCCGTCATCGCTTTCGACGATCTCTGTTCCGAACTCGATGCCGCGCACCAGGCCGTCGCGCTGGCTGCGCTGACCGGAAGCGGGGCGCAGATCCTCCTGACCGGCACTGAAATTCCATCGGCCCTGCTGGAACGCTTTCCGGCCCAAAGGCTGTTCCACGTGGAACAGGGGAAGGTGCGCGCGGTGCTATAATCGCACCTTTGATCTTTCGCAAGAGCTCGCTTGACCGGCGAGCTTCCGCAACAGGAAAAATGCATGTCCGACGTGTCCGAAGAACAGTCCAACGGTCAATACGATTCGCGCAACATCAAGGTGTTGAAGGGCCTTGAAGCGGTGCGCAAACGCCCGGGCATGTATATCGGTGACACCGACGATGGCACCGGTTTGCACCACATGGTGTTCGAGGTCGTCGACAATTCGATCGACGAAGCGCTGGCGGGCTATTGCGACAACGTCATCGTCACGATTCATGGCGACGGCTCCGTCAGCGTGATCGACAATGGTCGCGGCATCCCGGTCGACATTCATCCGGAAGAGGGCATTTCGACGGCCCAGGTCGTCATGACTGTGCTGCACGCGGGCGGCAAGTTCGACGACAATTCCTACAAGGTGTCCGGCGGTCTGCACGGCGTCGGCGTATCGGTGGTCAATGCGCTCTCGGACCATCTGCGCCTGACGATCTGTCGTGACGGCTACGAGCACGAGCAAGAATACCGCCTCGGTGAGCCGCTGTACGCGCTCAAGCAAGTCGCGCCGTCGACTCGGCGCGGCACGACGGTGCGCTTCCACCCGAGCCCGGAAATTTTCACCAACACCGAATTCCACTACGACATCCTCGCCAAGCGCCTGCGCGAGCTCTCGTTCCTCAATTCGGGCGTGAAGATCGAGTTGATCGACGAGCGCACCGACAAGCACGACGTATTCGAGTACGAAGGCGGTATCCGCTCGTTCGTCGAACACCTGGCGCAGCTGAAAACCCCGCTGCATCAAAAGGTTATCGGATTTTCCGCGCAGCATGAGGGCACCACGGTCGACGTCGCGATGCAATGGACCGATGCCTATCAGGAAACCGTGTTCTGCTTCACCAACAATATTCCGCAGAAGGACGGCGGCACGCATCTGGCCGGCTTCCGCGGCGCGCTGACGCGCACGATCTCGAACTACATCGAAGCATCCGGTCTGCAGAAGACCGCCAAGGTCGCCCTCGCCGGCGATGACATGCGCGAAGGCCTGATCGCGGTGCTGTCGGTCAAAGTGCCCGATCCGAAATTCTCCTCGCAGACCAAGGACAAGCTCGTCTCGTCCGAAGTCAAAGGTGTCGTTGAGGGCATCGTCAACGCGAAGTTGGAGGAGTTTTTGCAGGAGAACCCTGCAGAAGCGCGCGCGATCGGCGCAAAAGTCGTCGACGCGGCGCGTGCCCGCGAAGCCGCGCGCAAAGCGCGCGAAATGACCCGGCGCAAGGGTGCGCTCGACATCGCCGGCCTGCCCGGCAAGCTCGCCGATTGTCAGGAGAAGGATCCGGCGTTGTGCGAGCTGTTCATCGTCGAGGGCGACTCGGCCGGCGGCTCGGCCAAGCAGGGCCGCAATCGCCGGACGCAAGCCGTGCTGCCGCTCAAGGGCAAGATCCTCAACGTCGAAAAAGCACGCTTCGACAAGATGCTGTCGTCGGCCGAAGTCGGTACGCTGATCACCGCGCTCGGCACCGGCATCGGCAAGGAAGAGTTCAATCCGGACAAGCTGCGCTATCACCGCATCATCCTGATGACCGATGCCGATGTCGACGGCTCGCATATCCGCACGCTGCTGTTGACGTTCTTCTACCGGCAAATGCCGGTGTTGATCGAGCGCGGCCACGTCTACATCGGCCTGCCGCCGCTGTACAAGCTCAAACAAGGCAAGCAGGAGCTGTACCTGAAGGACGACGCGGCGCTCAACGCCTATCTCGTGACCAACGCGGTCGAGAATGCCGAATTGCACTATGCGCCCGGCGCGCCGCCGATCGTCGGCGCCGCGCTGGAAAAACTCATGTTCGACTACCATGCCGCGCAGGAGCAGATCGTGCGGCTTGCTTCGCGCGGCGACACGCACGTGCTCAATGCGATGCTTGACCTGACCCCGCCGACGGCCGACGACTGGAACGAGCCGGCCCGCATCGAAGGCTGGTTACAGGCGATCGGCGCCAAGGTCAACGCCAGCGGTCTGGGTCGCCCGTCCTATCGCCTCGCCCTGCGTGCGGCAACGGCCGACCATCCGGCCGCGATCACGATCGAACGCCGCCATCACGGCATCGCGGCGATCCAGGTGTTGCCCGCCGCGTTCTTCGGCGGCGCTGAATTCAAGCCGTTGCGCGACCTCGCGCAGCAGCTTCACGGCCTGATCCAACCCGGCGCCGAGATTCGCCGCGGCAATCATGCGCAATCGGTTGCCAGCTTCGCCCAGGCGCAGCAATGGCTGCTCGACGAAGCGAAGAAGGGCCGCATGATCCAGCGTTTCAAAGGCTTGGGTGAGATGAATCCGGAGCAGCTTTGGGAAACCACGGTCAATCCGGAAACACGCCGCCTGCTGCAGGTCAGCATCGAGGACGCCGTCGCAGCCGACCAGATCTTCTCGACGTTGATGGGCGACGTGGTCGATCCACGTCGAGACTTCATCGAGCAGAACGCGCTGCGCGTGGCCAATCTCGACGTGTAGATGTATGAGCAGACCGCACGCTCACAGCGAAACGTTAACGCTTTCGTGCGTAGAATGATCCGCTAGAAAACGGTGCCGACCCAATCGGCACTTTCCGCGACCCTGAGGGAGGAGTCCATGAGCATCCGCAACTTTACAAGTATACTTTTCAGCATCTTCGTCGCATGTGCGCTTCTGGTGGGCAATGCGTACGCGGACAAAAAGAGCGAAAAGGAAGCGCCGCTTTATCCGAACGCCACGCGCAAGGATCCGAAGAACGACATGAATTCCTCGAGCGTGCAGAAGGAGCTGCAGAAGGCGCTCGACGCGCTCAACGACAACAAGCCGGACGAGGCCACGCCGCTGCTGCAGAAGGTCCTCGACGACCCGAAGGCGGGCAACTATGCGCACGCGCTGGCGACGCAGGGCTTGGGCCAGATCGCCTACGACAAGCAGGACAATGCCGGCGCGATGAAGGCTTGGCGCTCGGCCTACGACATGGATGCGCTGCCGAACAACCAGCACTTCACCCT
Organism: Rudaea sp.; assembly: GCF_047601565.1. Taxonomy (GTDB): domain Bacteria; phylum Pseudomonadota; class Gammaproteobacteria; order Xanthomonadales; family Rhodanobacteraceae; genus Rudaea. The sequence goes on along the minus strand of NZ_JASGIY010000001.1, from coordinate 1,215,310 downwards.
GCTGCTCAACATCGCCAACTTGCAGCAGCAGGACGAGAAATACCAGGACTCGCTCAACACGCTCGACGAGTACTTCAAGGCGACCAACGGTGGCAAGGCCGATGCCTACGCGCTGCAGGGCAACGACTATTACCGCCTCGACAAGTACCAGCAGGCGATCGATTCGATCACCAAGGCCCAGTCGCTGACCGACAAGCCGAACGACAACTGGAACCAGATCCTGATGGCTTCGTATGTGGGCCTGGACCAGTACGACAAGGCCGGCGAAATTCTCGAGAAGCAACTGGCCAAGAACCCCGGCGACCCCAAGCTCGTCGAACAGGCGGTCAATGTCTACGTCAGAGGTGGTCAGTACGACAAGGCCGAAGCGCTGATCGACAAGAACAAGGGCAACCTCAACAACGACACCCTCTATACGCTCTACCGTGCCATCGGCGCCGGCTATTCGCAGGAAAAAGACGGGGATGCGAAAGCGATCGACGCATTCGCCAAGGCCTCGCCGCTGGCCAAGACCGGTGAGGTCGACTACTACCGCGGCAGTCTGCTGCTGCAGAACGACCGCGCCAAGGAAGCGACTACGGTCATCCAGCAGGCGATCGCCAAGGGCGGCCTCAAGGAAACGGGCAAGGCTTATTTGATGCTCGGTGATTCCTACAACCAGATCGACGACCTCGCCCACGCGCGCGAGGCATGGACCAAGGCGAAAGGGTATCCGGAATCGCAGAAATCCGCCGAACAGCGCCTCAACATCGGTGGCCACGTCAAGATGACGACGCAGCCGAAGAAGAAGAGCTGATCTGCTTTTCGACCCGCGCGGCTGGGCCGGAAAAGTATACTTTCGCTGTCGGTCGCGGCAAACTCAAATCACGGCTTGCGCCATGGAAGGGAAGTTGGCATTCTGCACAGGTGGAGTGATTGTGGCGCAAGGGGAGAGTTCCGTCAGTGGTCGATCACCGAAAAAGCTTGTCTATACCGGCCGCGCTGTTGTAACTTGCGAGGCGTCTTGTGCGGTTTTGTTTTGGGGTTGGCGATGGCGGTTCCTCGCTGTCGCTTGGGATGATGATGCTCCCTACGTAATTGGTTGGCACTGATGTCATCAGAAGAAACGGACAACACGAGTTTCAGTTGGCGGCGCACCATCGCCTGGGCGGGGGCACTCGCTCTGCACGGATTTCTCTTTCTCATGCTGTTGGCGCCCGTGCAGCCGCCGACGGCCAAGGAACGCGCCAAGGAAAACGTCGTGACGGTGGAATTCATTGAACCGCCGCCGCCGCCGCCGCCGCCGCCGCCGCCGCCGCCGGAGCCGCCGAAGAAGCCGCCGCCGAAGATCGTCGAGAAGATCAAGCCGCCGCCGACACCGCCGCCGCCGGCTCCGCCGCCGGTCGTGACGGAAACGCCGACGCCGATGTCCACGCCCGCGCCCCCGCCTGCGCCGCCTGCGCCGCCTGCGCCGCCGGTCGACATCGCGCCGAGCGAGAACATCAGCTATCGCAAGATGCGTCCGCCGAAGTATCCACCGCAGGCCGTGCGCGAACATCACACGGGCAAGGTGATCCTCAAGGTGCTGATTGCCACAGACGGTTCGCCGAAGGAAATCACGGTGGAGAAATCCTCCGGCTATCGCGAGTTGGATCAGGCCGCGATTGCAGCGGCGAAGACTTGGATGTTTAATCCGGGAAGCAAGGGTGGCGTACCCTACGAGGGATACGCGTTGATCCCGGTCGATTTCACTTTGGCAGAATGATTTGACGTGACGGTAGCCGGCTGATTCCGGCGGAATCTCAGGACCACAACTCAAGGGTAAGGTTATGTTACAAGAAGCATCTTCCGCTCCGGTAGCCGGACAAGGCAACGCCGCCGCTCTCACGCAGATGGGTTTCGAGCATCTGCTGCACAACTTCGACGCCTTGGGCATGGTGGTGTTCATCACGCTCGTGATCATGTCGCTGGGCTCGGTCGTCTTCATCATCCTCAATGCCTGGCGCAGCCTCAGCATCCGCGGTCGCGGCGACAAGGTTCGAGAACAGTTCTTCGAAACCAAGTCGTTGACGGACGCCAAACGCCATCTCGAGGAGCAGCCGGGCTGGGAACCGTTCTCGAAGATCGCGCTGGACGTTACCGCGGCCGTCGAGCAGCACACGTCGGCCCAGGGCAGTCGTCTAGCCGAAACGCTGAACCGTTCGGAATACGTCGACCGTGCCCTGCGTCAGGGCGTGGCCCGCGAAAGCGGTCGCCTGGAGACCGGCCTGACCTGGCTTGCGACCACGGGTTCGACCGCGCCGTTCGTCGGCCTGCTCGGCACCGTGTGGGGCATCTACCACGCCCTGCTCAAAATCGGCGCGAGCGGCAACGCCTCGATGGACGCCGTCGCCGGCCCGGTCGGCGAGGCGCTGATCATGACCACGATCGGTCTGGGCGTCGCGATCCCCGCCGTGCTCGCCTACAACATCTTCAACCGTGCCAACCGCGTGACGCTCGGTAAGTTCGACGAATTCGCGCACGATCTGCACGACTTCTTCGTCAGCGGCGCCAAGTAAGGATTTGCAGTCATGGCAATGAGTGCGGGCGGTAGCACCGGCGGCGTCATGGCGGAAATCAACGTCACGCCGCTCGTCGACGTGATGTTGGTGCTGCTGATCATCTTCATGATCACCACGCAATTGGCTCAGCCGAAGATCAAGGTCGAGCTGCCGCAGGGCACCCTCATCGCGCCACCGACCGACACGCCTCCGGTGCCTCCGGTGACGATCGCGGTGCGCCAGGACGGCACGACCTATTGGAACGACGAGCAGGTGACCGAGGCGGGACTGGAGGCGCAGCTGCGCGTGGTGGCGCCGCAAGCGGTGCAGCCGGAAATCCAGATCCGTGCCGACAAGGACGCCGAATACCAGCTCGTCGCCAACGTCATGTCGAAAGCCAAGAACGCGGGCATGGTCAAGGTGGGCTTCATCACGACGCCGCAGAAAGGCGGCCAGTAAAGGTTCGGGAACGCATCATGGCATTCAGTGCAGGCAACACCGGCGGCAGCGGCGCGATGGCGGACATCAACGTGACGCCGCTCGTCGACGTCATGCTCGTGCTCCTGATCATCTTCATGATCACGGCGCCGATGCTGACCCATCGCATCAAGATCGATCTGCCGCAGCCGACCAACAATCCGCCACCGCCGGTCGAGAACCCACCGGATCCAATCACCTTGGCGGTGCGCTCCAGCGGTCAGTTCTACTGGAACGACCAGCTCGTTTCCGAAGAGCAGTTGCAGCAGATGATGACCCTGTCGGCGAAGAAGAATCCGCAGCCCGAGTTGCAGATTCTGGCCGACAAAACGGCGAAATACCAGCTCGTCGCGACGGTAATGGCCGACGCCAAGAACGCCGGCATGGAGAAGATCGGCTTCCAGCCGCCGCGCGGCTCGGGGCAGTAGCCAATCCTGCTTCACAGGCATGACGAAAACGCCGCCGCGATGCGGCGTTTTTTCTGTCCCTGGAATTTTGACGGTGTTTAGCCCGCGAGGATGCGCAGATACGCTTTCACCGTCGCGTCCAGTCCCGCATACAGCGCTTCGCCGATCAGCGCATGGCCGATCGATACCTCGGCGAGTTGCGGTATTGCGCGCCTGAGCGCGCCGAGATTGGCTTGGTCCAGATCGTGCCCCGCGTTGACCCCGAGTGCGACTGCACCCGCCCGTTCCGCGCACGCCGCGCACAGCGCCAGTTCGCGCGTGCAATCACCGCGCGCGAACGCTTCGGCATAGGGACCGGTGTAAATTTCCACCCGATCGGCGCCGAGCTCGGCGGCGCGCCCGACGTCGGCGCAGTCCATGTCGACGAACAGGCTGACGCGCGCGCCGAAGCGTTTCAATTCGGCGATCAGCGGGCGCAGACGCATCGCGTCCGCACGCAGGTCGAAGCCGTGGTCGGAGGTGAGCTGCGCATCGGCATCGGGTACCAGCGTCACCTGCGTCGGCCGCGTTTCCTCCACCAGCCGAAGCAGGCCCGGATAGCTTCCGCGCGCTGCGGCGAAACCGTTGCCCTCGACGTTGTATTCGGCGCGTTCGCCGATTCGCGCCTTCAACGCACGCACGTCGTCGGGACGGATATGGCGCTGGTCCGGCCGCGGATGCACGGTGATACCCGCCGCACCGGCGGCGATGCAGGCCTCGGCCGCGGCGACGACGTCGGGCTGCGCGCCGCCGCGCGAATTGCGCAGCACGGCGATCTTGTTGACGTTCACGCTCAGTCGGGTCATGCGGTTTTCCTCAGGGAATGGCGCGCAGCAGCGGAGTCGCCTCACGCTGCACGCCTGCGAGATCCAGACTGATGCTTTTGACGCGGCCGTGCGCGTCGCGGTGGAACTGCAGATCAAGCGCGCCGTCGGCGTCGGCGTAACGATCCGGCGCATAGGCGAAAATACTGCGACGCTCACCGAGCGTCCACTGCAGATTCGTTCCCCGCTTGGATTCGGCGACGCGTATCCACGTCGATCCGTCCAGACGATAATCGCCCGCCGGCGCGCCGCCCGTGGTTTCGATCACGGCCCGCGTGATCTTCGGCGCGCGCAAGCTCAGGCGCGAGGCACTGACGTTGCCGCCGGCCGCGTGTAGCACGAGACCATCGATCTCGTCGAGGTTGCGCACGAACGTCACGCCGAGTGCCCCGTCGTCGGTGACGAAAACGTCCCGATCGGCTGCGCGCAAGCGCCGCGGCAGTTCGCCGGGCATTTGCAGGCTCAGCGCCCCGGCGCGCGCGCGCACCACGGCCGTGCTGCCGGGCGCGACCTGATACAGGCCCGGATAGTCCTCGGGTCGGTAGGACGGGGCGGAAGCCGGGGCGTGTGGAATCGGAGGCGGCGCTGCTCCCCCGAGCCAGGCGATGCCGAGCGCGGCCACGTCCTCCGCTGCATTTCCGAGCAGGACGATCGCCTTCTGCTGGTCGATGCGAAAACCGACGAAACTGGCGAATCCGCCGGTGCGGCTGGCGCGCCAGACCAGCGGCCAGGTATCGGCGCCATCGAGGCGTTCGCGCACGTTCCAACCCAAGCCGATCCGATCGGCCGCCCCTGCGGCCCGCGGCTGGCGCGCGAGCAGCAACGCGGCCCGCAGCGGGCTATCCGTCGGCCGCAGGTTGCATTGCAGGAAGGCGAGCAGGTCGGGCAGGTTGGCGCGCAAACCGGCGGCGCCGGCGAGCACGCCGTAGTGCCAGTGCTTCGCTTTCGTGCCGAACGCATAGCCCTGCAGCAGGCCAGGCGGGTCCGCGAACGAGACGTGCGTCAGCTCGAGCGGGGCGGCGACCTTGGCGAGCAGCAGCTCGGCGAACGGCATGCGATAAACGCGACCGAGCACGAAGCCGAGAAAGCCTGCGTTGAGCGCGGAGTAGGCATAACCGTCGTCGGTTTCGTCGCGTGCGCGACGCAGGGCGAGCAGGGCGAGCAAATCTTCGCTCGCATAGTCGGCGTAAGGATCGTCGGGATCGTCGGGAAACAGGTTCTGCGGCTGCGCCGGCAGGCCGGAATGCTGGGTCGCAAGCTGGGCCAGCGTGATTTTTCCCGTACCCGGATCGGCGAACGGAAACTGCGGTGGCAAAAACCGCTCGACGGGATCGGAAAGCCGCAACTTGCCTTCGATCGCGGCCTGAGCGAGCAACACGCTGGTGAATATCTCGCCGACCGCGCCGATCTCGAACAGGCTGTCGTCGTCGGCTGGCTTCGAAGCCGGATCGTCGCGATGACCGAAGTAGTACGTCGCCTGCCGTGCGCCATCGATCAGGCCGACGGCGAGGCTGCGATACGCGCCGTCGACGATGCCGCGCTCGATCGCGTCGCGGAACGGAACCGGCAGCAAGGGCGACGCGGCAAATTCCGCCGGCGCGTGCGCGCCGGCGAACGGTGCGGTTGCGGCGAGCAGGGCGACGCACAGCGCTCTCGTCCACGATGGCTGCGCACAGAGAAAACCCATGCGCCAAGCATAGCGCATGGGTCGTAACCGAAAAGAGAAGTAACGATCAAAGAATCCACGTCCTTGTGGAGGAGACCCTGTGGGGGAGTATTCATTCAGACACGCCGGCCGGGAAAAAGTTCGTCGGGCAATCCGAGTCGGCGCGCCGGGTCAGCCTGCGGACAGGTTTCCGCCATCTCGTTCCATGCGATCGGATCCCCGTTGCCGTTCGCATCGAACTCACTGCTGTGCTTCTCGTCGAAGTGTCCGACGTTCAGGGGGATTCATCGCCGTTGGCAACGACGAATGCGCGCAGCGTCTTCTCGGGTCCGCGCCATGCCAGTGCGCCAACGGCGTTGGCGAGGGCGATCTGCGCGATCTGCCATTGTCGGGGTGTTTCGGCTTCTTCGCCCAAGCGGCTCAGGTCTTGGACAATGCCGTTGGCGTCGAGCGCAAAACCAACGCGATCGAGACCGAAGGCGATGCCGCGGCCGATCGCCTTGAGCACGGCTTCCTTGGCGCTCCATAGCGCGAGAAAGCTGCGCGGCAGCCGGTCGGCAGGCAGCGCTGCGAGTGCGGCGGCTTCCTCGGCGGTGAAATAGCGCCGCGCGATGTCGGGCCAGGGACGCAGTCGCGCGCCACATTCGATATCGACGCCGAGCGGCTGCGAGCGGCTCAAGCCGATCAACAGCATTTCATGGCTGTGAGAAAGATTGAATTGCAGCTCCGCGCCGGCGAGATGCGGTTTGCCGGCGTCGTCGCGCTCGAGGCGCAGATCGTTCGCGCCGCCGCCGAGATAGGCGGCCAGCGTTTCGCTCAGATGCCGATGCATGACGGGCTTCGCCGCCGCGCCATTGCCGCAATGTGGAAAAATCCACAAATGGATTTCGTCGTCGCCGAGCGCGGCCGGCGGCGTGGCGGCGACGAAATCGGATTCGCGGAGCGTGCGCATGGCCCATGCTTGGCCATGCGCCGGGTTGCGTCAAGCCGTCAGCGGATCAGGCGCGTGTCGACCAGATTCTTCACCACCGATGGATCGGCCAGGGTCGAGATGTCGCCGAGCTGGTCCGGCGCGTTCTCGGCGATCTTGCGCAGGATGCGGCGCATGATCTTGCCCGAGCGCGTCTTCGGCAGTCCCGGCGCCCACTGCAGATGGTCGGGTGTGGCGATCGGGCCGATCTCCTTGCGCACGTGCGCGATCAGTTCCTTACGCAGCGCGTCCGTGCCCTCGACGCCGGCCTTGAGCGTGACGTAGGCGTAGATGCCCTGGCCCTTGATGTCGTGCGGACAGCCGACCACGGCGGCTTCGGCCACGGCAGGATGGCCGACGAGCGCGCTCTCGACCTCGGCCGTGCCCATGCGATGGCCGGACACGTTGATCACGTCGTCGACGCGACCGGTGATCCAGTAGTAGCCGTCGGCGTCGCGGCGCGCGCCGTCGCCGGTGAAGTAGTTGCCCGGATAGGTCTTGAAGTAGGTGTCGATGAAGCGCTCGTGGTCGCCGTAGACGGTGCGCATCTGGCCCGGCCACGAGTCGGTCAGGATCAGATTGCCTTCGGTCTCGCCTTCGAGCACCGTGCCGTTGGCGTCGACGAGCGCGGGCTGCACGCCGAAGAACGGTTTCGTCGCCGACCCGGGTTTGGTCGCGATCGCGCCGGGCAGCGGCGTGATGAGGATGCCGCCCGTCTCGGTCTGCCACCAGGTGTCGACGATCGGGCAGCGGCCGTCGCCGACGACGTGGTAGTACCACTCCCAGGCCTCGGGATTGATCGGCTCGCCGACCGAGCCCAATAGCCGTAAAGACGTCCGTTGGGTTTTCTTGACCGGTGCCTCGCCCTCGCGCATCAGCGCGCGGATCGCGGTCGGTGCGGTGTAGAACAGCGTCACCCGATGCTTGTCGACGACCTGCCAGAAGCGCGACACGTCCGGATGGTTCGGAATGCCCTCGAACATCAGCGAGGTCGCGCCGTTCGCCAGCGGACCGTAGACGATGTAGCTGTGCCCGGTGACCCAGCCGACGTCGGCCGTGCACCAGTACACGTCGTCCTCGCGCAGGTCGAACACGCATTCGTGCGTGTAGCTCGCGAACACGCCGTAGCCGCCGGTCGTGTGCAGCACGCCTTTCGGTTTGCCGGTCGAGCCCGAGGTGTACAGGATGAACAGCGGATCCTCGGCGTTCATCGGCTCGGGCGGACACTCCGCGCTCTGCTCGGCGATCAGCGCGTCCCACCAGCGGTCGCGCGGCGCCTGCATGTTCACCGGGCCGCCGGTACGCTTGACCACGAGCACGGTCTCGACGCTGTTCGTACCCGGCTTCTTCAGCGCCTCGTCGACGTTGACCTTGAGCGGCACCTTCTTGCCGCCGCGCAGGCCCTCGTCGGCGGTGATGACGATCTTGGACGTGCAGTCGGCGATGCGCCCGGCGATCGAGTCGGGCGAGAAGCCGCCGAACACGATCGAGTGGATCGCGCCGATGCGCGCGCAGGCGAGCATCGCGACCGCAGCCTCGGGAATCATCGGCAGGTAGATCGTCACGCGATCGCCCTTCTTCACGCCGAGGTTCTTGAGCAGGTTCGCCGCGCGGCAGACCTGCTCGTGTAGTTCGCGATAGGTCACGCGTTTGGATTCGGACGGATCGTCGCCCTCCCAGAGAATCGCGGTTTTGTTGCCGCGCGTGGCAAGGTGGCGATCGAGGCAGTTTGCGGCGAGATTGAGCGTGCCGTCGTGGAACCAACGGATGTGCAGGTCCTTCGCGTCGAACGACACGTCCTTGACTTTGGTATAGGGCGTGATCCAGTCGAGACGCTTGCCGATGCGGCCCCAGAAACCTTCGGGGTCCTTTATCGATTCGGCGAATTCCTTCTCGTACTGGACGGCGCTGACGCGCGCCTTGGCCGCGAAGTCCGCGGGCACCGGATAATTCTTCGACATGACCTTGCCTACCTTTCAATCTGTTGCTTGGTGCGGATTGGCAAATTCGCCCCTTTTCGCGGACCGCGGAATCGGACCTTGGTCCAACTGACTGCATCTTTCTGTCGCAGCGATACTGCGACCCGTGATTCTGCGTTCGCGGGACGAGACGCCACAAGTCGTCCTTCGGGCCGCCGCGGAGTCGACGACCATCGGGGAGAAAGGGCTATGGCTACGACTATCCAGGGCAGTGCTGCACCACTGACGCGCGAACACGTGCGCGTGATCGGCGCATCGAGTCTCGGCACCGTGTTCGAGTGGTACGACTTTTATTTGTACGGTTCGCTCGGCGCGGTCATCGCGACGAACTTCTTCACCGGGTTCAATCCGACGACGCAGTTGATCTTCACCTGGCTTGCGTTCGCCGCGGGTTTCGCGGTGCGGCCGTTCGGGGCGCTGGTGTTCGGCCGTCTGGGCGATCTGATCGGCCGCAAGTACACCTTCCTGATCACGATCGTGATCATGGGCTTGTCGACCGCCCTGGTCGGATTCATCCCGGTCTACAAATCCATCGGCATGGCCGCGCCGATCATCCTGATTTCGCTGCGACTGCTGCAGGGGCTCGCGCTCGGCGGCGAATACGGCGGCGCGGCGACCTACGTGGCGGAACACGCTCCTCCCGGCAAGCGCGGCGTTTACACGAGTTGGATCCAGACGACGGCGACGCTGGGCCTGTTCCTGTCGCTGATCGTGCTGCTGGTCGTGCGCAACAGCATGAGCGCCGAAGCGTTCGCGGGCTGGGGCTGGCGCGTGCCGTTCTGGATTTCGATCGGCCTTCTGGTCATCTCGATCTACATCCGCATGCAGCTGCACGAATCGCCGCTGTTCCAGCAGATGAAGGCCGAGGGCAAGGGCTCGAAGTCGCCGATCATCGACAGCTTCGGCAACTGGGCGAACGGCAAGATCGTCCTGCTCGCGCTGCTCGGCGCGACCGCGGGCGAGGCGGTGGTCTGGTACGGCGGCCAGTTCTATGTGCGCGCGTTCCTGCTGTCCACGCTCAAGGTGGACTCGAATACGGCGGACATACTGGTCGCGCTCGCCCTGCTCGTCGGCTCGGTGTTCTTCGTCGTGTTCGGCGCGCTGTCCGACAGGATCGGCCGCAAAGGCATCGTGATGGCCGGTTGCCTGCTCGCGGCGCTGACCTATTTCCCGGTGTTCAAGGCGCTCACGCACTACGCCAATCCGGCGCTCGAAGCGGCGACCGCGGCCAATCCGATCACGGTCACGGCCGATCCGGCGAACTGTTCGCCGCAGTTCGATCCGGTCGGCGCGTCGAAGTTCACGAGTTCGTGCGACGTGCTCGTCGGCAAGATCGTCAAGGCCGGCGTGTCGTACACGAAAGAGGCCGCGCCCGCCGGCACGCTCGCGAGCGTGAAGATCGGCGGCGCCGAACCGATCGCGTCGTACGACGCCACCGCGCCCGACGCGAAGGAAAAAGGCGCCGAGTTCAACAAGCAGGTCGACGCCGCGCTGAAAGCCGCCGGCTACCCGGCCAAGGCCGACGATGCGTCGATCAACAAGCTCATGGTCTTCCTGCTGGTGCTGTATCTCGTGATCCTCGTGACGATGGTCTACGGCCCGATCGCGGCGTGGCTGGTCGAGCTCTTCCCGACGCGCATCCGCTACACCTCGATGAGCCTGCCCTACCACATCGGCAACGGCTGGTTCGGCGGCTTCCTGCCGGCGACCGCGTTCGCGCTGGTCGCCTCCAGCGGCAACCAGTACCAGGGCCTGTGGTATCCGGTCATTGTCGCCGCCGGCTGTTTCGTCATCGGCTCGTTGTTCCTGCCCGAAACGAAGGACGTCGACATCACGAAGTGATTCCATTCCCCGTTTTCGTCGCTGCGGCGACCGGGAAACAAAAAAGGCCGGAAGCATTTGCTTCCGGCCTTTTTCTTCAAGGGCAAAAACGGCGGCTACGCCTTTTTCACCAAGCGGATGATCAAGAGCAGGATGATCGCGCCGATTGCCGAGGTGATAATCTGGCCGATGATGCCGCCGCCGACCGAGAAGTTGAGAACGTGCGCGCACAGCCATCCGGCAATCAAACCGCCGAGAATGCCGACGATGATGTCGCCGATCAGGCCGAAGCCGCCGCCTTTCACCACGACACCGGCCAGCCAGCCGGCGATCGCACCCACGATCAGATAAATGAGGAATTCCATGCCGCACTCCTGGTAGCGATCGGTTGACCGCACGGCCATTGTGCGCTTCGCGACATGTTTGTCAAAGCGCGGTGCAATAAAATCAGGCGTCGCGATCGGAGCTGCCCGGTTCGGCCGCGGGTGCCGGCTTGCGCGGAACGGCGCCTGCCGATTTCGTCTGGTTCGCCTTCGCGCGCAACGCGCTGATTTCCGGATCGACGATCAGGGCGGTTTCCGGCTGCGCGGTCCGTGCAATGCGCGCCGCGGCGAGGGCAAGGCCGAAGCAGAGCAGCCCGCCACAGCCGAGGATCAGGCCGAGGCCCATCAGGGCGGGCGAGGTGGTCGTGAAGGCGATGGCGAGGCCGACGATCGCGGCAACGAGCAAGATCCAGCGCATGGCATTCCCTCCGATGCGGTGCATGCTGCCACAGGGCGTGTCGCCAAAGCGAGAGCCGAGGGGAGCAGCGGTGGCAATCGGGCGACCTGGCGCATTTTCCGATCATGGCGGATTCATCGGTCGGCCCTACAATACCCCCGTCGATGTCGTGACGCGCGGAGGCGATCATGGAACATCTGCAGCAAATCGCCCTGGCCGGCGGTCTGGCCTGGGCCAGCGGCATTCGTCTGTACGCGGCGATCTTCATCGTCGGCCTGCTCGGCCGCTTCGGCTACGTGCACCTGCCGAACGATCTCGTTCTGCTCGAACACAACTGGGTGCTCGGCGCTTCGGGCGTCATGCTCGTCGCCGAATTCCTCGCCGACAAGGTGCCCGGCTTCGATTCGATCTGGGATTCGATCCACACCTTCATCCGCATTCCGATCGGCGCACTGCTGGCCTGGGGCGCGATGGGCGACCAGGGGCCGGCGCTGCAGATGGCGGCCGGCATCCTCGGCGGCGCGATCGCGGGCGGCACGCATCTGGCCAAGGCCGGCACGCGCGCGGCGATCAACACCTCGCCCGAGCCGTTCACCAACTGGACGGCGAGTGCGGGCGAGGACGGCGTCTTGCTCGGCGGGCTGTGGCTGATGTTTGCGCATCCGGCCGCATTTCTCGTGTTGCTCGCTCTTTTCATCCTGCTGACGATCTGGCTGTTGCCGAAGGTGTTCCGGTATCTCGCGCGCATCTGGCGCAAGTTGACCGGCTCCGGCGAGCCGGCGCCTGCGGCACCCATGCGGCTGCCTTCGGCCTGATCACCCTTGCTTTTGGCACATGGCAAACGCCCGTCGCTTGCTATGCTGAGCGATCGTGTCCATCGATCCAGCAAGGTGCCGCCATGCCTGCCCGTTTGCCGAAATTCCTGTTCGCCGCCGCCGCGATGGCGGCGACGCTGATCGCCGCGCCGACCTGGGCCGACGACAACCCCAAGGGCGGGCAAAAGGAAGCCGCCGGCAAACCCGACGAAACCAAGCTGCCGCCCTTCCCCGCCGACAAGACGGTGAGGCAGACGACCACGATCGCGGGCAAGACGATCGCCTACGACGCCACCGTCGGCTCGCTGCCCGTGCTCGACGACAAGGGCAAGACCGTCGCCGACGTCATGTTCGTCGCCTACATCGTGCCCGGCAAGGACCGGCCGGTGACGTTCGCGCTCAACGGCGGCCCCGGCGCGTCGTCGGTGTATCTCAATCTCGGCGCGATCGGCCCCAAGCGCGTGCAGTTCGGCAGCGCGGGCGACAGCCCTTCGGATCCGGCCACGCCGATCGACAACGCCGGGAGCTGGCTCGATTTCACCGATCTCGTCTTCATCGACCCGGTCGGCACGGGCTTCAGCCGCTCGCGCGTCGACGAGGCCGAGGCGAAGAAGCGTTTTTACTCGACCGGGGCCGACATCGAATACCTTTCGCGCATCGTCTACGACTGGCTCGTGAAGAACGACCGGCTCATGTCGCGCAAATATCTCGTCGGCGAAAGCTACGGCGGTTTCCGCGGGCCGCGCATCACGCATTTCCTGCAGACCCGACTCGGCGTCGCGATGAACGGCGTGGTGCTGGTGTCGCCGTATCTCGAACCGAACGCCGAAAACAACGGCGACCTGTCGCCGCTACCGTGGATGCTGACCTTGCCGAGCATCAGCGCCGCCAATCTCGAACGCCAGGGCAAGCTGACCGATGCGGGAATGGCGCAGATCGTCGAATACACGCGCGGCGACTACGTGACCGACCTGCTCAAGGGCCGCTCCGACCCGCAAGCCGTGGAGCGCATCGTCAAGCGGGTGACGGAACTGTCGGGCCTCGATCCGGCCTTCGTGCGGCGCTCCGGCGGGCGTCTGGAAACCCAGGCCTACCTGCGCGAGGTCTACCGCAACGAGGGCAAACTCGGCAGCCGCTACGACTCCAACGTGACCGAGTGGGATCCGTTCCCGTTCGCGCCGCAGCAGCGCACCAACGATCCGTTGCTCGATTCCATCATCGCGCCGACGACGAGCGCGATGGTCGATTTCATCACGCGCACGGTCGGCTGGAAATACATGGGTCGCTACAACGCGCTCAGCTACGACGTCGGCCGCCTATGGAACGGCGAAGAGGAGACGAACAAGGGTTCGGTCACGCAATTGCGCCAGTCGGTCGCGATCGATTCGAAGCTGCGCGTGCTGATCGTGCATGGCTGGGACGACCTGTCGTGCCCGTTCATGGCGTCCAGGCTCATCGTCGACCAGATGCCGCTGATGGGCGATCCGAATCGTGTGCAGGTCAAGGAATATCCGGGTGGCCATATGTTCTACAGCCGCGGCGACAGCCAACAGGCGTTGCGCCGCGACGTGATGGCGATGTACGCGGTGCATTGACGCCGCCGTGCGCCGAGGGGGTGGCCGAATGCTGGTGATGTCCGTTGTGCCCCGCGGAGGATGTCGATGAAACATTTGATTCCGAAAGCCCTGCGCTCGCTGGCGTTCGCGTTGTGCGCTGTTGCCGCGTCGCCCGGCGCGCAAGCCGCAGGGAGCGCGGCCGACCTCGCGCCGACGCCGCAGATGGGCTTCAACAACTGGAACTCCACGCACTGCCGCACCGAGTTCAACGAAGCGATGATCCGCGGCATCGCCGACAAGTTCATCGAGCTCGGCCTCAAGGACGCCGGTTACACCTACGTCAACATCGACGACTGCTGGGCCGAGAGCGAACGCGACGCCGACGGCAATCTCGTCGTCGACGCCAAACGCTTTCCGCACGGGCTCAAGGCGCTCGCCGACTACATCCATTCCAAGGGCCTAAAATTCGGCGTCTACACCAGTGCCGGCGCGCATACGTGCGCAACGACCGAGGAAGGCGGTTTTCCGGGCGCGCTGCATCACGAGAAACAGGATGCCGCGTTGTTCGCCTCGTTCGGCGTCGACTATCTCAAGTACGACAACTGCAACAACGAGAACATCGATGCGCGCATCCGCTATCGGGCGATGGGCGAAGCCTTGCGCGCGACCGGCAGGCCGATCTTCTATTCGCTGTGCGAATGGGGCGAGAACAAGCCGTGGCTGTGGGGCGGCGAGCCGGTCGGCGCGCAGTCCTGGCGCACGACGGGCGACATCAGCGACAACTACAAATCGATGCTCGAGAACTACGAGCGCAACGTCGAGCTGGCCGGCAACGGCGGCCACGGCCGCTGGAACGATCCGGACATGCTCGAAGTCGGCAACGGCGGCATGAGCGATGCCGAGTACCGCAGCCACTTCAGCTTGTGGGCGATCATGGCCGCGCCGCTGCTGATCGGCACCGACCTGCGCACGATCAAGCCCGAAGCGCTGAAGATCCTGCTCAACAAGGAAGTGATCGCGGTCGACCAGGATGCGCTCGGCGAGCAAGGCTGGCGCGTGCGCCACGATGCCGCGACCGGCGTCGACGTGATCGTCAAGCCGCTCGGGGATGGCAGCCGCGCCGTGGTCGTGTTCAATTCCGGCGAGGCTGTGCGCGATGTCGCCGTCGCCGCGAAGGATCTGCGCCTGAAGCCGGGCAGTTACGTCGTGCGCGATTTGTGGCGGCACGGCGAGACCCGGGGCGACGGCGCGATCAAGATCAAGCTCGCGCCGCATGCCTCGGCGATGTACCGGATCAGCGCAGCGTGACGCACGCCGGAAAGCGGCCGTGCCGTTCTTCCGAATTCTTGAGCCTTTTTCGATGCCGGTGCTGAAAAGTATACAAATAGGCATAGTGGCCGCCGTTGCGTTGGCCGTCTCCCCGGCCGGCGCCGCGCCGGCTGCCGCAACGCCGGGCCTCGTCGTCGAACAAGGCCAATTCCTGCTCGACGGCAAACCCTTCCACATCGTCTCCGGTGAAATGCACTACCTGCGGATCCCGCGCGAGTACTGGCATGCGCGTTTGAAGATGGCCAAGGCGATGGGCCTCAACGCGGTCACCGCCTACGTCTTCTGGAACGTGCACGAGCGCAGTCCGGGCCATTACGATTTCGCCGGCCAGAACGACGTGGCCGCGTTCGTCCGCGCCGCGCAGGACGAAGGGCTCTACGTGATCCTGCGCCCCGGCCCTTACGTCTGCGCCGAGTGGGAATTCGGCGGTTTTCCGGCATGGCTGCTCAAGGACCGCACAACCGTCGTGCGCAGCCGCGATCCCAAGTACCTCGAACCCGCGATGCGCTGGCTGCACCGGCTCGGCCGAGAGCTCGAACCGCTGCAGTTCGCGCACGGCGGTCCGATCATCGCCGTGCAGGTCGAGAACGAGTACGGCAGCTTCGATTCCGATCGCGCCTACATGGAAGACGTGCGTCGCACCCTCGTCGCCGCCGGCTTCGATCGCAGCCTGCTCTATACCGCCGACGGCGGCGACCAGGTGGCGAAAGGTTCGTTGCCCGATCTTCCCACCGCGATCAATTTCGGCACGGGCGAGGCGCAAAAAGAATTCGCGAAACTGCGCGAATTGCGTCCGCACGGTCCGTTCCTCAGCGGCGAATACTGGGATGGTTGGTTCGACCATTGGGGCGAGCCGCACAACACCTCCGACGCAAAACAGGAGGCGGCGGAGATCGGCTGGATGCTCGGCCAGGGCTATTCGCTGAGTCTGTACATGTTCCACGGCGGCACCAGCTTCGGCTGGATGAACGGCGCGAACTGGGACGGCAAGCGCTACCAGCCCGACGTGACCAGCTACGACTACGACGTCGGCCTCGACGAAAGCGGCCGCCCCACGCCGAAATATTTCGCGTTCCGCGACGCGATCGCGAAAGCGACCGGCGTCGCGCCGCCCGCGGTACCGTCCATGCCGCCGCCGCAGACGATCGGCGCCGTCGCACTGCCCGAATCCGCGTCGCTCTGGGACAACCTGCCTGCGCCCGTCGTCTCGCGCGACGTGAAGACCATGGAGGATCTCGACCAGGCCTACGGCTACATTCTCTATCGCACCACGCTTGCGGGCGGCGGCGGCAAGCTGGCGCTCGACGGTCTGCACGACTATGCGCGCGTCTACGTCGACGGCGTGCTTGCCGGCACGCTCGATCGCCGTCTGGGTCAATCTTCCCTCGCGATCGAGACGCACCGCGGCAGCGTACTCGACATCCTCGTCGAGAACACCGGGCGGATCAATTTCGGCAAGCAGTTGCGCGGCGAGCGCAAGGGCATCACAGGCTCGGTCTCGCTGCGTGGCGTGCGGCTCGAGGGCTGGAAGATCTATCCGCTGCCGCTCGACGGCGTCGCCGACTATCGCTATGCGGACAAATCCTGCGCCGCCGCGCCGTGTTTCTACCGCGGCCGTTTCGAGGCGGCGAGGTCCGGCGATGCCGCCGCCGATACGTTTCTCGACACGGCGGGCTGGAACAAGGGTTTCGTCTGGCTCAACGGCCGCGCGCTCGGGCGCCACTGGAACATCGGCCCGCAGCGCACGCTGTATGTGCCGGGCGTATGGCTGAAGCCGCAAGGCAACGAGGTGATCGTGCTCGACCTGACCGGCGTCGAACGCGCGAACGTGACGCTGCGCGACAAACCCGTGCTCGACGTCGCGCCGCCGTCGCTGTCGCCGCATTAGCGCAGCATAGGCGTTCGCGGGCCGCGGCATCGACCGCCGTTTCGCAATCGGTGAGACGTTGCCGGCGCATACTCGTCCCATGCGCCGCGAACGCACTCCGGACTATGCGAACCGCCTCGACGTGCCGATGCGCATCAAGGGTCGCGGCGCGCCGTCGAATCCCGAAGGGCGCTTCGAGTCGCTCACGGCGACGCGCGAGGACGACGGCTGGGAGCGGGAAACGGAACCCGAACCGCGTCCCGAAACGACGGTGACCGAGGAGCGTGCGCGCACGATCATCAGCCACAACGAATCGCCGGACATCGCTTTCACCCATTCGATCAACGCCTACCGCGGCTGCGAACACGGCTGCATCTATTGCTACGCGCGACCGTCGCATAGCTACCTCAATCTTTCGCCGGGCATCGATTTCGAGACTAGGCTGTTCGCGAAGACCAACGCCGCCGAACAACTGCGCAAGGAGCTGGCGAAGCCGAACTACGTCTGCTCGCCGATCAACCTCGGCGCGAACACCGATCCGTACCAGCCGATCGAGCGGCGCTATCGCATCGTGCGCTCGATCATCGAAGTGCTGGCTGAACACCGGCACCCGTTCACGATCATCACCAAGAATGCGCTGGTCGAACGCGACATCGATCTGCTCACACCGCTCGCGCGCGACAACCTCGTGCACGTTTTCGTCTCGGTCACCTCGCTCGACAACCGTCTCGCCTCGACGCTGGAGCCGCGTGCGAGCGCGCCGCACCGGCGCCTGAAAGCGATCGAAACGCTCAACGCCGCGGGCGTGCCGTGCGGCGTCATGGTCGCCCCGATCATCCCGATGGTTACCGACAAATACCTTGAGAAGATTCTCGAATCTGCGGCGCAGGCCGGCGCGCCTGCGGCGGGCTACACGATCGTGCGCCTTCCCTACGAACTGAAGAATTTGTTCCGCGAATGGCTGGCGCTGCACGTACCCGAGCGTGCCGATCACGTGATGAGCCTGATCCGGCAGATGCGCGGCGGCCGCGACAACGATCCGAACTTCGGTTCGCGCATGCGCGGCGAAGGCGAGTTCGCCGAACTGATCCGACAGCGTTTCCAGCTCGCCTGCCGCAAATACGCCATCAGCCGCGGCCGACCGGTGCAGCTCGATACCAGCCTGTTCCGCGTGCCGCGCGCAGCATCGCCGCAGGGCGAACTGTTCTAGCGACGTGACCTAGTACGCCATCCCCCCAAACGGATCTTCGATCGAGGGACTCTGCGGCGTCAGCAGTTCCGCGCCGTTTTCCGTCACCACCAATTCGTCCTCAAGGCGCACGCCGAATTCGCCCTTGATGTACACGCCCGGCTCGTCGCTCAGGGTCATGCCCACCTTCAGCTTCGGCGCCAGGTCCCAGCCGAACATGTCGTTCTTCACGAAGTACGGCCACTCGTGTCCGTCCATGCCGATGCCGTGGCCGAGGCGGTGGGTGAAGTACGCGAATCCCGGGCCGTAGCCCGCGTCGACGATCACCTTGCGCGCAGCGGCGTCCACCTCGCCGGTCACGACACCCGGCCGCGCCGCTTTCAGGCCTGCCGTCTGCGCGGCCTTCACGATGTCGAACACCTTTTTCATCTTGTCGGTGGGTTTGCCGAGCACGAACGTGCGCGTGAGATCGGACTGGTAGCCCTCCACCAGGCAGCCGTCGTCCAGCATCAGGATCGAACCCTCGTGCAGCGTCTGCGGCTTGGCCGAGCCGTGCGGCAGCGCGGTGAACTCGTCGATGTTGAGCGAGGCCTCGCCCGGAAAACCCACGCGTTCGTAGGCCAACTGCACCAGCTTTTCCACGTCCGCGTTCGTCATGCCCTCGCGCACCGACTGCGCCACGGCGCGATAGACCATCAGCGTAGCCTTGCAGGCCAGGCGCATGCACTCCAGCTCGTGCGGCTCCTTGACCATGCGGCAGCCGGCTGTGACCGGCGTGGCGCTCACCAGTGTCAGGTGCGGATTCGCCGCGCGGATCGAATCGGCGAAAACGAACTTCGTGTTCTCGTCGATGCCGAGCCTGCCCGTGGCGATCCCGCGGTCGCGCAGCCCCTTGCCCACGAGCACGAACGGACTTTCATCCTCCTGCCACGTCAGTACCTCCGCGTCCTTGCCGAACGGTCCCGCGTCCAGCGTTTCCCTTGCGCGCCCTTCCTCGAACGCCGGCGTCACCACGAACGGTTTTCCTTTCGCCGGAATCACCAGTGCCCACAGCCGCTCGCTGCCGCCCATTCGCAAATTGGCGAAGTAAAGCCCGGACGTGCCGCTGGAGATGAGAATGGCGTCGATCCTGTTCGCGGCCATCAGCCGCTTCGCGCGTTCGATGCGCGCCAGCCGTTCCTCGTTCGTGAACGCACGGGCCTGTCCGGACAGCTTCGGCAGACGCTCGATCGCGGGATACGACGGCGAAGCCGCAGCCTCTGCGCGCGCGACAAAAGACTTCGAGATCAGGGCGGCTCCGGCCGTTGTCGTGAGTCCTGTGGAAAGAAAACGGCGACGAGTGAATTGCATGATTCCCCCGGAAGGATGTGTGGCTGAAATTTCAGGATATCGGTTTCGCGATACACGCGGCCGGCTGCATCGTGTTACGTCCGGCCGGATACGTCAATCACCGGACACGGCGCGTGCTCAGTTTTCGCCGTGGCGCATGATACGCTCGCGGAAATGACCACGGTCCACGATTACCTGCGCCGCATCCTCACCGCCCGCGTCTATGACGTCGCGCGCGAATCCGAACTCGACTTCGCGCCGAACCTGTCCGCGCGCACGGGCAATTGCGTATACCTCAAGCGCGAGGACAACCAGCCGGTGTTCTCGTTCAAGCTGCGCGGCGCGTACAACAAGATGGCGCAGCTTTCCGCCGAGCAACGCGCTCGCGGCGTGTTCGCAGCGTCGGCGGGAAACCATGCGCAAGGCGTCGCGCTCGCGGCGCGCAGGCTCGGCACGCGCGCCGTGATCGTGATGCCGGTGACGACGCCGCAGGTGAAGATCGACGCGGTGCGCGCGCACGGTGGCGATGCGGTCGAGATCGTGCTCGCGGGCGAGTCGTACAGCGACGCCTACGCGGCCGCGGTGAAGCTCGGCGCGGAGCGCGGGCTGACGCTCGTGCATCCGTTCGACGATGCCGACGTGATCGCGGGCCAGGGCACGGTCGCAATGGAAATCCTGCGCCAGCACCAGGGCCCGATCCACGCGATCTTCGTGCCGATCGGCGGCGGCGGTCTGATCGCGGGCGTCGCCGCCTACGTGAAAGCCGTTCGCCCGGAAATCAAAATCATCGGCGTGCAAACCGAGGATTCCGACGCGATGGCGCGTTCGCTCGAACAAGGCGCGCGCGTCGAACTGAGCGAGGTCGGCCTGTTCTCCGACGGCACCGCTGTCAAGTTCGTAGGCGAAGAAACCTTCCGCCTTTGCCGCGAACATGTCGACGAAGTGCTGCGCGTCGATACCGACGCGCTCTGCGCCGCAATCAAGGACGTGTTCGCCGACACGCGCAGCATGCTGGAGCCCGCCGGTGCGCTCGCCGTCGCCGGCCTGAAAAAGTATACCGAGCGCGAAAATCTGCGTGGCGAAACGCTGGTCGCGATCGCCAGCGGCGCCAACCTCAATTTCGACCGCCTGCGCTTCGTCGCCGAACGCGCCGAAGTCGGCGAGGCGCGCGAAGCGCTGTTCGCGATAACCATCCCCGAGGAGCGGGGCAGTTTCCGCCGCTTCTGTGCGCTGCTCGGCGCGCGCAGCATCACCGAATTCAATTACCGTATCGGCGACACGAAACGTGCGCGCCTGTTCGTCGGCGTGCAGATCCGCGACCGCGACGAGCCCGCACGCATCGCCACGGCTTTCGCCAGCGGCGGCTTCGACGTGCTCGACCTCACCCACGATGAACTCGCCAAACTGCATCTGCGCTACATGATCGGCGGTCGCGGCGACCTTGCCGTCGACGAGCTGCTTTACCGCTTCGATTTCCCCGAACGCCCCGGCGCGCTCGCGCGCTTCCTCGACGCGCTCGACCCGGCCTGGAACATCAGCCTGTTCCACTATCGCAACCACGGCGCCGACTACGGCCGCATCCTGGTCGGCATCCAGGTGCCGCCGGGCGATCGCGCCGCGTTCGCCGATTTCCTCTCGAGGTTGGGTTACGCCTATCGCGACGAGAGCGCGAATCCGGCATATCGGCTGTTGCTGCGCGGCCCCGCGGACTAAGCCGAGACTTGCGTTACGACCCCGGCGCCAGCCACCCCAGCACGTCGACGACGATATCGGTCGTTCCGGCGGAGTTGAACAGGCTGACCTTGCCGTTGCTGCCGATCGCGGCGACCACGAGATTCGGGCGCGTCTGCCCCGGAGTGAAGTTGAGGTTCGAGGCGTTCGGTTGCGAGAAACCCGAAGGCCAGACCGTAACGAAGCCGGTCCCGCTCGGCGAAACCGCGGTGACGTTCAACACGACCGCCGCCACGCCGCTCGCAGGCACGCCACCGCGGCCGCTGACGTCGAGATCGAGTACGCCCTGGGCGCGGATCGCGCCGCCGCCGGCGAATTTGCCGTCCACCGTGCCGGCGCCCGCGCGCGTGTCGAGCAACCGTGCCGGCGTGAGCGAAGTCAACTCGGCGCCGCTCGGAAACCAGCCGGCGACGTCGGCGATCAGTTGGGTATTGCCGGCGGAGTTGAACAGCGATATCTCGCCATTCGTTCCGACGCCGGTGATGACGAGATTCGGCACGGTCTGCGCGGGCGTGAAGTTGAGGTTGGAAGCGAGCGGTTGCGCTTGGCCGCCCGGCCATGCCGTGATGAAGCCGCTGGCGGTGGGGCCGGTCGCGGTGAGGTTCATGATCACTCCGGCGATGCCGCTGGCGGGCAAGCCGCCACGCCCAGTGACTTTGAGGTCGAGTTTGCGGCCGCCGCCCAACGCACCGGCGCCGGCAAACTGGCCATCGACGGTCGCCGATCCGGGGCGCGTATCGAGGACGCGTGCGGGAACGAGTGCCGTCACCTGCGAGGCAGCGTCGAAATACCACGCGTTATCGGCGATCAGGTCGGTCGTACCCGTTGAATTGAACAGCGACACCTTGCCGCCGGTGCCGAGCTTGGCGAGCACGAGGTTGGGCACCGTCTGCCCGGCGGCGAAGTTGAGGTTGGACGCAAGCGGCCGAACGGTCCCGGTCAGCCACGCGGTGACGAAACCGGTTGCGGTCGTGTTGGTCGCGGTCAGGTTGAGCATGACCGCGGTCGCACCGCTCGCGAGCACGCCGCCGCGCCCTGCGACGAGCAGGTCGAGCGTCGATGCCGCGCCTAGCGCACCGCCGCCGGCGAACTGGCCGTCGATGGTGGCATAGCCCGCGCGCGTATCGAGGATGCGCGCCGGAAACGTCGGCAGCGGCGCGGCGCCGAAATTGTTGCGCACGCATTCCGCCGTTTCGCTGCTGTTGTCGTAGGCGATCACCGTGCCCAGCGGCATCACCTCGAAATTGCCCAGGGCCACGCCGAACAGCGAATGCGAGCCGAGATTGATGTTGGCGTCGCTCCACTTGTGCGCGCTGAACATGCCGTCGTCGGCGGTCAACGGAACCGAGCCGCCGTCGGACAGGAACATTCCGTACTTCTGCAGCGTGCGCAGGATGACCTGCGCGGCCGGGCTGTAGGCGGAGATGTCGAAGGTCGCTTGCAGGCGCAGGCGCGCGCCGTACGGAATCGCGTCGGGCGACGACGAACTCGGCGCGCCGTTGTGGCTGGCCGGATGGACGTAGGCGCCGCGGCGCATGCGGCTGTTCGGCATCACGAAACGGATCGCATGGCCGAGGTCGCCGCCGGCTTGCATCGCGGCGTAGACCTCGTCGGGACCGAAGATCAGCGGCGCCATCGGAAAGCCCGCCGCATCCGCGCTCGTGCAGCCGTCGCCGCGGCCGTTCTGCGGATAGACGAGGTCGAGCCGCCATTTCACGAGACATAGCGAATGCAGGCCGCCCGCGTCCACCGTCGTCTGGTAGGATTCGTACAGCGCGTTGCCGTCGACGACGAACAGGTGGCAGTCGTTGTCGGCGATATCGCAGGTGTAGTTGCTCGAACCTTCGATCGCGCCCACCGCCGGCAGCGGCACGCTCAGGCCGGTGTCGCAGTCGGGCAGGTAGTAGCCCGATTCCTTGACCAGCGCCGTCGGCGTCACCGATTGCCCGGCGGTGTACAGCGTGTGCATCGAGAAATCGATCTGGAACTGCGTGGTCCCCGTTCCCCAGCCGACGCTGGCGGCGATCATCGTTGCCGAGTTCGGATCCGGAGACTGCGCGGAGATGTCCTGGTTCCAGATCGCGCCGGACGGGAAGCGCGGAGTGGCCTGCGCCGCCGTCGCAACGGCCCACGTCAGCAACAGCGCGTACAGCGGGCCGGGCGAATGTCGCATCGTTCGATTCCAGGAGGAATGATCGGTTGCCGCAAGACCCTGCTGCACGACTACCGGTCGTGACGCGGAACGGCAAGCCGCAGCATAGGCTGCGCGCGATTTCCGTTTTGTGCGCGAATCCGCATCCTATCCCGTCGCCGCCTCCGGGTTGCCGTAGAGGACTTCCGCGCTCTGGAACAGCACCCACGACGTCGCGATGTACTTGTGCCTGCCTTTCGGCTTGTTGCCGCGATGGGTATGCGTGAAACCCGCCGGCGCGATCAGCAGACTGCCGGTCTTCGGCACGATCTTGCGCCGCTGATGGTAGAACTCGGTTTCGCCTTCGTCGAAATCGTCGTTGAGATAGATCGTCCACAGCAGCGTGCGGCTCAGCGTGTCGGGCTTGCGCTCGGGGTAGACCTCGCAATGCCAGCGCGGATAACCGCCTTCGTCGGCGAGGTATTTCTGCACGTTGATCTTGCCGGGGCGGAACGCCTTCATCACGAGTGCGGTCAGGCGCGCGTCGTCGAGCGCGACGAGGCTGTCGGGATCGAGCAGGGTCGAGGTGCCGGTCCGCGGATCCTTCATGCGCAGCCAGACCGGTCCGAGAATCGTGTACGGGTACTTGCGCAGGTAGGCGAGCAGGCCGCGCAGCATGGCATTGTTGAGCGCGTTCTCGGGCTGCTTCCAGCGCGCGTCGTCCGAGATGCAGATGTCCCAGCTGTTCTTCATCGACGTTTCCACGCCGCCGCCCATCGCGCCGCGGTGGATATTGTCGCTGGCCTCGTAGGCGGCGATCAGCGCGCGGCATCGTTCGGCGGGCAGCGCGCCGGCGAAGACTTCGATGAAGTCGGGATGGTCCATCGGCGTTTTTCGTGTGGCTGGGAAGTCCATTCTAGCCCGACTGCGAGGCAAGGCTGCTGACAAAACGCTGGCAGCAGGGGGCGCGCAGGATGCGCGACGTGCAATTCCGCACGTCCTTTCCGGAGCAAGCCATGTTGAACCCCAACGTTCCCGCCTGGTTCGAGATCCCTGCCGAAAACCTCGACCGCGCGCAGAAGTTCTACGAGATCGTGCTGGCGCAACCGCTCGTCCGCCAGAACTTCGCCGGCAGCGACATCGCCATCCTGCGTGGTGGCGACAAGCCCAATTCGAGCGGCGCGCTGGTCATTGGCGAAGTGCAGCCGACCGTCCACGGCAGCATCGTCTACCTCGGCGTCGACAATCTCGCGCCGGTGCTCGACCGGGTGCAGAAGCACGGCGGCGATACATTGCTCCCGCGCACGGCGCTGCCGGCCGGCATGGGCTACTACGCGCAGTTCCGCGACTGCGAGGGCAATCGCGTGGGCCTCTGGTCGCCGGTCTGACCGGGTTTGCCGGGCGGCGCGGCGTATCATGCAGCGATGCGCCGTGCCGACCGCCTGTTCCTCATCATCCATGCCCTGCGCGGCCGGCGTACCGCATTGCCCGCGCGGCGTCTGGCGGAAACGCTCGGTGTTTCGCTGCGCACGGTCTATCGCGACGTGGTCGATCTGCAGACCTCGGGCGTGCCGATCGAGGGCGAGGCCGGCGTCGGCTACATCTTGCGCAAAGGCGCCGACATCCCGCCGCTGATGTTCACCGCCGACGAACTCGAATCGTTGGTCGTCGGCACGCGCTTCGTGCGCGCATTCGCCGGCGCGCGCCTCGCCCGCGGCGCGCAGGCCGCGCTGCTCAAGATCGAGGCGGTGCTGCCGCCGGAGCTGAAGCAGCGCAGCGAACGTTCGCGCATCTTCGCGCCGACCTGGCGCGAGCGGATGCAGCGCGCGAGCGTGATCGACCGGCTGCACGAAGCGGTGGTCGAACATCGCGTGCTGCGCCTGGACTATGCCGATGCGGCCAATCGCGTCAGTGCGCGCGAGGTCGAGCCGCTGTGCCTGGCGTTCTGGGGCGGCGCCTGGACGCTCGGCGCCTGGTGCCGGCTGCGCCGCGACTTCCGCAGTTTCCGTCCCGATCGCATCGCCGCGTTCGAGGCCACCGGCGAGGTTTTCACCGAGGTTCCCGAGCGCGGGCTCGAAGCGTATCTGAGCGCTGCGCGCGCCAATCCCGCCATGAAGGAGTAACCGTGTCCTCTTCGCAACGCACCGTCGATTTCATCCTGGATCAGATCGAAGGCGCCGGCAGTGTCGCGGCGCGAAGGATGTTCGGCGAATACGGCCTCTACTGCGACGGCCGCCTCGTCGCCCTCGTCTGCGACGATCGCCTGTTCGTCAAGCCGACCGGGGCGGGTCGCGGGTTTCTCGGCGAAGTGGAGCTGGCCCGGCCTTACCCGCAGGCGAAACCTTGGTATCTTATCGCCGAGGAGAAATGGGACGAGCGCGAATGGCTCGCCCGTTTGGTCGCGATCACGACGGCGCAGTTGCCACTGCCACTGCCACTGCCTGTGCCGGGATCGCCGCGCAAGCGGAAAGAAACGAAGAAATAGTCCGAACCGGAGCCTGCAATGAATCGATTTTTCGTCTCACTACTGTTCGCGGGAGTGCTCGTCGCGAGCGCCCATGCCGCGAGTACCGATACGAACTCTGCCGACCAGCAATTCGAAACCCTGTACAAGACCGAATGGAGCTGGCGCCAGCAGCAGTTTCCCGGTTACGACGACGAGGATCGCACATCGAGCGACAAGGACACGCGCCTGCCCGCCGTCAACGAAAAAGCGCAACAGGTGCGTCTTGCGTACTGGGACGACGTGTTGAAGAAACTCGCCGCGATCCGGCCTGCCGAGCTGTCGCCGGAGAACCGGATCAATTACGCGGTATACAAACCGCAGATCGAAGACCTCGCGGCCAGCATCCGCTTCCGCGATTACGAAATGCCGCTCAACAGCGACACGCAGTTCTGGACCGACATGCGCTTCATGGCCGACAGGCCGCTGAAGAGCGCCGCCGCGGCCCACGCATACATCGCGCGCCTCGACGACGTACCGCGCTACTTCGACGAGCAGATCGCGAACATGCGCGCCGGCATCAAGCGCGGATTCACCGTGCCGCGCGTCGTGCTCGAAGGCCGCGACGTCTCCATCACCACGTTCACCGACGTGAAGACGCCCGAGGACAGCGACTTCTACAAGCCGTTCGCGAAGTTGCCCTCGTCCATTCCGGCCGACGAACAGGCCGCGCTGCGCGCCGATTGCGCTAGGGCGATCCGCGACAAGGTGCTGCCGTCCTACGCGAAGCTGCTCAAGTTCTACCGCGGGGAATACGTGCCGCATGCGCGCACGACGCTCGCGGCCGAGGCGTTGCCCGACGGCAAGGCGTTCTATCGCCAGCAGATCAAGGAATATACGACGCTCGACCTCGATCCGGACGCGATCCACGAGATCGGCCTGAAGGAAGTCGCGCGCATCGACGCCGAAATGCAGGCAACGATGCGCGCGACCGGTTTCAAGGGCGATTTCCCGGCCTTCCTCCACTTCCTGCGCACCGACCCGCAGTTCTACGCGAAGACGCCGGAGGAGCTGTTGATGCGCGCGTCATGGATCGCCAAGCGCGTCGACGCGAAGATCGGCGACTACATCAAGACGCTGCCGCGCGGTCGCTTCGGCATCGAACCCGTGCCGGCTGCGCTTGCGCCGTTCTGGACCGCGGGCCGCGGCGGCGCGTCGACGTACTGGCTCAACACTTACGACCTGCCCTCGCGCCCGCTGTACAACCTCACCGCGCTGACCCTGCACGAATCCTCGCCGGGCCACTCGCTGCAGGGCGCGCTCACCCGCGAGGCGAAGGCGCAGCCGGACTTCCGTAGCCACAGCTACATCTCCGCCTACGGCGAAGGCTGGGCGCTGTATTGCGAAAAGCTCGGCAAGGAAATGGGCATCTACCTCACGCCCTACGACGACTTCGGCCGCGAGAGCTACGAGATGTGGCGCGCCGCACGCCTGGTCATCGACACCGGTATCCACCACAAGGGCTGGACGCGGCAGCAGGCGATCGATTACCTCGCCGGCCACACCGCGCTGTCGCAGCACGAGGTCGAAACCGAAGTGGAGCGCTACATTTCCTGGCCGGGCCAGGCGCTGAGCTACAAGCTCGGCGAAATCAAGATCGTCGAGTTGCGCGCGCGTGCGGAAAAGGAACTGGGCGACAAGTTCGACATCGGTGCGTTCCACGACGCCGTGCTCGCGACCGGCTCGGTACCGCTGCCGGTGCTCGAACAGCAAATCGACGCGTTCATCGCGCAGAGCAAGAAGGAAAAAACGTCGACCGGGAAATAACGCGCCGGCCGTACGGGGTCGAGTGGGACAACGAGGCTTTCCGCGTGAAGAATTCCATAATTCCCTGCGGATCGATTTGCTAGCATCGTCGCATTCCTGCCTTCCGCGCAGGTCACCGAACATCAACTGGGAAACTGGGGCGTGCCATGAGTGGATTGGGCTGCTGTCTGTGGTGGTTCGTTTTCGGCGTGCTTGTGGGCTGGCTGCTGAACTGGCTGTTCTCCAAACTGTTCGGCAAGCATCCTCCCGCGCAGGGTACCGCTTCCGCCGGCAGCCATGCGGCTTCGACGGTGCGCGTGGCGGCGACGCCGTCGTCGGCTCCGGTTTCGTCGTCCGGCGCCAGGCTGGTCGATCTCGATGCGGCGCGGCGCGCCGGATTCGACCTGCGCGGTGCGGACGATCTCGCCATTATCGACGGCATCGGCCCGAAGATCGAGGAACTGTTCCGCGGACACGGCGTGACCACGTTCGCGCAGGTCGCAGCGATGAGCGTACCGCAGTTGCAGGCGATCCTCGACGCGGGCGGCCCCCACTTCAAGCTCGCCAATCCGGCCACCTGGGCGCAGCAGGCGCAATTGATCCTCGACAACAAGTGGGGCGACCTGCGCAAGCTGCACGACGACCTTGCCGCGATCGAAAAAGCCGGCAATCCGAACCATCACCGCTGAAACCCGAGGAGAGCGCACATGTCCGGTTATCTCGACTGGCCGCGCTATTCACGGGCCACGTGGATCGTCGCTGCCATACTGATCGTCTTGCTGCTGCTGTTGTGGTGGGTCGGGCGCGGGCCCGACGCGGGCGCGTGCTGCGGTCGCACCGTCGCCGTGGCGCCGCCGCCAGCGGCCGCGCCGACCGCACCGGTCAAATCCGCCGGCAGGCTCGACCTCGTCTCGCGGGGCGACAAGATCACCCTCGCCGGCATCGTGCCCGACCAGGCGGCGCACGACTCCCTTCTCGCCGCGGCGACCGTTGCGTACGGCGCGGGCAACGTGGTCGACCGTCTGACGATCGACGCGAGCGCGCCGCAATGGGCCTGCCTGTCCAAACCCGAAGGTCTGTTCGGCTGGCTCAAGTACGGTTTCCGCAGCGCCCTGACCTGCCGTTCCGACGGCGTAGTCGTGGCCGGTGTCGTGCCCGACCAGGCCGCGCACGATGCACGCCTCGAGGCGGCGCGCGAGTTGTACGGCGCCGACACCAACCTGATCGATCGGATCGTCATCGCCGCGCCGCTCGCGACGACCGTGGCCAAGGCCGAAGACGTGAAATGCGGCGGCTCGATCGCAGCGACGATCAATTTCGCCAGCGGTTCGGCCGAGATCGACGAAGCGGGCAAGAAACTGCTCGATGCGATCGCGTCGTGCCTGACCGGCCCGTACGAAATCGACGGCCACACCGATTCGAGCGGCGACGACGAGATCAACCTGCCGCTGTCGAAACAGCGTGCCGATGCGGTGCGCGACTACCTCGCCGGCAAGGGCGTCGATGCGGCCAACCTGACCACGGAGGGCTTCGGCGCCGAGCGTCCGATCGCCGACAACGCGACTGAGGAAGGCCGGGCGAAGAACCGCCGCATCGAGTTCATCAAGAAGTAAGCACGGTACGGCGGAAACAGGACGACGGCGCGGATGGTTCCCGCGCCGTCGTCTTTTGGAAAACGGGTTTTCAGCGATGGATCGCCGCGTCGGCGACGACGATGCCGTCCGCGTCGGCGTACAGCCACGCACCCGGGCGGAAGCGCACGCCGGCGAATTCCACCATGCGCCCGGCCGCGCCGGAATGCAGGCCCTTCTCGCTCTTGCGCGGATGCGCGGCGAGCGCCTTGACGCCGACGTCCTGCGCGGCGAGTTCGGCCGTGTCGCGCACGCAGCCGTTGACGACGATGCCGGCCCAGCCGTTCTTCACCGCGAGTTCGCCGAGCAGGCCGCCGACCAGCGCGCAGCGCAGCGAGCCGCCGCCGTCGACGACGAGCACGCGGCCCGCGCCCGGCGTTTCCAGCGTCGCGCGCACGAGCGCGTTGTCCTCGAACACCTTCACCGTCGCGATTGGACCATGGAACGCCGTGCGGCCGCCGTAGTCGCGGAACTGCGGCGCACAGACCTGCGCTTCGGGGTGCGCATCGGAAAGATCGGTCGTGGCCGGATTCGCCGCAACCATCAGACGTCCCCGTCCTGAAGCCAGCCTTCGCCCGTGCCGTGCTGGTAGACCTTGTCGCCTTCGAGCACGCTGCCGGCCGGAATCGACGGTTGCGCGGCGAGTTCGGCGTAGTACGGCGTGAAGTCCGGTTCGGTCGCGCGCATGAGCTGTTCGAAGCTGTCGATGACGAAATACGTCTTCTGGTACGTGTCGATGCGGTAGCGCGTGCGCATGATGCGATGCAGGTCGAAGCCGATGCGGTTCGGCGCCGCCGATTCGAGGCAGTGGATCGACTCGCCCTTGGACGAGACGATGCCGGAGCCGTAGATGCGCAGGCCGTCGTCCTGCCGGATCAGGCCGAACTCGACCGTGTACCAGTACAGGCGCGTGAGGTTGACGAGCGCCTCGGCACCGAGCCCGTGCGCCTTCACCCCGCCCGCGCCGTAGGCCTGCATGTAGTCGGCGAACATCGGATTCAGCAGCAGCGGCACGTGGCCGAACAGGTCGTGGAACAGGTCGGGTTCGCTGATGTAGTCGATCTGGTCGGGACGGCGGATCCACCACGTCACCGGGAAGCGCCGGTTGGCGAGATGGTCGAAGAAGGTCAGCTCCGGCAGCAAACCTTCGACGCCGATCAACTCCCAGCCCGTGCCGGCTTTGAGCACGCGGTTCAACTCGTCGAACTTCGGGATCGCGTGCGGCGTCATGCCGAAGCGCTGCTGGTTGTCGATGAACTCGCGGCAGGCGCGGCTGACGAGCACCTCGCGCTGGCGTTCGAACAGCGCGGCCCAAGTGGCGTGGTCGTCGCTGCTGTAGCCGGCCCACGGCTGCTCGACCACGGCCGTCGTGTAGACGGGCACGTTGCCCTTGTCGGTCTGCAGATGTTCGACGCGGCGAGGCTGGGCGGTCATGGCGGCGCTCTGGGCGAATTGGTTTCCAATGTTACTACTTCTCTCGCGGCCGAGACGAAAACGCGCGGCCGCGCGCGCAAGTCTCGCGCGCTGCGACCGCAATCCGTATGCTCGCGCCATGGGGTTCCATCTCGTCCACGGCAACGATGCGGACGCGCTGCTCGCCGCGCTCGCCGGGCGCTTGCGCATGCCGCATCCGGCGGCGGCGCCGCTCGCGCCGGAGGTCGTGCTCGTGCCGCAGTTCGGCCTGCGCCGCTGGCTCGAGATCCGGCTTGCGGAAAAACTCGGCATCGTCGCCAACGTCGAGTTCGCCGCGCCTGCCGAATACGCGTGGCGTCTGCTGCGCGCGGCGAATCCCGGTCTTGCGCCGGCATCGGGCTACGAACGCGAAATCCTGCGCTGGCGCATCTTCGCGCTGCTGGCGCCGCTCGCGCGCGCGCCGGGCTTTGATGCGCTCGCCGCCGCGCTCGGCGACGGCGACCAGAGCACCCGCCTGCGCTTCGCCGATGCGCTCGCGCATGCGTACGAGCGCGATCTCGCCTACCGCAGCGATCGCCTCGCCGCGTGGGAGCGCGGCGCCGAGCGCGGCGACTGGCGCGCCGAGCTGTGGCGCCGGCTCGTGCGTGCGTCGACGCAGCCGCACCGCGCCGCGCTGCTCGCCGCGTGGTTGCGAAAGTACGGCGACGGGCCGGTCGTGCCGCCGGGGCTTCCGCCGCGCCTGTCCGCGTTCGCCTGCGCCAACATCTCGCCCGACCTGCTGCGCTTCTACGGCGCCGTCGCGCGGCATGCCGAGGTCGGTTTCTACCTGCCCAATCCGTGCCGCGAATACTGGGGCGACGTGCGCAGCGCGCGTCAGCAACTGCGCGACGGCGAGGCGTTCGACAGCGACGCCTTCGCCGACGCCGAGAATCCCGCGCTCGCCGCCTGGGGCCGCGCCGGCCGCGACCTGGTCGAGCGCCTGTTCTCGTACGAACTCGTGCAGCCCGAGGCGGAAGACGACCGTTCGCGCGAACCGC
This sequence comes from Rudaea sp., assembly GCF_047601565.1. Taxonomy (GTDB): domain Bacteria; phylum Pseudomonadota; class Gammaproteobacteria; order Xanthomonadales; family Rhodanobacteraceae; genus Rudaea. Next base: position 1,183,611 of record NZ_JASGIY010000001.1, on the reverse strand, counting down.
GCAACGCCACGCTGCTCGCGCGCGTGCAGCGAGACGTGCTCGACCGTCTGCCGCCGGCCGACGCCAGGCTCCGCGCCGACGGCTCGATCCAGTTCCACCGCTGCCACTCGCGCCTGCGCGAGGTGCAGGCGCTGCACGACCGCCTGCTCGACCTGTTCGCGCACGATCCGACGCTGACCCCGCGCGACGTCGCCGTGATGTCGCCCGAGATCGGCGCCTACGCGCCGCACATCGAATCGGTGTTCGGCGGCATCGCGCGCGACGATGCGCGCTACCTGCCGTTCGCGCTGTCCGACTGCCCCGTGCGCGAAACGCATCCGCTGATCGGCGTGGCCCTGCGCCTGGTCGCGTTGCCGACCTCGCGCCTGGAACTCGCCGAAATCGGCGAATGGCTCGCGCTGCCGGCGCTGCAGCGCCGCTTCGGCCTCGATGCGGACGAGGTGACGCGTCTCGTCGGCTGGCTGCGCGAGGCCGGCGTGCGCTGGGGCCTCGACGCCGCCCAACGCGCGGCGACCGGCGCGGGCGACTATGCCGAGTTCAGCTGGCGCTTCGGCCTCGAACGCCTGCTGCTCGGCTACGCGAGCGGCGCGGCCGGCCTGATCGAAGGCATCGCGCCCGATCCTGCGGTCGAAGGCACGAACGCGAACGTGCTCGGGGCGATGCTGCGCATCGTCGATGTGCTCGCGGCGCTGTTGCGCGCGCAGCGCCACGGGCATACGCCGCAACAATGGCAAGAACTGTACAACGATACTTTCTCGCAGTTGTTCGACGCCGGCGACGATCGTGATGCCGCACAGGCGCTGGAACGCCTGCGCGGCGCGCTCGCCGATTTCGCCGACGAAACCGCATCGGCCGGCGTGATCGACGCGATCGATTGGCGCTGCCTGCGCGACGAACTCGCCGCGCGCTTCGCCGAGCCCGAGCGCGCGTTCCGCTTCTTCGGCGGCGGCATCACCGTCTGCGGCATGGTGCCGCTGCGCGCGGTTCCGTTCCGCGTGATCTGCCTGATCGGCATGAACGAGAGCGCGTTCCCGCGCCGCGACCGGGCTTCGCCGTTCGACCGCGCCGGCGAGCGCCGCGTCGAACCGTCGATCCGCGACGAAGACCGCTACCTGTTCCTGCAGCAGTTGATGGCCGCGGGCGACGCATTCCACTTGAGCTGGGTCGGAGAGAACGCGCGCGACGGATCGCGCGAGGAACCCTCCGCGGTCGTCGCCGAGCTGCTCGGCATCCTCGCGCAGTACGGCGTCGATGAAGAAAACCTCGTCGTCGACCATCCGCTGCAGCCGTTCTCGCCGCGCCTGTTCGACGGCAACGATGCGCGGCTGTTCACCTACGACGACGCATGGCTTGGCACAAGCGCGGCGGCACACGTTGCACCGCCGCGCTTCATGGACGCGCCGACGCCTGTGGCGGACGCCGGGCCGCTGCGCCTCGACTGGCGCGAATGGCAGCGCTTCTGGCGCAATCCGGCCGCGGCGTATTTCCGGCACGCGCTCGGCATCGAGCTGGCGCGCGCGCCGCAGGCGCACGCCGACGCGGACGATCTCGTCCTTTCCCGCCTCGGCGAATACCGCGCGTTCGATGCCCTGTTCGATGCGCAGGAAAATTCCGATCCCGCGGCGCAATTCGAGTGGCTGCGCGCCAGCGCGGCGCTGCCTGCGGGCGCGGCCGGAGAACGCGCGTTCTCCGCTCTGCGGGCGCCGCTGTCCGCGCTTGCGGCGAAACGCGAGGAGATCGCCGGCATGCGTGCGGTCGTGCCGCCCGCGCCGTTCGAACTCGACTTCGGCGAACTCGCGCTCGACGGCCTGCTGCCCGCGCATCGCGACGGCCTACTCGTGCGCGCGCTGCCCGGCGAGGCGGGCGGTCATCGCCTGCTGCAGGCCTGGCTCGATTTCCTCCTGCTCGCGACACGGCGCGACGACGCCCGGCTCTTCGTGCTCGAATGGAAGGACGGTACGCCGCTCGTGCGCGAGGCCCGCGGCGTCGCGCACGTGCAGGCGCAGGCCTGGCTTCGCGATCTCGCGCTGCTGCACGCGCGGGGCCGGGACGCGCCGCTGCCGTTCTTCCCGAAATCCTCGTACGCCTACGCGCAGCGCCGCGCGAAGCGCGGCCGCGGCGACGATGACGACACCGCATGGACGCTGGCCGCGTTCAAGGTGGCGCAAGCCGCCTTCACGAGCGACGAGCGCCATCGCGGCGAAGACATCGATCCGGCATTCGCGCTCGCCGCGCGCGATATTTCTCCGTTCGATCCGGCAACGCGCGAAGGCCGCGACTTCGCCGACTGCGCGCAGCGCGTGTTCGCACCGTTGCTGGCAACGCTGAAGCCGCCGGCCGCGGGCGCAGACGAGGCGAAGACGAAGGCACCGAAAGCGCGCGCGAAACCGGGAAAGACGGAATGAGCGCGCCCGACCTCGCCCTGACGATGCCGCTGAGCGGCCTGCAGCTGATCGAGGCCAGCGCCGGCACGGGCAAGACCTTCACCCTGGCCGGGCTGTACCTTCGCCTCGTCGTCGAGCGGCGCCGCGCGGCAGGCGACATCCTCGCGGTCACCTTCACCGACGCGGCGACGCAGGAACTGAAGAGCCGCCTGCGCGCGCGGCTCGCGGCCTGCGCGGCGCTGCTCGATGCCGGCGCGCCGCTGATGGAGGAAGCAGGCGATGCCGTCGAAACGCGGCAGGCGAAGCGGCTCATCGATGCGGCGCTCGCGGGCGAAACACGCGATGCGCTGACGCGCCGCCTGCGTCTCGCCGCGCTCGACATCGATCATGCGCCGATCTCGACGATCCACGGTTTCTGCCGCCGCGCGCTGGCCGAATTCGGCGTTCTCGCCGGGCGCGCGCTGCAGGGCGACCTCGTCGCGAACGACCGCGACCTGATCGAGACCGCGGCGGCCGACTGTTGGCGCCGCGCGGCGACCGCCGCCGACCCGGCCGACTTCCTCGCGCTGCAGGCCGCGTTCAAGAAGCCGGAGGCGTTCGTGAAGACGCTCGCCGCGCTGGTCCCCGGCGCGCGCCGCCTGTTGCCCGCGGCGGACGCGGGCGACCGCGCGACCGCGCTGCTGCACGATGCGCTCGCACGCGTACGCATGCGCGTCGCCGAAGCCAAGCGCGCGGCCGCGCGCCACTCGCACGACGACGTGATCCGCGAATTGCACGACGCGCTCGCGGGCGGCGGCGGCGCGGCGCTCGCCGCGCGCCTGCATGCGCGCCACCCGGTCGCGCTGATCGACGAATTCCAGGACACCGACGCGCAGCAGTTCGCGATCTTCGATGCGATCTACGGCCAGCGCGGCGATCTCGTTCTGATCGGCGATCCGAAGCAGGCGATCTACGGCTTTCGCGGCGGCGACGTTCACACCTACCTGCGCGCCCGCGTCCGCGTCGCCGAAGTGCAGACGCTCGCGCGCAATTTCCGTTCCGCGCCCGCCTACCTGCACGCGCTCAACGCGCTGTACGCCGGCGCGGGCGAGCGCGCGTTCGCGCAGCCCGGCATCGGCTACCAGCCGCTGCTGCCGGGCGGCAAGGCGGCGGACGACGATCTCTTGATCGACGGCGTGCCGGCGACGCCGCTGACGTTCTGGCGCGACGAAGACGGCACGTTGCCTCGCGGCAGCAAGGAGAAGGCGACGCCGCAGCTCGCCGCGGCCTGCGCCTCGGCGATCTTCGACTTGCTCGCGCCGGAGCGCACGTGTTTGCGCGAGAAGCCCGGCGCATCGCACCGGGCGCTGATGCCGTCCGACATCGCCGTGCTGGTCGCCCTACACGACGAGGCGCTGGAAATCCAGAGAGCCCTGTCCGCGCGTGGAATTGCCAGCGCCAGCGTCACGCGCCGCAGCGTATTCGCCAGCGAGGAAGCGATCGAGCTGCACGCCCTGATCGACGCGCTCGCCGACTTCGACGAAGCGCGCCTGCGCGGCGTGTTGACGCTGCGACTGTTCGCTGCGACCGCGGCAGATTTCGCGCGCTACGCCGCCGAGCCGGTGCGTTGGAGTGCGCAGCTCGACATCTTCGCCGAGTGGCGCCGCGTCTGGTCCGCGCGCGGGGTCGCGGCGATGCTCGCGCTCGTGTTCGAAAAACACGCCGCCGCGCTGCTGCGCGCGCCGCAGGGCGAACGGCGCATGACCAACTGGCTGCAGCTCGCGGAGCTGGCGCAGGTCGCCGCGGGCGACTGCGTCGGCCTGCGCGGCCTGGTCGACTGGCTCGCATCGCGCATCGCGCATGCCGACCACGACAACGAGGATGAACAACTGCGCCTCGAGTCCGATGCGGGCCGGGTGAAAATCTATACTTTCCACAAAAGCAAGGGCCTGCAGTTCCCGGTCGTGTTCCTGCCGTTCGCCGGCCTCAGCCGCAGCGCGAGCAACCACTATCCGCGCGAATACCGCTATCGCGAGGACGACGGCGCCGCGGCCACCTGGATCGCGTTCGACAAGGCCGCGAACGAGACGTCCGAGGCGACCGCGGCGCGCGCTGCGGCCATGCGCGAGGATCTCGCCGAGCGCCTTCGCATCCTCTATGTCGCGCTGACGCGCGCCTGCTGCGCGGCTTTCGTCGCCGCCGATCCGGTCGGCAGCGGCGAGCCGTCGGCGCTGCTGCATCTGTTCGGCCTCGATGCAGCGAAGGCCGCGAAGAAAACCGGCGACGATGGCGATGCGGTCTCCGTGTGGCTTGCGCAGTGCCTGAGCGTGCTGCGCGCGGTGGGTGGTGGCGCGATCGGCGTCGCACCGCTGCCGGCGCAGGCGACGACGCGTCATGCCGCGGCGGATGCCGCCGACAGGCGCGGCGCTGCGCGCACGATGCCCCACGCCGTGCGCGACGATTGGCGCATCGTCAGCTATTCGCAGCTCGCTTCCGGCGCGCGTGACGAGGTGCGCGCCGATCGCGACGACGAGGCTGCGCCGTCGGCCGCCGTCGTCGCGGCCGGTGCCGCGCCGGCGACTCCGTCGTCCGCGCTGCGCGGCGCGCGCTTCGGCACGGCCTTCCACGAACTGATCGAAGTCGCCGACTTTGGCGCATGGCGCGACTGGCGCGGCCGCGGCGCACCGCCGGGCCAGGACGCGCTGGTCGAACGCATCGTGCGCCGCCACGCGCTCGCCGCCGAGGCGCCGGTCGCGAACGCCGTGCTCGCCGATCTCGTCGCGCGCACGCTCAACGCGCCGTTGCCGATCGACGCCGGTCGCGGCGCCCGCCTCGCCGATCTCGCGCCCGCCTCGTATCGCGCCGAAATGCCGTTCCATTTTTCCCTGGGCCAGGTCGACACGGCGCGCTGGCTCGCGCTGCTGCACGCCCACGGCTACGTGCGCGAGCGCAGGCGCTTCGATCTTGCGCGCATCGAAGGCCTGATGACCGGCGTGCTCGATCTGGTCGTGCTGCACGAAGGGCGCTGGTGGGTGATCGACTACAAGACGAATTTCCTCGGCGCGCCGGCGCCGGGCGCACCCGACGAAACGAACCCCTACGCGCCCGCGGCGCTCGCCGCGGCCGTGCGCGTCGGCGAATACGACCTGCAGTACCTGATCTACCTGACCGCGCTGCATCGCTGGCTCAAGTCGCGCGATCCGCGCTACGACTACGCGCGCGACGTCGGCGGTGCGCTGTATCTGTTCGTGCGCGGCCTCGATGCGCGCGGTGTCGACGGCGTGCACGCCGACAAGCCGCCGGCCGCGCTGATCGAGGCGCTCGACGCGATGCTTGGACCCGCGCGCGGAGCAGCGGCATGACGGCACAGATCGACCGGCTCGAAGCTTCTGGCATCCTGCGTACGACCGACGCCGCGCTCGGGCGCCTGCTCGCGCAAAAATCCGCGCGGCACGGCGATGCCGTCGGCCTCGCCGCCGCGCTCGCGAGCGCGGCGCTCGCGCACGGTCACGGCTGCCTGCCGCTGGCGGCGCTGCCCGGCTTCGTCGCCGAACTGGCCGAGGCTGCCGATGCGCGCGTGGCGGAGGAATTGCCATCCCCGCAAACCGTGCGCGCCGCGTTGCTCGCGTCGCCCTGGGTCGCGCGCGATGCCGCCACGCCCGCCGCGCTCGTGTTCGATGCGCACGAGCGCATCTACCTGCGCCGCTATTTCGTTTACGAGAATACCGTCGCGCAGTCTCTCGCCTCGCGGCTGGCGGATTCGAGTCTGGCCGACGCGCTGGCCCGCACCGATCCCGTCGCGCTGCGCGAGGCGCTGGCGCGGCAGTTCGCCGGCGACGAACGCGACGGGCGCCGCGCGGACCCCGACCAGCGCCGCGCCGTGCTGCTCGCGCTGCGCTCGCGCCTCGCCATCGTCAGCGGCGGCCCCGGCAGCGGCAAGACCACGACCGTGCTGCGCCTGCTCGCGCTCGTCGTCGAATGGGCACGAAGCGGCGGGCTGCCGGCGCCGCGCATCGCGCTCGCCGCGCCGACCGGCAAGGCCGCGGCGCGGCTCGGCGAAACCCTGCGCACGCGCAGCGGCGAGGACGCCGACGACGCGATTCCGCGCGCGGCGGTCACCGTCCACCGCCTGCTCGGCTTGTCGCCGCGCGACGGCCGCGCGCGCTTCGACCGCGCCAATCCGCTGCCGTTCGACCTCGTCGTGATCGACGAGGCCTCGATGCTCGACCTCGCGCTCGCCGCGCGCCTGTGCGAAGCGCTGGCGCCGCCGGCGCGGTTGATCCTGCTCGGCGACCGCGACCAGCTCGCCTCGGTCGAGGCCGGCCGCGTGTTCGGCGCGCTCAGCCATGCGGCGGCCGCCGCCGGCGGCTATTCGCCCGCGCTGGCGCAATGGCTGCAAAATATACTTCTGGACAAAGTCGACGTAGGGGCGCGATTCATCGCGCCCGCTGTTGCGTCCGCGGAAAGCGCCGGGCGCGATGAATCGCGCCCCTACGAAGACGGCGTGCCCGTACTCGCCGATGCTTATGTCGAACTGCGCGGCAACCATCGCTTCGGCGCGCGGAGCGCAATCGGCCGCCTTGCGCAGGCGCTGCGCGCGGGCGATGCGACCATGGCGCAAGCGGTGCTCGGCGAATCCGCCGCAGAGGCGCGCGCCGTGTCCGTCCCGTCCGCGGCGTTGCCGCAGCGCATCGTGCGCGACTTCGCGCCGCGCTACGCGGAGTTGGCGCAGGCGCAGGACGCGGCCGCGGCCTTCGCCGTCGCCGACCGTTTCCGCGTGCTCTGCGCGCTGCGCGAAGGTCCGTTCGGCAGCGTTGCGATCAATGCCGCGATCGAGCACGAGTTGCGCCGCCGCGGCGCCGGCGCCGACGCGCACGGCTGGTACGCGGGCCGCCTCGTCATCGTCGGCGGCAACGACTATCGTCTCGGCCTGTTCAACGGCGATATCGGCATCGCGCTGCGCAGCGGTGCCGGCGGCGCGCTCGAGGTCTGGTTCCGCAACGCCGACGGCGGACTGCGCGCGCTGCCGCCGCTCGTGCTCGGCGCGGTCGAGGCGGCCTGGGCGCTGACCGTGCACAAGGCGCAGGGCTCCGAGTTCGACGAAGTCGTCGTCGTTCTGCCCGACCGCGACGCGCGCGTGCTCACGCGCGAACTCGTCTATACCGCGGTCACGCGTGCGCGCAAAAAAGTGGAATTGTGGACCAGCGGAGAAGTGCTCGCACGGGCGCTCGCGCGCAGCACGCAGCGCTGGTCGGGACTGGCCGACGCGATCGCCGCGCGCTGATTCGGTTCGTCATACCGGCAGCGCCGTCGTCCTCTTCACCGTGCGCAGGGCCAGCGTCGACTGCACGCGCACGACGCCGGGCAGCTGGGTCAGGATTTCGGTATGGATGCGCTCGAAGTCGGCCGAGTCGGCGTAGACGACGCGCACCATGTAGTCGGCCGTGCCGGCGAGCAGACAGCACTCGGAGACTTCGGGATGTTCGTGGATCGCGGCCTCGAACGCGTCGAGCGCGGCGCGTCCCTGCTGATCGAGCGTGACGAGCACGAAGGCGGTGCCGGGCAGGCCCGCGGCCTTTTCGTCGAGCAGCATGACGTAGCGCGCGATGAGGCCGCGTTCCTCGAGCAGCTTGACCCGGCGCAGGCAGGCCGAGGGCGAGAGATTGATCTGTTGGGCCAGTTCGAGGTTGCTCAGGCGCCCGTCCTGCTGCAGCAGGCGCAGGATGGCGCGGTCGCGTTCGTCGAGCGGCGGAACGATCATTGGAATTTCATTCCAATAAATATTCTAATCACGGCCAATAATGCGACATTAAATGCCAAGTGCCAATGAATTTGGCGAAAACGTGCGCAATGCTTCGATCATACTGCGTGCCACGGCACGCCGGAAATCACCGGCGGCGGACTCATGGGAGGGTTCAGGCAATGCGTATCGGTGTACCCAAGGAAATCAAGAATCACGAATACCGCGTCGGCCTCGTGCCCTCGTCCGTGCAGGAGCTCGTGCACCACGGCCATCAGGTACTGGTGCAGGCCGGTGCCGGCGTCGGCGCGGGCCTGTCCGATGCCGATTACGTCGCCGCGGGTGCGACTATCGTCGACGGCGCCGACAAGGTCTTCGCCGACGCCGAAATGATCGTCAAGGTGAAGGAGCCGCTCGCCGAGGAGCGCAAGAAGCTGCGCCGCGGTCAGATTCTCTTCACCTACCTGCATCTCGCGCCCGACGAAGCGCAGACGCGCGACCTGATCGCCTCGGGCGCGATCTGCATCGCCTACGAAACCGTGACCGCGGCGAACGGCTCGCTGCCGCTGCTGACGCCGATGTCGGAAGTCGCGGGCCGCCTCGCGCCGCAGGTCGGCGCGCATTCGCTCGAGAAGGCGCAGGGCGGCCGCGGCGTGCTGCTCGGCGGCGTGCCCGGCGTGGCGGCGGCCGAAGTCGTCATCCTCGGCGGCGGCGTGTCGGGCACGCATGCGGCGACGATCGCGGTCGGCATGGGCGCCAAGGTCACCGTGGTCGACCGTTCCGCCGACGCGCTCAAGCGCATTGCCAGCCAGTTCGGCACTTCGATCTCGACCGTGTTCTCCACGCGCTCGGCGATCGAGGAACTCGTGCGCCGCGCCGACCTGCTGATCGGCACCGTGCTCGTTCCCGGCGCCGCCGCGCCGAAGCTGGTGACGCGCGACATGGTGCGCACGATGAAGCCGGGCTCGGTCATCGTCGACGTCGCCATCGACCAGGGCGGCTGCGTGGAAACCTCGCACGCGACGACGCACGCCGATCCGACCTACGTCGTCGACGGCGTCGTGCACTACTGCGTGGCGAACATGCCGGGCGCGGTCGCGCGCACCTCGACGTTCGCGCTCAACAACGTCACCCTGCCGTTCGCGCTGTCGCTGGCCAACAACGGCTGGAAGAAAGCGCTGGCGCAGGACGTGCACCTGCGCAACGGCCTCAACGTGTTCGAGGGCCAGGTGACCTGCGAACCGGTCGCGCAGGCGCACGGCTTGCCGTACGTGAAGGCGGAGACCGCGATCGGCATGTGAGGCTCATCGGCGGCTGCCGCGCGCCGTGCGCGCCAGCCGCCGGCTTCACTCGTGCGGCGACGGACGCGCCTGCGGAAACGCGACCACGTTGTCGCCGCCGGTCGGGCGCGGGCGCGGACCGCGCCAGAGCACGGGCACGTCGCGCGGCGCGGGCGGTTCCAGTTCGTCGTCGAACGGCGCGAGGCTTTCGTCGTCGTCGTCCCAGCTGTAGCGCTTGCGCGGCGGCAGCGGGTCGAGCCGGTAGAACGCGATCGCGGCGATCACGCCGGCGACCGCTCCGGCCAGGTGGTATTCGAACGAGACGTTCTCCTCGCGCGGCAGCACGGTCATCGCCATGCCGCCGTAGAGGAAGAACACGGCCAGCGCGATCGAGACGCCGAGACGGTCGCGGCGGAACAGGCCGATGAGGAACAGGAAGAACATCAGCCCGTGCACCACGCCGCTGATGCCGACGTGCAGCGACGGCCGTGCCCACAACCACACGCCGAGCCCCGAGGCGATCCAGATCAGCGGCAGCGCGTAGCGCGCCGCGCGCGGGTAGGCGTAGAGCAGGAACGCGGAAAGCAGCCCCAGCGGCAGCGTGTTCGACATCAGGTGCTCGAACGAGGCGTGCACGAACGGCGCGGTAAGGATGCCGATCAGCGCATGCGGATCGCGCGGGCGGATGCCGAGCGCGTCCATGTCCCAGCCGAGCGCGAACGCGGCGAGCCATACGGCCCAGATGCCGGCGACGAGCGCGAGCGCGCCGAGCACGGCGTAGCGCACGCGCGCGCGGTCGTTGCGCACGGTCGCGGCGCTGGCTTCGGTGGTGACGGGAGCGATGTCCATGCTCGAATCATGGGGACGCCGGCGGCGCACACAAGACGGCGCGACGTGTCAGCCTGGCCGCCTGTCGTTGCGACCCGCCGAAGCGGACGATGCGGACGCTGGTAGGGTGGAGGGCGGCGCGACCGCAGGCGCCGTCGAACCTGACGCATGCCGTATCATGTCGCGATGAATTCCCCGCACAACGCCAATCCGGTCGTCCATCTCAAGATCGAGCGCCGCTCCAACCATCCGTGGATTTTCCAGAAGATGGTCGAGAAGCCCGAGCCGAAACCGAAGCCCGGCACCGTGGTCGACGTCGTCGATCGCGACGGCGTGTTCGCCGGGCGCGGTTTCTACAACGGCCATTCGCGCATCGCGCTGCGCGTGCTCACGGCCGATCCCGACGAGGCCGTCGACGAGCATTTCTTCGCGCGCAAGATCTCGGATGCGGTCGCGCTGCGCCGCGAGGTGCTCAAGCTCGATGCGGCGACGGACGCATACCGGGTCGTCCATTCCGAAGGCGACGGACTCTCGGGCCTCGTCGTCGATCGCTTCGCCAACACGCTCGTCGTCGAATATTTCTCCGCCGGCATGTTCAAGCAGCGCGATCTGATCAAGCGCGTGCTGCTGCAGCACTTTCCGGAGGCGGAGATCTACGCCTTCGCCGAAGAGCACGTGCAGAAGCAGGAAAGCTTCGACTGGGCCGCGCCGCCGGCGCCGAAGCCGACGATCATTCACGAGCACGGCGTGCAGTTCCATGCCGCGCCGGGCAGCAAGCACAAGACCGGTTTCTTCGCCGACCAGCGCGACAACCGCCTGTTCCTGTCCGAGTTCTGCGCGGGCAAGCGCGTGCTCGACCTGTGCTGCAACTCGGGCGGCTTCGGCATCTACGCCAAGGCGCGCGGCGGCGCCGAGGAAGTCGTCGGCATCGATCTCGACGAGGACATCCTCGGCATCGCCGAGCAGAATGCGCGCCTGAACAAGGCGAAGGTGAAATTCACCCAGGCCGACGTCTTCGCCTGGCTGCGCGACACGGCGAGCAATCCGCAGAAGAAGTTCGACGTCGTCATTCTCGATCCGGCGAAGATGACGCGCGACCGCGAGCAGGTGATCCCGGCGCTGAAGAAATACCTCGACATGAACAAGCTCGCGCTCGGCGCGGTCAAGCCGGGCGGCATCTTTCTCACCTGCTCGTGCACGGGCCTGGTCGGCGAGGAACAGTTCCTCGACATGCTGCGCCGCGCGGCGTTCTACGCGAACCGCACGGTGCAGGTGATCAAGGTGTCGGGCGCGGGCCCGGATCATCCGTGGCAGGCGCACGTGCCGGAGTCGCGCTATCTCAAGGCAGCGTTTTGCCGAGTCGAATAACAAGGCGGGATTCCGATTCCATGGCCGGCGGAACTCCTGCTTTGCATCCGCATTCCGTGACGCTTGCAAATTCCCGCCCGCGGGGAAATCCAACGAGTTCGGGCCGATGGATGCCGGTTCTGTTTGCCGCGGGTTGTCTGTGTGCGGTTGCAGTCATGCGAAATGCTCGCGCTTCGGATACGGATGACGATCCTGTCTTGAAGGCGTGTCCGGCCGCAGTGGAGTTCTATCAAAAACGCGAAATGCTGGAAAAGCAGCGCGAAGCGGAACGGAAACCGGTGGTGTTGCCGAAACTCCGTGAGCAGTTGTTGGCTTGGGTAAAGCCCGATCAGGACGTGCGCAACGAGATGGTGTCCGCAGCCGCCTCCGATCCGGCAAAATTCAAGCGCCTCGCGAGCAGAATGCGGGCGGTGGACGAATCGAGTTATCGCCGCATCAAAGGCGTGATCGACGAGTACGGCTTCCCCACGGATACCATGGTCGGACGCGATGGCGCGGGTGCGGCGTTTCTTCTCGTGCAGCACCAGGACGCGCATCCGGAATTCCAGCAGTTCGTGCTTGACATCATGACGTCGTGGGTAAGGCGCGACGAAGTCGACCGGGAATCATTTGCACTGTTGACCGATCGCGTGCTGGTGGCGCAGAAAAAACCGCAGCGATACGGCTCGCAATTCCGCGGCACGAACGGAGGCGCGATGGAGATGCAGCCCGTCGAAGACCCCGAGCATCTCGATCAGCGGCGTGCGGAAGTCGGGCTGCCGCCGATGGCCGTATATCGTTGCATCATGGGGCAGATGTATCGCGCGGCCGTAAAGTGATTTTTCACTGAACGCGGTTCGCAGTAATACGGCGATCCTCGCCGCGCTTTTACGTTTTCTTTTCGTTCGCTCGGCTATACCGGAACCTCATACAGGTTCTGCGGGCACGCATGTCCGGAAGGGGCGCGTGCGTTTCTCACTTTGCGCGTCGCGACCTGGACTTTTCACACTCATGCGGGGGGATGAGCAAGGCGGGCTCGCGCTTGCGCATGTCTGCCGCAACCGCGAGGGACTGGCGTGGACTCGAGGAGCGGAAAAAGGAAGTTTGGCCGTTTGATCCTGCCCGCGATGAAGCGGCTCGGCCTACCGCTGCGCCCGGCATTGGCACCGCGCAAGGAAAGCAAACGCCGGGTGCGGGCGCGGCTCAGCGAAGCGCCACTGCGCGCGGAGCTGCTGACCTCGGAACAGATGGCCGAGCGCGGCCACGAACTCGCCGGCGAGCACGAATGGCGGCGCGGACGCCGCGGCGACACGCAATTGCTCGAACGCCTGCGCTACAACGAGACGCTGATCGACGACACCTGCCGCGCGCTCGCCGCGGCGAGCGCGGACAAGCACCGTATCACGCCGGCCGGCGAATGGCTGCTCGACAATCTTTACGTGATCCACGAACAGGTGCGCAAGGCGCGCGCGCACCTGCCGCGCGGCTACAGCGCGGAGCTGCCCGTGCTCACGCGCGGCGCGAGCGCGGACATGCCGCGCGTGTACGATCTCGCGCTCGACGCGATCTCGCACGGCGACGGCCGCGTCGATCAGGATGCGCTCGCGCGCTTCGTGCGCGCCTACCAGGAGCGTGCGCCGCTCAGCCTCGGCGAGCTGTGGGCGATCCCGATCATGCTGCGCGCCGCGTTGATCGAGAACCTCGGCCGCGCCGCCGCGCGCGTGCGGCGCGGCCTCGCGCACAGCCGCCTCGCCGCGCACTGGGCGCGGCTCATGCTCGAAACGGCGCGGCGCGATCCGAAAAGCTTGATCCTCGTCGTCGCCGACATGGCGCGCGCGGAACCGCCGCTGACCCAAGCCTTCGTCGCCGAGATGTCGCGGCGCCTGCATGGCGCGGGCCCCGCGCTCAACCTGCCGTTGTCGTGGATCGAACAGCGCCTGGCCGAGACCGGCCTGTCGATCGCGCAGCTCGTGCAGACCTCGCATCACGAACGCGCACTCGATCGCGTCACGATCGACAATTCGATCGCGAGCCTGCGCCTGCTCGACGCGCTCGACTGGCACGAATTCGTCGAGACGACGAGCGCGGTCGACCGCGTGCTCGCGAAGGATCCGGCCGGCGTTTACGCGCGCATGGACTTCGCCACGCGCGACGCCTATCGCCATGCGGTCGAACACGCCGCGCGCCGCGGCGGACTCGGCGAGCTCAACGTGGCGCAGACCGCGCTCGAACTCGCGCGCGCGGCCGCCGAGCACGCGCCGACGGCGGATCCGGCGCCGGCCGCGCACGTCGGCCATCACCTCGTCGGCCCCGGCCGCGGCCCGCTGCTGCGCCGCTGCGGCGCGGGCGTGTTCGCGGCCACGCTCGACGTGTGGCGCAGCGGCGGCCTGCCGTTCGGCGTCTATGTCCTCGTCATCGTCGCCGTCGGTCTCGCCGCCGCCGTGCCCGCGCTGCGTCCGCTGTGGACGTCGCCTCTGCCGCTCTGGCTGAGCGCGCTCGCGACGTTCTGCGGCGCGGTCGCGATCAGCCATCCCGTGGTCTGGCTCGTCGACCGCCTCGCCCTCGCCCTCGTTGGCCCACGCCCGCTGCCGCGCATGGACTTCCGCAACGGCATTCCGCGCGATGCGCGCACGCTCGTCGTCGTGCCGTGCCTGTTCGGCAGCGTCGAGGAAGCGCGCACGCTCGCCGACCAGCTCGAACTGCGCTATCTGGCCAATCGCGACGACGGCCTCGTGTTCGCCCTGCTCAGCGACTTTCCCGATGCGGACGAGGCGGAGCTGCCGCGCGACGCGGCGATCCTCGACGCCGCGGCCGAAGCGATCCAGGCGCTCAACCGACGGCATCCGAAAGCGCGCTTCGTGCTGCTGCAACGCCCGCGCGTCTGGAACGACCGCGAACGGCGCTGGATGGGCCGCGAGCGCAAGCGCGGCAAGCTCGCCGACCTCAACACGCTGTTGCGCAGCGGCGACGCGGCGGCCTTCTCATACATATCGGCTGCCGAAGGCGGACGACCGATGTCCCTCGCCCGCGCAGCGGGAGAGGGGGGGGCCATCGGCGGAGCCGATGGTGGGGTGAGGGCAGCTTGCGCTGCGCTAGCCGGCGTGCGCTACGTGATCACGCTCGACGTCGACACGCGCCTGCCGAGCGATGCCGCGCGCCGGCTCGTCGAAACGATGGCGCATCCGCTCAACCGCCCGCGCCTGCGCGCGGACGGGCGCAGCGTCGAATCGGGCTACACGATCCTGCAACCGCGCGTCGGCAACCTGCTGCCGCCCTCGGGCAGCACGCGCTACGCGGCGCTGTTCGGCGGCGACGCCGGGCTCGATCCGTACACGCAAGCCGTCTCGGATCTGTATCAGGACCTGTTCGGCGAAGGCTCGTTCATCGGCAAGGGCATCTACGACGTCGACGCGTTCGAGCGCGTGCTCGGCAACGCCGCGGCGGACGGTCCGGATCCGGTCGGTCGCTTTCCGGACAACCGCATTCTTTCGCACGATCTGCTCGAAGGCTGCTACGCGCGCGCCGGGCTGACCGCGGACATCGAGCTGTACGAGGAATATCCGCAGAGCTACCGCGTCGACGCGCAGCGCCGCGCGCGCTGGATCCGCGGCGACTGGCAGATCGCGGCGTGGCTGTTCCCCTCGGTGCCGATGGCGGCGGGCCGGCGCGAGCGCAATCCGCTGTCGTGGCTGTCGCGCTGGAAAATCTTCGACAACCTGCGCCGCAGCGTGCTGTCGCCGGCGTTGTTCGTTCTGCTGTTGCTCGCCTGGTTCGTGCTGCCGCAGCCCTTGCGCTGGACTGCGCTCGTGCTCGTCGCGGTGCTGCTGCCGGTCGCGGTCGACGCGGCGATCGCGTCGTGGGGTGCGCCGTCCGGCGGCATCGTCCGCCATCTCGGCGGCGTGCTGCGCGGCGCCGGCGCGGCCGCCGCGCGCGCCGCGTTCCGCCTGGTCTGCCTGCCTTACGAGGCGATGCAGAACGCGAGCATGATCGCGCGCACCGGCTGGCGCGTGCACGTGTCGAAGCGGCACCTGCTGCAATGGGTCGCGTCGAGCGTCGTCGCCGAGCACGCGCGCGGCGACTCGGCCGCGGCGGCGTGGCGGCAGTTCAAGACCGCGCCGCTGGCGGCGCTGGCCGTCGCGGCGGCGCTGCTCCTGCTGCGCGCGGACTTGTTCGCGCTCGCCGCGCCGTGGCTCGCCGCCTGGTTTTTCGCGCCGGCGCTGATCGCGTGGCTGGCGCGCGTGCCCGCGCACGAGGCGGATGCGCTCGATGCGCAGCAGACGCCGTTCGTGCGCCAGGCCGCTCGCCGCACCTGGGCGTGGTTCGAGCAGTTCGTCGGTGCCGACGACAACTGGCTGCCGCCGGATCACTTCCAGGAATATCCGTCGGTCAAGATCATGCACCGCACCTCGTCGACGAACATCGGCATGGGCCTGCTCGCCAACCTCGCCGCGCACGATCTCGGCTACGTCTCGCTGCGTGCCCTGCTCGCGGCGACGCGGCGCACGCTCGACACGCTGCACAAGCTCGAACGCTACCGCGGCCACCTCTACAACTGGTACGACACCGAAACGCTGCGGCCGCTGCAGCCGATGTACGTCTCGACGGTCGACAGCGGCAATTTCGTCGGCCACGTGCTGACCCTGCGCCAGGGCCTGTTCGAATGCCTTGCCGCGCCGATCGTCGGCGCACAGGCGTTCGCGGGGCTGGCCGACACGTTCGCCGTGCTGCGTGCGCTAAGCGCGCGCGACGCGCACGATCTCTGGCAGCCGTTCGCCGAGGCGCTCGCCGCCGCGCGACGCCTGCCGCCGGCGTTGCCGATCGCGCCGACCCGCGCCGCGCTGCGCGAACTGTTCCTGCGCGCGCAGGCGCTGCGCGCCGCGCTTGCGGACGGCGAACCGCTCGAGCGCGAATGGAGCGAGAAATTGCTTCGCCAGGCGGCGATGTGCGTGGCCGACGTCGAGGACTTCGTCGGCGACGTGTCGATTCCCGCCGCGGTCGCGCACGATGCCGGCGCGATCCATACCGAATCGCCGATGCCGAATCTCACCGCGCTCGCCGAGTCGAAATCGATCTCGGCCGCCGTCGGCGAACTCGCCCGCACCTGCGTGCAGGAGATCGAAGCGCTCGGCGCGCTGTGCGCCGATCTCGCGCGCGTGGAGTGGAATTTTCTCTACGATCCGGCACGCGAGCAGTTCGCGATCGGCTACAACGTTTCCGAGGGGCGCCGCGACGCGGGCTACTACGACCTGCTCGCCTCGGAGGCGCGTCTGGCCGTCTATCTCGCCGTCGCCCAGGGGCAGATTCCGCAGGACGGCTGGTTCGCGCTCGGCCGCGTGCAGACCCAGGTCGACGAAGGCCAGGTGCTGCTGTCGTGGAGCGGCTCGATGTTCGAATACCTGATGCCGCAGCTCGTCATGCCGGCATGGCCGGGCAGCCTGCTCGCCGAGTCGGCGCGCGTCGCGGTCGCGCGCCAGATCGCCTGGGGCCGCGAGCACGGTCTGCCGTGGGGCATCTCCGAGTCGGGCTATTTCCTCACCGACGCCGGGCAGAACTACCACTACCGCGCGTTCGGCGCGCCGGGCCTCGGCCTCGAACGCGGTTCGACCCAGAACCGCGTGATCGCGCCTTACGCGAGCGCGCTTGCGATCCTCGTCGCACCGAACGAGGCCGCGCGCAATCTCGCCGAGATCGCCGCGCACGGCTGGTGGACGCAGTACGGCTACTACGAGGCGATCGATTTCACGCCGGCGCATCTGCCCGAAGACGAGAGGGTCGGCGTCGTGCGCGAGTACATGGCGCACCATCAGGGCATGAGCCTCGTGGCGTTCGGCGAATGTCTCAACGGCGCGCCGATGCAGCGCCGCTTCGCCGCGGACGCCGAACTTGCCGCCGCGCTGCTGCTGCTGCAGGAGCGCGTGCCGCGCGACGTTCCCCTCGCTCCCGCGGCGCCGCCGGCGCTCGATGCGCGCGTCGAGGAGGAGGCCGCGCCGACGCCGCAGCGCCGCTACATCCAGGCCGACACGCCGCGGCCGGCGGTGCAGTTGCTGAGCAACGGCAATTACCATCTGATGCTGACGCAGAGCGGCGCGGGCTACAGCCGCTGGCGCGGCCTCGACCTCACGCGCTGGCGGGAGGACCCGACTCGCGACGCCTGGGGCACGTTCGTCCATATCCGCGACGTCGACGGCGGCAAGGTCTGGAGCACCTGCGCGGCCGTCGCCGCGGACCGCGCCGAGGCCTGCGAAATCGTGTTCGACGATGCGCGCATCGAGCAGCGCCTGACGCTCGACAAGCTCGAAGCGCGCGTGCAGGTCGTGGTTTCGCCCGAGGACGACATCGAACTGCGCCGCCTGCGCCTGACCAACCGCGCGCGCGGCGCGCGCGTCCTCGAGTTGACCAGCTACGCCGAGGTCGTGCTCAACGCCGGCGCGGCCGACGCGCTGCATCCGGCGTTCAACAACCTCTTCGTGCAGACCGAGATCCTGCGCGCGCATCCGGCCATCCTCGCCACGCGCCGCCCGCGCCTGGCGAGCGACATGCAGCCCTGGCTCATGCACTTGTTCTGCGTCCGCGAGGAGAGCGGGCGGGCGAATGCGCCGGCGGAGACTTCGTTCGAGACCGACCGCATGCGCTTCCTCGGCCGCGGCAACGGCGCGCATGCCGCCGCGGCGTTGCGCCGCGCCGGCGCGCTGTCGAACACGGCCGGCGACGTGCTCGATCCGATCGTCGCGATCCGCCAGCGCGTCAGCGTGCCGGCCGAGGGCAGCGTCGTCATCGATCTCGTCACCGGCGCCGGCGGCAGCCGCGAGGCCGTGCTGGCGCTCGCCGACAAGTACCGTGACCGTGCGTTCGCCGACCGCGCGCTCGCGATCGCGACGACGCACAACCGCATGGCGCTCGGCCAGATCAACGTCAGCGAAAGCGAGGCCCAGCTCTACTCGCGCCTGGCCTCGGCGATGCTCTACGCCGATCCCGCGCGTCGCGCGTCGGCCGAAGTGGTCGCGAACAACCGCCTCAGCCAGAGCGGCCTGTGGGCGCACGGCATCTCGGGCGACCTGCCGATCGCGCTCGTGCTGGCCGAGGACGTCGACACGCTCGCGCTCGTGCGCGCGGCCGTGGCCGCGCAACGCTACTGCGCCACCAAGGGACTGCGCTTCGATCTCGTCGTGCTCAACGAGGAGCGCGGCGGCTACCGGCAGGAAGTCAACGATGCGATCTACTCCGCGGTGACGGCGGCGGGCGAGGGCACGGCGATCGACCGGCCCGGCGGCGGCGTGTTCATCCGTTCGAGCGCGCAGATCCCGCACGAGGATCGCGTGCAGCTGCTCGCGGTCGCGCGCGTCGTGCTGTCCGATCGCGCGGGCGGTTTCGCCGAACAGCTCAAGGAAGCGAAAGCCGCGGCGAACGAAATCGCGGTGCCGAAATTCGCCGCGACGCGGCGCAACACCGGCACCGACGCACGTCAGGTATCGATACCGAAACTCGCGATGTTCAACGGCCACGGCGGCTTCGCGCGCGACGGGCGCGAGTACGTGGTCGTGTGCGACGCGGCGCGGCGCACGCCGCTGCCGTGGGCGAACGTGCTCGCCAATCCGCAGTTCGGCAGCGTCGTCACCGAGTCGGGCGGCGGCTACACGTTCTTCGACAACGCGCACGAGTACCGGCTCACGCCGTGGTCGAACGATGCGGTCGCCGACGCGAGCGGCGAGGCGTTCTACCTGCGCGACGAGGAAACCGGCGCGTTCTGGTCGTCGACGCCGCTGCCGGCCGGCGGCCGCGGCCGCTACCTGGTCCGCCACGGCTTCGGCTACACCCAGTTCGAGCACGTCGAGGACGGCATTGCCAGCGAGCTGCGCATGCACGTGGACGCCGAGGCCGCGGTGAAATTTTTCGTCCTGCGCCTGCGCAACGATTCCGGCCGCGCGCGCAGGCTGTCGGTCACCGGCTATGTCGAATGGGTGCTCGGCGACCTGCCCGCGCGCACCGCGCAGCACGTGACGAGCTGGCTCGACGGCAGCGGCGCGCTGCTCGCGCGCAACACCTGGAACGCGGAATTCGCCGACCACATCGCCTTCTTCGACGCCGAACACGCGCAGCGCACGGTGACCTGCGACCGCAGCGAATTCATCGGCCGCAACGGCAGCCTCGACTCGCCCGCGGCGATGCGGCGCGCGAATCTGTCCGGCCGGGTCGGCGCCGGCCTCGATCCGTGCGCGGCGATCCAGGTGCCGCTCGAACTGGCCGACGGCGAAGCGTGCGAAGTGATTTTCCGCCTCGGCGCGGCGCGCAGTGCCGAGGAAGCGGAAGAGACGGTCGCGCGCCTGCGCCGTTCCGGTTCTGCGCGCGCCTCGTTCGAGGGCGTCGCCGCGCTCTGGCAGCGCCTGCTCGGCAACGTCGTCGTCACCACGCCCGACCCCAGCCTCAACCTGCTCGCGAATTGGCTTCCTTACCAGACGATCGCCTGCCGCTTGTGGGCGCGCAGCGGCTTCCACCAGTCCGGCGGCGCGTTCGGCTTCCGAGACCAGTTGCAGGACGCGATGGCGCTCGTCCACGCCGATCCCACACTGCTGCGCGAGCAAATCCTGCTCGCCGCGCAGCGCCAGTTCCGCGAAGGCGACGTGCAGCACTGGTGGCATCCGCCCGGCGGCCGCGGCGTCAGGACGATGTGTTCGGACGACTACCTCTGGCTGCCGCTCGCGGTCGCGCGCTACGTGCGCGCGACCGGCGACCACGGCGTGCTCGGCGAACGCAGCCACTACCTCGAGGCGCGGCCGCTCAATGCGGGCGAGGAATCGTATTACGACCTGCCGCTGCGCTCGAACGAGATGTCCGATCTCTACCAGCACTGCGTGCGCGCGATCGAGCATGCGCTGAACGACGGCATCAGGGACACCGCGCACGGCCTGCCGCGCATCGGCAGCGGCGACTGGAACGACGGCTTCAGCGCGGTTGGTATCGCGGGGCGCGGCGAAAGCGTCTGGCTCGGTTTCTTCTTGCACCACGTGTTGATGGAATTCCGCGACGTCGCCGACCTGCGCGGCGACGATCTGTTCGCCGCGCGCTGCGAACGCCACGCGCGCGAATTGCAGGCCAATCTCGAACGCCACGCCTGGGATGGCGGTTGGTACCGCCGCGCCTGGTTCGACGACGGTACACCACTGGGCTCGAAGGACGGCGTGCAATGCCGCATCGATTCGATCGCGCAGAGCTGGACGGTGCTGTCGGGCGCGGGCGATCCGGCGCGGACGGCAGCGGCGCTCGACGCGCTCGATGCGCAGCTCGTCGACGAGGATGCCAGGCTTGTTCGTCTGCTCGATCCACCCTTCGACAGATCGGCCGTGCGCGAGCCCTCTCCCCCGAACGCTTCTGTCGGGGGAGAGGGAGCCGGGATGCCCGAGCCGGGCTATATCGCCGGCTATCTCCCCGGCGTGCGCGAGAACGGCGGCCAGTACACGCACGCGGCGGTCTGGGCGGCGATGGCCTTCGCGCAAGGCGGCCGCGTCGAGCGCGCCTGGCAGCTGTTCGACCTGATCAATCCGCTCAACCACACGGTCGACGAAAAAAGTACAGAAATATACAAAGGCGAACCCTATGTCGTCGCCGGCGACGTCTACGCCAATCCCGCGCATCGCGGCCGCGCCGGCTGGACCTGGTACACCGGCTCGGCCGGCTGGATGTACCGCCTGCTGCTCGAAACCCTCCTCGGCCTTACGCGCGAGGGCGCGCGCCTGCGCATCGCGCCGCGCCTGCCGGCGGCGTGGCCGGGCGCCGACGTCGCCTATCGCCACGGCGATGCGACGTATGCGATCCATATCGCGCGCGACGCGACGCGGCCGCCCGGCACCGTGGTGCTCGACGGCGTCGCGCAGGCCGACGATTCGATCGTCCTCGACGCCGCCGCCGGCGTGCATCGCGTCGAGGTGTATCTCGCGTAGGCCGCCGCTGCGGCCGGCCGCTGCGTTCAATACAGCGAAAATCCGATCGGCACCTGGAACTCCGCCTCGGCCTCGCGCCACGCGGCGGGGAACGGCGGGAACGGCGCCGCGAGCACGACCATGCGCGACACTTCCGCATCGAGGTCGTCGTGGCCCGAACCGCGCGCGATCCGCCACGACAGCACGCGGCCGCCACGATCGAGGCGGAAGGCGAGCAAGACGACGCCCTCTTCGCGCCGCGCGGCGGCGAGCGCGGGATACTGCTTCACCTCGGCAAGGCGCATCGCGAGCAGGCGCAGATAGTCGGACGCGCTGTCGCTCGCGCGATTGTCCGGCGCCTCGGCGCGATGCGGCAGCACGGGCACTGTCGGCGTCGTCGCCGCCGGTTTTGCGATCACGCGCATCGGGACCTGGACGGCGCTCGGGGCGGAAGCGATTCGCGTGCGGGAAGCGGAACGCGCCGCCGGCTCCGCGTCGGCGTGCACGGGTTCGCTGCCGCGCGCGTGGATTTCCTTGGGCGTGGAGGGCGACGCGACGGCGCCGGCACGCGCCGCCGGCGGCGGTGCGGGCGGCGCCATCGGTTGCGCCGGCATCAGGCGCACGGAGACGACCATCGCGCGCGCGGATTCGGCCGCCGGGCGCTCCAGGTCGAACAGCGCGAGAAAAACCAGACCGTGCAGCAGCAGCGACAGAACGAACGCGACCGCCATCTCCGAACGCGGCGCGTCGCGATGGCGCGGATGCCGGCGAACGAACGCATCCGGCAAGCCGGCGGCGACGGGAGCGATGGCCGAATTTCGCATCACGACAACGGGAAGGCACGACGAAGGATGGGCGAAACCAGTTCCATTCATATGCCATCCCGGCTTTACGTTTCAATAACGCCGCGCAGGCTCCTTGGCCGCGGCGATCGCGCTACACTGCGCGCCCCTCTTTGCGTGCGACGATGCCGAAATGAAAAAGAAAGCGCCCAAGTCTCCGCCTGTCACCCAGACCCAGGCCGAGGATGCCGTGCGCACGCTGCTGCGCTGGGCCGGCGACGATCCCGCGCGCGAAGGCCTGATCGACACGCCCAAGCGCGTGGTCAACGCCTACCGGGACTGGTTCTCCGGCTACGCCGACGATCCGGCCGAGGAACTGCGCCGCACGTTCGAGGAAGTCGCCGGCTACGACGAGATGGTCGTGCTGCGCGACATCGAGTTCGCCTCGCACTGTGAGCACCACATGGCGCCGATCATCGGCCGCGCGCACGTCGGCTACCTGCCGACCAGCCGCGTCGTCGGCATCTCCAAGCTCGCGCGCGTGGTCGAGATCTTCGCCCGCCGCCTGCAGGTGCAGGAGAAGCTGACCTCGCAGATCGCGCACTGCATCGAGGACGTGCTCAAGCCGCGCGGCGTCGGCGTCGTCATCGATGCCTCGCATGAATGCATGACGACGCGAGGCGTGAACAAGACCGGCGTGTCGATGATTTCCAGCCAGATGCTTGGCACGTTCCGCACCGATGCGCGCACGCGCGGAGAGTTCCTGCGCTTCATCGACATCGATGCGGGGCGCAGGAAGTAGTCGCCGCGCGTTCACCGAAAAGACATTCGCCTCAGGATGCCCGACATGGAAACCGGCGTTCCATCCGCCTCGCCTGCGCGCCGCGCCGCGCTGATCTTCATCTTCGTCACGCTGCTGATCGACATTCTCTCGTTCGGCCTGATCATCCCGGTGTTGCCGCACCTGATCGAGAATTTCCTCGGCGGCGACATTTCCAGCGCGGCGCGCTGGTACGGCGCATTCCAGATCGTGTTCATGGCGATGCAGTTCGTGTTCACGCCGGTGCAGGGCGCGCTGTCGGACCGCTTCGGCCGGCGCCCGGTGATCCTGATCTCGAACCTCGGCCTCGGCCTCGACTTCATGATGATGGCGCTGGTCGGCACGCTGCCGCTCTTGTTCATCGGCCGCGTAATCTCGGGTATCACCGCGGCGAGTTTCTCCGCATCGAACGCCTACATCGCCGATGTGACGCCACCGGAGAAGCGCGCGCAGGCGTTCGGCTTCGTCGGCATCGCGTTCGGTCTCGGCTTCGTCATCGCGCCGGCGATCGGCGGCGTGCTCGGCGAGATGCACCCGCGCCTGCCGTTCTGGCTTGCGGTCGTACTGTGCCTGACCAATTTCTGCTACGGATTTTTCGTGCTGCCGGAATCGTTGACGCCCGACAGGCGCACGTCGCATTTCGACTGGTCGCACGCCAATCCGTTCGGCACGCTGAAACTGCTCGCGCGCTATCCGCAGGTGCTCGGCCTCGTTGGCGTCGCCGCGCTGATCGCGTTCGCGCACATGGTCTATCCGTCGACGTTCGTGCTCTATGCCGACTACCGCTACGGCTGGGGACCGCGCATGGTCGGCATCACGCTGGCCATCGTCGGTGTGCTCTCCGCGATCGTGCAGGGCGGGCTCATCAAACCCATCGTCGGCAAGCTCGGCGAGCGCCGCGCGCTGATGTTCGGCTTGGTCTGCGGCGTCATCGGCTTCGTTCTGTACGGACTGGTGCCGACGGGCTACTGGCTGTGGGCGGTGCTGCCGGTCGGCGCATTGTGGGGTACCGCGCAGCCGGCGACGCAGGCGCTGATGACGCACATGGTCGCGCCAAGCGAACAGGGCCGCCTGCAGGGCGCGGTGACGAGCGTGTCGAGCCTGTCGGGCATCGTCGGCGCGATCGCGTTTCCGGCCACGCTCGCGTTTGTGACCGCATCGCACGAGCACACCTGGCTTGCGGGCGCGACGTTCTATCTCGCGGCGGCGATCCTCGCGGTCGCGCTGATCTTCGCGCTGCGTGCGACCAGGCATCTGCCCGATCGCATAGTGGCGACTGCGCCGTCCGTCGTCGCGGAAGCCGTGCCGGAAACGGCAAGCGATGTGTTGATGCCGGCGCCGGAAAATGAATCGCGGCCGTAGGAATACGGCAAAAGCGCCTGGACCGAAATCGTCTCGAATGCGTGTAGACGCAGCAGGGCGAACAATCCCCCCTTCGGCCGAAAATAAATTTCCTTCATCGCTTTCCCCCTGTATGCGCACGCGCCGCAGGAGTATCGTCTGCGCGAATGACGGAGACGCTGGAAGATTGGTTCGCGCGCGAAATCCTCGTGCATGAGCAACTGCTCACGCACTTCCTCGCGCGCGTGTGGCCGAACCGTGACGAAGTGACCGACCTGAGGCAAGACATCTACGTGCGGGTATTCGAATCCGCGCAGCATGCCCGCCCCGTGCTGCCGAAGGCGTTCCTGTTCGCGACCGCGCGGCATCTCATGACCGACCGCCTGCGCCGGGGCCGCGTCATCTTCATCGGCACGCGGGGGGATTTGGACGAGCTCAACGTCCTCGTAGACGAGGTCTCGCCCGAACACCGCACCACGAGCTTGCAGGAATTGCAGCGCCTCGCCAAAGCCTTCGACGCGCTGCCGACGCAATGCCGCACGGTGATGTGGCTGCGCAAGGTCGAGCAACTCTCGCAGAAAGAGGTCGCCGCGAAACTCGGCGTGCAGGAAAAGGCGGTGGAGAAACAGGTTTCACGCGGTATGCGACTGCTGACTTCGGCCATGCTCGCGGGAGCGGATGCGACGAGTGCGAGTTTCGATTCCGGATCCCCGGAAAGCGAGTTCGAACATGGATAGCGAGCGCATCGAACGTGCGGCGGCCGACTGGCTCGCCAAGCGCGACAGCGGCAGCTGGAGCGAGGCGGACGAGCAGGCGTTCAGCGCCTGGCAGAACGAGTCCACCGCGCACCGCATTGCCGTCATCCGAATCCGGACCACCTGGCGTCAGGCCGACCGCCTGCAAGCGCTCGGCGCGGGCGTGCCGCGCGGCGAGATTCCCGAGCCCGGCAGTTGGCGCCTGTCGCCTTTTTTCGATCGCGAAAAGCACCGCGCGGGACCGTCGCCGTCCGCCGACGAACCGGATTCCGTCGAGCGCGACGAGATCGGCGGCGGCACGGCAACCGCCACCGCGCGCACGCGCAGGCCGCGCGCAACGGCGACGATGTCCCGCTCGTTCGCACTGCGCGCCTGCGCCGCGGTGCTGGCGCTCGGCCTTGCCGCGGCCGGCGCCTGGCGCTTCATCGGCTACGACCCGAATGTCTACCGCGCGGACATCGGCGACACGAAAGTGGTGTCGCTGGCGGACGGATCCACCGTCACGCTCAACACCGACACCGTCATCCACGTCGCGCTGTCGGCCGCCGAACGCCGCATCGATCTAGAACGCGGGGAAGCGTTCTTCGAAGTGGCGAAGGATCCGCAGCGTCCCTTCGTCGTCAACGCCGCGGGGCAGCGCATCGTCGCCGTCGGCACCAAGTTCTCGGTACTGCGCGAGGCGCTGGATACGCGCGTGGTCGTCACCGAAGGCCGCGTGAAGGTCGAAGAACTCCAGGGCGGCGCAACGGTGGGGACCGCGACGGAACTGCCCGCGGGCAGCATCGCGCAGGCCGGTTCCGCGGGCGTGCTGGTGAAACGCGCCTCCGTCGCGGAGGCCGAAACCTACATGAGCTGGCGCTCCGGCTACATCGCGCTGCGCGACACGGAACTCGCCGCCGCCGTGGCGGAGTTCAACCGCTACAACCGCAAGCAGCTCGTGATCGCTGATCCGTCCATCGCCACGCTGCGGATCGGCGGCAACCTGCGCGCGGCGAACGTGGAAGCGTTCGTGCGCGTGCTCGAAGAAGGATTCCCCGTGCGCGCGGAGGACAAGGGCGATCGCATTCTTCTGACTGGCAGCAGTTCGCGCTGACATCGGCGCGCGCCGAATCGGCAACAGGCAAAAAACGATTCGCTGAAGTGAAGGGGGGATTTTGCGGCGATCCGCGTCACCGTCTGCATAGACTCGCCGGAAGGCATTGATACGGGGACTCCAATGCAGAAAGCCTCTCTGTGGCACCGATTCAAAATGCGCCCGCTCGTCGCCGCGCTCGCTCTTTGCGCCAGCGTATGCGCGATGGCGGACGGCTTGAAGCCGGTCAGCGTGCCTGCCGGCGATCTCACAACGGCGCTTGAGCTTCTGGAAAAACAGTCCGGCGCGGAGATCGTCTATCGACCCGAATTGCTCAAGGGATTGCGAACCGGCGGCGTGAAGGGAACGCTGTCGCCGCAAGAGGCGGTGACGCAACTGCTCAAGGGCACCAAGCTCACGATCCATGCCGACAAGAGCGGCGTGCTGCTGATCACGGGAACCGACGGCGCCGCACCGGCCGGAGATTCTTCCCCTCCTGGCACTGGAAAGAAACAAGGGGAGAAGAGTCGGACGGATCGGGCAGCTCCTGCGCAATCCTCTTCGATAGCGAAAGAAGAACCTGGGCAACAGGATTCTCAGAAGGAGCCCATCGAGATGCATGAGGTAGTGGTTACCGGATCGAGAATTCGTGGCGCGCCGCCGGCGTCGCCCGTCATCACCGTAACCCAGGAGGACATGGCGCGCGCCGGTTATGCCGATCTCGGCGATGCGGGCCGAGGCATCCTGCAGAATTTCAGCGGCGGCGTGAATCCGGGCATCGCCGGCGGCGGCGATCAGGGCGGCTACAACAATCTGGACAATGCGTCCGCCCTTAACCTGAGAGGGCTCGGGCCAGATGCGACCCTGACCTTGGTCAACGGCCATCGCATCGCCTATGACGCGGTCGCTCAAGGAGTCGATATCTCGGCGATCCCGATCGCCGCGGTCGAGCGCGTCGAGGTTGTGACCGACGGCGCCTCTGCGCTGTATGGCTCGGATGCCGTCGCCGGTGTGGCCAACGTCATTCTGCGGCGGGAATTCGATGGGGTCGAAGCGTCCGTCAAGTACGGCGGTTCCACCGACGGCGGCAACCAGCAGCAGCGCTACAGCATCACAACGGGCGGAAGCTGGACTTCCGGTGGGGTGATGATGGCGCTCGACGATAGCCACTACACTGCGATCAACGCTAGCGATCGGTCGTATACATCGACGTTATATGGGACGCAATCCCTCGTGCCCGAGCAGGAACAACGCAGCGCAGTCGTTGCCGGCCATCAGAATCTTGCCGAAGGGCTCGAACTGGAATGGGATGCGTATCTCAATGACCGCACCTCGGATCTTACCAACGACTTCACCACCACAGCCCCTGTGACTACCAGCGGCATCCACAACCTGCCGAGGGTGGAATCCTATGAACTGACGCCGACATTACGCTATCAGCTTGGCGGAGGATGGGAAGCCTCTCTCAGTGGAACCTATGCACACAGCAAGACTGCGACTCATTCTCAATTTTTTTCGCAGGGCGCGGAGTTGTATCGGACCTTTCTGGGCTACGACAACGATATGACTTCCGCTGAACTGAATGCGGAAGGTCCCGTGTTCGCGGCACCGGGCGGCGATGCACGCCTTGCCGTCGGCAGCGGATATCGTTCAGCTGGGTTGGACGCCAATGTGGTTCGAACGACCGGCGGAGTAAGCGCGACGACCAAGAATTTCAATAGCACTCAGGACGTCTACTACGGCTACGGCGAACTGTCCATTCCTCTCGTCAGTCCGTCTCAGAATCTGAGTTTTGCGCATGCGCTTACGTTCAACGCAGCCGTGCGTAACGAGGACTACAAGGGAATCTCGGATGTCACCACGCCAAAGCTGGGACTGATTTTCGAACCGACTGCGAATGTCACCTTGCGGGGAACGTGGGGAAAATCTTTCAAAGCCGCGACGCTCTACCAAGAAAATACCGCTCCATCAGCGTACCTTCTTCCAGCGACTTACTACACGCCTCCGCCATCTGGCGGTGGACCCGTGCTCACTCTCGGCGGCGGCAGCCCCACCCCGCTTCAGCCGGAACGCGCGACGACATGGACGACATCCCTCGGATTTCACCCGAATTTTCTCGCGGGACTGACCGTGGAAGCGACCTATTTCGATATCCGTTATCGTGACCGCATCGCGGTACCGGTCAGCCCAACCCTCACCGCGCTGGGCAATCCGATCTACAACCAATTCATCATCTACAACCCGACAGCCCAGCAGGTACTCAATGCCATTGCGGGCCTTCCGACCGGGTTATCCAATCAGACGGGACAGCCGTTCGATCCGGCCAATGTCGGAGCCATAATCGAGGACTTCCTCAGCAACGTGGCCAGTGTCAATGCGCGGGGCGTCGATCTGTCCGCGAACTACTCTATGGATATCGGCGCGGACAGCCGATTATCTCTGACGACTTCAGCAAGCTATCTGGAGAGCGAGCGTCAACTCAGCGCAGGTCAGCCGACGCTGCAATTGGCGGGCTTGATCTTTAATCCGCCGCACTGGCGCGCACGCGCCAGTGCAACGTGGCAGCGAGCGAATCTGACGGTGACCAGCGCCGTAAACTATTTGGGCGGCGAGAGCGACAACCGCTACCTGCCCGTCGAATGGATCGGTTCGTTCACGACATTTGATGCGACTGCCCAGATCAAGTCGACCGCCAATGAGGGATTCTTGCAAAATTGCGAAGTGGGACTGTCGGCGCTAAATGTTTTCAACAAGAAGCCCGCCATCATCCGCAATTCCAACCCAACCGATCCGCCCTACGATTCGCTGAATTATTCCGTGGTCGGCCGCTTTCTTGGCGTTTCCTTCACGAAAAGGTTCTAGTGATGAGAATGCGACTGCGGAACGTATGGGCGGTCGCATGTATGGCGCTGGCGGGATTCGTCGGAAGCGCGCATGCCGCGGCGGACGACAAACGCGACATCACGAATGAAGACCTCGTCAACGCGCCGGAATTGCTAGACGTGCAGATCTCGCCGGATGGCAAGCAAGTGCTCTACGAGGTTCGCCGCACGCTATACGAACGGAACGAATATCAGACGGAGCTGTGGCTGCGGGATGCGGACGGCAAGACCGCCGCGCGTCGGCTCGTCGCCGGGCCGCCGGTGAAGAGCCCGTTCCAATCGTTGCGCGCGCAGTGGGCGCCGGACGGGCGCTCGTTCCTCTATTTCGCGACGCGTGACGGCAGTTCTCTGCTCACACGCTACACGCTCTCGGATGCACGCGAAGAGGTATTGCTGACGCAGGAGTGGGCGGCAACGGATCCACGCCATACGCACGTGCAGTTTGCGAAGATGTCGCCTGACGGCAAGACACTCGCGTTCGCGGCAGCCAAAGAGCCGGCTAAGAGTGTGCCGATGCGAGGCATCGTTGCGGGCACGGAGTGGTGGCGTCCGCAGGCCGGGCCCAACGCATCTCTATGGCTGCTCGATATCGCAACGAAATTGATGAAGCGGATGACCGAACCGACGATGCACGTGAGTGAGGTCACCTGGTCGCCGGACGGCACGCGCATCGCATTCGGCGCGGCGCCGAGCGCGAAAGACTCGCCGTACATCGACGACCTATATGTGCTAGACGTACGCTCCGGCAAGATTCGGCCGCTGGTCCAACAGCAAGGCTGGGATCACGAGGCTGTATGGTCGCCGGATGGCCGGTCGATTGCATTCGTATCGCAGAAGGGTACGCTGGACTTGAACTATGCCTCGTGGATTGCCGTCGTACCGGCCGACGGTGGCACGCCACGCTACTACTTTGATGCGTTTCAGCAGCAATCAGGCTCAGTACCCGCCAATTTGCGTTGGACGATGGACGGCAAGCGTCTGCTTTTCACCGAACTGTATCATTTTGGCCGGCATCTGTTCGAAGGCGATCTGAACACGAACGAAGTACGCCAGCTTTCCGCGAACGGGCACTATTACCAGCGGTACAGTTTTTCGGCCGATGCGCGGCGTGTGGCACTCACGATCGAGGACGTGACCACGCCGAGCGATGTGTACGTGACTTCGCTGCCATGGCGTGAGCCGCGCAAGCTAACCGAACTGCATCCAGACTGGAACGACATTCGCCGCACGCAAGTGCTGACGACGAAGTGGCGCAGCCGGGACAATCGTTTCGACGTCGAGGGTGTCGTGATCCTGCCGGCGAATGCGCGGCCCGGTGAGCGCCATCCGACCTTGCTTTACATGCCCGGTGGCCCGTCGATGCCGCGCATGGGTTTCATGATGGATGAGCCGCTCTATCCATTCCTCGTGTTCGCGGCGCGCGGTTACGCCGTGTTTATCCCTAGCTCTCGCGGGCGCGGCGGCTTTGGCAAAGAATTCCGGGACGCAATGCCGCGCAATTCCGATGTCATGCCGGGGCCGTTCGCCGATGTAATGGCTGGCATCGACAATCTGATCGCACGCGGCATCGCCGATCCTAACAAGCTCGCTTTCAGCGGCTTTAGTTACGGCGGTATTCTTGGGTCGTATGTGCTCGCGCATACGACGCGTTTCAAGGCCGGCGGCATCAACGAGGGCTATCCGAACCATCTCCGTTTGGCGCTACGTTATGCCGGCAGCGCACATTGGCGCCAGTTGCTGAAAGACCAGGAAGGTTTGGGCTCACCCTGGAATGAGAAGGACTTGCGCGTGCTGTGGGAGAACTCGCCGATCTATGCGATGGATCATGCAAAAACGCCGACGCTGCTCGAATTCGGCGAGCTGAGCGGCGCGCACGACGAAGGCGTCGAACTGTACTCGGCACTCCAGTATTTCAACGTACCCTCGATGTTCATCGTGTACCCGCGCAGCGGGCACGGAAACGACGAACCGAAGTTGCTGATGGACAGTTACCAGCGGCAACTCAACTGGTTCGATTACTGGGTGCTCGGGAAAGGCCAGGATCCTAGAGGCGAGCAGCAGTAGTTAAGCGGGAAACGTTGACTGGCATGCGCTTCGGTTGAAGGGCGGCGAGGGTAGCATGCAAGTCAACGTGGCCGAAGAGAGGCAGCGCTACCGCGCCTTGCGTTTCCTTTTCACGCGAGTGGTCTGCGATGCCTTGGCTGGCTTGGACGCCTTGATGGCATCGAGGCGCTGCTGCGCCTCCCGCTTTCCTACGCCGCGCAGGGCAATGATCGCCGCCAACTGCTCCTTGCGAGGCGTGGCTTTTTTGGTTTCCCAGTTGTAAATCGACTGTTCGCTGACACCGAGCAGAAGAGCGAGCTGCGGTGCCGACAGGCCCAGCCGCAGCCGCAGCGAACGCAAGCCTTTCGCGACGAATCTGACGGGGCGGCCGGGCAGCGCCGGGGGAGTATTACCGCCCGCGGCACTGGCCCGTTTCTCCAGGGAAGTCGACTTCTTCTGCAATACGGCCACTTGGCGCTTGAGTGCGGCAATGTCCCGCCGGTAAGCCGCAGACGATTTCTTTACGCTGGTCACCGTCTTGCGGATTTCACGTCTGCAGAGCCGCGAGATTTCGTCTCTCAGGAGTGCGCCGATATTGGGCATGGTCTTTCGTTCCGATTCAGGCGGCCGCGTCTTTGAGCTTCTTCAGCGGGCGTACCTTTACCCGCACCGAAGCCGGCTTTGCCGCAAACCACTGTTCCTGTTTCGTGAACGGATTGATGCCTTTGCGCTTCGGCTTGGCCGGGATGGTGGCAACGGTGATTTTCAGCAGGCCGGGCAGGGTGAATGTGCGCGCGCCGTTCTTGTGCACCGAGCCGACGACCGCGTTTTCGAGCGCAGCCAACACCGAGCGAACGTCCTTGGCCATCACATCGCAGGTGCCCGTGATGTATTCGACCAATCCCGCTTTGCCGAGGGGCTGTTTGATCGGCTTGTCTGCGGCCGGCTTGGAAGTGGATTTCGACGAAGCTTTCTTGGCGGTTTTCTTGGTGGCCATGATTTTTCCTGTGGTCTTGGGTTAAAGGTAAAGGACGATCAGCGCGTAGGCTGGGATGAACCCTCAGGCGAATCCCAAGGCATCGGGCGGCGGATTGTTGTCGCCTGACGGCTCACCCCCGACCTGCTTGCTCCACAGCTTACGCGATGCGCGGTTCGTTTGCTCGAGCGGTAGTCGACCGGCGCGATCATGCCGGTCGTGAAAAGCGAGTCGATTCGATCGGCGGCGAATCCTCCTCGCCCTTGGCGGGCGAGGAGGGAAGGGCCGCGCCTCAGGCCCGCGCGTCTTCAATAACCGGCTCGTAAAGCCAGCGGGCCAGGAGTCCGGCGATGACCGCGCCGAGGATCGGCGCCAGCCAGAACAGCCAGAGCTGCGCGACGTATGCGCCGCCGGCGAACAAAGCCGGCCCCGTGCTGCGCGCGGGATTGACCGAGGTGTTCGTCACCGGAATTGAGATCAGGTGGATGAGCGTCAGCGCCAACCCGATCGGGATGCCCGCAAAGCCTACTACGGCTCCTTTCGAGGTGGTGCCGATGATGATGAACAGGAAGAAGAAGGTCAGAACGGCTTCGATCAGGAAGCAGGCGCCGACGCCGTACTTGCCGGGACTCGAGAT
Source organism: Rudaea sp. (assembly GCF_047601565.1). GTDB lineage: Bacteria > Pseudomonadota > Gammaproteobacteria > Xanthomonadales > Rhodanobacteraceae > Rudaea. The sequence continues at coordinate 1,150,831 of NZ_JASGIY010000001.1, read as the reverse complement.
CGCCGTAGCCGTCTGCCGCGAAACCGCCCGGCGTCCAGCCCGCCTTGCCCGAGGCGATGACGTAGAGGACGGCGGCAGCGACGATGGCGCCGACGACCTGGGCGACGATGTAGGGGATGACGCTTCTGCCGGGGCAACGCCCCGCCGCCCACAAGCCCAGCGTCACCGCCGGATTGAAATGGCCGCCGGAGATGTGGCCGACCGCATAGGCCATGGTGAGCACCGTCAGGCCGAAGGCGAACGCGACGCCGAGGAAACCGACACCGAGCTGCGGAAAAGCCGCCGCGAAGATCGCGGTGCCGCAGCCGCCGAGCACCAGCCAGAACGTGCCGAAGAATTCGGCAACGGCACTGCGCACGAGGATGTTGCTGTTCATCTTTACCTCCTTTGTTTGTTGGGACCTACCTCAAAATCGAACCCGATTGACGTCGAAGCTCAGCGAGATTCTTCTTCTCTCTTGCCGAGAGAAGGGCCACTCTAGCGAACATTCGTATAGCGGATGATCCAACGGGTGAACTGCAACCTCAGGGTCTGCAATCTCAGGGTCAGAATCGACTTTCCCGGAACCCAGGTCAGAAAATCCGGGTTTGGGCTCACCGTTTGCTTTTCAGATGTTTTAACCGGTCGGTTGGCTCAGCGCGTCACGCAACGCCCGTACGGTCACGGCGAGAGTGGGCAGATCGCTCTGCACCGTGCGCCAGACGATCTGGTAATCCACCTCGAAGTAGCCATGGATTACGCGGTTTCGCATGGCGCTCATCTGTGCCCAGGGGACTTGCGGATGTGCGGTAACGAAAGCCGGGTCGGCTTTCAGAATTTTCGTCGCCGCCTCGCCGATGATCTCGATGCAGCGCACGGTCGCATCTTGCAACAGGCCGTCACGTTCAAAGGCTTCGAGGTTCGCCGCGCGCCCTACGTAGTGACGCGCACGCGCAATGGCGTCGAGGATATGATCGAGGTATTCGGAGACGAACGGCGCGGTTCGGCTCATACCGCGACGGCTTCACGCAGGATGCGCTCACGGCCGTGCCGCGGCAAGGAGTTTGGCGTGAGGACATCCACGTGCACGCCGAGCAATCGCTCCGCTTCGATCTGGATCGCTGCCAGAGTAAATAGCGTGGTGGTCGAAGTTGGCTCCACCAACAGGTCGAGGTCGCTGCCTTCGGTATCGTCGCCGCGTAGCACCGAACCGAAAACACGTGGCCGCAGGACGCCATGCCGCTTCGTGAGTTGACGGAGTTCGGCGCGGTGAGCGTGCAAGGCCAGCGAAGGTTTCATGTGTGAATATCCAGGTGGACTAGTCCCCGTTTCATAGCGACCGGCGCATGAGTTGTATGCTACGGGCCTTGGTGGTTCGACGGCAACCCAATGGAACTTGGGTTTTGGTATCGATTTTCCAGCAAGTAGCCGGATATAGGCACGAATCATGGGAATGCGCGATGTGATTCCCGGATTTCGCTCAACATGTAGTAGAGTCGCCAAACGTATGAATTCTTTTCTCCGCATCAGCGAGCGCATTACGCGCCCGGCTTTCGCCGAAAGCCGGGGCTGCTTCGTGTGCGCGATAAACAGACTGAGTGCGAGGAAAGAATCCCATGAGTACCGAGGGCAGCGGCCCCGAGGAATCCTGTCCCACTAGCCAGCGGCTGTGTCTGCGCGCGCTGGCCGAGGCGGATCCCGGCGCGTTGATAAGAGTCCTGCAGCTGTTTCAGCAGCTGAATGTTGTCCCGAGCCGAGTGACTGCGGAGGCGATGGCGGACCGGCCGCAGATTGAAATTCACGTCGCTCATTTCTCCGAAGCACGCCTCTCATTGATTACCGCGAAGGCCGGTCAGGTGCCGTCGATCCTGAGTGCCCGCTGGGTTCGGGCGTGATCTTGCCGGTGGGAGGCGACGATAAGCGCGCACGTCCCAGAGGCATCGTCGATGCGGAACGCATCCTGAAATGACGCGCCTCTCAGGCTGTCACGAACCGTATTTGACGCTGCACCCGTAAGGCTGCGAGACCGGCACCGACACCGGCTTGCCGGCCTTGAGTTCCGCGAGCGCCTGCGGCACGTACTGGATGGCCTTGGCGAGATCTTCTTTGTCCGTGCTCGCGATCGAATCGATGCCGCCCATGTAGCGCAGCACGCCCGCGCCGTCGATGACGTACATGTGCGGCGTCGTCTTCGCGCCGTACAGATGGCCGACCTTGCCGTCGCCGTCGAACAGGTAGGCGCTCGGTGCGGCGTGGTATTGCGCGATCAACGCCTGCGTGCCCGCGCCGTCGAGATGGCCCTGCTTGCCGGGCGCGCCCGAGTTGATCGTCAGCCAGACGACGCCGTCTTTCGTAGCGTCGGCCTGCTGCTTCGGGATGTTGCCGCTCGAATAGTGCTTCTGCACGAACGGGCAGCCGGGGTTGTTCCACTCGAGCACCACGGTCTTGCCCCTGTATTGCGACAAGGTTTCGGTCCTGCTGTTGCTGTCGGACAGCGAGAAGTCGGGCGCGGGCGCGCCGACGATGGGCGCGGCGAAAACGGACGATGCGGCGAAAGCAAGGCTTGCGGCGGCCAACAGCGGTTTCAGGGTCATGGCGGATTCCTCGGTTTTGCGGAGGGCGAGGGGGTGGCGTCGCCGAACGGAGCGTGTACGAGCCGCGCGTTCGCGTTGCCGTCGGTAAGCACCAGATCGAAGCGTTCCGGTATAGAAGTAAAATAATCGCTTTTTGCAAAAGTAAACACGATGTCGTCGCCGCGAATGTCCACCTTGGGCGGCGTGTTGGCGACGATCCCGGTCTGTACGGCCAAGGCGTCGAGCGTCGCGGATGTCGGCAGGCCGGCGTCGTGCAGCGTCACCTCGATGCGATCGCCGCCAAGCACGGAGTGCGCTTGCCGGCCCGATCGTATCGGCAGGCGCCTGCGCGCATCGCCGAACAGCGCATCGGATTGCGAAAAGTCCTGCGCAACGGCATTGATTCGAGTTTTTGTCGCGGCGGGAACCGGATTGCGGATCGGCAGATCGAACGACAGTTCCGCCTTGCCCGGAACGCATTCCTCGTGGCACACCAGCCATTTGACCGTGACCGCAAGATGCGCGACCGAACCCGGCGGCGCGTCGGGCGGCACCTCGATCGGCACCGGCAGCAGCGCGATACCGTCGTAGCCGAAGTTGTACAAATCGCCCACCTTGATCCGCTTCGGCGCGGGCCAGGCGATTTCGCCGGCCTTGAAGCCCGCGGGCAAGGTCCATGCGAGTTTCGTAGGCAGGCCGGAATCACCGGGATTGACCCAGTAAGTGTGCCAGCCCGGATCGGGCGTCAATACGACCCCCATCCATGCCGTCTGACCGGGGGCCGGCATTTGTTCCAGCATCAAATCGATCTTGATGTGGTCGCCGTCGAAGTGGGTGGTAGGCGCGGCGGGCAACGCCATCGGCGCGAGGCACGCGAACGGCAGACACAGGCAGCGGATCGAATTTCGCATGGCGGCCAGGATGACCGGCGGCGGAGGCGATTCCTTGCATCCGCCGCGCGGACCGTTCGTCACTGCTTGTGCTCGGAGTCCTTGTCCTTGCGTTCGGGCGCCTTGTGTTCCGGCTCTTTGCGCTGCTCCGGCTGCGGCCGCGCGCGTCGCTGTGGCGCCGGCGCGGCGCGATGCTCGGGTTGCGCGGGCGGATGCGCCGGCTCGTGCGTCGCCGGCTGCGCGGCGGGCGCGCCGCGCGGCGCGGTTTCGGGCCGCGGCGCCGCGCGTTCGCGGACGGGCGGCGGCGTACGCTCCTCGACCCGTGGCGCAGGGGCCGTGCGCTGCGGTTGCGCCGGCGCCGGTGTCGTTGCGCGCGGCGCGGCTTCGCGCCGCTCCGGCGTGGGCGCCGGCAGGGCGGGATTCGGCCGGTTCTGCGGCACCGCCGGCGTGAGCGCCTCGCGCACCGGCGCGCGTTGCGCCGTGGGGTTGGGCCGATACTCCGGTTTCGCCACGGCCGGGGTTTGCGGACGTCCGCGATTGATCTGGAAGAACTGCTGGCGATCCGCGCTGGCCTGGCGTTCCTGGAACGCCTGCGCCTTGGTCAGGTCGATGCGCCGCTCGGCCTGCGCCGCTTCCTGCTGCGGCGTCGGCCGTGCGGTCAAACCGTGCGGACCGCCGTTGTAGCTGACGTTGTTGATGGTGACGTTGTTGACCACGGTCTGGTGGTAGGTTTTGTGGATCACCGTCGTGTTGATGCGGTTGACCGCGGTGTTGTACTCGAACACGCGCCCGTTCCAGCGGCCGCCTTCGTAGCCCGCGCCGGTGTAGCCGTGGCCGTAGTTGACGCCGCCGTAGAAGCCGACGTGCGGGCCCCAGTAGCCGTGATGGAAAACGTAGGCCGCGCCGGCCAGGGCCCAGAAACCCGGCGTCCACAGCAGGCCCGGCTGCGGTGGCGCGACCCACGCGCCGGGCACCCAGAAATAGCCGTCGCTGCCGTAGCGCCAGTAGCCGGGCGTCCAGATGTAGCCTTCTCCGGGGCACGGCGGCTGTTCGTAGTCGGGCAGCGGCGGCGGCGGTTCGCTGACTTCGGCCACGGGCGTCTCGTACTCCTCGTCGGGCTCGGCCGGCGCTTGTGCGGCGTATTGATCGTCCTCGGCTTGGTTGGCTGCTGCAGGCGGCAACTCCTGCGCTGCGGGAACGGATGCCGCAGCAGGAGCGGAAGCAGGAACGGGTGCAGGCGCCGGTGCGGGAACAGCGGCAGCGGAGGATTCGGGAACCGGTGCCGGTGGCGGCGCTTCCGCCGGTGTGGCCTGATCGGCCGGCGGCGACGGCGAGCACGCGGCGAGCGAAACGGCGGCGAGGGTAAGCAGGCCCAACTTGTTGGGAAGTTTTCGCATGGCTGCCTCCATCGAGGGCACTTGAGAAATTCAGCCTAGTGCCGCGCGAGTTACCGTGTGCTGAATTCGCCCACGTGAAAATATTGCGAAGACCTTCGCAGTCGCGGTTGTCGCTGCCAGCCGTGCTCAAGCGGACTGGACGACATCCACGGCGCGACGCTCAAGCGCCGATCGCTGCGCGGCATCGAGCACCGTCATCACCGCCAGCGCCTGCTCGGGCGTGACCGGATTCGGCCCGCGCCCACGCAGCATGCGTTCGATGCCGAGGTAGTACTCGCGCTGGTCGCCGCGCGGGGTTGGAATGCTGCGCGCCGGCGATGCGCCGGGGTGGAACTGCATCGCGTCGGGATCGATGCCCCAGCCGTCCGCGCCGGGCACGATGCCGGCCTTGAGCTGCGCTTCCTGCCGGTCGGCCTCGCGCTTGACCAGGCTGCCGCGCTCGCCGTGGACGACGAAGCGCGGACTGCCGCCGGCGACGAGCATGCCGGCGTGCAGGATCACGCGCAGGCCATCGCGATAGTCGAGCACGACATGCGCCCAGTCGTCGCTGAGTGCGCCTTCGCGCTGCCGCGCCAAGTTCGCCTGCACGCGTGCGGGCGCACCAAATAGTTGCACCGCCTGATCGATCAAGTGCGGGCCGAGATCGAACCACAGTCCCGCACCGCGGCCCGCGCCTTCGCGCCAGCGTGCGCGTACCTCGGGGCGGAAGCGGTCGATATGCGATTCGAAATGGACGACGCGGCCGAGCAGGCCGTCGGCGATCGCCTGTTTCACCCCGAGGAAATCGCTGTCCCAGCGGCGGTTGTGGAAGACCGAGAGCAGTCGGTCGTTTTCACGCGCGCTCGCGATCACGCCGCGCGCCTCGTCGGGATCGAGCGCGAACGGCTTGTCGACGACGACATGCTTGCCCGCGTGCAGCGCGGCGCGTGCGAGCGGCGCATGCGTGTCGTTCGGCGTGGCGATGACGACGAGATCGATGTCGTCGCGCGCGATCAGGGTCGCCGCGTCGGCGACGACCTCGACCCGCGGCCAGTCGGCGTGCACCTTCGCCGCGTCGCTCGATGCGACGCAGGCGAGCTGCAGGCCCGGCGTCGCCGCGACCAGCGGCGCGTGAAACGTCTTGCCGGCGTAGCCGTAGCCGATCAGGCCGACACGGATCGGGATTCGGGGCATCAGCGTGCAATCGAAAGGTCCAGGGTCTTTCGAGTGTAAGGCGAATCTAGACCTGCCGAGCGAGCACGGCATCGACCCACTCGATCCAATGCCGGACCGGAATTGGAGCTGCGGTTTCCAGATGGGCGAGGCAGCCGATGTTGGCCGACAGGATCATCGCGGGCCGGCCGCACTGCAGGTTTTCCAGTTTGCGTTCGCGCAGGCGCTGCGAGAATTCCGGTTGCAGGATCGAATACGTACCGGCCGAGCCGCAGCACAGATGCGGTTCGGCGAACGGTACGAGCTCGGCGCCGAGCTTGACCAAAGCAGCTTCGACCACGCCATTGATTTTTTGCGCATGCTGCAAGGTGCATGGGGGATGGAAGGCGACGCGGCGCAGCGAGTCGGGCAGTGCGGTTCGTTCGCGTACACCGGACGTTTGCAGCAGCGGCGGCAGGTATTCGGCCAGATCGCGCGTTGCGGCGACGATGCGCCGTGCCTTGTCGAGGTAAATCGCATCGTCGCGCAACAGATGCGCGTACTCCTTGATCATCGCGCTGCAACCCGAGGCGTTGATCACGATCGCTTCCGCGCCCGCATCGAGCAGCGGCAACCACGCATCGATGTTGCGGCGCGCGCGCGCCTGCGCGGCGGCATGCGCGTCGAGATGGAAGTCGAGCGCGCCGCAGCAACCGGAGTTCGGCACGACGACCGCCTCGACGCTGCAGGCATCGAGCACGCGCGCAGTGGCGGCGTCGATGCTCGGCATCAGCGCGGGCTGCACGCAGCCGTTGAGCAACAGTACCTTGCGCGCGTGCGGTGCGTGCGGCCACGCGCCTGCCGCGCGCGCCGGCGAAATCTTCGCGCGCAATTTCGCCGGCAGCATGGCGCGCAGCGCGCGGCCGAGACGCACGGCGGGATCGAACAGCCAGCGCCGCGTCAGCGCGAAGCGCAACAGGTCGCGTTGCGCGCGCTGCGAGAATGGCCGCGGCACGCGCTCGGCGACGACGGCGCGGCCGAGGTCGACGAGGCGGCCGTACTTGACACCCGACGGGCAGGTCGTCTCGCAGTTGCGGCAGGTCAGGCAGCGGTCCAGGTGCAATTGCGTCGCCAGGTGCAATTGCGTCGCCGCGCCGGGCGTCTCGCCCTCGAGCACGCGCTTGATCTGGTAGATGCGTCCGCGCGGGCCGTCGAGCTCGTCGCCGGTGAGCTGGTAGGTCGGGCAGGTCGCGTTGCAGAAGCCGCAGTGCACGCAGGTGCGCAGGATGGCTTCGGCCTCGGTGCCGTCGGGCGTACCTTTTATCCAATCGGCCAGATGCGCTTCCATGCTCAGAACTCCGCGCTCATGCGGCCGCGATTGAAGATGCCGTTCGGATCGAACTGGCGCTTGAGGCGGCGATTCAGTTCCAGATTGAACGCCGCCAGCGGATGAAACATCGGTACTCCGTTGCGCTCGCCGCGCCACAGCGTGGCCGTGCCGCATAGCTTTTCCGTGCGCGTTCGGATTCCGCCCGCCGGCGTCTCGCTGCGCAGCCAGCGCAGCGCGCCCGACCATTCGACGAGATCGCCGCCGGAAGCATCGATCGGCGCGGTGGCGGGCAACGACAAACGCCAGAGCGGCTTGTCGCTGCGGCGAAAAAATTCGTGCGACTGCTGGCGCAGGCTCGACCACCAGGCGAGTGCTTCCGCTTCGTTGATCATCGTGCCGCCGAGTGCGGCACAAGCGGCGCGCAGCGCGCTCGACGATCCCGACAGACGCACGCTGGCAATGCCGTCATGCCAGCAGGTGGCCGAAATCGGCAGCGGTTGCGCGCGCCAGCGGTGGAACATCGCGAGTGCTTCCGCATCATTGCACTCGAAGCGCAGCGTGACTTCTTCGCGTGGACGCGGCAGCGCCTTGAGCGAGACCTGCGCGATCAGGCCGAGCACGCCGAGCGAGCCGCACAAAAGGCGCGCGACGTCGAAGCCGGCGACGTTCTTCATCACCTGGCCGCCGAAGCGCAACAGTTCGCCGTGCGCGTCGAGCAGATGCGCGCCGAGGACGAAATCGCGTGCGGCGCCGGCGCTCGCGCGGCGCGGGCCGGACAGGCCCGCCGCGATCACGCCGCCGATCGTCGCGTCTGCGTGGAATATTGGCGGTTCGAACGGCAGGAACTGGCCGTGCTGCGCAAGCGCGGTTTCGATCTCGGCCAACGGCGTACCGCAGCGTGCGGTGATCACGAGCTCGGACGGTTCGTAATCGACCACACCGCGATGCACTCGCGTATCGAGCACGTCGCCGACGAGCGCTTCGCCATGAAAATCTTTCGTACCGCCACCGCGCAAACGCAGCGGCGTCTTCGCGGCGTTTGCGGCGACGATGCGTTCGCGCAGGTCGGCAAGCGAAGGTTCCATCGCCATCAGAACCGCGGCAGGTCGGCGAACGGAAGCTGGCCGTCGTGCACGTGCATGCGGCCGAATTCGGCGCAGCGATGCAGGGTCGGAATCGCCTTGCCGGGATTGAGCAGGCCGCCGATGTCGAACGCGCGCTTGACCGCGAAGAACGCTTCGCGCTCGGACGGGGTGAACTGCACGCACATCGAGCCTATCTTCTCGACGCCGACGCCGTGCTCGCCCGTGATCGTGCCGCCGAGCTCGACGCAGAGCGCGAGTATGTCGGCGCCGAAGCGGTCGGCGCGGTCCCATTCGCCGTCGCGGTGCGCGTCGAACAGGATCAGCGGATGCAGGTTGCCGTCGCCGGCGTGGAACACGTTCATGCAGCGCAGAGCATGCTTTTTCTCCATTGCCTCGATCGCGCGCAGCATGCGGCCGAGATGCTGGCGCGGGATCGTGCCGTCCATGCAGTAGTAGTCGGGCGAGATGCGGCCAGCGGCCGGAAACGCGTTCTTGCGTCCCGACCAGAAGCGCAGGCGCTCGGCCTCGCTTTGCGACACGGTGCATTGCGTCGAACCCGCGGCCTTGAGCACGCGTTCGATCCCGGCGATTTCGTCGGCGACTTCCGCGGCCGTGCCGTCGCTTTCGGCGAGCAGGATCGCCTCGGCGTCGAGATCGTAGCCCGCGCGCACGAACGGCTCGACCGCCTGCGTCGCCTTGCGGTCCATCATCTCCAGCCCCGCCGGTATGATCCCGGCCGCGATGATCGCGGCGACCGCGTCGCCGGCCTTGGCCACGTCGTCGAACGAGGCCATGACGACCTGCGCGCACTGGGGCTTCGGGATCAGCTTGAGCGTGACTTCGGTGACGACGAGCAGCAGGCCTTCCGAGCCGATCGCGAGCGCGAGCAGGTCGAGGCCGGGCGAGTCGAGCGCGGCGCCGCCGAGCACGACTTCTTCGCCGTCGATCGTGTAGCCGCGCAAGCCGAGCACGTTGTGCACGGTCAGCCCGTACTTGAGGCAATGCACGCCGCCCGAGTTCTCGGCAACGTTGCCGCCGATCGAACAGGCGATCTGCGAGGACGGATCGGGCGCGTAATAAAGTCCGTGCGGCGCGGCCGCCTCCGACACCGCGAGATTGCGCACGCCCGGTTCGACGCGGGCGGTGCAGGCGAGCGGATCGAGTTCGAGGATGCGGTTCAACTTCGCCAGCGACAGCACGAGCCCGTCCGCGCACGGCATCGCGCCGCCAGACAGCCCCGTGCCCGCGCCGCGTGCGACGACGGGCACGTGCAATGCGTGGCAGGCGCGCAGCACGTCGCGCACCTGCGCCTCGTTCTCGGGCAGCGCGACCGCGAGCGGCACCTGCCGGAATGCCGACAGCCCGTCGCATTCGAACGGCGCGGTCCGCTCGGCGTCGAACAGCAGGCAATGCGCGGGCAACGCGCCCGCCAGCGCCTGCGTGAGCGCTTCGCGGCGCGGCGTGCGTGGCGATGGCGACAGGATGGCGGACATGGGCGCATCCTAAACCCGCGCCTGCGCCGCCGACAGTCCCGCCATGTTGGCCGAACGTCCACGTGACAGCCGCCCGCGACTGGCGTATATCGGGGCCGTTCGGAACGCAACGGGCGGGCAGCGGAAGCCGCAGCAGAAAAAGCATACTTCGTCCGACGCAAGGGGACCGCATGTTCACCCAGGTGATCGATCCGCTCGGCAGTCTGCCGCTGACCTGTCTCGTGGCGCTCGTTCCGGTCGTCTTCCTGCTCGTCCTCCTCGCCGTGTTTCGCGCGCCGGCCTGGATCGCGGTGATGGCCGGTTCGCTCGTCACCTTCGCGCTCGCGGCATGGGTGTGGCGCATGCCGGTCGACGTCGGCGCGCAGGCGTATCTCGACGGCGCGGCGACGGGCATCTGGAACGTCAACTGGATTACGTTCTGGGGCCTGATCCTGTTCAACACCCTGTCGCTGACCGGCCTGTTCGAGAATTTCCGGCGCTGGTTGATCGCGCAGGGCAGCGCCGACGTGCGCGTGCAGACGATGCTGTTCGCCTGGGCGTTCGGCGCGCTGCTCGAAGGCCTCGTCGGGTTCGGCTACCCTTGGGCCGTGGTCGCGCCGATCCTGATTTCGCTCGGCATCTCGGACCTCAACGCGATCCGCGTCGCCGCGATCGCGAACAATGCGCCCGTGTCGTACGGCGCGCTCGGCGCGCCGATCATCGGCCTCGCCGCGGTCACCGGCTATCCGCTGCTCGCGTTGTCGGGCTCGATCGGCTCCGTCGTCGCGATCCTCGCCCTGCTGCCGCCGTGGGTGTTGTTGTACCTCGTCTCGGGAAGACGGGGCATGTGGAGCGCGTGGCCGCTCGCGGTCGTCGGTTCACTCGCCTACATCCTCGGCCAGTACCCGGTCGCGGTCTACCTGGGGCCTTACCTGCCCGACGTGAGCGGATCGATCGTCTGCTTCGCCGCGCTGCTCCTGCTGCTGAGGTTCTGGCAGCCGCGCGAGGTCCTCGGCTACGGCGGCATGCCGCTCGACGCGGCCGCGCTCGCGCAGCACCGGCGCGACCACGGCCTCACGCCCGGCGAGGTCGTGCAGGCATGGATGCCGTTCGCGATCCTGCTCGTCGTCGTCGCGCTGTGGACCGGGCCGTGGTCGCCGCTGCCGAAGGTGAGCTGGTTCAAGACCGCGGCGGTCGCCTGCAGCGCGGCCGCGGCTCCGTGCGCGGCGGGAAAGTCCGACGTCAGCGCGGCGTTCAATTTCGCGCCGTGGGTCGGCGGCACCGCGATCCTCGCGGCGTGGATCCTCGTCGCCGTGTGGCTGTTCGCGATCCGCAAGCTCGACGCCGGCCTTCTCGGGGGCGTGTTCCGCAAGACCTTCGCGCAGATGTGGGGCGCGCTGCTCGTCGGCGGATTCATCTTCGGCCTCGCCTACGTGTTCAATTTTTCCGGCATGGCCGCCTCGCTCGCGAAGGGCTTCGCCTCGCTCGGCACCGGCTTCGTCGTCGTCGCGCCGGTCCTCGGTTTCATCGGCGTCGCCTTGTCCGGCTCGAACACGTCGACGAACGCGATGTTCGGCAAGTTCCAGGCACTCGTCGGCGTGCAGCTCGGCATGCCGCCGCTGCTGTTGCCGACGCTCAATTCGGTCGGCGCGGAAATCGGCAAGCCGGTCGCGCCGCAGACCGCGAGCGTCGGCGTGTCGACGAGCCGCTTCGTGCGCAGGGAGGGCGACGTGATCCGTCACAACATGGGCTGGACCTTCGTCCTGCTCGCCTATCTGATCGCGATCGCGGTCGGTTTCTACCTGCTGCAGCCGGCCATCATGACGGTGTCCGCCGCGAAGTAGCGAGCAGGCGTCTTGCCGACGCGGATCGGCGCGGACAGAGCGCGAGGGTCGGGCACGCCTTCATTGCCTTGGCCGGCCTCTTCGTTTTTTATCCGCGTCGATCCGCGTGCTCCCGTCCTTCATCCGAAACGCATCACGAACGCATGATCGCCGTTCGCGGCGACGTTTTCCTCGAGCCGCCAGCCCCAGCGCTCGCAGACGCGGCGGACCATGCCGAGGCCGAGCGCATGTTCGCGCACGTCGAGCCGCGCTGCGTCGACCGGCGATGCGTTCGGCGTTCCTTCGTGCGCGATGCGCACCGCTCCGCCGGCCACCTCGATGCGCAGCACGCCGCCGTCGGCGAACTGCGTCACCGCGCGCAACAGGTTGCCGAGGATCACGCGCAGCACCTTCTGCGGTGCGGCGACGGCGATCTCGGCCACGCCTTCGTGCACGCAGGCGAGACGTTTTTCGTTGAACGCGTCGCGGCGCTCGGCCAACAGGCCGCGCACGAGTTCGTCGAGGTCGGGCGTGCGGCCTTCGCGGGCTTCGGCTTCGTCGCTGCGGGCGAGCACGAGCAGGGCATCGAGCAGGTCGCGCAGTTCGTCGGTGCCGCGTTGCATGCGCTTCAAGCGCGTCTCGATCGCGGCGCCGCACTGGCCGGAATCGAGCAGCACCTCGATCGCGCCGCGGATCACCGCGAGCGGCGTGCGCAATTCGTGGCTGGCGTCGGCGGTGAACGCGCGCTCGCGGCGCACGTAGCCGTAGAGTTTTTCCTGGTAATTGTCGAACGCCTTCGCGAGCGCGCCGACTTCGTCGTCGGCGAAGCCGGTGGCGAGCGGTTCGGCGCCGCGGCGCGAGGGTTCCAGCACCTCGACGCGGCGCGCGAGGCGGCGTACCGGTGCGATCGCGCGTCCGGCCTGCAACCAGCCGAGCCATGCCGAGAGCGCGGTGCCGAACAGCACGAGCGCGACGAGATCGCGCGTCCAGCGGCGTTCGCGCACGCCGGCCAGCCCCATGTCGAGCACGACGTAGAGGCGCTTGCCATCGCCGGTCGCGTGCACGGCGGCGTAGCGTTGCGGGTCGCTGCCGGCCAGTTCATAAGGCCCGCCCGGTTCGAGGACGGCCATTTCGGGCGGCGGCGCGGCGTCCGCGGAACCGCTCAGGAAAACGCGGAAATGAGCCGAATGCGTGTGCGGCAGGCCGCCGAATTCGGCGTAGCGTTCGACGAGATAGTCTTCCTCGACGCGCAGCATTTCGTGCGCGACGCGGCCGACGTAGGCCGCGGAGAAATGCAGCGAGATGAAGGCGAGGCAGGCGCTGACGACGAGGCCGAGCAGGGCGAACGTGAGCGCGACGCGCGCGCGCAGGCTGAACTTGACGGGCATGCCGTCAGGCTGCCGCTTCGCCCGCACAAAAGCAATCGTCCGCTGCCGCGCGGCGCGCATGCGGATCAGGCGTTCGCGTGTTCGGCGATGCGGTAGCCGAAACCGTGCACCGTGTGCAGCAAGTGGATGTCGAACGGCCGGTCTATCGTCGCGCGCAGCACCGACAGGTGCGTATGCAGCGTGGCGATGTCGCCGCCGCCGTCGCCCCAGAGCGCGTGCGCGAGGTCGCCGTGGCGCACGAGGTTGGGCGACTTGCGCATCAGCGCTTCGAGCAGGACGAAACCCGCGCGGGTCAAGTTCAGCTTGCGGCCGGCGCGCTCGACGACATGATCGAGCGGGTCGAGGACGAGATCGGCGACGTGCAGGCGGTCGCCGTGCTGCATGCGTCCACGCCGATACAGCGCGCGGATGCGCGCCTCCAATTCCTTCATCGCGAACGGTTTCACGACGTAGTCGTCCGCGCCCTCGGCGAAGCCGGTGAGTTTGTCCTGCAGGGTGTCGCGCGCGGTCAGCATCAGCACGGGCGTGTCGCGGTTGGCGCGGCGCAGCGCGCGGCACAGGTCGATGCCATCGAGCTTGGGCAGGCCGAGGTCGAGCACGATCACGTCGTAGCCGCCGTCGAGCGCCATGCGCAGCCCGTTCGCACCGTCGGCGGCATGGTCCATGACGAAGCCGCGCAGCTCCAGGAAATCCCAGATGTTCGCCGCGATGTCGCGCTGGTCTTCGATCAGCAGGATGCGCAAACCCGTGTCCCGCCCGTGGTCGTCGTCATCGAGTTTCCGCTGCATGGTCTTAAGTTCTTCTGAAAGGCGCGGGCTCGCGGGTCGCCGGCGTGCGGCCGGCTATTTCAAATCCAGCGTCACCTGCTTGGTCTCGATGCGGCCCTCGCCCGTCATGATCTTCTTGAACTCGCCGCGGCTGACCGAAACGTAGCGGTCGTTGCCGCCGATCTCGACCTGCGGGCCGTCGCTGACCGCATGGCCGTGCTCGTCCACGCGCACGACCATCGTCGCCTTCTTGCCGGTGTGGCAGATCGTCTTGATCTCGACGAGGTTGTCCGCCCAGGCGAGCAGGTACTGGCTGCCCTCGAACAGCTCGCCGCGGAAATCGGTGCGCAGGCCGTAGCTCAGCACCGGGATCTTCATCCGGTCGACGATTTCGGTCAGCTGCCACACCTGCGCCTTCGACAGGAACTGCGCCTCGTCGACGAGCACGCAATGCAGCGGACCGTTCGCGCCGATGTCGTCGCGGGCCAGGCGCAGCAAATCATCATTGCGCGTGAAGATGCGGCCCTCGGCCTTGAGCCCGATGCGCGAGGCGACCACGCCCTCGCCTGCGCGGTCGTCGAGCTTCGGCGTGAGGATCAGCGTGCGCATGCCCCGCTCGTGGTAGTTGTGCGCGCTCTGCAGCAGCGTCGTCGTCTTGCCGGCGTTCATCGCCGAATAGTAGAAGTACAGTTTGGCCATGCGAGCAAGTGTCGCACAGTGTCCGGCGCGCGGCAGCGCATGGCGTACAGGCGTCCGCCGCCTGCGGGTTGCCCGCGCCCACCATGAGGGCAAGCGACGGCGTATGCTTGAAGAACCGCGATTCCCGGAAAAGACCATGAGCGCCATTCCCCGCCTGGCCCGATACGAAGACCTGCTGGCCTTGCCGGAGAACGTCACCGGCGAAATCATCGGCGGGCAGTTACATGCGCAGCCCCGGCCCACGGCACGGCATGCGCGTTTGGAACTCGGGTTGGGCCGCAGTCTTTTCGGTTCCTACGACCTGGGCGATGGCGGCCCCGGTGGCTGGATCATCTTGTCCGAGCCGGAATTGCACCTGGGCGAGCATGTGCTGGTTCCCGACCTGGCGGGCTGGCGGCGCGAACGCCTGCCGCATGTGCCCGATGGCCCCATCGATATCGCCCCGGACTGGGTCTGCGAAATCCTCTCGCCCGCCACCGCGCGCAAGGATCGCGCCATCAAGCTGCCGCTCTATGGCAAGCTCGGCGTGACGCATGCGTGGCTGGTCGATCCCGCCGCGAAAACCGTCGAAACGTATCGCCACGCGGACGGCCATTGGCTGCTGCTCGGCAGCTTCGGCGAAAACGACGCGATGCGCGCCGAACCGTTCGACGCCGTCGCCATCGAGCTTGGGCCGCTGTGGGCGTGGTGAGTGCATCAGCGCCTGAATCTTGAGGGCGCGCAGGCCGACGCGGTATCCTTGTTTCGCATCCTCGAAGGGTCGCAGCCATGTCCACCGTCATTCACGCCGAAATCCCGGAACTGCTCGCCAAGCAGGCGCAACAGTGGGTCGATCGCGGCTGGTCGGCCGGCATCGAATCGCTCGTCGCCGAATCGCTGCGCCGCTACCTGGAATCACATCCCGAACCCCTCATCGAACAGTTCCTGCGCGAAGACGTGGCTTGGGGCCTCAAAGGTCGTGACTGACGCACCCAGGCTCATTGTCGTTGCCGACGCGGGGCCGCTCATTCATCTCGATGAGTTGGGTGCACTCGAACTGCTCGCCGACTTCGAGCAGGTGCTTGTTGCAGAAACCGTGTGGAACGAGGTCGAAAAGCACCGCGCTCGCGCACTGGCCACGAATGCAATCCGCTGGCGGCGCTGCCATGCCGCTGTAAACATCCGAGTGGATGCCCTGCTCGCGCTATATGGATTGCATCAAGGTGAACGCGAAGCGTTGAGCCTGTGCCTCGATGCTCCCGAAGCGCTACTGCTTACCGACGATGCCGCAGCGCGCCTGGCCGCGGGCAGCCTCGGCATACAAGCGCACGGCACCCTGGGCATACTGGTTCGCGCGATACGCCGCCGTCAACGGGACAAGCAGCAAGTATTGAACCTGCTCAAACAAATTCCGGAACGATCCAGCCTGCACATCCGTGCGGAGTTGCTTGCCAACATCGTTCGTCAAGTCGCCGATGAGGCGGACTGATGCGCGCCATGCAGACGGCATCACTTGTCCTGATTTGCGTCGATACTCGGCTGACGTCTGGGTGACGAATCGCCTTGGCTCGTCATTTCCGCGTGCTCTTGGCGGGAATCCAGCGACTTGGCTTTTTCTTGTTCGCGGGGTGAGAGCAAAGGCGCTGGATTCCGGCGTTCGCCGGAATGACGAGCTTGGCTTGACTTCGAAGCATAGCTGTTCATCCGGGTGCAATTACCAGCAGGCTTGCCCCGCGTCGGTCACATTGTCCGGAGTGCGCTTGCCAGTCTGGTCCATCGTCAGCGTCCCGCACACATCGTTGGTTTGATCGCCTTCGGGAGTAGCCGTCACCGTATACGTGGTGGCGGTGCAGTTGCCGAGCGTCAGCGTGTAATAGGCCGTGCCGCTGGACGGCGAAGGCTGGCTGAAGGCGCTCGAACAGAAATAGACGTTGGTTGCGGAAGGGGCCGTGGTGTAGGCGCTCGTCTGCGTGAAATTGCGTTCGAGATTCTGCGCCACCTGCACGATGTCGGCTTTGGCCTGCGCGCGCCGCGATTTGCGTATCTGCCTGACGTAGCTCGGGTAGGCGATCGTCGCGAGAATCGCGATGATGACCACGACGATCATCACTTCGATCAGCGTAAAACCGCGCATGCGCCGCGCGGTCGCGCGTGCATGCGTGGCAACGCCCCTTTTTCCGGATAGCTGCATGACGTGATTCCTCAGCGCAGTTGTCGCCACGAGACGCGGCAGGAGAGTGGCGTGCTGGACACCAGGCCGCCGACGTTGATCACCTTGCAGGCCGACATGGTCGGCGTTTGCAACGTCGTGCATCCGTTCGTGCCCGGCGTGCAGTTGATCGAGGCGATGGTCGATGTGGAAGGCAACAGCAGGACGAAGGTCGGCGTCGAGGTGGGTGCTCCGGTCGTGGTGTCCTGGCCCGCGATCTGCGCGGTGCCGGTGCTGTCCGTCCCGCCCGCCGGCGTGCCGTTCAGCAGGGAAGCCACGTACAGGGAATTCTGGCCGCCCGGCACGCAGGTGTCGCCGACCGGGCGATACAGACTCACTTCCATCGTGCCGAGGAAGCCGGTGGGCGCGCTGACCACCCGCTCGCCGAGCAGGGTGTTCGTCGCGGTGTTCGCCGGATCGCTCCCGACCGTCAGGTCCAGATACCAGCCCAGCTTGCCGCTGACGCCCGCGGTCGCGTAATCGAACAGGTTCGCGCTCGTTTGCAGCACGCCTCCCGTGTAGCTGGTGACCGTCTGCGCCTGCAAATCCGAGCGCGCGATCGTTCCGGTGCTCACAGTGGCCTTGTACTTGTACTCGTCCCAGATCGCATATACCGAATTGACCAGCGGCGTGCCGTCCGATTGCAGGAGCTTGGGATTGTTGTCGTCGCTGTCCAGATACTTGCCGGTGCCGAAATACACCATCGTGCCGCCGACCGGGTTCGGCGCCGCGAACAGGCCGCCGGTGATCGGCTGACGATGCCCGTATTGATCCGTTGCGATGAACAGGGGCGCGCCGCCGGCGAGCGGATTCGTCCACGCGCACTTGCCGCCGCTGATGCTGCCGCAGACGAATTTCCAGACGTTGCCCTGATAATCGGCGGCGTAGATCGTGTCGCCCGCGCCGTTGCCGTCGCTGTCCACCACGATCGCCGAGGACATGCCGTTCGCATCGGTCTCCGCGGAAAGGTGGGTATCGACCTTGGCGATTTCCGTTCCATCCTCGACGTTCAGCACGAACAGCACCGCATGATTGCCGGCGCCGTTGTAGCCGTTGCCGAACGCCGTCACCCAGTTGCCGTCCTCGGTGATCGCCGGCGGATAGGCGGAGCCGATCAACTGGCCCATGTCGGAATCGATCTGGTCGTTGAATTCCCACAACAGGCTCGACGCCGAGAAATGGTGCGGATCGGTCACGTCGAGCGCGAACACCGAGCGCGCGCCGGCACCGGTCGATTCGAGCAGCAGGGTTTTCCAGTGGCCTGCGATGTAGGCATCGCCGAGCGCCGGCGTTCCGTCCACGAAGTATTGATGCGTGTAATCGGGCCGCGCCAGCGTGCCGAGATTCGCCACCACGGCCTCGGGGATGTAGGCGAACAGCTCGCTACCGCCGCTGGCCGTGGTGGTTCCGTCGAACGCGTGCAGCATGCCGTCGTTGGCGCCGACGTACACGACCGGGTTGGTCGATTTGCCAGCGACGAAGGTCGCATAGCCGCCGCTGCCAGTTGCGACGCCGTTGATCGTCGCCGGCAGATTCTGCCAGCCGTTGCTCGTGTTGGTCTGCACCTGCGGCGACGAGCCGACGATGTCGCCGAGCCGGCCGGTGCTGGTGTCGCGCTGGCGGAAGATCTGCGCGCCGGTCGTCTGCCCTTGCTCGTTGCTCTGGTCGCCCGACAGCCAGGCGATCAGGTTCGTCGCCGTGGCGGCGTCGGCGGTGCCCAGTGGCGTGGTCGGCGTCGTCCCGGTGAATGCGCCCAGCAATGACGCTTGCAATGCGTCCGCCAGGTTGGCCAACTGGAATGACTTCGCGGCATAGGTCTGCGGCGTCGTGCCGTTCGGCACGCCCACCCAGATGTCGCTGCGCGCGCCGCTCGGCAACTGCTCCGCCGCGCCCCACTTCTGCGTGCCGAGCGAGCCGTCGGCATTCAGGACATAGGCCGCCAGTTCCCCGGTCCAGGCCGTGCCTGCCGTGTTCTGCTGCGCGTAGGAAGCCTGATAGGCCAGCGGCGTGGAGCCGGACGTGATGCGGGTGGCGCTGGCGCTGATGCTGCCGATCGAGATGCTGCCCTTGGCGGCCGACGCGAACACCTGCTGCAATTCCGCTTTCAGCTTGGTCGGGTCGGTGACGGCGAAGAAGTTGTCCGGCGTGCCGGACTGCAAAGTGTCCCACTCGCCCGCGTCGGGTTTGCCGTTGAGATTCTTGTCGTTGAAGCTGCCGTACTTGGCCGCGTAGTACAGCGGATTCTGCAATTGCTTGACGCTGCCCGTGCCGGCCTTGAACTTCAGCACGATCGGCGCGTACCAGGATGTCCGTGGCTGCGTCGTCTGGGTCAGGATGCTGCCGTTGTCGTTGCCCGGACGCAGCGCCAGGCGCTTGATGCCGTCGTTGTCCGATCCGGTGATGTTGTAGCCGGTCAGCATCGCGTTGCCGGCGTAGGCGGACAGGTTCTCGATGCGGATCAGTACCTCGTCCGCCGCCACGCTCGGTTTGCCGTCGCTTGGACAGGGCGAGGCGTTGCCGTAGGGATCGGCCGTTGTCGACGCCGCGCCGGGCGAAGTGAAGCCGCCGGCAGTACTGCTCGTGGTGCCCGTGGTGCCGTAGGCGCGCCAGCAGATGTCGTAACCCGAATACGACGTGCCGTTGAGATTCGTGAGCAAGCCCTTGCTTTGCTGCGTCTGGTCGGTGCAGGCACTGCCGACGCAATAGGTCACCATGTTGACCACGTCGTTTTCGTGGTCGTTGCCCCAGAGCGAGTCTTCCCAGACGAGACCAAAGGAACCGTATTGCGGCGTCGTGCTCGTGTCGAAACTGCGGCCGTAAGTGTAGGTCGGCGTCAACAGGAGGGGATTGGCGGTTTTCGTGCCGAGAGTGACCGCGCCGAGAAAGCAACTGCGCCAGCCGGAATCGTTCGTACTCCCGAGCGTCCCCAGCGCGTCGGCACTGCCGCTGTTGTTGGCCTGGCAGAGCGGAGCCAGCGAAATGCTGCTGCTGCCGACCGGAATCGAAAACGTCGGCAGGTTGCGCGCGAGCGCGACGGAAAACGTCTTGACGGTTTCCTTGTAGCCCGAAGGCTTCTGCAGGTTGCCGGTCGGCGCACTGGTGGTCAGGTCGGGGCGCAAATCGTTGGTCCACGCGCCATAGGCGAGGCCGGCCAGCAGATAGCTGCCTTCCATCGCCGGAATGTCGGGACACAGACCGCGCGCGAGGCTCAGATCGGTCAGGGTCTTGGGCGTGCACAGGTCCGCATAGGTCGCCGTGGTCTGGCCGACGGCGAGATCGCCCGGCGTGCCGCTCGCCACGCGCCCGATCGAATAACTGCCGCTGATGCCTTCGTCGGCGCCGACCGTGGTCGTCAATGCGGCCGCTTGGGACGGCAGCGCCGCGACGGTCGGAATCTCGTCGCTGTCGAAGGAATTGAGGCCGGTCGAAAGGATCAGCACGCTGCAATTGGCACAATACTCGTTGCCGCCGCTGCTGACCGAGCGGTAGGGGTCTTTCCACGCGACGTTCGCGGGCAGGCCGGTCAGGTCGCCGCTGGCGTTGAAAGTTGCAGTAGGGGAAGAAGTGGTGGGGCTGGGCGTGGAGATGTAACGCAAAGCCTCGGCATACATTTCGGACAGCGGATTGCCCCAGGCCGCGCAGTTGTAGCTGCCGGTTCCCGGATCGTTCAGCGCAGTGCCCGAGCCGCGGTTCAGAATACCGTAGGTGCCGCAGTCGACGCTCCAGTTGTTGCCGGAGTAGCTGTAATACGGATTGATCGACAGGGCTTGCAGCGTGCTGATGGTGCCTTGGCCGGACGAGCAGAACTTGCCGGTGGAAGTATCGACCTCGTCGTCCGTGCTAGCGCATTGCGTGGCGCCGTTGCCGATGAACTTGCCGATGTTCCGGCGCAGCACGCCGCCGCTGCGCGGCTTGGAAAAGCTGCCGGTCAACAGGCCGAAACGCAGCTTGTCGTTCTCGCCGTATTGCTGCAACAGTCCGACCGGCCGGTACACCGTCGTTCCGGAACTGTTGGTATAGGCTTGGCAAAAACTTTCGAGATGCGATGTATCGGCACAGGTCAGCACGCGGGCGACAGGCGTCGCAAGCGCGGCGGTACTGGGCGCATCGTCATAGTAGCTGTTGTCGCCCGAATAACTCGTGACTTCCGTACCTTGCCATTGACACATTTTCCCGGCGGTGGACGCCCATTCGGTATAGGCGCCGTCCGCGATGCGGATCGTCGGCGCCGTGCCCGAATCCCCCATCGTCGCATTGCACAGCGATATTGAGCCGGTCGACGGGGAATAAGGCGTGTACGAGGCGATGTCGCTGCCGGTGTACACCTTGACCCAGGCGTGCAGGTCGGCCGGAATCGGCGCGCGTTCGAGCACGGCGCCGCCGGTTGCCGGTTCCGAGGAGCGCCGGCCGCCGTCGAGCACCGAGGCCACCTCGTCCATGCGGCTCATCGACACCCAGTTCATGAAATTGCCGCTCCAGGCGCTCGAACAGGCGTGACCGTGGGTTCCCGTCGCCGCCGCCGAGGGCTTGAAGTAATTGTTCGTCGAATCGTAGGTGTAGCAGAGCGTGGAATCGAAATAGCCGGCGTAGTTGAATTTGTCGTAGTAGGTCGTGTCGATCTTGCCGTCGCCGTCGAGATCGCTGTAGTCGTCGTAGGCCTTGACGAACAACTGCTCGTCGCGCGACATGACCAGCATCATCAAGGGCGTGACCGAGCCGTTCACGCCCAGCGGCGTTGCGGAGACGTCGATGCCGGCCGCGCGGGCCACGTCGGGCAACGAGCCGATGCCGGCCAGTACCGCCAGCAGTGCGAAGGAGAAAATGCGATCGGGTTTGAGCGATGTCATGATCGTGCAGCGGCGCGCGCCGCCCCTGTGCTAGAAAATGAAGATGCCTTGCACGACGGCTGAGGCACTGCGCCCGCTGGGGCCGTTCTGCCCCACCACCGTCACCACGTAGAAGCACGGCCCGGAACTGCTGCCGGCCATGCCGCCCGCGCCGCTGCAATTGGGCGCGGCGGAATACCATTTGTTGACCTGCGCCGCGCTGTTCGCGGCGGTCGGCTCCTGGGTCAGCCAGGCTTGCCACGAGGCTTGTCCGCTGCTGAACAAGGCCAGCGTGGACTGCAACAACGGGCCGTTGCTGATCGCATCGGCGGTAATGAGGTTGCGTTGCGTCTGCAAGTCGCCCTCGCCCTGCTCGAAGGCCTGCTGCTGGCTGCGAAAGCTGCCGGACATGCGTTCCTGCAACAGCGTGCCCTGCATGGCGGCAAGGCCGATGATGGTCAGCAGCAACAGCATGATCAGCGACACGAACAGCACCGCGCCGCGCTGGCTTCGTGGCAGGCAGTTCGCAAATCCGCAATCCCATCCGACATTCGACATGGATGCCTCGCTCAATCGATCAGTCGATTGCGCAATGCAATCGTGGTGTCGTACACGGCGCGGAAGCGATGGTCGTTGGGGCGCATCATCTTCGCGTCCGCGACGCCGAAGGTTTGGCGTTTCACATCGCTGGTGTCTTCGCTGACCGCATCCGGGCTGCGCAGGAGCAGCGCAAGGCGCACGCTGACCACCGTCAGCCATTTCGCGTCGATGGATGCCGCATCGGCGCCGCCGCTCGTGAACCAGGCATCGTTGGCCTTGACGTAGTTCGTGACCGCGCCGTTGCCGGCTTCGTCGACGCCGTACAGCACTTGCAGGCTTTCGACGTTGTCGAGCAGGTCGGAAGCCGTCGTGGTCCAGCCGCCGGCGCCCGCGCTGAACTGGCTGACCTTCAGCGCCGGCACGCTGCTGTCCGCGTTGTCGAGGCCGACGTAGACGGCCAGATATTCGGCCTTGTGCACTTCGGCGTTGAGCGTCGTGCCGTCGGCGCCGAAGTTCTGCGCGATGCCGCCGAGCCAGGTGGAACCGCTGCCGTCCAGCAGTCGCAGCGGATTGCCGGCTTCCGCCGTGGGCGTGGCGCCGCCGCTCGTCGCCTGGAAGATGTCGGCGCGCGGCCCGATGCAGTTCGTGATGGCGTAGATTCCGTTGGCTTTGACGAACCCGCCGTCCGCCACGGTGAAGCTGCCGGCGTTGATGTCGAACGCGCCGGTGACGAGCGTGCTTTCCTCGCTGATCAGGCGCAGCACGAGCACGTCGGAACCTTTCACGGCCTTGCCGGCGATGTCGGCGGGCAAGGCCGGCGACCAGTCCCCGGCGGCGCCGAGCGCGGGCTGCGCGTTGTCCGTCGATGCGCCGGTGTATTCGAAGCCCTCGATCTTGCGCTGAAAGCGGATCGGGAAATTCGCCGACGTGTCGAGGTCGGGTTGCACGATCGGAATCGCGCAGGGTTTCGGCGTTCCCGTCGCTGCATACGTGCAAGCGGCGAGATGATTGAGGAACGGCAGCGAGCCGACCGTGGAAAGCTTCGACAACGTCGTGTCGCTGCCGCAGCCGAGATAGCCGACCATGCGCGTATGGTCTTCCAGATATTGCAGGGCGAAGCGCGCGTTTTCCTGTACGCGCGACATGCCGTTCTGCAGGTTGAAGGCGACCTTGGAGCTGACGTAGATCCGGCTCAGGCCGAGCAGCAGCAGGAAGGCGATGACCAGCGCGATCATGATTTCGATCAAGCCCAAACCACGGGCCCGATGCGCGTTTCCGAATCGCGGACGCAAGGCGCTCATAGTGTCGTCACCAGTGTGAACGTGGTGGATCGATCGGCCGCGGTCGCCGCCCAGCGCGAATCCGTCCAGGTGATGTCGATCGTCACGTTGCCGCCGGGATAGGTGATCTTGCCGATGCCATCGGGCAACTGGCAGGCGATCTTGTACTCCCACAGCGCGAGGTCTTTGGGAGCCACGTCTGTCGCAGAGGTGGGAGTGAAGGCCGAATCGCTGTCGAGGAGCGGGCTGCCGGCCGTGCAAGTCGGCGCGGTATAGGTGCCGTCGAGGTAATATGCGCCTTGGCGCGCATAGCCAGAGTTGGCGCGCATGCGATCGACGATCAGGTTCGCCAGACTGATCGCCTGCGTGCGCAGATTCGCGCTTTGATTGGTGCGCACGGCGGTGATTTGCAGCGCGGCAAGGCCGAGCAGGCCGATGCTAAGCACGATGAGCGTGATGAGCACTTCCATCAGCGTAAAACCGCGCGGAGCGCGAGCGGGCATCATGATCTTCATGGGCAGGCGACCGGGTAAGAAGCCTGCGCGCGCCCGGCCTGCGCGATGCCGACGCTGCCGGCCTGCTGCCCCGTACAGTCCGGTGCTGTCAGCGTGAACGTGGCGGTCGTCTCTGCGGTCGAGCCGATTTTCGCGCTGCCGTTGCGGTCGAAATTGATGTAGGCGACGCCCGCCGGGCTTACGCTGGCCGTGTCCTGGCTGTTGATCGGCATCCAGACGCGAACCGTCGAGCCGGCACCGTCGCCGTTGCCGCCATTGCCGGCGTAATCGGTGAGTGCGAGCCAGGAGATGGCGCTGCCGCTCCAGGTCGAGCCGCTGCAACTGGTACCGTCCGTGCTCGGGCAGAGCGTGACCGGCCGGCCGCGCGTGATCGCCTCCGTGCGCGCGATGTTCATCGCGCCGACCAGCGCATTGCTTTCGGCCTTGATGCGATTGGCCTTAATCGTGGTCTGATAGTTCGGCAGCGCGATGGCGGCAAGGATCGCGACGATGGCGATCGTGACCAGCAGTTCGATCAGGGTGAAGCCGCGCGCAAGCGCGACGGCTGCGCTTGCGGAAATCCCGCAGTTCGGGGAATTACGGGCGAGAGTTAAGCGAGGCGCGAGGCGCGAGGCGCGAGGCGCGAGGCGCGAGGCGCGAGGCGCGAGGCGCGAGGCGCGAGGCGCGAGGCGCGAGGCGCGATTCTACCATCTCATGCCGCCCACGCGAGGACTCAGGCGAATCCGCCTGCGTCTGCGCGACAACATTCGATTCCTGCAAGCTCATTGAAGCCCCCTGTGGTGAACGTGGCGACGCTAGCGAGAGCCCGCGAGGCTGTCAATAGCGCCTTGGGCGATGCCGACAAACGGTTTCGATTGGCAGACGAACGGTAGGATTGATTGCGCCGCGTTGCGCGTGCGTGCCGGCGAAGCGGATATAGATGCGGTACGGATGATTCACAGTGAGGTAATCCCTCCCTCCCCGCTTTGCAGGGGATATTGCTGACCCACTGTTGCTGACCAACTTGATTCCTCAAGATTTTATCATATCATATGCGATATGAAGAAACCTCGCATCGTTCTGGACACGAACGTGCTGGTGGCAGGCGCGCGCAGCAGGTTGGGCGCATCCTTCGCGTTGCTGAAAGGTTTGCGCAGCGGGCGTTTCACGGCGTTGGCGTCGGTGGCGCTGATGATCGAGTACGAAGCGGTGCTCAACCGGCCGGAACACTTGAAGGCCGGCCGGCGCACCATTGCGATGAACGATGCATTCCTCGATGCCCTGTGCATGTCGGTCGAACCCGTGCACCTGCATTATCTGTGGCGTCCGCAACTGCGCGACCCCGCGGACGAAATGGTTCTCGAAACTGCGTTGAACGGCCGCGCCGACGCATTGGTGACACTCAATACCGGCGATTTCGATGTCGCGGCGGCGTTTCGCCTGCCCGTGTTGACGCCAGGCGCTTTCCTGATGCAACTGAAGGAGAAGAAATGATGGCCAACTATGCCTTGCGCGTTCCCGATTCGCTGCTCGACTACGCCCGCCAGGTGGCCGAGGAGGAAAACGTGTCGATGAATCAGTTCTTCGTCATGGCGATCGCCGAAAAGGTGTCCGCACTCAAGACGGCAACCTATTTCCGCGAGCGCGGCAAGCGTGGCGATTTGTCGGCTTTCGACAAGTGGCTCGCTGCCAGCCCCGATGCGCCCCCCCTGGCCGGTGACGACAAGCTGCGCTGACCCAAGGTTTCCATGCTCAACCCCCAACAACGCGCCGCGATCGAGTACGGCGACGGGCCGTTGCTCGTGCTCGCCGGCGCGGGCTCGGGCAAGACGCGCGTGATCACCGAGAAGATCGCCTATCTCGTGACGCGGAAACATCTCGCGCCCGCGAAGATCGCGGCGATCACGTTCACGAACAAGGCCGCGCGCGAGATGCGCGAACGCGTGGCCAGATTGCTCAAGGGCGAGGCGGCCGAGCAGCTCACGGTCTGCACGTTCCATGCGCTCGGCCTGAAATTCCTGCAGATCGAACACGCCAGGCTCGGCCTCAAGCGCGGCTTTTCCGTGCTCGATGCGGACGACGCCGGCGCGATCGTCAAGGAACTGCTGCCCGCGTCGACCAGGCCCGACCAGTTGTTCGCGCTGCGCAACCTGGTCTCGGCGGCGAAGAACGAGGGCCTCGCGCCCGAGGCCGCGCTCGAGCGTGCGCGCAGCCCGCGCGAGCAGGAGGCGGCGGCGTTGTACGCGAACTACCAGCGCCGCCTCGGCGCGTTCAACGCGGTCGATTTCGACGATCTGATCCGTCTGCCATTGACGTTGCTCGAAAGCGACGCCGAAACGCGCGCCGCGTGGCAGGAGCGCATCCGTTACCTGCTCGTCGACGAATACCAGGACACGAACACGGCGCAATACCGGCTGCTGAAGGCACTCGCCGGCGAACGCGGTGCGCTGACCTGCGTCGGCGACGACGACCAGTCGATCTACGGCTGGCGCGGCGCGAACGCGGAGAATCTCGAACGGCTTGGCTGCGACTGGCCGCGCCTCAAGGTCATCAAGCTCGAACAGAACTACCGCTGCAGCAAGCGCATCCTGCGCGCGGCGAACGCGCTGATCCGGCACAACCCGCACGTGCACGAGAAGAGCCTGTGGAGCGAGCATGCCGAAGGCGCGCCGATCCGCGTGCTCGAATGCCGCGACGACGAGCACGAGGCCGAGCGCGTCGCCGCGAGCATCGCCCATCTCGCGCAGAAGCACAAGGCGGCGTGGAGCGAGTTCGCGGTGCTCTATCGCGGCAACCATCAGTCGCGCGCGCTCGAAAAGGCGCTGCGCCTGGCCCAGGTGCCGTACCACCTGACCGGCGGCACCGCGTTCCTCGACCGCGCCGAGGTCAAGGACGTGCTCGCCTACCTGCGCCTGATCGTCAATCCCGACGACGACGCGGCGTTCGTGCGCATCGCCAACGTCCCGCGCCGCGACGTCGGCGCGACGACGCTGGAAAAGCTCGGCGAACTCGCTCAGGCGCGGCATTCCTCGATGCTGCGTGCGACGAACAGCGACAGCGTGCTCAAGCAGCTCGCGGCGCGCTCGGCCTCGGCGCTGGCCGGTTTCGCGTCGCTCATGCACGAGCTGGAGACCGCGGCGCGCACGCTGTCTGCTGCCGACCTCGTCGACGAAGTCATCCGGCGCACGCATTACCTGGCGCATCTGGAGGCGGAGACGCGCGAACCGGCCGTGCGCGGCCGGCGCATCGAGAACCTGCGCGAACTGGCCGACTGGTTCCGCGCGATGCAGAAAGACGGCTCCCGCGTCGGCGATCTTGCCGCGCAGCTCGCGCTGTTGACCTACGCCGATCGCGAAGACGCCGGCAACGCGGTGCGCCTGATGACGTTGCATTCGGCGAAGGGCCTCGAATTCCGCTTCGTCAACATCGTCGGCGTCGAGGAAGGCAAGCTGCCGCATGAGGCCGGCATCGACGAAGGACGCGTCGAGGAAGAGCGGCGCCTGATGTACGTCGGCATCACGCGCGCGCGCGAAAGCCTGTGCCTGTCGTATGCCGCGCGCTCGCGGCGCTACGGCGAGATCGTGCGCAACGAGCCGAGCCGGTTTCTCGTCGAGCTGCCGGCGGGCGATCTGCATCGCGACGGCGTCGACGAAGCGGCCGATGCCGAGGCGAAGAAGGAACTGGCGTCCTCGCATATCGCGCGGTTGGCGAGTCTGCTGGCGGATTAGGGCCTGTTCACACAAAGTATAATTGCGTATACTTCGGTCCGTGGAACTCACCGAAGCGCAGTACGAACGTATCGCCACGAGCCTGCCGGTTCAGCGCGGCAACGTCCAGACAAGCAACCGCGACGTCCTCAACGCCATTCTGTATGTGGCCGAGAACGGTTGTAAGTGGCGGGCCTTGCCCAAGCGATTTGGTAACTGGCATACGATTTACACACGCATGAACCGTTGGGTAAAGGCTGGCGTGCTCGACCGCGTGTTCGAGCGCATGCAGACTGAGCAGCTTGTGCGTATCCGACTTGAAGTGGTCAGTCTGGATAGCACCATCGTCAAGGTGCACCCTGATGGAACGGGAGCATTAAAAAAAACGGCCCGCAAGCCATCGGTCGATCCCGTGGCGGCTGGACCACCAAAGTTCATCTGGCTGCCGCGAATGAGCGCTGCGTCCTTGCTTTTGCCTTGACGCCGGGACAAGCTGGCGATGCGCCGGCAGGCCGGGCTTTGATGCAGACATTGGCAAGGCCTGTCAGCCGATGCCATTTGCTGATGGATCGTGCCTATGAAGGCAATGAGACTCGGCAACTGGCGCTGGATTTGGGCTTCGATCCAGTAGTCCCGCCCAACCCGCAGCGGCTACAGCCTTGGCAATATGACCGCGGGGTCTATTGCAAACGCAATCAAGTTGAGCGCCTGTTCAGGCGGCTCAAGGGATTTCGGCGCATCTTCAGTCGATTCGACAAACTCGACCTAATGTTCACGGCCTTTCACAGTGGGTGAACTTACCTGAAACGTCGAACAACGAGATCTACCCTATGCGCCGATAGCGAAGCGGCGAGGGTTGTTTTTTCGCGTCGAACGTTGGTTATCATCGAGAGCGACATGCACGCGCTTTCCAGGATGACCGACATGCGGATCGCTCCGAATCCCGCCCGCAGGTAGCGCGATGAACCGCGATTCCTACGAGGCGACGAATCCCGTGCTCGACCGCTCCGACGCGGCGGCACACGCGGCCGGGTCTTTCGAGCGGTTCCTGCGCGAGCAGCGCGAAGCGCTGGTCCATTTCCTGCGCGCGCACGCGCATTCGGAAGAAGACGCACAAGACGTCGCGCAGGAAAGCCTTTCCCGGCTGGTCCGCTACAAGGACACGCAGCCCGCGGAAAGTTGGAAAACCCTGTTGTACCGGATTGCGGTCAACGTGGCCCACGACCGCTCGCGCTGGGACAGGCGCCGGCACGCCACCGAGCACGCGCCACTCGACGAGATCGAGTTTTCGATGCCGTCGCCCGATCCGCCGCACGAAGATATGGTGAGCCGTCAGCAGGAACTCGCGCGCATCGGCGCCGTCATCCGCCGGCTGCCGCCGCGCTGCCAGGAGGTCTACCTGCTCAGCCGCGTGGAAGGCATGAAGAACGCCGAGATCGCCAAGCATTGCGGCATTTCGCTCAAAGCGGTGGAAGCCCACATGACCAAGGCCATGGCCATCGTGCGCCAGGCATTGGGTAATCGGAACCGGGAGACGTTGTAAGCCATGAGGACGGAGCTTCCGGAAATGAACAGCGATCGCAGCGACGCAGCCGAGCATTGGTTCCAGCGCATGCACGCCGCCGACTGCACGCCCGCCGAACGCGCGGCGTTCGAGCAATGGCGCGCCGAATATCCCGGCCATGCGGACGCCTATGCGCGCACGGAACATCTCTACCACCGCGCGGCCGAACTGCGCTTCGATCCGCAATGGCGCGCCATGGCGCGCGCCGCGCGCCAGCGCACCGCACGCCGCGCGCGCGTGCGGCACGGGCTTCTCTGGGGCCTGCCGCTCGCGGCGATGCTCGTGCTGGCGCTCGGCGCCGGCTGGTTCGCCTGGGACCCGAAGGAACCGCCGCAGCACTACGCCACCGCGGTCGGCGAACGGCGCACGCTGACGTTGGCGGACGGTTCCAGCGTCGTGCTCGACACCGATTCCGCGCTCGCGGTGAACTACAGCCGTTCGCAGCGCCGCCTGATCCTGGAGCGGGGGCGCGCGCAGTTCTCCGTCCAACCGCAACCGCAAAGGCCGTTCATCGTCAGCGTCGACCAGGGCAGCGTGCGCGCCGTGGGCACCGAGTTCCAGATCAGCCGGCGCGCCGCGAACGTGCAGGTCATCCTTCTCAAAGGCGTCGTCACCGTCAGCGCCCCGGCCGAAACCGCGGCCGGCCAGGAACGCACCGCGACGCTTGCCGCCGGCGAACAACTGAACTTCGACGCCGGCCCGCTGTGGGCGAAGAAGACCGCCGACGTCGATGCGGCGAAAGGATGGACCCACGGCGAACTCAAGTTCGACCGCCGTCCTCTCGCGGACGTGGTCGAGGAAATGAACCGCTACTCCGCGGTGAAGATCCGTCTCGGCGATCCCACTCTCAAGGACCTGCCGGTCAGCGGCGCGTTCTACGACAACGACCAGAATTCCCTTGTCCAGGCGCTGCAGCTCGGCTGGTCGCTGCGCGCCGACCGCACCTCGCCGACGGAAATCACGCTGCGCCGCCGCGACTGATGGAATCCCCGGAGTTCCGGACACAAAAACGACATAGGGCAAATCGTGCGCGCCGACGTTTTAGAGGGGTCGGCGTCGTCGGGTGCGCTCAGCACCGGATCGAGAACGTCGGATCACTCACCAAACTAGGGGTCTGACATGGGCAAAGCAGTGTGGACTGCGGTGGTATGCACGATCTTGCTGTTATGCGGCGCAACGGCGCTTCCCGATATCGCCGCCGCGCAGGCGGGCGCGCAAGCGCAGCCGTTCAACATTCCCGCGGGCGATCTCAACGGCGCCCTGCGCGCCTTCTCCGAACAAAGCCACGTGCAGTTGATCTATCCGACCGAACTGGCGGACGGCAAGAAAAGCAAAGGTCTGTCGGGCAGCTACACCTCCGCGGAAGCATTGCGCCGGCTCCTGAGCGGCAGCGGGCTCGAATCGGAAACCGTGAACGACAAAACCGTTGTCCTGAAGAAAAGCGAATCGCCAACTCCGGTTAAGTCCGCCGCTCCCGCGAAGCCGTCCGAATCTACTTCGCAGCAGGAAGCGCCGGCCAAGTTGGAGGATGTCGTTGTCACGGGCACGCATACCTTGCGCGCGCCGTACACCTGCAGGTTCTCGGCGTAGACGCGCCGGATCGCCTGACACAGGTCGTCGTCACGACGCGCCCGCGCCGAACGTCGATCCGGATGGCGACGTTCCCGCGCGTGGCGGCGGTACGTCGACGGAGCGATCGGCAGCACGCGGCAGATCGGCTCGACTCCATGGATGGCTCGGTGATCGTCGATGAACGCGATCATGGCTTGAACCGGCGGTCGAGCTCCGCCTGGGCAAAATACGCCGACGCCTTGCGCAAGATCTCGTTCGCTTGGCGCAGTTCGCGAATCTCTCGCTCCTGCGCCTTGAGCCGATCACGCTCGGACGTGCTCAACCCCTCGCGCCGGCCTTCATCGACCTGCGCCTGCCGCACCCAGCGCCGCAACGTCTCCGACGTGCAGCCCAGCTTGCCGGCCACCGAGGCGATCGTCGCCCATTCCGAGCCGTATTCGGCTTGGTGCTCGCGCACCATCCGCACCGCTCGCTCTCTCACTTCCGCAGAATACTTCGTGTTTGTCATTGCTCCATCCTCTCAAGAGTGGGAGCCTCCGACAAACCCGGGGCGGTTCATGGTTCAGACTCCTAATCAACTTGTAGCGCTTGGCGGCAAGGTCGAGGTCGGCTTTGGACGTCTTCCGTGAAACCCTGATCCAGAGTTGTCCTTCCCGTAGCTGTAATCAGGCTGCCTTGGATTCGATGATTCGTTCGACCTTGGCATGGAAGCGGCGTTGTGCGTGCCAGAGGTCGTAACTTGTTTGCATCCGCACCCATAGACCGGGCGACGTACCCAAAGCTTTGGACAAGCGCAAGTCCATATCGACGCTTACGCCCGCCGTGCCGTTGAGTATGCGCGACAGCGCGGCACGGGTGATGCCCAGACGCTCGGCGGCTTCGGTTATGGTAATGCCCGTCAGCCATTCGCGTAGTGCCTCGCCGGGGTGTGGCGGGTTGTGCATGGTTGCCATGATGGTTGTCTCTAGTGGTAGTCCTGATAATCGACGAGTACGGCGTCGCAATTCGCGCCATTCGGGTCACATCCCTTTATCAAAATCGAATTGCTTTTGGTGGCTCGAATCATTCGAAGATCGCCGTATCGTGGTCGATGTGGACTAGCGTGGCCTCTTTCGGTGCTGGATCCGCCACGCTGATGAACGATTTGGAGCCCTTCCAGTTCTGCGGGTATAGCGCCAGACAACGTCCGAGTTTTGTGCGTGCGGAAGGGTAGAGCACTCCGTGGAAGCCGGCGCCGTTCACGAGGCGCCCGAAGATTTGTGAGTTTGATGGCAGATCGAAGTGGATCGGCAGTGTGTTCCATTGCTTCATCAGCAATTGAGTGCGCAGGGCCGTGGCCGAGGCCACCTTGAATGGCGGCGCACGCTTGAGCGAACGCGCGATCTTGAGCACGCGCTCCGGCATCTTGAACTTCGCTATCACTTTCGCCACCGCACTCAGTGTTTCGACGTTGCCGATATCGACATATAGTTCGAGGAATCCTTTCACGCGTACGAAGTTGAAGGAACTCGGTTTGCGCAGAACCAGTTCGTCCGCGGTCAGCCCGTCGCGCTTTTCGTCGTCTCGGATCGAATATTTCTCGGCGTAGGCAGTGGGGTAATTTTCACCGATGTAGAGTGCGGGGAACGGTGTGAACGAAGTCGCATCGAGCCGCCGTCCAATATTGAATCTTCCTCCCTCGGTTGAAACGCTGCCGGCGACGGACAGAGGGGATAGGGAATGGCGGTAGTCGACGATGCGGCCCCAGTCTATGATTTCCAGGTTACGGCTTGCGGTAGTATGCAGCGCATCGCGAAGCTCATCCGCGTGGCGGATACGTTGGACTTCGAACCCGTAGTACAGTTCCGCGTAAAGATCGCGATACAGATCCCATCCATGCCGCCATTGTTGAAGGCCGAGGTCGGAGAATCGCTCCACTTCCGCGAGCGATGGAGAATGAGGTAGCCCGGCAGCGGCCTGCCGGCTAGTGGGCGGAGGCTGCCTGCTTCGTCTGCGATGCCCCATGCACGACCTGCACTTTGACCTCGGGATCGCCCATGCCATTTTCGCGACGGGCGTCCATGACGATCTGCCTCAGTTTTTCCATCCGTCCATAGCGGAGCATGTCGCGGGGGGACAATTCCCCCAACATGGGGTTCTTGGTTTTGAACCACAGCGCGGTCTTGTGCGCGTCGCCGCCGAAAAAGTCTGCCACGAGGCCGCAGATGATGGCTATCTGCTCCATGTGCTTCTTCAAAATCGTCGGGATATGCTCATCGTAGCGGACGTCGCGCACGGGGATATTGGCGATCTTGGAGAAGTCCGCCTTGTCGAGATCGAGGAAGTCGGCGACTTTTTCGGACTTGAGCGTTTCGTTGGCCCAGAAGCCGAGTTGGTTGTGAGGGATGTTATCGAAGAGTTCGAGGGACATGTCCTGCGCCGTTCAGGTATGCCAAGTGACTGTACCACAAATGGTAGCGCATCTCCTTGAATTCAAGCGGATTTGCCTGCCGCTCGTGTTCTGCATGCCTTTCGAGTTCGGGGGCTGTGGGAGCAGCCGTCGTTCCTGATGCTTCTGGCGGAATCCAGTAACTTGGCTCTTGCCGTTCGTGCGATGAGAAACGTAAGGTACTGGATTACAGGTTGCATGCGCAGTTTTTCGGCATCCTGCCTTCGCAGTTCACTTTCGCGGGAATGGTGAGCTGAGGATGGGCGCGAATCAGGTCCGTAATTAAGCCGGTATGTGAAGTTATCCACAGATTGTATACACATGCCGTGAACCCGGGTAGGATTGCCAACAGTATTGCGAACGGCTGCCGTTGCGTGTTGGTGTCGCAGCACAGAGGAGGAGATGTATGCCTATGTCTGCAATCGTTGGCGTCTCGAAAGACGCAACGCCACAAGTGAAGTTCGTGCTTCCCGTGAGCTACAAGCACGATGGCGACTGGATCATCGCTACGTGCGATGCCCTGGATGTGGTCAGTCAAGGCAAGTCGCAGAAAGAAGCCCATGCCGCCATTGTCGAGGCGGTATCGCTGTTTCTGGAAACCTGCTACGAGATGGGCACGCTTGGCGAAGTTCTGCGTCAGCTAGGATTCCACCAGATGCAACCGCAAAGCAGCCATTCCGGCGAATCGCATGAAGTGATCGAGGTTCCGATGGAGCTTGTAGCCAATGTCCAGAATGGTCGCCATAAGTCATACGCTGCTTGCTAAGATTTTCATTGCGGATGGTTGGGTATACAAGCGAACCAAGGGTGACCATGATGTATACACGAAGGACGGTTTCATTCGTCCGGTCGTGATCCCGCGTTATGAAGAAGTTGGAGTAGACATCATCACGGCAAACATGCGCACTGCCAAAATGAGTCGAGAACGCTATTTCGAACTTCTAAGATCGTGCAAATAGAAGAAGCCCCGCTTCGGCGGGGCTTTTCATTTCGAAGCATCCCTCCAGTTCGCCCTCCGCTAGTCATTACGCGACTATTCGGCGCTCCGGTTTCATCGAAGCGCACGCCGCTTCAGCGCGCCCAGGTGTGCGAAGTCTTGCTCGACGGCTGGAATTCCTCGATGCGGTGGTTGCCCGTGTCGACGAGCAGGATGCGGTCGCTCGACGCGACCGCGATTCCGGCGGGCTCGCGCAGCGGGTAGCAGATCGGGTCGGTACAAGTATACTTTCCGCCGTCGAAGTCGCTGACGGTCTTTGGGCCGAGATCGAGCGTGCGGACGCGATTGTTGTAGGTGTCGGCGACGAGCACGCGGGCGCCGTCTGCGGCCACGCCGAGCGGGTGTTGCAGGCGCGCGAGATCGAAGCGGCCGTCGGTGTGGCCGAAATCGAACAGGCCCGCGCCGACCAGGGTGGCGGTGCGGTCCTTGTCGTCCAGCCGGATCGCGCGGATCGCGCGAGCAACGCAGGCAGGCGAAGATCGATGCGTTGCGAATCCGATGACCAACGTCAACCGCCTGAATCTGAACAAATATTGAATTCAATGACTTAGCGATTACAAGCTAAGGTATTGCATTAGCTATGTCGGTTAAGTATATTCTGTCGCGCGCGTTTGATCGCGCTCGACGAATACGGCGATTACCAAACGACCAGCTTCACACAACGCCCCGATTGCCGTAGGAACACCGCAAACAACAAGAAACGGTTCCCACTGGCGAAAGGCCAGTACTCTGCCGGACGACTTCGAGTCGTCCGTTTTTTTATGGTCTACTTGCGCATTCGTCCTTGAATGCAGAAATCGAGAAGCGGCGCTCCGTGGCCGCACTTCTCGACAAAATCCCCTTCTTCCGCACTACCTTTCCAGCTCGGCTTCCTTGCCAATCGTTTCGCGGCTCACTACAGTCGCGCGTCCATCCTGACTCGGGGAATGTCATGTCCATCGTGCTCAAACGCATCGCGCTGCTGCTTGCGTTCGCCGCTGCCGTCGCCGCCTGCGGCAAGAAGGAAGAAACCGCCACGACCGCTGTCCCCGCACCGGCCGCCGCGCCGACGGTGGCGCCCGATGCGGCGGTGCTCGCCGCCGTGCGCGCGGCGCGCGGCAACGATCTCAATGCACTGCTCGCCGCCGCGCTGCCTGCCTCCGAGTTCGCCAAGATCAAGGGCGATTGGACGAAGAAGATGAACGAGGAACCGGTCACCGACGAGGATCGCAAGAAATTCGCCGACCAGATGGCCCAGCTCACTGCGCCGGGCGCGGAAGACAAACTCTTCGCCGAGGCCCAGCCGCAGCTCAAGAAGCTCGAGGCGCAGGCCGCGCAGATTCCGATGATGATCGCGATGGGCCAGGGCTTCCTGCAAAGCGCGATCCAGCAGAACCAGGACTTGACCGACGAGCAGAAGAAACAGTCCTCGGCGCTGGTCGATGCCGCGGCGAAATGGGCACAGGGCGTGAAATTCACCGATCCCGCACTGGCCAAGGCGGCGATTGCGGCGGTGAGCAAGACCGCGCGCGACCTCAACCTGAAATCGCTCGACGAAGTGCGCGCGCTCGGCTACGAGCAGGGCATGGCCAAGGCCGGCATCGCGCTGGCCGGCTTCAAGCAGATCGTCGGCGTGTACGGCCTCAAGATCGACGACTGGCTCGATTCGGTCAAGGCCGAAACGGTGAGCACGACCGGCGACGCGGCCAAGGTCAAGGTCAGCTACACCGCCTTCGACCAGCCGTTCACGACCGAAACCGACCTCGTCAAGGTCGACGGCAAATGGGTCGGCAAGCAGGCCGTGGAGAAGTGGCAGAAGGAACAGGCCGCCGAAGCGGCCGCGGCGAATCCGCAAGCCAAGCCCGAGACGGCGCCGCCGGCCAAGCCGTAACCCGCGGCAACGTGCGCGACGTCGCCTGCGGGCGCCGTCGCCGTTTGCGCGGCGCAGAACGTGCGCAGCGCCCGCGCTTGCGTACAATCCCGCCATGAACGACTCCCCGGCCCCGTTCCCGCCGGCCGCATCCGGACCGCAGGCGCCCTGGTGGCTGCGCGCGCTCGGCGCGCTGGCCGAGCCGTGGCTCAAGATCCGGCGCGATCCGGCCGACCCGTGCGCAAGCCTCGCCGCGGACGTGCCGGTTTGCTACGTGATCGAGCGCTACGGTTTGTCCGACACGCTGGTGCTCGAGCAGGCCTGCCGCGAAGCCGGGTTGCCCGAGCCGCTGCGCCCGTTCGACATTGCCGGTCTAACCAAACAGCGCGCGATGTTCGCGCTGTCGCGGCGCGACGGTTGGTGGTTCCAGAAGCCGCGCTCGAAAACGCACTCGGCAACGCTTGCGCAACTCCTCGACACGGTGCGCACGCACGCCGACGTCGACGTGCAGCTCATGCCCGTGGCCATCTTCGTCGGTCGCGCGCCGGAGCGCGAATCGGGCTGGTTCCGCGCACTGTTCGAGGAGAACTGGGGCGTGGTCGGCCGCTTCCGACGCCTGCTCGCGCTGTTGCTCAACGGGCGCAGCACGATCGTGCATTTCGCCGCACCCGTGTCGCTGCGCGCGGTGATTGCGGGCGAACGCGATGCGCAGAACACGCTGCGCAAGGTGTCGCGCGTACTGCGCGTGCATTTCCAGCGCCAGCGCGCGGTCGTCGTCGGTCCCGACTTGTCGCATCGGCGCACGCTGATCCAGGCCGTGATGAATGCCGCGCCCGTGCAGGCCGCGATCTCAACGGCAGCGAGCAAGGACAACATCGACAGGGACACGGCCGCGGCGAAAGCGCGCGCGATGGCCTGGGAGATCGCCGCCGACCAGTCGCATCCGTTCGTGCGCTCGGCTTCCAGCATGTTGACCGGGTTGTGGGACAAGATCTACTCCGGCGTGCGCATGCACCACTTCGACAAGCTGCGCGCGATCGCGCCGGGCCACGAAGTCGTCTACGTGCCGTGCCACCGCAGCCATATCGACTACCTGTTGTTGTCGTACCTGCTCTACCGCAACGGCATCGCGCCGCCGCACATCGCGGCGGGCGTGAATCTCAACCTGCCGATCCTCGGTTCGATCCTGCGCCGCGGCGGCGCGTTCTTCATGCGCCGCAGCTTCAGCGATCCGCTGTACTCGACCGTGTTTCGCGAATACATGAGCCAGCTGTTCGCGCGCGGCGTGTCGATCGAATATTTCGTCGAAGGCGGCCGTTCGCGCACCGGACGCACGCTCACGCCGCGCGGCGGCCTGCTGTCGATGACGCTGCGCAGCTTCCTGCGCGAGTCGCAGCGCCCGGTCGTGTTCCAGCCGGTCTACATCGGCTACGAGCGCGTCATGGAGGGCGATTCGTACGTCGGCGAGCTGTCGGGCAAGCCGAAGGAAAAGGAAAACTGGTTCGCGTTGATCCGCGCCCTGCGCAAGTTGCGCGAGAATTACGGCGAGGTCGCGGTCAATTTCGGCGAGCCGATCTTCCTCACGCCACTGCTCGACGGCGTCGACGCCAACTGGCGCGAGGCGATCGCCGATCCCGACGCGAAGCCGGCCTGGCTCAAACCCGCGGTCGACACGCTCGCCGAGCGCGTCGCCGTCAACATCAACCGCGCGGTCGACGTCAATCCGATCAACCTGCTCGCGCTCGTGCTGCTGGCGACGCCGAAGCACGCGATGGCCGAGGCCGACCTCATCGCGCAGATCGACCTGACCCGCGACCTGATCACCGCGCTGCCCTATTCCGACCGCCTCACGATCACGAACCTGTCCGCCGCCGAGATCGTCGCTCACGGCGAGAAGATGGCGGCGATCGTGCGCATCGCGCATCCGCTCGGCGACGTGCTCGCGAGCGAGGGCAAGGCCGCGGTGCTGCTTTCGTACTTCCGCAACAACGTGCTGCATGTCGTCGCGGCGGCGGCGTGGATCGCGTGCTGCTTCCTCAACAACCGCGGCATGAAGCGCGAGCAGGTCCGACGCCTCGGCCGCGTCGTCTACCCGTTCGTGCGGGCCGAGCTGTTCCTGCCGTGGAGCGAGGACGAATTCAACTCGCGCGCGGATCGGACCATCGACTTCTTCGTCGCGCGCGGCCTACTGATAACAGACGACCGAAGGGAGTCGCTGCAGCGCGAATCGGGGCAGGGCGACGGCGCGTTCCGGTTGCGCGTGATCGCGCAGAGCCTGCTGCAGACGATCGAGCGCTACTACATCGCGATCGCCGCGCTCGTGCGCAACGGACCGAACACCCTGACTGCGGGCGAGCTCGAGAACCTGTGCACGCTGACCGCACAGCGCCTGTCGCTGCTGCAGGAGCTCAACGCGCCGGAATTCTTCGACAAGTCCCTGTTCCGCGGTTTCATCCAGAAGCTGCGCGAACGCCGCGTGATCTGGCCCGACGCCGAAGGCAAGCTCGAATTCCACGCCGACCTCGAAAGCATCGTGCGCGACGCCAAGCTCATCCTCAGCCGCGAGATCCGCCACGGCATCCTCAAACTGACGCCCGAGCGGCGCAACGCGCTCGCCTCGTCGGACGACGAGGCGAAAGCGAACGAATAACCAGTTACGTCTCATTCCGGCAGTTGCTGCCGGAATGACCATCATTGTCGTTGGTTTTCGGTTTGTCAGGCGTCGAGATCCGGAATCAGCTTCGATTCCAGATAGGAAATCATGTCCTTCAGGCGCAGCTTGCGCACCTTCATGCGCTTGAGGCGCAGTTCGTCGGTGCGCGGGCTCGCGGCCAGCGCGGCGATCGCGGCATCGAGGTCGCGATGCTCGACGCGCAGTTCGACGAGCTGGCGGGCGATTTCGGAAGGGTCTTGCGGCTGCACGGGAACATCCATTCGCGGGGCCGGATTAGTGTAGCGCGGGCGCAAGGCTGTAATCTTGCCGTCGTCGTCCCATCGGGGAGCTTCCATGTACGGTTTGGTCGAAACGCGCCGCGCCGCAAAGGCGATTCCGCTGACGGCGGTAACCAAGGCGACTCTGCGCGCCGTCGCCGCCAAACTCGGCAAGAGTGCGGCGAGTTGGATCGCCGCGAGCGGTTTCGACGCCGCGCCCGGAACGTTCTGCCTGTTGCCCGATGCGCAGGGCAAGGCGAAGCGTGTGCTCGCCGGCGTCGCCGCGGCCAACGATCTTTACGCGTTGGCCGGCCTTCCGCTCAAGTTGCCCGAGGGCAGTTATCGGCTCGACGGTGGCGGGGTGGCGCTCGATGCCGAACGCGCCGCACTCGGCTGGGGCCTGGGCGCGTATCAATTCACGCGGTATCGCAAAGCAGTACGCATCCCGGCCCGGCTCGCGGTCGACGGCGCCGTGCTGCGTGCGGTCGAGAGCCGCCTTGCCGCCTCTGGCCGCGTGCGCGATCTCGTCAACACGCCGACCGAAGATCTGGGGCCGGCCGAGCTCGCCGCCGAAGTGAAATCGCTGGCCGCGGCACACGACGCCGAATATCGCGAATGGGTCGGCGACGAGTTGCTCGAGCACAACTTCCCGACGATCCACGCGGTCGGTCGCGCAAGCCATCGCGCGCCTCGCCTCGCCGAGTTGCGTGCGGGGGAAGCGAAGTACCCGCACGTGGCCATCGTCGGCAAAGGCGTCTGCTTCGACACGGGCGGCCTCGATCTCAAGCCGGCCGACGGCATGCGCTGGATGAAGAAGGACATGGGCGGCGCCGCGCATGCGATCGCGCTGGCCGATCTCGTGTTGCGCGCGAAGCTGCCGGTGCGCTTGACGCTGCTGATTCCCGCCGTCGAGAACGCCGTGTCGGGCAATGCCTACCGGCCGGGCGAAGTGATCCGCACGCGTTCCGGGCTGACCGTCGAGATCGACAACACCGACGCCGAAGGCCGCCTCGTGCTCTGCGATGCGTTGGCCTATGCGAGCGAGTCGAAACCCGACCTGATCGTCGATTTCGCCACGCTGACCGGCGCGGCGCGCGTGGCCCTCGGCCCCGACCTGCCGGCGCTGTTCGGCAATCGCGAGGACCTCGCCCAGGCCGCGGTGGCTGCGGGCCGGCGCGAACAGGATCCGCTCTGGCACATGCCATTGTGGGCGCCGTACCGCGCGATGCTCGAGTCGCGCGTTGCCGACCTCGCCAATGCGGGCGGCTCCAGGCACGCCGGTGCGATCACCGCGGCGTTGTATCTCGAGCGCTTCGTGCCGCAGACGATTCCGTGGCTGCACCTCGATACCTATGCCTGGAACGACGCCGACAAACCCGGTCGACCCGCTGGCGGCGAGGCGCTCGGTCTGCGCGCGATCTTCGCGCTGCTGGAACAGCGCTATCGCGGGTGAATTGAATCGCGCGGGTTACAATACGTGCTTCAAAAATAGCTCTTTGCTCGTCATTCCCGCGAAGGCGAGAATCCAGTGCCTTTTGCTCTTCTCATAGGGCAAAGGCCAAGGCGCTGGATTCCAGCCAGAAGCACGCGGGAATGACGAGCCGAGCTACAAGGTGCTCTCGCTTTCCGACATCCGAACCCGCTGCATGAACGCCCTTCCCCTTCCCGTCTCGCCACGGGCCGACCGCATCGATGCCAACAAGCTCGCCAAGCGCCTGCGTCGCCAGGTCGGGCAGGCGATCGCCGACTACAACATGATCGAGGACGGCGACCGCGTCATGGTCTGCCTGTCCGGCGGCAAGGACTCGTACACGCTGCTCGACGTGTTGCGTCAATTGCAGGCGAAGGCGCCGGTGCGCTTCGAGCTCGTTGCCGTGCATCTCGACCAGAAGCAGCCCGGCTACGATCCGGCGATCCTGCCGAACTACCTGCGTTCGATCGAGCAGCCGTTCGAGATTCTCGAACAGGACACCTACAGCGTCGTGCAGCGCGTGATCCCGGAAGGCAAGACGATGTGCGGCCTGTGCTCGCGTCTGCGCCGCGGCGCGCTGTACGCGCACGCGGAACGCGCCGGCTTCACCAAGATCGCGCTCGGTCATCATCGCGACGACATGGTCGAGACGCTGTTTCTCAACATGTTCTACCACTCGCGCCTCAAGGCGATGCCGCCGAAGCTGTTGTCGGGCGACGGCAAGCACGTGCTGATCCGCCCGCTCGCCTATTGCAAGGAAGCCGACATTGCCGAGTATGCCGAACGATGCGCGTTCCCGATCATGCCGTGCAACCTCTGCGGTTCGCAGGAAACGCTGCAGCGCAAGGCGATCAAGGCGATGCTGCACGAGTGGGAGCGCAAGACGCCGGGCCGCACCGAAAACGTGTTCCGTTCGATGACCTCGATCGCGCCGTCGCAGCTCGCCGACCGCGAACTGTTCGACTTCGCCTCGCTCGGCGCGCGTTCGCCGACCCCGCCGCCGAGTACGGCCGACTGGCTGCTCGGCGATGGCGTCGAGGCGGCTCAAGTGGTGTGAGCAGCTCACTCGTCATTTCAGCGAAAGCTGGAATCCAGCCTTTCGGCATCAGTAATACGCACAGAGCTGGATCCCGGCTTTCGTTGGGACGACGGACCCTTTTCAAGTTTTGGAAATAATCCCCATGTGGTTTCGCAACCTGACCCTGTTCCGCTTTTCACCCGCCGTCGCCAAATCGCTCAAATCGCTCGACGACGATCTCGCCGAAAAACGCTTGCGCCCGTGCGGACCGATCGAGCTGGCCACGCGCGGTTTCATATCGCCGTTCGGCCGCAACGAGGACGCATTGACGCATCGGGTCGGCGAATTCGCCCTGTTGACTCTCGGCGGCGAGGACAAACTTCTGCCATCGTCGGTGATAAACGAGGAATTAGCTGTACGTTTGCAGAAGATCGCCGAAAAAACTGGTAGAAAACCCGGTGGGCGTGAACGAAAGCGGCTCAAGGAAGAGGTGTTGACCGATCTATTGCCGCGCGCTTTCATACGCCTGTCAAAGCGGAATGCTTATCTGGACAGTCAGGACGGCTGGTTCGTTGTCGATACCGCGAGCAAGAAAGCCGCCGAAGAGGCCGTCACGCAATTGCGCGAGGCGCTCGGCAGCTTCCCGGCCGTGCCGATGGCCGCCGAGGAGTCGCCGCGTGCGCTGATGACGGACTGGCTGGCCAACGGCAAGCTGCCCGCCGGTCTGGCGCTCGGCGACGAATGCGAGCTGCGCGATCCGGTCGAATCCGGCGCGATCGTCCGCTGCCGACGCCAGGAGCTTGAAACG
Organism: Rudaea sp.; assembly: GCF_047601565.1. Classification (GTDB taxonomy): domain Bacteria; phylum Pseudomonadota; class Gammaproteobacteria; order Xanthomonadales; family Rhodanobacteraceae; genus Rudaea. The sequence goes on along the minus strand of NZ_JASGIY010000001.1, from coordinate 1,108,624 downwards.
GACGAAGTGCGGGAGCATCTCAAGAGCGGGAAGCAGGTGTTCGCGCTGGGGCTGACGTTCGAGGACCGGTTGAGTTTTTCCCTCGGCGAAGACCTCGTGGTGCGCAAGTTGCGTTTCCTCGACGTAGTTCAGGACGAACTCGGCGAAGGCGACAGGGGCGGGACTGATGAAAATCAGGCCGCCGCCGAACTCGACGCGGTCTTCGCGCTGATGTCTCTGGAATTGAGACGGTTGTTTGCAAAATTCGAGGAATGGTTCGGGTTGCCCCGGCCTTCCGACAAAAAGTAAGCCATCCGGTTACGCGACGCCGAGGCAATCATGAGGTTCGTCTGTATGACCTTGGCAGAGCAAAACAATTATCTCGAACTCGCGACCGACGACGGCGACACGATCAAGGTGTTGCGCGCCGCGCATCCGCGCGCACGCCGCCTGCGCCTGACCGTCACCTCGGGCGGCGCGCGCGTCTCCTATCCGCCGTCGACGCATCCGGCGCAGGTGTTCGCCTTCCTGCGCAAGCACGCGGACTGGCTCGAACGCAAGCTCGACGAACTGCAGATCGAGGACGCGCCGCCGCCGATCGAGCCGGGCCGGCCGACGCTGATTCCGCTGCGCGGCGAGACCAAGCGTCTGGTCTGGCGCGACGGCGCGTTCCCGCACATTCAACTCGACGGCGACGACCGTCTCGTGCTCACGCTGCCGAAGCCGCACAACAAGCGCACGCTGAGCGCGGCGCGTTCGCTGCTGCACTCGTTCCTGCAGGCGCAGATCCGGCGCGACGTCTCGCGCCTGCTTGCGCGCTACGTGCCCGAACTCGGCCGCGCGCCGAGCGGCGTGCGCGTGAAGCCGCTGAAGAGCCTGTGGGGCAGCCTCGACACGCGCGATTCGGTCACGCTCGATCTCGCCCTCGCCCTCGCCCCGCCGGAAGCCTTGAAGTACGTCGTCATCCACGAGCTCTGCCACCTGCGTTACCGCGACCACTCGCCGCGCTTCTGGACGCTGGTCGGGTTGCTCTATCCCGACTGGAAAGAGCAACGCGATTGGCTCAAGGCGCGCGGGCATGCGTTGAAAGCCGAATTGTCGAGATTGATCGAAGCGGCGTAATCGCCGCTCGTGGAGTAAAGCGCGTTCGTAGTCCGTGCGGCGGACCATGCCCGTGCATGCGACGCGGCGTTTGGTTAGCATGCGGACATGAGCGAACACGATGCCGCCGATTCCTTCAACGCCTTGCCGCCGGCGAGCGATGCGGCTGCGACGACGTCCACGCCGCCGCCCGCGCGTCGTCGCGGCGCAGGCGGTTTCGGCTGGCTGCTGCTGATCTTGATCCTTGCCGCCGGGGGTTACGGCTACTGGCGGCTGCAAGGCATCGAGCAAGGCCACGAGGCGACGGCGCAGTCAGAGGTTTCCGCCGCGCAGAAGCTGCGCGACGAGGTCGAGGCGCTGCGACACAGCGCCGATGCGTCGAAGAGCGAAGCGCAGACGCTGCGCACGCGCCTCGACGACACCGCCAAGGTCAACGAATCGCTGCGCGCGCAGGTGCTCGGCCTGTCCGAGCGCACGCGCCTGTCCGAGGATGCGATCGCCAATCTCGCCGAGAAGCGCCTGTCGGGCCACGACGCGCTGCTGTTCGACGAGGCGGAACTCTTTCTCGTGCTCGCCCAGGAACGCTACGCGCTGTTCGCCGATCCGGCACCGTCGCTGGCCGCATACCGGCTCGCCGACACGGCGCTCGCGCAGACCAACGACGCGGCGTTCGCGCAGGTGCGCCAGAGCATCGATGCCGAGATCGTCGCGCTGAACGCGCTCGAGGCAAATCCGCCGTCGGCGGCGCAGCAGACGCTGGCGCAGTTGCGCGAATCGCTGGCGCAGTTCCCGGCCGCGCGGCACGGCGAGGCAACGGCTGCGGCGCAACCGGATTCGCGCTTCGCGCGCATCTTCGGCGAGTTCATCCGCATTCGCCGCGACGCCGACGAGGGGGGCAGCCTCGGCAGCAACGATCCGTCGCTGGCGCGCGCGCTGCTCGATGCGAGCCTGCGCGATGCGCAGAGTGCCTTGCTGGTCCGCGATTCGTCGCGCTGGCAGCAAGCGCTCGGCGTCGCCCGATCGCAACTCGCGCACGATTTCGACGGCGCCTCGTCCGAGGTGGCGAAGGCGCAGGCGACGCTGGCCGCGCTGGCGAAGACGGCGATCGCGCCGCCCGCGCCGAATGTGCTCGGCGCGGCGCTCAGGGAACTGCGCAATCTGCGCACGACGCACAGCCTGCAAACGACACCCGCCGCATCACCGCCTGCATCGAAGCCGGTCGCCGTGCCCGCGCAGCCGGAAGGTCAGTCGTGAGGTCGTGGATCGCCGTGCTGGTGCTGCTCGTCGTCGCGCTCGCCGCGGCGTGGGGCTGGCACGCGCTCGCGCTCGATCCTGGGGAGGTGCGCCTGCGTTTCGCCGGGTGGCGCATCGAGACGAGTTTCGTCTTCGGCGTGATCGCTGCGGTGCTGCTCTGGGCGGTATTGAGCCTCGTGCTGCGCGCGTTGTTCTGGCCGCAGCGCGCATGGCGCAAACGTGCGCTGCGGCGCGGGCACGAGCGCATCGCCGACGGGCTCGTCGCCGCGGTCGAAGGCCGCCATGCGCAGGCGGCGAAGTCGCTGGAACGCGCCGCGCACGTCGCCGCGTTGCAGGCGCCGGCGCTGCTCGCGCGGGCGCGTTCCGCGCAGGCGCAGGGCGACGCCGGGCAGGCGACGGCGGCGCTCGACGCGGCAGCCGAAACCGTGCCGGCGGCGGCGCTGGCGCTGCGCGCGCGCTTTCTGCTCGAACGGGACGAGAACGAAAAGGCGCTCGACCTGCTCAAGGACGGGATGGCCGAATCGACGCTGCCGCCCGCGGCACTGCAAAGTCTGATCGAAGCGGCCACGCGTTGCGGCGATTCGGGCGCGGCGCTGGTGGCACTGTCCGCGCTCGCGAAAACGCATTCGCTGACGGACGACGCGTTCGCCGACCTCGAAACGGAAACCCTCGTCGCCGCGCTCGCGGGCGCGACGAACGCCGCCGCGCTCGATGCGATCTGGACCGGCCTCGGCCGTGCCCGACGCCAGCGCGAGGCAGTGGTCATCGCCTACGCCCGCCGCGCGGCGGCGCTCGGCCAGCCGCTTGCCGCGATGGGCGAACTCGAAGCCGCGCTGCGCCGCGACTGGTCCGAACGGCTCGTGCGCGCCTACGGCGAACTCGGACCGGCGGACGTCGCCGCACGTCTGCGTCAGGCCGAAGGCTGGATCGCCGCGCAGCCCAACAGTGCCGGCCTGATGCTCACGCTCGGCCGCTTCTGCAATCAGAGCGAACTCTGGGGCAAGGCGCGCGAATATCTCGGTCGCGGGCTCGCGATCGCGCCCGACGCGGCGCTGTGGGAGGCGCTCGGCGATGCCTGTGCCGGCCTCGGTGACGCCGACACCGCGCAGCGTGCCTACCGCAACGCCCTGCGCGCGGCGCGCGACGAGAAAACCGAAACACTGCCCGACATGCTGCACGGCGCGCTCGACACGCGCGCCAGCGTGGTCGAGCAACGCAGCGCGCACGGCGTACCGACGCTCGCGCTGCCGCGGCAGTAGATCGACAACACGTAAACACGCAACGAAAGGATCGTCCATGTCTTTGTGGAAAACCCGGCCCGACCTCGCCCGGATCAAGCAAGCGAACCAGAAAACGCTGATGGCGACGATCGGCATCGAGGTCACCGAGATCGGCGACGACTACGTGCGCGGCACGATGCCGGTCGACGCGCGCACGCACCAGCCTTACGGCATCCTGCACGGCGGCGCCTCGGTCGCGCTCGCCGAAACGCTCGGCAGCTACGCGGCAATGCTGTGCTGCGATCCCGATTACTACGTCGTCGGCCTCGACATCAACGCCAACCACGTGCGCGCGGTCGCGAGCGGCACCGTCACCGGCACCGCGCGGCCGCTGCACGTCGGCCGCTCGACGCAGGTGTGGGAAATCCGCATCGAGGACGAAGCCGGCAGGCTCGTCTGCATCTCGCGCCTGACGATGGCGGTGGTGCCGAAGCAGGCGATTCCCACAAGCTGAATCGCACCCTGTTTGCTGCATCGCGGCGGTAGCGGCGCGCAGCGCGCTTGGCTACCATCGCGAACGATGAATGCACTGCCGCAAAACCGCGACGAGCCCCGGCGCAGCGACTGGCTGCGCCCGCTGCGCTACCTCGTGCGCGTGCCGTTGTTGCTGATCCACGTCGTGATCGCGCCACCGCTGGCGGTGTTTGCGTTCTCGCCGCTCGGGACGAAGCTGCGCGTGAACGGCGAACGCTTCGACCACTGGGCGACGCGCTGGTGGTCGGGCGCGCTGATCCGTATTTTCGGTTTCCGCATTCGCCGCGTCGGCCAGCCGCTGCCGGGCGCGGCCCTGTTCGTCGCCAACCACGTGTCGTGGATGGACATCGAGCTGATGCACAGCCAGCGCATGATGAGCTTCGTCGCCAAGAGCGAGATCGCGCGCTGGCCGTTCGTCGGTTGGCTGGCGACGCGCGCAGGCACGATCTACCACCAGCGCGGCTCGAACGCATTCGCTGGGCGCGGTGATGGAGTCCGTTGTCGTGCATTTGAACGCGGGCGGCTCGGCCGGCGTGTTCCCCGAAGGCGGCACCGGGCCGGGCGATCGCCTGCGCACGTTCCATGCGCGCATCTTCCAGGTCGCCGCCGATGCGCGCGTGCCGATCCAGCCCGTGGCGCTGTGCTACGGCAAAAGTGGAAAAATGGATCCGTCCGTGCCGTTCGCCGCGTCGGAGAGTTTCTTCGCCAACGCCGTGCGCGTGCTCGGCGGCCCCGGCATGGACGCCGAGGTGCATTTTCTCGAACCGCTTGCGGCCGGCGACGAGGGTCGTCGCCAGATCGCGGAAGCCGCGCGCGCGCGCATCGCCGCGGCGCTCGGCCACGAGTGAAGTGAACGCCCGGACGCGCGCGTTCCATCCGCATCGCTGGCTGCGCAATCCGCACGTGCAGTCGGTGCTCGCCTCGAGCGGCATCCGGCGCCTGGTTTTCCGCCGCCGCGGCGCGTCGATCGATCGCGGCGCGATCGAGCACGTCCTCGACTGCGGCGACGGCGTGCGCCTGCAGGGCTTCCACACGCGCCAGACCGCGCTGCCGCGGCCGCACGCGCTGGCGGTGCTGCTGCACGGTTGGGAAGGCAGCGCGCAATCGACCTATGTGCTCCACACCGGTGCGCGCCTGCTCGCCGAGGGCTGCGACGTGTTCCGCCTCAATTTCCGCGACCACGGCGACACGCACCATCTCAACCGCGAGATATTCCATTCCTGCCGCATCGGCGAAGTCGTCGGCGCGGTCAAGGCGGTCGCGGCGATGTTTCCCGAGCGTCCGCTGATCGTCGGCGGTTATTCGCTCGGCGGCAATTTCGCCTTGCGCGTGGCCTTGCGCGCGCGCGGGGCGGGCGTGCCGCTCGCATGGGCGTTCGCCGTCTGTCCGCCGCTCAATCCGATCGCGGCGATGCACGCGATCGAGGCGGCGCCCGCGGTCTACGAATATTATTTCCTCAAGAAATGGCGCGCTTCGTTGCGGCGCAAGCAGTCGCTTTTTCCACAAGTGGATTTGTTCACCCGCGACGAATTGCGCGGCGGCATCCGCGAATTGACCCGCAGCCTGGTCGCGCGCCACACCGATTTCGGTTCGCTCGAAAACTATCTCAATGGCTATGCGTTGACCGGCGACGCCCTCGCCGCGCTCGACGTGCCGGCGACGATTCTGACCGCCGCGGACGATCCGATCATCCCGGTCGCCGATTTCCGCGAACTGAAACTCGCGTCGGCGACCGAACTCGTGATCGCGCCGCACGGCGGCCATTGCGGTTTCATCGGCGACGCGCGGCTGCACAGTTGGGCGGAGGATTTTCTCGTCGAGCGCATGTACGCGCGACTGCGCGAGCGTCCCTGACCGCGCCGTTTCACCTATCATGTCGATTCGTTCCGCTCGCTTTTCGCGCAAATGACCTTCGCAGAAATTCTCGCACTGCATCGTGGCGGCGACATCGCCGCCGCCGAACGCGGCTACCGCGAACATCTCGCCGCCGAGCCGGACGACGTCGACGCCTGGCACCTGCTCGGCGTGCTGCTGCACCAGCGCGGCGACAGCGCGGCGGCGATCGAGCCGCTGCGGCGCGCGGTGCAGCTCGCACCCGAGGCCGCGCGGCTGCATCTTTCGCTCGGCGGCGTGCTCATGCGGCTCGGCGAGGACGAGGCCGCGCGCGGCGCGTTCCTGCGCGCGCTCGAGCTCGATCCGAACCTGGTCGAAGCGCCCGGCGTACCCGGCCACCCGCAGCTGCGCGACGGCGGCCTCGACGCGGAGGATCCGCTGATTCTGCTTGGCCTCGGCAACATCCAGCTTGCGCGCGGCGATGCGCAGGCCGCGGCGAAGCTCCTCGGCCGCGCGGCGGAACTGAAAGCGGACGATGCCGCGATCCAGGTCGCGCTCGGTCAGGCACTGTTCGCGCATGGGGCATTTGCCTTTGCCGAGCAGGCATTCGCCAACACCGTTCGCCTCGACCCGGCTTCGGGCATCGCCCGGCTTTTCCTCGCCCGCTCGCGCCTGCGCCAGAACAAGGACGAAGCCGCGCGCGAGGGTTTCGCCGCGCTGCTCGCCGAGCGCAAGCAGGAATTCGGCGCGAACGCGGGGCTCGGCGACATCGCGCGCAAGCACGGACACACGGTGAAGGCGCTCAAGTTCTACCGGCGCGCGCTCGAACTCGACCCCACGCACGCCGGCGTGATCAACGCCTGCGCCTGGTGCATGGAAAAGCTTGGCGACCGCGCGGCCGCCGCACGCTATCTCGCCGACGGCGTGACGCGTTCGCCCGATGCGAACGTGCTGCGCCCGCAGCTCGCCGCGCTGCTCGATCGGCTCGGCCGCGGCGACGAGGCGGCGCAGGTACGCGCCGAACTCGCGCGCGCAACGCGATGACGCCGGCCGACACCGCATTCGAGGCGCAATTGCAGCAGGCGCGCGCTGCCGCGCAAGCCGCACGCCACGACGAAGCCGATGCCGCGTTCGGCCGCGTGCTCGCGCACGATCCCGATCATCTCGAAGCGCTGAATTACCTTGCCCAGCGCGCGCTGCTTGGCGGCCGCGCCGTGCAGGCGGCGACGCTGCTCGAACGTGCGGTCGCGGTCGAGCAGGGCAGCGCGGAATCGTGGAAGAACCTCGGTTTCGCGCGCCTCGCCGCCGGCGATGCGCCATCCGCGGCGGCGGCGCTGGAAACCGCGCTCGGTCTCGATCCGCAGGCGTTCCGCGCGCGCCTGTTCCTCGCCCAGATCCATGAAAACGCCGGTCGCGCGCACGAGGCCGCAACGCACTATTTCGGGGCGATCGTCGCCGCGCAGGCGCGGGGGCTCTGGCTCAGCGAGGAGACCACGCCGCCGGCGATGCGTGCAAGCGTGCGGCAGGCGATGGATTTCGCCGACCGTCATCGCCGCACGCTCTTCGCCGCGGCGCTCGAACCGCTGCGCGCGCGTTGCGGCGCTGCGGCGCTCGCGCGCACGATGCGCTGTCTCGACATCTACGTCGGCGCGGCGAAGGCGGATTGGCCCGATCCGCGCCAGCGGCCGAAATTCCTCTATTTTCCCGGTCTGCCGACGACGCCGTACTTCGATCGCGCGCTGTTCCCGTGGTATGCGATGCTCGAAGACCAGGCCGACGTGATTCGCGCGGAACTTCTCGAAGTGCTGCGCGGCGAGAAAGGCATCGCGCCGTTTCTCGGCACCAATGCGCTCGACCGCGTCGGCGACCAGCTCGCCGGGGCGGAGGCGCCGCCGGCGTGGGACGCGTTCTTCTTTCATCGCCACGGCGAGCGCCACGACGAAAACTGCGCACGTTGCCCGCGTACCGCGGCGATCCTCGACGCACTGCCGCTCGTGCGTATCCGCGAACACGCGCCGGAAATCTGCTTCTCGCTGCTGACGCCCGGCACGCACATCCTGCCGCACCGCGGCGTGACCAACGCACGCCTGGTCACGCACCTGCCGCTGATCGTGCCGGATGGTTGCGCTCTCGTCGTCGGCGGCGAAAAACGCGAGTGGCGCGAAGGCGAGTGCTTCACCTTCGACGACACCTTCGAGCACGAAGCCTGGAACCGCGGCGCCTCGATGCGCGCAGTCATGCTGATGGATTGCTGGAATCCGCACCTCACCGAGGTGGAGCGCGAGGCGGTGACCGTACTCGTCGGCGCGATCGGCGATTTCAATCGCGCAGCGGGCATGCACGGCTGACCCCCGCCGCCGCGGACGAGCGCTATTCCTGCGGTGCCACGTTGAGGTAACCGCCGGCGGCGGCGACGGTCGCCCACAACTCGGGCTTGAGGCCGAATGAGCGTGTGAAAAGCTCTTCCGCCTTGGCGCGGTCTCCGTTCATCAAATAATAGGCGCCGACTTCGGCGATGTCCGTCTGGTCCTTCGGCGTCTCCACCAGATATTGGTCGAACAGCGGTTTGGCTTTTGCCCATTCGCCCGCCTCGCGATAGACGCGCGCGATGCGCAGTTCGTCGCTGGGCTTGTGTTTTTCCGCAAGCACCTGGTCGAAGATCGCCTGGCCTTCGGCCTTCATCCCGCCCAGATAGTAGACCCGGCCGATCGCAATGCGCTCCCAGCTTCCGTCTCCGGCTTGGGCGCGAGCGGCGCCGAGCAAGGCCCACGCGGCTTCCTGGTTGGATTTGCCCTGGAACAGGGAGACGTCGAGCTTTTGCTGCCCGGCGAAACCGATGCCGATGCCGGCAGCGAAAATCAGGGTGGCGAGTACGGTCTGACGAATTTTCATTGCGGCTCCTTTGCACGGGTGGTTGTTGAATTCGCGGCAAGCCTATCGATAAGCCGTGGGGTGTTCCACGCGTTTCGCGGCCGCAACAGGCGATCGCTCTCATTGTTCAAAATTAGTGCAAATTGAAGATATATGCACCATATTCGAGCAATGCTGTGCTGCGACGCAACCATAAAAAGTGATAATTATTTGATAATACTGATCTTTTCAGTGTTGGCATAGTGGTTGCTAAAATTTAACCGTCCAATACTTCAACCAAGGAAATCTCCATGTCCGCCAGCTTCACCAAGCTCGTCCAAGACAACAACGTCGAATTCGTCGATCTGCGTTTCGCCGACATGCTCGGCAAACAACATCACGTCACTTTCCCGGCCAAGGGGATCGACGAGAGCCTGTTCGAAGACGGCAAGATGTTCGACGGTTCGTCGATCTCGGGCTGGAAGGGCATCAACGATTCGGACATGGTGCTGATGCCCGATCCGGACAGTGCGATCCTCGATCCGTTCGCCGAAATCCCTACCGTGATCCTCACCTGCGACGTGCTCGAACCGTCGACGATGCAGGCGTATACGCGCTGTCCGCGTTCGGTCGCCAAGCGCGCCGAGGCATTCCTGAAATCGTCGGGCGTGGCCGATACGGCGTTCTTCGGGCCGGAGCCCGAGTTCTTCATCTTCGACTCGGTGCGCTACAAGAACGACATGCAGGGCGCGAGCTTCGAGATCCATTCCGAAGAAGCGGCCTGGAGCACGAACGACAAGTTCGACGGCAGCAATTCGGGCCATCGTCCCGGCATCAAGGGCGGCTACTTCCCTGTGGCGCCGGTCGATTCGCTGCAAGACCTGCGCAGCGAGATGTGCAAGATCCTCGAGGCCTGCGGCCTCACCGTCGAAGTGCACCATCACGAAGTCGCGACCGCCGGCCAGTGCGAGATCGGCACCAAGTTCAACACGCTGACGAAGAAGGGCGACGAGCTGCTCACGCTCAAGTACGTGATCAAGAACGTCGCCCACCGCAACGGCAAGACCGCGACGTTCCTGCCGAAGCCGATCGTCGGCGACAACGGTTCGGGCATGCACGTGCACCAGTCGCTGGCCAAGGGCGGCACCAACCTGTTCGCCGGCGACCTCTACGGCGGCCTGTCGCAGACCGCGCTCTACTACATCGGCGGCGTCTTCAAGCACGCGCGCGCGATCAACGCATTCGCGAACTCGACCACGAACAGCTACAAGCGCCTCGTGCCCGGCTTCGAAGCGCCGGTGATGCTCGCCTATTCGGCGCGCAACCGCTCGGCCTCGTGCCGCATTCCGTTCGTGCACTCGCCGAAGGCGCGCCGCATCGAAGTGCGCTTTCCCGATCCGATGAACACGGGCTACCTCACGTTCACCGCGCTGATGATGGCCGGCCTCGACGGCATCCTCAACAAGATCGATCCGGGCGCACCGTCCGACAAGGACCTGTACGACCTGCCGCCGGAAGAGGAAAAGAAGATTCCGACCGTGTGCCATTCGCTCGATCAGGCGCTCGACGCGCTCGACAAGGATCGCGCGTTCCTCAAGGCCGGCGGCGTGTTCAGCGACGACTTCATCGACGCCTACATCGAATTGAAGATGGGCGAAGTGTCGAAGTTCCGCGCGGCGACGCATCCGATCGAATATCAAATGTATTACTCGATCTGACGACGAACGAAGTCGTGGCCGCGCGCGTCGCGCGCCGCGATCGATCCATCAAACGCATTCGCGAGCAATACAGGAGCAGCAAGGGCACAACGACGGGTTCAAAAAGGTCGTCTGCCGGGGAGGGACAGGAGAAAGAAATCATCGCGCGGCGACATGCTGCGCGTGTGCGGATGCGCGACGCGCGTAGCCGCAGATTTTTCCCTTTCCACAGCAGACCAGAGGTAAGCACAACATGAGACGCATTGCCCTCGTACTTGCCGTAACCGCCTTGTTCTCTGCTCCAACCGCCGCGCTGGCCGACGACGCGCCGGCCGCACCGACGCCCGACTGGACCTTTCCGGGAACGGTGACGATCGCCAACGACTACATCTTCCGCGGCCTGACCCAGACCAACACCGAACCCGCGCTGCAGGCGGGCATCGAAATCGACCATGCTTCGGGCTTCTACGTCGGCACTTGGGGCAGCAACATCAACTGGCTGCACGATTACGTCCCGGACGTGTCGAGCAGTCTCGAAATCGACTTCTACGGCGGCTATCGCACCAAGATCGGCGATGCGATCGGCGTCGACGTGGGACTGTACGAGTACTACTACCCGGGCGACTATCCGAAGAACGTCGGCTACAAACTGCCGTATACGCTCGAGGGCTACATCGCACTGAGCTACAGCTTCGTCTCGCTCAAGTACTCGCACGCTTTCACCAACCTGTTCGGCCTGCCCGACACCAAGCACTCGCAGTATCTCGACCTGTCGGCGAACTACGAGTTCGTGCCGACCTGGGTGCTCAACGCGCACATCGGCCGACAGAAGGTCAACCACTTCAATGCGGCGAGCTACACCGACTACAAGCTCGGCGTGACCAAAAATTTCGACGGCGGCTGGTCGCTCGCGGTCGCCTGGTACGACACCAACGCCGACGAAGCCGTCTACACCTTCCCCGACGGCACGTTCCAGGGCCGCTCCACAGGCGTCGCGTCCTTAACCAAGACCTTTTGATTCCAGAGGAGGCAGCATGAAACTCATCACTGCAATCATCCGGCCGTTCAAGCTCGAGGAAGTGCGCGAAGCGCTGACTCAGGCCGGCGTGTCGGGCCTGACCGTCACCGAGGTGAAGGGCTACGGCCGGCAGAAGGGCCATACCGAGCTTTACCGCGGCGCCGAATACATCGTCGACCTGTTGCCGAAGATCAAGATCGAGGCGGTCGTGCCCGACGAACTGCTCGAGCGCGCGCTCGATGCGGTCATCGCCGGCGCGCGCACCGACAAGATCGGCGACGGCAAGATCTTCGTCAGCTCCGTCGAACAGGCGCTGCGCATCCGCACCGGTGAATCCGGAAAGGATGCGTTATGAGTGCGCACGTCCCTGATCGCAAAGGTTACGAAGCGGCCATCCATGACCGTACTTTCGGATCCATGCGCTCGTCCCTGACCGCGAAGGTTACGAAGCGGCCATCCATGGCAGCACTTTCAAATTTTCCAAGGGTTATGTCTATGCACACTTCAGTGGACTTCCGGCGCTATTTTCCGCTTCTCGTTGCGCTCGGCGGCGGCGCGCTCGCACTGCTGCTTGCGCAACACGGTTACGCGCAGGACGCGGCTGCTGCTGCGGCACCGGCGACACCGCCTCCGCCCACGCCGAACAAGGGCGACGTCGCCTGGATGCTGACTTCGACCGCGCTCGTGCTGTTGATGAGCGTTCCCGCGCTGGCATTGTTCTACGGCGGCCTCGTGCGCACCAAGAACATGCTCTCGGTGCTCATGCAGGTGTTCGTCGTGTTCTCGCTGATCAGCGTGCTCTGGTGCGTGTACGGCTACAGCGTCGCGTTCACCGAGAACAATGCGTTCTTCGGCGGATTCTCGCGCCTGTTCCTCAACGGCACGTTCAATTCCGCCGACGGCTCGTTCTCGATGGCGGGCACGTTCTCGAAGAACACGCCGCTCTATGAACTCGTCTTCGTCGCGTTCCAGGCGACGTTCGCGGCGATCACGGTCTGCCTGATCCTAGGTTCGATCGTCGAGCGCATCAAATTCTCGGCGGTGCTGATCTTCTCGGTGATCTGGTTCACCTTCAGCTACCTGCCGGTCGCGCACATGGTCTGGTTCTGGCAGGGGCCCGATGCGTATACCGACGCGTCCAAGGTCGATGCGCTCAACGCCACGGCGGGCTATATCTGGCAGCTCGGCGCGCTCGACTTCGCCGGCGGCACGGTCGTGCACATCAACGCCGGCGTCGCCGGCCTGGTCGGCGCGTTCGTGCTTGGCAAGCGCGTCGGCTACGGCCGCGAGGCGATCAAGCCGCACAGCCTGACGATGACGATGATCGGTGCCTCGCTGCTCTGGTTCGGCTGGTTCGGCTTCAACGCCGGCAGCGCGCTGGAGGCGAACGGCTCGGCCGCGCTCGCGTTCATCAACACCTACCTCGCCACCGCCTGCGCGGTGCTGTCGTGGACCTTCGCCGAGTGGCTGGTCAAAGGCAAGCCCTCGATGCTCGGCGCCGCCTCGGGCGCGGTCGCCGGCCTCGTCGCGATCACCCCGGCCGCGGGCAACGTCGGCATTCCCGGCGCGTTCGCGATCGGCCTGCTCGCCGGCGTGATCTGCCTGTGGGGCGTGACCGGGCTGAAGAAGCTGATCAAGGCCGACGACTCGCTCGACGTGTTCGGCGTGCACGCGCTCGGTGGCATCAGCGGTGCGCTCTTGACCGGTATCTTCAACGCGCCGAGCCTCGGCGGCCCCGGCTCGACGCAGGACTGGGTCAAGGGCACCACCGGCTATCCGGGCTTCGGCGCGCAGTTGCTGATCCAGGCCGAGGCGGTGCTCATCACGATCGTGGTGACGGCGGTCGTCGCCTTCATCGCGTTCAAGATCGCCGACCTGCTCGTCGGTCTGCGCGTGACCGAGGAAGAGGAGCGCGAAGGCCTCGACATCTCCTCGCACGGCGAGTCGGCCTACGACATGTGATGCGTGCGGGAACGAAACCCGGCGGCTTCGCGCCGCCGGTTTCGTCGAGAACGTTCCGGCGGATCCGGATTCAGTCTGCGATGATGACGTTTTCACACGGGCTCGAATCATGCAGACACCCAAGATCGTTTCGTCGATCGCCGCACTGGCGCTCGGCTGCGCCGGCGCCGCGACATCGGCGCAAACTGCGCGCGCTGCGCGCACATATGCGAATCCCGTCGACGTCGACTACCGCTACAACTTCGAACAACTCAACGAAAAGATTTCCTACCGCACCGGTGCCGACCCGGTCGTCGTGCTTCATGGCGACGCCTACTACCTGTTCATGACCTTGGCCGATGGCTACTGGCGTTCCACCAACCTGCTCGATTGGCAATTCGTCACGCCGAACCGTTGGCCGTTCGCCAGCATGGTCGCGCCGGCCGCGGTGTCGGACGGCAAGCGCCTGCTGCTGATGCGCGCAACGATGACGCCCGAGCCCGTCCTCGTGACAACCGACCCCGCCCACGGCCAGTTCGACTTTCTGACCCGGCTCACGCCCAAGCTGCCCGATGCCGTGCCGCCCGGGTGGGATCGCGAACTGCCGGCCTGGCACAACGGCGAGCCGACTCCCGACCGGATCGCGCCGGGACCATGGGATCCGGATTTGTTCAGGGACGACGACGGCCGTTGGTACCTGTACTGGGGCTCGTTCGAACGCTTCCCGTTGTTCGGCATCGAAGTCGACCTGTCGCGAGGCTTCGCCTATCTCGGCAAGCCGCGCGCGTTGTTCACACTCGATCCGAAGCAGCACGGATGGGAGCGCTTCGGCCGCGATCACCGCGAGGAAAATCATCCTTCGTACATCGAAGGCGCATGGATGACCAAGTATCGTGGCCGCTACTACCTGCAATACGGCGCGCCGGGTACGGAATACAACGTCTATGCGACCGGCACGTACGTGTCGGACTCACCGCTCGGCCCGTTCGAGTACGCGCCGTACAACCCGGTCGGCTACAAGCCCGGCGGCTTCGTCGAAGGCGCGGGCCATGGCAATACGTTCCAGGACAAGTTCGGCAATTGGTGGAACACCGGCTCGGCATGGATCGGCAACAACTGGCCGTTCGAGCGCCGTATCGGCCTGTGGCCGGCCGCGTTCGCGGACGACGGGCAGATGCGCGTGGATACGCGCTTCGGCGATTTCCCGCACTACATGCCCGAAGGAAAAGTCGCCGACCCCGACACGTTGTTCACCGGCTGGATGCTGCTGTCGTACCGCAAGCGCGCGACCGCCTCGTCGACGCTGAAGGATTTTTCCGGCGACAACGTCACCGACGAAAATCCGCGCACGTTCTGGGTCGCCGCGAAAAACGAAGCGGGGCAAACCCTGACTCTCGATCTCGGTGCCGCAAAAACGCTGCGTGCCGTACAGGTGAACTTCGCCGACTACGATTCCGATCGCTATGGCGACGCGCCCGACATCTACACCGAATTCCGGCTCGAATCCTCGCTCGACGGCAAGCGCTGGGATGCGCTCGCGCAAACCGAGCCGCCGCGACGCGACCGGCCGAACGCGTATTTCCAACTGCCGCAGCCGGTGCGCGCGCGCTACGTGCGCTACGTGCATGGCCACGTCGGCGCCGCGCATCTGGCGATCAGCGACCTGCGCGTATTCGGCGATGCCGGTGGCGGTATGCCGACCATGCCGACGCGCGTGCGCGCACAGCGCATCGATGCACGCGCGCTGCGCGTGAGCTGGCAGCCGGTGCGCGGCGCGGTCGGTTACAACGTGCGCTGGGGCGTGAGACCGGATCGATTGAACCTGTGCTACCCGGTGTTCGCCGATCGCGGCGCCATGCTGGATCTGCGCGCGCTCAACGCCGGCGTCGCCTACGATGTTGCCGTCGAGGCATTCGACGAAAACGGTGTATCGAAACTGAGCGAAATCGTCCATGTGTCCGAATAATTGCACTAAGATGGTGCTATGAAGGCGCTCTCGCTTCTGCCCAGTACGAACGGCCGCCCGCTCGAGATTGCCGAACAGCTCGAAACGGGCGTGGCGCTATTGGACCGCGACGAGATACTGGTCTACGCCAATCCCGCGTTCTGCGAACTGCTTGCGGTCAGTCCATCGCGTTCGCGCAGCCTGCCGTTTGCTGCGTTGGGCGAAGGCGCGCGCGTGCTCACGCCGCTGATCGAACGCGTGCGCACCGAGGCCTCGACCCTGCACCGGCGCAACCAGCGCATCGAGACGCGCGCGCAGCGCAGCCTGCACGCCGACGTTACGATAGGGCCGGCGGCCGGCGGGATGGTGCTGATCGAAGTCCACCAGCTCGCCGCCGAGCCCGATGCGGCGACGCCGACGAATCTTTCGGAAAGCCTGCGCGGCCTCGCCCACGAGGTGAAGAATCCGCTCGCCGGCGTGCGCGGCGCCGCGCAGCTGCTCGCGCGGCGCGTGACCGATCCCGAACTCGCGCGCCTCGCCGACCTCATCATGACCGAGGCCGACCGCCTCGCCACGCTGACCAACCGCCTGCTCGAGCCGGGCGGCAAGCCGCGCCTCGCCGTGCTCAACCTGCACGAGGTCGCCGAGCGCGCGCGCGCGCTGATCGCGGCCGAGGCCGAGCCGGACCTGCACCTCGACCGCGACTACGACCCGAGCCTGCCGCTGCTGCGCGGCCATGGCGATCGCCTGCTGCAACTCGTGCTCAACCTGATGCGCAACGCACTGCAGGCCGGCGCCGCGCGCATCGGCCTGCGCACGCGCGTGGAGCACAACGCGCTGATCGGCGAGAAGTTGTCCCGGCTCGGCGCGCGCCTCGACGTGATCGACGATGGCCGCGGCGTACCCGAGGAGATGCGCGATACGCTGTTCCTGCCGTTCGTTTCCGGGCGCAGCAAGGGCACCGGGCTCGGCCTCGCGCTCGCGCAGGAAATCGCCGCCGAACACGGCGGCACGCTGAACTACCGCAGCCGGCCGGGCCAGACCGTGTTCACGCTGTTGTTGCCGATCGCCTCGTCCAACCGCTTCGACGAACATGGCTGAGCGGCGCGCCCAGGTCTGGATCGCGGACGACGACGAATCGATCCGCTTCGTCCTCGCCGAAGCGTTGCGCGAGGCCGGCGTCGAAGTGCGCGCGTTCGCCGACGCCGACAGCCTGCGCGACGCGTTCGCGCGCACCCAGCCCGACGTCGTCGTCAGCGACATCCGCATGCCGGGCACGAACGGCCTCGAATTCCTCGCCGAATTGCACAGTGCCGGCAACCAGGTGCCCGTGATCGTGATGAGCGCGTTCACCGACGTCGCCTCGACCGCGGCGGCCTATCGCAACGGCGCGTTCGACTACCTGCCGAAACCGTTCGATCTCGACGAAGCCGTCGCCGCCGTGCAGCGCGCGCTCGGCGAAAGCCGGCAGGTCGCGGCCGCGCCGGCCAAGACCGACGAGATCGAGGCGCCCGAACTGATCGGCGCTGCGCCGGCGATGCGCGAGGTATTCCGCGCGATCGGCCGCGTCGCCGCGAGCGACCTCAACGTGCTGATCACCGGCCCCACCGGCACCGGCAAGGAACTCGTCGCGCGCGCCCTGCACCGGCACAGCGCGCGCGCCGCGCGGCCGTTCGTCGCGCTCAACACCGCGGCGATCCCGGCCGAACTGCTCGAATCCGAATTGTTCGGCCACGAAGCCGGTGCGTTCACCGGTGCCGTCAAGCGCACTGCCGGTCGCTTCGAACAGGCCGAAGGCGGCACCCTGTTCCTCGACGAAATCGGCGACATGCCGTTGTCGCTGCAGAACGCGCCTGCTGCGCGTGCTCGCCGAGAACGAGTTCTACCGCGTCGGCGGCCGCGAGCTGATCCGCGCCGATGTGCGCGTGGTCGCCGCCACGCACCAGAATCTCGAAGACAAGGTCGAGCGCGGCGAATTCCGCGCCGACCTCCTGCATCGCCTCGACGTCGTGCGCCTGCGCCTGCCGCCGCTCGACGATCGCGCCGCCGACATTCCGCTGCTGGCCGCGCATTTCCTCGCACGCGCCGCCCAGGAGATGCGCCTGGAACCCAAACGCTTCACCGCCGCCGCGCTGACCGAGCTCGGCCGGCGCTCCTGGCCCGGCAACGTGCGCCAGCTCGAAAACCTGTGTCGTCGCCTCGCGGTGATGACGCCGGGCCGCGAGATCCGCCCGCAGGACCTGCCTGCCTCCGACAACGCCATCCTCGTGCAGGCCAGCGACGGCTGGCGCGAGAGCCTCCATCGCGTCGCGCGCAATCGCCTCGCCCGCGGCGAGCGCGGCATCTACGACGAACTGCGCCGCGAGTTCGACGCCACCCTGATCGACGCTGCGCTTGCCGAAAATGCCGGCCGCCGCGTGCGTGCCGCCGATCAGCTCGGCCTAGGCCGCAACACGCTCACGCGCAAGGTCGGCGCCTCGCGGCGGCGGCTCGCGAAAAAATAGCAGCGCAAACAACGAGATTCGCGAAGCCCGCCGTTTGCTCGCGGCGGAGTGCAACGGTATGATCGCGCGCCTCGCAACTCCCGTCGGACCCGCATGCTGCACCTGCCGAACTACAAGACCACCTGGGACGCCAAGTCCACCACGCCGGTGCATGCGATGCTGTCGGTCGACGGCAGCGCGAACGAAGAGCGACTGCGCGCGAGCGGCGCCTACACCGCACGCATGGTGAGTGCCGCGCTCGACCTGAAGCCGACCGACCGCGTGCTCGAACTTGGCTGCGGCGTCGGCCGCATCGGCCATGAACTCGCGCCGCACATCGCGCATTGGCAAGGCGCCGACATCTCGGCCAACATGCTCAAGGTCGCGCGCGAACGCCTGGCGAAATTCGCCAACGTCGGTCTTACCGAACTCACCCGCAGCGACCTGAAGGCGCTGCCCGATGCGAGCTTCGACAAAGCCTACAGCATCGCCGTGTTCATCCACATGGACAAGGAAGACTTCTATCTCTATCTCGAAGACTTGGCGCGCGTGCTCAAACCGGGCGGTCTGCTGTTCTTCGATACCTGGAACACCTCGCATCCGGTCGGCTGGCGCCGCTTCGCGGTCGAACTCAACCCGTTCCGCGGCGTCGCGCCGACCGAGCGCAAGGACGTGGCGCGCAACCAGTTCAGCAACCCCGAGGAAGTGAAGAGCTTCCTCGACCACGCCGGCTTCGACACGGTAGAACTGTTTACCGACTCGCCGTGGGTGCAGGTGGTGGCGGTACGCCGCGGCGGCGGCGATCTCGAAGCCGAGCGCCGGCGTGTGCGCGCGGACGCGAGCCGCGTCGCCTACTCGCCGCTGTGGACCGAGTTGTTCGATTACTCGATCCGCTCGCAGATCGAAGGCACGATGACGTTGACGCAGGCGCTCGAGGCGATGCAGGACGACTCGCGCGGCGAGGAAATCTCGTTGTTCCGTGCTGCATTCCTCGACGTCTGGCGCTACAACGAACAGGCTTGGGGGCCAATACCGGCACATCTGGCCAAGCCGTGACAGCGATGCCGCCAAAGAGGCCGGTTTCTCAGGCGTTGTGACCCTTGTACAACGTATTGTGCGCCGCCCGCTTTTCCTGCCCCGGTCGCTCGCTTGTGTAATAGTATAAAGCTATACTCTGGCGATTGATGCCGTTCGGTGCCGCCCAGGGTTTCGGGTGGCCGTGAAACGTGTCCGAGCGTGTAGTGAACAGCACGGCGCGGTTGAAGATCGGCTCGACGCGGCGTACGAGTTCGGTGCCTTCGGTGTTCCACAGTTCGAGTTCGCCGCCGTACTCCGGGCGCCAGTCCGGAGTGAGGTAGACGAGCAGGTTCAGGCGTCGGTGCGCATGGATCTGCACGTGCCAGTTGAAATCCGAATGGATGCCGAGCAGGCCGCCCTGGCGGGTCAGGTGCATGCCGCCGCCGAGCAGGTGATGGTCGACGAGCAGATGCGGGATGCCGGTCATCTTCTCCAGCCACAGCACGAAAGCCGCCGAGTTCATGTCGCGCACCGCCGTGCGGATCGCCGGAGGGAACTTCGTTTCGTCGCCGCAGCCGAGCTTCACTTCCAGGCCGGGCGCCGCGTAATGGTCCCAGGCGACGTTGTCTTCGGGACCGGGGAACACGCTGGCCAGCCGGTGCGCCACGTCCTTGGGCAGAAACTCGTCGATGACGATGTGTGGATACGGCTGCGCGTTGCGGAATTCCTCCGCGCGCGTCTCGGCGATGCGCATCAGCCGCTCGGTGTCGAAGACGTACATGGATGGTCGTTGATCGGAATCCCGGCGCATAATACCAGCCCGTCTACCGTCTTCTCTTGACCCATGACAAAACGCGCAGCCATCCTCGGCGGAGTCCGCATCCCGTTCTGCCGCAACAACACCGCCTACGCCGACGTGGGCAATTTCGGCATGGCGGTGAAGACGCTCGGATCGCTCGTCGAGCGCTTCGACCTGCACGGCGTCGAACTCGGCGAAGTCGCGTTCGGCGCGGTGATCCGGCTGGCTTCGGACTGGAACCTCGCGCGCGAGGCGGTGCTGTCCTCGGGCTTGTCGCCGTACACGCCGGCGATCACGATCGCGCGCGCCTGCGGCACCTCGCTCGACAACACGGTGCTGATCGCGAGCAAGATCGCGACCGGCCAGATCGAGGCCGGCATCGCCGGCGGCTCCGACACGACCAGTGACGTGCCGATCGTATACAGCCGCGCGATGCAGCAGCGCCTGCTCGCGGTCAACCGCGCTCGCGACACCGGCGACAAGATCAAGGCCGCGGTCAGCGGTTTTTCGCTCGGCGAACTCAAGCCGAGCTTCCCCGGCGTCGCCGAGCCGCGCACCGGCATGTCGATGGGCGACCATTGCGAGTTGATGGCGCGCGAATGGAAAATCACGCGCGAAGCGCAGGACGAACTCGCACTGGCCAGTCACCTCAAGGCCGCTGCCGCCTACGAGCGCGGCTTCTTCAAGGATCTCGTCGTGCCGTTCCGCGGCCTCGAGCGCGACGGTTTCCTGCGCCCCGATTCGACGATCGAGAAGCTCGCCGTGCTCAAGCCCGCGTTCGACAAGACCTCGGGCCTGGGCACGCTGACCGCGGGCAATTCGACGGGCCTTTCCGATGGCGCCTCCGCGGTGCTGATCGCGAGCGAGGAATGGGCGGCCAAGCGCGGCCTCAAGCCGCAAGCGTTCATCACCTACTCACAGGTCGCCGCGGTCGATTTCGTCCACGGCGAAGGTCTGCTGATGGCGCCGACCGTGGCCGTGCCGCGCATGCTCGACATGGCCGGCTTGACCTTGCAGGACTTCGATTTCTACGAGATCCACGAAGCTTTCGCTGCGCAGGTGCTGTGCACGCTGCGCGCGTGGGAGGACGCCGACTATTGCAAGAACCGTCTCGGCCGCGACAAACCGCTCGGCAAGATCGACCCCGCCAAGCTCAACGTCAACGGTTCGAGCCTCGCCCTCGGCCATCCGTTCGCCGCGACCGGCACGCGCATCGTCGCCACGCTGGCCAAGCTGCTCGAGGAAAAAGGCTCGGGCCGCGGCCTGATTTCGATCTGCACGGCGGGCGGCATGGGCGTCACCGCGATACTCGAAAGGCCGTAGTCGCGCCGCTACAATGCGGCCAGCAGCGCCGCGCGCGGCAATTTGCCGGTCGTGTTGCGCGGCAGCGCATCGACGCGGCGCAACGGCCGCGGCAGGAACGCCGGATCGACCGTCGCGCGCAATGCCTCGAGAATATGCGCCTCGCTCAGCTGCGGCGCGACGACGAGCGCGGCGAGCCGGCGCACGGCGTGTTCATCGGCGCAATCCGGTTCCGCATCGAGCTGGAACACCACGCCGTCGACCACGCCCTCGATCGCGAGCAAGCGCTTGGTCAAATCGGCCAGCGAGGCGCGCTTGCCGGCGATTTCGAGAAGGTCGCCGTTGCGTCCGCGCAGCTTGAAGCGCCGCTCGGGCAGCAGTTCGACGATATCCTGCAGCAGCGTCGATTCGAGGAAATGCGGCGCGCTCGCGAGCGTGCCGTCCGGCTGCGGATGCAGTTCGACGCCCGCGTACAGCGACCACGCCTCGTCGAATGCGGTGCGGCGCTGCGCGATCACGCAGGTCTCGGTCGAGCCGAACAGTTCGATCACGCGCGTCGCGAACCGCGTTTCCACCGCCGCCGCGAGTTCGGCCGACAAGGGCGCGGTCGCGGTGACGACGGCCGCGAGCGGCGGCAGCGCGACGCCCGATTCGTGCAGCGCGCGCAGATGGAACGGCGTGGTCACGAGCATGCGCGGCGCGGGCAGGCTTTCGAGGGCTAGCGCGATGTCCGCCGGCAGCAGCGGCTGCGAGACGTGGATCGCCGCGCGCGAACGCAGCGGCAGCAGCACGGACAATTCCATGCCGAACATATGCTGCGGCGGTACGGTCGCCAGCACGTTGAACGCGTCGCCCGCCGAGGGCGTCAGGGCGGCGAGATTGAGCGCGCTCGATGCGCAGAATCCCCCCCAGGTCTTGCGGTTCGCCTTCGGTGCGCCGGTCGAGCCCGAAGTGAAGCCGATCGCGACGATCTGGTCGGCCGGCAGCGCCGCGTCGGCGGCGAACGCGCCGGCTGCCTTCGCCGCAGGCGCATCGCGGACGTCGACCGTGCGCGTTTCCGCCGGCGCGCCATCCTCGTCGGTCAGGGCGTAGTGGTTCGGATACGCGCGGAGGATTTCCGCGAGCACCTGCGGCGCGCGCGACGGCGGCAGCAGGTTGGTCTGCCCTTTGACGGCGGCTGCGCAGAACGCGACGAGGAAGCGGTAGCGTTGCGTGCACAGGTTCAGCGCATGGCGCCCTTCGGGCAGGCGTTCGGCGAGCGCACGCACGTCGGCGAGAAATTCCGCTGCGCGGATCTTGCGCCCGTCGTGCCACGCGAACACGCGGTCGAAGTCCGCGTCCGCGAGCAGCGGGATTTTTTTCTGCGCTTCCTGCGATCGCGCGTTTTCGAATACGGCCGACATGCGGCTCCCCCTTGACTGTCTTCCCTAAACCCGGATTTCTTCGCCGGTCACGGCATCGCGGATCGGCGTCGGTCGCGCCAGCCCACCTGTTTCCCCCGCGAGAATATAGGCCACATCCAAGCCGAATGCAGCTTGAACGGCCTCCGCGCTGCGCGCCGGCGGCTCGCCGTGGCGGTTCGCGCTGGTCGAGACGAGGGCGCCGCCGAAGGCCCGGCACAGCGCCGCGGCGAGCGGGTGCGCGGTCACGCGCAGGGCGATGCCCGCATGCCCGCGCGCGAGCCATTCCGGGGTCGCCTCGGAGCGCGGAAACACCCACGTATGCGGGCCGGGCCAGCTCGCGCGAGCGCGTGCGAGCGCATCGGCGGACAGGCGCGCGAGGTCGATGTACTTCTCCACCTGCGCGAAATCGGCCGCGATCAACAACACGCCCTGCGCCGGCGGCCGCCGCTTGAGTTCGACTGCGCGCGCCACGGCCGCTTCGTCGTGCGGATCGCAGCCGAGGCCGAACACGGCTTCGGTCGGATAGGCGATCACGCCGCCCGCGCGCAGCGCTTCAACGGCGGCATCCAGATCGGATATGGGTTGCGCAAACGTCAAACCGAAGCATCCCGGAAAGCGCGCAGAACGGAGTTGATGCGGGTTTGATATCCCGGTCCCTGCGCCTTGAACCACTCGAGAACGTCCTGATCGACGCGCAAGGATACGGCGGCTTTTGACGGCAACGGTTGCAGGCCGCGGCGAACCACGCCGCGCACGATGTGCCGGATATCGGCTTCGGGGTGTTCGGCAGACGGCGAGGCGGAACCTCGGGATTCCAGGCGCGCCCAGTCAGTTCCGGATTTGCTCGAAGTAGATTTGTTCTTCACGGTGCGTGGCTTTGCGGAACGAGATGATGCGGATTTCATGTTCGTTTTCCGTGTGGACGATGGATACGGGAATGCCGGCGAGAAGCCCGAGCGTGACGAAACGCTGCTCGCCGTAGGCGAACCGGTCGTCTTCGAACGTGAACGTCAACCCTTCGAAAACGCGAGACGCATCGACGAAATCGAGCCCGTGGGCTTTCAAATTGGCGGTTCGCTTTGCCTTCGACCAGCCGAAATCCATGGCCAAGTGTATATACAGATCGTCATGACGTCAAATGCGATGCTTTTCGGTCGCACGGAATGCGCTGTGCTTATTGCGCCCTACTTGCTATTCCGGCAGATTCGAGCGAATTAGGTCCACCGTTTCGGTAAGTTGCTTGGCGGACGCTTGAACTCGCTCTCGACGCTTTGCATCCCCGCCTGGATCGTGTGGCGTACCTCTTTTGCGTCCGGCGCCATCGAATGTTGCGAGTTGAGGCGGGCCTATGCCCCAATCACTGCCTTTCTGCCTAGGCACAACGTGGAAATGGAAGTGCGGTGTTTCCTGTCCGCTGAAGACCCCGTTGTTCTGGAACGTAAGTATTCCGAGGGGGCGATAAGTCTTGACGAGTGCTTCTGCGACTCTCTTGGCCGAGACCATTATGGCCCCGCACTCGTGGTCAGAAAGGTCGAGCAGTGTTGCCACATGCCGGCGTGTGATAACGCAGCACTGGCCAACTTCGAATTGCCACGGGTTGATCACGGTTAATGTATGTTCGCTTTCCTCTACGATCTTCCATCTTTCTTCGCGACCTGCGACACAAAGGTCGCACGGATCTTTTATCGGAAGTTCGATCATTTACCCTCTCCGAAGCAAGTAGAGCGCAATAAGCGCGGCGCATTGCGCCGTCTGCATTACCCACGCATGCGCCGCGCCCTCAAGCCTTCTTGGCAACCTTCTTCGCGGCGGCTTTCTTGCTCGCGGTTTTCTTGGCCGCAACTTTTTTCGCTGGTGCTTTCTTCGCCGGCTTGGGTTCCGCAGTCTTCTTCGCCGGTGCGGCCTTGGCCGCCTTGCCGAAGCGCCCACGTTTTTCGGGGGCAGCGGCGAGCAGTTCAGCGCACTCGGTTTCCGTCAGGCTGGCCGGCTCGCGGTCTTTCGGAATCTTCGCGTTCTTCTTGCCGTCGGTGATGTAGGGGCCGTACTGGCCGCGCAGGACCTGGATCGCGCCGTCGCGGAAGCTCGCGATCACGCGGTTGCGGATCGCCTCTTCCTTTTCGTGCAGGATTTCTTTCGCGCGCGCAAGTTCGAGCGTGTACGGATCGTCGGGCGGCTTGATCGAGGCGTAGACTTTGCCGTGCTTGACGAACGGGCCGAAGCGGCCGATGCCGACGCTGATCTTCTCGCCGTCGGCGGCGAGGCCGAGATCGCGCGGCAGTTTGAACAGATGCAGCGCATCTTCAAGCGAGATCGTGTGGATGCTCTGGCCGGGGCGCAGGCTGGCGAAACGCTTGTCCTCGTCGTCGCGGCCGCCGAGTTGGGCCATCGGCCCGTAGCGGCCGAGGCGCACGGACACGGGTTTGCCCGTGACCGGATCGTCGCCAAGCACGCGCTCGCCACCGGCTTCGCTGCGGTCGACGTTTTCGGTCTTGTCTTCGACCAGCGCCTTGAACGGTGTCCAGAATTTCTGCAGCAGCGGTTTCCATTCCTCCTCGCCGCGGCTGACGGCGTCGAGTTCGTCCTCGAGCTTGGCGGTGAAATCGTAATCGACGTACTGGGTGAAATGGCCCGAGAGGAACTTGGCCACGGCGCGGCCGACGTCGGTCGGCCGGAAACGGCGGCTGTCGAGGGTGACGTATTCGCGGTTGAGCAGCACCTGGATGATGCTCGCATAGGTCGACGGACGGCCGATGCCGTATTCCTCGAGCGTCTTGACCAGCGAGGCTTCCGAATAGCGCGGCGGCGGCTCGGTGAAATGCTGGTCGGCGGCGATGCCGGCGAGCGGCACGGCCTCGCCGATCTGCATCCTGGGCAGCTTGCGGTTCTCGTCGTCGTCCTCGGCGTTCTTGGCGTCGCGGCCTTCCTCGTAGACGGCGAGGAAGCCCGGATCGACCACGGTCGTGCCGCTGGCGCGGAACATCGAGTCGTTGCCTGCGTCGAGATCGACGCTGACGGTATTGAGCGTGGCGTACTGCATCTGGCTCGCGACCGCGCGCTTCCAGATCAGCTCGTAGAGTTTGCGTTGATCGTCGTTGAGGTACTGCGCCATCTCGCGCGGCGTGTGCAGCGCCGAGGTCGGGCGAATCGCCTCGTGCGCTTCCTGTGCGTTCTTCTGCTTGCTGCGGTAGAAATTCGGCGCCTCGGGCAGCGCCTTCGCGCCGTAGTCGCGCGCGATGACCTTGCGGATCTCGGTGATGGCGTCCGCGGCGAGATTGAGCGAGTCGGTACGCATGTAGGTGATCAGGCCGACCGTGCCTTCGCCGCCGATCGCGACGCCTTCGTACAAGCCCTGCGCGATGCGCATCGTGCGCGTGGTCGAGAAGCCGAGCTTGCGCGCGGCTTCCTGCTGCAGCGTGGACGTGGTGAACGGCGGCGACGGGCGGCGCTTGCGTTCCTTGGACTGGACTTCCGCGACGACGAGGCGGCCCTGCGCGGACTTCAGCAGCGCATCGCGCGCCGCGTGCGCGTCGTGCTCGTTGGTCAGGTCGAACTGTTCGAACTTCTTGCCGCGCAGCTTGAGCAGGCGCGCGCCGAAGCGCTGGTCGGGATGTGCGCAGTCGGCTTCGATCGTCCAGTATTCCTGCGCCTTGAACGCTTCGATTTCCTCCTCGCGCTCGACGATCATGCGCAGCGCCGGCGACTGCACGCGGCCCGCGGACAGACCGCGCTGCACTTTGCGCCAGAGCACCGGCGAGAGGTTGAAGCCGACGAGGTAGTCGAGCGCGCGGCGCGCCTGCTGTGCGTCGACCAGTTCGTGCGAAAGCTTGCGCGGATTGGCGACGGCTTCCCTGATCGCGTGCGGGGTGATTTCCGAGAACACCACGCGGTGCACGCCCTTGCCGTCGAGCAGCTTGCGCTGCTTGAGGATCTCGGCGATGTGCCAGGAGATCGCTTCGCCTTCGCGGTCCAAGTCGGTCGCGAGATAGATCGAGTCGGCGGCCTTGGCGGCTTTCGCGATCGCATCGACGTGCTTCTCGTTCTTCTCGATCAACTCGTAGTGCATCGCGAAGCCGTGGTCGGGGTCGACCGCGCCTTCCTTCGGCTTCAGGTCGCGCACGTGACCGTACGAGGCGAGGACCTGGAAGTCCTTGCCGAGGTATTTGTTGATCGTCTTCGCCTTGGCCGGCGATTCGACGATGAGCAGGTTCTTGGCCATCTTGGCGGCGAAAAATACGCCCGCGTGGTGCGGGCTGCTTTTTCCAGTGTCCCCACAGATTCCGGTCGCGTGTCAAGTCAACCCCGTCGCGAGTAGCGACCGTTCGCGGCGCTGACGAGGCCATCGAGTTCGAGCACGAGCAGCATCGAGGACAGCGCCGCCGTGGGCAGGCCGGTGCGCGCGGCGAGTTCGTCGAGCGCCGCCGGAACGTGATCCAGCGCCTTCATGAGCGTGGCATAGTCGGGATCGCCGGCGTGCGCGTCGCGCGCGGTCGCATCAAGGTTTCCGGCGTCGGCGTCCATCGTGGCCAGCCGTTCGCGCAGGCCCT
Source organism: Rudaea sp. (assembly GCF_047601565.1). Taxonomy (GTDB): domain Bacteria; phylum Pseudomonadota; class Gammaproteobacteria; order Xanthomonadales; family Rhodanobacteraceae; genus Rudaea. The sequence goes on along the minus strand of NZ_JASGIY010000001.1, from coordinate 1,081,704 downwards.
CGGCGAGCACGGCGCCGACACCGCGCAGTTCCTCGAGCACTTCCTGCGCGGTTTCGACGAGTTTCGCGCCTTCGCGGATCAATTTATGGCAGCCGCGCACGAGCGGGCTGTGGATCGAACCGGGCAGCGCGAACACCTCGCGGCCCTGCTCGGCAGCGTAGCGCGCGGTCGTGAGCGAACCGGATTTCAGGCTCGCCTCGACCACGAGCGTACCGAGGCTCAGCCCCGAAATGATACGGTTGCGCCGCGGGAAGTGCGTCGGATGACCCGGCACGCCGGGCGGGAATTCGCTGACCAGCGCGCCGTCTGCGGCGATGCGCGCGGCCAATTCGGCGTGCCGGCGCGGATAGACCAGGTCGATGCCGGTGCCGAGCACGGCGACAGTCTTGCCGCCCGCATCGAGCGCGGCCGCGTGCGCCGCGCCGTCGATGCCTTCGGCCAGCCCGCTCGTCACCGTGTTGCCGGTCAGCGCGAACGCTTTCGCGAACGCGCGCGCGTTGGCGAGGCCGGCCGCGCTGGCGCTGCGCGCGCCGACGATGGCGATCTGCGGCGTCCACAGCAGCGCGGGGTCGCCGACGACGAACAGCGCGGCGGGAGCGCTGCCGATCTCGCGCAGCAGGATCGGAAAGTCTTCGCCATCGCAGGTCAGAAGATGATGGCCGGGTCGTGCGAGCCATGCCTCGTCGGCGTCGAGGCGCGCGGTGTCGGGCGCGGCGAGCCATGCGCGCGTCTCGCCGGTCGCGTCACGCCGAGCCTTTTCCAGCGCGGCGGCGATATCGTCGTGTTTTGCCAACAGCGCGCGGATCGCCGCGGCGCCGAGGCCGGGCGCGCGCAACAGCATCAGCCAGGCGCGCAATTGCGACGAAGACAATTCGTTGGACATGACTTGCCTCGTTCCTTGGCGGTACGACCTCCGTTGCCGTCGTTCCCGCGCGAGCGGGAACGATGGGCGGCAAGCTACAGATGATCGGGATCGTACAGCGGGTCGCGCAGGTGCACCGGCTTCACGCCGTCCACGAGGAGGCCGTAGCTGACGTGCGCGAAGGTGCGGAAAATCATCACGTGGCCGACGTATTCCTCGGGCAACTGCACCTTGGCGTCCTTCGGGTGGAAGAACTTCTTCGCGCTTTCCGGCGAATAGTCGAAGCGGTCGTCGACCGTCTCGCCCGGATGGAAGATCGAATAGACCTGGCCGTTCTCGATGCCATCGTCGGCGCCGTGCGAGAGCGCGAGCACCTGGTCGGTGCCGGCCACCATGCCGCCGGAGGGATCCACCGTGTCGGTGAACGCGATCACGCGCATGCCGGCCGGCACCTGCTTGGGCGGGTGCGGCACGTACTGGGCGTCGTAGGGTTTGTCGTCGAGCGGCAGGACCAGATCGCCCGGCGCCACTTCGATGTCGGACGACAGCAGCAGCACGGAGGCCGGGTTGCCGGCGCGGGTGACGCGCACCGTGCCGATCTGCAAGCCCTCGTAGCCGAGGAAGCGGACGTTGCCGGACAGCGTGAACATGTCCGGGCCGTGATGCCAGGTCAGATCGCCGCGATTCTCGTGCTCGCGGCTCGCCTCGTCGGTCGAGTCGCGGTAGAAGCGCTGCGGCGCGCCGTCCTTCGGCACGATTTCGGAATAGCGGCCGAGCGTGCGCACGATGGCGAGCTGCTGGCCGGGCTGGGCGTCGAGCCCGCGCACGTAGACGAGCTGGCCCGGCGTCGCGCGCAGGTGCGCTTCTTCGGCGCCGACCACGTGCGGCGCGGCCTTGAACTCGTCCTCGCCGATGATGCGCGTGCGCTTGAGGAATTTGTCGATGCGTTCCAGCGCGATCGGCTTGATCGCATCCTCGAGCTGCTCGACGCGCGCATGCGGGCCGCCACTGTTGTTCAGGCGCGGGCCGCCGTCGAGGTAGGCGAGGTTGATCACGTCGCCCGGAAAAATCAGGTGCGGGTTCTTGATCTGGCCGTTGGCCTGCCATATCTCGGGCCATTGCCAGGGTTTCTTGAGGAACTTGCCGGCGATGCCCCAGAGCGTGTCGCCGCGGCGCACGACGTAGGTGTCCGGATGGCCGGGCTTCAACTCGACCGTGGCCGCATACGCAACCAGCGTCAGCACGAGTCCGGCGAAAATCGCAGGCAGCTTCTTCAGCATGATGGATACCCAGAAATCCCCGAGGTGCGCAGAGTGTAGAGGAAAATTCCCCCCGGGAAACGCGACGCGGCGCGCAAGATCGCTGCGGATTGTGCGTTGACGTATACTTTCTCCCCGAATCCAGCGGTTTCGCGCCATGAGTCTGCTTCCCATCCTCGAATACCCCGACCCGCGCCTGCGCACCAAGGCGCAGCCCGTGACCGTGTTCGACGCCGCGCTGCAGACCCTGATCGACGACATGCTCGCGACCATGTACGCCGCCCCCGGGATCGGCCTCGCCGCGAGCCAGGTCAACGTGCACCGGCAACTGCTCGTGCTCGACGTCTCGGAAGACAAGAATCGGCCGATGGTGTTGATCAACCCGAAGATCGTCGCCGCCGAGGGCAGCGAGACCTGCCAGGAAGGCTGCCTGTCCGTGCCCGGCATCTTCGCCGACGTCGAGCGCGCCGACCGCATCGTGGTCGAGTCGCTGGATCGCCACGGCCAGCCGCAGAACATCGAAGCCGGCGGTCTGCTCGCCGTGTGCATCCAGCACGAGATGGACCATCTCGCCGGCAAGCTGTTCGTCGACTACCTCTCGCCGCTGAAGCGCGAGATGGTGCGCAAGAAGCTCGAGAAACAGCGTCGCGCCGCCGCGGCCGGCTGAAAACTCCCATGCGCCGCCTCCTGCGTGTGGTGTTCGCCGGAACACCCGATTTCGCCGTGCCGCATCTGGCCGCATGCCGACGCGACGGCATCGAAATCGCTGCGGTGTACACCCAGCCGGACCGCCCCGCCGGGCGCGGGCGCAAGCTCGCCGCCAGCCCGGTCAAGCAGGCCGCGCTCGATTTCGGGCTGCCGGTCGAGCAACCGGAGAATTTCAGGGACGCCGCGACGCGCGCGCGCCTTGCCGCGCATGCGCCCGACCTGATCGTCGTCGTCGCCTACGGCCTGATCCTGTCGCGCAAGGTGCTCGCGATTCCCGCCCTGGGCTGCTGGAACGTGCACGCCTCGCTGCTGCCGCGCTGGCGCGGCGCGGCGCCGATCCAGCGCGCGATTCTCGCCGGCGACGCCGAAACCGGCATCTGCCTGATGCGCATGGAAGCCGGCCTCGACACCGGCCCGGTGCTGTTGCGCCGCGCGATCGCGATCGCGCCGGACGATACGGGTGGTTCGCTGCACGACAAGCTTGCCGCGCTCGGCGCCGAAGTGCTGGCCGAAGGGCTGGACCGCAGCGTACGCGGCGAGGCGCTGCCGGCGACGTCGCAGTCCGCGGACGGTGTCAGCTACGCGCACAAGCTCGACAAGGCCGAGGCGCGGCTCGACTGGAACGATTCCGCCGCTGCGCTCGAACGCAAAGTGCGCGCGTTCGATCCGTGGCCCGTGGCCGAAGGCGTGGTCGCAGGCGAGCTGCTGCGCGTCTGGCGCGCAGAGAGTCGGGACTCGGGACCCGGGACTCGAGACTCGGGAGAAATCGTCGCTGCCACGCGCGACGGCATCGACGTCGCCTGCGGCGACGGCGCGTTGCGGCTCATCGAAGTGCAGCGCGCGGGCGGGCGACGCATCGCCGCGGCCGACTATCTCAACGCGCGGCCGGAATTGAAGCGCGGCGCGCAATGAACGCCGCCGCGCCGCCGGCCGTCGACGTGCGCGCGCTGGCCGCGCAGGCGCTCGCGCGCGTGGTGCGCGGCGAATCGCTGCGCGCGGTGTTTGCGGCGTCCGCGCCGCGGCTGGCCGATGTGCGCGACCGCGCGCTGCTGTCGAACCTTTTGCACGAAGGCGCGCGCTGGTGGCTTCGCTACGACGCGGCGCTCGATCTGCTCCTCGAACGCCCGCTGCGCGAGCGCGAAGCCGAGGTGCGTGCGCTCGCCGTGCTCGGTCTGGTCCAGCTCGAAGTGCTGCGCCTGCCGCAGTACGCCGCCGTCGCGGCCACGGTCGAGGCGGCGCGTGCGTTGCGCAGGCCGAAGTTCGCCGCCCTCGTCAACGCGTTGCTGCGGCGCTGGCTGCGCGAGCGCGAGGCGTTGGCCGCGCGGCTCGATGCCGACGCGGTCGCGCGCAGCGCGCATCCGCGCTGGCTGCTCGACGCCCTCGCCGCCGACTGGCCCGAACGGGCCGACGCGATCGTCGCGGCGAACAACGCGCAGGCGCCGTTGTGGCTGCGCGTCAACCGCCGTCGCGCGCAACGCGACGAATTGCTCGAACGTTTCATCGAAGCCGGCGTCGAGGCGCGGGTCGCGGACGAACTCGACGGTAGTTTCCCGAATCAGGCGATCGTGCTTGCGCACAGCGCCGACGTGACGCACCTGCCGGGCTACGCCGAAGGCGCGTTCTCGGTGCAGGACGGCGCAGCCCAGTTCGCGGCCGGGCTGCTCGACCTCGCCGACGGCCAGCGCGCGCTCGACGCCTGCGCCGCGCCGGGCGGCAAGTCGGCGCATATCCTCGAAACCGCGGACGTGCATCTGAGCGCGCTCGACAGCGACGCGCGCCGCCTGACCCGCATCGTTGACAACCTCTCGCGTCTCGGTCTCGAAGCCGACGTCCGCGCGGGCGATGCGGCCGAGCCGGCGGTATGGTGGGACGGCCGCCCCTACGACCGCATCCTGATCGACGCGCCGTGCTCGGCGACCGGCATCGTGCGCCGCCAGCCCGACGTCAAGCTGCACCGCCGCGTCGGCGACGTCGTGCGGCTCGCGGCCGCGCAATCGCGTATCCTCGACGCGCTCTGGCCTTTGCTTGGAAACGGCGGGCGCTTAGTCTATGCCACTTGTTCCGTGCTCGCGCAGGAGAACGCGCGGCAGGTCGCGAGTTTCCTCGCGCGCAATGCCGGCGCGCGCCTGCTCGATGCGGCGCCGGAGGGCTGGCATCGGCCGCAGGGAGGCGGCGCGCAGAACCTGCCGGGCGAGCACGGCATGGACGGATTCTTCTATGCGGTGTTGGAACGTGTTTAATGGTCTGCGCAACCCCGTCCTGGGGTCGGCAGCCTGCGCCGGGTCCGAAGCAAGTTCGGACTCGGCTACGCCGAGTCGAGCGCTTTCGCGCTCGATTCGCGGCGGGCCTTCCATGGCCCGCAACTCCGCCGGTCGGCGGAGTTTCATTAGCATGCTTCTTCTCTGCGCGGTCGCCGCCACGGCCGCCTGTGCGCGGCGCGACGACGGCGCGCGTTTCGCCGTGCGCGAAGCGGCGGTTTCCGGGGGCGTGCTCAGCGCACAGCTCGACTGGCGCCCGAACGAGGCGCTGCTCGACGGTCTCGATCACGGCATTCCGCTGGTATTCGAAATCACGCTCCGGGCGCAGGCGCCCGGCCGGTTCGGCTGGCGGACCGATCTCGCGAGCCAGCGCTGGCGGCGCGAACTGCGCTACTTCCCGCTGACCCGGCAATACCAGCTGCGCGATCCCGACCGCGCGCACGACGCGGCGGAGACGCGCAGCTACCCGCTGCGCGCCTACCTCATCGCCGCGCTCTCCGACCTGCGCCTGCCGCTCGACGCAGCGATGGCCGCGGCCGCGGCGCAACGCTACGTGTTGCGCATCGATCTCGAACGCAATGCGTTGCCGGGCGCGCTGCGTCTGCCCGCGCTGATCGACGCCGACTGGCGCCTTTCCACCGGAAACCACGCATGGCAGGCCCGGGCCGGCGCGGGTTGAGCTTCGTCGCGCGGCGCGTGCTGCCGGCGCTGGCGATCGTCGCGCTGCTCACGGCGGCGCTGCTGCTCGCGCGCGACGCGGCCGGCGACGGCAATCGCCTCGGGCGGTTCTATCCGTGGATCCTCGGCGCGTCGGCGCTGGCGCTGGCCGTGCTCGTCGCGATCATCGTGCAGCGTCTCGTGCGCCTGTCGCGCGAACTGGCCGGTGCGGTGCCCGGCGCGCGCCTCACGCGGCGCTGGCTGTTGATGCTGATCGCGCTCGCCGTGCCGCCCGTGCTCGTGGTCTACGGCTTCTCGCTGTACTTCCTCAATGCGACGATCGACACTTGGTTCAACGCGCGTCTCGAACAAGGCCTGTCCGCGGCGCTCGGAGTCGGCAAGACCTATCTCGACGAACGCCTGCACGCGGCCGAGGCGACCACGGCGAACATCGCGCGCGATCTTGCCGGCGTGCCCGACGCCGAGCTGCGTTCGCATCTCAACGCCGCGCTCGATGCGCAGCCGATCACCCAGCTGGTCGTCTTCGGCGACAACCAGCAGGTACTCGCGAACGAGGGCGCCGATCCGCGTTTTCTCGACGCGGCCTATCCGGACGCCAGCGTGCTCAACCAGATCGCCAGCGCCGGCCGCTATGCGATCGCCGAACCGCTCGGCGAGCCCGGCGAATTGAAATTGCGCGTGATCGTACCGTTCGCCGGCGCCGCGCCCGGCGCGAACCGACTGTTGCAGGCGCTGTATCCGGTGCCCGAGCAGATGCAGCCGCTGATGACGACGGTCGAGCAGGCCGGCTACGACTTCGAGCGCCTGAAGTTCCTGCGCGCCTCGCTCAAGCTGACCTTCACCCTCGTGCTCACCTTCGTGTTGCTGCTGTCTGCGCTGTTCGCGGTGCTGACCGCGTTCGGCGTCGCGCGCCGCCTGACCGCGCCGATCAGCCGTCTCGCCCGCGCCACGCGCGCGGTCGGCGCCGGACGCTACGACACGCCGTTGCCGGTCGCGAGCGACGACGAACTCGGCTTCCTCATCCATTCGTTCAACCAGATGCAGGGCGAACTCGAGCGCGCCAGTTCCCGCCTCGTGCACAGCGCGCAGGAAACCGAAAGCCAGCGCAGTTATCTCAAGGCCGTGCTCGAGCGCCTGTCGGCCGGCGTGCTCGGCCTCGACCGCGACGGCGTGCTGCGCACGGCCAATCACGCGGCCGAGGTCATCCTCGACCTGCCGCTGTCGAGCCACGTCGGCCAGCACCTGTCGGTGCTGCGACGCGAGCGGCCGGCGCTCGCACCGCTGGTCGATCCGATCCTGAAGCACATGCACGAGAACGCGCGCGAATGGCGCGAGGAGGTCGTGCTCGACGACCCCGAGCAAAGATCGGGCAACGAGCGGCGCGTGTTGATGCTGCGCGGCGCGGAACTCGCGCCCGCGCCCGGCGAGGACGCCGGCATCGTCGCCGTGTTCGACGATCTGACCCTGCTCAACCGCGCCCAGCGCGACGCGGCCTGGGCCGAGGTCGCGCGCCGCCTCGCGCACGAGGTGAAGAATCCGCTGACGCCGATCCAGCTCGCGGCCGAGCGTTTGAGACGCCGCTTCATCGGTCGCCTGCCGCCCGACGAGACCGAAGTGCTCGACCGCGCCACGCTGACGATCGTCAACCAGGTCGAGGCGCTCAAGGCCATGGTCAACGCCTTCGGCGACTACGCGCGCCCGCCGCAGATCGACGCGCGGCCGCTGTCGATCAACGCGCTCGCCGCCGAGGTCGTCGATCTGTACGAGAACGACCAGCGCATCCAGCTCACGCGCGCGTTCGCGCCGGGCGATCCGGGCCTGCGCGCCGATGCGGTGCGCCTGCGCCAGCTGTTGCACAACCTGATCAAGAACTCGCTCGAAGCGGTCACCGGCGAGCACAAGCCGCATATCGAAGTCATCACGCGCGAGGTGGACGAGGGCGGCCGCCGCTGGGTCGAACTCGCCGTCGCCGACAACGGTCCCGGCCTGCCGGAAAACTTCGACGCGCGCTGGTTCGAGCCGTACACGACGAGCAAGGCCAAGGGCACCGGCCTCGGCCTCGCGGTGGCGAAGAAGATCGTCGAGGAACACGGCGGCTCGATCCGCGCCGAGAACCGTCCCGAGGGCGGCGCCGTGTTCACGCTGCGCCTGCCGCGCGACGGGGTGGCCGGGTAGTGTCGCCGGCCCGTGCGCGAACGCCGCAGCGCTATGATTAGGCCGGCTGCGCCGCGTGCGATGCCCAGAGCCGAACGATGGATCATCTGATCGAACGCCAATCCCTGATGGAACAGTTGCAAGGCCGCTTGCGCGAGGCGATCGTGGGTGCCGGCCACGTCGTCGTGGTGCATGGCGAGGCCGGCATCGGCAAGACCAGCCTGCTGCGCGCGTTCGCCGCCGGGCGCGGCGAGGCGGCATTGTGGTGGGGCGGCTGCGACGCGCTGCAGACCCCGCATCCGCTCGCGCCGCTGTACGACATCGCGCGCTCCGCCGATGCCGGATTCGGCGCCCTGCTCGCGACAGCGGGCGAACGCCCCGCACTGTTCGAAGCCGTGCTGGCCGACCTCGCGCGCCGTCCGGTGCTGCTCGTGGTCGAGGACGTGCACTGGGCCGACGCGGCCACGCTCGACCTGCTCAAGTTCCTCGCTCGGCGCATCGATCGCGTGCCTTGCCTGCTTGCGGTGTCCTACCGCGACGACGAAGTGGACGCCACGCATGCGCTGCGCCGGCTGCTCGGCGAACTGCCTGCCGGATCGACACGGCTCGAAGTGCCGCGCCTGTCGCCGGCGGGAGTCGAGGCGCTGGCGCGATCCGCCCTGCGCCCGGCGGCGGGCGTGCATGCGACGACGCAGGGCAACGCGTTCTTCGTCACCGAACTGCTGCGCCACGGCGCCGCCGGCGTGCCGCGCGGGGTCCGGGACCTCGTGTTGGCGCGTCTCGCGCGGCTCTCGCCCGGCGCGCAGGAGATCGTGCGCCTCGCCAGCGTGGCGCCGGCGCGGATCGAGCGCGGATTGATCGACCGCTTGCTCGCGCCCACGATCGCCGCGCTGGAGGAATGCCTGGACTGCGGCTTGTTGCTGGCGCAGGGTAGCACGCTGGCGTTCCGCCATGAACTCGCCCGCGTCGCGGTGGAATCCGCATTGTCGACGCCCGCGGCGCAGGCCTTGCACGCGCGCGTGCTCGCCGCGCTGGAGCGCGTGGATGCGGTTCCGGTTCCGCTCGCGCGCCTCGCCCACCACGCCGCACGCGCGGGCGATGCGACGGCCGTGCTGCGCCTCGCGCCGCTGGCCGCCGACGAAGCGCGCAGACGCGGCGCGCACAAGGAAGCCGCCGCGCACCTGCGCAGCGCGCTCGAACACGGCGCCACGTTGCCCGACGCGCGCAAGGCGGAACTGCTCGACACGCTTTCCTACGAGTACTACCTCACCGAACACATCGCCGAGGCGATTTCGGCGCGCGAAGATTCGCTGGCGTTGTGGCGCAAGATCGGTGACGAACGCAAGGCCGGTGACGCGTTGCGCTGGCTGTCCCGGCTCAACTGGTACAACGGCCACAGCATCCCCGCGGCACGCTACGCCGTCGAGGCGATCGCCGTGCTCGAAGCCCTGCCGCCGGGGCGCGAATTGGCGATGGCGTACAGCAACCGCGCGCAATTGCACATGCTCGCCGGCGAAGGCGAAGCGGCACGCGCCATGGGCGGCAGGGCAATCGCGCTCGCGCGCGAAACCGGCGACATCGAAACCGAAATCCACGCGCTCAACAACATCGGCGCGGCGAAATGCGGCGAAGGCGACCTTGCCGGCATCGCCGACCTCGAGCGCAGCCTCACCCTCGCGCTGGAGCACGGTTGCGACGAACACGCCGCGCGCGCCTTCACCAATCTCGGCTACGACATCGGCGCCAACGGCGACTACGCGGCGGCCGATGCGTACCTCGAACGCGGCATCTCGTTCTGCGAACCGCGCGACCTGGACTCCTGGGCGCGCTATATGGCTGCCTATCGCAGCGAGGTCGCGCTCTGGCAGGGCGACTTCGCGCTGGCAGCCGAGCGTGCCGGACGCGTGTTGAAAACGCCTGGCCTGGCGCCGGTGAGCCGCATGCTGGCGCTGGTCGTGCAGGGCCGCCTGCGCACGCGGCGCGGCGAATCCGATGCGCAATCGCCGTTGGACGAGGCGCTTGCGCTCGCGCTGCCGACCGCCGAATTCCTGCGCATCGGCCCGGTCGCCGCGGCGCGTGCGGAAAACGCTTGGCTGCGCGGCGACGCGGCGACGGCGGCGGCCGAAATCGAAACCGCCTGGCGATTGTTCCAGGGAACGACCTACCTGTCCTGGGTCGTCGGCGAACTGGCCTGGTGGCGGCAGCGCTGCGGTGGCCACGCCGCCGTTGACGAACAAGTCCTGCGCTGCTGCGCCGAACCGTTCGCGTTGCAAATTGCCGGACAATGGCGCGAAGCGGCCGAGGCGTGGTCCGTACGCGGCTGCCCCTACGAACAGGCCCGCGCTTTGGCCGAAGGCAACGCCAACGCGCAACTCGAAGCGCTGGCCATGTTCGAACGACTCGGCGCGAAAGTCGACGCCGGACGCCTGCGCAAGTCGCTGCACGCGGCCGGCGTGCGCGGCGTGCCGCGCGGGCGGCGCGCCTCGACCCAGGCCGATCCGCACGGGCTTACCACACGCGAGGCCGAAGTGCTGCACCTGCTCTGCGAAGGCCTGACCAACGCCGAAATCTCTGCGCGCCTGCATCGCTCGGTGCGCACGGTGGACCACCACCTCGAAGCGGTCTTCGCCAAGCTTGGCGTCGGTTCGCGCGCCGAAGCCGTGAATGCGGCGCGGTGCGCGCAAGAATAGGCAAGCGCGCGGCGCAATCCGGGCAAGTCCGCCGTTGGCGCGGCGGCGGCGCGGTAGTAGTCTGGCCGCGACGGTGGAACCGGCCGTCGCCAACCGGAGAAGACCGTGTCGCGTTATTTGGTCGAACGTGATTTTCCCGACGGCTTGCGCATTCCGATCAACGAAGACGGCGCGCAAGCCTGCCTCGGCGTCATCGACCGCAATGCGGTCGATGGCGTGACCTGGGTGCATTCCTACGTCAGCCCCGACAGCAAGAAGACCTTCTGCATCTACGACGCGCCCGATGCCGACGCGATCCGTCGCAGCGCGGCCCGCAACAACCTGCCGATCGCGCGCATTACCGAAGTGCGCGTGCTCGATCCGTACTTCTACCACTGAGCCGCGGCCACGCGCCGTCGGCCTTGCGCGCAATCCAACCGCCAACACAGGAGATTGAAGATGAAAACACTGGCTCTCGCATTGATCGTGCTGCTCTGCCCCATCGTCGCTTCGGCCGCCGACGCATCCACCGCCACGCACCGCTACATGATCGAACGCACTTTCCCGAAAGGCGCTCTCGACGGTCTCGACGCCAAGGCCAAGCAGAGCGTCAACGCCACCAACGCCAAGTTCGGCGTGACCTGGGTAACCTCGTACGCCAACGCGGACAAGACCAAGACGTTCTGCGTCTACGAAGGCCCGAACGAGGACGCGATCCGCAAGGCCGCCGCGGCGAACAAGATTCCGGTCGATTCGATCGTCGAAGTGCCGGTCACGCTCGATCCGAAGTAACCTTGCGCGTGTCGCATGCCCGCAGGCCGCGACCGGGCATGTCGACACCGTTCGCCAACCGAACGAGTGAGGCGAACCGCCTGGGATGGGCGACAATACGGGCCTGATCGCCCGAACCTGTCGCCCCTCCTTTTTGCGTATGCACGAACCCTTTCCCGCTTCCGATAAGTCCGCTCGCCGCGAATTCTGGCTGTTCCTGCTGTTCGCGCTGATCGTGATCGGCGCCGGCATCGGCCTGCGCGATCCGTGGCCGGCGGACGAGCCGCGCTTCGCGTTGTCGGCGCGCCAGATGGTCGAAAGCGGCGATTGGCTGATCCCACGTCGCGGCCACGAGATCTATGCCGACAAGCCGCCGGCGTTCATGGCGATGCAGGCCGCCGCGTTCGAACTCGTGCGCAACTGGCGCGTCGCGTTCCTGCTGCCGTCGCTGCTTGCCGCGCTCGGCACGCTGTGGCTGGTCTACGACCTCGGCCGGCGGCTCTGGGGTCATCGCACCGGCCTGTACGCGGGCGTTGCCCTGCTCTGCGCGATCCAGTTCGTCTATCAGGCCAAGCGCGCGCAGATCGACCCTACGGTGACTTTTTTCATCACGCTGGCCAATTACGGACTGCTGCGGCATTTCCTGCTCGGGCCCGACTGGCGGCTGTATTGGCTCGGTTGTTTCGCCGCGGGGCTCGGCGTCATCACCAAGGGCGTCGGGGTGCTCGCGCTGCTGATGTTCGTGCCGTACATTTTTGCGCGAAGGTCACATTGGAACTTCGTGGTAGCCGCGCGCGGCACGGCGCGCTGGGCCGGTGGATTCGCGGCGTTCCTCGCCGCGATCGCGCTCTGGCTCGTGCCGCTCGCGATCGCGGTGTCGCTGCATCCGTCGTCGGATTACCAGACGTACCTGCACGATATCCTGTTCCGCCAGACCGCCGCGCGCTACACCGATTCGTGGGATCACCGGCAGCCGCCGTGGTACTACTTCGGCGTGATCCTGACCGGCTGGATGCCGTTGTGGCTGGTCTGGTTCGGCACCGTGCCGGCGTGGGCGCGCGCGTTCAGGGCGTGCGATGCGCGCCTTCTGTTGCCGCTGGCGTGGTCGCTGCTCGTGATCGCGTTCTTCAGCATCCCGTCGGGCAAGCGCGATATGTACATCATGCCGGCGTTGCCGATGGTGGCGCTGGCTTGCGCGCCGTATCTGGCGCAGATCGTCGCGACGCGCTGGTTCCGCGCGCTCGCGCTGGCCGTGCTCGTCGCGCTCGGCGGGGCGCTGGCCGGCGCCGGGATGCATGCGTGGTCGGGGCACTGGAAGTTCGCCAACGATCTCGCCGGACAGCGCGGCTTCGACGGCGGTGGCACGGCGTTGTGGAGCTTGTTGATCGCGCTCGGCGCGTGGCTGCTGGCCTGCGCCGCGTGGTTCCGTCTCGCGCGTGCGGAGCGTGGGCTGGTCGCCGGCCTCGCCGGCCTGTGGCTGCTTTGGGGGCTGTGGGCGAGTCCACTGCTCAACGATTCGAGTTCCGCGCACGGCTTGATGCGCCGCGTCGGCGCGATGATCGGCACCGACGCCGAGCTTGCGCTGGTCGCGTGGAAGGAGCAGAACCTCTTGTTCGTCGACCGCGAGGTCGTCGAGTTCGGCTTCGTCAAGCCCGCGCACGCGCAACTCGGCGAGGCGATACGCTGGCAGGAAGAGAAACCCGATTCGCGCTGGGTATTCGTTCTCGCCGACGCGATGGCGCCGTGCATCGACCAGACCAGGGCCCGCTACGTCGGCCACGCCAACCGGCGCGAGTGGTGGTTGTTCCGCAGCGATGCGGTGTCCGACGCGTGCCGCGGCGGCAACGTGCCAGCGCCGCAGAAGAGCGTCGATGCCGAAGTGGATTGAGTTTGCGCCAAGGGATGCACGGTACACTACCGTCACTCCGGCAGTCCCTGCCGGAGTGACGATGTTCCCATGACCCTGTCGCAAGAGATCCGCCACAGCAACGATTCGCCCGCGAAAAGCCTGCGCCGCCGCGTCGTGCGCTGGTTCTCGCATCGATTGACGCCGCAGTCCGCGCCGGGCGATCTGCCCGCGCAAGTGCCTTCGCGCGGAATTCATCGCATCCTCGTCTGCCGCGCGGCGAAGACGCTGGGCGAAACGGCCATGCTCAGCCCGCTGCTCGTGGAACTCGAAGCGCGCTTTCCGGGTGCCGAAATCGACATCGTCAGCGGCTGCGGCGCGGCGCTCGCTCTGTTCGCGCGATTCGCACAGGTGCGGCGCGTGAGCGTGCTGCCGCGCAGCTTCGTCAAGGCGCCGCTGCGCTATCGGCGCATGTTGCGCGAACTGCGCGCGGCGAAGTACGACCTCGCGATCGATCCGTATCTGCTCTCGAACTCCGACCGCCTGCTCGTGCGCACCTCACAGGCGCGCTTCCGCATCGGTTTCGACGGCGCGAAGAAAAGCGGCCATCTCACCCATGCGCTTGCCGAGCCCGGCGAAGAGCAGCACGCGGCCAAATTACCCGTCTACCTGCTGCGCAAGACGATGGGCGTGGCCGGCGAGGCGAGCGCGTGGACGTATCCCGAACTCGACCTGCGCCTGAGCGATGCCGAGCGCGAACAAGGCCGCGACACGCTGCACGCGATACTCGCCGCAGGCAAGCATGTGCGTGGCGCGATCGGCATCTACGCCTTCGCCACCGGCGTGAAGAACTATCCGCGCGAATGGTGGCAGCGCTTCCTCGCCGCGCTCGCCGCGCGTTATCCGGACCACGCCATCGTCGAGATCGTGCCGGGCTTCGGCCGCTCGATGCTCGGCGATGCGTATCCCGCGTTTTTCGCCAGCGACGTGCGCCGGCTCGGCGGCGTGCTCGCCAACCTTTCGCTCTACGTGAGCGCGGACTGCGGCATCATGCACTTGGCCGCCGCGAGCGGTGCGCCGACCGTCGGCATTTTCTCGGTCACCGACATCCCGGGCTGGAGCGTGTACGGCGCGCGCAACCGCACGATCGATGCGCGCGGCCTCGACGCGGAACAGGTTGCGCAGAAACTGGTCGTCGACTTGCCGAACCCCATCGCGGAGGAAACGATTTGAGCGGATACGGCCATCGCATCAACCTCATCGCCCAGGTCAACGGCGTGGGTCTGACGCGCGACATGGATCTGCTCGACGCCACGCTGGCCGCCGCCGGTCACCGGGTGTCGCAGACCCGGCTGCGCGGCGGCAAGGTTCCCAAGCGCCTGCTGCCGGTCGCGATACGCGCGGACACGGCGATCCGCCGCGGCCTCGGGATTTCGCCGCTGCGCTACGACGCCAACATCCTGCTCGAACACGTGCGCGACCAGTATCTGCCGCGCGCGCGGCGCAATATCCTGCTGCCGAACCAGGAGTGGGTGTTCCCGGCCGAAATCGCCTTGCTCGGCCGCATCGACCACGTGCTCACCAAGACGCGCTACGCGCAAGGAATCTTCGGCGCGCTGGGCCGGCCGTCGACCTACGTGGGGTTCACCAGTCCCGATCGGCTCGACCCGGCGGTGCCGCGCCGGCGCGAGTTCTTCCACCTCGCTGGGCGCAGCCGTCACAAGGGTACCGCGCGCCTGCTCGCGCTGTGGCAGCGGCATCCGCACTGGCCGCTACTCACCGTCGTCCAGCATCCGCGCATCGGCCGCGAAAGCGTCGTCGCCGCGAACATCAACCACCGCCGCGCCTACATGGACGATGCCGAACTGCTGCGCCTGCAAAACACTTTCCGTTTCCACCTGTGTCCTTCCGAGTCCGAGGGCTTCGGCCACTACATCGTCGAGGCGATGGGCATCGGCGCCGTGGTCGTGACCAACGATGCCCCAACGATGAACGAAATCGTCCAGCCCGATCGAGGCGTGCTGATCGCCTGCCGCGCGACGGAGAAGAAGAACCTCGATTGGATCAACGAATTCGACGAAGCGGCGATGGTCGCCGCGGTCGAGCGGCTGATCGTCGCCGACGATGCGGAACTCGACCGCATCGGCGCTGCTGCACGCGCCTGGTACGAGGATAACGACCGCGGTTTCGCCGGACGCCTGCGCGCGGGCATCGCCGCGGCGATGGCGTAGACGGATATCGAATCAGACGGCGAGCGACCGCCAGGCCGCGATCGCCTGATCGGGCACGATCGCCGACACCGGCTGCGGCGGCGCGCCGAGATTGACGATCGGTTTGCCGAACGGGCTGCGCCGGCCCCATTTGTCCGGGCCGTACTTGCCGCCGTAGAGCACGACGAGCGGGCAGCCCATCGCGGCGGCGAGATGCGCGGGACCGGTGTCGACCGAGACCATGCCGTGTGCGCGTTCGAGCACGCCTAGCAGGCGGCGCACCGGCAGGTCGCGCGTCGCGATCTTCACTTGCGCCACGCCGGCCGCGTTCGCGATCGCCTCGCATACCGCGCTTTCGACCGGCGCGCCGCAAAGCACGAGGTTCGCGGCTGGCAGCGTTTCGTGCATTGCGCGCAGCAGCGCGGCCCAGTTTTCGACCGGCCAGAATTTCGGATCGCTGTCGCGCCGTTCCCACCAGCGATGCACGTGCCAGTTGCCGGGCTGCAGCAGCACGAGCGGTGCTTCGGCGAAGCCGCGCGCGCGCAGCCAGGCGTCGGCGTCGGCGCGGTCGTCCGCGTCGAGGTACAGGCGCGGGGCGGTTCGCATGTCCTCGTCGCGCCAGGGATAGTCGGCTTCGCGGTAGGCCGCCGGCGTGGTGCGGCCGAAGCGTAGCGCCTGGTCGACCCAGTGTTCGTCCGTGCGCAGACCCATGTCGCGAATGAACACGCAGCGCTCGCGCGGCACGCGCGCGAAACGCAGCAGCCAGCGGATGCGCTTGAGCGAGCCGCGCGTGTCTTCGGCGACGTAGACCGGGCCGTCGTGCGCGCGCAGCTTCGCGATCATGCGCCAACGCTCGGGGCTGAACGCGAGCGGGCGGTTGCGAGCGAGCAGTTGCCAGGTTTCGGCGACGTCGGGATGGCCGCGGTACAACTCGCTGCTCCAGCCGCCGCGGCTCAGCACGATGCACGGCTTGCCCCAGCGCCGGTGCAGCAGGTGCAGCAGGGGTTCCTGCAGAACCATGTCGCCGAGGCGACCGAAGCGCACGACCAGCGGGACCAGGGGCCGCGCCGGCCCGTTTTGCGAAGGCATGGAGAAGGGAACCCTGCATCCGGCTCGAGGCGGCCGACTCGCGCGAATTATAGGCCGGCCCGGTTAAGCGGGCCTTGCGTAGAAGGTGGATCGGCACATCGTCTCGCTCGCTCCTTCCGCGTTTGCCGACGGTCTCTTGCGTTATCCTAGCGCGTCGCATTTTCGCAACAGGCATGGCGCATGGCTTCTGGCCGCATCCTCGTCGTCGACGACGAGCCCGACATCCGTACGACGGTGAAGGAAATCCTTGAGGACGAGGGCTATCAGGTCGCGCTCGCGGCCAATGCCGCGGCCGCGCGCGAGGCGCGAACGCAGGGCCGGCCCGACGTGATCCTGCTCGACATCTGGATGCCCGAAACCGATGGCATCAGTCTGCTGCGCGAGTGGGCGCAGGCGGGCGCGCTGACCACGCCGGTGATCATGATGAGCGGCCACGGCACGGTCGAGACCGCGGTCGAGGCGACGCGCCTGGGCGCCTACGATTTCGTCGAGAAGCCCATTTCCCTGGCCAAGCTGCTGTTGACAATCGAGCGCGCGCGCGAAGCGAGCCGGCTCAAGCGCGAGAACGAGGGCCTGCGCGAGCAGCTCGCGTTGCCGCTCGAACCGATCGGCGCGTCGAAGGCGATGGCCGCGCTGCGCGCGCAGCTCGACAAGCTCGCCCAGCACGACACCTCGATCCTGATCCAGGGCGAGGCAGGCACGGGCAAGGAGTCGCTCGCGCGCTGGCTGCACGCGCGCTCGTCGCGCCAGGGCGGGCCGTTCGTCGCGGTCGCGCCGGGCAGCATCCCGCGCGAGCATCTCGCCGTGGCGCTGTTCGGCAGCGAGGACGCGAGCGGCGTCCAGCCCGGTCTGATCGAGCAGGCCAACGGCGGCACGCTGTTCCTCGACGAAGTCGCCGAGCTTGACGCGGAACTGCAGCAGCGTCTGGCCAGCGTGCTCGAACGCCGCGCGCTCGTGCGCGCGGGCGGCGCGGGCAACGTGCCGCTCGACCTGCGCGTGATCGCGGCGAGTTCGCAGCATCCCGAAGCGCAGGTCAAGGCCGGCACGTTCCGCGAGGAACTCTACTACCTCGTCAACGTCGTGCCGTTGGCCGTGCCGCCGCTGCGCAAGCGCGGCGAGGACGTGCCCGAACTGCTGCGCAGCTACGCCGACTTCTTCGCCCATCGCGACAAGCTGCCCTACCGCGTGTTCCCGGTCGCGGTGCAGAACCGCCTGCGCAACCACGACTGGCCGGGCAACGTGCGCGAATTGCGCAATCTCGTGCAGCGCCTGTTGATCATGGGCAACGGCGACGAGGTGACGATCGAGGAGGTCGAGGCCGCGCTCGGCAAGGGCGTCGCACCCGCGCCTGCGCGCGCGCCCGCAGCCGACTCGCCGGCCGCGGCGATCGACTTCAACCTGCCGCTGCGCGAGGCGCGCGAGCAGTTCGAGCGCGCCTACCTGCTGCGCCAGTTGCAGGACGCCGGCGGCAGCGTCGGCAAGCTCGCCAAGATGGTCGGCATGGAGCGCACGCACCTGTATCGCAAGCTGCGCGATCTCGGCGTCGACGTGAAGTCATCCGCGCGAGACGAATAGAAACAAGAGCCTCTTTGGACGCGGATAAGAGCGGATCAAAACCGATAAGAGCGGATCAAGCATTTTTGGTTTAAGACACCTGCAATCGTTTGCTTGCTAGTCTACTTCTTTGCTCTATCAGCGTTTATCCGCTCTTATCCGCGCAAATCCGCGTTAAGCGCTTTTTCTTCCTCTTCCCCGACTCACAAGGAATTCCCATGAGCGTAAAAGGCAAAGTCGCCCTGATCACGGGCGCGGCGAGCGGCATCGGCAAGCGCATCGCCGAGGTGTATGCCGACAACGGCTGCCATATCGCGATCGCCGACATCAACCCGACTGCCGCGGATGCCGCAGCCGCAGAGATTCGTGCGCGCGGCGTCAAGGCGACGACGGTGATCATGGACGTGACCGACGAGGCCGCGGTCGACGCCGGCGTCGACAAATGCGTCAAGGATCTCGGCGGCATCGACATCCTCGTCTCCAACGCCGGCATCCAGATCGTCAATCCGATCGAGAATTTTTCCTATGCCGACTGGAAGAAGCTGATGGCGATTCACGTGGATGGAGCGTTTCTGACCACCCGGGCGGCGCTCAGGCACATGTATGCCGGCAAGGGCGGCGCGATCATCTACATGGGCTCGGTGCATTCGAAGGAAGCGTCCAAGCTCAAGGCGCCGTACGTCACCGCCAAGCACGGCCTGATCGGCCTGGCCAAGGTCGTGGCCAAGGAAGGCGCGGCGCACAACGTGCGCGCGAACGTGATCTGCCCGGGCTTCGTGCGCACGCCGCTGGTCGACAAGCAGATTCCCGAGCAGGCCAAGGAGCTCGGCATTTCCGAAGCGGACGTGATCAGGAACGTGATGCTCAAGGATACGGTCGACGGCGAGTTCACCACGGTCGACGACGTCGCCAACGTCGCGCTGTTCCTCGGCGGTTTCGAGACCAATGCGTTGACCGGGCAATCGCTCGTCGTCAGCCATGGGTGGTTCATGCAATGAAAGGCCATGATTCGGGATTCGTGATTCGTGACTCGGCAAAGCGCCGAGCCGCCAAGTCCGCGAGCGTGCGCGAAAGGGTGCAGGCGACGGGCAAAAACGCGAAGGGCGCGGCCAACGGCAAGGTGCCGTCGCCGCTCGAATCCGCGCGCAAGTACGAGACTGTCGCGCTGATGCTGCAAGGCGGTGGCGCGCTCGGTTCGTACCAGTGCGGCGTCTACGAGGGTCTGCACAAGGCCGGCATCCTGCCGAACTGGTTCGCCGGCATCTCGATCGGCGCGATCAACGCCGCGATCCTTGCCGGCAACGCGCCCGAGCGGCGCCTCGAGCGGCTGCATGCGTTCTGGGACCGCATCTCGATCCCGGCGATCCCGTTCGGCCACCAGTGGTTCGAGTGGCAGGAGGCGCTGCGCCAGAAACTGCCGCTGGAAAAATCCACGCTCGCGCTCGCCAACGTGCAGGGCGCGCTCGCGGCGCTGCTGTTCGGCCAGTCGGGCTTCTTCGTGCCGCGTTTCCCGCCGCCGTACGTCGGCGTCGGCCACATCGAATCGTCGACGAGCTTCTACGACACCGCGCCGCTGAAATCCACGCTCGAGGAATTCGTCGACTTCGACCGCATCAACGCCGGCGACGTGCGCTTCTCGGTCGGCGCGGTCAACGTGCGTAGCGGCAACTTCGTCTACTTCGACA
Source organism: Rudaea sp. (assembly GCF_047601565.1). Taxonomy (GTDB): domain Bacteria; phylum Pseudomonadota; class Gammaproteobacteria; order Xanthomonadales; family Rhodanobacteraceae; genus Rudaea. The sequence continues at coordinate 1,061,961 of NZ_JASGIY010000001.1, read as the reverse complement.
ACTTCGACAAGCCCGGTGAGCCGAAAACGAAAATCCGCGCCGAACACGTCATGGCCTCGGGCGCGCTGCCGCCCGCGTTCGCCGCGGTCGAGGTCGACGGCGAGCACTACTGGGACGGCGGCCTCGTCTCGAATACGCCACTCGACCACGTGCTCAGTCAGACGCCGCGCCGCGACAGCCTCGTCTTCCAGGTCGATCTCTGGCGCGCACAGGGGGTGCTGCCGCGCAACGTCATGGAAGTGGCCGAACGGCAGAAGGACATCCAGTTCTCGAGCCGCACGCGCTTCGGCACCAAGGTCGTGCAACGCCGTCAGAACCTGCGCACCACGCTTTACGCGCTGCTCAAGGAAATCCCCACCGAACACATCACGCCGCAGATGCGCGCCGAGCTCGAGCCGTGGTTGTCCGACCGCGTCTACGACATCATCCACCTGATCTACAAGACCAAGCCGTTCGAGGAACAATACAAGGACTACGCGTTCGCGCCGAGCACGATGGCCGAGCACTGGCGCGCGGGTCTCGCCGACATGCGCAACACGCTGGCGCATCCGGAATTCTTCGTGCCGCCGTCGCGGCGTGTCGGCGTGGTCACCCACGACGTGCACCGCCATGGCCGTGGCGGTCCGCGCATGGAATAAGTTCGTCGTGCAGGCCGATCCGATCGAGCGATTGCGCGCGATGCGCGGCGGCCCGCGCGACGGCGCGCTGCTGCGCATGTCGCTCGCGAATGCGCTGTTGACGAACAACGATATGCCGGCAGCGATTATTGAATTGCGCGAGGCACTGCGCTTCGATCCCGGCTATTCCGCCGTGTGGAAGTTGCTCGGCAAGACATTGGCCACGTCCGGTGACACGGCCGGTGCGATCGACGCCTATCGCGCCGGCATCGCTGCCGCCGCCCGCCGCGGCGACAAGCAGGCCGAAAAGGAAATGACCGTGTTCCTGCGCCGGCTGGAAAAGTAGCGGGGCGGCGCGCGATCAATACTCGACAATCGTCGTATCGACTTCGCGCGCCCAGGCATTGATGCCGCCGGCGACGTTGTAGACCTTCGTGTAACCGTGCGCGCGGAACTGCTCGGCCGCCTGTTGGCTGCGGCCGCCGCTGCGGCAGAGGAAGGCGATCGGCGCGTCCTTGGGCAGGTCGGCGAGCGCGCCGATGCCTTTGTCGAGCGTGCGGAACGGTGTTTTCAGCGCGGCCATCGCGCGCTCCTCGGACGGACGCACGTCGACGACGGTGATGTCGTTCGCCGCGAGGCGTTCGGCGAGCTCCTTCACCGAAAGCTGCTTGACGCCCGAAGGCGCATTCGGGTTGTCGATCGCAAGTCCCGCGCCCTGCATCGTCTCGACCCAGTCGATGCGGATCCCGCGCGCGCGCTGCGCGCTGGCGAGATCGAACAGCACGTCGATGCCGTTCGACTCCGAACGGATCGCGTCGTCCGCCGGCTCGGCGAGATGGAACTGCGGCTGGTAGCGCGCATCGATGTTGAGATGCAGCGCCAGGCCCGGCTCGGCGTCGGCGAGCGCGCCGCGGATCGCCTGCGCGGCCTTGTCGGTGATCGTGATCTGCGGCGGCGAGCGGTCGGGCTGCGGCAGGCCGAACAATGCTTGCAGCTCGCCCGAGTTGTACATCGACTGCACGATGTCGGCGCCGCCGACCAGTTCGCCCTTCACGTAGAGCTGCGGGATCGTCGGCCAGTTGCCGAATTCCTTGATGCCCTCGCGCATTTCCGCGTCTTCGAGCACGTTGACGCTGGCGTACTCCGGCAGCAGTTCGTTGAGCACGCCCGAGGCGGCCGCCGAAAATCCGCATTGCGGCGCCTGCGGCGAGCCTTTCATGAAGAGTACGACGGGGTTGTCGCGCAGCAGGGTTTCGATACGGATGCGCGTGGCGGGTAACAGCGACATGGCGGAATCCACGAAGATCGGGAAGAAGATTATCCCCGATCTTGGGCCGCGCAATATCGATCTCAACCTTTCCGTTTCGTCACTCCCGCCTTCACGGGAATGACAGCAAAGGGGTCACGCCGCGACCGGCAGCGGTTCGCTCTCGATCCGCGCCGCCGGCGAATTCGCGACGGACAGCTCGCGTTCGCTCCAGTGCAGCACTTCCATCGCGCCGTCGTGGTGCTCGACGAGCACAGTGCAGTGCTCGACCCAGTCGCCGTCGTTGAGGTAGAGCGTGCCGGCCTCGTCGCGGATGCGGCCGCGATGGATGTGGCCGCAGATATGGCCGTCGAAACCCTTTTCGCGCGCGTATTCGGCGACGCGCGTCTCGAAGTCCTCGATGAAGCGCCGTGCGGTGCCGATGCGCAATTTGATGCCGAGCGAGATCGTGCGGTAGTCGAAGCCGAGACGGCGGCGCAGCGCGTTGCCGACGCGATTGAGCGCGCCGACGAAACGCTGCAGCACCTCGCCCACGCGCATCAGCCAGGCCGGCGCCGCGTGCCCGCCGTCGAACTCGTCGCCGTGGCTGACCTTGTAGCGGCGGCCGTCCGCGCCGACGTGCACGGCGTCGAGCGCGATCTCGATGCCGCCGAAGCGCTGCCCGGCGAAGCGGCGCAGCGCCGCGTCGTGGTTGCCCGGAATGAAGGTCACGCGCGTACCTCGCGCGGCGATGGCGAACAGTTCGGTGAGCACCGCCGTATGGCTCGCATGCCAATACGGCTTGAGCAGCATGTTTTCCAGATCGACGATGTCGCCGACGAGATAAAGCCGCTCGCTCGCGGTCTCGCGCAGGAAATCGAGCAAATAGCCGGCCTGGCAGTCGCGCAGGCCCAAATGCACGTCGGAGATGAAAATGCTGCGGTAGCGGCGCGGCGGCATGGCTGACTCCCGGAATCGGTCCGGGAATGCAGCATAAGCAAAAAGTATAAAAAGTTTGTTTCGTGCGGAAGTCAGTGCGGTGACAGGGATTCGAGGGTTGGGGGCCGAGAATCAGCGCATCTCGAACACGCGTCGCGCAATCGGCAGAATGGCTTCGCTCCAGCGGCGATATGCAGCGCCGTTCGGGTGCAAGCCGTCGTCGACGACCCAGTCGGGATGTTCCCGTGAGAATGCGGTCACGTCGACGTAGTGCATGCGGACGGAAAGAGAAATTTCCGCGTTGGCGGCGTTGTACAGATCGATTTCGCGCGCGATCTGCGCCGCTTCGCGCCCGCTTTCGCGGCCGAAGCGGGTGACCCCCCAGTCGGGAATCGAGACGACGATGACGTGCTGCGGCCTGCTGCCGGCCAGTTCGATCGCGCGGTCGAGCAAGACCCGGAATCCGGCGCGATAGTCGGCGACGTTGCGGCCGCGGTACTGGTCGTTGACGCCGATCAGCAGCGAGACGAGGTCGTAAGGCGGATGAAACGCATGCTGCGCCATCGCCGCGGCGAGTTCGTCCGTGGTCCAGCCGGTGCGCGCGAGGATTTCGGGCGCATCGATGCCGAGCGCGCGTGCGAGCTGCACGGGCCAGCGTTCGGCCTCGGCGACGCCTTCGCCGATCGTGTACGAATCGCCGACGGCGAGGTAGGTCATGTGCCTTGCGTAGGAGTTCGATTCATCAAACGTTGCTTGTTGCGAGCATCAACGTAAAGCCGGGCGCGATGAATCGCGCCCCTATGCGACCTGGCGCTGCGGCTGCGTCGCGTCCATGCGTTCGAGCACGCGCTCGATCCGCGCGAACACCTCGCGCATCTGCGGCGCCAACGGCAACAGGGTGATGCGGAAATGGTTGCGCGGCACGCAATTGAAACCGCGGCCCGGCACGATCAGCACGTTCTCGCTTTCGAGCAGGTCGAGCGCGAAGGCTTCGTCGTCGAAGCCGGGCAGGCGGTCGGCGCGCACGCTCGGGAACGCGTACATCGCGCCCTTCGGCGCGACGAGGTCGAGATAGCGGCTCGCCGCGCAGGATTCGATCACGGCCTGCCGCGTCTCGTACAGGCGTCCGCCGGGGGCGACGAGTTGCGCGATCGTCTGCGGCCCTTCGAGCGACGGCGCGATCGCGTACTGGCCGGCGACGTTCGCGCACAGGCGCAGGCTTGCGAGCAGGTCGAGCGCCGCTTCGAGCGGTTCGATCGCGGCTTTCGCGCCGGTCATCGATAGCCAGCCGACGCGATAGCCGCAGGCGCGCTGCACCTTGGAGAGACCATCGAACGTCAAACACGGCACGTCGCCGGCGATCTTCGCCAGCGGGGTGAACTCGGCCTGGTCGTAGACGATCTCGTCGTAGATTTCGTCCGACATCAGCACGAGGCCGTGCCGGTCGGCGATGCGCACGATCGCCTCGAGCAATTCGCGCGGATAGATCGCGCCGGTCGGATTGTTCGGATTGACCAGCACGATCGCGCGCGTGCGCGGCGTGACCAGCGCCTCGATCTCGGCCGCGTCGGGCGTGTGCTCGCGCTCGGCCGGGCAGGTGTAGTAGACCGGCCTGCCGCCGTTGAGCGTGACCGCGGCGCTCCACAACGGGTAGTCCGGGCTCGGCAGCAGCACCTCGTCGCCGTCGCTGAGCAGCGAGCGCAGGGCGAGGTCGATCAGTTCGCTGACGCCGTTGCCGATGAAGATGCGGTCGACGTGCGCCTGGGCGATGCCGTGTTGATGCTGCTGGGCGACGATCGCCTCGCGCGCCTCGACCAGGCCTTTCTGGTGGCAATAGGCTTCGCTCGACACGAGATTGCGCTCGATCGCCTGACGCACGTGGTCGGGCACGGTGAAGCCGAACACGGACGGGTTGCCGATATTGAGCTTGGCGATCTTGCGGCCGGCGGCCTCGAGCTCGAGCGCGCGGCGGGCAAGCGCGCCGCGGATTTCGTAGCGCACGTTTTCCAGCCGCGCGCCGGTGCGCACGGGGCGGTTGACTCGACTCGACTTGCCTTGGATCGACATGGAACGACGGCCTCTGCGGGCATTTCACGATATTTGAACGGGCCATCCTAGCCGAACAAGGCGTGAATTCAAGCATTTTGCGGGCAACGTTCTGCGCGGCGGTTAGAATCCGTCCATGCAGTTCGATGAGGAAACCCTATCCCGGCTCGCCGCGATCGGCTGGCGCGTGGACGCGCCGTTGCCGGACGGCACGGATCCGGCATGGCGCGCGGCGCGCGTCGTCGTCCAGCACCGCAACGGCTACGTGCTCAACGACGGCAGCGACGAGTTTCCCGCGCAGCCCGCGCCGCGTTTTCTGCGTCGCCGTGCCGCACCGGAGGATCGCCCAGCGGTCGGCGATTTCGTCCTCGTCGACGCGGCGACTCCGGCGGTGATCCACGCGGTGCTGCCGCGGCGCACGACGCTTGCGCGCGCCGCCGCGGGCGAGCGCTACGCGCGCCAGATCATCGCGACCAATATCGATACCGCGTTCGTGCTGATGGGCCTCGACGGCGACTTCAATCCGCGCCGCATCGAACGCTACCTGCTGCTGCTCGCCGGCAGCGGCGTTCGTCCCGTGATCGTGCTGACCAAGGCCGATTTCCTCGCCGATGCGGCCATGCACGCCGAAATCGCCGCGCTGCGCGCGCAGATTCCGCAGGAGGTCGAACTGCACGCGATGAACGTCAAGCGCGCGCCGATGGTCGCGCCGCTGCTGCGCCATTTGCAGCGTGGCGATACCGCGGTACTGCTCGGTTCGAGCGGCGCGGGCAAATCGACGCTGACCAACACCTTGCTCGGCCACGCGCGCCAGGCCACGGGCGCGGTGCGCGAGCACGACAGCCGGGGCCGCCACACGACCACGTACCGCGCGCTGATCACGTTGCCGAGCGGCGGCTGCCTGATCGATACGCCGGGCATGCGCGAGCTGAAACTCACCGGCGAGGAGGACCTCGCCGAAGCGAGCTTCGACGACGTCGAAGCGCTTGCGCTCGAATGCCGGTTCGGCGACTGCGCGCACGGCGCCGAACCCGGCTGCGCGGTGCGCGCCGCGCTCGAGTCGGGCGCGCTCGATCCGGCGCGCTGGGACAGCTACAGGAAACTGCGCGGGGAACTCGGCGTGGCCAACGAATCGCTGGCCGCGCAACTCGAACGCAAGGCCGGCGCCAAGGTGCAGACGCGCGCGCTCGGCAAGCGTCTGGTCGACAAGTACGGTCGGCGTTGATGGATCGGTCGCCCGCTCCCTCGGCTTCGATGCCCTCGCCCGCGACGCGGGCGGCGATCGAGCGGGCCAGACAGGCGTTGCAGCTCGGCGACTTCGGGCGCGCCGAGCGCGACCTGCTCGGCGCGCTCGCGTCCGCTCCCGGCAGCACCGAGGCATTGCGTCTTATGGCGACGTTGCGCAATGCGCAGGGCCGCCATGCGGAGGCCGTCGACCTGCTGCGCCATTCGCTGCAGTTGCGCGAGGACGATGCGCTGGCGCACAACAGTCTCGGCAATGCGCTCGGGCGGCTCGGCGACAAAGCGGGCGCGGTGGCCGCGTTCGCGCGTGCCTGCGAACTGGCGCCGCACGTCGCCGCGTTCCGGTACAACCACGGCAAGGCGCTGGTCGAGGATGCGCGCGACCTGCAGGCGCTGCCGGTGCTCGAACAGGCGCTGCGGCTGGCGCCGGACGATGCGCGCATCGGCTTTCTGCATGCGCGTACGTTGCGCGTGAGCGGACGCCCGGACGAAGCGGCCGAACGCTATCGCACGATGCTGCGCGCCGATCCCGGCAGCGCCGAGGCATGGCTCGGATTGAACGGCCTGAAGCATCTGCGTTTCGATGCGGCCGACGTCGCCGCGATGGAACGCGTGCGCAACGGCAAGCTGTCGATCGACGACGCCAATTCGATCCGCTTCGCGCTCGCGCGCGGCTACGAGGATGTGGATCGCTACGAGGACGCTTACCGCACCTATCTCGACGCCAACGCGCACGTGCGCCGCCGGATCGTGTGGGACGCGGCCGCGTTCAGTGCGCGCGTCGACGAATTCCTCGCCGTCGATGTGGCGGACGTGCCCGACGGCATGCGCGGCAGCGAAGTCGTTTTCATCGTCGGCATGCCGCGTTCCGGGTCGAGCCTGACCGAGCAGATACTCGCCTCGCATCCGCAGGTCGATGGCGCCGGCGAACTGCCCGATCTGCCCGAGGTGCTGCGCGAGGAATCGCAGCGCCGCGGAAAACCGTTTCCGCACTGGGTTGCGGAAGCGGGCGCGGACGACTGGCGGCGCCTGGGCGAGCGTTATCTCGAACGCACCGCGCGTTGGCGCCGGGAACGGCCGCGCTTCACCGACAAGCTGCCCGACAACTGGCGGCACGTCGGCGCCATCGCGGCGATGTTGCCCGGTGCGCGCGTCGTCGTGTGCCGGCGCGATCCGCTGGAAACCGCGCTGGCCTGTTTTCGCGAGTTGTTCGCCGGCGGCGGCCAGGCGTTCAGCTACGACATCGCCGACATCGGCGCGTATTCGCGCGATTTCGATCGCGCCGCGCGGCATTGGCTGCTGCGCCATCCCGAGCGCGTATGCCCGCAGGGCTACGAGGCGCTGCTCGCCGATCCGGAAGGCCAGGTGCGCGCCCTGCTCGATTTCTGCGCGTTGCCGTTCGATCCGGCCTGCCTGCGCTTCCACGAGACCGTGCGCGTGGTGCGCACCGCAAGCGCGACGCAGGTGCGCGAACCGTTGCGTCGCCCGACCCTGCGCGCACCGAAATACGGCGCGTTGCTCGATCCCTTGCGTGCCGCGCTGGGTCTGCCGGCGCTCGCGCAGGATGCGCCGGCAGCGAAGTGACGTGCGGACGCGCGTTGCGCGCTTGAAAAATCGCGCCGATGCGATAGTGTGTGGATGCACGGGGTGGATGGCATGTCCGACGACGCAGCATCGCTCAACGCATTCGCCGAGATCGACCGTCGCCTCGTCGCGGCGGTCAAGGGCATCAAGCTGCTCGGCGCGGTGAGCTGGCCGGCCTCGGTGCAGGCGCAGTTTCTCGACGGCTGGCGCCGCGGTCAGCCGAAGCTTCCGGCTGTCGGCTATGCGAAGCAGGACTACTCGGCCGCGCGCGAGGAACTGGAGAACATCTTCCTCGCCGCCGATGCGCAGCATCCGGTCGGCGACTACCTGCGCCGGGCCGCACAATCGTGGATCTACGCGACCGGGCTGCTCGACGCGGCCGGCACGCCGGCGATCACCGAGCATTCCGCGCGCCTGTTCGGCCGCCCCGGCGACCGCCTGCCGGGCGGCGCGGTCAGCAATCTCGACGCCGCGCGGCACTTCATCGAACTCGCCGACGAGCTCGGCGGCGAACTCGACGAAAAAGACGATGCCGCGTGCATTCCGGCCGAACAGCTCTGCGATGAACTCCAGCGCGAAATCGGCGCTTTCTTCGTCCACGACAGGATCAGCGTCGAACTCGACCCCGACTTGATCGCCAAGGCCGCCGCGGGCCCGACGCGCATCCGCCTGCGCGCCGGCACGAATTTCTCCGCTTACGACCATCATCAATTGCTCGAACACGAAGCCTTCGTGCATTCGCTGACCGCGCTGAACGGACGCCGGCAGCCGCATCTGAAATCGCTGGCACTGAACTCGCCGCGCATCACCGCGACGCAGGAGGGCCTCGCCACGTTCGCCGAGTTGATGTCGGGCGTGATCGACATCGGCCGCATGAAGCGCATTTCGCTGCGCATCGTGGCGATCGACAAGGCGCTGGCCGGCGCCGATTTCATCGAGGTGTTCAAGTTCTTCCTCGGCGCCGGGCAGAACGAAGCCGACAGCTTCACCTCGGCGATGCGCGTGTTCCGCGGCGCGCCGACCACGGGCGGCGCCGCGTTCACCAAGGACACGGTCTACCTGCACGGCCTGCTGTCGGTGCATACGTTCTTCCGCTGGGCGTTCAAGCATCGCAGGCTCAAGCTCTGCCGCAGCCTGTTCGCCGGCAAGATGACCCTGCACGACGTGCTTGCGCTCGAGCCCTATTTCGATTCGGGCTTCGTCGCCGCGCCCGTTTATATTCCGCCGTGGGTGCAGAACGCGCACGGGCTCGCCGGCACGCTCTCGTTCTCGCTGTTCGCCAACCGCATCCGCCTCGATCGCGTCGAAGCGGAGGATCTGGTGTTGGGGGTTTGATTTTTTCTGCCCGTCATTCCTGCTTTCGCCGGAATGACGGTACCAACGGAGACTTTTGATCATGCGAAACATGCTGCCGCTTGCGGTCCTGCTTTCCGTCGCTTCTGGCTCGGTCGTCGCCGCCGAATCCTCCGCCCAGCTCGCGCAAAGCGTGCTGCCCGACGTGACGAAATGGCGGCGTGACTTCCACCAGCATCCGGAACTGTCGAACCGCGAAACGCGCACCTCGAAGATCGTCGCGGACGAATTGAAAAAGCTCGGCTACACCGTGCGCACCGGCATCGCCCACACCGGCGTCACCGGCGTACTCAAGGGCGGCAAGCCCGGGCCGAAACTCGCGATCCGCGCCGACATGGACGCGTTGCCCGTGACTGAGCAGGTCGATCTGCCGTTCGCCTCGAAGGCGACCGGCGAATATCTCGGCAAGACCGTCGGCGTCATGCATGCCTGCGGCCACGATGCGCACACGGCCATGCTGCTCGGCATCGCCGAGGTCTTCGCGAAGATGAAGAACGACCTGCCGGGTGAGGTCATGCTGATCTTCCAGCCCGCTGAGGAAGGCGTGCCGCCGGGCGAGACGGGCGGTGCGCCCGGCATGGTGGCCGATGGCATCTTCAAGGATTTGAAACCCGACGCGATCTTCGGGATGCACGTGGTCAGCACGCTCCACGCCGGCATCGCCGGTGTCCGTCCGGGCGGCACGCTGGCGAGTTCCGACACGTTCCACATCACGATCCACGGCCGCCAGAGCCATGGCGCGGTGCCGTGGAACGGTATCGACCCGATCGTCACGGCGTCCGAGATCGTCCTCGACGCGCAGACCATCGTCAGCCGCCAGCTCAACATCAACAAGCAGCCTGCGGTGCTCACGTTCGGCACGTTCAACGGCGGCCAGCGTTTCAACATCGTGCCCGATTCGGCCGAACTCGGGGGGACGATCCGCACGTTCGACGAAGGCATGCGCGTACAGATCAAGACCAGCCTGACCAACATCGCGCAACACGTCGCCGCCGCGAACGGGGCGACGGTGGACGTGCACTTGCCCGAAACCGACGCCGACCGCAATCCGGTCACCTACAACGATCCCGCGCTCGCCGTGCGCGTGCGCGCCAGCCTCGAAAAAGCGCTGGGCAAGGATCATGTCGTCGAGTCCGAGCGCTGGACCGCATCGGAGGACTTCCCGTACTTCCCGCTCGGCGCGAAGGCGCCGGCGGTATACTTTTTCGTCGGCGCGACGCCCGCGGGGCAGGATACCGCTACTGCGCCGACCAACCATTCGCCGAAGTTCTTCCTCGACGAGGGCGCGCTGCCGGTCGGCGTTGCGGCGATGCTGCAGGCCAGCCTGGATTTTCTTTCGGGATCGTAGGCGCGCGACTCAGCCCGGTGCGAAGCGCACGGTGAACGCGGCGCCGCCGAGATTTTCCGATTTCGACACGGTGAGAATGCCGCGGTAGGCGCGCAGCAGGTCCTGCACGATGGCGAGGCCGATGCCGTGGCCCTGCACGCGCTCGTCGCCGCGCACGCCGCGCTGGAGCAGGTGCTCGACCTTGTCCTCGGGGATGCCGGGACCGTCGTCCTCGACGATCAGGAGCAGGCCGTTGCGCCGCGTGCCGGCCGCGCCCGGCATCGCGCGCGCGGTCAGCAGCACGCGGTGCGCGGCCCATTTGAACGCGTTTTCGAGCAGGTTGCCGAGCAGTTCGAGCAGGTCGCCCTCCTCGCCGTAGAACTGCGCTTTCGGGTCGATGTCGAATTCGCAGAGTATATTTTTTGTGGAATATACTTTTTCCAGCCCGCTGACGATCTCTTCGGCATGCGGCTCGATCAGGATCGGCGCGGCGAAGGTCGAATGCCCGCTCGTCGCCGCGCGCGAGAGCTGGTAGGCGACGATCTGGTCCATGCGCCCGACCTGTTCGAGCACGGTCCAGCGGAATTCCTTGCCTTCGACGCCGGTTTCGAGCTGGCTGCGGATCACCGCGAGCGGCGTCTTCAGGCTGTGGGCGAGGTCGGCGAGCGTGTTGCGGTAGCGCTTGAGGCTGTTGCGCTCGCTGTCGATGAAGTCGTTGATGCTGCGCGACAGACGCTTGAGTTCGAGCGGATAGTCGGTCGACAGCCGCTCCTGCTCGCCGTGTTCGACGCGGACGAGTTCGATCGCGATGCGCCGCGTCGGCTGCAGGATCCAGCGCACGAGGCCGAGCAGCAGCAGCAGCAGGCCGACGACGAGGCCGCCGAACGTGAACACGAGGCTGCGGCGGAACACGTTGCGCTGCGCATCGAGGTGCCTCGCGTCCTCGGCGACGTGGATTGTCGTCAGCACCGGTTCCTTGCCGGGCACGGGCCAGGACAGTCCGACGCTGTACAAGTATATTTTTCCGCCGGCGCCGTCGACCGGCGCCTTCGTGAACGCGGTGGCGCCGGGCTTGAGCATCGCGTCGAACTGCGGCAGGTCGGTGACGGCGTAGGCCGACTGCGAGCGCCAGTTGTCGCGGCGCACGCCATCGACCTCGACCGGGCCGACCATGCCGGCGTAGAAGCCGCTGTCGGGGCTCAGGAACGGCTCCGGATCGATTTCGGGCGGAATCCAGCGCCGCGCGCGGCTGACGTCGGACTTCGCCATGTAGGCTTCGGCGTAGCCCTGCAGCCGGTCGTGCAGGCTGATCAGCAGGGTGTCGTAGATCGCGCGGTCGAGCGCGACGCCGGCGAGGCCGAGGAACGCGGTCAGGATGACGCTGGCCGCGAGCAGCGAGCGCGCTTGCAGGGAAAGAGGTCGGCGCGCCATGCGTGGGGGATGTACGGGAACTACTTGGCCGCGGTTTCGCCTTCGGCCTCGTGCGTGCCTTCGCTGCGCGGAATCGCGAAGCGGTAGCCGCGGCCGCGCACCGTCTCGATCGGCTTGAGCGAGTTGTCCGGATCGAGCTTGCGGCGCAGGCGGCCGATGAACACTTCGAGCACGTTGGAGTCGCGGTCGAAATCCTGCTGGTAGATGTGCTCGGTCAGGTCGGCCTTGGACACCAGTTCGCCCGCGTGCAGCATCAGGTATTCGAGCACCTTGTATTCGTAGCTGGTCAGGTCGGCTGGCGCGCCGTTGACGTGCACGGTCTGCGCGGTCGTGTCGAGCACGATCGGGCCGCATTCGAGCGTGGGCTTGGTCCAGCCCGAGGCGCGGCGCACGAGCGCGTTGATGCGCGCGAGCAGTTCCTCGACATGGAACGGCTTCACGAGGTAGTCGTCGGCGCCGTGCTTGAGACCCTGCACCTTGTCCTGCCAGCTCGAGCGGGCGGTGAGGATGAGGATCGGATATTTCTGCCCGGCGTCGCGCAGGTCCTTGACCAGGTCCATGCCCGACTTCTTCGGCAGACCCAGGTCGATGATGGCGACGTCGAACGGCACCTCGCGGCCGAGGAAAGTGCCTTCCTCGCCGTCGGCGGCGGTGTCCACGGCGAAACCGTCGCGCTTGAGGCGCGCGGCGAGGGTTTCACGCAACGGGGCTTCGTCTTCGACCAGCAGTACGCGCATGATGGTAGTCCTGTGGGGTCAGTTTTCGGCAGGAACCTCGATGATCTTCACCTGACCGTCGCGCGTCAGCACCTTGATCCGGTAAATCGTCTTGTGGCCCTGCATTTTGGTTTCGGCCGAGAGTACCTTGCCGCCGCTTTCGTGCTGCACCTTGGCGATCGCCTCCTGCATCGTCAGCGCGGCATGGGCATCATGCGACGCGAACGCGAAGGCGGCAAGCAGCAGGATCGTGGCGCAGCGGAGTTTCATTTCGAACGCACAGCGGAGGAGTCGGAAAAAAACCGTCGCCGCGGAATGCGCGGCAGGGAAGGTCACTATGGGAAAGCCGATTGAATTGGGCCTGAACTATAGGAGCCTGCACGGCCGATCAAGCGGCGCAAGCGCAATCGCGCAGGCCCGACATCGCCCGTTCGACGACGCGGAAGTCGGCGCCGGGCCGGTGCATGCCCTCGCTCAGCGTGCGGCGGAACGCGCGCGCACCCGGCAGGCCGAGATAGAGGCCGAGGACATGCCGCGCCATATGGCTCAGCGCTTCGCCCCGGGCGAGCCGCGCCTCGACGTACGCACGCAGGCGCCGCAGCACTTCCTCGCGCGCGGGCGGCGGTGTGCCGAACAGCGCCGCCTCGCAGCGTGCGAGCACGAACGGATCGTGCCAGGCCGCGCGCCCGAGCATCACGCCGTCGACGATTGCGCAATGCGCCTGCGCGGCCGCCGCATCGACGATGCCGCCGTTGATCACGATCGCGAGGCGCGGAAATTCCCGCTTCAGCCGGTACACGCGCTCGTAATTGAGCGGCGGAATCTCGCGGTTCTCCTTCGGCGAGAGGCCGTGCAGCCACGCCTTGCGCGCGTGCACGATCAGCGTCTGCAGGCCGGCGCCGACCTGCGCCTCGACGAAGCGGTGCAGGTCCTCCTCGTCGTCCTGTTCGTCCACGCCGATGCGGCATTTCACCGTCACCGCCACGTCGCGATCACGGCCGCACACGGCGGCGCGCGTCGCCGCGACGCAGTCGGCCACGAGCGCCGGTTCGCGCATCAGGCAGGCGCCGAAGCGCCCGGACTGCACGCGGTCGGACGGGCAGCCGACGTTGAGGTTGATCTCGTCGTAGCCCCATTCCGCGCCGATGCGCGCGCACTCGGCCAGTTCGCGCGGCTCGTGGCCGCCGAGCTGCAGCGCGACCGGATGTTCGGCCGCGTCGAAGTCGAGATGGCGCGCGCGGTCGCCGTGCAGGATCGCGCCCGTCGTCACCATCTCGGTGTACAGGCGCGCGTGCGGCGACAGCAGGCGATGGAAGTACCGGCAATGGCGGTCGGTCCAATCCATCATCGGGGCGACACACAGCGTCCAGGGATTGACGATCGGCAGGGACACGCGAGAAACGAAACGGATTCGGGGCGCGAATGGTAGCGGATTCGCCACTCGCGCGACGAATCCGTCAGACGCTTCGATTTTCGAGGCCGCAGTACGCGGCAAGTTGGCGCAAGGCGTCGTCGTCGGCGATTGCGGTTTGCGCGCGCCGGAATTTCTCGACTTCGTCGCGCGCCGGCACGCCGGTCTGTGCGCCGAGGCGAGTCGTGGCGAGCGCGCCGGCGGCGCTGGCGAACGCGAGCGCATCCGGCAGATCGGAGCCTTGGCACGATGCCGCGGTGAACGCGCCGCAGAACGTGTCGCCGGCACCGGTCGTGTCGACCGGGCGGACACGATACGCGGCGCGCAGGTGGAACTCGCCGCGCGCGCGCGCGCAGGCGCCGCGCGCGCCGAGCGTGACGATCACGCAGGGCACGGCGAGATGCGTCAGCGCCTCGGCGATGCGGCCGCGGAGGCCGGTGGTGATCGTCGCCAGTTCGCCTTCGTTGACGATCAGCACGTCGAGCGCATCGAGCAGCGCGGTCGGCAGTTCGCGCGCCGGCGCGGCGTTGAGCACGACGGTCACGCCCGCCGCGCGCGCGGCGACGGCATAGGCCGTGACCGTGTCGATCGGCGTTTCGAGTTGCAGCAGCAGATGGCTCACGCCAGCCAGCGGCGGCAGATGCTCGGCGCGCAGCAGCGCATTCGCGCCGGGCGCGACGGTGATCGCATTCTCGGCATCGTCGGCGAGGCAGATGAAAGCCGTGCCGGTGGCGGTCTCGCGCGTGCGCACCACGTGCAGTTCGACGCCGGCGCCACGCAGCGAGGCTTCGAGCGGCGCGGCGTATGGGTCCTCGCCGAGCGCGAGCAGCATGCGCGTCGTTGCGCCGCCGGCGCGCGCGCAGGCGACGGCCTGGTTTGCGCCTTTGCCGCCGGGGAACGTCGCGAACTCGCGTCCGAGCACGGTTTCGCCCGGCGCGGGCACGTGCGCGGCGCGCACGACGAAGTCGAGATTGGCGGAACCGGCGACGAGAATGGCGTTGCTCACGGACAGGGGCGGACTGGATTCGGGCGGGTTCGATTCTATGCCGATCCCCGCCGGTCGCTGCGAATCGACCCTGGATTTTGCTCATGGTCGCCGGCATTCTTTCTGGAACACGCTTTTTCA
Source organism: Rudaea sp. (assembly GCF_047601565.1). Classification (GTDB taxonomy): domain Bacteria; phylum Pseudomonadota; class Gammaproteobacteria; order Xanthomonadales; family Rhodanobacteraceae; genus Rudaea. The sequence goes on along the minus strand of NZ_JASGIY010000001.1, from coordinate 1,046,923 downwards.
GGGGCGAGCTCAGGGATTCCTGTGGATAACTTTGTGCATAGCATTCCTCTTGCACAGGTGGAGAAAATCGGTTAGGCGGTGGCTCGGTCGGGCCAACTATCGGGATGAACCTGTAACTAGCTGTTTTTCATATGTTTATTCCCACCCATTCCATGCGATCGCGGTGTAAAAAGCCGCAAATGCAGCGAATGTCGCATTGTGTATAAATCCACCGGCCAAGTGCCTGTGGCGACGCAAGAATTTTGCAACAAAACGCGCGTAATCTCGCCCGCATCAGGCGTCGCATCATGGTCAGGGACCTCAAGCGGCGTGCGGGATGCGCACGGCGCGGCAAGGCGCACGGAAGGCCGACAGGGATGTATCGACGCCTGAACTTGTCTTCGCTTACCCCGCTTGCGGGGGGAGGAAACAAGCGGCGTCGTCACGGGTGTTTCGTAGACAACCCCTCAGATCTGGCCGAGTTGCGCCAGCGAAGCGACCTTGCCCGAACCGACGATGAGGTGATCGAGCACGCGCACGTCGATCAGGCGCAGTGCGCTGCGCAGTTCGCCGGTGACTTCGCGGTCCGCCTGGCTCGGTTCGGCCACGCCCGAAGGGTGGTTGTGGGCGAAGATCGCCGCCGCCGCGTTGTGCGCGAGACAGCGCCGCACGACTTCGCGTACGTGCACGTTCGCGCCGTTGACCGAACCGCGGAACAGTTCCTCGAACGCGATCATGCGATTGCGGGTGTCGAGAAACAGGCAGGCGAAGACCTCGTACGGATAGCCGGCCAGCTTTGCGCGCACGAAATCGGCGCAGGCGAGCGGATTGCTCAGCGCGTCGGGGCGGTCGAGGTCGACGGCGAGGTGGCGCTTGCCGAGTTCGAGCGCGGCGAGCAGGCGGCAGGCCTTGGCCGCGCCGAGACCCGGCAGTGCCGCGAGGGCGGTGGAATCCAGTTCGAGCAGACCTTTCAGGCCGCCGTTGCAACCGAGCAATTCGCGGCCGAGATCGACCGCGGTCTGACCGTGCCGGCCGCTGCCGAGGAAAATCGCGAGCAGTTCCGCGTCGGACAACGCCGCCGCGCCGCGCGCGACGAGTTTTTCGCGCGGGCGTTCTTGGCAGGGCCAGTCGAGAATCGTCATGGCAATAGTTTCGATCGATATGACGGCCGTGCGCCGTGGGGCGCGACGTAAATTCCGGTAAGCTATCCGCGCATTTCCTCGTCCCCGGATTTCCTACATGGCGTCGCAGCACGAAGCTCGAAACGGTCTCGCCGGCCTGCGTATCCTGCTCGGCGTATCGGGCGGAATCGCGGCGTACAAGGCGTGCGAACTCGTGCGCCGTCTGCGCGACGCGGGGGCCGAGGTGCGCGTCGTGTTGACCGCGAACGCGGCGCGCTTCGTCACCCCGCTGACGTTCCAGGCGCTGTCCGGCCAACCGGTGCGCAGCGGCCTGTGGGACGAGGCCGCCGAAGCCGCGATGGGACATCTGGAACTGGCGCACTGGGCGCAGCACATCGTGATCGCGCCGGCGAGCGCCGATGTGATCGCACGGCTCGCGCACGGCTTCGCCACCGACCTGCTGACCACGCTGTGCCTCGCCAGCGAGGCTCCGCTCGCGATCGCGCCGGCGATGAACCTGCGCATGTGGGCGCATGCGGCGACGCAGGCCAACGTGGCCGTGTTGCGCAGCCGCGGCGCGGTCTTCCTGGGCCCGGCCGAAGGCCGTATGGCCGAGCCGGAATCCGGCCCCGGCCGCCTGCTCGAACCGCACGACATCGTCGCCGGGCTGACCGCGCTGTACGGGCCGAAACGGCTTGCCGGCAAACGTGTGCTCGTCAGCGCGGGGCCGACCTACGAGGACATCGACCCGGTGCGCTTCATCGGCAACCGCAGTTCCGGGCGCATGGGTTTCGCCGTCGCCCAGGCCGCGGCGGAGCAGGGCGCGAACGTGCAGCTCGTCGCCGGCCCGGTGCATCTGACGACGCCGCCGGGCGTCGCGCGCGTCGACGTGCGCAGCGCGCGCGAGATGCGCGAAGCGGTGATGGCGCGCGCCGAGGGCAGCGACATCTACATCGGCGCGGCCGCCGTCGGCGATTTCCGTCCGCACGAGATCGCACCGCACAAGCTCAAAAAGAACGGCGGCGCGTTGACGCTGAGCCTCGACGAGAATCCCGATATCCTGGCCGGCGTCGCCGCGCTGGCGCGGCGACCGTTCGTCGTCGGCTTCGCCGCGGAAACGCAGAACATCGAGACCTATGCGCGCGCCAAGCTCGAACGCAAGAAGCTCGACCTCATCGCCGCGAACCGGGTCGGCGAGGGCCACGGTTTCGACGCCTGCGAAAACGAGATCCTACTGATCTCGCGCGACGGCATCGAGCGCTTCGCCCGCGCCGACAAGCTCGCGCTCGCGCGCCAGCTCGTCGCGCGGATCGCCGAGAAAGCGCAGGCGAAGAACGAAGGGCGAGGGACGGGGAGCGAGAGCCGGCGCAAACTCGTTCCCGTGCGTGCGCGGACGCGCACGCGATGATCGATGTCGAACTGAAAATCCTCGATCCGCGTCTCGGCAACGAGATTCCGCTGCCGGCGCGGGCGACGCCGGGCTCTGCCGGCATGGACCTGCGTGCCGCGCTCGATGCGCCGTTGACGCTCGCGCCCGGAGCGAGTGCATTGATTCCCACCGGCATCGCGATCCATATCGGCGATGCAAGCCTTTGCGCAATCATCCTGCCGAGGTCGGGACTGGGTCACAAACACGGTCTCGTGCTCGGCAACCTGGTCGGCCTGATCGATGCGGATTACCAGGGTCCGTTGATGATTTCCTGCTGGAATCGCGCGACGGCTGCGTATACCATCGCGCCGGGGGAACGCATCGCGCAACTCGTCTTTTTGCCGGTGGCGCTGGCGCGGTTTCGTGTGGTCGAGGATTTTGATGCCAGCGAGCGCGGCGTCGGCGGATTCGGCCACTCCGGCAGCGCGTAGCCGCGCGTCGCCCCTTGGCACGATTACTGGGGGAATCGAGCATGGGAAGCTGGCTTGCGAAAAAGAAAAACGATGCTTTGCCCGACGCCGAATTCCACGGCGCCGCACAGGCCGATGCGCCGTCCGCGCCGGCTCCGCGAGTGCGCGCCGAACCGGTGGGACTGGCTCGCTACGCCATGCTGGTCGGCGCGTTGCTGCTGTGGATCCTCGGCGCCTTTTTCGTCTGGCAGGCGTGGCTGGTCTACACCGAGCAGGACGACATCGCGCGCATCGAAGCCGTTCGCGCCGCCGCGGTCGACGCGCTGAGTCGGTTTCTCGCCGACACGAACACGCGCCTGCAACGAGTGCTGACCAGCGACGCGGTGACGGCGCCATTGAGCGGTGAATGGGAGAGCGGCCGCGAAGCCGCGATAGAGGCGGCGAAACAGGCGCTGCCCGACCTCGTCGTCGTCGATTTCCATCGGCCCGACATCGCCGACGTGCTCGCCGCCGATTTCGCCAAGACCGGATACGCGCGCTCGGCCATGCTCGTGCAGGCCAGCAGCACGCATGCCGCGGTGCCGGCGCAGTCGACCACGGGCGAGGGCGGAAAGCGTCTGCTGGCGTTCGCATCGCCGGTGACGCGCGAAAACCGGATTCTCGCCTACGCTTATGCCGCGTTTCCGCTCGATTCGCTGCTTGCGGTATTGCGCAAAGCCGGGTCCGGCGCGGCCCGGATCGAACTGCGCCAAGGCGCGAGCATGAACGAATTCGTCGTCGCGAGCGTCGGCAGCAACGGCGGCGATTCGTCCGATATCGTCGGCAAACCGATTGCGAACAGTCTGTTCCGCGTCGGGATCATGCCGCCTGCGTCGTTGATTTTCGTGCCGCGCAGCCTCGTTCTCCTGGGTGTGCTCGCCTTGCTGGCTTTGGCTGTCGGCGGAATAATGTTCTATGCCCGTCTCGTCGGTTGGCGCGCGGCGTTCGACCGCTTGTTGCGACGCAGTCCGCCGGCTGGCCCGGACGTGATGGACGAAATCCTCAAGGAGCCGGTTCCGATGTCAGCACCCGCCAAGCCCGCGCCGTCCGCGGCAGTCGAAGATCAGGACGACGTCCACGTCAGCCGCAGCATGTTCCGCGCCTACGATATCCGCGGCGTGCTCGGCAAGACCTTGAATGCCGACGTCGCGCGCCTGATCGGTCGCGCGATCGGCAGCGAGATGGCGAGCCGCGGCCTTGCGACGATCGCGGTCGGCCGCGACGGCCGCCTGTCCGGCCCCGCCCTGTCCGCGGCGCTGATCGAAGGCCTGCGCGCGGCCGGCGCCAACGTGACCGACATCGGTGCGGCGCCGACGCCGGTGCTCTATTTCGCCACCTATCACCTCGGGCTCGGCTCCGGCGTCATGGTTACCGGCAGCCACAACCCGCCCGACTACAACGGCTTCAAGATCGTGCTCGGCGGCGAGACGTTGTCGGAAGACGCGATCCAGAAACTCTATACGCGCATCGTCGAGAAGGATTTCACCAAGGGCGCGGGTACGCTCGAAAAGCGCAACCTGATTCCCGACTACATCGAACGCATCGTCGGCGACGTGCGCCTCGCACGCCCTCTCAAGATCGTCGTCGACTGCGGCAACGGCATACCGGGCGCGGTGGCGCCGGAGTTGTTCGAGCGCCTCGGCGCCGACGTCGTGCCGTTGTTCTGTGAGGTCGACGGCAATTTCCCGAATCATCATCCGGACCCGTCCGATCCGCACAACCTCGAAGACCTCATCCTGACGGTCAAGCAGGTCAAGGCGCATCTTGGCATCGCTTTCGACGGCGACGGCGACCGCCTGGGCGTGGTCACGCCATCCGGCGAGGTGATCTTCCCCGACCGCACGCTGATGCTGTTCGCGCAGGACGTGCTCTCGCGCGACGGCGGCGCGACGATCATCTACGACGTGAAGTGCACCGGCAAGCTCGCGTCCGTGATCGAGCAGGCCGGCGGCAAGCCGCTGATGTGGCGCACCGGTCATTCGCTGATCAAGGGCAAGATGCGCGAGAACGGCGCCGCGCTGGCCGGCGAGATGAGCGGGCACTTCTTCTTCAAGGAGCGCTGGTACGGCTTTGACGACGGCCTCTACGCCGGCGCGCGTTTGCTCGAAATCCTTTCTTCCGACGCACAGCAGCGCCTGCCGCAGGAAATCTTCGAAACCCTGCCGAACAGCGTGAGCACGCCCGAGCTGAAGATCGAACTGGCCGAGGGCGAGCACTACAAGTTCATCGAGCGCTTCAGGCAGGAAGCGAAATTCGAGGGCGCCACGATCAACACGATCGACGGTGTCCGCGCCGACTGGCCCGACGGCTGGGGCCTCGTGCGCGCCTCGAACACCACACCGGTACTCGTGCTGCGCTTCGAGGCCGAGAACATGGACGCGCTCAAGCGCGTGCAGAACCTGTTCCGCGCGCAGTTGCACGCGGTCAATCCGAAGCTGAAGCTGCCGTTCTGAGCGTAGACGCGCGGAACGGCGCGTCCCTTACTACGGCGTCTTCTGCTGCGCCGCGCGCAGTTCGCGATAATGGGCGAGTTCGGCCCGCGCCCGCTGCTCCGACTGTTCCCGCTCGGCAAGCTTGGTTGCAGTGAACTTCTTTTGCGCTTCCACGTTTTCGCGCAGCGTTTCGATCTGCTGCTTCACGGGTGCCGGTACGGGTTTGCCGTCGCGCTCGAAGGTCGAGGCGTAGGCGAGTTGCTCGGCGAGGCTCTTTTCCTGATCGGCCTGGCTGACCTTGACGTTGGCGAGTTCCTGGTCGATCGCCACGATGCGGCCTTTCTGTGCGTCGATCAATGCCTGCTCGGAGGAGTAGGCCTGCAACAACTGTTGATCGGCCCGCGCGGCTTCGGAGGCGCGCTGCTTGTCCAGCGTGCTGGCGGCTGCGGCATTCGCTTCGACCTGCTTTTCCTCGGCGGTCTTGGCCCGGTCGACGTGCCGGACCACCGAACCGCGCGCATTGATCACGTCGTAACCGGCTTGCAGCGCTTCGGCCGTGGGTGAGTCGGCGTACTGTACGCTGCCGTGCGGATCGATCCAGCGATAGCGATTGTGGGCGGCCTTGTCTTGCGCGGCGGCGTTCGACGCGGCGGCGGTGAGGGCGAACGTCAGGGCGATAACGATGGTGGGGCGCATGGTGGTTTCCGTGATTGGCGCGAAGCATACATCGGGCGCGGGGCAGCGCGCCGCCCCTCACTCGCCGGCGGCGTAGGCGCGGCGGTATGCTTCCATGCGTTCGCGGTGCGCGGCGAGTTCGGGCCGCGCGGCGACGAGCGCGAACAGGTCGGCGAGGCGTGCGATCGCGACGACCGGCACGCCGAATTCGCGCTCGACTTCCTGCACGGCCGACAGCGCGCCCTGGCCGCGCTCCTGGCGGTCGAGCGCAATCAGAATACCGGCCGCGGTCGCCCCGTGTGCGGCGATCAGCGCCAGCGATTCGCGGATCGCAGTGCCGGCGGTGATCACGTCGTCGACGATCAGCACGCGACCCTCGAGCGGTGCGCCGATCACGACGCCGCCTTCGCCGTGCGTCTTCGCCTCCTTGCGGTTGAATGCCACCGGCACGTCGCGCCCGGCGGCGTCGGCCAGCGCGATCGCCGTCGCGGTCGCGAGCGAAATGCCCTTGTAGGCCGGCCCGAACAGCGTGTCGAATTCGATGCCGGAATCCAGCGCCGCCTGCGCATAAGCGCGCCCGAGCACCGCGAGCGCCGCGCCCGAGTCGATCGTGCCGGCGTTGAAGAAGTACGGACTCACGCGCCCCGATTTGAGGGTGAACTCGCCGAAGCGCAGCGCGTTCCTCGCGAGGGCGAGGTCGAGGAAGGATTGCTGGTGGGGAAGCATGTGATTGGTGATTGGTGATTGGTGATTGGTGATTCGATGATAGCAACGCCGCAGGCCGCATCGAAATTTGCAGTCGGATATCACGTCGCCGAAATCTTCAGGGAGCCCGATCGGCAAATCCGGTACCCTACGAATCACCCATCACGAACCACCAATCACGTGAAAATCCTCACCTTCAACGCCAACGGCATCCGCTCCGCCGCGAACAAGGGCTTCTTCGACTGGCTGAAAAAGCAGGATGCCGACGTGGTCTGCCTGCAGGAAACCAAGGCGCAGGAAGACCAATTGACCGATCCGATGTTCCGCCCGGACGGCCATCACTGCTTCTATCGCGACGCGACGACGAAAAAGGGCTACTCGGGCGTGGCGATCTATGCGAAGCGCGAGCCCGACGAGGTGCGCACCGCGCTCGGCTGGGCGCCGTTCGACGACGAGGGGCGCTACATCGAAGCGCGCTTCGGCAAGCTCAGCGTGATCTCGTTCTACATCCCGTCGGGGACCTCGGGCGAGGAGCGGCAGGCTTTCAAGTTCAAGGTGATGGATTGGCTCAAACCGATCTTCGACGAATGGCTGGAGTCCGGCCGCGAGTACGTGCTGTGCGGCGACTGGAACATCGTGCGCGCGAAAAACGACATCAAGAACTGGACCTCGAACCAGAAAAACTCTGGCTGCCTGCCGCCCGAGCGCGCCTGGCTCAACGGCCTGATCGCCGACGCGCACGGCGATGGCGAAACTGCACCGCCGAGAACCGGCTGGCGCGATGCGTTCCGCGTCGCCAAGCCCGACACGGTCGAGTACACGTGGTGGTCGGCGCGCGGCGGCGCGCGCGCGAACAACGTCGGCTGGCGCATCGATTACCAGATCGTCACGCCGGGGCTGGGCAAGAAGGTGGAACGCTGCGAGATCACGCCGGCGCCGCGCTTCTCCGACCACGCGCCGATGTTGGTCGAATACCGGTGACGCGAATACCGGTGACGGAGCCGGTTCCCGCCGGTGCGCAGCGCCCGCGTACGCTCGCGGCGGTCGCCTTGCTCGGATTCGGTTCGGGTCTGCCCGTCGCGCTGTCGTTTTCGACGCTCGAGGCCTGGTGCGCGGTCAGCGGCCTGAGCCTGAAGACCATCGGTGCGATCAAGCTCGTCGCGCTCGCCTACGTGTTCAAGTTTCTGTGGGCGCCGCTGATCGACCGGTTTTCGCTGTCGCCGCTGGGCCGGCGGCGCGGCTGGATGCTGTGGATGCAGGTCGGCATCGTCGTCGTGCTCGTGCTGATCGCGGGCCTGTCGCCGCAAACTTCGCTGCCGGCGATCGCGCTGCTGGCGGTCTTGCTGGCGACGCTATCGGCAACGCAGGACATCGCCGTCGACGCGTATCGCGCCGATCAACTGTTGCCGCGCGATCGTGGCTTGGGCGCGGCGTTCGGCGTCGGCGGCTACCGCGTCGCGATGGTCGTGTCGGGCGGCCTTGCGCTGATCCTCGCGGGCCATTACGGGTTTCGCTTTGCCTATCTGGCGATGGCGGCGTTGATGGGCGTCGGCATCGTCGGCACGCTGGTCGCGCCGGAACGCCGGGCGGCGAAGGAATCCGCGCATTCCCTCGTGCGGGCCTATGTCGAACCGTTGCGCGAATTTCTCGTGCGCACGAAGGCGGTGCAGTGGCTTGCGCTGATTCTTCTCTACAAACTCGGCAATGCGTTCGCATTGAGCCTGTCCAGCACGTTTCTGCTGCGCGGCGCCGGTTATGCGTTGAGCGAGGTCGGCTGGGTCAACAAGGTGTTCGGACTCGCCGCCACCGTGGTCGGCGCTTTCGCCGGCGGCCTGCTGCTCGAACGCTGGTCGCTGCGGCGCGCGCTGTGGGTGTTCGGTGTGCTGCAAGGCTTGGGCGCGTTGGGATTCTTCGCCATCGCCCTCGGCTGGCAGGGTTACCCGGCCTTGGTAACGGCCGTGGCGGCGGAGAATTTCACCTCCGGTCTGGGCACCGGCGCCTTCGTCGCTCTGCTGATGACCCTGTGCGACAAACGGTTCAGCGCGACGCAGTATGCGTTGTTCAGCGCGCTCGATTCGGCCGCGCGCATTTTCGTCGGCCCGGTGGCGGGCTGGATCGCGGCGGACTATGGCTGGGTCGTCTATTTCGCCGTCAGCCTCGCCTGCGCGTTGCCGGGCCTGTTGTTGCTGGCTGCGCTGCACGGACAATTCGCGCGGCTCGACGCGAAATCGTCGACGGCTTAGCCGCCCCCGTAATATACCCCGCCGAGGACGCGCGGTCCGCGTGCGCCGGTGACGCTGTATACGTTCGGTGCGGCGCGATTTTCCAGGCGCTCACGCGCGAGCCAGGCGAAGGTCATCGCTTCGACGAAGTCGGGATCGATGCCGAGCCTGGCGATGCTGGCGACGGGAATCGGTGCGAGCGCCTGTGCAATCGCCGCCATCAATACCGGATTGTGCACGCCGCCGCCGCAGACCCAGACCTCGCGCGCGTCGCGCGCATGCGCGTGGATCGCGTCGGCGATCGTCAACGCGGACAGCGCGACGAGGGTCGCCTGCACGTTCTTCGGCGCGATTGCGAGGCCGCGCAGATGCTCGGCCAGCCATGCCAGATGGAACACTTCGCGGCCCGTGCTTTTCGGCGGCGACTCGGCGAAGTACGGCTCGGACAGAAGGCGCTTGAGCAGCGTATCGTCGATACGGCCCGAGGCGGCGAACGCGCCGTCCTTGTCGAAGGGCTGGTCGCGGTGCCTGGCGATCCACGCGTCGAGCAGGCAGCTCGCGGGGCCGGTGTCGAAGCCGCGCAGCGGTTTTTTCTTGTCGCCCGCAAGGATCGTGATGTTGGCGATGCCGCCGAGGTTGAGCACGACGCGCGTCTTGCCGTCGTGCGCAAGCATCGCCGCGTGAAACGCGGGCGCGAGCGGCGCGCCGTGGCCGCCCGCGGCGATGTCGCGACGGCGGAAATCGGCGACGGTGGCGATGCCGGTCGACTCGGCGATCACGTTCGGATCGCCGAGCTGCATCGTGTACGGCGCCGCGCCGAGCGGGCGGTGGCGCACGGTCTGGCCGTGCGAGCCGAGCGCGCGGATCCGGGTTGCGTCGATCTTTTCCCGCTTCAGCAATGTCAGCGCGGCCGCGGCGAACGCGCGCGCGATCTCGACGTCGAGCGCGCCGAACTCGTCGAGCGCGATGCGCCCGTCGCCTTGCGCGAGCGCGAGGATGCGCCGGCGCAGGTCTTCCGGGTAGGGATGCGTCAGGCCGGCAAGCAGCTTCGGCTTGCGCGCGAACGAAGCCAGGGCGACGTCGATGCCGTCGGCGCTGGTGCCGGAGATCAGACCGAGATACAGCGCCGCCACGACCTCACGACGCTACTTCGCCGAAGCGAGCTGCGTGGCCTCGAGCTGGTTGAGCCGGGCGAGCATCGGCTGCGTCTGCGTACGGAAGCGCGCGAGTTCGACGCCGGGCAGCGGCTCCGGCGGCAGCGTCGTCACCGTCAGCGGGTTGCGGTGCTGGCCGTCGACGCGGAATTCGTAATGCAGATGCGGGCCGGTGGCGAGGCCGGTCATGCCGACGTAGCCGATCGTCGCGCCCTGCGCGACGCGCTGGCCGACCTGGTAGCCGCCGAGGCGCGACATATGGCCGTACAGCGTCGAGTTGTGCGCGTTGTGCTGGACGATGACGACGTTGCCGTAGCCCGGCTGCCAGCCGCGGAACGCGATCTTGCCGTCGCCGGCGGCGCGGATCGGCGTGCCCATCGGCGCGGCATAGTCCACACCCTTGTGCGCGCGCATGAGGCCGAGGATCGGGTGCATGCGCGCGACCGAGAAATACGAGGTGATGCGGGTGAAATCGAGCGGCGTACGTAGGAAGGTCTTCTTCAGAGGCCGGCCTTCGGCGCTGTAGTAGCTCGTCTCGCCGGCGCCGTTGGTGAAGCGGAACGCGGAGTAGCGCTTGCCTTTGTTGACGAACGTCGCGGCGAGGATGTCGCCGTCGCGCAGGCGTTCGCCTTCGCGGTAGACGTCGTCGTAGATCACGGTGAAGCTGTCGCCCTGGCGCAGGTCCTGGGCGAAGTCGATGTCGTAGCCGAACGCGTTGGCGAGTTGCAGCACCATCGCATCGCTCATGCCGGCCGCCTCGCCCGCGCCGAACAGCGAGGAATCGATGACGCCATGGGCGACGTGGGTGCGGCGCTCGACGTTGCGCTCGAGCGGCGTCTGCCTGACGCCGTCGGCGGTGAAGTTCGCGATCACGCGCGTGCGGTCGTCGCGGTCGAAGCGGATCGCGCGCAGGCCGCCGGCGCCGTTGCGCAGGAAGGCGAATTCGTCGCCGGGGTGGATGCTGCGCAGGCAGCGCGTGTTGCCGGGATCGTCGAGCAGGCGCGCGAGGTCGGTCGCATTGAGGTTCTGCTGCTGGAAAATGTCGGCGAGCGTCTGCCCCGACTTGACCTTGACGACCTGCCAGGCGTCGTCGTCGGCGAGCGCGTCGCTCGGCACGGCGTCGGTCGCGGCAGACAAGGCCGTCTCTTCGGGCGATAATGCCGGCAGCGGAAGGTCGAGCGTGGTGCGTGGCGCGTTGTCGGCATCGCGCATCGCCAGTGCCCAGGTCGGGATCGTCGCGCCCGCGGCGACGAGCACCGCGACGATGGCGCCGGCGAGAACGACGTGCCTGCGCCGCCACGACAGCGGCGCTTTCGCGAGCGGCCCTGTGACGATGCGTTGTATAGAAGTCCACTTTGCGGCGTTCGTGGACGCGTCGGCTGCGCCGTTCAATGGAGCGATGCGGGTGGCGCAGGAGTGTTTTTTGTTCAGATTCACGGCCGGTTTCCGACAAAACAGCCCGTACCATATACAGTCGGATACTTTGCGTCAATCCTTTGATTTTCAAAGGGTTCCGGCGGGTTTCTCGACTAATGATTTTTTAACTTCGCGCCGACGAAATCTGAACGGATCGCGGGGTTTGTACAAGTATACTTTTTCGAGAAGTGGTGGAAACGACGATGTCAGCGGAAATTCAAGCGGCCCTGGATCTGATCGGCCGCGGTGCCGAGGAAATCATCAAGCGCGAGGACCTCGAAGCGCGTCTCAAGCTCGGCCGGCCGCTGCGGATCAAGGCCGGCTTCGACCCGACCGCGCCGGATCTGCACCTGGGCCACACCGTGCTGCTCAACAAGATGCGCCAGTTCCAGGATCTCGGCCACCGGGTCATCTTCCTGATCGGCGACTTCACCGGCATGATCGGCGACCCGACCGGCAAGAACGCCACGCGCAAGCCGCTGAGCCGCGAGGACATCGAAGCCAACGCGAAGACCTATGCCGACCAGGTGTTCAAGGTGCTCGACCGCGACAAGACCGAGGTGCGCTTCAACTCCGAATGGTTCGGCAAGATGGACGCGGCCGGCATGATCAAGCTGGCGGCCAGGCACACCGTCGCGCGCATGCTCGAGCGCGACGATTTCGCCAAGCGCTACAAGGGCAACCAGCCGATCGCGATCCACGAGTTCCTCTACCCGCTCGTGCAGGGCTACGACTCGGTCGCGCTCGAGGCCGACGTCGAACTCGGCGGCACCGACCAGAAGTTCAATCTGCTCGTCGGCCGCCAGTTGCAGGAAGAATCGGGCCAGCCGCCGCAGATCGTGCTGACGATGCCGTTGCTCGAGGGCCTCGACGGCGTCAACAAGATGTCGAAGTCGCTCGGCAACTACATCGGCATCAACGAAGCGGCGATCGACATCGTCAACAAGACGATGAAGATCGGCGACGAGTTGATGTGGCGCTGGTACGAGTTGTTGAGCCTGGACCGTTCCGCGGCCGAGATCGCGGCGATGAAGCGCGACGTCGCGAACGGGCAATTGCATCCGCGCGATGCCAAGCTTGCGCTGGCGCGCGAACTCGCTGCGCGCTTCCGGGGCGCGGCTGAAGCCGAACGCGCGATCGAACAGTGGAACGCGCTCGTGCGCGAGCAGCGCGTCGACGTCGACCTGCCGTTGCTGGACGTCGCGGTGCCGGCCGAGGGCATCCGCATTTCTCCGCTGTTCGTCGCGGCCAAGCTTGCGGCGAGCAATTCCGAAGTCGTGCGCAAGCTCGGCGAACGCGCGGTGCGCATCGACGGCGCCGTGGTCGAGGACCGCGAACGCACGCTCGCCGCGGGCGGCGAACACTTGCTGCAGATCGGCAAGCGCTCGTTCGCGCGCGTGCGGCTCGTCGTGCGGGGCTAGCCCGCATTTCTCACGCCGCTTCTGCTGCGGCCGCCGATCCATCCGCTCTGGCGCGCGCCGCTCCCTCGGCCGGGCTCGACGTACTGTCGAGTACGCCTTCGCCCGTCCTCGGTGCGCATCACGCGCCAGAACGGCGTCTCGGCGCCCTCGCGGCGGACCGGCGTGAGAAATGCGGGCTAGCCTGCGGGCAGGTAAAGCTGCCCGGTCGCAAGCGCCGTGCGGTACGGCTCGGGATCATCGCGGTTGCTCAGCAGGATCACGCTCGTGCGCCGGCGCGGCCAGCGCACGATGACGTTGCGGAAGCCGATCGTCTCGCCCGAGTGCCAGAGCGTCTCGCCGGTGATGCGCCAGCCGTAGCCGTATTCGACATCGGCTTCGTCGGTCCTCGTCCACGGCGTGAACGCGGCGCGGCGCGATTCGTCGCGCAGCAGGCGCGCGTCGTAGAGCGCGGCGTCCCACTTGGCGAGATCGTCGATCGAGGAATAGATGCCGCCGTCGCCGAGCACGGCGCTGGTCAGGCTCTGGTCGGTGCGCAGCCAGCGACCGCCGATTTCGCTGTAGCCGTAGGCGCGATGCGACACCGGTGGGCCGCCGTGCACGCGCGCGAGCGTGTCGCGCATGCCGAGCGGGACGAAGATGCGCTCGCGCAGGAAATCCTGGAACGGTTTGCCCGATGCACGCTCGACGATCAGCGCCAGCATGGCGTAGCCGGTGTTGCTGTAGCGGTAGCTCGTGCCGGGCGCGAAGTAGAGCTTGTCGGTCTTCTCGATCAAGCGCAGCACGTCGGCGTCGCGCAGTTGCCGGTCCGATTCGGGCACGGATTCGGCGCTGGTCGGCGGCAATGCGCTGGCCGACGGCAGCGGCGCCGGCTCGGGCGGTGACTGCGGCATCACGTCCTCGTAGTCGATCAGGCCGCCGGTATGGGTGAGCAGGTGGCGCAGCGTGATCGCATCGGCCACGCCCGGCAGCGACGGCAGCCATTTGCGCGCGCGGTCGTCGAGCGCGAGCTTGCCGTCCTCGGCGAGCAGCAGGATGGACGCGGCGGTGAATTCCTTGGTCATCGAGGCGAGGCGGTAGTTCGTCGCCGGCATCGCGGCGACGACGTTCTCGAGGTCGGCGTAGCCGTAGCTTTTGCGGATCGCAGGATGGCCGTCGCGCAGCACGAGCAGCGAGGCGCCGGGCACCTTGCCCTGGTAGCGGCGCATCAGTTCGTCGACGCGTTCGTCCGGGTCGCGCCGCGTCGCGTTCGCGCAGCCGGCGAGCGCGGCCGCGGCGAGCGCGGCAAGGAAAGTGCGGCGCGGCATCGCCGCGTGAGGATGGTGCGTGGCGGTCATGGCAAGTCCCCGGAGCAATCGCCTTCACGCGCGAAGACGAAGTTTTTGCAAGTCTAAGCCGAAATCGGGCGGCAGTCGGAAATCAGTTCTGCGCGGCTCGCCCGTCGCGGGAATCGGGAAGGTTGCCCAAGGCCTTGCCGGTCCGCCACGCAGCGCGCGGCTGCCGTCAGCGCATCGCGCGCGCCGATCCGACCTGCGCCTCGAAGTCGTAGTCGAACTGGTCGTAGTAAAGGTTGCCGCCGCGCCATTCCGCCTCGCCGCGCTGCGAATCGACGGTGTCGGAGCGGAAGTGAGTCTTGGCAGGCGTGAACTGGCGGCCCCAGTCGTCGTTGAAAGCGAGGCGGTAAGCGTCGAGGCCGCCCAGATAGAACCCGGCGAGCACGGGGTCGGGGCTGTCGAGGCGGCCCGTGGTCACGTCCACCGGCATCCAGCCGTAGGGCGCCATGTAGAGCTGGCCCCAGTCATGCAGGTTGGTGAACGCGCCGTCGGAATAGACCATGCCCGACTGCCAGCGCGTCGGAATGCCGTTGAGCCGCAGCAGCGTGATTAGCAGCAGCGTCTGCTGGCCGCAGTCGGCGTGGCCGGCGTGCAGCGCGTAGTCGCCGATGTTCGTGATCGTCGAATACTCGCGCGCGCCGGCCCACGGAACCTGATCCACCGCGGCGAACAGCCTCTGTGCGATGCGCCAGGGATTTTTCTCCTCGCCGACGATCTGGCGCGAGAACAGCCGCATCGCCTCGCTGAACACCATGTGCGGTGCACGCTCGGCAACGTAGGGTGCGAGTTCCGGAGTGATCGTCGCCGGCACGACCTTGTCCGCGTCGACGTCGAAATGACGGCCGTAGACGGTCAACTCGTACTGGATCGAAAACACGGTCGGCCGGCCCGCGACCGCGGGTTTTTCCAGATACACCGTGCGCTGCAGCGCCGACTCGGGCGCGATGGTCCGCTTGGCCGGTTCACTGCGCAGGAAGCGCAGGTTCTCCTGCTGGCCGGCGATCGCGCGGGGATACGGAATCCAGGCGCGTACCGTCTCGCCTGCCGGCACCGCGTCGGCCTTGACCGTCAGCGACTGCTTCACGCGCACGTGGCGCGGTGCGGCGCTCGTGGTGTGCGCGGCCGCGGCGGCGTCCAGCACTTCGCGATGGTACGGGTTGAGGTGTTCCATCGGTCCGTCGACCAGCGGTGTTTGCTGCCGGCGCCGCGCCAGCGCCTCGCGGCTCAGGCGGAACAAGTTGGCCGCCGCGCGGCTGAAATAGCGACGTTCGCCGTCGATGATCTGCGACTCGAACAGACCGTGCGCGTCCCAGTTCGCGAACTCGGCGTCGGTCAGATCGGGTATCTCGCTGCGCAGGCGTGTCTTGACCGCGTCGGCGTCGAGCGGGAAATCCAGCAGGATCCGGCGCATGCGCTCGCGCTGGAATTCGAGCGCGTCGCGCGTGACGGCGGGCAATCCTTCCTGCGCGAGCGACGCGGCGATCGCAGACTCGGCCGCGGCGAACTGACCCGCGTCGACGCGTGCGGCGATCAGCGCGAGGTCGGGCCCGGCCGCGAAGGCGGATGAGGCGAGGAGCAGCGCCGGCAGCACAAGCCATACGCGGCGCGGCCTGCGGGTGGTCATCATCCTGCTCGCCGCCGTGCCCATGTTCGCCCATTCCTCGCTGCCTGATCGCGGCCTTGTCTAACATGGCCGCAGGCGCGCGTCAAAAATCGTGTTTTTGCGGTCAGGCTCCCGGCGTAGACGCGGAGTGTCTGCGCCGAACGACATGATGGCGACGACGGTCCCGCGACCTCGGCGATGGGCTTGCCGCTTGAGTCGCCCGGCATCCCTGCTCGGCGTCGACGCCGTGCCCGACGTGTTCGTTACGGTCGGCAAGGTCGGTGCCGACCTTGCCACGATCTGTCTGTCGCGGGCTGCGAAACAGGCGCTATCCCGAATCGGTCGTTGCAGGGGCAAAGAAGCCGCTGTCGGGGTGTTGACGAACCGGGAATCGGATGTATGATTCGCCCCCCTTCGACGAACGCCGCCGCCGGCCCGGTCGGAGGGATGAACACCGGCGAAACTTTCCGAAATTTTTCCGCAAAAAGGTGTTGACGGTTTCAAAAATGGTTGTATAGTAGGCGGCTCCCTCGAACGAAATGTTCGCTGGGCGCGGTAGCGGAAACGCACCGCAGCATTCGATCTTTGACAGTGTGCGCAGGTGACTTGTGTGGGCGCCTTGGGGTGGACAACACGTCCATCGAATCAAGAGCGTCTTCAAGCCTGGATCGAGTCACATCGATCCGAAATTTGAGTAATCAAAGCAGCTTGGTTTCACTCTCTAAAGTAATTTGTCCGTAGGCAATACGGGCTGCAAGTTCAACTGAAGAGTTTGATCCTGGCTCAGAGTGAACGCTGGCGGCATGCCTAACACATGCAAGTCGAACGGCAGCACAGCAGTAGCAATACTGTGGGTGGCGAGTGGCGGACGGGTGAGGAATACATCGGAATTTGCCCTGTCGTGGGGGATAACGTAGGGAAACTTACGCTAATACCGCATACGACCTAACGGTGAAAGCGGGGGATCGCAAGACCTCGCGCGGTTGGAGAAGCCGATGTCAGATTAGCTAGTTGGCGGGGTAATGGCCCACCAAGGCGACGATCTGTAGCTGGTCTGAGAGGATGATCAGCCACACTGGGACTGAGACACGGCCCAGACTCCTACGGGAGGCAGCAGTGGGGAATATTGGACAATGGGGGCAACCCTGATCCAGCAATGCCGCGTGTGTGAAGAAGGCCTTCGGGTTGTAAAGCACTTTTATCAGGAGCGAAATCTGCAGGGCTAATACCCATGCAGTCTGACGGTACCTGAGGAATAAGCACCGGCTAACTTCGTGCCAGCAGCCGCGGTAATACGAAGGGTGCAAGCGTTACTCGGAATTACTGGGCGTAAAGCGTGAGTAGGTGGTTTCTTAAGTCTGCTGTGAAAGCCCCGGGCTCAACCTGGGAATTGCAGTGGATACTGGGGAGCTAGAGTGCGGTAGAGGGTAGTGGAATTCCCGGTGTAGCGGTGAAATGCGTAGAGATCGGGAGGAACACCAGTGGCGAAGGCGGCTACCTGGACCAGCACTGACACTGAGTCACGAAAGCGTGGGGAGCAAACAGGATTAGATACCCTGGTAGTCCACGCCCTAAACGATGCGAACTGGATGTTGGGTGCAACTTGGCACTCAGTATCGAAGCTAACGCGTTAAGTTCGCCGCCTGGGGAGTACGGTCGCAAGACTGAAACTCAAAGGAATTGACGGGGGCCCGCACAAGCGGTGGAGTATGTGGTTTAATTCGACGCAACGCGAAGAACCTTACCTGGCCTTGACATGTCCGGAACCTTGCAGAGATGCGAGGGTGCCTTCGGGAATCGGAACACAGGTGCTGCATGGCTGTCGTCAGCTCGTGTCGTGAGATGTTGGGTTAAGTCCCGCAACGAGCGCAACCCTTGTCCTTAGTTGCCAGCACGTAATGGTGGGAACTCTAAGGAGACCGCCGGTGACAAACCGGAGGAAGGTGGGGATGACGTCAAGTCATCATGGCCCTTACGGCCAGGGCTACACACGTACTACAATGGGAGGCACAGAGGGTTGCGAAGCCGCGAGGCGAAGCCAATCCCAGAAAACCTCTCTCAGTCCGGATCGCAGTCTGCAACTCGACTGCGTGAAGTCGGAATCGCTAGTAATCGCGAATCAGCATTGTCGCGGTGAATACGTTCCCGGGCCTTGTACACACCGCCCGTCACACCATGGGAGTTGGTTGCTCCAGAAGCAGGTAGTCTAACCGCAAGGGGGACGCTTGCCACGGAGTGGTCAATGACTGGGGTGAAGTCGTAACAAGGTAGCCGTATCGGAAGGTGCGGCTGGATCACCTCCTTTCGAGAACGACGTGCACTCCACGGCGTCCACACAAGACACCTGCATTTGAGAAAGTTAAGGGCCTAGGACTTTGGGTCCCAGCGCCCGAAATATCGGGGCTGTAGCTCAGCTGGGAGAGCACCTGCTTTGCAAGCAGGGGGTCACCGGTTCGATCCCGGTCAGCTCCACCAGTTTCCGTGTTTCATCGCGGAATGTTTTTGGGTCTGTAGCTCAGGTGGTTAGAGCGCACCCCTGATAAGGGTGAGGCCGGTGGTTCGAGTCCTCCCAGACCCACCATTTCTCAAATGCCTGCACACTAAACGAAATTTTTCTTGTCGAGCGTTGAGGCCCGACAAGGTTCTTTGACAACTTGGGACGTAACAAGCGTCTGATCTCTCACCGAGATTGGATGTGTCGTTGAGGCAATTAGGCGATTTATCAAGTGAATTGAGAGTGTGGTCCGAAGGCGACTTCGGGTTATATGATCAAGCGAATAAGCGTCTACGGTGGATGCCTTGGCGGTCAGAGGCGATGAAGGACGTGACAGCCTGCGAAAAGCATGGGGGAGCCGGCAATAGGCATTGATCCCGTGATGTCCGAATGGGGAAACCCACCTCGCAAGAGGTATCCCGATCTGAATCTATAGGATCGGGAAGCGAACCCAGGGAACTGAAATATCTCAGTACCTGGAGGAAAAGAAATCAACCGAGATTCCGCTAGTAGCGACGAGCGAACGCGGATTAGCCCAAAAGTCGTATATGTTTTAGCCGAACGGTCTGGAAAGTCCGGCCATAGCGGGTGATAGCCCCGTAAGCGAAAAGGCATATGCGATGAAAGTGAGTAAGGCGGGGCACGTGAAACCCTGTCTGAACATGGGAGGACCATCTTCCAAGGCTAAATACTCCTGACCGACCGATAGTGAACCAGTACCGTGAGGGAAAGGCGAAAAGAACCCCGGAGAGGGGAGTGAAATAGAACCTGAAACCGTAGATGTACAAGCAGTGGAAGCCCGCAAGGGCGACTGCGTACCTTTTGTATAATGGGTCAGCGACTTACTTGTCTGTGGCAAGCTTAACCGTATAGGGAAGGCGAAGGGAAACCGAGTCTGAATAGGGCGAATAGTCGCAGGCAGTAGACCCGAAACCAGGTGATCTAGCCATGCCCAGGGTGAAGGTGCGGTAACACGCACTGGAGGCCCGAACCCACTCCTGTTGCAAAAGTAGGGGATGAGGTGTGGCTAGGAGTGAAAAGCTAACCGAACCTGGAGATAGCTGGTTCTCCTCGAAAGCTATTTAGGTAGCGCCTCGTGCGAACACTCTTGGGGGTAGAGCACTGTTATGGCTAGCGGGTCATCGCGACTTAGCAAACCATGGCAAACTCCGAATACCAAGACGTGCTACACGGGAGACACACGGCGGGTGCGAACGTCCGTCGTGAAAAGGGAAACAACCCAGACCCACAGCTAAGGTCCCCAAATCATCGCTCAGTGGAAAACGATGTGGAAAGGCATAAACAGCCAGGAGGTTGGCTTAGAAGCAGCCACCCTTTAAAGAAAGCGTAATAGCTCACTGGTCGAGTCGGTCTGCGCGGAAGATTTAACGGGGCTAAGCGATGTACCGAAGCTTGGGGTGCATATATTCTTCGGAATGTGTGCGCGGTAGAGGAGCGTTCTGTACGCCTGCGAAGGTGGATCGATAGGTCTGCTGGAGGTATCAGAAGCGCGAATGCTGACATGAGTAACGATAATGGAGGTGAAAAGCCTCCACGCCGAAAGCCCAAGGTTTCCTCGCGCAACGTTCATCGGCGCAGGGTGAGTCGGTCCCTAAGGCGAGGCGGAAACGCGTAGTCGATGGGAATCTGGTTAATATTCCAGAACCGCTCGTGATTGCGATGGAGTGACGGAGAAGGTTAGGTGTACCGGGCGTTGGTTGTCCCGGGGAAAGGCGGTAGGTGTGATCTCTTGGCAAATCCGGAGGTCTCTACACCGAGCACCGAGACGAGCTCTTTTAGAGCGAAGTCACTGATACCACGCTTCCAGGAAAAACTTCTAAGCTTCAGATCACGAGGACCGTACCGTAATCCGACACAGGTAGGCAGGGTGAGAATCCCAAGGCGCTTGAGAGAACTCGGGTGAAGGAACTAGGCAACATAGCACCGTAACTTCGGGAGAAGGTGCACCCAGGATCGTGGCTACGTGCGTAGCTGAGCGATCTTGGGTCGCAGTGACCAGGCCGCTGCGACTGTTTATCAAAAACACAGCACTCTGCAAACACGAAAGTGGACGTATAGGGTGTGACGCCTGCCCGGTGCTGGAAGGTTAATTGATGGGGTCAGCCGCAAGGCGAAGCTCTTGATCGAAGCCCCAGTAAACGGCGGCCGTAACTATAACGGTCCTAAGGTTAGTTAATCGCAGCCTTAGTAAAATCGAACCAAATGCGGGAAACTCCTCAAAAACGTACTGATACTCGCCGATAATTTCGGCAGTAAAAATTCAGACGACACGGGGACAATCCGCAGGAAAGACCCGAATCAACAAATTCGGGAATCCTCAGAGACTTAACGTTCGAGTATGCTTCAATGAAACTTGACGCACAGTGGATAGTGGGATTTGTCGATGGCGAAGGTTGCTTTCATGTGGGTATCAATGCTCACACGGAAATGACCGCGGGATTCCAGGTGCTTCCGGAATTCACCGTGGTGCAACACGAGCGCGACGTGCAAGTGCTTCATGCTCTGAAAAGCTTTTTCGGATGCGGCGTGGTTCGCAGGAATCACGGTGACCGGATGGCTTATCGAGTGCGCAGCCAAGAGCATCTTTTGCAAATCATCATTCCATTTTTCGCCAAGCACTCGCTCAAAACGCGAAAGAACGTGGAATTTCATAAATTCCGCGATATTCTCAAGCTGATGGAAGCGGGGATTCATCTCAAACGGCAAGGAGTCGAAGAAATTCGAGCGATTGCCGCGGCGATGAATCGAGGAGCTACAAGATAAAGTCCGACTGATCCGGAAACGGATGCAGAAACAAATCGAGCGAAATTCCTTGTCGGGTAAGTTCCGACCTGCACGAATGGCGTAACGACAGCGGCGCTGTCTCCACCCGAGACTCAGTGAAATTGAAATCGCTGTGAAGATGCAGCGTTCCCGTGGCAAGACGGAAAGACCCCGTGAACCTTTACTATAGCTTTACACTGAACGTTGAGTTCTTCTGTGTAGGATAGGTGGGAGGCTACGAAGTGCAGGCGCTAGCTTGCATGGAGCCAACCTTGAAATACCACCCTGAAGTGCTTGACGTTCTAACCTGGGCCCGTAATCCGGGTCGGGGACCGTGTATGGTGGGTAGTTTGACTGGGGCGGTCTCCTCCCAAAGAGTAACGGAGGAGCACGAAGGTACGCTCAGCACGGTCGGACATCGTGCAATGTGTGTAAAGGCATAAGCGTGCTTGACTGCGAGATCGACGGATCAAGCAGGTACGAAAGTAGGTCTTAGTGATCCGGTGGTTCTGTATGGAAGGGCCATCGCTCAACGGATAAAAGGTACTCCGGGGATAACAGGCTGATACTGCCCAAGAGTTCATATCGACGGCAGTGTTTGGCACCTCGATGTCGGCTCATCACATCCTGGGGCTGTAGCCGGTCCCAAGGGTATGGCTGTTCGCCATTTAAAGTGGTACGCGAGCTGGGTTCAGAACGTCGTGAGACAGTTCGGTCCCTATCTGCCATGGGCGTTGGATGTTTGAGAGGGGCTGCTCCTAGTACGAGAGGACCGGAGTGGACGTATCTCTGGTGTTCCGGTTGTCACGCCAGTGGCACTGCCGGGTAGCTATATACGGAAGCGATAACCGCTGAAAGCATCTAAGCGGGAAGCGCGCCTCAAGATGAGACATCCCGGAGCTTAAGCTCCCTGAAGGAACCATCAAGACTAGGTGGTTGATAGGTCGGGTGTGTATCGCAGTAATGCCGAGCTAACCGATACTAATGATCCGTGTGGCTTGATCATATAACTCAAAGTCGCTTTGGCTTTGAATGAACTCACTGAGAACTCGCCAAGCAATTGACTCAATGCACGTCGCTCGATGAGAGCTCGACGCAAGTTACGTCCCAAGTCCCAATGTCGGGTTTGCGCCGATCCCTCGATGGATCCGGCTGCAAAACCCCAATGGTTCCCTGGCGGATACAGCAGTGTGGTCCCACCCGTTCCCATCCCGAACACGGAAGTGAAACGCACCCGCGCCGATGGTAGTGTGGCTTAAGCCATGTGAGAGTAGGTCACTGCCAGGGGCTTCATCCAAAACCCTCGAGTCGAAAGGCTCGAGGGTTTTTTCTCCGGGCATCCTGCCCTTCGCCGCTACGCGGCCGGCTGCGCCGTTCGCGCCGCCCCTGCGGCGCAGTGCCCGTGATTTACGGCTCGATGAGCGGCTTCGAACCCGTCGTCGTGGTCTGCAGAGGAGCTGTCGAGCTGTCAAGGAAATCCAGCATCGCCGCAGCCACCGGCCGGGCGTCTTCCAGATGCAGATGATGGTTGCCGGGCAGGCGCACGAGGCTCAGCTTCGGTATCTGCGCGGCGCGCGCGAGCATCAGGCTTTCGGGAATCTGCATTGCCATCGGTTCGGCGAGCACGAACAGCGTCGGCGCCTGCACACCGGCGAGGATCGCAAGTACCTGGTCTTCGGAGAAACGCTGCGGCGAAGCCGGCATCAGGCGTGGATCGGACGACCACGACCAGCCGCCCTCGACTTCGCGGGTACCGCGCAGCACGAGCGCACGTGCTGCGGCATCCGACAAATCGCCAGCCTTGCGCCGTGCCGCAACGGCGATCTCGACGTTGGCGAACACACGCAACGCCTTGCTCGCATTCTCGCGCGATTGCACGATGCCCTTCTGCAGTTGCCCCAGCGATTTCTCGACCGGCGCGCTGACCGCGCCGGCGACTTCGATCAGGAACAGTTTTTCCACGCGTTCGGGAAACGCCGCGGCGACGAAGCTTGCGATGCCGCCGCCCAGCGAATGGCCGAGCAAACTGAATTTCTTCCAGCCCAGCGCATCCGCAGCGGCGAGCACGTCGTCGAGGTAGTCGACGAAGTGGTAGCGCACGCCGGCTGGCCGATGCTGCGAGCGACCGTGACCTGGCAGGTCGATTGCGACGACATGGAAGTGTGCGGCGAGCAACGGCGCGAGCGCGTCGAAGCTGGCCGCGTTGTCGAGCCAGCCGTGGATGGCGAGCAGCAGCGGCAGGGCTGCGTCGCCCCATTCCTTCGCCGCCAAGCGGAGATGCGGCGTGGCTATCGTCAACTCACGCGGCGGCATGAGGCCCGTCCGCCCAGCCTTGCAGATGCCGCCGGATCAGCGCGACAAGCATGTCGACATGGGCCGTTTCCGCGTTGAGCGCGGGAATGTATTCCAGCGACTCTCCACCTGCATCGAGGAAGCGCACACGGTCGCGGATCGCGATTTCCTCGAGCGTCTCCAGGCAATCCACCGAAAATCCCGGACAAAACACCTGGATGTTGCGAATGCCCTCTGCGGGCCAGCGGTCGAGCAGCTCTTCGGTATATGGCTTGACCCAGACCTCGCGCCCGACGCGCGATTGAAATCCCAGCGCACATTCCTCCCCGGTCAGGCCGAGTTTCGCGCGCAGCAGCGCGGCCGTAGCGCGGCACTGGTCGAGATACGGATCGCCGGCGTCGATGCATCGCCGCGGCAGGCCGTGGAACGACAGCAGCAGCTTTTGCGCGCGCCTGTTACGGCGCCAGTATGTCTGCAAGCTCGTGGCGAGCGCGTCGATGTAACGGCCGTCGTCGTGATAGTCGCTGACGAAGCGCAACTCGGGCGGCCAGCGCAACGCCTGCAGCGCGCGCGTGGCTGCGTCGAAGGCCGAGCCGGTCGACGCGGCGGAATACTGCGGATACAGCGGCAGCACGAGCAGCCGGCGCACGCCTGCGGCATGCAGACGCGTGATCGCATCGCGCAGCGACGGATTGCCGTAGCGCATCGCCAATTCCACGCACACACCTTCGCCCGCAAACACGGCATGGAGCTTCCCGGCTAAGGTGCGGCTGTGGACGAGCAGCGGGGAACCTTGTGCGGTCCAGATGCTCGAGTAGGCGTGCGCCGAGCGCGCCGGCCGGATACGCAGGATCGCGCCGTGCAGGATCGGCCACCACAGCCAGCGCGGCGTTTCGATCACGCGCGGATCGGAAAGGAATTCGGCAAGATAGCGGCGCACGGCGGCGGTCGTCGGCGCGTCCGGCGTGCCGAGGTTGACGAGGAGCACCGCGGTTTTCGCCGAAGGCGCCTGCGGCGCGATAATGTCGGTCATGGCCCGATTATACGGGTGCCGACCGTGTCGCCGATTGTCGCGGAGTTCATCCCCGTTGGGTTACTTTTTCGTATCGTCGTGAGAGAGGTTCTTTCGTGAAGCGCCGTTTTCTGACTCTGCTGTTGATTCTGGGTTGCGCCCCTGCCGTGTTCGCCGGAGAGGCGGAAAACCTGCGCGCCGCCAATGCCGTGCGCGTGCTGCGCGAATTGCTGCAGGCGCCCGACAAGGGTCTGCCCAGCGACATGATCGCCAACGCCTACGCGGTCGCTGTGATTCCCGACGTGCTCAAGGCCGGCCTCGTCATCGGCGGCCGCCACGGTTTGGGGCTGCTTTCGGTGAAGACCGAGAACGGCACCTGGAGCAATCCGAGCTTCATCTCGATGTCGGGCGGCAGCATCGGCTTCCAGGCCGGCGTGTCTTCGACCGACGTGATCCTCGTATTCCGCACCCAGCGTGGCGTCGATTCGATCGTGCACGGCAAGTTCACGCTCGGCGCGGACGCCTCCGCCGCGGCCGGCCCGGTTGGGCGCAGCGCGCAAGCATCGACCGACGCGCAGATGAAGGCGGAAATTTTCTCCTACTCGCGTGCACGCGGCCTGTTCGCCGGCGCGGCGCTCGACGGTTCGGTGATCTCGATTGACAACGACGCGAATGCGGCCGTCTACGGCGCGGGCGTCACGCCGCGGCGTATCTTCGCCGGCGGCGTCGGCAACGTGCCCAACGCGATCGTCGATTTCCGCGATCGGCTGGAAGAATACGGCCGCTGAGGTTTCCACGGCGTCGATGCGATATCATTTCAAGTTCGGATCGCAAGGGTTTCCGGAGGATTTATGGGCAGTTTCAGCATCTGGCATTGGCTTATTCTTCTCGTCATCGTCGCGCTCGTGTTCGGCACGAAGCGCCTGCGCAATATTGGCGAGGACGTAGGCCAGGCAATCAAGGGTTTCAAGAAGGGCATGGCCGAGCCGGACGATCAGGCGCAGTTGAAGGCCGATCCGCCCGCGCAGGGCGAGAGTGCCCAGGCCAGGTCGGACAAGGTCGATTCGCATTGATGCAAACGCGGTAGCGCCGCCATGTTCGATTTCAGCTTCGGCGAGATGGGTCTGATCGCGGTCGTTGCCCTGCTCGTGCTCGGCCCCGAGCGCCTGCCGCGCGTGGCGCGTACGGCAGGTGCGCTCGTGCGCCGCGCGCGCAACAGTTGGCAGAACGTGCGCGACGAGATCGAACGCGAACTGCAAGCCGAGGACCTGAAGCGCAGTTTCGAGGAAGCCCGGCGCACGGCCGCCGACCTGCGCGACGACATCCACGGCACTGCCGCCGATCTGCGCGCTTCGGCAGAGAAGACCGCGGAGCAAATCGGGAAAACAACCGACGCGGCGGCGGGTGCCGATTCCCGGAATTCCCCGTTGGCGCAGGAAGCGGTCGGTCATGAGCCACGCTGATCCCGGTGCGGAAAAACCGGGCGACGACGGCGAGCAGAGCTTCATTTCGCATCTGATCGAGTTGCGCGAACGCCTGCTCAAGGCGGTCACCGCGGTGATGATCGTGCTGCTGTGTCTGTTGCCGTTCGCGAACAGGCTTTACGGCTGGCTGGCGCTGCCGCTGGTCTCGCACCTGCCGCAAGGCGGCACGATGATCGCGATCGAGGTGATCGCGCCGTTCCTGATTCCGGTCAAGTTCGCCTTCTTCGTCGCGCTTGTGCTGGCGATGCCGGTGGTGCTCTACCAGCTCTGGGCTTTCGTCGCGCCGGGTCTGTACAAACACGAAAAGCGTCTGGCGGTACCGATCCTGGCTTCCGCAGTGGTGCTGTTCTACATCGGTTGCGCCTTCGCCTATTTTCTCGTGCTGCCGGCCGTCGCCAAGTTCACTGCCGCCTTTGCGCCGGCCGGCGTTACCGTGTCGCCCGACATCGGCAAGTATCTCGACTTTGCCCTGCTGCTGTTCCTCGCCTTCGGCCTGTGCTTCGAGATTCCGGTGGTGCTGCTGATCCTCGTCGTGGTCGGCGTGGTCACGCCGGCGCAGCTCGTCGAGAGCCGCCGCTACGCGATCGTCGCCTCGTTCGTGGCCGCCGCATTCCTAACTCCGCCCGACGCCCTGTCGATGCTGATGCTGGCGATTCCGATGTGCCTGCTCTACGAACTGGGCATCGTCGGCGCGCGCGTGTTGATCCGCCCCGCGGCGGACGACCGCTCGAACGTCCCCGGCGCCTGAGCGCGCGGCGCCTGCGGGAATTTGCACCAAAGTGAAAATGTGCACCGTGTTGCGTCCGCACGTTGCATTTCACTCGCCCTTGTATACAATGTTTTCGCAAACCACCTGATCCGGTTTCCCTCTTTCGGAGTACCTCCATGGCGAAAAACGAAGAAGAAGCCCGCGACGCCTCGTTGCGCGTTTCCAAGAAAGTGCGCGATGCGCTCAAGGCCGCGGCGGCGAACGCCGGCCGGCCGCTGTACGATGTGACCAACGAGGCGATCAACAATTTCCTCGCCAAGGCCTCGACGGCGCGCAAGACCAAGAAGTAAGCGTCACCCGAATTGCACGACCGCAGCGGCAACCGCTGCGGCAGGGGAAGAAGAAAGCGGCCGCCCGGCCGCTTTTTCGTTTTTGCGCACGGGCAGGATGCCGCAATGTATACATTGCGCCGCCGCGCCGTTCATTCGACCGGCGGCAACACGCCGATCACCTCGGGTATCGTGGTCACGCCGCGCGCGACCTGTGCCGCCGCGGAGACGCGCAGCGGCCGCATGCCCTCGGCGAGCGCGGTTTCGGTGAGCCGACCCAGGTCGATTTCGGTCTGGATCAAACGCCGGATCGGCGCGGAGATGCGCATCATCTCGTAGATGCCGGTGCGGCCGAGATAGCCGGTGTTGCGGCATTCCAGGCAGCCGGTCGGGCCGTAGACCTTCGCCGGCGGCGGCAGGCTCCAGCGGTGCACGAGCGCATCCCAGGCGCGCAAGTCGAGTTTGGTCTCGGCCTTGCAGTGCGGGCAGAGCGTGCGCACGAGGCGCTGCGCGACCACGCCGGTCAGGGTCGACTGGATCAGATAGTGCGGCGCGCCGAGGTCGAGCAGGCGCGGCAGCGCGCTCGTAGCGTCGTTGGTGTGCAGCGTCGACAGCACGAGATGGCCGGTCAGCGACGCCTGGATCGCCATCTGCGCCGTTTCGAGGTCGCGGATCTCGCCGACCATGATGATGTCCGGGTCCTGGCGCATCAGCGTGCGCACGCCCATGGCGAAGTCCAGGTCGATCGAAGCCTGCACCTGCATCTGGTTGAATTCGGGCGAGACCATTTCGATCGGGTCCTCGACCGTGCAGACGTTGATGTCCGGCGTGGCCAGATGCTTCAGCGTCGAATACAGCGTCGTCGTCTTGCCCGAGCCGGTCGGTCCGGTGACGAGGACAATGCCGTGCGGCCGTTCGACCAGGCCGCGCCAGATGAGCTCCTCGTCCATCGAGAAGCCGAGCTGGCGGAATTCCTTGACCACGATGTCCGGGTCGAAGATGCGCATGACGACCTTCTCGCCGAACGCGGTCGGCATCGTCGACAGGCGCAACTCGACCTCGCGGCCGCCACTCGAACGCGTCTTGATGCGGCCGTCCTGCGGGCGGCGCTTCTCGGCGAGGTCCATGCGGCCGAGGATCTTCACGCGCGCGGTCACCGCCGTCATCACCGGCGTCGGCAGCTCGAACACCTTGTGCATCACGCCGTCGATGCGGAAGCGGATCGGACTGGTGTCGCGGCGCGGTTCGAGATGGATGTCGGAGGCGCGCTGCTCGAACGCATACTGCAACAGCCAGTCGACGATGTGCACGACGTGGCGGTCGTCGGCGCCGACGTCGCCGGATTTGCCCAGTTCCAGCAACTGTTCGAAGTTGAGGATCGCGCTGGCGTCGTTCTTCGCGTCGCGCGCCTTCTGGATCGAGCGTTGTACGCCGTAGAATTCGACCAGGTAGCGCTGCAAGTCGACCGGATTGACGACGACGCGGCGCACTTCGCGGCGCAGGACATGGCCGATGTCGGCCAGCCAGCGCGTGTCGAACGGCTCGCAGGTGGCCATCGTCACGTGCTGCGAGGAAACCTCGACCGGCAGGATGCGGAAGCGCTGCGCGTAGGCGTGCGAAACCACCTGCGTCACCGCGGCGACGTCGACCTTCATCGGATCGATCTTGAGATAGGGCAGGGCGGCCTTGTCGGCCAGCCATTGCGTCAGCACTTCGAGGCTCAACGGCTTCTTGTCGCGCGCATTGGCGAGTTTGAGATTGGCGATCACCGCGAGCGGATGCAGTTCGAGCTTGCTGCGCGCGGTGCGCGCGTCGGCGCGCACCTTGAGCGCGTCGTCTTCGGCGAGAATGCCGTCGCGCAGCAGCGCGCCGAGCACGGCTTCGAGATCGAGCTTGCGGTGCAACGACAGCTCCGGGTCGGCCTTCGGCGCCGGCGCGTCGGCTGGCGTATTACGTTGCGGAGCGATGGCCATGTTCACCCTGATTGCGGCGGCGTAGTCGTGCTTCAGCCGATATACTAGCGCGCTTTCCGCCCGCCACCGCGCTCCAGGACCTGATTCGCATGCCCGGCCCCACCTTTCAGGACATCATCCAGACCTTGAACCGCTACTGGGCCGATCAAGGCTGCGTGCTGCTCCAGCCGCTCGACACCGAGGTCGGCGCGGGCACGTTCCATCCGGCTACCTTCCTGCGTGCGCTCGGCCCCGAGCCGTGGGCGGCGGCCTACGTGCAGCCCTCGCGCCGGCCGACCGACGGGCGCTACGGCGACAACCCGAACCGTTTGCAGCATTACTACCAGTATCAGGTCGTGATGAAGCCGAACCCGGACGATATCCTCGATCGGTACATCGGCTCGTTGAAGGAACTCGGCGTCGACCCGCTCGTGCACGACCTGCGCTTCGTCGAGGACAACTGGGAATCGCCGACGCTCGGCGCGTGGGGTCTCGGCTGGGAAGTCTGGCTCAACGGCATGGAAGTCACCCAGTTCACCTATTTCCAGCAGGCCGGCGGTCTCGAATGCAAACCGGTGACCGGCGAGATCACTTACGGCCTCGAACGCTTGGCGATGTATCTGCAGAACGTCGATAACGTCTACGATTTGGTCTGGACGCAGGCGCCGCACGGCATCGTCACCTACGGCGACGTGTTCCATCAGAACGAGGTCGAGCAATCGACGTACAACTTCGAGCACGCGAACGTCGAAAAACTGTTCGCGTGGTTCGACACCTGCGAGGCCGAGGCGAAAAAACTCGTCGAGGCCGGCCTGCCGCTGCCGGCCTACGAACAGGTGATGAAAGCCAGCCACACGTTCAACCTTCTCGACGCACGCCGCGCGATCAGCGTGACCGAACGCCAGCGCTATATCCTGCGTGTGCGCACCTTGGCGCGCGCGGTTGCCGAGGCGTATTACTCGCAGCGCGAGAAGCTTGGCTTTCCCGGAATCAAGAAACCATTGCGCGCAGCCTGAAAATCCCTAACCGCGTCATTCCCGCGAACGCGGGAATCCAGTTTCTTCTTTTCATGCTTTTCGTACAAAAGCGAGATCAAGAGGGATTCCCGCGTTCGCGGAAATGACGGCAAAAAAAGAATCGCGTCGAGCTTTCATCATGACTCAATCCAAATCCCTGCTCATCGAACTGGGCACCGAGGAATTGCCGCCGAAAGCGCTCGACGAACTCGCGAGCGCCTTCGCGAACGGCATCGCCGAAGGCTTGAAAAAGCGCGGCGTCGAAACCGACGCGGCGAACGCGAAAACGTATTGCTCGCCGCGCCGTCTTGCCGTGCTCGTTCCGGGCGTCGCCGCGGAACAGCCACTGCAGAAGTCCGAAGTATTGGGGCCGTACCTCAGCATCGGCCTCGACGCGAGCGGCGCGCCGACGCCGGCGTTGCAGGGCTTCGCCGCGAAGAACCATGTCGCCGTCGAGCAATTGCAGCGCCTCGCCGACGCGAAAGGCGAGCGCTTCGTCGCGCGCAGCGAGAAGCCTGGCCGGCCGACGACGGCACTGATTCCCGAAATCGTCGCCGAAGCGCTCAAGGCGCTGCCGATTCCCAAGCCGATGCGCTGGGGCGATCACGACTACGCGTTCGTGCGCCCGGCGCACTGGCTCGTGATGCTCTACGGCGGCGACATCGTCGACGGCGAAATTCTCGGATTGAAGTCGGGGCGCCAGTCGCGCGGCCATCGCTTCCTTCATCCGCGGCCCGTGCACGTAGCCGACGCCGAATCCTGGCTCGATTCGCTGCACGCCGCGAAGGTACTGGCCGATCCGGCCGCGCGGCGTGCGCGCGTGCGCGAGGAAGTCGCGCGCGTGACGAAAGAAACCGGCGGCGTACCGCGCCTGTCCGAGGCGCTTTGCGACGAGATCGCCAACCTGACCGAATGGCCGGTCGCGATCGCCTGCGCGTTCGAGCGCGAGTTCCTCGCCGTGCCGCAGGAAGCGCTCGTGACGACGATGGAGACGAACCAGAAGTTCGTGCCCGTGTTCGACGCGAACGGCAAGCTGACCGAGCATTTCATCGGCGTCGCCAACATCGAATCGAAGGACCCCGCCGAAATCCGCAAGGGCTACGAGCGCGTGATCCGTCCGCGCTTCGCCGATGCGAAGTTCTTCTGGGACGAGGATTTGAAAACGCCGCTGGCCGCGTATCAGGACGGTTTGAAGAACGTCACCTACCAGCAGGCACTCGGCAGCGTCTGGGACAAGAGCGTGCGTGTTGCCGAACTCGCGCGCGTGATCGCCAATCGCCTCGGCGTCGATGCGGGCCTCGCCACGCGCGCGGCGGCGTTGTCGAAGTGCGATCTGCTCACGCGCATGGTCGGCGAGTTCCCCGAACTGCAAGGCGTGATGGGCCGCTACTACGCAACCACGAACGGCGAGAGCGCCGAAGTCGCGCAGGCGCTCGACGAGTTCTATGCACCGCGTTTCGCCGGCGACGGCATCGCGAAGGGCAAGGTCGCGCAGGTGCTCGCCGTCGCCGAGCGCCTCGATACGCTTGGCGGCATCTTCGTCGTCGGCCTCAAGCCGAGCGGCAACAAGGATCCGTTCGCGCTGCGCCGCGCCGCGCTTGGGCTCGCGCGCACGCTGATCGAAGGCGGCCTCGCGCTCGATTTGAAAGCGCTGATCATCGAAGCGCTGCAATTGCTGCCCGAGACGGCGCTCGCCGCGGGCCTGCCGAAGGGCAAGGACGGCAAGCCGCCTGCGCTCGACGCGGGCGCGCGCCGTGGAACGCTCGCTGCCGAACTCTACGATTTCGTGCTCGACCGCCTGCGCAGCTATTACGCCGATCAGGGCATCGCCGCCGAAGCGTTCGAGGCCGTGCGCGCGCTCACGCCGGCCGACCTGACCGACTTCGATCGTCGCCTGCGCGCCGTGGTCGAATTCGCCAAACTGCCGCAGGCGCAGGCACTTGCCGCGGCGAACAAGCGCATCGGCAACATCCTGCGCCAGGCCGGCGGCGACATCCGCGGCAGAGTCGATCCGGCGCTGCTCGACGCCGGCGCCGAAGCCGACCTGCATCGCGCGGTCGAAGAAACGGCAGCCGCGATCGCTCCGCTCGCCGCGCAACGTCGTTACGTCGAAACGCTGCAACGGCTTGCCGGCCTGCGCGAGCCGGTCGACAAGTTCTTCGATGCGGTGATGGTGATGGCCGACGACGTCGCCAAGCGCGCGAATCGCCTTGCACTGCTCCATCGGTTGCGCAGCATGTTCCTCGACGTCGCCGATATCTCGCTATTGCCCGGAGCGTGAGCCGCAATCGCAGTTTTCGCAGCCCGGGCCTTTGCGGCGCAATGCGCTGCTGGCAGACAAGGGGGCCGAACAAGGGTCAATGTCGCAAAAAGACCCCAAATTCCCATCGTAGGGCGGGTCTCGACCCGCCGTCGCATTCCAGTCGAATTTCTCCTACGCGTAATGGCGAGAATTCCCGCAGCGCAAACGCATTCGCTGTTGCATCGTGCAGGCATGTCGAACTATCGCCGCGCATGGGTGCCGGGTGGCGCCTGTTTTTTCACGGTCAACCTGTTGCGCCGGGATTCGCGGTTGCTGGTCGAACGCATCGACGCACTGCGCGCCGCATTCCGTCGCACGCAGGCGCAGCGTGCGTTCGAGATCGCCGCCATCGTGGTTCTGCCCGACCATCTGCATTGCCTGTGGCGATTGCCCGAGGGCGATGCGGACAACGCCACGCGCTGGCGAAACATCAAAGCCGAGTTCTCGCGTGCGGTTCCGCCCGCCGAGCACCGCAGCGCGCGACGGCTGGCGAAGAACGAGCGCGGAATCTGGCAGCGACGATACTGGGAGCATCTGATCCGTGATGAACGCGACTGGTCCGCGCATGTGGACTACATCCACATCAACCCCGTCAAGCACGGCCACGCCGAACGGGTGGCGGACTGGCCGTATTCGTCGTTTCACCGCTACGTGCTTCGCGGCGACTTGCCCGCCGATTGGGCGGGCGCAGCGGCGAGCGAGGGCGGTTTCGGCGAGCGCGGCGCAATCGATGCCGGGACGAGGCGGCCAAGGTAGGCGGGTCAACCAAGGCAGGCGGGTCAAGACCCGCCCTACCGGCATGCGGCTGCCCTTGACCGCCTTGCGCGTTACAACCGGCATGGTAGGGCGGGTCTTGACCCGCCTTACGCGTTTGATCCGCCTTACGCGTTCAATACTCGTAGACAATACTCTGTGTAGCTCCGAACGGCGACGAGCCAATTTCGACGGCACGCATCAAGGAGTCACCCGAGAATAGAAACGCGTACTGCTTCTCACCGGTGTATCCGCCATAACTATTTTTGGCGTTGATACGGCATGGAAGAATCCATCCAGAATAGTCTTTGCCTCCCCATGCGCGACCACTTCCAATCGTTCCCTGCGTCATCTCGCCGCAGTCCCAGTGCGCGGAATAGGGGTCCTCAAAATGCTTTGCATGACTTCCTGAGCGCGAGCAATTGCCTTTTCCTGATCCGGTTTTTCTGATGCAGGGTGCGCCGGCTCAACCTTCTTCCCGTCAACCGATCCGGTGCGCTCGATATTCTTTCGCCGCGCACAAGCATCCATGAAGACTTCGCTTTTCATCCTTGGCTCTTTCGTGTCCATGTATTCCTTCTCGCAAACGAATTTGTCGCCAGGTTCGGCAAATTCAGGGCTTTTCATTTGAGGAAAAGCTTTTGCGGGACAAAGGATTGTGATGGCCACTGCGGAAATAGCTAGAAATTTCACCCTCATCCCCTTGCGATAAAAGGTCCGTAACCTCGTAGGTTGACGAAAACGGGGCCAAGTTCACTTCCCTGACCCCACCTTCGCTCAAAGCAACGGAATCAAAAGCAACGCCACGATATTGATGATCTTGATCAGCGGATTCACCGCCGGCCCCGCGGTGTCCTTGTACGGATCGCCGACGGTGTCGCCAGTGACGGCGGCCTTGTGCGCGTCGGAGCCCTTGCCGCCGAAGTTGCCGTCCTCGATGTACTTCTTGGCGTTGTCCCAGGCGCCGCCGCCGGTGGTCATCGAGATGGCGACGAACAGGCCGGTGACGATGGTGCCGATCAGCACGCCGCCGAGCGCCTGCGCGCCGGCGACCGAGCCGCCGAGCCATTTGAAGCCGAACACGACGACGACAGGTACGAGCACGGGCAGCAGCGAGGGAATCATCATTTCCTTGATTGCCGCCTTGGTCAGCATGTCGACCGCGCGCGAGTAGTCGGGTTTGGTCTTGCCTTCCATGATGCCCTTGATCTCGCGGAACTGGCGGCGCACTTCCTCGACCACGGCGCCGGCCGAGCGGCCGACCGCTTCCATCGCCATCGAGGCGAACAGGTACGGGATCAGGCCGCCGATCAACAGGCCGATGATGACGTAGTGGTTCGACAGGTCGAAGGTGACGTTGGCGAGGCCCGGCTGGCCCGAGAGGTTGTGCGTGTAGTCGGCAAACAAGACCAGCGCTGCCAAACCGGCCGAGCCGATCGCGTAGCCCTTGGTCACCGCCTTAGTGGTGTTGCCGACCGCGTCAAGCGGGTCGGTGACGGCGCGCACTTCCTTCGGCAGTTCGCTCATCTCGGCGATGCCGCCGGCGTTGTCGGTGATCGGGCCGTAGGCGTCGAGCGCGACGATCATGCCGGTCATCGACAGCATGGCCGTGGCGGCGATGGCGATGCCGTAGAGGCCGCCGAGCGCATACGCGCCCCAGATCGACGCGCACACCGCGAGCACGGGATACGCGGTCGATTTCATCGAGATGCCGATGCCGGCGATGATGTTGGTCGCATGGCCCGTGGTCGAAGCCTGCGCGACGTGGCGCACCGGGGCGTACTCGGTCGCGGTGTAGTACTCGGTGATGACGACCATCGCGGCCGTAAGCGCGAGGCCGATCAGCGCGCAGCCGAACAGGTTGCCCGCGCCGATCGGCGTGCCGGCCATCAGCGAGTTGGTGATGAACCAGAACGCGATCGCCGCGATCACCGCCGAAACGGCGACGCCGACGTAGAGCGCATTCATGATCTTCGCGCCGGGCTTGGTCTTGACGAAAAACGTGCCGATGATCGAGGCGACGATGGACACGCCGCCGAGCACGAGCGGATAGAGCACGCCGTTCGGCCCCACCGTGGCGGCGCTGATGCCGCCGAGCAGCATCGTCGCGACCAGCGTGACCGCGTAGGTCTCGAACAGGTCGGCGGCCATGCCGGCGCAGTCGCCGACGTTGTCGCCGACGTTGTCCGCGATCACGGCCGGGTTGCGCGGGTCGTCCTCGGGGATGCCGGCCTCGACCTTGCCGACGAGGTCGGCGCCGACGTCGGCGCCCTTGGTGAAGATGCCGCCGCCGAGGCGCGCGAATATCGAGATCAGCGACGAGCCGAAGGCGAGGCCGACGAGGGCGTGCAGCGCTTTTTCGGTCGGCAAACCGAAATGCAGCAGCGCGAGGTAGTAACCGGCGACGCCGATCAGGCCGAGGCCGACCACAAGCATGCCGGTGATCGCGCCGCCGCGGAACGCGACGTCGAGCGCGGCGGAAATGCCCGAGCGCGCCGCTTCCGCCGTGCGCACGTTGGAGGCGACCGAGACGTTCATGCCGATGAAGCCCGCCGCGCCGGAGAGAATGGCGCCGATCGCGAAGCCGATCGCCGTAGGCCAGCTCAATGCGAAGCCGATGACGACGAACAGCACCGCGCCGACGATGCCGATCGTCGTGTACTGGCGGTTGAGATAGGCGCGCGCGCCTTCCTGGATCGCCGCGGCGATCTGCTGCATGCGCTCGTTGCCGGCGGGCTTGGCCATGATCCAACTGCGCGACCAGACGCCGTAGACGATCGCGAGCAGCGCGCAGATGGGCGCGATCCAGTAACCGTATTGTTGCAGCATGCCTTTCTCCCTTGGAACAGGCTGATGGATGGGAACGACGATGGGGTGGTGCGAAACGAACTTGCCGAAGTATACCCGGCCTCGACGGGATGGGTAACTGCGCTGCGCCATCGCCTCGACGGTATCGTTGTCAGCGCCGATGCGGCGCGCGCGCCAGCGCCCAGACGTCCACGCGCGCGACGCCGGCACGCTTGAGCGTGCGCGCGGCTTCGCGCAGCGTCGCGCCGGTGGTCATCACGTCGTCGAGAATGACGGCGTGCGCGGGTGGCTCGCCATTGGCCGAAAGTACGTCGCCGTTCGCGCCGAACGCGCCGCGCAGGTTGCGGCGGCGCGCGACGGCGTCGAGGTTCGACTGCGCGGCGGTCGCGCGCGTGCGGCGCAGCAGGTCGGGCGCGAGCGCAATGCCGAATTCGCGCGCGAGCGGCCTGGCCAGTTCCAGTGCCTGGTTGTAGCCGCGTTCGCGCAGGCGCGCGGCGTGCAGCGGCACCGGCACGATGACTTCGGGCAGCGTGGCGATCGCGCGGTCGGCGAGCGCCGTGTGCAGCGCGTCGATCCACAGCTCGGCCAGCACGCGCCCGGCCGCGAGGCTGCGGCCGAACTTGAGGCGGGTCAGCAGCAGATCGAGCGGATGGCCATAGAGATACGGCGCGAACGCGGCGTCGAACGGCGGCTCGTTCTTCAGGCATTCGCCGCAGTGTGCCGCAGGCGCGGCGAGCGACAACGCGCAGCGCGCGCAGGCGACGCGATTACGGACGAGGTCGGCGGCGC
Source organism: Rudaea sp. (assembly GCF_047601565.1). Classification (GTDB taxonomy): domain Bacteria; phylum Pseudomonadota; class Gammaproteobacteria; order Xanthomonadales; family Rhodanobacteraceae; genus Rudaea. Next base: position 1,010,262 of record NZ_JASGIY010000001.1, on the reverse strand, counting down.
AGGCGGAGCAGAGGTCTCGCAGGTTTTCGCCGCGCGCGCCGCAGAGCAGGCAGTGCGGCGGCAGCAACGCGAATTGCAGGCGCCGCCAGAGTCCGTCAACTTGCAACGTCGTTTTCCGGTTGACAGGGGTGAGGGGCGAATTCACACTGCCGGCAGTTTACGCCCAAGCCGGAATGCCCGAATGTCCGTGACGATCGAACTCGTGCCGAATCGCGAAACCGTCAGCCGCGCCGAGGTGCTCGCGCTGTTCGCGCTGCCGTTCAACGACCTGCTCGCGCGCGCCCACGGCGTGCACCGCGCACACCACGACGCGAACGCAGTGCAGGTATCGACCCTGCTATCGATCAAGACCGGCGGTTGTCCCGAAGACTGCGCCTACTGTCCGCAGAGCGCGCGTTACGCCACCGGCGTGAAGGCGGAAAAGCTGATGTCGCTCGACGCGGTGCTCGACAAGGCAAAGCAGGCCAAGGCCGCCGGCGCCACGCGCTTCTGCATGGGCGCGGCATGGCGCTCGCCAAAGGACCGCGACGTGGAAAAGGTCGCCGAAATGGTCGGCGCCGTGCGCGCGCTCGGCATGGAAACCTGCGCCACGCTCGGCATGCTCAGCGCGCCGCAGGCATCGAGGCTGAAGTCGGCCGGACTCGACTACTACAACCACAATCTCGACACCGCGCCCGAGTTCTACGGCGAGATCATCCACACGCGCGACTACCAGGATCGCCTCGACACACTCGAAAACGTGCGTGCCGCCGGCATGAAGACCTGCTGCGGCGGCATCGTCGGCATGGGCGAATCGCGCGAGCAGCGCGCCGGCCTTCTGCACATGCTCGCGAGCCTGCCGGAACATCCGCAATCGGTGCCGATCAACCGTCTCGTCCAAGTCGCCGGCACGCCGCTCAACGGCACCGCGCTGCTCGATCCGTTCGAATTCGTGCGCACGATCGCGGTTGCGCGCATTCTGATGCCGCGTTCGATGGTGCGCCTGTCCGCCGGCCGCGCCGAGATGAGCGACGAGTTGCAGGCGCTGTGCTTCTTTGCCGGTGCGAACTCGATCTTCTACGGCGAGAAGCTTCTGACTACCGGTAATCCCGACGTCGAGCACGACCAGGCGCTGTTCGCACGCCTCGGCATCGCGCCGATGCAGGTCGAGCTGGACCCCGGCACGGTGCATGCGGACATCGTCGAAGCAGCATAAGCTTCCCTTCTCCCACCGGGAGAAGGTGGCGCGCAGCGCCGGATGAGGGAAAGACGCGTCAACAACGAATATCACTTCAATTTGTTACGCCTTTCCCTCATCCGCCCTTCGGGCACCTTCTCCCGGGGGAGAACGGAAGAAAAGAGCATGACCCGCCCTGATCTGATCGAACGTCTCGCCGCCGCGCAGGCCGAACGCGCCAGGCACGATCTGCTGCGCCGCCTGCGCGAAGTCGAAGCAGTCGACGGCGTGCATATCTGGATCGACGGACGGACGCTCGTCAATTTCGCCAGCAACGACTATCTCGGCCTGGCGCAACATCCGGCCTTGCAGGAAGCGCTGATCCGCGCGGCGAAGCAATGGGGCGTCGGCGCGACCGCGGCGCATCTGCTCGGCGGTCATCGCGACGAACACGCCGCGCTCGAGGAAAAGCTCGCGCGCTGGACAAAGCGCGACGCCGCGCTGCTGTTCTCGACCGGCTACATGGCCAATCTCGGCGCGATGCAGGCCTTGCTCGGCGAAGGCGACGTCTGTGTGCAGGACAAGCTCGACCATGCCTGTTTGATCGACGGCGCACGGCTCGCGGGCGCGACGCTCAAGCGCTACGTGCATGCCGATGCCGACAGTGCGCGAAGGCAACTCGAAGCGAACCCCGACGGCGCGGCCCTGCTTGCGACCGACGGCGTGTTCAGCATGGATGGCGACGTCGCACCGCTGGCCGGGCTGGCTGCGCTGTGCAAGGCGCAGCGGGCCACGCTGATGGTCGACGACGCACACGGCCTCGGCGTGCTCGGCCAGGAGGGTGCCGGCAGTCTCGCCGATGCGGGTCTGGAGCAGGACGACGCGCCCGTGCTGATGGCGACGCTCGGCAAGGCGCTCGGCGTCTCCGGCGCATTCATCGCCGGCAGCAAGGCGCTGATCGACGGCTTCGTACAGTTTGCGCGTACGCACGTCTACACCACGGCGATGCCGCCCGCGCTCGCGGCAGCGACGAGCGTGGCCGTCGACATCGTGCGTTTCGAGGATTGGCGGCGCGACAAGCTGCGTCGCCTCGTCGCCCATTTCCGCCACGGCGCAGGCGAGCGCGACATCGCTCTGCTCGACTCGCGCACGCCGATCCAGCCCGTGTTGATCGGCGCGAGCCGCGCGGCGCTGGTCGCCGCGCAGCGGCTCGAAAGCGACGGCTGCTTCGTGCCCGCCATCCGCCCGCCGACCGTCGCGCAGGGCAAGGCGCGGCTGCGCGTCACGTTCTCGGCGCTACACGAGGAAGCCGACGTGGAAAAACTCTTGAACGCCCTCGCGCGCGCGATCGCGCATGCGCGCGGGGCGACGAAAAAGGAACGTTGACGCATGCTGCATATCGAAACGGTCGGCGCAGGCCCCGAACTCGTGCTGATCCACGGCTGGGCGATGCACGGCGGCATCTTCGCGCCGCTGACGCCGCTGCTCGCCGAACGCTTCCGCGTGCATGTCGTCGACCTGCCGGGGCACGGTTTCAGTCGTGGCGACGAGAGCGTGTGCGACCTCGCCACGTGGGCCGCCCGCGTGCTCGACGCGACGCCGCCCGCGATCTGGGTCGGCTGGTCGCTCGGCGGCCTTGTCGCGCTGCAAGCCGCGCTGACGCGGCCATCGCAAGTGCACGGCCTCGTCGAGACGGCCGCGTCGCCCCGATTCGTCAATGTCGACGGCTGGACGCATGGCGTCGATCTCGCCGTCTTCACCCAGTTCGCGCTCGGTCTGCGGCAGAACTACCGCGAGGCGATCGAGCGCTTCCTCGCGCTGGAGACGCTTGGCTCGGCGAACGCACAGGCCGAACTGCGCGAGCTGAAGGCGCTCGTGTTCGCGCGCAGCGAGCCCGATATCGAGATTCTCGAACACGGACTGGACGTGCTCGAAACCGCCGATCTGCGCATCCGGCTTGCGCAACTGGCGATGCCGAGCCTGTGGATCGCCGGTCGCCGCGACCGCCTCGTGCCGCCTGCGGCGATGCGCTGGGCGTCCGCACAAAGTATGCAAAGTGGATTTGTGGAAATCGCTTCGGGACATGCGCCGTTCTTGAGCCATGCGCGCGAGGTCGCCGATGCGATCTTCGATTTCGCAGCGAGGTTGCCCGCGCCATGACGCCGCCGTTCGACACGAACCAGGTGCGCCGCTCGTTCGGCCGCGCCGCGGCGAGCTACGAGGCGCATGCGGTGCTCCAGCGCGAAGTCGAGCGACGCTTGCTCGAACGCCTCGACTACGTCGAGACGGCGCCTGCGCGCGTACTCGATCTCGGCTGCGGACCCGGCGCTGCCGCACAGGCGATGCGCTTGCGCTGGAAGAACGCACAGGTGATCGCGCTCGACGCGGCGATGCCGATGCTGGAGCGGGTGAAAGCCCATTGGCTGCGTCCGGTCGCGCGCGTTAATGCCGATGCGCGCGCGCTGCCGCTCGCCGACGCGAGCGTCGGCGTGCTGTTCTCGAATCTGTGCATCCAGTGGATCGATGATCTGCCCGCGCTGTTCGACGAGTTCCGCCGCGTGCTCAAGCCGCGTGGTTATCTCGCGCTGTCGACGTTCGGTCCCGACACGCTGCACGAGCTGCGGGCCGCATGGGCGCAGGCGGACCGCACACCGCATGTCAGCCAGTTCGTCGACATCGCCCGCGTTGGCGATGCGCTGATGCAGGCGGGCTTCCGCGACCCCGTGCTCGACGCCGAACATTTCACGCTGACGTACCACGCCGCGCCGACGTTGATGCGCGAGCTGAAGGCGATCGGCGCGACCAATGCCGATCCGCGGCGCGCGCGCGGACTGACCGGGCGCGCGCACTATCGCCGCGCGGTCGAAGCCTACGAGTCGTTTCGTTTCGACGGCGTGTTGCCGGCGACCTACGAAGTCATCTACGCGCACGCCTGGTCGCCCGATCCGGGCCAGCCGCGTCGCGGACGCGGCGGCGGCGAGATCGCAAGCTTCCCGATCGACCGCTTGCGCGGTTCGCGACGTTGACCGAATCCTCTTGGTCCGTCATTCCCGCTTTCGCGGGAATGACGACAAAAGATCACACCTCACCATGGCGAAAGCACGAAACGAGATGGTCGTTGACCATTCCCGTCGCCTGCATGTGCGCGTACATGATCGTTGAGCCGACGAAGTTGAAGCCGCGCTTTTGCATGTCGCGGCTCAGCTTGTCCGACAGTTCGGTGCGCGCCGGCACGTCGACGTGGCCGCGCCGGCGGTTGCGGATCGGCTTGCCGTCGACGAACGACCAGAAGTAGGCATCGAGGCTGCCGAATTCGCCGATCACCTTGAGCGCGGCGCGCGCATTGTTGCGCGCGGACCAGATCTTCTGCCGGTTGCGGACGATGCCCGGATCGAGCAGCCGTTTTTCCAGCGCCGCGTCGGTCATGCGCGCGACCTTGGCGATGTCGAAGTCGTGGAACGCGCGCCGATACGCTGCGCGCTTGTTCAGCACCGTGGCCCACGACAGGCCCGCCTGCGCACCTTCCAGAACGAGGAATTCGAACAGCTTGTCGTCGTCGTGCAAGGGCACGCCCCATTCCTCGTCGTGGTACGAGTAATACAGCGCGTTACCGCCCTCGACCCAACGGCAACGCGAGAGAGAGGCGGATTTTGCCGTCATTGACCGAGCACCTGCGCGGTCCAGTCCGGCAGGTTGTAGTAGTTGGTCACGCGCGCAATCCTGCCGTCGCGCACGTCGAAGAACGCGCCGGCGGGCAGGACGTACTTTTGTCCGCGCGCGGGCGGCAGGCCTTCGTCGGTGACGAGGTAATCGCCGTGGACGACGAACTCGGCGCCGGCGCGCGCGCCATCTTCGCCGGCCATCACGACGATGTCGCGCAACTGCTCGCGATAGCAGCGTTCCATGTGCTCGAGGAATGCGCGGAATGCGCTCTTGCCCGTCTCGCGCTTGCCCTGGTTGATGTCGTGCGCGACGTCGTCGGTCAGGCAGGCGAGCATGCCTTCCCAGTCGCCGGCGTTGAAGGCGGCATAGTAGCGGCGGATCAGGGCGATCGAATTCTGTTGTGTCATGGTGTTTCCATGTCGATGTTGCCGCCGGAGAGAATTACGCCGACGCGGCGGCCGCGGAAAATTTCGGGATGGCGGAGCACGGCGGCGAGCGCGATCGCCGAAGAGGGCTCGATCACGATCTTCATGCGCTCGAAGACGAGGCGTTGCGCCGCGAGTGTTTGCGCATCGTCGATGGTCAGAACACGCACGCCGTATTGGCGCAACAGCGCGAAGTTGATCTCGCCGAGTTGTCCGCGCAGGCCGTCGCAGACGGTGTCCGGCACGATGTCGGTGACGCGCGCACCGCGGCGCAGCGATTCGAAGGCGTCGGCCGCGCCGGCGGGTTCGGCGGCGTAGAGCTCAATGCGAGGATGAAGCGCCCGGGCCGCGATCGCGCTGCCGCCGATAAGGCCGCCGCCGCCGATCGGCGCGATCAGCGCATCGAGTTCGTCGGTTTCGCGCAGCAATTCGAGCGCGGCCGTACCCTGGCCCGCGATCACGCGTGGGTTGGTGTAGGGGTGGATGAGTTCGGCGCCCGTCTCGGCCTGTATCCGCGCAGCGGCTGCTTCGCGTGCCGCGATCGTCGGCGCGCAGAAGTGCAGGTTTGCGCCATAGGCCGCGATCGCGGCGAGCTTGGACTTCACCGCGTTTTCCGGCACGACGACGTGGGCACGAATGCCTCGCGTACGCGCGGCCAGCGCCAAGGCGGCCCCATGATTGCCCGAGGAATGCGTGACCACGCCACGCGCGGCACAGGCGTCGCCCAGCGTCCACACCGCATTGCAGGCACCGCGGAACTTGAATGCGCCGGCACGCTGGAAGTTCTCGCACTTGAACGCGAGTGTGGCGCCGGCGAGCGCGTCGAGGCTTCGCGCGCGCAGCACCGGGGTGCGCGCGGCATGCGGTTCAATGCGGTGCGCGGCGAATTCGACGTCGACGAAATCCGGCAGGCCCACGGTTGCGACCTGCATGGATCTGGAAGGTTCGGGCATGGGCACGATCATAACCCGGTCGTGCGATGCCGCGGTTGGGTGGGCCGCAGCAACGGAGCTTGCGGCCTGTCGAAAACCCGTCAGTGCTGCGGCAGCTTGTCCAGCGCGGCGGAGACGCGCGCATGCTTGTTCTGCAACGTTTCGATCGCGGTCTGCGGATTCGGGTTCAGACCGATTTCTTCCATGGCCATTTCGATGCGGCCCAGTTCGATCATCAGATCGTGACGCAGATACTGCACGCTGCTGATGGGATTCGAGTGATGTTCGTTCAACATGGTGTTACCCCTGATAGATTTCTTCGGCCCAGAATTCGGGCTGAAAAGGCTAAGCAAGTGTCGTGCCAATTAAGAGTTCATAAAGAAATGCACGGCAAACCATTCATCAATATGGAGTTATTGAGGAAATTTGTTCCATTTCGCAAAATTCTCGAGTATAGTGATTTACGAAGGTGGTCGATTGCTTTGAATTTGCCGGCGCCGGGGGTGACACAACGCGTCCAGACGGGACGAAAATTCGTTGTGACCAGGGGATGGGATGGGAAGCGGGAATCTGCAGCGCTGTGGCAGGCTTCACGTTTTTCTGGTTCGTCCCGAGGTAAGCTCTAAAAAAGATACATTAGATACATTGAGACGGCGAAGTCTGCGGTACGAAGCCTTGGCTCGGCAGAGTCGCGACGCAGAACATAGGGTTACTGGCGCCCGGCATACGGTCCTCTTGGATTCCCCCTGTTCCTAAGACCGCCGGGCGCCAGCCTTTCCTCCTGAAATCCCTTCGCTGGTTCCTTGCTGCGTCCTTCGGACTGGCGCGAATCGGCCCCTGAGCCCAATCATCAACGCGCTGGCAGCGGCGCTGTGCGTTCGTTCGAAGTGCCTACGAATCAAAGCAGGAACCGTGCCAAGCTCGCACTGATATACTCGTCTCTCGTCAATCCCACCTCGGCCGCGCCGGCCTTGCCATGAATTCCGATTCCCACTTCGATGCGATCGTCGTTGGCGGCGGCCACGCCGGCACCGAGGCCGCGCTTGCCGCAGCTCGGCTCGGCGCGCGCACGCTGCTGCTCACGCACAACATCGAAACGCTCGGCCAGATGAGTTGCAACCCCGCCATCGGTGGCATCGGCAAAGGCCATCTGGTCAGGGAAATCGACGCGCTTGGCGGCGTGATGGCGCAGGTCGCGGACCGCGCCGGCATCCAGTGGCGCACGCTCAATGCCTCCAAGGGCGCGGCCGTGCGCGCGACGCGCTGCCAGACCGACCGTGCCCTGTACAAGGCCGCCATTCGCGAGCGCCTGGAAACCCAGCCGAACCTGGCCATCTTCCAGCAGGCGGTGGACGATCTGATCGTGGAAGGGCAGAAAGTGACAGGCGTGGTCACCCAGATGGGCTTGGCCTTCCGCGCCCGCTGCGTCGTGCTGACCGCGGGGACGTTCCTCGCCGGCAAGATCCATATCGGCTTCGAGAACTATGCGGGTGGCCGTGCGGGCGACCCGTCGGCGCAGCGCCTCGCCGCGCGCCTGCGCGAGCTGCCGCTGGCGGTCGATCGCCTGAAAACCGGCACGCCGCCGCGCCTCGACGGCCGCAGCATCGACTTTTCCGCGCTGGCCGAACAGCCCAGCGACACGCCGATGCCGGTATTCTCGTTCTGGGGCGACGCCGCCGATCATCCGCGCCAGGTGCCGTGCTGGATCACGCATACGAGCGAACGTACGCACGAAATCATCCGCGCAGGCCTCGATCGATCGCCTTTGTATACGGGAAAGATCGAAGGCGTCGGCCCGCGCTACTGCCCCTCGATCGAGGACAAGGTGGTGCGTTTCGCCGAGAAAGGCTCGCACCAGATCTTCCTCGAGCCGGAAGGGTTGCATACGACCGAGATTTACCCGAATGGCATCTCGACCTCGCTGCCGTTCGATGTGCAATTGGAGCTCGTGCGTTCGATCAGGGGACTCGAAAACGCCCATATAACGCGCCCGGGCTATGCGATCGAATACGACTATTTCGATCCGCGCGGCCTCAAGGCTTCGCTTGAGACCAAGGCGATCGAGGGCTTGTACTTCGCCGGCCAGATCAACGGCACCACGGGCTACGAAGAAGCCGCCGCGCAGGGTTTGATCGCCGGCCTCAACGCTGCGCGCGCGGCGCAGGATCGCGAGCCGTGGACGCCGCGACGCGACGAGGCCTATATCGGCGTGCTGATCGACGACCTCATCACCGACGGCACGCGTGAGCCGTACCGCATGTTCACCTCGCGCGCCGAATACCGTCTGAATCTGCGCGAGGACAATGCCGACTTGCGCCTATGCGACAAGGGCTTCGAACTCGGCAGTCTCGATGCGGCGTGCTACGACGCATTCCGGCGCAAACGCGAGGCGATCGATGGCGAGACCGCACGCCTGAAGGCGATCTGGGCTGCGCCGAACAATGCGCTCGGGCGCGAAGTCCGCGAGACGCTCGGTATCGAATTGTCGCGCGAAACGAATGCGCTCGACCTGTTGCGTCGCCCCGAACTCGACTACGCGCAACTGATGCATGTCCCCGCGCTCGGGCCGGGCGTCGGCGATGCACTCGTCGCCGAACAAGTGCAGATTTCGGCGAAGTATGCGGGTTACCTCGAACGCCAGAACGAAGAAATCGAGCGCCAGCGCCGCCACGAAGACACCGCCATTCCCGATGCGTTCGACTATGCGCAGGTGCGCGGCCTTTCCGCCGAAGTGACGCAGAAACTCGGGGCGGCGCAGCCGCAGACCATCGGCCAGGCGATGCGCATTTCCGGCGTCACGCCGGCGGCGATCTCGCTGCTGCTCGTGCATCTCAAGCGCGGTCAGCGTCGCGTCGCCTGAGCCGATGCGGCGCGGCCTTCCGTCCCGTGCGCTGGTGGCCGCATTGCTGCTCGCGCCGCCAGCCGTATTCGCGCAGGACGGCGGTGATGCTGAAGCCGCCGTCACGCCCTATCGTCCGACGGTGTCGAATCCCGCGAGCCTGCCGCATGCAGGCCGGATCGAGGGCGAATTCGGCGGCATTGCCAGTCGACAGGATGGTTCGCGCGAAGGCAGCGTGCCGTGGCTGGTGAAGGTCGCGCTGGCCGACGACTACGGCATCCTCGTCGGCGGTAACGCGTATGCGACGAGCACGCCTCCCGGCGGCGAGACGGTGCGCAGGATCGGCGACCTGTCGCTGGAATGGAAGCAGGCGTTTGCGCTGGGCGAGCATGCGGCGTTCGGCATCAAGGCGGGTGAAATCGTGCCGACGGCGCGGCGCACTCTCGGCGTCGGCAAGCCGGCCGGCATCGTCAACGGCATCTACAGTGTCGACCTCGGCGCGACGAACCTCGGCGGCACGCGCTACACGACGCGCGTGCCTGGCGTCTCGCGCTGGCAGAGCACCTGGGCCGGCGCTGCGTCATGGTCGCTCGACCCGATCTGGGGCGCCGCTATGGAATTGTCCGGCGCGCATCAGCGCGGCACGCCCGTGCAAAGCCAGTTGCTCGGCGCAGTGAACTACAACGAATCCGCGCACCTGGTACTCGACGCGGGTTTCTCCTGCGGTCTTGCCCATGCCGCGCACGACAAGAGCGTCTTCGCCGGCGCGACCGTCCTGCTCGGGCGGATCGCTGATTTCGGACGACGCATCGCAGGCACAAGCCCGCGCTGGATTGCAAGCCCGCGCACTCGCCTACAATGCCTGCCCTTTCATCCGGAAAGCCGCTGCCGCTCACCGTATGTCGAACATCGAACTCAAGATCGCCGCCGAAATCGCCGCCAAGCCCGATCAGGTCGCCGCGGCTGTGCAGCTGCTCGACGAAGGCGCCACGGTACCGTTCATCGCGCGCTATCGAAAAGAGGTCACCGGCGGTCTCGACGACACGCAATTGCGCAAGCTCGAAGAACGTCTGCGCTATCTGCGCGAGCTCGAAGAGCGCCGCGTCGCCGTGCTGGCGAGCATCGCGGAACAGAACAAGCTGACCGATGAGCTGAAGGCGCAGATCCTCGACGCCGACACTAAGGCGCGCCTCGAAGACCTGTACCTGCCGTACAAACCCAAACGCCGTACCAAGGCGCAGATCGCGCGTGACGCGGGCTTGCAGCCGCTCGCCGATGCGCTGCGCGCCAATCCAGCGGAGACGCCCGAAGCGCTCGCCACGACGTATGTTGATGCGGAGAAGAACGTTGCCGACGTGAAGGCCGCGCTCGACGGCGCGCGCGTGATCGTGCTCGAAGAGATGAGCGAAGACGCGGCATTGATCGGCGAACTGCGCGAGTGGCTATGGGGCCGCTGCCAGATCCGCGCCAAGGTCGTCGTCGGCAAGGAAGTCGAGGGCGCGAAGTATCGCGATTACTTCGATCACGCCGAGTCGATCAAGGCGATTCCGTCGCACCGCTTGCTCGCGCTGTTCCGCGCGCGCAACGAGGGTTTTCTCGATCTGGATTTGGAGCCCGGCGCGGAAGCCGAACAAGGCCATGCCGAAGCCGAAGGCCGCATCGCCGCGCATTTCGACATCGCCGACCGCGGTCGTCCGGCCGATGCGTGGTTGCGCGAGTGCTGCCGCCAGCTCTGGCGCATCAAGCTGATGTTGCAATTGACCCTCGACCTGTTCGGCCGCGCGCGCGAGGCGGCCGAGGATGAAGCGATCCGCGTATTCGGCAGCAATCTGAAAGACCTGATGATGGCGGCGCCCGCCGGCCACAAGGTCGTGATGGGCCTCGATCCGGGCATCCGCACCGGCGTCAAGGTCGCGATCGTCGAGACCACGGGCAAGGTGCTCGGCACCGGCACGATCTATCCGCACGAGCCGCGCAACGAGTGGGACAAGTCGATCGCGTATCTCGCCGCCGCATGCAGGCAGTTCAAGGTCGACCTGATCTCGATCGGCAACGGCACCGCGTCGCGCGAGACCGACAAGCTCGCCGGCGAGTTGATGAAGAAGCATGCCGAGCTGAAGCTCGCGAAGATCGTCGTCTCCGAGGCCGGCGCTTCGGTGTACTCGGCGTCGGAAACGGCGGCCAAGGAATTCCCCGACATGGACGTGTCGCTGCGCGGCGCGGTGTCGATCGCGCGGCGCTTGCAGGACCCGCTCGCCGAACTTGTCAAGATCGAGCCGAAGGCGATCGGGGTCGGCCAGTACCAGCACGACATCAACCAGGTGAAGCTCGCGCGCGCGCTCGACGCCGTCGTCGAGGACTGCGTCAACCGCGTCGGCGTCGACGTCAACACTGCGTCGGCCTCGCTGCTGTCGCGCGTCGCGGGCCTGAGCGCGAGCGTGGCCGAGAACGTGGTGAAGTACCGCGACGAGCACGGCGCATTCCGCACGCGCGAGGCGATCAGGAAAGTGCCGCGGCTCGGCGACAAGGCGTTCGAGCAGTGCGCCGGCTTCCTGCGCGTGACCAGCGGCGACAATCCGCTCGACGCGTCGAGCGTGCATCCGGAAGCCTATCCGGTCGTCGAGCGCATCGTCGGCGACAGCAAGCGCGAGGTGAAGCAGGTCGTCGGCGACATCGCCTTCCTGCGCTCGCTCAAGGCGGAAAAGTATACCGACGACAAGTTCGGCCTGCCGACGGTGCGCGACATCCTCAAGGAACTGGAAAAGCCCGGCCGCGATCCGCGCCCCGCGTTCCACATGCCCGAGTTCGCCGACGGCATCGAGGACATGAAGGACCTGAAGCCCGGCATGGTGCTCGAAGGCCGCGTCTCCAACGTCGCCGCGTTCGGCGCCTTCGTCGACATCGGCGTGCACCAGGACGGCCTCGTCCACATCTCGGCACTGTCGACCAAGTTCGTCAAGGATCCGCGCGAGGCGGTGAAGGCCGGCGACATCGTCAAGGTCAAGGTGCTCGAGGTCGACCTGCCGCGCAAGCGCATCGCATTGACGATGCGGCTCGACGATCCGGTCGGCGCCGATGCGCAGGGGCGCACATCGGCGCGCGATGGCGGTGCGGCATCGCGCGATCCGCGCGGAGCGAGACCGGTGCCGGGCGGTCGCGGCGGCTTCGCAAAGCCGGGCGCTCCGGCACAGGCCAACAACGCTTTCTCCGACGCCTTCGCGAAGGCGCGGCGGCAATAGCGCGGCGGCAAACTACGCTATGTCATTCCGGCGGTGCGGCCAGGAATGACGGATGGGCGTCAGCGATGCTTTTTCGCCGGCGCGCCTTTCTTCGCCTTGTCGTCGGTCTGCGCGCCGGTCTGCGGCTTCGGCGCATGGCCTTGCGCCACGTCGAGCGCCGCGTCCGCATGTGCTTGCATGGCCTTCGCGTCGGCTTCGGAGACGTCCGAGGTCTGGCCGTTGGCGACTTTTTCGTGCAGCACGAGACTGCCGTCGTCGCCCCAGCCGACCCTCGTCGTCGCCAGCACGGCGCGCGAACCCACCGGCGAAGCTTCGCGCACGATCACCCACGGCTTGTCGTCCTTGTAGGCGATCTTGTAGGTGGTGCGGCCGCTGTCGTCGTAAGCGTCGGTCACCTCACGCACGAACTTGACCTTGCCGTTCGAGGTGAACGCATCCCACGCCGTGCCGAAGTTGTCGTTCGAATACTTGCCGCTGATCTGCTTGAGGTTGCCGGTCTGTGCGGCGGCCTTCTTGTACTCCTCGAACAGCTTCTCGGCCGGCGTCGCCTCTGGCGCGAGCTGAACGTCGACCTTGGCCGTGCGCGCCTTGTCGGTGAGCACCTGATATTCCAGCTTCTTGAGGAAGCGACGGTCGCCGTCGGTCAGGATCGCATCGAGAGCGTAGATGCCCTTCGGATCGACCTTGCCCGCGTCGATTGGCAGGTTGAACGACAGCGGCAGCTTGTTGGCATTCGGGATCGTCGATTGCGCGAGCACGATCTCGGGATGCGCCACGTCGAAGACCTTGATGTCGACCTTGGCCGCGTCGCTGAGGTCGCGCGCCTCGATCAGGCTGATCGTGCCGCTGACCGCGCTCGGGATCGGCGCGACCACGGGTGCGGGCGGCGGTGGCGGTGCGGACGAGCCGCAGGCGGCGAGCAGTGCCGCGGAGAGAACGGTGGTGGCAAGAAGAATTCGCATGGCTAGCCTCCTCGAGCAAATCGAAAATATACGGTGCATCACCCTTTCGTGCAGCAAGCGCCAGCGTTTGCGAAAAATCCGCGATGGAGTTTTTCAGGCCGTTCCTGCGCCGTGCCGACTTCCGCCCACAATGGATCGGGTTCGATTCTAGCCGGACGAGCGTGCGCTGCACAGATGGGTGGCGAAGCCGTTTCGCGGCGTTTGCATTCGAGCCACCCGCAATTTGCGGGGCCGGAGGCGGCCTCGCGAGACGGGCGATGTCAAACATTCGTTAATGTTCGCCCTTCCCAAGCGCCGACAGGCTTGCCGCGATGCGCGCGCAGAGCGCGTCGTAGTCGCCATCGTAGTGGTGGCCGCCCGGCAGCGAAACGTCGCTGACGTTCGGCTTACCGGCCAGCGTCGCGCAGAAGCTGTCGGCGCCTTCGTCGGTACCGTGGACGCAGATCACGGGGACTTTCGACTGCGCGATTTCGGGGCCGATCGGAATCGCGCCGTCGTGGTGGGTGGAGCCGAACCAGTCGCCGACGTGGATTTCGAACACGGCTTCGTCGTCGGGCGAGATCAGCACCTGGGCAGCGATGCGCGCGCGCGCCGCATCGGGCAGGCGGTTGACGACGACCGGTGCGAGGCTGGCGCCGAACGAGTAGCCGATGACGACGAAATCCGCATTCGGATGTTCGCTGCCGTAATGGCCGACGATGCGCGTGACCGCGTCGGCGGCCGCGGCCGGCGTGCGTGTCTGCCAGAAGAATTTCAGCGTGTTGAGGCCGACCACGACGATGCCGCGTTTGCTCAATTGGTCGGCCACGGCGATGTCCAGACCCGCCCAGCCGCCGTCGCCGGTGAGGATGATCGCGATGCGTTCGGCGAACGCGCCCTGCGCGGGCACTTCGACCAGCGGCAGGTCGGCGACGTCGCCCGGCAGTGGCTTGGCGACGCTCGCCGGCGCGGTCAGCCGGGCGACGGCACGGTTCAATTCGTCGCCCGTGTCCGCACGCGGATGGCCGCGCCACGACGGCGGCAGCGGCAGGAAATTCCACAATGCCCGCCACGACGACAGCGCGCCGTCCACGCGCGCGCCGATGGCAAATGGCAGAGGCAGCCAGCGGTTCGGCAGCGCTTTCACCGGCGCGATGCGGAACCGGCTGTCGTCGGCAACGGACATTTCGCCGGCATCGCCCTTGCAGATCGGCTTCGGGAAGCGCGGGGAAAAATCCCAGCCGAGCGTGACGAGGCCGCCGAACGTGCCTTTCGGCGCCTGCGCATCGACCGCGTAGGCGAATGCCGCGCCCGCGCCATCGCCGACCAGGAGTGGATAAGTGAAATTCTTCACTTTTTGATTTTTTTGCATCCAGTCGCTCATCTCCTGGATGTGCGCGGACGGGAAATGGCAAGCGTCGTTCCTGATCGACTCCATTGCCTTTTCGTAGACCGGGTAATCGATGCCGAAAACCAGCGCGCCGTCGTCGGCGAGCGCGGTCGCGAGCGCTTCGGAGCGGGCGTTCCAGCCTTCCTTGTCGGAAACGAAGACGACGGTACGTTTGGCTTCGTCGGCAGGCGCGGCGACGTGGACGTCGCCGAACAGGCCGTAGTGGACCGGAACAGTGCCTGCTTCGGCAGAGGGGTGGAAGAAAAACAGAAGGAGCAAGAAGAATCCGGCGGCGAGCCGGACAATCGCGACGTCATTCCGGCAGGGAATGCCGGAATCCAGGCACCAGGGATGGCGATATTCGGCAAAGCAATGACGACCCGTGTTCACGATATTTGCAGGATATCGCCTGAATTAAGCCGCGCCGCGAAGTGACGTTGGCTTGAATAGTTAGGCTTGCTCTTGAACAAGCGGGAGCAGGCGTGAATCTTTCAGTGCCGCAAGACGATGCCCAATGCCTGACAAGTAATCTTGGTTTGAGGCAAACTCAAGAAACGATGCAACGCTTGATTGGCGAACAAGCATGGCTGCGTCCCAACGCTCGCTGTTTGGGCCAACCAAGAACGGCCCGCCTTTGCCATAGAACAAAACCTCGCCTCCAGAAGCCTCTAAGAATGGAAGCGTATGCTCCATATAAAAACGGTAGGCAGCCTCACCGGAGATTGGCGAAGCTGGCGCAAGCGAAGGATTGGCTGAATAGTCTGCAACTGAGCGAAAGCGCATTAAATTGAGCATGACCACGCTACCCGAAATGCCGCGAGTGAAGAACTCGCGACCTGATTCTTGTGTGGGTTCGAGGTATGTCTGCGGAGTGGTCATAAAAATTCCAAAAGTAGAGAAAATGTGTCAAGCAAGCCTACCGTATTCGGCATCCATGCCGTCTCGATTCCGGCATTCCCTGCCGGAATGACGAGCAGAGAAAAATCATCGCGCCTTGGCCATCAACGCCTCGATCTCGTCCGCATCGTTCGGCACGACCGAGGTGAGGATTTCCGGCGCGCCGCGCGTGACGACCACGTCGTCCTCGATGCGGATGCCGATGCCGCGCCATTTCGCATCCACGCCTTTCGCGTCTGGCGCAATGTAGATGCCCGGCTCGACCGTGACGACCATGCCGGGTTCGAGTTCGCGGTATTCGCCGTCGACGCGGTAGTCGCCGACGTCGTGCACGTCGAGGCCGAGCCAGTGGCCGGTCTTGTGCATGTAGAAGCGGCGATACGAACCCTCGTCGAGGTTCTTCTGCACGCCGCCCTTGAGCAGGCCGAGTTTCACGAGGCCCGCGGTGATCGTGCGCACCGCCGCGTCGTGGTAGGCGATGAACGGCCTGCCGGGCCGTACCTCGGCGATCGCCGCGCGTTGCGCGGCGAGCACGATGTCGTAGAGCACACGCTGCGCCGGCGTGAACCGGCCGTTGACCGGAAACGTGCGCGTGATGTCGGAGGCGTAGCAGTCGAGCTCCGCGCCCGCATCGATCAGCAGCAGGTCGCCGTCCTTGAGCGGCGCATTGTTCGCGCGATAGTGCAGCACGCAGCCGTTCGCGCCGCCGGCGACGATGGGTTCGTAGCTCGGCACCGCACCGTGCTTGCGGAATGCGTGCAGCAGTTCCGCTTCGACCTCGTGCTCGTTCATGCCGGGTCGCACGGCACGCATCGCGCGCAGATGCGCCGCGGCGGCGATCTTCGCGCAGCGCGCCATTACGCGCAGTTCGGCGCGCGTCTTGTACAGGCGCAGGTCGTGCAGGATGTGGCCGAGCGCGACGAACTCGTGCGGCGCGCGCGCGCCGCGGCGGATCTGTTCGCGCACGCGGTTGACCCAGCCGATCAGCTTGGTGTCGAACTCGACGTCGCGGCCGAAGTGGTAGTAGACGCGCGAGCGGCCCTCGATCATGCCGGGCAGGATGTCGTCGATGTCGCCGATCGGGAACGCGTCGTCCATGCCGTAGCGTTCGACCGCGCCTTCGGTGCCGGCGCGCGCGCCGTCCCAGGCTTCGCGCTCGGCGTCGCGCTCGCGGCAGAACAGGATCTGCTCGCCGTGCTCGCGGCCCGGGATCAGCGCGAGCACGGCCTCGGGCTCGCCGAAGCCGGTCAGGTACTGGAAATCGCTGTCCTGCCGGTACGGGTAATGTGAGTCGTTGTTGCGCACGCGCTCGGGCGCGGCCGGCACGATGCAGATTGCGTCGTCGCCGACGATGCGCATGAGCTGTTTGCGGCGGCGGGCGTATTCCTTCGGTTCGATCATGGGTGAGGGCCGAGGGGCGAATGAACAGCGGTACGGCAGGAAGAAGGGCGGTGGCCCGGCTTTTCGGTCCCGGGCCCCCGCGTTCGTGCACGGCGGCACGCGTCCGCATCGCCGGGAAACGCGCGCATTGTAGCAGTCCGCAACGGCTGTCCGGCCGCGCTTCGCGGCGCGTTGACCGTGTTCGGCCGCTTGCATATAGTGCCGGCATGCCCGAATCGCCCAACCTCGTCAACGAGTTCGCCGAGATCAGCGGTCGGCTGGATCGCCTGATCGAACTCGTGCATCGCCTCAGCGAAGAGAATCGCAGCCTGCGCGCGAGCCAGGAACAACTCAGCGTCGAGCGTTCGAACCTGCTGGCGAAGAACGAGCAGGCGCGTTCGCGCGTCGAAGCGATGATCGTGCGCCTGCGTTCGCTGGAGAGCAACGCATGAGCGAGGCGACGCCCGTCGCGGTCAGCATCCTCGACCGCGAGTTTCTCGTCGCCTGCACGCCGGAGGAGCGTCCCGGCCTGATTGCCGCCGCGGCCTACCTCGACGGCAAGATGCGAGAGGTGCGCGGCAATACGCGCACGCAGGGTCTGGATCGCATCGCGGTGATGGCCGCACTCAATATCGCGCACGAGCTGATGCAATCGAAACAGCGCGCCGACATCGACGGCGGCAGCTTGGCGCAGCAATTGCAAAAGCTGCGCGGCAAGCTCGACACGGCGTTGGCGGCGCACGTAAAATAGGCGCGCGTCCCCTGCGGTGTGCGACAGCGCATCCAAACATATCGCCTTGGTCCTATAAACGACCCCGGGATGGCGGTGCGAAAGTCCGTGAGCATGTCCGCCGTGCGCGGAAAGCCTGACGACCAGCGAGCCCTCCCACCTGATCTTCGGATCAAGGTCGTTTGATGTGCATCGGCATCGCGGAGGGCGTTTATTATTGCGTTCGTCCGTGAACGCGAAAGTCAAAAAGCGGCCATCCCTGGCCGCACTTCCAACAACATCTTCCGTTGAACTGGCTTTATTCAGCCGTCATTCCCGCGAAAGCGGGAATGACGGCAACACTGCTCCGTCTCGCCATGCTCCCCGATCCGGTTGCCCTCCGCACGCAAATGCGCACACGCCGCGCTGGTTTGAGCGCCGCTGAACGTGTCGCTGCGGCCAACGGCGTTGCGATCAGCCTCGATGCGCTTCCGGAATTCCACGTCGACCAACGCATCGCGGGCTATTGGGCCGTCGGCGGCGAAATGCCGTTGCATGCGGCGGTCGCGCGGCTCAATGCGCGTGGGCAGCAATACTGCCTGCCGATCGTCGGCAAGGATCGTCGCCTGCGTTTCGCGCTGCTGAAACCGGGCGCGAACCTCAAGCCCAATCGTTACGGCATTCCCGAGCCCGAATGCGCCGCGGCCGACTTGCTGGCGCCGGACGACATCGATCTCGTGCTCCTGCCGTTGACCGCGTTCGACCGTTCCGGCCGGCGTATCGGCATGGGCGGCGGCTGGTACGACCGCAGCTTCGCGTTCCTGCGCGACGTGCCGCGGCCGGCGCAACCGCTGCTGGTCGGAATCGGCTACGCTTTTCAGGAAGTCGCGACGCTGCCCGCGCGAGACTGGGACGTCGCGCTCGACTTCATCGCGACGGAAAACGAACTGATCGATTGCACGCCCCTGGAGAGCCGTCCATGAACTGCTGGCTGATGAAATCCGAACCGGACGAGTTTTCGATCGACGATTTGAAGACGCGCAAAACCGAGCCGTGGAGCGGTGTGCGCAACTATCAGGCGCGCAACCACATGCGCGCGATGCGCAAGGGCGATGAGGTGCTGTTCTACCACTCCAGTTGCGAAGTGCCCGGCGTGGTCGGCATCGCGACGGTCGCGACCGAGGCGCACGCGGATCCGACCCAGTTCGATCCGAAGAGCGACTACTTCGATGCCAAGTCCTCGCACGCCGATCCGCGTTGGTCGCTCGTCGACGTCAAGTTCAAGCGCAAGCTCAAACGCACGATCGCGCTGACCGAGTTGAAGGACCGGCCCGAACTGAACGGCTTCGCCCTCGTCCAGCGCGGCAACCGCCTGTCCGTGCTGCCGGTGACCCAGGCGCAGCGGGATTTCATCTTGTCTCTGGAATGACGATGACGCCGCAGGAACAACAGAAACGCCTCGCTGCGCAGGCCGCGATCAAATATGTCGAGGACGGCAGCATCGTCGGCGTCGGCACGGGTTCGACCGTCGCGCATTTCATCGACGAACTCGGCAAGATTCGCGATCGCATCAAGGCGGCCGTGTCGAGTTCGGAAAAATCGACCGCGGCGCTGAAGGCGCTCGGCATCGACGTGGTCGATCTCAACAGCGCAGGCGAACTGGGCGTGTACATCGACGGCGCCGACGAGTGCGATCCGCGCAAGAACCTGATCAAGGGCGGCGGCGCGGCGCTGACGCGCGAGAAGATCGTCGCGGCCTCATCGAAGAAATTCGTCTGCATGATCGACGCGAGCAAGCGCGTCGACGTGCTCGGCAAGTTTCCTCTGCCGGTCGAGGTGATCCCGATGGCGCGCAGCTACGTCGCGCGCGAAATCGTCAAGCGCGGCGGTCAGCCGGTGTGGCGCGACGGCGTCGTCACCGACAACGGCAACGTGATCCTCGACGTGCACGGCTTGCGCATCGTCGATCCGCCCGCGCTCGAAGCCGAACTGAACCAGATCGCCGGCGTGGTCTGCGTCGGCCTGTTCGCGCGGCGCCGCGCCGACGTCGTGCTGATCGGCGGCGAAGCAATGCCGTGAACAGGTATCTCCTTGCATTGATATCCGCATTCCCGGTCCCGCTGGCCACGGCCGCGCTATCCGCGGAGATTCCGGTCTATTCCTACGAAATCGTTCACGCCTATCCGCACGACCGCGCCGCATTCACCGAAGGCCTGTTCTTCCGCGACGGCTATCTCTACGAGAGCACCGGCATGAACGGCGCCTCGTCGATCCGCAAGGTGGAGTTGAAAAGCGGCCTCGTCGTGCAGCAGCACGATCTGCCGCGCGCCTACTTCGGCGAAGGCATCGTCGATTGGAAGGACAGGCTGATCGCGGTGACCTGGAAATCGCAGACCGGTTTCGTCCTCGACATCAACGATTTGAACAAGGTCGAAAAGGAATTTTCCTACCCCGGCGAAGGCTGGGGCATGACGCACAACGACAGGAACCTGCTGCTCAGCGACGGCAGCTCGACGATCCGCCTGCTCGATCCCGCGACGCTGAAGCAGACCGGCGCGATCCACGTCACCGCGCAAGGGCAGCCGGTCGATCAGTTGAACGAGCTCGAATGGATCAAGGGCCAGATCTACGCCAACCTCTGGCAAACGAACCGCCTCGCGCGCATCGATCCGAAGACCGGCAACGTCACCGCATGGATCGATCTGTCGGGACTGCTCTCGCACGCCGATCGCGACTTCGATCGCGTCGACGTGCTCAACGGCATCGCCTGGGACGCGAAGGGCGATCGCCTCTTCGTCACCGGCAAGTACTGGCCGAACGTTTTCGAGATCAGGCTTGTCGCGCCAGCGACGCCGAAGTAAGCGGCGCATCGTTGGCGGCTTCGGCCGCCGCGCGCGCCAGCAGTGCGGCGGATTCGCCCGGCGCCTCTTCCTCGAATCGATAAACGCCGTCCGCACCCAGCGCATGCCAGCAGTCCAGCCCCGCGCGATAGGGCACTAGCCTGCCGGGCGGCCCGCCCGCGCGGTAGAGAAGATCGTCGCTCATCGGCACGAATCGGCGCATTGCAAATGTCCCGGGGCAGCCTTATCTGCCAGCGTAGTGAAGCAGGACTGCATGGATTGCGCGTGGCCGCCTTCTGGCAATTGTATGGCGATTAGCACAAATTCAATTCGTTTCGAGTACTATCAGGCAAACTCCTGCCCCGGAGAACAAAAACATGCAAAGGGACAATTCCTGGACCACCTTGCGCGGCGCCAAGGACGAGGACATCCCGCTGTTCTCCTCGGCGCTCCTGATCGCCAAGGATGAATACCCGCAGCTCGCCCCGGTCGAATACGAATCGCAACTGCAGGACTACGGCAAGCGCCTGCGCAAGATTCTCGATCCGACCGCGGCGGCGGCCGCCCAGTTGCGCACCCTGAACGATTTCCTGTTCGAAGAGCTCGGTTTTTCCGGCGACGAGCAGGACTACTACGATCCGCGCAACAGCTACCTCAACGACGTGCTCGACCGCCGCCTCGGCAATCCGATTTCGCTTGCGGTCGTGCAGATCGAGCTTGCGCGCCGGCTCGACGTGCCGCTCGAGGGCGTGTCGTTCCCGGGCCATTTTCTCGTGCGCCTGCCGCTCGACGAGGGCATCGTCGTGCTCGATCCGTTCCAGAAGGGCCGCTCGCTCGACGCGGCCGAGCTGCGCCGCCGCGCCCGCACCCATCTCGACACGCACGACATCGACGACGCGCGCCTCGCGCGCATGCTCGAGCCTGCGAGTCATCGCGCGATCCTCACGCGCATGCTGCGCAACCTGAAAGGCGTCTACGCCGAGCGCGAGCAGTGGGACAAGGCGCTGCGCTGCTGCGATCGCCTGCTCACGCTCGATTCGCACCAGCCGTCCGAGTATCGCGACCGCGGTCAGTTCTATCTCAAGCTCGGCCACCTGCGCGCGGCCAGCGAAGACCTGCGCCGCTATCTCGCGCTGATGCCGCAGGCCGACGACGCCGATGCGGTCGCGCTGCAGGTCACCGAGATCGGCACGGATTTGCCAAGATTGAACTGACGCTGCTTTCCTTTTCCCATCGCGAGAAGGAAAGCAGAAGCATCAGATTTCCATCATCTCGAAGTCCGACTTGGTCACGCCGCAGTCCGGACAGGTCCAGGTTTCCGGAATGTCTTCCCAGCGCGTGCCGGGCTCGATGCCGTCGTCGGGCCAGCCCTGCGCCTCGTCATAGATCCAGCCGCAGACCACGCACATGAATTTGCGGAAGGGGGTGTCGTCGGTTTGCGGTACGGCGTTCATCGGCAACTTGATGGAAATCGGGAACGGAAACGGCTTTGCTCGCCGCCTTCGGAATCCCGTCGATTCTACCGTTACACTGGCGCGCATGCATCCACGTCTGACCCGGCGCGGCCTCTACGCGATCAGCGACGGCCCGCGCCCCGATCTCCTCGCCGCCGCCGAAGCCGCCCTGCGCGGCGGCGCCGTGCTGCTGCAATATCGCGACAAGACCGGCGATGCCGCGCGTCGCGCACGCGAAGCACGCGCGTTGAAGGAATTGTGCGCGCGTTTCGAAGTGCCGTTCATCGTCAACGACGACGTCGAGCTTGCGCGCGTTTCGGGTGCCGACGGCGTGCACCTCGGCGAGAGCGACGGCGACATCGCCTCGGCGCGCGCGCGCCTCGGCGCCGATGCGATCATTGGCGCATCCTGCTACGACTCGATCGCGCGCGCGCGGCAAATGGCCGCGGCCGGCGCGGACTACCTCGCGTTCGGCGCGTTCTTCCCGTCTCCGACCAAGCCGAACGCGCGCCGCGCCGCGCCGAACCTGCTGCGCGAAGCGAAACCGCTGGGCCTGCCGCGGGTGGCAATCGGCGGCATCACACCCGACAATGCTCCGCCGCTGGTCGAGGCCGGCGCCGATTTCCTCGCGGCGATTTCCGGCGTGTTCGCGCAGGCCGATCCCGAAGCCGCCGCGCGCCGCTATGCGGCCCTGTATAAAAGTTGAAAAAGTGGAAAACATGATCACGAATCACGAGTGGTTCCAGCGCGCGAAACCCCTGATGCCCGGCGGCGTCAACTCGCCGGTACGCGCGTTCAAGTCGGTCGGCGGCGAGCCGTTCTTCACCGATCACGCCGACGGCGCGTATCTGTGGGACGTCGAAGGCAAGCGCTACATCGACTACGTCGGCTCGTGGGGGCCGATGGTCGCCGGCCACAACCATCCGAAGGTGCGCACCGCCGTGGTCGAGGCCGCGCGCGCGGGCCTGTCGTTCGGCACGCCGTGCCCGATGGAAGTGCGCATGGCCGAGGAGATCACGCGCCTCGTGCCTTCGGTCGAAGTGCTGCGCATGGTCAATTCCGGCACCGAGGCGACGATGTCGGCGATCCGCCTCGCGCGCGGCGCGACCGGGCGCGACAGGATCGTCAAGTTCGAGGGTTGCTACCACGGCCATGCCGACTCGTTCCTGGTGAAGGCCGGTTCGGGCGCGCTGACCCTGGGCGTGCCGACCTCGCCCGGCGTGCCGAAGGCGCTGGCCGATCTCACCCTGACCCTGCCGTACAACGATCTCGACGCGGCCGAGGCGCTGTTCGCCCAGGTCGGCGAACAGATCGCCGGCCTCGTCATCGAGCCGGTCGCCGGCAACATGAACTGCATTCCGCCGCGCCCCGGTTATCTGCAGGGCCTGCGCGAGCTGTGCACGCAGTACGGCGCGCTGCTGATCGTCGACGAGGTGATGACCGGCTTTCGCGTCGCGCTCGGCGGCGCGCAGGCGCTGTACGGCGTCACCCCGGACCTGACCACGTTCGGCAAGATCATCGGCGGCGGCATGCCGGTCGGCGCCTACGGCGGCCGGCGCGAGATCATGGAGAAGATCGCGCCGGCCGGGCCCGTCTATCAGGCCGGCACGCTGTCGGGCAACCCGATCGCGATGGCCGCGGGCCTGGCCATGCTCGAAGTGATCCAGGCGCCCGGCTTCTACGCCGAGCTCGAACGCAAGACGAATCTGCTCACCGACGGCCTGCTCGCAATGGCGATCGAGGCCGGCGTGCCGTTCAGCGTCAACCGCGTCTGCGGCATGTTCGGCCTGTTCTTCAGCGCGGAAAAAGTGGAAACGTATACCCAGGCCACGGCCTGCGACGTCGCCGCGTTCAACCGCTTCTTCCACGCGATGCTCGAGCGCGGCGTCTACCTTGCCCCCTCGGCGTTCGAGGCCGGGTTCATTTCGACCGCGCACAGCGAACAGGACATCGCCGATACGCTCGAAGCTGCGCGCGCGGCGTTCAAGCTTGCCGTCGGATGAATTCTTTCCCCTTTCCCGTCGGGAGAGGGTGCCCAAAGGGAGGGTGAGGGTCCGGGTTCGGATCGAGGTTGCCAAAATGTCCTACTCTTCTCCCGATGGGAGAAGCGGAAAGCGATCAGTTCGCTTCCTTGACCGGAATCGCATTGATGCTGTTCTCGGCCAGCGCGCGCTTGGACAATTCGGTTTCGCTCGCGGTCGCGAACGGCCCGAGGCGCACGCGATGCAGAGTCTTGCCGTCGACGTTGCTCGTGTAAACCTTGGCGCTGAAGCCGAGCATCGCGAGTTTGGCCTTCAGCGCCTCGGCCGCGGCGGCGTCGCTTGTCGCGGTGACTTGCAGCATGTAGCGGCCGCCGCCCGATGACGGCGTTGTCGTAGTCGGTGCCGCCGGATTCTCCGCATTCGTCTGCGCCTGTTGCTTCGCGCGCTGCTGCTCGGCCTTGGCCTTGGCCGAGAGTTCGGCGTCGGGAATCACGACTTCCTTTTCCGGCAGCGCGGTATAGAAATCGTAGTTGCTCTTGGGTGGCGCGGGCGGCGGTTTGGCCGCCTCCTCGGCGAGCGACTTTTCCGATTCCTTCGGCGCGACGGCTTCGGGATTGGGCTGCGGCAGATTCTTGCCGCCGCGCAGCGTCGGAATCTTGCCCCCGTAGAGCACGAGCGCCGAGCCGACCACGCCGAGAACGACGCCGAGCAACACCATCGCCCAGGCCGGCGTCTGCCGGCGGTCGCCGTTGCGGGAAGCCTGCGAATTCCGTTTTGCCATCACATCTGCTCCGGGGCGGAAACGCCCAACAAATCCAATCCGTTCGCAAGCACCTGGCGCGCGGCGACCGCGAGCGCGATGCGCGCATCCCGCAGGTCCGCGTCGGCGACGAGGAACTGGTGCGCGTTGTAATCGGTGTGCAGCGCGTAGGCAAGCTCGCGCAGGTAGGTGGCGATCAGGTGCGGTTCGAGATTGTCCGCCGCCGCCTCGACGACTTCGGGATAACGCGAAATCTCGACCATCAGCGCGCTTTCGTGCTCGCTGTCGAGTCGCGCGAGCTGCGCCGATCCGTTGTCGCGATTCCATTCCAGCCCGCGCTCGCCGAGCTGGCGCAGCACGCTGCAGACGCGCGCATGGGCGTACTGGATGTAGTAGACCGGATTGTCGTTCGACTGCGAGCGCGCGAGGTCGATGTCGAACACCATCTGCGAATCGGACTTGCGCGCGATCAGGAAGAACCGCGTCGCGTCGCGGCCGACCTCGTCGATCAGGTCGCGCAGGGTGACGTAGCTGCCGGCGCGCTTGGAGATCTTCACTTCCTCGCCGCTGCGCATCACGGTGACCATCTGATGCAGCACGTATTCCGGGTAGTCCCCGGGAATGCCCATGTCCAGCGCCTGCAGGCCGGCCTTCACGCGCGCGAGCGAGCCGTGGTGATCGGCGCCGAGTTCGGTGATCGCGCGATGGTAGCCGCGCTGCCATTTCGACATGTGATAGGCGACGTCGGGCAGGAAATACGTGTAGGTGCCGTCGGACTTGCGCATGACGCGGTCCTTGTCGTCGCCGAAGTCGGTCGTGCGCAGCCATAGCGCGCCGCCTTCCTCGTAGGTGTGGCCGTGGGCGACGAGTTCGCGCACGGTTTCCTCGACCTTGCCGTCGGTGTAAAGCGAGGATTCGAGGAAGTAGACGTCGAACTTCACGCCGAACGCGGCCAGGTCCGCGTTCTGCTCATTGCGCAGATAGGCGACCGCGAAGCGGCGGATCGCGTCGAGGTCGTCGGCGTTACTTGCGCCGACGACGACATGGTCCTCGAACTCGACCGCATCGCCGCGCAGGTAGGCCTGTGCGACGTCGACGATGTAAGCGCCGCGATAACCGTCGGCCGGCCAGCCGGCGTCGTCCGGGGTTGCGCCCTTCGCGCGCGCCTGCACCGATTTGGCGAGGTTGTCGATCTGCGCGCCGGCGTCGTTGTAGTAGAACTCGCGCGTCACCTCGGCGCCGCTCGCGGCGAGCACGCGGGCGAGGCAGTCGCCGACCGCCGCGGCGCGGCCGTGGCCGATGTGCAGCGGGCCGGTCGGATTGGCCGAGACGAACTCGACCTGGGTCTTGCGTCCGGCCGCCGTGGTGTTGCGACCGTACCGTGCGCCGTCGCCGAGCACGCGCCGCGTTTCTTCGTGGTACGCGGCAGGGCTCAGGAAAAAATTGATGAACCCGGGGCCGGCGATTTCCACTTTCTGTAAAAGTATATTTTGCGGTAACGCGGCCGAGAGCGCCTGTGCCAGCGCGCGCGGGTTCGTGCGTGCCGGCTTGGCCAGCGCCATCGCCGCATTCGTGGCGAAATCGCCATGCTCGCGGCTCTTGGTGCGTTCGACGACGAAGGCGGCGCTGGCATCGGCCGGCAACGTGCCGGCGCTGCGCAGGCGCTCCAGCGCCTGCCCGATCAAGGTACGGAGTTGTTCTTTCACGAGGGCAGTATCTTCAGAATCGCTGCATATTGTAGGGCCTGGCGATGTTTAGGAAAGGGCGATGCCTCGGCGACGCTGCGTATCGCGGAACTCGAGGCCGAAGACCGCTGTTCGTTCAATATGATTGCCGGCATGCAAGTGTATTGATATAGTAATACACATGGACGCTTCGCTGTTCTTGATCCGGGCCGCCGCACCCGAGCCGATCTATCGCCAGATCGTCGGCCAGTTGCGCCGCATGATCGCGAGCGGGCAGCTCAGGCCGGGCGACACGTTGCCTTCGGTGCGCGAGGTCGCGGGCTTCCACGCGATCAACCCGATGACCGTCTCGCGCGCCTACTGCCTGCTCGAAGCCGAAGGCGCGCTCGCGCGCCTGCGCGGCAAGGGCATGGCGGTCGCGGCCGCGCATCGCCGCGCGCAGTCCGAGGACAAACGCCTACAACTGATCGAACCGCATCTGCGCGATATCGCGCGCCAGGCGCGCGAGCTCGAACTTTCCTCCGAACCGGTGCTGCGCCGGCTCGGCGAACTGCTGGAGAACGAGGAATGAACGCCACCCCTGCCGCCACGAGGGATACCGTCATGGAAACATCCGCAAACGCATCGCAGGTGCACGTTTCGAACGATCAAGCCGTCCCGCTGCGCGCGCGCGGCTTGTCCAAGTCGTATGGCTGGAAAACCGTGCTGCGCGACGTCAGCCTGGAACTCGGGCCCGGCAGCGTGCTCGGCCTGATCGGCCGCAACGGTGCCGGCAAGTCCACGTTGATCCGCGCGCTGCTCGGCCTGATCGAGGTCGACGCGGGCGAGGCGAGCGTATTCGGCGAGCCCGCGTTCGCGCTGAGCGAGGCGGTCAAGGCGCAGATCGGCTACGTTCCCCAACAACCCGATGCGCTGGCCTGGATGCGTGTCGACCAGATGTTCGATTTCGTCGGCCGATTCTATCCGCGCTGGGACAAGGGTTACGTCCGTTCGATGCTGGAGCGCTGGTGGCTGCCGCGCAATCAGGTACTTGCCAAGCTTTCTCCGGGCGAGCGGCAGCGTGTGGAACTGATCCGCGCGATTGCCTCGCAGCCGCAACTGCTCGTGCTCGACGAACCGGCTGCGGCGCTCGATCCGGTTGCGCGTCGCGACCTGTTGCGCGAACTCGCGTTGCGCGACGCCGACAACGAAGGCGCGGTGCTGTTCTCCACCCACATCGTCTCCGACCTCGAACGCGTCGCCACGCATATCGCTTTCCTGCATGAGGGGCGCCTGTTGTTGCACGTGCCGATCGACGATCTCAAGGAACGCTACGCGCGCCTGATCCTGCCCGCGAGCCTCGCATCGCAGGGGCCGTTCGCCGGCGAAATCCATCGGCGCCGGTTGAACGACGGCGGCGTCTCCCTCGTGATCGAACGCGGCGCCGATTGCGACTGGCCCGCCACCGCACGCGAAAGCGGCGCGCGCCTCGACCTGCTCGGCCTCGAAGACCTGTTCGTGGAGATCGCCGGATGAATCTCGTCATCGTATGGAAAACCGGCGGGGCGACGCTCGATTGGGGACAGCGCCGCTTCATCGCGGCGTCATGGGCACTGATGACGCTGCTTGCACTTTTATGGCTCATGAAGCCGAACACGGGCATTGCGGTAATGACCACGTACGCGTTCGGAATGGTTTTCTGGTGGTGCTTCGTCGGCGTCCGTGCCGTGTTGCTGCAACGCGATCTGCGCCTGCTCAAGGTTCCCGAAACGGATCGGGCCATCTTCGCCAGCCTGGCTTTGCAATATCTGCTTTCGGCCATTCTGCCGGTGCTGGCGTTGGCCTGGATCGCTCACGTGGATTTCGTCCGCACCAGCGCATTTTTCACGCTTTGCGTGACCGGGGCATTGCTGTTCCAACTGCTGCCGCGCGTCCTCGGCGTGATCTTCGGGTTTCTGCCAATGTTCATGCAGTATCTGGATGCGTCTGGAAAAATTCCCGGTTTCAACGATCCGGCCTTCGCCGTGGTCGGTTGGGGCATGGCCTGCGCATTTGCCGCCGTTGCCGCGTGGCGGTGGCATGTGTTGCTGAACGCCCGGCCCGATTCCTTCGGCGACTGGAGCATGCCGATGGTGCCGCGGATGCGCGGCCAGGTCGGCATGGGCGCCGGCTGGAAAAATTTCGACAGCAACCTGTTTTTCGCCGCCGGGAACGACGCCATGGCCAGTCGGATAAATATCGATCGCGCCGGGCCCGCCACGCCGATCACGGCCTTGCGGGTCTGGCTCGGCGGCGTATTCGCGCCGACGAGCGCGCCCATGCGCCTCGCCTATGCGGCGCTCGCGCTGCTGCCAGGGGTGCTGGTGATCGCGATCGTCGCCACGCTGTGGCCGGCGATGATCGCCGCGATCGCGTGCGCGCGCCTGTATCGGTTGTTCAACGGCGCCTCGGGAGAAATCGCCTTGCTCGCCGTATTGCCGGGTTTGGGCGTGCGCAAGGCCAAGCGCAATCTGCTGACCGCAAGTTTTGGCCCGGCGCTTGTCGCATTGACCCTGCTCTATGCGGTTTTCGTGGGATTGGCTCTCGCGCATTTCGTCAGTACCGCGCTGTTCGCCTCGATCAGCCTGGCTTTCCTCGGCACCGCGGCGCTTGGCATGACGCTTGGCTTGAGCATCGCAGGCGGGCGCGAGTTGCCCGCGTTCGGTGTGGGAGTACTTTGCATCGCGGCGCTCATGTTGGCGAGCATGACGCCGGCTTTCCTGCAATCCGGCGAGCACGGATTCCGTTTTACGATCGCGGCACGCTGCGTGCTCGGCGCGTGGTTGAGCCTGTTCGCCCTGTGCGCATGGCTCGGCCTGCGCGGTTGGCGTGCATACCGGCGCCGCCCGCATCCATTCCTGCTCAATTCGTGAACCGTCGAGCGCGGGTTTAGGAATTCCTGCACTGCACTGCGTGTATGCTGGCGCACACAGTCACGCGGACGCCGCAGGCGGAAATCCATGCGCATACTCGTGGTGGAAGACGACGCCCTGGTGGCCGACGCGATGCTGCGCGGCCTGACCCAGAGCGGCTTCGCGGTCGATCGCGTCGACCGCGCGGAACGCGCCGAGGCGGCGATGCAGCGCGAGGCGTTCGACCTGCTCCTCGTCGATCTCGGCCTGCCGGGCATGGACGGGTTCGAATTCGTGCGCCGGGTGCGCCGCGCCGGCCATGCGGTGCCGGTGCTGGTGGTCACCGCGCGCGACGGCCTCGCCGACCGCGTCAATGCGCTCGACATCGGCGGCGACGACTACCTGGTCAAGCCGTTCGCGATGCCCGAGCT
This sequence comes from Rudaea sp., assembly GCF_047601565.1. Taxonomy (GTDB): domain Bacteria; phylum Pseudomonadota; class Gammaproteobacteria; order Xanthomonadales; family Rhodanobacteraceae; genus Rudaea. The sequence continues at coordinate 980,669 of NZ_JASGIY010000001.1, read as the reverse complement.
GGCCGCGCGCTGCCGCGCGCTGATCCGGCGCAGCAAGGCGGAAGGCAACCCGCAGGTCGTCGTCGGCGGCCTGCATCTGGACCTGCCGCGACGCGAGGCACGCGTCGGCGACGAGCCGCTCGACCTGACCCCGCGCGAATGGGCCGTGCTCGAATGCCTCGCCCTGCACGCGGGCCAGGTCGTGCGCAAGGAACGCCTGCAGCAGGCGGTGTCGAGCTGGAACGACGACATCACCACGAACGCGGTCGAGGTTTACGTCTCGCGCCTGCGCGGCAAGCTCGGCGAGGCGGTGTCGATCCGCACCGCGCGCGGACTCGGCTACCGCCTCGACGAAAACTGAACGCGATGGATGCCGCGCCGCGCATTCCCTCGATCCGCCGCCGCCTGCTGCTGCTGCTGACGGCGCCGCTCGCGCTGCTGCTCACCGGCGGCGTGCTGATCGACTACTACTCGACGGCCGCGCCGATCCACGCCGCCTACGACCAGGTGCTGGCCAGCTCGATCGTCGCGGTCGCCGCGCACCTCAATATCGGCAGCGACGGCAAGGTGAAGTCCGAACTGTCCGACCAGGCCATCGCGGTGCTGCGCGCCGACAACCACGACGAAATCTACTACCTCGTGCTCGACACCGACGGCAATTTCGTCGCCGGCGACTCAGGCCTTCCGGTGGCGCCGGCAGGCCGCGACAACCCGTCGTTCGCCGATGCGCACTACCGCGACGCGCCGGTGCGCGTGGCGACCTATCGTCTGACGAACGCGAGCGGCACCATCGCGATCAGCGTAGCCGAGACCACGAACAAGCGCCGCGAAACGCTGCGCAGCATGCTCACCTTCATCGTCGCCAGCGACCTGGCGCAACTGCTCGGCACCTTGCTGCTGGTCTGGATCGGCGTGCGCGTGGGACTGCGCCCGCTGCTCGCGCTGCGCGAACAGATCGCACGCCGCTCCGCGCGCGACCTCGCCGCGCTCGACGAATCCCAGGTGCCGGGCGAAGTGCGGCCGCTGACCCAGGCGCTCAACCGCCTGTTCGCGACCGTCGCCGAAGCGGCGAGCGCACAGCACCGCTTTCTCGCCAATGCCGCGCATCAGCTGCGCACGCCGCTGGCCGGCCTGCAGGCGCAGCTCGAATTGCTGTCGAACGAAATCGCCCAGCAGGGCAGCGCCGATCCCGCCCTGCGCGAGCGCGTCGCGCGGTTGCATGCAGGCATGCAGCGGCTCGGACACACGGCCAACCAGTTGCTCGCGCTCGCGCGCGCGGAACCTTCGGCGAACCCGGCCGGCGATTTCCGCGAGCTCGATCTTGCCGATCTCGCCAAGGACGGCGTCGCCGCGCACTTCGATCGCGCGCTCGCCGCGCGCATCGATCTGGGCCTCGAGGCCGAGTCCGCGCGCGTACAGGCGAGCGACTGGCTGCTGCGCGAACTGCTCGCCAACCTGATCGACAACGCGCTCGCGTATACGCCGGCAGGCGGCAGCGTCACCGTGCGCTGCGGCACCGCCGCCGGCGCGCGCCAGGTTTTCCTCGAAGTCGAAGACAACGGCCCCGGAATTCCCGAAGCCGAACGCGCGCGCGTGTTCGAGCGTTTCTATCGCATCGACGGCGGCGAGCGCGAAGGCAATGGACTCGGCCTCGCCATCGTCGAGGAGATCGCGCGCGCGCACGGCGCAGCGGTCGAACTCGCGGACGGCGCCGGCAAACGCGGCGCGCGCGTGCGGGTGACGCTTGCGGCAGGCGATGCGTGAGTGACATCGGACCGGACGCGTTCGCGCTGCGCTACGCGCGGGATTTCGTGGAATCCTTACTCGTTCGTCAGGCTTTTGTAAGCTTGACCGCGTATCGTAGATACCGTGATGCAGAACTCACTAGGCCGCTACCCCCGGCCTCTGTATCACGATCCCGACGGCCCGCTCTCCCCAGCGGGCCGTTTTTTTCATTGCGGATTGGCGAGTGTGGAACGGAGCGAGGCACGCGGATCAGCGTGCCCAATAACCGCCGTGGTAGCGCCAGCGCGCACCGTACGGTTGCCATCCCGGCGCGACCCAGTGGTAGCCGGGACGCGCGCGGATCCAGTAGCCGTCGACCCAGACGTGGCGGCTGCCGTTCCAGCGCCAGTAGCCGGGCGCCCAGACGAAACCGGCGCGCGGCGGTGGCGCGACCACGACGCGCGGCGGCGGCGGGGCGACGCCGATATCGACGTAGACGCGCGCCTCGGCGGACGACGCGGCGGCCATGAGTGCCGCACCGGCGGCGAGCGCGGCGGCAAGGACAGCGGTGTGCATGCGCATGACGATCACTCCTCGGAATTGTCATTCGGGACGAGTCCGGGGGCATCCGCACGGAACGCACCAGGACCTCGCATGTCGATAATGCGCCGGGGCCGCGCGCGTTGACCATCTGCGCAGCGCATCGTTCAGGCATCGTTGCCGCACCCGCTCAGCGCCGCCCCTGCACCCGCCAATGCCGCAGCGCCTCGCGCGTGCGTCGGCGGCCGGATTCGATCACCTCGTCGGCGCGATGGAATTCGTAGAACGCGCAGGCGTTGCGCGGCACGCGCACGATGAGGTCGGGTGGTTGCGCGGCGAGCTTGTAGCGCGTCACGGTCTGCTGCGCGATGTCGAGCGTGCGCGCGAACAGTTCCAGCGCGCCGGGGTCGGCGGTACGTTCGGCCTGCCGCTTCCCGCGCTTTTCGATCAGGCTGTCGATGAAGCCTGCGATCTTGCGCCGCGCAGGGGCGGGCGCGGCACCGGGTTCGTGCGCGACGTGTTCGTTCGCGGCCAGCGCCTCGTCCATGTCTCCGAACGTGGGATCCTGCGCGCCGGCCGGGCCATCGTCCGTTTCCTCGTCGGGACCGTTGACGTCGATCGCGATCGTGCAGTCGGTCAGGTCGCGCAACGTCGGCGTGACCGGCACCGGGTTGAGCAGGCCGCCGTCGACGAGCGTGCGGCCCTGGTAGTGGTGCGGGCGGAACACGGCCGGAATCGCGATCGAGGCGCGGATTGCGTCGAACAGCGGCCCGCGCGAAAACCATACCTCGCGCTGTGCGTAGAGATCGACCGCGACCGCGGTGTAACTGATCGGCAGATCCTCGATGCGCACCTCGCCGATCAAGTTCCGGATCTGGCCGATGACGCGATCGCCCTTGATGAAACCGCCGCCCGACAGCGTCCAGTCGAGCAGGCGCAGCACGTCGAGGCGTTGCAGCGAACGCGACCAGTCGCGGTAGTCGTCGAGCTTGCCCGCGGCGTAGATGCCGCCGACCAGCGCACCCATCGAGCAGCCGGCGAGGCTGCGGATGTCGAAACCCTGCGCGCGCAGTTCCTCGATCGCGCCGATGTGCGCATAGCCGCGCGCGCCGCCCGAGCCGAGCACGAGCGAAACGGTGGGCGCCGCGCGCGACTTGCTCACACGGGCGCTCCGGCGTAGGCGCCGATCGTGAGCTGGAGCAGGATCTTCATTTCCTCGCGCAAACTCGGCGGCGCGACGATTTCGGCATCCGGTCCGTATTTGAGCACGTCCATCAGCAGTTCCTTCGAATTGCTGTACGGCAGCTTCAACTCGTAGCGCCCGTCCTTGAGCCGCGTACCCTGCTGCTGCGAATGCCAATGTTCGTCGGCCACCCAGCGCGCCGCATGCGCGGAGAAACGCACGGTCGCCCAGTTCTTCGGCGCGCCGGAGAAAATGCCGTAGCTCGAAGCGAGATGCCGGTTCAGTTCTTCCTCGTCGCGATCGGTCGCGGCCGCATCGAGCACCTGCGCGTCCTTGATGCGGTCGACCGCGAAGCTGCGCAGCGCCTCGCGGCTCTCGTCCCAGGCGTCGAGATACCAGTTGTCGCGATAATGGGTCAGGCGCTGCGGCGAGACGTCGCGCTGCGTGGCCTGGTCGGTTGAGCGCGCGCGGTATTGGAATTTCAGCCGCTTGCGTTCGAGCACGGCGCTGGCGACATGTCGAAACGTCGCCTCGTCGATCTTGCGCGTGCCGTAGCCGATCACGCGGATGCGTTCGAGCGGCGCCTTGCGCGCGGCGCCGTCGGCCTGGCTCGTCAGCAGCTTGTCGATGCGCGAACGGAACGGCGCAAGCGCGGAAGCGAGCACGCCGGGTCCGGTGCGGCCGACCAGTTCGTTGAGCGCGAGCAGGGCCTGCAGTTCCTCGCTCGTCAACCACAGCCCGGGCAGTTCGAAACGCTCGCCCTCCTCGACGGCGTAGCTGTAGGCCGCGCTCTCGCCGTCGCTCTCGATCGGCGCGCCGAGCGCGTCGCGCAGGAAGGCGATGTCGCGATAGGCCGTCGCGCGCGAGCATTCGAGCTCGTCGAGCAGGCGCGCCAGCGGCACCGGCCGGCGCGACGCCTTGAGGATGCGGTGCAGGGTCAGAATGCGTTCGTAGCGATCCATGCGGCTATGGTACGCGAACTCGCCGCCGGCGCGGGTTGCCGGTCCACGAACGGCTTCGCCTGTCCGCCGTTTCGCGTCCGGCGCCCGGGTCGGGGTTGTTCGGAAAAACAGGTAAAAAGCAACAAATATAAATTGCGAATTTGCGACAAAGAGTACTTGTTAACCTTTTTCTGATTCTTTCCTGAATGAACGGACGCTGACGTAGAGGTGGGCGCGGAATCGTGGGACATAATGCGCCGCCCTTTGCGAATGAATCGCAAAACCCACAAGGAGACCCGACATGAACAAGACCATTCTCGCCTGCGCGCTGGCGCTGGCGCTCCCCGTCGCCGTGTACGCCGCCGACCCCGCTCCGACGCCCGCAGACGGCCAGTGGCATGGCTCGGGCGAAGCCGGCCTCGCGCTCGCGAGCGGCAACGCCAAGTCGCAGAACGTCAACGCCAAGCTGACGCTGAAAAAAGAGGACGATCTCTGGAAGTACGACTTCTTCCTCGAAGCCCAACGCAACAAAGCCAACGTCACCACTGCGACGGTCGGTTACGACGCTTCCGGCAATCCGGTGGTCCAGAACACGACCCAGTACAACCTGACCGCCAACCGCTACGACGCAGGCGCCTCCGCCGGCTACAAGTTCGACGACCGCAGCTACATCGTCGGCGCGCTGCGTTACGAGCACGATGCGTTCTCGCCGTACCAGTACCAGTACACCGCCTCGATCGGCTACGGCTATCAGGTGCTGAAGAACGCTTCCGACGAGCTTTCGCTCGAAATCGGCCCGGGCTACAAGGTGCAGCAGCCCAAGGGCGCGTACGACTACAGCGTCGATCCGCCGGTCTATTTCAAGGCCGACTCGGACAGCTACGTCGTCGCGCGCGGCCTCGTCAACTACAAGCACAATTTCAACGAGACCACCTCGCTGGTCGACACCCTTCTCGTCGAAGCGGGCAGCGAAAATACCTTCATCCAGAACGACCTCGGCCTGCAGGTGAAGATGAGCGACCGTCTGGCGCTCAAGGCCGGCTACCAGGTTCGCCACAACACGGACATCCCGCCGGGTTCCGCGTACACCAAGAAGACTGACCAGTTGCTGACCACCAACCTCGTCTACGGCTTCTGATCGCCATCGACAGCGTGGCGTGATTGAAGTAAAACGGGCTCTTCCACGAGCCCGTTTTTTTATGTCCCGGATTCTTGTTTTTCAACATGTCGCCGCTGAGCCGCTGGGCACGCTCGATCCGCTGATCCGCCGGCGCGGGCATCGGGTCAAGTTCGTCAATTTCGAGCGTCAGCCCGATGCGCGGCCGCGGCTCGACCGCTACAAGGGCCTGATCGTGCTCGGTGGACCGATGAACGTCGAGGACCGGGGCGAACGTACGCACCTGCAAACCGAGATCGACGTGATTCGGCAGGCGCTCGACGAAGACAAGCCCGTGCTCGGCATCTGCCTCGGTGCGCAACTGCTCGCGCACGCGCTCGGCGGCGAAGTACGGCGCCATCGCGTCAGCGAGATCGGCTGGTACGACCTGGCCACGACCGATGCGGGCCGCGGCGATCCCGTGCTCGCGCCGCTCGGCGATGCCGCGCCGGTATTCCAGTGGCACGGCTATACCTTCGACATTCCCGCCGGCGCCACGCACCTCGCGCGCACGGGTACCTGCGAGAACCAGGCGTTCCGCCACGGCAGCAACGCCTACGGTTTCCAGTTCCATCTCGAGATGGACAAACCGCTGATCGAACGCTGGCTCGCGTTGCCGGACTATCGCGACGAACTGATCGCCGCCGGCCTCGGCCGCGACGCCGAGTCGATTCGCGCCGACACGTTCGCTCATATCGATGCGATGCAAGGCAAGGCGTTTGATGTCTTCAACAACTTCCTCGACATGCTCGGGGCGCCACGTAAACATCGACAACGGGCCGGCGCCGTAACTGCGGTCGACCTGCGATAGACTGCGGAATTCCAGCGAAGGCATGGGGAATCGATGACCGCGTTGCGCAAGACCTCGGCGCTCGAATGGATATTCCTGCTGCTCGCGCTTGGCGTCGGCGCTGCCGTCAATTTCGTCGGACTGGGTCGGTCCAGTTTGTGGAGCGATGAGGCGATTTACGCTGTGGCTGCGCACAATGCCGTGGCGAACGGAAATTGGTACCCGCTGAAGTTCCAAGGGCGGCGCTATTCGTGGAAACCGCCGCTGGCGGTGTGGCCAGTCGCCGTGTCGTTTGCGGCGTTCGGCGAAAGCGAGTTTTCGGATCGTCTTCCCAGCGCCGTGTTCGCCACGCTGACCGTCGCGATGGTGTTCATCGTCAGTGCCTGGATGCTCGATGTGTGGTCGGGGCTGTTTGCGGCGCTGTTGCTTGCGACGATCAGCCCGTGGCTCGATATTCACGGTGCGAGAGCTGGAGTGACCGAGCCGTTGCTCTGTTTCTGCCTGATCTGCGCGCTTGCTTCGTATCATCTCTACCGGATCGAACATGCCAGGCGATGGTTGGTCGTGGCATGTGGGGCGGCCTGCCTGAGCGGTTTGTACAAAGGCTTGCTCGGGCCGACACTCCTGTTTCTCGCAACGCTTGCCGACGAGTTGACCGGTTTCGTCTGCTCGATGAAAAAGAGCGGCGAAAGCAGATCTGCGCCGCTCGATTCATGGGCATCATGCTTCAAGGCCCCATCTTTGTTGCTGTTGTCCGGGCTATCCGCCTATCTGCTGTGGGTCATCGAAAACCTCCTGCACGCCCCCGGATTTCTGCATCAGCTGTTCCGGGACGTGGTGGTTCGCATGACGAGCGGTGTCGATGCCGGTCATTTGCAAGGGCACGTCTATTATCTGCAGTTGCTTTACCGTGGCATGGGATATTTGTGGGTGCCCTTGGCCATCGGCACGGTCGTCGCGTTGACCACAGGACAGGGCGCACGCGGCCAGGCCCTGCGACTCACGGCCGTTTTCGCGATTGTGGCAATGGCACTGATACATTGCTCCGTTTCCAAGCTGCCGTGGTACATCACGCCGGCGCTGCCGGCCCTCGCCGTTCTCGTCGCGGCCGGCGTGCGCTGGATCATCTTCCGCCCGGTGTCGGTCCAATGGATGCACGCATCGGCATATGCGCTATTCGGGCTTGTCGTCCTGGTGCCGCGCATATCCGCTGCCTGGGCGATTGCCAACAAGCCGCCGGTCACGATCGATATGCAGCGCATAGCCCGGGTGATCCGGAATACTCCGGAAGCACGTTTTCATCTGGATATTCCGAGTGAACATCACCCCATCGCCGCGGGGGACTGGAACTGGAAAGTGCGTGAGTGGAACGAATACTACTTACTGCAAACGGAGGCCGTGGCGGTTCCTTTGCCTGCGGATTTTCAATCTTCCGGATGCGATGTCGTGCTGACGGACCAAGCGCCGGATTTGATTTCCCGCCCGGCTTTTGCCGGAGCCGAGGTCTTCAAGTTGAGGAAGTACGAACCGAGGGAATCCGATCTGGCCGTTCTGGATCTCTGCAAGGGCCGCATCCGAAGCCAGCTTCAGTCCGGTTGAGCTGGATTGCGCTGCGCGGGATCGGACTTGCTCGGCACATCGAGCTGCTTCCAGCGCCGCGGATCCTGGGTTGCGACGCCGGCCGGGCAGCGGTCGGTGCGGCAGTTCTGCTTTGTGCCAACAATGTATCTAACGTGACTTGGTTTGCCGCCGGTCGCGCAACGCACTTGGCGCCGCGAACGTGTCGGAGCGCGCGTCGTTCCAGAACGACTGGAACACGGCATGGTTCGGAATGCCGCCGTTCAACAGTGCGCCCGGCTCGACGTATTGATAGAGCGCAGCGAGCGAGCGCACTTCGGTCGAGGACACGCGGCGGATGATGTGTTCCGGGCCGAGCTGCGCAGGATGGGTCAGGCCGGCCGCGGCGATGAGTTCCTTGAGCGCCTTCAACGTGTTGTCGTGGAAGTTCTTCACGCGCTCGGCCTTGTCGGGCACGTCGAGTTTCTTCCAGCGCCCCGGATCCTGCGTGGCGATGCCGGTCGGACAGCGGTCGGTGTGGCAGTGCTGCGACTGGATGCAACCCAGAGCGAACATGAAGCCGCGCGCGGCGTTGCACCAGTCGGCGCCGAGCGCGAGCGTGCGCGCGAGGTCGAATGCGGTGATCACCTTGCCGCTGGCGCCGAGGCTGATCTTGTCGCGCAGGTTTAGGCCCACGAGCGTGTTGTGGATCAGCAGTAACGCTTCGCGCAGCGGCACGCCGACGTGGTCGGTGAATTCGAGCGGTGCCGCGCCGGTGCCGCCTTCGCCGCCGTCGACGACGATGAAGTCGGGCAGGATGCCGGATTCCTGCATTGCCTTGGCGATGCCGAACCATTCCCAAGGATGGCCCAGCGCCAGCTTGAAGCCGGTCGGCTTGCCGCCGGACTTCTCGCGCAGCAGGGCGACGAACTCGAGCAGGCCGAGCGGCGTCGAGAACGCCGAATGCGCGGCCGGCGAGACGCAGTCCTGGCCGACCGGCACGCCGCGCGCCTCAGCGATCTCGGGGCTGACCTTAACGCCCGGCAGCACGCCGCCATGGCCCGGCTTGGCGCCCTGCGAGAGCTTGATCTCGACCATTTTCACTTGTGGATTTTTTGCATTTTCCACAAATTTATCGAGGCTGAAGCTGCCGTCGCCGTTGCGGCAGCCGAAATAGCCGGAGCCGATTTCCCAGCAGATGTCCCCGCCCATCTCGCGGTGGTAGCGCGACATCGAGCCCTCGCCCGTGTCGTGGTAGAAGTCGCCGCGGCGCGCGCCTTCGTTGAGCGCGCGGATCGCGTTCGCGCTCAGCGCGCCGAAGCTCATCGCCGAGATGTTGAACACGCTGGCCGAGTACGGCTGCGCGCACTGCGCGCCGCCGATCGTGATGCGGAAGTCGTGGCTGGTTATCTTCGCCGGCGCGAGCGAGTGGTTGATCCATTCGTACTGGGTGCGGTAGACGTCTTGCTCCGTGCCGAACGGGCGCTTGTCCTCGACGTTCTTCGCGCGCTGGTAGACGATCGAACGCTGCGCGTACGAGAACGGCACCTCGTCGGTGTCGGACTCGACCACGTACTGGCGCAGCATCGGCCGGAAGAACTCGAAGAAGCTGCGGATGTGGGCCGTGATCGGAAAATTCCGCCACAGCGTGTGCCGGGTTTGCGCCATGTCGCAAACGCCGACCAGCGAAAGCGCGCCGAAGACCGCCGTGGCCCAGCGCCACAGCGGACCATCCCAGAGCATCGCGACCGAGAGAACGAGCAGCAGCAGGCAAACGGCGAACGGCACGTAGCGCGAAGGCAGCATGATCGGGCGTCCCGGCAAGGAAATCCGCGCGAGCATACGCCGGGCGCGATGACGAATGCGAGCGGCAACGCGGCTGGCGTACACTTGGCGGGTGGATCAGGAAATCACGCCGCAAAAACCCCGCCGTCCGCGCACCAGGCCGAATCCCGTCGAACAGGGTTCGCTGCCGCTCGCCGCGCCGAAACGGAAGTCGACGAAAACGGCGGCATCGACGCCCGCGGCGAAGGCCGGGCGCGCCGACCTCACCGCGCGCCCGAAGATTTCGGTGCCGCCGGTCGGCGCGGTCAAGCGGCCGCCCGGCAAGGCGAAGGTCGAGCAGAAATCGCCGCCGCGCTTCGACTGGCCGCGCTTGCGCGATCGCTTGATCGAATACGCCAAACTTGCGCGCATGCACCGGCCGATCGGCGCGGCGTTGCTGCTGTGGCCGACCTGGTGGGCGCTGTGGCTTGCGGCGGGCGATTTCCCGCCGTGGAGCGCACTCGTGATCTTCACGCTCGGCGTGTTCCTGACGCGCTCGGCCGGCTGCGCGATCAACGACTATGCCGACCGCAAGCTCGATCCCCAAGTGAAGCGCACGCGCGAACGTCCGCTCGCGGCCGGCAAGGTATCGCCGCACGAAGCGCTGGCCGTATTTTTCGTCTTGCTCGCGCTGGCATTCGTGCTCGTGCTGTTCACCAACCGGCTGACGATCGAGCTGTCGTTCGTCGGCGCTTTCCTCGCCGCGACGTATCCGTTCACCAAACGTTACACGCATCTGCCGCAGGTCTACCTCGGTGCCGCGTTCGGCTGGGGCATCCCGATGGCGTTCGCCGCGGTGACGAATGCGACGCCGCCGCTGTGCTGGCTGCTGTTCCTCGCCAACGTGCTGTTCTCGACGATCTACGACACCGAATACGCAATGGTCGACCGCGACGACGACCTGCGCGTCGGCGCCAAGTCGACCGCGATCCTGTTCGGCGACGCGGACCTGCCCATCCTCGGCGTGCTGATGGCCACGTTTCTCGGCGCGATGGCGCTGGTCGCGCAGCGTGGCCATCTGCACTGGCCCTACTTCGCCGGCGTTGCCGTCGCCGCGTCGCTGTTCGCCTGGCAGCTATGGATCATGCGCGGCCGCGGCCGCGACGCGTGCTTCGCCGCGTTCCGCAACAACAACTGGGTCGGCATGGCGCTGTGGGTGGGCATGGTCGTGTCGCTGGCGATGAAGTGATCGAATACATGACCGACGACCACGGCGACGCAGACGCCATTCGCTATTTGCAAGTCGATGTATTCGCCGAACGCGCCGGCGGCGGCAACCCGCTCGGCGTGGTGTTCGGCGCGGATGCGTGGAGCGAGGCCGACATGCAGCGCTTCGCGAAATGGACCAACCTCGTCGAAACGACATTCGTGCTCGCGCCGGGCGACGCGCGCGCGAGCTACCGCCTGCGCATCTTCACGCCGACCAGGGAAATCCCGTTCGCCGGACATCCGTCGATAGGCAGCGCGCATGCGGCGCTCGAAACCGGCCGTGCATGCGCGCGCGCCGGCGAGTTGCTGCAGGAATGCGGCGCGGGCCTGTTGCCGATCCGCGTCGGGGGCGAAGGGACGTGCAGACGTCTATTCGTCCGATCGCCCGCTGCGCGCGTGGTGCGCGAAGGCGGCGACGATGCCCTGCTACGCGCCGCACTCGGCGGCATGAGACTCGGCGCACTGCCGCCGGCCTTCATCGACGGCGGCCGGCGCTGGTGGGTGGCCGAACTCGCGGACGAGGCATCGCTGCGCGCGTGGAAGCCCGACCATGCCGCGATCCTCGCGCTGGCGCGCGCGGGCGACGGCATGGGCCTGTGCGTATTCGCCCGTGCGGACACGGCCGCCGTGCCACCGCCGCCCAATCCCGAATCTCCCGGCTACGATCTCGTCGTGCGCGCGTTCCCGGCCGGTGTCGGCATCGGCGAAGACCCTGCTTCGGGTGCGGCCAACGGTTTGATCGCGGCGTATATCGCGCAGCGCGAACCGCATGGCGCGCTCGCGCGGGGTTATCGCGTCAGCCAGGGCCGCGAGACCGGCCACGACGCCACGCTCGACGTGCGCATCGACGGCAGCTCCGCCGCCGCCGTCATCTGGGTCGGCGGACGTTCGCACACGATCGTCGACGGCACGATCAGGTGCCGCATCGGCGACGCACGCTGATGTGAGAAATGTGGGTTAAGGAATCGTCGGCCTTGCGCGAATCCGGCGGGAATCGTGGAACGGCATGGACGCAGCGACTACACTGGCAGCCATCGAGTCCGTGTCCGTGCCGTATCCATGAAGTCCATTCCGAATTTTCGCGCCCTGCCGCGCGACCGGCGACTGTTGTCGGCATTCGTCCTTGCGCTGATCTGCGCGGCCTGCGGCGAAGCGCCGCCGCCGGCTGCGCCGGCTCTCCCGACGCCTTCGATCCCGCGCATCAGCGACAAGGTCGAGGCCGCGGGCACCGACGGCGTCGAAGTCGCTGCGCGCTATCCGGCCATGCGCAGCGAACTGGCGCCGCTCGACGCGGCGATGCACGCCTACACCGAGACGCAACAGGCCGCGCTCGCCGCACGCATTAAGAAACTCAAACTCGAAGCCGAGCGCGCCGAGCGGCCCGGCAAGCTCGATCTCGACTTCACCATCGCCACGCAGACCGTCGCCTTCGTCAGCGCGCTGGCGCAAGGGCAGGCCGACGTCGGCGACGGCAAGCCGACGCCGCTGCGCGCCGCGTTCAACCTGCATCTGGCCAGCGGTCGCATCGTCGCTTTGGGCGACCTGTTCACCGATGCCGACGCGGTGCTGAAACTGTTCAGCGACGAGGCGCGCCGCCGCCTTTACGCCGAATACGAGGCGCGCCTGTACAACCAGAACTTGGCGCAGGCCGAACTCACCGCACGCATGAAAGCGATGCACGCGCTCGTCGACAAGGGCACCGAGCCCACAGCGGAGAACTTCGCCTCGTTCCTGGTCGACGGCGTCGACGGCAAGGCGATCGGCATTACCCTGATCTTTCCGCCCGGCCAGGTTGCGGACGAAACCGAGGGTGCGCAGCAGGTCGAAGTGCCGGTCAAACTGTTCGCCGACAAGATCAAGTCCGAATACGGCGATGCGTTCGACCAGGACAGCGCCGCGCCTAATGCGCAGCCGACCTCCGATTCTCCGAGCTCGCGCTGAGCGCAGCGGATGGCCACCGGGCAGATCCTGTATTTCGTCCTCAGCGCGGCGCTGATCCTCGCCGGCCTCGCCGGCACCGTGCTGCCCGCGCTGCCCGGCGTGCCGCTGGTGTTCGCGGGCATGCTGCTCGCGGCCTGGGCCGATCATTTCGCGCACGTCGGCACGTTCACGCTGATCGTGCTCGGTGCGTTGTCGCTGCTCGCGCTCGCGGTCGATTTTCTCGCCGGCCTGCTCGGCGCGAAGCGCGTCGGCGCCAGCGCGCATGCGCTCTGGGGCGCGATGCTCGGCACCGTCGTCGGCTTGTTCCTCGGCCTGCCGGGCATCGTGCTCGGGCCGTTCCTCGGCGCGGTCGCGGGCGAGTTGCTCGTCGGCAGCGCGCTCGGTCGCGCCACGCACGTCGGCATCGGCACCTGGCTCGGCCTGTTGTTCGGCACGCTGGCGAAGATCGCGCTGTGCTTCACCATGCTCGGCGTGTTCGCACTCGCGTTTGTGCTGTAGCAATAGGATCAGCGCGACAGATGCGCGATCGCCGCAGTAGCTGCCTCGCGATCCGCATCGTCGAACGGCTGCACGTCGACCGCTTCGATCGTCGCCGGATCGAGGCAATGCACATTGACGTCGCAGCCGTCGGGATTCGAGCGTGGTATGTAGAACGACTTGATTCCGCAGACGCGGCAGAAGCGATGCTTCGCGACACCAGTGTTGAACGTGTACTCGGTCAGGGCATCGACACCGGCGAGCAGGCGGAAGCGCGCCGCGGGGACGATCAGGTGCAGGAAGCCCGTCATGCGGCAGATCGAGCAATTGCATTCGAGTGCCGCTATGCGCGCGGGTGCGTCGACCTCGAAGCGCACCGCGCCGCAGTGACAACCACCGCAATGGGTGACGAGTGCGCTCATGCGCGCGGCGGAATCACGTAACGCAGGATCGAGAAGTACTGCAACACGCTGCCGGCGAGCACGAATAGATGCCAGATCGCGTGGTGGTAGCGCAGCGATTTCATCCGGTAGAAAACCACGCCGAGCGTGTAGGCCGCGCCGCCGCCGAACAGCAGCCACAGGCCGGCGGGCGCGAGCGCGGCGACGAGCGGCTTGATCGCGGCGAGGCCGACCCAACCCATGCCGATGTACAGCGCGACCATCGCGCCGCGATAACGGCGCAGGTGGGTCAGCTCGAACAGCGAGCCGAGCGCGGCGAGCGACCAGACGATCGCGAACAGGCTCCAGCCCCAGACGCCGCGCAACGTAACGAGCACGTAGGGCGTGTAGGTGCCGGCGATCAAAAGGAAGATCGCGATGTGGTCGAACGCGCGCAGGCGCGGCCGCGCGGGCATGGCGTCGTTCGCGTGGCGGATGCCGGCGCCGTGATAGAGCGTCGAGGCGAGATAAAGCAACATCATGGTTGCGGCGTAGACGGCGCAGGCGACCGCCGCGTGCGGCGTTGCGCTGACCCGCGCCACCGCGAGCAGCACGACGGCGCCGATCGCGGCGAGCGCGAGACCGAGGCCGTGGGTCAGCGTATTGGCGATTTCCTCGCGGTTGACGTGCGCCGCGGCGATCGTTGCGTTCATGCGGCGACCATATCCGCTGTCGCGTTTGAAAGAAAGCGACCAGTCTGCGCCGCGGTCGAGCTCGTACAGATCGGGGCGAGATCGAGGACGGAAAAGGGAATGCGTCTGCCGGTCATCGTCGGGCCTGATCAGCGCTGAAGCCTCGTCGAGTGGATCGGAATCTCATGGAGGAACCCTTCTCCCGGTGGGAGAAGGGAAGAATTACGTGTTCCTCAGCCTTTTCGCTCCGCCGCCTTTTCCGCCGCCGGCGCGCCTTTCTGCTGTGCGCCGGCGATGCGCACCTGCGTGCCGGTGACGACACCGTCGGGCGGGTTCTCGACGACACGGTCGTCGGCCGCCAGGCCGGAGCCGATCTCGACCGTCTTGCCGAGGTCGCGCGCGATCGTCACCGGCTTGACCACGATCTTGTCGTCCGCGCCGACGGTGGCGACGGCGACGCCCTTGGCGTTGATGATCAGCGCGCTCGCGGGCACGCTGAGCACGTTCGCAACGTTGGCGAGGTTCAGGTGTACGCTGGCGTAGCCGCCGGGCAGCAGTTCGCCGCCGGAGTTGTCGACGACGAGCTGCATCTGGGTCGTGCCCGAGGCGGCGTTGACCGCCTGCGCGGAGGCTTCGACGTCGGCCGTCCAGGTCCTGCCGGTGTGGTCGGGCACGCTCAGCGTCGCCTTGGTGCCCGCCGGCACGCTCGGCACGTAGTTCTGCGGCACGGCGAGGTTGACGCGCAGCTTGTGCGTGTCGGAGACGACGAACAGTTCCGAGCCCGCCGCGCTGCCGGCGTTGACCAGCGCGCCGACGTCGGTGTTGCGCGCGGTGACGGTGCCGTCGAACGGCGCGGCGATGCGCGCGAAGTTCTTCATCGCGACCAGGCGCGCGAGGTTGGCCTGCGCGGAATTCGCGGCGGCCTGCTTGGCGGCGAGGTCGCCGGTCTTCTCGTCGACGTCCTGTTTGGCGACGAGATTGGTCTTGCCCAGCGTCTGCCAGCGCTGCGCCGTGGTGCGCGCGAGATTGGCGTTGGCCTGCGCGGTGGCGAGGTCGGCGCGCGCCTGCGCGAGCTGCTGGTCGAGGTCGGGCGTTTCCAGTTCGGCGAGCACGTCGCCGGCCTTCACCTGCGCGCCGATGTCGTACTTCCACGATTTGACGTAACCCGCCACGCGCGCATAGATCGGCGCGCGCTGCCAGGCTTCGAGGCGGCCCGGCAGTTCGAGTCCGGCCGTGTTCGCGGACGACGAAGGCGGGTCGACCGCGACGGTCGGCAGCGCCTGCGCCTCGGTCCAGTCGCGCAGGCGCGAGGATTCGCCGGCGCGCGTGGTGATGCCGTAGACCACGATCACCGCGGCGACCACGGCCGCGGCGAGGCCGGTCAGGCGCAGGCCGCGGCGCGAAACGGGTTGGTTGGTGGTGACAGACGGTGACATGTGATTCTCCAAGGCTATCAAGGTCAAGAGAGTCGCCACGAAGACACGAAGAACGGCAAAGCAAATATCGGCTCTTTCTTTGGCTTTTCTTCGTGTGCTTCCTTCGTGATCTTCGTGTCTTCGTGGCAACTCTTTTTTGCTTTTGATTTATCCGACGGGTTGGGGTTGTAGTGAAACTTGCGGTGCCGGTTTTTCGCCGTGGCGCCGATGGATGATGCTGAACACGACCGGGACGAAGAACAGCGTGGCGACCGTGGCGAAGACGAGGCCGCCGATCACGGCGCGGCCGAGCGGCGCGTTCTGCTCGCCGCCTTCGCCGAGGCCGAGCGCCATCGGCAGCATGCCGATCACCATCGCCAAGGCCGTCATCAGCACCGGACGCAGGCGCACGAAGCCGGCCTCGAGCGCGGCCGCGGTGGCGTCGCCGAGTTCGTCGAGCTTTTCGCGCGCGAACGAGATCACGAGCACGCTGTTCGCCGTCGCCACGCCCATGCACATGATCGCGCCGGTCAGGGCGGGCACGCTCAACGTGGTGTGCGTGGCGAACAGCATCCAGATGATGCCGGCCAGCGCCGCGGGCAGCGCGGTGATGATGACGAACGGATCGCTCCACGACTGGAAGTTGATCACGATGAGGAAATAGATCAGCGCGATCGCGCCGACGAGGCCGAACAGCAGGCCCGAGAACGCGCCGTTCATCGTCTTCACCTGGCCGAGCAGGACGGCGTTCGCGCCCTTGGGCAGCTCCTTCGCGTTGGCGTCGATGACCTTCTGGATGTCGGCGGCGACGCCGCCGAGGTCGCGGTCCTGCGTCGTCGCGTAGATCTGCACGAGCGGTCGGATGTCGTATTCGCTGAATACGCCGTTGACCTGGGTGCGCGTGATGTCGGCGACGCCGCCGAGCACCGCGGTCGTGCCGCCGGGCGCGTTGATCGGGAGATTGCGCAGTTTCTCCAGCGAGTCGAGGTTGTACTGCGGCGTCTGCATCACGATCGGATAGGTCACGCCGTTGGCCGGGTTGAGCCAGAACGTCGGCGCGACCTGGCTCGAGCCGGCGAGGTTGACGACCAGACTCGAGGTCACGTCGCGCGTGGTCACGCCGGCGTACTGCGCGCGCGTGCGGTCGACGTCGACCTTGAGCGCCGGCGCGCGGCCGGTCTGCTGGATGCGCGCGTCGGCCACGCCGGGCACGTGCTTGATCTGCGCGAGCAGCTTGCTCGCGTAGGCGAAATTCTCGGCGAGGTTGTTGCCGCGCACCTGCAGGTCGATCGGCGCGGGCGCGCCGAAGTTGAGGATCTGGCTGACGATGTCGGCCGGCAGGAAGGCGAAGGTCATGCCCGGGAAGCGCCGCGGCAATTCCTCGCGCAGGCGGCGCATGTGGCCGGCGGTCGGCGCGTGGCCTTCGGCGAGCGCGACCTGGATGTCGCCGTCCTGCTCGCCGATCGTGCCGGTGTTGTTGTAGACCGTGTTGATCGCGGACAGGAACGGCGCGCCGATGTTGTCGGCGATCGTGCCGACCTCGTCGGCAGGAACGATCTCGCGGATCGCCTTTTCGACCTCGGCGAAACGCGCGGAGGTTTCCTCCACGCGCGTGCCGACCGGCGCGCGCACGTGGATCAGGATCTGGCCCGCGTCGACGAACGGGAAGAAGTTGCGGCCGAGGAACGGCACGAGCAGGAACGAGGCGACGACGACGGCGAGGAAGCCGCCGACGAACGCCTTGCGGTGCGCGAGCGCAAGGCCGAGCAGGTCGTGGTAGCCCGCGCGCATGCGCTCGAAGCGCGCTTCGAAGCCGCGCTGGAAGTTGACGAGCGGGTTGTTCGATCCAGGCATGCCTGCCCTCACCCCACCATCGACTCCGTCGATGGCCCCCCCCTCTCCCGCTGCGTGGGCGAGGGACGAATGCGGGTGGCCCTTGGCCGCCAGTAAATGATTGGCCATCGTCGGTACCAGCGTGCGCGAGAGCAGGAACGAACACGCCATCGCCGCCATCACCGCTTCGGCCATCGGCACGAACAGGAAGCGCGCGATGCCCTCGAGGAAGAACATCGGCACGAACACGATGCAGATGCACAGCATCGAGACGAAGGCGGGCGTGACGATCTGTGCGGCGCCGTCGAGGATGGCCGTGCGCACGTCCTTGCCGTGCTCGAGGTGCCAGTTGATGTTCTCGATCGTCACCGTGGCGTCGTCGACGAGGATGCCGACCGCGAGCGCGAGGCCGCCGAGCGTCATGATGTTGAGCGTCTCGCCGAGCGCGGAGAGGGTGATGATCGCGCCGAGAATGGCCAGCGGAATCGAAATCGCGATGATCACGGTCGAGCGCCACGAGCCGAGGAACAGCAGGATCATCAGGCTGGTCAGCACGGCCGCGATCACGCCTTCCTTGGCCACGCCGCCGATCGCGCTGCGCACGAAGATCGACTGGTCGCCGACGAGCTTGACCACGAGCGCGTCTGGCAGCGACGGCTTGACCGCCTCGAGCATCGCCTTGACGCCGTCGACGATCGCCAGCGTCGAGGTCGAGCCGCTCTTGAGCACGTTCATCAGCACCGAGCGGCCGCCGTCGACGTGGACGATGTTGGTCTGCACCGCGTTGCCGTCGCGCACGTTGGCGACGTCGCGGATGTAGACCATGGCGCCGTTGACCGCCTTGATCGGCAGCGCGGCGATGTCCTTGAGGTTCGAGGGTGCGTTGTTGAGGTTGATCGCGTACTCGAACGCGTCGATCTTCTGCACGCCGACCGGCGTGAGCACGTTCTGCGCGGCGAGCGCATTGGCCACGTCCTGGCCGGTGAGTCCGCGCGCCTGCAGCGCCGCCGTGTCGAGGTCGATCTGCACCTGGCGCGCCTTGCCGCCGAACGGATACGGGATCGCCGAGCCCTCCACAGTGACCAAGCGCGTGCGCAGCGAGTTCATCGCGAGGTCGGCGAGGTTGGCTTCGGTGAGGCCTTTGCCCGACAGCGCGAGCTGCAGGATCGGCACGGTCGAGGCGCTGTAGTTGAGCACGAGCGGCGGCGTCGTGCCGGCCGGCATGTTCTTCACCATCGTCTGCGACGCGGCGGTGACCTGCGCGTTCGCCGTGGCGATGTTGACGCCCG
Organism: Rudaea sp.; assembly: GCF_047601565.1. Lineage (GTDB taxonomy): Bacteria > Pseudomonadota > Gammaproteobacteria > Xanthomonadales > Rhodanobacteraceae > Rudaea. Next base: position 961,738 of record NZ_JASGIY010000001.1, on the reverse strand, counting down.
GATGGAAGTAGATCTTGACGATGCCGAAACCGGTGTACGAGTTCGCTTCGATGTGCTCGATGTCGTTGACCATCGTCGTCAATGCGCGCTCGAACGGCGTGGTGATGCGCCCGGCCATCTGGTCGGGCGGCAGGCCGGTGTACTGCCAGGCCACGCCGATCACCGGGATGTTGATGTTCGGGAAGATGTCGGTCGGCGTGCGCAACGCCGCGAGCGGGCCGATGATGAGGATGAGCAGCGCCAGCACGACGAACGTGTACGGGCGCGACAGCGCGATGCGAACCAGGGCTTGCATGTCGAATAGATACCGGAGCGAAAAACTTGCCGAGGCAATTATGCTGCCTCGCCGCAGATTTTCATCGCCGCGTACATGAAGATTTGTTTAGGGAAACTTTGCGCTTGGCAGGATTTTTCGATTCACGGGCGCCGCCGTCATTCAGCCGGCGGTGTCGCCGCCGATGCTCCTGATGCAAGGGCCGGTCATGGCCGCGCGTGCTTGCGGACAACCGTGTCGTCTGCGCGCGGCGGTTCGCCGCCGCGACGACGCATGAGGCGATCGAATGCCTTGAAATCGGCGCGGGCGCGACGTTCGGCAAAGAATGCGGCCGTGTTCATCACGGCCAGTTTCTCGGCGACGGCGGTTGCGACGAATTGATTGACGCTGACGCCCTCGATTTTGGCCAGCCGGGCCACCTCGGTTTTCACCGAACGCGGCAGGCGAAGCGGGTAAGTGCTTTGCGACTCTTTCATGTGGAAATCCTGTGCAATGCCTTTGCAGGCGCGAGTACCTCGACCCCGAACCGCAACGGGGCTTCGCCGAAATCCCTTCGATTGAACGTGACGATCGCCTGCGCGCGACCGTTGACCGCGGCTTCGAGCACCAGTTCGTCGGACGGATCGCGCAATTGCGGCCGCCATATGAAATGACTTTCCACCGGTTCGACCATCGCCAGCAACGCATCCACGAACACGACGACATCGGATTCGGCCAGCCCGGAAGCCAGTCGGTGCTCGGCGCGCCGGCAGGTCGCTTCGTACTCCAAAGCCAGGGCGACGTTGGCGAGCAGTACCGCATCGCCTTTGCGCGCCGCCCGCAACAATGCCGCCGATGCCCCCGTCGGGCTTCGCATCGCCGCAACGACCGCACTCGTGTCCAGCACCATTCTCACATCGCCTACGATATCACACTATCAGCGATGCCTCGCCGCCGCCGGTGTACTTGATGCGCAGGCCATTCCTGCCGTTTCCCCGCCTGGTCAGGCGAACGGATTGACTATCCGGACTTGCGCCAACACTTCGCCAGCCTGCATGTCTTCGCTGTAAAGCACTCCGCAGCCACCGCATTGCGCGGCGACGACGATCAGCGCGTCGTAGAACGCGATACTGCGCGTCTGGTGCAGGTCGAGCGCCGCCTGGATCATCTCGCCGTCGATCTGCACCACGTCGAACTGTTGCAGCGAGGCGAGCTGCAGGCGCAGGTGCGCGGAGCTCAACTTCAGTTTGCGCAGGCCGACGTTGCAGTATTCCTGCAGCACCTGGGTGGAGACCACGCCCTCGCCGGAAAGCTTCAATTCGCGCAGCAGGCGCAGCGCTTTCTTCTGCTTGACCTTCTCGTCGCTCGCCTCGGCGTAGACGATGACGTTGGAGTCGACGAAGCTACGCACGCCGGTTCGCTTCCTCGCGGTCGAACTTCCAGCCGCGCAGCTTCGCCTTGCCGGCCAGCGCGCGCTTCTCGAAGGCGGCGTGATCGGCCTCGCGCTGCGAAGCTCCGGCCAATTGTTCCAGATGATCGCGCACCGCCTGATTGAGGCTCTTGCCCATGCGCTTCGCTGCGGCGCGCGCCCGCTCGGCCAGTTTTTCATCGATGGCGAGGGTGATGTTCATGGCAGTCTCCGCGTGTTCCACGCAGAATATGTGTACACGGATGACGTGTCAAATCCGGGTGTGTCGATCGAATTCCAAGCCCGCCGGATGGCGGAAAATTCGACCGGCACTCATTCGCGAAACATCAATGACGCCTGCGATCCGTGTTTCGCTTTCCGACCACCAAGGACAAGGCCCGCATGAGCGGACCCTGTCGTGACTCAAGCGGGTTTCGGGATGGAACGCCCTACCATTTGAAGCCCATCGAGAACTTGAACGTCCGCGGATAACCGGTGATGTTCCCGGTCGTATTGTAGGAAAGCGGATAGAACGTCGGATATGCAGAATCCACGTCGGTGAGGTTCTTGAAGTTCAACGCATTGATCAGGTCGGCGCGCAGATAGAAGCTCATGCCGCGGGTCAGGTCGAAGCTCTTGGTCGCCTGCAGGTCGATCGAGCGATAGCCGAAGATCGGACCGCCGATCAGGAAGCGTTTGCCGCCCGAAGGGATGCCGGCCACGGGCAGATTGTTTGCCCCGTTCGGCGCCGTCTCCGGATAGTCGTAGTACAGGAACCCGTTGTCCGGATACGGCGTCGACAGCGTCAGCTTGCCGCCGAAGGTGATGTCCCAGAAGCCGTCGTAGGATCCGGTGACGACGAGGCGATGCTTGGGCGCCGCATTCGAGGTGATGAACCGGTACTGCTGGATCGTCTCTTGATCGAACGAGTAGTGCTCGTTGATGTCGCGATTCTGCGTCGCGTTCGTGTAGGTGTACGCGAACGACACGCCCCAGCCCGAGTCCTTGGTGTACGGTTTTTCGACGGACAGCAGCACTTGCGTGGAGCGCGTCTCGATGCCGTTGCTGCCGAGAATCAGGGCGCCGAAGCCCGGAATGGCGTCACCCCAGGGCTGGCCGCCGTTCTGCCAGAACGCGCCGTTCGGATAGCGGTTGCCGAGCGTGAACACGAAGCCGTCCTTGCTGACGACCCGTGCAATGGTGGCGTCGGTATTCCAGTCGCCGACCTTGTTGCGCATGCCGATCGAGAACTGATCGGAATACGGCACCTTGAGGTTGTTGCTGAGCGCGTCGTATTCCTGGCCGGCATTGCTGCCCTGAACCAGAGCCTGCAGCGCGGAGACAGTCGTATAGCTCGGATCCCACGCCACGCACGGAGTGCCCTTGCAAGGCTGGGTAGCGCTGCTGAAGTAGATTTTCGGTTCCGACAACGCGAACTTGGTCTGTTCGAGTTGCAGATAGTCGTAGAGGTCGCGATCGTAGGAGCGCCCGGCACCGCCGAAGATCACGTGTTCCTCATCGCCGTTCAGATCGTAGGAAAAACCCAAGCGCGGTTGCCATTCGTTCTTTTGAGCGCTGCGGTTGTGACCGTTACTGATGTAGTCGTTGATGTTGACGCCGCCCGCCGCAAGTTGCTGCGCGTAGGTCACGCCGTCCGGCGCATTCGGGTCATGCCCGTTGAGCAGGGCATCGACCACGTTCGCGGGCGTCACCCAGTTGAGATAGGACGGATTTTTCTCCATGTCCCAGCGCACGCCGAGGTTCAACGTCAGATGATCGTTGACCGCCCAGTCGTCCTGGATGTACGCGCCATACTGCTTGTCCTTGGAGGTGACGAGCGGGCTGAAGCCCACGGAAGGCGTTGCAAAGACGGCCGCATAAGGCGTGGTGCCTGTGCCCGGCGGGCAGGTGGGGTCGGTGCTCGTGAGCGGACAGACGTTGTAGTACAACTGCGCCGTCGCATCACCGGCATCCTGGGAGACGAGCTTCACATCCTTGATCTTGAAACCCATCTTGACGGTGTGATCACCCATCCAGCTGAGATTGTTGAAGGTCAGGTTGTCCGCAATCGCCGGACCCTTCTGACCCTTGTTCTGCGCTGCGCGCGGGTCCGGCGCGCCGACATTGAGGATCGTTCCGTCATTGGTCGGACCGTAGGTGTAGACCGCACCCACTCCGGAGGTGATTGCCTGGGGAACATTGAAGGCGTTTTCATAAGTGAAGAGCAGTTCGTTGAACCAACTGTCCGCCGTGTGCTCCCAGCGCAAATCGAAGCGCTTGTCGGTGTTCTTGGTGACGATGCCTGCCGATGCGGTCGTCTGGTCGCCAACATTGTCCACCGCGTTTTCATCGCGATATTGGCCGCTGAACTCGATGCGGTCGCGATCGGAAAATTCCCAGTCGATCTTGCCGAAGTACAGATTTTCGGTGAACGGATTGCTGGCGGGGCCCAACTGCGACTCGACGCTCGATGGCAACAGGTCGGTGATGCCGCTCACTCCCGGGACTACCGTAACAGGGCTGTTGAACGTCTTGCGCTCGTAGGTGAAGAAATAGTGCAGCTGGTCCTGGATGATCGGGCCGCCGGCGGCGAAGCCGTATTCTTTCTGCACCGATGGGACTTTGCCATTGCCGGAGGTTTGTTCCGATGGCGTTTCGGCGCGATAGTCCTGATCGGTGAAGTTGTAGAACACCTCGCCGTGGAACTCGTTCGTGCCCGATTTGGTCACTGCGGTTACGGCGGCGCTGGATACCTGGTCGTATTCGGCCTTGTAGTTGGACGTGATGACCTTGTATTCGCCGATCGCCAACTGCGAGAAGGGGTTTCCCTGGCTGGAAAATTGGCCGCTGACGCCGCCCTGCTTCACATAGCTCTTCTGGCCGACGCCGTCGATGTAGACGTTGACCGAACTGGTGTTCTGCGCGCCGCCCTGCAGCGAGGTGTGGCCCGACGAGTCGGTGGTGAAAATCATGCCGGGTACCGCGTCGGCGAATTCGAGGAAGTTGCGCGTCGACTGCGGAACCGTGGCGATATCGTGCAGCGAGACGGTGCCGCCGATTTCCGAGGTCTTCACTTCGGCCAAGGCCGTTCCCGTCACGGTGATGCCTTCGAGCGTTGCCGCGCCGGCCGTCGTGGCGTTGCCTGCCGCGGCTGGCGCAGCAATATCCAGAGTACCGGTCGAGGCGACGCTCAATGTCACGGTCTTCTCCGTGCCCGGCCCGGCATCGACCTGATACGTGCCCGGCGGCAATCCGACCAGCGCATAGCTACCGTCCTTGCTGCTCATCGTCGTGCGACGCAAGCCGGTGGCGACGTTTTTGGCTGTGATCTGCATCTCCGGCGGCGCCTTGCCGCGCAGCCCGGCATCCGAAGATTGCGCCCAACTCATCGCAGGCATCGTCATCGTCGTGACGACAGCGGTGCGGATCAGCGAGGCGAGCAGTTTTTTCTTGAAGGGCAGTGATTTTTTCATCGTTCTCCTCCCAAAGGTAACGGTGTGTTATGCGGATTTTTGTTTGCGGCGAATTCGGTCGAGCGGTTTCCGGGCTTCTTTTTCATTTCATCGGGTTCAGTGTTTCTGCGTACCTCCACTGCTGGCGCGCACGACGACCTCGCAGCCCAGGGTCTGCGTTTCGTGGCAGGTGCGGCCGGGTTTTTCGATCGTCGTCGCAAGGCGTTCGAGCGCGTCGCGGCCGAGGTCGGCGATGCGCACGCGCACGGTGGTGAGCGCGGGCGTGATGTAGTGCGCGACGGGGATGTCGTCGAAGCCGGCGAGGGCGACGTCGTGCGGCACGCGCAGGCCGCTTTGCGCGAACGCGCGCAGGCAGCCGACGGCCATCATGTCGTTGGCGGCGAACACCGCGCGCGGCGGTTTGCCGCCCTTGGCGAGCGAGAGGCCCGCGCGATAGCCGGATTCTTCGCTGAAATCGCCTTTCACGATCCGGGCCGCGGCCTTCGGCGCGAACGTCGCCATCGCATCGACGTAGCCGCGTTCGCGCTGCTGCGCGTCGAAGTTGTCCCCGGGGCCGCTGACGAAGGCGATGCTGGCGTGTCCCGCATCGAGCAGGTGGCGCGTCATCGCGTGGGCGCCGCCGTAGTTGTCGATGTTGAGCACGTCGAATTGCGGGCTTTCGAGCGCGCTGTTGAGCAGCACGGCGGGAATCGACTCGGGCAGGTTGGCGCGCAGGAAGGCGGCGTCGACGTGCGGCGAGAGGATCAGCATGCCGTCGACGCGGCCCTGCATCGCGCGCAGCGCGGCGGCGGCCTCGTCGGCGTCGCCGTGCGAGGACGACACGAGCAGATGCAGCCCGTGCGCACGGGCGGCGAGGTCGATGCCGCGGATCAGCTCGGAGAAGAATTCCCCGTAGAGGTCGGGCAGCAGCGCGCCGACGGTCTGCGTGCGCTTGGTGATCAGGCTGCGCGCGGCGCTGTGCGGTACGTAGCGCAGGCGCTGGGCGATGCGGGAGATGCGGGCGCGCGTTTCGTCGGTCACCGCCGGCGATCCGTTGAGCGCGCGCGACACCGAAGCCACGGATACCCGTGCCTCGCGCGCGACATCCCGAATGGTTACCGCCATGCCTCGACGCCCTCCCGCGCAGTGCATACGACGCGTGCTCTCCGTTGCGGCGTTTATGCCTACGCTTTGCAAACGGTTACATGGTCTTGCCGGCGGAATGTAAACGTTTTCATCACGGTTTGCAAAAGCGGTGCAGCAAGAGGTCATTCTCGTATGCACGGGATGACGGCGTTTTGAATCTGGATTCCCGATCAATGCACATCCCAGTGCTGTTCGGGACGACCTATTTTGAATCTGCATCCCGTGTCATCGCACATCCCCGTGCTGCACGGGATGACGGCATCCTGGCGTCACTTGAGGAAATCATGGAATTTCTTGCGGAATTTCGCCACCTTCGGCGCGACGACGAGCTGGCAGTACGGCTGCTCGCCGTGCAGTTTGAAGTATTCCTGGTGGTAGTTTTCGGCCTTGTAGAACACCGTGAACGGCTGGACTTCGGTGACGATGGCGCCGTTCCACTCGTGGCTGTCGGCGGTCTCGCGAATCGCCTTTTCGATCGCCGCTTTCTGCGCGTCGTTGCGGTAGAAGGCGATCGAGCGGTATTGCGTGCCGACGTCGTTGCCCTGGCGGTTCAGCGTGGTCGGATCGTGGATCGTGAAGTAGGCGCGCAGGATCGTGTCGAGCGTGACGACGCCCGGATCGAACGTGATCTGCACGACTTCGGCATGGCCGGTGTCGCCGTCGGAGACTTGGGCATAGGTCGGGTTGGCGACGTGGCCGCCGGCGTAGCCGGACTCGACTTTCGTCACGCCTTTCAATTCGGTGAACACCGCTTCGAGGCACCAGAAGCAACCGCCGCCGAGCGTGATCGTCTCGCTCGCGGCGGGCGTTGCGGCCGGCGTCGTCGCGGCCACGGCAAAGGTCGTCGTCATGAGGATTCCAAGGACAAGGGTCGAGAGTCGGCGCAGCATGGTGTGTTCCGATGGGGGTCTATCGAAACAGACGCATGCAGCGGACAAAACCTTACGCTCGATGCAGGACCGGCCTTCAGAACGCCTCGATCGGCATCGCGAGCACGCTGCCGCCGCCGTCGACGATCACGTCGCGCTGGGCCGGCACCTGGCTGAGCAGATGTTCGGCGTGGAACCGCGCCGTGGCGATCTTGGCCGCGTCGAACGTGGCGTCGCCGGACGAACCTTGGGCGACGAGCAGCGCGCGCGCGAGCTGCCAGCCGGCCACGGTCGTCGCGGCCAGCATCAGATAGGGCACGGAACCGGCGAACACGGCGTTGACCTGCGGCTTCGCGTGGGCGACCACGTAGTCGACGACCTGCTCGAATGCTTCACGCGCAGGCTTGAGATACTTGAGCACGGCTTTCGCCTCGGCGCTGCCGGATTTGCCAAGCTCGGCTTCGGTCGCCGCGATCTGCGCCGCGATGGCCTTGGCCGTGCGGCCGCCGTCGCGCAGCGTCTTGCGGCCGACGAGGTCGTTGGCCTGGATCGCGGTCGTGCCTTCGTAGATCGTGAGGATGCGCGAGTCGCGATAGTGCTGCGCTGCACCGGTCTCCTCGATGAAGCCCATGCCGCCGTGCACCTGCACGCCGAGGCTCGTGGCGAGCAGGCTCATTTCCGTGGCGTAGCCCTTGAACAGCGGCACGAGGAATTCGTAGAGCGCCTGGTTCTGCTGGCGCACGGCCGCGTCGGGATGCGCATGCGCGCGGTCGTGCGCGCCCGCGGTGAGGTAACCGAGCGAGCGAGCGCCTTCGATGTGGGCGCGCATCGTCATCAGCATGCGGCGCACGTCGGGGTGGTGTACGATCGTGACGCTGTTCGGCGCGGAACCGTCGACCGGCCGCGATTGCACGCGCTCGCGCGCGTAGGCGACGGCCTTCTGGTAGGCGCGCTCCGCCACGGCGATGCCCTGCATGCCGACCGCGTAGCGCGCCGCGTTCATCATGACGAACATGTATTCGAGGCCGCGGTTCTCCTCGCCGACGAGGTAGCCGACCGCGCCGCCGTGGTCGCCGAACTGCAGCACCGCGGTCGGACTGGCCTTGATGCCGAGCTTGTGTTCGATGCTCGTGCAGTAGACGTCGTTGCGCGCGCCGAGGCTGCCGTCGGCGTCGAGCAGGAACTTCGGCACGACGAACAGCGAAATCCCCTTCACGCCTTCGGGCGCGCCCGCAACGCGCGCGAGCACGAGATGGACGATGTTCTCGGCCAGGTCGTGCTCGCCGTAGGTGATGAAGATCTTGGTGCCGAAGACCTTGTAGGTGCCGTCGCCCTGCGGCTCGGCGCGCGAACGCACGAGGGCGAGATCGGAGCCGGCCTGCGGCTCGGTCAGGTTCATCGTGCCGGTCCAGGTGCCTTCGATCATCTTCGGCAGCCAGGTTGCTTTGAGGTCGTCGCTGCCGGCGGTCAGCAGCGCCTCGATCGCGCCGTCGGTCAGCAGGGGGCAGAGCGCGAACGAAAGATTCGCGCTGTTGACGATTTCGAGCGCGGCGGCGAAGAAGGTCTTGGGCAATCCCTGCCCGCCGTGGTCGACCGGATGCTGCAATCCCTGCCAGCCGCCCTCGACGTACTGGCGGTAGGCGTCCTTGAAGCCGGGCGCCGTGGTGACGGCGTGGTCGTGCCAGCTCGCGGCGGCGACGTCGCCCGGCTGGTTCATCGGTGCGAGCACCGATTCGGAAAAACGCCCGGCTTCCTCGACGACGGCCTGCGCCATGTCGGCGTCGGCATGCTCGAAGCCGGGCAATGCGACGACCTCCTCGAGGCCGGCATGGTGGCGCATGCAGAAAAGCAGCTCTTTGACGGGCGCGCGGTAGGTCATGGTTTTTCGTTGCCGTATCGGGAATGGGCGGAGGGTTCCGTCGCCGCAGGCGTTCGGTCGCAGGTTCGCTGCGTTATTTGCGCGGATGCGGCACGCGCGAGCCGCCCGGCAGCCGCGCCCTGGGCGTCAACCGCATTTGGAATAGCCGCAGTTAAGGCAGGTGGCGCAGCCGTCCATCAGGATCACCGCTTGGGTGTTGCACTTGTTGCACATCGTCGCGCCGGGCGGGAAGGCGCTGACAGCGGGTTCGGTTTCGCCGTGCTTGCGCGCCGATTCGACGCCGGCGCCGGCGAGATCGGTGCTCAGGTCCTGCGGCGTGAGCCTGGCTTCGGCCTTGGCGGCGGCGGCGTCAGGCTTTTTTTTTGCGTCGCGGCCGGCCGCGCGCGCCTCGTAGGCGGCGCGCTTCTCGGCAATCAGGCGGCGCTGCTCGGGATCGAGTTCGGGATCGTGCAGCAGGCCGATCATCTTCAGGTGCTGCTCGACGATCGCGCCGAGCTCGGCCACGATCGAGGGCATGTAGACGCCGCCGGCCTTGAAGTAGCCGCCGCGCGGGTCGAACACGGCCTTCAGCTCGTCGACGAGGAAGGTGATGTCGCCGCCCTTGCGGAACACCGCCGACATGATCCGGGTCAGCGCGACGATCCACTGGAAGTGGTCCATGTTCTTCGAGTTGATGAAGATCTCGAACGGCCGGCGCAGCTCGTGCTCGGTGTCGGCATTGAGCACAATATCGTTGATCGTCACGTACAGCGCGTGCTCGAACAACGGCGATTTGATCTTGTAGGTCGCGCCGATCAGCGTGTCCGGACGCTCGACTTTCTCGTGCATCTGGATCACTTCGGCCTTGGACGGCACCTCGATCGCGTCGCGCGGATCGGGGCCGACGGTGGGAATCGCGCCGTCGTCGGGTTTGCCGACGCTGTAGCCTTTTATTTTTTTCGAGATCTTGATCGCCATGTCGAAGTGAAACGTTTCTGCGGTTGAAAAGTGCGGCCGGGACGATGCCTTTTGATCTTCGCGTCGGGGATGAACGCAAAGGCGACGGTCGACGAAGCCGCTCTCGCGGCTTCGCCGGCATGGTTACTTCTTCTTCGTTTTCGCGGCCTTCTTCGCCTTGGCGGCGAGCTCGGCCTTGGACTTGCGCTTCATGTCCATCGCATGGGCGCGCTTGTAGGTCTGGATGTCCTTGAAATGACCCTTGGCGTCGCGCACGGCGTAAAGCTTCTTGCCCTTGCTCGAATACAGCACGGTGCGGCGGGCTTTCTTCTTTGCCGCCTTCTTTGCCGTTTTCTTCGCGGCTTTCTTCGGAGCAGCCTTCTTCGCCACCTTCTTGGCGGCCTTCTTCGGCGCGGCTTTCTTTGCGACTTTCTTTGCGACTTTCTTGGCCGCTTTCTTCGCTGCGGCCTTCTTCGCGACCTTCTTGGCCGCCGCCTTGACCGTCTTCACGGCGGCGGCGGCTTTCTTCGCCACGGCTTTCTTCACGGCGGCCGCTTTTTTCACCACGGCGCTCTTCGCGGCGGCGGCGGTATTGCCCGCCGCGGCGGCGGTGTTGGCGACGGCGGTTTTCACTTCCGCCACGACCGCGCCGGTCTTCTCGACCGCGGCCTGGCCGACTTCCTGCGCTTTCTCTACGACGGCTTCGACCGCATTGCTCGCGGCTTCGCCGATGGACTCAACGCTCTGCATAAATTCCTCCGAGTTCGTAAGCACTAGATCTGAAGATTCAACGGCAACCACCCGAACGACGAGATGCGATTCGGTCCTGCGAATTTACCCTTTGCGCGGCGGCGTGCAAGTGCTTTTTTCTTTCCTTCTCCCGGGAGAAGGAAAGCAGGTCAGAATTTACCGTAGTAACCCTCTTTGAGCGCATCGAACAGGTTCGCGGCGGTATGCGTCTCGCCGTCGTATTCGATTTCCTCGTTGCCCTTGACCTCGACCACGCTGCCGTCCTCGAGCTCGAAGCGGTAGAGCGTGTTCTCGAGGTCCGACTCCTTGACGAGAACGCCCTGGAACGCGGCCGGATTGAAGCGGAACGTGGTGCAGCCCTTCAAGCCCTGCTTGTGCGCGTAGCGGTAGATGTCCTTGAAGTCCTCGTACGGATAGTCGGTCGGCACGTTCGCGGTCTTCGAGATCGACGAATCGACCCAGCGCTGCGCCGCGGCCTGAATGTCGACGTGCTCGGTCGGCGTGACGTTGTCGGCGGCGATGAAATAGTCCGGCAGCTTGGCCTCGGCGTCGTCGCTGAACGGCATCGCCTTGGCGTTGATCAACTCGCGGTAGGCGAGCAGTTCGTAGCTGAACACCTCGACTTTTTCCTTGGTTTTCTTGCCTTCGCGGATCACGTTGCGGCTGTAGTGGTGGGCGAAGCTCGGCTCGATGCCGTTCGAGGCGTTGTTCGCGAGCGACAACGAAATCGTGCCGGTCGGCGCGATCGAGGAATGGTGGGTAAAGCGCGCGCCGACCTCGGCCAGTTCGTTGACCAGTTCCGGCGCCACTTCAGCCACACGCTGCATGTAGCGGCTGTACTTCGCGTGCAGCACCTTGCCCGCGATCCTGTCGCCGGCCTGGTAGCCGTCGCGCGCCATTTCCGGGCGCTGGCGCAGCATCTTCGCCGTCACCTCGAATTCCTGGGTCATGATCGGCGCCGGGCCCTTCTCTTTGGCCAGCGAGGCGGCGACTTCCCAGCCCGCGATGGCCATCTCGCGCGCGATCTGCTCGGTGAATTCGCACGATTCCTTCGAGCCGTATTTCATTTTCAGCATCGTGATCGTCGAGCCCAGGCCGAGGAAGCCCATGCCGTGACGGCGCTTGGACAGGATCTCCTCGCGCTGCTGCGCCAGCGGCAGGCCGTTGATCTCGACCACGTTGTCGAGCATGCGCGTGAACACGCGCACGACTTCCTTGTACTCGTCCCAGTCGAAACGCGCCTTCGGCCCGAACGGATCGCGCACGAAAGTGGTGAGATTCACCGAGCCGAGCAGGCAGGAACCGTAGGGCGGAAGCGGCTGCTCGCCACACGGGTTGGTCGCGCGGATATTCTCGCACCACCAGTTGTTGTTCATCTCGTTGACGCGGTCGATCAGGATGAAGCCCGGCTCGGCGTAGTCGTACGTCGAGGTCATGATCATGTCCCACAGGTGCTTGGCGCGGATGTGGCCGTACACCTTGCACGCGACGAGGCCGTCCTCGCGCGTGACGTAGTTCTTCGTCGTCGGCCAGTCGCGCCAGATCACCTTGGCCGGGTCGGCGAGGTCGATTTCGTCCTTTTCCTTGACGTTGATCGGGAACACCAGCGGCCAGTCGGCGTCGTTCTCGACCGCCTGCATGAAGCCGTCGGTGATCAGCAGCGACAGGTTGAACTGGCGCAGGCGGCCGTCCTCGCGCTTGGCGCGGACAAAGTCCTTGACGTCGGGATGGCCGATCTCGAACGTGCCCATCTGCGCGCCGCGGCGGCCGCCGGCGCTGGACACGGTGAAGCACATCTTGTCGTAGATATCCATGAACGACATCGGCCCCGACGTGTACGCGCCCGCGCCCGAGACGTAGGCGCCGCGCGGGCGCAGCGTCGAGAATTCATAGCCGATGCCGCAGCCGGCCTTGAGCGTCAATCCCGCCTCGTGGACCTTTTCCAGAATCCCGTCCATCGAATCCTCGATCGTGCCCGAGACGGTGCAGTTGATCGTCGAGGTGGCCGGCTTGTGCTCCAGAGCGCCGGCGTTCGAGGTCACGCGTCCGGCCGGGATCGCGCCGCGGCGCAGCGCCCAGAGAAAGCGCTCGTACCAGTATTTCTGTTTTTCCGGCGTCGCCTCCGGCTCGGCCAGCGCGCGCGCGACGCGCTGGTAGGTGCCGTCAATGCTCGCGTCGACCGCCTCGCCCTTCTTCGACTTCAGGCGATACTTCTTGTCCCAGATGTCGTAGGAAGCCGGTTGCAGCGGGATTGTCGCCTCGCCGCGATCCAGGGCTTCGACACGTACGGTACTCATCGTTGGCGTTCTCTCTGATCCTGTTAAGGTTGCGGCATTCCGTGCAGCGAAACCTACCCCTTTCATTGACCGCGCTTTGTGCTTCCGTTGCCAAATCCAAAGGAAAGCTCCCCTGCGGCGCCTTTCCCGGTTCGACCCGGTTCTACGGCACCCGATTTTCGTGTTGCTTGAATTGTCGCGTCTGTTGCCTCGTCCAGCGCTCGATGCGCCGTCTTGCATGTTCGCCTCGTCGCCGAACCCCAATCCCTTGGGGATACAATGTTGCAAAGTACACAACATCTTGTGGCTGCGAAGCGGAAGCAACCCTACCCCTTGAAAATTTGCTTGTCAAAGGATTTTTTTAACTTCGAATAATCAACGAGTTGCAACGCTCAATTATGATGGAGCATGAATTTCCGGTTCGGCCTGCGCGAAACCGCGACAGAACGCCGTTTTCGCTGTTCCACCGGCCTTGAAACGGGAACGTGCGATCAAACTTGCGGTCTTTGCAAAGCACACGAACCCAGTCAAAAGAAGGAACTCATGCGCCGCTTCTTCCGTTCCGCCCGCCTCGCCGACCCTATGCGTAAATTCAGCCTCTCCCTGGCCGTTCTCGTCGCGGCGTTCGCCGCATGCGGCCGCCTCGCGACCAGTCACGCCGCCCTGCCTGCCGCCGTCGACGGTCAACCGCTGCCCTCGCTCGCACCGATGCTCGAGCGCGTCGTCCCGGCGGTGGTCAACATCAATTCGAAGACGCACGTGCGGGTCAACAACCCGTTCATGAACGATCCGTTCTTCCGCCAGTTCTTCGGCATGCAGAACATGCCGCGCGAGCGCGTCGAGCAGTCGCTCGGTTCGGGCGTGATCATCGACGCGGGCAAGGGCTACGTGCTGACCAACAACCATGTGATCGACGGCGCCGACGACATCTCCGTCACCCTGCACGACGGACGCACGCTCAAGGCGAAGCTGATCGGCAACGACCCCGATACCGACGTGGCGGTGATCCAGATTCCCGCGGAGAACCTCGTCACGCTGCCGCTCGCCGATTCGAGCCAGTTGCGCATCGGCGATTTCGTCGTCGCGATCGGCAATCCGTTCGGCGTCGGCCAGACCGCCACCTCGGGCATCGTCTCGGGCCTCAACCGCACCGGCCTGCGCGGCCTCGGCATCCAGAACTTCATCCAGACCGACGCGTCGATCAATCCCGGCAACTCGGGCGGCGCGCTCGTCAACCTGCGCGGCGAACTGGTCGGCATCAACTCGGCGATCTTCTCGCCGTCGGGCGGCAACGTCGGCATCGGCTTTGCGATTCCGTCCAACCTCGCCAGCAACGTGATGGGCCAGCTCATTGCGACCGGCAGCGTGCGCCACGGCTCTCTCGGCGCGCAGGTGCAGAGCGTCAATGCGGAGATCGCGCGCATGCTCGGCGTCAAGGAGGACCAGCAGGGCGCGGTCGTCACCCAGGTGCGCGACGGCTCGCCTGCGGCCAGCGCCGGCCTGCAGACGGGCGACGTGATCGTCGCCGCGAACGGCCGTCCGGTGCAGAACGAGGCCGATCTCTACAATGCCGAAGGCCTCGCCGCAATCGGCTCGACGATCGATCTCAAGCTGCTGCGCGAGGGCAAGCCGCTGACGGTGAGCGCGCGCATCGAGGCCGAGAAGGTGGCGTCGAGCGACGGCGCCAGGCTCGACGCGCGCCTCGCCGGCGCGACGTTCGCCGACGTGAGCGAACGCGCGCGCGCCGACGGCAAGAGCGGCGTCGGCGTCGCGAACGTCGCGCCGGGCAGCCGCGCGGCGCAGCTCGGGCTCAAGGCCGGCGACGTCGTCTTCGGCGTCGGCCGCCTGCGCGTGAACACGCTCGCCGAACTGACCCAGTTGATGAAGCGCGGCCTGCGCCAAGTCCAACTCGTGGTCGCGCGCGGCGGCGATACGTTCGTGGTCACGCTGCAGTAATGTTCCCTGGCCGAGACTTCGGCGATAATCAACGTTTCTTCCCGAAACCACTGGATTGCCGCCCTGTGTCAAATGCACATAAATATACTTTTACCGCCGCCGCCTGCGCGCTCGGCCTGATGTTCGGCGCGGGTTGCGTCGTTTTCGCCTTCGCCCAGGACGCGGCGCAGAAGCCCAAGGCCGCGAATTTCTCGGACGTCCAGACCACGGCCAAGACCGCGCCGGAGAAACCGGCGAAGGCTCCCTCCGCCGCGAAGCCCGCGACCCCCGCAAAAACCGAGGCCGCCGCCAAGCCCGCGGCGAAGAAAGCGGTCGCCGTCAAGACGGTCGGCAAGGTGCCGTCGGGCATCATCTGGCGCGGCGACCGCGCGACCGAGCGCGGCTTCGTCGCCGACCTGGCCAAACAGTACGAGCTGTCCAGGCTCGGCAAGGTCACGATGCAGCCGTTCAGCACGATCTCGGGCATCGACGCGGTCAACGACGGCACGGCCGACGTCGCCGGCAGCGCGCGTCCGGCCATGCCGGGACGCGCGGAAGAGGCGAACCTGACGTTCTACCCGGTCGCCTGGGAAGCGATGGTGCCGATCACCTCGCCGAAGAACCCGGCCGACAACGTCACCCTCAAGCAGCTCTACGACATCTACAGCGGCCAGCTCAAGACCTGGAAGGACCTGGGCGGCCCGGACGAGCCGATCAATCTTTACGCGATCGCCGCGCCGCTCGACGGCGTCGACTACGTGCTGCGCAAGTACATCTACAACAAGGGCGACCAGGCAGTGTGGGCGCAGCGCCAGTACATGAACACGGCCAAGCTCGAGGAGGGCGTAACGATCGATCCGCACGGCCTCGGCTTCACCACGCTGTCCTCGGTCTGGAACAACAAGGCGATCAAGATCCTCAAGGTCGAAGGCGTCGCCGCGAGCACGGCGACGATCAAGGACGGCAGCTATCCGCTCTACGCGCCGCTCTATCTCGCCGCGAAGAAGGACGGCAAGAATTTCGAGGCGACCGAGAAGTTCATCAAGTACGCCGGTTCCGACGCGGGCAAGGCGATCATCCGCAAGCACCAACTGGTGCCGATCGACGACGCGCCGGTGCTGGCCGACGAGCTCGAAAAGAATTCGGCCTGGGTCGCCCAGCGCGTTCTCGGCCAGGGCACGCCGCGGCCGATGGCAGCGCCGAATGCGACGGCTGATTTCCTGCTGCGTACGCAGCCGAACTCGATCGAAGCGCGGTCCGCCAAGGCGCAGGCGGCCGAAATCGCGGCGCAAAAAAAGGCCGCCGCTTCAGGCGCGACCGGAAAGCCGTAGCCGGCCTGCGGCTCTGCGATGCGCCTGACCGCGATCCGCGCGATCACGTTCGATCTCGACGACACGCTGTGGCCGATCGAGCCGGTGATGCAGCGCGCCGAGCAGCGGCTCGACGCGTGGCTGCGCGCGCACTGTCCGCGCGCAGCCAAGGCATATCCGGTCGAGGCGATGCGTGTGCTGCGCGACCGCGTCGCCGGCGAAAACCCGCAACTTGCCCACGATTTCAGCGCACAGCGGCGGCTGTCGCTGCGTGAAGCATTGCTGCCGCACGGCTACCGCGACGATCACGTCGATGCGGCCTTCACCGCGTTCTATGCCGAACGCAACCGCGTGGAGTGCTACGCCGACGCGCTGCCCGCGCTCGAACGCCTTGGCGGGCGCTATCCGCTCGCGGCGATCAGCAACGGCAACGCCGATCTCGGCGCGATCGGCCTCGTCGCGCATTTCCGCTTTGCCCTGCACGCGAGCGCGTTCGGCACGGCCAAGCCCGCCGCGGACATTTTCCATGCGGCCTGCGAAAGACTGTCGTTCGCACCGGAGGAAGTGCTGCATGTCGGCGACGATCCCGCGCTCGACGTGATCGGCGCGCATCGCGCCGGCCTGCGCAGCGTCTGGTTGCATCGCGGCACGATGGGTTGGGACGAGGCATCGGGACAATCCGATATCCGGCCCGACCTGATCGTGCGCGACCTGGCCGAACTCGCCGACCTGCTCGAACGATAGCCTCGCGCCTGCCGTGGCTACGGCTATTTCTTCGCTCTGGTTGCTGTCGCGCTCGGCAACTGGTCGAGCAGGAAGGCATACGCCTCGGCGGTTTCGCGCCAGTGCGTGTAGCGGCCGCTCTGGCCGCCGTGGCCGGCTTCCATGTTGATCTTGAACAGCAGCGGATTGGCGTCGGTCTTCGTCGCGCGCAGCTTGGCGACCCATTTCGCCGGCTCGTAGTACTGCACCTGCGAGTCGTTGAGTCCGGTGCTGACGAACATCGCCGGATACGCCTGCGCCTTGACGTTGTCGTAGGGCGAATACGCGAGCATGGTCTTGTAGAACTTCGTGTCCTGCGGATTGCCCCATTCGTCGAATTCGTTGGTCGTCAGCGGAATCGAGTCGTCGAGCATCGTCGTCACCACGTCGACGAACGGCACCTGGGCGAAGATGCCGCGGTAGTCCTGCGGCGCCATGTTGGCGACCGCGCCCATCAGCAGGCCGCCTGCGCTGCGGCCGAACGCGAACACCTTGTCCTTCGCTGCGATTTTCTGCGCGACGAGATACTCGGTCGTGTCGATGAAGTCGGTGAACGTGTTCTTCTTCTTCAGCAGCTTGCCGTCCTCGTACCAGGCGCGGCCCATTTCGCCGCCGCCGCGTATATGCGCGATCGCGACGACGAAGCCGCGATCGAGCAGCGAAACGTACGCGGGCGAAAAGTGCGGATCGTACTGCGCGCCGTAGGCGCCGTAGCCGATCTGGAACATCGGCGCGGTGCCGTCGCGCTTCGTGTCTTTTCGATACGCGATCGACACGGGAATCTTCGTGCCGTCGCGCGCGACGGCCCAGACCCGCTCGGTCGCGTAGTTCGCGGCGTCGTAGCCGACCACCGCGTCGCGCTTGCGCTCCTCGCGCTTGCCGGTGCGCATATCGAGGTCATAGACCGTTTTCGGCGTGACCAGCGAAGTGACCTCGTAACGCAGCACGTCGGTGTCCGTTTCGCGGTTGTCGCCGATCGTCGCCGCATAGTCGGCTTCGTCGACTTCGACGAGGTGCGACGCGCCCGCGCGCCACGGCTTGATGCGCACGCGCGCGAGGCCCTCGCTGTGCTCGCCGACGACGAGGTAATCGCGGAACACGGCGATGTCGTCGATGGTCGCATCGCCGCGCGCGGGAACGATCTCGTGCCAGCGTTTCCTGTCGCCGACCGCCGCGTCGTCGACCTGCATCACGCGGTAGTTCTTCGCCTGCCAGTTGGTGCGGATCACCCAGCGCCGGTCGATGTGCGCGGCGTGGTATTCGAAGTCGTGCTCGCGCGGCGCGAGCACCTTGAAGCGCGCCTTCGGCTGGCTTGCGGGAATGAAGCGGATTTCGCTCGACAGCGTGGAGTGCGATTGGATCGCGATGAACTTGTCGTCGCGCGTGCGCTCGAGGTCGAGATAGTAGCTGTGGTCGCGCTCCTCGTAGACGACCGGATCGCGCTTCGCGTCGGTGCCGAGCACGTGCTTCTTCACGCGTACGGTGAGCAGGGTCACCGGATCGTTCTCGACGTAGAACAGCGTGCGGTTGTCGTCGGCCCAGGCCATCGCGCCGGACGTGTTCTTCAGCTCGTCGGGCAGCGTCTTGCCGCTGGCGAGATCCTTGAAGCGGATCGTGAACTGCAAACGTCCGGCCGTGTCGTCGGCCCAGGCGATCAGCTTTTCGCCGGGGCTGACCTCGTAGCCGCGGATCTGGAAGAAGCCGTGGCCGTGCGCGAGTTCCGGGCCGTCGAGCAGGATCTGCTCGCTTGCGTCGACGCTGCCGCAGCGGCGCACGCTGACCGGATACTCCGCGCCCTGCGCGTAGCGCGTCTGGTACCGGCAATGGCGGTACTTCACCGGCACGCTGGCATCGTCGGGCGCGATGCGAGCGGTGATCTCGCGGTACAGCGCGTCCTGCAGGCCCTGCGTGTGCTGCGTCATCTGCGCGTAGTAGGCGTTTTCGGCCTTGAGGTAGTTCAGCACTTCGGGCTTGCTGCGCGTGTCGTCGCGCAGCCAGTAGTAATTGTCGATGCGCGTGCCGTTCGGCGAGGGCACGGCATACGGGTGTACCGCCGCGACGGGCGGCTGCGGCGCGGGCGGGGGCGCCTCGCGCGGCGGCACCGCGCAGCCGGCGAGCAGCAGTCCGGCCAGCAGCGGCACGGCAGAAAAACGGATTCCGGAAAACGGGATCGCGGACATGGAGGGCGCAGCCATTTCGATGCGATGCGCGATGGTAGACAGCCGTGCAGCGGGAAACAATGCACGAGCGGCGGGCTAACGGAATTCAAACGTTTCGCCGCCTGCGGATTCGCTTCGACCGAAGCTCATGGCAGCGGCTTCTCGTAGCGCCACGCATCGGCGCCGTCCTCGTAGAAGCCGGGCTTCTCGCCGAAACGATGGAAGCCGAGGCGCTCGTACAGCGCGATCGCGGCGGCGTTGTCCTTGCGCACTTCCAGGCGCAGGCGGGTGCGGGCATGGGCGCGCGCCGCCGCCTCGACCGCGGCCACGAGCGCCTTGGCGACGCCGCGGCCGCGCGCTCGCGCCTCGACCGCGATCGAATACAGCCGCGCGATATCGCTGCCCGCGCGATGGAACACGACGGCCTTGCCGAGCAGGCCGCCGGCATCGACCGCGGCGAGCACCGTCGCCGTCGCGCTGTGCAGGTGCCGGCGGTATTGCCGACGCGAGAGATGGTCGGTCGTGAACGCGGCGCGCTCGAGCGCGAGCAGGGCGTCGAGGTCGCTGGCGGACGCGGGACGGATCGAGAAATCGGAATGCGCGGCGGACATGCCTCCAGCCTAAGCCACCGGCGCCAGCCGGGGCAACGACACGTCGCGATGAACTCGGCGTAAACGCCCCGCAATTCTTAAATTCCGTCAGCGGGCGGGCATTGCAATTGTGGCAAACTGCGCGGCGCTTCGCCGCCCTCCTTCCCGGACCAGCGACCCACCGCCGCCGCAGTTCAAACAAGCATGAGCCGCCTCGTCATCGTCGTGGAAAAAGCCTCGGACTGGGGCTCGTACTATCCGTCGGACAACGTCGTCGTCGCGCAGGATTACCTGAAGGAGCCGATCGACGCCGACGACGAGCGCGTGCAGGTCATCAATCTCTGCCGCAGCTACAAGTATCTCGGCATCGGCTACTACGTTTCGTTGCTGGCCGAGGCGCGCGGGCACAAGGTCATTCCGTCGGTGCGCACGATCAACGACCTGCGCAAGCGTGCGCTGTACGGCCTCGACATCGAGGACCTCAACCAGAAGCTGATCAAGTTCCTGCCCGAGGGCGGGCGCGACGCGACCGATTTCGGCGTGCTCGTCTACTTCGGCGAGACCAGCTATGCGCCGCTGTCCGACCTCGTGCGCCAGGTGTTCGAGACGTTTCCGTGCCCGATCCTGCGCCTCGAATTCGAACGCGAGAAAGTCTGGCAGATCGCCGCGATCAAGCCGGCCGGCCTGCACACGCTGACCGACCAGCAGGAGGACTCGTTCGCGGCCTCGCTCGACAAGTTCTCGAAGAAGCTCTGGCGCAAGCCGCGCGCGCGCAGGAGCTACCGCTACGACATCGCGATGCTGGCCGATCCGAACGAGGCGATGCCGCCGTCGAACAAGCGCGCGCTGAAGTCCTTCGTCGAAGCCGGCAAGGAGATCGGCATCGAAGTCGAGATCGTCGGCAGGAACGACTACACGCGCCTCGCCGAATACGACGGCCTGTTCGTCCGCGAGACGACCGCGATCGACAACCACACCTACCGTTTCGCCAACAAGGCGGAGAAGGAAGGCATGGTCGTCATCGACGATCCGGGCTCGATCCTCAAGTGCACGAACAAGATCTACCTGCACGACCTGCTCAAGTCGCGCAAGCTGGCCACGCCGAAGACCGAGATCCTCTACCGCGACGACGCCTCGAGGCTCGCCGAGCTGCCCGACCTGCTCGGCTTCCCGATCGTGCTGAAGATTCCGGACGGATCCTTTTCGCGCGGCATCGTCAAGGTGGAAACGGTCGAGGAATTGAAGAAAGCTGCCGACGACCTGTTCCAGCACACCGCACTCGTGCTCGCGCAGGAGTTCATGTTCACCGAATTCGACTGGCGCATCGGCGTGCTCGACGGCGAAGCGCTGTACGCCTGCCAGTACTTCATGTCGCGCGGGCACTGGCAGATTTACAACCACGGGCCGAACGCGTCGCAGAAATCCGGCGGCTTCAAGACCCTGCCCGTGCGCGACGCGCCGGGCGAGGTGGTCAAGCTCGCGCTCAAGGCCACCGCGTCGATCGGCGACGGCCTCTACGGCGTCGATCTCAAGCAGAACGGCAACCGTACCGTCGTCATCGAAGTCAACGACAATCCCTCGATCGACGCCGGCGTCGAAGACGACTACCTCGGCGAGGACTTGTACCGCCGCATCATGGAGGAATTCCTGCGCCGGCTCGAACGCAAGCGGCTCGGCATCACGGATTGATCGGCTGACCGCGACAACTCCCTCTTGGCGACGGAACTCATGTACGGCATAATACCGTACATGAGTTCCGTCGCCGACCGCCTCGAAGTTCGCACCAGCGAGCAGGACAAGAAGATCGTCGCCCGCGCCGCCGAGTTGCGCGGCGAAACGGTCTCTTCCTTCGCGCGCGCCGTGCTCGTGCGCGAGGCAAGGAAGATCCTCGAGTCGGAGGAGGTCGTGACGCTTTCCGCTGCCGCCTCGCGTCGTTTCGTGCAGGCTCTGGATCGTCCGTTCGCCCCGAACGCGGCATTGCGCAAGGCCATGGCCAAGGCCGACAAGCTCGGCTTGTAATTTCCGCGCCGTGGCGCTTGCGATCGAAAAGCTGCAAGCGGCGCGCCATGATCGGACGCGTTTTCGTTGTGGCGCGGCCGAACTCGATCGCTTCCTCAAGGAACTCGCTGGCCAGCATCAGCGCAAACATTTTTCCACCACGTACGTGCTCGTCGACGACATGACGCCGGCCGGGATTCTCGGCTTCTATTGCCTGAGTTTCGGCGCAATGAACCTCGTGGATTTGTCGCCTGCGGAGCAAAAGAAGCTGCCCAGGCATCCTGTACCGGTAGCGCGTATGGGGCGACTCGCCGTGGACGAAAGCTGCCGTGGCAAAGGGTACGGCGCGCTGTTGCTACAGAACGCCGTCAAGCGCTGTCTCAACGTGCGCGAGGAAATCGCGCACTACGCGCTGGTCGTGGACGCGAAGAACGAAACGGCCGCCCGTTTCTATGAGCACTTCGGTTTCATGCCCTGCACCGGCGACGAGGCGCAGTGGTATTTGCCGCTCGGCAAAACGCCTTAGGATCGGACTTTCGCCAAGCACATACTTCCGAAAAAAGGGGCCATCCTTGGCCCTACCAACTAGCGGAACAGGAAAGCGGCGAGCAGGGTGCCGTGTCGGTGGCTCGAACGGCGCGATGCGGACGATTTGCGCACGCGGCGCGGGGCAGGCTGTGCATGCAAGCGACGCAAACGTCCCAGCACTTTGGTCGATGCGGCGAACAACGCGCGCCGACGCAGGATCGCAAGCTGCGCGGCAGGAACGATCACGAGCCAGAGCGGCAGCCAGCCGATCCATTCGCTGCGCCCGCGCAATGCCGGCAGAAACAGCACGGCAAAGCAGCCGACAACGAGCCAAACCTGCGCGATGCGCACGGCAATGGCAGGTTCTCCCTTGCCGAACAATGGCAGCACACTTGAATACGAAACGGTTGCACGCATGATCTACTCCTCGTCACGTTGCATGCGAGGATGCGGCAGGGTCATCTCAGCGGTTGAGATTGCTCCGTTCCGCGTGCGGGGCGCGCTTGCACGGTAGGCGAACGCTTTGCCAGCCCGCATAATGCAATCCCATCCGGAGGACAGCGGAATGGAAGCTTCGCACTTCCTGCAATACATGGTGATGTTCCTCGCCGCGGCGGTGGTCGCGGTGGCGCTGTCCAAGCGCGCCGGACTCGGCGCCGTGCTCGGCTATCTCGGCGCGGGCGCGCTGATCGGTCCGAGCTTCCTCGATCTCGCGCCGGACATGAGCCAGGCCAACGAGCTGTCCGAACTCGGCGTGATCCTGCTGCTGTTCGTGATCGGCCTTGAACTTTCGCCCGCGCGCCTGTGGCTGATGCGCCGCGCGGTGTTCGGCGCGGGTCTGGTCCAGGTGGTGTTGTCCGCGCTGATCCTCGGCGGCATCGCGGTCGCGTTCGGCGTCGCCGCGTCGAGCGCGGTCATCATCGGCCTCGCCCTGGCGCTGTCGTCGACCGCGATCGGCCTGCAGATCCTCGCGGAGCGCAAGGAGATCGGCGAGCCGCACGGGCGCCTCGCGTTCGCGATCCTGCTGTTCCAGGACCTGGCTGCGATCCCGATCCTCGCGCTCGTGCCGTTGCTCGGCGTGCACGATGCGGTCGCGGCCGGCGGCAACACCTGGATCGCCGCCGCCAAGGCGATCGGCATCCTCGCGCTGGTCGCGGTCGGCGGCCGCTATTTGCTGCGCCCGGTCTTCCGCGCGGTCGCGAAGACGCAGATTCCCGAAGTGTTCACCGCGATGTCCCTGCTCGTCGTGTTCGGCGCGGCGTGGCTGATGCAGCTCGCCGGGATGCAGATGTCGCTCGGCGCGTTCCTAGCCGGCGTGCTGCTCGCCGATTCGGAATTCCGCCACGAGATCGAAGCGCAGATCGACCCGTTCCGCGGATTGCTGCTCGGCTTGTTCTTCGTCGGCGTCGGCATTTCGCTCGACCTGCAGCTGGTCAGGCAGCAGCCGCTGGCGGTCGGGTTGATCGTGCTCTGCATCCTCGCGGTCAAGGGTGCCGTGCTGCTCGCCATCGGCCGTTTCTTCAGGAAGAAGCTCGACTTCAACGAAACGGTCAGGCTCGCGCTCGTGCTCGCCGGCGGCGGCGAGTTCGCTTTCGTCGTGCTCAATCTCGCGCGCGATCATGAACTGCTCGAAACGGGTCAGCACAGTCTGCTCGCCGTTTCGGTCACCTTGTCGATGGCTTTGATCCCGCTGCTTGTGGTCGGCGGCGGCCGCCTGTTCACGGGGCAGAAGAAAAAGCCGCAGCGCGAATTCGACGTCATCACGGACCAGCATCCGCGCGTCATCATCGCCGGTTACGGCCGCGTCGGCCAGATCGTCGCGCGCGTGCTGCGCGCGCAGAAGATTCCGTTCACCGCGCTGGAAAGCTCGGTTGAACAGGTCGAGTTCGTGCGTCGCTTCAACCAGAACATCTACTTCGGCGATTCGAGCCGGCCGGAGTTGCTGCGCGCCGCGGGCATTGAGAAGGCCGAGATCTTCGTGCTGACCACCGACGATCCCGAGCTCAACATCCGCACGGCGCGCATCGTCAAGCGCCTGTACCCGCACATCAAGATCATCGCGCGCGCGCGCAACCGCCAGCACGTCTGGCGGCTGATGGACTTGAACATCGACGGCATCGTGCGCGACACGTTCTATTCGAGCCTAGCCATGGCCAAGGGCGTGCTCATCGACCTCGGCATCGCCCCCGAAATCGCCAAGGCGCGCATCGACATCTTCCGCAAGCGCGACGAACAACTGCTGCGCGACCAGCATCTCGTCTACGACGACGAGGCTGCGCTGCGGCAGACCGCGCAGGAAGCGCTCGCCGACCTCGACCGGCTGTTCGAAGCCGACGAGCGCCCGGTGCAAATCAGGAACGACGAGGACGACGAAGACAAAGCCATGATTGCGGACACGACTTGAGCGGTTTCGTCGGCGCTATTGGCGTTTCGTCGCATTCTCTCGGCATCCATGCCATTGGGCACTCCCGCGGCGGCTTGAACAGGCATAGAGTGGTCCCCAGATGGGCCTTATTCCAAGGTCATCGCGAGGTCGACGATGCTGACTTTCATCCTCTGGCTGTTGCTGTTCGTGTTCTGCTGGCCGGTCGCGCTGCTTGCGCTGATCCTCTACCCGATCCTCTGGTTGCTGTTGCTGCCGTTCCGCCTCGTCGGCATCGCGCTCGAAGGCGTGTTCGAATTCCTGCGCGCGCTGCTGCTCTTGCCCGCGCGCGCGCTTGGCGGACAGCCGGCGGCGCGTTGAGCCGGCGCGGCGCCGGCTCAAGCTCTTTTCTTGCGGCTGCGGCGCGGCCGACGCTTGCGCATTCGGCCATGGCCATTTGCCTTGCAAACCCCGCGTCGTAGATCCCCGGAACATTCCCCTCAGGATGCGGCCTCCTCGCTCCATTCGAAGCGGTAGCCCAAGCCGTAGATCGAAGCGATCGGATCGACGCCGACGTCGGCGAGCTTGCGCCGCAGGTTCTTGACGTGGCTGTCGACGGTGCGGTCGCTGACGACGCGATGGTCGTTGTACAAGGCGTCCATGAGCTGCTGGCGCGAATAGACGCGCCTGGGTTGCGAAGCAAGCTTGCGCAGCAGGCGGAATTCGACCGGCGTCAGCGCGATCGGCGTGCCGCGCACGCGCACCTCGAAACGCGCTTCGTCAAGATCGATCGCGGACGGCGCGCCGGGTGCGGCCGGCGCCGTTCGCCGCAGCACGGCCCTGACGCGCGCAACGACCTCGCGAGGGCTGAACGGCTTGCAGATATAGTCGTCGGCGCCGAGTTCGAGGCCGAGCAGGCGATCGATCTCCTCCACGCGCGCGGTCAGCATCAGCACGGGCACGTTGGCGATGCGCGCATCGGGCAGCGCGCGCAG
This sequence comes from Rudaea sp., assembly GCF_047601565.1. Taxonomy (GTDB): domain Bacteria; phylum Pseudomonadota; class Gammaproteobacteria; order Xanthomonadales; family Rhodanobacteraceae; genus Rudaea. The sequence continues at coordinate 936,130 of NZ_JASGIY010000001.1, read as the reverse complement.
CGCGCGGCAGATGTCGAGACCGTCGATGCCGGGCAACATCAGGTCGAGCAGGACGACGTCGGGCGCGTGCTCGCGAATCCACTCGACCGTGCCCGCGCCCATCTCGCGCACGCTGACGTGGAAGGCCGCCGCGGCGAGATAGTCCCGCAGCAACGCGGCGATCTTTGGCTCGTCTTCGACGACGAGAATGTGCTTGGCCGAATCGGGCTTGATCGAATCGGCTTTAGCCGCCGCTTTCCCTGCCTGATCGTTCATCGTTGCGTTCATGCAAGTGGCTCCGTGGCGTTCGGAAGATCGACGAGGATGCGCAGACCGCCGAGTTTCGATGCCTCGGCGCGAATCGTGCCGCCGTGCGCTTCGACGATCGCGCGGCAGATCGAAAGGCCCAGGCCAGCCCCGCCGCTCGCGCGCCCGCGCGCCGCGTCGACACGATACAGCCGTTCGAACAGAAACGGCAACGAGGCGGCCGGCACGCCGGGCGGCGTGTCGTCGATGCTGGCGCGCACGCAATCGGACGTACGCGTCAGCGCGATGCGGATGCGACCCGGCGCGTCGGTATAGCGGCGCGCGTTGGCGATCAGGTTGTCGAACAACTGGCCCAGGCGCCGCGCGTCGCCGCGCACGGCGAGAGCATCGCCGGGGAGATCGAGATCGAGCGCAAGGCCCCCATCCGCGCAGGCGCGCTTCTGCAACTGCGCGGCATCGCGCACGGTTTCGACGAGATCGAGCGTCTCGAAACGGTATTCGAGCGCGCCCGCGTCCGCGAGCGAAAGCTGGTAGAGATCCTCGATCAGACCCGAGAGGCGACCTCCCTCCGCGGCGAGCGAGTCGAATGCGGCCGGCGTCGGCGCGCGCACGCCGTCCTGCAGCGCCGCGATTTCGCCACGCAACACGGAGAGCGGTGTGCGCAGTTCGTGGGCGATGTCCGCACCCCAGCGCCGGCGCGCCTCACGGTGCGCCTCGAGCGTCTGCGCGAGGCGGTTGAAGTCGCGCGCGAGCGCACCGAGTTCGGCGCTGCCCGTCGGCGCGATGCGCTGGGCGTAGTCGCCCGCGGTCAGCGCGTGTACGCCTTGGGTCAGCGCGCGCACGGGTGCGAGCAGCCACCGCGCGATCGCGAAGGCAAAGCCAAGCGCGACGAGCAGCGCCACGACTCCGGCCGCCATCGCCGCGTGGCGCTGGGCGAGCGCGAAGGCGAGGTCGGGCCCGCCGAAGGCGCGTGCGGGAGTCTTGCGCGTGAGCAGGCTGCCGACGTCCTTGCCGCCGTACTGGAGCGGCACACGCAACAGATCGCGATCGTCGGCGAGGTGCGGGTCGCCGACAACGATCGTTCCCGCCGCGTCGACCAGCAACACCCGGCTCGACGGGCCTTCGCGCGGTGGCGGCGCGCCGTGCGGCGGTTCGGGGCTGCCGTCCAAATGCGGTTCGCGCGGCGGTGGCATGTCGCGGGGTGGCTTCGTTTCGTCTTCGCGTGACGGTGGCGCATCGTCGGGGCCACGCGGCGGCTCCTCGTCCACGGCTTTGCGCTCGAGGCGAAATGGATCGATGTAGGTGTCGAACGTGCGTGCGTCGCCGCGCAGAAAGTCCCAGGAAGCGCCGTGTTCCGCATAGACTCCGGCGAGCCGCCGTGCCGCGGATTGCAGCCGCTGCAGCGAGACGGCGTCGAGATAATTCGAAAAACCTTCGCGGAAATTGCGCTGCTGCCAGACGACGAAGCCGACGATGATCGCCACGCTCAGCACGGCAAACGCGAGGAACAGGCGATGCCACAGCCGCAAACGCATCGGGATCGTACGCAATGGGAAACGGCACCCACGATAGCGCGCCGGGCTCGTCCGCGGAACCACGGCACCTGCGGTTCCACCGTTTTTCCACAGTTATCGTTTCGAATGTCCCGTGTCGTAATAGTCGCGGCGGCCGAACAGATCGGGCTTGATCAAGTCGATGAACGCACGCGACTGTTCGGACAGGTATTTGCCCTTGCGCACCACCACGCCATAGCTGCGCTGCGGGAAGTAGCGGCGCAAATTGCGCGCGACGAGGCGCTGCTCGTCGCTCGGCGCGATGCAAATGCCGGTGACGATCGAAATGCCCTGGCCCATGCCGACGTACTGCTTGATCACTTCCCAGCCGCCGACCTCGATCGCGACGTGGTATGGCACCTTGCGCTGCTGGAAAACGAGATCGACCATGCGATAGGTCGTCAGGCGCTGCGGCGGCAGGATCAGCCCCCAGGGCGAGATGTCCTCGAGCGTGATTTCCGCCTTGTCGGCCAGCGGATGGCCGTGCGGCACGATCAGCATCGGATCGAACCAGCGCACGGGCTCGTATTCGATGTCGTGCGGCACGTCGAGCATCGAGCCGACCGCGAAATCGACCTTGTCCGAACGCAGCAGGGCGAGGCCGTCGATGCCGGTGACGTTGGCGAGTTCCAGGCGCACGTCGGGAAACTGCTCGCGATAGGCGCGCACCCATTCGGGCAGCAGGTACTGGATCGTCGAATTGCCGCAGGCGATGTGGATTTCGCGCGCGGGCTCGCCGGTGCGGCGGTTGCGGAACTGGTGGTCGAGGTTCTCCATGCCTTCGACCAGCGGCCGGGCGAGGTCGTAGAGCAGTTGGCCGTCGGCGGTCAGCGCGAGGCGCGGGCGCGTGCGCTCGAGCAGGCGCGCGCCGAAGTCCGATTCGAGCGCGGACAACTGCAGGCTGACCGACGACGGCGACAGGAATAGCGACTCCGCCGCGCGCACGACCGTGCCGAATTTGACCGCGTAGCAGAACGCGCGCAGCTGCTTGAGGCGGCTGCCCTTGTAGTAGAACCGCGCCGATTCCGCGTCCGCGCCGCGCTTGACCGCCGCTCGCGGCTTGCCCGGGCGGCGCCTGCCGGCAGCGGTCTTGCCCCCTCTGGTGACCGAATTCGTGGGTGTCATCCGTTTGCAAATCAATGAAATAGATAATTTTTGACAATTTCAAATTATTGCGTTGAAACATTTGGTTTGTCAAACAGGCCGATCAAGCCTAGGGTGCTGCCATGCAACAAAGTTTGCCGGAGCAGAACGATGGCTTGCAGTGCAATGACGGGCTTGGACGGCCGCGCCGCCCCGAGCGGAACGCCGGCGACGCGTTCGGACTTCGCCGCCTGCGTCGATCGTTGTGTGCGTGCGCTGATCGACGGCCGGCAATCGGCCGCGCTCAACGCGCAGACGCAGTTGAGCCGCTGGCTGGGCGACGACGCGGTCACGCTCGCCGACGGTTCGCCGATCGACCATGCGCTGTTCGACGAGGCGATCCTCAGCGTGCAGGAACGTGTCGCGCCCGCCGACGGAACTCCCGGCCTCGCCCGCCTGCTGCGCGCCTCGCGCGAGGTGGCCGAAACGATCTACGCGCAACACCGACCGCTCTGACTTGCGCGCAAACCGGAAAGACCGTCATCCCTTCCCCAACCCAACCTCATCAACGCAGGATCCGAGCATGAAACCGAGCCTCCCCACCGCCGAACAGATCAAGCTGGACTGGGCCAACAACCCGCGCTGGGCCGGCATCAAGCGCAACTACACGGCCGAGGACGTCGTGCGCCTGCGCGGCACCGTGCACGTCGAGCACTCGCTCGCGCGCCTCGGCGCCGAGAAGCTGTGGAAGTCGCTGCACAACGAGGATTTCGTCAACGCGCTCGGCGCCCTGACCGGCAACCAGGCGATGCAGCAGGTCAAGGCCGGCCTCAAGGCGATCTATCTCTCCGGCTGGCAGGTCGCGGCCGATGCCAACCTCGCGGGCCAGATGTATCCGGACCAGTCGTTGTATCCGGCCGACTCGGTGCCGGCCGTGGTCAAGCGCATCAACAACGCGCTGCTGCGCGCCGACCAGCTCTATCACGCCGAGGGCGACGACTCGGTCGACTTCCTGCAGCCGATCGTCGCCGACGCCGAGGCTGGCTTCGGCGGCGTGCTCAACGCGTTCGAACTGATGAAGGCGATGATCGAGGCCGGCGCTGCCGGCGTGCATTTCGAGGATCAGCTCGCTTCGGTGAAGAAGTGCGGGCACATGGGCGGCAAGGTGCTCGTGCCGACGCGCGAAGCGGTCGAGAAACTCAACGCCGCGCGCCTCGCCGCCGACGTGTTCGGCGTGCCGACGATTCTCGTCGCGCGCACCGACGCGGAAGCCGCCGACCTGCTCACGAGCGACGTCGACGCGAACGACAAGCCCTTCACCACGGGCGAGCGCACGGTCGAAGGCTTCTACAAGACCAAGAACGGTCTCGACCAGGCGATCTCGCGCGGCCTCGCCTACGCGCCGTATGCCGATCTCGTCTGGTGCGAAACCGGCAAGCCCGATCTCGAATTCGCGCGCAAGTTCGCCGAGGCGATCCACAAGAAATTCCCGGGCAAACTGCTCGCCTACAACTGCTCGCCGTCGTTCAACTGGAAGAAGAACCTTGACGACGCGACGATCGCCAGGTTCCAGAAGGAAATCGCCGGCTACGGCTACAAGTTCCAGTTCATCACGCTGGCCGGCTTCCACGCGCTGAACTACTCGATGTTCAACCTCGCCCACGGCTACGCGCGCCGCCAGATGAGCGCCTTCGTCGAACTGCAGGAAGCCGAGTTCGCCGCGGCCGACAAGGGCTTCACCGCGGTCAAGCACCAGCGCGAAGTCGGCACGGGCTACTTCGATGCGGTCACGCAGACGATCCAGCAGGGCCAGTCGTCGACGACCGCGCTCAAGGGCTCGACCGAGGAAGAGCAGTTCCACGGCCACAAGGCAGCGTAAATCCGGCGCTGCGGTCGGGCGATGTGGAGCACAGGCGGCTCCGCATCGCGTATTGCCGGACAGCCTTTGTGTAACCGAAGCGCGTTACGTCGTCGCCGATGAACTCGAGTTCGCGGCCAATGCCGCGATCGCACTGCGGCGGCCGCTGTTGATCAAGGGCGAGCCGCACGGGCAGGACCCTGCTCGCCGTGGAGTCGGCGCGTGGCCGGATCTCTGCCGACACGGCACAAACTTGGATTTCCCCCGCGTGGCCCCATAATGTCGAATCCTTCGACCGCCTGGATGTGCCATGCAGGAAAGTTTCCACGCCACGACCATCGTCTCCGTGCGCCGCGACGGCAAGGTCGTGATCGGCGGCGACGGTCAGGTCACGCTCGGCGCGACCGTGGTCAAGGCCAACGCGCGCAAGGTGCGCCGGCTCGGCGCCAAGGGCGAGGTGCTCGCAGGTTTCGCCGGCGCGACTGCCGATGCGTTCACCCTGTTCGAGCTGTTCGAGCAGAAGCTCGACAAGCACGGCAACAACCTCACGCGCGCCGCGGTCGAACTGGCGAAGGACTGGCGCACCGATCGCCGCCTCGGCCGCCTCGAGGCGATGCTCGCCGTCGCCGACAGGGATGCCTCGCTGCTGATCTCCGGCAACGGCGACGTGCTCGAACCCGAGCACGGCCTCATCGCGATCGGCTCGGGCGGCCCGTATGCGCAGGCGGCCGCGCGTGCACTGCTCCAGCATTCGCAACTCGGTGCGCGCGAGATCGTGGAGAAGGCGCTCGGCATCGCTGGCGACATCTGCATCTACACCAACCACAACGTCACGATCGAAGAGCTATAGCTGTTCCCTTCTCCCTCCGGGAGAAGGTGGCGCGAAGCGCCGGATGAGGGAAGGTCCTGGCCGATTGGTCATGTCCTCGAAGTTGAAAACACCTTTCCCTCACCCGCCGCGCTACGCGCGCCGACCTCTCCCGGCGGGAGAGGTGAAGATGATTTCCTCTCACGTACCACCAGCGATCCCCATGTCTTCACTCACTCCCCGCGAAATCGTCAACGAACTCGACCGCTACATCATTGGGCAGAACGCGGCCAAGCGCGCGGTCGCGATCGCGCTGCGCAACCGCTGGCGGCGCATGCAGCTCGAACCGGCACTGCGCAACGAAGTCACGCCGAAGAACATCTTGATGATCGGGCCGACCGGCGTCGGCAAAACCGAAATAGCGCGTCGGCTCGCGGCGCTTGCCAACGCCCCTTTCATCAAGGTCGAGGCGACCAAGTTCACCGAAGTGGGCTACGTCGGCAAGGATGTCGAACAGATCATCCGCGATCTTGCCGACGCGGCCGTAAAGATGGCGCGCGAGGCGGCGAAGGACCAGGTGCGCTCGCAGGCCGAGGATCGCGCCGAGGAGCGCATCCTCGACGCGCTGATCCCGCGCCGCGCCTCGAGCTGGGACCAGCCGCCGCCCGAGTCGCTCGACACCGACACGCGCCAGAAGCTGCGCAAGCAGTTGCGCGAGGGCGCGCTCGAGGAGCGCGAGATCGAGATCGAGACGCAGGTCAACGTCGGCGTCGAGATCATGGCGCCGCCGGGCATGGAGGAAATGACCAATCAGCTGCGCGGCATGTTCTCGCAGATGGCCGGCAACAAGACGCAGAAGCGCAAGCTCGCGATCAAGGCCGCGCGCCCGCTGCTCGTCGAAGAAGAAGCGGCGCAACTCGTCAACGACGAGGAAATCAAGCAGCAGGCGCTGGAGTCGGCCGAGCAGAACGGCATCGTTTTCATCGACGAGATCGACAAGGTCGCGCAGCGCGGCGAATGGGGCGGCGCGGGCGTGAGCCGCGAAGGCGTGCAGCGCGACCTGCTGCCGCTGGTCGAAGGCTCGACCGTATCGACCAAGCACGGCCTGGTCAAGACCGACCACATTCTTTTCATCGCCTCGGGCGCGTTTTCGCTGGCCAAACCGTCGGACCTGATTCCCGAATTGCAGGGCCGCTTCCCGATCCGCGTCGAACTCTCTGCGCTGTCGGCGGGCGACTTCGAGCGCATCCTGCGCGAGCCGCACAGCGCGTTGACCAAGCAGTACAGCGCGCTGCTCGCGACCGAGAACGTCAAGCTCGATTTCAGCGACGATGGCGTGCGTCGCCTTGCCGAAATCGCGTTCCAGGTCAATGAACGCACCGAGAACATCGGCGCGCGCCGGCTGCACACGGTTTTGGAGCGGCTGCTCGATACGATATCCTATGAAGCTCCCGACCACGGCGGACGGAGCTTCGCCGTCGATGCGAAGTACGTCGACGAGCATCTGGCCGCACTGGTGCAGGACCAGGATTTGAGCCGGTATATCCTGTAGCTCCGGCTCGTCATTCCCGCGAAAGCGGGAATGACGGCAAGAAAGCATATTTATAAAAATATAGAAATGGCAACCATCAACCACCACCGCGAAGGCGGCAACAACGTCCTCCAGTTCCGCGGTCGCGGCGCGCGCGCGCAGATGCGCGAGGCGCTCGACGCGCGCGTGCCCGTGCGCGTGCTGCGCGAGAAGATCTCGGTCGGCTGGACGCACGGCTACGTGATCGGCATGTCGGCCGAGTTCGCGCTGATCGCGGAAGTCTCCGACGCGATGCGCTTCGACGGCTTTCTCGCGATCGCTTTGTCCGACGTCAGCCATGTCGAGGAAGACCCGGGCCGCGAGTTCGTCGAGCGCGCGCTCAAGCTCAACGAGGAGACGATTCCGTCGTTTCCGCAAATCGACCTCGCCGACTGGCAGACGATCGCCGAGTCGGCTTCGAAGGAAACCCCGCTGATCTCGCTGAACATGCTCGACGAGGAGACCGGCGAGGTCAGCTACGTCGGCCGCCTCACTGGCGCCGAGCCCGACGCGCTGCTGCTGCAGGAAGTCGACCCGAACGCGAACTGGTATCCCGACACGGGCGCCTACGAGTTCCTCGCGATCGGCTCGATCGCGTTCGGTACCGCCTACATGCTGCTGCTCGCGCGCATCGCCGGCGTGCCGCCGATTCCGCTGCCGCCCGAGGCGCTGCCGGCGTCATAAAAGCCGGGGACGGCGAATCGAAGTCCCCGTCCCCTCAGCCTTTGCTCTTTTCCCGCTGCTCCGCGATGCGCTTTTCGAGGTAGTGGATGTTCTGGCCGCCGCGCTGGAAGCCGCCGTCGGCCATGATGCGCTGCTGCAGCGGGATGTTGGTCTTCACGCCGTCGATGACAAGTTCGCCGAGCGCCACGCGCATGCGCGCGATCGCGGTCTCGCGGTCGCGGCCGTGCGCGATCAGCTTGCCGATCATCGAATCGTAGTTCGGCGGAATCCGGTAGCCGTCGTAGATGTGCGTGTCCATGCGCACGCCGGGGCCGCCGGCGGCGAGAAAGCGCTTCACCATGCCGGGCGAAGGCATGAACGTCTCCGGATCCTCGGCGTTGATGCGGCACTCGATAGCGTGGCCGCCGATCTCGACGTCGCTCTGCTTGATCGACAGCTTCTCGCCGGCCGCGATCAGAAGCTGTTCGCGCACGAGATCGACGCCGGTGATCATTTCGGTGACCGGATGCTCGACCTGGATGCGGGTGTTCATCTCGATGAAGTAGAAGCGGCCGTTCTCGTAGAGGAACTCGAACGTACCCGCGCCGCGGTAGCCGATGCGGATGCAGGCCTCGACGCAGACGCGGCCGATTTCCTCGCGCTGCACCGCGGTGATGCCCGGTGCGGGTGCTTCCTCGACCACTTTCTGGTGACGGCGCTGCATCGAGCAGTCGCGCTCGCCGAGATGGATCGCGTTGCCCTGGCCGTCGGCGAGCACCTGGATCTCCACGTGGCGCGGATTCTCCAGGAATTTCTCCATGTAGACCTGATCGTTGTTGAACGCGGCTTTGGCTTCGGATTTGGTCAGCGTGATGGCATTGTTGAGATGCGCTTCGGTGTGCACCACGCGCATGCCGCGCCCGCCGCCGCCGCCCGCGGCCTTGATGATGACCGGGTAGCCGATCTCGCGCGCGATCTTCGCGTTGGTCGTTGCGTCGTCGCCGAGCGGGCCGCCCGAACCGGGCACGCACGGCACGCCGGCGGACTTCATCGCCTTGATGGCTTCGACCTTGTCGCCCATCAGGCGGATCACGTCCGCGGTCGGGCCGATGAAGACGAAGCCGGATTGTTCGACGCGCTCGGCGAAGTCGGCGTTCTCGGACAGGAAGCCGTAACCCGGATGGATCGCCTGCGCGTCGGTCACTTCGGCCGCAGCAATGATGGCCGGCGTCGACAGGTAACTTTCCGCCGCGGGCGCGGGGCCTATGCAGACCGACTCGTCGGCCATGCCGACGTGTTTCAAATTGCGATCGACCGTGGAATGCACGGCCACGGTCTTGATGCCGAGCGTGGCGCAGGCGCGCAGGATGCGCAGCGCGATTTCGCCGCGGTTGGCGATGACGACTTTGTCGAGCATGGGGCGCGCGTCAGCCGATCACGAACAGCGGTTCGTCGAACTCGACTGGCTGGCCGCTCGTGGCGAGCACCGCCAGCACCGTGCCGGCCGCGTCGGCCTCGATCTGGTTGAACATCTTCATCGCCTCGATGATGCCGAGCGTATCGCCGACCTTGACCGTCTGGCCCACTTTGACGAACGGTGGCGCCTCGGGACTGGCTGATGCGTAGAACGTGCCCACCATCGGCGAGCGCAGGACGTGGCCCGGTGGCAGCTCTTTGCCGCCCGCAACCGGCGTCGCAGCCGGCGTGCTCACGGCGGGCGCGGAGATCGGCGCGGGTGCGGCGGCGGGAACCTGGACGTGGGTCGCCGGTGCAGCGACGGAACCCTTCGGCACGCGCGACAGGCGCACCGACTCCTCGCCTTCCTTGATTTCGAGCTCGGCGAGGTTGGATTCCTCGAGGATGTCGATCAGTTTTTTTATCTTGCGCAAATCCATATATAAACCTGCTTCTGGTTCCGATTATCTTTGCTTCTGCTTTTCGCCGGCGTTGCCAGAATCGAGTCGTTGCATCGCAGCCGCCAGTGCCAGCCCATAGCCGACCGGCCCCAGTCCGCAGATCACGCCGACGGCGATATCGGAAAGATAACTCTGGCGCCGGAACGCCTCGCGCGCATGAACGTTCGACAGGTGCACTTCGATGAACGGGATCGCCACCGCGGCGAACGCATCGCGCAGGGCGATGCTGGTATGGGTGAACGCACCGGGGTTGATCAGGATGAACGCCGTGCCGTCCGCGCGCGCGCGTTGCACGCGCTCGACCAACTCGTGCTCGGCGTTGGACTGGAAGGATTCCAATTCATGTCCGGCGGCCTTGGCACGTGCGGCCAGGTCGGCGTTGATCTCGTCCAGCGTCGCGCGCCCGTAGATCTCCGGCTCGCGCGTGCCGAGCAGGTTCAGGTTGGGGCCGTGCAGGACGAGGATTTTCGCCACGTTAAAAGCAAGTCCGGCGGGCCGGCGGCCCGTTCAAGGCGCGGAAGTCTGCGCCGTCGATGCCGGCTTGTCCAGTGCGATGTGCTCAAATTCGGCGAAGATGGCCGATGTTGGAGGAAAAGCAGGGCGAAAGGCAGGGATAAGGGGCAAGGAAGGGGGTGCCGTCATTCTCCCCCTACAAATGGGGTTCCAGCCACGCGCTCAGGCTGGCTTCGGTGAAATAGCCGGCGCGCCGGGCGAGGATCTTGCCGTCGCGGCCGATCAGCACGCTATAGGGCAGCACGCTCCTGGTATCGCCGAAACGCAGGCTCGCGTCTTCGTCTTCGTCGCCGCCGAGCAGGATCGGATAGCGCACCGGGGAATCCTTGAGAAACTCGCGCACCGCCTCGGCATCGTCGATTGCGACGCCGACCACGCGCAGGCCGCGACCGGCGAGTTTCTCGGAGCTGGCGTCGAGCAGCGGCATTTCCTCGCGACAGGGCCCGCACCAGCTCGCCCAGAAGTTCAGCAGTACGAGTTGGCCGTCGAACTCGGACAGGCGGCGCGGCTTGCCGTCGAGGTCGACCAGTTCGAGGTCGGCGCGTTGGTCGCCGATCTGGAGCACGCGTACGCCGGGAGGCACCGGCTTTTCGGCGAAACCGCCCATCCATGTCGACGCGAGCAGGCCGAGCAACGCGCCGAGGATCGCCACCGCGACGATGGCGAGATGGGAGCGGTCGAGCGTCATTGTCTGCCTTCCAGCGCCGATTCGACGATGCCCTGGGTCAGCACCGTCGGTAGAGGACGGCCTTCTTCGCCCTTGCGGAACACGACGTAGAGCGGCACGCCGACCGAGTGGAATCGCGCGAGGAACGCCTCGATGTCGCGATCGGGATTGGTCCAGTCCGCCACCATGAGCGTGGTGTCGGTGCGCTTGAGCAGTTCGCGGAACGCGTCGGTGTACAGCACGGCGCGTTCGTTGACCTTGCAGGTCGTGCACCAGTCCGCGCCGACGTCGACGAACACCGCCTTGCCGTCCTTGCGCAATTCATCGAGCCTGGACGGACTGAATGCCACTTGTCCGGAAACTTCCGTGGCCGCCGCGGCAGTACGTTTGAGCCGGGAGATCGCGTAGAGCGGCGGTAGCGCGAGCAGCAGCGCGATTAGCGCGAACACACGTCCCGTGCCGCTGCCGTAGCGGCTGCGTTCGAACCACCACAGCGCGAGCGCGAGCGCGATCACGCCAACGAGCACGAGACCGATCGCATCGACGCCGCGCTGGTTGCCGAGCACCCAGACCAGCCACGCTGCCGTCAGGTACATCGGAAACGCGAGCAGTTGCTTGAGCGTTTCCATCCACGCACCGGGCTTCGGCAGCAGGCGGCCGAGCGCCGGCGCGAAGCCGATCGCCAGAAACGGCAGCGCAAGACCCAGGCCGAGCGCGACGAAGACGAGGAACGCGGTCGACGTCGAACTCGCGAAGGCGAACGCGAGCGCCGTGCCCATGAACGGCGCCGTGCACGGACTCGCCACGACCACGGCGAGCACGCCGGTGAAGAAGTCGCCCGCCGGCCCCGAACGCGCGGCGAGGCCCTGTCCCGCGTTCGTCAGGCCGGCGCCGAACTGCACGACGCCCGACAGCGACAGGCCGATCGCGACGATCACGTAGACCAGAACGGCGACGATCAGCGGATGCTGCAACTGGTAGCCCCAACCGTAGGCGAGGCCCGCGCGCCGCAGCGCGATCACGGCGAGGCCGACCGCGGCGAACGAAAGCAGCACGCCGGCGGTGTACCAGAGCACGTGCCGGCGCGCCTTCCGCGGCGACTCGCCGCCTTCGAGGATGGCGATCGCCTTGAGCGAGAGCACCGGCAGCACGCACGGCATCAGGTTGAGGATCAGGCCGCCGAGCAGCGCGCCGAATAGCGCTGTGAGCAACGAGCCCGAAGCCGCCGCATCGGGTCGCGGCTGCTGCTGGGCGGTGTCCACGCCGCCGCCGCCCGGGCCCGCGGGCAGGGCGACGTCGAGACTGCGCATCGTCGGCGGATAGCAGACGCTGCCTTCGAGGCAGCCCTGGAACGTCGAAGTCAGATGCAGCGACTGGCCCGCGGCGAGGTTCGACACGGCGATCGGCACGTCGACCTGGTCGAAATACACCGTGGTCTGGCCGAAGCTCGCATCCTCGTGCAGCCTGCCCTCGGGCCAGTGCGGCGCACCCAGCGTGGCGTTGTCCGCGTGGAACGACGTCTTGTCGCGGTAGAGATAATAGCCTTTCGGCATCGTGAAGCGCACGAGCACTTCGCCGGGATTCGTCGCGATGGCTTCGAACACGTAGGCCTTGTCGACCGGCAGCGCCTCGCCGTCGAGCAACGTGCCGGCGGATGCGCTGCTCCTCAACAGATCGTCGCCTTCCGCCATTGCCGGCGGCAGCGCAACCGCGAGTTTCACCGTATGCGGCGGATAGCAGATTTTCGGATCGACCTCGTGGCAGCCCTGATAGCGCATCGCGAGCGTCACCTGAGCCGCGTCGGCCGGCACGGTCAACGTCTGCGTCGAGGAGAAGTCCTTGTGGTAGACCTCGACGTCGCCGAGGAACTCGTCGTGCTTCTTCTCGCCTGCGGGCAGCGCGTGCGCGCCGAGCGCGACGTCGGCGCTCGTCACCTTGATGCGGTCGCGGTAGAGGTAGTAGTGCTCGGCGAGCTTCCAGTCGAGCCGCACGGTTGCCCGGTCCAGCGCCGTGGCCTCGACGGCAAAGGCCTTTTCCACCGGCAACAGATCGTCGGCGTCGGCGCCGCGCGCGGCGTGCGGCGCGAGCAGGCAGGCGAGGGCGGCAAGGGCAACCAGGCGGTACGGGAATGTCATCGGCGGATTGTCGCAGAGTTGCAGTCGGCAGACAGCGAAGACCGGTCATGACCGTCCACGCTTGCACGGCTGCCGCGGCGCGACCGCATCATGCCTCGTAGCGATATTGCCGCATCCATTTCGTCGCGATCCATTTCTCGCCCTTGAGCACGAGCGCGCCGCCGTGCAGCGTCGCCGGATCGACCTCGCCGCGGCTGTTGCAGTATTCGAAGTACACCGCCGCGCCCTTCTTCGGACCGACGGCGAGGTTAAGCCTGGGAAATACGGTCGCGCCGCCGTCCTCGACGTCGTTGAGATAGAGGATGAGGCTCGCCACGCGCTGGCCGCCCTGCGCGAGATGCGGCGCGCTGCCCGCATCGCCGGGCGGGAAATAGTCGTAGTGCGGCGTGTACTCGCCGCCGGTGCGGTAGTGCAGGATCTGCAGGCCCTCGCCGTTTTCGAGCGGCCGGTTCATCAGCGCGGCGATGCGGCGATCGAGACGCGCGATGAATGCGTCGGCCTCGAGCGGGAACCAGGTGCCCTCGCTCGAGCGTCCGGCGATCACCTCGGCGCTGCCGCGCTCGCGGTCGACGATGGTCGAGCGCACCAGCTTCTGCGCCGACCGGCGCACGAGCTCGTCGCACTCCTGCGCGTCGAGCACGTTGTCGAGGAAGGCGACGGTCGGCCGCTCGATGCGCAGCACGACGCGCACGTCGCGGTCCGGCAAGCGGATCAGGTTGCCCGCGGGCAGGCGCGACGCTTCGTGCGCGTAACCCGTGCCCGGCGCCGCGGCATTGCCGCCGGCGAGTTCGAACAGCGCGGCCTGCGCCGTCTGCGTGTCGAAGCCGGCGCGCAGCATATCCGCGATCATCGTCCGCGCATCGCAGCCGCGCGCGAGGTTGTGCGCGATCCACTCGCGCCACTCCACCGGTATCCGGGTTGCCGCATTCATTGCATGCGCCTGCGTTTTTTGTCGAGGATGCGTCGAGTTTAACGGCAGGACAGGGCGGCCGGAAAACGCATACGCAAGCGAATTGATGCGGCGCGACGTGCGCGCATGAAGAATTTGTAATTCAATGCGCGCCACACAAAGCCCTGAGGCTTGTGGGGGAGGGTAGCCCGTCGCGAGCAATCGCGGCGGGCTTTTTATTTGCTTCGGGCCATTCCTCGTCGCTGCAGGCCGGCTGCGTCGTTCGCACCGCCCTGTGGCATCGATCTTGCGTCACGGACGCGGTTTGCCGAACATGCACGCCCCGTTTGCGCCGTGCCGATCCATGCCCGAGGCGATTTTCTCCAGCCGCGAATTCGTCGCCGATCGCTACGCGCGCCTGCTCGCGCGTTGCCGCGAAGCGAACGTCGTGCTGCACGACGATGCCGGCGTGGACGAGCGCGTGCGCCGCGTGCTGCTCGCGAGCGACTTCGCCTGGGAGAGTTTCCGCAAGGAGCCCGAACTGCTCTGCGCCGACGGCCTGCTGCTGATGGCCAATCCGCATCACGCCGACACGCGGCCGCTCGCGCTCGACGCGGCGCTCGACGAAACCGAGGCGCTGCGCGCGCTGCGCCGTTACCGCCGCCGCGAGGCGGTGCGGTTGATCTGGCGTGACGTCAACGGTCTCGACGGCGTCGAGCAGACGTTGGCCGGTTCGACCGCGCTCGCCGAATCCTGCCTCGCCGCGGCGCACGATTTCGGCGAACGCGCGCTGATCCACCGCCACGGCGTACCTCGCGCACGCAACGGCGCGCCGCAGCGCCTCGTCGTCATCGGCATGGGCAAGCTCGGCGGCGCGGATTTGAACTTCTCGTCCGACATCGACCTCATCCTCGCCTTCGACGAGAACGGCGAAACCGATGGCGTGCGGCCGCTTGCCAACGAAACGTTCTTCGCGCGGCTCGGGCAGATCCTGGTCAAGCTGCTTGCCGAGATCACGGTCGACGGCTACGTCTACCGCGTCGACCTGCGCCTGCGTCCGTTCGGCAGCGCCGGCCGCGTCGCGCTCTCGTTCGCGGCGATGGAACAGTACTACCAGCGCGAAGGCCGCGATTGGGAACGCTACGCTTGGATCAAGGCGCGACCGGTCGCGGGCGATCTGCGCGCCGGCAAGCACCTGATCGAAGCGCTGCGTCCGTTCGTCTACCGGCGTTATCTCGACTACACCGCGTTCGCCGGCCTGCGCGAGATGAAGGCGTTGATCGACGCCGAGGTCGCGCGCAACGATCTCGCGGACAATCTCAAGCTCGGCCCCGGTGGCATCCGCGAGATCGAGTTCATCGTGCAGTTGTTGCAGTTGATCCGCGGCGGACGCGAACCCGCATTGCGCGAACGCGGCCTGCTGCCTTCGCTTGCCGCCTGCGAACAGCTCGGCGTGATCGCGACCGACCGCGCCCGGCGCCTGCGTGCCGCCTACCGGCTGTTGCGCAAGATCGAGAATCGCGTGCAGATGTTCCGCGACGAGCAAACGCATGTGCTGCCCGACGAAATCGAGGCGCGCCTGCGCATCGTGCAGGCGCTCGGCTACGCCAACCTCGCGGCGCTGGACGACGAACTGGCGCAGGCACGCGCCGACGTCGGCGCGATCTTCGCCGAAGTGATGGCGCCGCTGCAGGTCGATGCGCGGCCCGCCGCCTTGGCGGCGGAGAGCTACGTGCAGCGCGTCGCCGGGAACGGCGCCGACGCCACGATGTTGCGTGCGCTCGGTTACGGCGATGCCGAACCGCTGCATGCCAAGGTCGTCGCGCTCGTGCAGGCTGCGCGCACCATGTCCGCGCGCGGCCATGCGCGCCTCGACGCGCTGCTGCCGGTGCTGCTCGACGAGGCCGCGCGCAGCGTGCAGCCGGACGTGTGCCTGGATCGCCTGCTGCGCCTGCTGCACGGCGTGATCCGCCGCTCCGCGTATCTCGCCCTGCTCGAGGAACAGGCCGGCGCGCGCCGCCGCCTCGTCGCGCTGTTCGCCGACAGCGCGCTGCTCGCCGAGCGCGTCATCGCGCATCCGCTGCTGCTCGACGACCTGCTCGACGTGCGCCTCGAGACGCAGGCGCCGAGCCACGAAGAACTGGTCGCGCAATTGCGCCGCCACCTGGCCAACGTGGCCGACGACGACCCCGAAGCGCGCCTGGTCGTGCTGCAGGAGGAGAAGAACAGCGCCGCGTTCCGCGTCGGCCTCGCCTACCGCGGCGGCCATCTCGGCGCGGCGGCGACGGCGCGCGGTTTGTCGAACACCGCGGAATTCGTCGTCGCCGAACTGCTCGCGATGGCCACGCGCGAGATGCGGCGCCAGCACGGCCGCCTCGGCGACGGCGACGATCTCGGCGTGATCGGCTACGGCAGCCTCGGTGGCGCCGAACTCGGCTTCGGTTCCGACCTCGACCTCGTCTTCGTCTACGACGAGAAGTTCGCACAGGTCGAAAGCGACGGTGCGCGCCCGCTCGACGGCATGCGCTACTACGCACGCATCGCCCAGCGCATCGTCAACTGGCTCGGCGTACAGACCCATGCGGGGCGCCTCTACGAGGTGGACGTGCGCTTGCGCCCCGATGGCGGCAAGGGCCTGCTCGTGACCGGCATCAAAGCGTTCGCCGACTACCAGTGCGAGCGCGCCTGGGTCTGGGAGCAGCAGGCGCTCGTGCGCGCGCGCCCGCTCGCGGGCGGCGCAGCGACGCTCGCGCGTTTCGCCGGCGTGCGTGCGGCCACGCTCGCGCAGGCGCGCGACGCGCGCGAGGTGATCGCCCAGGTCGCCGGCATGCGCGAACGCTGGCGCGTCGAGCGCGATCGTTCGACGCCGGAACGGTTCGACCTGAAACAGGGGCAGGGCGCGCTGCTCGATATCGAATTCTTGCTGCAGGCGCTCGTGCTGGTCCACGCGCACGAACACGCCGCGCTGCTGCGCAGCGGCAACACCGCGACGCTGATCGCGCTCGCGCGCCAGTCCGGCCTGTTCGACCGCAGCCAGTCGCGCACGCTCGCCGACGCGCACGCAACCCTGCTCGCGCGTTCGCTTTCGTGCACGCTCGACGCACGCCCGCGCCTGGTCGAGCGCGATGCGGAATTGCTGCGGCATGCGCGTGGTGTCACCGACATCGCCGCGCAATTCGGCCTGAAGTTCGCTTAGCTTCCCTTCTCCCGGCGGGAGAAGGTGCCCGAAGGGCGGATGAGGGGAAAGCCTCACAAGCTACGCCAAGCTTTCAGTTCTGGTGGCGCTCTTCCCTCATCCGGCGCTTCGCGCCACCTTCTCCCGGCGAGAGAAGGGAAGCAGAGCAATCAGCGATCGAGCGCGACGGCGATGTCGGGCCGCGTGGCCTCGATGCGGTGCCGGATCTTGCTGGCGACCGTGGCGAGTTCGCGCAGCGGCGGCGGTTGCCGCACATCGGCGGGTTCCGCGCCGATATCGTGCAGCCAACCCTGGTCGACCAGTTCGGCATGGAATGCCGCGAGCTTGGCGGGCGGATTCGCCGGCAGCGAGGTGAACACCGGCGCGCCGGTCGCGCAGGCTTCGCTGAGCATGTTGACCGAGTCGGGGGTGACGACGATGCGGTCGGCGACGGCGAGATAGCCCGGATACGGATTCGCGCCGTCGGCCTCGCCGCCCCAGAAACAGGTGGTGCCGTTCTTGAAGGCGGCGCGCAGGCGCTCGCGCCATTGCGGTGGCGTGCGCCGCGAGGTCGTGATCAGCATCGAACCGCCGTCGCGCTCGCGCCAGCGTTCGAGCCGTGCGATGAGCGCCGCGAGCCAGGCCTCGTCCATGTCCAGTCCGTGCCGCAGGCCGCCGACGAGCAGCGCCGTGCGCGGCCGCGGCAATTGCTGCAATGTGGAAAATTCCACTTTCGCATCCGCGAGCCAGGCGTCGTCGACCGGGTTGAGCGAGCCCATCGTCTGCACGACGTTGTCGCCGTCGAGGCCGTCGTGGCGTGGCGCGACGACGACGTCGAAATGCGCGGGGTCGATGCGCGGATCGAGAATCTGCACGGCGAACGTAGCACCGCCGCTGGCCTCGCGTAGCGCGCGCACGATCACGGCCGCGTGGCGGCCGCAGCCGATCGCGAGTGCGGGCCATGGCGAAGACAGCGTCTTCCACTGCCAGCGCAGGATCGACAGACTGGCGCCGCGCACGAACCCCGGTCCGATCCAGCGCCATGGCGCGCGCAGCGCGATGCGCAGCATGCGCGGCGACACGCGCAGGCCGAGCGCAAGCGACAGCGCCTGGCGCTCGTTGCCGGCCGCCCCGTCGGTGACGACGACGGTGCCTGCGGCGCGTCCCGGGCGATGGAGCGGTTCCTGTTTCACGCGGCGATTGTACGTTTGATATGCCTCACTGTCCTATCCGCGGCGGCAATCGGGAGTGTCGAGCTTCGCTATACTGCGCCCGTCTCGTCGCCGGGGCGGGGCGGTCCGAATCGTCGCGCGCCGCTCATCGAATAGCGGTTCGTTCGCCGGTCCGTCGCCGTAGTTCCGACACCCACCCAAGAGGATCTCCCATGAAACGCCTGGCTTTCGCCGTCGCACTGTTCGCCACCCTGCCTGCCTTTGCCGCCGATGGCGCGAAAGCGCCCGCCGCGGCCGCCACCGGCATCGTCCGCTACGATATCGATGCCGGCCACAGCAGCGTGATCTTCAGCTGGAACCATATCGGCTTCAGCAATCCGAGCGCGCGCTTCGACAAGATCGAAGGCAGCGTGCTGCTCGATGCGGCCGATCTGACCAAGTCTTCCGTCGCCGTCAGCTTGCCGCTCGAAGGGCTCGACAGCGGCATCGCCAAGCTCGACGAGCACCTGAAGAGCCCCGACTTCCTCGACGCGGCCAAGTACCCGACGATCACGTTCAAGAGCACCAAGATCGAGAAGATCGGCGAGAACGGCCTCAAGATCACCGGCGACCTCAGCGTGCACGGCGTGACCAAACCGGTGACGCTCGACGCCAGGGTCAACAAGATCGGCCTGTTCGAAATGGGGCCGTTCAAGGCTCAGGCGGCGGGCTTCGACGCGACGACGACGATCAAGCGCTCGGACTTCGGCGTGACCAAGTACGTGCCTGCCGTGAGCGACGAGATTCCCGTGCGCATCACACTCGACGCGAAGCAGCCGAAATAGCCGGGAAGGAAAAACGGCGGGCGGGGAGTCGTTCGATCCCGCCCGTTGCGCGCGCAGCGGAACGCAATCTCAGCCGTTCTTCACGCCTTGCGACTTGAGTGCTTCGAGGCCGGCGAGATTGAGGCCGCCGAGCGCGCTCTTGAGCGCGTCGATGTTCGCCACGTGCGAACCCTTGACGTTGACGATGAAGCGGTCGCCGAGCACGACCGTGTATTCGCCGTCGCCGGACTGGTTCCATTGTTCGTGGACGAGGCGGCCGTCCTGATGGTAAGTCTTCTCGTAGCCGTGGTCGGTCTGCTCTTCGTTTTCCATCGCGCCGAAGCCGGCCAGCGCCATGAAGCCCTTGGCGCTGCCCGAATCGGTGACGGTCAGTTCGTAGCTCGGGCCATTGCCCGAGCCGTAGCGCGCTTCCGCGATCGACACCTGCATGCCGAGCGGCGCCTGCTTCTGCACCGAGAGGCTGGTGCGCGGCAGGCCGGCGAGCGTCTCGGGCACGAACGGCTTGAGCGCGTCGGGCGCGAGCGCCTCGACCTGCGAGCCGCCGCCGAGCACCGCGCCGAGCATCTGCCCGGCCGCCGCGGCCTGCGCATTGGCGTCGCCGGACTTCTGCGCCGCCTCCATCTTCTTGCTCGCCGCCTCGGCCTGCTGGCCGATCGCGGCGAGCGTGCCGAGCGCGCTGTTCTTGTCGGGAGTGTAGGTCGACGACGTGTTCAGGCCGCCGCTCATCGCGCCCGTCATCGCGCCGCTGAAACCGGTGACGCTCGCGAGCACGGCGCCGAGGACCAACGACAGCACGAAGCCGATGATGATCGTCGCGGCCGCGTAGCCGCCCGCTTTCTCCTGCGGACACTTCATCGTGTGCGGTAGGCCCAGGTAGAGCAGGTAGATGCCGTAGATCGCGGCCGCGAGCCCGGCGAGGGAGCCGAGCAGCCCGAGCAGTCCGAGCACGCTGACGACCCATGCCGGCGTATAGGCGTAGGCGAACGACTTGAGCGCCTGCACCTGGTTCTTTTCGCCGCCGAACGTGGGCGCGAGCGCGTCGATGATGAGCATCATCAGGTAACACACGGCGAGCGAGACGATGTAGACCACGATCATCTGGGTGATGCCCGTGCCGATGCCCATGCGGATCGATCCGCCGACGATCGGAATCGAGATGCCGATGATGCTCAGCTTGAGGAACTGCACCACCGCCGGTATCGCGGCGAGGATGACGATGTAATTCGTGAAGATGCCGGGCACCGTGTCCGGCTCGGCCGCGATCACCGGCCATTCGGTCTTCGGCGTGAGCAGGATGTTCTTGACGCGCGCGATCAGCTTGTTGAAGTCCATTGCGGTGTTCCCCCAATCGATAGTGGCGACCAGCGCATCATACCCATTCTTCGGGTTGCCGAAATGTCGTCTTGCACAATCCCGTGGCGCGAATTGCGTCACGGTTCTGCGTGCGGCGCGAACCTTGCTAGAATCCGTTCCCTCGCCGCCTCGCGGCATCGCCCATGTGGAAATCGCGCCATGACTGCCGCCGCCGTCGCTCCGTCGAATCCCGCCACGGCCAAGGCAATTCCGGCCAACGCCCAGAACCGTTACGAGGTCACGGCCGCCGACCTGCCGCTGTCCTGCCCGATGCCGGGCATGTCGCTGTGGAACTCGCATCCCAAGGTCTACCTGCCGGTCGAGGCCGAGGGCAGCGCGAAGTGTCCGTACTGCGGCGCGGTCTACACGCTCAAGTCGTGACGCCGGCCTGCCGCGCGCCGCGATGCCCGCGCGTCCGCTGACCGTCGTGCAACTGCTGCCTGCGCTCGCCGCGGGCGGCGTCGAACGTTCGACCCTGGAAATCGGTGCGGCGCTCGCCGCGGCCGGGCATCGCTCGATCGCGGTCTCGGCCGGCGGCCGGCTCGTGGAAAAGTTCGTCGCGCAAGGCAGCGAGCATGTCGCGCTCGACATCGGCCGCAAGTCGCCGGCGACGTTGCGGCATGTCCGCACGCTTCGCCGCCTGTTCGCCGAACTGAAGCCGGATATCGTCCATGCGCGCTCGCGCCTGCCTGCGTGGATCGGCTGGCATGCGCTGCGCGGAATGCGCGGCGCACGGCCGCATTTCGTCACCACGGTGCACGGCCTCAATTCGCCGGGGCGGTACAGCGCGATCCTCACGCGCGGCGAGCGCGTGATCTGCGTGTCGAACACGCTGCGCGAGTACGTGCTGCGGCACTACCCGCGGCTCGAGCCCGCACGCATCGCGGTGATCCCGCGCGGCATCGATCCGGCCGAGTTCCCGCGCGGCCATCGTGCGGACGAGGCTTGGCGCACGCGCTTCTTCGCCGACTTTCCGCAACTCGCCGGCGGCAGGCTGCTGACGCTGCCCGGTCGCGGCACGCGCCTCAAGGGCCATCGCGACGCGGTCGAATTGCTCGCGGCGCTGCGCGCGCGTGACCTCGACGCGCGCCTGCTGCTGCTCGGTGCGCGCGAGGCGGGGCGTGAAAAGTACCTAGAGGAAGTCGAAGCGCTCGCGCGCGAACGCGGCGTGTTCGATCGTCTCGCGATCACGCCGCCGCGCGGCGACGTGCGCGAGGTCTACGCGATTTCGGATCTGGTGCTGCAGTTGTCGACGCAGCCCGAGTCCTTCGGGCGTACCGTGGTCGAGGCGCTGTCGCTCGGCCGGCCCGTGCTCGGCTGGGCGCATGGCGGCGTCGGCGAACTGCTCGCCGAGCTGTATCCGCGCGGCGGCGTGGCATTCGGCGAGTTCAACGCGCTGCGCGAACGCGCCATCGAGTTTCTGAGTGCGCCGCCACCCGTCGCGCCGCTGGAAAAATACCGGCTCGCGGACATGCAGGCGGCGACGCTGGCGCTGTATGCCCGGGTTGCCGCACGAGACCCCCTCTTCTCCGATGGCTCCAGCGTCGGGGGAGGTGATTGCGGCGAGGGGGGCTCTTGATCTCCGACGACAAGTACCAGGGTACCCCCTCGCCCAACCGGGGGAGAGCGCTTCGGCAAACATGGCCCGCACTGCTCTTCGTCGCCGTGCTCGTGCTGCTGCCGCTCGGCGTCGGCGCCGCGACGGTGGCGGTCGCGGCGTGCGCGATCGCGGCGCTGATCCGCGCATGGCGTGAACGGCGAACGCTGGCGACCCATCCGGGCGTGTGTCTCGCACTCGCCCTGTTCGCCTGCTATTGGCTGCCCGCGTTCATCTCGGCATTCGATTCGATCACGCCCGGCAAGTCGTGGAGCACGACCGCCGGGTTGCTGCGTTTCCTGCCGTTTGCGCTTTTCGCCTGTCTCGCCTTGCGCGAGGCGAGCCCGTGGCCGCGCGTCACGTTCGCGATCGGCGCGATCCTCGCGCTGTGGCTGCTCGACGCCTGGGTGCAGGCGCTCACGGGCTACGGCGTCGCCGGCAAATCCGATCCGGAACGGCTGTCGGGCATCTTCGGCGCGGGCAACCTCAAACTCGGGCCGGTGCTTGCGGTGCTGTCGCCGTTCGTGCTGGCGGCGGCGCGCGCGCGCTTAGGCCGCGCGGGCTTTCTCGCCGCGTTCGTGTTCGCGCTCGTGCCGATCCTGCTTGCGGGCGAGCGTGCGGGCTGGCTGATGTATGCGCTGGTCGTGCTCGCCTTCCTCCGGCGCGAGGCGCCCTCGCCGCTGCGCTTCGCCGGATGGAGCGCGGCCGCGCTCGCGCTAGCGGCCGTGCCCGCGCTCGTCGCCTTGCATGTTTCGCCGGCGTTCGATGCGCGCGTCGATCGCTCGCTGCGCGCGTTGCAGGGCAGCGAGGCCGCGGTCGACTACGCCAGTTCAGGGCGCAGCATGCACATCTGGCCGACCGCACTGCGCATGATCGAGGCGCATCCCGTCAACGGCGTCGGCGTGCGCGCGTTCCGCTACGCCTATGCGCAATACGCCGGCGCGGGCGATACGTTCGCGAGCGCCGCCGATCCCGACGAAGGCGCGCTGCACGCGCACCAGATCGTGCTCGAAGTGCTGAGCGAAACCGGTACGATCGGACTCGCGTTCTGGATCGCCGGCGTCGCCTTCGCCGTTCGCGCCTGGCGCCGCGCCGACGCGGCCGCGCGCGCGCGCGCCTTCGCGCCCGCGCTCGCGCTCGCGGCGATGACGTTTCCGCTCGATACGCACCTTGCGTTCTATTCGGCATGGTGGGGGCTGGTGTTCTGGTGGCTGCTCGCGCTGTATTGCGCTGCGTTGAACGCGAACGGCTCGCGCTCGTGAGGCGGTCCTAACCTGCGGTTAACCCATGGTTGCCGCTGTCATGGCATTGTCGCAATCCTGTCATGATCGCCCGCACCGCCCTTTCCGCGCCGACCCCGAGCCGGCGCGACGTCCTCCGCACCGGCGCCGGCATCGCCGCCTGCGTGACGCTGATCGTCGTGCTCGTCGCATGCTACGGCTACGGCAGCGGCGCGACGCCGCTTGCGCCGGGCGATCTCGCCTGCGTCGCCGCGCTCAACGCGCTGCCGGTCGTCGCGCTTGGCGCGCTGCTGCTCGCGCTGACGCGCCGCCTGCTCCTGAGCAGCTGGCTCGCGCTGCTGCCGCTGACGGCGCTGTACGCCGCGAACGCGGCCAAGGTCGCACAGTTGCAAACGCCGCTGCTGCCAGCCGACTTCCGCATCCTCGGCAACCTCGCACCGGTGGTTCGCCTGTTCAGCCAGTATCTCCACGTCGGCGTGCCGGTGCTCGCGCTGGTCGCGGCGCTGGCTGGCGTGACCGTCCTGCTCGTGCGCGAACGCCGCGTGCTGCGCATGACGCCGGCGCTGCGCATCGGCATCGGCGCCTGCGCGCTGCTGACGGCGGCGACGCTGTTCTCGGGCGCGTCGCCGTGGCGCAAGCTGTTCGACGCCGAGCGCTTCGGATTCACGCCGTGGTCGCTTTCCCAGAGCGTCGGCCGCGCCGGACTGGTCGGCAGCCTGCTGCTGTACCACTGGGAGGTGGGCAGCGGCGACGTGCCGCCGGCCGACGAGGCGGCGGCGATCGCGCTGCTGCAGGAACACGCGCCGGCCATCCAGGCGCGTCTCGCAGCGATGGGGGTGGCGAACGACCTGCCCGACATCGTCGTCGTGCAAAGCGAATCGCTGTTCGATCCCGCGCGCCTCAACGACGTCGCGACTGGCCGCTGGCTGCGCGAGCTGTACCGGCTGCGCGAGCATGCGACCGGCGGCGACCTGAGCGTGCCGACCTTCGGCGGCGGCACGATCCGCACCGAGTTCGAGGTGTTGACGGGCGCGCCGCTCGCGAGCCTCGGCGGCGTGCAGTATCCGTGGGTCGAGATCGACCGCGCGCGCATGCCGGGGCTGGCCGCGACGCTCGCGCGGCACGGCTACCGCACCACGGCGATCCATCCGAACTCGGCCGCGTTCTGGAACCGCGGCCACGCCTATCCCGCGCTCGGTTTCGATCGTTTCGTCGACGAAAGCGCGTTCGCGCCCGAGCGCATCGTCGGCCTGTTCGAGTCCGATGCGGCGCTGACCGACCGCATCCTCGCCGAGCTTGCCGACGACGGCGCGCCGCAGTTCGTCTTTGCGATCAGCATGGAAGCGCACGGTCCGTTCGACTGGCGGCCCGGCCTCGATGCGCAGCGCCTCGCCGCGCTGCCCGTGCCCGAGCGTCTCGACGACGGCGGCAAGTACTGGTTCCGCAATTACCTGTACCTGATCGACGATGCCGACCGCGAACTCGGTCGCCTCGCCGATGCGCTCGCCAAGCGCGAGCGTCGCACGTTGTTGCTGTTCTACGGCGACCATCTGCCGGCGCTGCCGCCGGTGTATTTCCAGCTCGGCTTCGAGGACGGCCGAGCGCCCGAGGCGCAGCCGGTGCCATGGCTGCTGATCGACCCGGCCTCGCCGTATCCGCGCCATGTCGACACGCACAGCTGGATGCTGCCGGTACGGCTGCTCGCCGCCGCCGGCATCGACGACGACCCGTACTTCGCCGTGCTCGACGCGCTCGACGACGACCTGGACGGCGCCGACCCGCTCGACGACGATGCGCGCGCCGGCGTCGACGCGCTCGCGCGACTGCACCTGCGCGGCGAACTGCCCGCCGTGATCGAGGATGCGCTCGGCGTGAGCCTGTCCGCTTCGGATTGAAACCGGACCAGGGGAATCGCGGGACCGGACCGCCGCCGCCGCAGTGCCGGCGGCTCAATACAGCGGCGGTGCGCCCGGCGGCCGCGACTTGAAGCGTTTGTGCACCCACAGATACTGTTCCGGCGCTTCGCGCACCATGCGTTCGATCTGCGCGTTGACGCGCGCGGTGTCGGCGACGACGTCGGCGGTCGGAAAGTCCTCCAGCGGTGCTTCCAGGCGCAGCGCGTAGCCGCGGCCGCCGGCCAGGCGGCGGTGGAAGAACGGGATGACCGCCGCGCCGGACAGGCGCGCGAGGTGGTGGGTCGCCGTGATCGTCGCGGCCGGGACGCCGAAGAACGGCACGAACACCGCGTCCTTGCCGCGCATGTCCTGGTCGGGCGCGTACCAGACGGTGCCGCCGCGGCGCAGGTACTTCACCGTGGCGAGCAATTCGTCCTTGGTGAACATCGTTTCGGCGTAGTCCAGGCGCGCGCGCAGCACTGCGCGCTCGAACACCGGATTGTCCATCACGCGGTACATGCCGGCGATGCGGATGCGTTGCGAGACCAGGCGCGCGCACAGTTCCAGATGCGAAAAGTGCGCGCCGACGAGCAGCACGCCGCGGCCCTGCGCGCGGCAGGCGTCGAGATGTTCGAGTCCTTCGATCGTGCACGGAACGCGCGCGAGCGCTCGTTCGCTGCCCATCCAGGCGAAGGCGAATTCGACCAGCATCAGGCCGAGGTCGGCGAGCGCGGCGCGCAGCAGTCGCGCCGATGCGTCAGCATCGAGTTGCGGAAAGCAGATTTCCAGATTGCGCCGCGCGATGCGGCGCCGCTCGCCGGGCAGGTGGCGCGTGAGCAGCCCGAGCGCGCGGCCGAGCACGTACAGCGCGCGATACGGCAGCAGCGCCACGAGCTTGATCATGCCGACGCCGAGCCACGCAAGCCAGTGACGCGGGGCGGCGAGGCGCGCGGATGGTCCGGGTGAATTCATCGCGAAAGTATACGGGAGCGATGAGGGGACGGCTTTTACTCTTGCCCGTCATTGCCGCCTTCGCCGGAAGGACGGCGATGCAGGCTTTTCCCGCGTTCTGCGTGCCGCCTCGCCGCTATACTTCGCCATCCGTTTTCCGCGCATCCACAGTGCCGCTACGCCGCCTCCTCTATACGCTGACGATGTACCTGTTGACGCCGGCGATCCTTTACCGGCTCGCGGTACGCGGCCTGCGTTACCGCGAATACTTCGACCGCTGGCGCGAGCGCTTCGGCCATTCCGCCGTCGATCTCGAGGAAAGCATCTGGATCCATGCCGTGTCGATGGGCGAGGTCAATGCCGCGCTGCCGCTGATCGACGCGCTGATGGCGCGCTACGCGGGTACGCCGTTCGTGATCACCACGGTGACGCCGACCGGCTCGGAACGCGTGCGCCGCGTCTACGGCGATCGCGTGGTGAACCTTTATCTGCCCTACGACCTGCCGACCTCGATCGCGCGCTTCCTCGACCGCATCCGCCCGCGCGTCGCGCTGATCATGGAGACCGAGATCTGGCCGAACCTGTTCTTCGAGTGCGAGGCGCGGCGCATCCCTTTGATCATCTCCAATGCGCGGCTGTCGGAAAAAAGCCTGCGCGGCTACTCGCCGATCCGCCCGCTCGTGCAGCGCGCGCTCGCCGGCGTGAGCTACATCGCCGCGCAATCGGCCACCGATGCGGCGCGTTTCGCCGAACTCGGTGCGCCGGCCGCTCGGCTCGGCGTGGTCGGCAACCTCAAGTACGACATGACCGTGCCGAAACACCTGCTCGAAGAGGCCGCGGCGATGCGCGACGCCTGGGACGCGCGCCGGCCCGTGTGGATCGCCGCGTCCACGCACGACGGCGAGGAGCTGCCGGTGCTCAAGGCGCACGCGGAGGTGCTGCGGCGCTTTCCCGACGCACTGATGCTGCTCGTTCCGCGCCATCCCGAACGCTTCAAGCCGGTCGCGCTCGCCTGCCGCAGCTTCGGCTTCGTCACGCGCACGCGCAGCGAGGACGCGGCGGCGAAATCCGACACGCAATGCTTTGTCGTCGACACGCTCGGCGAACTGCTCAACTACTACGCCGGCGCCGACGTCGCCTTCGTCGGCGGCAGCCTCGTGCCGATCGGCGGCCACAACGTGCTCGAGCCGGCCGCGCTCGCGGTGCCGGTCGTGGTCGGTCCGTACATGTTCAATTTCGCCGAGATCAACGCCAGCCTGACCGAGGCCGGCGCCGCGCTGCAGGTGCTCGACGGCGAGGAACTCGGTGCCGCGATCACGCGCCTGTTCGCCGATGCGGCCCTGCGCAAGCGCGTCGGCCACGCTGCGCAGCAGGCGTTCGAGCGCGAACAGGGCAGCGTGTTGCGCACGCTGGCGATCGTGGAGAAGGCGTTGGGTTGATCGCCCGACGGACTGAAGCGTCGCGAATCGCGCGCGATTCGAGTCGTGGCGCACCGGGCTGCGCGATCCGTTGCGAACGCCACGGGCCTGCGCATTACCAGAACGCCGCGTACAGCGCGACCAGGATCAGTATCACGACCGTGGCCCCGGCATTGAACGTGGCCGACGTGCGGAAGCTCACATCGTCGGTGCGGATCGTGTCGGCGGATGCGGGCGCGGTGGTCACCAGCGAGGCGACGGCGGCCAGCACGAGCGAGAGGACGAAAACCCAGCCCATGCGATTCATGAACGGCATTGCCGGAAGCAGCAGCTTGATCGCGATCGACAGGACGACCGAACTGACGGCCGCGACGAGCGCGCCGTTCTCGTTGGCGCGCTTCCAGAACAGGCCGAGCAGGAAGATGACGGTGACGCCGGGCGTGAAGTAGCCGGTGAAATCCTGGATGTACTGGAACGCCTGGTCGAAACTGCCGAGCAACGGCTTGGCGCTGAGCACGCCGATGAGCACGGCGCCTATCGCGGCGAGCCGGCCGACCGTCACCGTACGCGTCGGGTCGCTCTGCGGCACCATCTTGGTGTAGAAATCGAGCGTGAAGATCGTCGCGATCGAATTGATCTTCGAGGCGAGCGAGGCCATGACCGCAGCGATCAGCGCGGCGAACACGAGGCCGAGCACGCCCGCCGGCAGCAGCCCCATCATCGTCGGATAGGCCTGGTCGGGTTTGGCGAGGCCGGGCGCCAGCGTCACCGCGGCGATGCCGGGCACCACGACGATCAGCGGCACGATCAGCTTGAGGAACGCGGCCAGCAGCACGCCGCGCTGAGCCTCCTCCACGCTCTTCGCCGCGAGCCCGCGCTGGATGATGTACTGGTTGAATCCCCAGTAGCTCAGGTTCGCCACCCACATGCCGCCGACGAGTACGCTCAGGCCCGGCAAATCCTTGTAGAACGGGTTGTCGGGGCCGAGGATCATGTGGAAATGCTCCGGGTGCGCGGCGCGCAACTGCGCGAAACCGGCGAGGATGCTGCCGTCGCCGACGCGCGCCAGGGTCAGCGCTGTGATCGCGATGCCGCCGGCGACGAGCAGGCCGACCTGCACGAAGTCGGTCAGCGCCACGGCCTTGAGTCCGCCGTAGAGCTGGTAGGCTAGCGAGAACACGCCGAGCAGCGCGAGCGCGAGGAATTGATCCATGCCGGTGACCTGGCTGACCGCGATCGAGCCGAGCCAGAGGATCGAGGTCAGGTTGACGAAGACGTACAGGATCAACCAGAACACCGCCATCACCGTGCGGATGCGCGGGCCGTAGCGGTGCTCGAGGAACTGCGGCATGGTGTCGATGCCGTTGCGCAGGAACACCGGCAGGAAGAACTTGCCCACGATCAGCAGCGTCGCTGCCGCCATCCATTCGTAGGAGGCGATCGCCAGGCCCAGCGCGTAGCCCGAACCGGACATGCCGATGATCTGCTCGGCCGAGATGTTCGCCGCGATCAGCGAGGTGCCGATCGCCCACCACGGCAGCGCCTTGCCGGCGAGGAAGTAGTCCTTGCCGTCCTTCGCGTGCCCGCGCTTCTCGCGCGACACCCATTGCGCGAGGGCGAAGATGCCCACCAGGTAGACGAGGACGATGGCGATATCCGGCGTCGACAGCTTCATTTGACCTCCCGTTTCGTTCTTGGTGTTTCGCCCGTCGGCGAAATGGATGTTTATATGTTTATAGGGCTAAACCAGACCATGACGGACGGCCAGCGCATGCAGCCCGTGCGCCGCGGCGTGATCCGCGTGGTTCACCGCGCGCACGCCGCGGCGCGCCAGCGCCTCGCCGTACGGCACCAGCAGGCGGTCGGCGGCGATCAGGTGCAGCGTGTCGGCGCCGGCCGGCAAGTCGTTCAGTTCGTGGCCGATCAGCAGGCCGGAGAGATACGACGGCAGTTCGTCCGCGCTCAGCGTGCCGAACAGGCCGAGCGTACGCACCGCGAACAACTGGTTGAGCAAGTCGCGCGGCCGGCGCGCGTCGTCGACGCCGCGCGCGAACGCGACGGGCCGGTGCGGCGCGTCTGCGTCCATCAGGCGGCTGAGTAGGCTGTGCTTGCGGAGCAGGTCGAACAGCTCGCCGGTCATCGCGGTGCGGAAGCGCGCGATGCGGCCGTCGTGCAGTTCCACGTGCTTGCTGTGCGTGCCGGGCAGGCATACCAGGTGCCGGCCCGCGGCGAGTTCCCTGAGCAGGCCACAGATCTGCGTCTCCTCGCCGCGCATGACGTCGTGCGTGCCGTCCGCGTCCTTCACGCTGAGGCCGGGCACGAGCCAGATGCGTCGGTCCGGCAGCGACGGCACATCGAGTGGCGCCATCGCGGCGGCGATCCGGTCGATTCCGGCGGGGCACTCGACGTACGCCGCCTCGCGCCAACCCTGGCGGCTGCCGATCATGCCGCTCATGACGATCGATGTGTCTTCCCAGCCGTCGATCGCGGCGCGCAGGACGGCCTCGAACCGGCCGCTGGCGGCGAGCACGCCGTCGGACGAGCGACGCGTCTCGACGACGCGGCCTTCCGCATCGATGCGGAACGCGCGCAGGCTCGTGGTGCCCCAGTCGATCGCGATCATCGGTCGTCGAAGCGCGATTCGCGCAGGCCGATCGGTGCGTCGAAGCGCACGGCGAACAGGCCGCCCGCGTGCGGCTCGCGCGCGAGCGCGTCGGCGTCGAGGTCTTCGCGCGCGGTGGTGATGTAGGCGACGTCGAGGCCGGGGCCGCCGAAGGCGATGCAACTCGGTTGCCGCGTCGGCAGGTCGACGCGCTGCGCGACGCGGCCGTCGCGGTCGTAGCAGACGATGCGCGAGGCGCCCCATTGCGCGCTCCACAGGCGGCCGAAACGGTCGACGGCCGCGCCGTCGGGCGCGGCGGGCGGTTCGACTTCCGCGAACG
The DNA here is from genome assembly GCF_047601565.1 of Rudaea sp. Classification (GTDB taxonomy): domain Bacteria; phylum Pseudomonadota; class Gammaproteobacteria; order Xanthomonadales; family Rhodanobacteraceae; genus Rudaea. Next base: position 905,661 of record NZ_JASGIY010000001.1, on the reverse strand, counting down.
GCTCGGGTCGGCCCACGCCGGCGGAGTCCGCATCGTAGTCGCAGCGCATGATGCGCCCCTCGCAAGTGTCGCAGAAGTACAGGCTGCGCCCATCGAGGCCGAAGCCGAGGCTGTTCGGAATCGCGACGCCGCCGAGATCGAGTGCGCGCAGGCCGTGCCGCGCCGAGTATTGATGGAAGCGTCCGCGCGGCGCGCGCGGCACGCCTTCGTCAAGCGTGCCGAAGACGAAGTTGCCGGCGCGGTCGGCGCGGCCGTCGTTGCAGCGCAGGTTCGGTTCGTCCGGTTCGACCGCGGCGAGCGGTTGCACCGGCAATGCCTCGTCCGCCTCCGCCGCGTCGAGGTCGGCGCTGCAGATCTGCTTCGCGAGCGCGAGCAGCAGCCGGCCGGATTCGCACAGCGCGAACGAGCCGAGCCGGTCCGGCAGGCGCCAGGAGCGCACCTCGCCGCTTCCGGGCCGGTAGCGCCACAGCCTCGCGGCATGGATGTCCGTCCACAGCACGCTGCGGTCGCGATCGTTCCAGAGCACGCCTTCGCCGAGCATGCAGCGGCTGTCGACGGCGAGTCGGGCGACCGCGGTCATGCCCGCCTCACCACTCGGCCACGCTGCCGTCGGCGTGGCGCCAGACCGGATTGCGCCAGTCGGGCGGATTCTTGCTGCGCTCGATCACGCGCGCCTCGTCGATCTCGACGCCAAGACCCGGTTTCGTGAACGGCTTGACCGAACCCCGCTCCATCGCGAACGCCTCCTTGTTGACGACGTAGTCGAGCACCTCGCCGTCGGCGTTGTAGTGGATGCCGATGCTCTGTTCCTGCAGAACGGCATTCCAACTTGCGAAATCCACGTGCAGGCACGCGGCGAGCGCGATCGGCCCGAGCGGGCAATGCGGCGCGAGCGCGATGTCGTAGGCTTCGGCCATCGCCGCGATCTTCATGCACTCGGTGATGCCGCCCGCATGCGAAAGATCGGGCTGGATGATCGAAATGCCGCCGCGCTCGAACACGTGCTTGAACTCGAAGCGCGAGTACATGCGCTCGCCGGCGGCGAGCGGGATCGCCGTCTGCGCGGCGAGACGCGGATAGTGTTCGGCCTGTTCGGCAAGCACCGGTTCTTCGATGAACAACGGGCGGTAGGGTTCCAGTTCGCGGATCAGCGTCTTCGCCATCGGCGCGGCGACGCGGCCGTGGAAGTCGAGGCCGAATTCGATCGTGCTGCCGAAGGCCGCGCGGATCTCGGCGACCTTGGCCACCGCCGCGTCGATCGTGCGGCTCGAATCGATCAGACCCATTTCCTCGCAAGCATTGAGTTTGAACGTGTCGAAGCCGTGTTCGAGGCGCGTGCGAATCTGCGCGATGATGTCGGCGGGACGATCGCCGCCGACCCAGCAATACGTCTTCATCCTGTCGCGCACGAGGCCGCCGAACAGTTGGTACACCGGCACGCCGAGCGCCTTGCCCTTGATGTCCCACAGCGCCTGATCGATGCCGGCGATCGCGCTCATGAACACCGCGCCGCCGCGGTAGAACGCGCCGCGGTACATCGTCTGCCAATGGTCGTTGATGCGCGCCGGGTCCTTGCCGATCAACTGCTCGCCGATCTCGAGCACGGCCCCCTCGACGCTGCGCGCGCGGCCTTCGATCACGGGCTCGCCCCAGCCGACCAGGCCTTCGTCGGTTTCGATCTTGAGAAACATCCAGCGCGGGGCGACGCGGTAGGTGGTGAGCTTGGCGATTTTCACGAAGTATACTTTTTATGGGATTGGACAAATGCCTCGGCGCGGGCATACGTCGCGGTGGAGAGTTGGCCCGGCTTGTACAGATCGCCGCCGAGCCCCGCGCCGCTGCATCCCGCGCCGAGGAAATCGGGGAGGTTGTCGGGCGTGACGCCGCCGACGGCGAACAGCGGCACCGTCTTCGGCAACACGGCCTTGATCGCGCGCACGTAGCCCGCGCCGAGATTCGACGAAGGAAACAACTTGAGGATCTGCGCGCCTGCGGCGAGCGCGGCAAAGGCCTCGCTCGGCGTCATGAAACCGGCGGCGACCGTGAGCCCGGCCGCGACCGCGCGGCGGATCAGCGGCGGATCGGTGTTCGGCGTCACCATCAATGTCGCGCCCGTCGCGGCGAGCGCATCGGCATCGGCGGCGGTGAGCACCGTGCCTGCGCCGACGATCGCGCGTCCGTTCGCATGCTTTTGCGCGCGCTCGACGCTGCGCAGCCAGTCGGGCGAGTTGGTCGGAATCTCGATCAGCGCGATGCCGGCGTCGATCAGCGCATCGACCTGCTCTTCGATCTCGCCGGGCGTGACGCCGCGCAGAATCGCGATTAGCGGAAGCGGGTCCTGCCAGTTCACGGATACGTCCTCATTCGCGTCCTATTCATGGTAGAGCTGCGAGCGGCCGCCATCGATGAGGATGTCGGTGGCATTGATGAAACGCGCCTCGTCGCTGGCGAGGAACAACGCGGTGTAGGCGACTTCCTCAGGCGTGCCGATGCGCTTGCACGGCAGCAGATCGGTCTGGCGCTCGCGCGCGCCGGGCTCGCGCTCGAACCAGCGCTCGATGCGCTCGACCAGGATCAAGCCCGGCGAAATCGAATTGCAGCGCACGCCGCGCGCGGCATATTGAATGCCCAGCGCCTTCGTCATGCCGATCAGGCCGTGCTTGGCGACCGGATACGGAAACGCGCCCGGAATGATGCGATGCCCATGCACCGAAGCGATGTTGACGATAGCCCCCGCGCCGCCGTCGAGCATCGAAGGCAATACGGCACGGCTGAAATTCCACGCGCCGCCGAGATTGGTGTCGAGATTGCGCCGCCAGTCGGCGTCGCTCAGCGACAACGGCTCGGCGAACACGTCCGCACCGGCGTTGTTGACGAGCACGTCGATGCCGCCGAACTTCGCGACTGCCATCGCGACGAATGCCGTCACCGCCGCCGCATCGGCCACGTCGCCCTGAGCGAAATGCGCGCACGCCGAGGCCACGTTCGCCGCCGGCGCACTGCGGTCGTATCCCGCCACATGCGCGCCGTGCGCGGCGAACAGCTTCGCGATCGCCGCGCCGATGCCGCTGGCCGCGCCGGTGACGATGGCGCGCTTGCCGGCGAGGCGCATGGCGGAAGACGAATGGTTTTCGGGATTCATCGTTCAAAATCCTTATTGCGAATGTCCATCGCCCTCGGCCGCTCCGCCGAATTGCGGCACGCCGGCCGCACTCCAGCGAAACCGCCGGATGTAGGGCGCGCGCCGGGCGGTGCATTTCCAGCCGGGGCCGCCGTTGGCATGAAAGATGATCCAGTCCTGCTTGCCGTCCGCCGATTTGAAAAAGCCGTTGTGTCCCGGAGCGTACACCTTGTTGGCGGTCGACGTCGCGAGCACGGGCGCGGCGGCTTTCGTCCATGCCCCCGGATCGGTCGGGTCGGAATTCCCATCGGCGCTAAGCAGGCCGATCGCATACCCGTCGGACCAGCAGGCGCTGGCCGAGTAGGAAAGAAAGATCTTGCCGGTGGGGCCCTCGAGAAATTCCGGCGCTTCGAGAATCTTGCGGTCGCCCTGCATTTCCCACGAATACGTCGGCGCGGCGATGTCGACTTGGCGGTCCGACAAGGTCCAAGGGTTAAGCATCGGCGCGATCACCAGATCGCTATGGTCGTCGACGTAGGCGGAATAGACGAAATAGCGTTTGCCGCGGTGCTCGAATACCGTGCCGTCGATGCCGCTGCGCGCGAGGTTCAGGCGGCCCTTGTCGATCCAGTGGCCGGAAATCGGGTCGGGTGAGGCGTTCTCGAGCACGAACACGTAGCGGTGGGCGTCGTCGTCGTGCATTTTGTCTGCGGCACTGTAATAGAGATACCAGCGACCATCGAGGAAATGCAGTTCCGGCGCCCAGATCGAGGCCGAGTTCGGGCCTTGCGGCGGCGCCCGCCAGACGACTGTCGGCTGTGCTTTGCCGAGCTGCGTCATGTCGGTCGTTTTCCAGAGCGCAATGCGATCGCCCAAGGTGTGCGTATAGTAGTAGGTTCCATTGCGTTGCGTCGCCCACGGATCAGGCCCGGAGGGCAACAGCGGGCCTGCTACAACCGCGGCGTGCGTGCGCATGGCCAAGGCAAACAGCGTGCCTGTCGAGGCGACGAGCGGCCGATATGGAGGGTGGCCCGTCATCATGGCCGATCCGCCGTCGCGGTGTCGCCATCCATCTGCAAGTAGTCGACATCGAGGGCGTGGTTGCCGCCTTCGACGTCGATGGTATTGAAGCCTGTTAGCAGTACAGTCATTGCGTCAATGAACTCCCAGCCGTCGTTGGCCTTCGTCACTTTGCCATCCGACAGGCGCATACCGTTGACGGTAAGCGCCGGTCGAGCGGCGAGGCCGAGGTCCGCGAAACGCACGTGCAGCGCGTGTTCGCCACCGTTGTCGTTGACCACGAAGCGCAATCTTCCTTCCGGCCCCGCACCCAGACGCGCCTTGCGCAAATTCGATGCCTTGGGATCGGGCACCGCAACGGCACCGGTGAACTGTGCGTCTTCGGCTTCGTAACGATTGAAGTCCAGTTTGGCGGCGTGATACAGAATTTCATTGGTAGCCACGCTATCCGGCTTGTCCGACGACGACGAGCTGGTGACGTGCAGGAAACGGCCGTCGTCGCGCAACAGCAACGCCTGCGTCCAACCCGCGTGGATGTTGCCGGTACGTTTCTGTACCGGTGCACGCACTTCCCACCACGGGCCGCGTCCCGAAGCGTTGTTCCAGTAAAGGTCGCGACCGCCTTCGTCACCGCCGCCGCCGGCACGCTCGGCCGAAACGACGAGGACGCCTTCCGGTCCGCCCACGGGAAACCAGCGCACCACCGGACATGCCGCCGGCCAGAAACCCGAGAGCGTCGCCACCGGTTCGCCGTGGCGCTGCGGGTCGCCCCAATCCAGTCCGTCGCGGCTGAACTTGACGAACACCTGTCCGTTCTTCGGACCGTCGATGTTCTCGTAGGTCATCGCATGGCGGCCGTCGCCCAGACGCGTGACGATCGCCATGCCGGGTCGTTGTACGCCACCCGGTATGGTGACATCGAGCGCTTCGATGCCCCAGTGCTTGCCGCCGTCGCCGGACACCTTGTGCGCCAGCGCCTGGTTGTATCCGTCGGCCTTGTGCTGTTCGGTCGAGTAGTACGCAACCATGCGCCCATCGTCCAGCACGTGGAGGTTGGACTCCCACACGCCTTTGTTGTCCTTGTCTTCCGGACGGCCGCCGCCCTTGACGATGGAACTGCGGTAATGCCAAGTCTTGCCCGTGTCGTTTGAGGTGTAGGCCTGCAAATCCTCCTCGATCACGCGCCCCTGCGCATCGTTGCCGGTGGCATTGGCGGAGAGTACCAGCGTTCCCGCCGGCAGATCGCCGCTTGCCCGCTGCAATTCGGTGATGTGCGGCTGCCAGCGCAACTGCCAACGTTTGTCGTTGGCATGCGTCTGGTCGGTGACGTTCATGAGGAAACGCCAGTGCTCGCCGCCGTCGCGGCTTTCCCACAATGGGATGCCACCCATGCCGTCTTGCTCGAACACCATCAACAGGCGTCCTTTGTCTTCAATCAGGCCGTGCTCGACGCGCACGATGCTCACGTAACCGGAGCCGTCGGCAAGATGCGTTCCCACAACCGGATCGTGCCCAACTTGGCCCACGGTGCCGGCGGAGAATGCGGCAAACCAGGCCGAAGCCGACAGTCGAAGTCCGAATCTCAAACGTATCATGCACGGTTCCCGCATGCGGATGCTTAAGGTCTCTCTGATGCGCCGATCGAAGCTTGCTATGGCACGAAGGTCCATTGCTGCGGCGTCAAGCCATTGTCAGTCCAGATTTGCAGTTGCGTGCCGTGCGTCGTCGAACCGCCCGGATCGTCGAGCATCAGCGAGCCCGAAGCCTGGTTCATCAGTTTGAAGTTGCCGCTGCCGACCGGCATGATCATCCAGTTCTGGTTGGCGTTGTTGGCGCAGTCCCACAGCGTGACGAGATTGCCCGGCGCGGTGCTGCCGCCGGTGTTGTCCAGGCACAGCCCGGAATATTGGTTCTGCAGGCTGTACCAGCCGCTGCTTTTCGCATGCACGGTCCAGTTCTGCACGGACAGACCGTTGCAATCCCACAGTTCGGCGCTGGTGTTGTTCGACGTCGACCAGCCGGTATCGTCGAGGCAAAGAGCCGGAGCCCGCACGCTGTGTACGGCATAGGTCGCGCCGTCGGGCGGCAGTTGCTGCAGCGTCCATTGCTGCGGCGGAAGGCCGTTGTCGGTCCAGATCTGCAATTGCGTGCCGTGGGTGGTCGAGCCTTGCGGGTCGTCGAGCACCAGCGAACCGGACGCTTGGCTCATCAGCTTGTAGCTGCCGTCGCCGAGGTCCATGAACATCCAGTTCTGATTAGTGTTGTTGGCGCAACCCCATAGCGTGACGAGGTTGCCCGGCGTGGCGCTGCCGCCGGTGTCGTCCAGGCATAGTCCGGTGGCCTGATTCTGCAGCGAAAAATAGCCACTGCCATGCGCGTGCATCGTCCAATTCTGCACCGGATAACCCGTGCAGTCCCAAAGATCGGCGCTCGTGTTGTTGGATGTCGACCAACCGGCATTGTCCAGGCAAAGGCTCGACGCTTGCACGCTACGCAAGGCATAGGTTGCGCCGTCCGCGGGCAGGCGATTCCAGGCTTCGCTGGCGAAGTAGGTGTTGCACACGCCGTTGTTATAGTCGGAAGCAAGCTCAAGGATGCTTGATCCGTCCGCGGCCGGCAGCAGCGCCGAGGAATAATTCGGGCAATAGTTATCGTACGGATTCGGCACGTGCACCGGCGCGTTGATCGTGTACCAGTCGCCTGCGCCGTCGACGTTGGTGTTGACGAACAGCACCGAACCGTTCGACGCGGACACGCTGCCGTTGGCGTCGTAGACGATCTGGCCGGTGAGCATGATCGCACCATTGCTGGACAGCACCGACGGACTCCATTTGTTCAGCGGCGTATGTTCGAGATACTGGCCGCTCGCGGTCTGCACTTTCGTGCCCATGTTGGTCGGGTCGCCGAAGTTCCAGCCGTCGGTGGAGATGCGCGAGAATACCGTGCACGCGGCCGGGCCGCACAGTTCGTAGGTCATGAAGAAATGGTTGTTCGGCAGCTGGCTGACCGTGACCATGCCGGGGCGGTCGGCCTGGATCGTGCTGCGCACCGTATCGGTCTGGTTCTGCCAGCTCGTGCCGTCGTAGGTGCGGATCTGCGCCAGTTTCTGGCTGCAGCACGGATCGGTTTCGTCGGACCAGAACATCACGAGCGCGCCGTCGCTCGCAATTTCGAATTCCGGCTCCCACAATCCGTGCGGGCCGTCGGTGTCGCCGCCGACTACGGGCATGCTGTGATACGACCAGGTCGCGCCCTGGTCGGTGCTGGTGTACACCTCGATCGCCGGCGTGCCGCCGTAGAGATAGGATGCCGAGGACAGCAGCGTGCCTGCGGCGAGCGCGCCGACCGTCTGCGGCATTTCGTAGAGCGTGGCGCAGCAGCGCTCGGTGCTGCCGGCGGCGGTCGGCACGGTGCCGAGCTGGCTCCAGCTCGCGCCGTTGTCGGTGCTCTTGAAGATCACGCCGTTCGTGCTCGCGATCAGCTGCCCGTTGGACGCGGGCGGCGCGTGCGCCAGACGCACGACGCGCGGATACAGTGTGCCTCCCTCCAGCAGCGTTCCAGTGGCTCCGTGCGCACAGGAGGCGCACAGGCTGAAGGCAAGAATCAGAAAAACCCCCAAGGCGATCGACGCCGCCGAATCGAATTTCGAACCGCTCATGAAAAGGCCCTCGCTGAATTGCGGATGTCGGGGATACGGATTCGTTCGAAACCAAGCCGCCCCGAAAAAGAGCCCGCGGGCCATCCTGCGCCGCGGGCTGCCGGTGGAGATCAGAGTTTCACGCGCAGTCCGAGGCCTACCGTGCGGTCCTGGTAGCGGATGTCGCGCGGCCGCGTATCGCCGTCGCCCCAGAACTGGTGCAGGTCGGCGCCGAGGATATTGCTGGCGTTGAACACGACGGTGAGGTTCTTGTTCACGTCGTAGCCGAGCGACAGGTCGAGCTGGTTGGCCGGCTTGATTTCGTCGTTGATGCCGGCCACCGTCGGCTGGGTGAAGAAGTCGATGTAGCGGCTGCGGTAGTTGTAGGCCAGGCGCGCCGAGATGCCGTACTTCTCGTACATCAGCACGACGTTGCCGTTGTTCTTGGAAACGTTCTGCAGCGGCGTGGTTATGCTCGGGCCGCCGAGCGTTTGCGGCGATTTCGTCGAGCCGTTGACGCGCGTGTAGTTGACCTGCACGCCGAGTCCGCTCAACGCGCCGGGCAGGAAATCGAAGAACTGCTGGTAGGCCAGCTCCAGGCCGCTGAGATAGCCCGAGCCCGCGCTCTGCGGCGACGACAGCTGGTAGGCCTCGCCGTTGATCGTGACGTTGGTGACGTAGGTCTGGATGTAGCCGTTGATGTCGCGATAGAAACCGCCGGCGCTGAGGTAGCCGGACGGCGCGAAATACCATTCCAGCGACGCGTCGAAATTCTTCGAGCGGATCGGCGTCAGGTTCGGGTTGCCGCTGCTCGCGTAGCCGGCGCGGTTGATCGTGCCGGGCGTCAGCGAAATCGACGGATTGAGCGAGCCGAAGTCCGGATACGTCAGCGTCTTCGCCGCGGCCAGGCGCAGCTGCAGGTCGTCGCGGAAATGCCAGTTGAAGCTGGCGTTCGGCAAGTAGACCGGGGCGCTGGTCGAGACGGAAAGCGGCGAATAGGTATTGGTCGAGCTGTCGTAGGAGAACGCGTCGAGACTGCGCTTGACCCGCTCCGCGCGGATGCCGACCAGGCCGTCGAACGGCATGCCGAGCAGCTCGTTGCCGTAGGCGACCTGGAAGTAGCCGGCCAGCGACTTCTCGCCGATGCTGTAGAAACGGCCCGGATTCTCCGGCGCGAGGCCGGTCGGCAGGCCGTAGAGCGTGCGCAGCGCGTCCGCGTTGTTGATCAGATAGTCGTAGCAGCCGGTGAGCCAGGACACCGGAATCGCGTCGGTCGTCGGCATGCTGCAGAAATAGCCGTTCGGAAACCGCGCGGTCACCTGGTTGGCCGGATTCGGATTGGCCGGCACGTCGCCGGTGCCGCCGGGCGGCGGCGTGGAGATTTCCGTGCTGCCGTGGTACGTCGCCTTATGGTCCGCGTAGCGCAGCCCGAAATCCACGTATTGCAAGAAGGACGAGCCAATATCGTAGTTGCCGTCGGCGCGCCACGCGGTCTGCTTGGCCTGCTGCGTGTTCCAAGTCTGGAACAGGCCGTTGAGATAGTAGTTGGAGGGATCGAGCTGCAGATTGTTGCCGATCGTCCAGTTCTGCTGCTGTCCGCCCGTGCCGCTCCAGACGGTGGTGATCGGCGCCTTCAGGAACGTGTCGATGATGAAGTTCTGCAGATGGAACGAGGTCAGGTTCTGCGACAGATCGGAAGATAGGCGCAGCCGGTCGCCGTGCCACTTCACGCCGATCGAGTTCTGGATGTCGTGGCCCCATTCCTGATGCGCCTGCGTGCTCGTGGCGGCGTAGTTGTTGCCGGACCAGGTACCGCTCGCGGCATCGCAGATGGTCTGGCCGTAGTAGTCGCCCGCGAGTTGATCGGCGTAACAATGGTTGGTGACGGTCACGTTGGTCGGCGTGATCGCGCCGACCGGGAAGCTGAAGTAGAACGGCTGGTTGTAGTTGTCGCTGACCCAGGCGTAGAGCCCTTCCGCATAGAACTCGGTGCTGTCGTTGGCCTTCCACTGCAGGGCATAGTTGAATTCCGGACGCTTGCGGTCGCCGATGTTGTAGTCCGCGCCGAAACCGTTCGGCACGGCGATCAGGTTGCCGTTCGAGGTGAGCATTGGATTGCCCGAGGCATCCTTGAGCACGGTCGGGAAATCGCCCCAGACCGCGTTGTAGTCGTAGTGCAGGCCCATGTAGCTGAAATTGACCAGCGCACCGACTTCGCCGACGTCGGTCTGCCAGCGGTTGCTGAGCAACAGGCTCGCGGTCGGATCGGTGTGGCCGCCGTACTTGCTGTGCGTTTCCGTCAGCGTGGCGGCGACCTTGCTGCCTTCGAAGTCGAACGGCCGGAACAACTGCATGTCGACCACGCCGGCGATGCCGCCGTCGGGCAGGCTCGCATCGCTGGTCTTGTACACCTCGATTGCCTTGACCGCGGTGGCCGGAAGATTCTGGAACGCGAACGAGCGGCCGACGCCGCTGAAGATCTCGCGGCCGTTGAGCGTCGTGATCACGTTCGGCAGGCCGCGCACGACCACGCCCGTCGTCTCGCCCTGGAAGCCTTGCGCGACCTGCACGCCGGTGATGCGCTGGATCGCGTCGGCGACGCTGTTGTCCGGCAGCTTGCCGATATCCTCGGCGACGATGGAGTCGACGATACCGCGTGCATCCTGCTTGAGCGTCTGCGCGCTCTGCAGGCTTTCGCGCAAAGGCGTCACCGTCACTTCGGACAGCCTCACCGCCTGCTGCGGATCCGCATTCGTGGCGGTGGCCGCCTTCTTCGTCTGGGCAGCGTCGTCGGTCGTGGTCTGGTCGGCTGCCGTTGACGAATCCGTCGGGTTTGCCGCCGGCGCAACTTCGGCGGCGTGCGCCTGGAAAAGTGCCGTGACGATCATCGCCGCGAGCAGGGTCGTTCGTGTGCGAATGCGATTCATGTTGCCTTGTCCTCCCAAGGTGATCTTGTCGAGTGTGGAATTGCCACGACCGCCGCTCAGCGCTGGCGACCGCGATCTTTGTTGTCGATCGGAAACAGTTGCGCCGCGTCCGGCACCACGCCACGCGGTGCGCCGCTCAACGCGCGCAGGATGTCGACTTCGCGCTGGCGATACGGCGTGCCGTCCGTGTGCAGCACGTCGTGGAACCACAGTGGCGGCTGCTGCAACGTGTATGGCCGCTCCCACGAATCCCACGGATAGCGCGTCTGCTCCTTGCCGTCGACGAAGCCCCAGTTGACCATGCCGACGTCGAGCTTCTTCGCCGGCGGCAGCACGCCGTCGATCGTCGAGCCGTTGCCGCGCGCCATGTATTCGGTGCAAATCAGCGGGCGGCCGTATTTTTCGAGCTGGCGCACGCGCGCGGCGAACTGCTCGGGCCAGTCGTAGTTGTGGAAGCTGATGACGTCCGATTGTTCGAGCTGGGTGCGTTCCACCGTATTGAGCCTGGCCGTATCCGACCAGTCGTCGTCGTGCCATACGCCGCTGGTCAGCGGCTGCGACGGCGACGCGCTGCGCGCCCAGTCGAACACCTGCGGCAGGAGTTTCGCGACCAGCTCGTTCTTGTTTTTCGGTTCGTGGGTCTGATAGTGGCCGCCGCCCTCGTTGTCGGGCTCGTTCCAGACGTCCCATGCGAGCACACGCTTGTCGTTGGCGAAACTGCCGACGATGTCCTTCACGTAGCGCTCCAGGCGCGGGTACTGCGCAGGATCGGCCAACGCGACGCCGGGGCTTTGCACCCAGCCCGAGTTGTGCACGCCTGGAATCGGCGGATGCTGCGGCCCCAGCTTCGGCTCCGGATCCCAGCACGAGTCGAACAGCACGAAAATGGGCTTGATGCCGTGCTTGGCGGCAATGGCGAGGAACTTGTCGATGCGCTGCTTGAACCCCGGAGCGTCCTGCTGCCAAAGCAAGTCGTGCAGAAACACGCGCATCGTGTTCATGCCGAGCCCTTGCGCCCAGCCCAGTTCGAGGTCGATGCGTTCCGGATCGAACGTGTCGGCCTGCCACATTTCCAGTTCGTTGATCGCGTCGGCCGGCAAGTAATTTGCGCCGAGGATCCAGCGCTGCTGCGAATACCAGGCCTTTGCCTTCGTCTCGGACCAGCGCGCCGGGGTTTCGGCGGCATGCAACGACGACAGCGACAATGCAAGGATCCATATCGAGAGTAAGCGTTTCATGTGATCTCCATGCCTGCGCCATCAACGCGACTGCGGCGCAGCCGTGGTCGAGAATTCGTAGACCATCAAATGCCGGTACTCCTTGCCCGGATCCAGGCGCGCCGAACCGAACGCGGGCTGGTTGGGCGTATCGGGGAACAATTGCGGCTCGAGCACGAAAGCATCGCCCTGCCGGTACGGGTGTCCGCCGGTGCCGACGGTGGTGGCGTCGAGAAAATTGCCGGAATAAAACTGCAAGCCGGGCTGCGCCGAAAGCAGGGTGAGCACGCGGCCGGATTTCGGGTCCTCCACGCGCGCGACCATGCGCGGCGCTTTCGCCGCCTCGCGGCTGATCACCCAGTTGTGGTCGTAGCCTTTGGCGAGCACGAGCTGCGGTTCGCCGGCCGCGCGGATGTCGCGGCCGATCGGCTTTGCCTCGCGGAAGTCGAAAGCGGTGCCCGCAACGGATTTGAATTCGCCGGTCGGAATCGAGCCCTTGTCCGTGGGCAGATACGAATCGGCCGGTATCGTCAAACGCTCGTCCATGACCGAGCTGGAACCTTCGCCGGACAGGTTCCAATAGGCGTGATTGGTCAAATTGACGATGGTCGGTTTGTCGGTGGTCGCGCGGTATTCGATCGACAGGCGATTGCGCTCGTCGAGCGTGTAGATCGCCGCGAGATGCAGCGTGCCGGGATAACCCATCTCGCCATCGGGGCTCGTATAAGTGAACTGGACGCTCGCCGTGTCGGCGTCCTGCTTCACTTCGCCGATCGTCCAAAGCACCTTGTCGAGTCCGCGCGGGCCGCCGTGCAGCGAGTTCTCGCCGTCGTTGAGCGGCAACTGGTAAGTCTTGCCGTCGAGCACGAAACGTCCGCCGGCGATACGGTTCGCGTAACGCCCCACCGTCACGCCGAAAAACTGCGGTTTCTCCCGATACTTCGCCGCGTCGGCATAGCCGAGCGCGATGTTTTCGCTCTTGCCGTCGCGGTCCGGAACGGCCACGTATTGCAAACCGGCGCCGAGCGCGAGCACGCGCACACGCATGCCGTGCGCATTGCTCAATACCACAGCCTCGACCTTCGTGCCGTCGGCGAGCGCGCCGAAATTCTCGCGCGCAACAGTTGCCGCATGCGCCTGCGCGGCCATGCAGGCGACCGCCGCCACGCCGACGCTCGCCACCGTTCGTACTGCATTTGTCATGATCGACCCATCCTCGCGAAGCCGAACGTCGGCTGTAGTGTTTAGTCAGATTTATAAGATAAATAATATCCGGCAGGAAAAACTGCAAGCTGCACCGCAGCAACATGGACGCCGCCGCATCCCGGCCGGCGCGCGTCGGGAATTGTCTGTTTGATATGCTTTGCCGATGAAACCACTGGATCGAACGCGGCAAGCCGGCAGACTGACCCTGACCGAGCAACTGCTCGACACCCTGGGGCAGGCGATCGTCACCGGCGAGTTCGACGGGCGCAGCTTTCCGACCGAGGCGGAAATTTCGGAGCAGTACGCGACCAGCCGCAGCGTCACGCGCGAGGCGGTGAAGATGCTCACCGCCAAGGGCATGCTCACCGCGAGGCCGCGCAGCGGCATCACCGCGCAGGCGCAGGAGCGCTGGAGCCTGCTCGATCCGGACGTGCTGCGCTGGATGCTGGAGCGCAAGTTTTCCTACGACCTGCTGCGCCATTTCACCGAAATGCGCCTTGGCCTCGAGCCCGCCGCGGCCGCGCTGGCGGCGCAGCATGCGACGCCGCAGGCGCTGCGTAGCATCGAACAGGGACTCGAGCGCATGGCGGCGGCGGAACGCGGCGACGGCGACTCGCTCGCCGCGGACATCGCCTTCCACGTGTCGATTCTCGAGGCGACCGGCAATCCGTTCTACATGCAGCTCGACCAGCTCATCTCGACGGCGCTGAAGATTTCCATCCGCATGACCAACCGGATCAAGGGCCACACCGCCAGCGTGCCGGCGCACCGGCGCGTGTACGAGGCGATCCGCGCGCGCGACCCGCAGCGCGCGCGCGCGGCGATGAGCAGCATCTTGAGCGAAGTCGGCGAGCTGATTTCCTCGCAGAGCGATGCCGAACGGGCGCGCGTCAAATCACGCAGGAAGTGAGCTGCCGCGTATCCGGTCTGCTGGTTGGCTCAATTCTTTGGTTCGTCATTCCCGCCGGAAGCATGCGGGAATGACGAGCTTGGGCCATCCTTGGCAGAGACGTCAACCGAGAATTGACGCCAATGAGGTGCAGTACCGCGCACCGATCCATCCCTCGCCCCCGGGGCGAACCGGCGCGGGAAATGCGGGTTGGCGGATCGATCGCCTATTGCAGCAATGCGTTGACCGCTTCGAGATCCTTGGTGGACATCACGCCGGCCGCTTCCTTGAGCAGCAGGCCATTGAGCACGAATTGATGGCGCGCTTGCGAATACGCGCTTTGCGCCTCCAGCAGCGTGCTCTGGCTGGTCAGCACGTCGAGGATGGTCTTGGTGCCGACTTCGAAACCGGCCTGGGTGGCATCGACTGCGCTCTGCGCGGAGACGACGGAGGCCTTTGCCGCCTCGACCTCGCTGATGCCGGCGATGACCGCGCGGTAGGCGTTGCGCGTGTTGGCGTTGACGGTGCGCCGGGTCAGTTCGACCTGGTCCTGCGCCGCGTCGCGCTCGAACACGGCCTGCCGCGTCTGCGAGGAGACGAGACCGCCCGAGAAGATCGGAATGCTGAGGGTGACGCCGATCGTCGTGTCGCCGCTGACGCTGTTGCCGTGCAGCGGCCCCACGTTCGCGCCGTTCGGGCCGAAATAGCTCGAATTGCCCCAGCCCGGCGTCACTTGCCGTTGCAGCGTCGCGTTGAGGGTGGGGAAATGGCCGGAGCGCTGCGTCTGGATGTTGTATTCGGCCGAATCGAGCGACTTCTGCGCCGAGGCCAGTGTCGGGTTCTGCTTCGCGGCGAGGTCGACCCACGCCTGCATGTCGGCGGGAACGGGCTTGTCGAGCGGGATTGGATCGCGCAGCTTCTTCAGATCGCCGAAACTTTTGCCGATGATCTGCACTACGCCCTCGCGCGCCGTTTCCACGGCGTTCTGCGCGGTGATGACCTGGGCCACGGAGGCGTCGTGCTGCGCGCGTGCGACGTGCACGTCGGTGATCGCGGACAGGCCGACCTTGAAGCGCTCGTCGGCCTGGTCGAGCTGCTTCTGCAGCGACTTCTCGTTGAGCTGCGAGAAGGTGAGCTGGTCCTCGGCCGTGAGCACGTTGAAGTAGGCGGCCGCGGTGCGCACGAGCAGGTCCTGCGAGGCGGCGTCGTAGGTGAAGTCGGCGCCTTCGGCCAGCGCGTTCGCGCTGCGCAGGCGGGTGATGTCGCCCCAGTTGAACAGCGTCTGGCTCAGTTGCACCGTTGCCGGGCGCGAACGTTGGCGCACGTATTCCCCGGACGAAATGATTTCATACTGCTCGCCCGTGGTGCCGTCGGCGTTGGTGACCGTCACCAGGTCGGGCGCATGGCTGTTCGTGCCGGTGTCGCTGCGGGCGTAGCCGTAGCTGCCGTTGATCTGCGGCAGCAGCGCGGCGCGCGCCTGCGGCGCGCCTTCCCGGGTGACGAGGCGGTTCGCGTCGGCCGCGGCGAGCGTGGGGTCGGCTCCGCGCGCCTGCAGGTAGATCTGGCTCAGGTCTTCCGCGTGCAGCGGCGAGGCTGCCGCAACGATCGCGATCGCCGCGACGAGGATGCCGGGCTTTAGGCGCCCGTATGCGGCATTGTGGAGGAGTATATTTTTCTGCATTGTGGAATTCCCAGGAGAATCGGATGTCCGCGGCCGGCGTTTCAGAGCGTGAACTGCGGCGCCGGCGCCGCATGGGCGAGATAGGGCAGGTCGGTTTCGAACAGCGGCTCGCTGCTCCATTCGCCGCCGCCGTCGCGCGTGCACAGGACGGCGTGCTGCACCGGCGAGATGCCCGCGATCGCGACCAGGCGACCGCCCGGTTTGATCCACTCGCGCCAGCGTGGCGGAAGCGCGGCGACGGCGCCAGTGACAAGCATCACGTCGAACTGCTGCTGCGGCGCGTAGCCCGCGACCGCGTCGGCGTGCTCGATGTGCACGTTGCGCACGTCCGCGGCCCGCAGCCGGGCGCGCGCGGTTTCGACGAAATCGGCGCGCAGTTCCACGCTGGTGACGTTGCCGCCAAGCTGGGCGAGGCAGGCGGTGAGGAAGCCCGATCCGGTGCCGATCTCGAGCACGCTTTCGCCTTGCGCCGGCGCCGCCGCCTGCAGCAGGCGGCCTTCGAGCACGGGCTTGAGCATCACTTCGCCGTGGCCGAGCGGCAGTTCCAAGTCGGCGAAGGCGAGGCTTTTCAGGGCCTCGGGCACGAAGTCCTCGCGCCGCACCGCGCCGAGCGCGTCGAGCACGCGCACGTCGAGCACGTCCCAGGGGCGCACCTGCTGTTCGATCATGTTGTTGCGGGCGAGTTCGACGTTGAGCGACATGGCGGGCTTCCGGCTTTTGCGAAAAGAATCAAAGAATAAAGTCTGGGGATTGCGCCGGCAATCGTACGATGCCGCAGTCCGCGGCGGCGCTCGAAGTGCCGGAAGTCATTCAAACCTTCCGCGATCGTCGCGCATCGGCGCTGACGCCGAGTTGACGCGGATCGTCCAATGCGATGTTACCAATCGGTAACGGAAGAATGTTATCGGTTCGATCGTCCTCATTCACGCTCCCGGCGATGAAATTTCCTTCATGCGGACTTCAGGCCCGTGCCGTCGTGGCCACGTTTCCCGAACCCGGATGCGAGACGGCCTCGCCGCGTCGCACGTGAAACCAGGCGGCGTACAGCGCGGGCAGGAACAACAGAGTCAGCGCGGTGGCGATGAGCAGGCCGCCCATGATCGCCACCGCCATCGGCCCGTAGAACGCGCTGCGCGACAACGGGATCATCGCCAGGATCGCCGCGAGCGCGGTCAGCACGATCGGACGGAAACGGCGCACGGTCGCGTCCACTATGGCGGTCCAGCGCTCGTGGCCGGCGGCGATGTCCTGCTCGATCTGGTCGACGAGGATGACCGAGTTGCGCATGATCATGCCCATCAGCGCGATCGTGCCGAGCATCGCGACGAAGCCGAACGGCACGCGGAACACCAGCAGGAACAGGGTCACGCCGATCAGACCGAGCGGCGCGGTCAGGAACACGAGCAGCACGCGGCTGAAGCTGCGCAACTGGATCATCAGCACGGTCAGCACGACGATCAGGAACAGCGGCATGCCGGCGTTGACCGACGCCTGGCCCTTGGCCGATTCCTCGACCGCGCCGCCGACTTCGAGCAGGTAGCCCGGCGGCATCGAGGCATTGATCGCATCGAGCTGCGGCAGCACCTGCGCGGTGACGGTCGGCGCCGTGGTGTCGCCGTAGATGTCGCCGCGGATCGTCACGGTCGGCAGCCGGTTGCGGTGCCAGATGATGCCTTCCTCGAAACCGTAGCTCACGTTCGCGATCTGCTTGAGCGGCACGCTGGTGCCGGACGGCGTCGGCACCGCGAGGCTTTCGAGCAGCGACAGGCGCGCTCGCTCGTCGCTCGGGCCGCGCAGGTCGACCTCGATGAGCTGGTCGCGTTCGCGGTAATACGTCACCGGCACGCCCGACAGCGAGCTCTGCAGGAAGTTGGCGAGGTCCTGCGAGGACACGCCGAGCACGCGCGCGCGCTCCTGGTCGATGTCGAGCTTGACGACCTTGGACGGCTCTTCCCAGTCGAGATTGACATTGCGCAGGATCGGATTCTTGCGCATCACGTCGGCGACCCGGCGCGACAGTTCACGCACCGTGGCGATGTCTTCGCCGGACACGCGGAACTGCACGGGATAGCCGACAGGCGGCCCGTTCTCGAGGCGCACGACGCGCGCGCGCAACTCGGTGAAATCCCTGTCGAACAGCTCGATCAGGTCGGCGCGGATCTTCTCGCGGTCGGCGAGCGACTTGGTCAGCAGCACGAACTCGGCGAAGCTGGCCTGCGGCAGTTGCTGGTCGAGCGGCAGGTAGAAGCGCGGCGCGCCGCTGCCGACGAAATTGACGTAGTTTTCCAGTTCGGGGCGCTTGGCGAGCCAGGCTTCGAGTTTCTTTACTTGCGCTTCGGTGGCGTTGAGCGAGGCGCCTTCGGGCAGCTTGAGGTCCACCATCAGCTCGGGCCGCGTCGAGTCGGGGAAGAACTGCTGCTGCACGAAGCCGAAGCCGGCGATCGCCAGCACGAACGTGCCGACCGTCGCGCCGATCACGATCCAGCGATGGCCCACGCACCAGTCGAGGAGGCCGCGGAACGCGCGGTAGAACGGCGTCGCGTACGGATCGTGGCCGGCGTGCGGCGCATGCTCGCCGGTGACGATGCGGCGCAGGCGCGGCGGCAGTTTGTGCAGCCACGAATTCGCCGGCGGCGGCGCCTGGTCGCGTTCCGGCAACAGTTTGTAGCCGAGATACGGAATCAACATCACCGCGGCGACCCACGAGATCAGCAGCGCGATCGTCACGACTTCGAAGATCGAACGCGTGTACTCGCCCGTGCCGGACTTCGCCGTCGCGATCGGCAAAAAGCCCGCGGCGGTGACCAGCGTGCCGGTCAGCATCGGGAACGCGGTCGAGGTATAGGCGAACGCGGCGGCGCGCACGCGGTCGTAGCCCTGCTCGATCTTGATCGCCATCATTTCGACCGCGATGATCGCATCGTCCACGAGCAGGCCGAGCGCGAGCACGAGCGCGCCGAGCGAGATCTTGTGCAGGTCGATGCCGAAGTACTTCATCGCGGCGAACGTCATCGCGAGCACGAGCGGGATCGACAGCGCGACGACCAGGCCGGTGCGCAGGCCGAGCGAGAAGAAGCTGACCAGCAGCACGATCGCGACCGCGATCGCCAGCGTCTCGACGAACTCGCCGACCGAGCGCGCCACGGCGCGCGGCTGGTCGGTGACGCGCTCGAGTTCGAGGCCGACCGGCAGGGTCCGCTGCAGGCGCGCGATCGCCGCGTCGAGATTCCTGCCGAGATGGATGATGTCGCCGCCCGCGCGCATCGATACGGCGATGCCGAGCGCGTTCTTGCCCATGAAGCGCATGCGCGGATTCGGCGGGTCGGCGTAACCGCGCGTGACCTTGGCGATGTCGCCGAGGCGGAACAAGTTGCCGTTGGCGCGGATGGAGATGTTGCGGATCGCTTCGACCGAATCGAACGCGCCCGTGGTGCGCAGGTAGATGCGGTCGCTGCCGGTCTCGAAGCTGCCGGCGGGCGCGATCGCATTCTGCGCAACGAGGGTGGCCTGCAACTGGTCGAAGCCGACGCCGAGCGTGGCGAGCTTGGCGTTGGACAGTTCGATCGTGACCTTCTCGTCCTGCAGGCCGATGAATTCCACCTTGGCCACGTCGGGCACGCGCAACAGTTCGAGCTTGAGGCGCTCGGCATAGTCGCGCAATTGCGCGTCGGTGTAGCCTTCGCCGCTCAGCGCATAGATGTTGCCGAAGGTGTCGCCGAACTCGTCGTTGAAGAACGGCCCGAGCACGCCCTGCGGCAGGGTGTAGCGGATGTCGCCGATTTTCTTGCGCACCTGGTAGAAGAAATCGGGCACGGCGCTGGCCGGCACCGAGTCCTTGATGACCACCATCACCACCGATTCGCCCGGACGCGAATAGCTGCGCAGGTAGTCGAGATCGGGCAGTTCCTGCAATTTCTTTTCGATCTTCTCGGTGACCTGCTCGGTCACTTCGGCCGCGGTCGCGCCGGGCCATTGCGTCTGCACGACCATGATCTTGAACGTGAACGGCGGATCTTCGGACTGGCCCAGGCCCAGGTACGACCACACGCCGATCACGGCGAGCAGCACGATGAAGTAGCGCAACAGCGACTGGTTGCGCAGCGACCATTCGGAGAGATTGAATCGGGTCATGGGCGACGGATGGTCTGGGCCTTATGCGGAATGGCGGCGCGATTCGTCGTGCCCCTGCGCGAGCGTGCTGGCGTGTCGGGATTCATGGAAAGAAGCCGATGCCCTTGGCCATCAGCGCGGCGCAGAGGATCGCGAGTACGAGCAGGGCCAGCTCGACATGCACGATGGAACGCAATCGGCGCTGCGCGTCCGCGGCGAGCTCGGGCACGCGATTTTCGGCCGGCGTTTTGCGCCAGGAAAGAAATGTCAGCGTCGGCCGGATCGAGAGCAGGCCGATCGCGACGAACAGGATCATCTTCGCGATGAACGGCGCACTGTGCAGGTAGTACGCCGCACCCTTCTCGAACCACGCCACGCGTGCGACGCCGACGACGATGAGCGTGATCGCGGCGATGCCGTAGACCGCATCGGCCTGGATCAGGCGGCGGCCACGCTCGACGGTCAGTTCGCCGCGCAGCATGACGAGTTCGATGGCGAGCGCAACGGCGATCGCGAACGCAGCGAGGTGATGGACAAAGGCGGCGAGGGCTGAAGCGAGCATGTGCGGCCTCCCTCAAAGCGCGAGCGGACGATTGAGCGCGTCGACCGGTGCGACCGTCTCGCCTTCGCGCAGCTTGTGCACGCCGGCGGTGACGATCCAGTCCTGTACGCCGACGCCGTGCGACAGGACCACGCCTTGCTCGCGATAGGCGGAAACGACGACGGGCGCGAGTTTCACCTGGTGCGTCTTCGCATCGACGATCCACACCGCGGGCTTGCCGCCGAGTTCGTAGAGCGCCGGCAGCGGGATCAGCGTCTGGCCGGCCGTGCCGGCATCGGCGAAATAGACGCGTGCGGTCTGGCCCAGGCGCGGTGCGGCGCTGGCGTCGTCGAAGCTCACGCGCACGCGGTAGGTGCGGGTGACGCGGTCGGCTTCCGCGCCGATCTCGCGCAGATGGCCGCCGAGCCGCTTGCCGGCGTCGGCCCAGGATTCGATCGCGACCGGCGTGCCGACCTGGTAGGCGTGGATGCGGCTTTCGGGCACGGCGATCTCGACTTCGACCGCGCCGTCGCGCGCCAGCGTCGCAATGGTCTGTCCCGCCGCGACCACCTGTCCGGCTTCGGCGCTGATCGCGGTGATCGTGCCGGCATGGTCGGCACGCAGTACGGCGTACCCGGCCTGGTTCTTGGCGCTCGCCAGCGCCGCCTGCGCCTGCGCCACCTGCGCCTGCGCGACCTTGCGCGCGTTGAGCTGCGAGTCGAACTGCGTCTGGCTGACGTAGTGTTGCGCGTACATCGCCTTGTAGCGCTTGTATTCCGAGTCGGCCAGATCGAAGTTGGCGCGCGCGGCGACGAGATTGGCCTTGACGCTGTCGAGTTGCAGGTGCAGATCGACCGGATCGAGCTCGGCCAGCGCCTGGCCCGCCTCGACATGGTCGCCGACGTCGACCAGACGCGACTTGATTTTGCCGTTGAAGCTGAAGCCCAGGCCGTTGACGCGGAAGCCGAGCTGGCTTTCGTAACGCGCGCGCACGTCACCCGAATAGACTTCGGCGTTGATCGTATCAGCGGGTTGCGGATGCGCGACGATGGCGCTGCGCGGCGGCGGCGGCGCGGTGGCATGGCTGCCGCAGCCGGCGAGGGCGGCCGCGCCCATCAGCGCGAGCAGGCTCGCGGCGGCGCGGACGGCCGGGCGGATGATGGTGCGAAAGGCAAGATCGGACATGGCCTCTATTCCGTATCGTCGAACGCGGACTTGCTGCGGGGCAGGTTGCGAATTCCGTCGATTCGCGCAAGAGTACACGCGCCCGGACGAACGGAGTTTTTCACATCGCGAACCCATTTCGTGTTACTCTACAATTAGTAAACTGAACTGTCCAGTATTTTTGAAGTGCGAGAGCGGTTCGCCGCCGCGTCTCGCGACGAGTCCCGAAGATGTCCAAGCCATGTCAGCGTTAGCCGTTCCCCGATCCGCCGGCCCCGGTCGTCCCAAGGACATGGAGAAGCGCGCCGCCATCCTCGAGGCGGCCAAGCAACTGTTCGTCAAGCAGGGCTTCGAGGGCACGAGCATGGATGCGATCGCCAACAAGGCGGGCGTGTCCAAGCTCACCGTCTACAGCCACTACCGCGACAAGGAAACGCTGTTCGCCGAAGCGGTGAGCAGCAAGTGTCAGACGCTGATGCCCGAGGCGTTGTTCCGCGCCGATCTCAAGGGTCCGCTGCGCAAGCAATTGTTCGCGATCGCTCGCGCGTTCTTCGACTTGATCACGAGCGAGGACGCGATCGCGATCCACCGCACCATCGTCGCCAATGCCGCGAGCGCGCCGAAACTCGCGGCGCTGTTCTGGGAGGCCGGCCCGACGAAAGTGAAGCAAGGGCTGGAATCGTTCCTGCGCGCCGAGGTCGAGGCGGGTAAGCTCGACATCGCCGACCCGTACCGCGCCGCCACGCAGTTCTATTGCCTGCTCAAGGGCGAGTGCCATGCGCGCCTGGAATTCGGCTGCGGCGAGCCGCCGACCGCACGCGAGATCGACGAACACCTCAACGCGACGGTCGATTTCTTCCTGCGCGCCTACGCGCCGCGCTAGGCTCGCTTCGGGAATTTCCCGTCGCCGTCATTCCGCTTTCGCGGTAATGACGGCGGTTGGGTCTTTCGAATCGCGTGAGACTTGCTAGCGCGCCGCCTTCGTCGGCGTCCCGTCAAGCTGCTCGATCCTGGCCATCGACGGGCCGCGCTCCGCACGCAGTTTCGCCGCCACCGTCTCGGCTTGCGCCATCACGCGCAACAAATTGCCGCCGGCGACCTTGGCCAGGTTTTCGTCGCTCCAGCCGCGGCGCGCCAGTTCGGCGAGCAGCGCGGGATATTTGTCGACCCCGTCGAGACCTTCCGGCGCTTCCGGGATGCCGTCGAAATCCGAACCGATGCCGACGTGATCGACGCCGGCGACCTTGGCGATGTGCTCGATATGGTCGGCGACTTCGGCTAGCGTGACCTTCGGCGCCGGATGCGCCTTTTCCCACTCGGCCAGCGCGGCCTTGGCGCGCGCGGGATTGCCGATGTAGAGGCCACCGAACGGCGGGCTGCTGTAGCGCGCCTGCTCGGCGGAGCGATCTGCGTCCCAGCGGCGGTACGCGTCGGAAACGTAGTCCAGCGCGAAGTTCGCCATGACCACGCCGCCGTTCTTGGCGACGCGGCGCAGCACCACGTCGGAAACGTCGCGCGGGTGGTCGTCGATCGCGCGCGCCGAGGAGTGCGAGAAGATCACCGGCGCCTGCGACACGTCGAGCGCGGCGTTCATCGCCTCTTCGGAGACGTGGGCGAGATCGACGAGCATGCCGAGCCGGTTCATCTCGCGCACGACTTCCTTGCCGAACGGCGTCAGGCCGTGATGCGCGGGCGCGTCGGTGGCCGAATCGCTCCAGTCCGTGTTCGAGGAATGCGCCAGCGTCATGTAGCGCGCGCCGGCGTCGTAGCACTCGCGCAGCACGGCCAGCGAGTCGTTGATCTGATGGCCGCCCTCGATGCCGATCATCGAGGCGATCTTGCCTTCCTTGTGGATGCGGCGGATGTCGGCCGCGGTGTAGGCCATGGCGAAATCGCGCGGCCAGCGCGCCGCCATCGACTTGACGATATCCATTTGCTCGAGCGTGACCTGCACGGCCTCGGGCCCCTTGATCGACACCGGAATCCACACCGACCAGAACTGGCCGCCGACGTGGCCGGCGCGCAGGCGCGGGATGTCGGTCATCAGCTTCGCTTCGCCTTCGGGAGCGGGCAGTTTCGTGGTGTCCGCGGCGAGATCGATCTTGGTCACGTCGCCGCCGAAGCGCGTGCGGATCTCCCACGGCAGGTCGTTGTGGCCGTCGATCAGCGGCGTCTGCGCGAGCACGCGCGCTACGCGGGCGTTGACATCGTCGCCGACCGCGGAGGCCGGTGCCGTGGCGAGCGTCGCGGCGATCGCGGCGAACAGGAGCGGAAACTTCAGGCGCATCGGAGTGGTGGTCATTTCTTTGCCTCGACTGGGGTGAACATCAGGTCCTGATAGTCATAACTGAAATCGGCGAGCGGCGAAACCGGTTTCATCGTCACGCGCTCGACTTTGCCGTCGGCGTCGATCGCGAAGGTGACGTAGGCGGGTTCGATCGCCTTGTCGGTGAACTTCGTCGTGAAGCTGTCGTACTGCCAGTGTTCGAGCGTGCCGTTCATGCGCGGCGTCGACTTGAAGTCGATCGTTAGTTTGCCCTTCGCGATCCCGACGTCGATGTTGCCATACCACGGGTCGTTGTAGGTGCCGGCGTAGCGCGCGAGCGCCAGCGACGGGCCGACCTTGGCCGGCGTCGCCGCCTTGGTCTTGTATGTCTTGAGTCCTTCGGCGATGCGCTGCTTCTTGAAATCGCGGAACTTCGCCGGCCAGTCGTTGAGCGGCGCGCCGAGGTAGTGGTCGAGCAGCTCGAACATCAGGCCGCTGATGATCTCGCCGTCCTCGCTGTTGATCGTGATCGAGAAGCCGATTTTCTTTTCCGGCACGAGCACGACCGCGGTGAGTTCGCCGAACACCGCGCCGCCGTGCCAGATGATCTTCGCGCCGCGGTAGTCGCGCACGTCCCAGCCGAGCGCGTAAGTGTCGAACAGCGGCTGCGTGGCCTTGAGCGGCTCGGGCCGCGGCGCGATCGGCTGAAGCACCATCGGCTTCCACATTTCCTTCTGCGCCGCCTCGCTGAACAGGTGCGCGTCGCCGTCGACGAGTTTGCCGCCGGCGAGCTGGATGCGCAGCCAGCGCGACAGGTCGTTCGCGCTGATCGACAGGCCGCCAGCCGGCGCAGCGTTGCGGCCGAGCTCGTCGCGCTCGTCGAGCACTTCCTGGTCGCCCGCGCCGCGCAGGCCGCCGTTCATGCGCGCATGCGGCCAGGCGCGGTTCGGATCGGCGAAGTGCGACTCCGGGTCGGCCACGGCGTGCAGCATGCCCGCGGGCTTGAACAGGTGCTCGACGGTGAAGTGCTCCCAGGTTTCGCCGGTCACCGCCTCGATCAATTGCCCGGCGACCATGTAGAGCACGTTGTCGTAGGCGAAGCCGCTGCGGAAGCTCGTCGCCGGCTTGATGTAGCGCAGGCGCTTGACCGATTCGGCGCGCGACAGGTTCGTGCGCGGCACGAACATCAGGTCGCCCGCTCCGAGGCCGAGGCCGCTGCGGTGCACGAGCAGGTCGCGGACCGTCATCTCGCGCGTCACCCACGGGTCGTACATCTGGAAGCCCGGAAGTCGATCGATGACCTTGTCGTCCCAGCCGATCCTGCCCTGGTCGACGAGGATGGCGAGATCGGCCACGGTCATCGCCTTGCCGGTCGAGCCGGTGTCGAACAGCGTATCGGCGTCGACCTTCTCGGGCGAGCTGAGCTTGCGTACGCCGAAGCCCTGCACGAACGTGACCTTGCCGTCTTCGACGATCGAGATCGACAGGCCGGGCACGCCGATTTCCTTGCGCAGCGATTCGACGCGTTCGGCGAAACCGTCGGGCGGCGCCGCGACGGCGAACGCGGGGCAGGCGATCAGCAGGGCGAACGGCAGCAGGCGTTTCATGGAAGCTCCTCGGTGATGGCGGGACGGCGGCGCAGGCGCGCGACGCCGAAGGTGAGCAGCGGGACGACGTAGACGAGAAGAAACAGGATCGCGAGCAGGCGATAGCCCTTGGCGATCAGCGCGACGAGGCCGATGCGGTCGGCGAGCAGCATGCAGACGGCGAGCAGCACGACGGCGATGAGCAGGCGCGCGCGCGGCGACAACGCGGCGCCGCGTGCGGCCAGCCAAGCCTTGGCGATGCGCTCGTTGATCGCGTGCACGGCGCCGGTGCCGCTTTCGAGCAGCGCGGCGAAGATCATGAGCTGGAACAGCAGGTGGAACCACGGCAGGTTCATTTGGCGCAAAAGAAAATCCGACGGCAGCGTCTGCGCGCCGATCGCGGGATAGAACGCGACCATGCAGGTGAAGAACAGCACCGCCGGCAGGATCGCGAGCGGGCCGGCGATCGCGCCGGCGACGACGGCGTCGCGGTCGCTGCGCAGGTGGCGCAGCACGGGCAGGATCACGACCGCGCCGACGATGTTGTAGCTCGCGTAGGCGATGCCGCCGAGCGCCCAGTTCGCCGTCGCCGGCGCGTCGCTCGCGAAGCCGGCGGCGATGCGCTCGCCGAAGCGCGTGAACGCGAGGACCACGAACAGGAAGTAGACGCCGTAGAGCAGGAACGAAACGTACTTGAACAGACGCTCGACCGAGGCGTTGCCGAACATCGCGAAAGCGGCGATCGCGACGAGCAGCGCGAGCGTGCCGGAGAGAGGCGGCAGCCCGGTCAGCGCCGTGCCGATCTCGCCCGCGGCGGCGCCGAACACGGCGAGGATCAGCACGACGAAGATCAAATATGCGATCTCGAACACGATCCAGCCGCGGCCGAGCAGGGCGCGGAAGAAGCTCAGGTAGTCGCGCGCGCCGTGCGCGCGGGCGAACAGGAACGTGGCCATGCAGACGATGCTCCACAGCAGCATCGCGAGCAGCATCGCGGCGAGTCCGCCGCGCGGGCCGGACGGCAGGAAGAATTCGGCGAGCTCGCGCCCGGTGGCGTAGCCGCCGCCGATGACGACGGCCTTGAACGCGAACCCCGGCAGCAGGTAGCGCTGGAACCACGAACTGCTGGCTTCTGCGGTGCGCATCACGCAGTCGCGTCCGCGCGGCGCAGATCGGCCGCGGCGATCTCGGCGGCGCGCGCGTCTTCGATGCGGCGCGCGTTCGCATCGAGCGCGAGGAACAGCAGCGCGGCGGCGCAGGCGATGGCCGCGAGCAGCGCGAAATACGCCGCATGACTCGCGTGGCTCCACAGCGTGCCGACGAATCCCGCGGCGAGGCTGCCGCTGAAGATGCACAGATACCAGCCGCCGACCGTCGTCGCCCCGAGCGCGGGCGGCGCGAGGCGGGCGAACAGCCCGAGCCCGGTCGGCAGCACGTACAGCTCGCCGAGGGTGAACACGACCGAATACGCGAGCAGCCACGACCAGTGCGCGCGGCCGTCGCCGGCAAGCTGCGCCGCGAGCGCGAGCAGCAGGTAGGAAACCGCGACGAGCACCGCGCCGCCCGCCATCTTGCGCATCGACGAGGCGACCTTGCCGCGCCGCGCGCGGCGCTGCCAGAAGGCGAGCAGCGGCGGCGTCATCAGGAACACGAACAGGGGATCGAGCGACTGGAACCAGGTCATCGGGATCGTCATCGCACCGAACGCGCGGTCGACGCCTGTGTCCGACCACAGCGGCACCGTGTTGCCGATCTGCTCGTAGGCGCCGCGGAACACGGTCACCGCGAGGCCGACGCCGAGCAGCAGCAGGAAGGTCTGCTTGCCGTTGCGCAGCGGCGGCGCATTGCCGGATTCGCACCGCGCGGGCCGCGGCTCCGGCAGGTACTTGCCGCCGAGCAGGTACACGATCAATCCGAGCAGCATGCCGACGCCGGCCGCGCCGAAGCCGACGTGCCAGCCGTAGAACTCGCCGAGCGTGCCGCACACGAGCGGGGCGAGAAGACCGCCGAGGTTGATGCCGACGTAGTAGACGTTGTAGGCCCAGCCGCGGCGCGGATCGTCGCTGCGGTAGAGGTCGTTGATCTGGCTCGGCAGGCTCGGCATGAACAGGCCGTTGCCGAGCGCGATCGTCGCCAGCGCCGGGTAGAACAGCGGCTCGCACGCCATCATGAAATGCCCCAGGGCCATCGTCGCGCCGCCGATGATGACGGAGCGGCGCTTGCCGAGCCAGCGGTCGCACAGGATGCCGCCGAGGATCGGCGTGAAGAACGCCATCGACGTGTACGCGCCGTAGATCAGCGAGGATTTTTCCTGGCCGAAGGCGAGCTGCTTGGTCATGTAGTAGACCAGCAGCGCGCGCATGCCGTAGTAGGAGAAGATCTCCCACATCTCGGTCAGGAACAGGATCGTCAGCCCGCGCGGCTGGCCGAACCAATTCGGACTGAGTGTCGTCACGTTCTTGCCGCGCAGTGTCGACGCAGTCATGTCGCCGCTCTTGATCCCCACACTTCCTTGCCCACCCAAACGTGGCCGTCGTCGTAATTCAGAGACGGCGTGCGATCCTGCGCGAGAAACACCGGCCCGTCGAGATCGACGATGTCGCAGAGCTGGCCGACGACGAACGCCGGCGCCATCGCCCAACTCGTGCCGACCATGTTGCCGACCATCACGCCGAGCCCGAGCCGCCGCGCCTCGCGCGCGATCGCGAGCGCTTCGGTGAGGCCGCCGCACTTGTCGAGCTTGATGTTGACGACGTTGAAGCGGCCGATCAGTCCGGGCACGTCGGCGAGGCACAGCGCGCTTTCGTCGGCCGCTATCGGCACCGGCGAAGCGAAGCCGTCGAGGTCGGCCTCTTTTCCGCGCTGCAACGGCTGTTCGAGCAGCGACACCTTCGCCTCGACCAGCGTGGGAATCAATTCGCCGAGCGTGCCGATCGCATAGCCCTGGTTCGCATCGACGCCGAGCCAGACCTCCGGCCTCGCCTCGCGCACCGCACGCACGCGCGCGATGTCGAGGTCGGGTTCGCCGGTCAGCTTCATCTTGAGCGCTTTCGCCTGCGCGAACTTGCGCGCGCCGGCGGCCATCTTCGCGGGTTCGTCGGCGCCCATCGTGAACGTCGTGACGAGCGGCTTGACCGAATCGAGGCCCGCCAGCTTCCAGACCTCCTTGCCGCTGCGGTGCGCCTCCAGATCCCACAGCGCGCAGTCGAGCGCGTTGCGCGCGCCGCCCGGCGGCAGCAGCGCCTGCAGCGCGGCGCGGTCGATGCCCGCTTCGATCGCGCCGCGGTTGGCCTCGATCGCCGCAACCATCTCGGGCGCGTTGTCGCCGAGGTAGTAGACGCCCGAGGCCTCGCCGCGGCCGCGATGCGTGCCGTCGTCGAGCGTGACGACGACGGCATCCTGCGCCTCGAACACGTAGCCCGAGATGTGGAACGGCTCGGCCAGCTTGAGTTTCTCGACCGCAACCTGAAGCGCGAGCGCGGACATCAGTAGTTCACTCCCCAGCCGATCAGGTGGAAGGCGAACGCGACCCAGAGCACGACGAACGCGGACAGCGCGAGCACGACGCTCCAGAGTTTCGCCGGCCAGCGCCGCCCGCCGCCGCGCCATACCGTCCACAGATTCCACAGGCTCAGCGCGAAGCCGCCGATGAAGGCGAGGAAGCCGAACACCTGGTCGAAGCGCAGCACCGGATCGAACTTCGCGCTGGTGTTGTTGAGATCGGAGAACATCGTCAGCACCGAGGCGATCCACGCGCCGAACGCGAGCAGCATCAGCAGCGCGCCGATCTTGCCCGCGCGGTAGGCGCTCAGCGCCTTCGGCGCGAGGTCGAGGCGCGCGCCATACTTGCGGCGCACGATCGCGGCGACCGGCCAGACCAGCACCGTCAACAGCAGCGCGGCGAGACTCGCGTAGAACGCGGGCGTCAGCCACGCGCCGTTGTGCGCGATGTCGGGGCGCAGCCACACTTCGAACGGGCCGACGAGGCCGTAGCTGAAGCGCACGACCCGGCCGTCGACGACTTTCGCGGCGAGCAGGTCGTGGCCGTTCGCGTCCTGCCAGACGAACGGCGAGATTTCGATCCACCGGATCGGCTTGCCGTCGAGACCCTTCGCCTCCGGAACCAGCAAGCCGCCCTTGTCGTCGACCGCGACCTTGGTTTGCCCGATCAGGCCGATCACCGAAAAGAAATTCGTGAACGCGCCGCGCGAAGCGACCCAGTTGCCGGTCAACATCTGCGCGTGCTGCTTCGCGGTCGCGTCATCGATGTGCGTGGCGCCGCGCGGGCCGGGGAAGTAACGGTCGGCGAAGTCGCTGAACAGTGCAACGCGCAGGTGATGCGCGGCGCCTTCCTTGCCGGCGCTGTTGAACGACACGTAGAAGCCGACGTTCTCCTTGGGGAACAGATGCAGCGAGGTGTGGAAATAGTCGGTGTCGCCGAGATGGCCGATCACTTCGCGGCCGTTGATGTTGGTCTCGAAGAAGCCGAGTTCCATGCGGTTGAGCGGCGGCAGCAGTGTCAGCGGGCTGTCGTGCATCCGCTTCGCGGTTTCCTCCTTGAGGATGCGGTTGCCCTTGTACTCGCCGTTCTGCAGGTGCGCGATCATGAAGTGCGCCATCTCCTCGGCGGGCGAGGCCACCGAACCGGCCGGCGCCGGGCCGACCATTTCGAACTTCTTCGCGCCACCCGACGCGGTCTGGTAACCGGTCGCCATCAGCGGCACGAGTTCCTTCGGCAGCGGCTGGCGGAACGTCGAGTGGGTCATCTCCAGCGGCGCGAAGATGTGCTTGTCGACGTAGTCGTAGAACGATTCGCCCGAAACGCGTTCGACGATGTAGCCGGCGAGCGAGGTCGCGTAGTTCGAATACGCCGGCGTCGTGCCCGGGTCGAACACGCGCGTCGGCGTCCAGCGCTTGAGCAGGGTGACGTAGTCCGGCGCGTTCGGGTCTTCGGTGATGATGTTCTTGATCTGCTCCTCGAAGCCGGCCGTGTGCGTCATGACGTTGCGCAGCGTGATCGGCTTGCCGTCGCGCGGCGGCACCTGGAAGTCGGCGGGGAGATATTGGTTGACGTCGGCATCGAGATCGAGCTTGCCCTGTTCGACGAGCTGCATCACCGCCGTCCAGGTGAACAGCTTCGACACCGAGCCGGGGCGGAACAGCGTGAGCTTGGGATCGACCGGCTTCTTCGCGGCGACGTCGGCGTAGCCGAAGCCGCGTTCGGTGAGGATCTCGCCGTCCTTGACCACGGCGACGACCGCGCCGGCGATGTCGCCGGTGGCGAGTGCGTACGGCATGTAGCCATCGAGCCAGGCGTCGACGTCGGTTTTGGTCAGAGCCGTGCCACCGGCTTCGGTGGCCGGTGGCGTAACCGCCGCCGCGGCCGGCAGCGGTTCGGCCGGGTTCTGCGCCGACAGCGATACGGTCGTGAGAGCAGCCAGCGCCGCTGCAAGCCATACAAGTTTTTTCATGGTCTTCATCTCTGCAATCAATCGTTTTGCGCGTCATTCGCTTTCACGCTCGTGCCATTTCATCGGCGTATTCATTTCATCGACGCTGTCAGGCGAGGCAGGCATCGACGAGACGCGCGAATTCCGCGCCGCCGCGCATCGGATCGGCCGCGGGCAGGCCGAGGCGCGCGGCGTGCTCGGCGAGCACTTCGCGCGCGGCGGTATCGTCGAGCCCGGCCGTGTTCAGGCTGATGCCGGCGCAGCGGATCGCCGGATTCGTGCGCCGGCCGAGGCGTATCGTCAGGTCGATCGTTTCCTCGATGCTCGGCAGCGCGAACGTCGGACTGCCGAGCACGTGCGTGCGGCGCGGCTCGTGGCAGACGACGAACACGTCGGGCTGGCTGCCGTGCAAGAGGCCGAGCGAGACGCCCGCGTAGGCCGGATGGAACAGCGAGCCCTGGCCTTCGACGACGTCCCAATGGCGCGCGTCGGCGGCCGGGCTGAGCATCTCGGCCGCGCCGGCTTCGAAGTCGGAGACGACCGCGTCCATCGGCATGCCGCGGCCGGCGATGAGGATGCCGGTCTGCCCGGTCGCGCGGAAGTCGACGTCGACGCCACGCCCGGCGAACGCGCGCGCCAGCGCGAGCGCCGTGTATTTTTTTCCGAGCGCGCAGTCGGTGCCGACTGTGAGCAGGCGCATGCCGCTGCGCTTGCGTCCGCTCGCGATAGGGATGTTCGGCGGCGGCGTGCGCACATCGATCAGGCGCGCGCCGCGCCGCGCCGCGGCGGCCTTGAGCTGCGGCACGTCGGCGAGGCGCACGTGCATGCCGCTGACGAGGTCGAGGCCGGCCTCGATCGCCTCGACGAGCGAGGCGATCCAGTTCTCCTGGATCGCGCCGCCGACGTTGGCGACGCCGATGACGAGCCCGCGCGCGCCGCGCGCGTGGGCCTCGCGCGGCGCGAGGAACGGCAGGCCGGTCGTCACGGTCGCGCCGCACGACCACTCGCCGACGCAGCGCTCGCCGGCCCAGTCGCGCAGGCCGAACGCGGTCTTGGCGTAGCCGGGTTCGGTCGTGTCGCCGAGGAACAGCAGGTACGGCTGCGGCAGAGTCGGCACCTGCACGCCGCGCAGTGCGGTCACTGAACTCATCGCGTCCTCAATACTTCAGGTCGAAGCCGACGCCGATCGTGCGCGGAGCCAGCGGCACGCCGCTGATCGCGCCAATCCCGCCGGTGACCGCATTCGTGCGGACGATGTAGTTCGTGTAGACGCGCTTGTCGGTCACGTTCTTGGCGAATAAGCGCACGGTCCAGCGATCGTTGCTGACGTCGGCGTTGAGGTCCAGCGCGGTGTAGCTGTCCTGCGGCAGGGAGTTCGGCGCGTGGGTGAGGCCGCTCGTCGAAGCGCCGACGTAGCGAAGCCCGCCGCCGAGACGGCCGGTCCAGCCGTTGCCGAGCGGGAAGTTGTAGTCGGCCGTGGCCGACGTCGACCATTTCGGGATGTTCGGCAGGCGGTCGCCGTCGAGGCCGCCGATGCCGGGCACGTCCTCGGTCAACACCGCATCGGTGTACGCGCCGTTGAGGCCGAGGCGCAGGCCCGCGACCGGCGTATACAAGGCCGAGAATTCCAGGCCGCGGCTGCGCGCGGTGCCGCCGTTGGTGAAATAGCCGACGCCATTGATCGACGCCGGCACCTGGATCTTCTCCCATTCGACGTCGTAGACGGCGGCGTCGAGCGTCAGCCTGCGGTCGTCGAGCGTCGCCTTGATGCCGCCCTCGTAGCTCGTCAGCTTCGACGAATCGACTTGCGTCGGCACGCCCGGCAGCGCGAGATTCGGGCCGCCCGGCTGGTAGCCGGTGGCGACGCGGGCGTAGATCATCGTGTTTGCGTTGAGGTGGAAGCGCGGGCTCACCGAGTAGGTGAACACGCTTTCCGCCGACGAGCCGGGCTGGTCGACCGTGCCCGTCACCGCGCCGCTGGTCAGTTCGGTGAACGTCTGTTCGTTGCGCGCCCAGCGCACGCCCGCGGTCACGTCGAAGCTGCCCGTGAACTTGTACGTCAGGTCGCCGTAGGCGGCGTATTCCTTGTACGTCGACGGCAGGCCTACCTGCGCGAGCGGGTTCAGTCCGGGAATGAAGGAGTAGTCGTCGAACTGCGCGGTGAGCGACTGGTCCTGCGTGCTGTTCTCGCGCGTGCCGAACGCGCCCACGAGCCATTCGATGCGATCGCCCTCCTTCGAGGTGAGGCGGAATTCCTGCGTCGTCTTGTAAAGCCGCAGGTGGTAGAAGACTTCCGACAGGAACGGGCCGGGCAGGCCGATCAGCGGGCCCAGCGGACCATAGACGCTCGATGCGTCGTCGTTGGTATGCGCGTCGGTGCGCGAATACGAGGTCGCCGAGACGAAATCCGCCCAGCCGAGGTTCCAGTTCACCGTCGCGGTATACACGCCGTACGCTTTCTCGTACGGCTCGGCGAAATAATTGTCGTCCTTGTTCTTGCCGTAGAGCGGCTTGAGCGTCGCCGGATCGATCGCGACGTAGCTGAACGAGTCGGCGTCGACCTTCGAATCCATCGCCGAGATCGTGACCGAGAGGTCGTCGCTCGCCTTCCACAGCAGCGCGACGCGGCTCGCGCGTTGCCAGAAGCCGTTCTGCTCCTTCGTGCCGGTCTGCACGTTGTCGATGTAGCCCGGCGTGTTCTGCCGCGCGAAGTCGACGCTGAGCGCGAGCTTGTCGGCGACGAGCGGCGCGCTGAAGCCGGCGTGGCCGCCGACGCCGAGGTCGCCGGCGCCCGCAACGCTGAACATGTTCGCGCCGACGTTCCACGAAGACGCGGCAAGGTCGGGCGCGCGCGTCACGTAGCGGATCACGCCGCCCATCGCGCTCGCGCCGTACAGGGTGCCCTGCGGACCGCGCAGCACTTCGACGCTCTGGAACGTGTTGGACAGCAGGTCGAGGATCGCCGTGCCGCCGTCGCCGTACATGCTGCTCGATCCGATCGGCGTCTCGTCGATGTAGGTCGCGACCGTGGACGTGGCCGTCAGCGGCGAGATGCCGCGGATGCCGATCGACGCCGAGCCGGGCGCACCGCCGTCGCTGATCGTCAGGCCGGGAATGTACGCGGCATAGTCGGCGAGCTGCGTCGCGTGCAGGTTCTGCAGCTGGTCGGCATCGATCACGCCGACCGACATCGGCACGTTCATCACGTCCTCGCTGCGCTTTTCCGAAGTGACGATGATCGTGCCGAGCGTTGCCGACGGGTCTTTCGAATTGTCCGGCACGTCTTCGGCATGCGCGGCGCCGGCGATCAGGGCGAGCAGAATGGCCTGCCCCAGACGCGTGCGCGTGGCCGGCCGGATTGCGGAAATCGGGGTCATGATTTCTTCTCCTCGGGATGGTTTTCGGAAGGGGGCGGCGTGCGTTTCGGTTCCTTCCAGACGGCGCCGAGCAGGCGGCGGAAATTGCCGCCGAGCACGGCCTGGATGTTCGCCTCGCCGTAGCCGCGCTTGAGCAGGGATTCGGTGAGGTCGTAGACCTTTTGCGGGTGGTCGAAGCCGTCGGTATCGATGCGGCTGCGGAACGAATAGCTGGCCTTGTACGCGGCCTTGAGCTTCTCGTACTGATCCTTGGGCATGTGGTCGTAGCCCATCAGGTCGGAGTCCGAACCGATGCCGACGTGCTCGATGCCGACGAGCTTCACGACATGGTCGATGTGATCGACGATGTCCTCGACCGTCGTCGGCTCCCGGTCCTTGACGAAGTTGCGCACGCCGGTGATGCCCATGACGCCGCCCTTGGCCGCGAGCTTTTTGATCGCCTCGTCGGTCTTCAGGCGCGGATGGTTGTTGAGCGCGCGGCAGTTCGAGTGGGTGATCGCGATCGGCCGCGGCGAAATCTCGATCGCGTCGAGCGTGGTGCGGTCGCCGGAGTGCGAGACGTCGATCAGCATGCCGGCGTCGTTCATCGCCTCGATGATCTTGACGCCGTAGTCGGTGACGCCGCCGTCGACGCGCTCGGTCGAGCCGCTGCCGATCAGGTTCTGCGTGTTGTAGGTCAGTTGCGCGCAGCGCAGGCCGAGGTCGTAGAAATCCTTGACGTCGGCCGGGGTGCGGAACTGGTCGGCGTTCTGCAGGCCGATGACGACGGCGGTCTTGCGCTTGGCCTTGGCGCGGTCGATGTCCGCCACGCCGCCGACCAGGGAAAACACCTCGCTGTTGCGGCCGGCGAAGCCGCTCCAGGCGGCGATGAACTGGAGCGCCTCGTCGTAGCTGCCGACGCCGACCGAGTTGTGGAAAACGTTGATGCCGCAGCTGCGGAACCTGTCCGCGTCGGATTCGCTCAGCGGCAGCGAGAATGCGTCCGGATTGAAGTCGATCTTGAGCGGCGCGAGCA
Organism: Rudaea sp.; assembly: GCF_047601565.1. Taxonomy (GTDB): domain Bacteria; phylum Pseudomonadota; class Gammaproteobacteria; order Xanthomonadales; family Rhodanobacteraceae; genus Rudaea. The sequence continues at coordinate 870,454 of NZ_JASGIY010000001.1, read as the reverse complement.
TGTCGATGACGAGCGCGCGCTGCACGATCTCGTTGGCTTGCTTCGAGTATTTGCGCCTCGCTTGCGCGGGCGCGATCGCCGCCGCGCGCAGGAACGCTGGTGACAGCGGCAGCGTCGCCGCGGCGCCCATCATCGTGAGCGCCCGGCGGCGGCCGGCTTGAAAGGATGCCCGGATCATCTTCGTCCCCGTTGGCGTGCGGAGGCGAGTATGATCCTGATTAGAGAATTGTCAACAAAATTTTCTAATCAGGACAATACGTGCCTCGGGCAGGGTCGCTTGCGTCGACCCGTGGGTGGTGAAAAACCATGGAGTGCCGATCGATTCCGCGCAGCGCGGACGCGGGTTGCAGGATGCCGCCGTTTTGTCATTGATCCGGATCATTGGGAAAGTAGGCGCTCTATGTGCGAATATCCGCGGCGCGTCCTGATCGGAAAATTCGCAGGAAAAAGGAACCTATGGATATGAAAGCGCGCCACCACACCCTGGGCGGTCTTTTGCGCGGTTTGCGCGCCCGCAACGGCTGGACGCTCAAGGAGATGAGCGAGCGCACGCAGATTCCGGTGTCGACGCTGTCCAAGGTCGAGCACGACCGGCTGACGCTGACCTACGACAAGCTGCTGCAACTGAGCCAGCGCCTCAATATCCGCATGTCGGAGCTGTTCGCCGATCCCGCCGAAAGCGGCGAGGCGGCGGTGACGGCGCGCCGCAGCGTCGGCCGCATGGGCGATGCGGTGCGCGTCAACACGAAGAACTATGACTACTACTACCTGTGCCCGGAACTGCGCCGCAAGCGCATGATCCCGATCCATACGCGCATCCGCGCGAAGAGCGTCGAGGAATTCGGCGAACTCGTGCGCCATCAGGGCGAGGAATTCATTTACGTCCTCGAAGGCGCGGTCGAGGTGCTCACCGAATTCTACGATGCGGTCGTGCTGCACGAAGGCGAATCGATCTACATCGACAGCAACATGGGCCACGCGTACATCGCCGCCGAAGACTGCGACGAGGCGCTGGTGCTCGCGGTCTGTTCGAGCGCCGAAGAGGGCTTACTCGAATCGCTGTATTCGCTGCACGGCGACGTCGAAGCGGTGCGTCCGCCTGCTGCCAACGCGCGCAGGCGCAGCGCCAGGCCGCTCGGCAAGCGTGCTACCCGCAGAGCGCGCTGAACGCCGTCCGCGAATGCCGTCGGGCCCGGGAATTCATGATTTGGTGCGACCGAATTCCCTGCTTATCCAGTCGTCCAGCAAGCGCTTGTCGTAGGACAGCGGGTCGTTCGAGTCGATTATTGTCGTGCGCTGCAGGTAGGCAAGGTCGGTGAGCTTGCGCTCGCCTTCGCGGATCGTCGCGCCGCTGGCGTCGGTGAGCTTGAAGCGCAGGGTCGCGCGCGGCGGGTAGATGTCTTTCATGAAACGGACGTCGTGGGCCTCCGGTCCGTGCCACGGTTCGAAATCGCCGGCGAGCTTGATGTCCTCGAACGTCACGTCGAGCTTCTGCCCCGGCGGCAGCACGAGTGCGGCGCGCTTGCGCAGATGATCGGACAGCGTCTTCTGCCAGTCCGCGGGTTTGAGCCAGCCGCGCTGGAAGGAGTTGTTCTTGACCTCGCTCAACTGGTCGTTCGGCGCCCAGCTCACCTGCACGCGGTCGGGAAGCGGTTTTCTGGGTTCCGTGGCCGCGCAGGCCGCGAGCATGAGGCCCGACGACAGCATGACGACGGCGGGGCGAAGCAATTTCGAAATGGCGTTCATGACGACCTCGCGGCGTGAATGGCATCGCAGGAAAATGGTACTCCTTTGACCGGGTGGCGCAGAAATGGTTTTCGTCGCGAAATACGGCCCCGATGCCGGAGTTGCCTTCCGTTCAGGCAACGGCGACGGACACGCGGCTCGCTCCGGCGGGCGCTTCGTGATTCAATAGCCGGCATGAAGCGGGGGTGTTTTCCGGCATGACCGGGGAACTGAGAAAAACCCTTCGTACCTGATCCGGGTCATGCCGGCGTAGGGAAGTTTCATGGGCGCGCGGCCGGCATGGCGCTTTTTGCTCGTCATCCCGCGAAAGCGGGAATCCAGCGCCTTTGAAATCTCCTCCGTCGCGAGCCCGGCGAAACTTCGAGGAGACGATGCCATGAATGCCTTAGCCGCCGACCTGATCCGCGACACGACCGCGCTGTCGGAAGCCGTCACGCGCCCGATCCCCGGTTCGCGCAAGATCCACGTGCAGGGCTCGCGCGCCGACCTCAAGGTGCCGATGCGCGAAGTGGCGCTGAGCGACACGCCGCTCGTGTTCGGCGCCGAGAAGAATGCGCCGCTCGCCGTGTACGACACGTCGGGTCCGTACACCGATCCGTCGGTGCGCATCGACCTCGTCGCCGGCCTCGCGCCGCTGCGCGCGAAGTGGATCGCCGAGCGCGGCGATACGGAAACCTTGAAGGGCCTGTCGAGCGAGTTCGGCCGCAGGCGCGCCGCCGATCCCAAGCTTGCCGGCGTGCGCTTCCCGCACACGCGCGCGCCATTGCGCGCGAAGGCCGGCGCGAACGTCTCGCAGATGCACTACGCGCGAAAAGGCATCGTCACGCCAGAGATGGAATACATCGCGATTCGCGAGAACCAGAAACTCGACGCGCTGCGCGATGCCGAATTGTCCCGACAACATGCGGGCCAGAGCTTCGGCGCGGCGATTCCGAAAATCATCACGCCCGAATTCGTGCGCAGTGAAGTCGAGCGCGGCCGCGCGATCATTCCGAACAACATCAACCATCCGGAAAGCGAGCCGATGATCATCGGCCGCAACTTCCTAACCAAGATCAATGCCAACATCGGCAACTCGGCGGTGACGAGCTCGATTTCCGAAGAAGTCGAGAAGATGGTCTGGGCGATCCGCTGGGGCGGCGACACGGTCATGGACCTGTCGACCGGCAAGCACATCCACGAGACGCGCGAGTGGATCATCCGCAACTCGCCCGTGCCGATCGGCACGGTGCCGATCTATCAAGCGTTGGAAAAAGTCGACGGCAAGGCCGAGGAACTGACTTGGGAAATCTTCCGCGACACGCTGATCGAGCAGGCCGAGCAGGGCGTCGACTACTTCACAATCCATGCCGGCGTGCGCCTGCCGTTCATTCCGCTGACCGCAAAGCGCGTCACCGGCATCGTTTCGCGCGGCGGCTCGATCATGGCGAAGTGGTGCCTCGCCCATCACAAGGAGTCGTTTCTCTACGAACGCTTCGAGGACATCTGCGAAATCATGAAGGCCTACGACGTCGCCTTCTCGCTCGGCGACGGTCTGCGTCCCGGCTCGATCGCGGACGCGAACGACGCCGCGCAGTTCGCCGAACTCGACACGCTCGGCGAGCTCACCCAGATCGCCTGGAAGCACGACGTGCAGACCATGATCGAAGGCCCCGGCCACGTGCCGATGCACCTGATCAAGGAAAACATGGAGCGACAGCTCGAGAAGTGCCACGAAGCGCCGTTCTACACGCTCGGCCCGCTGACCACGGACATCGCGCCCGGCTACGACCACATCACCAGCGCCATTGGAGCGGCGATGATCGGCTGGTACGGCACGGCGATGCTCTGCTACGTGACGCCGAAGGAACATCTCGGCCTGCCGAACAAGCAGGACGTGCGCGACGGCATCGTCACCTACAAGATCGCCGCGCACGCGGCCGACCTCGCCAAGGGCCATCCGGGCGCGCAGGTGCGCGACAACGCATTGAGCAAGGCGCGTTTCGAGTTCCGCTGGCAGGACCAGTTCAACCTCGGCCTCGATCCGGAGAAGGCGCAGGAATTCCACGACGAGACGCTGCCGAAGGAAGCCGCCAAACACGCGCATTTCTGCTCGATGTGCGGCCCGCACTTCTGCTCGATGAAGATCACGCAGGACGTGCGCGACTATGCCAAGGACCACGGCGTCGCCAACGAAGCCGATGCCTTGGCGAAAGGCATGGAGGAAAAGGCGCGCGAATTCCGCGAGCGGGGCGGCGAGGTCTACAGGCCAGGCTGAGAATCCCCCGGCCCTTCTTGCCGATGGATTTGTCCGTTCCTATTATTTGCCGAGGAGGATGGCGTTGGCCGACTTTTTCAGTGCGAGGTTTGGAAAAAACGTCTGGATCACCACGCACGCCAGAGCAAGCATGACGCGCCGAAATATTGGCATCGCCCTCCTTGAAGAGGTGATTGAGGAAGGCGAGATCAAGCGAAGCAGCGAGACGAGCCTTTGGATCTTCAAGCATGTCGAAGGGCGATCCGACAACCTGGTCTGCGCGGCGGTGGTCGAACAAGCTGCCCTGGTGTGGTGGTCAAGACCGTGATGATCGATTGGCAATCGGAGGACGAGACATGAGAATCAAGTACGACGAAACCGACGATATTCTTCACATCGAGTTCACCCGTGAGCCGATCGTCAAGGGCGTCTCGCACGGCTGGAACATCAACGTCGGATATTCGCAGAAGGGTATCGCCGAGATCACGATCCTGGATGCCAAGGCCGCCGGGTATTGGCCTCTGGAAAACATCAACGACTTGCTGCCGCGAGCGGCTTGACCGCCGGCTGCGTGCGCGGCGCAGGAATTCCACGACGAGACGCTGCTGAAAGAAACCGCCAAGCACGCGCATTTCTGCGCCACCGCGCGGGATCGATGGCTATGCTGATTGATTCTTCATGGTTTTCGAATTGGCTCTCGTCGATCCATCGGTGCGAGCGGGAAGCGGGAACGGTTTTGTTTTAGACCACGCTCGCGCGATGCGTATAGAATGGCCGCGCAGCATATATGCCGGCGTCCATCCGGCGTCGGCTTCCCAGGCGATCAACCCAGGAGGATGCGACATGGCTGGCAAGCCCTTTCTTTCCGACATCAAGACGATCCGCAAGCGCGCGCGTGAGCATATGGAGCGCGGTGCGGTCACCGATTCGTACACGCTCGACAGCGATACCGTGGTGAGATTGTTGAACGAGGCGCTGGCGACGGAGATCATCTGCGTGTTGCGCTACAAGGCGCATTTCTACATGGCCTCGGGCATCAATGCGAAAAGCATCGCGGCCGAGTTCCTCGAACACGCGAACGAGGAGCAGCAGCACGCCGACCAGATCGCCGAGCGCATCACCCAGCTCGACGGCGATCCGAACTTCTCGCCGGAGGGTTTGCAGACGCGCAGCCACGCGGAGTTCATCGTGCCCGACGATCTCGCCGCGATGATCGAGGAGAACCTCGTCGCCGAGCGCATCGCGATCGACAGCTATCGCGAGATCATCAATTACGTCGGCGACAAGGACACGACGACCAAGCGCCTGCTCGAAGGCATCCTCGCGATGGAAGAGGAGCACGCCGAGGACATGAAGACGCTGATGGAACAGCTCGGCAAGAAGGGCGAGCCCGCGAAGCCGAAGCAGCGCAAGGCCAAGAGCAAGTAAGCCGCCGCTGTTGCTGCGGGCCGGGTCGATGAAAACGTGTGTGGTGGTTCGTTTCGTGCGGAGAGACGGCGCTCGCTTCTGCGCTCACCGGCTTCGGCATCGCAAGCGCGCCGCGGAACGATGCGGTCGGCGTCATTTCGATCCGGACGCGATGCGGCGATGGCGGTGATTCCCGGCGAACCGCGCGATGCGCCGGTGAACTCGGGCGCGCAGGACGGCCGCGACGCGCAGTTCGACCGGCCCGTGTTCATCGTCTCGCCGCCGCGCTCGGGCTCGACCCTGCTGTTCGAAGCGCTCGCGCGCGCGAAGGACGTCTACACGATCGGCGACGAGAGCCACGGGTTGCTCGAAAACATCCGCGGACTGAATCCGGGCGATCACGGCCTCGCCTCGAACCGGCTCGACGCCGCCGCCGCGACTAGCGCCGCCGGGCAAGAGTTGCGCGCGCGTTTTCGCGCCGCATTGCGCGACCGCGGCGGCAGGCCGCCGACGGCGTGGCCGCTGCGCATGCTCGAGAAGACGCCGAAGAATTCGCTGCGCATCCCGTTTTTCGCCAAGGTGTTTCCCGAAGCGCGGTTCGTATACCTGCATCGCGACGCGCGCCAGGTGCTGGCGAGCATGATCGAGGGCTGGATGTCGGGACGTTTCCGCACTTATCTCGGCCTGCCGGGTTGGCGCGGGCCCGACTGGTCGTTCGTGTTGACTGCGGGCTGGCGTCAACTTTCCGGCAGGCCGCTGCACGAGATCGTCGCTGCGCAATGGCGCGCGGTGATGCAAACGCTGCTCGACGATCTCGCCGCGTTGCCGCGCGAGCGCGTCCACGTGGCGCGTTACGATGCGCTGACGGCCGCTCCGGCTGCGGAGATCGCGCGCCTGTGCCGAGCCGTAGACTACGTTTGGGACCGGCCGCTCGAAGCGAACCTTCCGCTGGCGCGGACGACGGTGTCGCGTCCCGATCCGGAAAAATGGCGGCGTCACGAAGCCGAGATCGAATCGGTGCTGCCGGGTCTGCGCGACGTGATCGCGCGCGGCGACGCCTTCGCCGCGCGCTGACGCGGGTGTAAGTGCCGCGTGCATGCGGCACAATGCGCGCACGTACCGGCGCGATGCGCGCCGCCAGGAGAATCCGATGAACGCGACCCCTGTTTCCCGTCCCTTGGGCCGGCGCCATTGGCTGCGCGGCCTCGGCATCGTCGTCGCGCTGTACGCGATCGTCGTGCTCGCGCTGATGTGGTGGTGGAGCTACGAGCCGGCGCAGTTCGACGTGGTCAAGTTCGCGCAGGAGCGCTCGGCGCGGCACAACCAGCCGGTCGTGGCCGGCAGCGTCGTCACCGCCACGCTGATCGGCAGCGCGGAAACGCTGCTCGACAAGCGCGGCGGCTACATTTCCAACGACAAGTTCCCGCCCGGCGTGCTGATGGACAACGTGCCGAACTGGGAATTCGGCGTGCTCACGGCATCGCGCGACCTCGCGCGCGAGATGCGCAACAAGTTCGCGCGCTCGCAGTCGCAGTCGGAGGAAGATCCTGATTTGAAGGAAGCCGATCCGCTGTTTTCCTCGCCGAACGACCGCTGGCTGCTGCCGAGTTCGGAGGGCCAGTACCGCAAGGCGATCGACCACGTCGAGAACTACTTCATGCGCCTCGGCAAGAACGATCCGAACGGTGCGCAGTTCTATGCGCGCGCCGATAGCCTCGCCGATTATCTCGACCTCGTCTCCACACGGTTGGGTTCGCTGTCGCAGCGTCTTTCTGCAAGCGTAGGCCAGATCCAGTTGCAGGGCGATGCGCCGGCCGGCACCGAGTCGACGCAGAACGAACAGGGGCAGAGAATCGTCAAGACGCCGTGGAGCAAGATCGACGACATCTTCTACGAGTCGCGCGGCTATTCCTGGGCGCTGCTCGAACAGCTCAAGGCGATCGAAGTCGACTTCGGCCCGGTGCTCGAGCGCAAGGGCGCGATGGTGAGCCTCAAGCAGGTGATTCGCGAGCTCGAAGAATCGCAGAAGCCGGTATGGAGCCCGGTGATCCTCAACGGCAGCCCGTTCGGCTTCTTCGCCAACCATTCGCTGGTGATGGCGAACTACGTGTCGCGTGCGAACGCGGCGACCATCGATCTGAAGAATCTGTTGAACCGGGGCTGATGGCGCGTTGCCGTCCGATGGCGAATCCATGAAGAAGTTTTTTGCGGACTGGCGCGTTTGCTGGCTCCTGATCCTGCTGCCCGTCGCGCTGTTCCTGCCGGCACTGCCGATCGACGAGACGCGCTATCTCTCGGTGGCGTGGGAACTGCGCAATTCGCCGGGTTGGCTGTTGCTGCATCTCAACGGCGAACCCTATTCGCACAAGGGGCCGCTGCTGTTCTGGCTCATCAATATCGCCTGGACCGCGGCCGGCTTGAACGTGTGGATCGTGCGCCTCGGCATGCTCGTGGTCTCGCTGGCCTTGCTGCTGCTGTTCGAGCGCCTCGTGCGCCGGCTCGATGCGGACGACCCAGCGCTCGCCACGCGCGCCGCGCAGATTTTCGCCGGCATGCTGTTCTTCGCGATCTTCGCCAGCGCGATCATGTTCGACGTCGTGCTCGCCGCCTGCGTGCTGCTCGCGTTGCACGGCCTCGTCGATTTCGACGAGCGGCGCTGGGGCCGTGGCGTCGCGGTCTTCGCAACGGGCCTGAGCCTCGGCTTGCTCAACAAGGGGCCGGTGATGCTGCTCGATGCGGGCCTCGTCGGCCTGCTCGGGCCATGGTGGAGCGCCACCGCGCGCAGCATGTCGTTGCGTTGGTACGCGGCCGTGTTCGCGGGTGTGTTCGCCAGCGTCGCGGTGGGCTTCGTCTACATGGCGTCGGCCGGCGGCTGGAGCTACGTGACCGACGTGGTGCTCCATCAGACTGCTGCACGCATGACCCAGAGCTTCGCCCATGCGCGGCCCGTCTGGTGGTATTTCATGGTGCTGCCGCTGATGATCCTGCCGTGGACGCTGAGCCTGCGCGCGCCGTGGCGCGCGTGGCGCGCCGGCTTCGCGCTGAACAAGGCGGCGCGGTTCGCAGCCGCGTGGTTCGTGCCGGCATTCGTGATTTTTTGTTTCGCCAGCGGCAAGCAGCCGCACTATCTGTTGCCGCTGCTGCCCGGCCTCGCGCTGTATTTCGCGATCGTGCTGCGCGACGGCGAGGCGCGCGTGCGCGGTCGTGTGTTCGGCGCGCTGCTCGTGCTCGCCGGCGTTTTCCTTCTCGCCGTGCCGTGGCTCGCGCAGCATGCGGCGCACGTTCCGGGGCTCGATCGTCTGGTTCGCGACGGCAGTTTCTCGCCGCGTGAGCAGGGTGTGATCGGCGGCATGTGGTTGCTCTGGGGCGCGCTGGCCGCGGCGCTGGGCGTTTTCCTGCTCGCGCACCCGCGCGCGCATGCGCGCGTGGGTGCGGTCGCGCTGTGTGCGGTCGCGACGGCGGCGATCGGCATGCTGACGATCGCGCAGGTGGTCGGGCCGACGCTCGACGTGACCGCGGTCGCGAAGCGCATCCGCGCGACGCAAGAAGCGGGTACGCCGATCGCGCACTTGGGCTGGCATCACGGCCTGTTCGAGTTCCCGGGGCGAATGACGCAGCCGCTCGAGGCGATCAATCTCGGCGAACTCTACGTGTGGTGCGCGGCGCACCCGGACGGCGAGGTGGTGACGATCTACAGCAAGTACGGCGTGCCGACCAAAGCCGAGACGGAAGTGCCATGGCGACTCGGCAGCATCCTGTTCTGGCGCGCGTCCGAGGTGTGCGCCGGACCGCGCGCCGCGCCGCAGGCCAAGCCGGAAGAGGACGACAGGCGCGAAGACTGACGCGAAATCGCGTTGCGGCGCGGCGTCAGAACTTCAACTTTTCCGGCGATGCCTGATAGCGCCTCACGCCTGCGACGATCTCCGCCTTCGCCGCCGCGTCGCCTTCCCAGCCTTCGATCTTGACCCACTTGCCCTTTTCGAGATCCTTGTAGTGCTCGAAGAAATGGCCGATGCGTTCGAGCCAGTTGCCGGACACCTGGCCGATATCGGTAATGTGTGCGTATCCGGCGAACACCTTGGTCACGGGCACGACCACGAGCTTTTCGTCGCTGCCGGCCTCGTCGGTCATCTTGAGCATGCCGACCGGCGAGCAGCGGATCACCGAGCCCGGCACCAGAGGCAGCGGCAGGATCACGAGGGCGTCGAGCGGGTCGCCGTCGCCGCCGAGCGTCTGCGGCACATAGCCGTAGTTGCACGGATAGCGCATCGGCGTGGACAGCACGCGGTCGACGAAGATCGCGCCCGAAGCCTTGTCCACCTCGTACTTCACCGGTTCCGCATCCTTCGGAATCTCGATGACGACATTGATTTCGTTCGGCGTGTCGCGGCCGCTGGATACGAGGTCGAGGCCCATGATTGGCTCCTTGTGCGTGAACTTTGCCGCAGCGCGAGGCGGCGAGGCGGGGTGAAAGCCGCCGGAAAGGGGAGCGCAGCATACGTGAAATGATGCGCTGCCGCATCCGACTTTCGGGCACGGGTATGGATTGCCGCACCGACGGATTCGCGCGAATGACCGGTTCCCGAATAATTCATCGTTTCTGCACAAGAATTTTGGATCGGCTTAACTGCGGCAAGCTACATTCGCAGCCGAGTCTCTCGATTTGCAGGAACGATGGCGATGCGCCGAACGACGGGCGTTTGCATCTGGCTATACGCGGCGCTCTGCGCAGGAACGGCCGCGCAGGCGGCGATTCCGGCCGCCGAGCGTCAGGCATTGCTGAACCTCTACAGCAGTACGGGCGGCTCCGGCTGGATCCAGAACGGCGGCTGGAACAACGGCAACGGTGGCACCGGCACGGCCGGCAGCGAATGCGGCAGCAGCAGTGCGCCGCCCTGGTACGGCGTGACCTGCAACGGCAGCAGCACCCACGTGATCGGCATCAACCTCGAGCAGAACGGCCTCGTCGGCACGCTGCCCGATTTGTCCGCACTGACCTATCTGCAAACCTTCATCGTCTCGTACAACAACTATTGTTCGAGCAGCAGCGACACGAATTGCGGACTCGGCGGCACGATTCCGTCGTTGAGCGCGCTGACCAGCCTGCAGGGCTTCAGCATCGAAGGCGACGAGTTCACCGGTTCGATCCCGACGCTGAGCGCGCTGAGCCAGTTGCGCGGCTTCGACGTCGCGGGCAACGAACTTACCGGTTCGATTCCGAGCCTCTCCGGCCTTGCGAACCTGCAAGGCTTCAATGCCTCGAACAACGACTTGTCCGGCAACTTGCCGACGTTGAGCGGGCTGACCAGCCTCGCCGTGTTCGACGTCCACGGCAACGAGCTGACCGGCTCGATTCCCGCCTTGTCCGGGTTGACCAGCCTGCAGGCGTTCTACGTGTTCTCCAACGAACTCAGCGGTTCGATTCCCGCGCTGGGCGGCTTGACCGCGTTGCAGTTCTTCAACGCAAGCGACAACGAGTTGAGCGGTTCGATTCCGTCGCTGAGCGGGTTGACCAGCCTTGCCACGTTCGACGTGGACTCCAACGAATTGACCGGCGCGATGCCTGCGCTGACTGGCCTGACCGCGCTGACCGGCATCGACGTCGGCGGCAACAAGCTGACCGGCAACGTGCCCGTGGTGCCGAACCCGGACGGTCTGCAGGCCGGCGGCTCCGTCCTCTGCGGCAACGCCTTTACCGCCACGCCCGACGCGAACTGGGATGCCGCCACCGGCACGTCGCCGTGGTACCTCGCCTGCGGACTCTCCGCGAGCACGGTCGATCTCGACCAGCACGGTTTGACCGGCACGTGGTGGAATCCCGACACCAGCGGCCAGGGTTTCGTCTTCAATGTTTACGCCGACAACGTCGCGACCGGCCATGGCACGTTCTTCGCCGGCTGGTACACGTTCGACGTATCGGGCGGCAGCGGCGCGCAGCGCTGGTATACCTTGCAGGGCGACGTCTACAGCGCCACGACCTCGGCCTCGCTCGGCATCTACACCGCGACCGACGGCTATCTCGCCGCAAGCCCGAGCCCGGGCAGCAGCCAGGTCGGCACGGCGACGCTGAGCTTCAGCGACTGCTCGACCGGCACGCTGGTCTACGCCTTCGATGATGGGCGCGCGGGCTCGATCCCGCTCACGCGCCTGACCGCGAACACCACCTGCGGCAGCAGCGGCGACAACGGCAGCGCGGCGGCCAACTATCTGCTCTCCGGCGCATGGTACGACCCGAACCACAGTGGGCAGGGCCTGTTCATCGATATCAGCCCGGGCATCACGACGCTGTTCGGCTCGTGGTATACCTTTTTCCCGTCGAGTTACACCGCCTCCTCGCCGCGCCAGCAATGGTTCGTGTTCCAGGACAGCAGCTTCGCCTCGACCGCGACCTCGGCGACCGGCATCAAGCTGGGTCAGGCGAGGGGCGGCAGCTTCGACGCTGCCGGTGGCGTGACCCGCGACGATGACGTCGGCACGGTGAGCCTGAGCTTCAAGAGCTGCACGGCAGCGATGCTGACCTACTCGATCGCGCCGAACACGCTCTATTCGGAATCGGCGAGCGGAACGATTTCCCTCGTGCGGCTCGGCCCGGCACCGGCGGGGTGCAGCCTGTGAATGCCTCGTTCGCCATCGCCCCGCTTCGCCGCGCCGGGAAAACTTGCAAGGTTCGAATCATGATCAAGCGCACTCTGTGGGCGATCCCGGTGCTCGGCCTCGCATTCGCCAGCCATGCCGCCGGACCGACCGCGCGGATTACATCCCGGGTGAGCGAGAGCAGCCTCACGACGCTGGCCGGCAACGTGCGCCCCGAGGCCACGGCGGCGCACGACCGCGGCGCCGTCGCCGACACGATGCCGCTGGCGCACATGCAACTGCTGCTGCAACGCTCGTCTGATCAGGAAAGCGCGCTCGCCAGCGCGATCGATGCGCTGCACGATCCGAAATCGCCGACGTATCACCAATGGCTCAGCGCAAAGCAGTTCGGCGCGCAGTACGGCGTCGCGCAGAGCGACATCGCGACGGTGACGCAGTGGCTGGCCGCGCACGGCTTCAAGGTCGATCGCGTCCAGGCCAATGCGATGACGATCGATTTCTCCGGCACGGCCGGCGCCGTGCGCGACGCCTTCCACACCGAGATCCACAAGCTCGCGGTCAAGGGCGCGAAGCACTTCGCCAACATGAGCGATCCGCGGATTCCGTCCGCGCTCGCAAGCGTGGTCAAGGGCGTCGTTTCGCTCAACGATTTCCGTCCGCGCGCGCTGGCGGTGCGCGCGCGCAAGGCCGCGGCGCATCCGCAGGACGCCGCCTCGGGCAGCGGCGCCAACCTCGCCCCGGCCGACCTCGCGACGATCTACAACTTCAGCCCGGTCTTCGCCGCGGGCAACACGGGTCAGGGCCAGACCATCGCCGTAGTCGAGGACACCGACGTCTACAGCGCACAGGACTGGAGCACGTTCCGCAGCCGGCTCGGCCTGTCCGGCTACACCACCGGCAGCCTCGTCCAGTCGCATCCGGCGCCGACGTCCGGCACCAACAATTGCGCCGATCCCGGCATCAATGCCAATGCGATCGAAGCCGAGGTCGACGCGCAGTGGGCCAGCGCCGCTGCGCCGGGCGCGAAGATTGTCGTCGCCGCCTGCGCCGATACGAGCACGCTGTTCGGCGGCCTGATCGCCGTGCAGAACCTGCTCGAGGCGAGCGCGCCGCCGCAGATCATCAGCGTGAGCTACGGCGAATGCGAAGCCGGGCTCGGCACGACGGGCAACGCCGCCTACGTCGCGGCGTACCAGCAGGCGGTGGCCGAAGGCGTATCGGTGTTCGTCTCCTCGGGCGACGAGGGCGGGGCGGGCTGCGACGCGGGCCAGAACGGCGCGTACGACGGCATCGGCGTGAACGGCTTCGCCTCGACGCCGTACAACGTCGCCGTCGGCGGTACCGACTTCGCCGACGAATCCGCCGAAGCGACGTCGTCCTACTGGAGCGGCGGCGCGGCGCTGTCCTATATCCCGGAAATTCCCTGGAACGACTCCTGCGCGGGTTCGGTGTTCCTGAGTTACGCCAGCCAGGGCATCGCCTACGGATCCTCCGGGTTCTGCAATAGCGTCGATGCGCTGGAGTATGCGATGGACAACACGATCGCCGCCAGCGGCGGCCCGAGCAATTGCGCTTCGGGTTCGCCGACCTTCGACAGCAGCGGCCTGATTTCCGCGCTCGGCAGTTGCAAGGGCACGACGAAGCCGTCCTGGCAGAGCGGCGTCTACGGGTTGACCAGCGACGGCGTGCGCGACCTTCCCGACGTGTCGATGTTCGCCTCGAATTATTTCTGGGGGCACGCCTACGTTGAGTGCTACAGCGACATCGCCAACGGCGGCAGCGCGTGCACCGGCACGCCGGACGACTGGACCCTGCTCGGCGGCACCTCGATCGCCGCGCCCGTCCTCGCCGGCGTGCAGGCGCTGGTCAACTACAAAACCGGATCGGCGCAAGGCAACCCGAACTACGTCTTCTACAAGCTCGCCGCTTCGGAGTACGGCAGCAGCGGCAATGCGAGCTGCAATTCGAGCAAGGGCAGCGGCGTCGGTTCGTCGTGCATCTTCCACGACGTGACCCAGGGCGACATCGTGGTGAATTGCTACGGTTTCGATTGCTACGGCTACACGGGCACGGCGTCGGGCTTCTACTGGGGCGTGCTTTCCACCTCGAGGTCGACCGATTCGCCGGCCTACGCCGCCGCGACGGGCTGGGATTTCGCCACCGGCATCGGCACGGTGAACGTGGCCAATCTCGTCAACGGCTGGAGCAGCCAGTAGCCTTCAGGATTCGCGGTCCGCCGCAAGGTACCTGACCAGGAATCGCGCGTAGCCGCCGGCGACGAGCGCGGCGATGTCGATCAGCAGGCCCGGCACCCAGATGCCTCGCGGATAGGCGAGGTACGAGCCGGTCCATTCCGGCTTGAACTTGTCCTTGTATCTGCGTACACCTTGATAATTGTATAAATTGTTGCCGTAGCGGAACGCGAGCGAGGCGAGGCGCTCGTTGATGCGCGCGTACGGGTTGTCGCCGACGCGCGACAGCGGCGCCATGCCGAGGCTGAATTGCTTGTGCCCCTGCGTCTGCGACCAGAGCATGACCTTGGCGAACAGGAAATCCATCGTGCTGCGCGGCGCGTCGTTGACGTGGCGCATCAGGTCCACGCTCGCGGTGCCGTTCGGACCGTAGGGCGGCACGATGTTGGCGAACGCGATCAGCCTGCCGGCGCGGCGCACGAGGGCGAGCGGGCTCCAGTCCAGATAGTCGCCGTCGAAGCGGCCGAGCGAGAAGCCTTTCTCGACGGCGCCCTTGTCGGCGAGCCAGGCGTCGGAAACCTCGCGGATTTCGGCGACCAGCGCCGAGTCGTGCGGCGCATCGACGATCTCGAACGCGAGCTGTTCCTTGGCCGAGCGGTTCACGGCCTGGCGCAGGTCTTCCCAGCGCTTGCCGGCGAGCGAGAATTCGTCGAGCTTGACGATCGCCAGTTCGCCGAGCTTGAACAGGTCGAAGCCCGCGTCGTGGTAGTGGGAAAGATCCGGTTCGAGCACTTCGTAGAAGATCGGCACGCGGTCCTGCGCGTCGGCGTGGCGGCGGAATTCGAGGATCGCCTGGTCGATCAGGTCTTCCGGGCCGCACGGCGAGCCGAGCGCGACGAGCCGGTTGCGCACGCTGCCGTAGGCGACGACGCAGCGATGGTCCGTGGTCCAGAACAGGTGCTTATCGCGCATGAACGTGAGATGCGCGAACTCGCCGCCGCCATGTGCGTCGTAGATGGCGCGGGCGTGTTCGAGGTCGCCGCGGTTCGGCAGCGAAAGTTCCGGCCGGCGCACCGCGAAGAACTGCCAGATGAAGTAGACGACGACGCCGAGCGCCGCCGCGGCGAGCCCGCGGCCCACGCGCGAGGTGTGCTCGCCGAAGCCGAAGTAGAACAGGTCGAACGAATCGTCGCCGAGCACTTGCGCCGCGCCGATCGCGAAGAACACGAGCACGCAGATCGCCAGGCCCGCGTACCAGCCCAGCGACGTCATCGCGCCGAGCGTCATCGCGCGCCGCACGAATACGCGCTTGCGCACGCGCAGCAGCAGCGCGACCGCGAGCAGGAACGCGGCTTCGCCGAAGTGCAGGCCCTTGGTCACGGCGAGCCCCGCGCTGATCAGCAGCAGCACGATCGTCAACCGGTAGGCGACGCGCAGGCGTCCGTCGATGCCCCGCGCGAGGCCGAGCAGCAGCACGCCGGTCAGCACCGAGAACCAGCTCGCGCTTTCGACGAACAGGATCGGCAGATGCTCGCGCACGACGTTGACGTGCTCGATCACCGACGGCATCGCCGCCGAGGCGAGCAGCAGCACGCCGGCGAGGAAGGTCAGCATCGCGACGAGGCGCGTGCCGAGGTCGGCCAGCAGCACCGCGGGCAGGCCGAGCAGGCCGAACAGCGGATGGCTGCCGAGGCGCGTGCGCAGCCGCGCGAGCGCCTTCGAATTCTGCGTGAACATCTCCGAGCCGACGTAGAGCCCGGCGAGCAGCGGCAGCAGGTAATACGCGAGGCGGAACAACAGCAGACCCGACACGATCACGGGCGGATCGTAGTCTTCGCCTTTGAGCGCGATCAGGATCAGGCCGTCGAACACGCCGAGGCCGCCCGGCACTTGGCTGACGAGGCCGAGCACCGAGGCGCCCGCGAACGAACCGAGCAGCAGGCCGGCTTTCACGTGCGCGCCGGAGATGTACAGGCAGGCCCAGAGCACGGTCGCGGCGAGCAGCCAGTCGGCCAGCGAGACGACCATCAGTTCGAGCTTCAGGCGCAGCGGCGGCAGGCCGAGGTCGTGCGGCAGCCAGCGCATCAGCCGCCGCCGCGCCGTCAGGAAAAAGTACAGCGGCAGATACAGCGCGGCGGCGGCGAGCACGAGGTACGCGATCGTGCGCTCGGTCGTGCCCACGCCCAGCGGCAGCGAGCGCGTCGCCAGCGTCAGCGCCACCAGCAGCGACAGGCCCAGCGGCAGCGACAGCGCCTGCATGCCGATCAGCGCCGCCGCGCGCGGCAGATGTACCTTGTGCGCGGTCAGTCCCATCAGACGGATGCCCGCACCCATCGCGCCGGAAAGATTGAGGATGTTCGCAAGCGCATTGGCGACGAACGACAGGCGCAGGTAATCGCGCCAGTCGAGGCCCAGCCGCAGCCAGCGCCCGATCAGGCCGTCGACGAGCCCGGTGAACGCGACCGCGGACAGCGCGAGCACGGCAATGGCCAGCGCCGGCAGCGTCGGCACGTCGAGCAGCGTGCGCTGGATTTCCGGCAGGTCGAACTGGTGGCCGAGTTCGCGCCAGAGCAGCCATGCCGTTACCGCGAGAAACGTCGCCGGCACGAGCCAGCGCAGGCGCACGAGCGTGCTGCGCGGTGCGGCGTGGTGCGCGGCGGTATTGCCGGGTTCGGTCATCGGCTGCGACGGCGGAAAGGGATGCGCATTATCGCAGGCATTCGCCCGCAGTTGGCTGCGGTCTGCTCCCTCGCGACCGGTGGTTTCGCCGCCGCCGTCGCGCCGCTACGCGAGCCGCCGCGCCAGCGCCCGCGCGAAGCGTTGCGCGGCGCCGTCGGCATGCGCGAAGAACAGCGAGGGCTCGGTCAGTTCGAGTTCGAGCACGCAGGGCTTGTCGGCGCCGTCGCGGATCAGGTCGACGCGCGCGTAAAGCAGAGGCGTGTCGAACGCAATCGCGGCCAGTGCGTCCTGCGCGACGCGCAATTCGTCGGCGCCCGGCGTGCGCGGCGTGATGTGCTCTCCCGCGAACAGCGCACGCGTCGGACCTTCGCCACGGCGCAGCAGCGGACCTTTGCGGATCGCGTGGCTGAACTCGCCGTCGAAATGGATCAGCGCGGTCTCGCCGTGAGCGTCGACGCGATCGAGATACGGTTGCAGCAGCACGCTGCGTCCCGCGTCGAGCAGGCGCCGCGCATGCGCGAGCGCGGCGTCGCGTTCCTCGCGCTCGTAGCGCTGCGCGTCGCGCGATCCCGCGCCGACGCTGGGCTTGACGACGAATTCGCCCATTGCGTGCTTGTGCAGAAAGCGGTCGATCAGGGCGCCCGCGTCTTCGCCGGGCTCGACGAAATGGCTGGCGACGGTCGCCACGCCCGCGCGCGCAAGATCGCCGAGGTAGTGCTTGTCGGTGTTCCAGCGGATCACGTCGAGCGGATTGAGGAGGCGCGTCGCGCGGCTCGCGCGCTCGGCCCAGTCGAGGAATTCGTGCAGGCGCGTCGTGTAGTCCCAAGTCGAGCGCAGCACTGCGAGCGCGTACCGCGACCAGTCGAGGCGCGCGTCGTCCCAATCCACAATGTCGTGCGCGATGCCGGCTTCGTCCAATGCCGCGACGAGCGGCGGCAGGTCTTCGTCGAGATCGCGCGCGGCAGCGGCGGTGACGAGGGCGATGCGGGTGTTGGACATGCAAGACTCCATCTGTGCGGGCGAATGCGCCAGCATGCCTTTGCGCAGGGCGACAAGCAATCGGGTCTCAACTTGGAGATCGCATGACAAGGATCGCTTGTTGTTTCATCGCTGAATCCTGCGTGCCGCTTGGTGGAATTGCGGCGCAATGCGCTGCGCTTATTGCGCCCTACTTGCTGAAAAAGCCCAGCCATTGGGATTGCGCAAGAACTACGCTGGGCTTGGCAGCCCAGCCTATTCGCTACGCGTTATTTGATCTGGATGTATCCGCGATTAAGAATTCTATGCATCTTGGGTGTTAGTTCTGGAGACGCGTAAACTTCCAAATCTAAACAACTATAGGAGTTCCCCCGGCTTTGCCGGGGTGGCAGTAACAGTTTGACATTTACGGGAGTCCATCGGAAACACTCCGGGCGTGAGCCGCCAAGCACACGAAACGGAGAGTCCCGATGGACGGGTATGAGAGTTTGAGCCACACAAAATGGGAGTGCAAATACCACGTGGTATTCATCCCGAAGTGTCGAAGAAAGAGTTTGTACGCGGAGCTACGCAAGCATCTTGGAGAGGTGTTCCGGCAGTTGGCGAGGCAAAGAGAGAGCCGGGTAGAAGAAGGCCATCTGATGTCGGATCACGTCCACATGCTTTTGGCGATACCGCCGAAGTACGCGGTGTCGGAAGTGGTGGGATACATCAAGGGCAAGAGCGCGATTCATCTGGCGCGTACGTACGCAGAGCGGAAGCGGAATTTTCAGGGCCAGCACTTTTGGGCGAGAGGGTATTTCGTTTCGACGGTAGGTCGGGATGAAACGCAGATACGAGCCTACATTCAAAATCAGGAGCACGAGGACAAGCGCATGGATCGGTTGAATCTGTGGCGCTGAGTTGGCACCGACAGGTGCCAAAGAACGCGGGGCCGCGTTAGCGTCCCCGCACAAGCCGCTTTGAGCGGCTCACATCAATAAAGCCCCCGGCTTTGCCGGGGGATACTTACTTTCCAAGGGATGATTTGGTGCCAGTGTCGTCTCAAGTTCAGGAAGAACGGCGAACCAATAATCCATAGGAGTTTCGTAGCGGTCACTAGGTACAAGTTCGACAGCGAGATCGAAATCGCTTTCCGATCCATGTGTTCCGCGAAGACGACTCCCGAATACGTATGCCCGTGAAACACTTTCCTCGGACTCTGCCCAAGCGCGACGTGATTTCAAGAACGGCAGGGTCGAAGATGGAACGGTCCAAGAAGTCGACGCCCAAGTTGCATCTCCGAGTACAAAATCCTCAATCCATCCAGTCCCGCCACAGTGATAACAGCCGCCGTTGTTACCCCCGTCACCTCCACAGGCAGTGCAACTATGTCCTGATTCGGACTTGTCGGGAGGAAGCACTAACAAAGGCTCATGTGCGCCACATTTGCTGGATTTGAACTTCTTCAAATCATCTTCGAAAACTGCGCCAGCTGTGCGACGTAGTTTTCGTGCGACAGCATCAATTTTTGCGCGAGACAAATCGACCGAATGTCCACATTCGGCGCAAAGTAAGGCTGAGCCTGGTGTGATTTGTTGCATGTTTACAAATTCTGATAATTCGGCCCGCTCCCACCCTCCGGCGTCACCCAAGTGATGAGCTGATACGGATCCTTGATGTCGCAAGTCTTGCAGTGCACGCAGTTGGCGGCGTTGATCTGCAGGCGCTTGCCGGTGCTCGCGGTTTCGTCGGCGACGATTTCGTAGACGCCGGCGGGGCAGAAGCGCGTGCAGGGATTCTGGTATTCGCTCGCGCATTTCGTCACGCAGACGTCGGTGTCGGCGACGTGCAGATGCACCGGTTGATCCTCGTCGTGTTCGGTCGCGGCGAAATAGACCGAGGCGAGCCGGTCGCGCGGCGCGAGCGTGCGTTCGACGTAGCCGAGTCGCTTCTGATCGTCGGCGACGGTTTCGCCAGGCGCGACTTTTTTCAACGAGGACCAATCGGCGTGGTTCTTCAGCGTCCACGGCGACAAGCCGCCGGTGACCGTTTCCCAGCCCGCGTTGGCGAGGCCGAACCACAGCCCTTTGTTGAAGCCGGGGCGGATGTTGCGCACCTTCTTCAGCTCGCTCATCACGACCGAGCCGCGCAGCTTCGCGTCCCAGCCGGCCGGCGCATTCGCGGCGACGACGTGCTCGGCGGCGAGCATGCCCGAGCGGATCGCCTGGTGCGTGCCCTTGATCTTCGGCACGTTGAGCAGGCCGGCGGAATCGCCGATCAGCATCGCGCCGGGCATCTCGACCTTCGGCAGCGATTGCCAGCCGCCTTCGACGATCGCGCGCGCGCCGGCCGAGACGATGTTGCCGCCGTCGAGCAGCGGCTTGATGTGCGGATGGTTCTTGAGCTGCTGGAACGCCTCGAACGGCGACAGCAGCGCGTCGGGATAGTCGAGGCCGGTGACGAAGCCGATCGCGACGCGGTCGTTGTCGAGGTGATAGAGGAAACTGCCGCCGTAGGTCGCACTGTCCATCGGCCAGCCGACCGTGTGCATGACCTTGCCCGGCGTGGTGCGGCCTGCGGGCACCTGCCAAAGTTCCTTGATGCCGATGCCGTAGGTTTGCGGATCGCTGTCCGCGTCGAGCTTGTATTTCGCGATCAGCTGCTTCGACAGATGGCCGCGGCAGCCTTCGGCGAGCACGGTGATCGGCGCGACGATGTCGATGCCCTGCGTGTAGCCGGGTTTGTGCGATCCGTCCTTGGCCACGCCCATGTCGCCGATACGCACGCCCTTGACCGCGCCGTTGTCGTCGAACAGCGGCTCGCTCGCGGCGAAGCCCGGATAGATTTCCACGCCGAGCGCCTCGGCCTGCGGCGCGAGCCACGCGCACAGCGCGCCGAGCGAGACGATGAAGTTGCCGTGGTTGTGCATCTGCGGCGGCACGACGGGCGACTGGATCGCACGCGCGTGGTCGGGCAGGAACCAGAACTCGTCCTCGGTCACCGGCACGCAGATCGGTGGCGGATGCTTGCCCCATTCGGGCAGCAGTTCGTTGAGCGGCTGCGGCTCGATCACCGCACCGGAAAGAATCTGCGCGCCGATCGTCGATGCTTTCTCGATCACGCAGACGCGGATGTCGGGCTTCAACTGCTTGAGACGGATCGCGAACGCAAGGCCGGCGGGACCGGCGCCGACGGTGACGACGTCGTATTCCATCACGTCGCGGGGAAGGGGCTCGCTCATGCTGGCTCTCGCTCTGGAGGTTGGTATAGATGTGGAATTGTGCGGCTTTGCGGCGGGCGCAGCAAATGCCCGTCGTTTCATCGCGGTTCGGCCTCGCATCCCGAAATGCACGCTTCGACAACAAAATTTTGGTAATAATGCGGGAAAGGGGAGAGCTGCATGAATGTCGAATTGAGTCCGGTCGCCACCCAATCGCTGGCGCCGCTGCCGCCGCCCGATGCGAAGCGGCTGCGCGGTGCGGAGCTGTGCCAGATACTGCACTGGCTCGCGAGCGCACGCATCGGCGCGCAGGCGCTCACCCAGACCTATCTCGATGCGATTGCCGCACAGAACGCGGAATTGAACGCCTACGTCGCGCTCAATCCGCGCGCGCTCGACGAAGCGGGTGCGAGCGACGTGCGCCGCGCGAACGGCAAGATCGGCCGCCTCGACGGCGTACCGGTCGCGATCAAGGACAACTTCGACGCGGCCGGCCTGCCGACCGGCTGCGGCCTGCCGGGCGCGCACGCGCCGGCCGCGGCGGACTCGCATGTCGTTGCGCGCCTGCGCGGCGCGGGCGCGGTGATCCTCGGCAAGACGCAGGTGCCCGAGGCCAGCCTCGCGGCGACCAGCCACAATCCGCATACCGGCGCCGCGCACAATCCGCATCGGCACGGCTATCAGGCCGGCGGTTCGTCGGGCGGCGCCGCGGTCGCCGTGGCGGCGGGACTTGCGGCGGCGGCGATCGGTTCCGATAGCCTGGGTTCGATCCGCATTCCCGCGAGCTACTGCGGCCTGTTCGCCCTGAAGCCGACGAGCGGGGAAATCTCCACGCGCGGAATGATTCCCGCCGCGCGCCGTCTCGATTCCGTCGGCCTGATCGCGCGCAGCGTGCACGACCTCGGTGTGCTGCTGCACGTGCTCGGCGGCCACGATCCGGCCGATCCACGCTCGCGCCGGCGCCGCGTCGAACTGGCGCTGCCGGACTGGGAGCCCGGCAAGCTGCGCGTCGGCCTGTTCGGCGATCTCGACGCGTTCGGCACCGAGCCGGGCGTGAAGCGCGCATTCGAGCGCGCGCTGATGACGCTGGCGCACGAACTCGAAAACCGCCGCCCGGTCGGCTTCGGCGATTTTCCGCTGACCCGGGCGCGGCGCGCGGCGTTTTTCCTGATCGAAGCCGAGATGCTCGTGACCCATGCGCGAGCGTTCGCCGACAAGGCCAATCCGGTATCGCCGGAGTTGGACGCGTGGCTGGCTTATGCGCGGCGCAAGTCCGCCGCCGACTACGCCGCGGCCGACCGCCTGCTCGATGCCGCCGTCGTCTTCGCGCGCGGGCTGTTCGAGCAGATCGACGTGCTCGTCACGCCGACCACGCCGCAGACCGCCTTTCCGCTCGAAGCGCCGTTGCCCGACAACTCGGGCGATTTCACCTGCATCGCCAATCTCGCCGGCCTGCCCGCGGTCACGATCCCGATGGGCACGACGCTCGACGGCCTGCCCGCCGGCATGCAGTTCGTCGGCCCGCCGGGTTCGGACCTGCGCCTGCTCGAACTCGCCGAAGTCTGCGCGGCGGCGCTCGACGCGGCGCCGGGTTATCCGTGCGGTCATCCGTGACCGCGAAGATCACGAAGCGGCCATCCATGGCCGCACTCTTCACTCGTTTTTCGTGACGGCACGAATCGAATGGCGGAGTTTCGATCTGCCCGGTGCCGACGTGCGCCTCACACAGTTTTGCGACGAGGGTGAAGCCGCACGCTGGTTCGCGCGCCTGCATGCGGGAATCCCGTGGGAGCGGCATCGTCTGCGCTTGTTCGGGCGCGAGATCGACTCGCCGAGGTTGTCCTGCTGGATCGGCGATTCCGATGCCGCCTACGCCTATTCGGGCACGCGCTTCGCGCCGCGGGCGTGGACGCCGGCGCTCGACGAGTTGAAAAAGTGGCTTTTTGCGCATTGCGGAGAACGCTGCAACGGTGTGCTCGCGAACCTCTATCGCGACGGCCGCGATTCGATGGGCTGGCACAGCGACGACGAGCCCGAACTCGGCGCCGAGCCTGTGATCCTTTCCTTCAGCTTCGGCGGCGTGCGCCGCTTCCGCCTGCGCCATCGCTGCGATCCGCGCCTGCGCCTCGAACTCGACCTGCCTTCCGGCAGCCTGTTGCGCCTCGCCGGGGGCACGCAGCGCCACTATCGCCACGACCTGCCGAAAACCGCACGCGCGGTGGCCGCGCGGATCAATCTGACGTTCCGCCGTGTGCGTGCCGCCCGTCGCTGAGCGCGCAAATCGAAAGGCGGCCGCGCTCTGCGCAAAAAAGCCGCCGCAAATGTCGCCGGTGGACATGGATACAATGCGCAGCCTATGTCGGTCGAACCGGAATCGAAATTTCAAGCCCACGACGCGATCGTGCCGAGCGCGCGCGCGCCGCTGCACGCGCGCATCGCCTTCGTCGTCGAGACTGCGCGCAGGCTGCACCAGTACGGCACGTCCGCGCCGCGCCTGGAAAGCGCGCTCGACAAGCTCGCTGCGCGCCTCGACCTGCGCGCGCAGGTGTGGTCGAGCCCGACCGCGATCATTTTTTCGTTCGCCGACCGCGACGACGAGGGCCACGTCAGCGAAACCACGCGCGTCGTCCGCCTCGCGCCCGGCGACATCGACCTGCACCATCTGGTCGAGGTCAACGAGATCGCCGACAAGGTCGTCGCAGCCGAACTCGACATCATCGAGGGTGCGCATCTGCTGCATACGCTGAACGACCGCATCGGCCGGCGCGCGCAGGCGCACGAGGTGCTCTGCTATGGCCTCGTCTCCGCCACGCTCGCCGCGCTGATGCGCGGCGCCTGGGTCGACGTCGCCGCGGCCGGGTGCATAGGTCTCGTCGTCGGCCTCGTCGCCCAGCTGAGCGCGCACAGCCAGCGCGCGCGCCTCGCGCTCGAAGCGGTCAGCGCGATGATCGCGACCTTCCTCGCGACGCTGATCAGCCTGCATCTCGCGCCGCTGACGCTGAAGACCACCGTGCTCGCCAGCCTGATCGTGCTGTTTCCCGGCATGACGCTGACGACGGCGGTGCGCGAATTGTCGACGCGCCATCTGGTCTCCGGCGTCGCGCGCATGGCCGATGCGATCACGATCCTGATCAAGCTCGCGTTCGGCACGCTGGTCGCGAACGAGCTGTGCAAGGCGCTCGGGCTGGTGCCGTCGGCGCAGCCGCAGCCGCCGGTTCCGGACTGGGGCATCTGGGTCGCGCTGATCTTCGGCGCGTACGGATTCGCGGTGCTGTTCCGCGCGGCGCGGCGCGATTTCCCGCTGGTCATGGTCGCGGCCGCGCTCGGCTATGCGATCACGTATTTCGGCAGCCGCCGGTTCAGCCCGGAATTCGGCGTGTTTCTCGCCGGCGCGATCATGGGCGCGCTGAGCAATCTCTATGCGCGCGTGTCCAACCGGCCCGGCGCACTCGTGCGCGAGCCCGGCATCATCCTGCTGGTGCCCGGCAGCCTGGGATTCCTGACCGTGTCGGCGATCGTCGGCCGCGACGTGTTTCTCGGCATCAATACCGCCGCATCGTTGCTCGTGATTCTCGTGTCGCTGGTCGCCGGGCTCTTGTTTGGCGATTTGATCGTGGCGCCGCGAAGGGCATTGTGAATCGATGATTTGCGGTCGGGAGAGGCGCAGACAAAAAAAGCGGCCGTCCGGGCCGCTTTTATATTGGCGCTGTTTCGATTCGCTTCAAATCAGCAGATCTTTTTCCTTCTTGCCTGCCGCGAGCGCGGCGTTGTACCAGCGCGGACGCTTGCCGCGACCGGACCAGACCTGCGCGTGGTCGGCCGGGTTGCGGTATTTCGCCTTGGCCGGGCGGCGCGTCTTGCGTCCCGCTGCGGCACGCCCGCCGAACACCTGCTCGAGCGTCAGATTTTCGGCCTTGAGGAGCGCGGCGATTTTTTCGCGCACCTTGACGACTTTTTCTTTCGCCAATTCGCTCTTGCGCGATTCGGCGCGGTTGATGAGTTCGTTCAACTGGAGATGGGAAAGACCCTTGAGATCAATTGCCATTGTTAAGCCTCTGACTGAGATGACTGGGCGCCGGGAGCGTTGGCAGAACTCGCGGCGAGCGGCCAGAATGCCATTAAACGCGGCTAAAATAAACACTTTCCCGCAATGCGATACGTTGCGGGTTTATTCTACAACCCGGTTCGCCGTTTTTCGGCGTCGACGAACGAGCGGTTTGAAAACCGCAGCAGGATGCCGGATTTTGCGAACCGCCCGAATTTCAATTTCGCAGCAAGGCGATCGTTTCTTCGCGCTTGAGTTGCCGGCTTTCGCTGTCGCGGCGTGCACGATATTCGAACGTGCCGGCGGCGAGACCGCGTTCGGAAACGACGATGCGATGCGGAATGCCGATCAGCTCGATGTCGGCGAACATCGCGCCGGGGCGCAGGCCGCGATCGTCGAGCACGGTGTCGATGCCGGCGGCATTGAGCTCGTCGTACAGCGCCGTCGCCGCCTCGTCGACCTTGGCGTCGTTCTTCGGATTGATCACGCAGATCGCCACGCGCCACGGCGCCATCGGTTCCGGCCAGACGATGCCGGCGTCGTCGTGGTTCTGCTCGATCGCCGCGGCGACGATGCGCGACACGCCGATGCCGTAACAGCCCATCTGCATCGGGCGGCTCGATCCGTCGGCGTCGAGCACGTTCGCGTCCATCGCTTCGGAGTACTTGGTGCCGAGCGCGAACACGTGGCCGACTTCGATGCCCCGCGCGATTTTCAGCACGCCTTTTCCATCCGGCGATAAATCGCCTTCGACCACCTTGCGGATATCGGCCACGACGTCGGCTTCGGGCAGGTCGCGAACCCAGTTGACGCCGGCGATGTGGAAATCGACCTTGTTCGCACCGACGACGAAATCGGCCATCGCCGCGACGTCGCGGTCGGCGACGACGTGCACCTTGCTGCGATCCGCGCCGACCGGCCCGAGATAGCCGGGCTTGGCGCCGAGCGCGTCGACGATTTCCTGTTCGTTGGCGAGCCGGTATTCGGCGAGCCCCGCGATCTTCTGCAGCTTGACCTCGTTGATCTCGTGGTCGCCGCGCACGAGCGCGAGGACGAAGCCTTGCTCGCCGATCACGCAGACCGACTTCACCGTGCGCTTGATGTCGATGCCGAGCAGCGCGGCGACGTCGGCGCAGGTCGACTTGCCCGGGGTCGGCACCTCGCGCATCGCCTCGACCGGCGCGGCGCGCGGGGCGGGCGGCAGGGGCGAAGCGAGTTCGACGTTGGCCGCGTAGTCGGAGCCGTCGGAAAATACCAGCGCGTCCTCACCCGAATCGGCGAGCACCTGGAACTCGTGGCTGCGGCTGCCGCCGATCGCGCCGGTGTCGGCGGCGACCGCGCGGAAGGCGAGGCCGAGGCGCGTGAAGATGCGGCCGTAGGTCGCGTAGATATTGTCGTATTCGCGGCCGAGGCTGTCCTCGTCGATGTGGAACGAGTAGGCGTCCTTCATCAGGAACTCGCGCGCGCGCATCACGCCGAAGCGCGGGCGGATCTCGTCGCGGAACTTGGTGTTGATCTGGTAGAAATTGACCGGCAGCTGCTTGTAGCTCTTCAGCTCGCTGCGCGCGAAGTCGGTGACGACTTCCTCGGCGGTCGGCGCGTAGCAATACTCGGCTTCCTTGCGGTCCTTGATCTTGAGTAGCTGCGGGCCGAACTTCTGCCAACGGCCGGTCTCTTCCCACAGTTCGCGCGGCTGCACGGTCGGCATGACGACTTCGAGCGCGCCGGCGCGATCCATTTCCTCGCGCACGATGGCCTCGACCTTCTTCAGCACCTTGAGGCCGAGCGGCGACCAGGTATACAAACCGGCGGCGTGCTTGCGCAGGAGCCCGGCGCGCAGCATCAGCTGGTGGCTGGCGATCTCCGCGTCGGCGGGCACTTCCTTGACGGTGGCGAGGTGGAACCGGGACAGGCGCATGGCGATTCGCAGGGCACGTGAGGGCCCGCGATTGTAGCGGCAGACGGCGAGATCGTCAGTTCTGGCAATAGGCCGACGCGGCCTGCTTCGCCTGCACGGTGCGTTCGGCGCGCGTCTTGTCGTCGAGCGGTTTGCCGCTGGAGTCGGCGACCTGGAATTTGCTCTGCAGCAGATCGACCTGCGACTGCGCCTGCTCGCACAGGCGCTTGCGGTTTTCCGGCGTGTCGGGCAGCGCGGCCGCTGCCGGTTCGGGCGGTTTCCCGGCTTCGGTCTTTTCCGGCTCGGCCGGTTTCGCTTCGGCGGCGGGCTCGTCGTTCGGGCTTTCGGTGCCGTTGAGGCGCACGCGCTTGGCGGTCTCGTCGCCTTTCGGCGGCGGCACGTCGGAGTAGTGGACGACGCCGTTCTTGTCGGTCCATTTGTACAGTTCGGTCGCGCCGATCGGGCCGCTGGCGATCAGCGCGGCGACGGCGAGCGCAATGCCGGCGGCGAAGCGTGACGAAGCGACGCGAGGGCGGTACATCGGTGGACTCCGGAGCGGTCGAGCGGTGCCGATTCTAGCGCCGCGCCGGCTTGCGGTACACTTTTGCTCCGCCCATCCCTGCAGGATACGCGTGGATTCCGCACCCGACCCTTCGCCGAAACCGCGCCGCGGCATCTATCTCCTGCCGAACCTGTTCACCACGGGCGCGCTGTTCTCGGGCTTCTACGCCATGCTCGCGGCGTTCGCCGGCAACTACGTCGATGCCGCGGTCGCGGTGTTCATGGCCGCGATCCTCGATTCGCTCGACGGCCGCGTAGCGCGCTTGACCAATACGCAGAGCGAATTCGGCGTGCAGTACGACTCGCTGTCGGACATGTGCAGCTTCGGCCTCGCGCCGGCGGTCGTCATGTATGCCTGGTCGCTGTCGACGCTCAAGGCCTACGGGCCGCTCTGGGGCAAGCTCGGTTTCGGCGCGGCGTTTGTCTATGCCGCTTGCGCCGCTTTGCGCCTGGCGCGTTTCAACACCCAGGTCGGCGTGGCCGACAAGCGCTACTTCCAGGGGCTGGCGAGCCCGGCCGCGGCAGGCCTGCTGATGTCTTCGCTGTGGACGGCGACCGAGTACGGCATCGACGGCACGATGGCGCAGTTCGTCGCGCCTTTCCTCACCGTGCTCGCCGGCGGCCTCATGGTCAGCCGCGTGCGCTACTGGAGTTTCAAGTCCGGGCCGAAGTCGGACAAGGTGCCGTTCGCGATCATTCCGCTCGCGGTGCTCGTGCTCGTTGCGCTCTACGTCTACACCGCGCTCGTGCTGTTCCTGATCGCCGCGTTGTACGTGCTTTCCGGCCCGCTGCTGACGCTATGGGGCATGCGCGCGGCGCGCGGCCGCCGCGACGTGCGCGGCGACGATCCCCGCCACGGCGCGGAGCCGCCGCCGCCGTGAAAGCGGCGCGTTCCGCCGCCGCTTCCGCGCGCGGTCCGACGCGCACGGACGGGCGGCGCGCGCTGGGTTTCCTCGCCGACCTCTCGCAATCGCTCGCGGTGTCCCTCGACCTGAAGACGACGCTCGGGCCTGCGCTCGATCGCATCGTGGACTTCATGCATGCCGAAGCGGCGTCGCTGTTCCTGCTCGACGCCGCCGGGAAACTTCTCGAATGCAAGATCTGCGCGGGCCCGGTCGACATCGTCGGCCTCAAGCTCGAGGCCGGGCAGGGCCTGGTCGGCCGCGCGGTCGCCGAAAACGCGCCGCAGCACAGCGACGACGCGCGCCGCGATGCGCGCGTCAACGCGCGCGTCGATGCCGAGACCGGGTTCGTCACGCGCGCGCTGCTGTGCGTGCCGCTGGCCACCGCGCAGGGCCCGATCGGAGCGCTCGAGATCATCAACCGTCGCGACGGCGGCGCGTTCGACGCGGACGACGCCGAGATCCTGCGCCTCGTCGCCGCGCCGATGGCGCTCGCGATCAACAACGCGCGCCTCGCGCTCGACGTCGCCGAGCAGGAGCGCATCCGCCGCGAGATGGGGCTGGCGCGCACGATCCAGAAATCGCTGCTGCCGAAGCGGCGGCGCGGAAAGTTCCCGCTGATCGGCGTTAACTTGCCCGCGCACGAGATCTCGGGCGATTTTTACGATTATTTCGATTTGCCGGACGGGCGCATCGCGTTCTTCATCGGCGACATTTCCGGCAAGGGCCTCGACGCCGCGTTCCTGATGGTGCGCGTCGCCAGCCTGTTGCGCTTCAGCGGCAAGACCGCGCCGGCGCCGTCTGCGTGGCTGCGCGAGGCCAACGCGGAATTGTGCAAGACGCTGCGCAACGGCCGCTTCGTCTGTGCCGCGGTCGGCATCTACGACCGCGCCTCGCGCAAAGCGGTCATCGCCAATGCGGGCTTTCCGCCGGCCCAGCTCGATCGCGGCACGCGGTTCGAGGAACTGCCCGCCGACGGCCCGCCACTCGGCATACTCGCCGACGCGGAGTACGCCGAGCGCACGATCGATCTCGGTGCCGCGGCGCTGTATCTGTTCTCCGACGGCGCCATCGACGTGCGCGACGGCCCGCGCGCGCGCCTCGGCACCGACGGCGTGCGCGAACTGATCCGCCGGCATGCGCCGCTCGCGCCCGAGCCGCGCCTGCGCGCGCTGATCGGCGAACTGAAGCGGCGCCGGCTCGTCGACGACACCACGCTGTTGCTGTTGCAGGAGCCGTGCGGCAGCGAGGTACGCGAACTGATCGCGCTGGATTTTCCCGCCGACCCGTGCGAGATGCGCCGCGTGCGCGCCCGGTTGCGCAACGCGCTCGACGCCGAAGACGTGGCGCCCGCGTTGCGCGACCGCCTCGTCCTCGTCGTCGACGAGGCGTGCACGAACATCATGCGTCACGCCTATTGCGGCGCCACCGCCGGCGCCATCGCCCTGCGCGTGACGCGCGAGCGCGATATGCTCGGCTTCGAGCTGCGCGACGAGGCGCCGTGCGTGGATCCCGCGCGGATCAGGCCGCGCGACCTCTCGGAATGCCGCAGCGGCGGCCTCGGCGTCGCTTTCATCGACGCGACGATGGATTCCTGGTGCGTCGAGGCGCTGCCGGGCGGACGCGGCAACCGGCTGCTCATGCGCAAGCGCCTGGCGGCGAGGACGGAGAACGACGAGTGAGCGACAACGACAACGAATGCGTCATCGAAATCCTGGACGACTACGCCGTCGTGCGCTTGCGCGGCGAGGTGGACCTGTCCTGGTCGCAACAGGTGCGGCGTGCGATCCTCGACGCGCTCGGCGATACGGGCAAGGTCGGCGTGGAACTGTCCGAAGTCAGTTACATCGATTCGTCGGGCATCGCCGCGTTGGTCGAAGGGTTCCAGAGCGCGCGCAGCCGCAACCAGAAGTTCGGTCTCGTCGCGGTGAGCATCGCGGTCATGGCGGTGCTGCAACTCGCGCGGCTTGACCGCGTTTTCCCGATCTTCGCCGATCTCGACGCGGCGCGGGAAGCGTAGCCGTTTCGTTCGTTGCTCAGGCAGTTCCTGCCGGAACGACGGAGTGAGAAATGACCGCAGTCCTCGCCATCCTCGAATCCTTCGGCCGCGCGACGATAAGATCGCTCGCCGGCATCGGCCACGCCGCGATGCTGTTCGGCGAAAGCGTCGGCTTTGCGATCACCGGCTGGCGCCGCGGCCAGCCCGTGCGCGTCGCCTCGGTGTTCGCGCAGATGCGCCAGATCGGCGTCGACGCGCTGCCGATCACGGCGCTGCTCGCACTCGTCATCGGCATCATGCTCGGCATCCAGTTCGTTGCCGCATTGAGCGAGTTCGGCGCGCAGTCGCAGGTCGTCATCGCCGTGGCCAAGTCGGTGACGCGCGAGTTCGGCGCGCTGATCACGGCCATCCTCGTGGCCGGCCGTTCGGGCTCGGCACTGGCCGCGCGCATCGGCTCGATGAGCGTTTCGCAGGAAATCGACGCGCTCGCCGTGATCGGCATCGATCCGGTGCGCTACCTCGCCGCGCCGGCGCTGTTCGCGATGGCGATCATGCTGCCGGTACTGACGGTCTTCGCCGACGCGATCGCGATCCTCGGCGCCGCGTTCTACTCCGCGCCCGCGCTCGACGTCAGCCCGACGGCGTACATCGCGCAGACGCTCGCGCTGCTGACGCCGGGCGACATCGGCCAGGGCCTCGCCAAATCCGTCGTGTTCGCCGTGCTGATTTCGCTGATCGGCATCAGCACCGGTTTTTCCGTGTCCGGCGGCGCCGAAGGCGTCGGCCGCGCGACCACGCGCGCGGTCGTGCTGTCGATCTGCTACATCATCGTCGCGGACATGGTGTTTTCGTTCTTCCTCAATCGTTGAACGGCGGAAAACGGAGCAGTCGCATGGTTTCGTCGCAGCCCTTGATCGAAGTCGAAAAGCTCGAAGCCTGGTACGGCCGCCGCCGCATCCTCAAGGGCGTGGACTTCGACGTGCGCGCCGGCGAAATCCGCGTGATCATGGGCGGTTCGGGTTCGGGCAAAAGCACGCTGTTGCGCCATCTGCTCGGGCTGCGCCGGCCGCGCGGCGGCGCGATCCGGCTGCTCGGCGTCGATATCGGTCGCGCCAGCGAAGCGCAGATGCTCGCGCTGCGTCGGCAGATCGGCGTGTCGTTCCAGGGCGGCGCGCTGCTGACCTCGCTCAGCGTCGGCGACAACGTGGCGCTGCCGCTGCGCGAACTGACCGCGCTCGATGAAAACACGATCCGCATCATGTCGCGCCTCAAGCTCGAGGTCGTCAACCTCGGCGGTTTCCAGGACCTGATGCCGGCACAGTTGTCCGGCGGCATGATCAAGCGCGCCGCGCTCGCCCGTGCGATCGTGATGGACCCCAAGCTGCTGTTCTTCGACGAACCCTCGGCCGGTCTCGATCCGGTCGTCTCGGCCGAACTCGACGAACTGATCCTGCGCCTGCGCGACGCGCTGCGCATGACCATCGTCGTCGTCACGCACGAACTGGAAAGCGCGTTCAAGATCGCCGACACGATCACCGTTCTCGACCAGGGCGAGATCCTCATGACCGATACGGTCGATGCGGTGCGCCGCGCCGACAACGAGCGCATCCAGGACCTGCTCAACCGCCGGCCGCGCGAAACGCCGATCGACGCCGACGCCTACCTGCGCCGGCTCACCGAGGAGCACGCGGCACCGCTTTGAGCCGCGCTGGAGCATGCGGCGAGGCTCCGGGCGCTCGCCGGCGGCCGGCGGCCGTGTATGATTTCGACACGCGGCGCCGATGCCGCCGCGGCCTCGGAGCACGCGTGAAACGCGACAACATCAACTACGTGCTGGTCGGCGCCGTCGTTGCCGCCGCCGCCATCGTGCTGCTGCTCGCGCTCGCCGCGATCACCGGACGCGGCGGCGCCAGCACCGATTACGTCGCGCGCTACCGCAACGTCACCGGCCTGCGCGACGGCGCGCCGGTGTTCTACGAGGGCTTTCGCATCGGCCAGGTGGCGGCGATCGATCCCGAGCGCGCGCCCAGGGACGGCAAGATCGAGACGCGCTACAGGGTCACGCTGGCCGTGCGCCGCGACTGGGCCATCCCGAAGGACTCGGTCGCGCGCCTGACCTCGAGCGGTCTGCTCGCCGACGTCGCCGTCGGCATCAGCGAGGGCGCGAGCGCGGACATGGCCAAGCCGGGTGGCGAACTGGCCGGCGTCGAGAACGCGGACCTGTTCTCGTCGATGAACGCGCTCGCGGTGCAGCTCGGCGACCTCGCGCGCAACCAGGTGTCGCCGCTGGTGAAGACGCTGACCACGCACGTCGACTCGATCGCGAGCACGCTCGACCAGAACACGCCCGAGATCGTCGCCCAGTCGCGCCAGCTGCTGCAGCGGCTCAACTCCGCGTCGGCCTCGGTCGATGACCTGCTCAAGCCGCAGAACCGCGCGGCGATCGGCGCCATCCTCGGCAACGTGCAGGCGTTGTCGCACGATCTGCGCGCGACCCAGGCCAAGCTCGACAGCGCGGTCAACCAAATCGACCAGGTGATCCGCGAGAACCGTCCCGGCGTGCGCGATTCGGTCGACGACCTGCGCGGCATCCTCGCCTCGCTGTCCGAGCGCATCGATTCGATCACGCAGAACCTCGCCGTCGCCGCGCGCAACTTAAACGAGTTCTCGCGCGAGGTGCGCATGAGCCCGAACCGCCTGCTGATCGCGCCGAAGCCGGACAAGGTCGACGAGGAGCCGAAATGATGTACCTGCGATTGCTCGCGGCCGCCGTCGCCGCACTGGCTTTGTCGGCGTGTTCGCCTCCGACCGTTCCGGACGTCACGTACTTTCGCCTGCCGCCCGCGGCGCCGGTGCCGCGCCTGGCGAAACCGTTGTCGGTGCTGCCGATCGAAGTGGCCACGTTCCGCGCCGAGGGCGTCTATGCCGAACAGGCCGTGCTCTACGCGACCGCGCCCGACGCCGGCGCGCTGCGCGCGTATCACTATCAATTGTGGAGCGATCCGCCCGCGCGCGGCCTGCAGGAACGCCTGACCAACCGCCTGCGCGATGCCGGCGTCGCGCCGCTCGTCACCGACCGCCTGCCGGCGAGCGTGCAGGCGCTGCGCGTGCAGGGGCGCATCCTGCATTACGAGCGCGTGCCGCAGGCGCAGGGCGTCGTCGCGCAGGTGGAGTTCGAGATGCGCGTCGAGCAGGATTCCGGCGAACCGCTGCTCGAACGCAGCTATCGCGCCGAGGCCGCGGCCGCCGGCGACACGATGGCCGCGACCGCGCAGGCGTTCGGCGCGGCGGTCGACGAGACGTTCGCGAAATTCCAGGGCGACTTCGTCGTGCTCGCGGGCGGCAAGCCATGATCGACGCGACGCGCCTCGATCTGCTCGAAGCGATGGGCGTCGACGTCTACGTCTTGCGCACGCGCGCGGCGTCTGGCGCCTCTTCGCCGTCTGTCGCCGCGACGGGCGCGGCATCGCCGCGGCTGGCCGTCGTCTGCGCGCACGGCGTTCGCGCAGACGCGCGGCTTGCGCGCCTGTTCCGGCATCTGCCGCAGGCGCTCGGCATCTCCGCCGACGCGATCGACTGGCTCGAAGCCGATGCGAACGACGAACTCGCGGCCGCCGCGGATGCGCCCGCGTATCTCGTGTTCGGCGCGGCGATGGCGCGCTCGCTGGGAGCGCAATTGTCCACGATGCAGCAAAATACGGCGACGATCGCGGTGACGGCCGATGCCGCCCGGTTGCCCGGCGACGCCGCCGGCAAGCGCGCGCTGTGGCAGACGCTGAAACCCCTCGCGCGCCGGTTGCGCACAGGATCGGCGGAATAGCGCGATGGTCGCCATCCTCGCCGAACCGCGGCCGCAGATGCGCGCGATGCGCGCCGACGATCTCGATACCGTCGCCGCGCTCGAGGCGGCCGCCTACGAATTCCCGTGGACGCACGGCATCTTCCGCGACTGCCTGCGCGCCGGCTACGAATGCTGGGTGCTGCAGCACGGCGCGGAGATCGTCGGTTACGGCATCCTCTCGGTCGCGGCGGGCGAGGCGCACCTGCTCAACGCCTGCATCGCGCCCGCGCACCAGGGCCGCGGCCATGGCCGGCACCTCGTCAAGCGCATGATCGAGCTGGCGCGCTGGCATCGCGTGCAGCGTATCTTCCTCGAAGTGCGTCCATCGAATCGCGCCGCGCTCGCGCTCTATCCCACCCTCGGGTTCAACGAGATCGCGACGCGGCCGAATTACTATCTGGCGAAGCACGGCCGCGAGGACGCGATCGTGATGGCGATGGAGTTGTTGCCGCCGGAGGACTGACTTCGCTTGTCATTTCCGCAAAGGCGCTTGCTCGTAACTCCCGCACAAGCCGGATCGCAAACTGCACCTGCAGTGCGCCGTTCGGGCCGCTCGCCATGCGTCGGAGGTTGCGATGCGACAGAGGTTGACAACGTTGTCATCGTTCGGCCATCCTGCGCTTGGAACGACGCCGCGGCCCGTTGTCGCGCAAGGTTTCCGGGGAGAGCGATGAAACGGCCACGCATGAGTCTGGATCGACGGTCCGCGCGATGCGCTTTCGCGGCGGCGCTGCTGTTGCAAAACGCGATCGCGTTCGCCGGCGCAGAACCGGCGCCGCTGCAACTGCAGTGGGAGACGGTGAGGATCGGCGTTGCGGACGATGGCGCGGAGCGCCGCAGCGAAGCCGAGTTCGTGTTGACCAATCGCGATGCGAAGCCGCTGCCGGCCGCCGGCTGGGCGATCTACTTCGATTGCCTGGCCGACGTGGAAACGGGCAAGGCGCGCGGCCACGTCGACATCGAGCGCGTCAACGGCGGCCTGTTCCGGTTGCGACCGGAGGCCGGCTTCAAGGCGCTGGCGCCGGGCGAGAGCGTGCACCTTGGTCTGATCCATCCGGCCGTGCTGTTCAACGCGGACAAGGCGCCGAAAGCGCCGTATTTCGTCAGCGATGCGGCGGCCGAGGTCGGCCATCCCATCGTCGATTACCGTATCGTGTTGCCGAAGCTGGCCGATCAGGTCGATACGAACGCGAGCGATCGTTCGCCGCCGGCGACGCCCGGCGAAATCTTCGAGCGCAACCGCCTCGTCGCCGACGTGCCGGAAGGCGATCTGCCGCCGGTATTCCCGACGCCACGCCGGTTCGTGCGCGGCAAGGGTCGGCTGGTCTGGTCCGCGGCGCCGCGCATCGATGCGGATGCGGCGTCGGCGAACGAAGCGGAACAGGCGCGCGTGCTGCTCGCGCCGTACTTCGCCGCGGACGCGCACGGGGGCGCCAGGGAACCGGGGCTGGCGCTGCGCGTCGGTACGGTGGCCGGCGAGACGTCGGCGGAAGCCTACGAGTTGACGGTCGATCGCAGGCAAGGCGTGCGCATCACCGGCAACACCGCCGCGGGCGTGGCCCGCGGCGTGCAGTCGCTGCGCGACCTGCTGCCGCTGCAATTCAGGCGCGGCGACCCCGTCGCGCTGGAAGCGATCACGCTCGTCGATGCGCCGCGCTTCGCCTGGCGCGGGTTCATGCTCGACGTGGCGCGCAATTTCCAGGGCAAGCAGACCGTCTTCCGGCTGCTCGACCTGATGGCGCGCTACAAGCTCAATACGTTCCATTTCCACCTGACCGACGACGAGGGCTGGCGGCTGGAGATCGCCGGCCTGCCCGAACTGACCTCGTTCGGTGCGCGGCGCGGACACACGACCGACGAGGCCGAGCACCTGTTTCCCGCGTTCGGTTCCGGCCCCGACGTCGACGATGCGTACGGCAGCGGCCATTACACGCGCGCCGACTACATCGAAATCCTGCGCTACGCCGCCGCGCGCCACATCGAGGTGATCCCGGAAATCGAGATGCCGGGCCATGCGCGCGCCGCGATCAAGGCGATGGCGTTTCGCGCGCGCCGCATCGCGCAGGCGGGCGGCGCCGACGCGAACGCGCTGTTGCTCGCCGATCCGGGCGACCAGTCCACCTACCACTCGGCGCAGTTGTATGCCGACAACGTGATGGACCCCGGACTGGAATCGACCTACGCCTTCATCGAGCGCGTCGTCGCCGACCTCGTCGCGATGCACGCGCAGGCGGGCGTGCCGCTCGCCACGCTGCACGTCGGTGGCGACGAGGTGCCGGCCGGGGCATGGGACCATTCCCCCGCCGTGCGTCAATTGATGCAGCGCGAGCATCTGGATTCGACCGCGCAGGTCTGGGACGTTTTCTACGATCGCGTCGACCGCATCCTGCGCGCGCACGGCATCGCCGCAACCGGTTGGGAGGAACTCGGCGCACGACGCACCGCGCTGCGCGGCAAGTCGGTGTTGATCCCGAATCCCGCGTTCGTGCAGCGCGGCTTCACGCTGCAGGTCTGGAACGACACCCGCGGCGCCGAGGACCTGGCCTACCGGCTCGCGAACGCGGGCTACGACGTGGTGCTCTCGCCGGCGACCAACCTCTATGCCGACATGGCCTACAGCCAGGATCCCGCAGAGCCCGGCATGAATTGGGCCGCCTACGTCGACCTCGACGGCGTCTACGACTTCATCCCGTTCGACTTCACGCGCAAGAGCGCGACCGATGCGACGCTGGTGGCGGGCCGCGACGGCCTGACCGAGTACGGCCAGCGGCACGTGCGCGGCGTCGAGATGGCGTTGTTCGGCGAAAACCTGCGCGATCCCGCGCGCATCGATTACCTCGTGATGCCGCGCCTGCTCGGCGCGGCCGAACTCGGCTGGGCGGCCGATCCCGCATGGACGCGCGAGGCCGATCCCGCGCGCGCGGCGAGCGCGCACGCGGCGGCGTGGTCGGTGTTCGTCAACGAAGTCGGCAAGCGTATGCTGCCGCGCCTCGTCGCGGAGCACGCCGACGTCGCTTGTCGCATTCCGCTGCCCGGCTTGAAGCGCGTCGGCGACGAGGTGCAGGCGAACATGCAGATTCCGGGCTTCACGCTGCGCTACCGCAGCGACGGCGGCGAACCCGATGCGGGCAGTCCGGTCGTGAGCGGGCCGCTACGAGAACGCGGCAGCCTGCGCGTGGCGGCGTTCGATGCGAGCGGCCGCAGGGGGCGCTCCGCGCAGATCGACAATCCGTAAGCCGCTCAGAGCTTGGCGAATTGCGCACGCAGGCCATCGAGTGCGGCGGCGAAATCGGCGACGCGCTTCTTCTCCTGTTCGACCACGGCCGCGGGCGTCTTGTCGCCGAAGTTGGCGAGCTTGGCGCTCGACTTCGCCAGTTCGCCGTCGAGTCGCTTGATCTCCTTTTCGAGACGCGCCTTCTCCGCGGAAAGATCGATCAGGCCGGCGAGCGGAATCAGCAGCGTCATCTCGCCGACGATCGCGGCGGCGGCGGCCGGCTCGGTTTCGCCCGCGGCGAGCCAGCGCTGCGACTCGGCCTTGGCGAGAAAGGCGATCTGCGTGCTGAATTTCTCCGCGCGCCCGCGATCGATCGCGCTGCCGTTCGCATAGAGCAGCGCGATCGCCTTGCCCGGCGCGATGTTCATCTCGCTGCGGATGCGGCGAATCTGCGAGAGCACGGTGCGCAGCCATTCGATGTCGGCGCTCGCCACCGCGTCGTCAACGGGCAGTTCATCCGCCCGTGGATAGGGGCGCTGTGTGATGCTCGCTTCCTTCAAGCCGAGCAACGGCGCGACCGATTGATAAATTTCTTCCGTGATGAACGGCGTAATCGGATGCAGCGCGCGCAGTGCGGCTTCGAGCACGGAAAGCAAGGTGTGGCGCGTCGATTCCGCGGCGGCCTTGTCGCCGCCATTGAGCGCCGGCTTGGCCAGTTCGACGAACCAGTCGCAGTATTCGTTCCAGACGAATTCGTACAGCGCCTGCGCGACGAGGTCGAAGCGGTAGAGCTTCATCTGCGTCTCGACTTCGGCCAGCATCGCGCGCAGGCGCGCGAGGATCCAGCGCTCCGCTTCCGTCTTTGCTTCCCTTCTCCCGTCGGGAGAAGGTGCCGAAGGCGGATGAGGGAAAGGCATTGCACTTTGCGACGCCGTGGCAGAGTGAGAAGCTTTTCCCTCATCCGTCGCTGCCGCGACACCTTCCCCCGGCGGGGGAAGGGAAGCAGAGGTATTCATCAGCACGAAGCGCGCCGCGTTCCACAGCTTGTTGCAGAACGCCTTGTAGCCCTCGGCGCGCTTGAGGTCGAAGTTGATCGTGCGGCCGTAGGTGGCGAGCGCGGCGAAGGTGAAGCGCAGCGCGTCGGTGCCGACCGCGGCGATGCCGTCGGGATAGTCCTTGCGGATGCGCTTTTCGACCTTTTCGCGCACTTGCGGAATCAGCAGCGACGCGGTCGACTTCTTCACCAGCGAGTCGAGATCGATGCCGTCGATCAGGTCGAGCGGGTCGATCGTGTTGCCCTTCGACTTCGACATCTTCTGGCCTTCGGCGTCGCGCACGATCGCGTTGATGTAGACCTCGCGGAACGGCACCTTGCCGGTGAAGTACTGCGTCGCCATGACCATGCGCGCGACCCAGAAGAAGATGATGTCGAAGCCGGTGACGAGCACCGCGCTCGGCAGGAACGCCTGATCCTGCGGCCAGTCCGCGACGATCTCGCCGCGCTCGTTCTTGACCGGCGCGTCCGACGGCCAGCCCAGCGTCGAGAACGGCCACAGCGCGGAGGAGAACCAGGTGTCGAGCACGTCCTCGTCCTGCCGTAGGGCGGGTTTCAACCCGCCGTCTTCACCGCGCAACTCCGGATAGTGCGCAAGCAAATCGGCCTCGTCCTCGCCGACGAAGATGTTGCCGGCCTCGTCGTACCAGGCCGGAATCTGGTGGCCCCACCAGAGCTGGCGGCTGACGCACCAGTCCTGGATGTTCTCGAGCCACTGGTTGTACGTCGTCGACCAGTTCTCTGGCACGAACTTGATCTCGCCGTCGCGCACCGCGGCGAGCGCGGGCTCGGTGATCGCCTTGCGCCCGCCCGGGCCGGGCTTGCCGTCGACGCGCGTGTCGCTCGTGAGGTCGAGAAACCACTGGTCGGTCAGCATCGGCTCGATGATCGCGTCGGTGCGCTGGCTGACCGGCACCTGCAGCTTGTGCTTCTTCGTTTCGACGAGCAGGCCCGCGGCTTCCAGATCTGCGAGCACGGCTTTGCGCGCGGCGAAGCGATCCATGCCGCGATATTTTTTTGGCGCGTTGTCGTTTATCTTCGCATCGAGCGTGAGGATCGTGATCGGCGTGAGTTTGTGGCGCGCGCCGATCTGCCAGTCGTTGAAGTCGTGCGCCGGCGTGGTCTTGACGCAGCCGGTGCCGAATTCGCGATCGACGTAGTCGTCGGCGATGACCGGAATTTCGCGATCGGTCAGCGGCAACCTGAGCGTCTTGCCGATCAGCGATCGGTAGCGCTCGTCCTGCGGATGCACCGCGACGGCGACGTCGCCGAGCATCGTTTCCGGGCGTGTCGTCGCGACGACGAGGCCATCGCCGCCGTCGCTCGCGGGATAGCGGATCGACCACAGCGAGCCGTCCTTCTCCTCGTTGTTCACTTCGAGATCGGACACGGCCGTCATCAGCACCGGGTCCCAATTGACTAGGCGGCGGCCGCGGTAGAGAAGGCCATCGCGGTACCACTGCACGAACACGCGCCTGACCGCGGCAGACAGGCCCGGATCCATCGTGAAGCGCTCGCGCGACCAGTCGACCGACGCGCCGAGGCGGCGCATCTGGTTCGTGATCGTGGAGCCGGATTGCTGCTTCCATTCCCACACGCGCTCGACGAACTTCTCGCGGCCGAGGTCGTGGCGCGACTGGCCGTTCGCCGCGAGCTGGTTCTCGACGATCTTCTGCGTCGCGATGCCGGCGTGGTCGGTGCCGCCCTGCCACAGCGTGCGGAAGCCGCGCATGCGGTGGTAGCGCGTCAGCGCGTCCATGATCGTCTGCTGGAACGCATGGCCCATGTGCAGCGTGCCGGTCACGTTCGGCGGCGGCAGCAGGATGCAGTACGGCGCGCCGTCGCCGCGCGGCTTGAAGTCGCCCGCGGCTTCCCAGGCGGCGTACCACTTCGATTCGATGTCCCGGGGTTCGAAACTTTTTTCCATGACGACGTTGCCTGGCCCGCGCGGAACACGGGCGCAAAAGAGGAAAGGATCCGTCATTGTAGCCGCGCGCGCCGCGCGGCGCTAAGCGCGAGGCCGTCAGCTCTTGCCACGCGGCTCTTCACCCATCACGCTCGGCGTGCCGATATAAAGCAGCGTGACAGTGGAGCAGGTTTCGTTGCGCGAGGAGTGCGGCGACTGCGAATTGAAATGCATGCTGTCGCCGGGGCCGAGCACGGTCTCGATGTCGCCGACGCGCGCATGGATGCGGCCCTTGAGCACCATGACG
This sequence comes from Rudaea sp., assembly GCF_047601565.1. Classification (GTDB taxonomy): domain Bacteria; phylum Pseudomonadota; class Gammaproteobacteria; order Xanthomonadales; family Rhodanobacteraceae; genus Rudaea. Next base: position 829,694 of record NZ_JASGIY010000001.1, on the reverse strand, counting down.
AATTCCTCGCCGTCGCGCTGGTCGGTCGGGAAGGCGTGGCCGGGCGGGATCTCCATGAGGATCGCGTCCATCATGCGATGGATCAGGCTCGAGGAAAGATCGTAGAACGCGACCGGCGAATTGATGCGGATGCACGGGCGTTCCTTGGCGCGGCAGACGATGCTGCGTTCGGTCGGGCTTTCGAGAAAGTACTGCAGGTCGACCTTGAGCGCCTTGGCCAGCGCCATCAGCGACATGATCGACGGCACGGTCTGGTTGCGTTCGGCCTGCGACAGGAACGGCGCGGACAGCCCCGCGCGCGCGCCGAGCTCGCTCAGGGTCAGGCCGAGCTGCTTGCGCCGATGCTGGATACGCGCGCCCATGCCGATGCCCGGCTTTCTTTTTCGCGATGCTGCCGTGCTCATATTCGCCTCCCCCTGTTCCCTGACGGGTGTTCCTTTTTCTTTTCTGCGCCCGCGAACACGAGGGAACGCGACACGGATTCTAGTCCTGCTGGTTGTAACGGGTTGTATCAACGCCGGATTCGCGGACACGCGATTCCGGCGCATTCAGCGTGCGCCTGGCGCAGCGCGCACGGGTACCTCGACGTTGCAGACGTCGATGTGTCCCGCCGCCACCGCGTACCATTCTTCGCGATGGTTGCGGCGCGATTCGACGTAGGCCTCGAAGGTTGGCGTGTCGGTGCGCAGCACTTCGAGCGCCACGCGTTCGTTTTCTGGCACGTCGGCGGCGACGCGGATGCGCTGGATCGGCGCGCGCTGCTCGGGCTTCTCGTACAGGCTGTAGGGCCCGGTGCCGCGCGGCAGCGTCGACAGCAGCTCGATGCCCTTGACGACGCGGCCGACGACGGTGACGTTGCGGTCGAGCTGGCGCGGCGGCGTGCCGATGACGACGTAGAGTTCCGGACCGCCGCCCGAATCGACCGGGTTGAGGCGGCCGACGCCGACCGTGCCGTAGCAGTGCGTCAGCCAAGTGCGCTGCGCCTTCATGTCGCGCGCCGCAGCGAAACCGTCGGAGAAGCCGGTTTCGGGTGCGTAGCCGTCCGGGTCGGGCAGGCGCGTGAACGGAATCTTCGCGTCCCAGGCGACGGTGAACTCGGGCGGCAGGCTGCGCTTGGCCGTCTTGATCGGCTTGCGCGCCGCCTCGTTCTCGTAGTCGGGATCATTCATCTGCACGACGTAGTTGTCCTGCGCGCGCACGATCGCGAGGCCGTCGTAGTACTTCTCGCGCGCCAGCGCCTTGATATTGGCGATATGGTTCGGTGCGAACGCGGGCGCCAATTCGATGACGACGCGGCCACCCGAAAGTTCGAGATAAAGCGTGTTCTGCGGATCGAGCGCACGCCAGTCGCCCGGCTTGGCCGCGGCGAGCACGGCGGCGGTGGTCGGTGCGGAAACGGGTTTTGCTGCGGTCACGGGCGGTTTGGCGTGGAGGGATGCGGCGAGCATCGTAGCCAAGCCGAGCGCGCAAAGCGACGCAGCGCGCGTCAGGGAAAGGTCTTGTTGCTGCGTGTCCGCCTTCATGTCGTTACCTCTCGAGCATTGAGTCAGCTTGCTGTTCCCTTCTCCCATCGGGAGAAGATGCCCCGAAGGGGCGGATGAGGGTTCGGTCTCGGCGTAACGCTGTGAGATGCCCGAACCCTCACCCCAGCCCGCACCCCGTTCGGCATCCTGCCTCACCCTCAGTCGGCTGCCGCCGACTTCGACCCGGCGGGAGAGGGGCTTTTTCCGATCAGAACCAGTAACGCAGCGACGCGCCGATCGTGCGCGGCTGCACCCGGTAGGCGCCGTCCGGATAGAACGGCGTGGCCGAGACCTGGCGGATCACGCCGTCGCTGTTGTTGAGGTTCTGCACGAACACCGAAGCTTCCATCGAACTCCACTGCACGCCGGCGCGCACGTTGAGCGTGTCGTAGGCATCCATCACACGATAGAGCGGATTGGCCGGATCGAACTGGGTGACGCGCTTGCCGACGTAGTTCCAGCCGCCCCAGAGGAAGCCGTGCATGTCCGCGCCGAGCGGGAAAGTATACTCGGCCGTGGCGTTGAACGAGGTCTTCGGCACGAACGGCGCGAACTCGCCCTTGAGCGCCGGCAGTTCGGGCGTGTCCGCATCGATCGTGGAATGCGTGTACGAGCCGCCCGCGGTGACCTTCAGGTTTTCGATCGGCCGCCAGGCGAGTTCGAGTTCCGCGCCCTTGCTGGTCAGGCCGGCCGCGTTCTCGACGTAGTTGACGCCGCAGTTGAGGCCGCGGCGCACCTGCACGTTGTTCCACTTGATCAGGTACAGGCTGCCGTTCAGCGTGAAGTGGTTGTCGAACAAGCTCGACTTGTTGCCGATCTCGTAGTTCCACAGATCGTCCGAGCCGTAGTCGGTCGACGGATGCAGACCGTCGGCCTCGAGCTCGGCGCCGCACAGGTTCATCGGGATCACCTGGTTGACGCCGCCGTAGCGGAAACCCTTCGCCGCCTGCGCGTAGACCTCGTTGTTGTCGTCGACCGTGTAGGCGACGTTGACCTTCGGGTTGACGCCGTTCTCCTTCGAATGCTGCATGCCGTTCGAGGTTGCGCCGCCGTTGAAGAAGCCGGACTGGTACTGCCAGTGGCGCTCCTTCCAGTCGAACGCGCGCAGGCCAGCGGTCAAGGCGAAATTGCCGAGCTTGTACGTGCCCTCGCCGAACAGCGCGGCTTCCTCGATGTGCACGTTCTGGATGCCCCAGAACGCGTAGTCGGTCGGCGCGCCGAAGTCCGCGCTCGGCAAGCCGGTGTAGGCATCCCAGCCCGGATCGGGAAAAGCGTTGACGTAACCGCGATTGCGCTTGTGGTAGTAGGCGCCGAGCAGCCACTTGAGCACGCCGTCGTCGTTCGAGACCGCGCGCACTTCCTGGGTGAAGTCGTTGAGATGCGTTTCATCGGCCAGCGACGCCATCGGGCCGTCCGCGGAAAGACCCAGTGCCGGATAGGTCGACGAATAGATCTTGTCGAGGTTCCAGCGGTTGAGCATGTTCATCGCGAAATACGACGTCGAGGAAACGACGCTGCCCCAGCCCAGCGTCTGGGTCAGGGTGAGGTTGGAGAGCGTGTAGTCCTCGTTCGAATTCTCCGGCGACTGGTAGGCGCGCGTGTAGTTGCCGGTCTCGTCGAGGCCGCGGCCGTGGTCGTTCTGGTCGTGCGCCCAGATCGACAGGTCGACGGTGAGGCTGTCGGTCGGCAGCACGCGCAGCGCGACGCGGCCGCCGACCGCGTCGGCACGGTTGATGTTGTTCTCGTCGGTCGTGGTGTTCTTGATGAAGCCGCCGTTGCGGTCGTCGTACATCGACACGCGCAAGCCGGCCACGTCCTTGACCAGCGGCACGTTGATCACGCCGCGCATGTCGTAGCTCGTGCCGCCGTGGTCGATGTCGGCGACCGAGGTCTCGACGCTACCTTCGACCGTGTCGAGCAGCGGCTTGCGCGTGACCAGGCGGATCGCGCCGGCCATCGCGCCGGCGCCGTACAGCGTGCCCTGCGGGCCGCGCAGCACCTCGACGCGTTCGAGGTCGAACAGGCCGAACTCCGGATTGAAGCCGTTGATCGCGACCGGCGCGTCGTCGACGTAGAGGCCGACCGTCTCCTGCGTCTGCGGGTCGTCCTCCGAGGAATTGCCCGCGTTGACGCCGCGCATGATGATCTGCGAACGGCCCGAGCCGGTCTTGAAGATGCCGAGGCTCGGCACGCTCGAGATCAGGTCGGTGAAGTTCTGCGAGCCGGCATTGGTCATGTCCTTGCCGTCGATCGCGGAGATGCTCATCGCCACCTTCTGCAGCGACTCGGCGCGCTTGTTTGCGGTGACCGTCACCGTCTCGAGCGAAGTGGAATCGGTCCCGGCGCTTGTGTCGGTCGGCTTGGCCTGCGGGTCCGCCTCGGTTGCGGCGGAGTCGGCGGCATGCACTGAACCGAAAGCGAGCGCGCTGAGCGCGCAGAAGACGGCATGGGCGATCTTGTTGCGTGTCGGACGCGGCGCAGAAGATCGGCAGGCGGAAGAAGCGGCGGACTGCGTGTTCATCGAATGTTCCCGGGGGAGTGGAGTGGGCGGATGGCGGCATCCTGCCGTTGCTGCAGGTCGAGGCGAGCTGGCGAAATCGGTGACCGGAGGGCATGGAACGCCGGTCGCCGAAATTCGACATGTCAAAAAAATTTGACAAATTGATAACGTTTTGACCGGCGCGTGTCAAGCGCAGTGGACGTCCGACGGCATTCCAGTTCGGAATTCCGGTGCGCGCCGGCGAGGCCTACATGTCGTGCTTGCTTACTTCGAAGCCGGCAGCCTTGTAGGTCTTCCAACGCTCGCGCGAGCCGAGGCGCTGCGCTTCGTCCGCGGGCACGACTTCGAGCACGCGCTCGAACAGGCCCGGCGCACACTCGTCGCGCAGGTTGATCACGAGCGCGCGGTCCGGCGTTTCGACGCCGGGCGCGACGATCAGCACCGGCGTGATCGCGTCGTCGTCGTCGCCGGCGAGCTGGTGCGGGATGAAAGCCTGCTCGTCGAATTCCCAGAGCTTCTCGTCGATCGCGTCGGCCTGGTCGGCCGAGCGCGCGAGGATCAGCGCCGGCTGCCCCGACTCGAACGCGCGCCTGGCGAGTTCGCAGACGAGCAGCAGCGGGTCGTCGCGGAAACGCGGTTTGGCGATCAGGTAGAAGTCGGCGCGAGGCATCGCTTATGTTCCCGAGCCTTGTAGCGACATGCTCAACAAAGCGCCGATCGTCGACAAGAATGCGCAGGCAATCACGAGTCCGAAGAAAGCACCGATCGCCTTACCGCATTGTCCGATGGCGCGGGTCTTGTAGAGATAATACGGTACGAACGCGATCGCGATCAGTACGATGCCGAGATTCAGCCATGTCGGTCGGCGGATACCAAGATGCCGCGAGTCGATGTGCAGCCAGTAGAAACCGATCAGCAGCATGATCGCGCTGCCACAGACCTGCAGCGCGAACATTTTTTCCCCAAGTGCGGGCAGCAATGCAGCCTCGACGATCCCAAGCACGAGGGAAACGCCAAGCAGAGCTATCAGCGCTGCCTGCTTCCGAGAGTAGAAATCCGGCGCTGCTTCGCTCATGCGCAGCGGTCGAGCAGATACTCCACGAGCAGCGGCACCGGTCTTCCCGTCGCGGAGCCCTTGCGGCCTTCGTCCCACGCGCTGCCGGCGATGTCGAGGTGCGCCCAGCGGAAGCCCTCAGCGAAGCGCGAGAGGAAGCAGCCGGCGGTGATCGCGCCCGCGTACTTGCCGCCGATGTTGGCGATGTCGGCGTAGCCGGTTTCGAGCTGGCTTTGATAGTCGTCCCAGAGCGGCAGGCGCCAGGCGCGGTCGAGCGTGGCGTTGCCGGCTTTGAGAAGTTCGTCGGCGAGCGCATCGTCCTGCGTCATCAGGCCGCTCGCATGCTTGCCGAGCGCGACGACGCAGGCGCCGGTCAGCGTCGCCACGTCGATGATGACCTGCGGTTTGTACTTCTGCACCCAGGTCAGCGCATCGCACAGGATCAGGCGGCCCTCGGCGTCGGTGTTGAGCACTTCGACGGTCTGGCCCGACATCGTCGTGACCACGTCGCTCGGTCGCTGCGCGTTGCCCCCGGGCATGTTCTCGACCGCGGGCACGACGCAGACGAGGTTGAGCTTGAGCTTGAGTTCGACCGCGGCGAGGAACGCGCCGAGCACGCCGGCCGCGCCGCACATGTCGAACTTCATCTCTTCCATGCCGGCGCTCGGCTTGATCGAGATGCCGCCGGTGTCGAAGGTGACGCCCTTGCCGACGAGCGCGTAAGGCTTTTCATCCGCCGCGCCGCCCTTCCATTCGAGCGCGATCAGGCGCGGCTTGTTCGCCGAGCCTTGGGCGACGCCGAGCAGGGCGCCCATGCCGAGCTTGTACATCGCTTCTTCCTCGAGCACCTCGCAGACGACGCCTGGATGATCCTTGGCGAGCTGGTGCGCTTCGCCGGCGAGATAGGCCGGCGTGCAGATGTTCGGCGGCAGGTTGCCGAGTTGGCGCGCGAAGCGCACGCCCTTGGCGATCGCGGTGGCCTGGTCGAGCGCGCTCGCATCGGTGCCGGCCGGCGCGGCGTAGGCGAGGGTGTGCAATTCGGGCGTCTTCGCCTTCTCGCGCGGCTTGAACGTGGTCGTGTACTTGTACGCCTGAGCGTCGCTGGCGAGGGCGGCCGTGCGCAGTTTCCAGGCCGGATCCCTGCCGGGCACATCGAGTTCGCTCAGATACGACACGGCGCTGTCGATCGGCAGACCCTTCAGGGCGCGTGTCGCGTCGCCGCAGGCCTTGGCGTAGCGCGCGGCATCGAATTTCTTCGCATCGCCCAGGCCGACTGCCAGCACGCGCACCGTCTTGACGCCAGGAAGGGCGAACAAGACTTGCGTCGCGCCGCTTTTGCCGGAGAGGTCGTTCGATTCGAGCAGCCGCGTCAGCGCGCCGCCCGCGGCATCGTCGATGCGTTTCGCCGCGGCGGAAAACTGGCCGTCGAACAGGCCGACGACGACACAAGGCGTTTCGACGGCTTCGGGGAGTTGCTGGGCAAGCGTGAATTGAAGGGTCATTTCTTTTCCATCGTGTGCCGTGGCCGTCGTATCGAGGACGGCGGGCAGAAGCTACAATTAAGGCTGCGTAAACGTGTTTCCGTGTGCAATCGCGCGGCTCGCGTCCGCGGCGAGCACAAAGAGTCAGTTGCAAAACCGGGCATCCTGCCGCGGTTTGCAAGAAAACGGACGCGGCAAAGCCGCGCCACGTTTTCCGAATCAAATACTTGCGTGTTTGATTCGGCGGCACATCCTTGTGCCGCTGGCTTTTGCAAAAACTCATAAGAGAACCATTTTACCGCAAATGCGAATCCCCTCCCTGCGCATCATCGACCGCTACCTCGCGAGCGAGCTGGCGGTCAGCTTCGTCGCAGCGACCGCGATCCTGCTGCTCGTCAGCATCGGCGGCACCGTGGCCGATCTGCTCAACAAGATCGCGCGCGGACGCATTCCGGCGGAACTGCTGTTCTCGCTGATCGGCCTGCGCACGGTCAGCGCGCTGACCCTGCTCGCGCCGCTCGCCGTGTTCATCGGCGTGCAACTGGCCTATGGCCGCCTGTATCGCGAAAGCGAAATGGCCGTGTTCGCCGCGTCCGGCCTGCCGGTGACCGGGTTGCTGCGGCCGCTGGCACTGCTTGCGGTGCCGCTGGCGCTGACGATGGCGCTGATCGCGTTCTGGCTGGCGCCGGCCTCCGACCGCCTTTCGCAAAGCCTCGTGCTCGAGGCGAACCGTTCGCTGATCATCGCCGGACTCGAGCCGGGGCGTTTCGTCGAGCTGCCGAACAACGACGGCGTGATGTACGTCGAGGCGATGAACGAGGACGGCACGAAGTTCAAGAAGATGTTCGTCGCCAGCGAGCGCACCGACGTCGCCGACAAGCCGGCGCCGGCAGACGCGAAGCCCGGCGCGGCGCGCGGCACGAAAGCGGATGCGAATGCCGCGCCGTTGCCCGTGCGTCTCAACGTCGTCACCGCCGCGGACGGCGAGCTGTACCACGACGCCAACGGCGCCGAGCGCTACCTCCGCCTCAACGACGGCTTTCGCGTCGAAGGCATCATCGGCCAGGACAACTATCGCCTGCTGCGCTACGAGCGCAACGACGTAAGGCTCACCGATTCCGAGCCCGACGCCACTGCCGACGCGGCCAAGCGCGCCGCGTCGACGTCGGAACTGCTGCGCAGCGACGATCCGGTGGAGCGCGCCGAACTGCACTGGCGGCTCGCCGCGCCGGTATCGACGCTGGTGCTGATCCTGCTCGCGCTGCCGTTGTCGAAATCGAGCCCGCGCCAGCCGCGCTATGCGGGCCTCATCATCGCTTTCCTGACCTGGTCGATCTATTACGCGCTCATGAACATTTCGCGCGAGCAGCTGGTCCGCGGCAAGCTGAGCTTCGCGCTCGGCCTGTGGTGGGTGCACGTGCCGGTGCTGCTGGTCGCGTTGTACCTGCTGTGGCGCAGCCAGCAACTGCCGAAACCGAAGGCTCCGAAAGCGCGGCTCGCGGCGGGAGCGGCATGATGGCCGCCGCGTTCGCCTCGCGCCTCGGCCTGCACCGCCTGCGCTTCAAGAAGGTCGACAAGGTCGTCGCGCTGTCGGTGATCGGCGCGGTGCTGATCGCCTGGATCGTCGTCGTCGCGCTCGACGCGATGATGGCCTTCGTCAACGAGATCAACGACGTCGGCACTGGCGACTACACCCTGGCCAAGGCGGTGAGCTACATCCTGCTCACCGTGCCGCGGCGCATGTACCAATTCTTCGCCTACGGAGGCCTGATCGGCGGCCTCATGGGCATGGGCGCGCTCGCCGCGAGCGGCGAGCTGACCGCGCTGCGCGCCGCCGGCATGTCGAAGCTGCGCATCTGCGCTTCGGTCGTGCTCGCGCTGACCGTGCTGACCGCGTTCGTCGCGTTCATGGGCGAGGCGATCGCGCCGCGCGCGCAGCAGAAGGCCGAGGCGCTCGCGCTGACCGCGAAGAACCGCGACGTGACGATCGGCAAGGGCGGCGCGCTGTGGGCGCGCGACGGCGAGACGGTGATCAACGCCAAGCGCGGGCGCACGCGCCGCGGACATGACGGCACGCCGGCCATCGAGCTGTCCGAGGTGCGCGTGTTCGAGTTCACCCCGGCCGGCCAGCTCTCCGCGCTGTCGATCGCGAAGACGGCGACGCACGCCAGCGGCGAGTGGACGCTGCACGACGTGCGCCGCACCGAGTTCGCCCGGCGCTCGGCGACGAGCAAGGTCGAACAGACCGCGCAATGGAAGTCGCAACTCGACCCGAACGTGCTCGCCGTGTCGATGATCCATCCCGAATACCTGTCGATGGCCGACCTCTCGCGCAACATCGACTACATGAACCGCAACCGCCAGGACGCGGGCACGTACAAGGTCGCCTACTGGGGCCGCATCTTCTATCCGCTCAACGTGCTCGTGCTCGCGTTCTGCGCGGTGCCGTTCGCGTTCGGCTCGCTGCGCACGGGCGGCCTCGGCAAGCGCCTGTTCATGGGCATGGCGCTCGCGATCAGCTACTACTTCTTCCAGAAATCCGTGGTCAGCATGGGCGCGGTATACAATTTCAACCTCGCCGTGGTGAACGCGCTGCCGTCGCTGCTGCTCGCCGCGGCGGCGTTCGTGTATTTCCGCAGGAACGCGTGAGGACGCGCCTCACTTCTCCAGCCGCACCAGCAGCGTACCCGCCGCGATGTCGTGCCACGCGCGCCGCTCGCGGTCGACGAGGCACCAGAGAAAACCCGCGCCGAGTGCGCCGAGCGAGACCAGCGCGACGGCGAAGCGCAGCAGTGCGCGACGCAGGTCGGGCGCATCGCCGCCGGCGCCGACCACGCGCAGTCGCCAGGGCTTCATGCCGACGGTCTGGCCGCCGCGCAGCCACGAGACGACGAAATAGGCGCCGCTCGCCGCGAGCACGAGCGCCTGCACGAGCAGCTTGTGCGCGAGGCGGTGCGTGTCGAGTTTGCCGCCGGTGAGCAGGATCGCGCCGAGGGTCGCGAAGAACCACAGCGCGAGCAGCGGAAACAGGTCGTATGCCGCGGCGAGCAGGCGCCAGCCGAGGTGGGCCGGAGCGGCGGTGGTGCGTGAAGAAGTAGAATCCATCGAGTACCCCAATTCGTCATTCCCGCGAAAGCGGGAATGACGGCAGAAGAAAAGCAAGTCTAGCCCCGACGTTGCAATGAAGAAATCCGCACGCCAATCCGCCGCCGCCGCGTTGCGCGTCGGCGACCGCATCGTCGCGGACGAGCGCGCGCTGATCGAGGGCTTTCTCGAACGCGCCTGGTCCGAGTCGGGCCTCGCCGAGAATTCGCTGGCGAGCTATCGACGCGATCTCGAAGGCCTCGCGCGCTGGTGCGCAGGCCACGGCACGACGCTGCTCGGCGCGTCGCGCGAGCATTTGTACGCCTGTCTCGCCGAGCGCCAGGAAGGCGGCTACTCCTCGCGCAGCAACGCGCGCCTGCTGTCGAGCCTGCGTCATTTCTACCGCATGCAACAACGCCTCGGCGCGATCGGGACCGATCCGACCCTGCTGCTCGACACGCCCAAGCTGGCCAAGCCATTGCCGAAGGCGCTCAGCGAGGCGCAGGTCGAGGCGCTGATCCGCGCGCCCGAGGTTGACACGCCGCTCGGCCTGCGCGACCGGGCGATGTTCGAGCTGCTCTACGCCACGGGCCTGCGCGTATCCGAACTCGTCGGTCTCGCGCTCGACCAGGTCAACCTGCGCGCCGGCGTGTTGCGCGTGACCGGCAAGGGCGGCAAGGACCGCCTCGTGCCGATCGGCGAGGAAGCGCTGGACTGGCTCGAACGCTACTACCGCGACGCGCGCCCTGCGTTGCTGGCCGGCCGCCTCGCCGATGCCGCATTCGTCACGACGCGCAAGGCGGCGATGACGCGGCAGATGTTCTGGACTATGGTCAAACGGCATGCCGCGAAGGCCGGCATCGACGCCAAACGCATCTCGCCGCACGTCTTGCGCCACTGCTTCGCCACGCATCTGCTCAACCACGGCGCCGACCTGCGCGCGCTGCAGATGCTGCTCGGCCACAGTTCGCTGTCGACGACGCAGATCTACACGCTGGTTGCGCGCGAGGGGCTGAAGAAGTTGCATGCGCAACATCACCCGCGAGGGTGACCGAGCGCGAGCGTTCGCCAACCCCGACGCCGCCAATCGTGCGATAATCGAAAGCAATCACGGGCCCTGCCGGTCTGGAATGCAGTCGAACTTCCGGCCCGCGCGCAGGTCGCATTGCCATCGTTCCGCTCGCCCAACCCATCGAGTAACGCCATGATCAAGCCCATTCTTGCCGCCGGTTTTCTTTTCGTCGCGGCCGCCGCGTTTGCCCGCGGCACGACGTTCGACGATGTCTCCAGCAGTGGTGCGTCCGCCGCCGCAAGCCAGGCCGCGCCCGCATCCGGCGAGGAAAAGACCGTGCGCGACGCACTCGCGACACTGGCGCCGAAGGCCAAGGCGGAGGCGGTGGCGAAGTCCGAATTGCCGGGCTTCTACGAGGTGGTCGTCGACAACGGCCAGGTGGTCTACATCAGCGCCGACGGCAAATACCTGATCCAGGGCGACGTGATCGACCTGGCGCAGAAGGCGAGCCTGACCAGCCGCGCGCAGGCTTCGCTGCGCCTCGCCGCGCTGAAGAACCTGCCGCAAAGCAAGCGTCTCGTGTTCGCGCCGGCCAACCCGAAGCACACGGTGACCGTGTTCACCGACGTCGACTGCCCGTACTGCCGTCAGTTCCACAAGCAGATCGCGGCCTACAACCAGGTCGGCATCGCGGTCGAATACGTGTTCTTCCCGCTGTCGATCCATCCGGGCGCCGACAAGAAGGCCGAGGCGGTATGGTGCTCGCAGGACCGCAATGCGGCCTACACCGCGGCGATGAACGGCCAGGACCCGGGCAAGAAGACCTGCCCGAATCCGATTGCCGAGACGACCGCGCTCGGCATGAAACTCGGCATCGGCGGCACGCCGACCATCCTCAACGAGAAGGGAGTGCAGGTGAACGGTGGCGTCGTGCAGGATCCGAACAAGTTCCTCGCCGAACTCGACCGCCTCGCCGCGCTGGATGCGAAAGGCCCCGTCGCGGCGAAGTGACTTCAGGATGAAGTCATCCCGTGCAGGCAATGGATGGCCGATGACACGGGATCCAGCCTTTGTCCTCGTCGTCCCTGAAGTCTGGCCTCCGGCAGTCCCTGCGGGGGAGACGTACTTCCTGCGCGTCGGCTAGAATACGCGCCCCTCTCGCAAGCAGCCGATGCGCGCCATGTTGGTTTTCGATGGGCAACCGGCCCTTTCGGCGTTTCGCCTCGAGCGTCTCAACCATGAATTGAACCGCGCGCTGCCCGACTTCCGCGTCGGTGCGGCGCGCCATGTCTATTTCGTCGACGGCGCCGACGAAAAGATCGACCGCGACGCGCTCTGCCGCGTGCTGCGCGCGCAGCACGCGCCGGCGAAGAACGCGACGCTGTGGGTGGTGCCGCGCCTGGGCACGCAGTCGCCGTGGTCGAGCAAGGCGACCGAAATCCTGCGCGGCTGCGGCATCGGCGTGGACCGCGTCGAGCGCGGCGTCGCGTTCATGGTCGACAGACCGCCGATGCCGGGTTCCACGCAGTGGCAGAAACTCGCGCAGGCGCTGCACGATCCGATGACGCAGTCCGTGCTGGCCACGCTCGACGAGGCCGCCGCGCTGTTCCGCGCGGGCGCACCGGCGCCGCTCGAACGCATCGCGCTCGGCGCCAATCCGGCATTGGCTTTGAACGAAGCGAACGCGCGCCTCGGCCTTGCGCTGGCGCCCGACGAGATCGAATACCTCATCGCGCGCTACGGCGAACTCGGTCGCGATCCGACCGACGTCGAACTGATGATGTTCGCGCAGGCGAACTCCGAGCATTGCCGGCACAAGGTGTTCAACGCGAGCTGGACGATCGACGGCAAGCCGCAGGATCGCTCGCTGTTCGCGATGATCAAGAACACGCACCGGCTCGCGCCGGCGCACACGCTGTCCGCGTACAAGGACAATGCGGCGGTGATCGAGGGCAGCGCCGCGGCGCGTTTCTTCCCGCGCGAAGACGGCCGTTTCGCCGCGACGAACGAAGCCGTGCCCTATGCGATCAAGGTGGAGACGCACAACCATCCGACCGCGATCGCGCCGCTGTCCGGAGCGGCGACCGGCGCGGGCGGCGAGATCCGCGACGAGGGCGCGACCGGACGCGGCGCCAAGCCGAAGGCCGGCCTCGTCGGCTACGCGACCTCGTACCTGCGCATTCCCGATCTGCCGCGGCCGTGGGAGAAGGAGCGCCCGCTGCCGCCGCGCATGGCGAGCGCGTTCGAGATCATGCGCGACGCGCCGATCGGCGCCGCGGCGTTCAACAACGAGTTCGGCCGGCCCTGCCTCGGCGGCTATTTCCGCACGTTCGAGCAGGAGACGAGCGATCCGAGCTACCGGCGCGGCTTCGACAAGCCGATCATGATCGCGGGCGGTTTGGCGAACATGCGCCTGCCCGACGTGGAAAAGGGCAGCCTGCGGCCGGGCGATGCGATCGTCGTGCTCGGAGGGCCGGCGATGCTGATCGGCCTCGGCGGCGGCGCGGCGTCCTCGCTCGCCGGCGGCGATTCGTCCGAAGCGCTCGACTTCGCCTCGGTGCAGCGCGACAACGCCGAGATGGAGCGGCGCTGCCAGGAAGTGATCGATCGTTGCTGGGCGCTCGGCGAGGCCAATCCCATCGTCAGCATTCACGACGTCGGCGCGGGCGGCCTGTCGAATGCGATCCCGGAGATCCTCAACGACTCGCACGTCGGCGGACGCATCGAATTGCGCCGCATTCCGAGCGCCGATCCGTCGCTGTCGCCGATGCAGATCTGGTGCAACGAATCGCAGGAGCGCTACGTGCTCGGCCTGCGTGCGGCCGACGTCGAACGCTTCACCGCGCTGTGCGAGCGCGAGCGTTGCCCGTTCGCGGTCGTCGGCGAAGTCACCGAGGATCGGCGGCTCGTTCTCGCCGACGATGCGACTTCCGCTGCCGGCTCTGCCGAATCACGAATCACGAATCACGAATCGCGGCCTCTCCCGATCGACCTTCCGATGGACGTCCTGTTCGGCAAGCCGCCGAAGATGCAGCGCGAGGCGAAGCGCAAGCCGGCGCGCCTGGACATCGTGCCCGACCTCGACGGCATCGCACTCGAAGATGCGTTGCAGCGCGTGCTGCGCGCGCCGGCGGTGGGCTCGAAGTCGTTCCTCGTCACGATCGGCGACCGCACGGTCGGTGGCCTCTGCGCGCGCGACCCGATGGTCGGCCCGTGGCAGGTGCCGGTGGCCGACTGCGCGGTGACGCTGACCGATTTCGAGGGCTACGCGGGCGAGGCGATGGCGATGGGCGAGCGCGTGCCGGTCGCAGTGTTGTCGGCGCCGGCCTCGGCGCGGCTTGCGGTCGGCGAGGCGATCACCAACCTCGCTGCAAGTGGTGCCGTTGCGGACATCGGTGAGATCCGTCTTTCCGCCAACTGGATGGCCGCGGTCGCCGTGCCCGGCGAGGATGCGGCATTGTTCGACGCGGTGCGGGCGGTCGGCATGGAATTGTGTCCCGCGCTCGGCATCTCGATTCCGGTCGGCAAGGATTCGTTGTCGATGGCGACGGTCTGGCAGCTCGACGGGCGCAAGCAGAAAACCGTTTCGCCGGTGTCGCTCAACGTCACCGGCTTCGCGCGCGTGACCGACGTGCGCCAGTCGCTGACGCCGCAGTTGCGCATGGACGCGGGCGAGACCGAGTTGTGGCTGATCGACCTCGGCGCGCGCAAGAATCGGCTCGGCGGCTCGATGCTCGCCCAGGTCTACAACCGCGGCGGCGGCCTGCCGGCCGACGTCGACGATCCGCAGCGGCTGAAGAATTTCTTCGCCGCGGTCCAGGCGGCGAACGCGAAGGGCCTCTTGCTCGCCTATCACGACCGTGCCGACGGCGGCGTGCTCGTCACCCTGATCGAGATGGCGCTCGCCGGACACTGCGGCCTCGACGTCGAAATGAACGGCTGGGGCGAGGCCATCCTGTCGTCGTTGTTCTCCGAGGAACTCGGCGCCGTCGTCCAGATCCGCAAGAGCGATCGCGAGGCTTTCCTTGCGCTGCTCGCCGAGCACGAACTCGACAAGCTGGCGAATTTCTGCGGCGTGCCGCACAAGCGCAAGCGCGTGAAGCTCTGGCTCGGCGGCGAGCGCATCGCGCGCTGGCCGTGGGAAGACCTGATGAGCGCGTGGTCGGAGACCAGCTACCAGATGGCCGCGCGCCGCGACAACCCGCAAAGCGCGCGCGACGAGGATGGCTTGCGCAGCGACGATTCCGACCCCGGCATCATGCCGAAGCTGACGTTCAATCCGGCCGACGACGTCGCCGCGCCGTACATCGCCGCCGGCGCGCGGCCGAAGATCGCGATCCTGCGCGAGCAGGGCGTCAACGGCCAGGTCGAGATGGCCGCCGCGTTCACGCGTGCGGGCTTCGATGCCTACGACGTGCATATGAGCGACCTGCAATCCGGTCGTCACAAGCTCGCCGATTTCCGCGGCTTCGCCGCGTGCGGCGGCTTCTCCTACGGCGACGTGCTCGGCGCGGGCCGCGGCTGGGCGACCTCGATCCTGTTCAATGCGAAACTGCGCGACGAATTCGCCGCGTTCTTCGCCGACCCGACCAAGTTCGCGCTCGGCGTCTGCAACGGCTGCCAGATGCTCGCGGCGCTCAAGGAAATCATCCCGGGCGCCGAACCGTGGCCGAGCTTCGAGCGCAACACGTCCGAACAATACGAGGCGCGCCTGGTCACGCTCGAAGTCGTCGATTCGCCTTCGCTGTTCTTCAAAGGCATGGCCGGTTCGCGCATCCCGATCGCGGTCGCGCACGGCGAGGGGCGCGCCGAGTTCGCGAAAGGCGGCGACGCGCGGCGCACGGCGGTGAGCCTGCGCTACGCCGACCACTACGGCCGCGCGACCGAAGCGTATCCGCTCAACCCGAACGGCTCGCCGGGCGGCATCGCCGGCATCACCGCGGCGGACGGCCGCGTCACCGCGCTGATGCCGCATCCCGAACGCGTGTTCCGTACGGTGCAGATGTCGTGGGCGCCGCGCGAATGGGGCGAGGATTCGCCATGGATGCGCATGTTCCGCAACGCGCGCGTGTGGACGCGTTGATGCGCGATTCGCCGATCTACCGTTTTCTGCTGATCGGCGCGCTGTGGCTGCCCGCGGCGTTCTTCCTCTGGTTCTCGCTGCGCGCCCAGTTCGCCTGGCCTGTGGTGCAGATCGCCAAGGCGACGTTGCTGCACTTCTGGCCGCATCTGTTTCTCGACGTCGTCGCCGGCGCCGACGAGATCAACCAGGCGACCGGGCAGCTCCTCGCGCACCACGGCGACTGGATGCAGGTCGACACCAACGTCCTCTACAACGCGGTGAAGGACGGCGCGCCGAAGTTCGCGTTCTTCGACTTCGCCCTCAACCCGATGATCTACGGTTACAGCGTGCCGCTGTTCGCCGGCCTCGTCATGGCGACGCCGCTGGAAACGTGGCGGCGCGCGGTGCAGATCGTCACGGGCCTCGTCGTGCTCTGGCTGACCCAGTCTTTCGGCGTCGTCGCCGAGGCGTTCAAGGTACTCGGTTTGCAATTGCCCGAAGGCACGGCGAAGATGCACGAACTGGGCTATTCGACGGAGCTGATCGCGCTGGCCTACCAGTTCGGATATCTGATCCTGCCGCCGCTCGTGCCGGCGGTGTTGTGGATCCTGTTCAACCGCGCGTTCATCGAGGAATTGACGCGCCCGTCGGCCGCTGCGGCAGCGGAACCTAATCGCGCGAACGCGGTCGAAGCGCCGCAGCCAGGGGAATGAATCGACCATGTCCGCCGTACAGCCATTGCCGGATCCGCCGAGGCAGGATCAGAACGAGTCGCTCGACGAGCGCATCTGCGCGTACCTCGTCGGCCGCGGCCGCCTGAAGGAGAACGACCTCGCGCGCGCGCGGCGCTTGCTCGAGGAGAACGGCGAAGGCAATCTCGTGCCGCTGCTGACGCGCCTGGGCCTCGTCTCCGAGCGCGAGATGGGCGATGCGCTGTCCGAGGTGATGGGCCTGCCGCTGGTCACCGCGAAGGAGTTTCCCGACGCGCCGCCGCAGAACGTGGCCATGTCGATCCGTTTCCTCAAACAGCACCATATCGCACCGATCGGCGAAACCGACGACAAAATCACTTGGGTCGTCGCCGATCCGGCCGAGGAATATCCCATCCAGGCGGTACAACTGGCGACCGGCAAGACGGCCGAAGTCAAAGTCGGCTTCCGCTCCGAGATCGACGACCTGATCGAGCGTTACTACGGCCAGGGCCGCTCGGCGATGGGTTCGATCGTCGAGAGCCTGTCCGAGGACGCGACGCGCAGCGAGGACGACATCGAGCATCTGCGCGATCTCGCCTCCGAGGCGCCGGTCATTCGCCTGGTCAACCTGATCATCCAGCGCGCGGTCGAGCAGCGCGCCTCCGACGTGCACATCGAGCCGTTCGAGAGCCGTCTCAAGGTCCGCTACCGCATCGACGGCGTGCTGCTCGAGGCCGAGTCGCCGCCGGCGGCGTCGACCGCAGCAGTAATTTCGCGCGTCAAGATCATGGCCAAGCTCAACATCGCCGAGCGCCGCCTGCCGCAGGACGGACGCATCCCGCTGCGCGTGCAGGGCAAGGAGCTCGACCTGCGCGTGTCGACCGTGCCGACCAGCTTCGGCGAGTCGGTGGTCATGCGTATCCTCGACCGCGAATCGGTCGTGTTCGATTTCCACAAGCTCGGCTTCACCGACGAGTTCCTGCCGAAATTCCTCAAGGTGCTCGAACTGCCGCACGGCATCATGCTCGTCACCGGCCCGACCGGCTCGGGCAAGACGACGACGCTGTACACGGCGTTGTCCAAGCTCAATACGCCGGACGTCAAGATCATCACGGTCGAGGATCCGGTCGAATACCAGATCGAGGGCATCAACCAGATCCAGGCCAAGCCGCAGATCGGCCTCGACTTCAGCCATGCGCTGCGCTCGATCGTGCGCCAGGACCCGGACATCATCATGATCGGCGAAATGCGCGACCTGGAGACCGCGAAGATCGCGATCCAGTCCGCGCTGACCGGCCACTTGGTGTTGTCGACGCTGCATACGAACAATGCCGCCGGCGCGGTGACGCGCATGCTCGATATGGGCGTCGAAGACTATCTGCTCACCTCCACCGTGAACGGTGTGCTCGCGCAGCGCCTCGTGCGCCGGCTCGATATCGAGCATGCGCACAAGTACGAGGCCATGCCCGAGGTAATCGAGGAGTTCGGCCTGCGCCGCTTCCAGCCGGAGGGCAGGATCGAACTGTACAAGCCGGTGCCGTCGCCGCTGTCGTCGACCGGTTATCACGGACGCACTACGATCATGGAATTCCTCGTCATGAGCGAGCCGCTGCGCCGCCTCGTCATGCAGCACGCCGACATGACCAAGCTCGAGGAGCAGGCGCGCGCCGAGGGCATGCGCACCATGTACGAGGATGGCCTGGTCAAATCGCTGCAAGGGCAGACGACGATCGAGGAAGTGCTGCGCGTGACCTCGGAAAGCTGATGGCGCTGTTCCGCTACAAAGCCGTCACGTCGGCCGGCGAGATCGTCGAAGGCCAGTACGACGTCGTCTCGGAAAGCGAGGCCATCTCCAAGATCCAGGATGCGGGCAACATTCCGCTCGAGGTGTTCGCGGCCGATGGCGCGACGGGCGGCGGTGGCCTCGCGGCTCTGTTCAAGCGCGAGGCGATGAGCCAGACCCAGGTGCTGCAGTTCACCCAGCAGCTCGCGACCCTGCTCGGCGCCGGCCAGCCGCTCGATCGCGCATTGCAGATCCTTCTGGAACTGCCCGAAAGCGAAAAGGCCAGGCGCATCGTCGAGCGCATCCGTGACCATGTGCGCAGCGGCGCGCCGCTGTCGGAGGCGCTCGAGGCCGAGCCGGGCGTGTTCACGCGCCTGTACGTGAACATGGTGCGGGCGGGCGAAGTCGGCGGTTCGCTCGACTCCACGCTGACGCGCCTCGCCGACTACCTCGAACGCGCCAAGTCGCTCAAGGAAAGCGTGGTCAACGCGCTGATCTATCCGGCTATCCTGGTGGTGATGGTGTTCGCCGCGTTGTTCGTCCTGCTGACAGTCGTCGTACCGCAGTTCCTGCCAATGTTCCGCGACATGAACGTCGAACTACCGCTGATCACCAAGGTCACGCTGTTCGTCGGCACGTTGCTGCAGGACTGGTGGTGGGCAATGATCCTTGCCGTCGTCTTCGGCGTGGCAGCGGTCCGCAAGCGCCTGGCCGATCCGGAGAAGAAGCTCGCCTGGGATACCCGCCTGCTCGGCATGCGCGTGGTCGGGCCGCTGGTCGCCAAGCTCGAAACGGCGCGCCTCGCGCGCACGCTGGGAACTTTGCTCAAGAACGGCGTTCCATTGCTTACGGCGCTGTCGATCGCGCGCAACGTGCTCGGCAATTCGGCTCTGGCCGAGTCGGTCGACAAGGCGACCGAGGACGTGAAAACCGGCGGCGGCCTCGCGCATTCGCTGGGCCAGAGCAAACGATTCCCGAAGCTCGCGACGCAGATGATCTCGGTCGGTGAGGAGTCGGGCGAGCTCGACACGATGATGATGAAGATCGCCGACACGTTCGACGTCGAGGCGAAGAATACGGTCGATCGCATGCTCGCCGCGCTCGTCCCCGTGCTGACGGTGGCGATGACCGGCATGGTGGCGGTCATCATGATGGCGATCCTGTTGCCGATCCTGAGCTTGAGCAGTTCCATCCAGTGAGAAATGGCCATGAAAAAGTATAATTCTGTACCTGCCGTCGCGCGCCGCGAAATGCCGGCGAACGTGATGCGCAGCGCGGGCTTCACCCTGATCGAGATGATTGCCGTGCTCGTGCTGATCGGCATCGTCATGGGCGTGGTCGCCAACCGCGTGGGCGACAGCATCAACCGCGGCAAGGTCAATGCCGGCATCGCGCAGATGCGCTCGCTGGCGACCAAGATCGAGAACTATGCGCTCGACAACGGCGGGCCGCCGGCCAACCTCGCCGACCTCGTCACCCGGCCGAGCAACGCGACCAATTGGAACGGTCCCTACGCGACCGAGTCCGCGCTCAAGGATCCGTTCGGCCATGCGTTCCTGTACAAGGCGCCCGGCGATGACGGCCGTGATTTCGACCTGACCTTCCTCGGCAAGGACGGCCAGCCCGGCGGCGACGGCCTGAACCGGGACGTCGGCAATTGGCAGTAACGATCGGCGGCGAGCCGCTCGTGCGATGACGTTTCCAGAATGAATGGCGCGCGCTCATCGCGGGGCTTCAGCCTGATCGAGATCATCGCGGTGGTGTTCCTGATCGCGCTTGCGATCGGTGCGGTTTCGATCTCGTTCTCGAAGAGCATGAGCGGCGCGAAGATCCAGGCGGCGACGCGCGACATGGTCGCCGCGCTGCGCTATACGCGCGGTCAGGCCATCGTCAAGGGCAAGGAAACCACGTTCGACCTCGATCTCGCCAATAACAGCTATCGCGGGCCTGGCCGGCCCTCGGTGCAATTGCCGAAAAACATGCACGTGACGATGTTCACGGCCGATCAAGAAATCACGAGCGAAACCTCGGGCCGCATCCGTTTCTTCGCCGACGGCGCTTCGACCGGCGGCCACGTTTCCGTGCTCATGGAGCGCGTGGAATGGCGCATCAACGTCGACTGGCTGACCGGCGCGATCACGCGTGAGGAATTGCAGAGATGAACGCCGAATCGTGCAACGCTATGCTGCGTCGCCAAGGCGGCTTCACCTTGGTCGAGCTGATCGCGGCATTCGTCATCTTCGCGCTCGGCTTCGGCATCCTGCTGGAAGTGCTCGGCGACGCCATCCACACCACGCGGCAGGCTCAGCAGGCAACGCAGGCCGCGTTGTACGCGCAGTCGCTGCTCGATGCGCAGGGCATCGGCGAACCGCTCAGGGAAGGCGGCAGCAGCGGCGATTTCGACGATACCTACCATTGGCAGCTCAACGTCGTGCGCTACCAGCCGCAGATCGCCGCGGGATCGACGATGGCGCCGGCATTGGCCGCGCCCGGTCAAGCCGAATTGTTCCAGCTCGAGTTGGTCGTGAGCTGGGGAAACCAGTACCTGCAACACCACGCCCGTTTCGTCACGCTGCGCTCGATGACGCCGCCGAAGGCGGGCGGTCAATTGCCGTCGGGCCAGCCGCCGGGGTTCGGTTGACATGGGCAGGCCGATCACTTGGGTCGACCCCGCTCACCCGTTGCCCTCTCGCGCACGCGGGGGAGGGGGAGTGATCGTCGCACCGCGCACGCTATACGTACTTCATGGAAGCGATGGATTCAGCCTGCTCGAAGTGATGCTGGCCATCCTGCTGCTGGCGCTGTTGCTGGCGGGCGCCTACAGCGGCATCACTTCGGCCCGGCACAGCATGCGCTCGGGCGAGGCGATCATCGAACGCGTCGACAAGGTGCGCACGGTGCAGGAATTCCTGCGCCACCAGATTTCGCGCATCCTGCCGTTTCCGTACGCCCAGGACGGAACGAAAGTCGAGGTGTTCCAGGGCGACGGCAAGTTCATGCGCTTCGTCGCACCGATGCCCGGCTACCTTTCGCGCGGGGGCGCCTACGTGCAGACGCTGGCGTTGACGCCGGGCGACGACGGCCTGCAGCTCGTCTTCACGAGCACGCTGCTCAACGGCTTCGGCAAGGGCAAGAACGGGCCGGATGACGGGTCGACCGTGGTCTTGCTCGATCACATCGAGGACGGCACGTTCCGTTATCGCGGACTCGACCCGCAGGGCGAGCTCATGAACTGGGGCGAGAACTGGCAGGACTCGGGCACGACGCCCTTGCTCGTGCGCCTGGACCTGCAGCTTGCGAATGGCGCCCGGGTCCCATGGCCGCAGATGACGATACCGCTGATGATGGACGTCGGCGCGCGGCGGGCCGGCCCGATGGGGCTGGCCCGATGATCGCGCATTCTTCCCCGACCAAGGGAACAGAGCAACGGCCATCCGCGGCCGCAGTTCCTGGCAGGCGTTGTCCGGACCGGGAGCGAGGCGTCGCCTTGATCCTGGTCATGTGGGTCATCGCCCTGATGGCCGTGCTGCTCGGCAGTTTCGCCCTGATCGCGCGTACCGAGAATCTCGAATCGCGCCATCTGTTCGACGCAACGACGGCGCGCTACGATGCGATCGCCGGCATCGAGCTGGCGCTGTTCCAGTTGCGCAATCCCGATTCGCAGCAACGCTGGGTGGCGGACGGGCGCCCCTACGAATTCCCGTACGAAGGCGCGACGGTGCATGTGGAGATCACCAACGAGTCGGGCAAGATCGACCTCAACGTCGCCGACAGCCTGACCTTGACGACCCTGTTCCAGTCGATCGGCTTGGACCTCGATGCGGCCGATGCGCTGTCCGACGCGATCCAGGACTGGCGCGACGCGGATTCGCAAGTGCGTCCGCACGGTGCCGAAGCGCCGCAGTACGCCGCCGCCGGCCTCGATTACGGGCCGACCAATGCGCCGTTCCAGACCGTGTCCGAAGTGCAGCAGGTGCTCGGCATGAACTACGAGATCTTCAAGCGGATCGAGCCTGCGATCACGGTCTACTCGGGCGCGCGCACGCCCAACGCGGCCTATGCGCCTTACGAGGCGCTCATGGCGATTCCGGGCATGACCGCGCAACTGGCCCAGCAGATCATCGCAGTCCGTCAGTCGCAGCCGCCCGGAACCGCCGGCGCGATTCAGGGTCTGGCACTGCCCGGCGGCGCTTCGATCATGGCCTCGGGCGGCAGTCTCACGTATAGTATCAAGTCCAAGGCGACCCTCTCCAACGGCGTCAGCATCACCCTCGACGCCACCGTTCGTGCGGGCGGAATGAGTTCGTCGGGGAGGCCTTACACGGTATTGCGCTGGCGCGACGGAGAAGCGTCCTGATGCGGGCGCGCGGCATGTGCCTGCCGTCATTTCCGTTGCCTTTCGTTACATTTCGAGAACTTATCCCCTGTCGCGGAGTCTTTGATGCCGCGTATCGCGTCGTGAATCGCAACAAGCAGATATCCCATTCGCCGTTCCAGTCATTTTCTCCATGAGTGTCATCTCCACCATCGACGTCCAACTCGCACGCCTGCGTCTGCGCTATGCGAACAGCGGCCTGCCGAAGTTCTTCGCATGGTGGATGCGCGAGTTGACCGGCATGCTGCCGCAGCGCTGGCGCGCGTTGTTTGCCGAAGGCGCGCAGGAACTGCTGGTCGATGCGAAGCCCGGCCAACTGGACGTCTGGCGCCAGTCGGGCGGACGCTGCAGCGAATACGGCCGCATTGCGCGCGACGCGGCGGTCGAGGACCAGCGCAACGAATTCCTGCGTTTGCGCGACCGCATCGACGATCCCGGCCTGCGCGTGTTTTACTGCATCGCGCCGCAGCGCGCGCTGCGGCGCGAATTGACCCTGCCGGTCGCGGCCGAGGACAAGCTGCGCCAGGTGCTCGCGTTCGAAATGGACCGGCAGACGCCATTCAAGGCCGACCAGGTGTTCTTCGACTACCGCATCGTCCAGCGCGATGCGACGGCCAAGACCCTGCGCGTCGAACTGCACGTCGTGCCGCGCGCGCAGATCGACGGCGAGCTGACCGCACTGGCCGGCATCGGCATCGCGCTCGATGGGGTCGATTGCTGGCGCGGCACGCCGAATGGCGGTCGCGCGGGGCTCAACCTGCTGCCGCCGGAGCGGCGCGTCAAGCGCGTCAACCAGCGCCTGCGCCTCAATCTTGCGCTGGGCGCGGCGGCGGCAGTGCTGTTCGTCGTCGCCGGCCTGCTGTTCCTCAATAACCGCCAGGCCGGCCTCGATGCCATGAGCGCCGAGGTCGAAAAGGCCAAGGGGGAGGCGAAACAGACCGCGGTTCTGGCCAGGCGGCTCAAGGACAACACCAGTTCGGCCAGTTACCTGTACCGGCTCAAGCGCGACACGACGCCGATGACGGCGATGCTCGCCGACCTGACCAAACGCCTGCCGGACGATACCTTCCTCGAACGCCTGACCGTCGACGAAAAAGGCAAGGTCGAAGTGCAGGGCCAAAGCGGCAACGCCAACAAGCTGATCGAGGGTCTGCAGAAGTCAGAAATGCTCGACAACGCCGCCTTCATCGGCACGGTGCAGCCCGACGTGCGTACCAAGAAAGACCGGTTCACGATGAATTTCCAGCTGCACAGGCAGCCCGAGCCCGAGGCGCCCGACAAGGATGCCAGCAAGCCGGGCGACAAGAATGCGAAGAAGCCCGCGGAGGCCGCCGATGCGCCTGCTGCCTGAGTCCGCGCGCAGCCAGCGCTTTCTCGCCGTGACCCTGTTGCTGATCGCGCTGCTGCTGGTCTACCTGCTGTGCGTGCACTGGTGGCTGATATCGCCGTACCTGGCGATGCGCGAGCAGTACTACGACCTGAAGGATCAGCAATATCATTTCGCCGAGCTGATCCAGAGCAAGCCGGTGATCGAGCGGCAGCTCAAGGATGTTGCCGGGCTCGAGCAGGAAAACCAGGCCTTCCTCAACGACGCCGATGCGACGAGCGCGTTCTCGGACCTGTCCGAACGGGTCAAGCACGCGGTCGAAGAGTATCGCGACCCGAACGGACGCTGCACGATCAGCGGCATTTCGCCGATCAGCATCCATGCGCCGGAGGTGTATCTGCGCGTCTCGGCCAACGTCAACCTGAGTTGCCAGGCCGAGACGTTTTCGAAGGTGCTCTACGCGCTCGAGGCGAGCAACCCGTACCTGTTCGTCGACCGGCTCGTGATGTTCCGCCAGCCGATGCCCGGCACCGGCGGCAAGGCGGCCGCCCCCGCCGCGACCCTGGTCAACGCCCAGTTCATGCTCTCCGGTTTCCTGCGCCAGCCCGGCAACGCGAAGGGGGACAAATGAACCTGCGCGTCGCACGTGGCCTGAGTCTGGCCCTGGCGGGTTTCGCCGCGTGCATGCTGCTCCTCATCGTGCTGTTCTGGTTCGGCGTCGGCCGCGGTTACGGCTGGTGGCCGCTCGATCCGCCCGATTCGGCCGCGAGCCAGAAAAAATTCGCCAATGCCCAGTTCCGGCTCGGCGGCTGGGACAATTTCGCCGAAATCACCGCCCGCCCGCTGTTCAACGAGGACCGCAGGCCCACGCCGCCGATGCCGCCCGAGGCGCCGCCGGGCGAGGCGAAGCCGGTCCGCAAGCTCGATGTCGTGCTTGCCGGCGTCATCATCACCTCGAAGACGCGCCTGGCGATGGTCAAGGAGAAAGGCAAGGAAACCTCGATGACGGTCAAGGAGGGCGGCGCGATGCCCGGTGAATGGGCGGCGTGGAGTCTCGCCGAGATCAAGCCGCGCAGCGCCGTGTTCAAAAACACGGCCGGCGAGAGCGAGACCGTGGAACTCATTCCCGTCGCCACGACTCAAAAGCCCACGCCGTTGCCGACGCACGCCGCTCCCGCCGCGCCGGCCCAGCCGCCGGCGCAGACTTCGCCACAGCCGGGGCAGGCGCCGCCGATGCTGCCGGCCGCCGGGCCGGCGACGGCGGCCGATGCGGCGGCGGCGACCGATTTGCAACAGCGCATCGAAGCGCGCCGGCAGCAGATACGCGAGCAACAGCAACAGGGGCGGTCGGCCGAAGCGCCGCCGCAACAGCAGTGAACGAGATCAAAATGAGTTCGAGAGGTACCAAGCCAATGTCAATGTCAATGAAAACGATGTTTTTCGGTGTGTGCGTCGCGGTGGCGCTTCTCATGATCGGCTGCGGGCGATCCAGGCCGGCATCGGAGAAGGCGGCTGTGGCGGAAGCCGCGGTACAAGAGGACGCGCCCCCGCCCCCGCCGGACAAGCTGCCGCCGCATGCGGCTGCGACTCCCGTCGCCGCCGCGCCCGCGCAAGCGTCGCCGGGGGTTTCGTTCGCCCCCATTCCGCCGAGCAGGGATCCGGCCGCCCAGGCCGAGATGCAGAAGTATCGGGATATCCGTGCCCGCCAGGCCGAAGGCACCCAGCGCGAGAAGGAGGAAGCGCGGGCGGCGGCGATGCGCAATGCGCTGCAAGGCTCGCCCGAGAACAACGCGGGCCAGTGACCGGTCCGCCATCTGAAGGAGTGTCGACGTGACCTTACTTTTTCGTCCTGCCCTCGTGGCGCTGTGCGTGCTGCCGGTCCTGCTCGCCGGTTGCGCGAACCTGCCCGGCATGAAGCAAGATGCCGTCACGGCCGACCTCAGTGCGGACAAGCCCCCGGCGCCGGTGCCGCCGTACCATCCGCCGGACGAGACCAAGCCGATCACGATCCAGCAAGGCACCAAACCGCGCACCGATTCCGTGTTGACGCCGGGGACGGGGCAGTTCGTCAATCCGGCTGCGGCGAGCGTGCCGAAGTCCGCCGGCGCGGCCGCGGCTTCGGGCGAAATCACGTTCAACTTCGAGAACCTGCCGATCCAGGCGGTGGTGCAGAACATCCTCGGCGGCCTGCTCAACGAGAACTACACGGTTTCGCCCGCGGTGACCGGCAACGTCACCTTCTCCAGTTCCAAGCCGGTGGGCATCGACCAGGCGATGCCGATCCTCGAGATGCTGCTCGCATGGACGAACAACGCGCTCGTGCGCAAGCAGGGGCGCTATGAAGTCGTGCCGATCAAGGATGCCGTCGCCGGCAGCCTGAGCCCGAACCTGTACGCGGTGAAAGCCGTGCCCGGCTATCAGGTGCGCGTGTTTCCGCTCAAGTACATCGCGCCGAAGGAGATGGAGAAACTGCTCAAGCCCTACGCCAAGCCCGAGGCCATCGTGTCCGCGGACAACGCGCGCTCGATGATCGTCATGGCGGGCACGCCTTTCGAATTGCAGAACTACGAGCGCACGATCAACATCTTCGACGTCGACTGGTTGCGCGGCATGTCGGTCGGCGTGATCGGCCTGCGCAACATGGAAGTCGCCAAGCTCATGCCCGAGCTCGACAAGATGTTCGGCGACAAGGCCGAGACGCCGGTCGCCGGCATGTTCCGCTTCATTTCGATGGAGGCCACCAACTCCATCGTCGTCATCACGCCTCAGCCGGATTACCTCAAGCGCGCGCAGGAATGGATCTACCGCCTCGACCTCGGTGTCGGCGAGAACGGCACCCAGCTCTACGTCTACGACGTGAAGAACGTGAAGGCCGTGGACCTGTCCGATCACCTGAATGCGATCTTCACCGGCAGGAGCAGCGGCACCACGACGAAGAGCAACTCCGGCAACACCGCGCCGGGCCTGCGCGGCAGCAACATCGGTGGTTCGCTGTCGAGCGGCATCGGCAGCGGCGCGATGAGCATCAACAACCAGCAGCGTCAGCCCACGTCCAACCTCACCACGACGGGCAACGGTACGCCGCTCGCAGGCAGCAACAAGGAGACCGACATCCGCATCACGCCGATCGAGGAGAACAATCAGTTGCTCGTCATGGCCACGCCGGGCGAATACGACTCCATTCTCGCCGCGATCCGCCGTCTCGATGTGCATCCGCTGCAGGTGCAGATCGAGGCGAAGGTGCTCGAGGTGAAGCTGACCGGCGAACTCAGCCTTGGCGTGCAATGGTGGTTCGACGGCCTGATCAACCAGAACACCGGCACCTCGAACGCGAGTACGGGTTACACCTACGGTTCCGGGTATACCGGCAACCTCGGCGACCGGCATCGCTCCTCGCTCGGCGGCGGCGGCACCGCCTTGCCTTCCAACTCGAACGGCGCGGGTCTGTTCTACTCGTTCCTCAATAAGAACTTCCAGGTCGCCATCAACAGCCTGCAGACCAGCGGCACGGCGAAGACGCTGTCCGCGCCGTCGCTGGTCGTGCTCAACAACCAGCAGGCCAGCATCACCGTCGGCGACCAGATTCCGATCACCACCACCTCGATCCTCTACGGCACGACGACGACGACCGGAACCAGCAGCACCGTCGGTTCGACCTCCTACGTCAGCACCGGCACCACGCTGCAGATCACGCCGCGCGTCAATCCGGGCGGTCTGGTCTACATGGACGTGGCGCAAGAAATCACCACCCCGGGCGCGACCACGGCCGGCACCAACCCGCCGATCAGCCAGCGCGACCTGACCACGCAGATCGCGGTGCAGAGCGGGCAGACCGTGCTCTTGGGCGGCCTGATCCGCGAGGACAACAGCAAATCGGATACCGGCGTTCCGCTGCTCAGCAGCGTGCCGGTCCTCGGCAACCTGTTCAAGACCCAGGACAACACGCGCACGCGCACCGAGATCATCGTGCTGATCACGCCACGCGTGATCTACAACGCCGAGGACGCGCAGACGATCACCCAGGAATACCAGGACAAGTTCGAATCGCTCGCGCCGTTGCGCGCAAAGCAGAAAACGCAGAAAACCGGGACGACGCAGGACGACGAGCACGGTGCGGTCGTCACCCCGCTTCCCGCTTCCGAATCGACGTCGATCGAGAAAACCAGACAATGATGAACAACATGAACAGAATGAAAACCTTGATTCTCACCTGCGGCATCGGCGTCTCGCTGCTCGCTGCGGTCGGATGCAGCAAGAAGGATCCGGCGGAGATCGTGCGCCAGCGCGCAGTCGAGCGCTGGGAACTGCTTGCCGGGAAACACTCCGTCAAGGCCTACGATTACCTGAGTCCAGGTTATCGTTCCACGCACACACTCGAACAATACGTCGCCTTCGTCACCACTTCCCGCGTGCAATGGAAATCGGCCAAGGTCGACGCCGTGCAGTGCGAGGAAGACGTGTGCACGGCCAAACTCACCGTCGTCTCCATGTTGCCGGGAACGGTGCTGCAACGCCCGAGCGACATGGAGTATCCGGCTGCCGTCGTCGAGAAATGGATCTTGAGCGAGGGGCAATGGTATTTCCTGCCGAAATCGAAAGTCGACGCGAAGGGTATTGCCGAGCAGGCCGAAGCCAAACCGGCGGCGCAGGCGCCGCAATCCGTTCCGCCCGCGCAGACGCCGCCCGCCGGCGATCAGGACAAGAACTAGGGAAGCGTCGTCATGCTTCGCTTATTGCGCCCTGCCCGGGCTTCGCATGGCCCGGGAACGACGATTTGCCCCTCCTCGGTCCCCGAAAAATAATTGTGATTTGGGAGTTGCACAGGTTGTTTGAATGTCGTAAGCTTGGAGCGCTGTTGCTTGGACTCGTCGGGACTTCCCAAAAGGGGGTACGAATGGGCGGGCCGGCAAAAACATAAGCCCTGTGACCGAAAGGAGTTAGTAATGAAAAGAACCAGTCTCACGACTGCCGTCATCGCCGGTATCGCCGGCGTGGCAGGCATCTCCAACATGGCAAGCGCCGTCTACCTGAACCAGGACGGTCTCGGCCAAGTCCTCATCTACCCCTACTACACCGTTCGTGGCGACAACACCACGCTGCTGACCGTCGTCAACACGACGGCGCAAGGCAAGGCCGTCAAGGTGCGCTTCCTCGAAGCGTACGACAGCCGCGAAGTGCTCGACTTCAACCTGTATCTGTCGCCGCACGACGTGTGGACGGCGGGCGTGGTTCCGGTCGGCGACGGCGCCGGCGTGTGGACCAACGACAACAGCTGCACGGTCCCGACCGTTCCGACGGGTAGCGCGGCCAATGCCTATCCGTTCCAGACCTACGCCTACGACGGCACGATCGGAGACACCGACGGTGGCCCGACCGACGTGGATCGCACGAACGAAGGTTACGTCGAACTGATCGAAATGGGCACCGTGGTCAATACGGACGACGGCAGCCTGGCGGCGATCACCCATAGTGCGGGCGTTCCGGCCAACTGCGCCAAGGTCAACGCGGCGTGGGGCGACGGCGGCTACTGGGCGACCTCCGCGACCGCGGACATCGCTGCGCCGACCGGCGGCCTGTTCGGCGACGGTGCGATCATCAACGTTCCGGGTGGCACGATCAGCGGCTACGCGGCCGATGCGATCGACCAGTTCTACGTCATTGCCAACCACACTGCGCCGGGTTCGTTGCAGCCGTCGATCGCCTCGGCGACGTCGACCACGAGCTACGTGTTCGCCCCGAGCCCGTCCTCGACCACGCCGACCTTGGTCACCACGACCTACGCGGCGGGTATCGACGCGGTCAGCTCGCTGTTCACGGCCGACTGGATCTACAACGAGTACTGGACCGCCGGCGGCACCGCAGCCAACTCCGAGTGGGTGGTCACGTTCCCGACCAAGCGTTTCTATGTCGATCCGGACCAGACTGGCGGTGTAGCCTACCAGCCGTTCGACGCCGTGTTCGATGGCGTGTCCTGCGCCCCGATCACCCTGGCCACGTACGATCGCGAGGAAAAGTCGCCGGTCGGCACGGTGAACTTCTCGCCGTCCCCGACCCACGGCAATTCGCTGTGCTACGAGGCCCAGGTCGTCGCGTTCAACCAGGGTACCGTCAAGCCGGGCGTGGCAAGCGCCGTGCTCGACTCGGTGCTGGCGACCAACATCCCGGTTCCGAGCAACAACGGCTGGGTGGGCATCGACCTGTACGATGGGGCGACCAGCACGCACTATCTGCCGGCGACGTACACCACTGCCGGTGCCAACGTGTTCCGCGGCCTGCCGGTCACCGGTTTCTGGGTGGCCAACTTGGTCAACGGCAACGTGGACGGCGTGCTGTCGAACTACTCGGCGCTGTTCCGTCACAAGCTGCACCGCGTCTGCGCGTACGCCAACGGCACGGCGGCTTGCTCCTGACCGGTTGAGGACAGGCGTCAAGCAGCAACTCGAACAAAGGGGAGCTTGCTCCCCTTTGTTTTTTTCATGGATAAAAAGAAATCAACGGACTGACGGCGTCATTTCGCTACCGCCCGGTTTTCCACAACACGTTGTCGACGATTTCCAAATTTCCTGCGTAGTGAGAAAAATATGATGAATATGCTGAAAAAACTCGGTTCCACTGCATCGGTGCTGTTGCTCGCTTCCACGGCGCCCGTTCATGCCATCACCACCACCACCTATTCGAGTCCCGTCACGATCACTGTCGGCAACTGTACCCTCAGCGTCACGTCGCTGATCGATAGCGGCAATGGCACCATAACCGCCACCGGCAGCGACAGCTGCGACACGAGTTCCAGCGGCAACAAAACCGCAGCTGCGAGCGTGACCATCTCTCCGTCGACGTATACACTCGGTTCGTCGGGTACGCCAACGATCACCATCACCAACAGCTCGGCGGCCGCGCTGACGTGCACGTTCGGTGCGTCGAGCGGTACCGAGGCCCTTGCCGTCTCCTCGACCAGCCTCAGTGTCGCCGCCAACGGCGCGGGCAGCGTGACGACCGGCACGCCGACGACGGCCGGCACCGACACGTTCACGCCCACCTGCACGACGGCCACGTCGGGATACAACACGGCGGTTACGCTCTCGCCGGCTTCGGTGGCGCTGACGGTCGTTGCCGGGTCGACTACCACCACCGGTTGTTCCGCCACCCAGACGGCAACCGTCGGCAGCAAAACCTTGACCCGCCAGTGCAGCGGTACGATGTCGGTTTATCCGGGGCCGATCAACACCTACAGCGGTGCGTTGACCGACCTCGGCACCGTGCTGAACGGCACGACGTTCCCGAAGTTCGGCTATTCGGGCTATTCGCCGACGTTCACGATCGCTTCCGGTTCCTACATCGCGTTGGCTTTCACGCCGACGACCACGGGTACCGTTCAGTTGTCCGCGAACACGAGCTATGGCGACGGCGGCATCATTTCCCTGAGCACGGTACCCGGCGCGCTGATCAGTGGACAGACAGGCGTGATTTGCTCGCTGACCCGCGGAGGTTCCAACAGTCTGGCATTCGGCACTTCTTCCGGTTGCACGGTGCAGGTGGGCACGACGTATTACGTCAACATGACCGATATGGACACGTCGGGCAATTACCTCTGCTATAGCGGCAGCAAGAACACGTGCTCCACGTCGCTGCTGGCCTATACGGTGTACGTCTCGAACTAAACCACGCCCGTCGTGGTCTTTGTTGGGCTGTTCCGGCGCGCTCCCGCCGGAACGCAACGAAGCCCCGGCCGGAGTTTGCGGATCCCGATGTATGTTCAAAGGCCGGATCGTTCCGGCCTTTGTTTTTGTGAGGCAAATCCATGTCGAAAATGTTTTACGGTGCGGCGTTCGCACTGCTGTGCCTGACCTGCGGCGCGGTGCATGCGGATGGCAATGAAGAAATCGTGCGACAGGGCGATGCGGCGGTGACCCTGAGCGACGTCGAGGGTTTCCTGCAGCAGATGCCGGAAGATCGCCGGCTCGGCTATCTCGGCAGCCCCAGGCGCGTTCAGCAGATGCTGGTCGGCATTCTGCGCGACAAGCAACTCGCCCATCAGGCCGAGACGATGAAACTCGACCAGAACCCGGACATCCAGGCCGAGATCGCCTACTCGCGCAACCAGATTCTCGCCAAGGCGCGGTTGGACGCTTTCGTGGCCGGATTGAAGATTCCCTCGATGGAGGCGGCGGCGAAGGAGCAATATCTCGCGCACAAGGTCGACTACGCGACCCCGGAGAACGTCGACGTCAAGCACGTGTTGATCTCGACGAAGAACCGCACCGACGCTGAAGCCAGGGAGCTGGCAGACAAAGTGCATGCCGAGGCAGTGGCCAATCCGGCGGACTTCGACAATCTGATCCAGAAATATTCCGAGGACCCGTCCAAGTCGAGCAATATCGGCATGATCCGCGGCGCCACCTCCAACCGAATGGCCAGGGAATTCGCCGCGGCGGCGAAGAACCTGAACACGGTCGGCGAGATTTCGCCGCCGGTGAAGACGATGTTCGGTTATCACATTCTCAAGCTGCTCGACAAACAGCCGGCCAAACAGCAGGACTACGACGCGGTCAAGGCCCAGTTGATCGCCAAACTGAAGAGCGACTACGTCGCCGAACAGCGTGATGCCTTCGTCGCCAAGCTCGACCAAAGCACGCCGAACGTGAACCCGCAGGGCATCCAGGCGTTCCAGCAGCGCTACAAGCTCGACGAGGTGCCGAGCCTCAGCGAGGCGATCAAGGCGGCGCAATCCGGTGTCGCCAACAAATAGGGCCGCCCTTTTTCCATGGGGAAGGAGTTCTCCGTGTTGGCGCGGTTTCGATTCAAGTATCTCCATGCTCGTCATTCCCGCGAAGGCGGAATGCAGTTCTTGATTTTCGCGATGGCAGTGCAAGAACCGGATTCCGGGCTCCGCTTCGCGGCCCCGGAATGACGATGCAGCAAGTCTCATGGCATGCAGGTACTTGAACCAAAAATGCTCTAATCGACGGTTGACGGCATGACGTCCGATACGTTTCCGCCGCGCGGTGCGCGAAAATCGCTGGCGATCGCCGCGCATTTCGTGCGCCGCGAATTGCGCAACCGCTATCTCGGCAGCATCAGCGGCGGTCTGTGGGCATTGTTGCAGCCGCTGATGCAATTGGTGATCTACGGCTTCGTCTGGACCTACGTGTTCAAGATGGCGCGGCCGGAAGATGTGCCGATCGTGCCGTTCCTCGCGCTCGGCGTGTGGCCATGGAACGCGTTCAGCGAGGCGGTGATGCGCTCGGCGACGGCGATCCAGGACAACGCCGGCCTGATCGGCAAGGTCGCCTTTCCGCACGGCGTGCTGGTGTTCGCGGCGAGCAGCGCGAGCTTCCTGCTCCACGGCGTCGGCTTCGTCGTCGTCGTGGTCGCGGTCGAATTGCTCGGCGTTCCGCTGCGGCTCGCGCACCTGCCGTTCGCGTTGCTCGCGTTCGCGCTGTTGTTCGTGCTCGCGCTCGGCTTCGGTTATCTGTTCGCTGCCGTGCAGGTGTTCGTGCGCGACCTCTCGCAGGTGCTCGGACAACTGCTGCCGCTGATGATGTTCACCGCGCCGGTGCTGTACTCGCGCGATTTCCTGCCCGAGCGCTTCCGCCACTGGCTGGACTGGAATCCGTTCACGTTCTATCCCGAGTACCTGCGCGCCGAGTTGCTCGGCACGGGCACGGTCGGCGCGGCCGCGCAATTGGCGGCGTTGGCGCTGGCCGTGGCGGTGTGCGTGCTGGGCTATTCGGTGTTCCACCGCCTCGATCCGCGTTTCGAGGACTTCCTGTGAGCGCGGCAGTCGAACGCGCTGCGAGCGGCGGCGGCGAACGGCTTGCCGTCGCGCGCGATCTGGGCAAGTCCTACCCGATGGTGTTCCGCCCGCGCGACCGTCTGCGCGCGCTCGTCAAGCTGCTCGCCGGTCGCGGCGACATCGACTCGGTGCCGGTGCTGCGCGGCGTCGATCTCGAGGTCGTGCGCGGCGAGTCGCTGGCGTTGATCGGCGAGAACGGCGCCGGCAAGTCGACCCTACTCAAGCTGCTCACCGGCGTGCTGACGCCGACCACGGGCAGCGTCGAAGTGCTCGGCCGCGTCGGCGCGCTGCTCGAACTCGGCGCGGGCTTCCATTCCGAGTACACCGGCCGCGACAACATCGCCATGTCGGCCGCGCTGTACGGACTCGGCGCGGACGAAATGCGCGAGAGGTTGCCCGAAATCGTCGCGTTCGCCGACATCGGCCGCTACATCGACGAGCCGGTGAAGCACTATTCCTCGGGCATGGTCGTGCGTCTGGGCTTTGCCATCGTCGCCGCGCTCAAGCCCGATTTGCTCATCACCGACGAGGTGCTCGCGGTCGGCGACGAGTCGTTCCAGAAGAAATGCGTGCGCTGGATGGAGGACTATCTGGCCGGCGGCGGCACGCTGATCCTCGTCTCGCACAGCATGTATCACGTGCAGAAGCTCTGCCGGCATGCGTTGTGGCTGCGCCAGGGCGAGGTGGCCGCATACGGCGACGTGTTCGACGTGACCCAGGCATACCTGGCCTACCACGAGCGCAAGCTCGCCGGCACGCCGGATCGTGGCACGATCACGGCGCAGGGCATCGAATTCCATCTGCTCGGCTTCGCCGTCAACGGTGCGGACCAGGACACGCCCGTATTCCTCGACCAGGGCGATGCGTTGCGCCTGCGCGCGCGCGTGCGCTCGCGCGACGGTCGCGTGCCGACCGTCGCGTTCGGCATCGCGCGCGCCGACGGCACGCCGGTGTACGGTCTCAGCAGCGAGATGGACGGCGTCGTTCCGCTTCGGCTCGACGCCAATACCTTCGAAGCCGAAATCACGTTCGACGATCCCGGCCTTTTGCCCGGCGCCTACAACGTCAAGGTGCATCCGATGGACACCGAAGGGGTGCGTCTGTTCGACACGATCGAGCGCGGCATCGTCGTGCGCGGCAGCACGCGCGAATTCGGCCTCGTGCGCCTGCGTCATCGCTGGGGTGGTGTGCCGGCGCCGTCCATCGCGCAGAATGGCGTGGAGTCCGAGCCGCCGGGTCCGCCATGACGACAGCGCAATCCGTACCGCCACTGGAGTTCACCGGCGAGCGTTTCACGCCCGAGTGCGTGCGCGAGATCTGGTACGAGCATTGGGCGCGCTATGCGTTCGCGCAGGAGTTCGCGCGCGGCAGGCGCGTGCTCGACGCGGCTTGCGGCGAAGGTTTCGGCAGCGCGCTGCTGGCACGCACGGCGCGCGAGGTGACCGGGCTGGACGTTTCCGCGCAGGCCGTCGCGCACGCGCAGGCGCGCTACGGCAACATGGCGAACCTGCGTTATCGGCAGGGCGACTGCACGCGGCTGGACCTGCCCGCTGCGAGCTTCGACCTCGTCGTCTCGATCGAGACGCTCGAACACGTCGCCGCACAGGAGGACATGGTCGCCGGATTCGCCCGCGTGTTGAGCGAGGACGGCGTGTTCATCGTTTCCTCGCCCGACAAGCGCACCTACAGCGACGCGGGCGGTTTCCGCAACGAGTTCCACGTGCGCGAGCTGTATCGCGACGAACTGCTGGCCCTGTTGCACGCGCATTTTCCCGAGGTGCGCCTGTTCGGGCAGAAGCTGCTGTTCCAGTCCGCGATCTGGGCGCTGGACGAAATCGCGTCGCATGCCGGCTTCGCCGCCGCCACGGCCGAAACGTCCGCCGACGGCGCGACTTTGCTAAAATCCGGCCTGCACTACGATCCGCTGTATTTCATCGCGGTGTGTTCGCGCCGGCCGCTCGGCGAACTGCCGCAGATCGCGCTGTTCGGCGATCGCGCGGAATCGGTGTACCGGCACTACGACCACGAAGTGCGCAAGAACATCGCCGCGGGCGGACGCATCCTCGAACTGGAAGCGCAGGTCCAGGCGCTGCGCGCCGAAATCGAACGATTGCAAGGCGGGGCGGAATCGTAGCGCTGCATTCGCGTGCGATGTCTCATTGATTCGGGAAAACCCTTGAGCTATCAATTCAACTACACCCTGCCGCCGCTCAACGCGGCAGCGCCGAAGATCGATCCCAATGCGCCGACCTATGCTTCCGAGGACGGCCCGGTCGCCTCGTTGTCGAGCCAGGAGTGCATCTTCCAGATCCGTCGCACCGGCGAACCGCACGTGATGACGTTCCAGGTGCTGCAGGCGATGGATCAGTGCCGCGAATTCCGCACGCTGGACGAACACGTCGCGCGCATCCAGTCCACCCAGCCCGCGCTCGCGGACAAGCGCGACGACGTGCGGCGCGTGCTCGAAAGCCTCGTGCAGCGCCAACTGCTCGTCTCCGATGCGGACTTCGTCGAGCGTTTGGCGGCACCG
Organism: Rudaea sp.; assembly: GCF_047601565.1. Classification (GTDB taxonomy): domain Bacteria; phylum Pseudomonadota; class Gammaproteobacteria; order Xanthomonadales; family Rhodanobacteraceae; genus Rudaea. Next base: position 793,478 of record NZ_JASGIY010000001.1, on the reverse strand, counting down.
GCCGCGATCGCCCAGGCGCCGATGCGCGCGGTGTTCATCCGCGCCTGCGACCGGCCGCAGCAGCTCGTCCACCTGCTGGCCACGCTTGCCGACTACGAGCGTCGTTTCCGCGCCGGCCGGCGCTACGTGCTGCTCGACGATTCGGTGCTGCAAGCGAGCATCAACGAGCAGCGCGACCTGCTGCGCGAATTCGCGCGCACGACCGGCTGCAAGGTGCATTACATCGGTCATGCCGAACGCGCGAAGATCGTGGAAAAGCTCGTGCGCGAGCTGCCGCAGGCGAAGGCTGCGATCCAGAGCCTGTTCCTGCGCGATAAGAACGCAAGCACGCAGCGCTTCGGCGGCGGCCGCGGCTGGAACATGGCCCTGCTGCTGTCGGCGGGTTCGCGGCTCGCGCTGCTCGACGACGATTTGCGCCTCAATCTCAAGCGGCCGCCGTTCGTGCGGCCCGGCCTCGATCCCAATCCCTCCGCGCCGATGGAAGCGGCGTTCATGGCGAACATGGAGGAAGCGCTCGGCTACGGCGAGGACGTCGACCAGGACCCGTTCGCATTGCATCTCGACGCGTGCGGCCAGATGCTTGGCACGTTGGTGCGCGGCGCTTATCCGCTGTCGCGCCAGGCGCTGCGCGGCATGAATCTATCGCGGCTCGAACTGTTGTCCGCGCCGTCGCGCGTGGTCGCCACCCAGCTTGGCACCTACGGCAGCGCGCGCACCGAAAACGGCCTGTGGCTGTACCGGCTCGAGGGCCGCAGCCGCGACGAGTTCTGGCGTGAGCGCGCGAGCTATCTGCGCAACACCGAGGCACAGCACGTCTGGTTCGGCGTTGCCCAGGCGCAGGCCAAGGAGGTCACCGGCTTCACGCCGTTCACGTTTGACAACAGCATCATGTTGCCGTGCACGAGTCCGGTCGGCCGCGGCGAAGACAGCCTGTGGAGCGCGCTCACGCGTCATGCGCATCCCGACGCGGTCGTGCTCGAGCTGCCCGAGGGCATCGGCCACGTGCAGGAAAGTCCGCGCCAGCGTGCGAACATCACGCGTGGCACCTTCGTGCCGCGCGTCAACATGTTCCTGCGCGACTACGTCCAGCGCCAGTTCGGCCTGTACAAAGCGGCCGATCCGGGCCAGCGCCTGGGCCTGTTCGCCGACGTGCTGCGCGATCTCGCCGGAGCGACTGGGCAGGAACGCATTGCGAACCTGCGCGAATACATGGGCTACGTCCGTGCCGACCTGATCGACCGCATGCAGCACCAGATCGAGGCGGCGACCGAGGCGCCGGTCTACTGGCAGGCCGACGCGCGCGCGATCGTCGAAAGCAACGCCAAGGCCTTGCTGGCGAAAGCGCCGCCGCGCCTGAGCGAATGGCCGGACGACATCGACGATACGGGTTGCGCCGACGCGCTGGTCGGAGAGTTGAACGGCATGGCCGACGCGCTCGAGCACTGGCCGGCGCTCTGGCGCCACGCGGCCGAGCAGGGCGAAAAACTGCTCGGCGCGCTGTAGCCATTCCCGCCCGTGGTCGATCCACGCGAAGGCGCCACGGCTGCGGACGACCTCACCAGCGTCGTCGTCGTCACCGCCGACAGTGGCGAGGGCACGGGCGAATGCCTCGCCGCGGCGCTCGCCGGCACGGCGGCGACTGAAATCATCGTCGTCGACAACGACTCGCATGACGGCGGCATCGAGCGCGTCGCCGCGCGTTTCGCGCACGTCGGCGAAGTGCGCATTGTATACAATGGGAAAAATCTCGGGTTCGGCGCGGCCTGCAATCGCGGCGCCGCGCTGGCGAACGGCGACGCTGTCCTGCTGCTCAATCCCGACGTCATCGTCGGCGCCGACACGATCGCGCGGCTGCGCGCCGTGCTCGATGCCGAACGGCGCATCGGCGTGGTCGGCGCATTGCAGGTCGACCCGCACGGGCGCATCGATCCGGCCTCGCGCCGGCGCGATCCGCTGCTTCGGCGCGCTTTGGCGAGCACGTTCGGACTTGCCCGTTTCGCTGCGCGCTGGCCCGCGCTGGCTGGCGTCGACCTGCCGTGGAACGAGCCCGCGCCGGCCGTCGAAACGGTCGATGCCGTCTCCGGCGCGCTCATGCTGCTGCCGTGCGCCGTTTTCGAATCGGTCGGCGGTTTCGACGAAGGCTATTTCCTGCACTGCGAGGACCTCGACCTCTGCCGCCGCGTGCGCGACGCGGGTTTCCGCGTCGTCTGCGCCAACAAGGTGCGTGTCGTCCACGGCAAGGGCGGATCGAGCCGGCATCGCCCGGTGTTCGTCGCCTGGCACAAGCGGCGCGGCATGTGGCGCTGGTTCCGCAAGTTCGATCCGGCCGCGCGCAATCCGTTGCTGCGCGCGCTGGTCTGGTGCGGAATCTGGACGGCGTTCGTCGCGAGCGTGCCGCTATTGCTGCTGAGCCGCCGCCGCGTCGCGCGCGCGCCGTAGCACGGCCAGGTTCTCGCGCAGGCCGGCGTGTTCCGGCAACTGGCGCAGCGCCTGGGTCAGCAAGGTTTCCGCGCGATCAAGATTGCCGCCGCGCAGGTTCGCCATGCCGGCGAGATTGAGCGCATTGATGTCGTCGGGCCGCGCGGCGAGCGCGCGTTCGAGATAGTCGAGCGCGCCTTTCGGATCCTTTTCGCGCAGATACTGTTGGCCGACGTACAGCAGGATTTCCGGTTGGGCGAGCAGCGGCTTGAAGAATTCCGCCCATTTGCGATGCAGCCTGGCGTGGAACAGCGCATGTTGCGCGTCGTCCGAATTACCGCCGCGGCCGGCGCCGGATTCGCCGACGTATGCATTCCAGACGCAGGTGGTCGCGTCGACGAACTGGAAGTCGCAGCGCGTGGCGCAGTTGATGAAGAAGTCGTGATCCTCGTAGACCGGGAAGTCGGGATCGAAACGCGCGCCTTCGTCGACCAGGCTGCGGTGGAACAGCGTGGCGGCCGGATGCGAACGGTTCTGGTAATACAACTGCACGGGGAAGCTCGGGAAGCCGACGAAGCCGATCGGTTTCCCGTCCTCGTCGTCGACGCGCGCGCGCGAATAGAGGACGCGTGCCGCCGGTGCGCGCGGCGCCGCCAGCAGCGTGGCGACGTGGGCCGGCAGCAACTCGTCGTCGTCGTCGAGAAAATTCAGCCATTCGCCGCGCGCCGCGTCGAGGCAGGCATTGGCGGCCTCGGGGCGCGGCAGCGTGCGGTCGGGCTGCGGATAGACCAGGCGCAGCGGGCGCCCGTTCCACGTTTCCGGCAGCGCGCGGTGGCGGCTGCCACAGGCTGCGACCACCACGATTTCGAGGTTGGGCCAGGTTTGCGCCGCCGCGGAATCGAGTGCGCGGACCAGCGTTGCGCGGTCCATGCTGCGGATCAGGATCGAGACGAGCGGCATGCCGTCGTGGGTGCCCTGCGTGGCGACGGCGGTTGTCGCTTCGCGTTGGCGCAGATGCCGGACCTGTTCGAAGCAGGCGCGTGCACTCGCCTCGTCGCCGTTTTGCCGGTACTGCTGTCCGGCGAAGTGCACGGCCTCGGCATCGGCGAGCCAGCGGCGGAACGCCGGGTCCCATTTGCGCCGGATCTTTTGCAGGCTTTCGGTACGCTGCACAGCGTCGTTGTTCGCGCCGAAGCCGCAGCCCGAATCGCCGGCCTGCGCATGCCAGAGGCAGGTGGCTGCGTCGACGTAGGCGAACCCGCTGCGCGTCGCGCAGGCGACCTGGAAGTCGTGATCCTCGTGCACGGCGAAATCCGCATCGAAGCGTGCGCCTTCGTCGACGAGGCCGCGATGGAACAGCAGCGCGCAAGTCGTCGCGCGGCTGTGGAAGTACAGTTGCACATGGTTGCCGGCGTGGCTGACATGGCCCAGGGTGTGGCCCTGCGCGTCGACGACACGCGTACGCGAGAACGCGACGCGCTCGTCGCCCGCGCGCGCCGCGGCGAACAACATGGCGAGATGGTTCGGCAGCAGTTCGTCGTCGTCGTCGAGGAAGTTGAGCCATTCGCCGCGCGCCGCGGACAGCGCCAGGTTCGCCGCTTCCGGTCGCGGCAGGCGGCGATCGGGCTCGGGAAAGACCAGGCGCAACGGCCGGCTTTTCCACGCATCCGGCAAGGGCCGGTGCGCCGCGCCGCAGGCGGCGACGACGACGATCTCGAGGTTGGGCCACGTCTGCGCCGCGGCCGAGTCGAGCGCGCGCGCGAGCGTCGGTCGATCCATGCTGCGGACCAGGATCGAGATGAGCGGCGGCGCAGGTGACGATGTGCCCGCATCCGAAAGTGCGGCCAGGGGTGCCCGCTTTTCGAACTTCGCGGTCAAGGGCGAACGCACCGATATCGGTTGATTTCGTCGCGTAGCGCACGCGTCGCCGCGCGCGCCATTTCGGCGAAATCCTCGCCGCCGCCGGCATAGAGGATCGCGCGCGACGAGCTGACGAGCAGCCCGTGGCCGCCCTCGGCCGTACCATTGCGCACGACGGCTTCGACGTCGCCGCCTTGCGCGCCGATGCCGGGCACGAGGATCGGCATGTCGCCGACCAGGGCGCGCACCTGGGCAAGCTGCTCCGGCCAGGTCGCGCCGACGACGAGGGCGCAGTTGCCGTTCGCGTTCCAGTCGCGCGCGATCTTCTCTGCGACATGCTGGTACAGCGGCAGGGTTGCGCCTGTGGGCGTCTGGACGGTCAGGTCCTGCAAGTCCGCGGCACCCGGATTGGACGTGTGGCAGAGCAGGACAACGCCCTTGTCCGCGCGGTCGAGAAACGGCTGCACGGAGTCGCGGCCGAGGTACGGGTTCAGCGTCGCCGCGTCGGCGCCGTAGCGGTCGAATGCTTCCGCGGCATAGTGCTGCGCGGTCGAGCCGATGTCGCCACGCTTGGCGTCGAGGATCACCGGTACGCCGGGGTGCGCGGCGTGGACGTGCGCAATCAGACGTTCGAGCGCGTCTTCCGCGCGCTGCGCGGCGAAGTGGGCGATCTGCGGCTTGAACGCGCAGACCAGGTCGGCGGTCGCATCGACGATCGCGCGGCAGAACGCGAAGATCGCATCGGGCCGGCCGCGCAGGTGAGCAGGAAACTTCGCCGGCTCCGGATCGAGGCCGACACAGACCATCGTCCCGGCGTTTTGCCAGCGAGCCTCGAGTGCATCGATGAATTGCATTAGACTTTCCTTTGCATGCAGGTTCCCATTTTACTCGAACGGCCGATCAGGCCCGGAGAAAGAGGATGCGCGACACCGTCGATTTGCGCCGCCGCAGACTGATTGCGCAGGCAGGAACGATAGGCGTGGCGGCTACGTTGGCGCCTGTCTGCCTGCGCGCCGATGAAAGCGCGGCACAGGCCGAGCTGGCGCTTGCGCAGACGGCGCATGGGCGCGAAATCCCGCCGCATCTGATCGGTCTTTCCTACGAGGCGCGGCACCTGCTCGATGCCGGATTGTTCTCGCCGAAGAACACCGACCTGATCGCGTATTTCCGCACGCTCAATCCGCGCGGCATCCTGCGCATCGGCGGCAACACCAGCGATTTCGCCGTGTGGAGCGAATATCGCGGCGAGTTGCCGGCTGCCGCGGATGCGAAAGAAAAAGCAGGGCATCACCGCTATGCGATCACGCCTGCGCAGATCGAGGATCTTGCCGGCTTCGCGCGGGCGACCGGTTGGCGCGTGATCTTCGGCGTGAATCTCAAGATCGACGTGCCGCCGATGGCCGCGCAGCTTGCGGCCGAGGTGCAACGGCGCCTCGGCGAAAATCTGCTCGCAATCCAGATCGGCAATGAACCGAACAATTTCAGGAATGCGGCGCGGAAAGAAATTTCGTTCGACGAATATCTCGCGTTGTGGAAACGCTCGGCGCGCGCGGTGCGCGAGGCGGTGCCCGGCATTGCGTTGGCCGGACCCGACACGGGCGCGAACACGGACTGGGTGTTGCGCTTCGCCGCCGAAGTGGACGGCATCGTGGCGTTGTCGCGGCATTACTATCGTGGCGGCGCCGACGATGCGGGGACGACCATCGCCGACCTGCTTTCCGGCGACGCGAATTTCGTCGGCGACGTGGCAAGCATGGCCGTAGCGGACGGCAAGCGCAACTTGCCGCTGTATCTGAGCGAGGTCAATTCGTACTGGAGCGGCGGCAAGCTCGGCGTCAGCAATACGCTGGCGTCGGCGCTGTGGGGCGGCGACTTCGCGCTCGCCTGCGCGCAGGCCGGCGCCGACGGCGTGCAGTTCCACGGTGGTCCGCTCGCGGCGCTCGAAATCTCGCTCGATCGCGTGCGTCATCCGGTACTGGGCGAGGGCGACTACAAATCGCGCATCGACGGCATCAGCGGGCGCTACACCGCGATCGCCGGCGATGTGGGCGCCGGTTTCTACGCGCGGCCGCTCTACTACGGCGCGCTGCTCGCAAGGCAGTTTGCCGGCGCGCGCTTCGTCGAGACGTCGTTGAAGGCGAACGGCGTCAATCTAGCCGCGTATGCCGCCGAGCGGGATCGGCGGCGGATGGTCGCGGTGTTCAACAAGGACCTCGCGCGCGACGTGCAATTGCGCATCGCGCTCGGTCGCGCGGCCAGGTCGGCGCAGGTCTGGCGATTGACTGCGCCTGCGATCGACAACGTGCACGAGGTGGCGCTCGCGGGCGCGGAAGTCGACTCGCGTGGCAGATGGTCGCCGAAGCGGATCGAGCGGCTCGTGGTTACCGGCGCGGCCACGAGCCTGCGCGTTCCGCGCGGGAGCGCCGTACTGGTCTTTGCGGAGTAGTTGCCGCTTCTTCTCAAGCCAGCTTGCGATACTTGATCCGGTGCGGCTTCGCCGCTTCCTCGCCGAGGCGGCGCTTCTTGTCTTCCTCGTATTCCTTGTAGTTGCCGGCGAAGAACTCGACGTGCGAATCGCCCTCGAATGCGAGGATGTGGGTGGCGATGCGGTCGAGGAACCAGCGGTCGTGCGAGATCACGAAGGCGTTGCCGGGGAATTCCAGCAGCGCGTCTTCGAGCGCGCGCAGGGTCTCGATGTCGAGGTCGTTGGACGGTTCGTCGAGCAGCAGCACGTTGCCGCCCTGCAGGAGCGTTTTCGCCAGATGCAGGCGGCCACGTTCGCCGCCGGAGAGCTGGCCGACGATCTTCTGCTGGTCGGGTCCCTTGAAATTGAAGCGGCCGATGTAGGCGCGCGACTGGATTTCGATGCCGTTGATGTTGAGGATGTCCGAACCCCCCGAGACCTCCTGGAAGACGCTGTGCTTGCCTTCGAGCTTGTCGCGGCTCTGGTCGACGTAGGCGATCTTCACCGTCTGGCCTTCGACGATTTCGCCCTTGTCGGGCTTTTCCTGGCCGGTGATCATCTTGAACAGCGTGGATTTGCCGGCGCCGTTCGGGCCGATGATGCCGACGATCGCGCCTGGCGGCACCTTGAAGCTCAGGTCGTCGATCAGCAGGCGGTCGCCGAAGGACTTGGACACGCCCTTGAACTCGATCACGTTGTCGCCGAGCCGCTCGCCGGGCGGGATGAAGATTTCGTTGGTCTCGTTGCGCTTCTGGTAGTCGACCGACTGCAGTTCCTCGATGCGCGACAGGCGCGCCTTGCCTTTGCTGCGTCCGCCCTTGGCGTTCTGCCGCGCCCATTCCAGTTCCTTCTGGATCGCCTTCTGCCGCGCTTTCTCGCTGGAAGCTTCCTGTTTCAGGCGCTCGTCCTTCTGCTCGAGCCACGAGGTGTAGTTGCCCTTCCACGGAATGCCGCGGCCGCGGTCGAGTTCGAGGATCCACTCGGCCGCGTTGTCGAGGAAGTAGCGATCGTGGGTGACCGCGACGACCGTGCCCGGGAATTTCTGCAGGAACTGCTCGAGCCATTCGACCGATTCCGCGTCGAGATGGTTGGTCGGCTCGTCGAGCAGGAGCATGTCGGGCTTGGACAGCAGCAGGCGGCACAGCGCGACGCGGCGCTTCTCGCCGCCGGAAAGATTCTTGATCTGCGTGTCCCACGGCGGCAGGCGCAGCGCGTCGGCGGCGACTTCGAGCGTGCGCTCGAGCGTGTGGCCGTCGCCCGCGGCGAGGATCGCTTCGAGGCGCTGCTGCTCGGCGGCGAGCTTGTCGAAGTCCGCGCCTTCCTCGGCGTAGGCCGCGTAGACCTCGTCGAGGCGCTTCTGCGCATCGGTGATCTCGGAGACGCCTTCCTCGACCGATTCGCGCACGGTTTTTTCCGGATCGAGCTGCGGTTCCTGCGCGAGATAGCCGATCTTGATGCCCGGCTGCGGGCGCGCTTCGCCGTTATATTCCGTGTCCACTCCGGCCATGATGCGCAGCACGGTGGACTTGCCCGCGCCGTTGAGTCCGAGCAGGCCGATCTTGGCGCCGGGGAAGAACGAAAGCGAAATGTCCTTGATGATCTCGCGCTTCGGCGGCACGACCTTGGACACACCGATCATGGTGTAGATGTATTGCATGGGGTTTCCGCAGGAGAGGGGTGAATCGACAAACCGAAATTATCGCCGATGCGGCTGACGGTTGCCATTGATTGATATGCGGAACAACGTCTGATGGAACCAGACTCGGCTTGCGCGATTGTCACCTCTCCTTCCGGGTCGAAGCGGACGACAGTCCGCTGAGGTTGAGGCAGGATGCCGAACGGAGCGTGTCGCCGCGCGAAGCGCGACGGGCGAGAGTACGGCAGTGGCGAAGCGTCTGCGGCACGCCCGAACCCTCATCCGCCCGTCCCTCAGCACGCTGTCGCGTGCTTCTACCCTCTCCTGTAGGGAGAAGGGAAAATTTCGCCGGGCTTCGGCTTGTTCTGGCGATGATCCCTGCCAACGAGCTCCACTGCGGCAACAAGGACGGTTTCGCGTAAAGGCGCGGAGATCGCGAAGAAAGACCTTGCGTCGATTTCTTTTCGCGTCTTTGCGCCTTCGCGCGGAATTTATGCCTTCTTGTCACGTACTTGTCATATATCCGGACAAGGATGGAACATTACTTTACATTTTCTAAATTCTCGAATGATTCTCTTTACCGATAATGACGCATGATGGTCTAGGGGGGGACATGTCGGGAGAGCACATGCTGCCGAAATCGAAAATTCCCTGTATCGTCGTATTGTTTGTCGCGGCAAGCGGTCCGGGCCGCGCGCAAGAAGTGTTGCCGGTCGACATCAACGACACCGGCCAGACCACCTGTTTCGTGCCGTCCGGCGATGGTGTCAATGGATCCGTCGCGTGCACCAATGCGGTCGCGGCCGGGCAGGACGGCGCCACCGGGCGCGATGCAACTGCGGATTTGCAGAAAACCCGAAGCGGCGTCGCCGGTTTCGACTTCACGCCGCTGGATGCGGACGGCGTACCGCTGGCTTGGACCGAAACCGTAGGCAACTGCGAGCGCGACAACGTCACCGGTCTGGTCTGGCAGACCGCGGTAAGCGATACGGTGGACTATCAGGTCGCCTACGCGCTGGCGACGGCGGCTAATGCGGCGCAGTTGTGCGGGCGCACGGACTGGTGGTTGCCGATCACCGACGATCTGCTGGGATTGGTCGACTACGGTGCGACCTCTCCGGCTATCGATGCGGATCATTTCCCGGACACGCCGGGCGAATTCTTCTGGACGGCCGATCTCGGCACGGGGGAAACCGCCGGGCGGGTCTGGGTCGTCAATTTCAACGACGGCTTTGCGCATACGGTGACGCTGCGCGAACGCGCGCATGTGCGTCTCGTCGCCGGCGCCCGTTCCGCCGGGACGGTGGCACCCAAGGGGCCGATTATCGGACAACCCATCGCGCTGTTCAGTGACGTGGTCGCCCGGATCGGCGTCTCCACGGCCGCGGCCGACGACACGGCTGCGTCGGCGACCGTGTCGGATTCGCGCACGGGCCTGATGTGGGACACGTGCACGCTCGGCGAAACCGACGCGGACTGCGAGGGAACCGCCTCGCTGCTGGACTGGGCGGACGCGCTCGCTGCGGTTGCCGCGGCCAACGCGGCGAACTGGCGCGGATACAGCGACTGGCGCCTGCCGAACATCAAGGAACTCGACAGCCTGATCGACCGCGGACGCGATGCGCCGGCGATCGACACGGCGGCATTCCCGACGGCGGGCACCGGCATCTACTGGAGTTCCACGACGTACGAGAACAGCGCGGGAATGGCGTGGGGAATGTCGAACCGGCACGGTTATGCTTTCGCCTGGGACAAGTCGACGCTGGCCCGGGTGCGGTTGGTGCGCACGACGGCGGCGGGGCCGTCGTCGTATCCGCTGTTCACGAACAGGACGATACCCGCGGTCGACGTTCTGCCGGTCGCCACGGCGACCCTGCCGACCATCGACATTGTCACCGACGGCGGTGCGCCGATCGTTTCCGAGGACGACTACCTCTCGGCCACGATGACGATCACCAACGTCGACGGCAGCGTGGACTACAGCGGCACGCTGAAAATCAAGGGCCACGGCAACACGACGTGGGGCATGCCCAAGAAGCCCTATCGCATCAAACTCGACTCCAAGGCCAACCTGCTCGGCATGAACAAGAGCAAGAATTGGATCCTGCTCGCCAACTACGACGACAAGACCCTGTTGCGCGATGCGCTGGCGCCGGAACTCGGCAACCGTTTCGGCTTGGCCTGGTCGCCCGCCTCGCAATTCGGCGAACTGACCTTGAACGGCGTCTATGCCGGCACCTACCAGTTGAGCGAGAAGGTGGAGGTCGACGACGACCGCGTCGACATCGACGAACTCGACGCCGAAGACACCGACGCGGACGTCATCACCGGCGGCTATCTGGTGGAGATGGATGTTCGCATCGACCAAGCCGGCGATTGCGACGTATCGTTCCGTTCCGTACTGCTCAACACGCCGTTCTGCATCGACTCGCCGGACTACGCCATACCGCTGGTCGATGCGCAGTACGACTACATCAGCGGTTATGTATCGGATACGGAAAATGCGCTCTATGCCGATTCCTTCGCCGACCCGGACACCGGCTATGCGGCGTGGATCGACGTGGACAGCTACGTCAATTGGTATCTGGTCCAAGAGTTGATGAAAAACATGGATGCGATCGGGGTGGCGGACGTTTTCTTCTACAAGCCGCGCGGCGGCAAGCTGTTCCACGGGCCGTTGTGGGATTTCGACGTTTCCTCCGGCAATTCCAACTACAACTCCAGCTACGGTGCGGGCCCGGCGCCGGAAGGATGGTGGCTGCGCACGAACGGCTTCTGGACTCCACGCATGTTCGAGGATCCGGCTTTCGCCGCGAACACCAGCGCGCGCTGGCAGGCGATCCGCTCGCAACTGGATACGTTGCCGGCATGGCTGGATCAAATGGACGACGCTTTTGGCGATGCTCCTGCGAACAATTTCGTCGCGTGGCCGATCCTCGATTCGCAGGTGTGGCCAAACGGCGTCGTCACCGGCAGTCATCAGGGCGAAGTGGAGTTCCTCAAGGATTGGTTGCGCGAGCGCATCGCCTGGATGGACGCGAACATCGGCGCCGATATCGCCGCATCGTCGAGTACGTCGCAGTAGCGCGTCGCGTCGGGCGGGCTTCGGGCTCGCCCGACGGCCTGCCGGTCCGACCCATCGTTCCGGCGATACCGAAAGTCGAGGCCGCGCATGCTGCTACTATACGCAGTCCATGCCACCCGACTTCCGGAGCGTCGCCGAATGTTCGCCCCCAACACGAAGATCGAAGGTTACGACCCCGAACTCGCCGCCGCGATCGCGGGCGAAAAACGGCGCCAGGAGGATCACGTCGAACTGATCGCCTCGGAAAACTACGCGAGCCCCCGCGTGCTCGAGGCGCAGGGCTCGGTGCTGACCAACAAGTACGCCGAAGGCTATCCGGGCAAGCGCTACTACGGCGGCTGTGAGTTCGTCGATGTCGCCGAGAAGCTGGCGCTCGAGCGCGTCAAGCAACTGTTCGGCGCCGACTACGCCAATGTGCAGCCGCATTCGGGCTCGCAGGCGAACCAGGCCGTGTATTTCGCGCTGCTCAACCCGGGCGACCGAATCCTCGGAATGTCGCTCGCGCACGGCGGCCATCTCACCCACGGCGCCAAGGTCAACGCGTCGGGCAAATTGTTCGACGCCGTGCAGTACGGCGTGAACGAGCGCGGCCTGATCGACTACGACGAGGTCGAGAAGCTCGCGCTCGAGCACAAGCCGAAGATGGTCGTCGCCGGCTTCAGCGCGTATTCGCGGGTCGTCGACTGGGCGCGCTTCCGCGCGATCGCGGACAAGGTCGGTGCCTACCTGTTCGTCGACATGGCCCACGTCGCCGGCCTCATCGCCGCAGGCGTCTATCCGAACCCGGTGCCGCACGCGCACATCGTCACCTCGACCACGCACAAGACCCTGCGCGGCCCGCGCGGCGGCATCATCGTCGCCAGCCGTGAATCAAGCGGAAGTGCGGGCGAGGAGATCGAAAAGAAGCTGCAGTCGATCGTGTTCCCCGGCATCCAGGGCGGCCCGCTCATGCACGTGATCGCGGCCAAGGCGGTCGCGTTCAAGGAAGCGCTCGAGCCCGAGTTCAAGACCTACCAGCAGCAGGTCGTCAAGAACGCGCAGGCGATGGCCAAGGCGATCATCGCGCGTGGCTACAAGATCGTCTCGGGCGGCACCGAAAACCATCTCATGCTGGTCGACATGATCGGCAAGGGCGTCACCGGCAAGGACGCGGAGGCCGCGCTCGGCAAGGCGCACATCACAGTCAACAAGAATGCCGTGCCGAACGATCCGCAGAAGCCGTTCGTCACCTCGGGCCTGCGCATCGGCACGCCGGCAGTGACCACGCGCGGCTACAAGGAACCCGAGTGCATCGCGCTCGCGAACTGGATCTGCGACGTGCTCGATGCGCCGAACGACGAGCGCGTGATCGCCGGCGTGCGCGGCAACGTCGAGAAGCAGTGCAAGGCGTTCCCGGTGTATGGATAAGGGCCGTGATTCGGGAGTCGTGATTCGTTGTTCGCGAGAGCGGTCCCGTATCGGTGGCGTCTGTCATTCTCGAGTTACGAATCACGGATCACGAATCGCCAACGACTGATGCATTGCCCGTTCTGCCAGCACAACGACACGCGCGTGATCGATTCGCGCGAGACCGACGACGGCGCGACGATCCGACGCCGCCGCGAATGCCCCCACTGCGGCGAACGCTTCAACACGTTCGAGACCGCCGAACTGAAGTTGCCGACGGTGGTGAAGAGCGGCGACCGCCGCGAAAGTTTCGACGAACGCAAGCTGCGCACGAGCTTCGATCGCGCGCTGCAGAAACGCCCCGTCGCCACGCACGACGTCGACGTGGCGATCCGCGAAATCGTCAACGACCTGCGTCGCAGCGGCGAGCGCGAGGTTTCCTCGCGCCATATCGGCGAACTGGTGATGCGCGAACTGAAGAAGCTCGACCAGGTGGCCTACGTGCGCTTCGCTTCGGTCTACCGCAGCTTCGAGGACGTGCAGGCGTTCCGCGAGGAGATCGAAAAGCTCGAACGCGACCTGCCGGCAATCGAGGGCCTGCAACTGCCGCTGCTCGGCGACGTGGTCGTGCCGATCGAGAAGAACAAGAAGCGCTGATGTCCGTTGCGGGTACCGCTTTCTCCGCCATCGACCACGCGCACATGGCGCGCGCGCTGCGCCTGGCCGAGCGCGGCATGTACACGACGCAGCCGAATCCGCGCGTGGGTTGCGTGGTCGCGCATGGCGACGAAATCGTCGGCGAGGGCTGGCACGAGCGTGCGGGCGAGCCGCATGCCGAAGTGTTCGCGCTGCGCGCGGCGGGGATGCGCGCACGCGGTGCGACGGCCTACGTCACACTCGAACCCTGCGGCCTGTGCGGGCGCACGCCGCCTTGTGCCGACGCGCTGATCGCGGCGCAGGTTGCGCGCGTCGTCATCGCGAGCGAGGATGCGTTCCAGCGCGAAGGCGGCGCCGTCGCGCGCCTGCGTACGGCCGGCATCGCCGTCGAATCGGGCCTGCTGCGCGAAGCCGCACGCGAATTGAACCGCGGCTTTTTTTCGCGCATCGAACGCGGCCGGCCATGGCTGCGCGTCAAGCTGGCGATGAGCCTCGACGGTCGCACCGCGCTCGCGAACGGCGAATCGAAATGGATAACCGGCGAAGCCGCGCGCGAGGACGTGCAGCGCTGGCGCGCGCGCTCTTCGGCGATCCTGACCGGCATCGGCAGCGTGCTCGCCGACGATCCGCGCCTGACGGTGCGCTGCGCTTCCCTTCTCCCGCCGGGAGAAGGTGCCCGAAGGGCGGATGAGGGAAAAGCCTCGCAAGTTAGTGAGAAGGGGCAGCAGCCGAGCGCTTCTCCCTCATCCGGCGCTTCGCGCCACCTTCCCCCGGCGGGGGAAGGGAAGACAAGCATGCCTCTGCGCGTCGTGCTCGATCGCAACCTGCGCACGCCGCGTGCCGCGAACGTGCTCGACGGCAGTGCGCCGACGCTGGTTTTTCACGCGGCGGACGCGAAGCCGGTTCACGAAGGTTTCGCGCACGCCGAGTTGGTCTGGGTCGAGGCGCGCGACGGCCGTCTCGACGTGGCGCAGGTGCTCGACGAACTCGGCCGCCGCGGCGTCAACGAATTGCAGGTCGAAGCCGGGCCGACGCTGTGCGGTGCTTTGCTGCAAGGTGGATTTGTGGACGAATGGCTTTTGTATACTGCGCCGGTCGCGCTCGGCGACAAGGCACGGCCGTTGCTGGCGATGCCGGAGTTGACGGAGATGACGCAGGCAAAACGCCTGCGCGTGGTCGATCGGCGCCAGATTGGCGACGACACGCGGATCTTGTATCGGGAATAGGCCATGTTCAGCGGCATCGTCCAGGCGGTCGGAACCATCGCGTCGTTGCAGCCTCACGGCGGCGACGTGCGGCTCGTGGTCGACGCCGGCGGTCTCGGCGTCGACGGCATCGCGCTCGGCGACAGCATCGCGGTGTCGGGCGTGTGCCTGACCGTGGTCGGAATCGATGCGTCGCGGCTCGCCTTCGACGTGTCGAACGAAACCCTGTCGCGCACCGCGCTCGCAACGCTGGAGCAGGGCAGCGGCGTGAATCTGGAGAAGGCGCTGCGCTTGGCCGACCGCCTCGACGGGCACCTCGTCTCCGGCCACGTCGACGGCGTCGGTCGCGTGCTCGCGATCGAGCCCGATGCGCGCTCGCAGCACTGGACGTTCGAGGTACCCGCGGAACTGGCGAAATACATCGCGGGCAAGGGCTCGGTCTGCGTCGACGGCGCCAGCCTCACTGTCAATGAAACCGACGGCGCGCGCTTTGGCGTCAACCTGATTCCGCACACGGTTTCGGTCACCACGTTCAAGGACAAGCGCGTGGGCGACGCCGTGAACGTCGAAGTCGATCTGATCGCCCGTTACGTGGAACGGCTGCTGCGAGGCTGACGTGCGCTGGCTACGCCATCCGGTCTGCGCGCTGATTGCGGAACTCGCGATCCTCGCGTTGCCGCTCAACGCGGCCTACCGCTTCGCGATGCAGATCGCTTATCGGCTCGATGCGGCATGGGGCGCGTCGTTCGCACTCGTCGCGGCCGTCGTCGCCTGCAACGCCTATAACGTCTACGCGCGCATCGTCGCCCGGCGCCCGGCGGACGAACTCGCGCCGCGGCGCGCGCGCGGCGTTCTCTACGGACTGGCGCTCGGCGCGTCGTCGATGTTGCTCGCCGTCATGATTGCAGGCGTCGCCGGCGGCGTGCGTTTCGAGTCGGGAGAGGGCTGGAAACTGGCCGGCCTGCCGGGCGTGGCGATCCTCGCCGGCACGTTCGAAGAACTCGTCGCGCGCGGCGTGGTGTTGCGCAATCTCGAAAACGTATTCGGCAGCGGGGCCGCGATCGCGCTGTCGGCGATGCTGTTCGCCGCGCTGCACGCGGGCAATCCGAATGCCACGCCGCTGTCGATCGCGGCGCTCGGCATCGAGGGCGGGGCGATGCTCGGCGCGGTCTACGTCGCCACGCGTTCGCTATGGTGGACGGCCGGCATCCACGTCGCGTGGAACTTCACCGAGACCGGCGTGTTCGGCATCGCCGATTCGGGCCATCCAGGGCAGGGTCTGCTGCGCACCGAACTTGCCGGCCCCGACTGGCTGACCGGCGGCGCGTTCGGCATCGAAGCCTCCGCCGTCAGCGTGGCGCTTTGCGCTATCGTGGCGGTTGGGTTCTTGATAGACGCGGCGCGGCGCGGGCGTTTCGCTCCACCGCTCTGGAAACGAGCAACATAAGGCTCGTCATTCCCGTCTTCGCAGGAATGACGGTAAAGAAAAAAGGCGAAAGCAAGTATGCAGTTTGATCCGATCGAAGACCTCGTCGCCGACGTCCGCGCAGGACGCATGGTCGTCGTCGCCGACGACGAGGACCGCGAGAACGAGGGCGACCTCATCATGGCCGCGCAGGCCGTCACCGAGGAAAACATCGCGTTCATCGTGCGCCATTCCAGCGGCATCATCTGCCAGCCGATGCTGCGTACGCGCCTCGACGAACTGCAACTGCCGCAGATGGTCAGCGACAACAGCGAGAGCCACCGCACCGCGTTCACGATCTCGGTCGACTGCCGCCACGGCACGACCACGGGCATTTCCGCGCACGACCGCGCACGCACGATCCGCGCGCTCGCCGACCCGACCTCGCAGGCGGGCGACTTTGCGCGCCCGGGCCACATCTTTCCGCTGCGCTACAGCGAAGGCGGCGTGCTGACGCGCGCCGGCCACACCGAGGCGACGATCGACCTCGTGCGCCTCGCCGGCCTGCCGATGCTGTCGGGCATCCTCGTCGAGATCGTCAACGACGACGGCACGATGAAGCGCGGCGAACAATTGATCGCGTTCGCGCGCGAGCACGGACTCAAGGTCGGCACGATCGCCGACCTGATCCGCCACCGCCTGCGGACCGAGAAGACCGTGGTACGCGCGTTCGAGCGCGACGTCGAGACCGAGTTCGGTCCGTTTCGCTTGGTCGGCTATCGCGATGCGCTTTCGCCGCTGCCGCATTTCGCGCTCGTGCGCGGCGAAGTCGACGACGGCGCGCCGGTGCTGACGCGCGTGCACGTTCGCGACACGCTCAGCGACGTGCTCCACCTGACCGCCACGCCGGCGGGGTTCTCCTCCGTCAGCGCGGCGTTGCGCCACGTCGCCGGAGCGGGGCGCGGCGTCGTCGTCGTGCTTGCCGACGCGAACGAGGCGGCGAGTGCGCTCGACCGCCTCGGCACCGAGGCCAAGCGCGAAGGCGAAAACGCTTACGACGGGCGCCAGCATGGCCTCGGCGCGCAGATCCTCGCCGACCTCGGCGTGCGCCGCCTGACCGTGCTCGGCACCGCGCGACGGTTTCTCGCCTTGAGCGGTTTCGGCCTCGAAATCGCCGGTTACGAAGAGCCCGCACCGCCCGCGAAGAATTAAGTTTCCGTGGTTTAACGCCAGCTCACGTTGTGCGTCGGCGCGAGGACTATATTGGCGCCGTCCGAAGCATCGTTCTTGCGGGGCATGGCCATGAAAACCGCTTTCCGATCCGCATCGACCGCACTGGCGTGCGCTTGTCTCGCGCTGATCGCCGGCTGCGACCAGAACAAGCCGGCGGCACAGCAGACAGGCGCCTCGGCCGCGCAACTCGTCGGCGATGCGCCGGCGACGGACGCGAACGGGCCGGCCGGCGACACCGCGCCGGCATACACGCCGCCGACCGCCGCGCAACTGATTTCGCTGCTCGCGCCCGTCGCGGTGTTTCCCGACAAACTCGTCGCGCAGGTGCTGGTGGCATCGGAATATCCGGACGAAATCACGCAGGCGAACGCGTGGCTCGCCCAGAATGCGCAGCTCAAGGGCGACGCCCTGCAGCAGGCGATCGACAAGCAGGAATGGGATCCGAGCGTGAAGGCGATCGTCGTCTTCCCCGACGTCCTGCATCAGATGGCCAGCAACATCCCGTGGACGACCGCGCTCGGCGAGGCCTACGTCAACGATCCGAACGACGTCATGAATGCGATCCAGTCGTTGCGCGCGCAGGCGCTCGCAAGCGACAAGCTCAAGTCCGACCGGTTCGTCACGGTCACGAAGACGGCGAAGAACGTCGCCACGCCGTCCGAGCAGTATGTGGACGAGCCGCCGGCCTATTCCGGGCCGCCCGTGATCCCGCCACCCGACGATGTCATCGAGATCGAGCCGGCGCAGCCCGACTACGTCTATGTGCCGTATTTCGATCCGCTCAGCTACTACGGCGCGCCGATCGACCTGTGGCCGGGCTACTACTACGCCTGGCCCGCGCCCGTGTACTGGGGGCCGACGTTCGCGTTCGGTCTCGGCATCTGGATCGGCGGCTACCATCACCGGGGCTGGGGCTGGAACCACTGGGACGTCGGCTGGGGCCGCGGCTTCGACCGCCACTGGGGTGATCGCGGCTGGCGCAATGCCTCGGTCGTGTTCGACCGCCGGCCGTACGTCGGCCGTTCGACGGCGGCGATCCATCGCTTCGATCCCGCGGCGCGATCCGTGGCCGCCCGCGCGAACGTCGATTCCGGCTCCCGCGCCGCGGCCGCCCGCACGACGATGGCGAACGCCGCGTCCGGGGCGCGCACGGCGCCGACCGATTTCAGCCGCATTACGGCACCGCGGTTCACCGCGGCGATGGCCCAGCGCAGCGCCGCCGTGCCGGTGCGCGCGAACTTCGCGCCGAATCGGGCCGGCTTCGGCGAGGCGCGGCCGGGCGCTTTGGCGTCGGCGAGCTACGCGCCGGCGTCGATGTCGCGTGCAGCGCCGACCGCATTCGCGCGGCCGGGTGCGTTGCCGTCGAGCCGCTACGCGCCGAGCGCGCTGCGCGGCGGCGAGGCGATGCTGCGGCCTTCGAATTTCTCCGCGCGCGAAAACATGCGCATGTCTTCGCCCGGCTATGCGCCGTCGTCGCGGCCCGCGTTCGCCGGCGAAGGCTACCGTGCGCAGGGCCTGCGCGGCTACGCCTCCGCGCCGTCGATGCGCCGTGCGGCGCCGATGGCGAGCCGTTCGTTCGCCAGCGCGCCGCGCATTTCGATGCCGCATTACGCGACCTCCCGCGGCGGCTCGTCCGGCGGTGGCGCTGGGCGCGGCGAGGCGAAAAGCCGCCATCGCTGAAACCCCGGGCATGGCCTTCCGGTAAACTAGGCGGCGCGGAATCCTCCGCGCCGTTTTCGTTTCTGCATGCCGAACATCGAAGGCGAACTGCGTCCCGTCGCGGGCGCGCGTTTCGCCATCATCGCCAGTCGCTGGAATCCGGGCATCGTCGACGCACTCGTCGACGGCGCGCGGCGTGCGCTGCGCGAGCACGGCGTTGCCGACGATGCGATCGATCTCGTGCGGGTGCCGGGCGCCTGGGAAATTCCGGTCATCTCGGCCCGGCTGGCGCGCGCGGGCAAGCACGCCGCGATCCTCGCGCTCGGTTGCGTCGTGCGCGGCGACACGCGCCACTACGAACACGTCGCCGACGGCTGCGCGCAAGGCCTGATGCGCGTCGCGCTCGACACCGGCGTGCCGGTGCTCAACGGCGTACTCGCGGTCGAACGCCATGCCGATGCGCAGGCGCGCGCCGGCGGCGCGCACGGCAACAAGGGCGAGGAGGTCGCGCTCGCCGCGTTGGAGATGGCCGATCTGTGCGAAAAACCGGGAACCGCGATCGAGGTCGAGCGCAATGAATAAACCACGCCCCGATGGAATCGACCTGGCCGCGCGCTCGCGTGCGCGCCGCCGCGCCTTGCAGGCGGTCTACGCCTGGCAGATGAGCGGCAACCCGATGGCGAAGGTGATCGACGATTTCCGCCACGAGCAGGACATGGAGGTCGCCGACCTCGACTACTTCGAAGACCTGCTGCGCGGCGTCGATGCGCACCGCGCGGACCTCGACGCGGCCCTCGCGCCGTTCCTCGACCGCGCCGTCGCCCAGGTCGACCCGATCGAACGCGCCGCACTGCGCCTCGCCGCCTACGAACTGCGCCATCGCGTCGACGTACCGTATCGCGTCGTCATCAACGAGGCGATCGAAGTGACCAAGCGCTTCGGCGCCGACCACGGTCACACCTACATCAACGGCGTGCTCGACAAACTTGCCGCGCAGGTGCGGCAGGCGGAGTACGCCACGGCCGCGCGCGGTTGAGCGGGACTGCGGCGATGCTTTCCCTGCAGGCCGCAAGAAAGCTGGCGATGTCCCTGCCGGAAACAGAAGAGCGCGATCATTTCGGCACCCCGTCGTTTCGCGTGAGAGGCAGGATATTCGCGCAGTTGTCCGCCGCTGCCGAGGAGAAGCGTGCGGTACTCAAGCTCTCGCCCGCGGATCAGGCCGCATTGATTGCGTTCGATCCGCAGACGTTCTCCTCGATCCCGCAATGGGGCAAGCACGGCTGGACTTATGCACGGCTCGATTCGGTCGATCCCGCTCTCTTCAGGGACGCGTTGATCAAGTCCTGGCGGCAAGTGGCGCCGAAGACACTCGTCGCGGCATTCGGCGCGGCGAATCGATAGCGCGCGAAGCGGGCGAAACATGGCCGAATTCGAGCTGATCGACCTGATTCGCACGCGCTGCGCGGTCACGCGCGAAGACGTGCGCCTCGGCATCGGCGACGACGCGGCGCTGCTCGCCGTACCGGCGGGCCAGGCGCTCGCGGTCAGCACCGACACGCTGGTTTCGGGTATACATTTCCCAAAGAGTACTTTGCCGAGCGACATCGGCTGGAAGTCGCTCGCGGTCAATCTTTCCGACCTCGCCGCGATGGGCGCCGCGCCGGCCTGGGCGACGCTGGCGCTGACCTTGCCGCAGGCCGATCGCGAATGGGTCGCCGCGTTCGCCGACGGTTTCGCCGCGCTCGCGCGCGAATTCGATCTCGCCCTGGTCGGCGGCGACACGACGCAGGGGCCGCTCTCGATCACCGTGACCGTGCACGGCTTCGTGCCGGAAGCGTTGGCGCTGCGCCGCGACGGCGCAAAGCCCGGCGATGGGGTGTTCGTCACCGGCACGCTCGGCGATGCGGCGGCCGGGCTCAGGCTTCTCGAAAGCCCCTCTGCGATCGGGAAAGGGAAAGAGCATTTCGTCGCGAGACTCCACCGTCCCACGCCGCGCCTCGCGCAGGGCCTGCTGTTGCGCGGCCGCGCGCATGCCTGCATCGACGTGTCGGACGGCCTCGTCGCCGATCTCGGCCACGTCGGCAAGGCGAGTGGCGTCGGCGCGGAGATCGATCTCACATTGTTGCCCGGCTCACCCGCGTTGCGCGAAGCGTTCGCCGCCGCCGCGCGCGCGCCGCTGCAGCTCGCCGGCGGCGACGACTACGAGCTGTGCTTCACCGCGCCCGCGACGGTCGCCGACGCGCTGCTCGGCGAGCTTGCGCGCAGCGGCTGCGCGGCGACGCGTATCGGCCGCATCGTCGCTGCGCCGGGTGTGCGCGTGTGCGATGTGCATGGCCGGCTCCACGAGCCGCCGCGCGCCGGCTGGCAGCACTTCTCGCCGTGAAGTCCGACGCGAACCAGCGCGCCGCGCTGTTGCGCGATCCGGCGGGATGGATCGCCTGCGGTTTCGGTTCGGGGCTGAGCCCAGTCGCGCCCGGCACCGCCGGGTCGCTGGCCGCGTTGCTGCCGTGGCTGATGCTGCGCGAATTGGCGCCGGCGCTTTACGCCGCCGCGCTCGCGCTCGGGTTCGCGCTCGGCGTATGGGCCTGCGCACGCGCCGTGCGCGCGCTGCGCGTGGACGATCCGGGCTGTGTCGTCTGGGACGAATTCGTCGGCCAGTGGATCGCGCTGCTGCCGCTCTCGTGGACGCCGTTCGCGTGGTGGCAGCCGATTGCCGGATTCGCCTTGTTCCGCCTGTTCGACATCGCCAAGCCGTGGCCGGTGTCATGGGCCGACGCGAAGTTGAAAGGCGGCTTCGGCATCATGTTCGACGACGCGCTCGCCGGCGTCTACGCCGCGCTGGCACTGATGGTTTTGACGAGGGTTGTGCCATAGTTCTTTCCACTGGCTCTCCGCGCGAGCGCGCCTTGCTTCCCTTCTCCCACCGGGAGAAGCCGCGTCACCACAGCGCCGGATGAGGGAAAGACGTCGCCGATTGGATCGACCTGCATTCGTGCGAGGCTTTTCCCTCATCCGCCCTTCCCTCAGCACGCTGTCGCGTGCTTCGACCCTCTCCCGATGGGAGAAGGGAAGAAAAGCCCGCAGGGTCGCGCGTACGATGCGCGCGAGCACACGGACGCGACCTTCGCCGCGGCATCGAATTCCGATATTCTCGCGTGCAACCCAATCGTTGCCGCGCGCATCCCAAGGGAGTGCGCGACGGCCACCCCCTATTCCGCAAAGCGATGCGTACCGTACTCGTCATCGACGACAATCCCGCGATCGTCACCGCGCTCGACGTGCTGCTCGGCCTGCGCGACATCCGCACGCTGCATGCAGCGTCGCCCGAGGAAGGCCTGGCCACGCTCGCGCGCGAGCGCGTCGACCTCGTTCTGCAGGACATGAACTTCCGCGCCGACACCACCTCGGGCGAGGAGGGCGTCGCCCTGTTCCGCGCGATCCGCGAACGCGAGCCCGACCTGCCGGTGATCCTGCTCACCGCATGGACGCATCTGGAAACCGCGGTCGAGCTGGTCAAGGCCGGCGCGGCCGACTATCTGGCCAAGCCGTGGGACGACCACAAACTCGTCGCCGCAGTCGAGAACCTGTTGGAGCTTTCCGAGAGCACGCGCGAAGTCAAACGCCTCACCGGCGAGCGCCGCGCGCACCGCAGCGCGCTGCGCGAGCGCTTCGACCTGCGCGGCACGGTGTTCGCGTCGAGCGCGATGGAGCGCCTGATCGAGCTGGCCTGCCGCGTCGCGCGCGCCGATGCGCCCGTGCTGATCACCGGCCCGAACGGCGCGGGCAAGGAACGCATCGCCGATATCGTGCACCACAACTCGGCGGCCAAGGCCGGCCCGTTCGTCGTCGTCAATTGCGGCGCGCTGCCGCAGGACCTGATCGAGGCCGAGCTGTTCGGTGCCGAGGCGGGCGCCTACACCGGCGCGAACAAGGCGCGCGAAGGCCGCTTCGAGGCGGCCGACGGCGGTACGCTGCTGCTCGACGAAATCGGCAACCTGCCGCTGCCGGGGCAGATGAAGTTGTTGCGCATCCTCGAGACCGGCAAGTTCGAGCGGCTCGGTTCGAGCAAGACGCGCGAAGTGAAGGTGCGCCTCGTCAGCGCCACCAATGCCGACCTGCCGGCGATGATCCGCGCGGGCACGTTCCGCGAAGACCTGTACTACCGCCTCAACGTGATCGAGCTCGCGCTGCCGCCGCTCGCGGCGCGACCCGACGACATCGTGCCGCTGGCCGAACATTTCGTCGGTGACGCGGCGACGCTGAGCGCCGAGGCGCGCGCCGCGCTGTTCGCGCATACCTGGCCCGGCAACGTGCGCGAACTGAAGAACGCGATCCAGCGCGCGCGCCTGCTCTGCCGCGGCGGCATCATCGCCGCCGAAGACCTGGGCCTTGCCCTGCGCCCGAGCGCGCCCTCACGCACGGGTGCCGACGCGGAGCCCGACCGCGCCGCGATCGAGGCTGCGCTCGCCCGCGCGAAAGGCGTCATCAGCCAGGCCGCCGCGGAACTGGGCCTGTCGCGCCAGGCCCTGTATCGGCGCATGGAGAAGATGGGCCTCGAAGGATAGCGTCCCGCCGTCATTGCCGTTTCCGCGGGAACG
Source organism: Rudaea sp. (assembly GCF_047601565.1). Taxonomy (GTDB): domain Bacteria; phylum Pseudomonadota; class Gammaproteobacteria; order Xanthomonadales; family Rhodanobacteraceae; genus Rudaea. The sequence goes on along the minus strand of NZ_JASGIY010000001.1, from coordinate 769,872 downwards.
ACGGGCAAAAGCAGCCGATCGCGTCGCAAGTCTCTACACTGCGCCGATGCGACCCTTTTCCCTCGAAGGCAAACTCGCCGCGTTGCTCATGGCGGTCCTCGCGGTCGCCTGCACGGCAACCGCGTTGTTCGCCGCGTGGCTGCCGCCGTGGTTCGCCGCCGCCGCGGCATTCGCCGCGCTCGCCGTTCCGGCACTCGCGCTCGCGCATTCGGCGGCCATGCCCGCGCAGAGCCTGATGCGCGCGCTGTCGGGCGCGGTCGCGCGCTATCGCGACGGCGATTTCTCGACCTCGCTGGTCGAAACGCGCCGCGACGAGTTCGGCGAGCTGATCGCCACGCACAACGAACTCGGCCGCGTATTGCGCGAGCAGCGCCGGAATCTGGTCGAGCGCGAACTGCTGCTCGACACGATGGTGCAGAATTCGCCGACCGCGCTGCTGCTGATCGACGCCTCGCAGTTCGTCGTCTACGCCAACCTCGCCGCGTGCGCGCTGCTCAACGACGGCCGCGCGATGAACGGCATGGCCTTCGCCGACCTCGCCGAAGGCTGTCCGCCCGTGCTGCGCGGCGCGCTGGTCGGCCGCCAGGACGGATTGTTCAGCGTCGACATCGACGGCGAGGCGGAGACGTTCCACCTCGCGCAGAAAAACTTCCGCCTGCACGGCCGCGAGCACCGCATGCTGCTGATCAAGCGCCTGACGCGCGAGCTGTCGCGCCAGGAAGTGCAGACCTGGAAGAAGGTGATCCGCGTGATCAGCCACGAACTCAACAACTCGCTCGCGCCGATTTCCTCGCTCGCGCATTCCGGGCGCGAACTCGCGCGGCGCGGCGCGACGGAAAAACTCGCGCCCGTGTTCGACACGATCGAAGGCCGCACGCGCCACCTGCACGGCTTCATCGCCGGCTATGCGGAATTCGCCAAGCTGCCGCAGCCGCGCATCGGCAACGTGGCATGGGCGCAATTCCTCGACGGTCTCGCCCGGCAATACCGCTTTCGCTTGGTCGGCGAAATGCCGAAGCGGCCCGGCGCATTCGATCGCGCGCAGGTCGAGCAGGTGCTGATTAACCTGCTCAAGAACGCGCACGAGGCGGGTGGCCCGGGCGAGGAGGTCGAACTCGCGCTCGCCGAGCGCGGCGCCGAAGTGCGCATCGAAGTGCGCGACCGCGGCGGCGGCATGAGCGAGACCGTGCTCGCCAACGCGCTGCTGCCGTTCTACTCGACCAAGCGCAGCGGCACCGGCCTCGGCCTCGCGCTTGCGCGCGAGATCGTCGAGGCGCACGGCGGCCGCCTGACGCTCGCCAACCGCGAGGGCGGCGGCCTCGCGGTGACGATGATCCTGCCGAACGCCGCGGCCTGAGCACGGCGTTCGGTCGCAGGTCCCGTTCGTTCTGACCGGCTCAGGGCACGATGTCCGAATGGAACGCATCGGCGTCGATGGCGGCACTGCCGTAGGCCGCGCGGAACTCGGCTTCCCAGGCGGCGGTCCAGCTCGGCGTCGGCGAGCCGTCGACGATCAGCGCGCGTGCGAGCACCACGCGCACCGTGTTGGCGGTGCCGGTCAGGCTGTAGCTCGGTTGCAATGCGCACGAGAGGGCGACTGGCGTATCGAGGACGTCATAGGCGGTCCCGACCCTGACCGTGAACGGCGGGGAGACGGCCGCGAATCCGCCGGTGTTGTTCGACGGACCGTTGCCGAGCGTGCCGAGGCCGGAGACCTGCGTGAAACGGTAGTAGTTCGCGTTCGCGATGCGCGGAAACTCGACGTAGGCGATGCTGCACTGGTCGGTCGTGTAGTACTGGACCGGGCCGGACGTCACCGGCGTCGTGCCGTTGTTCACGACCTGCACCTGGCGCGTTTTCGCGCCGAGGTTTTCGACGAGACCGTTCGACAGCGTCACGGTTGCGCTGACGGTGATCGTCGCGGTGCCCGTCGCGCCGCCCGCGCGCAGGATGATCGTCGAGCCGAGCACGCCGGTATCGTTCTGCGACTGCACGCTGGCGGCGCCGCTGACCGACCAGGTCCAGACGACCGTGGCATCGGCCGGCGGCGGCGGGCCCAGCGTGGCGGCGACGGACGTGTCGGAGTTGATCTGCACGGGCGAGATCGCCGGGAAAACGATGTCGAAATCGATGAACGAGATCGTCGCGTCGGCTTCGCCGATGTCCTTGCGCACGCCGTCGATCATCGTGAACAGCTTGACGTGCACGATGTCGGCGGTGCAATTCGCCGGATTGCTCGCATCGCCGGCATAGGTTGCGTGCGCGGACGCCGTCGTCACGACCGGCTGGGCAGCCGAATTGCCGATGCCGGCCGAAGTCAGCGTGCCGCAGCGGCCGTTCGTGGCGGCACTCCATTCGTATCGCAGCGCGGCCAGCGTATCGGCGTCGGGGAACGGCGTGACGAGGATGCCGAATGTGCGCGTGCCGTCGTGCGGCATGCTGACGCTGTCGGGAGTGAGTTGCACCTGGAACCCGTCGACCGTGATCGACGCGGTCGCGGTACCGAGCAACTGGTCTTCGCCCTGGCTGTCGGTGACGTAGGCGCGCACGGTCACCTGATGCGCCACGTCGGACTGGGTGATGAGGCTTCCGGTGATGAAGCTGACTTCGCGCAGTTTGCTGGTGAAGCTGCCCTTGCCGGCGACGCGGTGGCCGGCAAGGTCGTCGAGCACCGACTGGTCGCTCGTGTTGAGCAACCAGGTGTACTTGATGTTCGGATCGTTCTCGAAGCCGCGCACGCTGGCCTTGAGCTTGAGGGAATCGCCCAGGTTGACCTTGCCGTCACGCGGTTCCAGGCGCACGGTGGGACGCACCACCTTGAGGTGGAAGGTGTTGAACTGGTTGTCGCCGTTGAGTTGATCGGCGCCTTGCGCCAGCGTGTCGACGCCGGCCAGCACGACGCTGACGGCCGCGACGATGCGCCGGCCGGCGTTGACCAGCTTGTTGCGCGCATTGGTCGCGGCGGTCTCCACCTGCTCGATGTTGAACTGCAGCGCCGCAGCGTTGACAGCGTTGATCGTCGGTATTTCCTGCGCGGCCAGCGTGTATTGCTCGAGCGCCGCCAGGTACGTCTCTTCCTCGAACATGCTCTCGAGTTGAGCCTTGTCGAAATAGCTGAGGAGGCCGCGGAACGCATTGTAGAACGAGGTGCCTTCGCGGATTTGCCGCAGGATCACGTCGAAGTCCGGGACGGCCATGTAGTTCAGCAAGCGGATCGTCGTATCCTCCGACAGGTTCGACACCGCCGCGCCGCCGATGCCGAGATTCTCGAGGATCGCCATGATCGTCGCGTCGAACACCTGCTTGGCGCGCAGCTTGAACAAGTCGTCGCCGAGCAGGTCCGCGTAGTTCGCGTAGTTGGGGGCGAGGGCCGGTCCCTGGCCGTTCCACACGCCGGTCATGACGACGAGGTCGATGTCGGTCGTGACAGCGCCTTCGCGGCCCTCGATCGAAATCGCCGGCGATTCGATCGGCGACCAGGGAATCGTTCCGGTGGCCACGTCCTGCCCGTTCCAGGCCGCGCTCAGCAGGCTGCCGATCGAGCCGAACGCCGAGAACGCGGTCAGGCGGCGCGTCGCCGGGATCGGCGTCTTTTCGCCCTGCATCTGTGCGCTGGGCAGGATGGTGTGGGTGCCGCTTCCATCGGTATACCCGGTGACGAAAACCCGGGCCACGCCGGGCCGGCGCTTGCTGTTCTGCAGGCGCACGCTGGCATTGTCGTCGCCGAGCAGCAGGGTGAAACCGCTCTTTTCGGCCTCGTCGAGCAGCAGCAATTGTTGCGGCGCGCTGTCGTTTTCGGCGGCGGCGGTCATGTGCGGCGGATCGTCCGTCGCCGATATCAATCCGGCGACGCGGCCGAGCGTGCGCGTGGCGTCGCGCAGCGCGGCGACCGATTGCGCCGACGGCAACCAGCCCGCCACGGCGGCGTTGATCGCCTCGACGACGGGCGCACTGAGGTTGTCCATCACGAACGGATTTTTCGCCTGCTCCGCGACGATCACCTGCTCGAGCGTCGTCGTGGCCGGATCCTGCTCGATCAGGCGGATCACCTCGCGGCGCTGATCGACGGTGAGCATTTGTCCGCCGACCGCCTGGAACAGCAGGGCGACGGCGCTGCTGTGCGCATCGAAGGCGATCTCCGGCGCCATCGCCGTGTCGAGCATGCCGAACCACACCACGCCGCCGGTGTCGTGCACGACGCCGGCCAGGCTTGGCGCTGCGCCGGTGCGCGGCAGCGTGAAGCGGCCCTGCGCATCCACGCGGGTTTCGCTCAAGGCGCCGAGCGCGACGAGCGCGCCGGGGTCGATGCCGGCGGGAACGTTCACTTGGCCGGAAATCGTGAGCGAGGCGGCGCTGCACGATCGTCCATCGCCCAAGTGCGCGAGTTTGATCGAGCCTTGCAGGCCGGCGTTGTCGCCTGCGGTGAACGTGTAGTCCAGTCGGGCGTGGTCGCAGTCGTCGAAGCCGAGCGCGGCGGTGCCGACCACCACGCTGGTTGCGGAAGCGGAACCGCTGAATGTGCCGCCGACGCTGGAAAAAATGGTGATGCCGGGCATCGACGCCAGGTTGGAGATCGGCGCGCGCAGGCTGTACCAGCGCTGGCGTCCGGTGCCGACGAATTTGCCTCCGTCGCCGCCGGGCACGTAAGTGGCCCAGTTTGCGGTGAGCAGGCTGCCCGGCGCATCGATGTCGATGAAGAGACCCTGGCCGCTCTTGTCCGGGTCGTACCAGGCGCCGGAAAGGTCCGCGACACCGGGCGCGACCGCGTCGGGACCCGGCGCGGTGCAGGTCGCGCTGGTGCCTTTGCGCAACAACGCGATCGCGCCGCTTTTCGGCAGCCGCCAGTCGACGGGCTCGGCGATCGTGCCGCGCGCGGAATCCTCGAACAGGTAGTTCAGCGTGGCGTGATCGCAGTCGGCGAACGTCAACGTGGCGCTGCCGGCCGCCGTCGTGTCCGTTTTGGCGGCGGCGTCGAAATCGCCGCCGCTGCTCTGGTAGATCGCCAGTTGCATGGCGGCGTCGCCGGCGACGGCATCGCCTTGCAGGGTGTACCAGCGCTGCGTGCGCGCGTCGGCGGCCGCCGATACACTGAAGGTGAACCAGCCGCCCAACAGCGCGCCCTTGCCGGGCCCGTTGCGGTCGGGCATGACCTGGAACGTGAGCGTGTGGCCCGGCGCGACAGCGCCGACCCAAGTCCCCCCGAGGCCGGCCTGGTTCAGGTTGACGCCGGTGTCCGCGGCGGCATGCGCCGTACCTACGGCGAGCAGGCCGGTGACCAACACGCCAGCGACATGACAGAAAGTGGAACGGAAACGTGCGTACATGGATTCCCCCGGCCAAAGTGTGGTGGCATGAGGGGGAACGAGAAACGAAACCGGGAAACGCCACACTCGCAAAAAAATTTCGCGATCTGCGGCGAAGTCCGGCACGTTTCTCCTTCTCCCGCCGGGTCGAAATCGGCGACAGCCGATTGAGGGTGAGACAAGGATGTCGAACGGGGTGGGTGCCCGAAGGGCGGATGAGGGAAAGGCGCCGCAGTTTTCCGTGACGGAAGGGAAATGCAAACGCTCTTCCCTCATCCGCCCTTCGGGCACCTTCCCCCGATGGGGGAAGGAAAGAGCGGCTCTTGATGTCGGGTCCCCGTTTGCCGCGGCGAGGGCAGGACGGAAATGCCCGCAGGGGCGCGCGCACGATGCGCGCGAGTTTGTTGTACGTACACGGACGTGCGTTCAACGAACCCCGGCATGGCCTCGCGAACTGCCGCAGGCGGCGCGGCATCCGGGGCGCATTCTCTTTGGTTCCTTTCTCTTGTGCGAGCAAGAGAAAGGAACCCGCGCGCCGGACGCGCGCGGAAAGGCGAAGGGACGCGGTTGGGAAGAACCCAAAGCCAAAGCAAGAACTGGATTCCCGCCTTCGCGGGAATGACGGGCAAAGGTATACTCGATGCGCAACGTGACATGGGGCGCGACGTGCAAGACAGCGTGACCGGCTTGATCCAGGCGGCGAACGGCGGCGACGCCGATGCGCTGCGCCGGCTGTTCGCGCGCGTCTACGACGAACTCAAGCGCCTTGCGCGCATCCAGCTCGCCAAGGCCGGCGGCCAGACCCTGAACACGACCGGCCTCGTCCACGAGGCGTATCTGAAGCTCGCCCAGCCGGGCGAGCGCGGGCTGCAGGATAGCGAACATTTCTTCTCGCTGGCCGCGCGCGCGATGCGCCAGATCGTGATCGACCGCGCACGCGCGCAGGTGACCGCGAAGCGCGGCGGCGCGCAGCGCGAAGTCGTGGACTTCGACGCCGCGTTCGATGTGGCCGGCGGCGATCTCGGGCCAGAAGCGCTGCTGCGCCTCAACGAGGCGCTCGACCGTTTCGCCAGCGACGAACCGCGCCTGGCGCAACTGGTCGAACTGCGTTTCTTCGCCGGCCTCGAACTCGAGCAGATCGCCGTGTTGCAGCAGGTCAGCGAACGCACGCTCAACCGCGACTGGCGGCGCGCGAAGGTACGGTTGTATCTGGCATTGGGTTCCTGAAACCGTTGCGCATACCGATGCCCGACCCGGAGCGCCTGCAACGACTGTTCGACGCGGCACTCGATCTGCCTGCGGATGAACGCGCCGCCTTCGTCGCGCGCGAGTGCGGCGAGGATGCGCCGCTGCGCGCCGAACTCGAACGCTGGCTCGCGGCCGACGCGACGCTTGATGCCTTTCTCGAAACGCCGCCGGGCCTCGTCGCGCAAGCGCGCGCGGAGAACGCGGTGGACGAAGCACCGGGCCATTTCGGTCCATGGCGCGTGCTGCGCTCGCTCGGCGCCGGCGGCATGGGCGAGGTGTGGCTGGCCGAACGCGCCGACGGCGAGTACGAGCAGCGCGCGGCGATCAAGCAGGTGGCGTATCCGACGCCGGGCCTGTTGCAGCGGTTCCGTCAGGAGCGGCAGATCCTTGCCCGGCTCGAACACCCGCATATCGCCCGCCTGATCGATGGCGGCGTCGATGCGCGCGGCGCGCCGTACTTCGCGATGGAGTACGTCGAGGGCGTGACCATCACCGCGTTCGCGCGCGGGCTCGACGTGCGCGCGACGCTGGAGCTGTTCCTCGAAGTGTGCGCGGCGGTGCGCTTCGCCCACCAGAACCTCGTCGTGCACCGCGACCTGAAACCCTCGAACATCCTCGTCGGCGCGGACGGCGCGCCCAAGCTGCTCGACTTCGGCATCGCCAAGATGCTCGCGGCGACGGATGCTGCGGACGCCGCGACCGCCACCGGCCTGCGCCTGATGACGCCCGACTATGCCGCGCCCGAGCAGTTCCGCGGCGAGGCGGTGACGACGGCGACCGATGTCTACGCGCTCGGCGTCGTGCTCCACGAACTGCTCGCCGGCGTGCGCCCGCAGGCGCGCGCGGGCGAGGGCGCGCCTGCGCTGCCGCACGACGATGCGCCGCCGCCGAGCGCGGCGGTTGCGGCTTCCTCAGCCGACGCGCATGCGCGCCGGCGCGCGCTGCGCGGCGACCTCGACCGCATCGTGCTCACCGCGATCGCGCGCGAGCCGCAGCGGCGCTATGCGTCAATCGACGCGTTCGCGGCGGACATCCGCAACCATCTCGACGGCAGGCCGGTGGCGGCGGTCGGCCGCAGCCGCTGGTACAGCCTGCGCAAGTTCGTCGCGCGCAACCGGGTCGCCGTCGTCGCCGCGGCGATCGCATTGTGCGCGCTGATCGGCGGCTTCAGCGTTGCGCTCATGCAGGCGCAGCGCGCGAGTGCGGCCGCCGAACGCGCCGAGCGCGGCAACGATTTCCTCATCCGCATGATCGGCAACGCCGATCCGTACTACGGCGGCAAGCCGCCGTTGCTGGTCGACGCGCTCGACCGCTCGGTCGCCGAAATCCCGCAGCGCCTCGCCGGCCAGCCGCTGCTCGAAGCCGACATCCGTCGCGCGATCGGCCAGGCCTACGCGGTGCTCAATCGCAACGACGCGGCGCGGACGCAGCTCGATCTCGCGGCCGGCCTGCGCGCGGGCGAGGGCGGCAACGAGTACGCGCAGATTCTGCAATCGCAGGCCTATCTCGAATGGCAGCTCGGTCGTTACGACAAGGCCGAGGCGCTCTACCGCGACGCGCTCGCGCAATGCGGCGCGGGCGAACGCGGCCGCCGGCAGTGCTCCGAAGTGCTCAACGACCGCGCCGGATTGCTCAACGACATCGGCCGCTACGACGAAGCGCTGCGCGATGCGAACGAGGCGCTGCGGCTCAAGGAAAGCCTGATCGGCGTCCTGCCGCGCGACCACGCGATCAATCTGTCGAATATCGGCAACGCGCTCGACGGTCTCGGCCGCTACGACGAAGCGTACGCGGCCTACCTGCGTGCATTGCGCGAGTTCGAAGCGATCGCGCCGCCGCCCGAGCTCGACATCGCCATCCTGCTCAACAATCTCGCCTACCTGCAGGACGAAATGGGCCGCCACGACGAGGCGGTGAAGTCGCAGGAACGCGCGATCGCGCTGAACCGCAAGGTGCTCGGCGTCGACCAGGGGCTGACGATCAAGCTCGGCAATCTCGCCCGGCAGTACAGCCGCCTCGGCCGCCACGACGAGGCAAAGGCGGCGATGGCCGAAGCGCTGCAGCTGGCGCCGCAGACGTTCGATGCTCACGACCAGAAACTCGGCACCGTGCACGCGACGGCGGCCGCGGTCGCGCTCGCGCGCGGCGACGCGCGCGAGGCGGTCGCGCAGGCGCAGGCGGCGCTGGCGATCTACGCACGCGCCAGCGCGCTCGAACCCGGCCGGCGCGAGAAGGCGCAGGCCACGCTCGATGCGGCGTTGCAGCTGGCCGCGAAGACGCCGGGCGGGTAGCCGCGGCCGGGGCAGGGAATCCTTCGCATTCGCGCCACCGCGTCCGCGATATACTCGGCCGATCCAAACGGACAACCGGGGAGACGGACATGGGCGGCATGGTTGCACTGGTTCTGGTGATCCTGATTTTCGTCGCGGTCTCGAAGACGATCCGCATCGTGCCGCAGGGCTTCGAGTGGACCAAGGAGACGTTCGGCCGCTACACCTCGACGATGGAGCCCGGTCTGCACATCCTCGTGCCGATCTATCACAGTGTCGGGCGCAAGATGAACATGATGGAGCAGGTGCTCGACGTGCCTTCGCAGGACGTCATCACCAAGGACAACGCGGTGGTGCGCGTCGACGGCGTCGTGTTCTACCAGGTGCTCGACGCGGCCAAGGCGGCGTACGAGGTCGCCAATCTCAACCAGGCCGTGCTCAACCTCATCATGACCAACATCCGTACGGTGCTCGGCTCGATGGATCTCGACGAGTCGCTGTCCAAGCGCGACGAGATCAACGCCCGCCTGCTGAAAGTCGTCGATGAGGCCACGCATCCGTGGGGCGTGAAGTGCAACCGCATCGAGATCAAGGACATCCAGCCGCCGCAGAACCTGATCGACTCGATGGCGCGGCAGATGAAGGCCGAGCGCGAGAAGCGCGCGAACATCCTCGAGGCCGAGGGCCTGCGCCAGTCGGCGATCCTCAAGGCCGAGGGCGAGAAGCAGGCCGCGATCCTCGCCGCCGAAGGCAAGCGCGAGGCCGCGTTCCGCGAGGCCGAGGCGCGCGAGCGCTCGGCGCAGGCCGAGGCGAAGGCGACCGAGATGGTCTCGCAGTCGATCCGCGCCGGCGACATCAACGCGATCAATTATTTCGTCGCGACCAAGTACGTCGACGCGCTGCGCGCGATGGTCGGCGCGCCGAACCAGAAGATCATGCTGCTGCCGATGGAGGCGACCGGCGTGCTCGGTTCGCTCGCCGGCATCGCGGAGCTGGCCAAGACCAGCATCGAGACGCAGCTGGCAGCGAAGCCAGTGCCCAAGCCGGGTTCGCGCGACGGACAAGTTTGATTTTTCCTTCTCCCACCGGGGGAAGGTGGCGCGAAGCGCCGGATGAGGGTCCGGGTTCGATTCGCCGCTGCGGAAACTGCGGACCCTCACCCGTCGCGCCGCGCGCGCCGACCTCTCCCGGTGGGAGAGGTGAAGAATAGGAAAAAGATGCCATGCATTACGGCTGGTGGATACTCGCCCTCGTCCTGATCGGCGCCGAGCTGCTGGCGCCGGGTTATTTCCTGATCTGGATCGGCTTCGCCGCGGCGGCGCTCGGTGTCGTTACGTTCTTCGTGCCGGGGATTTCGTTTCTCGCGCAAGCCGTATTGTTCGCCGTGCTCGCGCTGATCAGTTGCTTCGTCTACTGGCGTTTCGTGCGCAAGGCCATCGACGAGACCAGCGACCAGCCGCTGCTCAACCGCCGTGCCGAACAGTTCGTCGGCAAGCGCTACACGCTCGACACCGCGATCGTCGGCGGTCGCGGCAAGGTGCGCATCGGCGATTCGCCGTGGCTGGCCGAAGGGCCCGATCTGCCGGCCGGCGCGGAAGTGGAAGTGGTCGGCGTCGACGGATCGATTTTGCGGGTCCGTCGAAGCGACGACGGCTGAGACGAGGCGTCATTGCGGCGGCTTCCGTTCGCCGCGCCATGCCGATAGCATGCGTTTTTTCTTCGCGAGACAAGCCATGAAACTCGTGTTCTCCGGCATTGCGTTCGCCGTCGCGGCGAATGCCGCCGTCGCCGGGCCGCATCCGTTCGGTATCCACGACCTGGTCATGCTCGATCGCGTCAGCGATCCGCAGATCTCCCCCGACGGCAAGCGCGCTGCGTATCAGGTGCGCGAGACCGATTACGAGAAGAACAAGGGCAAGAACGGCATCTGGCTGATCGACCTCGGCAATCCGAAGGCGCAGGCCGCACGGCTGACCGATACGACGGTCAACGCGACCGCCCCGCGCTGGTCGGCGGACGGCGCCGCCGTGTACTACCAGGACAAGGGCCAGGTCTGGCGCCTGCCCGCGGGCGGCAAGGGCGCGGCAGTGCAGGTGACGAATCTCGCCGTCGACGTGAACGCCTACAAGCTCTCGCCCGATGGCAAGCATGTGCTGCTGTCGATCGATATGTATCCGGATTGCGGGAAGGAAAGCGATGCCATCGCATGCACCAAGCAACGTCTCGACGACAAGGAAAAAGCCAAAGCCACCGGCCGCGTCTACGACAAGCTGTTCGTCCGCCACTGGGACACGTGGGCGGACGGACGCCGCTCGCAATGGTTCGTCGCGGCGATCGGCGCAGACGGAAAGATCGATATGCCGCATCTCGTCACGCAAGGCATCGACGGCGACGTTCCGTCCAAGCCGTTCGGCGGCGACGACGAATTCGAGTTCTCGCCCGACGGCAAGACGGTGTACTTCAGCGTGCGCATCGCCGGCAACAGCGAGCCATGGTCGACGAACTTCGACATCTATTCGGTGCCGGCGGACGCATCGGCGGCGCCGAAGAACCTGACCGGAGCGAACAAGGCCTGGGACACCTCGCCCGTGCCGTCGGCCGACGGCAGGACGCTGTATTACCTCGCGATGAAGCGCCCCACTTTCGAAGCAGATCGCTTCGGCATCATGGCGATGGATCTCGCCAGCGGCGCGACGCGCGAGATCGATCCGCAGTGGGACCGCTCGGCCGGCAGCCTGAAACTTTCCGACGACGGGAAAACCTTGTACGCGACCGCCGACGACAACGGCGAGCATCCGCTGTTCGCGATCGACGTCGCCACAGGCAACGCGGCGAAGCTGGCGGGCGAGGGCTCGATCCACGAATACAGCGTGCGCGGCAACGACATCGTGTTCTCGCGCACGACGCTGAAGACGCCGGCCGATCTGTTCCGCATTGGTGCGAAGGGCGGCAAGGCTGTCGAGCTGACGAACCAGAATTCGACCCGGATGGCCTTCGTCGAAACCGGCGCGTTCGAGCCGTTCACGTTCAAGGGCGCGAACGGCGACAGCGTGCAGGGCTACATGGTCAAGCCGGTCGGCTTCGACAAGTCGAAGAAATATCCGGTCGCGTTCCTGATCCACGGCGGTCCGCAGGGCGCGTTCGGCAACGACTGGAGCTATCGTTGGAATCCGCAGACTTATGCGGGGCAGGGCTTCGCCGTCGTCATGGTCAACTTCCACGGTTCGACTGGCTACGGTCAGGCTTTCACCGACTCGATCTCGGGCGACTGGGGCGGCAAGCCGCTCGAAGACCTGCAGAAGGGTTGGGTCGCGGCGCTGGAAAAGTATACTTTTCTCGATGGCGACCGCGCTTGCGCGCTCGGCGCGTCCTACGGCGGCTACATGATTTACTGGATCGCCGGCAAGTGGAACCAGCCGTGGAAGTGCCTCGTCGACCACGACGGCGTGTTCGACAACCGCATGATGGGCTACTCGACCGAAGAACTTTGGTTCTCGGAATGGGAGAACAAGGGCACGCCGTGGGAGAAACCGGACAACTACGAGAAGTTCAATCCGGTGAACTACGTGAAGGACTGGCGTGCGCCGATGCTCGTGGTCCACAGCGAGCAGGACTTCCGCATCCCGGTCGAACAGGGCATCGCCGCGTTCACTGCTTTGCAGCGGCGCGGCATTCCGAGCGAGCTGCTGACGTTCCCGGACGAAAACCATTGGGTGCTCAAGCCGCAGAACAGCGTGCTCTGGCACGATACGGTGAATGCGTGGCTCAAGCGCTGGACGGCGCAGTAGTATTCGCTTTCCTTCTCCCACCGGGAGAAGGTGGCGCGGCAGCGCCGGATGAGGGAAAGGCGCTGCGTTCTTTCATGCGTCTTCGTTCGTTGTGCGGCTCTTCCCTCATCCCCCCTTCGGGCACCTTCTCCCGGTGGGAGAAGGGAAGAGAAGGTCAATACGGGGACAGGTTGTGAGTGCAATCGAAACGATTTCGGAAAGCCGCTGCTTCGGCGGCATGCAGGGTTTTTACCGGCATGAGTCGACTGCCTGCAACGGCGCGATGCGCTTCGCTGTGTTCGTGCCGCCGCAGGCTGCACAGGGAAACGTTCCGGTGCTGTATTACCTGTCGGGCCTCACCTGCACCGAAGAAAACTTTACGGTCAAGGCCGGCGCGCAGCGCGTCGCCGCAGAACTCGGCTTGATGCTCGTCGTGCCCGACACGAGTCCGCGCAATACTGGCATCGCCGGTGAGGCCGACGACGAGCACTTCGGCGCGGGCGCGGGCTTCTATCTCGACGCGACGCAGGCGCCATGGTCGCGGCATTTCAACATGTACAGCTATGTGACGCAGGAGCTGCCGGCGCTGATCGGCGCAAACTTCGCGGCCGACCTGCGGCGCGAAGGCATCTTCGGTCATTCGATGGGCGGCCACGGCGCGCTGACGATCGCGTTGAAGAATCCGTCGCGCTATAGCTCGCTATCCGCGTTCGCGCCGATCTCGGCGCCGATGCGCGCGGAATGGCCGCAGCGCGCGTTCGCGCGTTATCTCGGCGAGGATCGGGAAACATGGAAACCGTACGATGCGACCGAACTGCTGAAGCAGCAGACGTTTCCAGGCACGATCCTCGTCGATCAGGGCGACGCCGATCCGCTGATCGGCGGCCTGCGGCCCGACCTGCTCGAAGAAGCGTGCAAGGCCGCGCGCCAGCCGCTCAGCCTGCGCATGCAGCGCGGCTACAATCACAACTACTTTTTCGTCTCGACGTTCGTCGAGGATCACCTGCGTCATCACGCTGCGGCGCTGGCTTCCTAGCTCGTCATTTCCGCCAGGAGCACGCGGGAATGACGAACAAAAAAGCAAATTCGCACGGAACGTCGAAGGGTGTTTGAAGCTCTACGCTACGATTCGGACAAACGCCCGCCGAGCGCGGTCAGCAGGCTCTGCGCCGCGCCGATGCGCTCGGCCGCGCCGGGCAGTTCCATGCGGATCCTGAGTCTGTCTTGGCCGTCTAGCGAGTAGGTTTTCGGCTGCTTCTGGATCAACCCGATCATGCGCATCGGATCGACGTTCGGCTGCGGCTTGAACAGCACGCGGCCGCCGCGTTCGCCGAGTTCGAGCTTGCGGATGCCCATCGCCGTCGCCGCGAGCTTCAGCGCCGCCGCGACGAACAGGTGCTTGACCGGATCGGGCAGCAGGCCGAAGCGGTCGATCATCTCGATCTGCAATTCGCGCAGCGCGTGTGCGTCGCGCGCGCTGGCGATGCGCTTGTACAGGGTCAGGCGCGCGTGCACGTCGGGCAGGTAGTCGTCGGGGATCAGCGCGGGCACGTGCAGTTCGATCTCGGCATCGTGCTCGTTGACGAGGTCGAAGTCCGGCACCTTGCCCGACTTGAGCGCGCGCACCGCGCGTTCGAGCAGTTCGGAGTAGAGCGAGAAGCCGACCGCTTCGATCTGGCCGGACTGTTCCTCGCCGAGCAGTTCGCCCGCGCCGCGAATCTCGAGGTCGTGCGTGGCGAGCGTGAAGCCGGCGCCGAGTTCCTCGAGCGAGGCGATCGCCTCGAGGCGCTTCTCCGCGTCGGCCGTGATGCTGCGCTTGTCCGGCACGATCAGGTAGGCGTAGGCGCGGTGGTGCGAGCGGCCGACGCGGCCGCGCAACTGGTGCAGCTGCGACAGGCCGAAGCGGTCGGCGCGGTTGATCAGGATCGTGTTCGCGCTCGGCACGTCGATGCCCGATTCGATGATCGTCGTGCACACGAGCACGTTGAAGCGCTGGCGGTAGAAGTCGAGCATGACCTGTTCGAGCTCGCGCTCGGGCATCTGGCCGTGGGCGATGCGCAGGCGCGCCTCGGGGATCAGTTCGCCGAGTTCGCGCGCGGTTTTCGCTATCGTCTCGACCTCGTTGTGCAGAAAGTACACCTGGCCGCCGCGCGCAAGCTCGCGCTGGAACGCCTCCTTGATCGTCGCCGTGTCCCACGGCGCGAGGAAGGTCTTCACCGCGAGGCGGTGCGACGGCGGCGTGGCGATGATCGACAGGTCGCGCAGGCCGCTCATCGACATGTTGAGCGTGCGCGGAATCGGCGTTGCGGTCAGGGTGAGCAGGTCGACCTCGGCGCGCAGCTTCTTGAGCTGCTCTTTCTGGCGCACGCCGAAACGCTGCTCTTCGTCGACGATGACGAGGCCGAGATCCTTGAACCGGATGTCGGGCTGGAGCAGGCGATGGGTGCCGATCATCACGTCGATCTGGCCGTTCTCGAGCTTTTTCAGCGCCTCGGCGATTTCGGCCTTCGACTTGAAGCGCGAGATCACTTCCACGCGCACCGGCCAGTCGGCGTAGCGGTCGCGGAAATTCTGGTAGTGCTGCTGCGCGAGCAACGTGGTCGGCGCGAGCATCGCCACCTGCTTGCCCGAAGTCGCGGCGACGAAGGCGGCGCGCAGCGCGACTTCGGTCTTGCCGAAGCCGACGTCGCCGCAGACGACGCGGTCCATCGATTTCGCCGAGGCGAGATCGGCGATTACGGCTTCGATCGCGCGCAGCTGGTCCGGCGTTTCCTCGAACGGGAACGCGGCGGCGAACTGCTCGTAGAGGTTGCGGTCGTAGACGAAGGCGGTGCCGCCGCGCGCTTCGCGCTGCGCGTACAACGCGAGCAGTTCGGCGGCGACGTCGCGCACCTTCTGCGCGGCCTTGCGCTTGGCCTTTTCCCAGGCCTCGCCGCCGAGCGCGTGCAGCGGCGCCAGCTCCGGCGCCGCGCCCGAGTAGCGCGAAACCAGGTGCAGCTGCGCGACCGGTACGTAGAGCTTGTCGCCCTTGGCGTACTCGATGCTGAGGAATTCGCCGCCGGCGCCGCCGACGTCGAGCTTGAGCAGGCCCTGGTAGCGGCCGACGCCGTGGTCGGCGTGCACGATCGGCGCGCCGATCGTGAGCTCGGAGAGATCGCGCAGGATCGCCTCGGGCTCGCGCACCGCATGCCTGCGCCGGCGCGTCGCGCGCGCGCGTTCGCCGTAGAGCTGGCGGTCGGTGAGGACGGTGAGCGCGGGCTCGGTCAGGGCGAAGCCGTCGTCGAGCGCGGCGACGGTGATGGCGAAGCGCGGTTCTTCTAGCCTCTCTCCCACCGGGTCGAAGTCGGCGACAGCCGACTGAGGGTGAGGCAGGATGCCGAACGGGGCGTGGGTTGGGGTGAGGGAAAGGCCTTGCAAAGTATCCGGCGATGTTCGATCCCTACGAGGCTTTTCCCTCATCCGCCCTTCGGGCACCTTCTCCCGGTGGGAGAAGGGAAGAAAAAACTCGCGCCACGAAGCGACGACTTGCGGCCGCAGGTCCATTCCGGCGAGTTGCTCGACTAAAGCCTCGCGCCGTCCCGGCGAATCGGCGGCGATCAGCACGCGGCCCGGATACGCGTCGAGAAAACGTTTGAGTTCCTGCGCGAGTTCCTCGCCGCGCTGATTGAGCGGCACGTTCGGCGCGGGCTGGGTGCCGAGATCGGCCGCGTGCGCGTTCGCTCCCTTGGCGACGACCTCGACGCGCAGCGTGCGGTTGAGGCGCTCGCGCAATTCCTGCGGCGGCAGGTACAACTCGGCGACCGGCAGGATCGGCCGTTCGATGTCGTGCGCGCGGCTGTCGTAGCGGGTCAGCGCCTGTTGCCAGAACGTCTCGACCGCGTCGAGCGCCTGCTCGGTGAGCACGAACACGGCGTCCTCGCGCAGATAGTCGAACAGCGTTTCGGTGCGCTCGAAGAACAGCGGCAGGTAGTACTCGATGCCGGCCGGCGTGGTGCCTTCCTTGATGTCCTGGTAGATCGGGCAGTGGCGTGGGTCGATCGGGAAGCGTTCGCGCAGCGTGTTGCGGAACGCCTTCACCGACTCTTCGGTCAGCGGGAACTCGCGCGCGGGAAGAAGGCTGACCTCGTCGACCTTGTGCGCCGAGCGCTGCGTTTCCGGATCGAACGTGCGGATCGATTCGATCTCGCGGTCGAACAGTTCGATGCGGTACGGCTCGTTCGCGCCCATCGGGAAGATGTCGAGCAGCGCGCCGCGCACGGCGAAGTCGCCCGGCTCGAGCACCTGCGGCACGTTGCGATAGCCGGCCGCTTCGAGGCGGCGCTGTTCGGCCGCGAGATCGAGCTGCTGGCGCCGCGCCAGCACGAGGCTCGATCCGCCGATGAAGTTGCGAGGCGCGAGGCGCTGCATCAGGGTCGACGCCGGCACGAGGAGCACGCCGCGCCGGGTCGCCGGCAGGCGATACAGCGCCGAGATGCGCTGCGAGACGATTTCCGGATGCGGCGCGAACAGGTCGTAGGGCAGCGTTTCCCAGTCGGGGAAATGCAGCACGTCGACCGTGTCGCCGGCGAGCGCGCGCAGGTCGGTTTCGAGCGTGTGCGCCGCGTGCGTGTCGCGCGTCACCGCGACGACCATGCCGGCATGCGCGCGCGCGGCCGCGGCGATCGCGAGGGCGAGCGAACTGCCGTGCGGCGCGTTCCAGAAACGGCGCTGCTTGGGATCGTGCGGAAGCGGGGGATGGAGCAGCAGGGATTCGGACATGCTCTTGTTCGCAGGCGCGGCCGCGGAGAGCCGCTTCATGATCGTCGCGCTCGGGGACGGGCGCGCGCAAACAAAACACCGCCACCGAAACGTTCGTCACGTTCGGCGGAGCGCGAATTGTACCGCGACGACCCTGTCGGCCGCTTATTCGAACAGCAGGTGCTGGCGCACCGGCGCGAAGCTGCGCCGATGCTGCGCGCAGGGCCCGAGGCGTTCGAGCGCGGCGCGATGCGCGGCGGTGGGATAGCCTTTATGGATCGCGAAGCCGTAGCCGGGGTGCAGCGCGTCGAGTTCGCGCATGAGCGCGTCGCGCGCCACCTTGGCGAGGATCGACGCGGCGCCGATCACGGGCTCGAGCGCGTCGCCGTCGACGATCGCCTTGCCCGCGCAGGGCAGATCGCGCGGCAGCTTGTTGCCGTCGATCAGGGCAAGCCGGGGCCGAAGCGTCAGTGCGCGCAGCGCGCGCGACATGCCGACGAGACTGGCGTGCAGGATGTTGAGCGCGTCGATCTCGGCGACGCCGACCTCGACCACGCTCCACGCGAGCGCATGCGCGCGGATCTCGACGGCGAGTTTTTCCCGGCGCGCGGGGCTCAGGGTTTTCGAATCGGCCACGCCGGCGATCGGCCGCTGCGGATCGAGAATCACCGCGGCGACGACGACAGGCCCGGCGAGCGGACCGCGGCCGGCTTCGTCGACGCCGGCGATCCACGCTTCGTCCCTCATTCGTGCAGCGCTCCCAACTGGTAGAAGACGTAATTCTGATAGGAATCGAGCACATCATTCTTCTTGCAGTTCAAATAAAAGCCGTCGCAGCGCTCGCGCATCAGTGCATTGGCCTGGAAGAACGCGTCCTTCCTGATGCCGGCAATGTCGAGGATCAGCGACGGCATGAAGCTCAGGTCCATCTCGCGCTCACCGTACTGGCGCGCGGGTTTGTAGTTGGTCTTGAGCATGTAGTAGGTGATGAAGTTCGGGTCGCCGTCGGCGGGTGGCAGGTTCTTGTCGAGTGCGCGCATCGCGCCGTCGAACGAGGGTTGATGGTCGCCGAAGTGGAACAGCAGCAGCGGGCGGTCGGCGTCGAGCAGTTTTTTCTCGAGCGCGGTCATCGCGATGTCCGAGCCTTCGAGGCGCTGCAGATAATTGCCCAGATTGAGGTTCATCCATTCGTCGAGCGCCTTTGGCACGAATTTGCCGGGGAACAGCGGCTTGTCGTAGGGTGCAGGAAGCTTCTTCAGCGGCGTCATGTGCGGTCCGTGCTGGCGCAGGGTCAGCATCATCACGAACAACGGTTGCTTGCCGTAGATCTGCTTTTCCTTGTCGTAGATCTGGCTGAACACCTGGAACAGGTCGTTGTCGGAGGATTCCCACGACAGGCCGTAGTCCTGGCCGTCGTAGAACGCGTCGAAGCCGTAGTCCTTGTAGGCGTTGCGCGCATTGATGAAGTCGCCCGACATCGGATAGACCGCGATCGCGCGATAGCCGGCCTCGTGCAGCAAGCGCGGCAGGGTGAAGTTGACGCGCGGTGCGAGGTTGTACGGCGCGTAGAGTCCCGCGTCGCCGAAGCTCTGGTGGTTGAGGCCGGTCATCAGCGCGAACTCGCTGGTCCAGGTACCGCCGCCCCAGACGTGCACGGTGAGCAACCCGTGCGCGCGCGTGCGGCCGTCGGACACGAACATCCTGCGCTGGCAGACGTCGGCGCGCGTGCAGGCCTTGAGCATCGTCGGGTCGTAGGTGCTTTCCTCGAGCACGGCGACGATGTCGGGATGCGCCTGCGCGTCCTTCGCGTCGGACTTGCACGACGACGGTGCGCAGGCGGGCGGATTGTCGGCGGCGTCCTCGCTCCAGGTCAGCCCGTTTTCTTCGTCCGCGACGAACGGCGGTATCACGACCTCGGTCTGGTAGAACGAGGTGACGAAATCGGTGAGGTAGCTCTTGTCGTTCATCGCCTGCCACATGCCCTTCTCGAACACGGCGGCGAACGGTCCGCGCGGCCAGAGAACGAGCGCGAGCACGGCGAGGATGGCGAGCGCCGCGACGACGCGCACATGGCGTTGTCGCGGTTGCGGCAAGGCGACGAGAAAGCGTGGAGGATCGCAGCGCCATGCCAGCGCGAGCAGCGTAGGTATCGCGATCGCGGCGGCGACGACCGCGGCCAGGATCGGCGGATAGCGCAGGGCCACGTCGAGCAGATCGCGATTGACGAAGTAGACGAGATCCGGCGCCATCAACGGCGTCGTCAGGTAGTGGAACTTCATGACGCTCGCGATCAGCAGGCCGCCGAAGATCAGCGTCGGCAGCGCGAGCGCGAACGTCCAGCGCCGCGTCAGCACGGCGACCAGCGCGACGAAGGCGAGGATCAGCGTCGCGGAAAACGCGCGTTCGGTCCAGGTCGCTTCGCACAGCGAGCCGAACGCGATCAGGGCGACGAAAGCCGCGAAGACGAGGAAGAAAAGCAGCTTGCTCCGGCGCGGGAGCGAGGCGAATGCGCGGATCGCGGTGGGGGCGGGTGTCGGCACCGCGCAACGTTACGGGCAGCGCCGCCGGGCGTCAACGGAACGCCGTGCTGCGGCGCGGTGGCGGTGAGAAAAAGTTCAGGCTCTCGAGTTGCGCTCAGTCTTTTGCCGCGATTCCCACCGTCGCGGAAACGACGAGTCTATGGTCCGTCCAGGAGTTCGGCCACCGCCAAGGCGGCATCGTGCCCGGCGTTGCCGCGCAGCGATTCGTGCAGGCGCACGAATTTGTCCAGCAGGTCGGCAGGCAACGCGCGTGTACGCAGCATCGGCGCGAGCGCGGCGGCGAGCGCCTGCGGCGTGCAATCGTCCTGCATCAATTCGGGCACGATGGTGCGGCCGGCGAGGATGTTCGGCAGCGAGTAGACGGACGTCTTCAGCATGCCCAGCGTCTTCACGATGCGGTAGGTGGAACGCGCGATGCGATAGGCGACGACCATCGGCCGTTTCGCCAGCATCGCCTCGAGCGCGGCGGTGCCCGAGGCGAGGAGGACGGCGTCGGCGGCGAGCAGGCAGAGATGGGATGCGTGATTCGCGATTCGCGATTCGTTTGCCGTGCCCGACTCGGATGCCGGTGGACTTGCGGGCGGAAGAATGCGAATCCATTCCGGATGGTTTCGGAGCGGTTGCTGCGAATCCCGGATTAAATCGCGAATCGCTTGCCCGCAAGCGGCATTCGCCGCCGGAATCACGACGTGCAGATCGGCAAACTCCTCGCGCAGCAACGTCGCCGCACCGAAGAAATCGCGACCGAGCCGCGCGATTTCGCCGAGGCGGCTGCCGGGCAGCACGGCGAGCACGCGCGCATCTTCGGACAGGCCGAGCGCGTGCCGTGCAGCAAGCTTGTCGGGGTGCAGCGGGAATGCGTCGGCGAGTGGATGGCCGACGAAGCGCGCATCGATGCGGTGGCGGGCGTAGATCTGCGGCTCCATCGGAAACAAGCAGAGCATGCGGTCGGCGCTGCGGCCGATCTTTTCCGCGCGGTTTTCGCGCCAGGCCCAGATCGAGGGACTGACGTAGTGCGCGGTGCGGATACCGGTGCGTTTGAGCTTTTTTTCCAGCCCGAGATTGAAGTCGGGCGCGTCGATGCCGATGAAGACGTCGGGACGTTCCCGCAGCGCGCGGCGGTAGACGTCGCGACGCAGTGCGAGCAGCGATGGCAGATGCTTGAGCACTTCGACCAGGCCCATCACCGACAGACGTTCGAGCGGATGCCAGATCTCCATGCCGGCCTCGCGCATGCGCGCCCCGCCGATGCCGGCGAAGCGTGCGTTGGGAAAAAGCTGTTTCAAGCCTGCGATCAAATCGGCGCCAAGCAGATCGCCTGAGGCTTCGCCGGCGACGAGGATGAAGAATGGAGATCGAACTTCGGGCATCGGCGGACTTTGCTTTCCTTCTCCCGGCGGGAGAAGGTGGCGCGGCAGCGCCGGATGAGGGAAGGGCGCATCAGTTTGTTCGGGAAAGCGTATTTTGCAACGGCTTTCCCTCATCCGCCCCTTCGGGGCACCTTCTCCCGCCGGGAGAAGGGAAGATAAGCTTACCGCGCCAGCGGTCGCTGCCCGCGCTCGATGAAGTCGAGCATCATGCGCACGTCGGGCTCGGACTCGGCCGCGGCGGCGAGCGCAGCGCGGGCTTCCTCGAGCGGCGATTTCGACACGTACAACGCGCGGTAGGCGCGCTTGATCGCGGCGATGCGCTCGGCGGTGAAACCGCGGCGCCTGAGGCCTTCGGCATTGATGCCGCGCGGACGACCGTAGTCGGCGGCCATCATCACGAACGGCGGTACGTCGCCGTTGACCATGCAATTCATGCCGACGAACGCGTGCGCGCCGATGCGGCAGAACTGGTGCACGCCGGCGAAGCCGGAGAGGATCGCGTAATCGCCGACCTCGACGTGGCCGGCGAGCGTGGCGTTGTTGGAAAACACGGTGTGATTGCCGACCAGGCAGTCGTGCGCGATGTGCACGTAGGCCATGATCCAGTTGCAGTCGCCGATGCGGGTGACGCCGCCGCCGTCGCCGGTGCCGCGGTTGATCGTGACGAACTCGCGGATCAGGTTGTCGTCGCCGATGACGAGCTCGCCGTGCTCGCCGTGGTATTTCTTGTCCTGCGGATCGCCGCCGACCGAGGCGAACGAGGCGATGCGGTTGTTGCGGCCGATGCGCGTCGGACCCTGCACGACGGTGTGCGGCGCGATCCGCGTGCCGTCGCCGATTTTGACGTCGGCACCGATCACGCTGTAGGCGCCAACGCCGACGCCGGCACCGAGCTTCGCAGCCGGATCGATTTGCGCGGTGGGGTGGATCATCAGTCCGTTTTCTCCGCGCACATCATCTCGGCTTCCGCGACGGGTCTGCCGTCGACCGAGGCGCGGCCGTGGAAGATCGCCACGCGGCGGATCATGCGCTTGAGCTCGATGTCGAACGTGAGCTGGTCGCCCGGCTTGACGATCCGGGTGAACTTGGCTTTGTCGATCTTGGCGAGGAAGTAAAGCGGATGCGTGCCGGGCGCATAGTGCGAGGACAGGTACACGAGCACGCCCGAGGCCTGCGCGAGCGCCTCGATGACCAGCACGCCCGGCATCACCGGATAGCCGGGGAAATGGCCTTGGAAGAACGGCTCGTTGATCGTCACGTTCTTGACCGCGGTCAGCGACTTGCCCACTTCGAACGCGAGTACGCGATCGACGAGCAGGAACGGGTAGCGATGCGGGAGTATCTTTGCGATGTCCCACGCTTCGATCGGTACGGTCGGCGTTTGGTTCATTGTGCTGCGTCCTTCTTTTCCAGCGTCTGCACGCGTCGGTTCAATTCATCGAGATGCTTGAAGCGCGCGGCATTGCGACGCCAGCTGCGATTATCCTGGATCGGAGTGCCCGAGGAATACTCCCCGGGCTCGTGGATCGAATGGGTGACGAGTGCCATGGAGGTAATCGTCACTCCGTCGGTGATTTCGAGATGGCCGAGCACACCGGCGCCGCCGCCGATCTGGCAGCCGCGGCCGATCTTCGCGCTGCCCGCCACGGCCGAGCAACCGGCCATCGCGGTGTGCGCGCCGATGCGCACGTTGTGGGCGATCTGGATCTGGTTGTCGAGACGCACGTCTTCTTCCAGGACGGTATCGTCGAGCGCGCCGCGGTCGATCGTCGTGTTCGCGCCGATCTCGCAGTCGTCGCCGACGACCACGCCGCCGAGCTGCGGCACCTTGATCCAGTGGTCCGCGTCGCAGGCGAGGCCGAAGCCGTCCGCGCCGAGCACCGCGCCCGGATGTACGAGCACGCGCTTGCCCAGACGCACTCGCGCGACGAGGGTGACGCGCGCGACGAGGCGGGACTGCGCGCCGACATGGCAATCGTGTCCGACATGGCAGTGCGGGCCGAGCACGGCGCCGTCGTCGATGGCCGCGCCGGCTTCGACGACACAGAACGGGCCGACGCTCGCGCTCGCGGCGATGCGCGCATCGGGCGCGACGATGGCGCTGGGATGGATGCCCGGCGCGCTCGCCGGAAGGCGTTCGAACAGCGCGGCGATTTTCGCGTAGGCGACGTAAGGGTCTTTCGCGACCAGCGCGGCGCGCGGGAAATGCTCGGCGTCGTCGGCGCGCAGGATCGCCGCGGCGGCGCGCGTGGTCGCCAGTTCGCCGCGGTAGCGCGGATTGGCGAGAAAGACGAGCTGCGATTCGTCCGCTGCCGCCAGCGTCGCCACGCCGTCGATGCGCACGTCGCCGTGGCCGCGCAGATCCAACGTGAAGCGCTTGGCGAGGTTCGCCAATGTGTAGCTCGCCTGCGTTCCGCTCACGGCCTGGCGCCGCCTGCGTTGAGTGCTTTCAGGCGCTGCAGCACCGCGTCGGTGATATCCATGCGCGCGCTCGCATAGAGCACCGCCTGGCTGCCTACGACCATGTCGTAGCCCTGCGTGCGCGCGTACTCGATCGCGGTGTCGTTGATCAGGCGCAGGTTGCGGTTGACTTCTTCGGCGCCACGGTTGTTGTATTCCGCGCGGACCTCGTCGCGGCGACGCTTGTTGTCGCGCTCGGTCGCCTCGATCTCGCGCTTCAGGGTCTCGGCATTTTCGCGGGTCATGATCGCGCTGTCGCGCTCGTAGCGCTGCCTGAGCGCGGTGAGCTTGGCGTCGTCCGCGTCGATCTGCGCGTTCTGCGCGGCGAATTCGCGCGCCAGCCGAGCCTTGGATTCGAGGAACTGGGGGGCCGCATCGATCAAGCGCTTGACGTCGACGTAACCGATGTGCGGCCCGGGGATTTGTACTTGGGCGGGAGCCTGCGCGCGGACTGCGGCATAGGCGGACAGGATCAGCGCCGCGATCAATGCGCACTTGCCGCAAAGTCCGATCGAACCGCCAGGTTGAATCACGCGTCGGGCTCTCCGCTAGCAAGCCGGTCCCGCGGACGAAGCGCGACGGGGCCGGCGGTGTCGATGCCCAATCTTAACCCGATCGCATGCCCCGCGTCGCGCCGCGTGCGAGGGGCGGGGGTGGATCAGAACGTGCCGCCGAAGTTGAACTGCAGCGCCTCGGAGATGTCGCCCGGCTTCTTGATGATCGGCTGGCCGAGGTTGATCACGATCGGGCCGACCGGCGCCTGCCAGTGCAGCGACAAGCCGGTGGACGCGCGCATGCCGTCGGGGCCGGTCCACGCGAAGTCGTTGAAGTTCTTGTAGACGTTGCCCACGTCGACATACCAGGACAGGCGCGTGGAGGTATCGTCCTTGATGAACGGCAGCGGGATGACGAGTTCGGCCGAACCCGTCGTCTTGAACGCGCCGCCGAGGGGGCAGTAGTTGGTGGTGCTGCCGGAGGTGTAGCAATACGAACTCGCCGAGCGTGTCGCGCTCGAACCGAGCGTGTTGTCGCGGAAGTTGCGCACGTCGGAGACGCCGCCGGCGTAATAGTTGGCGAAGAACGGCAGGCCGAGATCGGAGTATTTGCCGAAGGCTTCGCCGTAGCCGATGTTGACCGTACCCTCGAAGACGAAACCGTGCGTGATCGGAAAATACTGCTGGTAGCGGTAGTTGACGCGCCAGTATTCCACGGTCGAGCCGGGCAGCGCGACTTCGACGCCGAGCGACTGCACCGAACCATGGGTCGGGTTGAAGAACTTGTTGCGCGTGTCGTGCGTCCAGCCTGCCGAAAAGCTCAATTGGTGGAAGGTGTAGTGGCCGACCGCATTGAGGTAGTCGATGATCTCGGCCGGCGAGTAGTAGCTTCGATAGGTCGTGTAGTTGCCGTTGGCATCGGTCTGGAAGATGTAGTTGCCGTTGGAATCCAGAATGTAGTTGCCGTTCGCGTCCTTGGCGTACAGGTAGACGTCGCTGTACGTGCGGATCTTGGTCTTGCTCGCGCCGAGGGAGGCGCTGACCGAGTCGCTTTCGCCGATCGGTATGGTGGTGTTGACCGAGAACGAGGCGGTGTCGTTGGTGTAGTTGGCGATGTTCGCGTCGCCGTAGTCGCTCTTGGTGTAACGCGTCGAGTAGCCCAGGCCGATGCCGCTGTCGGTCAGATAGGGCTGGAAGTAATTGACGCCGTAAGAAGTCTGGTAATAACTCTTCGAAGCGCTGACGCCGGCCGAATCGCCGGAACCGAGGAAGTTGTTCTCCGACACCGACACCGAAAGAATCAGCTTTTCGAGCTGCGAATAGCCGACGCCGAAGGTGAAGCTGCCGGAGTTGGTCTCCTCGACCTTGACCTTGACGTCGATCTGGTCGTCGGTGCCCGGCACGCGCGGCGTGGTGATCTCGACCTTCTTGAAGTAGCCCAGGCGCTGCAGGCGCACCTTGGAGCGGTCGATCGCCGCCTGCGAGTACCAGGCGCCTTCGAGCTGGCGCATTTCGCGGCGCATGACCTCGTCCTCGGTGCGGCCGTTGCCGGCGAACTCGATGCGGCGCACGTACACGCGCTTGCCCGGGTTGACGAAGAAGTTGATGCCGACGGTGAGTTTTTCCTTGTCCGGCGTCGGGATCGGCGTGACCTGGGCGAAGGCGTAGCCGATGTTGGCCAGCACCGCCGTCATCTGTTCCGAGGCCTTCTGCACCTTCTGCCTCGAGAACACGTCTCCGGGCTTGAAGTCGATGAACTTGCGCATTTCCTCCTCGCTGACGACGAGGGTGCCGGTGAGTTGCACGTCGGAAATCTTGTAGACCTGGCCCTCGGTCATCGACGCGGTCAGGTACATCGCGCGCTTGTCCGGGCTGATCGACACTTCGGTCGAGTCGAGGCTGTAGTCGAGGTAGCCGCGGTCGAGGTAGAACGATTGCAGTTTTTCGAGGTCGCCGGTGAGCTTCTCGCGCGAATACTGGTCGTCCTTGGAATACCACGAAGTCCAGTTGCTCGTGTCGGACTCGAAGTCGCTGCGGATCTCGCCGGCCGGATAGGTCTTGTTGCCGACCATTTCGATGCTCTTGATCTTGGCGACCTTGCCTTCGGCGATGACGATCGACAGCTCGACGCGGTTGCGGTCGAGGTTGATCACGGTCGGCTTGATCGTGACGTTGTACTTGCCGCGGTTGTAGTACTGGCGCGTCAGTTCCTGGGTCACGCGGTCGAGCGAGAGGCGATCGAACGGCTCGCCCTCGGCGAGACCGATGTCCTTCAAGCCCTTGAGCAGGTCCTCTTCCTTGAGGTCCTTGTTGCCCTTGAGCTGGATCTTCGAGATCGCCGGGCGCTCTTTCACCGTGATGACGAGGATGTTGCCCTGGCGGCCGAGCTGGACGTCGGTGAAGAAACCGGTCTTGTACAGCGCGCGCACGGCCTGCTGGGCGCGCTCGGTGGTCACGGTGTCGCCCTTTTCGACCGGCAGGTAGGTGAACACGGTGCCGGCGGCAATGCGTTGCAGGCCGTCGATGCGGATGTCGGAGGCGGTGAAAGGATCGATGGCGTGTGCCTTGGCGGCGAGGCAGGCAAGCAGAACAAGGGCGGCGATACGCTTCATCGTCACTTCCGGGGGCGAAAATCAGTCAAACGACAAGTTTAGTGGAAAAGCGGGTCGATCGGGGCGAAAACGGCGGGCTCGTGCGCCGGATCGCCGCCGGCCTGACCGGCCGGCCACGCCCGCCGAAGCGCCTTCAGGAGCCGAACACCTGCGCCAGCTTGCGCGCGATGTCGTTGTAGAACGCCAGGCCCATCAGGCTCGCCAGCAGGGCGAGGCCGACATACTGGCCGGCGATCAGTGTACGTTCGCTGACCGGACGTCCCTTGATCCATTCCGCCAGCGTGAACACGATGTGGCCGCCGTCGAGGATCGGGATCGGCAGCAGGTTGAGAATGCCCAGGCTCAGGCTGATCACGGCGAGGAATGAAAGGAACCAGGCCAACCCCTCGTTGGCCGAGGCATTGGCGACCTCGGCGATCGAGATGACGCTGGAGAGGTTCTTCACCGAGGCCTCGCCGACGATCATGCTCTTGATCATGCCGAGCATCGATGCAGTCTGCTTCCAGGTCTCTTCGAACGCGGCCGGCACCGCGGCGAGGGGACCGAAGCGTTCGAGCGCGTCGCGCGCGCGTTCCTGCCAGGCGATGCCGAGCATCCAGCGCGTCTGTCCGTCGCGCGTGAGCCGTTCCGCGGCGATCGCGACCGGAATCTGCCTGCCGTCGCGTTCCACGAGCAGCGACACCTGCGGATTCTTCGCCGCCTCCTCGCCGAGCAGGCGCGACACCTGCGACGAATCGGCGATGGCATGGCCGTTCAGGCCGAGAATGCGGTCGCCGACCTTGAGGCCGCCCTTCGCCGCCGGCGTGTCCGCATCGACCAGGCCGATCACGGCGGGCAGCGGCGCGGCGTTGATGCCGATCTTCTCGTAGACGGCGGCGTTGTCCGGCGCGCCCGGCGGCAGCTTGCTCAGCGCCAGGGTGGCGGCACGGATTTGGCCGTTCGCGCCGGCGACCTCGACCGACGTATCGCGGTGCCGCGCCGCGGCCTGGGTCACCGCAAGCATGGCCGCGCTCATCGAATCGACTTTTTCGCCGCCGACCGAAACGATGCGGTCGCCCGCAACGAGGCCGGCTTCGGCGGCCAGGCCCTTCGGCGCGCCGATGACCGGTTGATAGTCCGGCCGGCCGATCACGAACATCGCCCAGAACGCGGCGATCGCGAACACGATGTTGAACACGGGGCCCGCCGCGGCGATCGCGATGCGCTGCCACGGCGGCTTCGAATAGAACTCGCCGGGTTGTCCGGCGACGGCGCGCGGATCGTCGGCCTCGCGCTGGTCGAGAAACTTGACGTAGCCGCCCAGCGGAATCGCGCCGATCGCCCACTGAGTACCGTCGCGCTGGAACGAGGCGATCGGCTTGCCGAAGCCGATCGAAAATCGCAGCACGCGCACGCCGCAGCGCCGCGCCACCCAGTAGTGGCCGAATTCGTGGAAAGTCACCAGCACGCCAAGGGTGACGGCCAGCCAGAAGACGGAACCGAGAAATTCGCTCATGAGAAATCGGAATTGGGAATGGGAGAGCGCCTGTTTCCTTCTCCCGCCGGGAGAAGGGAAGCGAAGCATCAACAAAAGCCTTGTCGCATCTTACGTTGCGCCATTCGGCGCGCCGTTAAATCGACGTGAATCAGATGCTCGATGCCGCCGACCGGTTCAGCGGATATTGCGTCGAGCGTGGCCTCGATCAACTCCGCAATGGCCAGAAACGGCAGGCTGCCCTTGAGGAACGCGGCCACGGCCACCTCGTTCGCGGCGTTGAGCACGGTCGGCGCCGTCCCGCCCGCGGCGAGCGCGCGGTAGGCAAGATCGAGGCAACGGAACGTGTCGCGATCGGGCGCCTCGAATTGCAGCGCGCCGGATTGCACGAGATCGAGCGCGGCCACGCCGGCCTCGATGCGCCGCGGCCACGCGAGCGCGTGCGCGAGCGCGGTGCGCATGTCGGGATTGCCGAGCTGGGCGAGCACCGAGCCGTCGGCGTATTCGACCAGCGAATGCACGAGGCTCTGCGGATGCACCACGACTTCGATCTGCGCGGGCGTCGCGCCGAACAGCCAGTGCGCCTCGATCACTTCGAGGCCCTTGTTCATCAGCGTCGCCGAATCGACCGAGATTTTGCGGCCCATGTTCCATTTCGGATGCGCGCAGGCCTGCGCGGGCGTGACCGCGGCGAGGTCGGCGCGTCCTTGTCCGCGGAACGGGCCGCCCGAGGCGGTCAGCAGGATGCGACGCACGCCCGCCTCGACGAGATCGGGCCGGCCGCCGGGCAGACGTTCGACATCCACCGCCCTCGGCGGATGGGGCAGACACTGGAAGATCGCATTGTGTTCGGAATCGACCGGGATCAGCTCGCCGCCGCCTGCGCGCACCGCGTCGAGCAGCAGCGCGCCGGCCATGACGACCGATTCCTTGTTTGCGAGCAGCAGGCGCTTGCCCGCGCGCGCCGCGGCAAGCGTGGATTCGAGGCCCGCGGCGCCGACGATGGCGCCGACCACCGTGTCGCACAACTCGCCGGAAGCGGCCTGGTTCAGCGCCTGCATGCCGGCGGCGGCGCGGGTCGGCAGTCCGGCCGCGGCGAGCTGGTCGCGCAGCGCGGTTTCGAGCGCTGCGTCGGCGATCACGGCGAGATCGGGCCTGAAGCGCGCGCACAGCGCGACGAGTTCGTCGACCTTGCGGTGCGCGGCGAGCACGCTTGCGCGAAACCGGTCCGGATGGCGTGCGATCACGGCCAGCGCGCTCGCACCGATCGAGCCGGTGGCGCCGAGTACCGCGATCTTCTTCATAACCCCAGCAACGCCTTGCCGAGCGCAAAGAACGGCAGCGCGGCGAACACGCCGTCGAGGCGATCGCAGACGCCGCCGTGGCCGGGGAACAGATTGCCCGAATCCTTCACGCCGGCATGGCGCTTGATCAGGCTCTCGAACAGGTCGCCGACGACCGAAAAGGCAACGCTGACCAGCGCGACGAGTACGAGCAGTGCCAGCGTCGCGCCGCGCACGCCGAGCAGCCAGCCGCCGATCGCGGCGACGACGCCGGAACCGGCGAGCGCGCCGTACAATCCGGCCCAGGTCTTGCCCGGGCTGATCTGCGGCGCGAGCTTGGTCTTGCCCCAGCGGCTGCCGGCGAGATAGGCGAAGGTGTCCGCGATCCAGACGAGCGACATCGCGTAGAGCGCCCAGGTATGGGGGAGCGCTTGCGTTTGGTGGATGCGCATGAGGCCCGCGAACGCGGGCAGAATGGCGAGTGTGCCGGCGACGAGCTTCAGGGCCGTGTGATCGGGCGTCGTCGAGGCGGCGAACGAGAAGTGGCGCAGCCAGAAAACCGCGCCGATCCAGGCCAGGCACCCGAGGATGATGAAGACCCACCACAAGGTGATGTTCGAAGTGAAATACAGGGCGAGCATCGCCGCTACTCCGGCCGCTACCGCGATCGTGCGCCACGGCCGCGAGCGCATGCCCGACAGGCGCGTCCATTCCCACATGGCGATGCCGCAGAACGCGCCGATCACCGTGACGAAGGCCGGCGTCGGCACGAACAGCATCAGCGCGATCGCGAATGGCGTGACAAGCAGCGCAGTAATGATCCGTTGTTTCAAGCGGCCCCCGGGTTCCCGCCGGATATCTGGTCGCCCGTTTTACCATATCGGCGCTCACGCCCGGCGAAGTCGGCGATCGCGGCGTCGAGGCGAGCGGCGTCGAAGTCGGGCCAGAGCACGTCGGAGAAAAGCAGTTCGGCGTAGGCTATCTGCCAGAGCAGGAAATTGCTCACGCGCTTCTCGCCGCCGGTGCGGATGAACAGGTCCAGCGGCGGCAGGTCGGCGAGCGCGAAGTATCCGGCGAGCCGCGTCTGATCGATCCGCGCCGGGTCGATTTCCCCGCGCGCGACGGCTTCGGCCGCACGGCGCGCGGCCTGCGCGATGTCCCAGCGACCGCCGTAGTTGACCGCGATGTTGAGTGCCAGCTTGCCGTTGGCCGCCGTCTTGTCCATCGCCGCCTGCATGCGCTCGCGCAAGGCGGGCGCGAACGCGGCTAGGTCGCCGATGAAGCCGATGCGTACGCCGTAGCCGTGCAGTTCGTCGACTTCGCGATCGAGCGCCTTGAGGAACAGTTCCATCAGCGCGCCGACTTCGTCCTTGGGGCGCTGCCAGTTTTCCGACGAGAACGCGAACAGGGTCAGCGCCTCGATGCCGCGGCGCAGGCAGGCTTCGATGACCGCGCGCACCGCCTTCTGTCCGGCGCGGTGGCCGAACGTGCGTGGGCGGTGCCGTTGTTTCGCCCAGCGGCCGTTGCCGTCCATGACGATGGCGATATGGCGGGGGAGTTTATTTGTGGAGTTTTCCACTTTTTGCTTTTGCTCGTCATTCCCGCATTCTTCTGGCGGGAATCCAGTGACTTTGTTTGCGCTCGTCATTCCAGCGGCTCTTAACAACCGAAGGGCTGGTCAAGCTGGAATCCAACTCTGGCTTTTGGTTCTGTTCGACCGCGTCCGTTCGGTATTCCGCGCGCGTCCGGCGCGCGGGCCACTTTTCTTTGCTTGCCCAAAGAAAAGTAACCAAAAGAAATGCCCCCCGGATGCCGCGCCGCCTTCGGCGGTTCGCGAGGTCATGCCGGGGTTCGTTGAACGCACGTCCGGGTGCGTGCAACGAACTCGCGCGCATCGTGCGCGCGATCCTTACGG
This sequence comes from Rudaea sp., assembly GCF_047601565.1. Lineage (GTDB taxonomy): Bacteria > Pseudomonadota > Gammaproteobacteria > Xanthomonadales > Rhodanobacteraceae > Rudaea. The sequence continues at coordinate 738,399 of NZ_JASGIY010000001.1, read as the reverse complement.
ACATTTCCGTCCTGCCCTCGCCGCGGCAAACGGGGACCCGAAGATCAAGAGCAAAAGAAAAAATCAAAAGCCTGCGGCTTTACGCTTATCACGAATCACGAATCACGAATCACGAATCACGAATCACGAATCACGAATCACGAATCACGAATCACGAATCACGAATCACGAATCACGAATCACGAATCACGAATCACGAATCACGAATCACGAATCACGAATCACGAATCACGAATCACGGCCCTCACATCGCCATCAACTCATCTTCCTTGGCCTTGACCACGCCGTCGACGTCCTTGACGAACTTGTCGGTGAGCTTCTGCATGTCCTCTTCGGCCTTGCGTTCCTCGTCCTCGGTGATCTTCTTGTCCTTGAGCAGTTCCTTGATCTGGTGCAGTGCATCGCGGCGCACGTTGCGGACCGCGATCTTCGCGTTCTCGCCCTCGTGCGAGACGTGCTTGGACAGTTCCTTGCGGCGCTCTTGCGTGAGCGGCGGGATGTTGATGCGGATCACCGTACCCGCCGTGGTCGGCGTGAAGCCGAGATTGGCGGCGATGATCGCCTTCTCGACCGCGGGCACCATGGGTTTTTCCCACGGCGTGATCGTCAGCGCGCGCGCGTCGGCCACGGCAATGTTCGCAACCTGGCTGATCGGCACGTCGGAACCGTAGTAGTTGACCTTCAGGTGCTCGACGAGCGCCGTGCTCGCGCGGCCCGTGCGCAGGCGCGTCAGCTCGTGCTTGAGCGCGTCCACGCTCTTGGCCATGCGCGTCTGTGCGTCGGTTTTGATGTCGTTGAGCATGACGGGCTCCGCTGGTCTTCAGAAAGGCCGCAGAGTATATCAGCGTCGGCGCGCCGCCCGCCGCCGACAGGCTATTTGCCGGTGTCGACCAGCGTACCGACCGCCTCGCCGCGCACGATGCGCATGAGATCGCCGTCGCGACCCATGTCGTAGATGCGCAGCGGCAGCTTGTTGTCGCGGCACAGGGCGATGGCGGCGGTATCCATCACCGCGAGCTTGCGCTCGATCACCTGATCGTAGGTCAGGCGCTCGTAGCGCGTCGCGCTGGCATCCTTCTTCGGGTCGGCGGTATAGACGCCGTCGACCTTGGTCGCCTTGAGCACGAGGTCGGCGCCGATCTCGATCGCGCGCAGCGCGGCGGCCGAGTCGGTGGTGAAGAACGGGTTGCCGGTGCCGGCGGCGAAGATCGCGATGCGACCCTTTTCGAGATGACGAATGGCACGGCGGCGGATGAAGTCTTCGCAGACTTCGTTGATCTTGATCGCGCTCATCACGCGCGCTTCGGCGCCGACCTTTTCGAGCGCGTCCTGCATCGCGAGCGCATTGATGACGGTGGCCAGCATGCCCATGTGATCGCCGGTGACGCGGTCCATGCCGGCCGCGGCCAGACCCTCGCCGCGGAAAATGTTGCCGCCGCCGATGACCATGCCCACCTGCACGCCCGTGCGCTGCACCTCGTGCGCTTCGCGCGCCAGTCGGTAGATGACCTTCGGGTCGATGCCGTAGTCGGCTTCGCCCATCAATGCCTCGCCGGAGAGTTTCAGAAGGATGCGTTTGTATTTCGTCTCGGCGGGCATGGACTGTCTCGGTGAATTCGGGATGCCGGTATTGTAGCCGAGCGTTGTCGGCTTCCGCTGTTTGCGCTCATGCGCGCAGCGTAGCCGCGCGCGGGTCCGTCAGATCACGCGCGCCATTGACGGAATGCGACGCAGCGCTGCGGCGATCGCCCAACTCGCGGCAAGCGCGCCGGCGAAAACGGCGGAACCCTTGGCGATGCCCGGCCAGTCCGAGCCGAGCAGCGCGTATTGCAGCCAGCTTACGCAGGCGTAGTGGATGAGATAGATGCCGTAGGCGTTGCGCGCAAGGCTGTCGAGCACGTCGCAGCGCGTCTGGCCGAAGCGCAGGAACAGCGCGAGAAACGCGGTCGACGACGTTGCGCAGGAAAGCGCGAATGCCGCGAGCGTGGCGGTTTCGAGCCCGGCGATCGGCGCGCCTTTCGCATTCGTCGCCAGCAAGGCGATGAACAACGCGACGAGAACGAAGTAGGCGGCCGGCGCAAGGTTCGACCACGGCAGCCAGCGCCGCGCGAGGCCGCCGTCGGCCGCGAGCACGCCGCGGGCGATGCCGAACGCGCCGAGCGCGACGCCGACGGCGAAGAAGCTCGCGTAGAGCAGGGTGCGCGCGGTCTGCACGAAGAACGGCCCGAAGCTGGCCCATTTCGACGGATCGACGAGGGATGCCAGCGGTACGAACGCGAGGATCGCGATGGCGGCGAGCCAACCGAAAAATGCGGCGGGGGAACGCGAGGCGACTTTTCTTCCGGTCGCTTCCGCCCAATCCGGCGCGATGCGAAAAGCGACGGCCACGAGTGCATCGAACGCGAGCAATACCCACAAGAACCACGCCGGCCCCGCCGGCCACACGCCGAGCGCGAGCCACGCCTGTGCGAATCCGGCGATGCCGCCCGCGCCGCCGCGTTGCAGCCATGCGGGGTAGTAGGCCAGGGGAGCAAGAATCGCGGCCGAGACGAGAAACGGAATGCCCAGGCGCACGAGCCGATCGCCGAGGAAGCCGCCGGCCCCCTTGCGTCGGAGGGCAGGCCAGACGAACAGCCCGGACAGCAGGAACATCAACGACATGAAAAACGCATCGTTGAAGCCGACGAACAGGTCGATGCCGGCGGCGTGGTGCGTGTCGACGATCGGAAACGCGGCCCACGCCATGTCGCCCGCATCGAAACCGCCGGGCGGCGGCGCATACGGGTGATAGGCGAGCACGGCATGGTGCGCGACGACGAGTACCGTGATGAACGCACGTAGATAGTCGAGTGCCGTGTTGCGCATGGTCGAACTCTTCGATGGACAAGGGGAGGGATGCGGAAAGGCAGACCAAGCGTTGCGCGAAGAATCAGACTGGCGGCCGTCGCTTGCGCAATGCGCGCGCGTAGAGAATCCCGGGCAGGCTGACCAGCAGCGCGATCGTGGCGAGTGCAGCGTCGAAGAACGCATCGAAGCGATGGTCGCGGAAGAAGTCCCGCGCAACGGGATCGTTCGCATGCTCGGCGATCGCGAATCCGCCGCCGGCGACGTCGTGCGCGACCGCCACGCCGCCGGCTGCGGCGTGCCAGGCCGCGGCGAAACCGCCGACCGCATCGTCGCCGATCGCGATGCCGCCGAACGCGAGCCAGCCGAAGGCGACGGTTGCGAGCGAAACGAGGCCGACGCCGACCGAACCGACCGTCACGATGCCGAGCGAAAGCGCGCCGACGCTGACGGCGCCGCAACTGGTCGCGCCCATCGCGAACAGGATGCCGCTGGCATGCGCGGGGCCGACGGCGATCCAGCCGCGCGCGTGGCCGGCGTCCCGTGGCGGCAAGCCGAATTGAACATGCAGCAACGGCAGGCCGAACAGCGAGGCGCGGCTGCGGTACTCGCTGAAATCGCGGCCGGCCGTGCAGTCACCGCCGGAAAACCATTCGGGATGGGCGATGCGTTCTTCTTCGCGCAGCGCGGCCGTGGCGCGCATGGAGGCGAGAATCGTCCACACGATCCATGTCGCGAACGCCAGCGGCAGCGCGATCGCCGCCGCGAAGAAAAGCCGCGGATGCTCGGCCCAGAACGGTCCGGAATACGTGAACGCGAACAGGATCGGCAGAAAGAACGCGAGGCCGAAAACGATGCCGCGCATCTGCCGGTGCAGCAGCGCGCGTTCGCGCGGCGTGCGTGTGGTTTCGCGGCCGATGCGATAGCCGAGATAACTGCCGGCGAAGCCGAGCCCGAGGCCGATCGATGCGTTGAACAGCGCGGCGACTCCGGCCCATTTCGCGAGCGCGCTGCCTTTCGCCGCGCTCGCGCCGATCACGGCGGCCGTCGCCGAGGCGGTCGTGGCCGGCAACGCGGCGACGACCGCGAGCGTGAACGCCGCGCCCGGCGCGCTGCGCGCCAGCGCGCCTTCGACGAAGTCCGCGATCCGTTCCTGCAACAGCTTGCGTCCGCGCGACAGGCGCTGCCTGACCGCGTCCTCGCTCAAGCCGAGCGCCGCGGCGACCGCTTCGATCGACTGCTGCTCGCGATAGAACAGCACGAGCGGTTCGCGGTATGCCGTTGGAATATGCGCGATCGAGCGCCACAGGATCGCCTGTTCCTCGTCGCTGATCGCCCGTTCGTGCGGCAGCGGTTCGGCTGCCGGCGCATCGAATGCGGCGTCGATCGTTTCGGCGGCGTGCGCGGGTTCGCGTCCGTCGCGGCGCAGCGCGTTGTTGGCGAGGTTGCGCGCGATGCCGCACAGCCACGCACGCAGGCTGGATGGATCACGCAGATCGCGCAGTTGTTTCCATGCGCTCAGAAAGGTTTCCTGCGCGAGGTCCTCGCTGCGGCTCAGGCTTCCCGTCGCGCTGTAGCCGATCGAACAGACCAGCGACTGGTAGCGCGCGACGATGCGCGCGAACGCATCGCGGCTGCCGGTGAGGCTTTGCGCGACGAGGGCGGCATCGTCGCTGGCCGAATCGAAAAGATGTGCGGTCGTGTTCATGGTGACGCACATGTGGCGCGGTCGGGGAAAAAGGTGACAGAAACGCGCGCAACAAAAAAGCCCGCGGACATCCGCGGGCTTTTCCTGAGAAATGTGGCCACGGATGGCCGCTTTGTGATCCCTGCGGTCGCTAGATCGCAGAAATGACGTCAGACCTTCATCGCCTTCGCCACTTCGGCGGCGTAGTCCTCGACCACCTTTTCGATGCCCTCGCCGACGGCGAGGCGTTGGAAGCCGATCACGTCCGCACCGGCGGCCTTGGCCGCGGCTTCGACGGTCTTGTCGGTGTCGAGCACGTAGGGCTGGCCGTACAGCGTGTTCTCGTTGACGATCTTGGCGATCTTGCCGCCGATGATCTTCTCGAGGATTTCGGCCGGCTTGGCGCGATCCTTGTCGGTCATCTTGGCCAGTTCGATTTCCTTTTCCTTGGCGACGAACTCGGCCGGCACGTCGGCGGCCTTGTTGTACGGCGGATTCATCGCGGCGACGTGCATCGCCACACCTCGCGCGAAATCCGCATCGCCACCCTTTACTTCAGCCAAAACGCCGATGCGGCCGCCGTGCAGGTAGGCGCCGACGTGGTCGGCGCTGTCGATGCGTACGAGACGGCGCACCTGCACGTTCTCGCCGACTTTGGCGATCAGCGCGGCGCGGCCTTCCTCGACCGTCTCGCCCGAGGCGAGCTTGACGCTCTTGAGCGCTTCGACGTCGGCGACGCCCGAGGCGAGCGCGGCCCGTGCGACGGCGTCGGTATAGGCGACGAAGTTCGCGTCCTTGGCGACGAAGTCGGTCTCCGAGTTGATCTCGACGAGCAAGGCCTTCCCATCGTCCTGTGCCATCGCGATGCGGCCCTCGGCGGCGACGCGGCTGGCCTTCTTGTCGGCCTTGGCGAGGCCCTGCTTGCGCAGCCATTCGGCGGCCGCGTCGATGTTGCCCTGGTTTTCGGTGAGCGCCTTCTTGCACTCCATCATGCCGGCGCCGGTGCGCTCGCGCAGTTCCTTGACCAGGCTTGCGGTGATTTCCATGGGGTACCTCTTTGCTTTGAATGTGGGGTGCGATCTTGAAGATCGCGCGTTACGCGGATTTGAATGCTTCACCTCTCCCGCCGGGAGAGGTCGGCGCGCGCAGCGCGACGGGTGAGGGAAAAGCGCATCGTTCTACGACGCACTTTCGGCCGCTGCGAGGCACTTCCCTCATCCGGTGCTGCCGCGTCACCTTCTCCCGCCGGGAGAAGGGGAGCGGATGCACGCTTAGACCGCCGCGTCCTTGTCGGTCGCTTCGTTCTCGGCGACTTCGGCTTCGGCGCGGGCGGGGCCGGCGGCATCGCCGCTGTCCTTCGCGGCCGCCTTCGGCGCCGGACCGCGGCGCTGGCCGGCCGGGGCCTTCTTCGGCGCCGGCTTGCGCGGGCCCGGCTTGCGGCGGTCGTCGCGTTCGCGCGCATCGGCCTTCTTGGTCACCGGATTGCCGTCGGCATCGAGTTCGACGAACTCGTCCTTGGCGGCGGCCACGTAGGCCGGCGCTGCGGCCTTGCCTTCGAGCACCGCATCGGCGGCGGCGCGCGCGTAGAGCTGCACGGCGCGGATCGCGTCGTCGTTGCCCGGAATCGCGTAGTCGACCAGCGACGGGTCGTAGTTGGTATCGACCACGGCCACGACCGGGATGCCGAGCTTCTTCGCTTCCTTGACCGCGATGTCCTCGTGGCCGATGTCGATCACGAATAGCGCGTCGGGCAGGGCGTTCATGTTCTTGATGCCGCCGAGCGACTTCTCGAGTTTATCCTTCTCGCGCACGAGGCCGAGCACTTCGTGCTTGACCAGCTTCTCGAAACGGCCGTCGGTGGCCATCGCCTCGATTTCCTTCAGGCGCGAGACCGAACCCTTCACGGTGCGGAAGTTGGTCAGCATGCCGCCGAGCCAGCGCTGGCTGATGTAGGGCATGCCGCAGCGCACGGCTTCTTCCTTGATCGTGTCGCGCGCCGAGCGCTTAGTGCCGACGAACAGCACGGTGCCGCGCTTCTGCGCGATCGCCGAGAGGAAGTTCATCGCGTCGGTGAACAGCGGCAGGGTCTTTTCGAGGTTGACGATGTGGATCTTGCCGCGCGCGCCGAAGATGTACGGCGCCATGCGGGGATTCCAGTAGCGGGTCTGGTGACCGAAATGCACGCCGGCTTCGAGCATCTGGCGCATGGTGACTTGAGGCATTGTATACTCTCGCTTGCAATGGACATCGCCGCGCGTTGTCGTTTGGCGCGATGAGTCCGGGGTTGAACCTCCACGCATCCAGCGTTGGCGACCTCGTATCCCGAAGGGATCGAAGCACCCCGACAACGGTATCGATGCGTGTGCGGATTTGGGCGGAATGCCCGGGCGGTTTGGGAATTCTATCCCTCGTCCGCATTTCGTGACAGGCGCCGTTGTTACGGCGGCTGTATGAAACCTCGGAAGTATAGCTGCATCGGCGCTTGGCAACAAGCGCCAAAGTTTTTTGCTCGTCATTCCGGCGAAAGCCGGAATCCAGTGCCTTTCGCTTCTGCATGGGTGAGTGCGAGCAAAGTCGCTGGATTCCGGCTTTCGCCGGAATGACGGCGGTGTAAGCTGTTCCCGATTCCCGATTCCCGATTCCCGATTCCCGATTCCCGATTCCCGATTCCCGATTCCCGATTCCCGATTCCCGATTCCCGATTCCCGATTCCCGATTCCCGATTCCCGATTCCCGATTCCCGATTCCCGATTCCCGATTCCCGATTCCCGATTCCCGATTCCCGATTCCCGATTCCCCATGCCCGTCACCATCAAAACCCCCGAGCAGATCGAGAAGATGCGCATCGCCGGCCGGCTCGCCGCCGAAGTGCTCGAGATGATCGCGCCGCACGTCAAGCCGGGCGTCACCACCGAGGAACTCGACCGCCTTTGCCACGACCATATCGTCGGCGTGCAGAAGGCGATCCCCGCCAACGTCGGCTACAAGGGTTTTCCGAAAACGGTCTGCACTTCGGTCAACCACGTGATCTGCCATGGCATTCCGAGTCCGGGCAAGGTTCTGAAGGACGGCGACATCGTCAATATCGACGTCACCGTGATCAAGGACGGCTGGCACGGCGACACCAGCCGCATGTACTACGTCGGCAAGCCCGACGTACGCGCTCAGCGCCTGTGCACGGTCAGCTACGAAGCGATGATGCTCGGCATCGAACAAGTCCGACCCGGCGCCACGCTCGGCGACATCGGCCATGCGATCCAGAAGCACGTCGAGGCGGCCGGCTTCTCGGTCGTGCGCGAATACTGCGGCCACGGCATCGGCCAGATCTACCACGAGGATCCGCAGGTGCTGCACTACGGCCATCGCGGCCAGGGTTTGCGCCTGGAGAAGGGCATGACCTTCACGGTCGAGCCGATGGTCAACGCCGGCCGGCCGCAGACGCGGCTGCTGCCCGACGGCTGGACTGTGGTCACGCGCGACCACTCGCTGTCCGCGCAGTGGGAACATACCATCACCGTCACCGACGACGGTTTCGAGATCCTGACGCCGTGGCCGAAGGCCGCGTAAGGCCACGACATGACCCGTGCGGCCGCGAGCGACGACCTGCACCCGAGCTTGCCGCACCTGCCCAAAAGCGTGCCGCGCGCTGGCGTGTCGGAGCAGGCGCGGCTCGCGCTGCGCCAGTTGCTCGGCGACACCGACCGGCGCTTCGCGGAGGCGTTCGCGGCGATCGATCGTGAGCGCTTCGATCAGGCGACGGCCGATTCTGATCCGCGCTCGCTCGCGTGCGGTCGAGCGCATCGTCGCGCACGTGTGGATCGCCTGCGTCGGCGAAAGCGAATCGCTGGCGCTGTTCGCCGCCGGCGGATTCGGGCGCGAGGAGATGTTCCCGTATTCGGACGTCGACCTGCTCGTGCTGACCGTGCCGCAACCGGAGGCCGCGGCGCTGCGCGCGGTCGAATCGTTCTTCGCCTGTCTGTGGGACATCGGCCTGAAACCCGGCCACGCCGTGCGCACGCTGGCCGAATGCCGCGAACTCGCCGCCGCCGACGCGGTGATCTACACCAGCCTGCTCGACGCGCGCCGGCTGCTCGGTTCGGAGAAACTCGCCGCGGGATTCACGCGCCTGATGGACGATCCCGCGATCTGGCCCCCCGCGCAGTATTTCGCCGCCAAGCGCAGCGAGGAGGAGCAGCGCCGCGCGCGCTTCAACGACACCGCCTACAACCTCGAGCCGAATCTCAAGGACGGCCCGGGCGGCCTGCGCGCACTGCAATTGATCCTCTGGCTCGGCAAGCGCCTGTTCGGCGCGCCGACGTTCGCGGCACTGGTCGAACGCGGCATGCTTTCGGCGGACGAGGCCGCCGCGGCCGAAGCCGCACGCGCACGCCTGCAGCACATCCGCTATGCGCTGCACCTCGCCGCGGGGCGGCCCGAGGAACGCCTGCTGTTCGACTACCAGCGCTCGTTGGCCGAGCGTCTGGGCTATACCGACGAGCACGCGCGCAACCTCGGCGTCGAGCAGTTCATGCAGAGTTTCTTCCGCGCCGCGATCGTCGTCGCGCGGCTCAACGAGCAGTTCGTGCAGCGCTGCGAGGAAGCGCTCGACGCCGATTCCGCCGCGGCCGTCCCGCAACGGCTCAGCATCGATTTCGTCAGCCTCGGCGGCCGCCTCGATTGCGATCCGCCCGACCTGTTCCTGCGTCGTCCGGCGGCGCTGATCGACCTGTTCCGCGTCTGGATCGAGCATCCGGAAGTGAAGGGCCTGCGCGCCGACCTGGTCAGCCGCATCAACGAGGCGTTGGCGAAGATCGGCCGCGACCTCGCCTTCGACGATGACGTCAACACGGCGTTCGCGCGCCTCTTGCGCCGCGGCGCGCTCGCGGTCGATGCGCTCGTACGCATGAACCGCTACGGCGTGCTCGCGCAATACCTGCCCGCGTTCGGCCGCGTCGTCGGACGCATGCAGTACGACCTGTTCCACGTCTACACGGTCGACGAACACACGATGCGCGTGCTGCGCAATGTGGCGAAGTTCGCCGACGCCGATGCGAGCCGCGAATTCGCGCTCGCGCACGAACTGTTCGGACGGCTGGCCAAGCCCGAACTGCTGATCCTCGCCGCACTGTTCCACGACATCGCCAAGGGCCGCGGCGGCGACCATTCCGAACTCGGCGAGAAGGACGCGCGCGAGTTCTGCGCGAACCTGGGCCTGTCCGCCGCCGACATCGACCTCGTCGCCTGGCTGGTGCGCTGGCATCTGCACATGAGCGTCACCGCGCAGCGCCAGGACATCAACGATCCCGACGTCGTGCATCGCTTCGCCGCCACGGTCGAGGATTCCGAGCGGCTCGATTATCTCTATCTGCTCACCTGCGCCGACATCGCCGGCACCAGCGCGAAGCTGTGGAACTCGTGGAAGGACAAACTGCTCGCCGACCTCTACACGAGCACGCGCTACGTGCTGCGCAGTGGGCTGGAACGTCCGCCGCACGTGCCCGAACGCGTGCGCGAGGCGCAGACGCAGGCGTACGAACTGCTGGCCGAGCTTGGCCTGTCGGCCCAGTCCGTCGGGCGCATCTGGTCCGATTTTCCCGAGGAGACGTTCCTGCGCTTCAAGCCGGGCCTGATCGCGTGGCAGACCGCCGGCATCGCCAACGCGGCCGACGCCAAGGCGCCGCTCGTGCTGGTCGATCCGCAGGGACCGCGCGGCGGCAGCGAAGTGTTCGTCCACGCGCCGGACGGCGACGGCCTGTTCGCCGCGGTCACCGCGGTGTTCGAGCGCCTGCGCCTGACGGTGCTCGACGCGCGCATCGTCACCGCGAAGAGCGGCATGGGCATGGACAACTTCCTCGTGCTCGACGCGAATTCGCACGTGCTCGATCCGAACACCGTCCAGCGCCTGCGCGGCGCGCTCGAGGAGACGCTCGCGCAGAACCCGTACCCCGTGTCGGTCGGCACGCTGCGCCCCGCGAGCCGGCTCAGGCACTTTCCGATTCCGACGCGCATCGAATTCCGCGACGACGCCCAGCTTGCGCGCACGCAACTCGCCCTGGTCTGCTCGGACCGGCCCGGCCTGCTCGCCGCGGTGGCGCAGGTGTTCCGTGCGCGCAAGCTGCGCGTGCACGACGCGCGCATCGCCACGTTCGGCGAGCGCGTCGAGGATTTCTTCCAGCTCACCGACGAATACAATCGCATGCTCAGTCCACCCGAGTGCGAGTCGCTGCGCGAGGCGTTGATGGAACGCTTCTCCGCGCAAGCCACGCCGGCCAACAACACCGTGGAGACCTATGTTATCTCTTGAAGACACCATCGATTCGGCCTGGGAACGTCGCGCCGACCTGCAGCCCGCGGAAATCGATTCCGCGCTCAAGCCCGCGATCAAGCGTTCGCTCGACCTGCTGGAAACCGGCGAGCTGCGCGTCGCCGAGCCGGACGGCCAGGGCGGCTGGAAGGTCAACCAGTGGCTGAAGAAGGCCGTATTGCTGTCGTTCCGTATCCACGGCAACAAGGTGATGAACGCCGAGCCCACGCCGTACTACGACAAGGTACCGTTGCGCTTCGAGGGCTACGACGAGGAGAAATTTCGCGCGCTCGGCGCGCGCGCCGTGCCGGGCAGCGTCGTGCGCCGCGGCGCGCACATCGGCCGCGACGTCGTGCTGATGCCGAGCTTCGTCAACATCGGCGCCTACGTCGGCGCGGGCACGATGGTCGACACCTGGGCCACGGTCGGCTCGTGCGCGCAGATCGGCAAGAACGTGCATTTGTCCGGCGGCGTCGGCATCGGCGGCGTGCTCGAACCGTTGCAGGCCGCGCCGACGATCATCGAGGACGACTGCTTCATCGGCGCACGCTCGGAAGTCGTCGAGGGTTGCGTAATCGAGCGCGGCTCGGTGATCGGCATGGGGGTCTTCATCGGCCAGTCCACGCGCATCTACAACCGCGCGACCGGCGAAATCTCTTACGGCCGCGTGCCCGCCGGCAGCGTCGTCGTCGCAGGTTCCTTGCCGGCGAAGGACGGCAGCCACAGCCTCTATGCCGCGGTCATCGTCAAGCAGGTGGACGAGAAGACGCGCGGCAAGACTTCGATCAACGAACTGTTGCGCAGCGGCGAGTAGCGATGGCTGCGCTCGGGTTGGACCACTACAACCTGCGCGCGCCGAGCCCGTTGCTGGAGGATCTGCGCGATTTCTACGTCGCAGCAGTCGGCCTGCGCGTCGGCTCGCGCCCACTGTTCCGCAGCTTCGGCTATTGGCTTTACGCGGGCGACAAGGACGTATTGCATCTCTCGCGGACGCGCGATGGCGAAACGCGCGGCGTCGGCCTCGTGCCGACGTTCGACCACGTCGCCTTCGCCTGCGAGGATTTCGAGGCGATGCGCCTGCGGCTTGCGGCAACAGGCATCGTGCATGAGATCGATGAAGTTCCGCTCACTGGCCTGCGCCAGATATTCTTCCGCGATCCGGCCGGCAACGGCGTCGAGCTGAATTTCGGGACGGAACTGCCGTAACTAGACCAGGCGCAACATCCACGTTTCCTGCATACTTTGCCGCAGGTATGCCGCAATAATCGTGACGCCGGAGGGAAGATGGCGGTTGTCCGATTGGCGTGTCGGGAGTCGAAAGGGTCGCAATGTTTCGGGGTCGCTCGCGGGGCAATGAATCGTATCGATTCTCCAATGCCGGCTGATGCACCTGCGCCGGTGTTCATCGTCGGTTCGCCGCGATCGGGCACGAGCATCCTGACCTGGTGCCTGGGCCAGCATTCCAATCTCCTGCCGCTGGAAGAATCGACATGGATGGGCGACTTCGCCGCCGATGCCGGCGCGCGCCACTGGCTCGGTTCGTCGTGGGGAGACAACACGCAGTTCAAGGTGCTCGGCGTGACGCGCGATGCGTTTCTTGCCGAAATCGGCATCGCGATCGACCGCATCCTGCGCCGTCACGCCGCCGCGTTCGAGTTCGACGAGATGCCCGAAGGCGCCGGCATCGACGAGGTTTTCCGCCTGCGCCGCTCGATGCGCGACCCGAAGCGGCGCTGGGTCGACGGCACTCCGGAGTATTCGTTGCAGATCTGCGCATTGCGCAAATTGTTTCCCGCGGCGAAGTTCGTCCACATCGTGCGCCGCTGCGACGACGTCGTCGCCTCGATGCTGAATTTCCACCGCATCAGTCATTACGAACTGGCGCCAGACCCGGCGAAAGCGTATGTGTATTGGTTCGACAGGGTGAGCGCCTGTCTGCTGGCCGAGGAGGCGCTCGGCAAGGACGTGGTGCATCGTCTGCGCCATGCCGACCTGATCGAACGGCCGCAGGCCGCGCTGGCCGGGATCCTCGAATTCCTCGGCGAGCCGTTCGAGCCTGCCTGTTTGCAACCGTTGGCGAAGCGCATTAACAGTTCGCAGGTGCCGGTCGATTTCCACATCGACAAGTCCGCCGTCGATGCGGAACTGCTGCAACGTGTGGCCGATCTCGACGCGGCGATGCAGCGACCGTTGCCGCCGCTGCCCTCATCGGACGCGGCGTTGCGGCGTTTCGAGGCGTCGTTCGAGGCGCGCGTGCGCGACATGGCCGAGCTTGGCGGTGAACACGCGCGTGCGCAGAAAATCGTCGACGACCTGCACGACGAATGCGCCGAACGCACGCGCTGGGCGCGGCACCTGGATAGCGTGCTGTCCGGTTTCGGCGCGTATCTCGTGCTCCAGTTTCTCGTGCTGGTATGCGCGGCCATTCTCGTCGCGGCGCATCCGCCGCGCGCAGGGTTGGTGCTCGTGTTGCCGTTGCTGACGAGTTTCGCCGGCGCATGCGCCTATCTGTGGATGCGACGCGCCAATTGGAACCATTGGCTGCGCGGGATCGTCGGCAAGACGAAATTGCCGCAACCGGATGCTTCGGACCGTGGCGCGAAGTGCGGGTAGAATCCACCCATCGAAGCGCCGCTTCGCGATCCGGAAAAACGCATGACGACGAATGTCTACGGCCTCGACAAGTGCAGTACGTGCCAGAAGGCGCGCAAGTGGCTGGACAGGCACAATGTCGCCTACACGTTCATCGACTACCGCGAGCACCGCATCGACGCGCCCGCGCTGAGGGACTGGGCCAAACAAGTCGGCGGCTGGGACAAGCTCGTCAACCGCACCGGCATGACCTGGCGCAATCTACCGCCGAACCGCAAGTCGCCCGAGTCCGATCCGGAATGGCTGCTGCTGATCAAGGAATACCCGGCGCTGGTGCGCCGTCCGGTCGTGGTGCGCGGTGGCGAGGTGAGCCTGGGGTTCACCGACAAGTTGTTCGCCAATCTGTTTGGCGCCAAGTAACTTTTGCTCGTCGTTCCGGCGAAAGCCGGAATTCAGCGATTTTGCTGATATGAGACCCGAAAAAGCGAAAGACACTGGATTCCGGCTTTCGCCGGAATGACGGTGGTGTGAGTTTTCCCGATTCCCGATTCCCGATTCTCATGTCCGAAATTCTTGACCTCACCAGCGACCTGATCCGCCGCCCCTCGGTCACGCCGGACGACAAGGGTTGCCAGTCGCTTCTCGCCAAACGCCTCGCGCGCGCCGGCTTAGCGATCGAACGCTTGCGCTACGGTGAAGTCGACAATCTGTGGGCGACGCACGGCAGGGGCGGCCCCGTGCTCGTGTTCCTCGGTCACACCGACGTCGTGCCGCCGGGGCCGCTGGAAAAATGGACGAGCCCGCCGTTCGAGCCGACGGTCCGCAATGGACGTCTATACGGCCGTGGCGCGGCCGACATGAAAAGCGGCGTCGCGGCGATGACGCTCGCGCTCGAGGTGTTCGTGCGCGAACACCCGCAACACGAGGGCACGATCGCGCTGCTCGTCACCAGCGACGAGGAGGGGCCGACCAATCTCGACGGCGTGCGCCGCGTCGCCGAGGAGTTCCGCTGCCGCGGCCAGCCCATCGATTGGTGCGTCGTCGGTGAGCCATCGTCGGCCGAGAAATTCGGCGACGTGATGCGCGTCGGCCGGCGCGGCTCGCTGTCGGCGCGGCTTGTCGTGCGCGGCGTGCAGGGTCACGTCGCCTATCCGGACAAGGTGAGGAATCCGATCCATCTCGCAGCGCCTGCGCTGGCCGAACTTGCGGCGACGAAATGGGACGACGGCAACGACGAATTTCCGCCGACCTCGATGCAGATATCCAATGTCCACGCCGGCACGGGCGCGCTCAACGTCGTGCCGGGCGAACTCGGTGTCGATTTCAATTTCCGCTTCTGCACCGAAAGCACGGCCGACTCGCTGCGCGAGCGCGTCGAGGCCATCCTGCGCCGTCACGGCCTTGATTTCGACATCGCCTGGGATTTGTCGGGCGAGCCGTTCCTCACGCGCGATGGCGCGCTGCGTGCGGCGGCCAGCGCGGCGGCGCACGAGATTTGCGGCATCGAGCCCGAGGCGAACACCGGCGGCGGCACCTCGGACGGGCGCTTCATCGCGCCGCTCGGCGCGGAAGTGGTCGAACTCGGGCCGGTCAACGCCTCGATCCACAAGATCGACGAGCACGTCGCGCTCGACGAACTCGAAAAGCTGCCAGGACTTTATCTTGCCGTGGCCAAGCGGCTGCTCGCTTCATAGGAGTCGCTTGGCGATGGAGAAACATCGCCGGCCTCATTTCGGCGAAAGTATCAATTTATACTTTGCCTCGCCGGGCAGGAGCGGCGTCGGCTTGCCCTGCGCCCAATCCTCGTGGCCCGCGCCGTAGAACGGCGACAGCGGATTGCCGCTTTGCCCGCCCGGCATGTGGAAGTAGCCGTTTTCCTCGTGGCCCGGCTGCACGCCGAAGCGCTCGCTCGCGCCGAACGCCGCGCCCTGCACGCGCGGCATGTTGCTGTCGCCCGGCAGCGATTCGGAGGGCATGTCGATCAGCCTGCCGAGCAGCGGCACCGCCGCGCTGAGCGGGTGTGCGATGTTCGTCTTCGTCACCTCGCCCCAGTTGCGCGCGGCAAGGCCGCCCGGCTGCGCACCGAGTCTGGCGGCGACACGCTGTGCGCATTGGCGCAGCAGGTCGTCCCAGTCGGCGTAACCTGGTGGCAACAGGTACGGCGGCTTCTGCGCAAGGATCGCCTCGACTTGGTGCTCGGCCTGGAACTGTGGCAGGAATTTGAAGTCGGGAAATTTCGCGCGCACCGCCGCGGCGAATCCGCCGAGGATCGCGTCCGTCACTTCGAGACGGAATGCGCGCGCGAGGCGAAAGCCGACCGATTCCGGATCGGCGCGGCCGTTCCAGTCATCGGTATACTTTTTCATGTCGGCGAGATCGGCGGAGTTCGCCTTGGCGAGCGCATCGCGCAGGCGTTCGTGCCAAGGCTGCAGGAACACGGCGCGATCGTCGAGCTGGATCGCGAGGAAATCGGCCGGCGCGAAACGTTGTTTCGCGCGCAGGTCGTCGCGGATCTGGCGCTGGCGCGCGCCGAGGTCGAAGCCGCCGTCGCCGACGCGGGCGTAATCGGGCGAATCGAAATCCAGCGTGCGCGAATTGGCCGTCCAGATGCGCGCGCCGGGCGGATTCTTCACGCGCGGATATTCGGCCGCATTCAGCCAGCCGTTCCAGCCGTTGCCGGTTTCGCTCCAGTCGCACGGCAATTGTGGATCGCAGTTGCCGGTGCGGCGCGGGATGCGCCCCGCGATCGTCCAGCCGACGTCGCCGGCGCTGTCGCCGACGGTGAAATTCTGCGCCGGCATGCCGGCGCGGTTGGCGAGGTCGAACGCCTCGTCGACCGTCGTGGCGGCGTCGAGGTCGAACAGCCCGATGTTGGTGCCGCCGGGTTGCAGCGCGGTCCAGGCGAGGGCGAGCGGCGTGCCGTCGGCATCCTCGGCGAGGATCGGGCCCCACTGCGTCTCGCGCACGGCCAGCGTTTCGTCCGCGGCGTGGTGTACTTTTATCACTTCCGTACTTTGCGCGACCGGCTGCCAGCCGTCTGCGGTGCGGTAGCGGTTCTTGTCGGCCGGATCGAGGTTCACGCGCACCCAGTCGAGCCAGTCGCCGTAGCTGTTGGTGAAGCCCCAGGCGATATGCCGGTTGCTGCCGGCGACGAGCGAGGGTAGGCCGGGCAGGGTGACGCCGATCAGGTCAATTTGTGCGCCGTCACGGTGCGCATCCGGATATTGCAGCCGCGCGCGGAACCAGATGTTCGGCACGCGCAGGGCCAGGTGCATGTCGTTGGCGACCATCGCCGCGCCGGTTTGGGTCAGCGCTCCGCCGACGGCGAAGTTGTTGCTGCCGAGCATGTCGACGGGCGGCGAGATCGCATCGGCGAGCTTCAGCAGCTTCGCATCGACCTTGCGCAGATCGATGTCGCTTTCGGGCGGCAGCGTGGGCAGCGCCGGCTCCGGGCCGGACAGCGGCGCGTCCCACGGACCGCCGCTCGCGCGCAGGAAAGCGAACACGCTCGCGGGCAGCGCGGCCTTCATCTTCGCTAAGGCCAGCTCGCGCGCATTGGTCGAGTCGTTGAGGTCGAAGAACATCGCATCGAGCACGAGCACGCTGTCGGCCTCGCTCCACGGCCGCGGCGGCGAGCCCAGCAACCAGTATTCCCACGGCCGCGAGTGCAGCGCGGCGAGGCCGGCGTTGACGCCGTCGCGGTAGGCGACGAGGTCGGCGTGCTGCTCGGCCGGCATCGCGGCGAGCAACTGCCCGGCACGCGCGCGCAAGCGGAACGCGCGGCGCTGGCGGTCGAGCGGCAGCGTCGCGTTGCCGATCAGTTCGGACAGTTCGCCCGCGGCCGCGCGGCGCATGAGGTCCATCGCGAAGAAGCGTTCCTGCGCATGGACGTAGCCGAGCGCATACGCCACCTCGCTGCGACTCGCGCCTTTGATCGTGACGGTACCGAGCGCATCGCGTTCGACCGAGACGGGATTGCGCAACTGTGCCGTTGTCGCGGCTCCGTTCAATTGCGGCAGGCTGGCGCGAACGATCAGGTAAATCCCTGCCGTCGCCGCGATCAGCACGACGACAAGGACAAGAAGCAATCGTTTCAGGAAACGGATCAGGATAGGCATCGGGCAATTCTAACGCAGCGAAGCGCTGCGCCGGACGAGGGCTCGCCGGATGCGATCCTTGCCCCGACTTTGCGCGCCGCTGTCACCCCGGCGGAGACGACAGGGTATCCCTCAGCCCGTCGTCTCGATGCGCTCCACGCGCTGGAACCCGCGCGGCAGGCTGCCGCCGCGCTGGGCGCGGTTGCCGCCGTATTCGACGAGGTCGGCCCATTTGAGGATCAGCTTGCGCTGGCCGGCATAGACCGTCGCTTCGCCCGAACCTTCGGCGACGACGGCGATGCCGGCGACGCGTTCGCCCTCGGCGAGTTTGGCCTTCGGAATCTCGATCAGCTTGTTGCCCTTGCCGCCGTTGTCGAGCTCGGGCAGTTCGGCGACCGAGAACATGAGCACGTGGCCCGCGTTGGTGGCGACGACGATGCGGTCGCGCGCGGGATCGGCGACGTAGGCCGGCGCGAGCACGTGCGCCGCGTCGTCGAGGTTGATGATCTGCTTGCCGGCCTTCTTGTTCGCGAGCAGCGCTTCGAACTTGGTCACGAAGCCGTAGCCGAAGTCGCTTGCGAGCACGAGCTTGGTCGCCGCATCGCTCATCGCGACCGCGTCGAAGCGCGCGCCTGCGGCCGGCGTGAAGCGGCCGGTCAGCGGTTCGCCGTTGCCTCGCGCGGAAGGCAGCGTGTGCGCCGGCGTCGAATAACTTCTTCCGCTGGAATCGATGAAGGCCACGTTCTGCGTGGTCTTGCCGCGCGTCGCCTGCTGGAAGCCGTCGCCTTCGCGATAGCCCAGCGCCGCGGCGTCGATGTCGTGGCCCTTGGCCGCGCGCACCCAGCCCTTCTGCGACAGGATCACCGTGACCGGTTCGCTCGCGACCAGCGCGGATTCGTCGAGCGCCTGCGCGGCTTCGCGCTCGACGATCGGCGAACGGCGCTTGTCGCCGTACTTCTCGGCGTCGGCGCGCAGTTCGTCCTTGATCAGCGTCTTGAGTTTCGCCGGCGACTTCAGCGTGACCGCGATGCGCGCGCGCTCTTCTTCGAGCGCGTCGCGCTCGGCGTTGAGCTTCATCTCCTCGAGGCGCGCGAGCTGGCGCAGTCGGGTTTCGAGGATATAGTCGGCCTGCTCTTCGCTGAGCTTGAAGCGCGCGATGAGCTTCGGCTTCGGCTCCTCCTCGGTGCGCACGATGCGGATCACTTCGTCGAGGTTGAGGAAGGCGATGCGCAGGCCTTCGAGCAGGTGCAGGCGGCGTTCGACCTTCTCCAGACGGTGCTGCAGGCGGCGCGTGACCGTGTTCTGGCGGAACACCAGCCATTCGCCGAGGATCCTCTTCAGAATCCTTGACCTGCGGCTTGCCGTCGAGGCCGATCATGTTGAGGTTGACGCGGTAGCTCTTCTCGAGATCGGTCGTCGCGAACAAGTGCTGCATCATCTCGTCGAGATCGATGCGGTTCGAGCGCGGGATCAGCACGAGGCGCACCGCGTTCTCGTGGTCCGACTCGTCGCGCAGGTCCTCGATCATCGGCAGTTTCTTCGCGCGCATCTGCTCGGCGATCTGGGCGATGATCTTCGCGCCCGATACCTGATAGGGCAGCGCGTTGACGACGACGTTGCCGTCCTCGGTCACGTAGCGCGCGCGTGCGCGCACCGAGCCGACGCCGCTCGTGTACATCGCTTTGAGCTCGGCCTTCGGCGTGATGATTTCAGCGGTGGTCGGGAAGTCCGGGCCCTTGATCTTCTGGCACAGGTTGGTGATCGACGCCTCCGGCTCGTCGAGCAGCAGGATCGCGGCTTCGGCGACTTCGCGCAGGTTGTGCGGCGGAATGTCGGTGGCCATGCCGACCGCGATACCGGTCGAGCCGTTGAGCAGCACGTGCGGCACGCGCGCGGGCAGCCACGAAGGTTCCTTGAGCGTGCCGTCGAAATTGGGAGTGAAATCGACCGTGCCCTGGCCGATTTCGTCGAGCAGCAGGTCGGCGATCGGGGTCAGCTTGGCTTCGGTGTAGCGCATCGCCGCGAACGACTTCGGATCGTCCGGCGAGCCGAAGTTGCCCTGGCCGTCGATCAGCGGATAGCGGTACGAGAACGGCTGCGCCATCAGCACCATCGCCTCGTAGCATGCGCTGTCGCCGTGCGGATGGAATTTGCCGATCACGTCGCCCACGGTACGCGCCGACTTCTTCGGCTTCGCCGCCGCGTCGAGGCCGAGTTCGCTCATCGAATAGACGATGCGCCGTTGCACGGGTTTCAAACCGTCGCCGATGAACGGCAGCGCGCGGTCGAGCACCACGTACATCGAATAGTCGAGATAGGAGCGCTCGGCGAATTCCTTGAGCGGCAGTCGTTCGTAATTGGCTTGCAGGTTCATGAAATACCGTAGTGCGCGAATCGATCCGCGATTTTAGCAGGCCGGGTCGCCCGTCGTACCGATGGCGAACGTCCTCACGGATGCTTGCGCAGCCTACGTGTATTGCGGAAACTGGACGATGAGCGCCGCTTCTTTTTCCATAGCCAAGATGCCTTTCACCATGCCGAATCGTCCTGCATTCAGCCGGTTGTTGCTGGCTATCTGCGGCGCGCTCGCACTGTCGACCGCCGCCCACGCCGCACCACTCGCGGCCGACACGCCGTCGACCACGACTGCCGGCACTCCGTTCACCGCGCCGGGCACCTGGACGCTGGTGTCCGGCGACGGCGTTTCGACCGTCACGCCGCCGGAAGCCGACCTGATCGTCAAGGTGGTCGATATCGGTCCGGCGAAGGATGCCGCCGACGCGGTCGCGAAAGCCTGGGTCAAGGCCGGCATCGCGCCGGGCTACCCGTTGTTGCTGGTCACCGCCAACCCGCCCAAGGACGGCTGGGAGGAACGCGCCTCGGTCGAGTACGACGTTCCCGTCGCCGACAAGCTCGCCGTAGGGGCGAATGCGTATCGCAAGGGCGATGGCTGGACCGTATTGCTGCTGCGCGGAGCCGATGCGACGCTGGAAAAGCGCGCCGCGCAGTTGCGGCTGATCGACGATACCTTGTTGCCCAAAGGGTTTACCAAGGAGAGCTTCGCCGGCAAGACCGCCCACCCGCTCGATGCCGCGCGGATCGAGGCGCTGCGCCAGTTCGTCCGCGACGCGATGGCCGCGACCGGCACGCCGGGCGTGGGCCTCGCCTTCATCGACCACGGCAAGATCGTCTGGGAAGGCGGCGAAGGCGTGCGCGAACTGGGCAAGGCCGCCCCGGTCGACGCGCACACCCTGTTCGCCATCGCCTCCAACACCAAGGGCATGTCGACCCTGCTGCTGGCCACGCTGGTCGATCAGGGCCGGATCACCTGGGACGAGCCGGTGACGAAGGTCTATCCCCCGTTTCGCCTCGGCAGCGATGCGACCACCGCGAAAGTCGAGTTGCGCAACCTCGTCTGCGCCTGCACCGGCCTGCCGCGCAAGGACATGGAACTGATCTTCAACGCCGACGCGAAGACCCCGGCGAGCGAGACCTTCAAGATGCTCGCCGGCACCGAGCCGACCAGCGGCTTCGGCGAGGTGTTCCAGTACAACAACCTGATGGCCAGCGCCGCCGGCTACATCGCCGGCCATCTCTACTACCCGGACATGGAGCTCGGCGCGGCGTACGACCGGGCGATGCAGGAAAAGATTTTCGGTCCGCTCGGGATGAAGGACACGACCTTCTCGATCCCGAAGATGCTCAAGGCGGATCACGCCAGCCCGCACGACTGGACGATCGACGCCAAGCCCGCGGTGGCCGACGTCGACTCCAACTGGACGTTCTATTTCGCCCGCCCGGCGGGCGGCGCGTGGTCGAGCGCGCACGACGTCGCGCAGTACGTGATGAACGAGTTGAGCGAAGGCGTGCTGCCCGGCGGTAAGCGGATGATCGGCGCCGCGGCGCTGCTCGAACGGCGCAAGCCCGGCGTGCCGATCGGCAAGAACGAAGCCTACGGCATGGGGCTGGAAGTGGATTCCAGCTACGGCGTCACGCTGATCCACCACGGCGGAAGCCTGTGGGGCTACAAGAGCGACTGGATCGCGATTCCCGAGGCGGGAATCGGCGCGGTGCTGTTGACCAATTCGGACCAGGGGCAATTGATGCTCAAACCGTTCCGCCGCCGCCTGCTCGAAGTGCTGTACGACGGGCGGCCGGAGGCGCTGGCCGATGTCCGCGCGCGGGCGGACAACCAGCGCGCCGAATATGCCAGCCTGCGCAAGCTGCTCACCGTCCCGCCCGGTCCGGCGGCGGACAAGCTGGCGGCGGCCTATTCCAGTCCCGACCTTGGCCCGCTGAACGTGCGTCGCGAAGGCGCGCGGATGATCTTCGACACCGGCTTGTGGCGCACCGAAATGGCCGCGCGCAAGAATCCCGACGGGACGACGACGTTCTTCTCGGTCTCCCCGACCACCTCCGGGTTCGAATTCGTGCCGGGCGAGAAGGACGGCAAGAAGACCCTCGCGTTCCGCGACAGCCAGCACGAGTACTTGTTCACCGAAAAGTGACGGGAACCTCCGGCCACGCCGGAGGCGATCGTCGCTGCGCCTGGGGGGCGGCCATGCCTCGCCGGGAAACGAAAACAAAAAGCATGTCGATATAACGATCGCGAATGGCGTGCGGGTCGCATCGGCGTAGCATGAATGGCCGTCTAGACTTCCAAATGGCCAAACTCCATGCCGTCGGATACGCTTGCCATCTCCGCCGCGCGCGCGCCCTCGCGCTGGCGCGAACTCATCGCCCGCGAAGACTGGTGGGCGATCTGGATCGGGCTCGCGCTCGTGCTGGCCGCGGTGATCGCATCGAGCAGCGGCGCGAGCATCAAATGGCTGGCGGTGACGCCGCAGAAATGGTCGAGCTTCGACCAGATCGCCGGGCATTTCGGCGACAACATCGTGCGCTACGCCGCGCTGCTGGCGCTGTGGCTCGTCGCCTTCGGCATCGCGGTGCGCGCGCTCGGCATCCGGCTTGCCCAGTTCGTGCCGGCGTTCGTGATCCTGTTCGTCGCCACGGCGATCGTGTTCGCGATCGGCGCTTGGGAAAAGGCGTCGTACTACGGCCTCGAGCCGCCGCTCGTCGCGCTCGTCGTCGGCCTTATTGTGTCGAACCTGTTCGTGCTGCCGGATTGGTTCAAGAGCGCGCTGCGCGTGGAGTTCTACGTCAAGACCGGCATCGTCCTGCTCGGCGCGGGCGTGCCGGTCGCGCTGATCCTTTGGGCCGGCCCGGTCGCGATCGTGCAGGCGGCGATCATCTCGCTGGCGACGTTCGGCACGATCTTCTTCGTCGCGAAAAAACTCGGCCTCGACCGCCGCCTCGCCGCGGTGCTCGGCACCGGCGGCGCGGTCTGTGGCGTGTCGGCGTCGATCGCGATCGGCGGCGCGGTCGGCGCGAAGAAGGAGCACGTCTCGGTGACGATCACGATCGTGTTCCTGTTCGCGATCGTGATGATCTTCGTCCTGCCGCTGCTGGCGCGGGCGCTCGGCTTGTCGACCGGTGTCGCCGGCGCCTGGATCGGCACGTCGGAATTCGCCGACGCCGCCGGCTTCGCGGCCGCGCAGACCTATGCCGGTTTCGCCGGCCAGAACGGCATTGCGGGCGTGGGCGATGCGGCCGTGCAGGCGTTCACGCTGATGAAGGTGATCGGCCGCGACCTGTGGATCGGCGTGTGGGCGCTGGTGCTCTCGATCGTCGCGGCGACGCGCTGGGAAGCGACCGGCGTCGCCACGCGCACGGGCGCGGGCGAAATCTGGAAGCGCTTTCCGAAATTCGTGCTCGGCTTCTTCGCCGCGTCGATCCTCGTCACGCTCGCCGCGCACGGGCTCGATTACGCGACGTACAAGAAGACGATCGCCGCCGACGTCGTCGCGCCGCTGCAGGGCCTGCGCACGTGGGCGTTCACGTTCTGCTTCCTCGCCATCGCGTTGACCACGCGGCTGCGCGATCTCTCCGCAGCCGGCGCGAAGCCGTTCTATGCGTTCGGCGCCGGCGTGGCGGTGAACCTCGTCCTCGGCTATCTCCTCTCGACCCAGGTGTTCGCGCACTTCTGGACGCAACTGGGGCAGCCATGACGCTGCCGTGGATGCTGGCTCCCGCACCCGGGCGCGAGGCGCGCACGCGGCGCATCTGCGCGAACTGCGCGCATTTCGACGCCGGCGCGAAGCGGATTGAAGCGCAGTTCGCGGGATTCGCCTCGCTCGCTTCGGGTTACGCCTCGGTGCGCGGGGACGACGGATTTTGCGACCGTCACGAGCGCCTGCTCGGCGCGTCGGGTCGTTGCGCCGAGTTCGCGTTGCGCGCTCAGCGCACCGCCGCGTAGCCGCCCGGCACGCCGCGCGGCGAATAGACGATCTGCCAGAGCTGGTCGCGGCGCGCGCGGAACGCCGCCATGCTCGCGGCGAGGTAGAAATGCCACATGCGGCGGAAGCGTTCGCCGTATTTTTCCGCTAGCCGCGGCCAGGCCGCGTCGAAGTTGGCGCGCCACGCCTGCAGCGTCGTGTCGTAATACGGCCCGAAGCCGTGCCAGTCCTCGAGCACGAGCAATCCTTCCGCCGCTTTGGCGATCTGGGCGGCGGACGGAATCATCGAGTTGGGAAAAATATACTTCGCGATCCACGGGTCGGTATGGTTGGTCGATTCGTTGCCCCCGATCGTGTGCAGCAGGGTCAGGCCGTCGTCGGCAAGGCACCGGCGCACGGTCTCGAAGTAGGCGCGGTAGTTCTTCACGCCGACGTGCTCGAACATGCCGATCGACCAGATGCGGCTGAATTCCTCGTCGACCTCGCGATAGTCCTGCACGCGGATCTCGACGGGCAGACCCGCGCACAGTTCGCGCGCGAATTGCGCCTGTTCGCTCGACACCGTGATGCCCACGCCGGTCACGCCGTATTTTTGCGCCGCATACTTGAGCGCCTCGCCCCAGCCGCAGCCGATGTCGAGCACGCGCATGCCGGGCGCGAGGCCGAGCTTGCGGCAGACGAGGTCGAGCTTGGCTTCCTGCGCGGCGTCGAGGTCGCCCGCGTTCTTCCAATAGCCGCAGGAGTAAACCAGGCGCTTGCCGAGCATGGTCTCGAACAGGTCGTTGCCGAGGTCGTAGTGCTGCTCGCCGACCTTGTACGCGCGTCGGCCGCGCTGCATGTTGACGAGCTTTGAGCGCAGGAACAGCGTCGCGTCGTCGATGCCGCCTACGTGCTCGTCGACACGCGCGTCGAGCAGGCGGAACAGGAAGCCGTCGAGGCTGGCCGCGTCCCACCAACCGTCCATGTAGGCTTCGCCGAAGCCGAGCGAGCCGTGCGCGATCACGCGCTCGTAGAGACGCTCGTCGCGGACTTGCAGGTCGGTCGACTCGTCGCCGTCGATGCGGACGCCGGCGAGCGCGAGCAGGGATTCGATGCGGCTGCGTGCGGTATGACGGGTCATGGGCAAGGCAATGATCGGCGGGGCGTTCGGTTTCTATGCGGCTTCAGGATTCCTGGTTCAAGACGATGGCGCTTCGGTCGTGCCGTAGTCGGCGGCGAGGCGCGCGTAGAACAGGTCGATCTTCTCCTCGCGCAGCAGCGCGAACAGCTGGTCCGCTTCCGCATCGCTGACGAGGAATTCGACCAGGATCGGCCTTCGCCGGCCAGCTCGAAGAACTGCTGCTCGTGCAGGCGACCGTGGCGGCCGTAGCCGGCGATCGCGCGGAACGCCGAACCGCCGTGGATGCCGAGCTTTCGCGCGCGTTCGAGCAGCCATTCGTAGAGCAGCATGCCTTTCTGGCGGCGGTTTTCGTAAGTGTAGAAACGCAGATGGTTGCCGCGCATGGAATCCTCCTCAAGCCCGCAGCAGCAGGCGCATCAGCACGATGCCGCCGAACGTGGCCAGCAGCGAGCCGAACAGGTGCGAGCCGACGATCGCGAGTGACCAGCCGAACTGCTGGCGCAGCAGCAGGGTGACGGTTTCGGCGGAGAACGTCGAGAACGTCGTCAGCCCGCCGCAGAAACCGGTGGTGACGAACAGGCGCAATTCGGGCGGCAGTGATTGGAACTGGTCGAAGATGCCGATTGCGCAGCCGATGATCAGGCCGCCGATGAGATTCACCGCCAGCGTGCCGAGCGGCAACGTCGGCAGGATGGGATTGAGCGCCATGCCGAGGATCCAGCGCAGCGCGCTGCCGATGGCGCCGCCGACGAGCACGGCCAGCAATGAGGAAAACGGAACGTTCATGCGCCTCCTGGTTCCAAGCGGAGAACCCCGGCGCGGACGGTGGGCGCTGCACGCAACGCCTGACGTCCGACACCGCGGATACGTCAGGCATCATCAGCCTTGCGGCGGTTCGTGTCGCCCTTGCGCGACGACCGGAGGCATGCCATCTCCGTCGAACGCCGCCATGGTAACGGGGAAATCGCGGACTGTCAGCCTTGCGTTCGGGATATCGCCACGCCTTATCCCGGCGGCAACGTGGCCTTGAATGCCTTCGCATCGGCGAACTGCGACGCGGCCGCATCGCCCGCGGCTGCGAAGATCGCGATTGCGCGGTCCGCGTCCGCGCGCGCATCCGTGTCGCGGCCTTGCAGGTGGTGCAGTCGGGCCTCGAGCATGAGGCCGACGCCGTACAACGGGTGCTTGTCGCCGAACTGCGCGCGCGACAGTTCCACTGTCTGTGCGACGAGCGGCGCGGCCGCGTCGTCGTCGCCGAGCGCGAGCCGCGCCTCCGCCTCGCCCTGCAGTGCCGCGATCGTGAGCTGGCTGTGTTCGCCGGAAAACTTGCGTGCCATCGGCAGCGCAACCGCGAATGCCTTGACGGCGTCGTCCGCGCGCTGCTGCGCGAGCAGCGTCTTGCCGAGGTTCAGCACGCCCGAGGCGAGTGCGGCGGATTCGCCGAATCGGGCGCGCCCCTCCTCGGTCGCATGGCGCAACAGCGATTCGGCGCGCGCGTAGTCCTTCTGCCGGAAGGCGATCGCGCCGCGGTTCTGTTCGGCGATCAACAGGGAGCCCTCGTCGCCGCCGAGCTGCGGCGAACGGTAGCTCGCGATCACTTCGTCCATGAGCCGGCCCGCCTCGTCGAGTTCGCCGGTCTGCATCAGCACGAGGGCGAGGGAGTTCGTCAACTGGACCGTGGTCTCGTCGACTGCGCCGAGGCGCTGCCAGGCCTGCGGTATCGCCTCGCGATAGGTGCGGATCGCGCCGGCGAAGTCGCCGAGCGCCTTCTCGATCTGGCCCTGCACGATGCGGCTGCGCAGAAGGCGGTCGCCGTAAGTCGCCTCGTCTTCGCGCCAGAACGCCTGCGCGGAGTCGAGCGCGTTCTTGGCCGCATTCGCATCGCCCAGGCGCAGTTCCGCCTGCGCGAGATACATGCGCGTGTCGGCCGATTCGATCGGATTCCGCACGGCGTCGGGCGAGGCCAGGAAGCGCCGCAGCAGCGGCGCGGCGGTCTTGTCGTCGTTGAGTTCGCTGAACAGCTCGCCGACGAAGCGCGCGATGCTCGCCTGCTCGGACGGATTGCCCGCAAGGCGCTTTTCGATCTGTTCCGCGCCTTGCGCGAGCGCCTCGTGCAACGGCACGGAGTGGTCTCCGGCCTTTTCCATTTCGCCGAACACGAGCGCAAGATAGTGCAGCGCCGACTGCACGTGCGCGGCCTCGTTGCGGTACAGGTCGCGCTGCTGTTCGGCGCGGCGCGCCTCGTCGCGCGCAATGGCGGCTGCGCGCACGCTGACCGCGGTCGCCGCGATCAGGGCGACGGCGGCGACCGCCGCGGCGGCGATCGCGATGCGATTGCGCCGCACGAATTTGCGTGCGCGATACCAGGCGCTGTCGCCGCGCGCCCTGACCGGGCGGCCGTCGAGATGGCGGCGCAGGTCCTCGGCGAATGCGTCGACGCTGGCGTAGCGACGTTCCGGTTCCTTGGCGAGCGCGGTCAGCGCGATGCGGTCGAGGTCGCCGCGCAGCGTGCGCGCGCCGCGCGCGTCGGCCTGGCGTTCGCGCGCCACGCTCGGCGCGGGCGGATCGACGCCGAGGATGGCCTGCTGCACCGGCATGCCGCGGTCGAGGCGGTACGGTCGCGCGCCGCCGAGCAGTTCGTAGAGCACCACGCCGAGGCCGTAGACGTCGGTTGCGGTGCTGACCGCCTCGCCGCGGATCTGCTCCGGCGCCGCGTAGTCGGGCGTGAACGCATGCGTCTGCGTGCCGGCGAGGTGTTCGCCGCTCGTGGTCTCGAGCAGCTTGGCGATGCCGAAGTCGAGCAACTTGGCCACTCCGTCCTCGCCGACGAGGATGTTCGACGGTTTGATGTCGCGATGCAGGACGAGGTTACGATGGGCATAACCGACCGCCTCGCAGACGCCGAGGAACAATTGCAGCGTCGCGCGCACGTCGAGGCGTTTCGTGGCGGCGAACTGCGTGATTGGCTGGCCGTCGACGAATTCCATCGCGAAGTAGGGGATGTTCCACTCGCCGACGCCGCCGTCGAGCAGGCGCGCGATGTTCGGATGTTCCAGGCGCGCGAGGATCTGGCGCTCGCGGCGGAAGCGCTGCATCAGCCCCGGCGTCGGATGCGGCAGCAGCTTGAGCGCGACGCGCTGCTCGAACTCACCGTCGGCGCGTTCGGCGAGGTGGACTTCTCCCATGCCGCCGCGGCCGATCAGGCGCAGCAGGCGATAGGCGCCGAAGCGGCGCGAGCCAGGCGCGTAGTCGTCGGTCCAGCGCTCCCGGGCATCGTCGGGCAGCGGCGAGACCGGCGTTTCGAGGAACGCGCCCGCATCGGCGTGCGCATCGGCCGCGAGCATGCGCGCGAGATCCGCGCGCATGCTCGCATCGCCGCTGCAGCGTTCGGTGAGAAACCGGTCGCGCACATCCGGCGGCAGTTCGAGCGCCGCGTCGAACAGTTCGGCGAGGCGGTTCCAGCGTTCGGCGTCATCCGTATTCATCGTGGCGATTTCCGTTTGCATGCGTCGCTCACTCGTCCACGCAAAATCGCGGCCGCGCAGGACATGCGCGCGCCGCGACTCACTGCGCGTGCCCGTGCACGGCGTCGAACAGGAACGCCCGTGCACGCCGCCAGTCGCGGATCACCGTGCGCTTCGACACCTCGCGCAGTTCCGCGACCTGCTCGACCGACAGGCCGGCGAAGAAACGCAGGTCGACGAGTTCGGCCAGGCGCGCGTCCATTGCCTGCAGGCGGCCGAGCGCGGCATCGAGATGGATCAGCGTGTCCGCATCGAGCGCGCCGGCTTCGGCCTCGGCCGACTCGGTGATGCGCGCGTCCGCGCCGCCGCGCTTGTCCGCGACGCGGCGGCGCGCGTGGTCGATGACGATCTGGCGCATCGCGCGCGCGGCGGTGGCGAAGAAGTGGCCGCGGTCGTTGCAGTGCAGCGCGCCGGGTCGGACCAGCTTGAGGTAGGCCTCGTGGACGAGCCCGGTCGTGTCGATCGTGGGATTCGCGCTGGCCGCGAGCTGCCGGTGCGCGACGTGCTTGAGTTCCGCGTAGAGCGCGCCGAACAGCGATTGCAGCGCCTGCGGCTCGCCGTCGCCGGCTGCGAGCACCAGGTCGGTAATGTCTGCCGAATTCACTCCCCCATCCCCGCCTGCCGACGTTGTCGCGAGTGTAGCCTAAGTCACGCGCCGGAACCTTTGTCACTTTGCCCTGCCTTTTTACGTATTGATCAGGGCAAGCCGCTTTTTGCATCGCTGCGGAAAAGCCATTCGGTGTGGCCACGCGAGAAGCAGGTTGCGCCGCCTTGGCGGCTGTCGACCGCGACGGTGACATTCCGTCGCTTCGCTGTTTTCGTCCACAATCCAAAGGAAAGAGACCATGATATTCCGTCGATCCCCACTCGTCCTGGCCCTTGCGGCCGGTTTGTGCCTCAGCGCGGGCGCCCTCGCGCAAAATACTACCGCATCGGCACCGGTGACGTCCGGCTCCGCCCGGCCGGCATCGGCGAGCAAGTACAAGCTCAACGCCGCCCAGCTCGCCGAAGCGCAGGCGCGCGTGCAACTGGCCAACACGATCGCGCAGAACGTCGCCGCCGACGCCAAGGCCAAGAGCCTCGGCGACGACTGGCGCACCAACCTGCTCGGCACGCTCTACAACACGCCGAGCAGCGCGCTGAGCGGCATGAGCACCTCGGTCGCCACGTTGGATCAGGCGTTGTCCCAGGCCACCACGGCACAGCAGCAGGCCGCCGCGGCCAAGGTGTCCGCCGGCGCTGCCGCCGCGGGCCATGCGTCCAGCGCCGAGGACACCACCGAGGCCCTGGGCAGCAGCTACGACAGCCTCGTCTTCACCCCGATGACGCCGTGCCGCTGGATCGACACGCGCGTGACCGGTGGCGCGATCGGCTCGACCGCGCGCGTATACGATACCTACTATTCCGGCAGTTCCTATGGCGGCAGTTCGGGATGCGTCCTGCCGGGCGCCGGAGAGCCCGCCATCGCCGTCAACGTCACCATCGCCAGCCCCACCGCGGCCGGCTTTCTCACCGTGCGCTCGTACGGCAGCACCGGCGTTACCAGTTGGGTGAACTGGTATCAGTACGGCGCCAACGTGCAGGCGGCGAACGCGGGCGTCATCTCCACGGCGGTGAACAGCTCCACCAGCCACTACGATTTCGAAGTGCTCACCGGCGGCGGCGGCACGGCCCAGGTGATCCTCGACTATTTCGGCTACTTCTCCGCCGCGCCGGCCACGGCGTTGGATTGCGTCGTGGTCGGCACGGCGAGCGGCAGCACTTCGATCGACTCAAACGTATCCCTTCCCGCCAGCACGGCTACCTACTTCACGACGACGACCTGCCCGGCCGGCTATACCGTCCAAACGCCATATTGCTGGAATCAGGACACTACCGGCGTGTACTCGGGCGGCAGCGGCGTCACGGCTGGCGGTACCGGCTTGGCCGGGACGGCTTTCTGCGGGTTCAACAACACGACCGCGGCCGCGCATACAGTTACGGTAGGGACGAGCTGCTGCCGGGTACCGTAACCGCGATTGCGGTTGCACGAGCGACAAGGCAAGGCACCGGCATGGCCGGTGCCTTTTTCACCTGTGGCATGAATGACAGGGGCGAAAAGCCGCCGCCCGGACGCGGCCACGCCTGCGCCGCAGTCAGCAGATCTTCGCGAGCAGTGCCTGCTGCGCCGAATGTGGCTTCTGCTCGCCGGGCGTCAGGCGTTCGTAGTGGCCGTCCGCTTGCAGCGCCCATGCCTGCGTGTTGTCCGCGAGATAGTTCGCGAGGCCTTCGTCGAATACGCGCGCGGTGAGGTCGGCGTCGAGGATCGGAAAGCAGGTTTCGATGCGGCGCAGGAGGTTGCGCTCCATCCAGTCCGCGCTCGAACAATAGATTTCCGCCTCGCCGCCGTTGGCGAACCAGTAGACGCGGCTGTGTTCGAGGAAGCGGCCGACGATGGAGCGCACGCGGATGTTGTCCGAGATTCCCGGCAGGCCGGGCTTGAGCGTGCAGGCGCCGCGCACGATCAGG
Source organism: Rudaea sp. (assembly GCF_047601565.1). Classification (GTDB taxonomy): domain Bacteria; phylum Pseudomonadota; class Gammaproteobacteria; order Xanthomonadales; family Rhodanobacteraceae; genus Rudaea. The sequence goes on along the minus strand of NZ_JASGIY010000001.1, from coordinate 707,427 downwards.
TCGATCTGCACGCCGGCGATCGAAGCCTTGTAGAGCAGCTCGATCACACTTGGTTCGTTGAGCGCGTTCATCTTGGCGACGATGCGCGCGGGCTTGCCGGCCTGCGCGTGCGCGATCTCGCGTTCGATGCGCTCCATCACGCCCTTGTGCAGCGTGAACGGCGATTGCAGCAGGTGCTTGAGCTTGATGACCGGGCCCAGGCCGGAGAGTTGCTGGAACAGCTTGTGCGCGTCCTCGCCGATGTCGCGGTTCGCGGTCATCAGGCCGAAGTCGGTGTAGAAGCGCGAGGTGACGGTGTGGTAGTTGCCGGTCGACAGATGCACGTAGCGGCGCAGGCCGGCCTTCTCGCGGCGCACGATCAGCAGCAGCTTCGCATGGGTCTTGTAGCCGACCACGCCGTAGACGACTTGCACGCCGGCTTCCTGCAGGCGATTGGCGAGCGAAATGTTCGCTTCCTCGTCGAAGCGCGCGCGCAGTTCGACGACGACGGTGACGTCCTTGCCGGCGCGCGCGGCGTCGATCAGCGAATTGACCAGCGGCGAATCGTTGCCGGCGCGGTACAGCGTCTGCTTGATCGCGAGCACGGCCGGGTCGCTGGCTGCTTCCTTGAGCAGTTCGGTGACCGCGCCGAACGATTCACAGGGATGGTGCAGCAGGATGTCGCGCTCGGCGATCGCCTCGATGAGGCTGCGCTCCAGCGTGATCGGCGCGATCAGGCGCGGCGTGAACTTGGGGAATTTCAGGTCGGGGCGCTCGACTTGGTCGTAGATCGACGTGATGCGGTGCACGTTGACCGGGCCGGGCAGGCGGAACACGTCCGCCTCGGCCAGCTCGAAGTTGTGCATCAGGTAATCGGCGACCGGTTTCGGGCAGGTGTCGGCGACCTCGAGTCGCACCGCTTTGGCGAAACCGCGCCCGCGCAGTTCGTCGCGCAGCGCGAGCGCGAGGTTTTCGACGTCGTCCTCGTCGACGAACAATTCGCTGTTGCGGGTGACGCGGAACTGGTACGCGCCGGTCACCTTCATGCCGGGAAACAACTCGTCGACGAACTGGTGCAGGATGCTCGACAGGAAGACGAAGTCGTAGGGTTTTTCGGCGACTTCGTCGGGCAGGCGCACGATGCGCGGCAACGAGCGCGGCGCGCGCAGCAGCGCCATGTGACCTTCGCGGCCGAACGCATCGCGGCCTTCGAGCGAGACGGCGAGGTTCAGCGACTTGTTGAGGATGCGCGGGAACGGATGCGCCGGATCGAGGCCGAGCGGCGACAGCACCGGCATCACTTCGTTCTGGAAATAGCCTTGCAGCCAGCGCGTCTGTTTGGACGTCCATTTGTCGCGCGCGATGAAGCGGATGCCTTCGCGGTCCAGCTCGGGCAGCAGGGTGTCGTTCCAGAACGAATATTGCGCCGCGACCAGTTCGAGCACGCGCGTGCGGATGCGCGCGAGCAGTTCGGCGGGCGAGGTGCCGTCGGGGCCGGCCTTGGCGTCGCCGAAGGCGAGATGGTGGCGCAGGACCGCAACCTGCACCTCGAAGAATTCGTCGAGGATGGAGTTGGAGATGCACAGGAAGCGCATGCGCTCGAGCAGCGGCACCGACGGATCCTGCGCCTGCGCGAGCACGCGGAAGTTGAATTCGAGCTGGGCGAGTTCGCGGTTGAGGTAGAGCGAGGGGTCGCGCAGGTCGCGCGTCTGCGCCGGCGCTTCGATCGTCGCCGGGTGTTCCGCCGCGGTCGCGTCGGCTTTGCCATTGCCGCGTCGCGCGTGTGCGGCCACCGTGAATTCTTCGGCGCTCATGGGTGGACTTCCTCGGAAAGCGGTTCGAATGCAAGCAGCCGTTCGCGCGCGAACAAGCAGGCGAACGTGCTGCCGGCACCGAGTTCACTCTCGATTTCCAGTCGTGCCTGATGCAGCTGCAATACGTGCTTGACGATGGACAAACCCAGGCCCGTACCGCCCGATTCGCGCGAGCGGCTGGTCGAGACGCGGTAGAAGCGCTCGGTGATGCGCGGCAGATGCTCGGCCGGAATGCCGTAGCCGGTGTCGGCGACGGCGAAGCGCGCGCCGCCGCCCGTCGTCGCCTGCCAAGAGATCTCGATGCGGCCGCCTTCGGGCGTGTAGCGCACGGCGTTGGACACGAGGTTGGAGAACGCGCTGTGCAGGTAGTCGTTCGAGCCGCGCAGATCGGAGTCGCGGCCGAGCACGACGTCGACATGGTGGCGGCCTTGCGAGAGGCCCTCGGCTTCGCGCTTCAATGACGACATCAGCGCGCGCATCGATACGCGTTCATCGTCGTTGATCTGTTGCTGCGCTTCCAGGCGCGAGAGCGTGAGCAGGTCCTCGACGATCTGGGTCATGCGCCGCGACTGCCCGCGCAGGTCGGCGAGCACGGGCGCGAGTTGCGGCATCACTTCGGGTTCGAGCATTTCTAGGTATCCGTGCAGCACGGTCAACGGTGTACGCAACTCGTGTGACACGTTGGCGACGAAATCGCGACGGACCTGTTCCAGCCGCGCGATCGGAGTCATGTCGCGCACGACGAGCAGGGCGTGCTCGTAGGAATACGGGATCAGGCGAAACGACAGGTGCACGCCTTCGTCGATGACGGACGCGGTGTCGCGCAACGACTCGCGTGTCGGATCGTCGGCGAACCACGCCTTCGCCTGCGGCGGCAGGAAGGCGTCGACGTGCGCGCCGCGGTCGCGCGGCGCGGCCATGCCTAGCAGGCGCCCGGCGGCCTCGTTGAACCAGACCACGCTACGGCCGCGGTCGAGCACGACGACGCCGTCGGGCAGCGCGGCCGCGCCTTCGCGGAACGCGCGCAGGAGGTTGACGAGGCGGCGCTTGCGCGAGCGTTCAGCGTGCAGTTTCATGTACATGTACGTGGAAATGTCCGACCACACGCCGCGATCCTCCGGCGGCGGCGTCCGCTGGCGCGAACGCAGCCAGGATTGAAGCCGGTACAGGCTGACCAGCGAGCGCAGCGAGTATCCGAGCAGCGCGGCGATGACCGCGTATTCCACCGCGCCGAACAGCCAGCCAAGCACGAGCGCGACCGCCAGCAGGACGACGAAGCGTCCCAGCGAGACTTGCCATGCGTGGCTTTGCAGGAATTGCAATTGCATTGGCCGGGCGAACGGAAATGCGGATGTGCACAATTATACTCCGCTTCCCTTCTCCCGCCGGGAGAAGGTGCCCGAAGGGCGGATGAGGGAAAGGCGCAATATCTCGCAACGACATTGCAAATCGTGACGCTCTTCCCTCATCCGGCGCTCCGCTTCCCTTCTCCCGGCGGGAGAAGGGAAGAAATTCACGCCGCCGGCGTGGTCGAGAACCGGTAGCCCGCGCCGCGCACGGTCTGCACGAGGTCGTCGCAACGATGCGGCTCCAGCGTCTTGCGCAGGCGGCGGATATGCACGTCGACCGTACGTTCCTCGACGTAGACGCTGCCGCCCCAGACGTAGTCGAGCAACTGGCTGCGCGAGTAGACGCGCTCGGGATGGGTCATGAAGAAATGCAGCAGGCGGTATTCGGTCGGGCCGATCGCCACGCTGTCCTCGCCGGCATGGACGCGGTGCGCGGCGCTGTCGATCCGCAAGGGGCCGATTTCGATCACGCCTTCGCTGTCGACGCCGTGGGTGCGGCGCATGACCGCGTTGATGCGCGCGATCAATTCGCGCGGCGAAAAGGGCTTCACGACGTAGTCGTCGACGCCGGCTTCGAGGCCGCCGACGCGGTCGGTCTCCTCGCCGCGCGCGGTCAGCATGATGATCGGCACGTCGCGCGTGAGTTCTTCGCGGCGCAGGCGGCGGGCGAGGTCGAGGCCGCTCGTGCCGGGCAGCATCCAGTCGAGCAAAATCAGATCGGGCACGCGCTCGACGATCATCGTCTGCGCGGCGCGCGCGTCGGCGGCGTGGCTGGGCTCCATGCCGGCCTTGCGCAGGGCGAAGGCGACCATGTCGCGGATCGCGGGTTCGTCTTCGACGATCAGGATGTTTTTTTGCACGAATCGACTCGCAACCGCGCCGAAGCGGGGCTTTGTGACAGATTGCGGTATTTCAAACGTCAATTGTTACGGTTGAATGACGCGGCACCGCAATCCGTCTTCGAATCGGCGCTTCGCGTGGTCTCGTCGAGCCGGCCAAAGCGCGAATCCGCGAACGGCGAGGTGGCGCCGTAGCCGTTCGCGCTGTCGCCGATGCGGGCGAACGAATCGTCCTGCGCCAGCGTGGCGTCGTTGTGCACGCTGAAGCTGAGGCCGGATTTCGGCTTCAGGCAATTTGCCGTCGCGGCGAGCTTGCCCTGGTCCTCCGGGCGGATCTTGTGGCGGCGGTAGTCGAGCACGAGCGGCGTCATCGCCGCGATCAGCGCCTCGACGCGCGTGCGCTGGTAGTAGTCGAGGTCGCTGCGCTTGGCGATATCCTTGAGCTGGTTGAGCGCATCCTCGGCGCGGCCGTTGAGGTAGGCCGCGGTCGCGTGCGCCTCGCCGGCGCGCACCGGGTCGCCGGCGAGTTCGCAGGCGCGTGCGAACGTGGTCTGCAGGGCCGGATCTTCGTCGTCCTTGGCCAGTTGCGGCCGCAGCAGTTCCTGCGCCTGCTTGCCGGCGGCCTTGTCGCCGTACTGCAGCAGCGCATCGGCGTGCGCGAGCGCGAGCGCGCGGTTGTTCGGAAACGACTTCTCCATGTGCGCGTAACGCTGCAGGGCCGCGTCGCGCGCGCCGGACTGCAACTCGGCACTGCCGAGCGCGATCTGGAAGACGAGATTCTCGGGATCGGCCGCGGCGAGTTTCTGCAGCGGTGCGATCGCCTGCTTGGCCTTGCCGCTCTGGATCAGCGCGAGCGCGTAGCCGTAATGGTTGGCGGGCGTGTCGAACTCCTTGTGGTCGCGCAGATTGTCGGCGTAATAGGCGATGGTCTCGTTCACGCGCGGGCTCGCCAGCACCCGCACCCGTTCGCGCATCAACTCGTAGTAAGCCTGCGCGCTGGCGCGTTGCTCCGCGGTCGGCTGGGTCGCATGCAAGGCGCCGATGTTCGGGCGTGCGGTCGGGCCGATCGAGGCGAGCAGGGAGCCGGTCGCGATCGTGGCGGCCCTGGCCGTGCCGTCCGCGGCGCCGGCGGCCTTCGTTTCCGCCGTCGCCGCACCGCCGGTCGCGGGCCCGACGTTGGCGACGCCGGCCAGTTCCTTCGGCGCCGCCTCCACGTCGCCGACCGTGACGGTGGGCCGGTATTCCTTCTTGATCTGCTCGGCGCGCGCCTTCGCTTCGCTGATGCGCGTGGTCGTGACCGGGTGGTCCATCAGCAGGGCGGGCACGTCGTTCTCGTCGAAGCCGGGGCGCAGCGCGCGCTGCATGCGCTCGAAGAATCCGGCCATCGCGTCGGGATCGAAGCCGGCCTTGGCCAGCGTGGCGATGCCGACGCGGTCGGCTTCGGCCTCGTCGGCGCGCGTGAAGTTGATCTGCATCTGCGCGGCGAGGCCCTGCATGGTCGCGATCGCGCCGATGTCGGAATTGCTCGTGCTGTACGGGCTCGCCTTCGACGCGGCGGCCATCGCCACGAGCATGCCGACGAGCATGAGCGGCGTCATCTTCTGCTCGGCCTCGACCGCGCGGATCAGGTGGTTCTGGGTGACGTGCGAGATTTCGTGGGCGAGCACCGCGGCCAGCTCGCTTTCCGTATCCGTCGTCGTGAACAGCGTCGAATTGACCGCGACGAAACCTCCGGGCAGCGCGAACGCGTTGATCTCGTTCTCGCGCATGATGAAGAACGTGAACGACTGCTCCGGCTGCGGGCTGTAGGAAACGAGTTTGTAGCCGAGCGTGTTGAGATAGTCCGCGAGCAGCGGATCGTCGAGCACCGCGTTCTGGTTGCGCAGCTCGTGCAGCACGTAGAAACCGTACTGGCGCTGCTCCTCGGGCGAGGCGACGTTGCCGGCCGAACTGCCGAGGTTGGGCAGGCGCGTGTCGGCGGCGTAGCCGTGGCTGGTCAGCACGGCGATCGCGGCCACGAAGACGGCGAGAGCGGAATGCTTGGCGAACATGGCGGAAAGCGCGATACGGCAGGAAGGGGTATTGGATTACCTTACTCCTGCAAAGGTTCCGCATCCACTGTTTCGGCCGTATGGCAAGCGGCGTGCTTAGGTGGCGTTCAAGCGCGCCGGAATGGCGGGTTCGAGAGGAGGAGAAGCCCGCGCGGCCGTCCTTCCCGCCGGTCGCCCCGCCACTGGAAATTCGGCCTTGCAGACCGCACACTGGGACCACTGAAGTTTCAGCCTCAATCAGCCCCGAATATGAAACCCAAAGTCGAAATCTTCACCGGTGCGAACTGCGCTTACTGCACCGCGGCCAAGAACCTGCTCAAGTCGAAAGGGCTGGACTACGAGGAGTTCCGCATCGACCAGGATCCCGCGCGGCGCGAGGAAATGCTCGCGCGCTCTGCCAACCGGCGCACGGTGCCGCAGGTCTTCGTCAACGGCGAACACGTCGGCGGCTTCGACGACCTCGCCGCGGCCGAGCGCAGCGGCCGGCTCGCGCAACTCATCGGCGCCTGACCCATGGCCGCCGCGAAGAAAGCCGCAACGAAAAAGACCGTCGCGAAAACAGCCGCGACCGTTTCGTCGAAGAGCGGGAACCGGGTCAGGGAATTCACCGAATTCCGCCAGCGCATGAACGAGCGTATCTTCGAACACGATAATCAGGTCGTGCGCCGTTTCTTCGCGCTCGATACGCAGACTTATAAAAGCGGCGCGCTCGACCTGAAGACCAAGGAACTGCTCGGCCTCGTCGCCTCGCTCGTCCTGCGCTGCGACGACTGCATCAGTTACCACATCGCCCAGTGCCGCGATGCCGGCGTCGATCGCAACGAATTCTTCGAGGCGTTCAGCGTCGGCCTCGTCGTCGGCGGCTCGATCGTGATTCCGCATCTGCGCCGCGCGGTGGATTTCCTCGATCGGCTGGAAGCGGAATGAGGTCGCGCGCATCGCTATAATGCGTCTTCTTTTTCCCGACAGCCGAACCTTTCCATGACTACCACGATTGCAGTGATCCCCGGCGACGGCATCGGCCCGGAGATCATGCGGGCCGCGTTGCGCGTGATCGACGCGCTCGGCCTCGATCTCAAGTACGACGTCGTCGAAGCCGGCCTTGCCGCGCAGGACAAGTACGGCGAGTTGCTGCCGCAGGCGACGCTGGACGCGATCGCCAGGCACAAGGTCGCGCTGAAGAGCCCGTTGACGACACCCGTGGGGGAGGGCTTCACCTCGATCAACGTCACCTTGCGCAAGAAGTTCGACCTGTACGCGAACGTGCGCCCGGCGATCTCGTTTCCCGGCACCAAGTCGCGCTACGAGAACATCGACATCCTCACCGTGCGCGAGAATACCGAGGGCGCCTACATCGGCGAGGGCCAGCAGGTGTCGGCCGACGGGGAGACGGCCACGTTGACGCAGAAGGTCACGCGCAAGGGTTCCGAGCGCATCGTGCGCTACGCGTTCGACCTCGCGCGCCAGGCCGGGCGCAAGAAAGTCACGGTCGTGCATAAGGCGAACATCCTCAAATCGACCTCGGGGTTGTTCCTCAAGGTCGCGCGCGAGGTGTCGGCGCAGTATCCCGAGATCGAGCACAACGAGATGATCATCGACAACACCTGCATGCAGCTGGTGATGAACCCCTGGCAGTTCGACGTGATCGTGACGACGAACCTGTTCGGCGACATCCTCTCCGACCTGTGCGCGGGCCTCGTCGGCGGCCTGGGGCTTGCGCCCGGCGCGAATATCGGCGAGCACGCGGCGATCTTCGAGGCGGTGCACGGCTCGGCGCCGGACATCGCCGGCCGCGGCATCGCCAATCCGTGCGCATTGCTGCTCGGCGCCTGCCAGATGCTCGGTCATCTCGGCCGCGAGGCGGAGGCGAACCGTGTGCGCGGCGCGATCCGCGCGGCGATCGCGGCGAAGGACCGCGTTACGCCCGATCTCGGCGGCAGCGGCACGACGGAAACTTTCGCCGACGCGCTGATCGAACGGTTGAGATGAAGAAAAAGCCCGGCGATCGCCGGGCTTTTCGATTCGACGGTCGCCCGGCGTTACTGCGCAACGCCTAGGTTGTAGATCGGCACGTTGTCGCGCACGAACGTGCCGCCGCTGAGCGGGCTGGCGTTGATCGATACGGTATTCGTCGCGCCGAAATTCAGCGTGATCGTACCGATTTGCACGGCGTCGCGTGCGGTCGGCGTGCAGGTGCGGCAGTAGCCTGCCGCGTTCTGCAGGAGCGGTATGGACTGGCCGTTGACGAACGGCAGGGCATTGGCGACGGCCCAGACCGGCTTGCCGCTCGAGTCGCCGAAGTAGAAATCGATGGCGAGCTGGTTGCCGTCGCTGCCGCGGTCGACGTCGAGCACGGAGAAGCCCCAACCCGAGTCGCTCGGTCCGCCGTAATAGAGGCCGCCGAGGTCGGGCGAGGCGTTCTGCGCGAGCGCGGTCACCGGCTCGATGCACCAGTCGCCGCTTTCGGTGACGTTTCCGCTGGTGTCGGCGAACGACCAGCTCAGCACGCCGAGCGTGATCGCGTTGCTGCGGTCGACGTCCCGGCACGCCGGCGAGTTCGCGGCCTGGTTGAAGTCGACGACGATGCTGCCGCCGGTGTCGGCGGTCGGCGTGGCCTGTTTCTTCGTGGCGTCGTAGTGCATGCGCACGAGCGTGCTGCCGTCGGCGCCGAGGATGGCCGGGACGAAGACGCCGTCGACGACGTTTCCCTGCGCCTGGAAGATTTCGATGGCGCCGGTGGCGTCGTAGGTATAGAAGATCAGGAAGTAGCCGTCGCCGAGTTCGTTGCTGCCGGTGAAGCGGAAATCGAGGCCGTGCCCGCTGCGCGCGCGGTCGTACCAGATGCCGGTGAACGGCTTGGCGAAGGTGGCCGCCGGCGCGGCCGCGGTCGACCAGCCCATCGCGGCAAGCATCGGCGCGGCGAGGCCCAGCGTGCGCGCCTGGTTGACGTTGTAGAACGCGTTCATCAGGTCGCCCTGCTGCACCGTGTGCGACAGCGTCGAGCCAACCGTGGTGCTGCACGTGGTCGTGCTGGTCAGGTCGCATGGTGCGTACAGGCTCGGGAAATTGGCCGGTGCGGTGCCGGTTGCCAGGTTCGCGGACGAGTTCACCGCGAGCGGGTCGGACCAGCGCAGCAGCGTCGGCGCGGAGCGGTTGCCGATGCTGGCCGAGGTGACCTTGTTGCCCGAGGTCATCGCCGCGGCGCGTGCCGCGTTGTTCGGCTGGCTGTTCAACTCGTAGCCGAAGAACGGCGTATAGTTGGTGCCGTCGCTGGCGACGTCGACGACATTGTCGCCGAAGATGTCGTCCCAAGGGCCGAGATCGTAGTCCTGGTAGGTGACCGTGCTCGATCCAGTAGTGATGCCGGCGCGCGCGCCGATCGGCCCTGCGCTCGGGTCGGTATTGGCGAGACCGAGGAAACCCAGGCCGTGCGTGATCTCATGCATCGCGATCGCGATGAAGTCGGATGAATTCGTGCTCGTGTCCGCGGTGTAGCCGTAGTAGAACGGGCTGCCGCCGAGCACGCTGGACGAGCCGATGTCGGCGTTGAACGTGATTTCAACGGCGTCGCCGTCGACGCCGTCGCAACTGCCGCCGAGCGCGCCGCACGGAGTGGTACCCCCCATGCGCGCGATCTGCGTGCTCGTGTACCAGGTGTATCTTTTCGAAAGCCAGGGCATTGGAAAGCCGGTGTCGGCGTACGCGAGGCTGGTCGAGGAGGCGTGCGCGAGCGTGGCGAGCGTGGCGGTACCGCCCAGATGCGCCCAGCACGCGTGCACGCTGATCGGCACGGGCGACTGGAGTTGCTGCGCGAGCTGTTGCACGGCGTATTGCAGCGCGTTCTTGCGCTGGTCGCCGAGCGTTGTGCCGGGATTGCCGCCCACCGACGTCGCTGCGGTGGTGTCGGACCACGGCGTGACGTCGCAGTCCTGCGTGGGATCGCTGGCGTCTGTGCTGGCGTTGCCGAAGTCGAGCGTGATGGCTGCGGTCGACACGGTCGTCGACGGCGTTGCGGTCAACGTCGCGGTGGCGCTGGAACTCGAGTCGTTGATGGCGGCGACATACCAGCGTCCGGCGGCCAGCGGAATCGTGCTGGCATTGGTGACGACGATCGATTCGTTCGACGACGAACTCATCGAATGGTACTGCGCATAGCGCAGGATCATTTCATAGCTGATGCAGGCCGTCGCGCTGTTCGAGCAATCGGCCGTGTCCGGGAATGGCGTGCCGTAGCGCAGGAACACGTCGAACGTCGCCGCTGCTGCCGGCCACGTTGATGGTGAGTTGTTTCGCGCTGGCGCCGACGTCGATGTAGGCGTTCGTGATCAGCGAATTCGCCGAAAAGTTCACTGTGAGCGGCGTGCCGGCCGTCAATGCGGTCGCGGCATTCACCGCCGGCGCGGCGATGAACAGGGCGAGGAGTGCGGCAAGGCCGATGCGCGGACTCACTGCCGAAGCTCCGGCGAGAGGACGATGGCCGGTCTTTTGCCCGCGCGCGGATTCGGCCGCTCGACGCAGCCGACCGCGAGCGTACCGTCGCTATTGCGCGTCGCGATCGCAGCCGTGAGTTTCGGGCTGGCAACGGCCTTGCTGGTGACTGCAGCCTTGGCTGCGACCTGTGCGGCGGACGCGCCCGCGAGAGGCTGCGCCTGCAGGACGCCGGAGGTATCGGCGCCACTCGCATTTGCCGCGAGCAATACGGTGAATAACGAAATGATCTTCATGGCAGCTTCCTCGACAAGGACGAATCGTGTTTGTGTTGTTGCGCGTCGCGCGGTATCGACTGCGGGCGCTTACGTGGCCCCGCGGGTGATCAAGTGCGATGCATCGTGCTCCAGAATGCGCGAGGGTCCGTGTCCACGCCGTTGCGCCGTGGCGAACGCCTCCTGCAAATAGCGCTCGGCGCGTCCCACGGCGACGCGCAGCGACCAGCCGCACGCCAGTCCCGCGGCGACGGCCGAGGCAAGCGCACAGCCCGTGCCACGCACGGCGTAGTGTCGCCGACGATGGGTAAATTCCTTGTTACCGTTGGCGTCGAGGAAGTGATCGCGGACCGTGGCGCCCTCGAGGTGGCCGCCCTTGATCAGCACGGCATCGGCGCCGAGCGCGCGCAAATCGCGTGCCGCGGCGCGCATGTCGGCAAGAGAGCGAATGCGGCGCCCGAGCAGGGTTTCCGCTTCGGGCACGTTGGGCGTCAGTACGCGGGCAAGGGGAAGCAGGTCGCGGCGTAGCGTGGAAAGTGCATCGGCGGCAAGTAGACGATGGCCGCTGCTCGCGGCGAGGACGGGGTCTAGGACGATGTTCGGCAACCGATGATCGCGCAGCCAGCGCGCGACAATGCGTGTGTTCGCCGCGCTGCCGAGCATGCCGATCTTGACCGCGGCGATGCGAAAATCGGCTGCCACGGCGTCGAGCTGGGCGAGTACGGTCGCCGCGGAAAGTACTCTCGTCGCCGTTATCGCGTGCGTATTCTGCGCGGTGATGGCGGTGATGGCCGTCAGACCGTGCACACCGTGGGCGGCGAAGGTTTTCAGAATCCGCCTGGATGCCGGCGGCGGCGCCCGAATCCGAACCGGCGATGCTCAGGACGCAAGGGGCAAGCCGGGTTGGGCGCATGGGGAAGTTCAAGTGTTGTGCGGATGCGACAGCATTCTGCGACAAGTGCAATGACCTGAGCGTCAAAGCCTCGGGAAACCCCACGAAAGGCCGGTTGCGTATCGCAACAGACGTCAAGCGGTACGTCAAGCGAGTCTTGACGAAGTGTGGCTTTTTTGCCAATATCCGGCTCACTTCGGGGAATGATCTGGACCTGCGTCTGGACGTCATGCGGCCAATGTCCATAAAGCAACGCCTGCTCGTCGCGCTGATCGGCGCGAGTTTGATGGTGCCTGCGGTATTGTCCGCCGCCGCATCTGCGGGCACGTTCAAGCATGTCACGCAGTCGGCGCGCATGTCGAACCTGCAGGAGATGGCCGCCGCCGGCGATCTCGTCGAAAGCTGGAGCGACTACGCGCTGAGCAGCCTCAAATCGAACTTCAGTTGGGCGCGCGAGCCCGGCGAGGTGGCGGTCGAACCGCCGACGATCTTCACCCGCACGCGCTCGAGTTGGGCGCGTACTCCGACTTCGGGATTTCCCGGTACTTCGGTCGACGGTGCGAAGCCGTTTCAGGTCGCGATGCAGTCGGCTCGCATTTCCGAATCGCCGATTCTCACCGCTGCGACCGACGCCGGCAGTCTCTTGCCCGGTCAGGCGCCGGGGCTGCGTCGCACGATCGTCGCGCCATCGTTTACCCATTCGCTCGAGAACATGGATTATTGGCGTTTCTCGCTGATCCTCGCCTATCAGAAGTTCAGCCTGTTCGCGCCGCTGCAGGGTTCCGATGGTGCGTTCGGCAGGGACGGCTGGGCTTGGCAGGACAGTAGTCCGTCCGCGTTGCGGCACAAGGAAAATTCCGCCGGTCTGGGCGCGCGCATCGATACAGGCGGACGTCTGGTTCCGGACGTGGAATGGCGCGTCGGCTACCAGTCGCGCGTGATCATGGACAATTTCTACACCTATCGCGGCATCTACGGCCAGGCGGGCAGCTTCGACATTCCGGCGAGCGCGAATTTCGGCATGGATTGGACGCCGGCGCGCAACTTTCGCCTGAGTGCCGACTTCGAACGGGTGATATATTCGCAGGTTGCGCCATTCGCGGGCTATTCGCTGCCGTCGCTGCTGCAGCGCTACATCTACCTGTCCAACCGTGCGCTGGCTTGGGAGAACCTCGACATCTATTCGGTCGCCGCGGCTTGGCGCAATGCGAGCCTCGGGGAATTCGGATTGCGTTACAGCACGCGTGAGCAACCCATGCCGAACTTGGCGGTGCTCCAGCATTTCCTCGAGCCCAACCTGGCCTCGCACGATTGGGAGTTCGACTACGCGCGTGCATTCGGCGATCGATCGAAGCTCCGCTTCCGCGCCGTCTACGCACCTCTGCAGTTGCTTGGCCTGCCGAGCTATACCGCCGACGGCAATTACGGCGCGAACCGGATGCGCTACGAAGCGCTGCTGACCACCTCGTTCTGAATCCGGCGCCGCGACACCAGCGGGTTCCACGTCAATCTCCTTGATTCTGCGGTGGGTCGCCGCCGGTTGCCTCGTCCCATTCCGACGGCCCGCCATCCCTTCGTTTTCGCCTCCGATTGTGCTAGGCTCGCTCGGCCGGCGTGCGGTTTGGCGCGGGCAGACGATTACCAGAATTATTATTAGAAACAATTCAGTGCCCGATGGCTTTGCGCGCCTTCATCGCCGCGAGTTTGCTCGTTGTCGCCGGTTTTTGCCGTGCGCAGGCGTTCAGCGTGGGCGATCCGTCGACTGCCGACGGGTCGGCGACCATCTACCGCATCAATCTGGCTGCGCGCACCGCTAACGCGATCGGCACCGCAGGCAATGGCGCCAATAACCAGCCCATCGTCGCGATCGGCGCATTGACGTTCAGTCCGACCGACGGCAACCTTTACGCGCTTGCGTTGACCGGAGCCACGACTCCTACCTTGGTCACCTTGAGTCAGACCACGGGCAAGGCCACGACGGTGAGCCAGGTGTCCGCGGTGGCGTCGACCGCCGCGCAGTATCTTTCACTGTCGTTCGATTGCAACGGCCAGTTGTGGATGGCTTCCGCCGCCAACGACAATTTCTGGAAGCTCGCGCCCGCTACGGGAGCGACCCAATTGGTCGGCAATCTCGGCGTGAAGATCACCGCGCTGGCGTATCGCAACGGCGTGTTGTACGGCGTTGGCGGCAGCGGCAATGCGAACCTCTACAGCATCGACACCGACACCGGCAAGGCGACACCGATCGGCGCATACGGCACTTCGGTGTCCGTTCCGGTGGATGCCGGGTTCGATTCTTCCGGCACGCTTTGGGCGTTGCTGCGCAATTACGACGGTTCCAATCTTCCCTCGCAGCTCAACCGCCTGGGGCGGATCGACCTTACCAGCGGGGCGATGACCATCACCGGCGCGATCGCCGAGCCGGTGCCGGGCTCGCTGCTGCCGTCGACGTTGCAGGGGCTCGCCATTGCGCCGCCGGCATGCACCGCGGTGGTCGCCACAGCTACCGCAGTCGGTGCCCCCGCTGTTTCGCCGACGGGCATCGGCGTGCTCGTCTTGTCGTTGCTCGCGGCGGCGGCGCCCGCGTTCCGCAGGCAGCGGGGGCGATCCGCGGCAATCGTGCATCGCCAGATGGCTACGAGGAATGCGAACTGAACAGCGCCTGTGCCAGCGCCGCGCGCGCCTCAGCGGCCCGCCATTTTGACGTATCATTCCGCGCTCGAATTCCGAACACAGGTGCAAGCATGAGCAAGGCCTCCGGCGCGGGTAAGCTGAAGATGTCGCTGGAATCCTCTGGCGCGGGCGGATTGCGCGGCAAATCCCGCGGCGTGAAATGCGCGGCGATCGCGCTGGTTCTGGCCCTGGCGGCGCCTCTGGTTTCCGCGGCGCCGTTCGCCTACGTCGCCAACTATTCCGGCTGCACGATCGACTCGACCACGTACAGCGGCTGCGTGACCGTGCTCGACCTCGCTCTGGCGAGCGACCAGGTCGTCGCGACCATTCCCGCGACCACGGCCACGTCGACGACCGCGGCCACCGGCGTCGAACCGCTCGGGGTCGCGATCAACCCCGCCGGAACGCGCGTCTACGTCGCCAACTATGGCGACAGTACCGATCTCACGACGTCGGGTACGGTGTCGGTCATCGATTCCGACCAGACCTCGGCGACGCTCAACACGGTCATCGCCACGATTACCGTGGGCATACGGCCGGAATTGCTCGTGGTCAACCCGAATGGCTCCACGGTCTACGTCGCCAACAGCGTCGGCAAAACGGTCTCGGTGATCGACACCGCGACGAATACGGAAACGACCAAGATTTCGGTCGGCGGCATGCCGGTCGGCGTGGCGTTCACCCCCGACGGCACGAAGGCCTATGTCACCCTCGCCAACAACAGCAAGGTCGCGGTCATCGATGCAACGACGAACACGGTGAGCAAGGCGATCGCGCTATCATCGCAGAATCCGATCGGCATCGCCGTCAACCCGGCAGGCACGTTCGCCTACGTCGCGAACTACGCCCAAGGCGACTATTCGCAAACCGGTACGGTGTCGGTCATCGATACGGCCACCGATGCCGAAGTGGCCGCGATCCCGGTCGATATCGGCCCGACCGGCGTCGCCGTTTCGCCGGACGGCGGCAGCGTTTACGTCACCAACTATGTCAGTGACACGCTGTCCGTCATCGACACCGCCACCAATACGGTCACCGCCGAGATTACGGTGGGCCTCGGGCCGCTGGGCGTTTCGGTGGATTCCAACGGCACCTATGCCTACGTCAACAACGCCAGCGACGACACGGTCGCAGTCGTCGATCTGGCCACCCATGTTCTGCGCGGCACCATTGCGAGCGGCGGCTCGGCGCCGAACTACAGTGCGATCACGAGTTCGGCCGGGCTCGCCGTGAACCTCGATCAAGCCGGCCTCACCGGTGCCTGGTACAATGCGAGCGTGAGCGGACAGGGCATCGTACTCGAATCCAGCCCCGACGCTAATGGGACCGGCCAAGGCAGATTCTTCGCCGGCTGGTTTACCTACGACGTCACCGCCACCGGCGGCCAGCGCTGGTATTCGCTGCAGGGTGACGTCAGCAGCACCGACCAGGCCGCCGCGTTGACCATATACGAGGGTACGGGTGGCAATTTCGCTGTGGGCCCCGCGGTGTCGGCGGTCGCGGTTGGGCAGGCGACTTTGCAGTTTACCGATTGCTCGCACGCCGTCCTGCGCTACACCTTCAGCGACGGCAGCGGTCGCGCGGGTTTCATCGCACTGGACCGGTTGACCGGCGGCGCCACCTGCACGACGAGCGGCGACAGCGGCGCCGTGAGCGGCGGCGACCAGTATTCGGGCAGTTGGTACAACCCCGACACGAGCGGACAGGGATTGGTTCTCAACGTCGACAGCACCAAGTCGCCGGGGCCGATCCTGTTTGGCGGCTGGTTCACGTACGCGCAGGACGGACAGCAGATCGGCGGCGGCGCGAGCCAGAACTGGTTCACGCTGCAGACGACGGCTGCGCCGTCTGCGGTCACGTCGTACAGCGCCAATATCCTCACGGGTTCCGGCGGCGCCTTCCTCGACCCAGCGAGCACGGTGACGACCACGACGGTCGGTTCCGCGAGCGTGTTGTTCACCAGCTGCACGACGGCTACCTTGACCTACAGCTTCGCTGCGGGAACGAATACGGGCTTGAGCGGCACGCTCGATCTCGTGCGGCTCGGATCGCCGCCCGCGGGATGCGAATAACGAAAACGGCCGCTCGACGCGGCCGTTTTTGCGTGAAGAACGTAGAGGCCGCCGCTACAGCATTTCGGACGCGTAATCCGCGAGGCGCGAGCGCTCGCCGCGGCGCAGGGTCACGTGCGCGGAATGCTGCCAGGCCTTGAAACGGTCGACGGCGTAAGTCAACCCTGATGTGGTTTCGGTCAAGTACGGCGTGTCGATCTGCTCGACGTTGCCGAGGCAGACGATCTTCGTGCCGGGGCCGGCGCGCGTGATCAGCGTCTTCATTTGCTTCGAGGTCAGGTTCTGCGCCTCGTCGAGGATGAGATAGCGATTGAGGAAGGTGCGGCCGCGCATGAAGTTCATCGCGCGGATCTTGATGCGCGAGGCGAGCAGGTCGTTGGTCGCCTGCCGGCCCCAGGCGCCGCCTTCCTGCGGCGTGGCGAGCACTTCGAGGTTGTCGGTCAGCGCGCCCATCCACGGCGTCATCTTTTCCTCCTCGGTACCGGGCAGGAAGCCGATGTCCTCGCCGACCGAAACGGTCGCGCGCGTCATGATGATTTCGCGGTAGCGCTGCGTATCCATCGTCTGCGCGAGGCCCGCGGCGAGCGCGAGCAGGGTCTTGCCGGTGCCTGCCGTGCCGAGCAGGGTGACGAAGTCGATCTCCGGATCCATCAGCGCATTGAGCGCGAAATTCTGCTCGCGGTTGCGCGCGTGCACGCCCCAGACCGCGTGCGAGCCGCGGTAGTCGTCGATGATCTGCAGCGTGGCCTTGCCGCCGTCGACGCGCAGCACGCGCAACTCGATCTCGTCCTCGCCGGGCAGATAGACGAATTCCTGCGCGACCCAGTTCTCGTCCTTCTTGAGTTTGATCTCGTAGAACGTATGGCCGCGCTCGGACCACGAGCGCACCTCGGGATGCTTCTCCCAGAAACTCGCCGGCAGTTCGTTGTAGCCCTTGTAGAGCAGACTGAAATCGTCGAGCGCACGGTCGTTCTCGTAGTCTTCGGCGGCGATGCCGTAGATCGAGGCCTTGATGCGCAGGTTGATGTCCTTCGACACCAGCACGACGGGCACGTCGGGCTGCTGCTCGCGCAGATCGACGATCGAGGCGAGGATGAGATTGTCCGGCACACCCTTTCTCTTCGCAGCTGCGCCGTTGATCGGGGCGAAGTTCTGGGTCTGGAAATAAAGACGGCCGACCTGCGCGCCCTTCTTCTCCAACTGGAGTGCCTTGGGCAGGCGCAGTTCGAGGCCGCCTTCGATGGACTTGCGGTCGCCCTGCTCGATCAGTTCGTTGATGAAGCGGCTGACCTGACGCACGTTGCGAGAGACTTCCGAGGTACCTTTCTTCGCTGCATCGAGTTCCTCGAGTACCGTCATCGGCAGGAACACGTCGTGTTCCTCGAAGCGGAACAGCGCGGTCGGATCGTGCATCAGCACATTGGTGTCGAGTACGTAGATGCGCTTGCCTCGGGTCATGCGATGGCTGTCCTCGTTGGCCGATGAAAGGGAACGCTGCAGCCGCAGCGTGCGGCAGCGATGCGACAGCGGAACGGTGTCGATCGGGTCACTTGCGCTCGGCGTCCAGCGCTTCGAGGACGCCCTCGGCGTGATCCTTGACCTTGACGCCGCGCCATTCGCGCTTGAGCCTGCCGTCGGGGCCGATCAGGAAGGTCGAGCGCACGACGCCGAGATGGCGCTTGCCGTAGAGCACCTTCTCGTGGATCACGTCGAATGCCTTGCACCAGGTTTCGTCGGCGTCGGACACGAGCCCGAAATTCAGTGCCTGCTTTTCCTTGAACCTGGCGTGCGAGGCCAGCGAGTCGCGCGAGACGCCGATCACGACGGCGCCGCGCTTGGTGAAATCCTCGAGACGATCGCGGAAATTCTGCGCTTCGAGCGTGCAGCCCGGCGTCGAATCCTTCGGGTAGAAATACACGACGAGGTACTTGCCCTTGAAATCGCGCAGGCGAATCTCGGCATCGGTGCCCACGGCGCCGCGCAGGTCCGCAATCTTGTCGCCGATTTTCATGCGTGGCCCATCACTTCAGAATTTCATCGGATCCATGATCGCGTCGAGGTTGAGCCCGTCGCAGAACTCGAGGAAATCGTCGCGCAGCCCGGCGATGTGCGTGTCGGACGGAATGCCGATCGTGATCTGCGCCGAGAACATGTCCGCGCCGGTCTGCATCGCGCGGTAACGCGTGGACTGCAACTGCTCGATGCTGATCTGGTGGCGCTGGAAGAACTCGGCGAGCTGGTAGAGAATGCCCGGCTTGTCCGCCGCCACGACCTCGACGACGTAGGGCAGCAGGTTCGTCTGCACCGGCTTGGCGCCGGTGCGCGAACAGGACAGGCGCATGCGCATGCGCTCGTCGCGTTCGAGGCGGGCGAGGGCGGATTCGAGCTTGGCGATGGCGTCCCACGGACCTTGCGCGAGTACGAGCACGGCGACCTCCTGGCCGAGCATCGCCACGCGCGATTCGGCGAGGGCGCAGTTGCTGTCGGCGATGCGTTTGGCGATGGCGACCAGCGGCGACTTGGCGTGCTCGGCGAACGCGCTGATCAACAGATGGTTTTCGTTCGCGGCGGGGCGTTGCGCAGTGTCGGTCAATGTCGACTCGGCGAGGAGGTTCCTGGGTGCCGCGAGAATACTTGCCACGCCCCGTACCCGCAAGTAACATCGCCCCTCCCCGAGAATGCCCCATTCTGGCAACGAGTTCGCCTTGAAGAATATCGCCGGCAGCATTTGCGCGCTCGCCACTCCGTTCCGCGGAGGAGGCGCGGTCGATTTCGAGGCGTTCGCGAGGCTGATCGATTTCCAGTTGGAAGGCGGTACCCAGGCGCTCGTCGTCGCCGGTTCGACCGGCGAGGCGCACGCACTCGAGCAGGCCGAATACGACCAACTCTTGCGCCACGCCGTCGCGCGCGTCGGCGGCCGCGTGACCGTGATCGCCGGCACCGGCACCGCGAATACGCGCAAGACGGTCGAGTTGACGAAACGCGCACAGGGTCTTGGCGCCGATGCGGCGCTCGTCGTCACGCCGTACTACGTGCGCCCGACCCAGGAAGGCCTGCTGCGCCACTACGTCGAAGTCGCCGATCACGGCGGCCTTCCGGTTGTGGTGTACAACGTGCCTGGCCGCACCGGTTGCGATCTCAAGCCGGAAACCGCGGCGAAGTTGGCCCTGCACGACCGCATCGTCGGCATCAAGGAGGCGGTCGGCGATCCCGCACGCGTAGCGGCGCTGGCCGCGCTGCAAGGTTCCGGTTTCGTTTTCCTGAGCGGAGACGATCCCACTGGCATGGCCGCGATGCTGGCCGGCGCCAAAGGGGTGGTATCGGTCGTCGCCAACGTCGCCCCGTTGCCGTTCCGTGCGCTGTGTGACGCGGCGCTTGCCGGTGACCATGCACAGGCGCAGGCCCTGCACGACGCGTTGATTCCGCTGTTCGACCTGGCCGGTGTCGAACCCAACCCGATTCCGGTCAAATGGTGTCTCGCCCGACTTGGCATCGGTTCGAGCGAATTGCGCCTGCCGCTGACCACGCTGTCGGCCCGGCATCGCGAGCACGCAGCCGCCGTGATCGACGCAGTGTCGCGGCTGGCCGCCTCGATTCAGCCGCGGCACAGCAGTGCCGCTTAGAATTCCTTTTCCCCATTTCAGGATCGCAACCGTGAAGCGCCATTTTCTCGTCCGTGGATTCGTTCCGACGCTGATCGTTGCCACCGCCTTGCTCAGCGGCTGCGGCTGGTTCCATCGCGATCGCACCGAGTACTACAAGGGCACGCAGGAAACCCGCCCGCTCGAAGTTCCACCCGACCTCGACACGCCGGTGACGACGCGCGAGCTTGTCGTTCCCGGTGCCACTGCCCCGGCTGGCGCGGCGGCGACCGCTGCCGGCGCTTCGCCTCCGTCCGCCGCCGTCGCGGAGTCGGGTCCGGTCGATCTGCACGTCGCCGACACGGTCGACAACACCTACCAGCGCGTCGGCCTCGCGCTCGAGCGCGCGCAACTCGGCAAGGTCGCGGGCAAGGACGATGCGGCGCACAGCTATTCCTACGATTTCGACGGCACGGTCACGACCCGGCCCGCTGCTCGGGAACATCACTGGTATTCGCGTGTCCTGCATCCGTTCGGTGGCGGTGACGACAAGGCGCAGACGCAGAACGTCAAGGCGGCGCTGCGCGTCAACGTCAGCGAGGACGCGGGCGGCGCACGCATCAGCATCATTCCGGCGCCGGGCGACAAGTCGGGCGCAGCGGCGGCGCAGCGCGTGATCGCGGCATTGCGCGAGCGCTTGTCGTAGACCAGGTACCCGGTTCGCGCATTTTGTGCGAAGACGAACGGGCTCGATGAATCGAGCCCGTATGCGACGGGCCCGTCAATGCCCGGGCTTGCCCGGTCAGCGTTCGAGCAACGGCAGCTTGTCCGGCTTGCCGTCCCATTCTTTCGCATCCGCCGGCGCGTCCTTGCGCACGGTCAACACCGGCCACGACTTCGAAAGCTCGGCGTTGAGCTGGACGAACTGTTCCTGACCCGCCGGCACGTCGTCCTCCGGATAGATCGCGTTGGCCGGGCACTCCGGCTCGCACAACGTGCAGTCGATGCACTCTTCCGGGTCGATCACGAGAAAGTTCGGTCCTTCGTGGAAACAATCCACCGGACACACTTCCACGCAGTCGGTGTACTTACACTTGATGCAGTTTTCGGTGACGACGAAGGGCATTGCGCACAGGCTCGCAGAACAGTTGGAAAAAGCCTCGTGTGAGACTGCCGAATGGAACTCGATTGTCGAAAAACGCTGCGGGAGCAGCGTATTTTCTTGAGAAGTGCGGCCACGGATGGCCGCTTTTTGATTCTCGCGATCAGGGATGATCGCACAGGTACATCGCACGGAGCGCAGGAACCGGAGTGTACTTGGGGTACATGAGGATTCCGAGCGCGGTACGCGCGTCATCCGTCGAGCGCAGCAGCTTTTCGCCGAAATACTGGCGCTCCCAAGGGGATTCGAACCCCTGTTTAGGCCTTGAGAGGGCCCCGTCCTAGGCCTCTAGACGATGGGAGCGGATTGGGCAAACGCCGCAAGCGCGTTAGTATATCGTTTTGGCCGGCCGCAACATAGATGCCGTAAGCGTCCGCGGCCGTCCGCTCCACGACTACAACAACGAATGACCGAAGCTGTCCCTAACGCCGCCAGCGCCGCCGTGTCGGTGAGCTTGCGCATCATCCCGCGCGAGCAGCACACGATTTCGCGCAAGAACATTTCCGCGGGCGCCTTGCGCGTGCTTTACCGTCTCAACGAAGCCGGTTTTTCCGCATTCCTCGTCGGTGGCGCGGTGCGCGACTTGTTGCTCGGAGGGCGCCCGAAGGATTTCGACGTCGCCACCAACGCCACGCCCGAGGACGTCAAGCGCCTGTTCCGCAATTGCCGCCTGATCGGCCGGCGCTTCCGCCTCGCCCACGTCGTGTTCGGCAACGAGATCGTCGAGGTCGCCACGTTCCGCGGTTCGAGCGACGACGGCAGCGGCGACCGCCACGTCGTCGACGGCCGCATCGTGCGCGACAACGTCTACGGCACGATCGAGGAAGACGCGGTGCGCCGCGACTTCACCGTCAACGCGCTCTATTACGACATCGCCGATTTCTCCGTGCGCGACTACGTCGGCGGCTACGAGGACTTGCAGCGGCGCGAACTGCGCCTGATCGGCGATCCGGTGCAGCGCTATCGCGAAGACCCGGTACGCATGCTGCGCGCGGTGCGCCTCGCGGCCAAACTCGACTTCAGGATCGCGGATGACGCGCGCGCGCCATTCGACGAACTGGGCGAACTGCTGCTGCAAGCGCCGCCGGCGCGGCTGTTCGACGAGTCGTTGAAAATGTTCATGGCCGGCAGCGGCCTCAAGAGTTTCCGCGCGCTCGACGCCTCCGGGCTGCTTGCCGACGTCTATCCGCTGACCGCGCGTGCGCTGGCGATCCGCAGCGGCGGCACATTCCGCGCGATGATCGAGCAGGGCATGGCGAACACCGACGCGCGCGTCGTCGAGGGCAAGCCGGTGACGCCGGCGTTCCTGTTCGCGATCCTGCTCTGGGGGCCGGTGCGCGCGCAGGTCGAGAAGGAAATCGCGCGCGGCACCGATATGAACCTGGCTTGGATTCGCATCGGCCATCTCGTGATGAACGAGCAGTCGAAGCATGTCGCCATACCGCGCCGGTTCGCGATCGTGATCCAGGAAATCTGGTCGCTGCAGCCGCGTTTCGAGCAGACGCAGAAGAAGCGCGTGTTTCGCCTGCTTGCGCATCCGCGTTTCCGCGCGGCCTACGATTTCCTGCTGCTGCGCGCGGGAGAAGGCACCGAAATCGCCGCAATCGGCGAACGGTGGACGCGGGCGCAGGGCGCATCGCACGACGAACTCGCAGCGCAGTTGAACACGGCGGCGGTGCCGGTAGCGGTTGCGCCCGTTGCCGCGGACGAATCCGGCGCCGTGGCGACGGCGCCGAAAAAGCGTCCGCGCCGTCGCCGCAAGCGAACGGCCGCCACGCCGACTTCCGCCGAGTAGATTGGCGGAAATGGTCGCCGCCTACGTCGGGCTCGGCAGCAATCTCGATGCGCCGGGCGAGCAGGTCGAGCGCGCGTTGCGCGAATTGCAGGCGTTGCCGCGCACTCGCCTCGCCGCACGCTCGCGCCTCTATCGCACGGCGCCGTGGGGCGGCATCGTGCAGCCCGACTTCATCAATGCGGTTGCGCGACTCGAAACCGGCCTTGCCGCGCACGACTTGATGCGCGCGCTGCTCGCGATCGAGCACCGCGCCGGTCGGCGCCGCGACGGCGAACGCAACGGTCCGCGCGTGCTCGACCTCGACCTTTTGCTCTACGGCGACGAACGTATCGCCGATTCCGGCCTGCACGTGCCGCATCCGCGCCTGCACGAGCGCGCCTTCGTGCTCGTGCCGCTGGCCGAGATCGCGCCCGATCTCGACGTGCCGGCGCGAGGGCCGGTGCGCGAACTGCTGGCACGAGCCGATGTCGGCGGCGTCGCCCTGGCCGATCCTTCGGCTTGAATTGCGGCGCCGCACCACGCGCTCGGACGATTGGATACACTACGCCGCCCGCATTCGCCGAGTTGTCATGCCTGCCTACCTCAAATCCGCCGCCAAGCCGCCCGTCACCGCGCCGCGACTCGTCGAAATGAAGGCCGCCGGCGAGAAGATCGTCGTGCTGACCGCCTATGACGCCGGCTTCGCCGCGCAGTGCGAAGCGGCGGGCGTCGACGTCGTGCTCGTCGGCGATTCGCTCGGCAATGTCGTGCAGGGGCGCGAGAGCACCTTGCCGGTGACGCTTGACGACATGGTCTACCACACGGCCGCCGTGAAGCGCGGGCTGGCCACGCCGCTGCTCATCGCGGACCTGCCGTTCATGACCTACCTCGACGTCGACACCGCGTTGCGCTCGTCCGCACGCCTCGTTGCCGAGGGCGGCGCGGCGATGGTCAAGCTCGAAGGCGCCGACTATGTGCTCGACGCGATTCATGCGCTCGATCGTCGCCAGGTGCCGGTGTGCGCGCATCTGGGCCTGACCCCGCAGTCGGTGCACAAGTTCGGCGGCTACCGCGTGCAAGGCAAGACCCGGTCGGCCGCGGAGCGCCTGCTTGCCGACGCGCACGCGGTCGAGGATGCGGGCGCGTCGCTGCTCGTGCTCGAATGCGTGCCGGCGGCGCTGGCCAAGGCGATCACGGCCGCGCTGCGCATCCCCACGATCGGCATCGGCGCCGGCGTGGCCTGCGACGGCCAGGTGCTCGTGCTCTACGACATGCTCGGCATCACGCCGGGCAAGCGACCGAAATTTTCGAAGAACTTCCTCGCCGGTCGCGGCTCGGTCGCGGCAGCGATCGCGGCCTACGCGGCCGACGTGCGCAACGGCGCATTTCCGGGCCCCGAGCATTCGTTCTGAGCGACATGGATATCGTAACGACCGCAGCGGAACTGCGTGCGCGCGTCGCCGCCTGGCGCCGTGACGGCGCGCGCGTCGGTTTCGTGCCGACGATGGGAAATTTACACAACGGGCATTTTTCTCTTATTACACTTTGTCGTAGCGCCATGGGCGGCCGCGCCGACCGCGTCGTCGCGAGCATTTTCGTCAACCCGACCCAGTTCGGGCCGAACGAGGATTACGCGCGCTATCCGCGCACGCCGGCACAGGACCAGGCGGGGCTCGCCGCGCACGGTTGCGACCTGCTGTTCGCGCCAGCGGTCGAGGAAATGTATCCGTTCGGCATCGGGCAGAGCGTGCGCGTCGAGGTGCCGATCGTGTCGGTGCCGCTCGAAGGCGAACATCGCCCCGGCCATTTCGTCGGCGTCGCCAGCGTGGTGACCAAGCTGTTCAACCTCGTCCAGCCCGACGTCGCCGTGTTCGGACGCAAGGACTATCAGCAACTGCTCGTCGTCGAACGCCTCCTGCGCGACCTGCGCCTGCCGATCGAGATCGTCGGCGCGCCGATCGTGCGCGAGGCGAACGGGCTGGCGATGAGTTCGCGCAATCAGTACCTGTCCCCAGCGGAGCGCGAGCGCGCCGGTCTGATCCACGTCGCGCTGCTCGCCATGCAGGATGGAGTCAATGCCGGGACGCCGTTCGCGGACGTTGAGCGGATCGCCGTGGCAATGCTCGAAAAAGCGCGCTTCGTCACGGATTATGCGGTCGTGCGTTCAGCGCAAACCCTGCTCGAGCCGGAGCCCGGGCAGCGCTGCGGTCTGATCGCGTTGATCGCGGCCAAGCTCGGTGGAACGCGTCTCATAGACAACCTTCCCATCGACGAAAATGCCGCGGTCCGGAGATTGTTTGAAACAAATCACGTTTCTTTTGCAAATCCGCTCACGAACCTGTAGCAAAAAAGTTTTTCGTGTGGTAAAGTCACCACCGTCATTGGGATTTTCGCAACGCGAGCTCGTTGCCCCAGTGCACGCAGGGCGCATGTTTGGTAATCGTCACTCTGACTTACAAACCCTCACTGGATTCAGTCGAGGGTTTTTTTTCGCCTCTGCCATAGTCGTATCCGGTTGAAAATATTGGGATCACCGGTGAATTGTTGCTATGCACCCAAATAGCGCGAGACAATTGGGGTTATTGCTGACGGGCTGCGCCTACAGCAATAACTGTCGGCGTTGAAGCTGACCGCTACGCGGCAGCTTGACGCCGACGAGCAGGCCGGCGAAGCCTACTAAATTTGTTGTTTTTTCGCGACGGTGATGTCATGCAGCTCAATATGCTCAAGGCGAAGATCCACCGGGCGACGGTGACGCACGCCGAACTGCACTATGAAGGATCTTGCGCGATCGACGGCCGTCTGCTCGACGTTTCCGGCATCCGTGAATACGAGCAGATCCACATCTACAACGTCAACAACGGCGAGCGCTTCTCGACCTACGCGATCCGCGCGGACGAGGGTTCGGGCATCATCTCGATCAACGGCGCCGCCGCGCACCGCGCCGCGCCCGGCGACATCATCATCATTTGCGCCTACGGCGTGCTGAGCGAAGCCGAAATGGCCAGCTTCAAGCCGACGCTGGTCTATGTCGACCGGCAGAACAAGCTCAGCCACACGAAGAATTCGATTCCGAAGCAGGCGGCGTAGCCCGCCGATGAAGCGTGTGCTCACGCAGCACGCTCGCCGAAGGATACCGGTATGTTGCAGCTTGTCGACAGGCCGTGGCTGCGCGGCTTACCATCTCGATGCAAGCGTGAGTGAATCGCGGTCGGCCCTTCCTCAGGTCTTCGTCGTCGCGCCTGCCGCGTGCGCACGCAGGTAGGCGCGCGCATGCGCGACATCGGTGCGTGAGGCGTCGGCGGTGCCGGTCTGATTCACGAATTGCGTGAAGTAGCCGCTCGCGCGAGGGCCATCGCCGGCCTGCTCGGCGGCAAGTCCCGCGCCGTACAGTCCGCGCAGGCGCGCCGGATAGATCTTGAGCGCCGCCTCGTAGGCTGTGAGTGCCTCGCGGGGCCGCTTCAGTTCCAGCAGCAACGCGCCGAGCTGCTCGCGCAGCGGCATGAGCGCGCCCGGCGATACCGGGTGCTTGCCGAGCGCGTCCTCGGTATCCGCACCTGCTTCGAGCTGCGCGAGCGCTTGCGCATCGTGGCCTTCGGCATGCGCGAGCCAAGCCTCCGCTGCTTGCGCTTGCACGTCGAGATGGCGGCGGAAATAGTCGAACTTCACGTCCGTGGTCGCTTCGCGCAGCGCGCGCATGCGCTCGATCGCGGTGCGTGCGCCGGCGAGGTCGCCGGTGTGGATGCGGCCGAGCGCGTGGGCATACTCGAACATCGCCTCGGTGAACGGATAGCGCGCCCACTGCGCGCGCGGCGGAATCGGCGCGGTCGCCGCCTCCCGCCAGGCTTCGCGCTCGAGCGCATAGCGTACAGGCACGGCGGCCAGCGAATAGACGCCGGCGAACTCCAGTGGCGGGAAGGTTTCCTTGACGTTGGCGATGCGGTCCAACACGGCGCGTGCGTCCGCGTCGCGGCCCTCCTGCAGGTACGAGTAGGCGAGGTAGTCGAGCGCGTGCAATTCTTCGCTCTCGGTCGCCGTGCGGCCGCGCTGCGCGGCATAGGCGCGCGAAGCCTGGGCGGATGCGAGGTTGCTGGACACCGAATCGTCCCACATGCCGAGCCGCGTGAAGATGTGCGACGGCATGTGCAGCGCATGCGGCACCCAAGGGGCAATCTTGGCATAGGCCCGCGCCGCCTCCAACGCGCGCGAGGCCAGCGGGGGATAGTCGTAGCTGTGGATGATGTAGTGCGCGACGCCGGGATGCCTCGGGTTCTGCTTCCACATCCGCTCGAGCAGCTCGCCCGCTTGCTTCTGTCGGGCCAGCGTCGTGTCGGCCGGCGTCGCATAGCCGACGGCGAGCACCGCGAGCGCGTGGAACGCCTGCACCTCGAAATCGTCGGGGTAGCGCTCGTGCAACGCGCGCATCGACGCCTCGTAGGCGACTACCCGCGCCGGCGTGCCGACCGGGCCGTGGCAGGACTGCCCGACCGGCGCGGCTGCCGGTGTCGTATCGGGCGTGACGAAGTAGGCGTGGATCGCCTCGATGAAGCCATGCTCGCGTGACGTCGCCTGCAGCGCCATGGCCTTGGCGGCCGCCGCTTCGCCGGCCGCGAACTCCTCGGGCAACGGCGGAGCCCAAATCGGATGCCACCAGGTCTGTGCGATGCCCCAGTACGCCATCGCGCAGCCCGGATCGTGCTCGGCGATCGAGGTAAAGAGTCGGCGCGACTCTTCGTAGAAGAACGAATGCAGCAGCGCGACCGCGCGGTTGAATTCGGGCTGTACCTCCGCTTCGCAGGAAATCGGGAACGATACCGCGCCCGCTGAGCGCAGATCACCCGGCGCGGGCGTTGCGGCGGCCAGAGCCGGGCCGGGATGCAGGCCGGGAGCGCAGAGCAGGACGACAAGCCAACGGCAGCGACGCATGAGGCACCTCTTCGAATTCTTCGAAGTTGCGATGCATATATCTACGCAGAACAGCGCAATCCTCCATCAGCGGGTCGGACGATGCAACCTGCGATGCTTTGGCGTACGTCGATGCAGAACCCGAAACGGGCCCGATCGACCACCCGAGCCGTCACATTGCGGCATTCACGTCGGAACGCTCGTTGCCTGCATGGCGTGCAAGCGCCCAGTGCACATGCTCGCGTACCAGTTCCGAGACATGTTCCGTTTGCGCCGAGAGCGCATCGATGACGTCCTGGCTGCGCGGCGCGTTGCCCAGCGCCACCGCGATGTTGCGCAGCCAGCATTCGTGGCCGATGCGGCGGATCGCCGAACCTTCGGTATTTTTCAGGAATTCCTCCTCGCTCCATGCGAACAGTTCGATCAGCGACGCGCTGTCGAGGCCGTGTCGCGCGACGAAGTCGGCCTCGGCGCTTTTCTTCGCGAACTTGTTCCACGGGCAGACGAGCTGGCAATCGTCGCAACCGTAGATGCGGTTGCCGATCGCGCGGCGGAATTCGATCGGAATGCTGCCGCGCAGCTCGATCGTCAGATACGAAATGCAGCGGCGCGCGTCGAGCTGGTTCGGCGCGACGATGGCCTGGGTCGGGCAGACGTCGATGCAGCGCGTGCAGGTGCCGCAGTGCTCGCTCGCGGGCGTGTCCGTCGGCAGCGGCAGGTCGGTGAACAGTTCGCCGAGGAAGAACCACGATCCCGTGCTCTTGTTGATCAGGTTGGTGTGCTTGCCGATCCAGCCGAGTCCCGCATTGCGCGCGAGGGCTTTCTCCATCACCGGCGCGGAGTCGACGAAGGCGCGATAACCAAACGGGCCGATCTCCAGGGCGATGCGCTCGGCGAGCCTTTGCAGGCGCGAGCGCAGCAGTTTGTGATAGTCGCGGCCGAGCGCATAGCGCGAGACGTAGGCGAGGGCGGGATCGTCGAGCACCTCCCACGCGTCGCGCGCCTGCGGCGGATCGTAGTCCATGCGCACCGAGATCACGCGCAGCGTGCCGGCGTGCAACTCGGCCGGGCGGCTGCGCTTGCTGCCGTGGCGTTGCATGTAGTCCATCTCGCCGTGGCGTTCCGCGGCCAGCCAGTCGAGCAGGTGGGCTTCGTCCGCGGCGAGATCGGTCGCGCTGATGCCGACCTGTTGGAAGCCGAGTTCCGCGCCCCAGCGCTTGATTTGCGCGGCGAGTTGCGAATAGTCGGGGAGGTGTTCCATGCCGCAAAGTATAATTGCGCGATGAACGGCAATTCGCTCTACAGCGTGGCGCAGGTGCGCGAGCTGGAACGCGCGGCGATCGAACGCTTGCGCATTCCCGGCGACGAACTGATGCGTCGCTCCGGCAGCGCGGCGTTCGCGTTGCTGCGCGCGCGCTGGCCCGATGCGCGGCGCGTCGTCGTGCTGTGCGGTGGCGGCAACAATGGCGGCGACGGCTATGTCCTCGCGAAGCTGGCGCGCGCAGCCGGGCTCGACGTTGCCGTGCTGGCCTCGAACCCGCCACGCGAGGGCAGCGAAGCCGCGCGTGCCGCCGCGGAGTGGTGTGCGGGGGGCGGCGAGGTGTTGCCCGCCGGCGGCGACTGGCCGCAGGCCGATGTCCGGGTCGATGCGTTGTTCGGCATCGGCCTGGCGCGCCCGCCCGAGGGCGGCGCGCGCGAAGCGATCGAAAGGCTGAATGCGACGGCACGCCCGGTGCTGGCGCTCGATGTGCCGTCGGGACTCGACGCCGACACGGGCTTCGCGCCGGGAGTCGTCGTGCGCGCCGACGCGACGCTCACGTTCATCGCCGACAAGCGCGGGCTGCACACCGGCACCGCGGCCGATTTCGCCGGCGAGGTTGCCGTCGATGCGCTCGGCCTGCCCGATGAAATTTATGCGAATACACTTTGCGACGCGCGGCTGCTCGACGCCGGCGAGATCGTCGCCCGGTTGCCGCGACGCGATCGCGACGGGCACAAGGGTCGCTACGGCCACGTACTCGCGATCGGCGGCGACTGCGGCATGGGCGGTGCGATCCGCATCGCGGGCGAAGCTGCGCTGCGCACCGGTGCGGGACTGGTCAGCGTCGCGACCCGGGCCGAGCACGTCATCGCCCTGAACGCGGCGCGTCCGGAGCTGATGGCGCATGCGGTGTCCGGCATCCAGGAGTTGCAGGCGTTGCTCGAACGCGCGAGCGTCATCGCGCTCGGACCCGGTCTCGGCCAGCGCGCCTGGGGGCACGCGCTGTGGCACGCGGCGATCGCGGCCGGCAAGCCGCTCGTTCTCGATGCCGACGGGCTCAATCTGCTGGCACGGGATACGATCGCGCTGCCGGCGCAGACGGTGTTGACCCCGCATCCG
This sequence comes from Rudaea sp., assembly GCF_047601565.1. Classification (GTDB taxonomy): domain Bacteria; phylum Pseudomonadota; class Gammaproteobacteria; order Xanthomonadales; family Rhodanobacteraceae; genus Rudaea. The sequence continues at coordinate 677,253 of NZ_JASGIY010000001.1, read as the reverse complement.
GGCGAGGCGGCGCGCCTGCTCGGCGTCGATACCGCGGCGGTCGCGCGCGATCGTTTCGCCGCGGCGCGCGAGCTGGCGCGGCGCCATCACGCCTGCGTCGCGCTCAAGGGCGCGGGCTCGCTGATCGCGAATCCGCACGGCGAAGTCGCCGTGTGCCCGTGGGGCAATCCCGGCATGGCGACGGGCGGCATGGGCGACCTGCTGACCGGCGTGATCGCGGCGCTGTTCGCGCAGGGTTTCGAAGCGTGGGATGCGGCGCGCTTCGGCGTCGCGCTGCACGCGCGCGCGGGCGACGCGGCGGCGCGCGAAGGCGAGGCCGGTCTCGTGGCGAGCGACCTGTTCGCGCCGCTGCGCCGCTTGCGCAACGATCCGGGCGCGAAATGAGCGTGCGGTTCGAAGCCGAGCTGGACGAAGCGAGCCTCGTCGCACTCGCGCGCAGGTCCGCCGCGCAACTCGGCGCCGGCGGCGTGATCCACCTGCGCGGCGACCTCGGCGCCGGCAAGACCACGTTCGCGCGCGCATTGCTGGCCGCGCTTGGCGTCGGTGCGCGCGTCAAGAGCCCGACCTACAGCCTGATCGAGTCGTACGAAGTCGACGGCCTGCGCATCCACCATCTCGACCTGTACAGGATCGCCGCACCGGACGAGCTGGAGTTCCTCGGCCTGTCCGACCTCGCGACGGGGCATTTCCTGCTGCTTGCCGAGTGGCCCGAGCACGGCGGCGGCGCGTTGCCGCCGCCCGATCTGGTCGTCCATCTGGCGCATGCGGGAACGAAGCGACGGCTGCGGCTGGAGCCGCGCACGACGCGCGCGCGGTGTTGGCTCGCCACCCTTGGTGGTTTTTCCAAGGCCTGAACACAACCTCTGGTATTCGTTCAGAAACATGACCTAGATGGCGGATTTGTAAAGAAAAACTCTTGATTTTTTCCTTGCGCTGGGATTCAATTCTCGGCCATGTGGGGAAAATCGCGCCAAGTTCTGCGTCAGCTGATCGTCGGCGGATTGCTGCTGGCGCTGGCGTCGTTTTCTTCCGCGGCGGAACTGAAGACCGCGAAGATTTCGGCCGAGGCCGATCGCACGCGCGTCTTCCTTGACCTCGCCGGGCCGGTTGACTACAAGTTGTTCGAGATCGCCAATCCGGGCCGCATCGTGCTCGACATGCGCGATTCCGCCGCAACCGAAAGTTTCGCCGCGCCCGCAGGCAAGGGCCTGCTCAAGTCGCTGCGCACCGGTGCGCAGAACAAGACCGACCTGCGCGTCGTGCTCGATCTCGCCGCCGACGCGCGGCCGAAGAGTTTCCTGATGCCGCCGGAGAGTGGGCAGGGCTATCGCCTCATCGTCGATCTGTATCCGAAAGGCAAGGGCGGCAAGGCCGAAGTGGTCAAGAGCGCGCGCGCGGCGCCCGCGAAGACGCGCGACGTCGTCGTCATGATCGATCCCGGCCACGGCGGCAACGATCCGGGCGCACACGGCAGCGCCGGCACCTGGGAAAAGAACATCACGCTGATGGTGGCGCGCGAACTCAAGCGCCAGATGGACAAGACGCCCGGCATGCGCGCCGTGCTGACGCGCGACGGCGACTACTACGTCGGTCTCGAGGACCGCTACCGCAAGGCGCGCGAGGCGAAGGCCGACCTGTTCGTCTCGATCCACGCCGATGCGTTTACGTCGAGCGACGCGCGCGGTTCGTCGGTGTGGATGCTGTCGCCGCGCGGCGCGACCAGCGAGGCGGCGCGCTTCCTCGCCGACCGCGAAAACAACGCCGATCTCGTCGGCGGCGTCAAGCTCGACAGGAAGGACAACACGCTCGCCGCGGTGCTGCTCGACCTTTCGCAGAGTTCGACGATCGAGGCCAGCGGCGCCGTCGCGCAGCAGGTGCTGCGCGCGATCGCCAAGCTCGGCCCCACGCATCGCGGCTACGTCGAGAAGGCGAACTTCGTCGTGCTGCGTTCGCCCGACGTGCCCTCGATCCTGGTCGAGACGGCGTTCATCACCAATCCCGAAGAGGAGCGCCGCCTCAACAATCCCGAGCAGCGCGAGCTGCTTGCGACCGCGATCCTTAACGGCATGCGCAACTACCTTCAGGCGGCGCCGCCGCCGGGTACGCAGTTCGCGGTCGCCGCCGAGAAGAACAGGCCGGAGCGACTCGCCTCGCGCAAGGCGACAAGCGAGGACGAGGGGGATTCCGGCGACGGCATTGCGCTCGCACGCGCGCCGCGTTCGTAGTTTTTTTTTGCTTCCCTTCTCCCATCGGGAGAAGGTGGCGCGAAGCGCCGGATGAGGGAACGGCATTCACATTTCTCGCGAGACGACAGCCGTGCAAGGCTCTCCCCTCATCCGCCCTTCGGGCACCTTCTCCCGATGGGAGAAGGGGGCAGCTGCGTTGGAGACCTGCGTTAGAATGCGCGCATGCCGCGCATCCGCCAGCTTCCGCAGGAACTCGTCAATCAGATCGCCGCGGGCGAAGTCATCGAGCGGCCCGCTTCCGTGGTCAAGGAACTCGTCGAGAACAGCGTCGATGCGGGCGCGATGCGCGTGGAGATCGACATCGAGGACGGCGGCTCGCGCCTGATCCGCGTGCGCGACGACGGCGGCGGCATGACGGCTGACGAATTGCCGCTCGCCGTGTCGCCGCATGCGACCAGCAAGATCGCCTCGCTCGAGGATCTCGAGCGCGTGCGCACGCTCGGCTTCCGCGGCGAGGCGCTGCCATCGATCGCCTCGGTGTCGCGATTTTCGCTGACGTCGAGGGCGCGCGATGCCGACGCAGCGGCGCGCATTGAAGTCGAAGCGGGGCAGACCACGCCGCCGCGCCCGGCGCAGCATCCGTGCGGCACGACGATCGAAGTGCGCGACCTGTTCCACAACGTGCCCGTGCGGCGCAAGTTCCTGCGCGCCGAGCGCACCGAATTCGGCCATATCGACGAGCTGGTGAAATCGCTCGCGCTGGCGCGGCCGCAGATCGAATTCCGGGTGACGAACAACGGCAAGCCGGCGCGCCTGATGCGTCCCGCGGAGAGCGACGCGGCGATGGCGGCGCGCCTCGCGGAAATACTCGGCGCAGACTTCCCTGCGCAGAGCCTGCGCGTCGATCACGAAGGCGCGGGCTTGCGTCTTTCCGGCTGGGTCGGCCTGCCGACCGCCTCGCGCAGCCAGGCCGACCAGCAATACTTCTACGTCAACGGCCGCCTCGTGCGCGACAAGGTCGTGAGCCACGCGGTGCGCCAGGCCTACGCCGACGTGCTCTATCACGGGCGCCATCCGGCCTACGTGCTGTTCCTCGAACTCGATCCGGCGATCGTCGACGTCAACGTGCATCCCGCCAAGTCCGAAGTGCGCTTCCGCGAAAGCCGGCTCGTGCACGATTTTCTCTATCGTACGTTGCACGAAGCGCTGGCGCAGACGCGGGCGGGCTTGGTCGCCTCGGTGATCGCGGGCACGTCGCCGATTCCGGCCGGGACGGATCCGCCGGCATCGTCGTTCGACGCCGCGATGCAGGCCGCGCAGGCGGCGAACTATGCGCCTGCCGCAGCGCCGGTCTGGCGCGGTCAGGCCGGATTGAATCTCGGCGTGCGCGAACCGCGCGTCGACTATCTCGCCCTGCTCGGCGGCGAAAGAAAATCGCGCGGCGAACAAGATGCGCGGGAGACGGTTGCAGCCAACGACATGTCGTTGCCGGCATCGGCCGACGACGTGCCGCCGCTCGGCTACGCGCTGGCGCAACTCGCCGGCATCTACGTGCTCGCCGAGAACGCGCAGGGCCTGATCCTCGTCGACATGCACGCCGCGCACGAGCGCATCACCTACGAGAAGCTCAAGGCCGCGCAGGCGACCGACGGCATCCGCGCGCAGCAGCTGCTCGTGCCGATGTCGCTCGCGGTCAGCGCGCGCGAGGCGGCCGTGGCCGAAGACCATGCGGACGAACTTGCGGCGCTCGGTTTCGAGATCGTGCGCTCGGGCCCGCAGAGCGTGACGATCAAGCGCTATCCCGGCCTGCTCGAAGGCGCGGACGTCGGCGCGCTCGTGCGCGACGTGCTCGCCGACTTCGCCGCGCATGGCACGACGCGGCGCATGCAGGAAGCGCATAACGATATGCTGTCGACGATGGCCTGCCACGGCTCGGTGCGCGCGCACCGGCGCTTGACTCTGCCCGAAATGAACGCATTGTTGCGCGAAATGGAAGCGACCGAGCGCTCGGGGCAATGCAATCACGGCCGACCGACATGGGTGCAGCTTTCGATCGCCGACCTGGACCGGATGTTCCTGCGCGGACGCTAGCTCGCGCCGGCGACGACATTCTAACGAACCGGAATTTTGCGATGCGCTATTTGGGAATCGTGTTGACGACCGCCATTCTGACGACCGGCGCGACAGCCGCGCCTGCCACCGGTGACCCAGCTTATCGCAAGGAAATCGAAACCTGGCGCGCCAAGCGTGTCGAACGCCTCAAGGCGCCGAACGGCTGGCTCAGCCTGGTCGGCCTGGAATGGCTCAAAGAGGGCGCGAACACGATCGGTTCGGCCAAGGACAATGCGATCGTCATCGCCAAGGCGCCGGCGCATCTCGGCAACATCGTGCTCGACCGCGGCCGCGCGACGTTCTCGCTCGACTCGCGTGCGGTGACGCAGGCGAAGATCGACGGCACGAACAAGATCGGCGCCGAGCTTCTCGACGACAGCCACGAGAAACCGACCCTCGTCAGTTTCGGCACGGCGAATTTCTACCTGATCCATCGCGGCGACCAGTTCGGCCTGCGCATCAAGGACAGCGCGGCGCCGACGCGCACGCACTTCCTCGGCATCGACAGTTTCGCGGTCGATCCTTCGTGGCGCATCGAGGCGAAGTGGGAGGCCTACAATCCGCCGCGCGAAGTCGAGGAGGGCAACATCCTCGGCCAGATCGACAAGGTCGTCGTGCCGGGCGCGGCCACGTTCGAGCGCGACGGCAAGACGTACAAGGTCGAACCGATCATCGAGAATCCCGGCGATACCGAACTGTTCCTCGTCTTCGCCGACCGCACGAGCGGCAAGGAAACCTACGGCGCCGCGCGTTTCCTCTACGCCGATCCGCCGAAGGACGGCAAGCTGATCCTCGATTTCAACAAGGCGTACAACCCGCCGTGCGCGTTCACGCCCTATGCAACCTGCCCGCTGCCGACGCCGCAGAACCGATTGGACATGCGTGTGACGGCCGGCGAGAAGAAGTATCGCGACGGGCACGAGTGACCGTTTTCCTTCTCCCCCGGGAGAAGGTGCCCGAAGGGCGGATGAGGGAAAAGCCTTGCACGAACGACCGATATTTCATCATTGCAGCGTCTTTCCCTCATCCGGCGCTGCGCGCCACCTTCTCCCGATGGGAGAAGGGAGGCAGATGTACTCTTACGCGCCGGTGAAATTCGGCTTGCGCCGCTCGAGGAACGCCTTCGTGCCTTCGCGCATGTCCCCTGTCGAGAAGGCGAGGCCGAACGCCTGCGCTTCGTAGTCGAGGCCGGCTTCGATGCCGCACTCGCCGCCTATCAGGATCGCGTCGAGGATGCTGCGCTGGGCATGCGGCGCACTCGATGCAAGCTGGTCGGCAAGCTTGTCGATTTCCGCGTCGAGCGCATCGTGCGCGACCACGCGCGTAAGCACGCCGAGCGCCTGCGCGCGCGTGGCGTCGATCGGCGCGCCGGTCAGGCAAAGGTCGAGCGCGGCACCGCGCCCGGCGAGACGCAGCAGGCGTTGGGTGCCCCCGAAGCCGGGAATGACGCCGAGGTTGATTTCGGGCTGGCCGACCTTGGCCTTGTCGCTGGCGATGCGCAGGTGGCAGCACATCGCCAGTTCCAGGCCGCCGCCGAGCGCGAAGCCCTGGATGCGCGCGATCACGGGTTTGCCGAGGCGCTCGATGCCGAGCATCATCGCTTGGCCGCGGCGCGCGGTTTCCTGCGCCTGCAGGGGCGTGAGCGTGGCGAGTTCGGCGATGTCGGCGCCGGCGACGAAGGCTTTTTCGCCGCTGCCGGCGAGAACCACCACGCGCACCGCGTCTTCGGCCTTGGCCTGCCCGAACGCGATCGCCAGTTCGTTGATCGTCTCGCGATTGAGCGCGTTGAGCTTGTCCGGGCGGTTGATCGTGATGCGGCGGATCGCGCCGCGGTCGTCAACGAGCAGATTGCGATAAGCCATGAAATTCTCTCCTTTGAGAAGTGCCGCCAAGGACGGCGGCTTTGTGATTCTCGCGCTCAAGGACGAACGCACTGGTAAACCGAGGTGCGGTCAGGATGGCCGCCTCGTGATTTCGCGATCATGGGTGACCGCGAAGATGAACCGAAGTGCGGCCAGGAATGACCGCTTCGTGATTTTCGCATTCATGGGCGAATGCATAAATAACCTCCGGTTCAGTCTGTCGTCGTAGTATCGCTGGCCGGGGCGGGTCGGCTCGGGTAGAATGCCCGGCTTTCGCACGGTTTTGCCGCGGACGCTGCGGTTCCTGCGCCCGCTTGGAACAGGTACTTTCTGGAGGTTTGCATGAAGTTGCATCTGGGTCTCATCGCGGCGGGCGTGCTCGTCGCCGGTTCGGCGTTTTCCGCACAGGAAAGCAAGCCCGCAGCGGCTCCGGCCGCCGCGCAGCAACAAAAGCCGCCGCCGCCGCTGACCGCGGCCGACCGGCCGAATCTTTCCTACGCGATCGGCTTCCAGGTCGGCGACAGCCTGGTCAACAACAAGACCGACGTCGATATCAACCAGGTGGTCAGGGCGCTGCAGGATGCTTACGCCAAGCGCCAGCCCACGGTGAACGTCGACACGATGCGCGACGTGCTGGGCCGCTATCAGTACGAACAGTACAGCAAGGCTCAGGCCGAGTTCACCAAGCTTTCCGCGGAGAACAAGGCCAAGGCTCAGCGTTTCTTCGCCGAAAACCGCAGCAAGCCCAATGTGAAGACGCTGCCCAGCGGCGTGCAGTACGTCGTCATCGAGGACGGCACCGGCAACAAGCACCCGACCCTGCAGAGCGAAGTGACGGCGAACTTCCGTCTGTCGCTGCTCAACGGTCAGGAACTCGATTCCTCGTTCGCGCGCGGCCAGCCGTTCAAGTTCAAGGTCAGCGAAGTGCTCAAGGGCTGGCAGGAAGTGCTGCCGCTGATGAAGATCGGCGACTACTGGCGCGTCTATGTGCCGTCCGAACTCGCCTACGGCGAACGCGGCGACGGCCGCCGCATCGGTCCGGACGAGGCGCTGGTGTTCGAGCTGAAGCTCATGGACGTGAGTCCGTAATCGGGCTTCGGACTGCGCTGCCTGGCAGACTTGAAACGTGCGGCCCGGGACGGCCGCGTCGTGGTTCACGCCGTCCCGGACGATCACAGGAACAGCGCCGCACTCGTTGCGGCGTTGTCGTTTGAAGAAGAGCGAATGTTCTCCTGGAAAAACCCACCGCCGAAACCGATCCTGACGCCGTGCATCGGCGTCTGCGTGCTCGACGCGACGGGCTATTGCGAGGGCTGCCATCGCACGCTCGATGAAATCGCGCAATGGGGCTCGCTCGGCGACGCGGAACGAGCGCGCCTGATGGACGACGTACTGCCGCAACGCGCGACGCAGCGGCCCGCGGCATGATCGTGCCGGCGACCACGGCGGAGTTGCGCAGGCGCGTGCTGCACAGCGTGCGCCCGCTCGGCGCGCAACCGGACGCGCAAGGCTGGAACCATGCGGACATGCGCGTGCTGCTCGGCGCCGGGGCGCGCAGGCCGGCCGCAGTGCTCGTCGCCCTGATCGACCGCGCCGACGGCCTCAACGTGTTGTTCACGCAACGCACCGACGGCCTGAGCCATCACGCCGGTCAGGTCAGCTTTCCGGGCGGCGCGATCGATGCCGAAGACGCCGACGCGATCGCCGCCGCGTTGCGCGAGACGCGCGAGGAGATCGGCGTCGGCGGCGAATTGATCGAGCCGATCGGTTATCTCGACACGTTCGAGACGATCTCGGACTATCGCGTCACGCCGGTCGTCGCCTGGCTCGACGCGGCCTACCAGGCCGTGCCCAATCCGGGCGAGGTCGCCGAAGTGTTCGAGGTGCCGCTCGCGCATTTCCTCGACCCCGCGAACAAGCGCAGCGTGCGCATGAAGTTCCGGGAACATGAGCGCGACATCCATGAATTCGTGTATGCCGGCCAGCGCATCTGGGGCGCGACGGCGGCGATGCTGCTCAACTTTGCGAAACGACTGGAAGCCGCTGCGCCATGACGACCTCACCGCTGGTTTCGGCAAGCGATCTCGCCGCGCAACTGGGCGCCGCGAATCTGTTGATCGTCGATTGCCGTTTCGATCTCGCCGATCCGGCGCGCGGCGAACGCGAGTACGCGCAGGCGCACGTTCCCGGCGCGACCTACGCCGATCTCGACCGCGATCTGTCCGATTTGTCGAAGGCCGGCCTCGGCCGCCATCCGTTGCCCGACGCGGCGACGTTTTCCGCCACGCTCGCGCGCTGGGGCTGGGCGCCGCAAACGCGCGTCGTCGCCTACGACGATGCCGGCGGCGCGCTCGCCGCGGCGCGGCTGTGGTGGATGCTGCGGCTCGTCGGCGCGCGCAACGTCGCCGTGCTCGACGGCGGTTGGGGCGCGTGGAAACGGGCCGGGCTGCCGCTCGAAGCGAAAACCACGCCACGCGCGGCAACCGCCGTCGCCGTCGAATTCGCAAAAAGTGAAATTGTATACACGGGCGAATTGCGTGCCCTGCGCGAGCGCGATGAGGTCCTGGTCCTCGACGCGCGGGGCGCGCCGCGCTTCCGTGGCGAGGTCGAGCCGATCGATCCGGTCGCAGGCCACATTCCCGGCGCCCGCAATCGCCCGGTCACCGAGAACCTCGCGGCCGACGGCCGCTTCAAGCCCGCCGCCGGGCTGCGCGCGGAACTGCTCGCCGCGATCGGCGCCCATGCGCCGGGTACGGTGGTCCACAGTTGCGGCTCCGGCGTCAGCGCCTGTCAGAATCTCCTCGCGTTCGAGGCCGCCGGTCTGCACGGCTCGCGCGTCTACGCACCGTCGTGGAGCGGCTGGACCGCCGATCCGGCCAATCCCATCGCGCGCGGCTGATACGGTCCGTCGTTCCGGCAATCCCTGCCGGGACGATGATTTTGCGAGTCACTTGCCGGATTTCAGGCGCGCCAGCACGACCTTGAGCGTCGCGCGCGATTCGTCGCCGAACCAGTCGCGCACGAAATCCTCGATATCGTCGGCGCGATACGCGGCGTCGAACGCCGCAACGAGGTCCGCGCGCGCGATCGCGCGCGTTCGCGACATGGCTTGCGGCGGCAGCGCGAGCAGAGCGCGCAGCCACGCGATCGCGCGCGGCGCGACTTCGTCCGGTCTGGCCAGTTCGTCGACGAAGCCGATGCGCAGGGCCTCCTCGGAATCGACCATCGTGCCGGCCGTCATCAGGCGTTCGGCGCGGTGGGCGCCGACGAGGCGGCGCAGCCCGGTCTGGATCTCGGGCGGCACCGACAGGCCGACCTGGACTTCGTTGAGGCCGAGGCGAAAGGGTTTGGCGGGATCGGCGCTGCGCGCCATCACGCGATAGTCGCAGAATGTGGCGAGCACCGCGCCGCCCGCCGGCGCGTGGCCGCCGATCGCGGCGACGATCGGCACGGTCGAGGCGGCGATCGCACGGCACAGTCCGGAGTATTCGCGCCAGAGTTCGGCCATGCGTCCGGCCGCGTCGAGCTCGAGCACGGCGGCCACGTCGAGCCCGGCGCTGAACATGCCGGGGCGGCCCGAAAGCACGATACCCCGCGCGCCATTGTCCGGCGCGGCGATGATCGCTTCGCGCAATGCGCGGCTCAGGGCAAGGTCGAAAGCGTTGACCGGCGGTCGCGCGAGTCGCAGTTCGAGGATGTCGTCGTGGCGGATGGGTTCGAGCATGCGCGCTATCATAGCGGCAAATTCCACGGCGAATGTTTTCGATGTCGCGACCGATTGTCTTGCTTGTGTTGGCCTTGGCCGCTTGTCAGGCTGCGTTCGCGGCGGGGCGCCTCGAAATCGCCGGCGCGTGGATCCGCACCGCGCCGCCGGGTGCGATGATGCTTGCCGGCTATGCGACGCTGCGCAACACCGGCGATGCGCCGCTGATCGTGACTGGCGCGGGCAGCGATGCGTTCGGCGACGTATCGCTGCACGGGAGCGTTTCGGTCGATGGCGTCGAGCGCATGCAGGCGCTAGGCGAGGTGGAGATCGCACCGGGTGCGAGCGTCGTGCTTGCGCCCGGCGGCAAGCATCTCATGTTGATGCGGCCCAAGGGCGGGATCGAGGTCGGCGAAAGTATAAAAATCCATTTTGCAACGAAGTCGGGCGAGGGTGTGGCCGCCGATTTCGTCGTGCACGATTCGGCGCCGTAGTTTTTGCTCCCCTTCTCCCATCGGGAGAAGGTGCCGGAAGGGCGGATGAGGGAGAGGCGCCACAAATTGCGGCGTCGATGATGCGTGGAATGCACTTCCCTCATCCGGCGCTTCGCGCCACCTTCTCCCGATGGGAGAAGGGAAGCCTATGCGCAGGCGGCGCGTATCGCTTCCGGCAGCGGCACCGATTTCCCGTTCGCCGGATCGATCCACACCATCACCACGTTGCCGTCGAGATAGAGGATCGACGGGTCGTCGGCATCGACGATGCGATGGCCGATCGTCACCGAGCTGTTGCCGAGCCGCTCGCAGAACAGCTGCACGAGGATGTCCGCCGGCCACTTCATCGGGCGCCGATAGTTGGCCTGGACGGCGGCCATGATCGGAGAGGCGTCGTCGGCGCGGTCCCAGTTCGCGATGTGCTCGGCGAGCCAACGCACGCGCGCCTCCTGCAGATAGACGAGATAGGCGGCGTTGTTGACGTGGTCGAGCGCGTCGTGGTCGCCCCAGCGCAGCGGCATGCGCAGTTCGTACAGTTTGCGCATCGTCTGTTGGTTTGCCGTCGCCGGGTCGTTCATGCCGCTTTCCTTTTCCTGCCGTTATTGGCGGTGCCGAGCACGCGCGCAAGGAAGCGGCCCGTGTGCGAGGCTTCGTTCTTCGCGATATCCTCGGGCGTGCCGGTGGCGATGATCTCACCGCCGCGGTGGCCGCCCTCGGGGCCGAGGTCGACCACCCAGTCGGCGGTCTTGATCACGTCGAGGTTGTGCTCGATCACGACCACGGTATTGCCGTCGTCACGCAGGCGGTGCAGCACCTTGAGCAACTGCTCGATGTCGTGGAAATGCAGGCCCGTGGTCGGCTCGTCGAGGATGTAGAGCGTGCGGCCGGTGTCGCGCTTGGACAGTTCGCGCGACAGCTTGACGCGCTGCGCTTCGCCGCCCGACAGCGTCGTCGCGCTCTGGCCGAGCTTGATGTAGGACAGGCCCACGTCCATCAGCGTTTCGAGCTTGCGCGCGAGCGCGGGCACGGGTTCGAAGAGCTTCAGTGCGTCCTCGACCGTCATGTCGAGCACGTCGGAAATCGTGTGGCCCTTGTAGGTGATTTCGAGCGTCTCGCGGTTGTAGCGCTTGCCGTGGCAGACGTCGCAGGGCACGTAGACGTCGGGCAGGAAGTGCATCTCGACTTTGATCATGCCGTCGCCTTCGCAGGCTTCGCAGCGGCCGCCCTTGACGTTGAACGAGAAGCGCCCCGGCTGGTAGCCGCGCGCGCGCGCCTCGGGCACCTGCGCGTAGAGCTCGCGCAGCGGCGTGAACAGTCCGGTGTACGTGGCCGGGTTCGAGCGCGGCGTGCGCCCGATCGGCGACTGGTCGATGTCGACGACCTTGTCGAACAATTCGAGGCCCTCGACCTTCTCGAACGGCGCGGGCTTTTCGTTGGCGCCGTTGAGCTCGGCCGCGGTATGGCGGAACAGCGTGTCGTTGATCAAGGTCGACTTGCCCGAGCCCGACACGCCGGTGATCGCGACGAACAAGCCCGCGGGAATTTCGAGGTCGACGTTCTTGAGGTTGTTGCCCGAGGCGCCCTTGATGCGCAACACGACCTGCGAATCGAAGGCGTGGCGCTTCTTCGGCACTTCGATGCCGCGCTTGCCGGACAGGTATTGTCCGGTGAGCGAACGCTTCGATTCGAGCACGTTCTTGAGCTTGCCCTCCGCGACGACCTCGCCGCCGTGCACGCCCGCGCCGGGGCCGATGTCGACGATATGGTCGGCGATGCGGATCGCGTCCTCGTCGTGCTCGACGACGATCACCGTATTGCCGAGATCGCGCAGGCGCGTCAGCGTGCCGAGCAGGCGCTCGTTGTCGCGCTGGTGCAGGCCGATCGAAGGTTCGTCTAGCACGTACATCACGCCGACGAGGCCCGCGCCGATCTGCGAGGCGAGTCGAATGCGCTGCGCTTCGCCGCCCGAGAGCGAATCGGCCTGGCGGTCGAGGGTCAGATAATCCAAGCCGACGTCGACGAGGAATTTCAGCCGCTCGCGGATTTCCTTGACGATCTTCGCCGCGATCTCGCCGCGCCAGCCGGCGAGCTTGAGCGCATCGAAGAACGTCTGCGTCTGATCGATCGGCAGCGCGGTCAGCGCGGGCAGGTTGCTGTCGCCGACGAAGACGTTGCGCGCGCTGCGGTTGAGGCGCTGGCCGTGGCAGTCGGGGCAGGGCCGCTCGCTGATGAACTTGGCGAGCTCTTCGCGCACGGCGGGCGATTCGGTCTCCTTGTAGCGCCGCTCGAGGTTCGGCACGATGCCCTCGAACTTGTGCTTGCGCGTCACCGCGCCGCCGGTTTCGGTCAGGTAGCGGAACGTGATCTGCTCGTCGCCCGAGCCGAACAGCACGGCCTTGCGGATATTTTCGGACAGCGATTCCCACGGCGCATCGATGTCGAAGCCATAGTGCTTGGCCAGCGACAGGATCATCTGGAAGTAGTACATGTTGCGCCGGTCCCAGCCGCGCACCGCGCCGGCGGCGAGCGACAAGTTCGGATGCACGACCACGCGCGCGGGATCGAACACCTGGGTCACGCCGAGGCCGTCGCAGGCGGGGCAGGCGCCGACCGGCGAGTTGAACGAGAACAGGCGCGGTTCGAGTTCAGGCAGCGAGTAGTCGCAGACCGGGCAGGAGTAGCGCGAGGAGAAGATCGTCGGGTTGGCCTTGTCGTCGTCGAGATCGATCACGAGCACGATGCCGTCGCCGAGACGCAGCGCGGTCTCGAACGACTCGGCGAGGCGCTGCTTGATCTCGGCGCTCGGGCGGAAGCGGTCGATCACCGCTTCGATCGTGTGCTTCTGGCGCAGCGCGAGCGCGGGCACCGCGTCGAGCTCGTGCAGCACGCCGTCGACGCGCGCGCGCACGAAGCCCTGCGCGCGCAGTTGTTCGAACACCTGCAGGTGCTCGCCCTTGCGCTCGCGCACGATCGGCGCGAGCAGCATGTAGCGGCGCTCGGGATTCATCGCCAGCGTCGCGTCGACCATTTGGCTCACGGTCTGCGCTTCGAGCGGAATGCCGTGGTCCGGGCAGCGCGGCGTGCCGACGCGCGCGAACAGCAGGCGCAGGTAATCGTAGATCTCGGTGATCGTGCCGACCGTCGAGCGCGGGTTGTGCGAGGTCGACTTCTGCTCGATCGAGATCGCCGGCGACAGGCCTTCGATGTGGTCGACGTCGGGCTTCTCCATCACCGACAGGAACTGGCGCGCGTACGCCGACAGCGACTCGACGTAGCGGCGCTGGCCCTCGGCGTAGATCGTGTCGAAAGCGAGCGAGGACTTGCCGGAACCCGACAGGCCGGTGATCACGATCAGGCTGTCGCGCGGCAGGTCGAGGTCGATGTTCTTGAGGTTGTTCGTGCGTGCGCCGCGGATGCGGATCGTGTCCATGATTTGCGGGAAATTCAGAACGACTGGGTACTATAACGCGCCGGTCAAGTCGCGGCACGGTCGACTTCAGCGAACCGCCGTCTCGGCGAACGAGACGCGCGTGCGCGTGCGTTGAATATTGCCGGTTCGTCCGCGATTCAAGGCTGCGGCGGGGCAAGTCTGCTGACGTCCTGTGTCAGCAGACGTTGCGCCCGTTATGGATCGACGCTAACGTGACGCCGTTGCGCGTACATCCTTTTCTTGCTGGGGAGCGGACATGGTCATCAAACGCATCAACGTTCTGAAACTCGCGATCTTCCAGGGTGCCCTCATGGCGGCCTTTGGTCTGCTTGCCGGATTGTTCTTTCTGCTGTTCGGCTCGATGTTCGCCGGTTTCGGCGGCCATTCCGGTGCCGGCTTGATCGGCGGCATCGGTGCGCTGATTTTCCTCCCGATCCTGTACGCCATTTTCGGCTTCATTGCCGGCGCGATCGGCGCATTCGTCTACAATCTCGTCGCCGGCGTGGTAGGCGGCATCGAGATCGAAGTCGAATAAATCCGGCTATACAGCCGGTTGACGGTAATCCTCTGAAAAGGTTAAACTTAGCGGCTGTCTTTGCACGGCAGAAGCCAGAATAACTACAGAGGAATGCCCAATGTACGCAGTCATCGTCACCGGCGGTAAGCAATACCGCGTCGCGCAGGGAGAAACCCTGCGCGTGGAAAAACTCGAGGCCGACGTCGGCGCCGCGGTCAATTTCGACCAGGTCCTGCTCGTCGGTTCGGGCGACGGCATCCAGGTCGGTGCGCCGACCGTCAGCGGTGCCTCGGTCGCGGCCAAGGTCGTCAAGCACGGCCGTCTCGACAAGGTCCGCATCATCAAGTTCCGCCGCCGCAAGCACCACATGAAGCAGCAAGGTCACCGGCAGCATTACACCGAAATCGAAATCACCGGCATTTCGGGTTAAGAGGAGTTATCAGTCATGGCACATAAAAAGGCAGGCGGCAGTACCCGTAACGGCCGCGACTCGAACCCGAAGTACCTCGGCGTGAAGATCTACGGCGGCCAGGCCGTCGAAGCTGGCAACATCATCGTGCGCCAGCGCGGCACCCAGTTCCATCCGGGCGCCGGTGTCGGCATCGGCCGAGACCACACGCTGTTCGCGCTCGTGGACGGCAAGGTCGACTTTGCGGTCAAGGGGGCGAGGAGCCGCCGCACGGTCAGCGTCGTCGCGGGCTGAGCCTCGCGCGTCAGCGATTCGACAGAGCCCGGCCTCGCGCCGGGCTTTGTTTTTGGGTAGACGAGAATCGGGAATCGTTAGAATCAAAAGCGGCGTCCGTTGCCATTGGATCGTCGATTCCCGGAACCCGTCCTTGACGATTTCCGATTCCCCATTCTCGATTCCCGGCTCCATCCCATGAAATTCGTCGACGAAGCTGAAATTACCGTTCATGCCGGCAACGGCGGCAGCGGCTGCGTGAGTTTCCGGCGCGAAAAATTCATCCCGTTCGGCGGTCCCGATGGCGGCAACGGCGGGGATGGCGGCAGCGTGTTCCTCGTCGCCGACGAGGGTCTCAATACGCTGGTCGACTTCCGTCATGAGCGCACGTTCCGCGCCCAGCGCGGCGAAAACGGCATGGGCCGGCAGATGGCCGGCAAGGCGGGCGAGGACAGGATCATCCGCGTGCCGGTCGGCACGGCGGTGATCAACGTCGATACCGAGGAGACGATCGGCGATCTGACCCATCACGGCCAAGTCATCAAGGTCGCCCAAGGCGGCCGCGGCGGCGCCGGTAACGTCAACTTCAAGAGCTCGACCAACCGTGCGCCGCGCAAGGCGACGCCGGGCACCGAGGGCGAAACCCGCGAACTGCGCCTAGAGCTGAAGGTGCTCGCCGACGTCGGCCTGCTCGGTTTCCCGAACGCGGGCAAATCGACGTTCATCCGTGCGGTTTCCGCGGCGACACCGCGCGTGGCCGATTACCCGTTCACGACCCTGCAACCGCATCTCGGCGTGGTGCGCATTGGCACCGACCAGAGCTTCGTCATCGCCGACATCCCGGGCCTGATCGAAGGCGCGGCGGACGGCGCCGGCCTTGGCGTCCAGTTCCTCAAGCATGTCTCGCGCACGCGCCTGCTGCTGCATCTGGTCGACATCGCGCCACTCGACGAAGAGACCGATCCGGTCGAGCAGGTGCGTGCCATCGAAGCGGAACTGGAGAAGTTCGACGAGGAATTGCTCGAACGTCCACGCTGGCTCGTGTTCAACAAGGCCGACCTGATCCCCGAAGACGAGCGCCAGACGTTCGCCGAAGCGCTGGTAAAAAAGCTCAAATGGAAGCAGCCGTGGTTTCTCGTCTCCGCGATCGCGCGCGAGGGCACCTGGGAAGTCGCGTTGAAGATCCAGGACTTCTTCGACCGCCTCAGGGCCGAGGCCGCGGAGGAGTTGCGGAGCGAGGACGCGTGAGCGCAGATCGCAGGCGCATTGATTCCGTAGGGGCGCGATTCATCGCGCCCGGCTCTTGCTCTTGCCGTCATTCCAGCTTTCGCTGGAATGACGAATGGGGCGGGTGCGATGACGTGCGCCCCCGCGCAACAAAAAAGCCGGCGTCGGCCGGCTTTTTCGCGAGGCATCGATCGAAGAACTCAGGCCAGCGCCTTGATGTGCGCGCTCAGGCGGCTCTTGTGGCGCGCGGCCTTGTTCTTGTGGATCAGGCCGCGGCTCGACTCGCGGTCGAGGATCGGTTCGGCGGTCTTGTAGGCCGCCTCGGCGGCGGCCTTGTCTTTCGCGGCGATCGCGTTGACGACCTTCTTGACGGCGGTGCGCAGCGCGGAACGCGCGCTGGAATTGCGGGCGTTGCGCTGGACGGCCTGGCGCGCACGCTTCTTCGCGGATTTGATGTTGGCCAAGGTAAAACTCCGGTAGTTGTGGCGCTGTCCGACGCGGACGACGCGGGAATCGGGGGTGGAAAAAGGGGCGGAATTGTAAGCGTTGCGAGGAGTTGCGTCAACGTTTCTTCCCTTCTCCCGCCGGGAGAAGGTGGCGCGAAGCGCCGGATGAGGCAAGCGCGTCGCGCGGTGGGGCGGCGATGTTTCATGCGAGGCTCTTCCCTCATCCGCCCTGCGGGCACCTTCTCCCGGTGGGAGAAGGGGAGCAAGGCATGAAAACCCCCAGCCTGCTGCGTTCGATGTTCTCGTTCAGCGCGATGACGTTCGTCTCGCGCATCCTCGGTCTCGTGCGCGACCAGTCGATCAGCGCCGTGTTCGGCGTGAGCTGGATGACCGACGCGTTCTGGGTCGCTTTCCGCATCCCGAACTTCATGCGCCGGCTGTTCGCCGAAGGCTCGTTCAGCACGGCCTTCGTGCCGGTGTTTACCGAGGTCAAGGAAAAACGTTCGCACGCGGAACTGAAGACGCTCGTGGCGAAGACCGGCGGCACGCTCGGCGGCGTGTTGCTGATCGTCACGGCGCTCGGGGTGCTCGGCTCGGACCAGGTCGCCGCGCTGTTCTCGTTCGGTGCGCTCGACGCGCCGGAGAAGGCGCGCCTGACCTCGGACCTGCTGCGCATCACCTTCCCGTTCCTGCTGTTCGTCTCGCTGACCGCGCTTGCCGGCGGCGTGCTCAACAGCTTCCACCGCTTCGCGCTGCCGGCGCTTACGCCGGTGATTCTCAACCTGTGCATGATCGCCGGCGCGCTGTGGTGGAGCCGATACTTCGAGGTGCCGATCGAGGCGTTGGCCTGGTCCATCCTGCTCGCCGGCATCCTGCAACTGCTGTTCCAGTTTCCCGCGTTGCACCGGCTCGATCTGCTCGCGTGGCCAAGCTGGGGCTGGTCGCATCCCGAGGTGCGGCGGATCATGCGCCTGATGATCCCGACCCTGTTCGGCTCGTCGGTCGCGCAGGTCAACCTGCTGCTCGATACGGTGATCGCCTCGCTGCTGATCACGGGCTCGCAGACCTGGCTGCAGACGGGCGACCGCCTGCTCGAACTGCCGCTCGGCATCTTCGGCGTCGCGCTCGGCACGGTGATCCTGCCGAGCCTTTCGCGTCATCACGTCAACACCGACCACGAAGGATTTTCGCGCACGCTCGACTGGGGGCTGCACACGACGCTGCTGATCGCCGTTCCGGCGATGCTCGGCCTGGTCATGCTCGGCAAGCCGATCGTCGCGACGCTGTTCCAGCGCGGCCGCTTCACCGCGAGCGATGCGGACATGGTGAGCTTGAGCCTGTCCGCGCTGAGCGTCGGCCTGCCGGCGTTCGCCCTGGTCAAGGTGCTCGTGCCGGCGTTCTACGCGCGCCAGGACACGAAGACGCCGGTGCGTGCAGGCATCGCTGCGATGGTCGCGAACATGGGGCTCAACGTGCTGCTGGTCGGCGCTTTGTATCTGCTCTGGCGCGGCGCGGAGACGCCGGACGACGGCCTGCTTGCGCGCATCGCGAACGTGCGCGGCCTGCACGTGGCGGTCGCGCTGGCGTCGAGTCTGGCGAGCTATCTGAACCTGCTGCTGCTGTGGCGCGCGCTGCGCCGAGAAGCGGTCTATCGGCGCGAGCCGGGCTGGGGCAGGCATCTGCTGCGGCTCGCAGTGGCCTGTGCATCGATGGTCGCTGTGATCTTGGCGGGCTTGGCGATCTGGCCCGAGTGGAGCGCGGCGAGTGTGGTCCAGCGCACTTGGCGGCTCGGCACGATCATCGCCGTGGCAGGTGGAGTCTACGTGGCGGTGCTTTACGTCGGCGGGCTGCGCTTGCGTGATTTGCGCGCGCATTGAGTTTTTGCCCGTCATTCCGGCGAAAGCCGGAATGACGGGCAAAGGCCTAACCGGCGGCGTCGCAGCATTCTTCGCTATAATCGCGTGATGCGTATGTTGTTCCGGGATATCGTCGGCGGCCCTGTCGCCGCGCGAGGCAGTGTCGTCTGTATCGGTGCGTTCGATGGTGTCCATCTGGGCCATCGCGCCGTGCTAGCGCGCGTGCGCGAACGGGCGCGCGAGTTGAATCTCGATGCAGTCGTCACCAGTTTCGAACCGCTGCCGCGCGAGTTCTTCGCGCATGGGCGGCCGGTGCCGCGGCTGAGCAACGTGCGCGAGAAGATCGAGCAGTTTCGCGATGCTCAGGTCGATCGTGCGCTGCTGCTGCGATTCAACGCCGTGCTCGCGGCGATGAGTGCGCAGGAATTCGTCGAACGCGTGCTCGTGCGCCGACTCAACGCGCGCGAGGTCTGGGTCGGCGAGGGCTTCCGCTTCGGCCATGCGCGTGGCGGCGATGTCGATCTGTTGCGGCGTCTCGGTCGCGAGCACGGTTTCACGGCGCATGCGCTCGAGCCGGTCGTGATCGAGGGCGAGCGCATTTCGAGCTCGGCGATCCGCGAGGCGCTTGCCGGCGGCAGTTTCGCGCTCGCGGCGCGCTGGCTCGGCCGGCCGTTCGCGATCGGCGGCCATGTCGTGCGCGGCCAGCAACTCGGGCGCAAGCTCGGCTATCCGACCGCGAACATCCGGCTCGGTCGGCGCGTGTCGCCGGTGGACGGCATCTTCGCGGTGAAAGTGCATGGCATCGATGATTCGGTGCATCCGGGCGTGGCCAGCCTCGGCGTGCGGCCCACCGTGAACGGCAGGGAGCCGCTGCTCGAGGCGTACGTGTTCGATTTCGACGGCGACCTGTACGGTCGTCGTATACAAGTGGAATTTGTGGAAAAATTGCGCGACGAGGAAAAGTTCGCCGACCTCGACGCGATGGTGAAGCAGATCGATCGCGATGCGGCACAGGCGCGGGAGATTCTGGGCGTGGCGCGATGAGCGCCTTTGCTCGTCATTCCGGCAGTCCTGCCGGAATGGCACAACTTTAGAGTCGCACGACGGCGACCGGAGTGAAGAAGTGAGTATCGACTACAAGTCCACGATCAACCTGCCGCAGACCGATTTCGCGATGAAGGCCGATCTTGCCAAGCGCGAGCCGGCGATGCTCGCCGAATGGGAGAAGGTCGACCGCTACAACGAGATCCAGATTCGCACCGCCGGGCGCGAGCGCGCCTTCATCCTGCACGACGGTCCGCCGTACGCGAACGGCGCGATCCATCTCGGTCACGCGGTCAACAAGATCCTCAAGGACATCGTGGTCAAGTCCAAGCTCATGGCCGGCCTGCGCGCGCCGTACGTGCCGGGCTGGGACTGCCACGGCTTGCCGATCGAAGTCGCGGTCGAGAAGAAGGTCGGCAAGGTCGGCGTCAAGGTCGATGCGGCCGAATTCCGCAAGCTCTGCCGCGAATACGCGACCAAGCAGATCGATCTGCAGCGCACCGACTTCAAACGCCTCGGCGTGCTCGGCGACTGGAGCCGTCCGTACGAGACGCTGGCGTTCAAGTTCGAAGCCGACGAAATCCGCGCGTTGGCGAAGGTGATCGCGAACGGCCATCTCGTGCGCGGCGAAAAACCTGTGTACTGGTGCTTCGACTGCGGCTCGGCGCTGGCCGAGGCCGAGATCGAATATCAGGACAAGCAGTCGTGGGCGATCGATGTCGCCTACGACGCGCTCGATCCGAAGGCGCTCGCGGCGAAGTTCGGCGTGACCGTGAACGACGGCGACATCGTCGCCGTGCCGATCTGGACGACGACGCCGTGGACGCTGCCGGCCAGCGTCGCGGTCACGCTCGGCCCGGACATCGACTACGTGCTGATCGAAGGCCCGGCGCGGAACGGCCAGCGCGTACTGCTCGTCGTCGCGGAGCTGCTGCTGGAAAAAATCGCCAAGCGTTACGGTCTCGAAAATCCCGTCGCGCTTGGCCACATCAAGGGCGCCGGACTGGAATCCCTTCTCCCCCCGGGAGAAGGTGCCCGAAGGGCGGATGAGGGAAGAGCTTCGCATGATGCAATTTCGCATCAAACGGGTGAGGCTCTTCCCTCACCCCAACCCCTCTCCCGTCGGGAGAGGGGCTTGAAGCATCCGTTCTACGACCGCGAAATCGCGATCATCTGCGGCGACCACGTCACCACCGAAGACGGCACGGGCGCCGTGCACACCGCGCCGAGCCACGGCATGGAGGACTTCGTCGTGGCGCGCGAGTACGGCATCGCCGGCGTCAATCCGCTCGGTCCGAACGGCGTCTACACGCCGGACACGGAACTGTTCGCCGGCCAGTTCATCTGGAAGGCCAACGACGCGATCGTCGACCTGCTGCGCGAGAACGGTCATCTGCTCGCCGCCGAAAAGATCACGCACAGTTATCCGCATTGCTGGCGGCATCGCACGCCGGTGGTGTTCCGCGCCACGCCGCAGTGGTTCATCGGCATGGAGACGAAAGGCCTGCGCGCCGATGCGCTCAAGGCGATCCGCGACGACGTCGACTGGTATCCGGCCTGGGGCGAAGAGCGCATCTACGGCATGATCGCCGGCCGTCCGGACTGGTGCATCTCGCGCCAGCGCACCTGGGGCGTGCCGATCGCGCTGTTCATCCACAAGTCCACGGGCGAGCCGCATCCGCGCAGCGTCGAGCTGATGGAGCAGGTGGCGCAGCGCGTCGAGAAGGCGGGCGCCGACGCGTGGTATGCGCTCGACGCACGCGAACTGCTCGGCGACGAGGCCGAGCAGTACGACAAGGTCACCGACATCCTCGACGTCTGGTTCGACTCGGGCACGACGCACTACTGCGTACTCGACCAGCGCCCCGAACTCGCGCGCCAGCCCGGCGACAAGGTGATGTATCTCGAAGGCTCGGACCAGCACCGCGGCTGGTTCCATTCCTCGCTGTTGACAAGCGTCGCGATGCACGGCAAGGCGCCGTACGACGAAGTGCTCACGCACGGCTTCACCGTCGATGCGCAGGGCCGCAAGATGTCGAAGTCGCTCGGCAACGGCATCGAACCGCAGGACGTGATGAAGAACTACGGCGCGGACATCCTGCGCCTGTGGATCGCCTCGGCCGACTACCGCAACGAGATGGCGCTGTCGGACGAGATCTTGAAGCGCGTCGCCGATGCGTACCGCCGCATCCGCAACACCGCGCGCTTCCTGCTCGGCAATCTGCATGGCTTCGATCCGGCGAAGGACTTGGTGCCGGTTGAGAAATCGCTGCTGCTCGATCAGTGGGCCGTGCAGCAGGCCCACGACACGCAGCAGGCGGTGATCGCCGCGTATGCGCGCTACGACTTCCCCGAGGTCGTGCAACGCGTGCAGAACTTCTGCACGAACGAGATGGGCTCGCTCTATCTCGACATCACCAAGGACCGCCTCTACACGATGCAGGCCGACAGCCTCGGCCGGCGCAGCGCGCAGAGCGCGATGTACCGCATCGTCGAGGCGATGGTGCACTGGCTCGCGCCGATCCTCTCGTTCACTGCGGAGGAAATCTGGCCGCTGATTCCCGGCAAGCGCGATGCGTCGGTGTTGTTCGAGACGTTCTACGACGGCCTCGCCGCCGCGCAGGGCAAACCGGAGCAGCGCGCGTTCTGGAACGACCTGCTGACGATCCGCGCGGCCGTCGCCAAACTGCTCGAAGGCATGCGCAACGCGGGCGAGATCGGCGCGGCGCTCGAAGCCGACGTCACCCTGCATGCCGACGCGGCGCTGCATGCGCGCCTCGCGCCGGTCGCCGACGAACTGCGCTTCTTCTTCATCACCTCGGGCCTGCTTCTCGCCGACGAGAAGAGCGCCCCGGCGAATGCGCAGAAGGTGGACGTGGCAGGAGCCGGATCGGAGCCGGCGGCATTGTGGATTTCAGCGAAGGTCGCCGACAGGAAGAAGTGCATTCGCTGCTGGCATCGCCGGCCCGATGTCGGCGTCTATCCCGAGCACCCGGAAATCTGCGGCCGCTGCGTCTCCAATCTGCCGGATGCTCCGGGCGAGCAGCGGCGGTATTTCTGATGGACAAACCCGTGTCGTGGAAGGCCAGCGGATTGCCATGGCTGCTGCTTTCCTTGCTTTTGATCGCGCTCGACCAAGCGACCAAGGCGATCGTGCTCGCGGAGTTGCAGCCGTTGCAACCCCATGCGGTGATTCCAGGCCTGCTCAACTGGACGCTCGCGTTCAACACCGGCGCAGCGTTCAGTTTTCTGGATGTCGGCCCGGGTCCGCAACGCTGGCTGTTCAGCGCACTCGCGGTCGTCGTCAGCGGCGTGCTCGTGCGTTGGCTTGCGACGATTCCGCGCGGCGACTGGCGCAACGCGCTGCCGCTGTCGCTCGTCGTCGGCGGCGCGCTAGGCAATCTGATCGACCGCGTGCGCTTCGGTCAGGTTACGGACTTCATCGACGTGTATTGGCGCGATGCGCATTTCCCCGCGTTCAACGTCGCCGACTCGGCGATCACCGTCGGCGCGGTGCTGCTGATAGGGTTTGGATTGTTTGCCACGAAAAAATCGTAGGACTTCTTCCCTTCTCCCACCGGGAGAAGGTGCCTGAAGGGCGGATGAGGGAAAAGCCTTGCGTGTTTGCGGTGTCTTCCGGAATTGCAGTGCTTTTCCCTCATCCGGCGCTTCGCGCCACCTTCCCCCGGAGGGGGAAGGGAAGAAAATGCGATAATCGCGCCATGCAAATCCTCCTCGCCAACCCCCGCGGTTTCTGCGCCGGCGTCGACCGCGCGATCGAGATCGTCGAGCGCGCGCTCGAAGCGTTCGGCGCGCCGATCTACGTGCGTCACGAGGTCGTGCACAACAAGTTCGTCGTCGACGGCCTGCGCGCGCGAGGCGCGGTCTTCGTCGACGAGATCGCCGAGGTGCCCGACGGCGCTACCGTGATCTTCAGCGCGCACGGCGTCTCGCAGAAGGTGCGCACCGAAGCCGCCGTACGCGACCTGCGCGTGTTCGATGCGACCTGCCCGCTCGTGACCAAGGTGCACATCGAGGTGGCGCGTTATGCGAAGAGCGGATTCGACGTCGTGCTGATCGGCCATGCCGGGCATCCCGAGGTCGAAGGCACGCTCGGGCAATGGGACAGGGCCGGCGCGAGCGGCGAAATCCATCTCGTCGAAACGCCGGAGGACGTGGCCACGCTCAGGCGGAAGAATCCCGAGCAGATCGCCTACGTCACCCAGACCACGTTGTCGGTCGACGACACCAAGGCCGTCATCGACGCGCTGCGCGCGCATTTCCCCGCCATCGTCGGACCCAGGCACGACGACATCTGCTACGCCACGCAGAACCGCCAGGACGCGGTGCGCAAGCTCGGTCAGCAGTGCGATCTCGTCCTCGTCGTCGGCTCGCCGAACAGTTCCAACTCCAACCGCCTGCGCGAACTCGCGCAGAAACAGGGCGTGCCGGCCTACCTGATCGACGGCGCCGACGACATCGACCGCGCCTGGCTCGACGGCAAGTCGCGCATCGGCGTCACCGCCGGCGCATCCGCGCCCGAAGGCCTGGTCCAGGGCGTCGTCGCGCGCCTGCGCGAATGGGGCGGAACGCAGGCGGCGGAACTCTCGGGCGACCCCGAAAACGTCACCTTCGCCCTGCCGAAGGAACTGCGCATCCGGCTCGTGGGTCCGGAGCTTGCGTGAACGGTCGCGAATTGTCCGCGGAAGCGGCATGATGCGCGGGGTCGAATCGGCACACCGGACAAATCCATGAGCGTGATCGCCTCGAAGCTGCGCGTCGATTCACCTGAATTCCAGGCCAATCGCGATGCGCTGCAAGCTCAGGTCGAGACGTTGCGCGAACGCACGACACAGGTCGCGCTGGGCGGCAGCGAGGCGGCTCGGGTCAGGCACACCTCGCGCGGCAAGCTGCTGGCGCGCGAGCGCATCGATACGCTGATCGATCCGGGCGCGCCGTTCCTCGAATTTTCGCCGCTCGCGGCGTTCGGCATGTACGACGACCAGGTGCCGTGCGCGGGCGTGGTCGCCGGCATCGGCCGCGTGCAGGGACGCGAATGCGTGATCGTCGCTAACGACGCGACGGTGAAAGGCGGCACGTACTATCCGATCACCGTGAAGAAGCATCTGCGCGCGCAGGAGATCGCGTTGCAGAATCGCCTGCCGTGCGTCTATCTGGTCGATTCCGGCGGCGCCTTCCTGCCGATGCAGGACCAGGTGTTTGCGGACAAGGAGCACTTCGGGCGCATTTTTTTCAACCAGGCCAATCTTTCCGCGCGAGGCATCGCGCAGATCGCCTGCGTGATGGGCAGTTGCACCGCCGGCGGCGCCTACGTGCCGGCGATGAGCGACGAGACGGTGATCGTGAAGGAGCAGGGCACGATTTTCCTCGGCGGCCCGCCGCTGGTGAAGGCGGCCACCGGCGAAGTGGTGAGCGCCGAGGACCTCGGCGGCGCCGACGTGCACACGCGCATTTCGGGCGTGGCCGATCATCTGGCCGAGAACGATCATCATGCGTTGTCGCTGGTGCGACGCATCGTCTCCAACCTCGGCCCGCGCAGCGCGGCGAACGTCGCCCTGCAATCGCCCGAGGAACCGCGCTACGACCCGCGCGAACTGTACGGCGTGATTCCGTCCGACACGCGCCGGCCCTACGACGTGCGCGAGGTGATCGCACGCATCGTCGACGGCTCGCGGCTGGACGAGTTCAAGTCGCGCTACGGCAATACGCTGGTGACCGGATTCGCCCACATCCACGGTTATCCGGTCGGCATCGTCGCCAACAACGGCATCCTGTTTTCCGAAAGCGCGCTCAAGGGCGCGCACTTCGTCGAACTGTGCAGCCAGCGCGGCATCCCCCTGCTGTTTCTGCAGAACATCACCGGCTTCATGGTCGGCCGCAAGTACGAGAACGGCGGCATCGCCAAGGACGGAGCCAAGCTGGTCACGGCCGTGGCGACGACGGCGGTGCCGAAATTCACCGTGCTGATCGGCGGCTCTTATGGCGCGGGCAACTACGGCATGTGCGGGCGTGCGTATTCGCCGCGTTTCCTGTGGAGCTGGCCGAACTCGCGCATTTCGGTGATGGGCGGCGAGCAGGCGGCGAGCGTGCTCGCCACGGTGCGCCGCGATGCGCTGGAGGCGCAGGGCGAGGCGTGGAGCGCCGAGGAAGAAGATACGTTCAAGGCGCCGACGCGCGCGCAGTTCGAACGGCAGTCCGATCCGTACTACGCCACGGCGCGGCTATGGGACGACGGCATCGTCGATCCCGCGCAGACGCGGCGGCTGTTGGGGCTGGGCCTGTCGGCGGCGCTCAACGCGCCGATCGAGCCGACGCGGTTCGGGGTATTCCGCATGTGAGGAAGACATGTTCGACAAGATCCTGATCGCGAACCGCGGCGAAATCGCCTGCCGCATCATCGCCACCTGCCGCCGTCTCGGCGTGGCCACGGTCGCGGTGTATTCCGAAGCGGACGTCGATGCGCGCCACGTACGGCTGGCCGACGAAGCGGTGTGCATCGGCCCGGCCGCATCCGCCGAAAGCTATCTTCGCGCCGACAAGGTCGTCGCCGCGGCGAAGGCCGCCGGTGCGCAGGCGATCCATCCCGGGTACGGCTTCCTGTCCGAGAACGAAGGATTCGCCGAAGCCTGCGCCGCGGCCGGTATCGTCTTCATCGGACCGCCGGTGGCCGCGATCCGCGCGATGGGTTCCAAGTCCGCGGCGAAGGCCTTGATGGGAAACGCCGGCGTGCCGCTGGTGCCCGGCTATCACGGCGAGGAACAGACGTCGGCGCGCCTGCGCGCAGAAGCCGATCGCATCGGTTACCCGGTGCTGATCAAGGCATCGGCCGGCGGCGGCGGCAAGGGCATGCGCGTGGTCGACAGCGGAGCGGGATTCGAGGCGGCACTCGCCTCGTGCCAGCGCGAGGCCAAAGCGAGCTTCGGCGACGACCGCGTCCTGATCGAGAAATACCTGCAGCGCCCCCGCCACATCGAAGTGCAGGTGTTCGGCGATGCGCACGGCAACGTCGTGCACTTGCACGAACGCGATTGTTCCGCGCAGCGCCGCCACCAGAAAGTCGTCGAGGAAGCGCCCGCGCCGGGCATCGGCGACGACTTCCGCCATGCCATCGGCAAGGCCGCGGTGGACGCCACGAAGGCGGTCGGCTATGTCGGCGCCGGCACGGTGGAATTCATCGTCGACCACGATGGAACGTTCTATTTCATGGAGATGAACACGCGCCTGCAAGTCGAGCATCCGGTCACCGAGATGATCACCGGGCAGGACCTGGTCGAATGGCAGTTGCGCGTCGCCGCGGGCGAACCGTTGCAGTTGCCCCAGAGCGGGATTCCGCTGCGCGGCCATGCGATCGAAGTGCGCATCTATGCCGAGCAGCCGGAAAAGGGCTTTCTGCCGTCGATCGGCACGCTGCGCTACCTGCACATGCCCAGGCCGACAGCGCAGGTACGCATCGACAGCGGGGTCGAACAAGGCGACGCGATCAGTCCGTACTACGACCCGATGATCGCCAAGCTGATCGTCCACGGCGACGATCGCGACGAGGCGGTCGAACGCATGCTGCGCGCGCTGCACGAATTCCGCATCGTCGGCGTCGGCAACAACCTCGGATTCTTGTCCAGGCTGATCGACCACGCCGAATTCCGCGCCGGCGGTTTCGACACTGGCCTGATCGGGCGCGAGCTGGATGCGCTCGTCGCGGTCGATGCGCTGCCGCCCGACGCCGTGCCGGCCGCCGCGTTGTGGACGCTGCACGCGCAGGCGCAGGCTGCCGTCGCGTCGACGGCGGGTTCGGCGGATCCGCACAGCCCCTGGGGCAGGCCGGATGGCTGGCGCATCAACGGGGCTGCCACCCGCCGGATCGAATTCCTCGCGCCGGACGGTGCGACGCACGGCGTGGAAGTCGTCTACGATGCGGACGGCACGTACCGGATCGACGGCGTCGCGGCCGCGATCCGCCGCGGTCGCGATGCCTTGCGTTGCCGGCTTGACGGGCGGCAGTTCGACGCCGACGTCGTCGCGGACGAATCGGGCGCGCTGCACGTGTTCACCGCAACCGGCAACGCCGTGCTCGCTCCGGTCGACCGTCTGGCGCATGCCGGCGGCGACGGCGAAGCCCACGGCGGCCTCGTTGCGCCGATGCCCGGCCGCATCATCGCCGTGGCGGTGGCCGATGGCGCCAAGGTCGACAAGGGCGCGCCGCTCCTGGTGATGGAGGCGATGAAGATGGAATACACCATCAGCGCGCCGTCGAACGGCACGGTGGCGAAGCTGTTGTGCCGGGTCGGCGATCTCGTGGCCGAGAAGGCGCCGTTGGTCGAGTTCGAGGCCGCGCGTTGAGAAGATACGGCGTGTGAAGTCGTAAAGGCATCTCGTCATGAACACCGCAGCAACCTCCATCCGGGACACCGTTTCTTCGCCCGATCGCGCGCCCTTGCGCTTCGTCACCGCGGCGAGCCTGTTCGACGGCCACGACGCGGCGATCAACATCATGCGCCGCCTGATCCAGGCGCAGGGCGCGGAAGTCATCCATCTCGGCCACAACCGCAGCGTCGAGGACGTGGTGCGCGCGGCGCTGCAGGAAGATGCCGACGCGATCGCGCTGTCGAGCTACCAGGGCGGCCACGTCGAGTACTTCAAGTACATGGTCGACATGCTCAAGGAACGCGGCGCGTCGCACATCAAGGTGTTCGGCGGCGGCGGCGGCACGATCACGCCCGAGGAAATCGCCGAGCTGCAGGCCTACGGCGTCGAGCGCATCTATCATCCGAACGACGGCATGCACCTGGGCCTCGTCCACATGATCGAGGACGTGGTCGCGCGTGCGCGCAAGGCCGCAGACGCGCGCCTGAGCGGCGAGGCCGAGGCGCACGCAACCGTGAAGGCCAAGGTCGCGATTGACGATGAGATCGCCGTCGGCCACGCGCTGACCGCGATCGAGGAAGGCCGCCACGACGAAGCCGAACTCGCGCGCCTGCGCAAGGAGTGGCAGCTCGCCGGCGGCAAGACGCCCGTCGTCGGCATCACCGGCACCGGTGGCGCCGGCAAGTCGAGCGCGGTGGACGAGCTCGTGCTGCGCTTCCTGCATGCGTTCCCGCAGATGCGCATCGCCGTGCTCGCGGTCGATCCGACGCGGCGCAGGTCGGGCGGCGCGCTGCTCGGCGACCGCATCCGCATGAACTCGCTGCGCTCCAGGCGCGTGTTCATGCGCTCGATGGCCACGCGCCGCCAGCACGCCGCGACCAGCGCCGTGCTCAAGGACAGCATCGCGTTCCTCAAAGGGCAGGGCTACGACCTCGTCATCGTCGAGACCGCGGGCATCGGCCAGTCCGATTCGGAGATCGTCGATCTCGTCGATTTCCCGATCTACGTGATGACCAGCGACTACGGCGCGGCGAGCCAGCTCGAGAAGATCGACATGCTCGACTTCGCCGAACTCGTCGTGCTCAACAAGTACGACAAGCGCGGCGCCGAGGATGCGCTGCGCGACGTGCGCAAGCAGTGGAAGCGCAACCGCGTCGCGTTCCAGTTGAAAGACGAGGACGTGCCCGTCTACCCGACCATCGCCAGCCAGTTCAACGACCCGGGCGTGACCTGGATGTTCGTCAACCTGTGCCGTCTGCTGCGCGAGAAGCTGCCGGGCATCGCCTCGAAGCATTGCGACTTCGCTCCGCAACTCGACACCTCGCTCAAAGAACCGCGCGCGACCGTGCTGATTCCCGGTGCGCGCGTGCGTTACCTCGCCGAAATTGCCGAAGGTGGCCGCGGCATCAACATGCAGATCGTACGCCAAGCCGAAATCGCCGACCGCGCACAGGCGTTGTGGACCGCGCTCAAGGAACTCGGCGACCCACATCTGCCGAAGGCGCTCGATCTCTATGCTCCTGATTCCCTTCTCCCTCCGGGAGAAGGTGCCCGAAGGGCGGATGAGGGAAGGGCCTCGCAAGATGCCATTCCACACCAAACGGGCGAGGCTCTTCCCTCATCCGGCGCTTTAGTGACGCGGCTTCTCCCGGTGGGAGAAGGGGAGCCGAGCGACCACGCGCTCGTCCCGCTGCGCCAGCACTACAACGACGCGATCAAGGCGCTCAGCAGCGACGCGATCAACCTGCTGCGCGAATGGCCCGCGCGACTGAAGTCGATCACCGACGAGCACTACACCTATCTCGTGCGCGGCAAGCCGGTCGACGGCGACAACTACGTCGAATCGCTCTCGCACCAGAAAGTGCCGAAGGTTGCCGCGCCGACCTACAAGAGCTGGGGCGAACTCGTCACCTTCCTGATGAAGGAAAACCTGTCCGGCGCGTATCCGTACACGGGCGGCATCTACCCGTACCGGCGCACCTTTGAGGACCCGCTGCGCATGTTCGCGGGCGAGGGCACGCCCGAGCGCACCAACCGTCGCTTCCACTATCTTTCGCAGGGGCAGAAGGCGACGCGCCTCTCCACCGCGTTCGACTCGGTCACGCTGTACGGCGAAGACCCGCATCGGCGCCCCGACATCTACGGCAAGATCGGCAACTCGGGCGTCAACATCCCCACGCTCGACGACATGAAGAAGCTGTACTCCGGCTTCGACCTGGCCGCGCCGAGCACCTCGGTGTCGATGACGATCAACGGCCCCGCGCCGATCATCCTCGCGATGTTCATGAACACCGCGATCGACCAGCAGGTCGAGAAATACCTCAAGGCCGATGCCGCGCGCTGGGCCGAAGCAGAAAAGAGAATCGCCGAACTCTACCAAGGCAAGACGCGCCCGACCTACGGCGGCGACCTGCCGGCCGGAAACAATGGCCTTGGTCTGGGCCTGCTCGGCGTCACCGGCGACCAACTCGTCGATACCGAAACCTACGCACGCATCAAGGCGGAAACGCTTGGCCAAGTGCGCGGCACCGTGCAGGCCGACATCCTCAAGGAAGACCAGGCGCAGAACACCTGCATCTTCTCGACCGAATTCGCCCTGCGCATGATGGGCGACATCCAGCAGTATTTCGTCGACCACAAGGTACGCAACTTCTACTCGGTGTCGATCTCGGGCTACCACATTGCCGAGGCCGGCGCGAACCCGATCTCGCAGCTCGCGTTCACGCTGTCGAACGGCTTCACCATCGTCGAGTACTACCTTGCGCGCGGCATGCGCATCGACGACTTCGCCCCGAACCTGTCGTTCTTCTTCTCCAACGGCATGGACCCGGAATACAGCGTCATCGGCCGCGTCGCGCGGCGCATCTGGGCGCGCGCCATGCGCGAGCGCTACGGCGCCAACGAGCGCAGCCAGATGATGAAGTACCACATCCAGACGAGCGGACGTTCGCTGCACGCGCAGGAAATCCAGTTCAACGACATCCGCACCACCTTGCAGGCGCTCTACGCGCTGTTCGACAACTGCAACAGCCTGCACACCAACGCCTACGACGAAGCGATCACCACGCCGACCGAAGAATCCGTGCGCCGCGCCGTCGCCATCCAGCTCATCATCAACCGCGAGCTCGGCCTCAACTTCTGCGAGAACCCGTGGCAGGGCAGCTTCATCATCGACAAGCTCACCGACATCGTCGAAGAAGCCGTCTACAAGGAGTTCGAGGCCATCAGCGAACGCGGCGGCGTGCTCGGCGCGATGGACACCATGTACCAGCGCGGCAAGATCCAGGAAGAAAGCCTCTACTACGAGCACAAGAAACACGACGGCAGCCTGCCGCTGATCGGCGTCAACACCTTCCTGCCCAAGGAGCACGGCGGCGACATCACCACCACGATCGAGCTGATTCGGTCGACGGAAGAAGAGAAGGGGCAGCAGATCGCCAACATCGAAGCCTATCGCGGCAACCGCAACGGTTTTATGCCCGAAGGTCTGCGCGCGTTGCAACAGACCGCGCGCGACCGCAAGAATGTGTTCGCGCAGCTGATCGAGGCGGTGAAGTACTACTCGCTAGGCCAGATCAGCCATGCGTTGTATGAGGTGGGTGGGGAGTATCGGCGGAATATGTGATTCATGGCGCGCCTCGTTGATCAAATCAAGGAAGCTTTGGCCGCATTTACGCGCCTAAAGACGCCTCCAGCGTTGATTGGCGGTTTGGCGCTCGCCGCGCATAACGTCGTCCGCGCTACGCAAGATGTGGATTTTCTCGCCGACGCAGCCGATGCCGACGCGCTCGACGCGATCCTGCTCGACCTCGGTTATCGCCGCTTGCACCGGAGCGAGGACGCGGCCAACTACCTGCGTGGGGACGAGGGAATGGACTTCCTCTTTGCACATCGACCCAGCGCCACCAACCTGCTGCACAGTGCAGAGGAAAGAGAAACCACACTCGGGCGCTTGCGCGTTGTATCTGCCGAAGGCTTGATCGGATTCAGGCTGCAGGCTTACGTCAACAACCCGAAGCGCGCCCAGGATATCGAAGACATCCGCTCCTTGTTGCGCGCCAACCACCGCTCGCTCAATATGGACGAAGTGCGCGGTATTTCCGCCTGTTCGATCGCGATACGCTGCTTGATGAAATCATCACGGACATCGATGGCTGATTCCGCGCCGGACGCGTTACTTGTACGCGAAGCAGGCGTTCCTTACCGGTTGGCGCCCGCGCGCGATCCGTTCGAGGCGTGGATTGCGCTGATGGAGGCAGTCGAAGCGCTGTGTCCGCGTTGGCCTGCGCGCGAACATCGAATGGCGGGGAAATTTGAGTTATGAGCAAGCGGTGAATTGAATCTGCGCCCCGGCAAAAGGCTACTCTGAAGACTCATGTCGCCGCCGCCTGCGCGTGGCGGTATGTTCGGACTTGCGAAGTTCTGAACATCCCCCCCGCGACAGGAGGCAGCCATGTCACTTTACGCAGCCATCGATCTGCATTCCAGCAATAGCGTGCTGGCCGTGATCGACGAAACCGATCGGCCCTTGCGGCAATGCCGCTTACCCAATGAATTGCCGGCAATCCTCAAAACGCTGGAGCCTTTTCGAGAGGAGATTGCCGGTCTGGTTGTCGAATCGACCTACAACTGGTATTGGCTCGTCGATGGCCTGAAGGATCATGGCTATCGTGTGCACTTGGCCAACACCGCGGCCGTGCCGCAGTACGACGGACTCAAGTACAGCGGTGACGAATCCGATGCCCGGCACTTGGCGCATCTGTTGCGTCTGGGGATTCTGCCCGAAGGGTATATCTACCCGCGCGATCAGCGTGCGATTCGCGACCTGCTGCGTCGCCGCTTCCAGTTGGTGCGCATGGCCGTCGGTCTGATGTTGTCGGTGCAATCGAGCTGGGCCAGACATACCGGACAGCGCATCTCGGCCAATGCGGTGCGCCAGCTCTCGGGCGAAGTCATCGAGCGGGCCTTGCCCGATCCGTCGGTGCGCTATGGCGTGCTGGCTCAGTTGCAGGTCTGGTTGCACGTGGAAGAGCAGATTCGGCAGGTGGAAAAGTGGGTCCTCGCCTCGCCCGTCCGCCATAGCGAACAGCGCGTATTGCGTTCGATACCGGGCGTCGGTTCGATTCTGTCCATGACGATCGCGCTGGAAACCGGAGACGTCGCGCGCTTCGCCGAGGTGGGCGACTATGCTTCGTATTGCCGCATGGTCAAGAGTGAGCGCATTTCCAACGGCAAGAAGAAAGGCCACGGCAACCGCAAGTGCGGCAATCGCTACCTGGCTTGGGCATGGATCGAAGCGGCGAACTTTGCCACGCGATTCAGCCCGCCCATCCAGCGCTGGTTCGATCGCAAGGCCAGTCGATGCCATAAGGTCGTCGCCCGCAAGGCCGTAGCGCACAAGCTCGCACGAGCCGGCTACTTCCTGATGCGCGACGGCGGCCGCTTCGACGTGCAGCGCGCGTTCGGATGATCCGATCATGCCGGCGGCGATCCGCTCGCAACGGGGTTGGCGTCCAGCCCGGACTCTGAATAGCGATCCTCGCCGGCGCCCGTGTTGGAGGAAACCGCCCATCGTCCGAGCCCTCTTGGGTTGATCCCCTTCGGGTGAGATCAGGCATCTGTGCGCCGCATCGCGGGCACCTGGACGGCACGATGGCAACCGACGAGTGTTTGGGAGCGCAGCTCAGGGGCGAGAAGCCTTGATCCAGAACGGTGACTGGACGGAATCCTTCCGCATCCACCCGACAACACCGGGCAGCGGTTCATTCACGACACGGCATTACCGTTCCTCTTCCGCTCTTCCGAGCGGAGTGGATATCTTGTTGCCTATTGACGGAGGCGGCGAAATGGTGACACCGTTCCTGAGGAATCCCAATTGGCGAAGGCATCGCATACATGAGCTTGATGGCAGCGCTGGCCAGCGCCAGGACGGAAGAAGACGTCAAGGACGCCTACATCAAGGCGCTCGGGCTGAAGAAATACAACAAGGGCCTGATCGACATCCGAACCGACGAAATCTGGTTCGAAGCCAAGGAAACGTCGACGCCTGCGATCCTGATGTTCGCGCAGTTGCTCTGCTACGTGCGCGACGCCCGCAAGAAGGGCGAGCACGTTCCCCCGTTCCTTGCAGT
Source organism: Rudaea sp. (assembly GCF_047601565.1). Taxonomy (GTDB): domain Bacteria; phylum Pseudomonadota; class Gammaproteobacteria; order Xanthomonadales; family Rhodanobacteraceae; genus Rudaea. The sequence goes on along the minus strand of NZ_JASGIY010000001.1, from coordinate 643,181 downwards.
CATCGACCGCGAAAAAGCCGCGCTCATGGAAACGGCGAAGGCGCTTCCCATCCTTGCCGACAAATCGATCAAGTGGCCGAAGTCGGGTTCCGCCGTGGACAAGGCGATGGCGGCGCAGATGGCGCCCTACATCGAAACGCATTTCGTGGTCTACAAGCTCGACAGCCACGAGAAGGAATTCATCGCGGCGGTCAGCTTCAAGGGAGCGTTCTACACGCCGCTGCACATCGTGGACAAGGCGTACGACTTGCTCGCGAACACATTGGGCAAGAACTGGCAACAGAATTACATCGTGTGGGACATGTGCTGCGGTGTCGGCAATCTGGAGGTGAAACACTCCAACCATCGCAACATCTACATGAGCACGCTGGATCAGGCCGATATCGACGTGATGCGGGCCAGCCATACCTGCGTGGCGGCGACCAAGTTCCAGTACGACTATCTGAACGACGACATCGACGATTTCGGCCAGATCGACTATTCGCTGACGAACAAGATGACCGCGCTCTTTTCATCCGTGCATTCGATTGGACATGCCGGCGGTTATTTCATTACACCTGAGAACCTGTGGAAGGTTGGCGTGATGTTCGGCGTGCGCCGCTTGGTCAAGCCGACCTGGCTCAACGACCGCGATCAGTTTTTGCAACCTGCGCGTGAATTGAGCGACGAATTCAAATCCGATTGCCTGATCTGGATGCTGTTCAACGGCTCCAATTTGTCTGCCGGCGCGAATGGTCTGGAATGGAACGACCGCACGTGGTCGCTGGTCAACCACTTCATTCCCTACACGGAACAGGAAGTGGGCGCTTGCGGGCGTTTCGAATCCGATTTCATGTCCAACACCATCGCCGATCTTGATCTGTCGCGGGAAGCCACAGCCGTGCTCAACGAAGGCCGCAGGCTCTGGAACCTGCCACAAACATGTCACCTGCGCGTGCGCGAAGTGTTCACGCTGGCGGCCGACTATCGGCCCTCCCTGGCGGAAACCACTCGCTTCTTCCAGATCATGCAGAACAAGCTCCACTATGCCGTTACGGGCCTGACCGCCCCGGAAATCATCGCCAGCCGCATCAATCATCGGCTGCCGAACGCAGGCTTGACCGCATGGACTGGCGCGACGGTGCGAAAGGGCGACGTGACCATTGCCAAGAACTATTTGCAAGAAGACGAAATCCGGGAACTCAATCGTATCGTCACGATGTGGCTGGACTTCGCCGAGGATCAGGCTGAGCGCCGCAAACAGGTGTTCATGGTCGATTGGAAAACCAAATTGGACGAGTTTCTTCGCTTCAATGACCGCAAGGTGCTGCCGGGCGCGGGCAAACGCACGCGCAAGGAAGTCCAGTGTGACGGTTCAGGCCGCCAGCCGCAGCGTGGGCTTCAAGCCGGCGCGCGCGGCTAGACGCACGAGCAGGTCGAGGCTGAATGTGTTGATCTTGCCGCGTTTAATGTCAGAAACGCGCGCCTGCGTTACACCGAGCACTTTCGCCGCCGCCGCTTGCGTGCCGGCGGTCTTGAGCCAACGTTCGAGGCCACGCAGGAGTTCAGCGCGCATGTGGAGTTCCGCCCCGCGCGCTGGCTCAAACAAGGCTGGATCGAGAAACACGCTGCCCTTCGTGACGTGACCGATGATGGGTTCGAGTTTGGCTTTGCTCATGACTTACCTCGAAATCGACTTGAAGCGTTCTTGCGCGGTGCGGATATCTTGCAGGCTGGTCGCCCGCGTTTTCTTCTGGAAGGCGTGCAGTACATAGACGCCTTCTGGCCGTGCCGCAAGGTAGATCGCGCGGAACGCGCCGGCCTCGTCACGGATGCGTAGTTCGCATACACCGGGGCCGACGGTAGACATGGGCTTCCAGTCCGACGGTTCCTCACCGCGCTGCACCTTGTCCAATTGATAGCCGGCTTGATCCTGCGCGGACGCCGGGAACGTATCCCAATCTGCCTTGCTGCTGCCGAGCCAGATCACGCCTTTCATGATGGGCATTATGCAGGACCACGCATAGATTTGCACGAAGCCATAAGACGCGGCCCAGCCGCTCGGCGCGCACGGACTTCGTGCTCGACGCGCTGGAGCAGGCGCTGCACGATCGTCGACCCGCTCAGCAGGCCTTGATCCACCACTCCGACCGCGGTGTGCAGTACGTATCGATCCGCTATACCGAACGTCTGGCGCTGGCCGGCATCGAACCGTCGGTGGGCAGCGTGGGCGACTCCTACGACAATGCGCTGGCCGAGACGATCAACGGACTGTACAAAGCCGAGGTCATCCATCGGCGTTCCTGGCCGAACCTCGAAACGGTGGAACTGGCAACGCTGACGTGGGTGAACTGGTTCAATCATCACCGGCTGCTCTCCTCGATCGGACATCGACCGCCGGCGGAAGCCGAAGCGATATATCATCAGCAACAGCAACAACGTGAGATGCCGATGGGGGCGTGACTCACACCAAACAGCCTCCGATGTTCCCGGGGCGGTTCACTGCCTTCATCGTCAAGGACGTTGAGTCCTTGGCCATCGGCCAACGACGGCTTGAAGTCCTGCAGCTTGTACGCGCACTCAAAAACGGTGTCACCATTTCGCCGCCTCCGTCAATAGGCAACAAGATATCCACTCCGCTCGGAAGAGCGGAAGAGGAACGGTAATGCCGTGTCGTGAATGAACCGCTGCCTGGTGTTGTCGGGTGGATGCGGAAGGATTCCGCCCAGTCACCGTTCTGGATCAAGGCTTCTCGCCCCTGAGCTGCGCTCCCAAACACTCGTCGGTTGCCATCGTGCCGTCCAGGTGCCCGCGATGCGGCGCACAGATGCCTGATCTCACCCGAAGGGGATCAACCCAAGAGGGCTCGGACGATGGGCGGTTTCCTCCAACACGGGCGCCGGCGAGGATCGCTATTCAGAGTCCGGGCTGGACGCCAACCCCGTTGCGAGCGGATCGCCGCCGGCATGATCGGATCATCCGAACGCGCGCTGCACGTCGAAGCGGCCGCCGTCGCGCATCAGGAAGTAGCCGGCTCGTGCGAGCTTGTGCGCTACGGCCTTGCGGGCGACGACCTTATGGCATCGACTGGCCTTGCGATCGAACCAGCGCTGGATGGGCGGGCTGAATCGCGTGGCAAAGTTCGCCGCTTCGATCCATGCCCAAGCCAGGTAGCGATTGCCGCACTTGCGGTTGCCGTGGCCTTTCTTCTTGCCGTTGGAAATGCGCTCACTCTTGACCATGCGGCAATACGAAGCATAGTCGCCCACCTCGGCGAAGCGCGCGACGTCTCCGGTTTCCAGCGCGATCGTCATGGACAGAATCGAACCGACGCCCGGTATCGAACGCAATACGCGCTGTTCGCTATGGCGGACGGGCGAGGCGAGGACCCACTTTTCCACCTGCCGAATCTGCTCTTCCACGTGCAACCAGACCTGCAACTGAGCCAGCACGCCATAGCGCACCGACGGATCGGGCAAGGCCCGCTCGATGACTTCGCCCGAGAGCTGGCGCACCGCATTGGCCGAGATGCGCTGTCCGGTATGTCTGGCCCAGCTCGATTGCACCGACAACATCAGACCGACGGCCATGCGCACCAACTGGAAGCGGCGACGCAGCAGGTCGCGAATCGCACGCTGATCGCGCGGGTAGATATACCCTTCGGGCAGAATCCCCAGACGCAACAGATGCGCCAAGTGCCGGGCATCGGATTCGTCACCGCTGTACTTGAGTCCGTCGTACTGCGGCACGGCCGCGGTGTTGGCCAAGTGCACACGATAGCCATGATCCTTCAGGCCATCGACGAGCCAATACCAGTTGTAGGTCGATTCGACAACCAGACCGGCAATCTCCTCTCGAAAAGGCTCCAGCGTTTTGAGGATTGCCGGCAATTCATTGGGTAAGCGGCATTGCCGCAAGGGCCGATCGGTTTCGTCGATCACGGCCAGCACGCTATTGCTGGAATGCAGATCGATGGCTGCGTAAAGTGACATGGCTGCCTCCTGTCGCGGGGTGGATGTTCAGAACTTCGCAAGTCCGAACATACCGCCACGCGCAGGCGGCGGCGACATGAGTCTTCAGAGTGGACTTTGCTGATTGACGACAACTTCAGATTTCCGCCCCGGACCAATGTATTGCGCGATATCGGACAGGTCAAATTGAACAAGGCGCGGCACGCATCGACCCGCGGCACTTGACGCGCGCAGCATCCAGGTTCTCAATCGCGCTTCGTCCACGAAGCCGGGAATCGTCATGAGTCGGGTTGCGTTTCGTCCGCTGTCGGTCGCATTGTCGATGTTGGTTTGCGTTGCGGGGGCACCTTCGCCTTCCGCCGCGGCGCAAGGGGAGGGCGAGACGGCCATGCTCGGATTCACGGACGTGGGTTCGGCGGCGCAGCGGCAGCTCGAACAGCGTTTCGATGCGCAGTTGAGCGCGAGCGAAATGCGCGATTGGCTCAAGCGTCTGGCGGCGGAACCGAACCAGGTCGGGTCGCCGCACGACAAGGCCAATGCCGACTATCTGTTGTCGCTTTTCAAGCAATGGGGTTGGGATGCGCGCATCGAGACCTTCGACGTGCTGTATCCGACGCCGACGCAGGTGTCGGTCGAACTGGTCGCGCCGACCGCGTTCAAGGCCGCGCTGGACGAGCCGCCGGTCGAGGGCGACGCGAGCTCGGCCTTGTCCGGCGCGCTGCCGCCGTACAACGTCTACGGCGCCGACGGCGACATTACCGCGGAACTGGTCTACGTCAATCACGGCATGCCGGACGATTACAAGGAACTGGCGCGGCAGGGTGTCGACGTCAAGGGCAAGATCGCCATCGTGCGCTACGGTGGCGGCTGGCGCGGGCTGAAACCGGAACTCGCCTACGAGCACGGTGCGGTCGGCTGCCTGATCTATTCCGATCCGCGCGACGACGGCTACTTCGTCGGCGACACTTATCCCAAGGGTGGCTGGCGTCCGCCCGAGGGCGTGCAGCGTGGATCGGTGGCGAAGATGCAGCTCTATCCGGGCGACCCGACCACGCCGGGGTACGGGTCGGTGCCCGGCGCGAAACACGTCGCGGTCAAGGACGCGAAGACGCTGCTGAAGATTCCGGTGTTGCCGATTTCGTATGCGGACGCGACGCCGCTGCTCAAGGCGCTCGGCGGCCCGGTGGCGCCGGTCGGTTGGCGCGGCGCGCTGCCGTTCACCTACCACCTCGGCGCGGGTCCGGCCAAGGTGCACATGGTCGTGAAGTCGGACTGGACCCGGAAGCCGGTCTACGACGTGATCGCGACGATCAAGGGCTCGCAGGAGCCCGACCGCTGGATCGTGCGCGGCAATCATCACGACGGCTGGGTATTCGGCGCGTGGGATCCGCTGGCCGGCACCGTGGCGATGCTCGGCGAGGCCAAGGCGATCGGCGCATTGGTCAAGTCCGGCTGGAAGCCGAAGCGCACGCTGGTCTACGCGAGTTGGGACGGCGAGGAGCCGGGCCTGCTCGGATCGACCGAATGGGCGGAGACGCATGCGAAGGAATTGCAGCGCAACGCCGTGCTGTATCTCAATTCGGATACCAGTGCGCGCGGATTTCTCGAGGCCGAAGGTAGCCATTCGCTGCAGCATCTGATCAACCGCGCCGCCGCCGACGTGACCGATCCGGAGAAAGGGGTGAGCGTGCTCGATCGCCGCCGCGCCGCGATGCGCGTGGCGGCCGAGCATGCCGACGCGAAGCCGGAAACGAAGGAAAACGCGCAAATCGCGGCCAAGGGCGGCGACCTGCCGATCGGCGCGCTCGGTTCCGGGTCGGACTACAGCGCGTTCCTGCAGCATCTCGGCATCGCCTCGATCAACCTCGGCTTCGGCGGCGAGGACGATAACGGCGGCATTTACCACTCGCGCTACGACTCGTTCGAGCATTTCGACCGTTTCGGCGATCCGGGCTTCAAGTACGAAGTGGCGTTGGCCCAGGTCGCTGGCCGCGTCGTGCTGCGCACGGCCGCCGCCGACGTGCTGCCGATGCGCTTCGGCGATTTCAGTGCGACGCTCGATCGTTACGTCGTGCAACTGCACAAGCTGGCCGACGACGAGCGCAAGAAGGCCGACGCCCAGCATGCGCTGCTCGACGCGCATGCTTACGAGCTGGTGTCCGATCCGACGCGCCCGGTCGCGCCGCCGGAGCGCCTGTCCGACGTGCCGGCGATCGACTTCGCGCCGCTCGACGCCGCGGCGAAGAACCTGCATGCGAGCGCGCAGGCGTTCGATGCCGCCTATGCAACGCGTGCCGCCGCCGGCTTCAAGCTGAGTGCGGGCCAATCGGCGCAGATCGACGAATTGATGGGCCGTATGGAACAGTCGCTGACCGACCCGGTCGGCCTGTCGGGCCGCGAATGGTTCAAGCACATGATCTACGCGCCGGGCCTGCTCACCGGCTACGGCGTGAAAACCGTGCCGGGCGTGCGCGAGGCGCTGGAAGCGCGCGACTGGCAGGCTGCGGACAAGTATGCGGCGGTCACCGCGAAGGTGCTGGACGGCTATCGCGCGCAGCTCGACAAGCTGACGTCGTTGTTGAATCGCTAGGCTCGAAACGAACGAATTCGATTCCAAGATTGGTTCTGACCGGTCAACTTCATGCCCACGCCGAAGGACGTCGCGAAGGTGCTGATCGATGCGGTTGCGAAGCCGCCGATCGACCTTGCGACGATTCCCGAGGACGAACTGCTCGCGTTGCGCCTGTGCGAGCTGCCGCTGCGCATCGAGGGAACGTGGCTGCAGGCGCGCATCGCCCAGCTCTATCGCGAGCTCGATGCGCGCAACATCCCGTTCCAGGCCGCGCTGCTGCCGGTGCGAGTTCGAGCGCCGTGTTCCTGTGCAACGACAAGGGGCCGTGTAAGAAGATCCTGCGCTTCCATTGTGTGCGCACGCCGCGGTTACACACGTTCTATCGCGGCCACAAGGTGTGGCTGCCCAAACGGCTGAAGCTGCCGTGCATCGTCAAACCGCTGACCGAGGAAGCCTCGCGCGGCGTTTCGCAGGCGTCGATCGTCGACGACGAAGCCGGCTTTCTCGCGCGCATCAAGATGATCCAGGAGCGCATGGAGTTCGATGTGATCGCAGAAGAGTGCATCGAAGGGCGCGAGCTCTACGTCAGCGTCATCGGCGACCGCGCTTTGCGCATACTGCCCGCGCGCGAGATGACCTTCGGCGACATGGCCGAACCCAGGCAGACAGAAACAGGCCGACGATGACATAGCCAAGAGCGCCGAACTCGAACTGGCGGATTGCATCGAACACCGGCCCGTGCAAATCGAAGAGGCAAATCAGAACTTGCGCCAGCTCTAAGGTGCCGACCATTCGTTTGCAAATCGCCCATGCGTGCTCTACAGCGAGCCATCGTGCTCTACAGCGAGCCATATGGTTCACTATCAAACTCACCTCGACACAACGTTCGCCGCGCTCTCCGATGTCACCCGACGCGGCGTGTTGGAGCAGCTCGGGAGTTCAGACGCCTCGATCACCGACCTTGCCCGAAGGTTTCACATGAGCCTCACGGGCATGAAGAAGCACGTCGGCGTCCTGGAGCAGGCGGGGCTCGTGACCACGGAGAAGGTCGGACGCGTACGAACCTGCAAGCTCGGACTGCGCCGGCTGGAAGAAGAGGCCGCATGGATCGAGCGGCACCACCAACTCTGGAGCGCGCGCTTCGATACGCGGGACAAAATTGTCGAGCGCTTGAAACGCAAGGAGAAGACAAATGCCCACAAGAAAAGAAAGTAGTCCCGCCGCCATGCACCGCACCGCCGTAGAACGCAAGTCCGACCGCGAACTCGTCGTGACGCGAACGTTCAATGCCCCGGCGCACATCGTCTTCGAAGCGTGGAGCAAACCCGAATTGTTCAAGCGTTGGTGGATTCCGAAGTCGGCGGGCATGTCGCTGGTCTCGTGCGGCATGGATATTCGCACCGGAGGCACGTATCGCCTCGTGTTCCGCCATCCGGCCTTCGATCAACCGATGGCGTTCTTCGGCACGTACAGGGAAGTAACGCCGAACAAACGCATCGTATGGACGAACGAAGAAAGCGATCAGGGCGCCGTGACCACGGTGACGTTCGAAGAAGATGCCGGCAAGACGCTGGTCACCCTGCACGAACTCTATCCCACGGAAGCGGCCCTCGACGAAGCCCTCGCCGGTTCGGCGGAAGCCCTGCCCGAACAGTTCGCGCAGCTGGATGAGTTGCTCGCGGGCGGATGGTGACCTGACCAAACGTCCCTTCGACTGGCATGTCACAGACGAAATTCGTCGTGTACGCGATGAAGCGATGAGCCAGGCAGTACACGTGCAGATACTTGCCGATCTGTCACAATGATTGCCAGAAAAAAGACCGCCCAAGAGCAGCCTTTTCAAAGCGAAACCATTGATTCTTCGCATTAATTTGGTGGCGATGGGTGGGCTCGAACCACCGACCCCGGCATTATGAGTGCCGTGCTCTGACCAGCTGAGCTACATCGCCGCGAATCGAACATTATATCGCGATTGGGAGCTTGCGAGAACCTTTGCCCGGCGATGGCGTCCTTGGCTCGAAACGCGAAGCGAAAACGCTTCGCGATGTCAGCGCGAAGGCGCTGTGCCGTTGCTCGTGTTCGAGCAGCCAGCGCTTGATCGGCAGGCCGCCGCCGAAGCCGGTGAGGCTGCCGTCCGCGCCGATCACGCGGTGGCAGGGGACGATGATCGGCAGCGGATTGCGCCCGTTCGCCGCGCCGACGGCGCGCGTGGCGTTGGCGTCGCCGAGCGCGCGCGCGCGATCTCGCCGTAGCTCGTCGTCGCGCCGTAGGGGATTTCGAGCAGGGCCAGCCAGACCTGCTGCTGAAAATCGGTGCCCTGCGGAGCGAGCGGCAGGTCGAACTCGGTGAGCTTGCCGGCAAAGTAAGCCTTGAGCTGGGCGCGCGCCTCGTGCAGCGCGCCGGGCCCGCGCTCCCAATCCTCGCCGATCGTCGCCGGGTATTTCCCGTTTTCGAAATCGACATGGCGCAGGCCCCTGCCGTCGGCCGCGAGCATGAGGCGGCCGATCGGGGTTTGCAGGTAGTCGTAGTACACCGTCGACATCGCCGCAGTGTACCTCAGGCCGCGGACTTGACCTCCGCGCGCCGGCGCCGCGCGCGTACCGCCTGGGCGAGGCGATCGAGCGTGCGCACGGTCGTCTCCCAATCGATGCAGCCGTCGGTGATGCTCTGGCCGTACTTCAGCGGCTGGCCTTCGACGAGATCCTGGCGCCCGGCGACGAGGTGGCTTTCGATCATCGCGCCGAGGATGCGCGTCTCGCCCGCTTCGACCTGGCCGGCGATGTCGTCGATCACCTTGGGCTGGTTCTCGGGGTTCTTGGCCGAGTTGGCGTGGCTTGCGTCGATCATCACGCGCTCGTTGAGGCCGGCCTTGGCGATCGCCGCGCAGGCCGCGGCGACGCTCGCCGCGTCGTAGTTCGGCGCCTTGCCGCCACGCAGGATGACGTGGCAGTCGCGGTTGCCACGCGTGGCCGCGATCGCGGTGCGGCCATCTTTCGTGACGGCCATGAAATGGTGTGGGCTCGCCGCCGACAGCACCGCATCGACCGCGATCTTCACGTTGCCGTCGGTGCCGTTCTTGAAGCCGACCGGGCAGGACAGACCCGAGGCGAGCTCGCGGTGCACCTGGCTCTCGGTCGTGCGCGCGCCGATCGCGCCCCAGGCGACGAGATCGGAGATGTACTGCGGCGTGATCATGTCGAGATATTCGCAGCCGGCCGGCAGGCCGAGCGCGTTGATGTCGCGCAGCAGGCTGCGCGCGAGACGCAGGCCCTTGTCGATGTGGAAGCTGCCGTCGAGGTCGGGGTCGTTGATCAGGCCCTTCCAGCCGACCGTGGTGCGCGGTTTCTCGAAATACACGCGCATGATGACTTCGAGTTCGCCAGCATGGCGCTTGCGCTCTGCGACCAGGCGCCGCGCGTAGTCCATCGCCGCTTTCGTGTCGTGGATCGAACACGGCCCGACGACGACGACGAGGCGGTCGTCCTTGCCTTCGAGGATGGCGTTCACGGCGGCGCGCGATTGCGCCACGGTGTCTTCGGCGCGCTCGTCGAGCGGGAATTCGGCGATCACCTGCGCGGGAGTGGAAAGCTCGCGCAGTTCGGCAATGCGCAGGTCGTCGGTATGGTGCGTGGTCATGGCTGGGTTTCCTGGGAAGGTCATCGGGCTTGGTTTTTTGGCCTTCCGGTGGCGATAAACAAAAAAACCGCCGGAAGGCCGGCGGTTTTCGAGGGTGTTCTGTTTGCGAAATCTTCAGATCGATCGCGCCCCTTCCTCCGCCAGCGGCTTGGGAATGCCGTAGTACCAAAAATAAAAGCTGCGGCGCGGAGAGGTCATGGGTATACAAATATCACATCGATCGGTATGCGACAAGCGATATGCGGGAAACGTCCTTCGTCCGGCCCTTTCCCGGCGCAAACGGTATGGCCCGCGAGGTCATCGCATGGACGGTTTTTTTGCTCGTCATTCCCGCGGCTCTCAACAGCCGTAGGGCTGGTCAAGCGGGAATCCAGCCTTTGCTCTTTCTCTGAAGATCGAAAGCCAGCTCAATAGCGGCTGCTTAGGTTCCTCGCGCAGCTTCCCCGTGGGCTGAGGAAGCAACAGCTCCCGCTTTGCCCGTCGTTCCGATCGAGACAGCATGGTGGAAATGCGATCCGTCGTGCGTCTAGTCCCCGTCACATCCGAGCAGCCATCCGGCAACGCAGACTTTTGGGGAAACGAGAGCCATGAGCATTTTGTCGAGCAGAAGCGTATGGAGAGGCAGCGCCGCCGTCGCGCTGTCGTTGATGTCAGCGTGGGCGTGGGGACAGCAGAAAACCTTCGACATTCCGGCCGAGGACGCGGTGAAGGCCATTCCGGAGTTCGGCCGTCAAGCCGGCATCCAGATCATCGCGCCGGCCAGTCAATTGCAGAACGTGCGCACTCCGGCGGTGAAGGGGAATCTCGAACTGCACGAGGCGTTGAAAGCCCTGCTGCAAGGCACCGGCCTGGAGATCGCCGACGACGACGGCAGGATGATCACGCTGCGCAAGGGTGCGGAGAAACATCCGGCACCTGCGTCGAAACCGGCGCAACGCGCCAAGCAAGAAAAAACCACGGCGAAGAACGAGGAAGAAACGCCTCAGGAACTTGAGCGGGTACAAGTGACCGCAACGACCGGCACGCACATCATCGGAGCACCGCCCGCCTCGCCAGTCATCGCCATCACTCAGGAGCAGGCGATCGAGGCCGGTCAAACCAATCTCGGCGAAGTGATCCGCAGCATTCCGCAGAACTTTACGGGTGGTCAAAATCCGGGAGATTTCGGCGGAGGAAGTCAAGCCAACAGCAACATCAATGGCGGCTCGGCGCTCAATCTGCGCGGCCTGGGTCCGGATGCGACCCTGACCCTGCTCAACGGCCACCGCCTCTCGTATGGCGGATATTCTCAAGCCGTCGATATCTCGCAGATTCCGCTGGCGCGCTCGATCGCATCGAGATCGTCGCCGACGGCGCATCGGCGATTTACGGCACGGATGCGGTTGGCGGCGTGGCCAACGTCATTCTCAAGCCCGACTACGAGGGACTCTCGACCACGGCGCGGCTCGGGAAAGCCACGGACGGAGGAGATTATCAGCAGCAGTACGGCATCGTCGGCGGCACGACCTGGTCGAGCGGCGGCTTTATCGCGACGTTCGACTCCGAGAACGACACCAATATCAAGAAACAACAGCGCGACTATACGGATTACTTGCCCGTTCCCTATACCCTTCTAGGGACCAACAAAGTCCAAGCGGGACTCTTTAGCGCCCATCAGGATCTGGGCTCTTTGGTGACCTTCAAAATCGACACTTTATATAATCATCGAGAGAATAATGAAGCTAATGCTGAAACATCTACTATTTTCTTGAGGGTATTGAGAAGCACAACGAATTATACTATCTCACCCGTTCTGACTTTTCATCTTCCTGAATCCTGGACAGTTTCGATCAATGGCCTCTATGGAGACGAAAAAGACTATTTGAATCAACCAATTTACTCTGGGGGTTCGCTAGCGTCGAGGAGTGACAATTGCTATTGCGATAAGGTCAAATCTTGGGAAATAAATTCTGAAGGAGCGTTGCTTTCATTGCCGGGGGGTGATGTCCGTACAGCCTTATGGGTAGGCTATCGTAAGAATAGCTTCGATGAGCATTCTCTGATTACCACATCTCGATCTCTCTATCAGGAACACAGTTATTACGGCTTTGCCGAGATTTACCTTCCTCTGGCGTCACCGGAGTCAAATATTCCACTAAACAACTATAGGAGTTCCCCCGGCTTTGCCGGGGTGGCAGTAACAGTTTGACATTTACGGGAGTCCATCGGAAACACTCCGAGCGTGAGCCGCCAAGCACACGAAACGGAGAGTCCCGATGGACGGGTATGAGAGTTTGAGCCACACAAAATGGGAGTGCAAATACCACGTGGTATTCATCCCGAAGTGTCGAAGAAAGAGTTTGTGCGCGGAGCTACGCAAGCATCTTGGAGAGGTGTTCCGGCAGTTGGCGAGGCAAAGAGAGAGCCGGATAGAAGAAGGCCATCTGATGTCGGATCACGTCCACATGCTTTTGGCGATACCGCCGAAGTACGCGGTGTCGGAAGTGGTGGGATACATCAAGGGCAAGAGCGCGATTCATCTGGCGCGTACGTACGCAGAGCGGAAGCGGAATTTTCAGGGCCAGCACTTTTGGGCGAGAGGGTATTTCGTTTCGACGGTAGGTCGGGATGAAACGCAGATACGAGCCTACATTCAAAATCAGGAGCACGAGGACAAGCGCATGGATCGGTTGAATCTGTGGCGCTGAGTTGGCACCGACAGGTGCCAAAGAACGCGGGGCCGCGTTAGCGTCCCCGCACAAGCCGCTTTGAGCGGCTCACATCAATAAAGCCCCCGGCTTTGCCGGGGGATACTTACTCCGGCTTCCGTCAGCGCGGGATTTTCGCGACCGTTGCGCGGATGAGTTCGATCGTCCTGCGCTGGGTCAGGGTCTGCGTGCGGCGCGCGGAAGTGGCGAGAAAGGTCTTGTTGCGCAGCGCGGGCGCGACGATGCGCTGCATGCGCAGACGTCCGCGTTGCGCCGGAGCGGACAGCGCGTGGCGCGGCAGCACCGCGGCACCGGCACCTTCGGCAACGAGGTCGAGGATCGTGGCAACACCTTCGACTTCCAGGGCGATTCGCGGCCGCAGTCCGAGCTGCGCCAATTCGCTTTCGAGCAGCACACGCATCGTGTTGGGGCGATTCGGAATCACCAGCGGTATCGCCGCGATCTGCTTGAGACGTATCGTCTGCACTGCCGCGCCGTTGCGGTCGTCCTTGGTGATCAGGAACAGTTCTTCCTCGCGCAGCAGATCGGTTTCCAGATCCGGCGCGGTGGCGACGTTGTAGAGCAGGGCGATGTCGAGGCGCCCCAGGCGCAGCCACTCCTGCAGGGACATGGACAGTCCCTCGCTGAGCGAGATTTCCGCTTCCGGCATCTGCTTGCGGATCGCGCGCGTCAGCGGCACCGCGATGACTTTCGCCAGCGTCGGCGGCAGGCCGATCGCGACGCGGCCCGACGGCGTGCCGCGGATGCGGCCGAGATCCTCGCGCGCGCGTTCGACCTGATGCAGGATGCCGCGGCTGTGTTCGAGTAGCAGCTTGCCGGCTTCGGTGGGCGTCGCGCCGCGGCCATTGCGCGCGAGCAGGCTGTGCCCGAGTTCGACTTCGAGCATGCGGATCTGCCGGCTCAACGCCGGCTGCGCGATGCCGAGCTCGCGAGCGGCGCGCGTGAAGCCGCCCGCTTCGGCGACGCGCACGAAATAGCCGAGCTGTTTCAGGTCCATCGCGGATGTCGAAAATGGAATGGATGGCATCCTACCATGCCGATTCGGCATATCAGATATCGCGTTCTCCCGGCTGTGTGTGCTGCGCCATCCGCGCGAAAATTCCGCCATGACACGTGCCCCATCCCCTCTGGCCGGCATTTCGTCGATGGCGATGCGCCAGGTGCTGGCCGAACTTGCCGCACGCTGCGAACGCGAGACGGGCATCCGCGTCGCGATCGAATCGGTCGGCGGCGTCGTCGCGGCGAAGCGCATCGCGGCGGGCGAATATTTCGATATTGTGTGGCTCGCTTCAGATGTGATCGACAAACTCGCCGCGGGTGGCCGCGTCGTTGCGGGCAGCTGCGTCGATCTGATGCGCTCCGATATCTGGGTGGCCGTGCGCGCGGGCGCGCTGCGCCCGGACGTCGCCAGCGAAGAAGCCGTGCGCGATGCCGTGCGCGAAGCAAAGACGCTGGGCTATTCGACCGGGCCGAGCGGCGTGTATCTCGCCGAGTTGTTCGAGCGTTGGGGTATCGCGGACGAGATTGCGCCCCGTATCGTGCAGGCGCTGCCGGGCGTGCCGGTCGGCGCGTTGATCGCGCGCGGTGAAATCGCGCTCGGTTTCCAGCAGCGCAGCGAGATCGTCGGCCTCGACGGCGTCGATGCGATCGGGCCGTTACCTGCGGCAATTCAGAAGACCACGGTGTTTTCCGGCGCCGTCTGCGCGGCAAGCATGCACGTCGAAAATGCGCGTGCGCTGCTCACTTTCATGGCTTCCGCGGAAAACCACGAAGTCATGCGCCGCCACGGCATGGAACCCGCCTGATCTTTATCACGACACGACCATGATCATCGACATCCACGGACACTACACGACCGCGCCGAAGGCGCTCGAGACCTGGCGCAACCGCCAGATCGCGGGCCTGAAAGATCCCTCGCAGGCGCCGAAGGTCGCCGAACTCGTCATCGGCGACGACGAACTGCGTGAGTCGATCGAGGTCAACCAGTTGCAGAAGATGCGCGAGCGCGGCTCGGATCTGACGATCTTCTCGCCGCGCGCGAGCTTCATGGCGCACCACATCGGCGACATCCGGACGAGTTCGACCTGGGCGGCGATCTGCAACGAACTGTGCTATCGCGTCAGCCGGCTGTTTCCCGACAACTTCGTCCCGGCCGCGATGCTGCCGCAGTCGCCCGGCGTCGATCCGAAAACCTGCATTGCGGAACTCGACAAGTGCGTGCGCGAGTACGGCAACGTCGCGATCAATCTCAATCCCGATCCGTCGGGCGGGCACTGGACCTCGCCGCCACTGTCCGACAGGCACTGGTACCCGATCTACGAGAAGATGATCGAGTACGACATCCCGGCGATGATCCACGTCAGCACGAGCTGCAATGCCTGCTTCCATACCACCGGCGCGCACTATCTCAACGCCGACACGACGGCGTTCATGCAGTGCCTGACGTCCGATCTGTTCAAGGATTTTCCGACGCTGAAGTTCGTGATCCCGCACGGCGGCGGCGCGGTGCCGTACCACTGGGGCCGCTTCCGCGGGCTGGCGCAGGAACTGAAGAAACCGTTGCTGGACGAACACCTGCTCAACAACATCTTTTTCGATACCTGTGTCTACCACCAGCCCGGCATCGACCTGCTGACGCGCGTGATTCCGGCAGCCAACATTCTGTTCGCTAGCGAGATGATCGGCGCGGTGCGCGGCATCGATCCGGAGACGGGACATTATTACGACGACACCAAGCACTACGTCGAGGCGACGCCGAATCTCGACGCGGCGCAACGCGAAAAGATATACGCGGGCAATGCGCGGCGCGTGTATCCGCGCCTCGACGCGGCGTTGAAAGCGCGCGGCCGCTGAAGCAGGAGAAGAAGCCCATGTACGAACTCGGCGTGGTTTACCGCAACATCGAACGCACCGATCGCGACGTCGCCGACGCACTGGCCGCGTTCGGTTCGGCCACCGTGCACGAAGCCATGGGCCGGGTCGGTTTTCTCAAGCCGTACATGCGGCCGATCTATGCCGGCGCGCAGATGTCCGGCACGGCGCTCACCGTGCTGCTGCACCCGGGCGACAACTGGATGATGCATGTCGTCGCCGAACAGATACGGCCCGGCGATGTGGTCGTCGCGGCGGTCAGCGCCGAGTGTAGGGACGGCTACTTCGGCGACCTGCTCGCCACGAGTTTCCAGGCGCGCGGCGCGCGCGCGTTGGTGATCGATGCCGGCGTGCGCGACGTGAAGACGCTGACCGAGATGCGGTTCCCTGTATGGAGCCGCGCGATCAGCGGCAAGGGCACGATCAAGGCCACGCTTGGTTCGGTCAACATCCCGGTGGTCTGCGCCGGCATGTGGGTGACGCCGGGCGACGTGATCGTCGCCGACGACGACGGCGTGGTCTGCGTGCCGCGCGCGAAGGCGGCGGCGGCGCTGGAGGCGGCACGCAAGCGCGAGGCCAACGAAGGCGAGAAGCGCGCGAAACTCGCTTCGGGCGTGCTCGGCCTCGACATGTACAAGATGCGCGAGCCGCTCGCCGCCGCGGGCCTCAAATACGTGGATTGAAGGAATCGGAATGGACAGACCCACGACCGGCGGATTCACCAAGACGCCGGGCTGGCTCGACTGGTACGACGGTCCGTCGAAGCCCGAATTGAAACTGCCGCCGGGCGCGGTGGACGCGCATTGCCATGTGTTCGGTCCCGGCACCGAGTTTCCGTATGCGCCCGAGCGCAAGTACACGCCGTGCGATGCGTCGAAGGAGCAACTGTTCGCGCTGCGCGACTATCTCGGCTTCGCGCGTAACGTCATCGTGCAGGCGACCTGTCATGGCGCCGACAATCGCGCGCTGGTCGATGCCTTGCGCGCGAGCAACGGCCGCGCGCGGGGCGTCGCGACGGTGCGCGCCGAGGTCAGCGATGCGCTGTTGCAGGAACTGCACGAGGCCGGCGTGCACGGCGTGCGCTTCAACTTCGTCAAGCGCCTCGTCGACTTCACGCCGAAGGTCGAATTGCTCGAAATCGCCGCGCGCATCGCCGAGCTCGGCTGGCATGTCGTCGTCTACTTCGAGGCGGCCGATCTTCCCGAGCTGTGGGATTTCTTCAGCGCGCTGCCGACGCCCGTCGTGGTCGATCACATGGGCCGGCCGGACGTGTCCATGCCCATCGACGGGCCCGAGTTCAAGCTGTTCGTGAAGTACATGCACGAGCATCCGCAGGTCTGGTCCAAGGTGAGCTGTCCCGAGCGGTTGTCGCATTCGGGACCGCCGGCGCTGTACGGCGAACGCCGGCCTTACGCCGACGTCGTGCCGTTCGCGCGGCGCCTCGTCGAGATGTTTCCCGACCGTGTGCTCTGGGGCACCGACTGGCCGCATCCGAACCTCAAGGGGCACATGCCCGACGACGGCCTGCTCGTCGACTACATCGCGCAAATCGCGCCGACGCAGGAACTGCGCCGCAAACTGCTCGTCGACAATCCGATGCGCTTGTATTGGCCGGAGGAATGACGTGCCGCTAGACAAACCTTATCTCGACATTCCCGGCACGACGATCTTCGACGCGGAGCAATCGCACAAGGGCTACTGGCTCAACCAGTTCTGCGTGTCGCTGATGAAGGCCGACAACCGCGCGCGCTTCAAGGCCGGCGAGCGCGCCTATCTCGACGAGTGGCCGATGAGCGAGGAGCAGAAACAGGCCGTGCTCGCGCGCGACCTCAACCGCTGCATCGCGCTCGGCGGCAACATCTACTTCCTCGCGCGCATCGGTGCGACCGACGGCAAGACGTTCCAACAGATGGCCGGCAGCATGACCGGCATGAGCGAGGAGGAGTACCGCGCGATGATGCTGGCCGGCGGCCGTTCGGTCGAGGGCAACCGGCGTCTCGGCGAAGGCGGCGATGCGCAGCCGCAGAATCAACCGCAAGGCCGTGCCGGCCGCGACAAGGACACCTGACATGGCATCGATCAGCGCCAGCGTCTACACCTCGCACGTGCCCGCGATCGGCGTGGCGATGGATCTCGGCAAGACCGCGGAGCCGTACTGGCAGCCGCTGTTCGCGGGCTACGAATACTCGAAGCAATGGCTGCGCGACAACGAGCCCGACGTGGTCTTTCTCGTCTACAACGATCACGCAACCGCGTTCAGCCTTGATCTGATTCCGACCTTCGCGATCGGTTGCGCGGAAAAATATCTTGTCGCCGACGAAGGCTGGGGACCGCGCCCGGTGCCCGACGTGGTCGGTCATCCCGAACTTGCCTCGCACATTGCGCAAAGCGTGATCCAGGACGATTTCGACCTGACCATCGTCAACAACATGCCGGTCGACCACGGCCTGACCGTGCCGCTGTCGCTGATGTGCGGGCAGCCGCAGGTCTGGCCGTGCCCGGTGATTCCGTTCGCGGTCAATGTGGTGCAGTACCCCGCGCCATCGGGCCGGCGCTGCTTTGAATTGGGCAAGGCGATCTGCCGCGCGGTCGAAAAGTTCGACGAACCGCTGCGCGTGCAGATCTGGGGCACCGGCGGCATGAGCCACCAATTGCAGGGCGCGCGCGCGGGCCTGATCAACCGCGAGTGGGACAACCGCTTCATCGATCGGCTGATCGCCGAACCCGCGGAGCTCGCGCGCCTGCCGCACATCGACTACGTGCGCGAGGCCGGCAGCGAGGGCATCGAACTCGTGATGTGGCTGATAGCGCGCGGCGCGATGGCCGACGTCGCCGGCGGCGCGGCGCCGAAGGTCGCGCATCGTTTCTACCACGTGCCCGCGTCGAACACGGCCGTGGGTCATCTGATATTGGAGAATTCCTGACATGAGCAAGTCCATCAAGGTTGCGCTGGCCGGTGCCGGCGCCTTCGGCATCAAGCATCTCGATGCAATTGCGAACATCGACGGCGTCGAAGTCGTCTCGCTGGTCGGCCGCGAGCGCGGGAAGACCGAGGCCATTGCGCAAAAGTATAAAATTCCCCACGTCGCCACCGATCTCGCCGAGTCCCTGGCCAAGCCCGAGATCGATGCGGTGATCCTGTGCACGCCGACGCAGATGCATGCGGCGCAGGGCATCGCCTGCCTCAAGGCCGGCAAGCATGTGCAGATCGAGATTCCGCTGGCCGACAGCCTCGCCGATGCCGAGGCCGTGGTCGTATTGCAGAAGCAGACCGGCAAGGTAGCGATGTGCGGCCACACGCGGCGTTTCAATCCGAGCCACCAGTACATCCACAAGAAGATCGCCGCCGGCGACTTCGCGCTGCAGCAGATGGACGTGCAGACCTATTTTTTCCGCCGCACCAATATGAACGCGCTCGGCCAGCCGCGCAGTTGGACCGACCATTTGCTCTGGCACCATGCCGCACATACCGTCGACCTGTTCGCTTACCAGAGCGGCGGCGAGATCGTTGCGGCGAATGCGCTGCAAGGGCCGATCCACCCGACGCTCGGCATCGCGATGGACATGTCGATTCAGCTCAAGAGCAGCACGGGCGCGATCTGTACGCTGAGCCTCTCATTCAACAACGACGGCCCGCTAGGCACGTTCTTCCGCTACATCGGCGACACCGGCACCTACATCGCGCGTTACGACGACCTCGTCGACGGCAAGGAAGAAAAAATCGACGTCAGCCACGTCGACGTGTCGCTGAACGGCATCGAATTGCAAGACCGCGAATTCTTCGCCGCGATCCGCGAAGGCCGCGAGCCCAACGCGAGCGTGGCGCAGGTGCTGCCGTGCTATCGCGTGCTCGACCGGCTTGAAAAGCAGCTGCGCTGAATGCCGCCCCGTCAATCGTTCGTCCCCAGCAGCAAATCGCGCCGGTACGCTTTGCGCTTTCGGCTGCCTGGACCGCACCGCCTGCGTGAACCTCGTGAGCTCACTGCCGTGCGCCGCTTAGTTTGGGCATAGTGGCCAAACCATGCTTGCCTGATGCGGCCAAACTGTGTTTTCACTCATAGACACGATCCGTGACTCGGTGAATCGACTCTTGTGCATGGAGAACCTCCTGCGGGGCCTCCTGTAGATACTCTTCTTCTAAACGACGACTTTTAATGGGAAGGCTACGCACCAAGGATGGGTTTGGCGCGTGCCGCTTGCGCAACAAACCATTTCAAATTTGTCGAAAAGGGCAAGAAACCATTTCAGGTTCTGCATCCCGTCGTTTCGCCCCTTGGAAAATATCAAGTCAATCCGCCCGTTGGCGGAATTGAACTTATTAAGTTGAATCTGACAATTCGATCGTTATGGATTCTTCTCGAATGTCCGCTTTTGCAATCCGCCGCAGCCGAACGGCAGCGATTCGTCTTCGCCGATGCGGAGGAGTTGGTTGTACTTGCTCATCCGTTCCGACGTCCTCACCGAGCCGATCTTGATTTGCCCGGCGGCGGTGCCGACGGCGAGATCGGCGATGAACGGGTCTTCCGTTTCGCCGGATCGGGCCGAGACGATCGTCGCGAATCCTCCGCGCCGCGCTTCCGCGATGGCTTCGAGCGTTCCGGACAAGGTGCCGTTCTGGTTGGGTTTGATCAGCACCGCGTTGGCCGCGCGCGATGCGGGAAACGTTCGTCGCGAACAGATCGTCTCCCAAGATTTGTATGCCTGGGGTGGAGAAGGTCAACTTCGCCCAGTTGTCCCAGTCGTCCTGGTGCAGCGCATCCTCGATCGAGACAATGGGATACCGCCGCAGCCATTCCGACACGGCGGAAATCATCTCCTCGCTCGACAAGCAGCGTCCTTCGTTGCGCAACTCGTATCGTCCGGACGAGTGGAGTTCGCTGGCGGCGACGTCGAGCGCGATCGCGATCTCGGCTCCCGGCTCGAAGCCGGCGGTATGGATCGCCGCCAGTAGGAGATCCAGCGCTTCGGCAGCGCTTCGGCAGCCGGGGCTGAGCCCGCCTTCGTCGGCGAGGAACGTCGGCAGGCCACGTTCGGTCAGGACGCGGTCAGCGGCCTGCCTGATCCGGAGCGCCATCTGCATGGCGTCGGCGAAATTTTCCGCGCCGACCGGAATGACGAGGAAATCCTGCAGGTCCATGCTCCGCGCGGCATGCGCCCCGCCGCTCAGGATGTTGACCATCGGCAGCGGCAGCGAGGGATGGGCGTTTCCCGCGAGCGAGGCGATGTAGCGATGCAAGGGCATGGCTTGAGCCGCGGCGGCCGCGCGGCAGATTGCCAGCGAGGTGGGCAGCACGGCATTGGCGCCGAGGCGGTCGAAATGTTCCGTGCCGTCGAGTTCGCGCAGGAAAGCGTCGATCGATGCCTGTTCCAGCGCATTCCTGCCGATCACGCTGCGCGCAATTTCGCCGTTCACATGAGCGATGGCTTTGCGCACGCCGCGGCCGGCGTGGAGCGCGGGATCGCCATCGCGCAATTCGTGCGCCTCGTGGCTTCCGGTCGATGCGCCCGATGGTGCCGCTGCGCGTCCGCTTGCGCCGCTGCACAACGCGACTTCGACTTCGACGGTCGGCCGGCCGCGCGAATCGAACACGCAACGGCCGTGCAGCGAGGCGATCGTGGTATCGGTGGAATGGTTCATTTCAAATCTTGTCTGCAATGTCCGGGCCGAATTCGGCGAATGCCGCCGGGCGCAGAATCAGTTCGGTGGCGAATCGCTTGACCTCGTCCGCATCGAGGTCGCCGAGATAATCGACCGGCGAGTCGCCTTCGAGGCGCGCGAGCACGAGGCAGCCCAACTGGCGGACGAAGCGTCGATCGAGGACAGGGAGTCCGTGACGGCGATATCCCTCGAGAAAAGCGAGGATGCAGGAAAGGAGCGGCGGCACGGATGCCGCGCGGCGAAACATTTTCAGCAGCAGGTGGGCGAGGCAGAACGCGACGTCGAAACGCGCATCGCCCCAATGCGCGACTTCGCAATCGAGGATCACGACGTCGCTGCCGTCGACGAGCAGATTTTTCGGGCTGTAGTCGCCGTGAACCAGCGCGTTCCGGGTCGAGCAAAGACTTTGGACGATCTCGGCGATGCTCGCTGCGAGCGCGGGATTGCGCTGCGCAATCCGCTCGAAAAAAGGCCGCACACGCAGTTCGACGAACGGTGCGGTATTCGCGAACCGCGCCGCGATGCCCGGATCACGGGATGAACGGGCATGCAATTGGCCCAGCAAACGCCCGGCCCCCGCTGCGCTGGCGATGTCGACATGGCCGCGAAGCAATTGCCGCTTCCAGTTGCGGAAACGCGGTTCGATCAGTTCCATCGCGAATCGATGGGTCGTCTCATCGACCCATAACACTTTCGGCGCATGCGTCTGACCGAGGAGTGCGGCTATCGCGCGCAGTCCGGCCACCTCGACCGACGAGCGTGTCGGATCGCAGAACCATTCCGCCTCCACTCGCAATTTCGCGCGCGCGCGCTTGACGACATAGTCGCCGTGCGCCGTCTGCACGACCCGTATATCGCTCGAAATTCCGCCGTCGAGTGCGATCTGTCGCACCGAGTTCTCATCGTGTTCGTCCGGGTCCTGCGGCCCGGACGAACTTGAATGAAGTGAGGGATGCTCGGGCATGCTGTCTTGGCGGGTTCACGAGCTTTCGTTTTTGTCCGGCGCCGCTCATGGCTCCGTCGGCGTTGCGCGCCGAGGAGCCATGAAAACGAAGACAGGCATCACTGGTTGGCTTGGTAGAAGCCTCGCGTGGGAGCCGCCGTCGCCGACACGGGATTGCCGAAGTAATCCAAGCCGCCGTTGTTCGAGATGACGGCGCCGCTGCCGATCGCGGGCGAACCCGGGCCTACCTGGTATCCCGATACCGACCCGGGGCCGGTCGGCGCTGTCGCCTAGGCGGCCACGAACAGCGGATCCGAGGTGATCTTGTAGGCATCGGCGGGCTCGCTGGCCGGATGGTTGCCGAAGAAAAGATTGTGGTCGAGCGTCGTGCCGGATCCGGTGGGAACCTGGTAGGCGCCGGAGCCGAAGTTGGCGATGATGTTGTTCTGGAAACTCAACGGATTGTATGAATTGGTGGCATAGCCGTTCGTGCAGTTCCATTGTTCGCAGTTCATCAGGTTCGCTGACATCCCGGCGGCCATGTAGACCGTGTTGTTGTAGATCGCGGTATGCGGGATCACGCCGTCGGCGAAGGTGAACACGCCGGTCAGGTTGCCCCAACTGTCGTTGACGCTGAGGTTGTAGCGCACCGTGGCATTGATGCCCGTGCCGAGGCCGCCCTCCATCACCAGAAATCCGCCCTGGTTGTCGTGGCTGTAGTTGTACTGCAGGGTCACGTATTGCGCGCACAGGTCGATGTCGTAACCCTCGCCGTCGACTCCTTGCGAAGTAAGCACGCCGTACACTTCGTTGTATTCGACGAGCACGTTGTACACGCGGGCAGGCCAGAGTCCTACCGCCGACGGCTCCGTCGAACCCACTACAGTCACCGATCCCGCATTGCCGACGATGTTGTGATCCATGATCGAGTTCTTGGCACCGACCATGACGATGCCGTCGCTGTCGACGTTGTACACCTGATTGCCGTGTATCGTGACATTGTTGCTGAGCGCACTCGGGTCGAGGGAAAGGTAGAAGCCTGTCGAAGCATCCCAGAACGTGATGCCCGTACGGCCGACATGTTCGACGAGGTTGTTCGCAATGACGACGTCCGCGTAGCTGTCCGTGCCGTGCCAGAGCGGGCTGTGCGGGTCCGCCGCAACGACGATGCCACCGTTGATTTGGGGATTTATGTCGCTGCATGCGAAGCAGCCGTTCACGTCATGCACGTAGTTGTTCTGGATGGTAATGCCGCGGTAGGTCTGCCCGCCGCCGTTCAATGGGGAATCATTGTCCACGTAGATGCCGAACCGGCTCAGCCCCTGAGCCGCAAGACTGCCGACGTTGTTGACCCCGGAGTCGTTGACCACCTCGAGTCCCTGGATGGTCCAGTACTGCTGGTTGTACAGATACACCGCGCCGCCGCTGGCCAGCGAGCCTCCGTCGATGATCGGCATCGCGCCGCCGCCATAACTCGAGATGACGATCGGCGATCCGGCCGCGCCGGATCCCTTCGGATGAAGCTGCCCCGACCAGCGTTGATCGGTATGGAACAGGATCTGGTTACCGGCGACGAACGTCGTCGCATCCACTTTGGCCAGCGTCTGCCACGCCGTCGTCGGGCTTGTGCCGGCGGCGCCGTCGGACCCGCCTACCGAATCGACGTAATAGGTGGCTGCATCGGCCGTCATGGCCCAACAGCTTGCGACGAGGGCCAGTGCCGGCAAACCCACTTGCGAGCGATTTCCGGAAATGAAATTCGTACCGAACATATTTCCTCCTCTCTGTAGTTGGTCTTGATCAGGCGTCGAGCGTCATGAGCTGGTTTTTTGCAAGCGGCTTTTTGTGCCGGATCTTCCGCTCACTCCCCTATACGCGGGCTTGCGCATAGTGGTGATCGATGACATTGCGGGCCAAGCTTGTATTGGCCGAGTGGGAGTACATTCTTTTCGATGGCGCGATGCGCCTTCGGAATCGGATCAAACACGCATCGGAAATCGGTCAACTGCGTGCAAGCGGGACGTGCTTTGCGATCGAAACTTCGCGACGGACAAGCGAAACACGAAACGCGTGATCGACGGCGTCAACGCATCGATCCTGCAATGCGATCCGTTCGACAGAACTCGTAGCGTGTCTCGTACCGATAGATTTCCCCGGCGCGCAACGTGATGTCCGGAAAGCGCGGCTCGTTGATCGCATTCGGAAACGCATGCGGTTCGAGGCAGAATCCGCTTCTTGCGCGGAACGCCGTCGGCGAAGTCTTGTCGAGATGGTTTCCCGAGTAGAACTGCAGGCCCGCCTGGTTCGTGCCGATGCGCAGGCCGAGCGAGGATCGCGGGCTGTAGACTTCCGCTGCGAGGGCCGCGTTGCCGTCGAGCACGTAGTAATGATCGTATCCGTCCGTCAGCCGCAGTTGCGCATGGCCGTCGTAGCGCGCCGCGCCGATCGCGCGCGGCATGCGGAAGTCGAACGGCGTTTCCGCCACGGCCATTCTTTCGCCGGTCGGCAGCCGCGTCGGCCCGAGCGGCAGGATGTTCGATGCATCGATGCGCAGAACATGGTCGTCGATCGCGGCCGTCGAATCGCCATCGAGGTTGAAGTAGGGATGCAGCGTCAGGTTCAGCGGCGTATCGGCATCGCCGTGTGCTTGCATGACGACGCGGAGAGTGAGGGCGTCGGTCAGCGAAAATTCGGCATCGATGGTCAGGTCGCCCGGATAGCCGTCCTCGTCGGCCGGCGAGCGATGGCGCAGGCAAACTCTCGGGACATCGCCGTCGTCGATGCCGACGATGCGCCATAGCGAGTGGCTGAATCCGGTCTTGCCGCCGTGCAGATGATTCGACCCTTCGTTGCGGCTGAGATGCAGCTGCGCATGGGCGTCGGCCGCCGTCCTTCCTGCACAGCGGCCGATCGTCGCGCCGAGATAGGCGTTTCCGTTTTCGTATTCGGCCAGCGTCCGGTACGCAAGGACCGTGTTGATCGATTGCCCGTTCGCAGCCGGGACGTTGATCGCACGAATCGTCGCTCCGTACTCGAGCACCTCGACCGAGAAACCGCTGTGCGCGTCGGACAACAGGACGCTGTCCACGTTGCGGCCGTCTTTCAGCCGGCCGAACGATCTTCGCGTGATCGGCATCCCCCAACTCCTCGTCTTCGAACGATTTTCGCAAAAAAAGAGGCTTCGAGGCCCGAATCGACGGCAATCCGCCCCGTTGTTTCCAAGAGGAACTTAAGGATCGGCGCAAAACCATGCCACGCGATATTTGTCCGGCCGGCGATTTTGGTTTGGCCCGGGCCAAGTCAAACGGATACCGCAGGCGCATCAAACGAGTGCTGTCGGGCCGGGCGGGCCCTTCCTAACATCGCTTGCGGAATTTGGAGAGGGACATGACGGGCGGATTGTCGGGAAAAACATGCCTGGTGACCGGTGCCGGGCAGGGCATCGGCCGCGCCATCGTCGACCGCTTCTGCGCCGAAGGCGCGAGCGTGATCGCGAGCGACATCAGCGAGGAGCATTTCGGCGATTTCCCGTGCGAAGCGGTCGCGGTGAAACTCGACGCGACCGACGCGAAGGCGGTGGTCGCAGTCGTGGCGCGGCATCCGCGCATCGACGTGCTCGTCAACTGCGCAGGGTACGTGGCGGTCGGCGACATCTTGGAGTGCGACGAGGCGGATTTCGCGCGCAGCCTGCGCATCAACGTCGAGTCGGTCTACATCATGGCCAGGGCCGTTCTGCCGGGCATGCGCGCGAGGCGCAGCGGCTCGATCGTCAACATCGCCTCGGTGGTGTCGACGACGGCGGCGGCGCGCCGGCGCTTCGTCTACGCGGCGACGAAAGGCGCGGTCATCGCGATGACGCGCTCGATCGCGCTCGACTTCATCGGCGACGGCGTGCGCTGCAATTCGATCAGTCCCGGTACGATCGACACGCCTTCGCTCGGCGGGCGCATCGCCGCGGCGGCCGATCCGGCGCAGATGCGCGTCGACATGATCGCGCGCCAGCCGATGGGAAGGTTGGGCAGGGCGGAGGAAGTCGCCGCCGTGGCCGCGCTGCTTGCGTCCGACGAGAGCGCATTCATGACCGGGTCGGATATCGTGATCGACGGCGGCTTCGCGCTCTGAGGAGAAGGAGACAACGATGAGGTTGATGCGATACGGGTCGAGCGGCCGCGAGCGGCCGGCCCTCGCCGATGCGGACGGAAACGTGCACGACGTTTCCGCGATCGTGCCGGATTTCGCCGCCGCCGGTCTCGCCGCGTCGATCGCCGCGTTGCGCGGGGTCTCGCCCGAGTCGCTGCCGCGCGTCGCCGACGGCGTGCGCATCGGGCCGCCGCTGAGCGGCATCGGCAAGATCGTATGCGTTGGACTGAATTACGTCGACCACGCGCGCGAGACCGGACAGGCGCCGCCGCGCGAGCCGATACTTTTCCTCAAGGCCACCTCGGCCATCGTCGGGCCGAACGACGACATCGTGCTGCCGCCGGATGCGCAGAAAGGCGACTGGGAGGTCGAGCTCGGCGTGGTGATCGGCAAAGAGGCGCGCTACGTTCCGCTCGACCGCGCGTTGGAGCACGTCGCCGGCTACTGCATCGTCAACGACGTCTCCGAGCGCAGCTATCAGATCGAGCGCGGCGGCCAATGGGACAAGGGCAAGGGCTGCGACACGTTCTGCCCGATCGGGCCGTTCCTGGCGACGGCCGACGAGGTGGCCGATTTCCGCGCCTTGCATCTGCAGTGCCGGGTCAACGGCCGCACCGTCCAGTCCGGCAATACGCGCGACATGATCTTCGATGTGCCGTTTCTCGTACATTACGTCAGCCAGTTCATGAGCCTGCAGCCGGGCGACGTGATCAGCACCGGCACGCCGCACGGCGTGGGCATGGCGATGAAGCCGCCGCAGTGGCTGCGCGAAGGCGACGTGGTCGAACTGGCGATCGACGGACTGGGCGCGCAGCGTCAGTGCGTCAAACGTTACCGGCTTTGAGGCTGCGGATGAATTCGGACACTCGCTGGGCAGTCGTCACCGGAGGCACCTCGGGCATCGGCCGCGAGATCGCGTTGGCGTTGGCCCGCGACGGGTGGGATGTCGCCGCCACCTGGCTGCACGACGACGGTTCGCCGGCGCGGGTCGCCGGGGAAATCGAGGCGATTGGGCGGCGCGCCTATCTCGCCGCCTGCGATGCCGGCATCGCCGAGCAAGTCGAAATCTTCTTCGACGCCGCGCAGCGATGCTTCGGCGGCGCGCCGCGCCTGCTCGTGAACAACGCGGCCGTACAGACCTGGAGTCCGCTGCTGCAGCTCGGCGAAGCGGATTGGGATCGCGTCCTGCGCACCAACCTGAAGGGCTGCTTCCTCAACACGCAGAAGGCGGCGCGCATGATGATCGCCGCGGGCCGTGGTGGCTGCATCGTCAACATCGGCTCGGGCTGCAACAAGATCCCGTTCCCGAATCTCGTCGATTACTCCGCGTCGAAGGCCGGCATCGACCAGTTCACGCGCAGCGCGGCGATGGAACTCGGGCCTCACGGGATCACGGTGAACTGCGTGGCGCCGGGCGCCATCGGAATCGAGCGCACGCGCCGCGAATCGCCCGACTACGACAGCACCTGGTCGCGCATCACGCCGCTGCGCCGCGTCGGCGCGCCGGCCGACGTCGCCAATGCCGTGCTGTTCCTGTGCAGCGAGGGGGCGAGCTTCATCACCGGGCAGACGCTCGGCGTCGACGGAGGCCTGTTCACGCAGCCGAATTGGCCCTACTGAAGAGACCGGTCGGCGCCGCGCTAGCCTTCCATCTGCTCGAGTTCCTTGCCGTGCGTTTCATGCACGCAGCGCACGACGAAATACACCGAGATCGCCGCCGCGATCGCGTAAAGGCTGTAGGCGCCGGCGAGGCCGATGCCCGCGAGCAGCATCGGGAACGTCACCGTGATGAGGAAATTGGCGCTCCATTGCGCGGCACCCGCGACCGCGAGGCCCGAGCCGCGGATTCTGGTTCGGGAACATCTCGCCGAGCATCACCCACATCACCGGTCCCCAGGACAGGTTGAAGAAGATCACATAGACGTTCGCCGCAACGAGCGCGAGCAGGCTCAGCGCGGGCAAAAGCACGAGCTTGCCGTTCGCGTCGAGCGCAGCGTTCGCAAACGCGATCGCCACGAGCGCGAGCGAAACCGTCATGCCGAGCGAACCGATCCAGAGCAGCGGCTTGCGCCCGATGCGATCGATCAGCAGCATCGTGACGAGACACGCGCCGATGCTCGCCGCGCCCGAAATCACGTTGATGAGCAGCGCGTCGTTTTCGTTGAATCCGACCGCCTGCCACAGCACCGCGCCGTAGTAGAACACGACGTTGATGCCGACGAGCTGCTGGAACGTCGCGAGCCCGATGCCAACCCAGACGATGGACCGCACGCGCCCGGTCTGCGCGTTGACGAGATCCGACAGTCGCGGTCGATGGTCGTGCGACAGCGACGCTTCGATCTCGGCGATTTTCGCGCGCGCCTCAAGGGTGCCATAGAGCTTCGTCAGCACGGCCGTCGCCCGGTCCGCGCTGCCTTTCGCAACGAGATAGCGCGGGCTCTCGGGAATCGGCAGCAGCAGGAGAAGAAAGGCGAGCGAGGGGAACGTCTGCATCCAGAACATCCAGCGCCATGCCTCCTTGCCCAACCAGAGCGCTCCGGTCGATGCCCCCGCGGCCTTCGCGAGCAGGTAGTTGCTCAGGAACGCGCAGAACAGGCCGCCGATGATCGCGATCTGCTGCACCGTCGCCAGCCGGCCGCGATAGCGCGCCGGCGCCACCTCGGCGATGTACGCGGGCGACATCACGCTCGCCGCCCCCACCGCGAACCCGCCGAGTACGCGCGCGGCGACGAAGAACGCCGACGTCGTCGCCGCGCCCGCGCCGAGCGCCGAGAGCAGGAACAGCGTCGCCGCGATGATCAGCAGCGTGCGCCGGCCCCAGCGGTCGGCCAGGCGGCCCGCGAAAAACGCGCCGAGCGCGCAGCCGAGCAGCATCGAAGCGACCTCGAAGCCGATGCCCGCTGAGGTCGAATGAAAGGTCTGGCGCAGACCGTCGACGGTGCCGTTGATGACGCCGCTGTCGAAGCCGAACAGGAACCCGCCTATCGTCGCGACGCAACTGATGAGGACGATGAAGCGCATGTTTTCTGCGCCATCGGCTGCGGTATCGTCCATCGCAATGCTGTTCATGCTCGTGTTTCCCAGTCCGGTTCTAACGCATCAAATATTGGTTCAAAAGGTTTTCGTAACGCTCCTGCCTGCCGCTGCGTCGGGCGGGTTCGCCGGCGGCCAGGGCCAGCGCGTGCAGATCGGCCAGGCTCAGGCGTCCTCGCTCGAAATCGCGCCCCGCGCCGGCGTCGAAACTCGCGTAGCGTTCGCTGCGCCAGGTCTCCAGCGGCGATTTTGCCAGCAATGCGTGCGCGACTTCGAGGCCGCGTGCGAATGCGTCCATGCCGCCGATGTGGGCGAGGAACAGATCCTCCGCATCGGTGGATTCGCGCCGCACCTTCGCGTCGAAATTGAGGCCTCCCGGTGCAAGGCCGCCCTGGCGCAATACGACCAGCATTGCGCCGACCGTGTCGTACAGATCCGTCGGGAACTGGTCGGTGTCCCAGCCGTTCTGCGCATTGCCCCGGTTTGCATCGATGCTGCCGAGCAGGCCATGGTCCGAGGCGACCTGCAGATCGTGATCGAACGTATGGCCCGACAGTGTCGCATGGTTCGCCTCGATGTTGAGCTTGAAATCCTTCTCGAGACCATGGCGGAAGAGAAAGCCCGCGACGGTCGCCGCGTCGAAGTCGTACTGGTGCTTCATCGGTTCCATCGGCTTGGGTTCGATCAGGAAATTGCCCTTGAAGCCGGCGCTGCGGCCGTAATCGCGCGCCAGCGCGAGGAAGCGCGCGAAATGTTCGAGTTCGCGCTTCATGTCCGTGTTGAGCAGCGAGGCATAGCCTTCGCGGCCGCCCCAGAACACGTAGTTCTCGCCGCCGAGCTCGACCGTGGCGTCGATCGCGTTCCTGACCTGCACGGCCGCGCGCGCGACCACGGCGAAGTCGGGATTGGTCGCCGCGCCGTTCATGTAGCGCGGATGACTGAACAGGTTGGCCGTACCCCAGAGCAGCTTCATGCCGGTGGCCTTCTGCCGCTCCTTGGCGAGCCCGACCATGTGCTTCAGGTTTTTCTCGTAAGTCGCGACGTCGTCGGCATCGGGCGCGAGGTCGATGTCGTGAAAGCAGTAGTAAGGTACGCCGAGCTTGGTGAAGAACTCGAACGCCGCGTCGAGCTTGGACTCCGCGCGCGCAAGCGCATGCTCTCCAACCGTGTCCCAGGGATAGTTGCGCGTGCCTGGCCCGAACGGATCGTGGCCGGCGTTCACGAAGCTGTGCCAGTAGCACACCGCGAAGCGCAGATGCTCGGCCATCGTCTTGTCGCCGACTTTGCGATCGGCATGGTAGTGCTTGAACGCCAGCGGATTGTCGGAGCCGACGCCCTCGAACGGAATACGGTCGATGCCGGGGAAGAATTCGCGCGCGCCTTTGAATGGAGTGCTCATGGTCGGGAACGTTGTTGTCGATCGCAAGAGAAGTTGTGGGATTGCGGACGACCACGGGCATGACCCGCGGCATCGCGGCTTGCGTAGAAATCCTGCGCCGCCTCGAGATGGCGCATGAATTTCCGGTACGGCGCGGCATAGGCGGCGCAATCGACCGGCTGCGCGGACAACGCCGGATCGCAGCGCACATGCCTTCGCGCGATCTCGGCGATGCCGATCGCGTCGCCGCCGGCGCGCGCATGCGCCCAAGCTGCCTGCAGCGCGGCGCCCAAGGCGGCACTCTCGGTCTGCTGCGGAATCGCCACTGGCAACGCGAAGACATCGGCGACGAGCTGCCGCCAGGCCGCGCTGCGGCTGCCGCCGCCGGTAAGACGAATTTCTGTGAAATCCATGCCCGCGCGCTCGAGCGCATCGAAACCGTTGCGCAACGCGTAGGTCGCTCCTTCCATCGCCGCGCGATAGAGGTTGGCCCGCGCGAAGTTGTGGAAGTCCATGCCGTGCAGCGACGCGCGTGCGCTCGGCAGGTTCGGCGTGCGTTCCCCGTTGAAGAACGGCAGCATGACGACACCGCCCGCGCCGGGCTGCGTCTGCGCCATCAACGCCTCGCCCTCGCGTGCGGCAAAACCGAACGCGCGTGCGACGCCGTCGGTCGCGCCCGCGCAGTTCATCGTGCAGATCAGCGGAAGCCAGGCGCCGGTCGATGAACAGAACGCGGCCCAGCCCGCGGCGTCGTCGACCACTGCACGATCCGCATGGCCGAACAGCGTGCCTGAGGTGCCGAGGCTCAGCGTGAGCATGCCGGACTCGACGTTGCCCGTGCCGATGGCGCTCATCATGTTGTCGCCGCCGCCGGCGCTCACGATCGCCCCGGGCGGCAGTCCCAGTTCCGCGGCCGTCGCCGGCGAAATCGGGAAGCTTGCGTCCGCCGCGACGAGCGGCGGCAGCAGTCCGGAAAGATCGCGCTCGCCGTCGGTCGCGGCGAGCATCGCGGACGACCAGCGGCGATGGC
Organism: Rudaea sp.; assembly: GCF_047601565.1. Lineage (GTDB taxonomy): Bacteria > Pseudomonadota > Gammaproteobacteria > Xanthomonadales > Rhodanobacteraceae > Rudaea. The sequence goes on along the minus strand of NZ_JASGIY010000001.1, from coordinate 611,261 downwards.
GCACGTCGAACCAGCCCGTGCCCGAGGCGTCGCCGCATTCCATCCAGCGCTCGCCCGTGAGCCAGAAATTCACGTAGTCGTGCGGCAACAGGATGGCGGCCATGCGCTCATAGGCCTCCGGCCGATGCTTGCGCGTCCAGGGCAACTTCGATGCGGTGTAACCCACGAGCACCGGATTGCCCGCCGCGCGGACGCACTCGTGCGGACCGCCCGCCGCGGCCATGACGGCGTCGCATTCGGCTTGCGTGCTCGTGTCGCACCAGAGCTTGACGGTCGCGAGCACGCGACCCGCTGCGTCCACCGGAACGAAACCGTGCTGCTGTCCCGATACGCCGATCGCAACGACGCGCGAGCGCTGCTCGGCATCGAGTTTCGCGAAGCAGGCGCGGATCGCGTCCAGCCACCACTGCGCATGCTGCTCGCGCGTGCCGTCGTCCCGCGCAATCAGGTCGAGCGCCTGGCTATGCGTCGCGACGACGTTGCCCGCCGCAAAGTCGTAGGCGACAAGTTTCACGCTTTGCGTGCCGACATCAAGTCCAACAACCAGGCTCATGCACACATCTCTGTGGATACCTTCCGTGCGACGGACGCTCAGGGGCGATCGCCGCCATGCGCAGGCGAAGCCATGCCGGCGGATGGCGCGTCTCGTCGCTCCGTTGCTTGCGCGATCGATGGTAAATCCCGGTTTGCCTCGCGCCACGCATTCCTTGGCCGCGCATGCGTACGCGTTTAATACGAGGCCATGCCGGTGAACGCGGCATCGAAAAACAATCGGCGGGGCCGGACGTCCGCGGCCATGCTCGCCGCGCCGATCAGGCGCACGGCGGCGGGAGGTGACACTGAACCGGCGAAGGAATCCTGTTGCGGTTCCTGGGCGGCGTCTTGGCGGCAGCGCCGTTCAATTTGTGCCAAGCGTGCGGAAGATCACGCCGGCTCGATGATCCGGCGCATCGCGATGTTCTCGGTCGAGAACCGATTGGCCACGCTCTGCATGCGAGCGTGGCGGTCCCGGTACTGGCTCGGATTCATGCCCTTGAGGGCGAGGAACTGGCGGTTGAAGTTCGCGATGTTGTTGTAGCCGCAGTTCATCGCGATGTTGGTGATGCACTCGTTGCCTTCGGTCATCGCGCGACACACTTCGTTGATGCGCAGGATGTTGACGAAGCCGACGAAGGTCTGGCCCGTGGCGCGGCGGAAGAACCGGCTGAACGCCGGCGGCGTCAGGCCGACGAGGCGGGCGACGTCGGACTGGTTGATCTCGCTGCCGAGGTTCTGGCGCACGTAGCGATGGATCAGTTCGATGCGGTGCCGGTTCAGTTCGGTGACGTCGTTCGTGATGTGATAGTCGACGCTGGCGAGATAGCGCAGATCGTTTTCCGATTCGGCGAGCACGCGCAGGATGTCGAGCAGTTCGAGCAGCCGGGCGATACCCTTTTTTTCGAACAGCGTGCGCATCTGCGCCTGCACGCGCTCGGCCGTTTCGCCTTCGATGTGCAGTCCGCACTTGGAAGCGCGGAACAGGCGTTTGATCGGCTCGAATTCGGGCAGGTCGAGAAAACCGTGGCCGAACATCTCGGGCCGGAACTGCACGACGGCCGCCTCGGGCAACTCCTCGCCGGCTTCGGGTTCGTCGTGCCAGCAGTGCGGCATGTTCGGGCCGATCAGGACGAGATCGCCGGCGTGGTAGGGCTCGATGTTGTCGCCGACGAAACGCGTGCCGTGGCTGCGCACGATCCAGATCAGTTCGAATTCCGGATGGTAGTGCCAGGTATGGTCCTCGGCGAAGCTCGGACACGTGAACCACAGGCAGCGGAAAGAACTCGCCGCGTCCGCCTGTACCGTTTCGAATCTCGGTTCCATTGTTGCCCTCCCGATTTCGGCAGCTCGCTGAAGTCAGTCGGCTGTCCGTGTTGTGAAATCACTATGCGTTATGCGTTTTCAAAAAAGCAAGTGCGGATCGTCGCGTGCGTTCGCGCTGCGGACTTCGCGACTTCCGGCACGCCGCGCAGCCATCAGTGCGAATTCCGCGGCGTGCCGAAGCGCTCGACGATGCGCGTGTAGTCGCCGCGCGTATGCAGCACGGCGCCTTCGTCGAGAGCGGAGACGCGCTCGCGATAGATTTCCTGCCACGGCGTCTGGTCGACGAGCTTCGGCGGCGGGAGCGCGGCGCGCCGCCGTTCCAGCTCGGCATCGTCGACGAGCGCGTTCACCGTGCCGCGACGCAAGTCGATTTCGATCACATCGCCGTTGCGCAGCAGGGCGAGGCCGCCGCCGGCCGCCGCTTCGGGCGAGACGTGCAGGATCGACGGGCTCGCCGAGGTGCCGCTCTGGCGCCCGTCGCCCATGCACGGCAGCACGGCGATGCCTTTGCGGATCAGCTCGCGCGGCGGCGCCATGTTGACGACTTCGGCCGAGCCGGGATACGCGAGCGGGCCGCAGTTGCGCATGACGAGGAGGCACGACTCGTCGATCGCGAGCGCGGGATCGTCGATGCGCGCGTCGTAGTCCTCGGGCCCCTCGAAGACGACGGCGCGGACGCGGAACACGTCCGGCCTGGCGGGATCGGAGAGGTACTGCGCGCGAAACGCCTCGCCGATCACCGAGGTCTTGATCAACGCCGAGCGGAACAGGTTGCCGGCGAGCACCTGGAATCCCGCGCGCTCGCGCAGCGGCGCACGCAGCGGTCGGATGACGTCCTCGTTCGTGCTTCTGGACTCTCGATATTCCTCGTCGATGCTGCGCCCGCAGACCGAGCGCGCTTCGCCGTCGGCGAGGCCGCCGCGCAGCAGTTCGCCGAGCACCGCGGGCACGCCGCCGGCACGGTGGAAATCCTCGCCGAGGAATTCGCCGGCCGGCTGGCAATTGACCAGCAACGGAATGTCGAATCCGTGCTCCTGCCAGTCGCCGAGCGACAGCTCGATGCCGGCGCATTGCGCGATCGCCTGCAGATGGATCGGCGCGTTGGTCGAGCCGCCGATCGCGGAGCAGACTTTGATCGCATTGAGGAACGCGGCACGCGAGAGCACGCGCGACGGACGCAGAATCTTCGCGCACCATGCCGACGATGCGCAGGCCGGTGCGGTAGGCGATCTGCGCGCGCTCGCGGTACGCGGCCGGAATCGCCGCGCAACCCGGCAGCGACATGCCGAGCGCCTCGGCGAGACAATTCATCGTCAACGCGGTGCCCATCGTGTTGCAGTGGCCGATGCTCGGCGCCGACGAAGCCACTTCGGCCATGAACTGCTCGAAATCGATTTCGCCGGTGCTCAGGCGATCGCGCGCTTCCCAGACGATCGTGCCCGAGCCCATGCGCCGCTCGCCCTGCCAGCCGTTGAGCATCGGTCCGCCGCTCAGCACGATCGCCGGCAGGTCGAGCATCGCGACCGCCATCAGTTGCGCCGGAGTCGTCTTGTCGCAGCCGGTGGTGAGGACGACGCCGTCGAGCGGATAGCCCTGCAGGATCTCGGTCAACGCCAGCGTGCACAGGTTGCGGTCGAGCGCGGCGGTCGGCCTGCGGCCCGTCTCCTGGATCGGATGGACGGGAAATTCGAGCGCGATGCCGCCGGCCGCGCGGATGCCGTCGCGCACGCGCGCGGCGAGCTGCAGGTGATGGCGGTTGCACGGCGCCAGATCGCTACCCGATTGCGCGATGCCGATGATCGGACGGCCGGACTGGAGTTCTTCGCGCGTCAGCCCGTAGTTCAGATAGCGCTCGATGTACAAAGCCGTGTCGACGGGATGGGCCGCATCGCCGAACCAGTCGGCGCTGCGCAGCGTTTTCGTCTTCTTGCTCATCGCGTCGGCTTGGTTTGCTCGAACGTCCATCCTCGCGCCGCGGCCGATCGCGCAACCACGCATGATTTGCCCTGGCGGCAATACAAATCTCGCCAGGGCGCGTTGCTGCGTCGCCGCAACGTTCCGCGGCCCGTCCGCCGACATCGGCCTGGGCGATTAAGTCTGTATCCGAAGCCGGCAAATTAACGCGTAGACACTTTTCGTTTGCGCATGCCCTAATTGCCGCCGCCTCGCACCGAAGGCGGCCGGCCTCGAACGTTGTCGTCAACGCCGATGGTGCCGGGAAACCTAAAAGAAATAGAGAGGGGATGATGATGCGGAACACACGTCCGATTACGTTTTCGAAGCTTCCGGCGGCGATCCGCGGCGGCTTGCTGGCGATGCTGGTCCTGTCCGCGAACGCCTTGGCGGCGACGGGCGATCCGGTCGATGCGGACGCGCAGGCCACCCCGCCGGCGGCGGACGCCCAACCCGGCGACAAGACGGAGAAGTCCGAAGAGAATAACAAACCCTCGCTGATGGGCACGGTCCAGGTGATCGGCTACCGCACCAGCGCGGCGACGAGCGCGACCGGCGTGGTGACCGAAATCATCAACACGCCGATCTCGATTTCCGCGCTCAATTCGCAGTTTCTCGAAGACACCGCTTCCTCGCAGCTCATGCAGGCGATCGGCGCGCTCACCGGCGTGACCGGGCAGAACAACAGCGGCGAGGTCGGCACGAATTTCGGCGTGCGCGGATACGCGGTGACGCCGCAGATCGACGGCTTCGATACTCTTTCGACGGCATCGGGACTCGGCTCGAGCGCCGGCGTCGATCGCATCGAGGTGCTCAAGGGCCCATCGGCCGTGTTCAACGGCAACGTGCCGCCGGGCGGCTCGATCAACATCATCTACAAGAAGCCTTCGTTCACGCCGCAGACCTATTTCCAGGGCGAGTACGGTAGCTGGGCCTATCGCAGCGGCGAATTCTTTTCGACCGGGCCGGTGGGCGACCAGTTCGCCTACCTCGTCGATGTCTACGCGAAGAACGCCCGGGGCTGGGTCGACTGGACCGGCCAGAACGAACGCACCTACATCCTCGGCCTTACCTGGCGGCCGATCGCCGACCTGAGCATCAACTTCAACTACCGCAACATCAAGGACAAGGACCAGTTGTCGACGCTGCCGGTGAGCCATCAGGGCTTCATCGGCTCGGGCGCGCCGCAGGACACCTATCTCGACGACTGGGTCGCGCGGAACTACGGCGCCAACGAACCGCCGCAGACGATCACGGCCGAGCAGTATCTCCCGCGCGGCGCGCGCTACAACGTGCTCGGGCCGCAGAACAGCAACACCGAGCTGTCTCGCTTCTGGAGCACGGAGATCAACTACACGATCAATGATCATGTCCAGATCCGCGACAGCTTCGGCCACGTCGATTTCAAATGGGCCGTGCTTGCGCTGTTGCAGAGCGGCGCCAAGGTGCTCGGTCCCGACGGCAACGTCAGCACCTACGGCCTCGTTTCCGGTTTCCTCGATGCCAACGAGGGCGGCTCCGGCTGGGAGAACAAGCTCGAAGCCGCATTCACGTTCGATACCGGTCCGATCAGCCATTCGCTGTTGCTCGGTTATCAGGCGTCCTATTCGAAACTGGACTATTTCCGGGCATGGGTGGATCCGCTGGCACCGGTGAATGCCGCCGGGCAGCCGTGGAATTTCTTCCGCGACGGGCCGTTGATGTTGCAGGACGAGGCGAATGCCTGGCGCGCGATTTTCCCGATACCGAATCTCATCAACACGAGCGACACCGGTCATGCGAATACGCACGCCTACTACGCGGCCGAACAGATGTCGATGTTCGAAGACCGCCTGCATGTGCTGCTCGGATTGCGCCATACCAGGACCGCGGGCGAAGTCGTCCAGGGCGTGGAGTCGCCGTCGAGCGAGACGACGCCGCAGATCGGCATTCTCGGCAAGCCGTTCGGGCCGGATTCGTTCTTTGCCGATACCGCGTTCTTCGCCAACTATTCGAAATCGTTCACGCCGTCGGGGATCATCGAGCCGGGTACCAACGAACTGGTTCCGCCGCAGAAAGGCACCGGCAAGGAGTTCGGCGTGAAGACAGCCTGGCTCAACGGCGCGGTGACCAGCACGTTTTCCGTCTTCCGCGACGACCTCAGCAATATCGCCACGCCGGACTATTCGCACATGGGCGAGAACGGCGGCTTGGTCGAGTACAACCTCGGCGGCGTTGGCCGCGCGCAGGGTTTCGAGGGTGAGGTCACTTGGCTGCCGAGCGAGAATTGGCAGTTGTCGGCGAACTTCACCGACCTGGCCGTGGCCAAGTATCTGGCCTATCCGGGCGTGCCGCAGCAGACCGGCTTGCGTTTCCCCTCGGCGCCGCGTCAAGCCGCCAACCTCACGGCCAAATACATGTTCAAGCAAGGCCCGCTGCAGGGCCTCAGTCTCGGCGGCTGGCTGCACGCGCAGACCTCCACGCGCGGCGTGCTCGCGGCGGACTGGCATTACGACGTGCACATCCCCGGCCTCGCCCAGGTGTCGGCGTTCGCCGGCTATGAATGGAACCATCTGAATTTCCTCTTCAACATCGACAACCTCACCGACCGCCGTGGCTACGTGATGAACAACGCGTTCCAGCCGCAGTCTCCGCGTGCGTACTTCTTGACGGTGAAATACAAGCTGTGAGACGGTCGAGGCATGTCGAGCGGATTGAGCGAACGGTGAACGAAAAGCGTCGGTTGTTCCTGCGGCAAATCGGATGGACCGCGTTCGTCGCAGGATGCGGCGATGCGCTTCCCGGCCTCGCCTTCGCCGCGGACGGGGCCGAGCCCGAAGCGCTCGGCGTTTCTTGCGCCGCGGTGAGCGCGTTCATCGACGCCGCCGCGGCCGGTTCGTTCGAGCTGCACGGCCTCGTCGTCGCGCGTGGCGGCAAGCCGGCGGTGCGCGCCTGGTGGGCGCCGTACCGCGCGCAGGCGCCGCACAGCCTGTACTCGCTGAGCAAGAGTTTCACCTCGACCGCGGTCGGCTTCGCCGTCGCTTCGGGCAAGTTGAAACTGTCGGACAAGGTCGTCGACTTTTTCCCCGCGCAGAAGCCGGCGCAGATCAGCGAAAACCTCGCCGCGCTGCGCGTCGAACATCTGCTGACGATGTCGGTCGGGCAGGCGAACGATGCGACGCCCGCCGTCACGCACGAGCAGGATTGGGTCAAGGCTTTCCTCGCGCTGCCGATCCAGTTTCCTCCCGGCAGCGTTTTTCTCTACAACAGCGCGGCGACGTACATGCTGTCGGCGATCGTGCAGAAGGTGACCGGCGAGCGCGTCGTCGACTATCTGCGGCCGCGCCTGTTCGATCCGCTCGGACTGCCGCCGATGCGTTGGTCGGAGTGTCCGCGCGGCATCAACACGGGCGGTTGGGGACTCGGCGCCACCACCGACACGCTCTCGAAATTCGGCCAGTTCTATTTGCAGGAAGGCCGGTGGAACGGCAAGCAGTTGCTGCCGCGCGAATGGATCGAGCAAGCGACGAGTTTCAAGATCCAGCAGCCGCCCGGACCGGGCCAGGATCTCGCCCAGCTCAAAAAGGACAGCGACTGGCACCAGGGCTACGCCTACCAGTTCTGGCGCTGCCGCCACGACGCGTTCCGCGGCGACGGCGCGTTCGGCCAGTTCTGCATCGTCATCCCGCAGCTCGATGCGGTCGTCGCAATCACGAGCCGCACGCTCGACATGCAGGGTTTGCTCAATCTCGTCTGGGAACATCTGCTGCCAGGTCTGCACCCAGCCGCGTTGCCCGCCGATCGCGCGGCATTCGAGCGCCTGCGCGCGCAACTCGCCGGACTTGCGCTGAAACTCCCCGAAGGCTCGGCCGCTTCGCCGCAGGCGGTCGCGCATCGCGAGTTCGCGGTCGAATCGAACGCGCTCGGCATCCGTCGCCTCACGCTCGCGTTCGACAAGGACGCTTGCCGCCTCGGCTTCGAGATCGACGGCAAAACCCACGCCATCGCCTGCGGCATCGGCCGCTGGCGCGACGGCGAGACCGAGCTGCCCGGCACGCCGCCCGAATGGACCGAACTGGTCGGCAGCTACGCGAATCCGAAATATCCCGCGAAGATCGCCGCGGCCGGCGCGTGGAAGGATGCGGATACGTTCCGGATGCGCTGGCGCTACTACGAAACGCCGCACTTCGACGACGTGACGCTGCATTTCGCCGGCGACACCGTCGAAGTGCATTTCCTCAACAGCTTGACGCAGATGGCCGCCGCCGCGCATGCGGAAACGCGGCGGGTTTTGAAAGGCAAGGCGGAGTCCTGACGATGCCGTTCGTGACTGCGGAAGCCGCGGTGCGCGGCGAATACGACGCCATCGTCGTCGGTTCCGGCGCGGGCGGCGGCCAGACCGCCTACACGCTGACGATGAACGGCGCGCGCGTGCTCATGCTCGAAGCCGGGCGCCGCTACGATCCGGAGCGCGAGACCGCGATGTTCCAGACGCCCGAGATGGCGCCGCTGCGCGCCACCGCCACGCCGGAAAAGCCGTTCGGCTTCTACGATGCGACGGTCGACGGCGGCTGGCAGGTGCCGGGCGAGCCGTACACGCAGGCTAGCGAGGAAAAATCGCAGCGCTTCGAGTGGTGGCGCGCGCGCATGCTCGGCGGACGCACGAATCACTGGGGCCGCATCGCGCTGCGCAACGGCCACTACGATTTCAAGCCGTACTCGCGCGACGGCCTCGGCTTCGACTGGCCGATCTCCTACAAGGACATGGCGCCGTACTACGACAAGGTCGAGATGCTCATCGGCGTCTACGGTTCCAACGAGGGACTCGAGAACACGCCGGACTCGCCCGCGGGCTGCCTGCTGCCGCCGCCGAAACCGCTGGTGAGCGACCTGCTCGTGCAAAAGCACGGCAAGAAGCTCGGGCTGCCGGTGATTCCGGGCCATCGCGCGGTGCTCACCCAGGCGCTGGACTGGCAGAACTCGCCGGCCAAGCTGCATCCGGGCAACGCCGCGGCGCAGGAGATCATCGCGCGCGACATGCGCCGGCGTTCGCCGTGCTTCTTCGCGACGCCGTGCGGGCAGGGCTGCTCGATCCGCGCGAACTACCAGTCGACCACGGTGCATCTGCCGCCGGCGCTGGAAACCGGCAAGCTCGACATTCTGTGCGATGCGATGGTGGCGGAAGTCCTGCTTGCGAAGGACGGCCGCGCCTCGGGCGTGCGTTTCGTCGACAAGCGCACGGGCAAGTCGCGCGAGGCGCGCGCGCGCGTCGTCGTGCTCGCGGCGAGCGCGTGCGAGACGGCGCGCATCCTGCTCAACTCGAAGTCGGCGCGGTTTCCGCAGGGCCTGGCGAATTCGAGCGGCAAGGTCGGCAAGTACATCATGGACACGGTCGGCAGCGATCTCGAAGGCCAGGTCCCGCTGCTCGAAAGCCTGCCGCCGCACAACGAAGACGGCGTCTCCGGCCTGCATCTCTACGTACCGTGGTGGGGTTATCGCGCGCAGAAGGCCGGCAAGCTCGACTTCCCGCGCGGCTACCACATCGAGTTCGGCGGCGGCCGCCGGATGCCGGACTTCGGCACGGCGGGCGGACTCGAATGGCTGACCGGCGGCAGCTACGGCGCGAAGTTCAAGCAGGACGCGCGCCGCTACTACGGCTCGTTCGTCGGTTTCTCCGGCCGCGGCGAGATGATTCCGAACGATGAGTCGTATTGCGAGATCGATCCGCAGGTGAAGGACCGCTGGGGCATTCCCGTGCTGCGCTTTCATTGGCAATGGTCCGAACACGAAATCAGGCAGGCGCGGCACATGCAGAAGACGTTCGCCGAGCTGATCGAGGCGATGGGCGGGCGCGTGAGAGGCAAGGCACGGCTCGACGGCGACGGCGCGATCCATGCGGGCGGCAACATCATCCACGAACTCGGCGGCGCGCTGATGGGCGCCGATCCGCAGCGTTCGGTGGTCGACCAGTGGTGCCAGGCCTGGGACGTGAAGAACCTGTTCCTCGCCGACGGCTCGGTATTTCCCTCGAACGCGGACAAGAATCCGACCTTGACCATCATGGCGAACGCCTGGCGCGTGGCCGACCGGATTCTAGCCCGCATGCAGCGCAAGGAGCTGTGATGGATCGTCGAACCTCATTGAAATGGGTGCTCACCGCGGCGGCGACCTTGCCGCTCGGCCGCTTCGCGCCGCTTGCCGGGGCGAAGGACGCGAGCGAAGCGAAGCCCTACGGCTTCGACCCGAACTTGATCGAAATCCATCATCCGGGCGAGCTGTGGCCGCTCACGCTGACGCCGGAGCAGCGCAAGAGCGCGACGGTGCTGTGCGACACGATCATCCCGGCCGACGATTCCTCGCCGAGCGCGTCGGCCGTCGGCGTCGTCGATTTCATCGACGAATGGGTCAGCGCGCCTTACGAGCATCAGCGCGCCGATCGCAAGATCGTGCTCGACGGCCTCGCCTGGATCGATGCCGAAGCCCACCGCCGATTCGCGAAGCCGCTGGCTGCGCTCGGCGAGGATCAACGCCACAGGATCTGCGACGACATCTGCTACGCGCCCACGGCGAAGGCGGAGTACGCCGACGCGGCGAAATTCTTCGCCCGCTTCCGCGATCTCGTCGCCGGCGGTTTCTACACGACGCCGCAGGGCCGCAAGGATTTGCAGTACGTGGGCAACGTGCCGTTGAAACAGTTCGACGGTCCGCCGCCGGAAGTGCTCAAGAAAGTGGGGCTCGCATGAACGAACGATTTCGCTCGTCCCGTCGGCGCTGGCTGTCGACGATGGCCGGCGCGGCGGCCGCAATGACGATCGCGGCGGCGCGACCCGGCGCGGCAAATGGCGCGCCGGCCAAGCGTTCGCCGCTGAAATGGGTGCCCGGATTGCAGTTGTATACCTTGGGACTCAAGGGCGGCGACGACCTCGGCGCCGTCTTCAAGGCGCTCGCGGCGATCGGCTATCGCGAAGTCGAGTTTCCCGGCAACTACGGCAAGCCCGCGGCCGAGCTGCGCAAGCTGCTTGATGCGGCCGGGCTCGCGGCTCCAGCCGTGCACATCGCGCCGCGCGCGACCGGCGGCATGTGGAATTTCGACGACTTGCCGAGATTCGCCGAGGATCTCAAGACGCTCGGCGCGAAATACGCAGTCGTGCCGATTCCGTACCTGCCCGACCGCATCTACGACGTGCTGCAGCGTCCGCCGGCCGGTTTCAACGAGGAGGCTGCTTCGAAATTGTTCGCGACGCTCCAGACCGACGACTGGAAACGCACTGCGGATTTCCTCAACGAAAAAGGTGCGGCGCTCGGCAGGCTCGGCATGCGCCTGGCCTATCACAACCACGGCATGGACTTTGCGCCGCTGCCCGGCGGCACGGACGGCTACCGCATCCTCGTCGAGCGCACCGATCCTGCGCTGCTCGATTTCGAACTCGACGTCGGCTGGGCCGTTTCGGCGAAGCAGGACGTAAGCGCTTTGTTCAAGCTGCTCGGCGGTCGGCTGAAGCTTCTTCATCTGAAAGACGTGCAGCGCCCCGGCAAGGGCGTGCACGACTTGGCATCCTGCGACATCGGCACCGGCATCGTGAAATGGAACGAGTTGGTCGAGTTGATGCGCCACAGCCGTATCGAGCACGCTTTCGTCGAGCAGGAAACGCCGTTTCCGACCACGCCGAGGGACGCGGTGAAAAACGACTATCGCTTCCTCACTCACCTGTTCGCCGGAGAAGAATCGTGATGCGTTCCATTTTGACGGCGATGTGCACGCTCACCGTCGCCCTGCTCGCCGGCTGCGGTTCGCACACCGAACCGGCATCCTCGGCAACCGCGCAAACCGCGGCTCCCGCGCCTGCCGCCGACGTGCCGGGCGCCGTCGTCGAAGTGAAGCCGTATGCCGACATCGATCCGTCGATCCGCGATCTCGGCGCCGAGGCGCTGCGCGTGCGCTACCGCTCCACGTCCAGCGACGGCCAGCACACCGTCGTCACCGGCGCCTTGTTCATCCCGGCCGGCACCCCGCCGCCGGGCGGCTGGCCCGTGCTTTCGCATGCGCACGGCACCACCGGGTGGACCAACGATTGCGGCCCGTCGGGTTCGCCGAACCTGTACGGCATGGTGGTGATGGTGGGCGGCTATCTGAAAGCCGGCTACGCCGTCGCGTTCACCGACTATCAGGGTCTCGGCGGCGGTGGCAAGCATGTCTATCTCGACAACAAGACCGAGGGTTACAACGTCATCGACGCAGTGCGTGCGCTGCGTAACGCGAAACCCGGCGCGGTCTCCGATCGGTGGGTCGCCGTCGGCGGCTCGCAGGGCGGCGGCGCATCGTGGTCGGCGGCGGAACAGGCGCCGGTGTACGCGCCCGAGCTGCGCCTTCTCGGCGCGGTCAACATCGTGCCTGCGGCGAACGTCTCCGGTTATGCGCAGATGGCGGAAGACGAGGCGATGACGCCGGAGCAGAGCGCCGCCTATGTGGCGGTGCTGATCACGCAGGCATGGGTGCATCCGGACTTCGACGTCGAGCAGTACCGCCGGGGCTCGGTGAAAACGAATTGGGACGTACTCGGCAGCTGCAAGGATCCCGCCGGGCGCACCGCCGCCGTGCTGCAGTTGAAGCCGGACGAGCTGAAGCCGGCGACGCACGAGGCGATGCTGAAGCTGCAGGCCAACCTGCAGGCCCTGGCCGTGCCGCAGCGCAAGACCGACGTGCCGATGCTCGTGATCTACGCCGGCCAGGACGAATACATCGATCCGGCCTCGACGAAACAGGCGATCGAGGACGCCTGCAAGCTCGGCACGAAGATCGACGTCGATTTCCAGGCGGACAAGAGCCACGGCACGGTGGATGCGTCGCACGTGCTCGACTGGCTGCGCGATCGGCTGGAAGAAAAGCCGCTGCCGAAATCGTGCTGATCCGCGGCCTGGTCGCAAACGTTCAACGAGAAAGATCGATGAGCCCGAGAACACGCATTGCGCGAATCGCCGTCGTCGGCACGCTGCTGGTCGCCGTGGCGGCCGTCCGCGCCGGGGAAGAGAATCCTCCGACCGGCTTCACCGACACGCCGCGGTTGCCGAACAGCCGATGGCGGGTGCACGACGACGATCGTCCGCGTCCACGTGTCGTCGCGCCGGGCACGTTCGGCAGCAACGAGCATCCGGGTAAGCCGCCGTCCGACGCGACGATCCTGTTCGACGGCAGCAATCTCGACGCATGGCAATCCGACAAGGGCGGACCGGCCGGTGGAAGGTCGAGAACGGCTACATGGAAGTGGTCGGCGGCAGCGGCGACATCGCCACCAAACAGAAATTCGGCGACTATCAGTTGCACGTCGAGTTCGCCGAACCGTCGCCGCCGACCGGCAAGAGCCAGGAACGCGGCAACAGCGGCGTGTTCCTCGCCGGGTTGTACGAAGTGCAGGTGCTCGACAGCTACGACAACTATACCTACGCCGACGGCGAGGCCTCGGCGATCTACGGGCAATCGCCACCGCTGGTGAACGCGTCGCGACCGCCCGGCGAATGGCAGAGCTACGACATCGTCTTTGAAAGCCCGCGCTTCGCCGACGGCAAGGTGACTTCGCCCGGCTACGTCACCGTCTTCCACAACGGCGTCGTCACGCAGAACCACACGGTGCTGCTCGGGCCGTCCGTGCACCACGCGTTGCCGGTATGGAAGCCGCACGACCCGCGGATGCCGCTGAAGTTGCAGGACCATCACATGCCGGTGCGGTTCCGCAACATCTGGATCCGTCCGCTAGCGGACCAGTGACGGGCATGGCGTTGCGAGCGATGATCTCGTGCGTGCTGCCTCTCGCGCTTGCGTGCGCGGGCATGTACCTTCCTTGTCTGCGACTGCGGATGTCGCCGGCGGTTACCGACACCCATTGATCTCGAGGCAACGATGGCGCGAAAACTCCACATGGGTTTGATCGGCGGCGGTCCGGGTTCCTTCATCGGACGCATCCACCGCATCGCTGCGGAACTCGACGGCGAGGCGCAACTCGTCTGCGGCGCGTTCTCGAGTTCGCCCGAGCGTTCGCGCGAGGCCGGCGAAACGTATCATTTGCCGCCCTCGCGCGTGTACGCGAGCTACGCGCAGATGATCGAGGCCGAGAAAGCGCTTCCGGCTGGCGAGCGCATGGATTTCGCCGCGATCGTCACGCCGAACCACGTGCATTTCGATCCGGCGCGGCGTTGTCTCGAAAACGGTTTCCACGTCGTCGTCGACAAGCCGATGTGCTTCTCGCTGGTCGAAGCGAAGGAGCTGAAAGAGATCGTCGCGCGCACGCGGCGCCTGCTCGCCGTCACCTACACCTACAGCGGCTATCCGATGGTCAAACAGGCGCGCGCGCTCGTCGCCTCCGGGCGGCTCGGCGCGATCCGCAAGATCTACGTCGAATATCCGCAGGGCTGGCTGGCCACCGACATCGAGCAGAGCGGCCAGAAACAGGCGAGCTGGCGCACCGACCCGGCGCGCTCGGGCGCCGGCGGCGCGATCGGCGACATCGGCACGCATGCGGCGCAACTCGCCGAGTACGTGAGCGGGCTGCGCATCGTCGAGGTCGATGCGACGCTGCAGAGCGTCGTGCCCGGTCGCCGCCTCGACGACGACGCCGCGATGCTTTTGCGTTTCGGCGGCGGCGCGAGCGGCGTGCTGTTCGCGACCCAGGTCGCCACGGGCGAGGAGAACAATATCCGCATCCGCGTCTACGGCGAGAAGGGCGGCCTCGAGTGGCAGCAGGCCGATGCGAATTCGCTGGTCCTGCGCCTGCCCGATGCGCCGGTGCAGGTGCTGCGCACGGGTAGCGGCTATCTCGATCCGCTCGCCGCCGCCGGCGCGCGCACGCCGCCGGGCCATCCCGAGGGTTATCTCGAAGCGTTCGCGAACCTCTACGCCGCGTTCTGCAAGGCGGTGCGCGACTACGAACGCGATCCCGGCATCGACGTGCGCGACTACGATTTCCCGAACGTCGACGACGGCCTGCACGGCATGGCCTTCGTCGACACCGTCGTCCGTTCCGCCCGCTCCGACCAGAAGTGGACTCGTTTTTTATGAAGACGATCTCATGAAGACAATCAAAGGCCCCGCCATCTTCCTGGCCCAGTTCATGGGCGACAAGCCGCCGTTCGACACGCTCGCAAGCATCTGCCAGTGGATGGCGTCGATCGGCTACCTCGGCGTGCAGATCCCGACTTGGGATGCGCGCTGCATCGACCTGAAGCGCGCGGCCGAGAGCAAGGCGTATTGCGACGAGATCAAGGGCGTCGTCGAGTCCTGCGGCTTGAAGATCACCGAGCTGTCGACCCATCTGCAGGGGCAACTCGTCGCGGTGCATCCGGCCTACGACGCGCAGTTCGACGTCTTCGCGCCCGAGGCGGTGCGCGGCGATCCGCGCAAGCGCGCCGAGTGGTCGGTCGACCAGCTTCGCCTCGCCGCGCGCGCGAGCGCAAACCTGGGCCTGACCGCGCACGCCACGTTTTCCGGCGCGCTGCTCTGGCAGACGTTCTATCCGTGGCCGCAGCGTCCTCCCGGACTCGTCGAGGAAGGCTTTGCGGAACTCGCCCGGCGCTGGACGCCGATCCTCGACGCGTTCGACGAAGCCGGCGTCGACGTCTGCTACGAAATCCATCCCGGCGAGGACCTGCACGACGGCGTGACGTTCGAGCGTTTCCTCGAAGCGACCGGAAAGCACCGCCGCTGCAACATGCTCTACGACCCGAGCCATTTCGTCCTGCAGCAGCTCGACTACCTGCGCTACATCGACCACTACCACGAGTTCATCCGCATCTTCCATGTGAAGGACGCGGAGTTCCGATCGTCCGGGAAGTCGGGCGTCTACGGCGGTTACCAGGACTGGATCGATCGGCCCGGACGCTTCCGCTCGCTCGGCGACGGCCAGATCGACTTCAAGGCGATCTTCTCGAAATTCGCCCAGTACGACTATCCTGGCTGGGCGGTGGTAGAGTGGGAATGCGCGCTCAAGCATCCCGAGGACGGCGCGAGGGAAGGCGCGGCGTTCGTGCGCGATCACATCATCCGCGTCACCGGGCATGCCTTCGACGATTTCGCGGGGGCGGCCGTCGATTGCGATTTCAACCGCAAGGTGCTCGGCCTGGCGTGATGGGCAATGGGGTCGTTTCCATGGACATGCTTGTCCCGAATCCGGCGGAGGGCTGTAGACCATGCTCGGCATGATGATGAATTCGCCGCTGCTCGTTTCGTCGATCCTGCGCCACGCGGCGGCCTACCATGGCGAGACGCAGATCGTTTCGCGCAGCGTCGAAGGTCAGATCCACCGCTACGCTTATGCGGATCTGGGCCGGCGCAGCCAGAAACTGGCGAATGCCTTGCGCAGGCTCGGCCTGCAATTCGGCGACCGCGTCGGCACGTTGGCATGGAACGGCTATCGCCATCTCGAGCTTTATTACGGCGTGTCGGGATCCGGCCTGGTCTGCCACACGATCAATCCGCGCCTGTTCCGCGAGCAGATCGGCTACATCGTCGAGCACGCGGGCGACAGCGTGATTTTTGCCGATCCCGGTTTCCTGCCGATTCTCGAAGCGCTGGCCGACCGCCTCGCCGGCATGAAGACGATCGTCGTCATGACCGACGCCGCGCACATGCCCGCATCGGAGAAGCTGCCGAACCTTCTTTGCTACGAAACGTTGATCGCGCAGGAAGCGGACGATTTCGAGTGGCCGGTCTTCGACGAGAACACGGCCTGCGGGCTCTGCTATACGTCGGGTACGACCGGCGCTCCGAAAGGCGTGCTCTACAGCCACCGCTCCACCGTCCTGCATGCAATGGCGATCGCAATGCCCGACGTGCTCGGCCTGTCCGCATCGGATACCGTCTTGCCCGTCGTGCCGATGTTCCACGTCAACGCCTGGGGACTGCCTTTCGCCGCACCGATGGTCGGGGCGAAGTTGGTCATGCCGGGACCGAACCTCGACGGCGCGAGCCTGCATGCGCTGTTCGAAGACGAAGGCGTGACTTTCACCGCCGGCGTGCCGACGGTCTGGCTCGGCTTGCTCGACTGGATGAATTCGCAGCACAAACGCTTCTCGACGCTGAAGCGCGTGGCGATCGGCGGTTCCGCCGTGCCGCCCGTCATGATCCGGCGCTTTCAGGAGCTGGGCGTCACCGTCCGCCACGCCTGGGGCATGACCGAGACGAGCCCGGTCGGATTGGTCGCGACACTGCTGCCCAAACACCAATCGCTTCCGGCCGAACAAAAGCTGGCGCTGGAGTCGAAGCAGGGGCGGCCGATTTTCGGCGTGGAGCTGCGCATCGACGATGCCGAAGGCAAGCCGGTCGCGCGCGACGGAGAAGCGTTCGGCGCGCTGCTCGTCCGCGGTCCCTGGATCGCGGACGGCTACTACAACGCGCCGGAAAGTCCGGCCCACGCCGGCGGCTGGTTCGAAACCGGCGACGTCGTGACGATGGACGAGGACGGCTTCGTGCGCATCGTGGACCGTACCAAGGACGTGGTGAAGTCCGGCGGCGAGTGGATCAGTTCGATCGAGCTGGAAAACATCGCGCAGGCGCATCCGGCCATCCGCGAGGCGGCGGTCGTCGCGGTTGCGGATGCGCGCTGGGGAGAACGGCCCGTGCTCGTCGCGGTGCTGAAACCGGGCCAAGCGTTCGGCCGCCAAGACATGCTCGACCTCTACGCCGGGAAGGTTTCCAAGTGGAGCATTCCCGACGACGTCATCGTCGTCGACGAACTGCCGCATACCGCGACCGGCAAGCTGCTGAAAACCGAGATCCGCCGAATCGTGCTCGACGAGTACGCGCGGCGCTCGGGCGACAAGGCAGACGCAGGCTAACAAGCCAAGATCGCAGTGCGCGGCCCAGCCTTGAATGGGCCTGGGCGCGCTGCGCTTCTTCCGGATAGTTGTTACTCGACGGCTCGCCGCCGTACCTGCAGGGCCTACCGCGGATGGCGTCGTGGTCGTGCCGAACGGAACCGCCATGCCCGTCTTTCGGACCGGCCGCAATCCCGGGCGCCGGTCTCCCGCCATGCGTCCGCGCGGAATCGTATTGACTTGGATCAATAACACGCATACAGTATGATGAAATACGACATGCGTCGGCGAAGCCGGCGCGACGGGAGGCCACGCAATGCAGATCGCTGCATCGAAGCGGAACGTAAGATCGCGGAGCGCGCGCGCCGGAGTGGCCGCGCGTGGCTGAGATCGTACTCGCGATCGGCACCTCGCACGGGCCGATGCTGTCGACGCCGCCCGACAAATGGGACCTGCGCGTGCGCGCCGACCGCGCCGACCCGGCGCATCCGTTTCGCGGACGCACCTATTCCTTCGACGAACTCGTCGCGCTGCGCGCGACGGAAAATCTCGCCGAGCAGAACACGCTGGCCGAACGCACCGCGCGATCCGCGCGCTGCGCGCTCGCGTTGAACGAACTGGCGCGTTGTTTCCACGAAGCGAAGCCGGATGTCGTCGTCATCGTCGGCAACGACCAGCGCGAAGTGTTCGGCCCCGCGATCACGCCGGCGCTGTGGGTGTTCGGCGGCGAGGCGGTGTTCGACGAGCCGGTCAGTCCCGAGCGGCTGGCGAAGATGCCGCCGGGCATTTCGATTTCCTCGGTCGCGATTAAGCCTGCGGAACGCGCCACCTATCCGGTGCATGCGCCGCTCGCGCGCCATCTGATCGAGGCGTTCGTCGGCAAGGGCCACGACGTCACCGTGTCGACCGAGGTGCCGCAGCGCGGCAGCGACGGCCCGACCGGCATGCCGCACGCGTTCGGCTTCGTCTACCAGCGCCTGATGGCGGGCCAAGTGCCGCCGCACGTGCCGATCATGCTCAACACGTTCTATCCGCCGAACCAGCCGCGCGCGACGCGCTGCGTCGATCTCGGCCTCGCCCTGCGCGAAGCGGTCGCAGCGTGGCCCGAGGATCTGCGCGTCGTGCTGATCGCCTCGGGCGGCCTGAGCCATTTCGTCATCGACGAGGCGTTCGACGAGGCGCTGCTCGACGCGGCGCGCAACGGCGACCTCGCCTGGCTGCGCGCGATCGACGAAGCGCAGCTCCAGTCCGGCACCTCGGAAGTGAAGAACTGGCTGCCGGTGATGGCTGCGGCGAGCGCCGAGGGCATGGCGATGCGCGTCGTCGACTACGTGCCGTGCTACCGCTCCGAAGCGGGCACCGGCAACGCGATGGGCTTCGTCGTCTGGCAGCCGCGGCGCGCGCACTGATATCGAATACGGGAATCCGAGAGGAAACGAGAGAGCATGCTGTCCAAGGCCGACAACGAGAAACTGACCCGCGTGGGCCCCGGCACGCCGATGGGCGAGCTGTTCCGCCGCTTCTGGATGCCGGCGCTGTTGTCGGAAGAGATCGCCGAGCGCGACGGCGCGCCCGTGCGCCTGCGCCTGCTCGGCGAGGACCTCGTCGCGTTCCGCGACACGCAGGGCCGCGTCGGCATCGTCGACGCCTACTGCGCGCATCGCCGCGCCGGCCTGTTCTTCGGCCGCAACGAGGACTGCGGCCTGCGCTGCGTCTACCACGGCTGGAAGTTCGACGTCGACGGCGTCTGCGTCGACATGCCGGCCGAGCCGCAGGGCATGACGGCCAACACCAAGGTGCGCATCAAGGCGTACAAGACCGCCGAGCGCAACGGCGTGATCTGGGTCTACATGGGCGCGCCCGAGCACGAGCCCGCGCTGCCCGATTTCGAATGGTCGCGCCTGCCCGAGCGCCAGCACACGGCGACCAAGCGCCTGCAGCAGTGCAACTGGGCGCAGGCGGTCGAGGGCGGCATCGATTCGAGCCACATCTCGTTCCTGCACAGCCGCACGGAAAAATCCGGCGGCCCGAGCAACAAGTACCATTCTTCCGACAAGCATCCGGTGTTCGAGGTGCAGGAAACCGATTACGGCCTGCTCATCGCCGCGCGCCGCAACGCCGAGCCCGGCACGTACTACTGGCGCGTCACCCAGTTCCTGCTGCCGTTCTATTCGATGATCCCGCCGGTCGGCGATTTCCCCGAATCGAGCAAGGAGCCGTACGACGGCCACGCCTGGGTGCCGATCGACGACGAGACCACCTGGACCTGGTCGTTCAGCGCCAGCCCCGCGCGCGCCTACGACGACAAGGAGATCGCGTTCCGCGGCGGCCGCGAAGGCTTCTGGGGCCCGGTCGACGAACAGTACCGTCCGCTCTACAACCGCGACAACGACTACAAGATCGACCGCGTGCGCCAGCGCTCGGCGAACTTCACCGGCATCGAGGGCATTCCGAACCAGGACGCCGCGGTGCAGGAGAGCATGGGGCCGATCGTCGACCGCAGCAAGGAGCGCCTCGGCGCGTCCGACCGCGGCGTCGTCCAGTTCCGCCGCCTGATGCTGCGCCTCGCGCGCGAGCTCGAAGAGGGCAAGGCGCCCGCCGCCGCGGCGGACGGCAGCCTCTACAACGTGCGCTCGGCCTCGCTGCTGCTGCCGGCCGACGTGCCCGTCGCCTCGGGCGCGGCGCCGCTGCTCGCCGGCGCGGCCTGACCCATTCGTCCATTCCATTCCGAACATTTCTGGAGTCTTGCATGATCATCGATTGCCACGCCCACGTCAGCGCGCCGACCGAACTGTGGGCCTACAAGGCCTCCCTGATCGCGAGCCGCGGCTCGCACGGGCGCGGCGGCGTCAAGGTCAGCGACGACGAGATCCGCGCCGCGGCCAACAAGGCCGAGACCTGGCCGAAGGGACATCTCGACTACATCCGCGACCACGGCACCGACATGCAGCTCGTCTCGCCGCGGCCGTTCCAATTGATGCAGTCGGAGAAGCCGGCGAAGATCGTTCACTGGTTCACCGAAGAGTGCAACAACATCATCTACCGGCAGACGCAGTTGTTCCCCGACACGTTCGCCGGCATCGCCGGGCTGCCGCAGACCGCGGGCGATCCGATCGAGAAGGCGCTGCCCGAACTCGAGCGCTGCATCAAGCAACTCGGCTTCGCCGGCTGCCTGCTCAATCCCGATCCGTTCGAGAACAGCGGCGCCGAAGCGCCGCCGCTCGGCGACCGCTACTGGTATCCGCTCTACGAGAAGCTGTGCGAACTCGACGTGCCCGCGCACATCCACGGCACCGGCTCGCGCTCCGAGCGCGTGCCGTACTCGCTGCACTTCATCAACGAGGAAACCGTCGCCGTCTACGGCCTCGTCAACTCCGAAGTGTTCAAGGACTTCCCGAATCTCAAGATCGTCGTCAGCCACGGCGGCGGCGCGGTGCCGTACCAGCTCGGCCGCTTCGAGGCGCCGTCGTTGCGCCGTCCGGCCGGGCAGCGCTTCTCCGAGCGCATGGCCAAGCTTTACTTCGACACCGTGCTCTACACCGAGGAAGCGGTGCGCCTGCTGATCAAGACCGTCGGCGTCGACCGCTGCCTGTTCGGCACCGAATGCCCCGGCGTCGGCTCCGCAGTCGATCCGAAGAGCGGCCGTTCGATGGATGACGTCAAGACGCTGATCGACAAGCTCGATTTCCTCACCGCCGCGGACAAGCAGAAGATCTACGAGGACAACGCGCGCAAGGTCTTCCGTCTGCCGGCCAAGAAGGCCGCCTGACTTTTCCGGAAAAAGCCCGCGGGTACGCCGCCATGACCCAGACCCTGCAAGCGATCGTCAGCTCCCGCCGCAACGAGACGGACGCGATCGCCGTGTTCGAGCTGCGCGCGCGCGACGGCGGCCAGTTGCCGCCGTTCACCGCGGGCGCGCACATCGATCTCTACTTGCCGAACGGCCTGGTGCGCAGCTACTCGCTGACCAACGACCAGAACGAGCGCGACCGCTACGTCATCGGCGTCGCGCGCGACGCGGCCAGCCGCGGCGGTTCGCAGTACGTGCACGAGCACCTGCAGGCCGGCACCGAACTGACGATCGACCATCCGCGCAACAATTTCGCGCTCGACGAGAACGCGCCGCGCTCGATCTTCGTCGCCGGCGGCATCGGCATCACGCCGATCCTGTCGATGGTGCGCCGTCTCGACCAGCTCGGCCGCCCGTGGACCCTGCACTACTGCACGCGCACGCGCGCCCACGCCGCCTTTCTCGACGAACTCGGCGCATCGGGCGCATTCCGGCACGGCGAAGTGATCCTGCGCTTCGATCAGGAACCCGGCGCGACGATGCTCGATCTCGATGCGCTCGCCGCGTCCGCCGAGCCGGGAACGCACCTCTACTGCTGCGGGCCGACGCCGATGCTCGCCGCGTTCGAAAGCGCGGTGGCCGAGCGCCCGGACTGCGTCGGCCACGTCGAATACTTCGCCAACACGCAGGAGGCGGCGACCGGCGGCGGCTACGACGTCGTGCTGGCGAAGTCGCAGAAAACGGTCGCGGTGCCCGAGGGCAAGTCGATCCTCGACGCGCTGCTCGAAGCCGGCATCGACGCGCCGTACTCGTGCCACGAAGGCGTCTGCGGCACGTGCGAGACGCGCGTACTTGAAGGCGTGCCCGACCATCGCGATCTCGTACTGAGCAAGTCCGAGCACGAGTCGGGCAAGGTCATCATGATCTGCGTGTCGGGATGCAAAGGTAAACGGCTGGTGCTCGACATGTAGTTCCGGCGCCGGCGCGAGATTCCGCCGTTCCCGCGGAAGCGGGGCGGCGGGAAGAACGGTTTCAGGTACAGAGCGGCGCGGAAGGCCGCTCGGGCACACGGAAGTGCCATTTTTTCGGACGCGACGGCGTCCGGTGCAGAAATATCCGCGGCGAGGCCGCGACGGGTTCGGAGAAAAGCATGCGGCAAGGTTTCACCCATACGATAGCCGGCAAGGGCGAGGGCAGCGCGGCCTCGTTCGAAGTGATCAATCCGGCCACGGGCGAGGCGTTCGCGCTGTGCCCCGACGCGACGCGCGAACAGCTCGACCGCGCCGTCGCCGCGGCGCGGCAAGCGTTTCCCGCGTGGCGCAGGACGACGCAGGAACAGCGCCGCGAAATGCTGCGCGCGTTCGGCGAGGCGGTGCGCGCGCGCACCGACGAAATCGCCGAGCTGCTCACGCGCGAGCAGGGCAAGCCGCTGCAGCGCGCGAAGGAGGAAATCCAACGCTCGCTCGTCAATCTCGCCGGCATACTTGCCACGAAGCTGGAAAATGAAGTGCTACGCGACGACGCGCGAGGCCGCGTCGAGCTGCAGCACCATCCGCTCGGCGTGATCGGCGCGATCACGCCGTGGAACGTGCCGATCCTGCTGGCGATGCCGAAGATCGCGCAGGCGCTCTACACCGGCAATACGATCGTGCTCAAGCCCTCGCCGTACACCCCGCTGACGACGCTGCTGCTCGGCGAGATCGCGCGCGAACATTTCCCGCCCGGCGTGGTCAACATCCTCGCCGGCGGCAACGACTTCGGCCGCTGGATGACCGAGCACCTGGGCATCGACAAGATTTCGTTCACCGGCTCGGTCGCCACGGGCAAGCGCGTGATGGCGAGCGCCGCCGGCACGCTCAAGCGCGTCACGCTCGAACTCGGCGGCAACGACGCCGCGATCGTGCTCGACGACGTCGACGTGAAAGCCGTCGCGCCGAAACTGTTCTGGGCGAGCTTCGGCAACAGCGGCCAGATTTGCCAGGCGATCAAGCGCCTCTACGTGCACGAGAAGATCTACGACGAACTCTGCGCCGCGCTCGTCGCGATCGCGGGCACGGTCAAGGTCGGCGAAGGCTTCGAGGAAGGCGTGCTGATCGGCCCGGTGCAGAACAAGATGCAATACGACCGCGTGCTCGAACTGCTCGCCGACACCAAGCGGCAGCCGGGCGTGCGCATCCTCTGCGGCGGCGACGCGCTGCCGCGGCCGGGCTATTTCATCGCGCCGACGATCGTCGCCGACATCCGGGAGGGCACGCGCCTCGTCGACGAAGAACCGTTCGGCCCGGTGCTGCCGGTGATCCGTTTCAGCGATGCGGACGACGCGATCCGCCGCGCCAACGACACGCGCTTCGGCCTTGCGGGTTCGGTGTGGAGCAGCGACGAGGCGCGCGCGAAGACGCTGGCCGAGCAGCTCGAAGTCGGCACGGCGTGGATCAACCACCACCTCGGCGTCGAACCCGACGTGCCGTTCGGCGGCTTCAAGGAGTCGGGCATCGGCCGCGAGTACGGCGCCGACGGCCTCAAGCACTACAGCGAGATCCGCGCGGTCAGCCGGCCGATCATTCCGCCGCGTCCCGCCGCGGCACCGGGAGCCAAGCCATGAGCACAGCCAATCCGCAACCGATCAAGAGCCTTTCCGAGCGCGCCGACGAACTCGAGCAGCGCATGACCGACGAACTCAACGAGCGCGTCGTGCGCTCGGTGCTGTTCCAGCTCGGCGACAAGGATCCGAAAACGCTCAACGTACCGCCGCCGCCGGGCAGCAAGCCCGATCCGCGCAAGTTCCTCATGGGCGACGACCCGCGCCTGCCGAAGATGCCCGAGGCGCCGACGCTGCTCGACTTCTTCCGCTACCGCTTCGCGCCGCCGACGCACCTGCTGCAGAGCGCGACGCACGCGCTCAAGGCCGGCCACGACGAGAAGACCGTGCTCGCCTGCCTGCTGCACGACATCGCCGTCTCGGGCTTCATCCGCGCCGACCACGGCTACTGGGGTTCGCAGCTCATCGCGCCGTACGTGGACGAAGAAGTCAGCTGGGCGATCCGCTACCATCAGGCCCTGCGTTTCTTCCCCGACGAATCGGTCGGCTACAAATATCCCGACGCCTACATCCGCTACTTCGGCCCGGACTATCAGGTCGACGACTACGTCAAGGCCGACTACGAGTACGCGCGCAACCACAAGTGGTACATTACCAGCCGCACCATCACGATCAACGACATCTACTCGTTCGACCCGAACGCGACGGTGAGCTGGGACCCGTTCGTCGACATCATCGGCCGCCACTTCAAGCAACCGAAGGAAGGCCTCGGCTTCGACGGCTCGCCGGTCGCGCACATGTGGCGCACGATCATCTGGCCGACGAAGTTTTTGTGATAAGCGTTCGGCGATCCGTTGTTTCCGCTCTTGCCTTGGCTCTCGGCCTTCGGGCCCCGTTTGCCGCGGCGAGGTCATGACGGAAACGTCCGCAGGATCGCGCGCACGATGCGCGCGAGTTCGTTGTACGGACAGGGACGTGCGTTCAACGAACCCCGGCATGACCTCGCGAACCGCCGCGTAGCGGCGGCGCGGCATCCGGGGTGTGTTTCTTTGGCTACTTTCTTTGCACAAGCAAAGAAAGTAGCCCGCTCGCGGGATGCGAGCGGAAAAGCGAAGGGATGCGGTTACAAGGACAGAAGGCGCAGCGCACATGGCATCCGTGCAGTCTGGATTCCGGCAATCCATGCCGGAATGACGAGCCGAGGAGAGCAAGAGCTGGATTCCAGCTTCCGCTGGAATGACGAGCTGAGAAGAGAGCAAGAGCCGGATTCCCGCCTGCGCGGGAATGACGGGAAGAGAAGCCGGGCGCGAGCGTATTGATGCTTCCGCGCGAGGCGCGCGAAAGGCGCGCCCCTGCGATTCCCGCCTACGCGGACTGCGAAGGCAGGATGCGAAGCGAACATTCGCATAGCGAATGGCCCGAACGGCGAGCTGCGGATGCAGCGAGTCGATGACGAGCCAGAGCAAAGACACTGGATTCCGGCTTTCGCCGACTGCGAAGGCAGGATGCCGAAGCGAACATTCGCGTAGCGAATGGCCCAAAGGGCGAGCTGCGGATGCAGCGAGTCAATGACGAGCAAAAGCGAAAAGCGAGAAGAAGGAATGTCAAACAATCCAACGTCATCTATCACCCGCCGAGCGTTCCTTGGCCGCATCGGCACCGTCTCCGGCGCCGCCGTGATGTACCAGGCCATGAGCGCGCTCGGCTTCGCCGCCGAGTCGAGCTACAGCGGCCCGATCGAACTCAAGGGCGCGCCGCGCGACACCTCGGTTCTCATCCTCGGCGCGGGCTGGGCCGGCCTCGTCGCCGCCTACGAACTGAGCCGCGCCGGCTACAAGGTCAAGGTGCTCGAATACAACCATCACGCCGGCGGCCGCGCGATGACGCTGCGCGGCGGCGACGAGTACACCGAGCTCGGCGGCTTCAAGCAGAAGTGCCAATTCGACCAGGGCCTGCACTTCAACCCCGGCGCGTGGCGCATTCCCTACCATCACCATGGCATCCTCGACTACGCGCGCCGTCTCAAGGTGCCGCTGCAGTCGTTCAACCAGGTCAACGAGAACGCCTACCTGCATTCGTCGAAGGCGTTCGGCGGCAAGCCGCAGCGCTTCCGCTACGTGCGCAGCGACTTCAAGGGCCACGTCGCCGAACTGCTCGCCAAGTCGCTCAACCAGGGCGGCCTCGACGCGGCATTGACCGCCGAGGACCGGGAGAAGCTGCTCGCGGCGATGCGCAGCTGGGGCATTCTCGACAAGGACTACCGCTACGTCGCCTCGCACGCGGTCGACAGCAGCCGCGGCTACAAGGTCGATCCGGGCGGCGGCCTGATGGCGAAGCCCGAATCCTCGACGCCGGTCGATTCGAAGACGCTGCTCGATTCGGGCCTGTGGAAATATCTCGCCACCGACCACGACTACGAGATGGGCCAGGCGATGTTCGAGCCGGTCGGCGGCATGGACCGCATTCCGCAAGCGCTCTACAACGAGATCAAGCCGCTCGTGCAGTTCGGCGCCAAGGTGGTCAACATCGACCAGGACGCCCACGGCGTGGCCGTGTCCTATGTCGACGCGGTCAAGGGCGGCGCCCCGACCGTGGCCAAGGCGGACTGGTGCCTGTGCACGATTCCGCTGTCGATCCTCTCGCAGATTCCGCTGCAGGCCGGCGAGCCGATGAAGACGGCGATCAGCGCCGCGGCGGCCTACGTCGCCTCGACCAAGGTCGGCCTGCAGTTCAAACGCCGCTTCTGGGAAGAGGACGAGCGCATCTACGGCGGCGTCACCTACACCGACCTGCCGATCACGATGATCAGCTATCCGATGGAAGGGCAGAACCTGCCCGGCAAGGGCGTCCTGCTCGGCGCCTATGCGTTCGGCCCGAATTCCTACACGTTCGCCTCGCTCGATCCGGCGCAACGCGTGCGCGAGGCCGTGCGCCTCGGCGCACAGATCCATCCGCAGTACGCAAAGGAATTCGACAATGGCGTCTCGGTCGCCTGGCATCGCTCGCCGACCACGCTCGGCTGCTTCGCGCCGTGGCGCGGCGACACGCGCGACAGGCATTACGACAACCTCTGCCAGATCGACGGCCGCATCGCGCTCGCCGGCGAACATGCTTCGCGCCTGCCGGCCTGGCAGGAAGGTGCGATTCTGTCTTCGCTGGACGCGATCTCGCGCCTGCATGCGCGCATCGTTTCGAACGCCTCGGGGAAGAAGAATGGCTAAGCGAATCCCGTTTCGCATTGCGCGGCCGCTGGCCGCCGTCGCCGCCGTGTTCGCGCTGTGTGCGGGCGCAGCCGCGTCCGCCGCCGAGGCGGACAAGGTTCCGCCGCTGGAGAACCTCGTCAGCAACAATAAGTTCGTCGGCGAAGACGGCGCCGTGCTCTACCACGCCGTCTGCCAGGGCTGCCACATGCCCGACGCGAAAGGCGCCGAAGGCGCCGGACACTATCCCGCGCTCGCCGCCAACCCGAAGCTGGCGAGCGCGCTGTATCCCGCGATCACCATCCTCAAGGGCCGCAACGCGATGCCCGAGTTCGCGCCGGTCCTGTCCGACGCGCAGGTCGCCGCGATCGTCAACTACGTGCGCACGCATTTCGGCAACCAGTACAGCGACAAGCTCACCGCGGCCGACATTGCGAAGTTCCGCTGAGGGCAACGCTCGCCGAGCCGGCATTCCCGCGCAAGCGGGGATGACGGCAAAAAGATTCACACAGATCGCTCCAATCACGAAGGAGAAAACACGATGAAGAAGATCCACGAAAAAATCGCAGTGCCCGTTCTCGCCGCCGCCGCCGCGCTCGGCGCATCCGCGGCGACCGCGAAGGACGCGATCCGCTACAACGGCCCCGCCGGCTTTCCGATCGCGCAGGCTGTCGAAGTGCCGGCCGGCCAGGCCATCGTCTTCCTCAGCGGTTCGGTGCCCGACGTCGCCGACAAGGCCGCGCCGAAGGATAGCATCCAGTCGTACGGCGACACGAAGACGCAGACGGTCAGCATCCTCAAGAAGATCGAAGCCACGCTGAAGTCGATGAACCTCGGCATGAGCGACGTCGTGAAGATGCAGATCTTCCTCGCCGGCGATCCCGCGCACGACGGCAAGATGGACTTCGGCGGCATGATGGAAGGCTACCGCCAGTTCTTCGGCACCAAGGAACAGCCCAACCTGCCGGCACGCTCGGTCGTCAAGGTCGCCGGCCTCGCCAATCCGGGCTGGCTCGTCGAAATCGAAGTGACCGCGATGCGCAAATAGCGGCGCCGGCTCCGTCTGGACCCTCTCTCCGATTCGATCGAGGAGTTTCAACTGGAGCGGTAGTTTTTCTCCCCCGATTCCACCGAGCGGGAGAGCAGCAGTAACCCTCTCCCCCGATTCGATCGAGCGGGAGAGCAGCAGTAACCCTTTCCCCCGAGTCGACCGAGTGGGAGAGCAGCAATAGCCCTCTCCCCCGATCTGATCGGGGGAGAGGGTTGGGTGAGGGGGCAAGCGCCCCACGGCCAGCGCGGCGTCACGTCAGTACACGCCGCCTTCCCCCTCTCCCCAACCCCTCCCCCGCAACGGAGGAGGGGCCAAACCAGCAAGCCGCGCTGCGCATGCCGATCGCTGCGCCCGCCCGCCGGCCGTTGCAGGCAGAATACCCACGGGCAGAGTGCCCACCGTCCGAAAAATATTTCCGCGCGGACGGTAACCGATTGCGCCGAAAACGCTCTTCTACTCTTAGGCGCCAATTTCAATCGGGAGTGCGGTGTTGCGGGCCGAGGATCCTCAATCGCTGGTGGCGGACCTCCTCGTCTCGCACGGAGACCAGCTCCGGCGGTTTCTCGTCGCCCGCGTGCGCAACGCGGGCGACCTGCCCGACCTCGTCCAGGAAGTCTACTTGCGCATGCTCCGCGTCCCGAACATCGAGTCCATCCGTTCGCCCGAGGCGTATCTTTTCACCGTGGCAAAACACGTCGTCCAGCAGCACGTCCTGCGCCAGACCGCGGCGCCGCCGTCGGTCGAGCTGACCCAGATGCTCGACCTGCCGCCGGCCCCGCCCGACGTCGATCCCGTCCTCGCCACCGACGCCGCGCAGTGCGTCGAGCATCTGCAGAGCGCCCTGGAGGAACTCCCGCCCAAGCTTCGCGCCACCTTCCTGCTCCACCGCCGCGACGGCCTTTCGATCGACGACATCGGCCTGCGGCTGCTTGGCCATCGCCGGTTTGGCCAACGCCGCCGAGCCGCCACGTTTCGACGGGGATGCGGATTTCCTGCGTGCCGCCGCCGGCGAACTCGACGCGCAGCGTGGCCGGCATCACGAGCTTGCGTTTGCTCGTCAGCGTCACGTTCACGCCCTTGGCCGGGTTCTTGTCCACGTACTCGGCGGCGGCGATGCCCATGTCGAGCTGCCAGTTGTTGAGGTACCAGCCGCGCCACCACCACGACAGGTCTTCGCCGGCCTCGCCGCTCATCAGGCGGAAGAAGTCCGACGGCGAGGGATGGCGGTAGGCCCAGGTGGCGATGTATTTGCGGAACGCGGGATCGAAGCGCTCGGGGCCGAGGATCTGCTCGCGCAGCAGGATCAGGCCGAGCGCGGCCTTGAAGTAGAGCACGGCGTGGCGGTACTTCTCGGAAACGGAATCGGCCGGCGCCATCAGCGTGGGCGCCTGCGGGTCGGCGAGCACGGGCAGGATCTCGTCGACCGGGTTGCCGCCCTTGGGCGCGTATTCGGAATCGCGCTTGGGCGCGTACTCGCCGTGGTTGAACGCGTCGGAGGCGTAGACGTCGATGAAGGTGTTGAAGCCTTCGTCCATGAACGCGAAGCGGCGCTCGTTGCTGCCGACGATCATCGGGAACCAGGTGTGGCCGATCTCGTGCGCGCTTCTTCTCCCAGAGCTTGACAGTACATGTTTATACTGGGCACAATATGGCATGTGGCGCATCGAAGAACACCGCACTGTCGACAAAGAACTTTCGTCTGGCCGTGTTCCCGTGGAAATCCTGAAGCGCTACGAGAAATGGAAGGACATCGCCATGCTTTCCGGCCCGGTCGGCCTGCGCGCCATCAAAGGCTTTCACGATGAGGCGCTATCGGGTGATTGGAAAGGCTTTCGCTCCTCGCGGCTCAATCAGCAATGGCGAGTCATTTACGGCATCGTCGCGGACGCTTTCCTCGTCCGCGTTGTGCGCGTAACACCTCACGACTATCGAAAGCCATGACTATGCGCAATTTCATCCCTGCAAAAAAACGTGTCGACGTGTCGCCCGGCGAATCCGTGCGCATCATCCGCGAGCTTCAGGGTCTCAGTCAAAGCCAACTCGCTGGGATCTGCGGTATTCCTCAAACCACCATCTCCGGCATCGAAACGGGCCGCATCAATCTTGGCGTCGAACGTGCCAAGACGCTGGCCGGTGCGTTGCGCTGCCATCCTGCCGTGCTGGTGTTCCCCGGCTGGCAAATTGCTGCCTGACTACTCTGAGCCTTAAGGTCAGCTACATCTCCGTTGCTTCGCGAATCCATCCCAAGCCTGGCTTCCAGCGCCAGTCATCTTCCGTTCCATCAATCAGAGGTAGCAGAAATCGCTCCAAGTCCGCGACCACTGTCGCCAGTTGCTCGGGCGCTGCCGCCATCCGCTCGCGGGTGAGGAAGGTACGCCATTGGCCGCTCCACGTTTCGACATACGCTTCGCTGAGTCCGGTCGGCTTTTCCTGCGGCAGCGCGGTCTCGCGCCGCGCGAAGGTCCGGCGGACGGCCGCGCTCAGCGATGCCCTCTCCAGTTCGAACGTCTCGGCGATCCACCACAGGTCGTAGTAGTCCTTCAGCCGGCTGTTGGTGATGCCGCGGATCGCAAGCGCATGGAACTTTTCGGCAACTACCGTCTCGACCGGATAGGCGCGCAAGTGCGGTGCCGGCGCATCGAGCAGCACGGGATAGTCGATTTCGATGGGGCCGGGAGTGATGGCGTCGCCAAAGCCGACATCGACCTGGATCGGGATGCGGGCACCGGCGATCGCGGCCTGCATGCGTATCCGCACGCCGCCGTACTCGAACTCCTCGCGGATCGGTTCGGCTTCGAGTCCGCCGACATCGAAGATCACGCCGTCGTCGTCGACGGGCTGAGTGCAGATCGCGTGGAAGGTATCGCGGATAGCCGCGGGATGGTTCTCGCCGTAGCCGAGCAAGTCGAGGTCTCGCGTTGGCCGAAACGGCGCTTCGACCCAGGTCGCGAACAGCATTGCACCTTTGAGGACGAAGCGGTTGCGGTGTTCCGATCGGCTGAGTCGATACAGCAGCCTTTCGAGTGCATAGCGCATCAGCAGCACTTGATAGTCGGTGCGCTCGGCGCGCGATCGCTGCAGCAGTCGGGCACGCACCGAGGCGCCGACGTTCTTCAAGGGCTCACGTGTCATTGGCCACCGCTTCGACGTACGGTTTCATGGTTGGCCAGATACGCGCCTTCGTGGCGTAGCGCCACAGTTGGTCGCTCGTCGCCTTGCGCCGGCGCAGACTCTCGCGCAGCCCTTCCATCGCCACGTCGATGCCGACTTTGGCGCGATACCGGAAGCAATCGACGACGGTCCGCGCCGGGTCGGTGATCGCCACCGCCACGCCCTCGATGCGGTGGCGTTCGATGCCTTCGGTCAGCGCCGATCCGGTGAAGCGCACGAAGCGGATCGGCGGATAGTCGATCCGCGGGCGCCAGGCGGTGCGCTCGATCGCCATCCAGACGCTCGACGGCATTTGCAGGGTCAGCCCGTGAAACTGCAGCGCGGACACCAGGCAGACGACGCCCTTGGGTACGAGCACCGCCGCTTCGGCCAGCGTGCGGCGGGCATCGGCCGATTGATCGGCAAGCCGATAGAGCCCCCGGGCGGGACGCACGACGATCCCTTCCCGCACCAGGCGCGCGAGCGTTTCGGGGCCGATGTTGCGGGCGGCGAAGTCCTTCAGCCGCATCACGGAGCGGGCACCCAGGAGTTTGAGTGCCTGAGTGCGTTGGGTGCCTGTTGTCGTCAATGTGAGATTTCCTCTGCTATGAAGACAATATAGCAGAGGTTTCATCACATGCGGACAGCCCCCGAACCGCCGCGCTCTTTTTCAGCAAACTTCAGAGTCGGCGTGTTTTATCAATCAGAGTGCGGCCGATGAGCAGACGATCCCTTACGGCGTTGGGCAAGTGCGGCGATCATGGCCCGTGCTCAAAGATGAACTCCACACGAGATTGGGGAGAGGACAGCTTCTGCATGGCTCAGTGCATGGCATAGCTGTTGTTGTTGCGATCCGAATCGGGTAGCTTGTGGCCTTCGGCAAGGCGCACAGGGCGTTGGGCAACTCGTCTTCGATCTCCCGAAGACGAGAGGGGCCAAAGCGTTTCGCTCTTGCGTCGACGATTGAGCGAGCAATGCTCCAAGCCGCGCCGCGAAGCGGCGGCACGGATGATTTGCGGGCGGTGCCCAGAGGCGGGCTTCAGAGGTCGACCAGGTTGCCGTTGCTGTCGACGCCGACGCCCATCGCCGCGCGGTAGGCCTGCTTGACCTCCTCCGGCTGGCCGTACTGGAACGCGTAGTCCTTGAGATGGCGCGCGAAGATCGGGTGCGCCTTGAGCTGCTCGCGCGTGAGTCCGTCGGTGAACAGGTGGCGGTTGGCGACCGGCAGCGGCACGCAGACGTTCTTCTCCGGATCGCGCACGAGGCCCTTTGGGTCCTTGCCCTGGGCGACGGCGTCGATGTCGTCGAAGAACTGGCGGCGCATCATCGCGATGCCGCGGTCGCTGCCGCCGAGGTTTTCCTGGGTGCGGTCGGCGATGCGGCCCTGGCCGACCCAGGCGACGAAGTCCTGGTTCATGACGTGGCTGGTGATCCAGCGGCCAGTCGCTTCGTCCTTGACCGGGGCGCGCCAGGTCGGCACGCGCTCCTGCACGAACGGCTCGCGCTCGCGCGGCACGCGGGTGAACGCCCAGGTGATGCTGAGCGTGTTCTCCTCGTCGATCGGCACGCGCCACTCGAAATGGTCGCCGAGGCAGAACACGTTGGGCCACAGCGCGAGGCGTCCCGTCGTCCACAGCGGATGGGTCTCGTCGGTGTCCTTGCGGATGCGCTTGTAGATCAGGCCGTACTCGAATTCCTCGAAGTTCAGGCGCGTGTGCGTGGGCGCGTAGGGCCCGGTCTTGCCGCGCAGGCGCATGCTCCAGTTCGAGTGCATCCATTCGAAGTGCACCGGGTCGATCGAGTTTTCCTGGCACTGGAACCAGTTGCACGGCACTTCGGAGATGACGACCTGGCAGAACCCGTTCTTCCAGGTGAACGGCTCCCAGTTCGGCACGAGCGGCGCCGGCTGCGGGCCGAGGTAGGCCCACACCATGCCGGCGTGCACCTGCACCGGGTACGACTTGATCTTGATGCGGTCCTTGAGCTTGGCCTGCGGGTTGGCGATGTCCTCGTAGGGCTGTTCGAGGCACTTGCCGTCCTTGTCGTAGAGCCAGCCGTGGTAGTTGCAGCGCAGGCCGCATTCCTCGACGAAGCCGTAGGAGAGGTCGGCGCGGCGGTGCGGGCATTGGCGGTCGACGAGACCGAAATTGCCCGACAGGTCCTTGTACAGCACCAGGTCCTCGCCGAGCAGGCGCAGCGCGCGCACCGGCATCTTGTCGAACTCGGATTCGCCCGCGACGGGATGCCAGTAGCGGCGCAGCAGGTCGCCCATCGGCGTTCCCGGCGATACCTGGGTCAACAGGGTGTTCTTTGCCTCGGCGAGCATGGGCCCCCACTCCTTAGTCGAGTTTGTTCGATTTTAATCGGATTTATATCACGCATACTGTATGTGATATTGACGATTGTCAAGATGGCCGCAGGTTTACGCGCGCATTGCGGGGGCGGGGCGCCGCGGCCGGTTGACGTTTTCCGATGTCGGACATACTGTATGCGTATTATACGGGCATGCGGCCCGTTGCGCCGCCCGCCTTTCCCCGCATGGAATTTCCCGATCCGAGCATGTCTTCCGCCGTGAATCCCGCCGGCTGCGACGCCCGCGCCGACGCCGCGCCGAGGCTGCCGGTGATCCTGCTGAGCGGCTTTCTCGGCAGCGGCAAGACCACGCTGCTGTCGCGCCTGCTGCGCCACGAGCGCCTGCGCGACACCGCGGTCGTCATCAACGAGTTCGGCGAGATCGCGCTCGACCATCTGCTCGTCGCGGCGGTCGATGCGCAGACCGTGCTGCTCGACGGCGGCTGCGTCTGCTGCGCGGTGCGCGACGATCTCGCCGAGACGCTGCACGCGCTGCACGCGCGCCGCGCGGAAGGCGGCGTGCCCGCGTTCGGCCGCGTCGTGATCGAGACGAGCGGGCTGGCCGACCCGACCGCGATCGCCGCGCTGCTGCTGCGCGACGCGGCGCTGGCCAGGCGCTTCGCGCTCGACGCGGTGATCGTCACCGTCGACGCCGTGCACGCGCAGGGCCAGCTCGACACGCAGCCCGAGGCGGTGCGCCAGGTCCTGCTCGCCGACCGCCTGCTGCTGACCAAGACCGACCTCGTCGGCGAGGACGACTACTGGAAGCTCGTCGCGCGCCTGCACGCGCTCAATCCCGCGGCCGCGCGGCTCAATTGCGTGCGCGGCGAGATCGATCCGGACGAACTGATCGGCGCGGGCGCTCGCGCGTCCGCCGAAACGCCGGCGCAAGTGGCGAGATGGCATGCGCCGTCCGCCGCCGCGCACGCGGCGTGCGGGCACGATCATGCCCATGGCGGCGCGGCGGATTGCGCGCCCGCGCCGCACGAGGCCGGCGCCGATGCCGCGCACGGCCGCGGCGTCCGCGCGCACTGCCTGCGCATCGACGAGCCGTTCGACTGGGACGTGCTGAGCAGTTGGCTCGGCAGCGTCGCCTTCCATCACGGCGACCGGCTGCTGCGGCTCAAGGCGATCGTGAACGTGCGCGGCGAGGACGCGCCCGTGGTCATGCACGGCGTGCAGCGCTGGCTGCACGAGGCCGAATCGCTGCCGGCATGGCCCGACGCGGAGCGCAGCTCGCGCTTCGTCTTCATCGTGCGCGATCTGCCGCGCGCGGCGCTGACCGACGCGCTAGCCGCGGCGCGGCGCGATGGGCGAAATGACGCGGGTGCCGCGATGTGCATTGCCGATCCGGGCGATTTGGCTAAAAATGGACGCATCGCGATTGCCGGCTCCGCCCCTGCCTAGGGGGCGGCGGCGTGCCAACCGCACTTGTCAGGAGACGATATGCAGCGCAAGAAAAGCGAAACGCCGGTGTGGAAGCTGGGCCGTTCCGAATCGACCGCGATCCGCGTCGAACGGCAGATCAAGGAAGCGCTGCTCGACGGGCATTTCGTCGCCGGCGACTTTCTCGGTTCGGAAAACGACCTGACCGCGCAGTTCGGCGTCAGCCGCCTGCCGATCCGCGAGGCGCTCGGGCGCCTGGAGGCGCTCGGCGTCGTCGACATCCGCACCGGCGCGGGCGGCGGCGCGCGCATCGCCCAGGGCAATCCGGAACGCTTCTCCGAAGCGCTCGCGATCCAGCTCAAGCTGATCGGCGTGCGCGAGGAGGAGATCTTCGACGCGCTGCTCACGGTCGAGACGGCGGTCGCCGCGTTCGCCGCGCAGGCGGCGACGGAGACCGATCTCGCCGCGCTGGAAGCGGCGCTGGAGAAGGCCGAGGCGCTCGTCGACACGCAGGACGAGTTCACCCAGGCGTCGATGCAGTTCCGCAACGCGGTCGCGCATGCCGCGCACAATCACTTCCTCGAAGCGATGATGCAGGCGGTCGTGCACGTGCTCTACCGTTCGCTGTCGCCGTACACGACGAGCGCGGTGGCGAAAAGCGTGATCGGCCGCCATCGCGCGCTGTTCGACGCGATCCGCGACCACGACGCCGACGCGGCGCGCGACATCGTCGCCCAGAACACGCAGCTGCTGCGCAGGAAATACCTCGCCGCGCGCGACGCGGCGGCCAAGGCGGCGGCGAAGCCGGCCAAGGCCGCGAAGCGCGCGGTGGCTGCGCGCAATCGCTGACGTTTTGCAGGGGCGCGATGAATCGCGCCCGGCCTTATCGGTTCCAGCCGTAGATGTCGAGCGAGGCCTCGCCCGCTTCGAGGCGGCGGATAATGTCCTGTTCCTTGGCTTCGCGCTCGTGCGCTGCGGCGACGATCTCGCCGATGCGCGCGCGCGGCAGTGCGACGACGCCGTCGGTGTCGCCGACGATCAGGTCGCCCGGCTGCACGATCACGTCGTCGAGCATCAGCGGGTAATTGATCCAGCCGCGCGCGGCGAAGTCCTTGCCGGTGCCGCGGATGCACAGGCCGCGCGCGAACACCGGGAAGCCGAACTGCTCGAGGATCGCGCCGTCGCGCACGCAGCCGTCGATGACGAGGCCGCCGAGCTTGCGCACGCGGCCCATCGTCGACATGACCTCGCCCCAGTAGCCGGCGTCGTAGTGGCCGTTGACGCCGACCACGAGCACGTCGCCGGGTTGCGCGACGACGAGCGCGCGGTGCAGCCAGAGATTGTCCGCGGGCGGCGACTGCACGGTCAGCGCCGGTCCGCAGATCTTGAACGACGGCGCGACCGGCTTGATCGCCGCGGGCAGCGCGCCGATCTTGCCGGCGGCTTCGTGCAGCGTGGCGACGGGGATGTCGGCGGCCGCGGCGACGAGATCGGCGGACGGGCGTTCGATGTCGGCGCGCACGGTCGGCAGGTCGAGGAACGGATAGCGGTTGGCGGTCATCGTCTCGGCTCCGTTCAGCGGCGGCGCGTCTGCAATTGGTGGTAGCCGAGTTCGCGCCGCGCCTCGTCGAGGCGCTTGCCGTCGCGCACGGCGTCGCGGATGTGCATCTCGGCCGCATGGATTTCTTCGGCGGCGTTGAGCACGGCTTCTTCGTGCGCCGCCGGAATCACGATGACGCCGTCGGTGTCGCCGCGCAGGATGTCGCCGGGCTGCACGCGCGCCCGGCCGATGTTGACCGTGACCTGCACCGCTTCGACCTGCACGCGGTCCTTGCCGGTGCGCATCCAGTGGTCGCGGCTGAACAGCGGGTATTTCAACTGCAGCGCGAGGGCGACGTCGCGGCAGATGCCGTCGATCACGGTGCCGCCGATCTTCCGCCGGTGCGCGATCTCGGTGAGGATGTCGCCCCATACCGTGCAGTCCTCGCGGCCGTCGTTGTCGAGCACGAGGATCGTGCCGGGCGCGATGTCGTCGATGTAGTCGCCGACCGTGCCGGGCGGCGTCGAGGCCGGGCCGTACTTGATCGTGTAGGCGCGGCCGGCGAGGTGCATAGCCGGATCGCGGCCCTTGATGCGGTGGCACTGCCCGAGGACGCCGAGGCGGTCGAGCGCATCGCTCAAGGTGGCGGTGTCGAGCGCGGCGGCGCGTGCGACGTTCTTGTCGGTGCTGGTTTCAGTCATGAGGGTCTCCGAAGAAAAGTGCGCGCCGCCGGAGGAGGGGAGTGGGGCGCGCGAAACGGGTCAATGCGCGCCTTGTGCGGCGGGGTCGCGCAGCATGTTTTCGTAGTTCGCGCCCATCACTTCGGTGACGGGCTTGCCGGCCTGCAGGGCCTTGGCCATCGCTGCTTCGCGTGCGGCGATCTGCTCGGCGGCGGCGAGCACGCGCTCGATGTCGGCGGCGGCGGCGAAGACGACGGCGCTGTTGTCGGCGATCACGTAGTCGCCCGGCGCCACGGCCTGCTCGCGGATCGTGACCGGCACGTTGGTGCCGGCTTCGGCGACGCGGCCGCGCGCGGTGCGCGCGGTCAGCGCCGCGCAGAACACCGGCAGGTCGTACTGGCGCGCTTCGTCGATGTCGCGCACCGGGCCGTCGGCGATCACGCCAGCGATGCCGCGCAGCTTCGCCGCGAGCGAGAGGATGCCGCCCCAGCTGCCGGCCTCGATGCCGGTGCGCTGCTCGACGACGATCACGTCGTCCGGCCCCGCGGCTTCGACCGCGGTCGTGCCGAGATGGCGCGGCGGGCCGGCGACGGCGGGCGCTTCGCCGGCCTTCACCAGCTTCACCGTGACGACGCGGCCGGCGATGCGGCGCGCCGAGGAACGCTGCGGCAGGCCGCTCACGGCGCCGGCGAGGCCGAGCTTGTCGAGCGCGTCGGAGACGGCGCAGGCGTCGAGCTTGCGCAGGCGTTCGACCAAATCGTGTGTCGTGCTCATGGATGGGTCTCTGGTAAAATTCAGGAGCGGGCCGGCGACCACGAAGCGAACGCCATCGCGTTGCCGGTGCCCGCTTCGGTGCGGTAGCACGGCACGTAGTCGATCAGCTCCATCTTCCAGCCGAGATCGCGCATCAGCGCGGCGAGCGGATACCAGCTCTTGATCTCGGCGGTGTTGCCGTTGAAATAGCTCTCGGGCTCCGCGGCCAGCGCGGCTTCGTCGTGCGCGGCCATCGCGTCGAGCATGCGCTTGTCGAGCGCTTCGTCGATGACGAAATGGGTCATGCCGCCCGAGGCGAGCACGCCGACGCGCAGGTCGCCCGGCAGTTTGTCGATCGCGTGGCGCAGCGCGTGGCCGAAGGCGAGGCTGCGCGCCGCACGGATGCGGTTCGGCGCGACGCCGACGTTGAGGAAGACCGGCACGCTCGGCGGCGGCGCGTCGCGCATGATGCGGCGGTAGAGGAAGCCGAACGCGTGCGGGATGCCGTGCTGGCGGTCCGCGCCGCCGGGCAGGCGCGCGGAGCGCGCGACGTCGAAGTTCGCGTCGGCGAGCGCGTTGACGAGCGCGTCGGCGATTGCGGGCGCGCCCGGATAGACGGCGCCGTCGGGCGGGCAGTGGCCTTCCTCGGCGATCGCGACGCCGGGCGGCAGGCGCGCGACCTGCGCCTCGTTGAGCGGAATGTTCTCGATGCGCTCGCCGGCGTAGATCGTCAGCATCGGCGTGAGGTCGTCCTGGAACACCTCGCGCTGGTCGTTGCCGAGCAGGATGACGAGATCGGGCTTGGCCTGCGCGAAGCGTTCGGCGAGTTCGTCGAGCGCGCGCTGGCAGGCGGCGTGGCGCGCCGCCTTTTCCGCGTCGGCGATCGCCGCGGTGAACACGGCGACGTCTTCGCCGCGCTTGGCGAGCAGCGCGTCGTAGGCCAGCGCTTCGCCGCGGAACCAGTGCTGCGGGTTCTTGCGGTCCGCGCCGGCGCGCAGATGCCACATGTCGGGCGGCGTCGCCAGCATCGGGCCGTGCGAGCAGGCCAGGGCGCATACGAGTTTTGCCATCGTTCCCTCCACTCGCAGCACGCGGGCTGCGCGATTGCGCCGCATCGCGCGGTCGGCGCGTGCGGATCGACAAACAGAATAACAGTATGCGTGTTATATGTCGCGGGTTTTTTCATGTCAACAACGACAAGTATTGACAAATCGCATATTGTATGCGCGTTATATGCGCTATCGGCCCGCAGCCTGCCCGCGTGAAATCGACGGGCGGGCGCCGGCCGGTTCGCGGCCCAAAAAAACACTGCGCGCCCTTGCGGGGGCGCGCGCGGGAGGACAATTTGAACCAGCCAAACAACGCCACGCTGTCGCAGATCCACGTTGCGCCGGCGCACGCCGAAGACTCGAAGGTCGCGCGCAGCGAGGTTCCGGCCGGCGCCTGGTTCATGCTCGTGGTGCTCACCGCGATCTTCGTGTTGTCCTTCATCGACCGCTCGTCGCTTTCGCTCGTGGTGAAGCCGATCAAGCAGCAGTTCGGCGTCAGCGATTTCCAGATGAGCCTGCTGCTCGGCGCGTCGTTCGTGCTGTTCTACAGCACGGTCAGCATCCCGGCGGGCTATCTCGTCGACCGGCTCAGCCGGCGCGGCGTCATCGGCTGGGCGGTGTTCGCCTGGTCGGCGATGACGGTGCTCTGCGGGCTGGCTAAGAACTACGCGCAGCTCTTCGTCTGCCGCGCCGGCATCGGCATCGGCGAGGCGGCGCTGCAGCCGGCCGCGTATTCGATGATCCGCGATGCGTTCCCGCCCGACCGGCGCGGCCGCGCGTTCGGCATCTACCAGATGGGGCCGATGGTCGGCGTCGGCTTTTCGCTGTTCGTCGGCGGCTGGCTGCTCAAGCTTTCCGAGGGCGGCGCGATTTCGGGCGTGCCCTGGCTCGGATCGTTGCAGCCGTGGCAATTCGTCGTCGTCGTTCCGGGGCTGGTCGGCCTGCCGCTCGCGGCCCTGATGCTCGCGCTGCGCGAGCCCGCGCGCGTGAGCGCGAAACAGGGCGCGGCCGGCGGCTGGGCCGCGTATCGCGAGGCGCTTCGCTACGTCGGCCGCGAGTGGCGCCTGTACGCGCCGCTGTGGGCCGCCGCGACGCTGTACGCGATGGCCATTTCCGGATTCAACGCCTGGGCGCCGACCGTCGTCGCGCAGACCTGGCAGGTGCCGCTGTCGAACGTCGGCCGCACGCTCGGGCCGTTGATGATGGTGGCGGTGCCGCTGGGCCTGTTCATTTTCGGCCTCGTCATGGATCGCCTCTCGAAGAAGGGCCGCCGCGCCGCGCCACTCGAAGTCGCGATGAAGGCGGTCGTCGTGGCGTGCATCGCGACGATCGGGATGGGCTTCGTCGGCACTCCGTTCGCCGCCGCGGTGCTGTACCTCTTCCACGCCTTTTTCGCCAGCCCGGTGCCTTCGTCGGCCGGCGCGACGATGGCGCAGATCACGCCCGGCCGCCTGATGGGCCGCCTCACCTCGGTGTTCTTCCTCGTGCAGAACCTGCTCGGCCTCGCGCTCGGGCCGACGATGGCGACGCTGCTCGCGCGCCTCTATGGCGACGATCCGCAAGCG
Organism: Rudaea sp.; assembly: GCF_047601565.1. Classification (GTDB taxonomy): domain Bacteria; phylum Pseudomonadota; class Gammaproteobacteria; order Xanthomonadales; family Rhodanobacteraceae; genus Rudaea. The sequence continues at coordinate 570,611 of NZ_JASGIY010000001.1, read as the reverse complement.
CTGCGCTACGGCATCGTCACCTTGTATTGCCTGTGCACCGGCATCGCCGCGTTCATGTACGCGATCACGGCGCGCCGCGTGCGCAATCGGAGTTTTGAGTAGCCGGCGACGGGAGCGTCGCGACCTTTTCCTTCACCCATTTCCATCCGTCAGCACTGCCCAGCTATTTGGAGATCAGAAAACATGTCGAGCCGTTTGCGTTGTGCCCCGAATCTGTTGGCCGCATTCATCGCCGTCTGCATTCCGCTCATGGCGGTTGCGGACGAACCCCAGGCAGGCACGGACGCCCCTGCGAATTCCAAGTCGGAGCAGCAGACTCTCAACGCCGTGATCGTGACCGGCACGCGCTCCACGAACCGCACCGAGACCGAGTCGCTGTCGCCGATCGACGTGCTCAGCCCGAAAGACCTGTCCTCCACAGGCTACAGCGACCTGGGCACCGCGCTGAACTCGCTGCTGCCGTCGCTCGATTTCCCGCGCCCGGCGATCAACGACGGCAACGATGCCGTGCGCCCGGCGATCCTGCGCGGCCTGTCGCCGGATCAGGTGCTCGTGCTCGTCGACGGCAAGCGCTACCACGTCACCCCGCTGATCAACTACAACGCGGGCCCGGGCTACGGCTCGTCACCCGTGGATTCTGAATTCGATTCCGCTCTCGGCGATCGACCACATCGAAGTGCTGCGCGATGGCGCCTCGGCGCAGTACGGCTCCGATGCGATCGCCGGCGTGATCAACGTCGTGCTCAAGCACGGCGCGCGCGAAGGCAGCAACGACGTCACGATCAACGGCGGCAAGACCAGCAAGGGCGACGGCGCACAGAACGGCATCGCCGGTTCCTACGGCATGGCCTTCGGCGGCAAGGACGCCGACGGCAATGCGCCGGGCTGGGTGCGCCTGTCGCTCAACTACCAGAACGCGATGAGCACGAACCGCGCCGACAACCGCGACCGCTCGACGACCGTGCCGGGCGCGTTGCCGGACGGCGAATTCGGTTACCAGCGCTACGGCGATCCGGCGGTGAGGACCTACCAGGGCCTGATCAATTTCGGCTTCAAATTCTCGCCCGAGGTGGAGGCGTACGGCTATCTCACGATGAGCCGCCGCGACGTGACCTCGAACGGCATCTACCGCGCCCACGACTGGGGCTCCAACGTGCCCGCGCTGTACCCCAACGGCTACCTGCCGCAGATGTACACGCATCCTAACGACCTCAACGGCGTGGTCGGACTGCGCGGCACGACCGACGGCGGCTGGCACTGGGATGCGTCGTTCGACTACGGCAAGAGCCATCTCGTGTTCGACATGAATTCGCTCAACGTCAACATGTACTACTCGCTCGGCTATTCGCCGACGTACTTCTACGCGGGCACCTACGGCTATACCCAGCAGGTCGCCAACTTCGACATGTCGAAGGATTTCAACGTCGGCTTCCTGCCGAACGCAGTGACGTTCGCCTGGGGCGCGGAATTCCGCCGCGAGAGCTACACGATCGATGCCGGCGAGCCGGCCTCGTACTACTACGATCCGAACGCGCAGGGCGCCGGCGGCACGCAGGCGTGGCCGGGCATCCAGCCGGCTTCCGCGGGCGATTGGAGCCGCCACAGCGGCGCGCTCTACGCCGACTTCGAAACCGACGTGAGCGATCGTCTGTCCGCCGGCTTCGCCGCGCGCTACGAGGACTACAACGACGCGGGCTCGGCGATCGCCGGCAAGCTGTCCGCACGCTTCAAGCTGACCGACACGCTCGCGCTGCGCGGCACGATCTCGAACGGCTTCCGCGCGCCGTCGCTGCCGCAGGAGTTCTACACTTCGGTCACTTCGATCGTGCAGAACCACGCGCTCGCCTACGTCGGAACGTTCCCGGCGACCAGCGCCGTTGCCCGGTCGCTCGGCGCGAGCCCGCTCGAGCCCGAGAAATCGACCAACTTCGGCATCGGCCTGACCTGGAATCCGTCAGAGAATTTCACCTCGACGCTGGACGCCTACCAGATACGCATCGGCAACCGCATCCTGTACTCGGACAGCATTCCGGTCGAAGACGAGAGTCGCGGCATCAGCGGCGCGCAATACTTCTTCAACGGCGCCACCACGCGCACGCGCGGCGTGGATTGGACCAGCGCCTACAACATGGACCTCGGCGACGCCGGCGAGCTGAAGCTCACGCTCAGCGCGAACTGGAATTCGACCAAGTTCCTCTCGCTGACGCCACCGACCTACGTCTCCGACGGCGTGCTCGTCTCGACCTACGGCCGCAACGATCAGGGCAATCTCACCGATGCCACGCCGCGCACGAAATACATCCTCGGCGGCGACTGGCTGATCCGCGGCTTCGACTTCCACGCCAACCTGACGCGCTACGGTTCGGTGGCGGATTCTGATCAACGCCGGCGAGGACGGCGCCGACCAGACGTTCGCAGCGCGTTGGCTGCTCAACGTCTCGGCGAGCTATAAGTGGAACGACGCATGGACGTTCACGCTCGGCGCGGACAACCTGACCAACGTCTATCCGCAACGCGCCGCCGACTCGAACCCGCACGAACTGGGCCCGATCTTCGGCATGCCGTACTCGCCGATCTCGCCGTTCGGTTTCAACGGCCGCTACATGTACGCCAAGGTGGATTTCCGTTTCTGATCCGAGGCGGCGAACTGCCCTCTTCGATCGCAAGGGCTGGAAAAATGGAGGTCGGATGATTCGCGAAAAATATCGGCGGTGTTCGCCGCCGCTGGGCGTGCGCCGCCTCGAGAAAGCGGTACTTGGTCTGACGACCTTCGTTTCGCTGCTTGCGCTTGGCTGCCCTGTGCGCGCGGCGGGGCCGGAGGCAGCGGACATTCTCGTCACCGGCGGCACGGTCATCACCATGGATGCGGGTCGCCGCGTGATCGACGATGGGGCGGTGGCGATCGTCAAGGACCGGATTGTCGCCGTCGGAACGAGCGCCGAGTTGAAGACGCGCTTCCGCCCGTGCGAGGTGATCGACGCGCATCGCAAGATCGTGATGCCCGGGCTGATCGACGGGCATGGGCACGCCGGTCACGAGATGATCAAGACGCTCGGCGCCGACACCGGCAAATGGGGCGGGATCGCCGAACGCGTATACGCGCATGCTTCGACCCCCGATTTCTGGAAAGCCGATGCGCAGCTCGCCGGCCTCGAGCGCCTGAAGTTCGGCGTCACCACGTCGGTGAATTTCTTCGGCGGCGGCGACGACGTCTATCGCGTGGATGATCCGAAATATGGCGACGCTTACCTAGACGCGATTAAGGACATCGGCGTGCGCTGGTATCTCGGCGTCGGGCCGCGCCGCGGCCCGTATCCCAGTTCGTTTACCGAATGGAACGGCGAGACGTCCAAAGACGCCCAAGTGTCGTTCGATCGGCAAATCGAGGTTTCCGGGGCGCTCATCCGCAAATGGAATGGCGCGGCGGACGACCGCGTGAAGATGGCGGCGGTGTTTCCGACGATCCGCCCGAAAGAGAATCTCGCTGGGGCCGCACTCGAGGAAGTGAAGCGCGAGGCCAAGACGGCGTGCGACTTGTCGAAGCGTGAACACGTGCTTTTTCTTCAGGACGGGCTTACGCGCGGCACCGTCCAGTACGCGAACGACGTGCTCGGTCTGCTAGGTCCGGACGTCGTCCTATCGCACGCGACCAACCTGACCGACGAGGAAATCAAGCTGGTCGCGTCGACCGGAACGCGCATCTCGCACAATCCCAGCGTGATCTTCTCGATGTACGGACGTTGCCCGGCGACCGAGCTGATCGACGCGGGAGCGATCATCATGCTCGGCTTTGACGGCGCTGGTCCCGACCGCAGCTTCGACATGTTCCGCCACATGTTCCAGGCCACGCGCTACCACCGCTTCTATTCCCACGACGCCAATGAGCTGCCCGCCGGCAAGGTGCTGGAAATGGCCACGATCGATGTGGCGCGCGCGCTGGGCATGGAGAGGGAGATCGGCTCGCTCGAGGCGGGCAAGAAGGCGGACGCCATCCTGGTGGACTGGTTCAAGCCGCATCTCATGCCGATGAACATGCCGGTGCATCGCCTCGTCTACTACGCCAACGGCGAGAACGTTTCGACGGTCCTCGTCGACGGGCGCGTGCTGATGCGCGACCGCCGCGTCCTGACGGTAAATGAGGAAAAGGTCCTCGACGCCGCGCAGCGCGAATCGGATCTCGCGGTGCGCCGCGCGGGAATATAGGACGCAACAGCGTTGCCCGACGGCTTCTGGGGAGCAACGCGGCTGCGCGGCGCGAAATCGAAATGATCGTTCTTGTTTAGGGCGCGGTTGCTGAGGGCAGTTCGCTCGGGAGGGGCGAGCGTGTACGGATTCAACCGCGGTTTTTCAATCATGACATTGAAGAAAAAAAGGGTTTCTCGTATGGTCTGTAACAACAAGCATTGGAGTCTCAACCTGTTCGCCGCCGCGATCGCCGCCGGTGTTTCCACGCTGGCCGCGGCGCAGGACGCGGCGAACAGCACGCCGTCGCCGTCGAGCCTCGGCACCGTGATCGTTACGGGCACGCGCGCTTCGAACCGCACCGAGGCGGAATCGCTGTCGCCGATCGACGTGCTGACGCCCAGGGACCTCGCCTCGACCGGCAGCACCGATCTCGGCACGGCGTTGAGCGCGCTATTGCCTTCGCTCGATTTTCCGCTGACGCCGATCGGCGGCAGCGCGGCCACGATACGCCCCCTAGTTCTGCGAGGCTTGTCTCCCGACCAGGTCATGATCCTGGTCGACGGCAAGCGCTATCACACTTCTTCGTACATCCAGCTCAACGGCGGTCCGACCTACGGATCCGCGCCCGTGGACATCAACTCGATCCCGATGTCGGCGATCGACCACATCGAAGTGCTGCGCGACGGCGCTTCGGCGCAGTACGGCTCCGACGCGATCGCCGGAGTGGTCAACATCGTCCTCAAGCACGGCGCGCGCGAGAGCAGCAACAACGTCACCGTCAATGCCGGCCAGCGGAGCAAGGGCGACGGCGCGCAGAACGGCGTCGGCGGTTCCTACGGGTTCGCGTTCGGCCACAAGGACGAAGACGGAAAGGCGCCGGGCTGGGTGCGGTTGTCGGTCGACTATCAGAACGAGATGAAGACCAACCGCGCCTACAACACCGATCGCGCGACCACCGCGCCCGGCGCGTTGCCCGCGGGACAGTACCAGTATCAGCGCTACGGCCTGCCCGCCATCGTCAGCTACCAGGGCCTGGTCAGTTTCGGCTACGCCTTCTCGCCCGCAGTCGAGGCTTACGGCTATCTCACCGCGAGCCATCGCAAAGGCATCACCAGCTCGCTCTATCGTTCGTACAACGATGCCAGAAACATCAAGGCGATGTATCCGGACGGATTCCTGCCGGACAACGTGTCCCATCCGAACGACCTCAACGGCGTGCTCGGTCTGCGCGGCACTACCGAGAGCGGTTGGCACTGGGACGCGTCCGTAGACTACGGAAGAAGCCATCTCGGCTACGATTCCGTCAACACGCTCAACACCAACATGTACTACTCGCTCGGCTATTCGCCGACGAACTTTTTCGCCGGCGCCTACGAATACACGCAACTGGTCGCCAATCTCGACATGTCGAAGGACTTCCAGTTCGCCTTCCTGCCGAATGTAGCGACGGTCTCCTGGGGCTACGAGTTCCGCCGCGAGACGTACGGGATTTCGGCCGGCGATCCGGCGTCGTACTACTACGATCCGAACGCCAGGACGCCGAGCGGCTCGATTCCGGCCGGTTCGTCGCAAGGAACCACGGGCATCCAGCCCGCCTCTGCAGGCGATTGGGACCGCCACGACAACGCCGTCTACGCGGGTATCGAAACCAACCTGTCCGATCGGCTCTCCACAGGGTTCTCGGCGCGCTACGAGAACTACAATGACGCCGGTTCGGCGCTCGCCGGAAAATTCTCCGTGCGCTACCAGTTGACAAACGCGCTGGCCTTGCGCGGCACGATCTCCAACGGCTTCCGCGCTCCGGCTCTGGCGCAGGAGTACTTCACTTCGGTCGGCTCGATCGTCAGTAGCGGGCAGGTCCTGTACAGTGGCACCTTTCCGCCAACGAGCGATGTGGCGCAGTCGCTGGGTGCCAAAGCGCTGAAGCCGGAGAAGTCGACGAACTTCGGCGCGGGCTTGGTCTGGAATCCCACCGAGAATTTCACCTCGACCCTCGACGCCTACCAGATCCGCATCGGCGATCGGATTCTTTATTCCAGCCCGCTGCCGCTGACCGACCTCAGCAGGGGCATCACTTCGGTGCAATACTTCTTCAACGGGGCGACGTCGCGCACGCGCGGCGCGGACTGGGTCAACAGCCTCAGTTTCAATCTCGACGACTACGGCGACTTGAAGCTCGGCCTGAGCGCCAATTGGAACTCAACGGTGTTTCTGTCGTTGAATCCTCCAACCTACGTCTCCAACGGCGTCGTCACGACGACGTTCGGCCGCAATACGCAGGGCAATTTCACCGTCTCGACGCCGCACCAGAAATACATACTCGGCGGCGACTGGCAGCTCCGCAACGGACTGGGCCTGCATGCCAACCTGACGCGCTACGGTTCGGTCACCAACCAGATGAATCCGAATGAACTCGTTGCCGGCAAGGCGGACCAGGTGTACCCGGCGCGCTGGCTGCTCGACGTCTCGGCCAATTACACCTGGAATGCCTGGACCTTCACCGTCGGCTCGGACAACCTGACCAATGTGTATCCACAGAAGAACGCCGTCACCAACGCGCACGAGTTGGGGTCTTTCGGCGTTCCCTACTCGGCGCTTTCGCCGTTCGGGTCCAACGGCCGCTATGTCTACGGCAAGATCAACTATCGCTTCTGACCGGCCGCGAACGCCCTGAACATCATTTGGAGATACAGGCAGCATGATCCGCAAAAAGCCTCTCGTACTGTGCCTCGCCACGCTCGCCGTCGGGCTGTCGCCATGTCTCGGCTTCGGATTCGACGTCGCCGCGACGAAGGCCGCGGCCGAAACCGAAGCGGACAAGGACGCGCCGCAGTTGTTCGCCTTGTACAAGGATATCCACCAGCATCCCGAACTCGGCTATCAGGAGAAGCGCACCGCGGCGCTGCTGGCGAAGGAAATGCGCGCGCTCGGCTTCGCCGTGACCGAGGGCGTGGGCAAGACCGGCATCGTGGCGATCTACAAGAACGGCGCCGGCCCGACCGTCATGGTGCGCACCGACATCGACGCGCTGCCGATCGAGGAAGAAACCGGTTTGCCGTATGCCAGCCGCGTCAGGCAAATCGCGCGCAGCGGCCGGGAGTCGTTCGTTTCCCACGCCTGCGGTCACGATACGCACATGGCCACCTGGGTCGGCACGGCGAAGGCGCTGCTCGCCATGAAGGATCGCTGGCACGGCACTTTGATGTTCATCGGCCAGCCGGCGGAGGAAGGCGGCAACGGCGCCAAGGCGATGATCGACGACGGCCTGTTCGTGCGCTTCCCGAGGCCGGACTACGCCTTCGGCCTGCACAATGCGCCCGATGCGTTCGGCATCTACTATCGTCCCGGCATCGCGAGTTCGAGCGTGGACGATTTCCAGATCGTCTTCCACGGCCGCAGCAGCCACGGTTCGCGTCCCAACATGGGCATCGATCCCGTGCTGATGGCCGCGCGCTTCGCCGTCGACGTGCAGGCCGTGATCAGCCGCGAGAAGGATCCGGCGGCGTTCGGCGTGATTGCGGTCGGCTCGATCGACAGCGGCCCGCTCGGCAACGGCACGCCCGACAAGGCCACCGTGCGCGGCGCGACGCGCGCGCAGGACGCGGAGGTGCGCGAGAAGCTGCTCGCCGGCATCCTGCGCACGGCCAAGGCCGAAGCCGACATGGCCGGCGCGCCGGCGCCGCCCGACGTCGATGTGCGCCGCGGCTATTCGATGATCGTCAACGACGCGGCGCTCACCGAGAAAACGGCGGCGGTGTTCCGCACCGCGTTCGGCGCCGACGTGCACGAACGGCCGCAGCCGATGACCGGCAGCGAGGATTTTTCCGAATACGGCATGGCCGGCGTGCCGTCGTTCTATTTCGAAATCGGCGCGTACGATCCGCAGCGCCTGGCCGAGGCGAAGCAGAAGGGCGAAGTATTGCCCGTGCTGCATTCGCCGAAATACGTGCCGGCGGCGCAGGCCGTGATTCGCACCGGCACGCAGGCGATGACGCTCGCGGTGGTGAACGCGATGCAGGCAAAATGAGGCAAGCCATGCGCTGTTTCCGGACGCCCGACACGATATGAAAAGCACGCTCGCCCTGATTTTCGACCGTTACACGCTCGCGCTGATCTCGACGGTGCTCCTCGCCAGCCTGCTGCCGTGCCGCGGGCAGGCGGCCGAGGTGCTCGGCGTCGTCACCAATGGCGCGATCGCGCTGCTGTTCTTCCTGCACGGCGCCAAGCTGTCGCGCGAGGCGGTGATCGCCGGCCTGACCAACTGGCGCCTGCACCTGCTCGTGCTCGCCTGCACCTTCGTGCTGTTTCCGCTGCTCGGGTTCCTGACCCAGTCGCTGGCGACGAAGATCGTCGGCGCCCAGCTCGCGCTCGGCATTCTTTTCCTGTGCACGCTGCCGTCGACGGTGCAGTCGTCGATCGCCTTCACCTCGATCGCGCACGGGAACGTGCCCGCGGCCGTGTGCGCGGCCTCGGCGTCGAGCCTGCTCGGCATCTTCGTCACGCCGCTGCTCGTCGGCCTGCTGATGCACACGGGCGCGGCCGCGGGCGGCGCTTCCTCGCTCGGCGCGATCAAGGGCATCGTCCTGCAGTTGTTCGTGCCGTTCGTCCTCGGCCAGATGCTGCGGCCGTGGATCGGCAAGTTCATCGACCGCCACAAGAAGGTGATCGGCCTCGTCGATCGCGGCTCGATCCTGCTCGTCGTCTACACCGCCTTCAGCGAAGCCGTCGTCGCCGGCCTCTGGCAGCAGGTGTCGCTGCAGACCCTACTGCTGTTGCTGCTGCTGTGCTGCGTGCTGCTCGCGATCGCGCTGCTGGTCACCTCCCAGCTCGGCAAGGTGTTCGGGTTTCCGCTCGAAGACCGCATCACGATCCTGTTCTGCGGCTCGAAGAAGAGCCTCGCCAGCGGCATTCCGATGGCCAACGTCCTGTTCGCGGGCAGCGCGGTCGGCGCGATCGTGCTGCCGCTGATGCTGTTCCACCAGGTGCAATTGATGGTCTGCGCGGTGCTCGCGCAGCGCTATGCGCGGCAGGCCGCCGCGGCCGTTCCCGCGGGGGAATACACATGACTACGACGAATGCCGGCGCCGCGGCGGAACGCAGCGCGTTCTACCGGGAACTGAAACAGCTGCACATGTCGCCGCTGTGGGAATCGCTCAGCGTGCTCGTGCCGCATACGCCGAACGGGCCGTGCGTGCCGGCGCTGTGGAAGTGGGACGACGTGTTCCCGTTCATCGGACGCGCGGGCGCGCTGATCACCGCGGAAGAGGCGGTGCGGCGCGTGCTGATCCTCGAAAATCCGGCACTGCCGGGGCAGGCCAGCGTCACCCAGTCGCTGTACGCGGGCCTGCAATTGATCCTGCCGGGCGAAGTCGCGCCGGCGCACCGCCACGTGCAGTCGGCGCTGCGCTTCATCGTCCACGGCAAGGGCGCGTATACCGCGGTCGACGGCGAGCGCACGACGATGTATCCGGGCGACTTCATCATCACGCCGAGCTGGACCTGGCACGACCACGGCAACGACGGTCTCGAAGGCGAAGCGGCCGAGCCCGTGGTCTGGCTCGACGGCCTCGATATTCCGATCGTGCGCTTCTTCGACGCGGGCTTCGAGGAAAAAAGCACGGACAAGTCGCAGCGGGTCAGCCGCCCCGAAGGCAATGCGCTCACGCGCTACGGCAACAACCTGCTGCCGGTCGATTACGAGCCCTCGTCGCCGACCTCGCCGATCTTCAGCTATCCGTATGCGCGCTCGCGCGAAGTGCTCGACCGGCTCTATCGCGACGGCGAGGTCGACGCCTGGCACGGCGTCAAGCTGCGCTACGTCAACCCGGCGACCGGCGGTTGGCCGATGCCGACGCTCGCGACCTTCATCCAGTATCTGCCGCGCGGCTTTTCGGGCAAGCCTTTCCGCAGCACCGACGGCGCGGTCTATTCGGTGGTCGAGGGCCGCGGCCGCGTCGTCGTCGACGGCACGTCGTTCGCGTTCGGGCCGAAGGATCATTTCGTCGTGCCGTCGTGGAAGACGCATGCGCTGCATGCCGACGAGGATGCGGTGCTGTTCAGCTTCTCCGACCGCCCCGTGCAGACGGCGCTCAACATCCTGCGCGAAGAGAAGTTGGCCGCCTAGCGCCGCGCGACGACAATGCGCGTGCGCGACCTCACGAATTTTTGCCATTGAACCTATCGGAGTCCCCGAATGAAACTCGCCGTCGAATCCGCTCCCGCCGTCACCGTTCCGGTCGCCGGCACCGACCTGGCCTTCCCGGTGCGCCGCATCTACTGCGTCGGCCGCAACTACGCCGCGCATGCGCGCGAAATGGGTTTCGACCCGGACCGCGAGCCGCCGTTCTTCTTCTGCAAGCCGGCCGACGCGATCGTCTACGTCGCGCCGGGCACGACCGGTGCGTTTCCGTATCCGAGCGAGACGAAGAACTGCCACTACGAAATGGAACTCGTCGCCGCGATCGGCAAGGGCGGCCGCGACATCCCGGTCGAGCGCGCGCTCGACCACGTCTACGGCTACGCGCTCGGCCTCGACATGACGCGTCGCGACCTGCAGATGAAGATGCGCGAGATGGGCCGGCCGTGGGACATCGGCAAAGGGTTCGACCATTCCGCGCCGATCGGGCCGATCCATCGCGCGAGCGAGGTCGGTCATCTGACGAAGGGCGCGATCTGGCTCGACGTCAACGGCGCGTCGAAGCAGAAGGCCGATCTGTCGCAGCTGATCTGGTCGGTGGCCGAGACGGTCGCCTACCTGTCGAAGTTCTTCGAACTCGTGCCGGGCGACATCATCTACACCGGCACGCCCGAGGGCGTCGGCGCCGTGGTCAAGGGCGACAAGATGCGCGGTGGCATCGACGGGCTCGGCGAGTTCGCCGTCGACGTCGTCTGACCGCGGAGCGCGCCGTGAAACTCTACAACTATTTCCGCAGCTCGGCTTCGTACCGTGTGCGCATCGCGCTGAACCTCAAGGGCCTGCCCTACGAGTACCTGTCGGTGCATCTCACGCGCGACGGCGGCCAGCAGTTCGCGCCGGAATACCGCGGCATCGCGCCCGAGGCGCTGGTGCCGGTGCTCGTCGATGGCGAGGCGACGCTGCACCAGTCGCTCGCGATCATCGAGTACCTCGACGAAACCCGTCCGCATCCGCCGCTGCTGCCCGCCGACGCGGCCGGCCGCGCGGCCGTGCGCGCGCTCGCGTTCGACATCGCCTGCGACATCGCCCCGCTCGGCAACCTGCGCGTGCTCAAGTATCTCGGCGCGAACTTCGGCTTGCAGAAGGAGGGTACCGACGCCTGGGTCAGGCACTGGATCGGCACCGGCTTCGACGCGCTCGAGACGCGGCTCGCGCAAAGCCCGGCGCGCGGCAAGTTCTGCTACGGCGACGCGCCGACGATGGCCGACACGGCTCTCGTGCCGCAGGTGTTCAACGCACGCCGCTTCGGCGTCGACATGAGCCGCTATCCGGCGATCGCGGAGATCGATGCGCGCTGCAACGCGCTCGCCGCCTTCGCCGACGCGGCGCCGGCCAAACAGCCCGACGCGGAATAGTCCGCACGCATCGCCTCCAGCCGCGAGTATTTCCATGAGCAAAGAATGTGACGTTTTGATCGTAGGCGCCGGCATCGCCGGTCTGACCCTCGCGCTCGAGCTGCACGATGCGGGCATTGCCTGCCGCGTCTACGAAGCCGCGCCCGAACTGAAGCCGCTCGGCGTCGGCATCAACCTGCTGCCGCACTCGGTGCGCGTGCTCGGCCGCCTCGGTCTCGTCGATGCGCTCGCCAAGGTCGCGGTGACGACGAAAGAGTCGGCGTACTTCAACCACCACGGCCAGCTCATCTATCGCGAGCCGGCGGGTCTCGCGGCGGGCTATCCATGGCCGCAGTTCTCGATCCATCGCGGCGACCTGCATTCGGTGCTGCTCGATGCGGTGCGCGAGCGCCTCGGCGCCGACGCGCTCGTCACCGACCGCCGCTGCACGGGCGCGACCAACGAGGGCGATCACGCCAAGGCGAACTTCGTCGGCGGCGGCGGCGCGCCGTACAGCGTCGCGGCCTCGGTCGTGGTCTCCTGCGACGGCATCCACTCGGCGCTGCGCAAACAGTTCTATCCCGATGAGGGCGCGCCGCGCTATTCGGGCAACAACATGTGGCGCGGCGCGGTGAAGTGGAAGCCGTTCCTGACCGGCGCGTCGATGGTGCGCGCGGGCTGGTTCACGGTCGGCAAGATGGTGATCTATCCGATCCGCGACGCGATCGACGCCGACGGCAACCAGCTCGTCAACTGGGTTGCCGAGATCGCCGCGCCGCAGCCGGCGCGGCGCGACTGGAACGGCCGCGGCCGCCTCGAAGACGTGCTGCCGACGTTCGCCGACTGGCACTTCGACTGGCTCGACGTCGCCGGCCTGATCGAGTCGACGGGCGAGATCCTCGAATACCCGATGGTCGACCAGGACCCGCTGCCGCGCTGGACCTTCGACCGCCTTACGCTGATGGGCGACGCCGCGCACCCGATGGTGCCGCGCGGATCGAACGGCGCGGGCCAGGCGATTCTCGATGCGCGCTATCTCGCCGAGAAGTTCAAGGAACTCGGCGTCGGCCCCGAGGCGCTGGCCGCCTACGACAAGGTGCGCGTGAAGGAAACCGGCGATGTCGTGCTGATGAACCGCAAAGCGCCGCCCGACAAGATCCTCCAGGTCGTGCACGAGCGCACCAACGGCGCGCGCTTCGACAGGATCGACGACGTGGTCGGCAAGGAGGAACTCGCCGACATCGTCAACCAGTACAAGGCCGTCGCCGGCTACTCGCTAGACCAGCTCGCCAAGTAACGCCGGCTTTTCCCGCGCGCGGCGTTGCGTTGGGCGCGGGGGTGGCTTTCAGCATTGCTCATGGCAGGTAATGCAGTTTTGCATTACAATGCGGGCATTGAGGCCGCCATGAGGGCAATCGCATGACCATCCTGACCGTTACCGGGCGCGGGCAAGTCACGTTCCGCAAGGAAGTGCTGCAACATCTCGGCATCCAGCCGGGGCAGAAAATCGAACTCGATCTTCTGCCGGGCGGCAAGGCTGCGCTGAAGGCCGTACGGCATACGGGCGGCTTTCGCGAACTGGCCGGCTGTCTGAAAGGCAAGACCAACGGCAAACGTTTGAGCATCGCGCAGATCAACGACGCCATCGCCGCGGCAGGGGCGGAAGCGAAGTGAAGATCGTCGCCGATACCAACGTATTGTTGCGCGTCGTCACGGGCGATGACCCCGCCCAGGCGCGCGTTGCGACGCGCGCGCTGGAACGCGCCGAACTCGTCGCCGTCAGCCTGCATGCGTTGTGCGAACTGGCCTGGGTGTTGCAACGCAGTTACGGCGTGTCGCGTGCGGATACCGCTGCCGCCATTCGCCAACTTGCCGAAACGCGCAATGTCGCGGTCGATCGGCCTGCCGTGGAAGCGGGGCTGGCCATGCTCGAGGCGGGCGGCGATTTTGCCGACGGCATCATCGCTTTCGAGGGCCGCTGGCTCGGCGGCGAGACCTTCGTCTCGTTCGACAAGCAGGCGGTCAGGCTGCTCAAGGCGCAGGGCCTGCCGGTGCATTCGCTGTAAGGGCCGCAAGCCGCGGCCACGACTTCCAGCACTGGACGGTACGGCGCGGTGCGCGCAGAGTGTGCGCTCCATTTTCGCAGGAGCCGTCATGCCGCGCATCGCCTTCAAACCCCTGTTTCTCGCCGTTGCCGTCGCCTGTGGCGCGTCTTCGGCCGCGCACGCCGCGGACGACGTCGCCGCGCGCGTGAAGGCGCTCAACGCGCTGCTCGCCGAACAGTGGGAATACACGCTCAAGCACCAGCCCGAGTTCGCGACGATGCTCGGCGACTACCGCTACAACGACCAGTGGAGCGATGCGTCGCCGGCCGCCGCGCAGCAACAGAAAAAGGACAACGAGGCTTTCCTCGCGCGTTTCAAGGCGATCGATACGAGCGGTTTCGGCGAGCAGGACAAGCTCAACCAGCAATTGATGGTGCGCCAGCTCGGCGACAACATCCGCGCGACCGATCTCAAGCTCAACGAAATGCCGCTCGACCAATTCAACGGCGTGCATCTGATACTGCCGCAACTCGTGTCGATGGCGCCGTTCGACACGACGAAGCAATACGAAGACTATCTCGCGCGCCTGGACAAGCTGCCGGCACTGTTCGATCAGCTCACCGAGACGCTCAGGCAGGGCGAGCGCGACAAGCTGATGCCGCCGCGCTACCTGCTCGAAAAGGAAGTCGTCGCGCAGATTCGCTCGATCGCCGCACCCGCCGGCGCGGCAAACGTGTTCGCGCGGCCGGTCGCGAAGTTCCCGGACGCCGTGCCCGAAGCCGAGCGCAAGCGCCTGCACGACGCGATCGTCAAAGCGGTCGATACCAAAGTACGCCCGGCCTACGAGAAGCTCGCCGCATTCGTCGAGAAGGACTACGCGCCGAAAGGCCGCACCGAGCCCGGCATATGGGCGCTGCCGAACGGCGACGCGCTGTACAAGTTCGATATCGAGCAGCAGACGACGACGGACAAGTCGCCGCAGGAAATCCACGACCTGGGCCTCGCCGAAGTCAAGCGCATCGAGGGCGAGCAGCTCAAGATCGCGCAGAAGATGGGCTACCGGGATTTGCCGGGCTTCCGCGCCGCGCTTGCCAAGGATCCCAAGACCCATGCCACGTCGCGCGAACAGATGCTCGATCTGTACCGCAAGTACATTGCCGGCATGCAGCCCAAGCTGCCGCAGTCGTTCGGCCTGCTGCCGAAAACGCGGCTCGAGGTGGAGGCGGTGCCCGAATACGCCGAGAAGGATGCCTCCACGCAGTACCTGCAGGGCACGCCGGACGGCAAGCGGCCCGGCCGCGTCCAGGTCAACACCTACGATTTCGCCAACCAGAGCCTGCTCGATATCGAAACCACGGCCTACCACGAAGGCGTGCCGGGTCATCACATGCAGATCTCGATCGCGCAGACCTTGCCGGGCCTGCCGCCGTTCCGCCAACAGGCCGGCTACACGGCGTACATCGAAGGCTGGGCCTTGTACGCCGAGCGCCTCGGCGAGGAGCTCGGCTTCTACCAGGATCCGCTGAGCTATTACGGCCATCTCGACGACGAGCTTTTGCGCGCCAACCGCCTCGTGCTCGACACCGGCGTGCACTACAAGCACTGGACGCGCCAGCAGATGGTCGACTGGTTCCATGCGCATTCGGCGCAGGCGGAACCGATGGTGCAGTCCGAAACCGACCGCTACATCGTCATGCCGGGCCAGGCGCTCGCCTACAAGATCGGCCAGCTCAAGATCCTCGAGCTGCGCGCGAAGGCGAAGAAGGAGCTCGGCGACAAGTTCGACATCCGCGCATTCCACGACGAGATCCTCGACGGCGGCGCGTTGCCGCTCGATGTGCTCGAGACGCGCGTGGACGGCTGGATCGCGCGCACCAAGGCGCAGGCGCCTAAGGCATCCTGAGTGGACAAACCGGTTGTCCGCGCCGCGTCCGCTCGACTCGACGGACAACGGACGGACAGCCGGGATTGGCAAGAAATCCATTGAAAGCAATGGATTGAAGCGGCAGTCGGTCTTGGCATGCGACTTGCTCTGATGGAGTCGAACCGACTTTCATCGAAGCACGACCGCAGCAATGATCCGCGACACTTCAGGCCAGGACCGCCGCATCGAAATCGCGCAGCCGCGCATCAACAAACGCTGGATCGTCATCGGCGGCGTCGCTGCCGCGGTGCTCGTCGCGCTGGTCTGGCTCGTGCCCTCGGTGGCGCGGCTCATGTCCGCGGGCTCGTCGGCCTCGGCCGCATCGCTGCGCATCGCCACGGTCAAGCGCGGCACGCTGGTGCGCGATGTCTCCGCGCAGGGCAAGGTCGTCGCCGCGCAGGCGCCGACCTTGTACGCGACCGCCGCCGGCACCGTCACCCTGCTCACGCATGCGGGCGACAAGGTCGAGAAGGACCAGGTCCTCGCCGAAGTCGACAGCCCCGACCTGACCAACAAGCTGCAACAGGAGCAGGCGACGCTGGCGAGCCTCGAAGTCGACGTCGGCCGCGCCGGCATCGACGCGCGGCAGAAGGAGTTGCTCGCGAAGAAGACCGTCGATTCGGCGCTGATCGATCGCCAGACCGCGGCGCGCGAAGTCGAGCGCAAGTCGCAGGTGTTCGAGAAGGGCGCGATGCCCGAGATCGAGGTGCTGCGCGCGAAGGACGCGCTGGCCAAGGCCGATCTCGACGTGACTCACGCGCAGGCCGATGCGCGCCTGCAGAACGAGACGGCGGCGTTCGACGTCAAGACCAAACACCTCGCGTTCGAGCGGCAGAAGCTGCTCGTCGCCGACCTCACGCGCCAGGTCGACCAGCTCACGGTGCGCTCGCCGGTGGCCGGCCAGGTCGGCCAGCTGCTCGTGCAGCAGAAGGCCAACGTGCCGATCAATACCGGCCTCGTCACCGTGATCGACCTGACCTCGCTCGAAGTCGAGCTGCAGGTGCCGGAAGTGTTCGCGCACGATCTGTCGATCGGCATGCCCGCGGAAATCGCCGACGGCGCGACGAAATACAAGGGCGAACTTTCCGCCGTGTCGCCCGAGGTGGTCAACGGCCAGGTCGTCGCGCGCGTGCGCTTCGCCGGCGACAAGCCGGCCGGCCTGCGCCAGAGCCAGCAGCTGACCACGCGCATCCTGATCGACGAGCGCCCGAACGTGCTGATGGTCGAGCGCGGTTCGTTCGTCGACTCGGGCGCCGGCCGCGTCGCCTATCTCGTCCACGACGGCATCGCCGAGCGCCGGCCGATCCAGGTCGGCGCGACCAGCCTCAACGCGGTCGAGATTCTTTCCGGCGTGAAAGAGGGCGACCGCATCGTGATTTCCGGCACCGATGCGTTCAACGGCGCGGAGAAGGTGGTGCTGAATTGATTGTCTTTCCTTCTCCCGGCGGGAGAAGGTGGCGCGGCAGCGGCGGATGAGGGAGGAGCGTTGCCGATTTCGGTCTCGTCGCGGTTTGCGAGGCATTTCCCTCATCCGCCCTTCGGGCACCTTCTCCCGGCGGGAGAAGGGAAGACAAAGAGCTGGAGCTTGCAATGCTGAAAATGCAACATTTGTCAAAAGTATACCTGACCCACATGGTCGAGACGCACGCCCTGCGCGACTTCTCCATCCACGTGCGCGACGGCGAGTTCGTCGCGGTGACCGGGCCGTCGGGTTCGGGCAAGACCACCTTCCTCAATATCGCCGGCCTGCTCGAGGAATTCACCAGCGGCGAGTTCTGGCTCGACGGCGTCGATGTGCGCGGCCTCGACGACAACGCGCGCTCGAAGCTGCGCAACGAGAAGATCGGCTTCATCTTCCAGGGCTTCAACCTGATTCCCGACCTCAATCTGTTCGACAACGTCGACGTACCGCTGCGCTATCGCGGCTTCAACGCGGCCGAACGCAAGCATCGCATCGAGGAATCGCTGACGCGCGTCGGCCTGTCCTCGCGCATGAAGCACTATCCGTCCGAACTGTCGGGCGGCCAGCAGCAGCGCGTCGCGATCGCGCGCGCGCTGGCCGGCTCGCCGCGCCTGCTGATGGCCGACGAGCCGACCGGCAACCTCGACTCGCTGATGGCGCGCGGGGTGATGGAACTGCTCGAGGAGATCAACCGGACGGGCACGACGATCGTCATGGTCACGCACGATCCCGAGCTCGCTGCGCGCGCGCAGCGCAACGTGCATGTGATGGACGGGCAGGTCACCGATTTCGACGAGGAGCCGAGATTCGGGATCCGGGATTCGGGAGTCGAAGCCGCTATGGCGTAGCTTTGACCTCCCTTCTCCCACCGGGAGAAGGTGCCCGAAGGGCGGATGAGGGAAAAGCCTTCGAGCACGGATTGAAGTCTTGATGAGTCGAGACGCTCTTCCCTCATCCGGCGCTGCCGCGCCACCTTCTCCCGGTGGGAGAAGGGAAGCAGGAGTCACTATGTTTTCGTACTACTTGCAACTCGGCCTGCGCAGCCTCAGGCGCAATCCGATCCTCACCGCGCTGATGGTGTTCGGCATCGCGCTCGGCATCGCCGCGAGCATGACCACGCTGACCGTGATGCACCTGATGGGCAGCGATCCGATTCCGTGGAAGAGCGCGAAGCTGCAACTGGTGGAGATGGACAGCTGGAGCGCGGACACTCCGTACAACGACGACGGGCGTCCGCCGGAGCAAGTCACCTATCGCGATGCGGTGGCGCTGATGGCGGCGGGCAAGGCCGACAAACAGGCGGCGATGTTCAACCTGGCCCTGCCGATCCAGCCCGAGAATCCCGAGGTCAAACCGTTCCTGTCGCTCGTGCGCACGACGTATTCGGATTTCTTCGGCATGTTCGAGCCGCCGTTCAAGTACGGCCGGCCGTGGTCGAAGGCCGAGGACGATGCGCATGCGCGCGTCGTCGTGCTGTCGAAGGCCGGCAACGAGAAGCTGTTCGGCGGCGCCGACTCGACCGGCAAGACCGTGCGCATGGACGGCAAGGATTACACGGTCGTCGGCGTGCTCGACGACTGGCCGCTGCGCGTCCTCTACTACGATCTCACAGGGCGCGGCTCCTTCGACAGTCCCGAAGACTATTTCATGCCGTTCACGACCGGCATCGACCTGAAGCAGCGGGCGAGCGGCAACAACAGTTGCTGGAAGGAATCCGGCGACGGCTGGGAGGCCTATATTGATTCCGAATGCGTCTGGATCAAGTTCTGGGTGCAGCTCGATACGCCGGCGCGCGCGGCCGAGTACAAGGCGTTCCTCGACGCCTACGTCAACGAACAGAAGAAGTCGGGCCGTTTCCCGCGCCCGCTCAACAACCGCCTGCTCGACGTCAACGCCTGGATGGCCGACCAGAAAGTCGTGTCGAGCGACGTGAAGGTGCAGGCGGGCCTGGGCTTCGCCTTCCTCGCGGTGTGCCTGGTCAACACGATCGGCCTGTTGCTTGCCAAGTTCACGCGCAAGGCCGGCGAAGTCGGCCTGCGCCGCGCGCTCGGTGCGAGCCAGCGGCAGATCTTCGCCCAATTCCTGACCGAATCGGGCGTGATCGGCCTGGCCGGCGGCTTTCTGGGTTTGCTGTTGACCGGCCTTGGCCTGATCGTCGTGCGCGTGCTGTACGCGGATTTCAAGAACGTGGCGCAGCTCGATTGGCAGATGATCGCGATGACGGTCGCGCTCGCCATTCTCAGCGCGGTCGTCGCGGGATTCTATCCGACCTGGCGCGCGTGCAGGGTCGCGCCGGCGGCGCAGTTGAAGACGCAATAGCTTTTCCCTTCTCCCATCGGAAGAAGGTGCCCGAAGGGCGGATGAGGGAAAGACCTTCGCGCACCGATCAAGTCTTGATGGATTGAGACGCTCTTCCCTCATCCGGCGCTGCCGCGCCACCTTCTCCCGCTGGGAGAAGGACAGCAAAGGTACCTCACATGGAAATCCGCCCCATCCTTTCCGCGCTGATGCGCAGCAAAGTCGCGATGATCCTGATCGGCCTGCAGGTTGCGCTGACGTTGGCGATCCTGTGCAACGCGCTGTTCATCATCCGCCAGCGCGTGGAGAAAATGCAGCGGCCGACCGGCATGAACGAGACCGACACCTTCCTGGTCAACAGCACCGGTTTCGGCGAAGGCTTTAACGTGCAGACGACGGCCGACGCGGACCTTGCGGTGTTGCGCAGCCTGCCCGGCGTCGTCGACGCGACGATGACCAACAGCATGGTGCCGCTCGGCGGCAGCGGCTGGTCCAGCGGCGTCAATCTGCAGCCGGAGCAGAAGACGAGTACCGCACAGGCCGCGTACTACATGCTCGACGATCACGCGATCGATGCCTACGGCATGAAGCTCGTCAGCGGGCGCAATTTCAAGCCCGAGGAGGTCGCGTTCATGACGTTGAACGACCGCAAGACCTCGCCGGTGCTGATCGTCACGCATGCGCTGGCGGAAAAACTCTTTCCGGGCGGCGATGCGCTCGGCAAGACGATCTACGACCAGGATACGCCGTCGACGATCGTCGGTATCGTCGATAGGCTGCAGGTGCCGTGGCTGAGCCGCGGCGACGAGGAGATCGAATATTCCGCGATCTGGCCGACGCACCTGGCCTACGGCAACGGCGCGACCTATCTGATCCGCGCCGAGCCGGGCCGCCGCGACGAGTTGATGAAAACCGTCGAAGCGAAGCTCGGCGAGAACAAGAGCCGCATCGTGCGCAGCCTGCGCAGCGAGGAGAAGGTTCGCGCGGACGCCTACGCGGACGACCGCGCAATGTCGCTGATCCTCGGTGGCGTCATCGTCGCGCTGCTCACGATCACTGCGCTCGGCATCGTCGGCATGGCGAGCTTTTGGGTCGCGCAGCGTACCAAGCAAATCGGCACGCGCCGTGCGCTCGGCGCGACCAAGTTCGACATCCTGCGTTATTTCCTGACCGAGAATTTCGTCATCACCACGCTCGGCTTGCTCGTCGGCGGCGTGCTCACGTATGCGTTGAGCCTATGGCTGCTCACGCATACCGACGGTGCGAAGCTGTTGCCGTGGTACTACGTGCCGGTCGGCTTCGCCTGCCTGTGGCTGCTCGGCCAGGTCGCCGTGCTGGGACCGGCGACGCGCGCGTCGCGCGTGCCGCCGGCGGTGGCGACGCGCAGCGTCTGACCGCCTCGTGCGCGTGCGCGCGAAGACGATGCGCGT
The DNA here is from genome assembly GCF_047601565.1 of Rudaea sp. Lineage (GTDB taxonomy): Bacteria > Pseudomonadota > Gammaproteobacteria > Xanthomonadales > Rhodanobacteraceae > Rudaea. The sequence continues at coordinate 549,737 of NZ_JASGIY010000001.1, read as the reverse complement.
CTATCGAGAATGCGCACGCGGGGAAGAATGCCGTCCCTTCATTCGCAGGCCCGCTCGCGCGTGAAAGCGAGGTCTTCGTAGTCGGAGCTGAAGTCGGCTTCGTGGTCGACCTTGGCCATGCGCAGCGTGCCGTCGGGCTGTTCGGGGAAGCGCAGCCATGCTTCGACGTCGCCGTGATCCCAGTGCACCAGGTAGCGGTCGCCGATGCGCATGACCTGTCCGGTCAGCCGCGGCGACTTCAGCGAGGCGAAACGCACCGTGTCGCCGCGCGCGCACAGGCGCGCCTCGCCGAACCAGGGGTCGCGCCAGACGCCGAGGCGATTCTTCAGGTCGGCCGGTGCCGCCGGCGTGCGCGAGGACGTGTCGGGAACGCCCGTGCGGCGATGCTGCTCGTTCTCGTGCGCCAGTTCGTCGGCGTAGCTGGCCACGCTGCGCGCCTTGGCCGGCGCGGTGAAGTGCTTGTCCAGCACTTCGATGAGCACGCTGCGCGCATCCTCGGCCTCGGCGTTGATCAGGAAAACGAAGCCGCTCTTGCGGAACGGCAGCAGGGTCATCGCCGAGTACATGCCCGAGAGCGTGCCGGTGTGCGACACGGTCATTTCTCCGTCGACGTCGGCGATGCGCCAGCCGTAGCCGTAGCCGAAGAAGAGCGTTCCGTCCCAGGCGCGGCGGCGCGCGGAGATCGGCATCGGCGTGTAGGGGGTCCATTCGGCGTGGCGCTGTTTCGGCGCCAGCCAGTCGAGTTGCTGCGGCGTCGGCGCAAGCCAGTTCATCGCCCACGTCAGCATGTCGTTGAGGCTGCAACGTACGCCACCCGCGGAGTCCATCGTGGCGGGATGCACGATGGCGCCTTCGGCGTGCACGGCGACGAAGCGGCCGTCGTCGTCCGTGACGTGCGGGCTCGCCACGTTGCCCACCTCGTCGCGGTTCCAGGTGCCGATCTGGCAGCGTTTCATGCCGAGCGGCTCGAACACTTCGCGACGCAGCAGCGCGGGATACGGCGTGCCGCCGGCCGCGGCCGCGAGCTGGCCGGCCACGATATAAAGCGTGTTGTCGTAGGCGTAACCCGCGCGAAAACCGTAGGCCGGTTTGAGATACTGCATGGCCGCGACGACGTCGTCGGGCGTGAACTCGTTGGGCGTCGGCCACAGCATCAGATCGCCGGCACCTTCGGGCAGGCCGCTGCGATGCACGAGCAGATCGCCGACCTGCATGTTCGCCGTGACCCACGCATCGTGCATGCGGAACGACGGCAGGTATTTCGTCACCGGGTCGTCCCAGCGCAACTTGCCCTGCTGCACCAGCCGCGCGAGCAGGCTCGCGGTCATGGCCTTGGTGTTGGAGGCGATCTCGAACAGCGTGTCGGCGTCCATCGGCTTGCCGGAGTCGAGATTGCCCAGCGCGCGCGCGTAGACCACCTTGCCGTCGTCGATGACGCCGACGGCGATGCCGGGCAGGTGATAGCGCGCCACCACGGCATCGACGAGAGAATCGTAGTCGGAGCGCTTGCCGGTCTGCGCGGCGGAAGCCGGTAGCGCGGCGGTGCAGACGACCAACGCCCATGTCGCCAGCGTGGATATCGCGAAGTGGCTCATGCTGTTTTCCCCATGGCGCCGGGTGGCGATCGCGATGCCGGTGAGCCCTCATCGCCGATCATCGAAGGAGCATAACCGGCGCCCGGCGCCGGCCACCAATGAAAAGACCCGCACGCAGCATAACCCGGGGTTGGATGGGGTACGATCCGGGCCGGCAGGATACTAGGGTGCCGCGTGCCTCGCGACGGCGAGTGTCCACAACATGAGGTTATGCGGAGTATCGGCCTTTTCATTGGTGGCCCGCCGTTGCCGCGGCGTACGCTTTGCCGCGAAAGTCGCGGCAGAAGCTCATGCGACGAGGGGAGAATTCGATGAGATCGTTCGCCATGTCGCTGCCGGGCATCGTCCTTGCCATCGCCGCGAATGCCTCCACCACCGGCGCATCCGTTACGGGTTTCCCTCCGACGTTGCCGCCGGCCGATCTGGTTCTGCGCGACGCCACCGTCGCCACGCTCGACCCGCTGCAGCCCGAAGTGCAGGCCGTCGCGATCCGTGCCGGGAAAATCGAAGCCGTCGGCAGCGACGAGGCGATCGCCCGTTACATCGGCAAGCAGACGAAGGTGCTGGACCTGCACGGCGCATTCGTGACGCCGGGTTTCATCGAGGATCACGGCCACCTGATGGACACCGGCGAGTCGCTGATGCAGGTCGACGTGGGCCAGCCGGCGAACTGGGACGAGGTCGTCGCGGTCGTCAAGGCCGCGGTCGCCAAGGCCAAGCCCGGCGAGTGGATCGTCGGCCAGGGCTGGCAGCAGGCGAAGTGGAGCAAGGTGCCGCAGCCGAACGTGGACGGCCTGCCGCTGCCGACCGCGCTCGACGCGGTTTCGCCGAACAATCCGGTCCTGCTCAACCACGCCAGCGGGCACGGCATCATCGCCAACGCGCAGGCGCTCAAGCTCGCCGGCATCGGCGACAAGACGCCCGACCCTCCCGGCGGCGCCATCGTGCGCGATGCGCAGGGACACGCGACCGGCATGCTGCGCGACAACGCGGCCGATCCGGTGTTCGCCGCTTACAACAGTTATCTGAAAACCCTGCCTGCCAGCGAACAGGAAGCGCGCCGCGAGCGCGCGCTGCAACTAGCCGTGCAGAACGAGATCGGCAAGGGCATCACCACCTTCGTCGACCAGGGCGAGAGTTTCAAGACGGTAACCTGGCTCAAGCAGCAGGTCGGGAAGGGTTTGCCGCTGCGCCTGTACGTGTACATCGACGAGAAATCGCCGGCCGAACTCGACAAGCATCTCGCCGAATACCGCACCATCGGCTACGCCGACAACCGTTTCACCGTGCGCGGCATCGGCGAAGACGTTTCCGACGGCGCGCTCGGCACGCACAGCGCGTGGTTCCTCGAACCGTACAGCGACGCGCCGACGCTCACCGGCCTCAACGTCAACAAGATGAGCGATCTGCGGAAGATGGCGCAGATCGCCGCGCGCGACGGTTTCCAGGTGGCGATCCATGCGATCGGCGACCGCGCCAACCGCGAATTGCTCGACATGTATCAGGACATTTTCACGCAATATCCCGAAGCGCGGAATCTGCGCTGGCGCATCGAACACGCGCAGCATCTCGCGCTGTCGGACATTCCGCGCTTTGCGCAGCTCGGCGTGATCGCGTCTATGCAATCCATCCATGCCTGCTCGGATGCGCCGATGGTGGTGTCGCGCATCGGCGAGAAGCGCGCCGAGGAAGGCGCCTACGTCTGGAAGAAACTCATCGACAGCGGCGCGATCGTGCTCGACGGCACCGACACGCCGGTCGAGGACACCAACCCGATCGCGAACTTCTACTGCGGCGTCACCCGCGCCTACGCGCACGGCGCGAAGAAACTTTTCCCCGCACAGGCCAAGACGCGGCTGCAGGAATTGCAGTCGTACACCTGGAACAACGCCTACGCGATCTTGGCGGAAAACGAGTTGGGCTCGCTTTCGCCCGGCAAGTTCGCCGATCTCGACGTGTTCTCGGGCGATCTTCTGACCGCACCGGCCGACGACATCCTGCGCACGCGCGTGCTGTATACGATCGTCGGCGGCAAGGTCGTCTATGCCCGCCCCGATGCCGACAAGTGGCACAAAGGCCAGCGGTTCGAGCCGATGCCGGAATTCGACCACGCAGAATGAACTGCGGCGGCGGCGCGCAAGAAAGGAATCGATAGTGCACATACTCGTTCTCGGCAGCGGCGTCGTCGGCGTGAGCACCGCCTGGTATCTGGCGCGCGCCGGTTTCGAGGTGACCGTGGTGGATCGCCGGGCCGCGCCCGCGCAGGAAACCAGTTTCGCCAACGCCGGCCAGATCTCGCCCGGCTACGCCTCGCCGTGGGCTGCGCCCGGCGTGCCGCTGAAAGCGTTGAAATGGCTGTTCTCCCGGGACGCGCCGCTGGTGATCCAGCCGGGCCTCGATCCGAATCAATACCTGTGGCTGCTGCAGATGCTGCGCAATTGCACGGCGCGGCGTTACGCGGTCAACAAGGCGCGCATGGTGCGCCTGTCCGAATACAGCCGCGACTGCCTCGACGAACTGCGCGCGGAAACCGGCATCGACTACGAAGGCCGCCAACTCGGCACCGTGCAGTTGTTCCGCACACAGTCGCAGCTCGACGATGCGGGCAAGGACATCGCGGTGCTCGAACAATACGGCGTGCCGTACGAAGTGCTCCATCGCGCCGGCATCGTGAGAGTCGAACCGGCGCTGGCGCGCGTGGTCGACCGGCTGGCCGGCGCGCTGCGTCTGCCGCGCGACCAGACCGGCGATTGCGCTCTGTTCACGCAGCGGCTGGCCGAGCGTGCGAAAGCGGCCGGCGTGGAATTCCGCTACGACGCCACGGTGGAATCGCTCGAGGCTTCCGGCAAGCGGATCGCCGGCATACGCATCGACGGCAGGATCGAAAAGGCCGACCGTTACGTGCTCGCGCTCGGCAGCTACACGCCGCAATTGCTCGCGCCGCTGGGCATCCGCCTGCCGGTGCATCCGCTCAAAGGCTATTCGCTGACGTTGCCGATCACCGATCCGGCGATGGCGCCGATGTCCACCGTGCTCGACGAAAACTACAAAGTCGCGGTGACCCGGTTCGAGCAGCGCATCCGCGTCGGCGGCATTGCCGAAGTGTGCGGCTATAACCTCTCGCTGCCGCCGAAGCGTCGCAGGACGCTGGAAAGAGTCGTCGCCGAGTTGTATCCGCAGGGAGGCGATCCGGCCCGGGCGCAATTCTGGACGGGCCTGCGCCCGGCAACGCCGGACGGCACGCCGGTGGTCGGCGCCACCGGCTTCGACAACCTGTATCTCAACACCGGCCACGGCACGCTCGGCTGGACGATGGCGTGCGGATCGGGACGCTATCTCGCCGACCTGATCGCCGGCGCGACGCCGCGGATCAGTACGGAAGGCCTGGATATCTCCCGCTATGGCTGAGTCGTGAAAACCGGACGAGCCCTGTCGGTCTACAGTCTGTTCGGCTTGCTTTTGGTCGCCGATGCGGCCCGTGCGGACGATCCCGTTGCCACGGTGCGCGTCGCCTTCGATCGCAACGGCATCACCTCCGTGCAGACCGACGGTTTTGCCGACAAGGCCGCCGCGCGCAAGGTCACCGCCGACGATCCGGTGCGCGTCGCCTCGATTTCCAAACTGGTCACCGCGGTCGGCGTGATGCGTCTGGTCGAAGCCGGCAAGCTCGACCTCGATGCGGACGTTTCCAAGTATCTCGGATGGAGCCTGCGCAATCCCGCCTTCCCGAACGTGCCGATCACCTTGCGCCTGTTGACCTCGCACCGCGCCAGCCTGACCGACGAAGCCGGCTACTGGCAGACCCCGCTGGACGGCCGCCTGCGCGACATTTTCGCCAAGCCGCACGCCTGGGATGCCGAACACGCACCGGGAACCTATTTCCGCTACGCCAATCTCGATTATCCGGTCGTTGCGCAGGTGATGGAGCGCGTCACCGGCGAGCGTTTCGACCGACTCATGCAACGCCTCGTGCTCAAGCCGCTCGGCACCGGCGCCTGCTTCGGCTGGGCCGCCTGCAGCGAAGCGACCGCCGCGCGCGCCGTGGTGCTCTACGACACCGCCGGCAAACCGCTGGCGGACGACAATCACGGCCGCATGCCGGATTGCACCGTGCGGCCCGCGCACAATGGCAACTGCGACTTGTCGCGCTATCGTCCGGGCGAGAACGGCGCGCTGTTCGGCCCGCAGGGCGGCCTGCGCATCTCGGGCATCGGCCTCGCGCGCATCGGCATGATGCTGCTCGGCGACGGCGCACTCGCGCTCGACGGCGTGCGCCTGCTGACGCCCGCCTCCGTGCAGGCGATGGCGACGCCGCGCTGGCAATACGACGGCCACAATGGCCTCACCTACGAGTGGGACAGCGAGGATCACCAGCCGGGCTTCTACTGCCACTGGGGCATGGAAATGCAGATCCTCGCCACGCATGCCGACGGCTGCCGCGACGACCCGTTCGGCGACGGCGTGGCCCGCGTCGGCCACTCCGGCACCGCTTACGGCGTGCAGGCGGGCCTATGGCTCGACCGCGAACACGGCACCGGCGTGGCGTGGTTCGCCACCGGCATGCCCGAAGAACGCACGGGCGGACGCTCGGCGTTCAGCGCCCTCGAAGAAAAGTTCGCCGGCGGGAAGTGACGGATGCCGTCGACCGCGGTTTCGGATCAACCCGCTTCGCGTTGCTTGAGCGCCTGGAACTCGTCGAACGCGCGACGCCATACCGGCCCGGGCTTGCCCTCCCCGACCGCGTTGCCGTCGAGCCGCGTGACCGGCAACGCCTCGCGCGTCGAACTGGCGATCCAGATTTCGTCGGCCGCGAGCAGTTCGTCGCAGTGGACTTCGCGCACGTCTAGCGGCAGCTTCAGCGCATCGAGCACGTCGCCGACGACCAGGCGGGTGATGCTCGGCAGGCGCTCGTGACTGGCGGGCGGTGTGGCGACGCGCCCGCCCTTGACGACGAACACGGCGCTCGAACTGCCTTCGGCGAGGCGCTCGCCGCGCACGAGGATCGCCTCGTCGGCGCCGCGCCGTTTCGCTTCGATCTTCAGCATCACCGGACCGACCAGGGCGACGGACTTGATGTCGCAACGCTGCCAGCGGATATCTTCGAGCGTGGCCGCGGCGATGCCCTGTTGAAGCGCCTCGGGTTTCGGCGCCGCGAGCCGAAAGCAGAAACCGAATACCGTCGGCCGCATCTCCGGCTCGGGCAGGAAATCGCGTCCCTTGCCGGTACCGCGCGAAACTTCGAGATAGACGCCCATGTCGCCGCCGTCGTTGGCTGCGATCAGTTCATGCACGAGTTCGGTCCAACGCGCACGTAGATACGGATTGGCGATTTCGAGTGCGACCAAGCCGTCCTGCAAACGATCGAAGTGCGCATCGAGGCGAAGCGGCTTGCCACCGTAAACCGGCACGACCTCGTAGATGCCGTCGCCGAACAGAAAGCCGCGGTCGAACGGCGAGATGCGCACCTCGTCCGTAGGAACGATGATGCCGTTGAATAAAGAATGTGGAAGTGCGTCGGCCATGTCAGCAATGCGGTAGACGGTAGTCGGTAAGGTCGGAATTCGCGTTCATTCCACCGCGATCCCGGCGGCCCGCAGGCGTTGGCGCAGCGGGTCGAGCTTGTCGCCGTAACGCGCGCTGCGTGCGGTGTCGCGACGTATGGGCTCGCGCACCTGCGCGGCGCTCGGGGCGCTGAGCACGGCGCGCTCGGTCTTGTGGAATTCGAGGCAGGCGGGATCGAACGGCAGCCCGCAGAAATCGAGCAGGCGGCGGATCTCGGCCTCCGGTTCGGCCTGCAGGTTTTCGTACTGGAGATCGAGCACGCGATCGGGATATTGTTCGCGCCAGAAGCGCGTGAGGCGCAGGAAGTCGATGCAGTAGTCGGCCAGTTCGTCGAGATCGCAGGCGAACGCGCTGCGTTCGCTGAAAAGCTGGCGGAAGCACGCCAGGCAGGTCTCCACCGGATCGCGCCGGATGATAACCGCGCGCGCCGCCGGCAGCATCGCCAATGCCGCGCCGACGAGATACCAGCTCACCAGGCTCTTGTCGGTGAAGCGCGGCTTCGTTCTGCGCCAGCGTTCGGTGCGCGCGAGGTATTCGCGGCCGAGGCGTTGCCAGTCCTGTGCCGTGGCGTCGGGCACCCAGAGCGGGTACGCCGATTGGCGGCGCCCGGTTTCCGCGTCGATGATCTCGGACAAATCCTTGATCTCGTTCGCACCCTCGACCTGCGGATGCGAAGCGAGAATCTGTTCGACCAGGGTCGAGCCGGAACGGGGGATGCTGACGATAAAGATGACTTCGCCACCGAGCCGCTCGTCGAGCGGAGGCGGCGCCCCATCGGCGAACACGCGCTCGATCTCGTCCACGCGCTTGCGTTCCCCCGCTGCGTCCCACTTCACGCGGCGGCGGCGCGACGCGTTGGCGGTGCGGAACGTCTCGAACGCCTGTGCATAATCGCCTTGGTTCTCCAGCGCCTTCGCGTAGCTGAAGCCGAGCAGCTCGCGATGACGCGGCGACAGGTTCGGGCGCGCCAAGGCGCTCTGCAGGGATGCGGCATCGGCGGCGCCGAAACGCACCGTGTTGAGATTCGACAGCCCGAACCACGCTTCGGCATTGCCGGGCTCGCGCCGCAGCACGTCGCGGAAGCCCGCGATCGCGGCATCGATCTCGCCGAGGCTCGCCTGCGCCTTGGCCAGCGACAGCCGCGCGGAAAAGTGCGCGGGGTCGAGTTCGAGCGCGCGGCGCAGCGCGGCGACGGCATCGAGGGTATGCACTTGCTGCACGAGCGCCTCGCCGAGATTGAACCATGCTGGCGCGGAGCCGGGTTCCAGTTCGCAGGCGTGGCGCAGGTGTTTCACGGCGTCCTCGGTCTCGCCGCGCTCGTGCAGCGCGATGCCGAGGCAGACGTGGATGTCGGAGTCGTCGGGATGCATCGCCAGCACGCGCCGGAAGCAGTCGATGGCGCGGGCATTGTCGCCGAGGCGCTGGACTGCCATGCCGAGCATGCGGATCGCGCTCAAATCGTGGGGCGCCAGCGCCAGCACGCTGGACAACGAGTGTTCCGCGGCGGCGAAATCGCGGCGCTCCCATTCCTCGCGCGCGCGCGCGAGCATGCGCGCGGCCGTGCGCGAAAGCGCTGGCTGCGGCGCGTCCGGCGCAACTCTTGGGGTCGATGGGAGCGTCATGTCGTCACCAGCTGCGATCGGGCGCCCGTCCTGCCATCGGCGCGTGCCTGATGCAGGTTACACAAGAGCCCCGGAGTCAGCAAAAAAAAGCCGGGCAATTTCTGCCCGGCGAGGAAACACACCATGAAGAACTTCAGAAGTCGTAGGCTGCAGAAAGCCGGATCGAGCGCGGCGCCTGCGAGTCGTAGATCATTCCGTAGGTGGCGTTCGGGTTGGTAGTCGACCGGAAGCTGTCGCCGTAGTACAGCGGCGTCTGCTTGTTGAGCACGTTGAAGATGGCCAGATTGAAATCCAGCTTGTGGTCGGCCCAGTCCGGCTTGTAGTCGACGTTGAGACCGAGCAGATGGTTCCACGGCAGGCGGCCGAGCGAGCCCGGCGGCACCGGCACGCCGCCGCACCAGTAGTACGTGTTGGAACCGTGCAGGGCAACCTGATCCGTGCCGTAGCGGCCGCGACACATGCGTGGCGTGCCGGAGGCGATGTACAGGTTGCCGCCGAGCGTCCATTCCGGAGTGAGCGCATAAGCGCCGTAGATTTTGAGTTGATGCTTGCGGTCGTTCGGCAGCACGCCGCTGGAGTACTCCATTCTTTCCGGGAAGTCCCAGGCGGTGGTGAGCGATTCGTAGGAACCGCCCTGCGCGGAATAGGTGCTGACCGGTCCTTCCGTATTGCCCCAGGTGCGCGAGAACACGTAGTCGATCTTGGCGAACCACTTGCTGTCCCAGGCATGTTCCAGCGACAGGTCGATCGAGTAGTAGCGGCGCTTCGGGCCCTCGGTGAAGCCCTGGTCGGCCTTGGTGAACTTCACAGGCACGAGACTGCCGTCCGGCGCCTTCATCAGCAGGTTGTTGGTCTCGCCCGGATTGATCAGGACCAAGCTCTGCGCCCATTGATCGCAGGTGTCCGCCGTCATCCAGTCGTAGCCTTGCGCGCGCCCCGCGGCGCACTCGTTCTGGATCGCGTCGTAGTCGTCGATGATGCGGTTCATGCGCTGGTAGGTGCCGGTTGCGCCGAACGTCCAGCTCGTTCCGCGAAAGTCGAATTGCTGCTGCATGCCGAAGACGAAGTTGTCGGAGAACTCGGCCTTGATGTTCTGCGCGGCGGAGATGCGCGGGTCCTTGGCCTGGCCGTATTCGCTGTCGATCGACACGCCGGTCGTCGGATTCTGCGGCAGCGGGGTGAAGCCGATCGGCTCGCCGGTGGTCGGATTGACGCCGGTGTAGGTACCGTACACGCCCGCGTTCGTCACCGGCGCGGCGATCGACAGCGCCACCTGCTCCGGCAGCGCGAGGTAGTAGCGACCGGCATTGCCGAACACCTTGAGGCTGGAGTCGCCGTGCACGTCCCAACTGAAGCCCAGGCGCGGTGCCCATTGCGGTTTGGTCTCGCGGATGTAAGGCGTGCCAGAGCCATCGTAGTTGACGAACGAGTCGTCGCGCAGACCAAGGTTCAGCAACAGGTTCGGCGTGACCTGCCAGTTGTCCATGATGTACGCGGCGCGCTGCGCGACACGCACGGAGGCGGCCGAGAGATCCACGTGCTTTTGCACGTAGTAGCAATTCACCTTGCCGGTGGAATCGGAGTGGCACTGAGTCGACGGCGCGACATAGGGCGGCACGCTGGAATCGACGCCGAACACCGGTTGACCGGGGGTGCTTACGCCGTAGATCCATTCATAACCGGGTCCCGGATTCAAGGAGCCGTCGTTCAAATCCCAGGAGTTGATGTTGTCGATGCCGAACTGGAAGGTATGGTCGCCGCGTTTCCACTCCAGGCTCAAGCGGTAGTTCGCGACCGTTTCACGATGATTGGGGTCGGCGATCGACGAATTGGTCTGCGAATTCCTGATGCCGCCGGGTGGAACGAAGGCCGGGTCCTGATTGGATGCGCTTGAAATGTGCGGCAACGACGGATCGAAGCCGGCGTAGCCGGGCTGTTCCGTGTAGTACTCGCCGTGCATCTTGCCGAACATCGCGTTCAGGGTCAGGTTGTCGGTGAGATAGGAGGTGTAATTTGCCACCCACATGCGGAACGCGGTCTTGCCGGTCTGGTCAAGACCCGCGAAATCGCCACGCTGCAAGGTGCTGTAATCGAAGTCGTAGATTGTTCCCCAGGTCTTGTGCTCGTTCTGCAAGCCTGTGAGACTGAAGACGTTGGCATCGTTGATGTTCCAGTTGATCTTGGCGTAGACCTTCGGGTCGTGCTGGGTCACGTTTTCGGTAGTGGCGCCACTGCTGGCGAACGATGAAGTCGTCCGGTAATGGGTATTGTCCTGCTCGACGCCGAGGAAGAAGAACAGCTTGTCCTCGATGATCGGGCCGCTGACATAGGCGTCGTAAATGGTTTCGTCGTGGCCGTTGGCCTTGCGGTAATAGGCCAGATTGCCGTCCTTGTTGGCACCCGTCGTCACCAGCGGATTGGCGTAGTAGTAATTGATCGGGTCGCCGCGCAGGCTGGCCGGTTGCCACAACGCGCGCGCACCGAAATGCCACTCGTTCGAGCCGCTCTTGCCGATCTGGTTGATCACGCCGCCGATCGAACGGCCGTAGCGCGCGTCGTAGCCGCTGATGAAGGTCTGTTCCTGTTCGATGGCGCCGTATGGCAGGGCGACGCCGCCCATGTTGTTGAGCAGTTCCGTGGTATTCATGCCGTCCACGTAATAGGCGTTTTCGGCCGCGGAGGCACCGCCGAACACCAGGGTCCCCGTACCCAGCGGGCCGGTGCCCAGTTCGGCCGACGCCATGTTGACGCCCGGCGCGAGCATGGCGATGTCCTCGGCGGTGCGCGCAATCGGCAACTGCTGCAACTGCTTCGCCGTGATCGTCGTCACCTGGTTGGTGGTGGACACGTCGATGGCGGCGGCCTGGCCGGTGACCTGGATCGTGTTGAGCGTCTCGGATGCGGCAGTCGCTGCATTCGCCGCGAAGTCCACCGCAATCGCGCCGGCTGCGACCGGGCTCACTCCGCTGCGCGAATCCACGACCTTGCCGTTCTGGATCAGCGAAACGGTGTAGGTGCCGACCGGCAGCGTCACCGAATACTTGCCGTTGGCATCCACATCGACGCTGCGATTGAAACCCGCACCGCCGGTGATCCGGATGGTTTCGCCGGCGGCGGCGGGAACGCTGCCGTAGATGGTGCCGCTGGTCGCCTGCGCCCACACCGAGTTGGCGAGACTGAAAGTGGCCGTTCCGATGGCGAGTGCCAGCGCCTTGCGCCGGAAGAGGTTTTTGCGATGCGGCGAATGCCGGGACGAGCCCTTCATGATGCGTATTCCCCAATCGTTGAATTTCACAAGCAGAGTCGGCCTGAACGGCCATTGTCTGTTGCCTTGCCGCGTCGGTATTGCCCCCGCGACCCCACGGCCAAGGCCGCCGTGGATCGACCACGTTGCGGCATGTGGTCGAGAATACTCAGCGCGCGACGCAAACCACCAATGAAAAGACCTGCACCGGGCATAGCTGTGGGTTATGGGTTCGGCGGATTGCCGGGTGCAACAGGCGCGACCGTCAGCGCCGTCAATACAACAGCGCCTTTGCGCGCTCGGCCTCGAAGGCATCGAGTCTTGACTGCCAACTCTGCGCGATGGCGCGCGGATCGTCGCCACGTTCGATGGCGTCGAGGGTGGCCTTGTCGCCAAGCAGGTCGAGGGTGCGCGACAGGGTGAACTGCTTGGGGTAAAGCCGGTGCAGGACGCTCAGGATTTCGACTCCCATCGCGGGTGAATCGAGCGCTGCGCGGTCGGTGACGATGAGGCGCACGGCCTCGATGGTCTGGCCATGGTAGGGATAACGGTTCGCGTCCTCGGCGATTTGCGTGGTGGTCGCGGCGAAGCTCACACCCGGAATCCGGCGCGCGTTGAGCGCGGCAGCGACGTCGCTGGCATGGAACCACGCGCTGGTCACGCCGGGGGACGAATCCGCGCCCAGGCCGCCGGTGGCCGTCCGGTTGCCCGACTCCTTCGCAGGCGCGCCGGCACCGAACAGTTCGAAGGGCATCGGGCTGCCGCGGCCAACGGAGATATTGGTGGCGTCGAACAGGCCGAGCCCGGGATAGACCGTGGCAGCCGTGATGTTGCGCAGGTTCGGGCTCGGGTCGATCCACGCAAGCCCGGTCTGGTCGAAGTACAAGCTGCGCGACCAATTCTGCATGGGCACGACGGCAAGAGCGACATCGAGCTTTCCGTGCGCGTTCATGTAGCGCGCAAGCTCCCCCAAGGTCATGCCGTGCCGGATCGGCAGCGCGATCGAATCGATATAGCTGGGCTTGACGGGACCGCCGGGCTGCAAGTCCGAGACTGGCCCGCCGATGCCGACGCCGCCGATGAGATTGGGCCGGTCGAGCACGACGATGGCGAGCGAATGATGGAACTCGTCGCGTTCCTTCGCCGCCGCCTGCAGGAAATAGTGCATCGCCGATTCGTACGTCCAGAAGCGCACGCCGGCGTCTTGCAGATCGATGACGACCGCGTCGAGGTCTTTGAGCTGCTCGTGCTGCGGTCGTCGCTCGGCATCGCTCGCGCCGTACAGCGAGACGACGGGGATGCCGGTGGCATCGTCTTTCTCGGCGACCATCTCGGTGGTGTCCTGCTTCCCGGCCAGCCCATGCTCGGGAGTGAAGATCGTGACGAGCGGCTGGTGGGCCTGGAGAAGCCGGTCGATGGTGCGCTTGCCCTGCGCGTCGATGCCGGTGTGATTGGTGAGCAGGGCGATGCGGCGGAATCCGGCGAGAGCGGAGAAATTCTCCGCCGCGAGCACGTCGATGCCGGTGCGTACCTTGCCGGCGGCGACAACCGATGGCGACAGACCCAGGGCTTCCGCCGCGGCGGTTGCCACCTCGCCACGCAGCGTCGTAATCGGCGGCGCGCCGCGCGGATGGACGGAACTGGCGAGCAGGACGACATAGCTGTCGGAGCCGGGATCGATCCACAACGAGGTGCCGGTGAACCCGGAGTGGCCGAAACTTGCCGGCACGGCCGACGGCATGGCGGGCGCTCGGGTCGCAAAAATGGCTCCGCGCGGGCGCGAGAAGGCGGTATTGATGTCCCAGCCGAAACCTCGCACCGGCGTGCCCTGCATGGTGCGCAGTGCGGGTTTGGCGGAATCGGGGTCCCGCGTGAGGATGGTGTCGTCCTGCACGCTGGCGGGCTGCTCGGGCGCGATCATCGACTTGAGCGCGGCTTGCGAGACCGGGAACTTGCCGGTGCCGTGGCGCAGCTTGTCGAGCAGCGCTTGCGCGTACGACGCGACATCGGTGGCGGTTGCGAAGACACCGGCATGGCCGGCGACGCCGCCCATGCGGCGCGCGGAGGGATCGTGCACGGTGCCGCGCGTCAGCAGGTCGAAGTGCGGGTTGGTCGAGGCGTTGCCTTCGTCGTCGTGCGTGGTCGGCGCGATGCGCGCGAGCAGGCTCGCATTCCATTCGTCGCCGCGACACGCCACCGGCGCGCGGCCGGGCTGCGCGGGCGCCGACATCACCGCCGCGCCGACGAGTTTGTACGTCCCACAGACCTTGTCCTGCGGCAGGTAGCGCGTCTGCGTCATTCCCAGCGGCAGGAAGATGTGTTCGCGCGCGTAACTTGCCAGCGTCTGGCCGCTCAGGCGCTCGACGACTTCGCCGAGCAGGATGTAGTTGATGTCCGAGTACTCGAAGTGCAGGCCCGGCGCGGCCGCGAGCGGAGCCGTGTGCGCGCGGCGGAAGCCTTCCTGCTTGTCGGGTGCGGCAAGGCCCCACGGATCGGTCATGCCGACATCGGGCGGCTCGCCGGAGATATGGGTGAGCAGCATGCGCAAGCTGACCTTGGCGCGCGTGGCGTCGTGCGCCGGGTTGTACTGCGGCAGGTACTTCTCGACCGGGTCGTCGAAACTGGCGATCTTGTGCGCATCGTAGAGCTGCATGATCGCGGTTGCCGTGGCGAGGCACTTGGTCAGCGAGGCCATATCGAAGATCGTGTCCGTGGTCATCGGCTCGCGCGCCGACGGAACGCCGTCGAGGCCGGGCTCGCCGGCGAGCTTGCGGTCGCCGTATGCCTGCTCGTAGGCAATCCGTCCGTCGTGGCCGACGACGACGACCGCGCCGGGCAGGCGGCGTGCGGCGATGGCCTCGCGGATCAGCGTGTCGACTCGGGTGAAGTCGTGCGGCGAAGGCGTGCGAGCCTGCATTGCGTGGAGATCCGTCGCCGTGCACAGGGTGACGGCGATGAGCAGGCCGACGACGACGTCCAGGCGGAAAATCCAACGGATGAGTGGGCGCACGGTGAACTCCACGGTTACGGATTTTCGATCTGCACCGAGCGGCCTCTTCTGCCCTCGGCGTTGAAGGCCGCCACGCGCAAAGACCCTTTTTCCACAAGCGCCCCCTCCACCACGGGGCTCGACGCATCGGGCTCGCCACCGTCGCTGCGATAGCGCAGCGTGAATCCCGGAATCTGCATGTTGACCTGCACGGCGTTGCCCACGCGCTTGGCACCTGGTGTCGGTATGCGATACGCGATGCCGGCATGCTCGGCATCCAGGCGCGGCAGCACGCGCTTGCCGATCTGGTTGACGAAGATCGACCACGCCGCCTGATGCGCACTGGCCACGCGCGTCGCATCCGCGATCTGCGCCCATTCGGGATCGCGCGCCCAGCCCATTTCCGCCACGGCAAGCAGGCGCGGCATCAAGAGGTAATCGATGCGCGCCGGATCGCGCAGGTTTTCGCCGAAAAGCGTCATCTCGATGCCGCGTAGATGCTGCGCTCCGTAATCGGTGAGTCCGTTCAAGGCAGGATCCGGCGTGGGATCGAGGACGTTTTTGCGCGTGGCGTCCAGCGGGATGAAATCGAAGATGTCGTCGAGATCGATATATGCGGCCCAATTCATGCCCGGCTCGTCGGGATCGGCGCTGTACGCCATGTCCGCATACAGGCGCGTGCCCGAGGAAAGCACCACGTCGTAACCCGCGTTCGCAAGACGATACGCGAGGTCTTCATTGCCCCGGATGTTGTTCCAGACCTGCAGCGTGAAGCCGCGCTGGACGAAGGCGGGATTGGGAATCAAGACGCTCTTGTCGCGCAACTTCGTGCGCAGCGCGCCGAGTTCTTCCCATCCGGCGGCGATGACGCCGTGCGCACGCAGGATGCGGTCGACGCGGTCGTAGAAGACATCCCATACTTTCGCGGTCGAATCCAGATGTCGCTCCTGCATCAAGGCCTGCACCGCCGGCGAATGATCCCATGAGCCTTCGGGCACTTCATCGCCGCCGACGTGCAGCGCGGTCAGCGCGACGCCCGCCTCCTTGTGCATGGCGACGATGTCGGCAACGACGCGATCGATGAAGGCGTAGGTGGATTCCATCGCGGGATTCATCACGTTGCGCCGATAGGACTGCGGCGGCAGGGCGTCCGGCGGGGTATCCGGATCGGTGAGCACGAAAGCACCGGCATCCGCACCGCCATGACGGGCGCGGTAATCCATCGCCTTGATCGCGGCGCGCGCGTGACCGGGCATTTCGATTTCCGGAATCACCTCGATGTGGCGCGCTGCGGCGTAACGCAGAATCTCGATGTAGTCGGCGCGGGAGTAATAACCGCTGCCACGCGCATCGTTCACGTCGGGGCCGGAACCGTACGCGGGATACAGATACTCGGCTTCGTTCGACGAATGCCCGCGTCGCGCCCCGTAGGCGGTCAACTCGGGCAGGCCGGCGATCTCGAGGCGCCAGCCTTCGTCGTCGGTCAAATGAAAATGCAGCGTGTTGAGTTTGTAGCGCGCCATCAGGTCCAGCAGTTTGAATACGGTGTGCTTGTCGTGAAAGTTGCGCACCGCGTCGAACATGAAACCGCGATAGGGGAAGCGCGGCGCATCCACCAGCGAGATTGCGGCCAGCTTCACCCCCTCGCCCGTCTTGCGCGACAACGGCAACAAGTCGCGCAGAGATTGCAGGCCGCGCGCCATGCCCGCCGCCGTGTTGCCCGTGATGCGCACGCCCTTGCGGGCATCGACCGTCAGTTCGTAGGCTTCCGCGGAAGTCTCGCCATCCACCTTGCCCAGACGCAACGCCAGCGGCATGCCGTTCGCATGACGACGCGTGTGCGGATCGAAATACGGCGCGAGCAGCTCGCGCGCCTGTTCTGCTTCGTTCGCGAGATCGGCATCCGCTTCGATGCGCGGCGGCGCGGGCCAGCGCAAGCTTCCCTTGCCTCGCGTGAAACGGCGCGGCGTGGGGAACGCCGGCGGCAAGTCGGCAACGGGCACGTCGGCGATGGTGCTGTTGCGCTCGAAAATTTCCTGCGCGTCCGGGGGCCTGTCGGCTTGCTCGGCGGGCGTGGGCAGCACGATGCGATAGTCCGCGATCGCATGGCCCGTTTCGGGGTCGGCATCGCTGACGAAATACGGCCCCTTCGGCGCCTTGTCGATATTGAACATGCTCACGGGGTGCTGCAACGGCAGGCGCACGCTCTCTCCCGGCGCGATCGGCTGGAAGCCGGCGCTCGGGACCAGGCGATAGAAGCCGTGATTGACGCGTTCGATGCGTGTATGCGCCAGCGATTCGGCTTCCACCGCACCGGCAAGGCAGTTGAAATAAATCGCCCAACCGCTGGCTGGCAAAGGCCGGGTATCGGAATTGGTCAGCACGAAAACGGCATCGCTCGGCGACTCCTTCGTACCGATCTTCGTCGTCTGCCAGAGCAATTGGAGAGGCGCCGCGGCCAATGCCGTCATCGCTTGCAGCATCGCGAGCACGACGAACGCGAATGCACAACGGCGTTGCGCGCGCCGCGAGCTGAAAGTTCGAGCCGTTATTGTCACCTCACCTCCGGTCGTAGTCGCCGAGATAGTCGTCCAGCCTCCTTGCGTGCAGCAGTGCGGCGGCATCGCTCCATGAAACCGGGCTTTGCCGTGCCAGGCTTTCGAGAACGCGCACGATCGCCATCTCCACTTCGGGATTTTCCGCGAGCGCGGCGTTCTTGCCGCGCTGGTCGATGATGTCGAACAGCACCGCATTGGCCTGCGCGTAGGTGATCGCCGGAGTATCGCCGTGCAGGCGTTTCCACCGGTCGCTGGCCAGCACGGCGTTGACGTGCGACTGGATGAGAAACGTCGCACGGCCGAACAGTTTGAGGTTGCTCGGCTGCACCGCGGTCATGGTGTTGCCGACCACGCGCCCGAGTTTGGCCATGATCGCGGTGGAATGGGTGTTGAGCAGCATCTTCATGGCGATGATGCCGTCCAGTTCCAGCGGATCATGGGACACAGGGAGCGGCACATCGATCAAGGTGGAATTCGGGGCGTCCCGATGCAACGCATCGGTCGTGCCTTTCGCCAACGGCGCAATGCCGACATGCAGGATATCCGTGGAAACGCCCTGCGCCGAGAACGTCCGCAGCCACTGCCGATTCGTCGGCGTGAGAACATCCTCCATACCCAGCAGGATCATCGCGCCATGATCGCCGGCGACCGGGCCGAACGCTTGCAGGTTGCGCGGCGAGGACGACAGGTCGTAGAGCGTTTGTTGTTCCGCACCGGCATTGGCCATGCTGCGCGCGGCCGCGGATTGCAGCCATGGATCGTCGATTTGCGATTGGAATGGTTTGGCGTAGAGCGCAGGGTCCAGTCCGTGGAAGGGTCGATGCAGCAGCAATTGCCACGCAGAGGCGGCATCTGCGACGGGCGCCCACACCTGAATCCACGAGCGTCGTTCTTGCGCGTCGATGCGATCCAGCGGCGCAAGACGGAAGGTCGGCGCACGTTCGGTCACGTCCACGAAAACCGGCATCAGGGCGCGTCCGGCCAAATACGTCGTGCGGCGGCCGTTGGCATAGATCGAGGATTCGCGATCGGTCCATCCGGCCAGCACGGGTGCGGTCTGCGCCACCGTGTCCTGCAACGTCTTGAATTCGCGCAGACGCGTGGCGATCGTGGCGCGATCGTCGAATCCGAGCGCCCGCAATTCCGTTGTCGACACGATAGTCGCGAGCAGATGATGGATCGCGTCTTCCATCACCACGCCGAGGAGATACAGGCTGGAAGTGGTCGCCTGCATGCGCGTCGAGCCGGTGATCGACTGCGGGCCGGTGGTGACGTTGATCTTGACGATGTGCGGGTCCTCGATCACCTCGCGACTGCGGGTGAACGGCAGCAGGACCTGGTCGGGATTGTTGTAGACGAACCAGGTTTTGCCGACACGTCCGTCGTTGAGCTCCGCGCCGTACTTGGCAGCGCCGATCACGGCCGACGTTTCGCCGCCCTCGGTGACCGCAAAAACCACGTCTTCCTTGTGGATGCCGTCGTCCTGCAGTTGCAGACGGCCTATCAGTTGCAGATCCTCGAAGCCTTCGAGCGAGGCGATCAGCGCGCGATCGCCGCCGGTGATCTCGCCGCGTACGCGCTCGCCGATCCCGGGAAGCCCGCGTTCGATCTTCGGCCACGCCGGAGTTTTCGCCGCGCGTTCCCAAAACGGTCGCCACAGAGCGCTTTCCAGCGTTACCGCCAGTCGTCCGGTCGAACCGGTCCCGTAGAAAAACACGCGATGACCGCCGCGGATCGCGTCCTGCATCGCCTTCGAAGCATCCGCGAGTTTGCGCAAACGGGCAGGAACGGACGCGATGGCATCCATCGTCTTCACCACGTCGCGATCGACCGCGAACAGTTCGCGCAGTCCGGCTGGGGTATCGTGGGCGATGCGCCGGCTGAGATCCATTGTCTCCGGGTGGCGCTGCTCGGTCAGCAATGTGTACAGTTGGAACTGCCGCTTGTTCTGCACGTAGTCCAGCGATTGCTGCGAAGGTGCGATCTCAAGCAGACGCAGCAGGTCGCCGTCGTAGGCGGTTCTAGCGTGGGCAAGGCCGACGATGCCGCCGATCAGCACGCCGGCCATGCAGGTGATAGCGCGCAATCTGGACATGGCGGGCTCCGGGACGGTGATGCATGGGTCCGTGCGGAAGAGGCGGCTCCCGCTCACGGCATGCTGTGACTCGATGGAATCAGGAATCCATCCGTACCATGCGGGCTTGTGCAGCGAGGTTTTCTGCCTCTGCCTCATGCCGCACTCCGTTTCGTGGATGCCCTGCGCTGGCAGTTTCGCATTACCGCGGAGTCGATTGCGGGAATCGGCCGGCGTCGGCAGATGCGCCGGCGGGCGCAATCGCAGTGCTTGCCGCCGCAGTCATCGATTCCCGCGGCAAGCCGTCGCGCGACTTCTGCGCTGGTCGCATATCTGCATCGCCCTTCGCCGACGTCATAGATCGACGTCGAGGTTGGCGTAGATCGAGCGGCCCATCATGCCGTAGATGGCGTTGTAGTACGGAGGTGAAGTGTAGGTAGGATCTTTCGGCCCGAAATTGTTGAACACGTTGACGACGTCGAGACCCAGCCTCCAGCCCGGCGCGAGCTCTTTCGATACCGAAGCGTTCCACTGCACGAACGGTCGCAAGGGGTAAATCGTGCCGGTATCCGCCGGAACGCGGGTCGCGTAGAAGTTGGGCCGTGAACTGTCGCGGAACCCGTACAGATAGACGTTCCAGCCGTCCTTGTTCCAGCCCAGGGTCCAATTGGTGCGCATGCGAAATGCCACATCCGACGTCCAGTGCATCGCGTCCTGCCAGACATCCCCGGCGGCGACCTGCACCTGATACCCCATGACGCGGGTAAAGCCGATGTTGGCCGTGAAGTCGCCGAGTCGGCCCCAACTCCAGGCATAGCGCAGGCTGGCGTCGAAACCGTGGGTTTTCACGCCGGATTGATTGATCGCCTGGACATTGATGCCCGTGATGTGACCCGCCGCATCGCGCGTCACGAAGCTTTCGTACAGCTTGCACTCGGCCGAGTTGGGGTCGATCGTCATGCCGTTGTCGTAGGACCCCATGAGACAGGCCGTGTCGACGTTCAATATGTCGCCGGTATCGAGGTAGACGCTTTTGTTCTTCAGCTCGATGTCCCAGTAGTCGAGGCTGAGCGAGAGTTTCTCCACCACGTCCCAGACGAAGCCGATACCGTTGGATGTTGCGGTCTCCGCTTTCAGATGCGTGTTTTCACCGCCGGACGTGTACCACAAACCATCATCGTACGTGCCCGCGTAGCACTGTTGGTTGTCATTGTCGTTGGTCAGATTCAGACCAGCCTTGCGGCACAGGTATTCGTTGGTGAACGTGCCGTAGGACGATACGGGCCCGCCGTAGATCCACATCAGGTTGGGCGCTAGGAAACTCGTCTGGCGATTGGCGCGGAGCAGCAGGCTTTCAATCGGCCGCCATTCGAGTCCGGCCGCCCAGGTGGTGTCGCCGCCGATCTCCGAAATGTCGTCGTACTTGTCGTAGCGCGTGGCAAGGCTCGCGGTCAGGCTCGACACGATGGGGATGCGGAACTCCATGCCCGCGGCATAGCGATTGCGCGAGCCGCCGCCCCACGTGGCGTTGTAGTTGAAGGTATGGTCCGCTCCTTCGTAGTAGTTGCGCGAGCGAACGTCCGGACCCAGAAAGTACTTGGAATGCTCGGCTTCCAGCACGGCGGACATTTCCACATCGCCGGCCGGCAGCGTGAACAACGGACCTCCGACCACGAACTGCCCCGAAGCGGCCTGCGAGGTATTGTGGTTGTTGATGATATCGGTCATCTGCGCATAGTCCGCCGGCGACATCGAGCCGAACATGTGCTGGAATTGCAAAGGTCCAAGGTCATAGATCGGCGAGTTGCCGTCGTCCGCGACGTAACCGACCGCCGGGCCGAAGAAATAGTCGTTCACCTTGTTCACGAGGGGCCCGCGCCACCAGCTGTGCATCTTGTCCTGGGAGAAGGTGAGACTGGCGTCCCAGTCGAAGCGATCGAACAGCCTGCCTTTCACGCCGACGTTGGCGTTGATGGCGGTATCCTCGTAGGTTCGCGGCGACAAGCCGCCAATCTGCGTGGCATCCAGAACGCGCTGATACTCGAACTGCCCCAGCGTCTGGTCGTAGGCGTCACCCTCGTTGAACATGTACAGATTGGAGCGCTGGGTCATCACGTCGCGCGCGCGGGTGACCAGCAACTGGCCATAGGCATCCACCGTGTCGGTGATGTGGTACTTGCCCGACACGAAGGCGGAAGTCTTGTTGTAGGTGTTGGACAGCGTGACCGAGTCGTAATAGTTCAACGCGCCGCAGCTCGAAGGCGTATTGCCATCGGCCGCGTACGGGTAGTACGGTGTATGGCCGGCCTGAGCGCAGTCGTATTCCAATGCGCCGCCGGCGTCCGGCGAGGCGGCAGACGCCAGAACCAGGTTGCCGGCCTTATCCAGCCAATAGTTGTAGTGCATGTAGCCGCCCGAGGTGGAGTACGTCCACAGTGCCAGGCCTCGGGTGGGCGTATAGGTCGGGTGACTGGGGTCCGGGTTTTGCTGCGGGGCCGTTCTCGGGTCGTAAAAGCCCTGATCACTGCGCTGCCAGGCGTAAACGGGGTTGCGGTTCAACTGCTCGAACCCGTAGGTGATGCTGCCGCGATCCCAAACCTTGCCGCCGCTGAACTGAAAATCGAAGGTGCCACCTCCCCCCAAGGTGGCGCCGCCTTCACGCAGGCGCACGTGATTGCCTTCCCAGTTTTCCTTGGTGATGACGTTGACCACACCGGCCACGGCGTCGGAGCCGTAGACGGCCGATGCACTGCTGCTGAGCACTTCGATGCGATCGACGGCTGCCGCCGGAATGTTGCCGACGCTGATTCCCATGTCTCCCGCCGTGGATGCCGCGGGGTAGTCCGCCATGCGTTTGCCGTTGAGCAGAATCAACTGATAGCCAACGCCAAGGCCGCGCAGGTTGAGGTACTGGGCATCCGGCTGCTGATTGCCGAAATTCCACTCGCCGCCAACGACGTTGCCGGTGTATTGAGTGAGGGTACCCAAGGCTTCGGCTACGGTCGTGAAGCCTTCCTTCTTGATATCTTCGGCGGTGATGATCACCACTGGCGACGGGCCTTCGATCTCCGCACGCTTGATGCGCGAACCGGTTACGGTGACCTTCTCGAGCGTCTGCGAGTGGGACGAGTCGGTAGTGGCTTTCGCCGTGGTTTTCGTCGTGTCTTGCGTAGTGGTCTGTGGGGTAGTCTGCGGCGCGTCCTGGGCGGTGGCGGAACTGGTGCCGCTGGTTGCCTGCGTCCAGCCCGTATTCGCCAGACTGAAAGCGGCCACGCCGATGGCGAGGGCCAGCGCCTTGCGCCGGAAGAAGTTTCTGCGATGCAACGAACCCGACTTGCCCTTCATGATTTGCACTCCCAAATCGTAGGATTCGAGCGATGTAGTTTCGACGCAGCGATCGGTCGCTGCCGCATCTTGTTGTCGGCATTCCGCACGGCCCCACGGTCAAGATTCGCATTGACCCACCGTATTGCGCGGTACGCGATCGAGCATACTTATCCCGACGTGGCAACCACCAATGAAAAGACCTGCATAGGGCATAGCTGTGGGTTATGGTTTTTGTGCACCGCTTCCGTGCCGCATACCTTGGAACCGTTGTCCGATGCGTAACCGGGCACGCCTGAAAGAGAGCGAGTGGATACGGCCCGTCTCAGATGCCCAGCCATTCTCCCTCGAACGAGAATGCCGTCGGACCGGTCATCGAGAGGACGTGTCCCGGTCCTTTCCACGAGATCGCAAGCGCGCCTCCGGGCATTTCCACGCGGACATCGTCGCCGACGCGCCCGCGGCGATGCAGGGCGGCAACCGTCGCGCACGCGCCGCTGCCGCAGGCCAGCGTCCAGCCGGCTCCGCGTTCGTGCACGCGAAGATTCACGGAACGCTCGTCGACGACATGCACGAAGCAGGCGTTCGCGCCTTGCGGGAAGCGCGGATGGATCGTGATGCGCGGGCCAAGGCGTTCGACGCGGGCCGAAGCGGTGTCGTCGACTTCGATGACCGCATGGCGGCTGCCCATCGAAACCGCCGAGATCTCGACGCGCTCCCCGTCGACGTCAAGCAAATACGTGTCAGCGGCCGCCGGCGCGTCGAACGGAATGTTCGCGGGCTCGAATTCCGGTTCGCCCATTTCGACCGCGACGGTCGTGGCATCGACGAGACGTATCTTCACGATGCCGACCGGGCTCGCAAGCCGCGCTTCGACGCCGGTCGCGAGCGCACCGGCGCGATGCAGCCATGCACCAAGGCAGCGCAGCCCGTTTCCGCATTGCGGCGCGACGGTGCCGTCCGCGTTGCGGATCGTGTACGCCGCGACGCAGGAAGCGTCGCGCGCCGGTTCGAGGATCATCATCTGGTCGAAGCCGACGCCGGTATGGCGGTCCGCCATCGCGCGGATTCGCGCGACGTCGAGTTGCGGCGCAGACTCGCACGCATCGAGCACGACGAAGTCGTTGCCGAGACCGTGCATCTTCGTGAAACGCAGGCCCATTCCTCACTCCTGATGATTGGCGGACGCGTATCCGGGACCACGCAGCACCTTCCCCGGAAGCGTGTGCGTCATCTTGCCGTCCGCGATCACCGGCACGCCGTTCACGATGACGTAGTCCATGCCTTCGGCGAGCTGGTTGGGCCGCTCGAAAGTCGCGGTATCGCGCACCTTGGCGGGATCGAACACGACCACGTCCGCGTACATCCCCACCTTGATCACGCCGCGCTCGGTCAGCCCCATGCGCTGCGCGGCGAGCGAGGTGAACTTGCGGATCGCTTCGGGCAGGGTCAGCACGTGCTGCTGCTCGACGTACTTGTGGATGATCTGCGGGAACGTGCCGTAGGCGCGCGGATGAGGATGCGCCTGGCCGAGTATTCCCGAAGGCTCGGTGCCTTCGGAATCGTTGCATACCGAAACCCACGGCTGCTTGAGCACCGTGATCACGTCCGCCTGATCCATGCCGAATACGGCGACGCTGGTGGCCGCATCGTCCTTGAGCAGAATGTCGAGAGCCGCGTCGAGCGGATCTTCATGCCACTCCCTGCCGATGTCGGAGATACGCCTGCCCTGCAACGGGCGCAATGCGGGATTGCCGACCGAAGTGACCAGGATTCCATCGGGGCCAGGCGCCTCTTTCCACTCGTTGTTCCACTGGTTGTCCTTGCTCGGGTCCAGAATGTATTGCTTGATCTGTTCGCGCGTCTTCGCATCCTTCAGACGCGCGATCAACTTGTCGTCGCCGCCCGCGTGCGCCCACGGCGGCACGATCGACGCCAGCGAATTGCCCCAGGCGGTGTAAGCGTAGGTGTCGGCCGAAACGTCCACGCCGTCGGTGCGCGCGCGTTCGATGGCGTCGATGATCTTCGGCATCGTGCCCCAGTTGGCCTTGCCGGCAGCCTTGAGATGGAAGATTTCGACCGGAATGCGCGCTTCGCGGCCGATCCGGAATGCTTCCTCGAGCGCGTTGAATTCGTCGTTGCCTTCGTCGCGCATGTGGGTCGCATAGATCCCGCCGTATCGGGATGCCGTCTGGGCGAGTGCGATCAATTCGTTCGTCGTAGCGTAGGGCGCGGGCGCGTATTGCAGCGCCGTCGACAAACCCATGGCACCGTCGCGCATCGCGCGCGCAACCAGTTCCTGCATCTGTTTCAGTTGCGCCGGGGTTGGTTGCACATCGTCGTCGCCGAGCACCATGCGGCGCACCGAGGCCGCGCCGACATACGTGCCGAGGTTGATGCCGATGCCCTGCTTCTCGAGTCGGGCGAAGTATTCATTCAACGTGCGCCATGTCGGCGTGATGCCGAGATGGTCATAACCCGCCTGGTTGTTTTTCACGATGCGGTCGTCGAGCGGCGCGACCGAGTCGCCTTCGCCCGTGATCTCGGTCGTGATGCCCTGGTAGATTTTCGAGGGCAAGCCCGGGGCAACGAGAATCGTAAGATCAGATTGACCTAACATGTCGATAAACCCTGGGGCCACGATTTGGCCATGGGCATCGATGGTGTGCTGCGCCGTTGCGTGCATCAGCCGATCAATTGCGACGATGCGTCCATCGCGAACCGCAACATCGCCGCGATACCATGGAGACCCAGTGCCATCGACAATACGGCCATTGCGAATGATGAGATCGTATTTTTCCTGCGCAGACGCACCAGCGACAGCCGAAGAACTGGCGATACAAGAAAAAACGACGGCGATAAGGTATCTATAACACATTGCGATCTCCTGTATATGGAGTCTTGGCGACGAAAATTAAGGTCCTGCACAAGCTGCAATTTGGTATTGCAAGTTAGCTGTGGTAGCCAAAATACTTCAGGGCCGGCTCGAGTATTGGCAATATCTTTTCGAAAGAATTACGATAGTTCTTCCAGCGCTCTATTGAATCTCCGTACAATGGTTTCACGACCTGTGAATAACTCGGAGTTGAAATGTAACCCTTTTCAGTCGCATGCCTGTTGAAATGCCGCAATGGCTCGGAGTCCTCCAAGTTCAAGAATTTTGCCAGTCTCACCACATTGGCATCGAAGTTCCGGACCACATCTTCGTAGCGCCATTCCAAAAGATTCTTGCCAAGCAAATTCGTATGGTGAATCCAGAAATTCATCGCGGCCGCATAACCCAAGGATAATGATTCCAGGGTCGAACATACTCCGGAAAAACCGGGGGATCGGAATTGCTGCATATAGCAACTTAGAATGACATCGCATGGATGGCGTAGCACGAAAATAATCGGCGCGTGTGGAAACAGACGAACGATCATCGGCAGTCGCAACATATTGAGAGGATTTTTGTCGACGAGCCGCTGCCCTTCTCGCAGGTCAATCACTTCTGCAATGCTGCGCCAATATGCGTTACGCAAATCCACAATCTGATCGGGTGTCAACGCATCTAGATCGCCGGGATACGATAGTCCGAAGTCAGCCATCTTCTCGATGGCTTGGTGTAGGAAACTGCGCTCATCCATCGACCGCAGATCGGGATGGGCATCCAGCATCTGCTCAAGCATGGTGGTGCCGGATTTGGGGAATCCGACAACGAAGACTGGAGATTCCGACGAACTTGGTTTCGCGACCGACGTCCACCGGTCGGATGGCTGATAAGTAAGGTATGTATCGCAGATACGCAGCGGATTCACGCCGGCCGTCAACAGTTCGGGGACGAGTCGACGTAGAATCTTGACCTGACTGAAATGAGCGAGATTCAAGTAATTTATGCTCGTGACATAGTCGCGTTGCTCATCGCAGATTTTTGCCAGCAAGAACAGTGCAGAGGTGCGCCAACGCTCGATAGGCACTTTGCTGAGCCGGCCTTCAAGCAGTTTGCGTGCAAGCGACAGTTCGCCATTCCGCACCGCGAGAGCCACATGCGCATCGACAATCTCGCCGCAGATTTCCTCGTCCGACACCATTTCGGGTCGAGGTAATTTCCATAGAATCTCTCTTGCTTCCTTTACCTTGTTGATGCGCTCCAGCACAACGATGAGGCGCGCGCGCGCTAATGTTCCGCATGTGGGACTATTTGCATAACGGCGAAGCAACAGTTCGCCGTCCTTGCTATTGCCCATTCGAATCAGTTGGGAGCCGAGCTCAACCGCAAGCCTTGCATTCAACCGACCCGACCAGTCGCGCCAGTCGTCGAGCATCGCGTGGGCACGTGCGTCATCGCCGCAATCCATGCACACCCCCGCACCATAGATCCGTGCGTCAATATTGGTGGGATCGCTCTCGAACGCGCGCCAGAACAACTGCTCGGCCTCGACGATGTCGTCCATCTGCATGCACAAGAAAGCCATGTTCACGAGATAACCGGCGTTCACGGGCTCGATTCTAAGCGCCTCGGCATATGCCGCAACGGCATCTGTCAATCTGCCTTCCTGACGCAAGGCCGTGCCGAGGTTGCTCCAGTGCAGAGCCATATGCGGAAAGCGTTGAACAGCATCTTGGTACACGAGCGCCGCATCCATCGGACGTTTTAGCTCCATGAGGGCCGCGCCCAGGAGACTCAGAATCGGCTCGTCCTGCGAAGAACCGTCAAGCAATGCGCGCGCGGAAGACACGACCTCCTCAAAACAACCGCGTTCGAACGCAGCAATCAGGCCGGGAATCTGCGAGCTTCTTCTGCTTGCCACTAACTCAATTGCCATTGGATTTATATTCGCGACGTTATGGGCTGCGGTGCTATCGTCGTACGCCAACAATCTCTGAGGTATGTATCGAGGCTCAAGGCCGGCTTGTTGCATGCTGCGATGTCAAAATCTGATGGTGGCCCTCGCCCAGTATGCCCGCCCGATCATGTCGTACGTACTGACGTCCGTATTTGCATCTCCAACGTCCTTCTGGGTTATGAAGGGTGGCTGCCTGTTGAACAAATTGTTTATGCCGACGTCGACGGAAGTATTGATCGGGCGAATGTCGCAACCGATGTGCACGTCGTTATAGAGGACCGCCGGAATCTTCAAAACTACATTCGGCAAGTTCATGTCCGCGGTCCTGTCTTGAGAGGGGTCCGCACTTCCGTCCTGACTTTTTCCAACGTAACGCGTACGCCAGGAGGCATGCCACATTCCCCAGCTCCAGTTGAGATTGGCTAATGCACGAAACCGCGGGAAGCTGCCGTACGGCTGGACATATTTACCTGCCATGTGCGTCGTGGCGATGATACCCGGAACAGCATCACTGTCCGCACGGGAAATGTACGTAGCATCAAACTTCGCGGACCAGTGTCCGGGCAACCAATCGGTCTCCGGAATTTTGTACTGGATCCCGAAGTCGACACCACTGACGTAAAGGTCACCCAGATTGACGACTGGCAAACGCATAAATGCCGAATGATCGAAGTCCCTTCGCGTGATCAGATTGCACAGCGCATTACCGTCGTCCTTGAAGCATACATCCATGATCGACTGCGCCACGGATAGGGTTAGCGTGTCGTGCAAGGATACGCGCCAGAAGTCAACGTCTAACGATATGCCTTGGATATAGTGTGGTTCGTACACCAGGCCAAAATCGAAGCTCTTGCCAAATTCCGGCTTCAGATCGATACCAGCTGCAACAGCGCCCTCGCGCACGACATCAACGTTGATTACCTCTGTGCCGGCCCAGTTCGCAGGCACGCCTGCGCAAGCGCGCGAGTGTGCGGCGAGTGCGCTTGCAGACAGCCCTACGCATGGATCGACCAATGCGGGGGAGCCACCCACCGGTCCGGCAAACAAATCGTCGATCGTTGGCGCGCGGAACACCTGTGTCACCGTGCCGCGCAGCAGCAGGTCCTCGGTCGGGCGTTCCTCCACGGCGACTTTGAAGTTGTTCGAACTACCGGCCAGCGAGTTCTTTGTGTACCGGCCACCCAATGTCACATTTAATGAACCGACGACCGGCGCGTCTTTGAGCACGGGAAGAAACAGCTCGGCGTATGCCTCCTGTACGTTGAATTCTCCCTGCAAATCCGTGCCGCAAAGCTCGTGCGATGCGTTGCAAGTACCTGTTTGAACATCCGTAATCAGCCGGCGAGCATCAACGGTGTTGTGTGCGTATTCCTTCTGATAATCAACACCAACAGCCGCTTGCACCGCACCGCCAGACAATTCGAACAAAGGTCCATCGGCATTCGCGTAATACGCGCTTCGAGTATTCAGGTCATTTCCTGACAACGTCGCAAAAAACGGGCTCAATAAAGCGCTGACACTTGCACTCTTTTGATCGAAGATATTAATTGGCGTGCAATTGGAAATGGCTGTGGTCGCATCTCCAGGCACGGAGACGCATGTTGGCGTGCCGTCGACAAGCATGGAAGGACCCAACGCCGAACGAAGCGAATCGCTGAAAAAAGGATAGCCATGGAAATATTGCCGTTGTTGAATACGCCCATAGTTGTAATACGCATTCCATTCCCACTCCCCAATTGCCCCTTTGACCCCGAAAGTAGCTTGACTAGTCGTGGTGTCATAGTCTGTGAGGCGCTGGCCAATTCCGGTAAAACGAGTAAGAAATTCATACCCCGCTTCACCACCGAGGTCGACCCCAAATGGATTGTACATACTGTACTTGGAAATTTCCAAGTCGCTGGCATTGGCATCTAGATACGCCGGTGGATCTCCTTCTTGTGAGCGGGTCTTATTATATAAGACTTCGGCGAAAGCCTGTGTATTGCCGCTCAGGTCGTAATTCGCGAGAAAATATGCATTCGCGCGCTCCTGAGGAATCAAAATCCAGGTGTTCTGCTGGAAGTTGTAAGCGTCAGTCCGTATGTTGAAACACTTGTAGTCATTCAGCGATGTCCCATTTCCAGAGGCAAGGGTGACCGAATTGCAGCCAAACTGCGAAGCAAGATTGCTCGGAAGGAATATGCGACCATTCGGATTCCTGGAAGAGCCGGTTGGAACGATCGTTCCGGAAGACAGGTACAACGCCTGGTTAGAATAACTGCGGTTCGCCGATGAGATCCCGTCTTGCTTGTTGTAACTGATGTCCGCGACGATGTTTCCCTTGTCGCCTTTACGGCCGAACAAGATGTTGGCGCCTCTGGAATTTCCATCATCGTAATCGGTAATACCGTAATTGACAGAAATCTCGTTGCCTTCGTAGTTCTGTTTGAGGATGATATTCACGACACCGCCGACGGCATCCGACCCATATGCCGTTGATCCGCCATCCTTCAGCACTTCAATCCGCTCTATGAGCCGTACCGGAATGGCATTCAGGTCATTGTTTTCATAGCGATGGCCATCGATGAGCACCAATGTGCGAGAGGAGCCAAGACCGCGTAACGACACTGAACCGTAACCACTACCTCCGCCGCTGCTGTTGACCTGCGGGCCAATGGGAGCACCAGCATTTGCCGGTAATGTTTGCAGCAAATCACTCAGAGTCTCTTTGCCGCTATCTTGGATTTGCTGACTGGTTACAACATCGACAGGGTTTGAGGTGACAACGTCTACACGGCGTACATTCGAACCCGTGACGACGATGGCTTGCATGGCCGGCATTTCCTCCTGTGACGTCGATCCGACCCGAGGATTCCGACCCGTTTCGCTCGTCGGCGCTGCCGGAGTGCTGGCCACAGGTGCCCGGCGCAGCGCGAATGTCGTAGCGCTTAGCGCATCGAAGGTAATTCCAGAACCAATGAGTAGTTTGCGAAGCGCTTCGGCCGGCGCATACGTACCGGAGAGGCCGCGTGTCGTCTTGCCTTTCACCAAATCCGGCGAATACGAAATTGTCAATTTGCTTTGGGCCGCAAGTTGGTTGAGAGCCTGATCCAGCGGGCCGGCTGGGAGATTCCAGCTTGACGCCTGCTCAGTAACCTGCGCCATCGCGGCAATCGGCTGAGTCAGTACGAATAGACCGCTCAATATGGCGGTCGCAAGGAGTGTCCTCGGCAGCGCTCGCGTTCCGGCGACGATGTCGCGATTGAGATTCTGACAGACATTGTGTGTGGTTTCGGCGGCGTACATAGGGCTCTCCTCGAGTGGCATGTACCCCGCGGCATGACTCTTCGGTCAAGGTGTTCACGAGGCGTCACCTCACTACAACGTGATCGAGGGATGCAACCCGAACCTCCTGTTTGAAAATTTCATGTATTTCTGAGGGGAGTAAACCGCAAGTTCAACTCCGAAGTGCAACCGGACTAAGTATACAAAACAGCATTCCATCGGTCATGCTACTTTGGCCCGAAGCTCCTTGTTCTTGCGATCCTTCTCTCGCGTGGCAGCGAGAAATTCTTCGAAGAACTCCGCTGCGTGCAGAAGCTCAGCGCCTTGCGTGGCTGGCCGTTGAGCTTGTCGACAATCCGGTGCATCTCTTCAGCACTCAGTCTACCCAAGTCCGTCCGCTTCGACGCGTACTGCCGGATCAAGGCGGTCGCGTGAAGTAGCTCGTGCAGCCCAATGCGAGGTCGATCAGCCC
This sequence comes from Rudaea sp., assembly GCF_047601565.1. Classification (GTDB taxonomy): domain Bacteria; phylum Pseudomonadota; class Gammaproteobacteria; order Xanthomonadales; family Rhodanobacteraceae; genus Rudaea. The sequence goes on along the minus strand of NZ_JASGIY010000001.1, from coordinate 518,207 downwards.
GTGTTCGGCAATTTCGAACCGTTATCGAAGGCGATGCTCACCATGCGACCCGGCATAACTTCCTGCCACGGATACCAACCACGCCGCGTCGCCGCCAATGCCGTCCTAGTGGAGCTATCCGCTGTAGGTTCGATCATCGTATAGCGTGAACGCTGCTCCGCCATAGTCGATAACCCACCCAACCTTCTTCTGCCGCTGGGGGTTGCACTTCAAACTTGAATCCGCGGTTGAACCGATCTAATACGTGCGTACGTGTCCGATACCGAACCTCATGTCGTCAATTCTTGCGGAAACGCCGAGAAACAGTCCACTGCCGTTGTTCTAATAACGGGATCATTGGTTAACATATGACTCACTCGTAACTAACTCGATGTCTCGCACGACATGCGCGCACAGAGGCGTTACCCCTTTCATCACGGTTTCTATTTCGATTACGGGTGGCGTACAGATCATGGATAACAGGCATGACAGGGCCTTGCCCGCCGCGCACACGACACAGGTGACCGCCGTCGCCAAGGAGAACGGTCGCCTCGACGCCTACGATGTCTTCTTCCGCGAGCAGTACGACGCGCTAGTGTGTTTCCTGCGCCAGCGCAGTCGCACGAACGAAGACGCAGAGGATGCAGCGCAGGAAAGCCTTACGCGATTGACGCGCTATCGTGATAGCCAACCGTCGTCGAAGTGGAAATCCACCCTGTATCGCATCGCCATCAACGTCGTGAGCGATCAGTCGCGTAAGGCGCGTACACACTGCATGCAGCAGCACGTTCCGTTGGACGGGTTGGAAATCGAATCGGATCAGCCGACAGTCGAGGAAGCCGTGGCCGCCGCGCAGCAGCGCATGCTGTTGCGCGAGGCGATCCTGGCGCTGCCGCCCAAGTGCCGACAGGTGTACCTGCTTGCGCGTCTGCGCGGTATGACCAGCAACCAAGTGGCCGTGCACTGCGGGATTTCAGTTCGGATGGTGGAAAAACACCTGGCCAATGCGCTGACGCATATCCATCGCAGGTTCGGTTCGACCCTCTCAGGCACGTTTCAGGGTGAAGGGTGAGAAGCATGAGTGATCCCGAGGCCATCGAAATGGAAGGTCAAGCTGAACGCTGGTTCGTGCGGCTGCGAGAACCGGATTGCACCGACGAAGAACGCGCGGCCTGCGCACGCTGGCGTGCGGTCGATCCAACGCATGAGGCCGCATTCCGCGACGTCGAGAGCATCTGGCAGCGCAGTGGGGAATTCGGCGACGATCCACTCATCGCCGCCGCATTGCACGCGGCCGAGCGGGACAAGGCGCCGCGGCAGCAACGCTGGCGGCATGCCTGGCGCTGGGCCGTTCCCTTGGTGGCCACTCTCGCGGCCTTGGCGCTGCTGACGTCGCGGATTCCGCCGAAATCCGATCCCCCCGCGATGAGCTATCATACCGAGGTCGGCGAACGGTACCGCATCGAGTTGCCGGACGGAACGGCGGTCGTGCTCGACACCAATACCGATCTGGTGGTGCGCTACACGAACCAGCGTCGGCTGATCGATTTGTCGCAGGGCCAGGCCCAGTTCGAAGTCACCCACGATGTGCAGCGGCCGTTTATCGTGCGCGCCATCGGCGGCACGGTGACCGCCACTGGTACGCAGTTCGACGTGCGCGTGCAGAACGCGGCGGCGACGGTGACGCTGCTGGAAGGCTCTGTGGTGGTCGAAGCCCCTGCCGATACCGCGCAGTCGCATCCGCCCACCATATTGTCGCCGGGACAGCAACTGCGCTTCGATCGCACGGGGCGCGAATGGTCGACGGTTGCCGCGGACCTTGCGTCGGCCCGTGCCTGGACCCAAGGCAACCTGTTGGCGAACAACTGGCTGCTGCCACAACTGGTGGCGGAAATGAACCGCTATTCGGCCACGCCCATACGCCTGGCAGATCCGGCACTGGCGAACGTCCGCATCAGCGGCACTTTCCGTGCAGGCGATCAGGACGCGCTGACCCTCGTCCTCGAACACGGCTGGCCGGTGCGTGCGGCGCGCCGAAATGGCGAGATTGTGCTGTCGCGTGCGCCGACCTCACGACGCTAGTCGCGACGCCGGACGCGGGGCCGCACGGATGGCACTCGGCCATGATCGACCCGAAACCCGATATATGCGGAGCGGCCAATGAGTGTCCATAAAACATTGGCAGGCGCTAACAAGCTTTCGTTCGTCCATGGAGACGTACTGCCGAGATTAGTTCAGGCCGCAAGCCAGACGCGGCGCGCGTCGTGACGAATAGGCGAATAGGCACGAAATCCCCTTATTCACAGGCGCGCTCTCGGGTAAAGCCCAGATCTTCGAAATCGTAACTGAAGTCGGCATCGGGATCGACCTTGGCCATGTGCAGCATGCCACCGGATTGTTCCGGGAAGCGCAGCCAAGCCTCGACATCGCCGTGATCCCAGTGCACTAGGTAGCGATCCTCGACGCGCATGATCTGTCCGGTCAATCTCGGGGATTTCAGCGCGGCAAAACGCACGGCGCCGCCCTGCGCGCAAATACGTACCTCGCCGAACCACGGATCGCGCCACGTGCCAAGCTGCGCCTTGATCTCCGCCGCCGTCGCAAGCTTCCGCGAGGATGTGTCCGGGACATGTGAGGCGCGTTGCTGCTGCTCCTCCTGCTCCAATTCAACGGCATAGCTGCTCACGCTGCGTGCGTTGCCGGGAGCAGTGAAACGCTTAGTTAGCATCTCGATCAGCACGCTGCGTGCGGCGTCGACACTGGCATTGATCATCAAGACGAACCCGCTCTTGCGGAATGGCAGCAATGTCATCGCGGAATACATGCCTGACAGCGAGCCGGTGTGCGATACCGTCATCTGTCCGTCGACGTCGGCGATGCGCCAGCCGTAGCCATAACCGTAGAACAGCGTGCCGTCCCAATCGCGGCGACGCTCGGAGATAGGCATCGGTGTGTAGCTCGTCCATTCGCGGCGCCGCTGTTCCGGCGATAGCCATTCGAGTTGCTGCGGCGTCGGTGCCAGCCAGCTCTTCGCCCAAATCAACATGTCGTTGAGGCTACAGTGCACGCCGCCAGCCGGATCCATTATGGCGGGATGCACGAGAGATCCGTCGGTCGTCACGGGCACAAAATGGCCGTCACGCTGGATATATGGGGTCGCTACGTTGCCTACCTCGTCGCGATTCCACACGCCGATCTGACAGCGCGTCATACCCATTGGCTCGAAGATCTCGCGACGCATTAGCTCGGGATACGGCGTGCCATTGACCGCGGCCGCGAGCTGGCCGGCGACAACGTACAGCGTATTGTCGTAAGCGTAGCCCGCACGAAAACTGTAAGCCGGCTTCAGATATTGCAGCCCGGCGACGACGTCGTCGGGCGTGAATTTGTTTGGCGTTGGCCACAGCATGAGGTCACCCGCACCTTCGGGCAAACCGCTGTGATGCACGAGCAGATCGCCCACTTGTATGTTCGCCGTGACCCACGGATCGTGCATGCGGAACGACGGCAGATATTTCGTGACCGGATCGTCCCAGCGCAACTTGCCTTGCTGTACCAGTCGCGCCAGCAAAGTGGAGGTCATGGCTTTGGTGTTGGAGGCGATCCCGAATAACGTGTCCACATCCATCGGCTTGCCGGAAGCAAGCTTTCCGAGCGTACGGGTGTAAACCACCTTGCCATCTTCGATCACGCCGACCGCGATACCCGGCAAGCGATACCGCGCAACGATGGCATCGACCAAGTTGTCGTAGTCGGACGACGAACTTGATTCCACAGCGGAAATCTGCGCCGGGTCTGCGCACGCGGTAGCCAGCAGCAATGCAGTCAGAATGGATTTGGCGAAGCGGCTCATGCGCACTCCAGTTCTGCATCAGTTGAGTGAATTACGTATCTACGCCGAGTCGATGCCATACAGGCAGCCGATGGTCGCCAAAATGAGATGACCGCCGCAAGGCGTCCTTTGTGATTCATACTCGTCCATGGTTGGAAACAAGCGATAGCTGTCTAGATGCAACCATTGCCTGCCGATACATACGTTGGCATTACAAACGCCATGTTCTCCTTGAACCAAACCGACATGGACGCGTATTCGAGCATATTTATAGTGCAAAGGGAGTCACCAATGAAAAGACCAGCATCTGGCATAGCTGTGGGTTATGGTTTCTGCGTGCGTCTCGGGAAGCACATCCCTTCGGGAACCGCTGTCTGATGCGGAAACAGGCGATTGCACAAGGAACCCAATCAACGCAATTCGCCGGACAGGAGTCGTCTCTACAGGCCCGCAGCGCCGTTGTACGATGCACGACCATGATCGAATCGCCAGCCATCGTGCCGCGCGAACTGCCGCGCAAGCTCGGCCTTGCCACCGGCATCGCCGTCGTCGTCGGCGTGATGATCGGCAGCGGCATCTTCCGCGTGCCGTCGCCGATCGCGGGCGCGGCCGGCAACCTCATCGGCATCGCGCTGGTGTGGGTATTGGGCGGCATCGTGGCGCTGTTCGGCGCGCTTTCGATCGCCGAACTCGCCGCCATGTATCCCGCGGCCGGCGGCCCCTACGTGTATCTGCGCGAAGCGTATGGACGCCCGCTGGCGTTTCTGTTCGGCTGGATGTGGCTGCTGACGACGCCGATTTCGTGGGCGGCGCAAAGCCTGCTGTTCGCCGAATACCTGAGCTTCTTCGCGCCGATGTCCGAGGCCGCGCAGCATACGGTCGCGGCGATCCTGATCCTGCTCGTCGCCGTCGCGAATTGCCGTTCGGTGAAACTGGGCGCGGTGATCCAGAATCTTTCGACCGGCGCGAAGGTGTTGACCCTCATCGGTCTTTCCATGGCGATCTTCGCGTTCGCGCCGGGCGGCGATGCGAATCCGCTGCGCTCGGAACCGATGGGCGCGGCGAACTGGCCGGGCATCGGCATCGGCCTGATCGGCGCGCTCTGGGCCTACGACGGCTGGGAAAACCTGACCACGCTGTCGGGCGAGGTGAAGAACCCGCAGCGCAATCTGCCGCTGGCACTGGTCGGCGGCGTGCTCGTGGCGATGGTGGTGTACCTGTCGATCAACGCCGCCTACCTGCGTGCGCTGCCGCTGGCGCAGCTCGCGGCATCGAAATCCGTGGCGGCCGATGCCGCCGCCGCGGTGCTCGGACGCGGCGGCGCTTCGCTGGTCGGCGCGCTGGTGATGCTGTCGGTGTTCGGCACCTTGAACGGCAGCATCCTGTCCAGCCCGCGCGTGTTTTTCGCGATGGCCGAGGACGGCCTGTTCTTCCGCATCGTCGGCCGCGTCCATCCGAAATACGAAACGCCTTACATCGCGATCGGCTTCAGCGTGGCGCTGGCGGTAATCTACGTATTGCTGCGCGACTTCATGCAGTTGGCCGAAGGCTACGTGCTCGGCGTATGGCCGTTCCTCGCATTGTGCGTGATCGGGTTGTTCATCCTGCGCCGGCGCCGCCCGGATTTTCCGCGCACCTACCGCGCGCTGGGTTATCCCGTCGTTCCCGCGCTGTTCGTGCTTGCGACTTTCATGGTCGTCGCCAACGCACTGTGTGCGCAGTTCTGGTCGACGATCGCCAGCCTTCTGATCACGCTGGTCGGAGTGCCGCTGTATTGGGCATGGACGGCGTGGCAACGACGTGCCGGCCGATCCCCGACGGCGACGCCGCGCGACCGCGCCGGCGGTTAGCATTCTTTCGAGACGAAAATTGGCATCTGACGTCCCGAATCCCATCGGGTGAACCATCGAGCTGTTCGGAGGGTGGAATGAAACGACTGACCGTGTTGCTCGGTGCAATTGCCTTGGCGATGTCCGTACCCTGCATGGCCCAGGCGGCCGAGGAAAAGCCGGCCGGCACGGTGGCGTTGACGGTCAGCCTTCCCGATCCGGGCCAGAAGATCCTGTACGTGGACGAGGTCATGCCGGTCGAGCCGGGCGCCCTGACGCTCTACTATCCGAAGTGGATTCCCGGCGACCACTCGCCCGACGGGCCGATAGAAAACATTATGGGCCTCACGTTCACGGCCGGTGGAAAAGCCATCGCCTGGCAACGCGACGAACTCGACCGCTTCGCGTTCCATTTGACTGTGCCGGTGGGCGTGCGCGAGATCGACATCCGCTTCCAGTTTCCCTCGCGGGACAGGGTGACGCGCAATCTGCTCGATCTCACTTGGAATCACGTCGCGTTGTACCGCGCCGATCGTCCGACGCGGATGCAGACCTACCTGCCGGCACTCGTGGTCCCCGCCGACTGGAAGTATGCGAGCGCGCTCGAGACGGCGAAGCGCGACGGCGCGCGCATCGTGTTCAAGCCCGTGCCGTTCGACACGCTGGTCGATTCGCCGGTGATCGCCGGCCAGCATTTCCGCGAGATCGACGTCACCCCGCCGGGCTCATCGGTGCGCCGCTGGCTCGATCTGGTCGGCGACGATGCGGCGGCAATCGCCATTTCGGACGAGCAGGTTGCGGCCTTTCGTCGTCTGATCGAGCAGGCGCAGGCGTTGTTCCACTCGCACCACTACGGTAGCTACCACCTCTTGTTGACGCTGAGCGACCACACTTCGGTCGGCGGCCTCGAGCACCATCAGTCCAGCGACGACCGTGCGCGCAGCGGTTCGAAAATGCTGGCCGACGCCGGTCATTTCATGCTCGATGCCTCGTTGCTGCCGCACGAGTACACGCATTCGTGGAACGGCAAGTTCATGCGTCCGGCCGGGCTGTGGCAACCCGACTTCGAGCAGCCCGAAAAGCCGAAGCTGCTGTGGGTCTACGAAGGGCTGACGGTTTACCTGGGCGACGTGCTGACCGCGCGCAGCGGCCTGTGGTCGGCGGATACATGGCGCGAAGTACTCGCCTATCGCGCGGCCGAAATGGCGCATCGCACCGGCCGCGCGTGGCGGCCGTTGATCGACACCACCGTCGCCGTGGACTACGGCGCGCCCGCCGCATGGTCCAACTGGCGCCGCGAGAACGACTTCTACCGCGAAGGCCAGTTGCTGTGGCTGGCCGTGGACATGAAGATCCGCGAGTTGAGTCGCGATGGACGTTGCATCGACGATTTCGCTCGGGCGTTCTTCGGCGTCGACGACGGCAGTTTCGTCACCCATACCTACGATTTCGACGATGTCGTCGCTGCGCTCACCAAGGTGCAGCCCTACGACTGGGTGGCTTTCCTGCGCAACTGGGTGAACGGCACGGGCGAGCAGGTGCCGCTGCTGTCGGGCATCGAGGCAGCCGGCTGGCGTCTGGTCTACACCGACAAACCCTCCGGTTACGAGAGTGCGCTCGAAAACGTCGGCAAGGGAGAACTCGAAGGCAGGGGCATCAACGAGATGTTCTCGCTGGGCTTGTTTCTCGACGGCGACGGCAAGGTCGTCGACGTAGCGTGGGACGGCCCGGCATTCAAGGCCGGACTCGCACCGGGCATGAAGCTCGTTTCGGTCGACGGCCATGCGTACACCGCGCAGGCGTTGCGCGATGCGATTACCGGGGCGCAGCAGAGCCGGCAACCGTTGCAGATACGCGCGCAACAGGACGGTGCCGAAGAACTGCACGCCGTGCGCTACGACGGCGGCCTGAAATATCCGCACCTGGTGCGCAGGCAGGGCGCAACGGATCGTCTGGAATCGCTGCTTGCCGCCAAGCCGGTGCGCGAGGGCCGATCCGATTAGAACGTCAATCGCGCCCGCGCATGGTAGTACGCGCCGTTGAAGCCGATCGGCGAGATGATGTCGTAGGGCAGGTTGCCGTAGTAGTTGATGTCGCTGTCCGAGCGCGTCGGGTAGTTGTCGGTGAGGTTGACGCCGCCGACGGCGAGCGAGAACGCCGGGGTGAACTTGTATTCGACTTCGGCGTCGAGTTGCCATTTCGGCGCGTAGGTCTGCGTCGGCGTGAAGCCGCCGCCGAAATCGAACACGCGCGTCGTCGCGCCCTGCAGCGTGGCGCGGCCGAGCAGCGACCACTTCGAGTCGGCCCAGCGGGCCGAGAGAATGCCGCGGTTGCGCGGCGCGTTGGTCAGGATGTTGGCCGACTGCACGCCGAACAGGACATTGTCGTTGCCGAGCGCGACGAGTTCGGCCGGCGTTTGCGCGACGCTTTCGATGTGCGTGTCGGCGTAGCTGTACGAGCCGGTCAGGGTCAGCGTGCCGTCGTACAGCGGCAGGCGGTAGTTGGCGACGAGATCGGCGCCTTTGGTACTCGTGTCGACCGCATTGGTGAAGAAGTTCACCGCCTGCACGCCCGGGATGCCGAAGTTCGCATCGATGAACTCGGTCAGTGCATCGCCGCCGATCTGCTCGGACGGCACGACGCGGTGGTCGATGTCGATCTCGTAGATGTCGAACGACACGTCGAATTTCTCGGCCGGCGTCGCAGTGAAGCCGAGGCTGACGTTGCGCGATTTCTCCGGCGTCAGCGGCTTCGCGCCGAGCGCGCGCGCGATCGGATTGTCGACCGAGAGGATGCGCGATTCGATCAGGTTGCCCTGGTTGTCGTAGCCGGTCGAGGTCGACTCGAAGCCGATCTGCGAAAGCGACGGCGCGCGGAAGTTGGTCGAAGCCGCGCCGCGCAGGGCGAATTCCGGCGTGATCTCCCGGCGCGCGCTGAGCTTGCCGTTGGTCGTGCCGCCGAAGTCGCCGTAGTGCTCGTAGCGCACGGCCGCATCGACGAACAGCGGGCGGCGGGATGGCGAAGGGATTTTTTCTTTCATCGTTATTTCCGAAAAGCGGTAGGCATTCGTTGCGCAGCGGCGCCGAAGCGGCCGATACTAGGCGACTTGCCGCCGATGCGAAATAGACGTCCATATGAAAAAACTCGCTGCACTTATGTTGTCCGGGTTGCTGCTGTCCGCCTGCGCGGCGACGGCGCCGCCGCATTCCGCGTCGAGCACGCTTGCCGGAGACGCCGCGCATCCGGATGCGGCGAGGAACTGGGTGCGTACCGAACTGTATTTCGGCCTCGGCCTGGTTCCGGACCCGGGCGCCGGAACGGACGCCGACGCCAACGAAAAGCGCTGGCGCGACTTCCTCGATCGCGAAGTGACGCCGCGCTTCCCCGACGGCCTCAGCGTCTACGACGTCTATGGCCAGTGGCGCACGCAAGGCCAGAGCAGGATCGAGCGCCTGCGGTCGAAGGAAATCATGGTGCTTTACGAAGACACGCCCCAGCACCGCTCCGACATCGAGGCGATCCGCGCCGCGTGGAAGAAGGAGACGGGCGATCTCTCCGTATTGCGCGTGACGCAGCCCGCCGACGTGTCCTTTTGACATGGCCGCTGCAAAGCTGCGCATCACCTCCGGCGACGTCAACGGCTTCATCGGCCTCGTCGTCGACAATCTCTCGGTGCTCGCATTCCTCTCGGGCGCGCTGATCGGCATCTTCCATTTCCCGCCCGAGATCATCTTCGGCAAGATGTTCCCGGGCACCGCGCTCGGCGCGCTGGTCGGCAATGTCGTCTACACGCGCATGGCGCTGCGCAGCGGTCGCGCGGACGCCTGCGCGATGCCGCTCGGCATCGACGCGCCGACCACGATCGGCATGGGCCTGCTCGTGCTCGGCCCGGCGTTTCTTGTGTTCAAGGCGCAGGGCATGGACGAGATGACCGCGGCCGACGCGACCTGGAAACTCGGCATGGCCTCGCTCGTCGTCATGGGCGTGCTCAAGACCGTGCTCTCGTTCTTCGGCGATTGGGTGATGGGCAACGTGCCGCGCGCAGGGCTGCTCGGCTCCATTGCCGGCATCGCGCTCGTGCTGATGGGTTTCTTCCCGCTCGTCGACATCCTGCGCGTGCCGGTCGTCGGCTTCGCCTGCCTCGGCGTCATCCTCTACGCGCTAATCGCGCATGTGCCGCTCCCGGGACGCATTCCGGGCGTGCTGTTCTCGATCCTCGCCGGTCTCGTGCTCTACTACACGCTCGGTCCGTTCGACCTGCTCGGCCCGGGCTTCCATGCGCCGGGCGCGCCGACGCTGCGCTTCAACCTGCCGTGGCCGAATCTCGGCTTTCTGGAAGGGCTGAAGTACACGCTGCCGTATCTCGCGCTGATCCTGCCGTTCGGCCTGCTGATGGTCGTCGGCGGCATCAACGTCACCGAAAGCGCGCGTGCGGCGGGTGATGACTATAGAGTGCGCGACATCCTGCTCACCGAGGCGATTGCGACGCTCGTCGCCGGCGTCTGCGGCGGCGTCGCGCAGACCACGCCCTACATCGGCCAGCCCGCGTATCGCGCGATGGGCGGGCGCGCCGGCTACACCTTCCTCACCGGTCTGTTCATCGGCCTCGGGGGCATATTCGGCTACCTGTCGAACCTGGTCGAGCTGATTCCGCTTTGCGTGCTCGCGCCGATCCTGATCTTCATCGCGATCCATATCACCATGCAGGCATTCGAGGCGACCGAGCGGAAATACTTCGCCGCCGTCGTCATGGCGTTCTTCCCGGCCGTCGCGCGCATGGTGGCGATCAAGCTCGGCGATCCGTCCATCGTCGCGCCGGACCAGTTCGCGAAGCTGTACGCGAACGCCGACCACGGCCTGCCCGAGCTCGCGGTGATCTTCATCCTCGGCAACGGTTTCATCATCACCTCGATGGTCTGGGCGAGCTTCGTCGTCGCGCTGATCGACCATCGCCCGCGCAAGGCCGCCGCGATCCTCGCCGCCGGCGCCGCGCTGACCTTTTTCGGGATCATCCACTCGGTCGATCCGCTCGGCACGATCTACCTGCCGTGGACGCTCGCCCCTGAAGCGCGCGCGCTGGTCTGGCAGTTCACCGCGGCCTACGTCGTGCTCGCCGCCGTGCTGTGGCTGTTTTCGTTGCAATCCCAGACGCGTTTCGCAGAGGCCGACGGGAGCCGATAGAGCCAGTTCGTCACTCCGGCGACAGCGGGAACGACGGAAATACGGTCGAGCATCCTTGCATGCGCGTTGCTGTCCGCGCCGGGGCAGCGAGCGACAGCGCGAACGGCAAGGCCGGCCGAAGCCACCGTACGCGCAGGGCCATCAGTGCACGAGGTCGGCGGGCGGCCGCACGCCGCGATCTCCACCCACTCGCGCATGGCGCGCCACGCAGCTAGCGTCTGCGCCGGCTGGAAGCCGCAATGCGTATAGCCTTCCACGCCGCCGACCGGCAGCGGCGCCTTCATCGCGGGCACGGTGAACTGGACGAGCCGCGCGTCGTTGTGCGCCCGATGCACGATCCGCCCCAAGCCTTCGGACTGCGCGTAAGGCACGAGCGCGTTGATACGGTTGTGCAGGGTCACCAGCGGACCGCGAAATTGCCCTCGGGCCGGTGCCAGCGGCGCGCGTAGGCGATCGCCGCCGGGTCCCGTCGAAACGCTGCACGCCGCGGTTGAACGCGGCCCGTTCGGCGGCATCCATCTCCGGCACGCGATAGACCTTGCCGCGATTGCCGTAGAGCTGGCCGCCCATCGTTTCGCGCAGATCGTCGGCGCCGAGCGTGATCGTCACCAGCGGAAACGCGATCGAGGCGGGTTCGCTTCTCGCTGCTGCACGCCAACGACCCGGAACCCCAACTGGCGAACGTGCAGGAAGCGCACCGGCTCGCGCGCGCGGCAATCCGCGCCGCGCATGGCGCGACCCGGATAGGCATGAGCCTGGCGATTCCCGACGATCAGGCGGTCGGGCGCGGCAGCCGGCTCGCCGAGAAGCGGCGGCAAGTATACGAGCCGTTTTTCGATGCCGCTCGCGACGACGACTTCATCGGCGTGCAAACCTACAACCGCAGCCGCATCGACGCCAAAGGCACGCTGCCCAAGCCGAAAGGCGCATCGCTCACGCCGACCGGCGAGGAGTTCTATCCGGCCGCACTGGGCGGATCGGTTCGCTATGCGCATCAAGCCACGGGAAAACCCGTTCTGGTCACCGAGAACGGCATCGCGGATCCCGACGACACGTTGCGCCAACGTTTCCTACCGCTGGCGTTGCAGGCCCTCGACCAGGCGATCACCGACGGCGTACCGGTACTCGGATACATTCATTGGTCGCTGCTCGACAACTTCGAATGGCTGTCCGGCTACAAGCCGAAATTCGGCCTGGTGGCGGTGGACCGAACCACGTTCAAGCGCACGCCCAAACCCAGCGCACGGATCTATGCGCATCTCGTGCAGGATCGCGCCGGGCGGAGGTAGGTCAAAAAACGAAGCGCCACGTTGGCCCGCACTTCCCGCGACCGGCTGTCGCGATGGCGTCTCGGCGGCCGCAGCAGGAGCGGTGCTAGATCGACACCGCGTCGAGCACGGCTTGCTGCTGCGCAATGCGGTAGAGATTGTCGCTGACCTCGACGAAGCTGCGGTAATGATCGAGCACGCCGCCGTAGACGTGCAGCGACAGCGCGGGCCGCTGCGCGGAGAGATTGCGGCAGCGGTGCACGTAGGCCGGATCGATGAACACGGCCGCGTCGCCCGAACCGAGCATGAGTGAACGGTGCGGCTGCAGCGCGGGCTGCTGCGAGTCGCCGTCGCTGAAATATTCCTCCACCTGCAATGCGCCGTCGAGGACGAGTTCGATGCCCCACAGTTCGGCATGGTCGTGCAGCGGGGTGACGTAGCCGGGCGGCCAGGCGATCAGCAGCATCGTGTAGGCGCCGTCGGGCGCGGCGGCGATCAACTGGCGGCGGTAGCGCGGCGTCTGCGAGGCATGGAAGAACGAAGCCGCGCGCGGGCAGCCTTCGGTCCAGGCCAACTGCGTGAGCGCGGCGCGCAGTTCGCTCACGTCCTTCGGCGTGATGTCGGCGCCGAGACCGTCCGTGATGTGGCGCAGCGCGCGGCTCCAGTGGGCGGCGATGGCGATTTGCGGTTGCGACATGGGTTCGATCCCTCTCGATTGAATGCCGCAATTCGACCACGAGCGGCGTTAGCGCAGCGCTAATTCCACGTACAAATTCCATTGCGCGAACGCATATCGATACGCCGGAACGGCATGCGTTATTGCGCACTGTCATATCCCGGTCCGCCGTGTGCGTCGGCGGCCGTTCGTTTGCCGGTCTGGCTTGTCCTTGACGAGCGACTTTTCGGGAGCCGCTGCGCGATTACCAGGGCAGCGTTTGGCCAAGGTGCGAGAAACTGCCGTTCGGGCCGTCGGCGCCGATCAGGGCGAGTTCGACACTGGATTTGGCGCCATCGGCGACGTCGAGGTCGCCGTGGCTGTTCATGTCGGTCTTGACCGAGCCCGGATGGATCGCGTTGACCTTGATCTTCGTGTCGCGCAACTCGTGGGCGAGGTGCACGGTCCACGCGTTCACCGCGGACTTGGACACGTTGTACGCGGGCACCTTGAGGTCGTAGATGCCGGAGGTCGGATCGCTGTGCAGTGTGTTCGAGCCGAGGATGCTCGACACGTTGACGACGCGGCCCGCGTCGGATTTGTGCAGCAGCGGCAGGAACGCCTGGGTAACCGCGACCAGCGAGAACAGGTTGGTGTCGAAGGTCTTGCGCCACGCGTCCAGCGTCTGTTCCGACGGTTTCTTCGCCTGGTCATCGACGAGGATGCCGGCGTTGTTGACGAGGATGTCGAGGTGGCCGTGCCTGGCTTCGACTTCCTTTGCCGCTGTGGCGATGCTGTTTGCATCGTCAACGTCGAGTGCGATCGCGGCGACAGACAGGCCTTCTGCTTGCAGCTTCAGCGCGGCTTCTGTGGCCTTGGCGCGGTCGCGCCCGGCGAGCAGCACGTGGACGTTGTTCTGCGCGAGCTGGCGCACGGTTTCCAGGCCGATGCCGCGCGTGGCGCCGGTGACGAGAGCAATTTTCTGGGTCATGGGGATTACTCCTTGGGTTTGGGGGTCTCTTTGCTCGTCATTCCCGCGAAGGCGGGAATCCAGTGCCTTTTGCTTTTCGATCGCAAGATCAAGAGAAAAGTCGCTGGATTCCCGCCAAGAGCGCGCGGGAATGACGAGTGGAAGCTTCAGTGATTGGTCGCGGTCAGCGATGGCGTTCTGAATCGGTTGCGCCATCGCATGTTTCTCGCGCCTGCGGCGCACGAGCAGGTAGAACACCGGCGTCAGCAGCAGGCCGAAGAAGGTCACGCCGAGCATGCCGGAGAACACGGTCACGCCCATCGCGCGGCGCATCTCCGCGCCGGCGCCCGTGGCGAGCGCGAGCGGCACGACGCCCATGACGAACGCGAGCGAGGTCATCAGGATCGGGCGCAGGCGCAGGCGGCAGGCGTCGAGCACGGCCTGCCACACGGACTCGCCCATCGCCTCGCGGTCGCGGGCGAATTCGACGATCAGGATCGCGTTCTTGCAGGCGAGGCCGATCAGCACGATCAGTCCGATCTGGGTGAAGATGTTGTTGTCAACTCGCGCGGCCATCACGCCCACAATCGCGCACAGCAAGGTCATCGGCACGATCAGGATCACGACCAGCGGCAGCGTGACGCTTTCGTACTGCGCGGCGAGCACGAGGAAGACGAGCAGCACGACCAGCGGGAAGATCACGATCATCGTGTTGCCGGCGAGGATCTGCTGGTAGGTCAGGTCGGTCCACTCGTAGCCGAAACCGTTGGGCAGCTCCGTGCGCAGCACGTCCTCGATCGCGGCCTGGGCCTGGCCCGAGCTGTATCCGGGCGCGGCGGCGCCGTTGAGCTCGGCGGCGAGATAGCCGTTGTAGTGCGGCACGCGGTCCGGGCCCGAGGCCTCGCGCGCGGTGACGAAGCTTGCGAGCGGGATCATGTCGCCGCGCGCGTTGCGCGTTTTCAGCCGGCCGATGTCGTCGGCGCTCAGGCGGAAGCCGGGCTCGGCCTGCGCGTTGACCTGGTAGGTGCGGCCGAAGCGGTTGAAGTCGTTGACGTAGAGCGAGCCGAGATACATCTGCATCGTGTCGTAGATGTTCTGCAGCGGCACGCCCGCCGTTTTCGCCTTTTCGCGATCCACGTCGACGTCGATCTGCGGCACGTTGACCTGGAAGCCCGAGAACACGCCGGCCAGTTCGGGCCGCTTCGACGCCTTGGCGATAACGTTCTGCAATTGCTTGTACAACTCGTCGGCACCGAGGTTGCCGCGGTCCTCGATCTGCAGTTTGAAGCCGCCGATCGTGCCGAGGCCCTGCACGGGCGGCGGCGGGAAGATCGCGATGAAGGCGTCCTGGATCTGCGCGAATTTCATGTTCATCGCCATCGCGATCGAGCCG
Organism: Rudaea sp.; assembly: GCF_047601565.1. Taxonomy (GTDB): domain Bacteria; phylum Pseudomonadota; class Gammaproteobacteria; order Xanthomonadales; family Rhodanobacteraceae; genus Rudaea. The sequence goes on along the minus strand of NZ_JASGIY010000001.1, from coordinate 503,100 downwards.
GCGGACTTCGACGCGTCGCGGCGCTCCTCGAACGGCTTCAGCGTGGTGAACGCGATGCCGTAGTTGGTCGCATTGGTGAAGCCGTTGATCGACAGGCCCGGGAACGCCGGCACGTCCTCCACGCCGGGCGTCTTCAGCGCGATCTCGCCCATGCGCCGGATCACCTCGCTCGTGCGGTCGAGCGTCGCCGCGTCGGGCAGCTGGGCGAAGCCGACGAGGTACTGCTTGTCCTGCGCCGGCACGAAGCCGGTCGGCGTGCGCAGGAAGCCGTAGGCGGTGAGCGCGATCAGGCCCAGGTAGATGAACACCGCGACCGAACTGCGTCCGAGCACGCGGCTGACCGTGCCGACGTAGCCGTTCGACGCGCGCGCGAAGAAGCGGTTGAACGGACGGAAGAACCAGCCGAGCGCGGCGTTGAGGAAGCGCGTGAAGCGGTCGGGCGGCGCGTCGTGCGCCTTGAGCAGCAGCGCCGACAGCGCGGGCGACAAGGTCAGCGAGTTGAACGCCGAGATCACGGTCGAGATCGCGATCGTGATCGCGAACTGCTTGTAGAACTCGCCCGACAGGCCGCTGATAAACGCCGTGGGCAGAAAGACCGCGCATAGAACCAGTGCCGTCGCGATGATCGGCCCGGTCACTTCCTTCATCGCCTGCACGGTGGCGTCGAACGGCGCGAGGCCTTCGCCGATGTTGCGCTCGACGTTCTCGACCACCACGATCGCGTCGTCGACGACGATGCCGATCGCGAGCACGAGGCCGAACAGGCTCAAGGTGTTGAGGCCGAAGCCGAGCAGATGCATCACGCCGAGCGTGCCGATCAGCGATACCGGCACGGCGAGCAGCGGAATGATCGAGGCGCGCCAGGTCTGCAGGAACACGATGACGACGATGACGACGAGCAGGATCGCTTCGAGCAGGGTGTGCATCACCGCGTCGATCGAACCGCGCACGAACACGGTCGGATCGTAGGCGACGTTGTAGTCGATGCCGTCGGGGAACGATTTCTTCAGCTCGGCCATCTTCGCGCGCACCGCGTCGGAGATCGCGATCGCGTTGCTGCCCGGCCGCTGGAACACCGGCAATGCGACCGCGGTCTGGTTGTTGAGCATCGCGCGCAGCGCGTAGTTGTCCGAGCCGAGCTCGATGCGCGCGACGTCACGCAGGCGCGTGATCTGTCCGGCCTGGCCGGTACGGATGATGATGTTGGCGAAGTCTTCCTCGCTGACGAGGCGGCCCTTGGTATTGACCGCGATCTGGTAGTTCGGGCGGGTCGGATCGTTCGACGGCGTGGCCGAGGAACCGAGCTGGCCCGCGGCGACCTGCACGTTCTGCTCGCGGATCGCGTTGGCGATGTCGGTCGCGGTCAGGCCGCGCGCGGCGACCTTCTCCGGGTCGAGCCAGATGCGCATCGAATAGTTGCCGCCGCCGAACGCCTGCACGTCGCCGACGCCGTCGAGCTTGGCGAGTTCGTCCTTGATGCGCAGGATCGCGTAGTTCGACAGGTAGTTCTGGTCGTAGCGCCCGTCGGGCGAAATCAGGAACACCGCACAGGTGATGTCGGGCGTGGACTTGTTCACGGTCACGCCGATGCGCTGCACGTCCTGCGGCAGTTTCGGCGTCGCCTGCGCGACGCGGTTTTGGATCAGCTGCTGCGCCTTGTCGACGTCGGTGCCGAGCTTGAACGTGATCGTCAGCGTCATCACGCCGTCGCTGGTCGCCTGCGAGAACTGGTAGAGCATGTCCTCGACGCCGGTGATGGCCTGTTCGAGCGGGCCGGCGACGGTGTCGGCGATGACCTTCGGATTGGCGCCCGGATAGGTCGTGCGCACGACCACGGTCGGCGGCACGACTTCGGGATATTCCGAGATCGGCAGGGACGGAATCGAAACCAGGCCGGCGATCAGGATCAGCGCCGACAGCACGCCGGCGAACACCGGGCGCGAGACGAAAAATCGGGAGAGGTTCATGGTGTGCTCTTTTCTTCCCTTCTCCCGGTGGGAGAAGGTGCCCGAAGGGCGGATGAGGGGAAAGCCTTTCAATTGTTCAGCGAGATAGCACGGTGCGAGGCTCTTCCCTCATCCGGCGCTTCGCGCCACCTTCTCCCGGTGGGAGAAGGGAAGCAGGATCAGTTCAACGCCGCGCGTCCATTGTTGCCGGTCGCGGTCGCCGCCGGCGCAAGTTGCGCCACGGCCTTGCCGTCGGTCGCCATCGCCACGCGCGTCGGGTTCACCGTCGCGCCGGGGCGCACGTGCTGCAGTCCGTTGACGACGATCACGTCGCCCGCGTTCAGGCCCTCGCGCACGACGCGCAGGCCCTCGATCGCCGCGCCGAGCGTCACCGGGCGGTATTCGAGCGAGTTGTCCTGCTTCAGCGCGAGCACGAACTTCTTGCCGAGATCGGTGCCGACCGCGCGCTCGTCGATCAGGATCGCGTCGTGCGCGGCGCCGCCGACCAGCTTGATGCGCGCGAACAGGCCCGGAGTGAAGTGGCCGTCGGCGTTGTCGAACACGCCGCGCGCGCGGATCGTGCCGCTGTTCGCGTCGACCTGGTTGTCGACGAAATCGAGCCGGCCTGCGTGCGGATAGCCCTGCTCGTCGACGAGGCCCATGTACACCGGGCTCTCGGCCTTCGCCGCGCCGTGCGCGAAGCGCAGATAGGTCGCCTCGTCCACGTCGAAGTAGGTGTAGACCGGATTGTCGGACACGACCGTGGTCAGCACGCTCGTGGTCGAGACGAGATTGCCCGGCGTGATCAGCATGCGCGAGACGCGGCCGTCGATCGGCGAGCGCACCTGGGTGAATTCGAGGTTGAGGCGCGCCGCTTCGAGCGCGGCCGCGGCCGCGCCGATGTCGTCGCCGGCGCTCGTCGCCGCGGTCGCGAGCTGGTCGAAGTCCTGCTGCGCGATGACGTGCCGGGCGATCAACTGCTTGCCGCGCTCGTGGTTCTGCGTGGCCAGCGCCGCCTGCGAACGCGCGTGCTGGAGCTGCGCGGCGAGGCGGTCGACCTCGGCCTGGTACGGACGCGGATCGATGCGGAACAGCACTTGGCCCCTCGATACTTGGGCGCCTTCGGCAAACTGCGCCGATTCGATGAAGCCGCCGACGCGCGGCTGGACCTGTACGGTAGTGACGGGTTCGAGCCGGCCGGTGAATTCCTCGAAATCGCGCAGGGGTTTCGAGACCACCTCGGCGACGCTGACCGTCGGCGCGGGCGCTGCGGCCGGCGCGCCGCTGGCTGCGGAACGCGAACAGCCGCCGAGAAACGCCGCCGAAGCGGCCACGAGCGTCAGCACGGCCAGCGTCATGCGTGTGCCGGCTCCCGATGCTTTCGGCAAAGACGGTTTTTTCAACAGTGGCCCGCGCAAAAGTAGGGCGAAAGACCCGCCCTTTTTTGCGCTCTTTGCGTTCTTCGCGGCGGACGAACGCTTCTGTTCCAAGGCGAAATGCAGATGCGACATGGCGATCTCCTCAAGTCCTTTGGACTGAACCGGCTATGACTTCTGCTGCGGGCTGCCTTGACCTTGCGGTTGGCTTACGCAAAACTGTCATCATGTGTGTTACCGGTCAGTAACATTTGGGATGTTACTGACTGGTCACTAACCTGTCAAGAGGAGTCCGTGCCATGTCCGCAAAATCGACGGCGACGGCCGTTTCCGTGGCGAGCGAGGCGCTTGTGCGCAGCGACAGGCCGCGCGTGCGCGACCGCATCCGCGATTCCGCGGCCGACCTGTTCTACCGCCACGGCATCCGCGGCGTCTGCGTCGACGCGATCGTCGAGAACGCCGGCACGAACAAGATGAGCTTCTACCGCAGCTTTCCGTCGAAGGACGATCTCGGTCGCCGAATACCTCAAGGACCAGGAGCGCGGCTACTGGCAGTGGTGGGACGAGGCCGTCGCGCCGCACGCGGGCGATCCGCGCCACCAGGTCGAGGCGTTGATGCAGGCCGTCGTCGATCTGGCCAAGACCAAGGCGAAGGCCGATTGCGGCTGCCGTTCGAGCCGCGGCTGCGCGCTCGGCAACGCCGCGGTCGAGATTCCCGAGGACAACGAACGCCTCAACGCGATCGTGCACGACTACAAGGCCGAGATCCGCCGCCGCCTGCGCAAGTACGCGCGCGAGATGGGCGCGCGCGAACCGGACTCGCTCGGCGACGCGCTGATGCTGCTGCTCGAAGGCGGCTACTACACGCGCCTGACCTTCCCGAACAACTCCGGCCCGGTCACGGCGGTCGCGAAGGCCGCGCGCGCGCTGATCGACGCGCATATGGACTGAGCGAGCCCTTCTTCTTTTGCCGTCATTCCCGCGGAAGCGGGAATCCATTTTGATCTTGTTTTTTCCTTACACACGAAAAAGCATCAAAAGAAGAAATTGGATTCCCGCTTTCGCGGGAATGACGAGCCTATTTACCTGTCGTCTTACGTCACTTCGGACTTCTCGACGAAGCTCGGATCGGCCAGTTCGCGCCGCAGCTTCTCGCCGTCGAGTTCGCCTTCCCACTTCGACACGACGATCGTCGCGACGCCGTTGCCGATGAAATTCGTCAGCGCGCGGCATTCGCTCATGAAGCGGTCGATGCCGAGGATCAGCGCCATGCCCGCGACCGGGATGCTCGGCACCACGGCCAGCGTCGCCGCGAGCGTGATGAAGCCCGCGCCGGTGACGCCCGATGCGCCCTTGCTCGTCAGCATCGCCACGCCGAGCAGGGCGAGTTCCTGGCCCCAGCTCAGGTCGATGTCGAGCGCCTGCGCGATGAACAGCGAGGCCATCGTCATGTAGATGTTGGTGCCGTCGAGGTTGAACGAGTAGCCCGCGGGCACGACGAGGCCGACGACCGACTTCGAGCAACCCAAACGTTCGAGCTTTTCCATCAGCGGCACGAGCGCACTTTCCGACGAGCTCGTGCCGAGCACGATCAGCAGTTCGGACTTGATGTAATCGAGAAAGCGCAGGATCGAAAAACCGGTGAAGCGCGCGATCGCGCCGAGCACGAGGACGACGAAGATCGCCGCGGTCAGGTAGAACAGGCCGACGAGCTGGGCCATGTTGGCCAGGGTGCCGATGCCGTACTTGCCGATCGTGAACGCCATCGCGCCGAAGGCGCCGAGCGGCGCCACCTTCATCACCAGGCCGATCATGCCGAACAGCACCTTCGAGCAGACCTCGAAGAAACGGTACACGGTCTGGCCGGTTTCGCCGAGGCGCGACAGCACGAAGCCGAACAGGATCGCGATCAGCAGAACCTGCAGCAGGTCGCCGTTCGCGGTGAACGCGTCGGCGAAGGTCTTCGGCACGATGTGCAGGATGAATTCGGCCGTCGATTGCTCGCTCGCCGCCTTGGCGTAGCTCGCGACCGCCTTCGCATCGAGCGAGGCCGGGTCGATGTGCAGGCCATGGCCCGGGCGCGCGATCTTCATGACGACGAGGCCGACCGCGAGCGCGACGGTTGAGACGACCTCGAAATACAGCAGCGCCTTGCCGCCGACGCGGCCGACCTTCTTCATGTCGTTCATGCCGGCGATGCCGAGCACGACGGTGAGGAAGATCACCGGCGAGATCAGCATCTTGACCAGGTTGATGAACAGGTCGCCGAGCCATTTCAGCGAGGACGCCTTGAACGTCGCGCCGGCAATGACCGGACTCTGGTCGCCGAACAGCCAGCCAGTCAGGCCGCCGAGGAAGATGCCGATCAGCACCCAGAAATACAGATGGCGAGTGAAACCTTTCATGCTTGCCCCCGGCGGCGATCGTCTGGATCGGAATGTGCGTTCCGGCGCGAGCATCGCGACGCCGGCATTGCCGTGTCAATAGTCCTTCCGGTGCGGCGGTCGGCGTCCGCTCAGGCCGGCGCGTCGCTGCCGTCGAATCCGGCATGGTAATAGCCGCCGCCGCGCCAGACGCGCAGCGGCGCGCCGTACTGCGCGCTCAGCGTTTCCGAGCGCAGCACCTCGGCCTTCGGCCCCTGCGCGAACACGCGGCCCTCGCGCAGCAGGATCACGTGGTCGATCTCGGGAAGGATCTCCTCCAGATGATGGGTGACGAGGATCAGCGTCGTGCCGCCGCGGGCGAGTCCGCGCAGGCTTTCGAGCAGCGTGCGCCGGGCGACGAAGTCGAGGCCCGCGGTAGGCTCGTCGAGCAGCAGCGCGCCGGGATCGTGCACGAGCGCGCGCGCGATCAGCACGCGCCTCGCCTCGCCGGTGGACAACGTGGCGAAGCGCCGGTGGGCCAGATGCGCGGCGCCGAGCCGTTCGAGTGCGCCGCGCGCCGCGGCGCGCATGTCCTCGCTCACCTCGTGGTTGAACGACAGCACATGGCTGGCGAAGAAACCCGAGATCACCGCGTCGAGTGCGTCGACGAGATCCTCGCCGATCAGGCGCTGCTGCAGGTCGCCGGATACGATGCCGAGGTGCTTGCGCAACTCGAACACGTCCGAGCGCGTGCGCCCGAGAATGCGCATCGGCGGCCTGCCGTCGTCGTGCGCGAGCGGATAGTCGTCGCGATGGATCATGCGCACGAGCGAGGATTTGCCCGCGCCGTTCGGGCCGACGATCGCGCTGTGCTGGCCCGGCTCGATGCGCAGGCTGAGGCCGCGCAGCACTTCGTTGCCGCCGCGCATTAGGTGCGCGTCGTCGAGTTCGAGCAGGGGCGGATTGGCGGTGTTTTCAGTCATGTTCGATATGGTGCAGAAACTGTTCGGGCGTCAGGATGCGACCGGGAAAGTCGCGTGCGGCAACGAGGCGTTTGTCGCCAGTGACCAGAATCACTCGATCGTGCGCCGCCAGCAGTTCCCAAAGATGCTGGTCGTCTTTGTCCGGCGCATGCAAGGGTGTGGCGACGGGATCGAGAACGATCGCATGCCGGACCATGGCGGCAAGCAGCTTCTCGATCTGCGCCGGGGTCTGGCGGTGCAGTGCGGCGATATTCGTGCGCAACGACACGTCCCGGTATTCGGCCAGCAATGCGTCGGAAATCGCGAACGGAAACAGGCCGGTCAGCATGCCTGCAAGCAGGCGCGCGACGGGCGAATCGTCGCGCCTGCTCAGCAATCCGGCGACGACGACGTTCGTGTCGATTATCGCGGGGTGCGGCGTTGCCATGTCGCCTTGCGCGCCGCGCGCGTCTCCCGCACGGCGAACTTCATCGCCTGCGCATCGCTCAGGCCGCTGTTCGCCCGCGCGCGGCGCAGGATCGCAAGCGCATCGTCCTCGCTTTTGATGCCGTAGAACTCCAGGCTTTCGTCGACGATCTGCGTGATCGTCTTGCCGCGCGCGGCCGAGGCCTGCTTGAGCGCGCGGTAGCGCGGTTCGGACAGAGTGATCGTGAGGCGGTTCACGGTGTATTGGTGCTTTGGTGAGAGCTCATCAAAGCATAATGCCGCGCCCCCCATCGCGCAAGGCGTCGCGCGGCGCAGCGAATTCAGCGCCGGCGCTCGACGCCCGACGGCAGGGCGGCGAGGCGGCGGTACTCGTCCGTGTCGAAGTGCCGAGGGTGCGCGAGCCAGTCTTCGATCATCGGCGTCGCATCATTGCCCCAGAAAACTTCGCCGCCGGCCTCGAGCGTCGGCACGCCGAACACGCCCGCGGCGATCGCGCCGTCGGTGTTCGCGCGCAGCGCATCCTTCACTGCCGGGTCCGCGAGCGCCTTCTCCACGTCCGCGATGCCGAGTGCCGCGGCGACGCCGGCGAGATCGCCGGCCGTGACGCCCGCGTTCCCGCCGCGCCAGAGATGATCGAAGATCGCCTCGATCGCGGTCCATGTCGTTCCTGCGGCGATGCAGAGCCGCAGCGCCGCGAGCGAATTGAACGGATGCTGCGGCGGGAAGCGCAGCGTCGCGCCGGCCCGCTCCGCCTGCCATTGCACGAAGCGGTAGGTGAATTCGCGCTTGCCGGGAATTTCCGCCGGGCCGAGCTGGCCGTGATGCTTGAGCACCGCGCCGAACGCGATCGGCACGGGCGTGATGTCGAGCCGATCTTGCCATTCCAGAACCTTGCCCAGTTGCAGGTACGAAAACGGCGAAACGAAATCGAAATACCAGTGCGCGTGCATGGCGCTTCCTTCAATGCAGCGTCTTGAAGATCGCGGGATCGAACGCGTCGACCGCGATCACCTCGTTGCGCGCCGCCTCGGCCTCCTGCAGCAGATCGTACTCGGCCTGTGTGATGACGCCGGCTTTCAGGCCCATTTCGTCGAGCATGTATCCGGGCGCGCGGTCGAGCGTGCCGGCGCGCACCGCGTCGCGCAGTTTGGTTTCGACCGGGATCGCGCGCACGGCCTTGTCGAGCGCGGCTTCGAGAGTGCCGAGGCCCGGTTCGGTCGGCGGCGGGATGAACACGTCGCCGGTCAGCGTGGCGCGTGCCTCGCGGTCCTCGAGGATGTCGCGCGCCACGCGTGCGCCGAGCTTGTCCGACGGCGGACGGAAGCGCGCGCCGAGCGGAAACACCGCCATGCGCAGCACGAAGGCCGCCGCGCGCGTCGGCAGGTTCTCGATCACGCCGCGCAGCGCCTCCTGCACATGGTACAGCGAATGCTCGGCGCACCAGCAGGCGAGGTTGAGGTTCGCCGTCGTCTTCGCCTCGTCCTCGTAGCGCTTGAGCGCGGCGGAAGCGAGATAGAGATAGGCGAGCGCGTCGGCGAGCCGGCCGGAAATCTTCTCGCGGCGCTTGAGCGAGCCGCCGAGCGTGCCCATCGCGATGTCGGAGGCGAACTCGAACGCGGCCGAGAAGCGCGACAGATGCTGGTAGTAGCGCCGCGTGTCCTGCACCGCTGGCGCGGCGGCGAGGCGGCTGCCGCTCCAGGCGAGCAGCTTCGCGCGCGTGACGTTGCGGAAGACGAGGTTGACGTGCCCGAACAGCGCCGCGTCGAACGCTTTGAGGTCGTTCGCGGCGACCGCGGCGATTTCCTTCTGCACGAACGGATGGCAGCGGATCGCGCCCTGGCCGTAGATGATCATCGAGCGCGTGAGGATGTTCGCGCCTTCGACCGTGATGCCGATCGGCACCGCGTCCCACGCGCGCGCGAGCGAGTTGCGCGGCCCGCGCTGGATCGCGCTGCCGGCGCGGATGTCCATCGCGTCGGTGACGACCTCGCGCATGCTTTCGGTGAGATACGCCTTGGCGATCGCCGAGAGCACGGCGGGCTTTTCGCCCGCGTCGAGCGCGCCGCAGGTCAGCGTGCGCGTGGCGGTCATCATGTAGGTTTTCGCGGCAATGCGCGCAAGCGGCTCTTCGATGCCTTCGAAGCGGCCGATCGGCGTGTCGAACTGTTCGCGCACGGTCGCGTAGGCGCCGCAGATGCGGGTCATCATCTGCGCGGCGCCGACGCTGAGCGCGGGCAGCGAGATCGAGCGGCCCGCGGCGAGGCATTCCATCAGCATGCGCCAGCCCTGGCCGATGCCGTTGCGCCCGCCGATCACGTTGTCGAGCGGAATGAAGACATCGTTGCCGACGATCGGCCCGTTCATGAACGGCACGCCCATCGGATCGTGGCGCAGGCCGATCTCGATGCCGGGCAGGTGCGCTTCGATCAGCGCGCAGGTGATGCCGAGATCGTCCTTGTCGCCGAGCAGGCGATCGGGATCCTTGATGCGGAACGCGAGGCCGATCAGCGTCGCCACGGGCGCGAGCGTGATGTAGCGCTTCTTCCATTCCAGGCGCAGGCCGAGGATTTCCTTGCCGTCGACGACGCGCTTTTCGACGACGCCGGTCGATTGCGTCGCGGCCGCGTCGGAGCCGGCTTCGGGGCCGGTCAGGCCGAAGCACGGGATGTCCTCGCCGCGCGCGAGCCGCGGCAGGTAGTAGTTCTTCTGCGCGTCGGTGCCGTAGTGCAGCAGCAGTTCGCCGGGGCCGAGCGAATTCGGCACCATGACCGTGACGGCGGCGGCGACCGAGCGCGACGAGATGCGCGTCACCACGCGCGAGTGCGCGATCGCCGAGAAGCCGTGGCCGCCGTATTCCTTCGGGACGATCATGCCGAAGAAGCCCTGTTTCTTGATGAAGTCCCAGACTTCGGGCGGCAGGTCGCGCAGCTGGTTGATCTGCCAGTCGTCGAGCATCGCGCAGAGCCGCTCGACCGGGCCGTCGAGAAACGCCTGTTCGTCGGCGCTCAGCGGCTGCGGTTTGAACTCGAGCAGCTTGTTCCAGTCCGGCCTGCCCGAGAACAGTTCCGCGTCCCACCACACCGTGCCCGCGTCGAGCGCGATGCGCTCGGTCTCGCCGAGCCGCGGCAACACCTTGGCGAAGGTCGGCATCACGCTGCGCGTGACCAGCGCGCGGCGGATCGCGGGGACGCCGAAGACGATCGCAAGGGCGGTCAATATCAATGCCGTCGCTTCGAATGCGATCGGTGAAGCGATGCCCGCAATGCGCCAGCCGACCAACCAGATGCCGCAGGCGACGACCCAGGCGAGAAAGCCACGGCCGACGAAAAGCAAAGCGCTCAGCGCGATCAAGGCGAGGAGCAGGGTGATGAGCATCGGAAACTCCCGGGAGCGAGGCGACGATACGCGTCCCATCATCCTTCGCGGCCGCGAAAAAGCAAAGCGGCATCGCCGCGTGACGGCTGCACGCGGCGCGCGCAACGATTAGACTTGCCGGCGACACCCAACGACCTGCCATCCCGCCGATGTGCCGTCATCGGCAACCCGACGGAATACCAAAATGAAAGACAAGAAAGACATCGTGGAGAACTGGCTGCCGCGCTACACCGGCACGCCGCTCGATGCGTTCGGCGAGCACATCTTGCTGACCAACTTCGGCAACTACGTCGACCTGTTCGCGCAATGGAACGGCGTCGAGGTGCAGGGCCGCGACCGGCCGATGCCGAACGCGACCGCCGACGGCATCACCCTGATCAACTTCGGCATGGGCTCGCCGAACGCGGCCACGGTCATGGACCTGCTCAGCGCGATCGCGCCGAAGGCCGCGTTGTTCCTCGGCAAATGCGGCGGCTTGAAGAAGAAGAACCAGCTCGGCGATCTGGTCCTGCCGATCGCGGCGATCCGCGGCGAGGGCACCTCGAACGACTACCTGCCGCCGATCGTGCCGGCGCTGCCGGCGTTCCAGTTGCAGCGCGCCGTGTCGACGATGATCCGCGACCTCGGCCACGACTACTGGACCGGCACGGTCTACACGACCAACCGCCGCGTCTGGGAGCACGACGAGGAATTCAAGAACCTGCTGCGGCGCACGCGCAGCATGGCCGTGGACATGGAAACCGCGACGATCTTCGCCGCCGGCTTCGCCAATCACGTGCCGACCGGCGCGCTGCTGCTCGTTTCCGACCAGCCGATGATCCCCGAGGGCGTGAAGACCGAGGCCAGCGACAAGGCGATCACGGCGAACTACGTCGAGAAGCACATCAAGGTCGGCATCGAGGCGTTGAAGCTCGTGCGCCGCCACGGCCGCAGCGTGAAGCACCTGCGCTTCGAGGTGGACGAGGAATATCACGACGATCTCGGCGGCCAGCACGAGGCCTAGCGATTGCGCGCGCGGTTTCACGACGACGGGCCGCCCTTGCGGCGGCACCGGGAAAGCCACGTCGGCGACCGTATCGGCTGGCTGCGCGCGGCCGTGCTCGGCGCGAACGACGGCATCCTCTCCACGGCGGGCCTCGTCGTCGGCGTGGCCAGCGCCGAGGCCACGCGCGGCAGCGTGCTGATCGCGGGCGTCGCCGGTCTCGTCGCCGGCGCGCTGTCGATGGCGACCGGCGAATACGTCTCGGTCTCCTCGCAAGGCGATGCGGAGAAGGCCGAACGCGAACTCGAACGGCACGAGCTTGCGACCGACGCGCACGGCGAGCGCGAGGAACTGGTCAACATCTACATCGGCCGCGGCCTCGACCGTCCGCTTGCCGAACAGGTCGCGGACCAGCTCACCGCGCACGACGCGCTCGGTGCGCACCTGCGCGACGAGCTCGGCCAGACCGAGGAACGGCGCGCGCGCCCGTTGCAGGCGGCGCTGGCTTCGGCATCGGCCTTCTCGGTCGGTGCGGCGTTGCCGCTGGTCGCCGCGCTGCTCGCGGCGTCCGCGCATATGGCCCTGACCGTGGCCGTCGCTTCGCTGATCTCGCTCGCCGTGCTCGGCGCGGTGGCCGCGCGCGCCGGCGGCGCATCGATGCTGCGTGGCGCGTTGCGCGTGCTCGTCTGGGGTACGCTCGCGATGATGGCGACGGCGGCGATCGGCCATCTGTTCGACGTCAATCCGGGATGAAACCCGCCCTGCGGCGGCTGCCACATCGCGGCCATCGCGGGACCCGAACTTGCCCCGTTTTTTCGGTAAGCTTGCGCCGATGAATCCGACCCATCCGCTGCATATCGTCGTCCTCGCCGCAGGCGAGGGCAAACGCATGAGGTCCGCTCGCGCCAAGGTGCTGCTGCCGCTCGCGGGGCGGCCGATGCTCGCGCACGTGCTCGACACGGCGCGCGCGCTGCACCCGGAAAGAATTCACGTCGTCTACGGCCATCGCGGCGAACAGGTGCAGGCCGCGTTCGCCGATCAGGCCGACCTCGCCTGGGTGCACCAGGCCGAGCAAAAGGGAACAGGCCACGCGATGCAGCTCGCGATCGCGGGTGTCCCCGACGCGGCGCGCGTACTGGTGCTCTACGGCGACGTGCCGCTGATCCGGCCGACCACCCTGCAACCATTGATCGAAGCGCAGGCCGCGCTTGCCGTGCTCGCCGCCGATCTGTCCGATCCGAGCGGCTACGGCCGTGTCCTGCTCGATGCCGCGCAACGCGTGACCGGCATCGTCGAGGAGAAGGACGCGACGCCCGCGCAGCGCGCGGTGCGCACGATCAATACCGGCGTGATCGCGGCCGACGCCGCGCGGCTGCGCGGCTGGCTCGCGCGGCTCGACAACAACAACGCGCAGGGCGAGTTCTATCTCACCGACGTGTTCGCGCTGGCTGCGGCGGACGGTGCGTCGGCATTGGCGATCCTGTCGACCGACCCGAACGCGATCGCCGGCGCCAACGACGCCTGGCAGCTCGCCCAGCTCGAACGCCGCTACCAGCAGCGCGCCGCGCGCAATCTCTGCGCGCAGGGCGTGCGCTTCGCCGATCCCGCGCGCTTCGACCTGCGCGGCAGCGTCAGCGCGGGGCGCGACGTCGAGATCGATGTCGACGTCGTCCTGGAGGGTGCGGTCGCGCTCGGCGACGAAGTGCGCATCGGCGCGTTCTGCCGCATCCGCAATTCCACGCTCGCCGCCGGCACCGTCGTGCAGGCGCACAGCGATCTCGACGGCGTCGTGACCCACGGCGCCTGCGTGATCGGTCCGTATGCGCGGCTGCGTCCGGGCGCGGAGGTCCACGAGGGCGCACACGTCGGCAATTTCGTCGAGGTGAAGAACGCGAGCATAGGCCGCGACTCCAAGGCGAATCACCTGAGCTACATCGGTGATGCGAGCATCGGTGCCGGCGTCAACGTCGGCGCCGGCACGATCACCTGCAATTACGACGGCGTGAACAAGCACCGCACCGTGATCGAGGACGGCGCGTTCATCGGCTCGAACAGCGCGCTCGTCGCGCCGGTGAAGGTCGGCAAAGACGCGACGATCGGTGCCGGCTCGACCATCACCGTCAATGCCGCGGCGGGCGAGTTGACCGTGGCGCGCGCGCGGCAGGCGACGATCCGCGGCTGGAAACGCCCGCAAAAAAAACCGAAGTGACTGCTTCTGCCGTCATTCCCGCCAGGAGCATGCGGGAATGACGAGCTGAGCAACGACGCCAATAAGGTGCGGGAACGACAAGCCGAGGATCGACGCGAATCAGGAGCAGGAATGACGGCTCGCGGAGCCTGCTAGAATCCGCAGCCAATCGTTTCGGGGAACGCTCTCATGTGCGGAATTGTCGGCGCGATCGCGCAGCGCGATGTCACGGCCATCCTGGTCGAGGGACTGCGACGGCTGGAATATCGCGGCTACGACTCCACCGGCCTCGCGCTCGCGCAGCCGGGCGGCGAACTGGCGCTGTGGCGCACGGTCGGCAAGGTCACTCAGCTCTCGGCGAAGATCGGGGCGGGTCCGCGCGCGGGCACGCTCGGCGTCGCCCACTCGCGCTGGGCCACGCACGGCGGCGTCACCGAGGCGAACGCGCATCCGCACGTTTCGGAGAACCGCATCGCGCTGATCCACAACGGCATCATCGAGAACCATCTCGTGATCCGCGAGAGGCTGCGCGCGAAAGGCTATGCCTTCGCCTCGGAGACCGACACCGAAGTCGTCACCCACCTGATCCACGACTTCGTCAAGCAGGGCCACGACCTCACCACGGCGGTGAAGCACGCCGTGAAAGAACTCACCGGCGCCTACGCCATCGTCGTGTTCGACGCGCGGCAGCCGGACCGCATCGTCGTCGCACGCATCGCCAGTCCCCTCGTGATAGGCTTCGGCGACGGCGGGAACTTCGTCGCCTCCGACGTGCAGGCGCTGCTGCCGGTGACGCGCAGCTTCATCTTCCTCGAGGAAGGCGACGTCGCCGACGTGCGTCGCGATGCGGTGACGGTGTTCGATGCCGACGGCCGCGTCGTCGAGCGCCGGCGGCACGAATCCTCGCTCTCCGCCGACGCGGTCGAGCGCGGCGACTACGCGCACTACATGCTCAAGGAAATCCACGAGCAGCCGCAGGCCGTCGCGGATACGCTCGAAGGCCGCATCGCCAACGGCCGCGTCCTGCCGAACATCTTCGGCGTCCGCGCCGAAGGCCTGCTCGAGCGCGTGCGCCACGTGCAGATCGTCGCCTGCGGCACGAGCTACCACGGCGGCCTCGTCGCGCGCTACTGGTGCGAGTCGCTCGCCGGCATTCCGTGCAGCGTGGAGATCGCGAGCGAGTTCCGCTACCGCGATTTCGTCGTGCCGCAGGACAGCCTGTTCGTCACGATCTCGCAATCCGGCGAAACCGCCGACACGCTGGCGGCGCTGAGCGAAGCGAAAAAGCGCGGCTATCTCGGCACGCTGGCGATCTGCAACGTGCCCGAGTCCAGCCTCGTGCGCGAATCGGATTTAGTGCTGATGACGCGCGCCGGCCCCGAGATCGGCGTCGCCTCGACCAAGGCGAACACGACGCAACTCGTGGCGCTGGCGCTGCTCGTGCTCGAACTCGCGCGCCTCAACGGCCTGCCGCCCGAACGCCTGAGCCAACTCGTCGCCGAACTGGCCCGCCTGCCGCGCGCGGTCGAGGCGGCGCTCGGCTCCGACGCGCGCGTGCGCGAGCTGGCGGCGCGTTTCGTCTCCAGGCAAAGCGCGCTGTTCCTCGGTCGCGGCACGCATTGGCCGGTGGCGCTGGAAGGCGCGCTCAAGCTCAAAGAAATCTCCTACATCCATGCCGAAGGCTACGCGGCCGGCGAACTCAAGCACGGCCCGCTCGCGCTGGTCGACGCCGACATGCCGGTCGTCGCCGTCGTGCCGAACGATCACCTGCTGGAAAAAATCAAATCCAACCTCGCCGAAGTGCGCGCGCGCGGCGGCGAACTGTTCGTCTTCGCCGACGCGGACGCCGGCATCGACGCGCAGCAGATCGGCGCGCACGACGGCCGCGGCGCGCTGGTCCAGCTCGCCTGCGGCGGCAACTTCATCGCCCCGGCCGTGCTCACCGTGCCGCTGCAACTGCTCGCCTACCACGTCGCCGTGCTGCGCGGCACCGACGTCGACCAGCCGCGCAACCTGGCCAAGTCGGTGACGGTGGAGTAGGCGTCATCGTCCGTCACGGGGAGCTCTTCCCTCATCCGGCGCTTGAGTGACGCGGCTTCTCCCGATGGGAGAAGGAAAAACTCTCATGGTGGGACCCTTCTCCCACCGGGAGAAGGTGCCGGCAGGCGGATGAGGGAAAGGCCTTGCAGATTGGATCGGCCTGCATTCGTGCGAGGCTCTTCCCTCATCCGCCCTTCGGGCACCCACCCCGTTCGGCATCCTGCCTCACCCTCAGTCGGCTGTCGCCGACTTCGACCCTGGGGGAGAAGGAGAAGCCTGCCGGCACTTCGACGCGAATCAGGTTGGGGTTTAAGATGAAAGCAACACGCTTGTTGCTAGCGTCATGCCGTCGGCTTCGGAGATGCAAATGAATGGTTCAACGAAACGCAAGGCGGGTGGCTGGTTCGTCTCGCTGTATGCCATCGTCCTGGTTCTCGTCGGCCTGGCGTTGCTCGCCGGCGGAGTGGTGCTCGCCGGTCTGGGCGGCTCGTGGTATTACCTGATCGCCGGCGCGCTGCTGGTCGTTTCGGGCGTATGGATTTACCGGCGCAACTTCGCCGGTGTCTGGCTGTTCGCGCTCGGCTTCCTCGGCACGCTGGCCTGGGCGTATTGGGAAGTCGGCGCGCAGTTCTGGCCGCTGGTGCCGCGCCTGTCGCCGTGGATCGTGCTCGGACTGGTGCTCGCGCTGATCGTGCCCACACTGCGCCGGTCCGCGCGTGCCGAGGGCTGGCTCGCGGCCGTCGTGTTGGCCGCCGTCGGCGCGGTCGGGTTTGCGCAAATGTTTTCCGAACACGGCACGATCGAAGCCACGCGGCCGCTCGCAGCCGTGCCCGTTGCCGATGCGCAGGCGCAGCGCAACGAGAACTGGCAATACTACGGCCGCACGCTCGACGGCCATCGCTTCGCGCCGTTCGACCAGATCGACAAACAAAACATCGACAAACTGCAAATCGCGTGGACCTTCCGCACCGGCGACATTCCCGGCAAGGGCGCCGAGGAGCAGACCACGCCCACGCAGATCGGCGACAGCGTCTACGTCTGCACGCCCTACGGCAAGGTGTTTTCGCTCGACGCCGACACCGGCAAGCAGCGCTGGCGCTTCGACTCCAAGGAGCCGGACAGCAAGGTATGGAATCGTTGTCGCGGCGTGGCCTACTACGATGCCAAGGCTTACGCGCAAACCCATCCCGACGAGGAGAAGACGCAAGCCGCGGCGAGCGCGGGAACGTGCGCGCAGCGCCTGTTTCTCGGCACCACCGACGCGCGCCTGATCGCGCTCGACAGCGCGACTGGCCAGCCCTGTCCGGGATTCGGCGACAACGGTACCGTCGATCTGAAGGTCGGCATGGGCCTGGTCCAGCCGTTCTACTACATGACGACGTCCGAGAACACCGTCATCGGCAACCGCATCCTGGTCGGCGGCTGGGTGCAGGACGGCGCCTCGGTGGACGAACCCTCCGGCGTGATTCGCGCGTTCAGTGCGGACACCGGCGAACTGCTGTGGGCGTGGGACCCCGACAATCCGAACATCACGTTGTTGCCGCCGCCCGGCGAAACGTATTCGCGCACCACGCCGAACATGTGGTCCACGCCCGCCTACGACGAAAAACTCGACTGGGCCTTCCTGCCGATGGGCGGGCAGACGCCGGACTTTTTCGGCGGCTTCCGTCGGCCGGGCAGCGACGAGTTCGGTTCCAGCGTGGTCGCCATCGACATGAAGACCGGCAAGGTGCAGTGGCACTTCCAGACCACGCACCACGACCTGTGGGACTACGACGTGCCCTCGCAACCCGCCCTTGTCGACATGCCGGACCAAACCGGCAAGACGGTGCCGGCGGTCGTGCAGTTGACCAAGCGCGGACAGATTTTCGCGCTCGATCGCACAACCGGAAAACCCATTGCCGAGGTGGTCGAAAAGCCCGCGCCGACCAACGTGGTGAAAGGCGACCGCGTTTCGCCGACGCAACCGTATTCGGTCGGCATGCCGCAAGTCGGCAACGAGCCGTTGACCGAAAAGGACATGTGGGGCGCCACGTTCTTCGATCAGTTGTATTGCCGCATCGAGTTCAAGCGCATGCGCTTCGACGGCGAATTCACCCTCGCCAGCGAAGACAAGATCAACCTGCAATATCCCGGCAACTACGGCGGATTCAACTGGGGCAGCGCCGCCGTTGATGCGCAGAACGACATCCTCTACGCCGGCAGCATGCGCATGCCGTTGTGGGGTCAATACGTCTCGCGGGCTTTCGCGGACGATCCGAATGCACCGGGCGGACACGACGGCTTGCACGTCATGGCGGGCACGCCATTCGGTTACAAGAAAGGCATGTTCATGTCGCCGCTCGGCGTGCCCTGCCACGCGCCGCCCTACGGCCAGCTCACCGCGGTGGATTTGAAGAACAAGAAAATCCTCTGGCAAAAACCGATGGGCACCGTCGCCGACACCGTGCTGCCGTTCGGCTTCAAGGCGAAGCTGCCGTTCGCCATCGGCATGCCGGTGATGGGCGGCCCCGTCGCCACCGCATCGGGCCTGGTGTTCTTCGCCGGCACCTACGACTACTACCTGCGCGCCATCG
The DNA here is from genome assembly GCF_047601565.1 of Rudaea sp. Taxonomy (GTDB): domain Bacteria; phylum Pseudomonadota; class Gammaproteobacteria; order Xanthomonadales; family Rhodanobacteraceae; genus Rudaea. Next base: position 484,845 of record NZ_JASGIY010000001.1, on the reverse strand, counting down.
ACAGCGCCACCGGCAAGGAACTCTGGAAAGGCCGCCTGCCCGTCGGCGCGCAGGCCACGCCGATGACCTACGTGTCGCCGCAGTCGGGGCGGCAGTACGTCGTCATCGCCGCCGGCGGCGCGCGCCAGTCGCCCGACCGCGGCGACTACATCGTGGCGTTTGCGTTGCCGGATCGCTGATCAAGCCTTCAATGACGGGCTTGCCTGTGTTCCCGCCGCGGCGCGGCTTTCGTCGCGATCCGAAACTCCAACCCCAGCGCATCGGCCACCTTCATGACGGACGCGAAGCTGGGTTTGGCGTTCGCCGAAAGCACCTTGTACAGGCCGGGGCGCGTCAGCTTCGCGTCCCTGGCCAGTTGCGCCATGTTCTTGCGCGCGCGCGCGACCACGCCGAGCGCGTGGAGAATCAATTCCGGGTCGCCGTCCTTGGAAACCTCTTCGAGAAACAACGCAATCTGCCTCTCGGTTTTCAGGTAATCCGCCGCGTCGTAGGGGGTTGTTTCGAGCTTTTTCATGAATCGCCTCTAAGGAACCTCTGAACAATTCTGGATTTCGTCAAGCTCGTCATTCCAGCGAAAGCTGGAATCCAGCCTTTATGCGGGTCGAGCGAAGAGCTGGATCCCAGCTTTCGCTGGGATGACGAATAAATCAGACCATCCCTAAAGAATTTCCGCCAGTTTTCTGGCTTTCCGGATGTCCCGTTTCTGCGTGGATTTGTCGCCGCCGCAAAGCAGGAATGACGACGACTTTTTTGCGTCGTGTGAAGTACAGGCGGTAGCCGGGTCCGTAGTCGATCCGCAGCTCGCCGATGCCGTCGAAGAATTTCGCATCGCCAAGATGGCCCAACTCTGCCCGGATGAGGCGGTTCGTGATCGTCGCCTGCGCGCGCTCGTCGCGAAGCCCGTCGAACCACGTGTTGAATTCATTCGTCTTGCGCAATTCGAACATTGGAAAAGTGTCAACGATCATTTACAGTCTGTCAAGGCAATTCCATGCCCCGGCCCGTCGCCCATTTGGATGAACGTCCCTGTGTTGGACGCAGGCCACGCCGATGACCTACGTGTCCCCGCAATCGGGACGGCAATACGTCCTCATCGCCGCCGGTGGCGCGCGCCAATCGCCCGACCGCGGCGATTACATCGTGGCGTTTGCGTTGCCGAATCACTGAGAGGTATTTGCAAAACGTCCGCAAAGAAACCCGGATGTTCTTTCCCCCGCAAGCGCGGGGAAAGAAAGCGGGGTAAACAGGGCGCGACAAGCCCCGCCAACCGCATCGATCGCAAACGATGCGGTTCACGGCATTCATTGCATCGATAGACTGCGGACGCCCGCCATTTCCGCCGCTCGTCGGGCGACCGGAGCCGAATATCCGCCGATTGCTGCAAACGCCGCGCCCGCGTTGTAGCTTGCCGGCGGGTTTACGACAGGGGCGTTGCCATGCGTTTTGCATCGACACGGGTCAGGGGATTCACCCTGATCGAAGTGATGGTCGTGGTCGCGATCATCGCCATTCTGGCGGCGATCGCGTTGCCGGCGTATTCCGATTACGTCAAGCGCGCCAACCTCGTCGACGCAACCAACCAGCTCACGGCATTTCGCGCGCAGATGGAGCAGTACTATCAGGATGCGCGCACCTACCAGACCAACGGCACCGCATTCACGTCGCCTTGCGATGCCACGTCTGGCGCGGTGTACACGACCACGATGAGCAAGTGGACTTTCAAGTGCACGAATCTCACCAAGACGACATACACCATTGAAGCCGATGGCGTGGGCATCATGGCCGCCTGGAAGTTCACGATAAACCAGAACAACGCACAGGCGACGACCGCCGCGGATACCGGGTGGACGATCAGCACTTCTAAGTTCTGCATGAACCGGTCCTGCTCCTGAGCGCCGCGCCATGAATTCGCTTCCGCGATCGCAGGGATTCAGCATGGTCGAGTTGATGATCGTGGTCACGATCATCGCCGTCCTCACCATGCTCGCCTTGCCGAACTTCGCCGAATGGCTGCAGAACTCGCGCACGCGCTCGGTGGCCGAGTCGATGCAGAACGGCATCCGCTTTGCGCAGGGCGAGGCCGCGCGTCTGAACCGCGTCACCACCTTCACGCCGTCGGCGACGGGCGGCTGGACCGTCACCTATGTGCCAACCGACAACGATTCGATTCCAACCACATTACAGACGGCCAACGATCCGAACATTGCCAACGTGACGGTTGCGCCGACCACCGCGATCAGCTTCAACAGCCTCGGTCGCGCGGGTACGGCGGGCAGCTACAGTTCGGCGACCGGCAGCACTGCTTTCACGCTCGCCACGGCGGACTACGCCGTCACCTACCTCGTCACCAACTCGCACGCGCCGCGCAGGCTTAGGGTCTATGTCACACCCGGCGGCAAGGTGCGCCAATGCGACCCCGACAAGACCTTCGACGTCGCCGCCGCGCCGGATGGATGCCCCTCATGAACGTTCCCCGCTCGACCGCCCGCCAGCACGGCATGATGCTGATCGAAGTGATGATCGCCATCCTCGTGTTCGCGATCGGCGTGCTCGGCATGGTCAAGATGAAAGCCGTCGCCATCGCCAACTCGGTCAACGCCGAGGACCGCGCCACCGCCGCGCTGCTCGCCAACGATCTGATCACCGAAATGTGGGTCGCGAAATCCTCGGCCACACCCTCCGACTACACCACCTGGCAGAGTCGCGTAAGCGACGCGCTGCCCGGCGGCAGCGGTGCGCTGAATGTCACCGGCACCGTCGCCACCGTCACCATCACCTGGCCGCGCAAGCTCGGTCGCAACGTCGAATCCGGACCCACCGACACCACAGCCACCGACGCCATCAACATCGCCACGTACATGACGCAGGTGGTCATCCAATGATGCCCGCCCACTCGCCGTCGCGCGCCTCGCGCGGCCACACGCTGATCGAGCTGATGATCGCCATCGTCATCGGCCTCGTGCTCATCCTCGCAGCGTTCAAGGTGCTGTCGTCGTTCGAGGGCGGCAAGCGCACCACCACCGCGATGAACGACGCGTTGCAATCCGGCAACTTCGGCCTGTTCCAGATCGACAAACTGGTGCGCTCGGCCGGTTCCGGAATGGCCCAATACGCCAACAACGTCGGCTACGGCTGCCTGCTCAACTACACGCCGACCGACGGTACCTTGATAACGGACGGAGTGGTCGCGCTGCCATCGCCGTTCACCAACGTGGTCGGCACGGCGACGGCGCCGCTGCGCATGGTGCCGGCATTGATTCTCGGCGATGCGACCGCTTCGGTCGGCTACACCGACTCGGCTCGCGGCACCGCCGCCAAATCGGATGCGCTGCTGCTGATGCTCGGCGGCAGCGGTTTCGCCGAGGTGCCCGTCCCGATCACCAGCGCGGCCACGCCGCCGGTGCTCAAGTCCATCGTCGGATTGAACGTGGGAGACTGGGTGGTCGGCGCCGGCACCGCGCTCGGCACCGCGTGCATGATCAGCAAGGCCTCGCAGGTCGGCGGCAGTTCTCCTGCCAACTGGACCTCGTCCAGCCTCACGCTGGCGCTCACGACCGCCAACACCGTCGGCAGCAAGACCCTCTCCACCGGCGATTACATCGTCGACCTGGGTACCGGCACCGCGGCGAACTTCGTGCTGTTCGGCGTCGATCCGGACACCTCCACGCTGCGCATGGTCGACCTGCTCAACGCCATCACCACCGCGCAGAACATCGGCGACGACATCGTCTACATGAAAGCGGCCTACGAGGTCGATCCCGGCGCCACCGGCATCGATCAATGGGTGCTGTCCGGCGGCAGCGTCTCCTCCGGCGGCAACACCTACTCCTACGCCGCGACCACGAGCGGGCTGCTCGCCGGCTCGTCCGCCGCCAACGCCGCGCTGCTCGGCATCAAGGCCATTCGCGTCGCCGTGATCGTGCGAGCGGCCATCGACGAGAACGTCAGCGAGGCGCAGAACGCAACCATCGATTTCAACAACCTGAGCTATACGCTGTTCTCCGGCCTCTCGGTGCAATCGACCTGGTACCCGCCGACCACGCAGAACTATCGCTACCGCGAAATCGAGACCACGGTCCCGATCCGCAACAACGGGCTGCTCTGAGGAAACCGGCATGCGCTCGCACACGATTTCCGCCGCAAGGCAAAAAGGCGTTGCCCTGTTCGCCGCGCTGATCGCGCTGGTCATCGTCATGCTTGCCGCGATCGCGCTGATCCGCTCCACCGATACCGCGCAGGCCATCGCCGGCAACCTGTCGATCAAGCGCGACATCACCCACGAATCCGAACTGGCCGTGCAGAACGCACTGGCGCTGTTCAATACAGGCGCGCTGGGGTCCGAGACGACCCGCCAGTCCGACCTGGCCACCGCAAACTATTCCGCGACCGCGCTGGCGAGCAACGCCTACGGCATTCCGCTCTCGCTGATCTCGGCGTCCACGGCGTCCGGCGAAACCTCCGCTGGCGCCAACACGGGCATCACCTGGCGCTACGTGATAGACCGCATGTGCCCGTACACGGGTGCCTACAACGCCTCGACCAACGCCTGCCAGGTGTCGCAGAGCACCTCGATCTACACCAATTCGATGGACGTGCACAGCAGCTCGATCGGCCTCACCTCGTCCTACAGCCTGTCGCTCGTCTACCGCATCAGCGTGCGCGTCACCGACGCGCGCGGCGCGCAGTCGTTTTTCCAGACCAACCTTGGCGTCTCCGTTCCGAACGAATGACCGCGTGCGATTTTCTTCAAGGAACCGTTCCGATGAACACGCAACCGACTCGCAAGAAATTCCTGTCGCGCTGGCTCGCCTTGCTGGGTTTGGCCGTCAGCGCCGGCGCGGGCGCGGACACCGGGCCGACGCTGGCCGACGCGGCGATCTACTCGACCGTGGTGGTGCCGGCCAACGTGGCTTTCGCCTTGTCGGTGGAATTCCCGACCGCGGTGGGCGATGCGTACTTTTCGACCAAGACGTATTCGACCAGCGTCGAGTTCGTGGGCTATTTCAATCCGAACATGTGCTACAGCTACGTCACCAACACGACGCACACGGCGCTGTTCGAGAAGCTGGTGGGATACTTCACGCCGGTATCGGCGGCCTCCAGCCACGTCTGTTCGGGCTACTGGAGCGGCAACTTCCTCAACTGGATTCTGACGCAGACCATCGACCCGTTGCGCAAGACCATGACCGGCGGCGCGCGCATCGTCGACGAGGCTGGTGGCGCCACGATCCTGCAGCGCGCCTATCAGGACAGCCAGAGCGGCACCAGCAACCAGATACTGAAGACGCTCAGCGGTAGCACCCTGGTGGCGGGTGCGACGCCGTTCAGCTGGAGCGCCATGTACATCTGGAGCAGAAACGGCGGCCTGAACTTCGAGTTCAGTTCCAGCAGTCTCAGTAGTTGGTCCACCAGCGCCACCACGTACACGGGTTCTCCCAGTTGTACCGCGACCACGGGAACGGGGACCACGACCGGCGGCAGCAACAGCAATAGCACTTCGCCTTATTTTCAACTCACATCGAACAGCGCATTGACTCTCGCGCAAGGCTGTACGGGCACGATCACCGTCAGTGCCGCATTCGGCACCGGCTCCAACCAGCCCAACAGTACCAACCCGGTCAACCTGAGTGTGTCGGGGCTGCCGACGGGCGTGACCGCGTCGTGGAGTTCCACCCAGATCTCGACCAGCGGCAACTCGGTCACTCTGACGCTGACCGCGTCCAGCAGTGCGACGACTTCGGGCACCATCACCATCACCGGCACCAATTCCAGAAACAGCAAGACGACATCCACCACCGTCACGCTGTCGACTGCGTCTGCGATCACCTATATGGCGCAGGCGGCGGTGCAGGTCTGCACCAGCGCCGACCTGGCCGGCACCTACAGCGAACTGGAAGGCAACAGTTATTCGACGACCGCCGCGGATGGCAGCACCATCACGGTGACTGGCCGCTGCCGCGCCTATGGCAGCGTCTACAAACCGGTCGGCCTGATGCAGAAGTACGCGGCCGAGAACGCGACGCAGACCGATGCGGTCCGCTACTCCGCGTTCGGATACATGCTCGATTCTGCCGCTACGACAGCCGCTACGACAGCGAACGAAAATCTCGATGGTGGCGTATTGCGTGCCCGCATGGCCTACGTTGGACCGTACAAGGCCAGCCCGGGATCGAGTCCCGTCAACAACAGTGCTGTTGCGGAGTGGGATGCCAGCACCGGCGTGTTCGCTGCCAATCCCGATTCCACCGATGCGACGGCTACGTCCACGGTGACCAACGGCGGTACTTCCGCGAAGACGAACGGCGTATCGCGCAGTGGCGTGGCGAATTACCTCAACCTGTTCGGCTTCGTGCCGACGGCGAATTATTCCGCGACGACGCGCGCCGCCTACAAACGCTACGACTCGGTCAGCGAGTTGTACTACATGGCGCTGCGTTATTTCCGCAATCTGGGCAATATCGCCAGCCATACTTCGACGGCCGCCGCGATCACGAACGGCGAGGCGACCAACGACCACTTCCCCGTGATCGAGAGCTGGGACGATCCCATCGCGTATTCCTGCTCGACCAACTATGTCATCGGCATCGGCGACATCCATACCTGGGATGACGAGAACCTGCCGACCGGGAACGGCTCGGCGACGGTCAAGAGCAGCTATGAGGTTACGGCCTATGCCCCTTCGGACGACGCTGCCGTGTCGGCACGCGGCGCGACCGATCTCATCGCCAAGCTCGAAAATCTTGCCGGCGATACCGGCGGTTCGGGCAGGAACAATCCCTATACCAGTGAATCGTGTGCCAGCAGCAGTACTTCACCCGGATGCTATTACACTGCCGCTACCGGGCTTGGTGACAAACTGATCGGCAGTATTACCAGCCCCTCGGGTGGCTGGGGTGCGAGCCAGAACTCGTTTTACATGGCGGGTTTGGCGTTCGATGCGCATGTGCGCGACATCCGCCCGGACCTGACGAACAAAACCGCTCCGGTCACGGTATCGACGTTCTGGCTCGATGTGATGGAATCGTCCAACGGCAGCTATCCGGATTATCGTCAGAAAAACCAGTTCTGGCTGACGGCCAAGTACGGCGGTTTCGACACGACCGACACGTATCCGCAAACCGACGGTACCTATCTGCCGTTTCCGATCAATCCCAGCGCCACGAGCCAGGTCAATCCTTTCAACAGCAGCACGACTGGCGTCGGCGACAGCGGCGCGGCAAACACGTATGACGTCACCACGCCGGCCATCACCTGGCCGGCGGGTTCGGGCACCGCGACGACGATCACCAAGCTGCCGCTGACGGCATGGAACACGGGCGGCTACGTGGACGATCACGGGAACTACGCGCCCGACCAGTATTACCAGGCGGGCAGCCCGGCCAAGATGGCTGCTGGCCTGACCAAGGCGTTCGCCAAGATCACGGCGGCGATTCCGTCCGGAACGGCGGCGGCATTGGCCTTGTCGTCGAACAGCGTCACGACCAGCAACACCAACTACGTCGTCAATTACGACTACAAGTACGGCGGCGACGTGCAGGCGCAGACGATCGGCCTGACGCAGACCGGTGGCGTGATTTCCGAATCCAGCGTGACCACGCTCTGGGACGCGCGATCTTTCCTGCCGCCCGGCAACGCGACGGGCTACCTGACCTACGATACGCGCAAGATCGCGACGAGCAGCGCGCAAGGCGCGGGCCACGGCGTGGCGTTCAGGTACGCCTCGCTCAATTCGACCGAGCTTGCAACGCTGGGGTCTACCACGAACGCGAACGTGCAGAAAAACGTGTTGAACTACGTGCGCGGCGACCAGTGCAACGAAACAGACTCGGGCACGACGCTGTCAAGCGACTGCAAGACGATCACCGACGGCAATACCATGAGCCTGGGTTATCGCGCGCGCGCGACGGTGCTGGGCGACATCATCGATGCCAAGCCCGTCGTCGTCGGCTTGCCCAATGCGCTTTACGGCGACGCACCGCTGAATCCCGGCTACAGCTCGTTCGTGAGCATGATGACGAATACGAGCGGTGCCAGCAAGCGTGGTACGACGCTCTACATCGGCGCCAACGACGGCATGATGCATGCGTTCGACACTTCGACCGGCATAGAACAGTTCGCCTATGTGCCGAGTGCGTTGTTCACGACGAACACGGATTCGAAGAGCAATCCGGTCGGTCTGGCATCGCTGACCGTCAGCCCGTTGCAGCATCACTTCATGGTCGACGGCCAGGCGACGGTGGTGGACATCGACTTCAGCCGCGTCAATCTCAGCACCTCCGATTCCAGTTGGGGCTCCGCGACCAGTCTGACGCCCGATTGGCGCTCGGTGTTGATCGGCGGCCTCGGCAAGGGCGGCGGCAGCACCATTACCAGCGGCACCTGCACGAGTTCCTGCAAGGTCGGCGGCGGTTATTACGCCATCGACGTGACCAATCCGACGTCGACCACGATCTCGGGTTCGTCCAGCATCACCAGCAGTTCGGCGCTGGCCGGAAACACGAGCGAGTCGATATTCGCAGGCAAGGTGCTCTGGGAAATCGACCAGAGCAGTTCGGATTTCGCGCACATGGGTTATTCCTACCAGACGCCGATCGTGGTCAAGACCAAGAAATACGGCTGGACGCTGGTGCTGGTCTCCGGTTACGACAACGACGATGGCAGCGGCTGGTTCTATCTCGTCAATCCCAAGACGGGCGCGTTGTACGACAAGATCTCGGTGGCGAGTGCCGGCGTCGCCGGCACCACGACAAACCCGGTGGGATTGGCGCAAGTCACGGCCTTCATCCCCGACGTGAGCGACAACACCGCCGACTCGCTGTACGCGGCCGACCTGCTCGGCAACGTGTACCGGGTGGATTTGTACACGACGGATTCGTCGTCGCTCTCGATCACGAAGTTCGCGACGCTGACCGATTCCAGCGGCACGGCGCAGCCGGTGACGACGTATCCCTACATTGGCGTCGATCCGACAGGCGGTTCGCGCTACGTGTTCGTGGGCACCGGCAAGCTGCTCGCCGATACCGACCTCGTGCTGTCGCAGACACAGACGTTCTACGCGTTCAAGGACGGCACCAGCACGGCGTTCGACACCAGCAGTTCGTTTCCGATCACGCGATCGGACTTGTACACCCTGAGTTCCACCAGTCTGACGAGCGGCATCGGCAGCACGACCCTGCCTTCGGCTGATCGAGGTTTCTACATCGACCTTGCGGCGGCGACGACGAACGGCTCGGCCACGCAGGCGTCGGCGGAGCGCATCACCGTGCAACCCGTCGCCTATTCCGGCATCGTCGGCTTCGCGGCCAACCTGGAAGGCCAGGACGTGTGCATCAAGGGCAGCTCGCGCCTGTTCGAGCTGAATTACGATTCGGGCTACGCCAATCTGGGCGAATCAGTGATTCTGGATTCGACCGGCACCGTGGTCAATTACGTGGGCTATTCCACTGGCCTCGTGACGAATCTCGCGTTCGGCACGAGCACGTCGGGTCTCAGCGGTTCGGGCACGCCGGTCATCACGTTGCTGGCTGGCCTCGACACGACGGCGGGCGGCAGCAACAAGACCGCGAGTTCTTCCGTCGTGGGTGCCGCTTCAACGCGAACCACCTCGACCACGACGCGCCTCAACTGGCGCGAAGTGCCCGGCGCGCAGTGATGCCGACGCGGGTGGCGTCGGCATTTGGCCACTCTCGCGAATGGACGGTTTCCTACGTGCCGCGGTGAAACATCGACATCGTCGCCTTCGCTCTTCCAGCCTATGCTCGCAGCCGAAAGAGGAAGCAATACCCACGCTCTGCTTCCCTTCTCCCGCCGGGAGAAGGTGCCCGAAGGGCGGATGAGGGAAGAACCTCGCAGATTGGATTGAGTTGAAACCGTTCCGTCCGCAATGAAGTCGCCACCGAAAATCCAACGCCAGTGCGGCGCGACCCTTGTCGAAGTGCTTGTCTCCGTCGTGGTGACGAGCGTGGGCCTGCTCGGCCTCGCGGGGCTGATGGCGACGACGGTGAAGGTGAACCAGGGCGCGTATCAGCGCGCGCAGGTGGGCCTTGCGGTGCAGGCATTGGTCGAGTCGATGCACGTCAACCCGACGGCGGTGGCGCAGGGGCGCTACGACGGCGCGCGCGCGAACGCTGGCGCGGCATCGGCGGATTGCCGCAAGCAGGCGTGCGGTGCGGCCGCGCGCGCGGATGACGACCTGGCCCGGTTCGACCGCGCGCTGGCGAACGCGTTGCCCGGTGCGCAGGCGTCGCTGAAATGCGATGCGGCGGCAGGTGCCGTGGCGGCGGATGCCTACGACGGCGTCTGTCGCATCGAAATCGGCTGGTCGGAACGCGCGTTGGCGAAGGGCGGCGAGGCGTCGCCGCAATCCCTCGTGTGGGTGTTCCAGCCGTGAACGCCGCATCCGCATCGCGCGGTGCAGGAGGGTTTTCGCTGATCGAACTGATGATCGCGATGGTGCTCGGGCTGCTCGTGGTCGAAGGCATCTATATATTGTTCGCGGCGGCCGGCAGGGTGAACACCACGCAGACCGCGCTGTCGCGCCTGCAGGAAAACGGGCGCATCGCGATCGAGCTGATCGCGAACGATCTGCGCGCGGCCGGGCGGCTGGCGTGCGGTTCGAGCTCCGGCCCGCTGGTGTATGCGGATTCGTTGGCCAGCCACATCATCGGCGCGCCGGCACAGGCGGCTGCGCCGGCCGGCCAGCCCGACGGTACGCCGTATGCGCTCGATCGCAGCATTTTTCTCGGCGGCAGCACCTGCGTGGCCAAGTCCTGCACGCCCGCAGTCGGCGGCGTGCCGCAGGCGGGGCTGGGCGCGGGCGACAAGGTGCCGGGCACCGACGTGCTGATGGTGCGCTATCTGCAAGGCGACGGTTTGACGGCGAGCGGCGCAAGCCAAGTGTGCAACGCCGACGGCAAGCTCGCCGCGATCGACGTCGGCCGCGTGGCGGGCGACACGGTGCTCGGCGGTTTGCAATCCGCGCATCTGGCGCTGCTCGCGGGTTGTACGCAGGCGCAGATTTTTCCGGTTGCGGTGCAGGGCAGCGCCGTGCAGCCGGTGGCGGCGGAATTCGGCACGCCCTCGTGCGTTGCGGCGGATGCGCAAACGCGCTTGTTCGATCTCGACGCGCAACTGCAAACGTCGATCTATTACCTGCAGCTGGCCAACGACGAAAAAACCCCGGGGCGCAAGGTCGCCGCGCTGATGCGCCGGACCAACGGCATTGCCAGCGAAGTGGTGCAGGGCGTGGAACGCCTGGACCTGCGCTATTCGCTGACCGACGCGGCGGGCAACGCGCACTGGTTGAACGCGGACGAGTTGGGCCGTCATGCGTCGGCCGATGGCGCGGCGCTGCAGTGCAAGCAGGCGGATTCGGTGGCGCCGTGTTCGTGGAGGGACGTCGATGCCGTCGAAATCTCGCTGCTCGCGAACACGGTGGACGATCTTCCCGACGAGTCCGCGGCGGATGCGTGGGACTACCGCTACTCGGTCGACGGCGAGGCGATGCAGCGGCCCGTCGCGGCGATGCCCGTCACCGGCCTGCCCGCGGGGCGCATGTTGCGCCGGGAATTCCGCACCGTTGTCGCATTACGGGGGATGGCGTCATGATCGCGCGCATAGCGAAGTGGAAAGGAGTTGCATGGAGCACCCCTTCTCCCGCCGGGAGGAGGTGCCGGCAGGCGGATGAGGGAAACGCCTCGCTCGATGGATACGGTTTCGACAAAGGCGACGCTCTTCCCTCATTCGGCGCTTCGCGTTGCCTTTTTCCGATGGGAGAAGGCAAGAATCTCTCCCGCCAACGCGGCACCGTGCTGTTCGTGTCCACGATCATCCTGCTCGTGCTTTCGCTGCTCGCCGTGGCGATGGCGAAAACCGCGGTGGTGGAAAGCCGCATGGTCGGCGCCGCGCGCAATGCACAGCTCGCGCAACTCGCCGCCGACAGCGCGATGAACGAGGCGCGTGCGAACATCGCGCGCCTCGCCGCGCAAGACGGCGCGCAGGGGGTATGTGCGTCGCTGCGCTGCACGGTGCGCGACGCCGCCGCGCCGGTCGATCCCGCCGCGTTCATGCGCACGCCCGCGGCGCTCGCCGCGGCCAATCCGTTCCGCCTCGATCTGACCAAGCTTGCCGGCGCCGAGGCGACGGCGCAGCTCGCCGCGTCGCCGGTCTACGTCGTGGAAGACCTGGGCGTTGCCGCGTCGATGCCCGACCGCCGCCTTTTCCGGATCACGGCCAAGGGCGTCGGCGCAACCGAGGATTTTTCGCGCGTGGTCGAAAGCGTATACGCCGCGGCCGGGCCGGCTCCTCCGGCGGGTTGATGCGGGGATTCCATGACGTCGGCAGGAAAACGCGCCTCGGGCTTCAGCCTGATCGAAATGTCCGTCGCACTCGTCGTGCTGGCGATCCTCGCCGCGATCGCTCTGCCGTCGTATCAGTCGTCCGTGCGCAAGGCGCGGCGCGCGGAAGGCAAGGCGTATCTGCACACGCTGATGATGGCCGAGGAGCGGCACCACGCCAACTTCAACCGCTACACGGCCGACGCCGGCGCGAACGGGCTTGCGTTGCCGGCCGCCTCGCAGCCCGGCGGCTACTACGTGCTGTCGCGGCTCGATCTCGGCGACGACGCGCAATCCGTCACGGCGGTGGTCGCACCGCAAGGAGCGCAAGCGGCGGATTCCTGCGGCGAGCTCTCCCTCGACTCGACCGGCTTGTTCGCGGCCTCGGCAGGCGCCACCGACGAATGTGGGTGAGCCGGCAATACGGCCTGCGCGCGGCGCTCCATGCGATAATGCGCATCTCTCCACCGGACGATGCGGCCATGACGCAGCAGACGATTATCAACTCCACCCATCGCGCGCTCGGCGCGAAGATGGTGGACTTCGGCGGCTGGGACATGCCGCTCAACTACGGCTCGCAGATCGAGGAACACCACACCGTGCGCCGCGATGCCGGCATGTTCGACGTCTCGCACATGACCGTGGTCGACCTGCACGGCGCGCGCACGCGCGAGTTCCTGCGCCGTCTGCTCGCCAACAGCGTCGACAAGCTCAAGGCGCCGGGCAAGGCGCTGTACTCGTGCATGCTCAACGAGCGGGGCGGCGTGATCGACGATCTGATCGTCTATTTCCTTGCCGAGGATTTTTTTCGCGTCGTGGTCAACGCGGCGACGCGCGACAAGGATCTGGTGTGGATCGAAAAGCAGGCTAGGACATTCGATGTGAACGTCGCCGAGCGCGCCGATCTCGCGATGATCGCCGTGCAGGGGCCGAATGCGCGCGCCAGGGTGCATTCGCTGCTGTCGCCGGCCGTGCGCGAGGCGGCGGCGAAGATCGGCAAGTTCAGCGCGACCGAAGGCGACGGTCTGTTCATCGCGCGCACCGGCTACACGGGCGAGGACGGCTACGAAATCATCGTGTCGGAAAAGGACACCGTGGCGCTGTGGAACAAGTTGAAGGACGCCGGCGTCGCGCCGGCCGGCCTCGGCGCGCGCGACACGCTGCGCCTGGAAGCCGGCATGAATCTGTACGGCCAGGACATGGACGAGACGATCACGCCGTGGGAAGCGGGTCTCGCCTGGACCGTGTCGCTCGAACCGGGCCGCGACTTCATCGGCCGCGAAGCGTTGGAAGAGCAGAAAACGAACGGCGTAAAGCGCGCTCTTGTCGGCCTGGTCATGGACGAAAAAGGCGTGCTGCGCCACGGCCAGCGCGTCGTCACGCCGAAAGGCGACGGCGAAATTCTCTCCGGCACGTTTTCGCCGACGCTCGGCAAGGCGATCGCGTTCGCGCGCGTGCCCGCCGGCGCGACGGACGGCATCGAGGTCGACATTCGCGGCAAGCTCGTGCCGGTGCGCCTGGTCAAGTATCCGTTCGTGCGCGACGGTCGAAGTCAAATCGACGTGCCTTGAATGGCATGTCGATTCGACCGGGGACGAGGCACGGATGCCGGTCGGTGAGCGCAGCAGAGACGGTTCCACGTTCCTCCCTGCTTTGCCGGCGTCATACCGTGTAACATTCGCCACTCGTTTTCCCAAGCATCAGCCATCCCCGAGGATTGCAACCCATGAACGAAATACCCGGCGATCTGAAATTCATGAAGTCCCACGAGTGGGCGCGCATCGAGGACAACGGCAACGTGACCATCGGCATTTCCGATCATGCGCAGGGCCTGCTCGGCGATCTGGTCTACGTCGAACTGCCCAGCGTCGGCGACGAGGTCAAGGCCGGCAACGCCTGCGCCGTGGTCGAGTCGGTCAAGGCCGCCTCGGACGTTTATGCGCCCGTGTCGGGCGAAGTCGTTTCGGTCAACTCCGCGCTCGGCGACAAGCCCGAGACGATCAACGAGGACGCCTACGGCGAAGGCTGGATCTTCGTCGTCAAGCCGTCCAACCTCGCCGAGGAGAGCGAGGAACTGCTCGACCCCGACGCCTACGCGGCGGCCATCGAGGACGACGAGCACTGATATTGATTTTCCCTTCTCCCCTCGGGAGAAGGTGCCCGAAGGGCGGATGAGGGAAGAGCCTCGCACGTTCCGACGGCACTCCGGTTTGCCATGCCTTTCCCTCATCCGGCGCTTAAGTGTCGCGGCTTCTCCCGGAGGGAGAAGGGAAGTTGGGCCATTCATTCTTTTTGTCGAAACCGCCTATGCCTTTCATCCCCCATTCCGAAGCCGACGTCGCCGCGATGCTGAAGACGATCGGAGTCGCCAGGATCGAAGACCTGTTCGACGAGATTCCCGCCGCGCTCAAGGTCGACCGGCTCAAGGCCGTGCCGCCGGGCTTGAACGAAATGGAAGTCACGCGCCTGATGAGGGAGCGTGCGGCGCAGGACGGCACGCCGCTCAACTTCTGCGGCGCGGGCGCCTACGAGCACCACATCCCGGCCGCGGTCTGGCAGATCGTCGCGCGCGGCGAGTTCTATTCGGCCTACACGCCGTACCAGGCCGAGGCGAGCCAGGGCACGCTACAACTGATCTACGAATACCAGACGATGATGACGCGCCTGACCGGCATGGACGTGTCGAACGCGTCGATGTACGACGGCGCCACCTCGCTGGCCGAAGCGGCGTTGATGGCGGAGCGCTGCGCGAAAAAAGGTCCGCGGCGCGTGCTCGTGCCGAAGTCGGTGCACCCGGCCTATCGCAAGACGCTGCACGCGATCCTGCCGCTGCAGGACATCGAGATCGTCGAACTCGACATCGCCGCCGACGGCGGCATCGATGCGGCCGCGCTCGCGCAACGCGACGTCGGCGCGTTCACCGCGTTGGTCGTGCCGCAGCCGAACTTCTTCGGCGCGCTCGAGGACGTCGACGCGCTGACCGACTGGGCGCACGCCAGGGGCGCGCTCGTCATCGGCGTGGTCAATCCGCTTTCGCTTGCGGTGTTGAAGCCGCCCCGCGCGTGGGGCAGCGCCGGCGCCGACATCGTCTGCGGCGACGGCCAGCCGTTCGGCGTGCCGCTGTCCTCGGGCGGACCTTATTTCGGCATCCTCGCCTGCAAGCAGGAATTCGTGCGCCAGATGCCGGGGCGCATCGTCGGCCGCACGACCGACCTCGACGGCAAGGAAGGTTTCGCCCTCACGCTGCAGGCGCGCGAGCAGCACATCCGCCGCGCCAAGGCGACCTCGAACATCTGCACCAACCAGGGCCTGCTCGTCAGCGCGGCGACGATCACGATGGCGATGCTCGGTCCCGAGGGCGCGGCGCGCGTCGCCAACGCGAGCATGCAGAACATGCGTGCGCTGCGCGACCGGCTCTGCGCGATACCCGGCGTGCAGCCGCTGTTCGCGCGTCCGTTCTTCCACGAAGTCGCGTTGCAGTTGCCGCGCCCGGCGCCCGCGATCGTCGACAGGCTGGCGGCCGACGACGACATCGTCGCCGGCTTCGCGCTGGTCGAGGAGTATCCGCAGTTCGAGAACGCGCTGCTGGTCTGCGCGACCGAGACGAAGACCGCCGCCGACCTCGATCGTTTCGCCGCGGCGTTGAAGCGCGCGCTGGGCTGATCGCCCGCCTCCGCGCGCGGCGTGCGCGCGGAAAATTCGCACCGGTGGACGATGTCGAAGCGCGTTTCGCGCGACGTCGCGGGCGTTCCGAAAAAGTATACTTCGCGCAAATCCGCGCAATTCGCGTCGCAAACCGCCCGTTTTGGGCGGCCGCGGGAAAAATTTTTCGCTTACGACGGTCGTTCGTTCAGACGTCGTTGCCGAACGCGCCGCGCCGCGAATCGCGGATGTCCGGGCGCGAAGCGGACGGCTGATCCATTTGTAAAAAAATAAAAAAAAGAAAAAGTATATTTTCTGTTCGGGAGGAAAAGCCTCTGCGGGCCGCATCAAATCTGGCTTTTCGCCGCCTGCGCCGCTCGTTGTCGATCGTTCGGCGCGCGTGGGCGCGATAGCGGCACGCGCCGGGCGAACGCATGAACCTGCACGTACGCGTTCGCTCTTCGCGTACGACGGCGACGATGTGCGGCATGCGCGCGCGACATCCGCGGGTTTCCGCTTCGCGCGCGCCAGCACAAATCTGTTGACAGCCAAACACTTCGGGAATAATTTTTGCGCCGTCGTTACACCTGCACATGGAATCCATGACGGCGGCGAAGTTCGTAAAGCCTTACATCGAACACGGCAGCAAGTCCGAAGCCGTGAAGAAGGTGACGGTATCCATACCGCTTCACGTACTCAGACTTCTCTCCGATGAACGTACACGCCGGCAGGTTTGCAATCTCAGACATGCGACGAACAGCGATCTGCTGGTCGAAGCGTTTCTGCATGCTTTTACTGGGCAACAACTACCAACTGACGAGGAGCTAAGACGCGATATGGCTACGAAGAAAGCTGCAAAGAAGGCACCTGCCAAGAAAGCTGCAAAGAAAGTGGTGAAGGCCAAGGTTGTGAAGAAGGCCGCGAAGAAGGTTGCCAAGAAGGCCGCCAAGAAGAAGTAAGCTTCAACCTGCTGGACCTCATGTAGATAGAGTCGTTCTGATCGCGAACCGCAAGGGTTCGATGTGTTCACGGATGCGGAGTCGGCATCCGTTTTTCAAGACTAAGAAAGTTGCATACTCCGTTATACCTCTCTCCGCGACCTGCCCAGCGCGGAGAGAGGCTTTGACGCAGAACCTTCCTCCGAGCGCTTCCGCTCCGAATTCCCGTTTCCATGTTCGTGGCGCTCTGCGCCCTCGCCGTGCGGGCTGCTGCTGCGCAGGTATTCGCGCTGCCCCCGGAAACATGACGGAGGTCATGGAATCGATCCCGCGCAACGTGCTATCCATCGTGCCCTGTGCAACGGGGGCGTAAGGGCATGGCGGACAGGGGCAATGGGCCCATTTTGTGGGTCGTTCTGGCGGCGATGGCCATCGCCGCCGCATGGGTGGCGTTTCTCTTTCTGGGGCGCGACGAGGCGACTCCGTCGAGCGCGCAGGTCGTGAGCGGTCAGGCCGCCGGCGAATCGGCGCCGCCCTCGTCGCCCGAGGCGGTCGTCAAACAAGGTGGCGAAGCCTCGCAGCGCACCGACCTCACCACCGCGGACCTTCTGCGCAATGCCGGCTCGGCATTGGGCGAACGCCGCTACATCAGTCCGCCGGGCAACAGCGCGATCGATTTCTACCTGCTCGCGCTCGGTCGCGAACCGGACAACGAGGCCGCGCAGGAAGGCCTGCGCGAACTGTTCCCGCTCGCCGCGGGCGAAATCGAACAGAAGATCAACGCCGGCGACCTCGACGAGGGCAGGCGCGTGATCGATTTGCTCGGCAAGTTCGATCCGAACAACTACACGTTGATCATTTTGCGCAGCAAGCTCGACATGAAGAAGAAGCAGATGGATCGCGAGCAGGAAAGGCGCGACCAGGAAAAGGCGTTCGCCGCGAGGAATGCGGTGACGGCGCCCGCACCCTCGCCCATGCCTGCATCCATCAAGCCGGCATCTGTGCCGGCGGCGTCTGCGCCTGCTCCCGCTCCAGCTCCAGCTCCTTCTTCAGCTCCCGTAGCGGAGGCTAAGCCTGCCGTGACGGAAGCGGCCGCGAAGCCGGCCGCGGCGCCTGCGATCGCGACGAAACCCGCCGCAGCACCGGCGCCCGTCGGCGAAACCCGCGCCGCGATCGCAATCCGGCAACCCGCGCCGCGCTATCCGGTCGAGGCGTACCGTGCGCAGTGGGAGGGTTGGGTCGAAGTCGCGTTCACCATCGCGGCCGACGGCAGCGTCAAGAACGGCAGCGTGGTCAGCGCGAATCCGCCGCGCGTGTTCAATGCCGCGGCGCTGCGCGCCATCGCCGACTGGAAGTTCCAGCCGGGTCTGGAGAACGGCCGGCCGGTCGAACAGCAGATGCGCACGCGCATCGAGTTCAAGTTGCTCGATCGCGCCAAGTAGCGGCGCGGGAACGAGGCGGTTGCGGTGAAACGTCAACGCTTGCGCGTGGCGACGATGCGCGCGCGCCGGGGCGCCGATGGCGGCGCGTCGAGTCCGGCCCAGTCGACCTCGGGCAGGCCGAGGTAGCGGTCGAGCAGCATCGGCAGCAGGCCCGAGGGCAGCGCCGTTTCGCAGTTCCACAGCATCACCGTGCCGAAGCGCGCCTTCGGCAGGAACGCGATCATCGAGTGGTAGCCCTTCACGTAGCCGGCGTGGAAGACGAGGGTTTCGCCGGCATAGTCGAATACGCGCCAGCCAAGCGCGTACTGCGAATCGCTCACGCGCGCGCGCCGCCACGGCGCGACGCGGCGCTCGTGCGGCGTGTCGACCTGTGGCGTGTGCAGGGTCTGGAGTTCGTCGGCCGAGAGCACGTCCGGGCGGCCGCCCATCTGCGCGATCAGCCACTGCGTCATGTCGCGGATCGAGGCGTTGATGCCGGCGGCGGGCGCGACATGGTAGTAGCCGTCCTTGTTCTCGAACGGCAGCCAGCCTCCGCGGCCGCGCGCATGCGGGCGCGCCCAGCTCGCGCTGGCCTCGAGTGCTTCGCGGCCATAGCTCGCCGTGGTCATGCCGAGCGGACGGAACAGGCGCTTCTCGACCTGGTGGGTGAAGAAATCGCCCGTGGTCGCGTAGATCACGTCGCCGATCAGCGAATAGGTGACGTTCTGATAGCCGTAGCATTCGCCGACGTCGCAGGTCATGGGCACTTCGCGCAGCCGGTCGACGAGCAACGGATACGGCTCGTCCGCCTCGATCATGCGGTCGTAGGTGTTGTGCGGCAGGCCGACGCGCTGGCTGAGCACCTCGCGCACGGTGAGCTTGCTGCTCGCGTCGGCATCCATCAGCTCGAACGCGGGCACGACGCTGGCCACGGTCGTGTCCCAGGAGAATGCGCCTTCGTCGATCAGGATGGCCGCCATCGCGCTGGCGAACGCCTTCGACAGCGAAGCGAGACGGAACACCGTATCGGGCGTGACCTTGAGCCCGGCCTTCGCGTCGGCATAGCCGATGCCGCGCTGGAGCAGCACCTTGTCGTCCTTGACCACGGCGACGGCGAGGCCGGCGATGCGGTCGCCTTCCTCGACCTTGTCGAGCAGACGGCCGAAATCGGCGACCGCGGCCACCGCGTCGCCAGGTGCATGCGTGACGCCGCTCCTGACGATGGGCGCGATGTCGTCCGACTCGGCTTCCTCGGGGGTGGCCACGCCGGCCGGCGCGCGCTTGGCGATCGTTTTCGCCTTGGCGGTTTTTGCGGCGGTCTTCGCGGATGCCGCGACGGGCTTTTTCGTGGCCGTCGGGATGGCGGCGGATTTCTTCGTTGCCGGGTGGGACGTCTTCTCCGCGGCCGTCAGCGCAGCCGGGGCGAAACTCAGCGCCGCGAGGATCAGCAGCGCGTACGATCGAAATGCCATGTCGTGTTCATCGGGTCGTGCTCCGTGCGTTCGTTCTTCGTTCTCGCGCGGGCGCAATCCGAACAAAAGCCCGTGCTATGCTGTTTCGCACGGGGCGCCATTCTAGCGCCAAACCTTGGGGAAGATGTTATGTCCGCACTGATTCTGCTGGCCGTCATCGTCGTCGTCGGTTTCTGGCTGGTCGGCATCTACAACGGCCTGGTCACCGCGCGCAACGGCTACAAGAACGCGTTCGCGCAGATCGACGTGCAGCTGCAGCGCCGCTACGACCTGATTCCGAACCTCGTCGAGACCGCCAAGGCCTACATGAAGCACGAGGCCGACACCTTGCAGGCCGTGGTCGCCGCGCGCGGCGCCGCGATGAACGGCCTCGCGGCGGCCAAGGCGAACCCGGGCGATCCGTCGGCGATGCAGGCGCTGTCGGGCGCGGAGACGCAGCTGCAGCAGGCGCTTCTCAAGTTCAACGCGGTCGCCGAGGCGTATCCCGACCTCAAGGCCAACCAGAACATGATGCAGCTCTCCGAGGAGCTGACCTCGACCGAGAACAAGGTCGCCTTCGCGCGCCAGGCCTACAACGACGGCGTGCTGTTCTACAACAACAAGCGCGAAGTGTTCCCGAACTCGATCATCGCCAACACGTTCGCCTTCGCGCCGGCGACGCCGCTGGAAATCGAAAAGCCCGAGGCGCGGCAGGCGCCGAAGGTGTCGTTCTCCTGAAAGCCGTGATTCGTGACGGGTGATTCGTGATTCGTAGAAGACTTCGCTTCACGATCGGCGCCGGTTTTTCGCTCCATCGAATCACGAATCACCAATTACCAATCACGACGCTCCCGTGACCTTCTTCGCCCAGCAGGAACGCGCCCGCGCGCAGACGCGGCGCATGCTCGTGCTGTTCGCGCTCGCGGTGATCTGCATCGTCGCGGCGGTGGACCTGGTCGTCGCGCTCGCGTTCGGCGCGATGGACGGCGGTCACCAGCATGCGTACCGGGCGGCCGCTTCGCCGCGCACGGGCGTACTCGTCGTCACCTCGATCGTCGTCCTCGGCGTGATCGGGCTGGCGATGCTGTACAAGATCTCGACGCTGCGCGCGGGCGGCGGCGTGGTCGCGCGCCAGCTCGGCGCGACGCTGATCGATCCGCACGATCCGGCGCTCGCCGGCAATTTCGCCTACAAGCGCCTGCGCAACGTCGTCGAGGAGATCGCGATCGCCTCGGGCGTGCCGGTGCCCGAAATCTACGTGCTCGAAAACGAACCGGGCATCAACGCATTCGCTTCGGGCTACACGCCGTCCGACGCCGCCGTCACGGTCACGCGCGGCTGCCTCGACAAGCTCACGCGCGACGAGCTGCAAGGCGTCATCGCGCACGAGTTCAGCCACGTGCTCAACGGCGACATGCGCCTCAACATCCGCCTCATGGGCGTGCTGTTCGGCATCCTCGTGATCGGCATCGTCGGCGGCAAGATGCTGCAATGGAGCGGCCGCAGCCGCGATTCCAACTGGCAGGTGTTCCTCGGCGCCGCGCTGCTCGTGATCGGCTCGATCGGCCTGTTCTTCGGCCGCCTGATCAAGGCCGGCGTGTCGCGCCAGCGCGAATACCTGGCCGACGCTTCGGCCGTGCAGTTCACGCGCCAGTCGCAGGGCATCGCCGGCGCGTTGAAGAAGATCGCCGGGCTCGTCGAAGGCTCGAAACTGCAGACGCCCGAACGCGAGGAAGCCGCGCATATGTTCTTCGGCGACGGCGTCGGCTACTCCGCGCTGTTCGCCACGCACCCGCCGCTGCACAAGCGCATCCTCGCGATCGACCCGCGCTTCGATCCGCGCGAACTCGAGGAAATCGCCAGGGCGTGGAGCGCGCCGATGCAGGCGTTCGACGCAGACGGCGCGGACGTCTCGATCTCCGGCCTCGCGCCCGCGGGCACGCGCGTGCGTTCCGCGGGGGATTCCGCCGCGCCTGCCGACATGCTGCCGCCGGCCGGCGCCGTCGTCGCGCTGTCGCCGAAAAAGGTCGTCATCCAGGTCGCCCATCCGGGCCAGGACGACTATCGCGCCGCAAGCGCGATCCATACCACGATCGACGATACGCTGCGCGCCTGTGCGTATTCGGCGGAGCGCGCGCCGCAGGTCGTGCTTGCGCTCGCGCTCGATGCCGACGACGACGTGCGCGCCAAGCAGCTCGCCCTCGTCGAAAAGTACTCCGGCGCCGATGCGCGCACCGGCATCGAGGAAATCGCGGGCGGCATCGCGAACCTGCATCCGATGCAGCGCCTGCCGCTGGCGCAGCTTGCCTTTCCCGCGCTGCGCCGGCGCACACGCGGCGAACTGCAAACCTTCGTCATCGTGCTCAAGCAGCTCATCCAGGCCGACGGCCGCGTCCAGCTCGAGGAATACTGCCTCGCCACGCTGGTCTCGATCCAGGTGATCGAGGCGCTCGATCCGGCGAAGACGAACGCGGCCGGCAGCGGCCGGCTGCCCGACTGCGCCGCCGAGATCGCCGACGTGATCGCCACGATCGCGCGCTACGGCAACGACGACGCGGCCGAAGCCGAGCGCGCTTTCAAGCTCGGCATGCACGAAGTGCTGCCCGATGCCAACGCAGCGTATGCGCCGCCCGAGGATTTCGTGCGCGCGTTGGACGCCGCGCTGCCGAAGCTCGACCGGCTCATGCCCGCCGGCAAGGAACTGCTCGTGCGCGGACTCACGCGCGCGGTCGGCGCCGACGGCATGGTCGCGGTCAGCGAGGCCGAACTGTTGCGCGCGATCTGCGCGGCGCTGCATTGTCCGTTGCCGCCGCTGCTCGAACAGGCGGCGTAGCGCCCGATCCTTGCGGACATTTCCGGTCCGCCCTCGCCGCGGCAAACGGGGACCCGAAGATCAAAGGCAAGATCACGAGCGCCCCCTTCAGTCGCTTCGCGACAGCTTCCCCCGCGAGCGGGGGAAGCAAAGACTTTTGCTTTTCGCCGTTGCTCTTTGCTCTTGATCTTCCTCCCCCTTCACCGCACCGAGCATCGCAGGCGGCGGCGGGGGAAAGGCGCGCATGTCCGAGCGCAGGGATGCGCGAGTTCGCGCCGGCCCGCCGCCGCCGAGAAGCGCAGGGCACCTCGCGGCTCTATCGCGAGGTGCGGTGTCGGGGGCGGCGTCTTTTTGGTTCCTTGCGCGCGCCTCGCGCGAAAGGAAATTGATTTGGTTTCTTCGCTGTTGAAGAAAAAGTGACCCGCTCGTCCGCAGGACGAGTGGAAGCTTTGGCTCTAAAAACACAAGATCAAAAAAGATGCTGGATTACACGCGGCAGCCCTGCCGCGTACCCTCCGGGCCATTCACCCCACGAATGTTAGCTCCAGCATCCTGCTTGCGTAGTCCGGCTTGCGCCGGAATGACGAGCACAACCGGGCGCGACAAGGCGCGCGAGTATCGGCGACAATACACGTCTTTCCCCAACCGATCGAGCGAGCCCGAGCCATGCCCAGTCGCAAGGAACTAGCCAATGCCATCCGTGCGTTGTCGATGGATGCCGTCCAGGCGGCCAATTCCGGCCATCCGGGCATGCCGATGGGCATGGCCGACATCGCGCAGGTGCTGTGGGGCGATTTCCTGCGGCACAATCCGGCCAATCCGAAATGGCCGGGACGCGACCGCTTCGTGCTCTCGAACGGCCACGGTTCGATGCTGCTGTATTCGTTGCTGCATTTGACCGGCTACGACCTGCCGATCGACCAGCTCAAGAAGTTCCGCCAGCTGCACTCGAAGACCGCGGGCCATCCCGAGGCGAGCGAATTCCCCGGCATCGAGACGACGACCGGGCCGCTCGGCCAGGGTCTCGCCAATGCGGTCGGTTTCGCCCTCGCCGAGCGCGTGCTCGCGGCGCGCTTCAACCGGGCCGATTGCGGCATTGTGGACAATTATACTTACGTCTTCCTCGGCGACGGCTGCCTGATGGAGGGCATTTCGCACGAGGTCTGTTCGCTAGCGGGCACATGGAAGCTCGGCAAGCTGATCGCGATCTACGACGACAACGGCATCTCGATCGACGGCGAAGTGCACGGCTGGTTCACCGACGATACGCGCAAGCGCTTCGAGGCCTACGGCTGGGAAGTGATCGGCCCGATCGACGGCCACGAACCGACCGCGATCGCGGCGGCGCTCGAGCAGGCGCGCAAGGACACCGACAGGCCAACCTTGGTGATCGCGAAGACGATCATCGGCTGGGGCGCGCCGAACAAGCAGGGCACCGAGGCGACACACGGCGCGCCGCTCGGCAAGGACGAAGTCGCTGCGGCGCGCGCGAATCTCGGCTGGAACTATCCGCCGTTCGTCGTGCCCGACGAGATCTACCAAGGTTGGGATGCGAAGGCGAAAGGCGCGGCGGCCGAAGCGGCGTGGAACGAGAACTTCGCGAAGTACAAGAAGCTGCATCCCGAACTGGCCGCCGAGTTCGAGCGCCGCATCAAGGGCGAGCTGGCCGCCGATTTCCACGTGCAGGCCGACGCATTCATCGCCAAGCTGCAGAAGGACGGCCTGGTCGTCGCCTCGCGCAAGGCCTCGCAGATGACGCTCGACGCCTACGGTCCGCTGTTGCCCGAACTGATCGGCGGCTCGGCGGACCTGGCGCCGTCGAACCTGACAATCTGGAAGGGCTCGAAGGACGTGCAGTCGAACGACGCCAGGGCCAACTACGTGCACTACGGCGTGCGCGAGTTCGGCATGACCGCGATCAGCAACGGCCTCGCGTTGTACGGCGGCTTTATCCCGTACGACGCCACCTTCCTCGTGTTCTCCGATTATGCGCGCAACGCGGTGCGCATGTCGGCGCTGATCCCGACGCGCGCGATCCACGTCTACACGCACGACTCTATCGGCCTCGGCGAGGACGGCCCGACGCACCAGCCGGTCGAGCATATTTCAAGCCTGCGGTTGATCCCGAACAACCGCGTCTGGCGTCCGTGCGATGCGGTCGAGAGCGCGGTCGCGTGGAAGGCGGCGATCGAGCGCGCGGAAGGGCCGTCGTGCCTCGTGTTCTCGCGCCAGAATCTGCCGCACCAGCAACGCGACGACGAGCAGGTAGGCTTGATCGGCCTCGGCGGCTACGTGCTCAGCGATCCGGCCAGCGCGAAGTTCGACGCGATCCTGATCGCGACGGGCTCGGAAGTCGGCGTCGCGATGGACGCGATGCGCATGCTCGCGCAGGCGAACATCCACGTGCGCGTGGTCTCGATGCCGTGCGCCGAGGTGTTCGATCGCCAGCCGCTCGCCTATCGCGAAGGCGTGCTGCCGTCGTGGTGCCGCAAGCGCGTCGCGGTCGAGGCGGGCGTCACCTCGTATTGGCGTAAATATGTCGGCCTCGACGGTGCGGTGGTCGGCCTCGACCGCTTCGGCGCGTCGGCGCCGGCCGAGGCGCTGTATGCGTATTTCGACATCACCGCGATCGCGGTGGCCGATACGGTGAAAAACCTGAAGTAAGGCAAAGGCGCGGTTTGCACGTACGCGCCGGTAGAAGCTCTCCCTGCGGTCGCTTCACGATAGCTTCCCCCGTGTTGCGCGCAGGGGAAACGAAGAAAATGCGCTGCGCCGCCGGAACCGGCCGGATTCGCGCCGTTCCCGTCGCGGGGAACCGTGTACCATCGCGGCGGCTTTCCAATCCTCGATCCTCGCAGGGAGGCGCTTTGATGAAATCCGTTGTCCGTTTCGCGTTCGCCGCTTCGACGCTGTGCCTCGCCGCCGTCGCGCAGGCCGCGAGCGATCCCGTGCTCGACGCGATGGGCGCGGAACTCGCACGCTCGCAGGCCGCGTATTTCAAGGCCGCGATGCCGGCGTATTTCATCGCTTACCGCATCAACGACGACGAACAGATCGGCGTCAACGCCGAATTCGGCACGCTGACCAATTCGTCCTCGATGCACGTGCGCTCGCTCAACGTCGAATTGCGCACCGGCAGCTACGCCTTCGACAACACGCACGCGGGCGCATCCGACAACCAGCCCGGCAACCTGCCGGGTTACGCGCGCGGCAATGCGACCGCGCGCATCGGCCTCGACGACGACGTGCGCGCGATGCGCGCGGAAATCTGGAGCGCGACCGACGGCGCCTACTGGCGCACGGTCGAGGAATTGTCGAAAGCCA
Organism: Rudaea sp.; assembly: GCF_047601565.1. Lineage (GTDB taxonomy): Bacteria > Pseudomonadota > Gammaproteobacteria > Xanthomonadales > Rhodanobacteraceae > Rudaea. The sequence continues at coordinate 458,922 of NZ_JASGIY010000001.1, read as the reverse complement.
GGGCCGACGCCGCGGTGCAGACCGCGGCCGAGGACAAGTCCGACGATTTCAGCCGCGAAGGCAAGCTCGAACTGATCGAGCCCAAGCTCGACTACGCGATCGATCTCGACCGCTGGCGCGAGAAGGTGAAGGCCTATAGCGCCCCGTTCAAGCGCGATGCGAAGATCTACAACGCGCGCGCCGGCCTCACCGTCGCGCGCACCACGCGCTGGCTCGCCAACAGCGAAGGCACGCGCGTGCGCCACGCGGAGCTGACCTACCTGCTCGACGTCGCCGCCGCGACCAAGGCCGCCGATGGCATGGACTTGCCGGGCATGGTGCGTTTCGTCGCCAGCCGGCCCGACGCGCTGCCCGACGACGCGACCGTGCTCGCCGCGGTCGAGAAGCTCATGGCCGACCTCAAGGCGCTGCGCGACGCGCCCGTGATCCCGGCCTACGAAGGCCCGGCCATCCTCGACAACCGCGCGGCCGGCGTGTTCTTCCACGAAGTCGTCGGCCATCGCCTCGAAGCGCATCGCCTGCGCGACGAGAACGACGCGCAGACGTTCAAGAAGAAACTCGGCGAACGCATCCTGCCCGAATCGATCTCGATCGCGTTCGATCCGACCCGCGCCGAATTCGCGGGACAGGCGCTGATGGGCGGCTACGCGGCCGACGACGAAGGCGTGCGCGCGCGGCCGGTGGCCGTGGTCCAACACGGCGTGCTGAAGAATTTCCTGCTCGGGCGCACGCCGGTCGACGGCTTCGCCCACTCGAACGGCCACGGCCGTTCGCAGTCCGGGTTCCGGCCCGTGTCGCGGCAATCGAACATGATCGTCGACGTGGAAAATCCGATCGACTACGACGCGCTCAAGAAAAAACTGCTTGCCGAAATCGCCGAACAGGGCAAACCCTGGGGCCTCATCATCCGCGATCTCGACGGCGGCTTCACCGAAACCGCGCGCGCCGGCACCGGCGGCGCCAAGCTGCTGCCGACGATGGTCTACCGCCTGTACCCCGACGGCCGCGAGGAGCTCGTGCGCGGCGTCGACCTCGTCGGCACGCCGCTGACCTTGCTCGCCGAGCTCGAGGCCGGCGACGGGCGTTTCGGCGTGTTCCACGGCTGGTGCGGCGCCGAGTCCGGCTTCGTGCCCGTGTCGACCGTGGCGCCCGACCTGCTGATCCGCCGCGTCGAAGTGCAGCGCAAGCCGAAGTCGCAGGATCGCCCGCCGATCCTGCCGGCGCCGGACGCGGAGGGGCGCTGAGATGAAAAGGTCGTTTCTTGCCTTTGCCGTCCTTTTCGTCTGCGCCGGGCTCGCGCGGGCCGACGCCGTGCAGCGCGCGATGAGCGACGAAATGCAGCGCTCGATGCGAAGCCTGCAGCTGCCCGGCGAGGCCAGGCCGTATTTCATCGCCTATCAGGTCGAGCGGGTCGAAATGCTCGACGTGCAGGCCTCGCTCGGCGCGGTCGGCTTTTCCGGCGAGCGCGGCTGGCGTTATGCGCGCGTCGACGTGCGCGTCGGCGACGCGCATCTCGATTCCAGCCGCATGGCCGGACGTGCGCCGATCTACGTCGAATTGCCGGTCGAGGACGACTATGAAGGCATTCGCCGAGCGCTGTGGCTCGCCACCGACGCGGCCTACAAGCGCGCGGTCGAGGACCTCGCCGCCAAGCGCGGCGTGCTCGCCGCGCACGACGAGCCCGACCGCCAGAGCGACCAGACGCCGGTGCCGGCGCTGCACGAAGTCGATGCCGCCGCCGCGCCCGTGCGCTTCGACCGCGCCGCCGCCGAAGCGAAGCTGCGCGAACTCTCGCGCGTGTTCGCCGAGTGCAGCGACCTCGAACAATCGCAGGTGTGGCTGTCGCAGCGCGTGCGCCACAGCTGGTTCGCCAACAGCGAAGGCACGCGCGTCGCCAAGCGCGTGCCCGAAGTGCAGTTCGGCGCCGCCGCGCGCGCCCGCGCGGACGATGGCCTGTCGGTGTGGGATTACGACATGTTGTCCGCGAGCGATCTCGCCGCACTGCCCGCGCAGGCCGACCTCGCCGCGCGCCTGCGCGCGCTCGCCCGGCGCGTCGGCGAACAGCGCCGCGCCGTGCGCCTGAGCGACGACTACACCGGCCCCGTGCTGTTCACCGGCGACGCCGCGGGCAACCTGTTCGGCGGTTATTTCGCGCCGCAGCTCTGGCCCGCGCCGCGCCAGTATTCCAATCAGGCGATCAGCGCGGTCGGCGGCAGCTTCGAACGCCGCATCGGCTCGCCCGTGCTGCCGCCCGGCGTGTCGGTCGACGACGATCCGCTGCGCATGCAGTTCGACGGTCAGGCGTTGCTGTCCGCGTTCCGCGTCGACGACGAAGGCGTGGCCGCGACGAAGAAACCGCTCATCGTCAACGGTCGCCTCAAGCAACTGCTCTGCACGCGCGCGCCGGTCGGCAAGCACTGCAGCGCGGGCAACAGCCGCGGCGGCATCGCCGCCGGCTCGACGCTGGAACTGGCGAGCGAACGTCCGAAGACCGAAGCCGCGCTGCGCGGCGAACTCGCGCGCGCCGCGCACGACGCCGAACTGCCGTATGCGCTCGAAGTCGAGCGCCTGCTGAGCAACGACGCGCTGCAGCGCCTCGTCGCCGGCAGCCCGCCGACGTGGCTCGGCAGCGGCGGCCAGGGCGAGATCGTGCTGCGCGCCACGCTGCACTATGCCGACGGGCACAGCGTGCCGGTGCGCAATGTGCGCCTCGGCAACGTCGACCTGCGCGATTTCCGCACTGTCGTCGGCGTCGGCGATACGCCCGCGCTGTATGCGCGAAGCTTCGGCGACAAGCAGATCACGTTCCTCATCCCGCCGCTGCTGTTCGAGGAACTCACCGCCAGCGACGACCGCAGCAGCACGGTGAAGCCGCCGTTGCTGAAAAGCCCGTTGGTGAAATAGCAGCAGCGGTTCATCGCTGGTTCTTTAGCTCGTCATTCCAGCGAAAGCTGGAATGACGACAAGAGCAAAAAAGCTTGATGAGTCGTGCTCCTGCGGCGCCGCATTCACACGCGGCTGCACGCCCAGCCCAGCATGCGCCCGTCGCGATACGGCATCACGCCATGAAACGCGCGCGCATCGGTATCGAACACCAGCGGCAGGAAATGGCGATCGCCCTCCCATAACGGCAGGTCGAGAATTTTCTCGACGTCCACCCATTCCAGCGTGCCTTCGGCATTGCGCTCCAGCGGCGTGCCCGTGTAGCGCGTGACGACGAAGACGAAGCCGAACCAGTCCTCGCCGTGCTTGCCGAAGCCGGGCCAGCTGATCGTGCCGCGCAGGTGCATGTCGAGGCAGTCGATGCCGGCTTCCTCCATGATCTCGCGGCGCATGCCGGCGACGACGTCCTCGTCCGCTTCGAGCTTGCCGCCGAGGCCGTTGTACTTGCCGAGATGATGGTCGCCCGCGCGCGCGTTGCGGTGGATCATCAGCACGCGCCTGCGGTCCGGCGAAAGCACGTAGCCGAGCGTGGCGAGGATCGGAGTGTATGGCATGGACGCTTTCCCGTGGCAGGCCGCGATTGTAACCGCACATGGCTTGTCGCGCCGGGACTTGACTTCTCCATTTACGCATGTAATCTTTATATCAATTACGAATGTAATTGGAGAGTGCAATGCCGATCAGCGATGCCGAAAGCGTGGTGATGGACGTGCTCTGGCGCAGCCGCGCGCCGCTCAGCGCGGAAGAGGTCGTCGCCGCGCTCGCCGATACGACCGACTGGCAGGAAGCGACGATCAAGACCCTGCTCAATCGCCTGCTCAAGAAACGTGCGGTCGGCGCCGTGCGCGACGGCAAGCGCTATCTCTACAGCGCCCGGCTCAAGCGCGCCGACTACGTGCACAGCGAAAGCAAAGGCCTGATCGACCGCCTGTTCGGCGGTCGCGTCGCGCCGCTGGTCGCGCACTTCTCCGAGAGCGGCAAGCTGAGCAAGAAGGATCTCGCCGAACTCAAGCGGCTGATCGAGGAGCTCGACGATGACGCATGACCTGCTCATGGCTCTCGGCCGCGGCGCGCTCGCCGCGGGTCTCGCCCTCGCTCTCGTGCTGGCCGTGCGCGTGCCGGCGCGACGCCGGCTCGGCGCCGCGTTTGCGTATCGGTTATGGGTGCTCGTGCCGGTCGCCATGCTGGCGACGCTGCTGCCGGCGCCGGTGCGGCCGCTGATTCCGGCGCTGCGGATTGCGCCGTCTGCGCCATCGTCTTCCGCGACGATCGAACTGCAGGCCGCGGTTGCGCAAGCTGCCTCCTTCGATTGGCAGCCGTGGCTGCTCGCGCTGTGGGCCGCCGGCGCGCTCGCGCTCGTCGCCGTGTTCGTGCGCCAGCAGCGCCGCTACCTGAAGAATCTCGGCGCGCTCAGCATCGACGACCACGGTGCGCTGCGCGCGCAGGCGACGGACGGATGTCCGGCGCTGGTCGGCGCCTTGCGCCCGCGCATCGTCGTGCCCAGCGATTTCGAATCGCGCTACACGCGGCAGGAGCGCGAACTCGTGCTCGCCCACGAGCGCACGCATCTCGTGCGCGGCGATGCGCAGATCAATGCGCTCGCCGCGCTGTTGCGTTGCCTCAACTGGTTCAATCCACTTTTCCACTTTGCCGCATCGCGCTTCCGTTTCGACCAGGAAATCGCCTGCGACGCGGCCGTGATGTCCCGTTTTCCGGAAGCGCGCCGGTGCTATGCCGTCGCGATGTTGAAGGCGCAACGGGTCGGCGAGTCGCGGCAGGAGCTGCGACTCCCGGTCGGTTGTCATTGGCCCTCGAGCCATCCCTTGAAGGAGCGAATTGCGATGTTGAAGTTTCCGGCAATGACAGGTGCGCGACGCGCGTTGGCAAGCGCGGCGATCGTCGCGTTGGTGTTCGGTGCGGGCTATGCGAGCTGGGCGGCGCAGCCGGGCAGTGCTCCCGCAACGCAGGCCCGGGCGACGAAAATGCCGGACCAGGTGTCGGCTTCCGCAATGGTGCAAACCGATTTCGTGCTGGTCATCGATGGTGTGCGCGTCGCTGCTACCAAGGCGGCCGGTCAACAAAGCGCCGACTCGACGAGCGACGGTTGGACCACCACTTTCGACGGCGATGTCATTGTTCATAGCGCGCAGGACAGGAGCTTTACGGTTCTCAACCGATTTGGCGAGGTATTCGGGGTTTCCGCTCGCCGCGGCAACGAAACCTACGATCTGGAAGGCGTTGCCAAAGATCTGGGCGACGGCACGATCGAATTCGACGGCACGATCAAGCATAACGGTGCGGTGATCGGCAAACCCAGCCTTGTCGTGGTCGACGGTAAGCAGGCCGCTGTGCGGGTGGGCGGAAGTGCTGCAATGAATCTCCCGGGCGTTGGTGTGTCTCCCACCGGGCTCGCGGCAGTCAAGGTAGGCAACGATGGCTTTGCACAGGGCTTCGAGCTCGAGCTCACGATGCACAAGGTTCCCGATACGGCGCCCTCGGAGAATCTGAGTTATCGCCGCATGTATCCGCCCAAGTATCCGCCCGAGGCCGTGCGCAACCATGTTACCGGCAAGGTGATCTTGAAGGTTGCGGTCGACGAGCACGGCATGCCGACTTCGGCGGAAGTGCAGAGCGTGAAGCCCGAAGAAACCGCGCACGTGCTCGCCGACGCGGCCATCGCCACGGCCATGCAATGGCGCTACAACCCCGGTATGAAAGACGGCATGCCCGTCGGCGGCGAAGTGCTCGTACCGGTGGATTTCGTGCTCACCGACGAGGGCGACGCTCCGGTACCGCAGTCGCAGCAGGCTCCTGCGGATGCCGGCGTCAGTTATCGCAAGATACGGCCGCCGGCGTATCCGCGGGAAGCCATCGCCGCGAAGATCGCGGGCACCTTGTACCTCCCGCACGCATCGATGCGAACGGCAATGTGGCCGATGCCTACGTCGATCAGGCCATGCCAGTTTCGGCGCTGGGATTGAAGGAGACCGCGATTTCTGCGCTGAAATCGTGGCAGTTCAACCCGGCGACGCAGAACGGAAGGCCGGTCGAGAGCGAAGCGCTCGTGCCGATGCAGTTCCGCATCGAAGGCGACGCGACGGAGGTGTCTTCCGGACGTATCCCGCCGTCGCCGACGGCCTATCCTGAAACCGTGCACAAGCTCGAAGCGATCGTCGTTACCGGTGCTGCGAGCTGAGCGGTGCCGATTGCAGGAAGGATATTGTCGCAGCACTCGCGCACATCGCTTTTGCTGGCGTATGCGCTGGTCGCCGCATGCCACCAGGCCGTTCGTCCCGTCGATACGCCACCCGAAACCCGGGTGGCGTATCGCGCCGTCGCCACGCCGGGCGAGGCGCGGTACGAGGAGAAAAACGACGAGGAAAACTATTCGACGCCGACGCTGCTGGACACTCCTTCGCCGCAATATCCGCCGGGTTTGATCGCGCAGCATTTACCGCCTGTGTTCGTGCGCGCGAAGCTGATCGTGGACAAGCAAGGCAAGGTTGGCGAGGTGCGCGTTCAGCCGGACGGCTCACGTGCGCCCGAGTTCGATTCGGCGGTTCGGGGCGCGGTATCGCATTGGCGCTATTCGCCGCTGCGGCACGTGGCATGGAAAGAGGTGAAGGACGCGGAAGGCAGCATCACCGATTCGCAGCAAACACTCGATGAAACCTTGCCTTTCAGCCTCGACTACGAGTTCCGCTTCGAGTTGCGCGACGGCAAGCCCGTGGTCGGAAGCGCGACGCTGCACGAATAGCATCGGTTCGGCGCAGCTCAGCGCAAGTTTCTCGTCTGTATGGGATTCGAATTGGCACGTTCCCGTTCTTCGCGATACGGGTTGGACTTCAGCCAGCCGTCGGTCAGCGTCTTCAGAAAGGCGACGACATCGTCGATTTCGCTGTCGCTCATGCGCGGCGTTGCACCGGGGTGCTGGTCGTCGAACGGTGGGTCGCGATTGATGTTGGCGTGGTATCGCGCGGGCAGGTCGTCGTAAGGCACGGTCTTGCCGCTCGCGTCCTTGCCGTACCAGCGTTCCGGCGTGATGTCGCGCGTGAGGTAGAGCTCGACGACGTCGCGCAAGTCGTGGAATTTCCCATTGTGGAAAAATGTACTCCGCAGTGCGACGTTGCGCAGCGTCGGCGTGCGGAACAGGCCGCAGTAGTCGGCTTGGCCGATTTTGTCCTTGCGCTCGGGGCCGCAGGCGCCGAGGTCGAAGAAGGCCGGGTCGCGGTTGCGCATGATGTTGGCGTTGCGCGGCACGGCGAGCGCGATCAGGCCGTAGTCGGAGAACGCGGGCGGCGTGCCGTCGAGTCCGCGTTGGGAGAGATGGCATTGCGCGCAGTTGCCTTTGCGTTCGTCGTTGAACAGGGCGAGGCCGCGTTGCTCCTGCGCGCTCAGTTGCGCATGGCCGGTCAGGTAGGCATCGTACTTGCTCGTGTAGGGCGCGAATTCGTCGGCGTCTTCCTCGAATGCGCCGAGGGCGCGCGCGATCGCGGCGAAGGCGCGTTCGTCGTCGTCGAGAGCGCCCTTGCCGAGCGCTTTGCGCAGCAGTGCGCCCCACGGCGCGTGGCGCGCGGTGCGCGCGACGCCGGCCTGCGTGTTCGCCATTTCGAACGCCGAAGTCAGAGGAATCGCCGCCTGCGCGGCGCCGGTGTCGACGCGGCCGTCCCAGGTCAGGCCGCCGGTGGGGCCGTTGTCGATCGAGTTGTCGGCTTCGTCTTCCGAATCGTAGTGATGGTTGTCGTAAGGCGGCGCGCGGTCGAGATAGGTCAGCGTCGGCGGCGCGCGCAGGCCCGGGTCGCGCAGCGCGGGGCCGCCCATCTGCACGTCGCGCGCGTTCGGCGGGTTGTAGCGGCGCGCGGGATCGTGGCAGCTCGCGCAGGACTGTCTGCCGGAGGCGGAGAGGGCGGGATCGAAGAAGATCGCGCGTCCCGCCGCGCGCAGCAGGCTGGCGCGTTCGCGCGCCTGCGCCCAGGCCATCGCTGCACCGGCGTCGGCGCGCAAGGCGGTTGTTGCGCTCGCGATTGTGGCAAGAAGTACACAAACAAGTCGGCACATGCGACCATTTTGCCGCAGAACGATCGAACCGAGGTGACGTCCCATGTTCAAGATCCAGAAACTTCCACTCGCCGTCGCGCTGGTCGCGCTGACGGCCTGCCAGACGACTTCGGTGCCGAAAGCGATTGCGCCTGTGTCTGCGGCGAAGCACGAATCCGCGTTCACCGATCCGCGCCTCGCGGCGATCGACACCATCGTCGTGATCTACGCCGAGAACCGCAGCTTCGACAACCTCTATGGCTACTTCCCTGGCGCGAACGGATTGCAGAACCTGAAGCCCGAGCAGTACCTGCAGCGCGACCGCGACGGCAGCGTGTTGAAGGAGTTGCCGCCCGTGCCGAACGCGCTGACGACGGCGTCCGACCCCAGGCATATTCCGTCCGAGGCGACGCGCGGCCGGCCCAACCGGCCGTATGCGCTCGACGATCCGAACGGTTACGCCGTCACGCTCGACTATCAGCTGCACGATCTGATCCACGCGTTCTACAACCAGCAGATGCAGATCGACGGCGGCAAGAACGACATGTTCGCCGCGATCAGCGACGCCGGCGGCGAGACGATGGGCCATTTCGACGGCTCGAAGATGGCGATGTGGAAGATTGCGCAAAAGTATACTCTGGCCGACGATTTCTTCCATGGCGCGTTCGGTTCGTCGTTCCTCAATCACCAGTACCTGATCTGCGCCTGCGCGCCGTTCGGTTTCAAGACCCAGGCCGATCCGGAGAGCTACCGCGGCAACGTGTCCGAAGTGAACGATGCCGGTACGGCGTTGCGCATGGATCCGCGCAGTCCCAAATCCGCGCTCGACGGCCCGCCGAAATACGTGCGCTACGCCACCTTGACGCCGGACTTCTACGCGGTCAACACGATGCAGCCGCCGTACCAGCCCTCGGGCAACACGGCGGCCAAGGGCGGCGATCCGCGTTTCGCCGATGCGGACAAGCGCAACACGCTGAGTCCGCAGGTCGCGGAAACGATCGGCGAGCGGCTGAGCGCGGCGAACGTGAGCTGGGCCTGGTATTCTGGCGCATGGCAGGTCGCGCTCGACGAGGGCAAGGAACTCGCGAAGATCGCGTTCCAGTACCACCATCAGCCGTTCAACTATTACGCGAACTATGCGCCCGGCAAACCGGCGCGCGCCGAACATCTGCGCGACGGCGGCATGGACGGCGCGAAGTTCCTCGCCGACATCGATGCCGGCAGGCTGCCGCAGGTGGCGTTCTACAAGCCGCAGGGCAATCTCAACCAGCACGCGGGCTACGCGACTGTCAGCGCCGGCGACGGGCACATCGCCGACGTGATCGCGCATCTGGAAAAAAGTCCGCAGTGGAAGAACATGGTCGTCGTCGTCACCTACGACGAGAACGGCGGCTGGTGGGACCACGTCGCACCGCCGAAGGGCGATCGTTGGGGACCGGGCCTGCGCATTCCGGCGATCATCGTCTCGCCGTTCGCCAAGCGCGGCTATGTCGATCACACGCAATACGACACCGGTTCGATCCAGCGCCTGATCAACCATCGCTTCGGGCTTAAACCGCTGCCGGGCATCGAACTGCGCGATGCGTCGCTGAAAGCCAACGGCATGGCGCCGATGGGTGACCTGACTGCGGCCCTGGATCTGCCGCGCTAGTTTTCTGCGGCTTGGCGAGTCGCCGCGTCGAGAAAATCCTCGAGCGCGGCGACGACGCCGTTGTCCTCGAACAGCACGGCATTGCGTGCGAGGATCTGCGCGCGCAGCGCTGCGCGATGCGATTCGTCGGCGAGCAGCGCGACGGCCTTGTCGACGTAGTCGTCGTCGTCCGCGGCGATGAGTCCGTCGACGCCCATGAGCGCGAGCATGCCTTGGGTCTGCCGACCGCGCGCCATTGCCCCCTTCCAGGTCAGCACCGGCGCGCCTGCGCTGAACGCGTCGAGGCTGGTCGCGCCGCCGGAAAAGCCGGGCGTGTCGAGGATCAGTGTCGCGCGCGCAACGGCGCCGAGATAGTCCTCGTGCTTCTTCGCCGGCAGAAACGCCAGCGCGCGTGCCGGATCGAGGCCGTGCGCCGCGAACGTCGCCTCGATGCGCCGGCGGAAGCGTTGGGCGACGCCGGTATTGCGTACGAAGAAGCCGATGCGCGCACCGCTGCGCTGCGCGATGCGCGCGAGCACCGCATCGAACGACGGCGCAAGCTTGAGATGATTCTGCAGGCACAGCGTGATCGGCCCGGCGCCTGCGAAAGCGTCGAGCCAGGCGCCGTCGCCCGCTGCGGGCGGTCGCTCGGGCACGGTGCCGAGCGCGGGCAGGCGCACCAGCTTCTCGCAGTAGTGCGCCTGCGCGTTTTCCGGTTCGAGCGCGTCGGCACCGAGGAAGTAGTCGATGTTCGCCAGCCCGCTCGTCGCCGGATGTCCATACAGCACGGCCTGCACCGGCGCGAGCCGCAGCGCGCCGAGTACGTGATGGCGCGGGTCCATGCCGATCTCCGCATATATCAGCGCATCGAGCTGCACGGCGCGAATGCGCTGCGCGCTGGACAGGACATCTTCGCCGACCTGCTCGAACGCGGCGACGCGCGCGCCGATGTACTCGGTGCTGAAATCGCGCGTCTCGCCGCTGTACCACACGCGCACCTCGAAACGCGCGGGATTGAGTCCGGCGATGAGCTTGCGGAAATAGCGCGATACGGTGTGGTGCATCAGGTGGCTGCTGACGATGCCGACGCGGATGCGGCCGGCGTGCGCGCGCGCGCGCCACTCGCATGGCTGTGCGAGCCGCGGCGCGGCTGCGTGCATGACCCGCGTGACGATGTCGCCGAAGCGGCCATGCAGCGCCGTGTTGTCGCGCGCCTGGTAGTCCAGCTGAAACGGCGCGACGCCGCAGGCGGCTTCGCAGGCGTAGTGACGCTGCGCGGGCGTGTCGAGGCGCAGATTCGCGTCGATCTCGTCGAGGCCGCGCGCATAGCGCTCGCGCTCCGCGCCGATCCCGGCCTCGTCGGCATAGACGGACGGCAGCGACAACAGCACGGTCCAACGCAGTCGTTCCGCAACCTGTTCGCCGACCTGCATCGTCGTCAGCAGCGTGCGCGATTCCTCGATCTCGCCCGCTTCGGCGAGGGCGAGGCCGAGTTCGCAGCGCGAGATCCAGTCGTCCGGAGCCAGTTCGATCGCGCGGCGCAGCGAGACGATCGCGGCGCCGACGTCGTGCACGAGGCGTTCGGCCCTGCCGCGCACCGCCCACCACGGCGCGAAGACGGGTTCGAGCGCCGTCGCCGTCTGCGCATGGCCGAGCGCCTCGCGCGCGCGCGCGCGCTCGATCAGCGCTTGCGCCAGCGTGCCGTTCGCGTGCGCATTGTCCGGCTGCAACTGGCGCGCGAGCCGCAGCAGTGGCAGCGCTTCTTCCGATCGTCCCGTGCGATGCAGCAGGCTGCCGAGCGCGTTGGCGGCATTGAAGTCGTTCGCCCTCGTGCGCAACGCCTGCCGGTACATTTTTTCGGCTTCGCCGGGTACGTTGAGCGCTTCGAGGCTGAGGCCGAGGTTGTAGGATGCGCTGGCGTGGTCGGGGCGTATCGCAAGAGCCGCACGGAACGATTCGATCGCTTCCGCGTGCCGGCCGAGCCGGCGCAGGACGACGCCGAGGTTGTTGTGCGTTTCGGCCGAGCCGGGCTCGAGTTTCAGGCAGGTGCGGAAGTGCTTCGCCGCGAGCGCCGGGTTGCCGGTCTGCAGGGCGCAGACGCCGAGCAGGTGCCAGGTCTGCGCATTGGCCGGATCGAGCTTGGCCGCGCGCTGGAAATGGCTCAGCGCGGCGGCGCTTTGCCCGGTCCGCTGTCTGGCGATGCCCTGCTGCAATTGTTCGGCGGCAAGGCGTTTGGGGTCCGCGTTCATCGATGGTCTTGAACCGCGCCGTCCCGCTTTCGCGGGAATGACGACGGGATGGGGCGTTCTAGTCGATGCCGAGCTTCTTCAGCTTGTAGCGCATGGCACGGAAGGTGATGCCGAGTTTCTTCGCCGCCGCGGTCTTGTTGTAGCGCGTTTCCTGCAACACCTTCATGATCGCCTCGCGCTCGATGTTCGAGATGTAGCTGTCGAGGTCGCCCTCGGCGACATTGTCGTTGGGGTCGTCGTCCTCTTCCTCGGGTGCGGCGATCGCCGCGGGCGGCGCAACCGTTGCCGGCGCGCGCGTGACGAGATGCAGGTCGTCGTCGGTGATCGTGTTGTTTTCGCACAGTGCGACGGCGCGCTCGAGCACGTTCTCCAACTCGCGCACGTTGCCGGGGAACGCGTACCTGAGCAGCGCATCGAGCGCGGTCGGGGTGAGCCGCGCAGGCGGGCCGCCGGAGTTTTTCGCGAGCCGTTCGAGGATACGCGCGGCGAGCTTGGGCACGTCTTCGCGGCGCTCGCGCAGCGGCGGCACGCGCAGCTCGATCACGTTGATGCGGTAGTAGAGGTCCTGGCGGAACTGGCCGGCCTCGACGAGGCGGGCCAGATCCTTGTGCGTCGCGCAGAGGATGCGCACGTCGACCGGCAGTTCGGCGCGGCCGCCGATCGGGCGCACGGCTTTTTCCTGGATCACGCGCAGCAGCTTCACCTGCATGTGCGTCGGCAGGTCGGCGACCTCGTCGAGGAACAGCGTGCCGCCCGCGGCGGCCTGGAACAGGCCGATCTTGTCGCTCGCCGCGCCGGTGAAGCTGCCCTTCACGTGGCCGAAGAATTCGCTCTCCATCAGTTCGGAGGGAATCGCGCCGCAGTTGACCGGCACGAACGGCGCCGCGGAACGCGGGCCCTGTTCGTGGATCAGGCGCGCGACGAGCTCCTTGCCGACGCCCGATTCGCCCGAGATGTAGACCGGCGCTTGGCTGCGCGCGAGCTTGGCGATCGTCGCGCGCAGTTGGGTCATCGCGGGGGAGTCGCCGAGCAGGCGCGAGGCGTCGGTCTTCGGCGCGTCGGCGCTCTTTTCCTCGGCGAGCTTGAGCGCGGCCTGGACGAGACGGCGCAGGATGGCGATGTCGACCGGCTTGGAGACGAAATCGAACGCGCCGGCCTTGAGCGCGGTGACCGCCGCGTCGACGTTGCCGTGCGCGGTGATCATCGCCACCGGCGTCTGCGGGTATTTCGCCGCGATCCATTCGACGACCTCGAGGCCCGAGCCGTCGGGCAGCATCATGTCGGTGAAGCAGAGCGTGTAGCGCGTCTCGGCGAGGCGCGCCTTGGCCTGGCTCACGTCGGCGGCGGCGTCCACGACGAGGCCCATGCGGCCGAGCGTGATCGAGAGCAGTTCGCGGATATCGCGTTCGTCGTCGACGATGAGGGCGGCGGGTTGGCTCATGGGGTCGGTCGTTCGGAAATGAGGCGGACGAATCGCGCCGGCGTTCAGGCCGGCATGGGCGGCGGCGGGAAGGTGACGCGGAAACAGCTGCCGCCGCCGGCGAGCGGAAGATATTCCAGCGTGGCGAGGTTGGCCACGCACATCTCGCGCGCCAGGTACAGGCCCAGGCCGGTGCCGAGTTCGTGAGTGGTGAAGAACGGCTCGAAGATCTGCGCCGCGACCTTGGCCGGGATGCCCGGGCCGCGGTCGACGACGTCGAGCATCGGCAGGCCGCGGTCGGTGGACTGGCGCACGGTCAGGCTCACGCGTGCCGGTTCGCCCGGCGCGTGGCCGTAGCGCAGCGCGTTCTGCACGAGGTTCCAGACGACCTGATGCAACTGCTTCGGATCGACCAGCGTCTCCACCTTCGCCTGCTGCGGCTTGCACGCGACGGTGTTCGCGCCGACGTCGATCGTCGCCTTGAAGTCGGCGATGAAGCGTTCGGCCCAGGCGACGAGGTCGACGATCTCCGGCATCGAGCGCTCGCGCCGGGCGAGGTGGAGGATGTTCTCGACGATCTCGTTCACGCGGCCGGCATGGTTGCGGATGATCTCGATCATGCGCCGGTCGGCCTGGTCCAGCGATTCGGATTCGGAGAGCAATTGCGCCGAATAGCTGATCGCCGCGAGCGGATTGCGGATCTCGTGCGCGATCGAGCCGGCGAGACGGCCCATCGAAGCGAGCGTGAGCTGCTCGGCGCGGCGCGAGACGAGCGAGGTGTCGTCGAGGAAGACTAGCACGTTCTCGTCGTCGTTCGCGGCCATGCGCGTGAAGCGCGGGATCACCTCGGGCGCGCCCTCGGCGAGCGAGATCGCGGTGTTGTCGATCTTGCGCGAGGTGCGCCAGTGGTAGAGGCGGCGCGACAGCTCGGGCGCGATGCGGGCGAGATCGTTGCGGCCGTCGGTGGGGTTGCCGATCAGCGCGGCGGCGGATTCGTTCCAGCGATGCACGATGTTGGCGCCGTCGACCACGAGCACGCCGGTCTTCATGCGCCGGATGATCAGTTCGTTGATCTGGGCGAGGTTGCGCAAGTCGCTGCCGCGGCGGCTCGCCAGCGCCTCCGAGTCGCGCATGCGCCGGCCGAGGAACACGCACAGGCCGGTGACGCAGAAATACGCCAGGCCGCAGATGCCCGCCTCGAGGATCTCGCGGTTGTCCTGGTTGATCAGGTTGCCGAAGACGTTCTGCGCGAACACGCCGAACGTCGCCAGCGCGGCGAAGAAGAACGACATGCGCCTTGGCAGCAACGTTGCCGCGCCGCCGATGTTGACCAGCAGCAGCAGCGCCAGACTGATGAACTGGTGGTGGATCGCGAACATCGCCAGCGCGCAGGCGAGGATGTCGACGACGAGCGAAAGGTCTATCCATGCGCGGAAGTAGCGCGTTTCGCGCGTGGCGAACACGGCCGCGAAAATGGCGAAGATCAGGTAGAAGACCGCCGTTTCGCGGCCGAGCAGCGGATGCACGAGGCTCACCCATTCCACCGCGTAGGCGCTGAACATCAAGGCGACGATGATGAACGCCTCGAGCACGCGGAACAGGTTGAAGAAATAGAACTCGCGCGCGACCACTTCGGAGCCGCCCGCGGAACGGGCGGCGATGCGGGTTTGGACGGCAGCAACGGCCACGATCGGGAGTTTCCTTATATTTTGCGCAATGCGCTCCCTGGCGCGAGTATACAAGCGGTTGGGCCCGCTTGGGAGCGTGGGCCGGGCCCGCCGGCGTCTTTGCGTGGGAATGGACCCAAAGGCCCGGCGGACTTTTTTTTGCCACGGCGATTCATCACAATACGCGCCCCACCGGCGTTCGGCGCCGCGTTTTTCCTCACTCCCCCGAGGTGGTTGCATGAATTTCCACGAGTATCAGGCCAAGCAGTTGTTCGCCGATTACGGCATCCCGGTGCCGCCCGGCAAGATCGCGAAGACGCCCGAAGAGGCCGTCGAAGCCGCGCGCGCGCTCGGCGGCGACGAGTGGGTGGTCAAGGCGCAGATCCATGCGGGCGGCCGCGGCAAGGCCGGCGGCGTCAAACTGGTGAAGACGCTCGACGAGGTCAAGGCCGCTTCGGCCAAGATGCTCGGCACGAAGATGGAGACCTACCAGTCGGGTGGCCGCGCGCTGCCGGTCAACGTCGTGCTGGTGACCGAGGCCAGCGACATCGCCAAGGAACTGTACCTGTCGGTGCTAGTCGATCGCGGTACGAAGTCGGTGGCGTTCATCGCCTCGGCGCGCGGCGGTGTCGATATCGAGCAGGTCGCGCGCGAAAATCCCGAGGACATCCACACGCTCGAAGTGAACTTCGTCGAAGGCCTGCAGCCGTACAAGTGCCGCCAACTCGCGTTCGCGATGGGCCTCAACGCCAAGCAGGCGAACCAGCTGACCAAGATCATGCTCGGCCTGTACAAGCTGTTCAACGAGAAGGATCTCGCGCTCGTCGAGCTCAATCCGCTCGCGATCAACAAGGCGGGCGACCTCGTCGCGCTCGACGGCAAGGTCAATTCCGACGACAACGCCGAGTTCCGCCACGCCGACCTCGCCGCGATGCGCGACGAGTCGCAGGAAGACCCGGCCGAGGCGGTGGCGGTCAAGCACAACCTCAACTACGTCACCATGGACGGCAACATCGGCTGCATGGTCAACGGCGCCGGCCTCGCGATGGCGACGATGGACGTGATCAAGCTGAACGGCGCGGAGCCGGCGAACTTCCTCGACGTCGGCGGCGGCGCGACCAAGGAGCGCGTGACCGAGGCGTTCAAGCTGATCCTGTCGTCCGACAAGGTCAAGTGCATCCTGGTCAACATCTTCGGCGGCATCGTGCGTTGCGACCTGATCGCCGAGGGCATCATCGGCGCGGTCAAGGAAGTGGGCCTGACGATCCCGGTCGTCGCGCGCCTCGAGGGCACGAACGTCGAGGCCGGGCGCGAACTGCTCGCCAACTCCGGCTTGAAAATCACTCCGGCGCTCGACCTGAATGATGCGGCGCAGAAAGCCGTGGCCGCCGTCAAATAAACCTGTCCCAGCAAAAACCCGTGTCGTCATTCCCGCGAAAGCGGGAATCCAGTTTTTTCTTTTGATGCTTTTCGACAAGCACGATCAAAATGGATTCCTGCTTTCGCGGGAATGACGAGCAAAAAAGGAATCGCCATGAGCGTTTTGGTCAACAAGAATACGAAAGTCATCACCCAGGGCTTCACCGGCCAGCAGGGCACGTTCCACTCCGATCAGTCGCTAGACTACGGCACCAAGGTCGTCGGCGGAGTCACCCCGGGCAAGGGCGGCACGCAGCACATCGGCCTGCCCGTGTTCAACACGGTACAAGATGCCGTCGACGAGACCGGCGCCGACGCCTCGATGATCTTCGTGCCGCCGCCGTTCGCGGCCGATGCGATTCTCGAAGCGGCCGATGCGGGCATCAAGGTCATCGTCGCGATCACCGAGGGCATCCCGGTGCTCGACATGCTGCGCGTGAAGAACCGCCTCAAGGACTATCCCGACACCGTGCTGATCGGCCCGAACTGCCCCGGCATCATCACCCCGGGCGAGTGCAAGATCGGCATCATGCCGGGCCACATCCACAAGCCGGGCAAGGTCGGCATCGTCTCGCGCTCGGGCACGCTCACCTACGAAGCCGTGTTCCAGACCACGAACGAAGGCCTCGGCCAGTCCACCTGCATCGGCATCGGCGGCGACCCGATCAACGGCCTCAACTTTATCGATTGCCTGAAACTCTTCCAAGATGACCCGCAAACGGAGGGCATCATCATGGTCGGCGAAATCGGCGGCAGCGCCGAGGAAGAGGCGGCCGAGTTCATCAGCGAATACGTCAAGAAGCCGGTCGTCGCCTTCATCGCCGGTGCTTCCGCTCCGGCCGGCAAGCGCATGGGCCATGCCGGCGCGATCATCTCCGGCGGCAAGGGCACGGCCGCGGCCAAGTTCGCCGCGCTCGAGAAGGCTGGCGTCACCACGGTCAAGTCGCCAGCCGATCTCGGCAAGGCGATCGCGGCGCGCCTGCGCAAGTAAGCGCGGCGCCGTTTTGCTACTATCGCGCGCCACGCAAGGCGCGCGGGTGAAGCGATGACGCCGGAAGCAAGGGCACGGGAAGAAATCGATCGCAAGCTCGATGCGGCCGGATGGATTCTGCAGGACGTAGGCCGGATCAATCTCGCTGCCGGCGCTGGCATTGCCGTCCGCGAATATCCGACCGACACCGGCCCCGCCGACTACGTGCTGTTCGTCAACCGCAAGGCCGTCGGCGTGATCGAGGCCAAGCGCGACAGCGCGGGCGAAAACCTGTCCGTGGCCGAAGGCCAATCCGAGCGCTACGCCAGCGCCATGCTGAAATGGCGCAAGGATACCGTCCCGCTACGCTTCCTGTACGTGGCCACCGGGCAGATCGTCTGGTTCACCGACGCCGCCGACCCGCTGCCGCGCGCACGCGAACTGTTCCATTTCTTCAAACCGGAAACGCTGGCCGAATGGGCCGCGCAACCGGATACCCTGCGCGAGCGCTTGCGGCACATGCCCGCGCTGCCAACGGCGAACTTGCGCGACTGCCAGATCAGCGCCGTCACCGGGCTGGAACAATCGCTGGTGAAGAACAAGCCGCGCGCCCTCATCCACATGGCCACAGGCGCGGGCAAGACCTTTATTTGCCGGGCCGATGATGGCCAAGTGTATTTCGTAAAAGGCCGCTTTGCTGGCGTACGCAGCTTGGTTTGCGAATGGTTGGCTGGTTCGTTGGCGAAAACATTCGGGCTGCCTATCGCGCCCTTCGCCATTCTTGATGTTCCGGAGGCGTTGGTGCGGCTGGGCCATGCTGCGGGCGAGCCGCTTTCCGATCTTGGCGCAGGCGCGGTGTTCGGTTCGCAGCGCTGCGAATTTTCCGAGCTGACCATGATCTCGGCCGAGTTGGTCCCGGAGCAGACGCGGGCCGACGTGGCCGTGTTCGATTGGTGGGTGCACAATGAAGACAGAACGCTCAGCGCTCGCGGCGGCAATCCGAATCTGTTCTGGGAAGCGGGCGGTTCGAAACTCTGGGTGATCGATCACAATCTTGCATTCGACGCGGATTTCTCCCGAGAGCGTTTTCTCGACCATCATGTGTTCGCCGATGCCCTGCGCGGTGTGGCTAGCGATTTCGTCGCCCGCAAGCAATATGCCAATCGCCTGTCTGCGACATTGACGGAGTGGCATTCTATGGTCGCTGCGCTGCCAGCGATGTGGCAGACTATCGACCCCGAGCAATCAATACCTCTGGATTTCGATTTCGCTGCCGTACGGACGCAACTTGAGCATTGTACCAGCGATGCTTTCTGGAACTTGAGCTGATGGAAGCTCCCTGTCGCTACGCCATCCTGCGCTTTCTGCCTTATGCGGAAACGGGCGAGTTTGCGAATGTAGGGGTCGTGCTGATCAGCACGACCAAGCGATTTTTCGGTTTCCGTTTGCTTAAGCGCCGGATTGCTCGCGTTACGCATTTCTTCGATCTGCATGAGCACCGGCATTTGCGCGAAGGGCTGACCTTGATGCGTGAGGAACTTGAGCGCATTGCGCAAGAACTGAAACGATTCGGCATGGACCGTCGCCTGAAGAATGTCGACGAGCCAGCGCTTGAGGCGTTCTTCACCGAACTCACACGTCCGCGCGAAACGCTGTTTCGTTTCGATGCCCCGCGAGTTATTTTGACTGACAGCCCGAACGCGACGCTCGATGAATTGTTTGGTAGGTATGTCGAACGGGATTTCGCCACGCGTGAATATCAGGAAACAGTGCTCGAGCGTGGCTTGCGACGCTTGTTGTCAGCCCATCATCTAGGCGATCGGTTCACGCCGCGCACGGTTGGCGACGAGCAGTTCAATGTGAAATTCCCTTTCGTCACGGCGGGAAGCGAGCGTATTCGCATTATCAAGCCACTGCACTTGACCCATGCCGAGCCGGCCAAGGCAATCGATCACGGCTTGCAATGGGCAGGTCGAATTGCCCAATTGCGCAAGCGCAAATTGCTTGCCGGAGAAATACTCGTCACCGTGCAACGCAAGCAAGACAAGGCCCC
Source organism: Rudaea sp. (assembly GCF_047601565.1). GTDB lineage: Bacteria > Pseudomonadota > Gammaproteobacteria > Xanthomonadales > Rhodanobacteraceae > Rudaea. The sequence goes on along the minus strand of NZ_JASGIY010000001.1, from coordinate 439,534 downwards.
GTATGAGCAAGCCGCACAAGACGTGAGGGCCATGCTGATCGAGGCGGGTGCCATGGTCGTCGACTACGCGGCCGACAACCAGATCATCGAATTTGCACAAGCTTCTTGAACGAAGCTTGATTCTTCGATGAGCGCATCTACCCTTGTCCAGAAACTCTGGAACTCTGTCACACCCTGCGCGATGGCGGGGGCTATGGCGATTATCTGGAACAGCTCACCTATCTGCTGTTCCTGAAAGTGGCGCACGAATTATGCGCAGTCGCCGTACAACCGCGACACCCGCGTGCCGAAAAGCTGTGACTGGCCAAGCCTGTGCGGCAAGGCCATCGGGTTGCTGGAGCACATCCGCGGCAGCAACCAGCGCGGGCGAGACAAGGCGCAGCCCGCGGCGCGGGCGCTTGTCGTCAAGCAAGGGCCGATTTGCCAACGACAAGCGGCACTGACCTTCATGGATGAGTAACAAGCCGACTTGTCGCTCATGGAAGGGAAATTGCTTGACGACAAAACCAGTTCACCTCCATGCATGGACAACAAACCTCTTTGTTGTTAATATTTTAAATTATTTTATTATCAAAGTTAGTCAGCTCTACAGTTCAGGAATATGGCTCTCGATCTCAGCCAAGCCGTCCGTTACCACCTGGGCAAGTTCCCGCCGTCCGGGCTGGACCATGCCCGCCTGATGCCGGGCCTGCTTGCGGCAACCGCCGCGCTGGCCCGCTACGACCAGATGCTGCGCACCCTGCACAACAGCGAGATCTTTCTGGCGCCGCTGCGCGGGCAGGAAGCGGTGATTTCCTCGCGCATGGAAGGAACGATCAGCACGCTGGACGAAATCCTGCAATTGCAGGCCGAGTTCGACGACGACGACGCGGGCGCCGCGTCGCAATACCGCGCCGATGTCATCGAAACCTCGCTGTATCGGCGGGCTTTGAACACGGCCCAGGTGCGGCTGGAACAGGGGCAGCCGCTATCGGAGTCGCTGCTCAAGAGCATTCATCGCCAATTGCTGTCCTTCGGGCGCGGTGCCAACAAGTCGCCCGGTGCTTACAAGCACGAGCAGAACTACGTCGGCGAACGCGGCAGCCGCAAGGTGAGTTTCGTGCCCATCGCCCCCGAGCATCTGGCCAGCGGCATGGATGCGCTGTTCAATCTGGCGGATGACGCATCCATGCCTGTGCTGCTGCGCACGGCGCTGGCGCATGTGGAGTTCGAGGCATTGCATCCCTTCGAGGACGGCAATGGCCGCGTGGGCCGGATGCTGATTACCTTGATGTTGTGGCGTGGCGGCGTCATCGGCGCGCCGCATTTCTATATCAGTCGCTACTTCGAGGATCACAAGGACGAATATCGCGACCGGTTGCGCGCCGTGTCCGCACAGGACGACTGGGATGGGTGGTGCGAGTTCTTCATGGCGGCGGTGGCGGAGCAAGCCACCCGCAACCTGGAGACGGCGCAGTCCATCCGCCATCTCTACGACGAAATGAAGCCGCGCTTTGCCGAACTGTTGGCCTCCAAGTACGCGGTGGCGGCCCTGGATTACTTGTTCACCAATCCCGTGTTCGCCAATAGCCGCTTCACCCGTGCGGCAGGCATTCCGGTGCAGACCGCGGCACGCTTCACGCGCGTGTTGTCGCAAGCAGGTTTGCTGCAAATCGTGATCGAGGCGTCGGGACGGCGCTCGGCGATTTATCGTTTCGAGCCGCTGATGCAAAGGGTGCGTGTATGAACACCTCCACCCTCGTCCAGAAACTCTGGAACTTCTGCCACACCCTGCGCGATGACGGGGTAAGTTATGGCGACTATCTGGAACAGCTCACCTACCTGCTGTTCCTGAAAATGGCACACGAGTATTCGGGCGAGCCATACAACCGCGACACCCATGTGCCGAAAAGCTGCGACTGGCCCAGCCTGCGCGGCAAGGTCGGCGAGCCGCTGGAGGCGCATTACCTCAAGGTGCTGCATCGGCTCGGCGAGGAGCCGGGTATGCTCGGCGCGATCTTCTTCAAGGCGCAGAACAAGATTCAGGATCCGGCCAAGCTGGCGCGGCTGGTGCAGATGATCGATGCGGAGAACTGGATCGGCCTCGACACGGATGTCAAAGGCGATCTGTACGAAGGGCTGTTGCAGAAGAACGCCGAAGACACCAAGAGCGGAGCGGGCCAGTATTTCACCCCGCGCGTGCTGATCGAGGCGATGGTGGAATGCGTGCAACCGCAGCCGGGCAAGACCATCGGCGACCCGGCCTGCGGCACCGGCGGTTTTTTTCTCGGCGCGTACAACTGGCTGAACCGCGACGGCGCGAGGCTGGACAAGAAGCAGCAGAAATTCCTACGCCACCAGACGTTCTTCGGCAATGAAATCGTCGCCGCCACGCGCCGCTTGTGCCTGATGAACCTGTTCCTGCACAACGTCGGCGACATGGACGGCGAGCCGACCGTGGATCGCGCCGACGCGCTGATTTCCGCACCGACACAAACTTTCGACTACGTGCTGGCCAATCCGCCGTTCGGCAAGAAATCCAGCATGACCATCACCAACGAGGATGGCGAGGAAGACCGCGACGCGCTGACCTACGAGCGGCAGGATTTCTGGCAGAGCACGTCCAACAAGCAGCTCAACTTCCTGCAGCACATCGTGGCCATGCTCAAGACCACCGGACAGGCGGCGGTGGTGCTGCCGGACAACGTACTGTTCGAGGGCGGCGCGGGCGAGAAGATTCGGCGCAAGTTGCTGGAAACCTGCGACGTACACACGCTGCTGCGCTTGCCGACCGGCATTTTCTACGCGCAGGGCGTGAAGGCGAACGTGCTGTTCTTCGACGCCAAACCGAAGGACGGCAACGTGCAGACGAAGGGCGTGTGGATTTACGACCTGCGCACCAACAAGCATTTCACCCTGAAAACGCAGCAATTGCGCAAGGACGATCTACAGGATTTCATCGCCGCGTACAAACCGGGCCATCGGCACAAGCGCGAGGAGGACGAGCGCTTCCGCTACTTTGATTACAAAACGCTGATCGCACGCGACAAGGCCAGTCTCGACATCTTCTGGCTCAAGGACGACAGCTTGGACGATCTGGACAACCTGCCCGCGCCGGACGTGCTGGCGCAGGAAATCGTCGAACATATGGAAGCGGCGCTGACGGCGTTTCGCGAAGTCGCGGCTGGCTTGGCTGCCCCTGCATTGCATGGGAAAGGTTGAGGACGTGGCAATGAGAATCGCCTTGGCACAATTCGATTTCCCCGTCGGGGCGGTCGCGCGCAACGCGGAGCGCATCGCGGCGATGATCGCCGAGGCGCGCGACGTGCACCACGCCGACCTCGTCATATTCCCAGAGTTGGCGATCAGCGGTTATCCGCCCGAAGACCTGCTGATGCGGCCGAGCTTCCTCGCCGAATGTGAAACTGCCTTGAAAAAAGTCGCGGGCGCGACGCGAGATATCGTCGCCGTGGTCGGCTGGCCGCAGGCGGACGGCGCCGTCGTGTTCAATGCTGCCTCGGTGTTGCGCGACGGCGCGATCGCGTCGATCTACCGCAAGCGCCAGTTGCCGAACTATGCCGTGTTCGACGAGCGGCGCTATTTCGAAGTCGATCCGGCGGGCGGATCGTGCGTGTTCGAGGTGAACGGCGTGCCGGTCGGCGTGATCATCTGCGAAGACCTGTGGTTCGCGGAGCCGCTCGCCGACACGGTGAAGGCCGGCGCGCAGCTCGTCGTCGTGCCGAACGCCTCGCCGTTCGAGCGCGACAAGCATGCGCAGCGCGATGCGCTGCTGGCGACGCGCGTGAAGGAAACGCATCGATATGGATCGGGCGCGGCGCTCGCCTATCTCAATGTCGTCGGCGGCCAGGACGCGCTCGTGTTCGACGGCGCCTCGGTGCTTGCCGACGGCGACGGATGCATTCATCCTGCCGCGCGTGCGTTCGAGGATCACTGGTGCGTGGCCGACTACGACGCGGCGGCGCGCAGGTTCACCCCGGTCGCATGGCCCGTCGACGGCGACGAGAGCCGCGACGCGCTGGCCTGGCGCGCGATCGTGCGCGGCACGCGCGACTACTGCACGAAGAACGGCTTCAGGAAAGTCTGGGTCGGCCTTTCGGGCGGCATCGACTCCGCTCTCGTGCTCGCGCTCGCGGTCGACGCGCTCGGCGCGGAAAACGTAACCGGCGTGCGCCTGCCGTCGAAGTACACTTCCGCGTTGAGCAACGATCTCGCCGACGAGCAGGCGCGCTCGCTCGGCGTGAAGCTGCTCACCATTCCGATCGAGGCGCCGTTCGAGGGTTTCGTCGAGGCATTGAGCGCGATCCCGAGTCTCGAGTCTCGAGTCCCGGGCCCCGATCTTTCGCTGGAAAACCTGCAATCGCGCAGCCGCGGCGCGTTGCTGATGGCGTTGTCGAACAAGTTCGGCGGCCTCGTGCTGACCACGGGCAACAAGAGCGAATACGCGGTCGGCTACGCGACGATCTACGGCGACATGTGCGGCGGCTACGCGCCGATCAAGGACCTGTACAAGACCGAAGTCTATGCGCTTGCGAACTGGCGCAACACGGTCGGCGGCGCGCCGGTGATTCCGCCGGAGGTCATCGCGCGCGCGCCGACCGCCGAGTTGCGCGAGAACCAGACCGACCAGGATTCGCTGCCGCCGTACGACGTGCTCGACGCGATCCTTTATCGCTACGTCGATCAGGAGCAGTCGCGCGACGACATCGTTCGCGCCGGCTACGATGCGGCGACCGTCGATCATGTGCTGCGTTTCGTGCGCATCAACGAATGGAAGCGCCACCAAGCCGCGCCAGGGCCGAAGGTGTCGCGGCGCGCGTTCGGGCGCGAGCGGCGCTATCCGATCACATCGGGCTGGCGCTAGCCCGTACGCAGGCTAGACCGCATCGAACGCGTTGCGCGTCCATTCAAACTCGGGCCGCTGCGGCGTGCCGGCGCAGCCGACGACGTCGAAGCGGCAGGGCAACGCGGCGAAGTGTGGATGCGTCTGCAGGAAGATCTGCGCGGTCCGCACGAGCTTGCGCCGTTTCGACGCGCCGACCGACGCGGTGCCGTCGCCTTGCGCGGCATCGTGCCGGTAACGCACCTCGACGAAGACCAGCGCGTCGCCATCGCGCACGACGAGGTCGATCTCGCCGTAGCGGCTGCGGAAGTTGCGCGCGACGAGGCGCAGTCCGGCGTGCCGCAAGTGTACGAGCGCGGCGTCCTCCCACAGTTCGCCGGTCGCACGCGCGGTCATCGCCGATGTAGTTCCGGTTACTGCGCCGGCGCGTTGCTGATGCGCAAGCTGCCGCTGGCTGGCACGGCGACGCCATCGGCGAAGCGTGCCCAGGTCAGCACGCGTTGGATGCGGCCGGCGCCATCGGTGCCGAGCTGGCCGGTCGCGCCGGGCAGGTAGGCATCGCGGTGCTGGCCCATCCAGTCGAGATACGGCCCGAGGGCGTAGGCGTCCATGCCCATCGCGAACAGGCGCGCGCCGGCGCCGCGCGCGCTTTCGAGCGAGTTGGTCACGTCGTCGTGGCGCGGCAGGCCGACGACGGCATCGAACAGCCACGGCGCGTCGCAGAATTCCACGCCGTCGAGATCGCGGTCCATGCCCGGATTGGTCAGCGCGCCGAAGATGTGCGAGGTGGCGAATACCGGCAGGTTCAAGTAACCCGCGAGCTTGAGTTGCGGCACGAACAGGCGCGCTTGCTGCGGCAGCATGCTGATGAACACGCCGGCATTCGCCGTGTCGGGCGCCTTCGACGCGTCGGCCGTCGGCGCGTTCTGCGGCGGCAGGGCGTCGAGTGCGCCATGGATCGCGGCCGAGAAATTCAGCTCGCCGGCCTTGATGCGCGATTCGCCGATCACGACGCCTTGTCCCGCCTCGAACTGCGCGCGAAATGCCGCGGCGGCGCGTTCGGCCCAGTCGGTGTCCGCGGCAACGATCGCCGCGCGCGTGATGCCGCGCTCGAGCAGATGTTGCGCGGCCTGCGCGCCCTCGGTATCGGGATTGAGGCCGAATGCGGCACTGCCCGGCGGCGGCGCCTCGCCGCGCTCGGGCAGGTTCAGCGCGAGCACGGGCGTGGGCAGTGGATCTTGCGCGAACACGGCCGAAACCGCGTCGCGGCGCAGCGGCCCGATGACGCGGTCCGCGCCGTCGGCGACCGCGTGCTGGTAAGCCGCGATCGCATCGGCCGCGCTGTTGCCGGCGTCGTAGACGCGCAGTTGCGGGCGTGGTGCGTGATCGTCGGAAAAGTAGGCGGCGAACACGCCGTCGCGCACGGCCTGGGCGACGCCCTTGAGTTGTCCTTCGATCGGCAGCAGCAGCGCGATCGCGTGCGCCGGGCGATAGCCCTCGCCGCCCACCGCGTTCTGTCCCGCGCCGAGCGTGCCGACCAGCGAACCCGGTTGGGCGAGGATTTGCGGCAGCGCCTCGCCGGAGCGACGCAGCGTCTGGTCGATGTATGGGCGCAGCGCATCGCCCGGCAGCAGCGAGGCGCCCTGCTGCTTGAGCGCGTTCGTGTCGAGGCGGGCGAGCGTGTCGATGATCTGTGCCTCGTTGCGCTCGCGGTCGTGGCCCTGCAGCATGGGATCGAGCGCTACGCGCGTGCGCGCGCTGCCGAACGCATCGCCGCCCGCCAATTGCGCGCGCGCGCGCAGCTCGAGCGCGCGTAGGCGCAGCGGGCGCGGCAGCTTGCCTTCGTCGAGCGTCAACAGGGTCAATGCGCGTTGCGGGTCTTTTTTCGACAGCGCGACTTCGGCTTCGAGCAGGTCGAGCCGCGGCTGCTCGGCCTCGGGCAGGCGGCGTGCCTTGACGCCGTCGAGCGCCCAGGCGACGGCGTTGAGGTTGCCATCCTCACGGAACGCCTCGGCCGCGCGCAGGCGATAGTGGTCGCGGTAGTCGCGGTCGCTGTCGGCGATGTCCATGAAGGCCTGGCCGGCGCGATCGAACTCGCCGTTCTTGAACCACTGCTCGGCATCGGCCGCCGCCGGCACGTCGCCGTGCTGGCCGAACGTCCCAAGTTCGGCGCAGCCGGCGAGCGAGAGGATGAGGCAGATGATGGCGAGAACATGGCGCATCGTGTGCATGGACAAATCCTTCCTGAACATGCGCGCATGATAGCGGATGCACGAACGGCGCAAGCGTGCCGCTACACTATCGACCCCTTTCATTCAGGCGCCGGCATGAGCAGGCAGCACGACAAACCGGCTGTGGCGGTCCCCAAGCTGTTCGTCGTCGCCACGCCGATCGGCAATCTCGACGATTTGAGTCCGCGCGCGCGCGCGACGCTTGCGCAGGTCGATTTGATCGCCGCCGAGGACACGCGCCACAGCGCCGCATTGCTGCGCCACCACGGCATCGCCACGCGCACGATCGCCCTGCATGAGTACAACGAGCGCGAGGCGAGCGCCGAACTCGTGCGCCGCATGCAGGCCGGCGAGAACATTGCGCTGATCAGCGATGCCGGCACGCCGCTGGTCAGCGATCCGGGCTTTCGCCTCGTGCGCGCGGCGCGCGCGGCGGGTGTCGTCGTCTCGCCGATTCCGGGCGCGTGCGCGGCGATCGCGGCGCTGTCGGCCGCGGGCCTGCCGTCCGACCGCTTCGTCTTCGAAGGATTCCTGCCGCCCAAATCCGCCGCGCGCCGCGCGCGCCTGCGTGAGCTTGCGGGCGAGGCGCGCACGCTCGTGTTCTACGAGTCGAGTCACCGCATCGTCGAGGCGCTGGCCGATTTCGCCGCGGAGTTCGGCGGCGAGCGCCGCCTCGTCGTCGCGCGCGAACTGACCAAGCAGTTCGAGACGCTGCTCGACGGCCGCATCGCCGACGTCGCCGCGCGCGTCGCCGCCGACGCCGACCAGCAGCGCGGCGAATTCGTGTTGCTGGTCGAAGGTGTCGGCGACGCAGCCGACGGCGCGAAGCTCGCCGAAGGCCGCCGCGTGTTCGAACGGCTGCGCCGCGAACTGCCGCCGAGCCGCGCGGCGAAGCTCGCCAGCGAAATCACCGGCGCGCCGCGGCGCTTGCTCTACGAAGGATTGGAGGCGTCACATGAGTGATGCGACGGCGACATTGTTGCGCGATACGGCCGAGCGCGCGGCTGCGTATCTCTCGGGCCTGCAGGAACGCAAGGTCGCGCCCGATGCCGACGCGGTCGCCGCACTCGCGGCGCTCGACACCGAGTTGCCGCGCGCGGCCACCGAGCCGGTCGAGGTGCTCGCGCTGCTCGACCGCGCGTCGCCGGCGACGATGGGCATCGCGGGGCCGCGCTTCTTCGGTTTCGTCATGGGCGGCGGCCTGCCGGCTGCGCTCGCGGCGAACTGGCTCGCCTCGGCCTGGGACCAGAACACCGGCTACTACAACATCACGCCGCTGACCGCGCGCCTCGAGCAGATCGCGCTGCGCTGGCTGCTCGAACTGCTGGACCTGCCGCGCGACTGCGGCGGTGCGTTCGTCACCGGCGCGAACGTCGCGAATCTCGTCGGCCTCGCCGCGGCGCGCCATGCGGTACTCGCGCGCGCCGGCTGGAAGGTCGAGGCCGACGGCCTGTTCGGCGCGCCGCCGATCACGGTCGTCGTCGGCGCCGAGGCGCATCCCACGCTGATCAAGTCGCTCGGCATCCTCGGCCTCGGCCGCAACCGCGTCGTGCGCGTACCGGTCGATGCGCAGGGACGCATGCGCGCCGATGCGCTGCCGTCGCCGGCGGGACCGGCGATAGTTTGTGCGCAAGTCGGCAACGTCAACACGGGCGCCTGCGACGACGTTGCCGCGATCCGTGCGCGCATCGGCGGCGCGGCGTGGCTGCACGTCGACGGCGCGTTCGGGCTGTGGGCGCGTGCCGCGCCGTCGCGTGCACCACTCGTGCACGGCCTCGAGTCGGCCGATTCGTGGGCGACCGACGCGCACAAGTGGCTCAACGTGCCTTACGACAGCGGCCTTGCGTTCGTGCGCGACGCGAACGCGCTGAGCGCGGCGATGGCGATCACCGCCGAATACCTGCCGACCGACAGCCCGTGGCGCAATCCATCGGACTTCACGCCCGAGCTGTCGCGGCGCGCGCGCGGCGTCGACGTCTGGGCCGCGTTGCGCAGCCTCGGCCGCGACGGCGTCGCCGAACTGGTCGAACGCAACTGTCGCCAGGCGCGGCGTTTCGGTGAGGCGCTGCGCGCCGCGGGTTTCGACGTGCTCAACGAGATCGCGTTGAACCAGGTGCTCGTCGCGTTCGGCGACGCCGCGCGCACGCAGCGCGTCGTCGCCGCGCTGCAGGCCGAGGGCACGTGCTGGTGCGGCGGCACGGTCTGGCAGGGACGCAGCGCGATGCGCATCAGCGTGTGTTCGTGGGCGACGACCGACGCCGCGTCGACGCCGTAGCGCATGGTCCGCGGACACAACCGCCGGTTCGCGGTAGAATGGCCACGGAGTCGGCCAGACAGTCGCGCGGCGCGATGAGCGTCTCGAGGAAAGTCCGGGCTCCACAGGGCAGGGTGCCAGGTAACGCCTGGGCGGCGCGAGCCGACGACCAGTGCAACAGAGAGCAGACCGCCGATGGCCCGCAAGGGATCAGGTAAGGGTGAAACGGTGCGGTAAGAGCGCACCGCGCGCGGGGACAACGTCGCGTGGCACGGTAAACTCCACCCGGAGCAAGACCGAATAGGGGAGCATGGCGTGGCCCGCGTCGCTCCCGGGTAGGTTGCTTGAGCCATGCGGCGACGCAGGGCCTAGAGGAATGACTGTCCAACGACAGAACCCGGCTTACCGGCCGACTCTTTAGCTTTTCCGCTCTTCCCTGATCGGGAAGATCAAAAAGCGGCCATCCTTGGCCGCACTTCTCAACAAGAGTTCTTGCGTTCATCCCTGAACGCGAAAGTCAAAAAGCGGCCATCCGTGGCCGCACTTTTCAATCAACATCCGTTTCTTTTGCGGCGAATGGGTTGGCTCGGGCGGAGAGCCATGAGCAAGTAGCCGAAAGTGGTGAAACTTGGGGTAGTGCGCGGCGGGAACTATTTCCCGCCGTGGCCGTCCAAGAGCGGTCGATTTTGTTCGTTCGCGTACGCTCGCCTGAAAGTGGAAAAAAATCCTCGCTTCCCATTGCGCCGTTCGTGGCTGATTAATCCTGAGGTAAACCCCCGGATCTGCCGGGGGACTAGTCAAGGTTTGACCGTTCCCACGGTCGGCTTCACCCAATAGATGTCTTGAATGAGGCGAGAAGAAGTAAGAGGACGCAGGTTACGAGGCTTGTGATTTTCGATCGCGAAAAGGCCCCTTTGAGGGGCCAGCGATCGCTAAAGCCCCCGGCTTTGCCGGGGGATACTTACTTTCGGTTCCTGCGCGCTTGCCGTAGCCATGGCGGGGATCGTTGCCGTGCCGTTCGTGTGGAAGCGTGCGCCGGAGACCGTATCTGTTCTGCGGCGCAATCTCGCAACGATTCTCGTGCAGAAGGGCGACCTCGTCGTTCCGGTCTCCGCATCGGGCATCTTCGTCGAGAAGGCGAAGAAACTGCTCGCCTCGCCGTCCTCGGGCACGGTAGAGGAAATTCTCGTTGCGCCAGGGGCGCTGGTGAAGAAGGGCGACGTCGTGTTTCGGCTCAGCAACAGCCGCCTCGACGAGCAGGCGCAGGCGGCGCGCGTCGCGGTCGAGAAAGCGAGCCTGGATCTCAAGGAAGCGGTGCTGAGCGGCAGGATCGACGCGATGGCGCAGTCGAGCCGGCAGAAGGAACTCGAACGCGAATTGGCGATCGAGTCGCGCGAGCGCGACGCGCTGCGCCCGCTGATGGAGCGCGGCATCATCTCCAAGCTCGATATGGCGCGCGCGGACGCGAAAGTCGCCGGTTTGCGCTCGCAGATCGCGGAACAGGCCGATCGCGCCACGCTGGCCGACGACCTCGGCGCGTCACGCATTGCGATCAAGGAGGAGGCCTTGAAGCAGGCCAAGGACAATCTCGCGATGGCGCAGGACAAGGTCGACGAGCTGAAAGTGCGCAGTTCGGTCGACGGCCCGGTGCAGGACGTGTTCGTCGAACTCGGCCAGTCGGTCGCACCGGGCGAGAAGCTCGCGCTCGTGTCGAGCAGCAACGATCTGATCGCGGAACTGAAGATTCCGCAGAACAAGGCGGCGTCGATCGCGCACGGCGACGCCGCGACGTTGTACGTGCTGGGCCGGGCCGTGCACGGCACTGTCGTGCGCATCGATCCGAAGGTGCGCGACGATTCCGTTCAAGTCGATGTCGCGCCGGGCGAGCCGCTGCCGTTCGGTGTGCGTGCGGCGCAGTCGCTGACCGGGGACATCGAAGGCGCGCCGACCAGCGAAGCGCTCTATGTCGAGCGTTCGGACGGCATCGTGCCGTTCAAGGAAAGCGATCTCTATCTGCTCAGCGGCAACGAGCTGCATCGCCATCGCGTGCAGTTCGGCGCGCTCGCCGGCAAGTACGTCGAGATCCGCTCGGGCGCGCGTCCGGGCGACCGTTTCGCGGTCGGTCTCGACCACTCCCTGGACGACAAGGCGACGCTGGTCGTCGCGGATTGACCGCGTTCTCGCGTAGTCGCGGGAATCCATAACTGCATTTCTATACTTTTATACTTTCCGCGCAAACCGGTTTGCGCGGAAGGCGCGCGCGGCTGAATTCAGGCCGGGAACCGGACCGAGGGCGCAAGAATGCTTCTGGGAAAACTTGCGTGAATTCAATCACCTTTTGTCGCTTCCTCAGAAAGCGCACGAAATAGACGCAAATCCCTGCGCTTGTCCTTGATCTGCAAAGCAATTTTTCCTTGACAGCCCGGAATGCCGTCGATATTGTGGCGACTAGTGGGATTTTGTGGTTTTTAGTGGGAATACGCAGATCATGTTTCAGGGCGAAACCGCCGTCACGCTGGATGACAAGGGTCGATTGGCGTTGCCTACCGCCTATCGCGACCTCGTCGCGTCCGCGTGCGCCAATCGCCTCGTGTTCACCTACAACCCGTTCGAGCACGGCTGCCTCTGGCTGTTTCCGCAGGCCGAGTGGGAAAAGGTGCGCGACCAGGTCAACGCATTGTCGAGCGTGAAGCGCGTCCATCGCGACCTGCAACTGAAGCTGGTCGGCGCGGCCGCGCAGGTCGAGCCCGACGGCAGTGCGCGCGTGCTCGTTCCGGCGAGCCAGCGCTCGGCGGCCGGCATCGAGAAGCGCGCGATCCTGCTCGGCATGAACGCGAAGTTCGAGTTGTGGAGCGAGCAAGCGCATCTGAACAAGATTCGCCAGACGATTGGCGAGGGCGACCTCAGCGACGAAATGCTGGATTCTGAAGTTGTGAGCGTAACGACCGCATGCGCCCGAACGACGATGAGTGACGAAGGCGCAGCGGCGGGGGCGGCCCATCGGCCGGTGATGTTGAACGAAGCGGTGCAGGGACTGCGTGTGCGCATCGACGGAATTTATCTCGACGGAACGTTCGGCCGCGGCGGCCATGCGCGCGCCGTGCTCGCGCAGCTCGGCCCGCACGGCAGGCTGCTGTTGATGGATCGCGATCCGGCTGCCGTCGCGCATGCGCGCAGCGAGTTCGGCGGCGATGCGCGCGTCGCGATCCGCCACGGCAACTTCGCCGACCTCGCCGAATGGGAGGCGACGGCGCAGGGACTCGACGGCGTGCTGCTCGATCTTGGCGTGTCCTCGCCGCAGCTCGACGAGGCGCAACGCGGGTTCAGCTTCCGCGCCGACGCGCCGCTCGACATGCGCATGGACACGAGTTCGGGAATCGGCGCGGCCGAGTTTCTCGCGACCGCGGACGAGAAGGAGATTGCGGACGTGTTGTGGCAGTTCGGCGAAGAACGCATGAGCCGGCGCATCGCGCGCGCGATCGTCGCGCGCCGCGCCGAGGCGCCGATCGCGCGCACGCTCGAACTGGCCGAACTGGTCGAACGCACGCTCGGCCGCCGCGAGGGCAACAAGCATCCGGCCACGCGCACGTTCCAGGCGCTGCGCATCCGCGTCAACGGCGAACTCGACGCGGTCGATCGCGGTTTGTGCGCGGCGACTGAGCGGCTCAAGTCCGGCGGTCGCCTCGCCGTGATCAGCTTCCATTCGCTCGAAGATCGCGCGGTGAAGCATTTCCTGCGCGCCGAATCGCAATTGCCGCCGGCGCGCCGCGGCCTGCCGCCGCCGGCGGCGAAGCTGCGCCTGAAGACGATCGGCGCAGCGCAACTGCCGGGCGACGAAGAGATCGCGGCGAACCCGCGCGCCCGCAGCGCGGTGCTGCGCGTGGCGGAGAAGCTCTGATGGCCACGTTCATGGGCGTCGCGCGCGGGGTCGGCTATTTCATCATTCTCGTGCTGCTCGCGGGCGTAGTCGGCTGCGCGTTCGGCATCGTCTGGGCGCGCCAGGAGAGTCGCCGCCTGTTCAGCGAATACAACGAGCTGACGAAGGACCGCGACCGCCTCAACTACGAGTTCGGCCGGCTCGAACTCGAACGCGCGACCAAGGCGGAGATCAACGGCATCGAGAAGGTCGCGCGAGCCGATCTCGGCATGATTTCGCCGAGCGCGGCCAATACTGTGGTGATCAAACGATGACCAAGCGCGAACTGTTCCAATTCGACCTGCCGACGCTGCGCGCGCAGCGCGAAACGCCGCCGGCGGGTGCGGTGCCGAAGGCCGCCCCGGCGCGTGGCGCGAAACGCTGGTTCCCGATCCAGTGGGGCGCGGTCGTCGGCGCCGACGCACCGCGGCTGAAGCCGCGCCAGGCCGTGGTCAACCTCAAGCGCCGCCTCGCCCTGGTGCTGATGGTGCTCGCGCTGGCCGGCGCGGCGTTGATGGTGCGCGCGATCGACCTGCAATGGGTCAGCAAGGACTTCTACCTGGACCAGGGCGACCAGCGCTACGTGCGCGACCTCCGGATCGACGCGCCGCGCGGCACGATCTTCGATCGCAACGGCAATCCGCTCGCCGTGTCCACGCCGGTCGCCTCGATCTGGGCCGATCCGTCGACGCTGAAGGACCACATGGACCGGATTCCCGAGCTGGCCCGCGCGCTCGGCGTCGATGCGGATTCGCTCGCGCAGAAGATCACGCAGCGCTCCGAAAAGCAGTTCGTCTACCTCGTGCGCCATCTCAACCCCGACGCGGCCGAAGCCATCCTCAAGCTCGGCATTCCCGGCGTGGACAAGCAGCCCGAGTTCCGTCGCTTCTATCCGAACGGCGAAGTGACCGCGCACATTCTCGGCAAGACCAACGTCGACGATGTCGGCTCCGAAGGGCTCGAGCTCGCGTTCAACGAATACCTCACCGGCAAGCCCGGCAGCAAGAGCGTGATCCGCGACCTGCACGGGCGTGCGGTCGAAAGCTACGACGTCGACCTCGACGTGCCGCCGAAGCCGGGCCGCGACCTGAACCTGTCGATCGACAAGAACATCCAGTATCTCGCCTACCGCGAGCTGATGGCCGCGATCAAGGACCACAAGGCGGCTTACGGCTCCATCGTCGTGATGGACGCGACCAACGGCGAGATCCTCGCGATGGTCAACCAGCCCTCGTTCAATCCGAATTCGCAGAATCTCAACATCCCGCCGAAGGAATTGCTCGATCGCATGCGCAACCGCGCGGCGACCGACGTGGTCGAGCCGGGTTCGGTGGCGAAGGCGATCACGATTTCGGCTGCGCTCGAAAGCGGCAAGTGGAAGCCGGATTCGAAGATCGACACCAATCCGGGCACGTGGCAGCACTACGACCACATCGTCCACGACACGCACAACCACGGCCTGTTGACCGTGACCGGCGTGATCACGGATTCGTCCAACGTCGGTGCGGCGAAAATCGGCTCGACCCTACAGCGCGACCAGTTATGGGACATGTTCCATCGCTTCGGTTTCGGCGAGACCACCGGCTCGGGGTTTACCGGCGAATCGCCGGGCAACCTGCCGATCGCCAAGCGCTGGGGGCCGGTCGAGCAGGACACGATTTCCTACGGCTACGGTTTTTCGGTCACGCCCCTGCAACTCGCGCGCGCCTACGCGGCGATCGCCAATGGCGGCGTTCTTTACGAGCCGACTTTCGTCAAGGACGGCGGTGGCCAGGGCAAGCGCATCATCGACAAGAAGATCGCCGATGAAGTCCTCGCGATGTTGCGCACCGTCGTCTCGCCGACCTCGACGGCGCCGAAGGCCGCGGTACCGAATTATTTCGCCGCCGGCAAGACCGGCACCTCGCACATCGCGCACAACGGTGGCTATCGCAACGTGTACAACTCGGTGTTCGTCGGCATCGTGCCGGCGACGAATCCGCGGCTCGTCGCCGCCGTCGTCATCTCCGGCGCGACCGGCACCGACATCGTGCAGTACATGGGCGGCACCGTCGCCGCGCCGGCGTTCAGCGGCGTGATGCAGGGCGCATTGCGCCTGCTCGACGTTCCGCCGGACAACGTCAAGAACTGGTATGTCGGCGGTCCCGGCCCCGATCCGCTCGCGCTGCCCACATTGCAGCCGGAACCGGCGCCCGATGGCAACGTGGTCGGCGAAACCGAAACCGCCGATCCATGAGCCCGATCGCGCGCCCGCTCTCGAACCTGCTCGCCGGCATCGCGCCGGCGGATGCGCTTGCCGCGTCCGGCGACATCGTCGTGCGCGGCCTCGCGCTCGACTCGCGGCGCGTGCGCGAGGGCGATGCGTTTTTCGCGCTGTCGGGCACGACGGCGCACGGGATCGCGTTCGCGCCGAAAGCCGTGGCCCAGGGCGCGGTCGTCGTGTTGGCGGAAAGAACGGAAGCCGCGAGTCGCGCATCCGGCATCGGCGTCGTGCCGGAGATCTGGATCGACGATCTGCACGACCGGGTCGGCGAAATCGCCGCGCGCTTTTTCGACCGCCCGTCCGAATCGATGCGCGTGATCGGCGTGACCGGCACGAACGGCAAGACCTCGATCGTGCAATTGCTCGCTGCCGCGCTGCAGGATCTCGGCGCGCGCGCGGCGACGATCGGCACGCTCGGCGCGGGCCTCGTCGGCGCGATCCGCGAAGGCGAGCGCACGACGCCGGATGCGATCAGCGTGCAGGCGCTGCTCGCCGAATTCCGCGATGTCGGCGCGAGCCACGTCGCGATGGAAGTATCCTCGCATGCGATAGAGCAGGGCCGCGTGAATGCGGTGGCGTTCGAGGTTGCCGCGTTCACCAATCTCACGCGCGACCACCTCGACTACCACGGCACGATGGACGCCTACGGCGCGGCCAAGGCCCGGCTGTTCGTGTGGCCGGGCCTGCGCGCGGCGGTCATCAATGTCGACGATGCGTTCGGGCGCGGATTGGTGAAGGATTTGCCGGCGTCAGTGCAAGGCTTGAAGTACGGCGTCGACAACGTTGCTGCCGATATCGTCGCAACGAACGTGGTCACGAGCGGCGACGGATTGCAGTTCCACCTGCGCACGCCGTGGGGCGAAGGCGACGTCGCAACGAGCCTGCTCGGCCGTTTCAACGTATCGAACCTGCTTGCCGTCGCCGGCTGCCTCGGCGCGCTCGGTTTCGATTTCGCGCAGATCCGCGCCGCGTTGACGGACGCGAAGCCGGTCGTCGGCCGCATGAATCGCCTCGGTGGCGGTGCCGCGCCGCTTGTCGTCGTCGACTACGCGCACACGCCCGATGCGCTCGAGCAGGCGCTGACGAACCTGCGTGCGCACTGCGAGGGCCGGCTGATCTGCGTGTTCGGGGCGGGCGGCGAGCGCGACCGCGGCAAGCGCCCGCAGATGGCGGCGATCGTCGAACGCCTCGCCGACCGCGTCATCGTCACCGACGACAATCCGCGCAACGAAAATGGCGACTTCATCGTCGCGCAGATTCTCGAAGGTTTCGCGCATCGCGGTGCCGCCACCGTGCAGCGCGACCGCGCGCGGGCGATCGCGCTCGCGCTGCGCGAGGCCAAGGCCGGCGACGTCGTGCTGATCGCCGGCAAGGGTCACGAACCGTATCAGGAAATCGCCGGCGTCATGCACCCGTTCGACGACCTCGCCGTCGCGCGCGCGGCGCTGGAGGCGAACGCATGATCCTGCGCCTTTCCGAAATCGCCCTGTGGACGCGCGGCACGCTGCAAGGCCGCGACCTGATGGTGCGCGGCGTCGCCACCGACACGCGCGAGGCGATGCCGGGCGCGCTGTTCGTCGCGCTCAAGGGCGAGAATTTCGACGGCCACGATTTCGTCGGTAAGGCGAAGGAAGCGGGGGCGATCGCGCTGCTCGTCGCCAAACCCGTGGCCAGCGACCTGCCCCAGGTCGTCGTCGCCAATACGCTGCTCGCGCTCGGCGATCTCGCCAGCCATGCGCGCGCGCAGCGTCGCGCGCGCGTCGTCGGCATCACCGGCTCGAACGGCAAGACCACGGTCAAGACGCTCGTCGCCTCGATCCTGTCGCTGCACGGCAAGACCCACGTCAACGCCGGCAATTTCAACAACGAAATCGGCCTGCCGTTGTCGTTGCTGGCGATGCCCGAGGACACGCAGTACGCGGTGTTCGAGATGGGCGCTGGCAAGCCGGGCGACATCGACTATCTCGCCGCCATCGCGCGACCCGAAATCGGCCTCGTCAACAACATCGGTCCCGCGCATCTTGAGCGCATGGGCTCGCTCGAAGGCATCGCCGAGACCAAGGGCGCGCTGTACGCCGCGCTGCCGGCGCACGGCGTGGCGGTCATCAACGCGGACGATGCGTTCGCCGGCCTGTTCGAACGAATGAACCGCGCGCAGCGCGTGATCCGCTTCGGCCTCGACGACGCATCGATCAAGAGCGGCGCCGATGTCGGTGCGGAGATTCGCAAGCTCGGCGCCGAGTCCCACTTCGCGCTGCGCACGCCGGCCGGCGGCATCGACGTCGCGCTGCCGCTGGCAGGCCGCCACAACGTCGCCAACGCGCTGGCCGCGGCCTCGGTCGCGCTTGCTCTCGACGTGCCGCTGGCGACGGTCAAGCAGGGGCTGGAGACCGCGCCCGCGGTCAAGGGTCGCCTCGTGCGCCATGCGATGGCGGGCGGCTGGACGCTGATCGACGACAGCTACAACGCCAATCCCGCTTCGACCGCGGCCGCGATCGCGACGCTGGTCGAAGAACCCGCCGAAGCGTGGCTCGTGCTCGGCGACATGCGCGAACTCGGGCCCCGGGCGCGCGAGCTGCACGCGCAGGTCGGCGCGTTGGCGAAAAAGAACGGCATCGCCTGGCTGTACACGGTCGGCGAGCTGTCGCGCGCGGCGGCCGCGGCGTTCGGCGAAGGCGCGCAGCATTTCGCCGACCAGCAGGCGTTGACGCGTGCGCTGGCGGCACAGGTGCGTCCCGGCATCAACGTGCTGGTCAAGGGCTCGCGCGGCTCGGCGATGGACCGCATCGTCAAGGCGCTCCTCGACGCCGCCGGCGGCAACGGAGGGACGCGCCATGCTGCTTGAACTTGCCGAACTTTTCCGCGGCAACCTCAATGCGCTGCACCTGTTCCAGTACCTGACCTTCCGCACGATCATGGCGACGCTGACTGCGCTCGCGTTCTCGCTGCTCGCGGGGCCCGCGGTGATCCGCAAGCTCGCCGAAATCAAGGCCGGCCAGGTCATCCGCAGCGACGGCCCGCAGACGCATCTTGCCAAGGCCGGCACGCCGACGATGGGCGGCGCGTTGATCCTGCTCGCGGTCGCGCTGTCCACGCTGCTGTGGATGGACTTCGCCAACCGCTACGTCTGGATCGTGCTCGGCGTGACGCTCGCGTTCGGCGCGATCGGCTTCTACGACGACTACAAGAAAATCGTGCTCAGGAACAGCGCCGGCCTCGCCGCGCGCTGGAAATATTTCTGGCAGTCGGTGTTCGCGCTGCTCGTCGCGGTCGCGCTGTATCGCACCGCGCAGACGCCGGCCGAAACCTCGCTCTACGTGCCGCTGTTCAAGCAGGTCGCGGTTCCGCTCGGCATGGTCTTCGTCGCGATCGCCTACTTCATGATCGCCGGCTTCTCGAATGCGGTAAACCTGACCGACGGCCTCGACGGCCTCGCGATCATGCCGAGCGTGCTCGTCGTCACCGCGCTCGGCGCGTTCGCCTACCTCGCCGGCAACAAGGTGTTCTCCGAATACCTCGGCATTCCGTCGATTCCCGGCGCGGGGGAGCTTGCGATCTTCTGCGGCGCGCTGGCCGGCGCGGGGCTGGGCTTCCTCTGGTTCAACGCCTATCCGGCGCAGGTGTTCATGGGCGACGTCGGCGCGCTCGCGATCGGCGCGGCGCTCGGCACGCTCGCGGTGATCGTGCGCCAGGAAATCGTGCTGCTCGTGATGGGCGGCGTGTTCGTGATGGAAACCGCCTCGGTGATGCTGCAGGTCGCGAGTTTCAAGCTCACCGGCAAGCGCATCTTCCGCATGGCGCCGATCCACCACCACTTCGAACTCAAGGGCTGGCCCGAGTCGCGCGTGATCGTCCGTTTCTGGATCGTCAGCGTCGTGCTCGTGCTGATCGGGCTTGCCACGTTGAAGGTGCGCTGACCATGTCCCAGGCGAAACGCATCGACGAAACCCTCGGCAACTACGACATCGGCCTGATCGTGCTCGCCGGCGCGCTGGCCGCGTTCGGTCTCGTCATGGTGGCGTCGAGTTCGATCGCGATCAGCCCGGGCGGGCCGTTCTACTACGCGATCCGCCACGCCGTCTTCCTCGCGCTCGGCCTGGCGCTCGCGCTCGTCGTCATGCGCACGGAACTCGAATGGTTCGAGCGCAATGCGTTCCTGCTGCTGCTCGTCGCCGTGCTGCTGCTGCTGCTCGTGTTCGTGCCGGGGCTCGGCGTGCGCATCAACGGCGCGCGGCGCTGGATCCGCCTCGGCATCTCGAACTTCCAGTCCGTGGAGGCGGTGAAGCTGTGCTTCATCGTCTATCTGTCGAGCTACCTCGTGCGCCATCAGGAAGCCGTGCAGACGAAACTGTTCGGCGTGATCAAGCCGATCGGCGTGGCCTGCGCGCTCGTCGGGTTGCTGCTGGCGCAGCCGGATTTCGGTTCGTCCGCGCTGATCATCGCGGTCACCGTCGGCATGATCTGGCTCGGCGGCGCGCGCATGCGCAATCTCGTCTACCTGTCGATCCCGCTGCTGCCGCTGATCGCCTGGGCGGCGACGACGTCGAACTATCGCGTCAAGCGCCTGACCTCGTTCCTCAATCCATGGGAAGACCCGTTCAACCAGGGCTTCCAGCTCACCCAGGCGCTGATCGCGATCGGCCGCGGCGAATGGTTCGGCGTCGGCCTCGGCGGTTCGGTGCAGAAGCTCTATTACCTGCCCGAGGCGCACACCGACTTCATCCTCGCGGTGATCGGCGAGGAGTTCGGCTTCGTCGGCATCGCGCTCGTGCTGACCGTGTTCGCATTGCTCGTCGGGCGCGGGCTGATGCTCGGCATGAAGGCGATCGAGCTGCGCCAGCGCTTCGCCGGCTACTGCGCGTTCGGCATTTCGTTGTGCATCGGCCTGCAGGCGCTGGTTTCGGTCGGCGTCAACATGGGCGTGCTGCCGACCAAGGGCCTGACCTTGCCGCTCATCAGTTCGGGCGGTTCGAGCGTGATGATGACCTGCGTGATGGTGGGCTTCCTGCTGCGCATCAGCTACGAGGTCAGCCGCGCCGAACGCATCCGCGAGGCGAGCCTGATCGAGCCGCGCGACCTGATCGGAGCACCCGCATGAGCGCCGCGCCCGTGCTCATCATGGCCGGCGGCACCGGCGGCCATATCTTCCCCGGCATCGCCGTGGCGAAGGAATTGATGGCGCGCGCCGTGCCCGTGCTCTGGCTCGGCAGCGAAGGCGGCCTCGAGACGAAGCTCGTGCCCCAGGTCGGCATCGAATTGAAGACGATCGCGATTTCGGGCGTGCGCGGCAAAGGCATCGCCAGTCTGCTCGCGGCGCCGTTGAAGATTGTCCGCGCCGTGATCGCGGCGTGGAAGCTGATCGGCGCGGCGCACCCGCGCAGCGTGCTGTCGATGGGCGGCTACGTCGCCGGCCCCGGCGGCATCGCCGCGTGGCTGCGCGGCGTGCCGCTGGTCGTGCACGAGCAGAACGGCATCGCCGGCACGACCAATCGCATCCTCGCGAAATTCGCGAAACGCAGCCTCTGCGGATTCGACGGTGCGTTGCCGCACGGCGAATGGATCGGCAATCCGGTGCGCGCCGACATCGCCGCGCTGCCGGCGCCGCGCGAGCGCTTCGCCGCGCGTTCCGCATCGGCCAACCTGCTCGTGCTCGGCGGCAGCCAGGGCGCGCGTGCGCTCAACAAGCTGCTGCCCGCCGCGCTGGCGACGATGCCCGCGTCGGCGCGGCCGCGGGTTCGCCACCAGTGCGGCGCGAAGTTCGCCGACGAGACGCGCGCCGCGTACGCGCAAGCGGGCATCGAGGCGAGCGTCGAGCCGTTCATCGAGAACATGGCCGAAGCCTACGCCTGGGCCGATTTCGTCGTCTGCCGCGCCGGCGCGCTGACGATCGCCGAGCTGTGCGCGGCGGGCGTCGGTTCGCTGCTCGTGCCGTTTCCGTTCGCGGTGGACGACCACCAGACGCGCAACGCGCAAAGCCTGGTCGCGGTGAACGCGGCGGTGCTGTTGCCCGAGTCCGACGCGAGCGCGGAACGCATCCGCGCCGAACTGGATCGCGTACTGCCGGATCGCGCGCGCATGCTCGGCATGGCCGAGGCGGCGCGCACGCTCGCCAAGCCGCAGGCGACGGCGCAGATCGCCGACGTCTGTCTGCGGGTGGCCGCATGACCCCGCGGATCGCCCACGCCACCTCGGACTGGATTCGCGAAAGCTCCAGGCGGGTGCATTTCGTCGGCATCGGCGGCGCCGGCATGAGCGGCATCGCCGAAGTGCTGCACAACCTCGGTTACAAAGTCACCGGTTCCGACAAGGCCGATTCGGCGGTGACCCGGCACCTGTCCGCGCTCGGCATCAAGATCCACAAGTCGCACAAGGCGACCAACGTCGACAAGGCCGACGCGGTGGTCGTCTCGAGCGCGATCAAGGCCGACAATCCCGAAGTGCTCGCCGCGCGCGAGCGGCGCGTGCCGGTGATGCCGCGCGCCGAAATGCTCGGCGAGCTGATGCGCTTCCGCCGCGGCATCGCCGTCGCCGGCACGCACGGCAAGACGACGACGACGAGCCTCGTCGCCTCGGTGCTCGCCGAGGGCGGCCTCGACCCGACCTTCGTCATCGGCGGCCAATTGCTCGCCGCGGGCACGCACGCGCGGCTCGGCACGGGCGACTACCTCGTCGCCGAGGCGGACGAGAGCGACGGTTCGTTTCTCATGCTCAATCCGGTCATCGCGATCGTCACCAACATCGACGCCGATCATCTGGAGAATTACGGCGGCGACTTCGCCCAGGTCAAGAAGGCGTTCGACGATTTCCTCCATCGCCTGCCGTTCTACGGCGTCGCCGTGCTCTGCATCGACGACGCCGAAGTAGCGCGGCTCGCGAGGACGACGACGCGGCGCATGCTGACCTACGGCACGCACAAGGCCGCCGACGTGCGCGCGAGCCGCATCGTGCAGGACGGCCGGCGCATGCGCTTCGACCTGCATTTGCCGACGGAGCCGCGAATCGGGAAAGGCAACGGAAAAGAACCGAAGCCGATTGCGGTGACGTTGAATCTGCCCGGGCTGCACAACGTCAAAAACGCGCTCGCGGCGGCGGCGGTCGGCTGGCAGCTCGGTGTCGATGCGAAGTCGATCGCGGCGGCGCTCGAGAAATTCCAGGGCGTCGGCCGGCGCTTCCAGATGCGCGGCGAGATTGTATTGGACGGCGCCGGAAAGAATCGGGGCAGGGCGCTGCTCGTCGACGACTACGGCCATCATCCGCGCGAACTTGCCGCCGTCTTTGCCGCGGCGCGCGGCGGCTGGCCGGAACGCCGGCTCGTCGTCGCGTTCCAGCCGCATCGCTACACGCGCACGCGCGACCTGCTCGACGATTTCGCCAACGTGCTCAGCGAGGCCGACGTGCTCGTGCTGACCGAGGTTTATCCGGCCGGCGAGGCGCCGATCGCGGACGCCGACGGGCGCGCGCTGGCGCGCGCGGTACGTGCGCGCAACAAGGTCGTGCCGGTGCTCGTCGAGCACCCGCGCGAGTTGAAAACCATGCTGCCCGGCCTGCTGCGCGACGGCGATCTGGTCCTCGTCATGGGCGCGGGCGACATCGGCGCGGCGGCGGGCGAACTGCTCCACGCGGCGCAGCCGAAGGCCAAAGGGCAGCGGAAATGAACCTGCGCCGCGTTTCCGAATCCCGAATCCCGATTGCCGATTCCCGGCTGTTCGGCCGCGTCGCCGTCGTCATGGGCGGCGTCAGCGCCGAGCGCGAGGTCTCGTTGGATTCCGGGCGCAATGTGTTGGCGGCGTTGCGCGCGCGAGGTGTCGATGCGCAGGCGATCGACGGCATCCCGGCGCTGCTCGATGCGCTGCGCGCCGGCCATTTCGCGCGCGTGTTCAACATCCTGCACGGCGGCGACGGCGAGGACGGCGTGCTGCAGGGCGCGCTGAAGTCGCTGCGCGTGCCGGTGACCGGCTCGGGCGTGCTCGGCTCGGCGTTGGCGATGGACAAGATCCGCACCAAGCAGGTGTGGCTGGCGGTCGGCCTGCCGACGCCGCGCTACGTGCGCTTCACCCAGGGCGACGACGTCCACGCGGCGATCGGCCAGCTCGGTCTGCCCGTGGTGGTGAAGCCTTCGCACGAAGGTTCGAGCGTCGGCATCACGCGCGTGCGCAACCCGGCCGATCTGGTCGCGGCGGTGGAACTGGCCGCGCGCTACGACGGCGAACTCGTCGTCGAGGAGTTGATCGAGGGCGACGAACTCACGGTCGGCATTTTGCAGGGCGAGGCGCTGCCGTCGATCCGCATCGTGCCGAAAGGCGAGTTCTACGACTACCACGCCAAGTACGTCGCCGAGGACACGCAGTACCTCTGCCCCGGTCTCGAAGGCGACGCGGAGAAGGAAATCCGCGCTCTCGCATTGCGCGCGTTCCATGCCGCCGGCTGCTCGGGCTGGGGCCGCGTCGACGTCATGCGCGACCGCACCGGAAAATGCTTCCTGCTCGAAGTCAACACGACGCCGGGCATGACCAGCCATTCGCTCGTGCCGAAGGCCGCGCGCGCGGTCGGCATCGAGTTCGAGGAGTTGTGCTGGCGCATTCTCGAAACCAGTTTCGACGGCGAGGCGGGGCGGCACGCATGAACCGCACCGTCCTCAAGCTGTTCGCCTGGGCGATCGCGCTGAGCCTGATCGGCCTGCCGATCGTCGGCGTGCTCAATGGCTGGTTCGCGCAGGATCGCTGGCCGATCCGCAACCTGCAGGTCGAGGCCGAGTTCAAACACGTCAATGCCGACCAGATCCGCGCGGCGACGAAGAACTATCTGGGCACCGGTTTCTTCGCGGTCCGGCTCGAGGACGTGCGCGCCGCGGTGGCGACGCTGCCGTGGGTCGAGCATGTCGAGGTGCGCAAGCGCTGGCCCGACACGATCGAGATGCGCGTGCTCGAGCAGCAGCCGTTCGCACGCTGGGGCGACAAGCGCCTGGTCGGCCGCACCGGCCAATTGTTCGACGCGCCGGGCGGCGAGGCGATCCCGGACCTGCCGCAGTTGTCCGGTCCCGATGCCGCGCTCGCCGACGTGATCGGCTTCTACCAGAAGGCGCTGGACACGCTCAGCGGCAGCGGTCTCGCGCTCGGCGGCGTAACCCTGTCCAAGCGCGGAAGCTGGACGATCAGCCTCGCCGACGGCGCGGAAATCCTGCTCGGCCAGCGCGACGTCGACGACCACTTGCAGCGCTTCCTCGACGTCTTTCCGCGCCTCGCCGCCGGCCGCGGCACGAACACGTTCGCGCGCGCGGACCTGCGCTACGCGAACGGTTTCGCGATCCGCTGGCTGCCCGCCGTGGCGCCGGCCGGCGCACCGCCCGCGGACAAGCCCGCCGCGCCGGCAAAGCCGTCGCAAGCCAATGCACAGGCCGCATCGCCGGATGGCTTTTCGCCCCTCGTCCCCCACCCCTCGTCTCTCGGGAGCAACGCATGACCCGCCCAGAGTACTTCACGATGAAACACAGAGCCGAAAAATCGCTGATCGTCGGGCTCGACGTCGGCACTTCGAAAGTGGTCGCGATCGTCGGCGAATACGCGCCGGGCGAGCCGGTCGAAATCATCGGCATCGGTTCGCACGCCTCGCACGGCCTCAAGCGCGGCGTCGTCGTCGACATCGAATCGACCGTGCAGTCGATCCAGCGCGCGGTCGAGGAAGCCGAACTGATGGCCGGCTGCGAGATTCGTTCGGTTTACGCCGGCATCAGCGGCAGCCACATCCTCGGCCGCAACTCGCACGGCACCGCGCCGATCCGCGAGCGCGAAGTGACTCAGGGCGATATCGACCACGTGCTCGACGCGGCCTGCGCCGTGGCGATCCCGGCCGACCAGCGCGTTCTGTACAAGGAACCGCAGGAATTCGTCATCGACGGCCAGGAGGACATCCGCCATCCGATCGGCATGAGCGGCGTGCGCCTCGAAGCCAACGTGCACATCGTCACCGGCGCGGTCAGCGCGGCGCAGAACATCACCAAGTGCGTGAACCGCTGCGGCCTGCAGGTGGACGATCTGATTCCGGGTGCGATCGCCTCGAGCAAGGCGATCCTCGTGCAGGACGAGCGCGAGCTCGGCGTCTGCCTCGTCGACATCGGCGCGGGCACGACCGACATTTCGATCTTCACCCAGGGCGCGATCCGCCACACCGCGAGCCTGCCGATCGGCGGCGACCAGGTGACCAACGACATCGCCCAGGGCTTCCGCACGCCGACCGCGCACGCCGAGGAGATCAAGGTCAAGTACGCCTGCGCGCTCGCCCAGCTCGCGCACGCCGAGGAGACGATCCAGGTGCCGAGCGTCGGCGACCGTCCGCCGCGCCGTCTCGCGCGGCAGACGCTGGCCGAGTGGGTGCAGCCGCGCTACGAGGAACTGTTCGGCATGGTCCAGGCCGAGCTGCGCCGCTCGGGCTACGAGTCGCTCGTCGCCGCCGGCATCGTGCTGACCGGAGGCGGCGCGAAGATGGAAGGCGTCATCGAACTGGCCGAAGAAGTGTTCCACCTGCCCGTGCGCGTCGGCCTGCCGCAGCACGTGACCGGGCTCGCCGACGTGGTCAGCAATCCGATCCATGCGACCGGCGTGGGCCTGCTGCTCTACGGCAGCCGGCAGGACGGCATGGCACGCGGTGGTGGCAGTTCCGTCGTCGGCAACGTCGGCAGCTTCTGGGGCAAGGTGAAGCACTGGGTGAAGGGCGAGTTTTAGCTTCCCTTCTCCCATCGGGAGAAGCCGCGTCACTAAAGCGCCGGATGAGGGAAGAGCGTTGCACTGATGAACGAGGTTGATGGTCCGCAAAGCCTTTCCCTCGTCCGCCCTTCGGGCACCTTCTCCCGATGGGAGAAGGGAAGAAAAAGCCAAGCGGTGCGCCGGGATGCGTGCCGCGGATCCGAAACGGATCCAACGTTGCGGCGGGCGTGTGCCTGCACGCCGCAAGGCCGGGTCGGCGCGGAGCGCCGTAGCCGGTGATCGACAACGACATCCAGCAACACTACTCGCGGAGGTAAGGGAAATGTTCGAACTCGTGGAAAAACTTGCGCCGAATGCGGTCATCAAGGTCATCGGCGTCGGCGGCGGCGGCGGCAACGCGGTCAGCCACATGGTCAATTCGCAGATCGAGGGCGTCGATTTCGTCTGTGCGAACACCGATGCGCAGGCGCTGAAGAAAACCGGCGCAAAGTTGACGTTGCAGCTCGGCGGCAACGTGACCAAAGGCCTCGGCGCGGGCGCGAATCCGGAAGTCGGCCGTCAGGCCGCGCTGGAAGATCGCGAGCGCATCGTCGAGCTGCTGCAGGGCGCCGACATGGTGTTCATCACCGCCGGCATGGGCGGCGGCACCGGTACCGGCGCGGCGCCGGTCGTGGCGCAGCTCGCCAAGGAACTCGGCATCCTCACGGTGGCCGTGGTGACCAAGCCGTTCCCGTTCGAAGGCCGCCGCCGCATGCAGGTGGCGATGAAGGGCATCGAGGATCTCTCCCAGTACGTCGACTCGCTGATCACGGTGCCGAACGAGAAGCTGCTGAGCGTGCTCGGCCACGACGTGACGATGGTTTCGGCGCTCAAATCGGCGGACGACGTGCTGCTCGGCGCGGTGCAGGGCATTTCCGACCTGATCACGCGTCCGGGCTTGATCAACGTCGATTTCGCCGACGTGCGCACGGTCATGAGCGAGATGGGCTTCGCGATGATGGGCACGGGCATCGCGCGCGGCGACGACCGCGCGGTCGCGGCGGCCGAGGGTGCGATCAACAATCCGCTGCTCGAAGACGTGAATCTTTCCGGCGCCTGCGGCATCCTCGTCAACGTCACCGCCGGTCCGAACCTGACCATGCGCGAGTTCGACGAGATCGGCCAGGTCGTGCACCAGTTCGCCTCGGAAGACGCGACCGTCGTCATCGGCACGGCGATCGACCAGGAAATGCAGGACAACGTGCGCGTCACCGTCGTCGCCACGGGCCTCAACCGCAACGCGGCACGCCAGCACGCGCGGCGCGAGGAAGCCGTCGTCGTCCAGCGTCCGACCCTCGTCAAGCGCACGGGCACCGATAACCTGCCGATCCACGATGACTACCTCCAGCCGGTGCGCAGCGTCTCCGTGCGGGCGGCGCTGAGCGAGGCGGCACCCGCCGCCGACGCGCAGGTCGACTATCTGGACATTCCGGCCTTCCTGCGGCGTCAGGCGGACTGACTGACCGCAACCACCAGCCGGCTGGGTGCGGTGTGGCGGCGGGGCAGCCGCCCGCCGCCGACGGCCTGTCCCGGGCGGCCATGCGCAAGATGGCGCTCGATCACCGCCTGTCTCCCGGCTTCCGCGATCCCCGGGCTCGTTACGCGACGGCACAGTCGCGTAACGAATCCTTAATGAGATTCCGCAGATCCCCGTTGTGTCGGAGTGACGCTGCTACCATCTCCGGCAAGACGTAGACTTGACGTTGTATTTTTACAACGCCCGTCGGATTTTTACGTCGCTTTGACTTTGCGCGGCAACATCCCTGTGTTAGGATTCTTGCCGTTTTTGTCCGCTCCTGCCCCAGGGGTCATAAGAAAAATGATCAGACAACGTACGCTCAAAAACATCATCCGGGCGACGGGCGTTGGTCTGCATACGGGCGAGAAGGTTTACATGACGCTGCGTCCTGCAGCCGTCGACACCGGCATCGTATTTCGCCGCGTGGACCTTGCGCAACCGGTGGAGATACGCTCGCGCAGCGAAAACATCGGCGACACACGCCTCTCCAGCACCCTCGTCAAGGACGGGGTGCGCATCGCGACCATCGAACATCTTCTTTCCGCTTTCGCCGGACTGGGCATCGACAACGCCTATGTCGACCTGTCCGCGCCGGAAGTGCCGATCATGGACGGCAGCGCCGGTCCGTTCGTATTCCTGCTGCAATCGGCGGGCATCGAGGAACAGGCCGCCGCCAAGCGTTTCATCCGCATCAAGAAGCCCGTCGTCGTGCGCGAAGGCGACAAGTGGGCGAGCTTCGAGCCGTTCGACGGATTCAAGGTCGGTTTCTCGATCGACTTCGATCATCCCATCTTCACGCGCCGCACCTCCAAGGCCGAGATCGACTTTTCCACGACCTCGTTCGTGAAGGAAGTCTCGCGCGCCCGCACGTTCGGCTTCATGCGCGACATCGAAATGCTGCGCGAGAAGAACCTCGCGCTCGGCGGCTCGATGGACAACGCGATCGTGCTCGACGACTACCGCGTGCTCAACGAGGACGGCCTGCGCTACGAGGACGAATTCGTCAAGCACAAGATCCTCGATGCGATCGGCGATTTGTATCTGCTCGGCCACAGCCTGATCGGCGCGTTCTACGGCCACAAGTCCGGTCATGAATTGAACAACAAGCTGCTGCGCACGCTGATGGCGGATGTGAAGGCGTGGGAAGAGGTCAGTTTTCCGGATCAGGCCAAGGCGCCGATCTCGTACGCACACCCCGCGCAGGCTGTATGAATGCAATCGTCCGTGATTGCGAAAGTCAAAAAGCGGCCATCCATGGCCGCACTTTTCAATAACAGCAGCCTGCTAATGAGGTTGCTCCAGTTTGGAAAAAGCTACTCGGCGAGGGATGCCAGTTTGAGGTAAGCGGCCCGGAGTTCCGGGTCGGAAAGGGACCGAGCCACCTGCCGCAGATGTTCGGCGCTGGCTTTGGAAAGAGGTTTGGGTTTTGCCGGTTCTCGGGGAACGGGAGGCAGGGCCGCCACTTTCACCGCGAATTTCTCGATGGGTAGGCCCGAAGTGGTACGGGCATGGGCAAGAATCGCGTTCTGATGAAGACGCAGTTTCGCCGCCCAGGTCGGGGAACTCGCCAGAAAGACAATCCGCCCGGATTGCACGGTCGCCAGACGGCATTGGCGGCGCAGCGCATCCGGCAGCGGTTGGCGCAGTTGACGATCGAGCGCATCCAGGGCGCGCGCCCGCGCGAGCAGGGCGGCGACGGGGGCGGATTCGCTTATGGCACGGGCGGTAGGCCCGGCCTTGGCGGATCGTGCGGTGGCGGCCTTGTCGCGGGCCGGCGATCGATGGTCTGGCTGCATGGCGTAAACGAAGCGCGACGGGCGAAATGCCCGGCTGTCGCTCCCCAAGACATTCTGCGAAACGATGAACATCATAATCGTCGCAAGCTCCAACGCAACGCCGACCACGTTCGACCTCAAGAGCTGGCGCGTGCGCAGCCCCATCGCCGCCGCCGTGGCGGGGTTCGCGATCCTCTGCATCGGCATCGGCGTCGTCGCCACCTGCGCCGTTTCCAGCAGCCGCGACGCGGCGCTGCGCAAGCTCGCCGCGCTGCACGAAACGATTGCCGTGCAGAAAACCGCACTGGACGGCCTCGAAACGGCCTCGCGCCGCGACATGGACGCGCTGGCGCTGCAACTCGGCTCGCTGCAGGCGCAGGCGACGAGGCTCAACGCGCTCGGCGAACGCCTCGCCGAAATCGGTAAGCTCGGCGACGGCGAATTCGATTTCACCAAGGCGCCCGCGCTCGGCGGCCCGGAGGACGCGTCCGCGGCCCCGCACCCGCTCGATTTCGACCTGGCCGGCAACATCGGTGCGCTACGCGATCAATTCGCCCAGCAGGAAACCGAGCTGACCGTACTCGAAAACCTGTTGCTCGACCGCAAGGCGCGCAACGAACTCGTGCCGAGCGGTTATCCGGTCTCGACCAGTTACATCGGTTCGCCGTTCGGCACGCGCGTCGATCCGATCAATGGCCAGATCGAAACCCATCTGGGCCTCGACTTCGCCGCCGAGATAGGCAGCGAGATCAAGGCCGTCGCTCCTGGCGTGGTCGTCTTCGCCGGCGACAGGCCGGGTTACGGGCACGTCGTCGAGATCGACCACGGCAACGGCTACATGACGCGCTATGCGCACAATTCGGCCAATCTCGTGCAGGTCGGCGACCGCGTGAAGTTCGGCCAGGTCGTCGCCAAGGTCGGATCGAGCGGCCGCTCGACCGGCCCGCACTGCCACTTCGAGGTCTGGCTCGGCGGCAAGCCGGTCAACCCCTATGCCTACGTGAAGGGCAAGATCAAGCCGGTGTAGCTCTGCTTCCCTTCTCCCCGTGGGAGAAGGTGCCCGAAGGGCGGATGAGGGAGAGACGCAGAGATTTGCGGAAACGTTGCGAAAATTCGCGATGCTTTCCCTTCATCCGGTGCCATGCGTCACCCTCCCCCGCCGGGAGAAGGGAAGCAAGAGCTTGAAAGCGCCCCTCCGACGCCCAATTCCACTATAATGCGCGCAGGCCGCCTGTAGGCGGCTTTTGTTTTCCAGGGTTTGTTTTTTGCGCTCATCCGTGAGCGCGGGAGCAAAAAGCGGCCATTCGTGGCCGCACTTATCGATAAAGCTTCCAATTCACCAGCTCACAGTATTTCTCGCATGTTCAACCGCATCCTCACCGGCATTTTCGGCAGCCGCAACGAACGTCTGATCAAGCAGATGCAGAAGACGGTCGCGAAGATCAACGCGCTCGAGCCTTCGCTGCAGGCGCTGTCCGACGAGGCATTGCGCGCGCGCACCGACGCGCTGAAGGCACGCCTCGCGGCCGGCGAAACGGTGGACGATATCCTGCCCGACGCCTTCGCCACGGTGCGCGAGGCGTCGAAGCGGGTGCTCGGCATGCGCCATTACGACGTGCAGCTGATCGGCGGCATGGTGCTCAACTCGGGCCGCATCGCCGAGATGCGCACGGGCGAGGGCAAGACCCTCGTCGCCACGCTGCCGGTCTACCTCAACGCGCTCGAAGGCAAGGGCGTGCACGTCGTCACCGTCAACGACTACCTCGCGCGCCGCGACGCGGCGTGGATGGGCAAGGTCTACAACTTCCTCGGCCTCACGGTCGGCGTCGTCTATCCGGGTATGGACCATGCCGACAAGCACGCCGCCTACGCCGCCGACATCACCTACGGCACGAACAACGAATACGGCTTCGACTACCTGCGCGACAACATGGCGCTGTCGAAGGAACAACGCTACCAGCGCGGCCTGCACTACGCGATCGTCGACGAGGTCGACTCGATCCTGATCGACGAGGCGCGCACGCCGCTGATCATCTCCGGCCCGTCGGACGATTCGCCGCAGCTTTACGCGCGCATCAACCGCATCGTGCCGAAGCTGACCCGGCAGGAGACCGAAGAAGGCGCCGGCGACTATTTCGTCGACGAAAAGCAGAAGCAGGTGCACCTGTCCGAAGAGGGCATGGAGCACGCGGAGGAAGTGCTGCGCGCCGACGGCATCATCGGTGCGGACGAATCGCTCTACGACTCCAAGCACCTCGCCGTCGTCCACCACCTCAACGCCGCGCTGCGCGCGAACGCGCTGTACCGCCGCGACCAGGAATACATCGTGCGCGACGGCGAAGTCATCATCGTCGACGAGTTCACCGGCCGCACGCTGGCCGGGCGGCGCTGGTCCGACGGCCTGCACCAGGCGGTCGAGGCCAAGGAGGGCGTGCCGATCCAGCGCGAGAACCAGACCCTCGCCTCGATCACGTTCCAGAACTACTTCCGCATGTACAAGAAGCTGTCCGGCATGACCGGCACCGCCGACACGGAAGCCTACGAATTCCAGCAGATCTACGGCCTCGAGGTCGTCGTCATCCCGACGCACAAGCCGATGGTCCGCAAGGACAACCAGGACATCGTCTTCCTCAAGCAGCCGTACAAGTTCGAGGCCGTCATCGAGGACATCAAGGACTGCTTCGGGCGCGGCCAGCCCGTGCTCGTCGGCACGACCTCGATCGAGACCTCCGAACTGCTGTCGAGCCTGCTCGACAAGCAGAAGCCGCCGATTCCGCACGAAGTGCTCAACGCCAAGCAGCACGAGCGCGAGGCGCAGATCGTCGCCCAGGCCGGCCGCCCGGGCGCGGTGACGATCGCGACGAACATGGCCGGCCGCGGCACCGACATCGTGCTCGGCGGCTCGCTCGAGGCAGAGCTCGCCGCGCTGCCCGAAGAGGCGACCGAGGCCGACCGCGAAAAGCTCAAGGCCGACTGGAAGCAGCGCCACGACCAGGTGCTCGCTGCCGGCGGCCTCCACATCATCGGCACCGAGCGCCACGAGTCGCGCCGCATCGACAACCAGCTGCGCGGCCGCTCCGGCCGCCAGGGCGACCCGGGTTCGAGCCGCTTCTATCTCTCGCTCGAAGACCAGCTCATGCGCATCTTCGCGCCCGACTGGGTCACGCGCTGGATGCAGTTGTTCGGCATGAAGGAGCACGAGGCGCTCGAGGACAAGATGATCACGCGCGTGATCGAGAAGTCGCAGCGCAAGGTCGAAGCGCACAACTTCGACATCCGCAAGAACCTGCTCGAGTTCGACGACACCTCGAACGACCAGCGCAAGGTCGTCTACCAGCAGCGCAACGAGCTGCTCGACGCCAACGACGTCAACGAGAACATCGTCAACATCCGCTACGACGTCATGAGCGACCTCGTGCGCCGTTTCGTGCCGGCCGACAGCGTCGACGAGCAGTGGGATCTCGCCGGCCTCGACCGCGCGCTGCAATCCGAATTCGGCATCCCGCTCGACGTCAAGCATTGGGCCGAGAGCCAGCACGACCTCAGCGCCGACGGCATCCGCGACCACGTCATCGACGAGGTCGACCGTTTTTTCCGCGAGAAGGAAGCGCAGTACGGTTCGGAAATCATGCGCGCGGCCGAGAAGTTCTTCCTCTTGCAGGTGCTCGACCAGCACTGGAAGGAACACCTCGCGAGCATGGACTACCTGCGCCAGGGCATCTACCTGCGCGGCTATGCGCAGAAGCAGCCGAAGCAGGAGTACAAGAGCGAAGGCTTCACCCTGTTCCAGGCCATGCTCGAGCGCGTCAAGACCGAGGTGATCCAGCGCCTCGCCATGTTGCGCATCCGCAGCGAGCAAGAAGTCGCCGCGCTCGAGGAGCAGCAGCGCCGCGAACAGGAGCGCCGCGCGCTGGAATTCCAGCACGCCGAGGCGGCTTCGCTCGCGGCGGAAAGCGCGGCGGCGCAGCCGGGCGAAGGCGTGCCGCCGCCGCCGAGCCAGGTCGTGCGCGACACGCCCAAGATCGGCCGCAACGATCCGTGTCCTTGCGGTTCGGGCAAGAAATTCAAGCAGTGCCACGGGCGCTTGGCTTGATCTTTCCCTTCTCCCACCGGGTCGAAGTCGGCGACAGCCGACTGAGGGTGAGGCAGGATGCCGAACGGGGCGGGTGCCCGAAGGGCGGATGAGGGAAAGGACAAACACGCCGTCATGTCGCACCAATCTTGCGACGCTTCTCCCTCACCCGGCGCGCGGCGCGCGCCGACCTCTCCCGAGGGGAGAGGTGAAGATCGCATCCACGTCGTCGCCGCAGTATTGAGCGATCGCGATGGCCGCGTGCTGATCGCGCAGCGACCGTCCGGCAAGCATTCCGCCGGTCTGTGGGAATTCCCCGGCGGCAAGGTCGAACCGGGCGAAACCGCGCATGCGGCGCTGAGCCGCGAGTTGCACGAGGAAATCGGCGTGCATGTCGGCGCGATCGAGCCGTTGATCGGCATACCTTGGGATTTCGCGACAAAATCCATTTTTCTCGACGTGTACCGGGTACTCGATTTTGCGGGCGAACCGCACGGGCGCGAAGGTCAGGCGCTGGCCTGGCATCGCATCGACGAGCTTGCGGATATCGCGATGCCGCCGCCCGACCGGCCGGTCGTCGCCGCGCTCCGGCTGCCAACCGGCTACGCGATCACGCCCGAGCCGGCAAGCGACGATGCGGCTTTCCACGCCCGCATGGACGCCGCGCTCGCGAACGGCGTGCGCTTGCTGCAATTGCGGGCGAAGGCCGTTTCGGCCTCGCGCCTGTGTGCGCTCGCGCGAGCCGCGCAGGCGCGGGTGCGTGAGGCAGGCGCCGCATTGGTGATCAACTCGAACCTCGCGCTTGCGCGCGAGCTCGATCTCGACGGCGTGCACCTTCCGGCATCCGAACTGATGGGGCTGAACGATCGTCCTTTGCCGCGCAGCCGTTGGCTCGCCGCTTCCTGCCACGATGCGCGCGAGCTTGCGCATGCGGCGTCGATCGGCGTCGATTTCGCCGTGCTCGGCCCGGTGCTGGCCACGCGCAGCCATCCCGGTGCCGCGGCGCTGGGCTGGCGGCGCTTCGCCGAACTCTGCGCCGCGGCGCCGTTGCCGGTCTATGCGCTCGGCGGGCTCGCCGCCGCCGATCTGCCCGCCGCGAAAGCCGCCGGTGCGCAAGGCATCGCCGGCATCTCGGCGTTTTTCGGAGCGTAAGCGGGCTACGCGCGAAGGCGCGATGCGAGCGCGAGATAACGCGCGTGCAGCCGTGCGACGATGCGCGGCAGGGCGTCGATGGCGCCCGTGTTGTCGATCACGTCGTCCGCGAGCGCGAGGCGCTGCGCGCGCGTCGCCTGCGCGGCCAGCGCGCGCTGCGCGTCGTCTTCGGTCATGCCGTCGCGCTGCATCAGCCTGGCCAACTGGACCGCGCGAGCCACGTCGACGACGAGCACGCGGTCGGTCCAGTCGTAGGCGGTCCGCGGCGACTCGGCGAACAGCGGAATCGCGAGCAGGCAATACGGCACCGCGCAGGCGCGTGCGCGCGCCTGCAACGCTTCGCGCACGCGCGGATGCAGGATCGCCTCGAGCCGCCGCCGCGCCGCGTCGTCGCCGAAGATGTGCTCGCGCATGCGGCGGCGGTCGAGTCCGCCGTCCGACGTGAGCAAATCCGGGCCGAACGCGGCGCCGATTTCCGCGAGCGCCGGCTGTCCCGGCGCGACGAGCTCGCGCGCGATCGCATCGGCGTCGAACACCGGCACGCCGAGTTCGAGGAAACCATTCGTCACCGTCGTCTTGCCGGAGGCGATCCCCCCTGTGACGACGACGGCAAGGCTGCGATTGAAGGCGGTAGGCATTCGCGAAGCGTACGGTTTCCGTCATTATTCCCGCCGCGACGGGCAAAGAGAACTACGGGAACGCGAACAGGTGCCGATACAGCGCCAGTATCTGCGAGCCGAACACGAACTGCACCCAGCCCGCCGCGGCGAGGAACGGACCGAACGGAATCGGCGTGGCGCGGTCGCGGCCTTGCACAGCGAGCAGGCCGCCGCCGACCACGGCACCGATCAGCGAGGACAGCAGGATGATCGGCAGCAGCGCCCACGGCCCCATCCACGCGCCGAGCGCGCCAAGCAGCTTGAAGTCGCCGTAGCCCATGCCTTCCTTGCCGGTCAGCAGCTTGAAGCCCCAATACACCGACCACAGCGCAAGGTAGCCGATCGCCGCGCCGAGGATGGCCGACGGCGCATCGACGAAGAAAGGCACGAGCGCGATCAGCAGGCCGAGCCAGAGCAGCGGCAGGGTGATCTGGTCGGGCAGCAACTGCGTGCGCACGTCGATGCCGGCCAGCGCGACCAGCGCCCAGGTGAACAGCAGTCCCGCCGCCGCCGGCCAAGTCGCACCGAATTTCCATACGACCAGCAGCGAGCAAACGCCGGTCAGCAGTTCGACCAGCGGATACTGCACGGAAATCCTCGTGCCGCAATGCTTGCAGCGGCCGCGCAAAGCCAGCCAGCTCACGAGCGGGATGTTCTCCAGCGCGCCGAGCGCGTGCTTGCATTGGGGGCAATGCGACGCCTGCCAGACCAGCCCCGGCGGCGCGGGTTCGGCGGCAGGGCCGAGTTCGAGCACCTCGCGGCTCTGCTCGCGCCACTGGTGCATCAACCGCGCCGGCAGGCGCAGGATGACCACATTGAGAAAGCTGCCGACCAGCAGGCCGAGCAGGCCGGCCAGCGCCATGGCCACGCCGGGAATCGCGAGCAGTTCACCCATCCGGCGGTGCGCTCAGCCGACCACGTTGCCGAGCTGGAAGATCGGCAGGTACATCGCCACCACCATGCCGCCGACGACGATGCCGATGATCACCATGATGAACGGTTCGAGCAGGCTCGACAGCGCGTCCACCGCGTTGTTCACCTCCTGCTCGTAGAACTCGGCGACCTTGAACAGCATCGTGTCGAGCGCGCCGGCTTCCTCCCCGATGCCGACCATCTGCACGACCATGTTCGGAAACAATCCGGTCTGCTTCATGGCGAACTGCAATTGATGGCCCACGGCGACGTCGTCGCGAATCTTCTTCACCGCCTCGTTGTAGATCGGGCTGCCGGTGGCCGTGGACACCGAATCCAGCGCCTCGACCAGCGGCACGCCGGCCTTGAAGGTCACGCCGAGCGTGCGCGCGAAGCGCGCGATCGCCGACTGGGTGAGAATCTGCCCGACGATGGGAATCTTGAGCGACGCGCGCGCGATGAAGCGGGCGAATTTCGGCGAACGCTTGTACACGAGCATGATCCCGCCGATCGTGCCGGCCATGATGACGAGCATGATCAGCCAGTGCTGGGTGACGAAGCGCGACAGGTTCACGTACAGCAACGTGAACGCCGGCAGCTTGGCGCCGAAGTTGGCGAACACCGATTCGAACTGCGGAATGACGAAGATCAGCAGGATCAGCGTGACGATGAAGGCGACCGCGAGGACGGCGGCCGGGTAGAACATCGCCTTCTTGACCTTGCCCTTGATCGCCTCGATGTTCTCCTTGTAGGTGGCCACCGTGTCGAGCACGGTATCGAGTACGCCCGCGGTTTCGCCGGCCTTGACCAGATTGGTGTACAGCTCGTCGAACTGCACCGGGTACTTGCGCATCGACTCGGCCAGCGAAGCGCCGCCCTCGATGTTGGTCTTGACGTCGAGCAACATGTTCTTCATGCGCGGATTGGCCTGGCCGTTGGCGATGATGTCGAGGCCCTGCACCATCGGCACGCCGGCCGACATCATCACCGCGATCTGGCGGCTGAACACCGCGATCTCGCGCGGCTTGATCGTGCGCCCGGCCGATCCGAACAGCGGCTTGGGCTTGGGCTTGATCGTGGTCGCGTTGATGCCGCGGCGGCGCAGGTCGGCCTTGAGCAGGGTGGCCGACTTGGCCACCTCTTCGCCCTTGAGCTTCTTGCCGCGCGCGTCGGTGCCGTACCAGACGAAGGTCACGGTCTGGTTCACCTCGGCGCGCGCGCGGCCCACCTGGGCAGCGTTCGGCTTGTTGCGGGCGGTGGTTGCGGCTGGGGCCATGGTCGGTGCTCGAGCTTGCCGAAAGTCGGTTAAGAGTACATTAGGAACGGCGGAAAAAATGCGCGCAAGTACGTAAAATTCCGGCACGTCTTCCCCTCTCCCACCGGGAGAAGGGAAGAGCATCAATCCTTGGTCACGCGGTTGATCTCGGCCAGGCTGGTGACGCGCTGTTTTACCTTGAGCAGGGCCGATGCGCGCAAGTCGCGCACGCCCGAAGCCTTGGACGCCGCGGCGATGTCGAGCATGTTGCCGCCCTTCAAGATGATCTTGGTGATCGGCTCGTTGATCGGCATCACCTGGTAGATGCCGGTGCGGCCCTTGTAGCCCTCGTTGCACATCGCGCAGCCGATCGCGTCGAAAACCTGCATGTCCTTGATGTCGTCCTGAGTGAAGCCCTCGGCGAGCAGGGTTTCCGGCGGCAACGCGATCGGCTTCTTGCACTCGTGCAGGCGCCGCGCAAGGCGCTGGGCGACGACCAGCGACAGCGCCGAAGTGATGTTGTAAGGCGCAATGCCCATGTTCATGAGGCGCGACACCGTCTGCGGCGCGTCGTTGGTGTGCAGCGTCGACAGCACCATGTGGCCGGTCTGCGCCGCCTTGACCGCGATCTCGGCGGTTTCGAGGTCGCGAATCTCGCCGACCATGATCACGTCCGGGTCCTGGCGCAGGAACGAGCGCAGCGCGACGGCGAACGTCATGCCGCGCTTCGCGTTCTGCTGCACCTGGTTGACGCCCTGCAGGCGGATTTCGACCGGGTCCTCGACCGTGGAGATGTTGCGCCCCTCGACGTTGAGGATGTTGAGCGCGGTGTACAGCGAGACGGTCTTGCCCGAGCCGGTGGGGCCGGTGACGACGACCATGCCGTAGGGCTTCTGGATCGCGTTGAGGAACAGTTCCTTCTGGTCTTCCTCGTAGCCGAGCTTGTCGATACCGAGCCTCGCCACCGAGGCGTCGAGGATGCGCAGCACGACTTTCTCGCCGAACAGCGTCGGACAGGTGGACACGCGGAAATCCACCGACTTGGTCTTGGACAGGTTGAGCTTGATGCGCCCGTCCTGCGGAATGCGGCGCTCGGAGATGTCCAGGCCCGACATCACCTTGAGGCGCGAGGAGATGCGCGCGGCCATGCGCGGCGGCGGCGAGGTGACCGCGCGCAGCATGCCGTCCATGCGGAAGCGCACGCGGTAGGTGTTCTCGAACGGCTCGAAATGGATGTCCGAGGCGCCGCGCTTGATCGCGTCCACCAGCACCTTGTTGACGAACTTGACCACGGGCGTGTCGTTGCCCTTGGCGTCGATGCCGGTGTCGGTCTCTTCGTCGCCGTCGCCGATGACGAGCTTTTCCAAGCCGCCCGCCACGTCGTCGAGCGCGTCGAAGCTCGACGTGCCCATGCTGTAGACCTGGTCGATCAGGCGCGACAGCTGGTCGGAGTCGATCAGCACCGCTTCCACCGCGCTCTTGGAGTGGAACTTCACGTCGTCGAGCGCGCGCGTATTGGTCGGGTCGGAGATGGCCACGTACACGCGCGGCCCGCGCTTGTAGATCGGCAGCGCCTGATGCCGGTTGGCGAGGTCTTCGCTGATCAGGTTCTGCGGCACCTGGGCGAGATCGATCGCCTCGG
Organism: Rudaea sp.; assembly: GCF_047601565.1. Taxonomy (GTDB): domain Bacteria; phylum Pseudomonadota; class Gammaproteobacteria; order Xanthomonadales; family Rhodanobacteraceae; genus Rudaea. The sequence goes on along the minus strand of NZ_JASGIY010000001.1, from coordinate 400,305 downwards.
CATCGAGCAGCGGCACGCCGAATTCCTCAGCGTTGGCAAAGGCAAGTTGCTGGCTGTCGACCAGATTGCGCTCGATCAGCAGGCTGGAGACCGGAATCTTCTGCTTCAGCGCCGCGTCGCTGGCGCGCCGCGCGTCGTTCTCGGACAGCAAGCCTTGCATCACCAGGCGCTTGACGACGCCGCTCAACCCGGTCAGGGATGAGCTGGTGGCGGCATCGGGTGCGCTCATCGTCGTAGTCATTCAGGCCCCTGAAGGGTTTTGCTGAGTATACAGCATGCGCGATCCCGACGAGGCCGCAGGGGTACGCCTTCCCCCCGCGCCTCGCGGGGGGAAGGGTAAATATACTGTCCGCGCCTCGCGCGGGGGGAAGCACAAACAACGTGCGCCGTTTGCCCTTGATGCCGTTTCAGCCGATGCGCGCGGAGAGCGCGCTCGCGAATTGTTTTTTGCGCTCGACGATCAGCCGATCCATGCCCGCTTCCTTTCGTGCAGTATGCGCCGGGCGTAAGGCAGAAAATCTTCTGCGTCGAACAGGTGGCGGCGGATGAGCGCTGCGTAATCCGTGTTGCTGCCCAGAACGCGCTGGCCGTATTGCGGTATCTGGCCGAGCAGGGGTTCGCCCACGGTTTTCAGATCGATCAGGTCGACCGGCCGTCCGATTGCGGCCGCAAGGTCTTCGATGAGCCGCATCTTTTCCGCTGCGGACAACGGGCGCTCGGCTTCGATGGCGATGTCGAGATCGCTCCGGCGAAAAACGAATCGGCCGCCTTGGTTGGCGTGCTTCAACGGGCGCGAACCGATGCCACATCGAATCCGCGCAATTGCAGCCATGCGACATCGGCCGTGACCGCTCGTGCACCGCGCAAGCGCGCCAGCGCCAAGCAACAGCGGTCGCCTAGGGAAAGGCCGAGCTTGCTCGTGACCGGGCGCAGCGCCGCCGCCAAGGCCGCCTGCGCCGCGTCGAACGGAACAACATCGAGGCCGAAGGCGGCCAGTTCCCGCGAGAACTCCGCTTCCTTGAGTCCGCGTTCGGCGAGCTTGGCGCCGACTTCGGACCAGTTCACCGCACTCACCTCGCCGCCGGGGCGGGCGAGATATTCCATCGCCTCGCTCGCGCCGGGTTCGTCGAAAATCACCGCGAGCAGCGCGGACGCATCGTAAACGAGCGCACTCATTCCCTTGCCGCGGCGGCACGCCGTTCGCGCAGCAAAGACTCGACGGCCGGATGCTTGGGATCGCGCAGGCGTGCGAGCCGCTTCTGCATGCTGCGGATCGCGTTCAATCGGCGCGTGATTCGTACCTCGCCGTTGACCACGGACAACGTCAATGCCTCTCCTGCATTGAGATCCAATTCGTTGCGGATCGCCGCCGGAATGAGGATACGGCCTTCCTTGCTCAGGCTGGTCGTGTGTTCGAGCATGTCAGGTTTCTTGAGATTGACAATTCTTTGAATTTTGTCCTTTATTGTGCTGTTTGTCAACTCCAAGCGGGCATTGCGCCGCAAGCCAGCCAACGAAACCCGCCGGATTTCCGCTACTATCGAAAAAGCTGGCGCAGGCGAACAATCGATGGGGCAATCGCCCGCCACGTCTCAACTCCAGGAGGTCGTCTTGCTCAGCATCATCCTGCCGGCGAAAAACGAATCGGCCGCCCTGGCCGATCTGCTTCCCGAATTGCGCGCCGCGCAGTCGCAGGCGGAAATCATCGTCGTCAACGACGGCTCGACCGACGACACGGCCGCAGTTTGCGCCGCGAACGGCGTCAAAATGCTTACGCAGCCCTATTCGATGGGCAACGGCGCGGCGATCAAGCGCGGAGCCCGCGAGGCGCAGGGCGATGTATTGGTGTTCATGGACGGCGACGGCCAGCACGACCCCGCCGACATTGCGCGCCTCGTGGCCAAGCTCGACGAAGGCTACGATATGGCCGTCGGCGCGCGCGACTGGGAAGGGCAGGCCGGCGTCGGTCGCGGCGTCGCCAACACGATCTACAACTGGCTTGCCAGCCGCATGACCGGTTTCAAGGTAGCCGACCTGACCTCGGGATTCCGCGCTGCCCGCGCCGACAAGTTTCGCGAATTCCTGCACCTGCTGCCGAACGGATTCTCGTATCCGACCACGAGCACGATGGCATTCTTCCGCAGCGCCTATGCGGTGGCTTATGTGCCGATCAAGGCTGCGCAGCGCATTGGGAAAAGCCATATCCGACCGTTGCGCGACGGCGTTCGCTTCCTATTGATCATCTTCAAGATTGCCACGCTCTATTCGCCTCTCAAGCTGTTTGCGCCGGCGAGCGTCGTCTTCTTCGTGCTCGGGCTTGCGCGCTACCTGTACACCTTCATCAACGACCACCGACTTACCAACATGAGTGTGCTGCTGTTTTCCGCATCGGTTATCGTGTTCCTGATCGGGTTGATCTCCGAACAGATCACGGCGTTGATGTACAAAGCGCAGGCTTGAGGATGGTTTCGGTAGCCGTAATGCGTCGCTGGCTGCAGCCGTTGCGTAATACGGTTCTGCACCCGCAATGGTTTGCTTTGCGGGACGAGCGTCAAGTCCGACGATGGGTGAAGGCGAATGCCAACGGTCGCGTCCTGGACATTGGTTGCGCGGATGAATGGGCTCGCCAAGTGATATCCGCACAATGCGAATACATTGGTCTTGATTATCCGCTTACCGCACAGGGTGCCTACGGAACGCGTCCCGATGTATTCGCCGATGGTGGATTGCTGCCGTTTCGCGACGGCACATTCGATACGGTTCTATTGCTTGAAGTTCTGGAGCATGTCGCCGAGCCTGCGCGGGTACTCTCCGAAATCGAACGCGTGTTGAAATCGGGTGGGGTACTCTTACTCAGCATGCCTTTCCTTTACCCCTTGCATGATGCTCCTCACGACTATCAGCGTTATACGGCGCCTGGCCTGAAATACGCCGTCGTTCGTGCCGGCTTGGATTGCATCGAACCGTTACCACGCAACACCGGATTTCGTACCGCTGCATTGTTGTTGGCCATTGCCTGCGCGGACTGCGTACTGAGTGCCACGCGAACGCGACATTGGCGCTTGGCCTTTGCCCCATTTCTCATGGTGTGCATCCCGATCATCAATGGGTTGGGTTGGTTGCTCGGGTGGCTTGGGGATTCGGGAATGATCGCGTCAGGCCATTCCATTGAGGCACGCAAGCCTTGAATTCGCTTCCAGCCACGCAAGACACCTTCACGCAAGACACCTTGTTGTTGATTACGACATCCTACCCGCGCAGCGGAGACGGGAGCGAAGCGGCAGGCTCGTTCATGGCTGACTTGGCAATGGAACTTGCTCACCGCGTTCCGGTTCGGATTCTTGCGCCAGGTAACGCTGCATCGATGGAGAACGCAGCGCCGAATGTATCGGTTTGGCGTTTCCCGGCTCCGCAAGGCGGTTTATCGAACTTGCGGCTTGGCAATCCCCTTGATGTATTGCGCATTTTCGCCGTGTTGCGATCAGGCCGCCGGGCTGCCATGCGTGCGACCCAGGATGGCCGCGTGAAACATGCCATGGCATGTTGGGCGCTACCGTCCGGAGCTTGGGCGAATCGCTTGCTGCGCAAACGCCGCATTCCGTATTCGATATGGGTGCTGGGCAGTGACGTTTGGTCGTTGGGGCGTGTTCCAATTATTCGAAGAGTTCTGGCGTTCGTCATGCGCGCAGCAAGCCACCGCTATGCCGATGGCTTGAAGTTGGCACAAGATAGCAAGCAAATCTGCGGGCGACCCGTCGAGTTCTTGCCGACCACCCGCAAGTTGGAAACCACCGATCCGCCTCCGCCTGCTGTTGTGCCCCCATACAATCTGGTGTTCATCGGTCGCTGGCATCCGAATAAGGGTATCGACCTGCTTCTCGATGCCTTGATGATGCTGGACGATGCGGATTGGAAGCGTATCGACCGAGTGGCGATTTATGGGGGCGGTCCCATGCAGAATCTTGTGCATGCAAAATCCAAGGCGTTGGTCTTCGCTGGCCGGCCGCTCGATGTGGGAGGTTTCATTCCAAAACTACAGGCCGAACAAGCCATCATGCGCGCGGACTACCTGATCATTCCCTCACGTATCGAAAGCATACCGGTAGTTTTTTCTGATGCGATGAAGCTCGGTCGACCCGTCATCGCCACGCCCGTAGGCGACTTGCCGAAATTATTGGGGCAATCTGAAGAATGCGGCATTCTGGCGGCGAGTGTCGATGCGGACGGTATCGCAAATGCGTTGCGCAAAGCGCTTGCAACGAAGCCCGACACCTTTGCAAATGGAGTGCGGCGGCAGGCAGCGAATTTCGATCTTTCGCGTATTGCTGATCGCATCGTTAATGAGGTGATGGGTAACTGACGCGATGCACAACCCGAACGATCCGCGCTGGGGGCAGGAAGGACGCGAGTCCAAGGCCGAAGCAATCCTCAAGACCATGCAGATGCATACCGGGCAGAATTTGACGGATGCGGTGTGGCTGGATATCGGTTGCGGCAGCGGGGGTATCGCTGCGACCCTGGCCGAGCACGTCAGGCAGGTGGTTGCTGTGGATCCTGAGAGCTGGGCGCGTTGGGAGGCGTTTCGCAATGCGCATCCCAATCTCGTTTTTCATAAAGGTACATATTGCAGCCTCGGCCGATTGCTGAAATCCAATTCAGTCGACGTCGTGGTATGCAATCAGGTTTACGAGCATGTCGACGACCCGGTTGCCTTGCTCCGCGCGATACATGTTGCATTGAAGCCGGGCGGCTTGTGCTATTTCGCCGGCCCCAACCTGCTTTGGCCGATCGAGCCTCACGTTTTCTGGCCGTTCGTACACTGGTTCCCACGCCAGTTCGCACAACGCGTGATGCATTTTTTCGGATCAAAACGCGCGCACGAGTTGGATGCGTGGTCGTGGTCGTACTGGAGACTCACACGGGCATTCGCAAAGACTAGCTTCAGTTGGAAATTGGTAGTGGTGGAACGCATTCGCGCCGAAGCGGCCTTGCATGATTCGTGGCTCTTGCGGCTGGCTGCACGGGTCCCTGCCTCCCTCATCGTCTGGCTGATGCCGTTGGTGCCTGCGTTCATATTCGTCTTAACCAAGCCGAGTGCTGCTTCGCTCTCGGGCAACGTATGACCGTCCTTGGCTGGCGCAGGCATCTCCATTGGTTGCTTGCGCTGGTTTGCGCTGGCACGCTGGCTTGGACGATCCATCTGCTCTGGCAGGCATGGCCGACGTTGCAAGCGAACCTGCTCCAGATGCGGTCGAAGTGGCTGGCGTTTGTCTTCGCCGGCAACCTGCTTGCGGCGTACCTCGCATTCGAGGCATTCCGCGCCTTGTTCGTCCATGTATTACCAGGGCGCTATGGAAGGTTGCGCCTTGCGCACCTGTATTTCGTTGGCCAGTTGATGAAGCACCTTCCCGGGCGTATATGGGGCACGGCCTACCAGTCGGCCAGCGGCAACGAAGCGAGCATGGCGCAATGGGTCGGCGTGAATTCGGTGTTCATGGTGCTCAGCACGGCAGTGGCGATCTGGATTGCGGCTATCGTGCTCGGTTTTTTCCATGCTTGGCTCACGGGGTTTGCGGCGACTGCGGGCGGTTTGTTGGTCTATTTCGTTACCTGGCGGAAAACCGCCTTATCGCCATTGCTTGGGTTGCTGCGGCGCCTACCGATGCGCGCGGCGGGCAGACTTGCCGACGCGCTTGCCGGATTCGCCGATGCAAGCTCGGGATTCAAGCTCGAAGTGCTCGGCTGGCTTGTACTGGTCTGGCTTTGTTACCTGGCTGCATGGGCCGGATACGGGCTTGCATGGCCCGGATTGCGTGTAACCGATGCGGTCGTTTTGTGTGCAATCTATACTTTTTCCTGGTTCGTCGGATATATCAGCCTCATCTCGCCGTCCGGCATGGGTGTGCGCGAATTGGTGTTCGTACTGCTTGCACGCGATTTTCCGCCGGATGCTGTTGCCGGCTTGGCCGTCATGGGCAGGATGGCGTTGCTGGCAGTGGACGTGGTTCTCGGCGTGGCGTTCGTGCCATTCCGGCGTTGACGGCTGTTCAGTCCGGTCTGTCAGACACGACAATCGTTTTTTTCACTACGGCGGGCGATCCGGCCACGACCGAGGCGGCCGGCACGTCCGTTGTCACTACTGCGCCAGCTGCCACCACGGCCAGATTACCAATCTTGGTTCCCGCGAGCAGCACGGCATGGGCTCCGATCCAGCAGTCTTCGCCGACCGCCGTCGGCGCTGCGTGGGGTGCATAGTGTTCGATCATGGCGGAGTTCTGCGAGGCACCCGGGTCGGCATGCGTGAGCACGGTGACGCCTGGGGAAAGGGTGCTGCGCGCGCCGATGGTCAGGACCTCTTTAAGATCGAGACGGCAACCGGTTCCGACATGTACGCCATCGGCGAGATACAAGTGGCGGAAACCCTGTTGCAGGTTGAAGAACTGCGTTTCATAGACGCGCACATTGCTTCCTATGTGCGCGCCAAGTAAACCCAGCAGCCGCGCGCGCAGCCGCGGATGGATGCACCAGCGCAGTAATTTCTCGATCAGCAGGAATAGGCCGTGGCGTAACGCAGGCAACAGGCTGTCCCTATGGGGCTCGGATGGCCGTGATTCGTTCATTGGGCGCTATGTCCGTGGATGCCCAGTGAGGTTGCGTCATGGCAGTGACCACTATCAGCTCGCATGTACGATCTGCCTCACAGCATCTATGACACGCCGGACATCTGCGTCGGTGAGCTTAGGCGACAACGGCAGACTGGCCGTCTGTCGGCCAATGCGCATCGCGTTCGGCCACTGCTCAGGCCGCCAACCGAAGCGCTGCTGATAGTAAGGATGCTCAGCTACCGAAAGATAATGCACACCAGTACCGATGCGGCGGGTGTTCATCGCATCAAGAAAAGCGTCACGTGAAATACCGCAGCGTGTTTCGTCGAGCATGATCGTGAACAGATGGTACGCATGTCGGGTATCCAGAGCCGGTGGCTCGGGCAGTCCGATCGGCAGCTCTGCGAAAGCATCCATGTATTGGTTCCAGATCGCCTCGCGGCGTGCCCAATTCGCTTCGACACGGGCAAGTTGATGAATGCCGATGGCTGCCTGCAAATCCATCATGTTGTACTTGAAGCCTGCCTCGACCACGTGATAGTGCTTGTAGCCCTTGTCGCCGAAGCGATGCCAGGCGTCTTTGCTCATGCCGTGCAGCGCCAGTACCTTGGCGCGTGCGATCATTGCCTCGTCGCGCCCGACGATCATGCCACCTTCGCCGGTGACTACGTTCTTGGTGGCATAGAAGCTGAAGCAGCCGAAATCGCCGAAGCTACCTGCCCTGCGTCCCTGAAATTTGGTTTCGATCGCATGCGCGCAATCCTCGATCACGATGAGTCCGTATTTTTCGGCGATTGCCATGATGCGGTCCATCGCACAGGGTCGCCCCGCGAAATGCACGGGCAGGATCGCACGCGTGCGCGGCGTGATCGCGGCTTCGATTGCGTCGGGGTCGATGTTCTGCGTGAGGGGATCGACGTCGGCCAGTACCGGCGTTAGTCCGGCATGGATGATCGCATTAGCCGTCGCACAGAACGTCAGTGGTGTGGTGATGACTTCGCTGCCAGGCTCGAGCCGCGCGGCGACCATACTCACGTGCAACGCCGCGGTGCAGGAATTGACTGCCGCCACCTGCGTCGTCGCTAGGTGCTGGTAAGCGGCGAAGTCGCGCTCGAACCGTGCCACACGAGGGCCGGTGCCGAGCCATGACGATTGCATGCAGGCGACGACTTCGTCGATTTCAGCTTGCTCGATCAAAGGCGAGCCAAAAATCAGGAAGGGCTCTTCGTTATAGTCTGGAAGTGAGGTCATGGAGAAGAAGACGTATCGTTTTTCAGATTGGGTGGTTGTTGTAACCTGACCGTGAAAGCACGAATGGGGACCAACAGGCTGTCGAGACCGCAGTTGATCGAGGAAAGGCCTCGACAGGGCGAGCGTTTCAATCGCGAGTTCAAGTCTTAAGGACAACAAGGTTGAGTATACGAAGCTGCATGATCTTCGTCATGTTGCTTCGGCCTGGAATTTCTTCTTCTTTTTTTCTCCTTTTCACGCATCGCAATGAGCGACTCCTCGAATACCTCGCATGGGGTGCAGTATCCCAGTACCTTGCTCGGCGCGTACTGCCGGATCAGTCCGTTGGTATTCTCATTTGTATCCCGCTTCCCAGCTTGTGTACGCGCACGCGAAGTAGATAGTGCTGCCCAGCCCCTGGAAGGACACTCTGATGCGATTGCGGCGCACCTGATCTACCTTCCTTTCGTATGCTTTCTCATTGTTGCGCTTGCAGCCTGCGTTCGGCTTCGGTGATGTCTGCAGCAAACCGGCCCAGGTGGTCATGTTGCTTGAGAATAGAAAGTTGAGTAATGGCGGCGTCTTTTTTCTTCAGGTCGATGAGGTAGTTGGCGAGGTTCAGTCGATATTGCGGATCGTGCGACTGATTCGCCGCGTCTTCTGCAAGGCGCAGGGCTAGCTCCGCGTCGTGCAGACGGTTGAAGGCGAATATCGCGTAACTGTAAAGGATCGCAGGTGTTGCGGCGCCGGTGCCGACGGCGGCGAGAAACGATTGCAGCATTTCGTCGTCGTCGACCGGGCACAACCCTCGCACGACGCAATCGGTCAGTGTCTTAATCGCCGCATCGTTTTCGGCGGATGGAACGCCAGTGGCCAGTTTGGCTCTTACCGATGCCCACCATTCAGGATTGACAATGTGACGCGTGCGCGAAGCAAACATGATCTGGGCAACATCCGCAAGCACATCGGTACGTTTGACGAGAACAGCTTTTTGCAGGGCATCGAGGGCTTTGGACGTGAAGGGCGAATCGGTCTCGTAGTTACTCATCACGACAAGCGTACGTGCATATTCGTATGTCGCACGGGGCGAATCGGGATGTCGGGTTGCTTCGACGAGAGCCAAGGAAAGGGGGTTGCTCCATTCCTCCGCCCGTAAAAAAAGTGAGAAGCAGCAAAGGCCGAGAAATGCCGCCAAGACGCCCTTTCTCGGCAACGCGAGAAAGGCTACAGTTTGCTGCGGCAAAATCAGGTCCGTGGTGGTGAGCAGCAATCCGGTCGATGCAAAATAATTGCGATGCTCGAATGCGAGTTCCAGCGGAATGATCGTGGCCGTCATGGCATGCGCCGCGAGGAACCAAAGAATTCCAAGCGCGACGAGCGGACGTGATCGACGCACCATCATCGCGGCGATGGCTATGAGCAGCACCATCGACAGTGCAGGCAGGGTTGTCCAGGGCGACAAGGGGGAAGTCGAAACCGGAATCGTGTCGTGATAGAAGCTGAACGCACTAGGCAAAGGAGCGAGGATCCAGCCGATGTAGTCGATCAGAACTCTTGGTTCGGTCAACAGCCGTTGCGTGAGCGTAAAGGGTCTGCTTGCATAGGCGCCTGGCGACAGGACATGCGGGAGGAGCCAAGCCAAGCCGACAACGGAGGGCAGAAGCAGGAATACTCCAAAAAAGGCTGCGAGGCTACGTGGGCGCGGTTTCGATATCCCGGGTCGAGGAAGAACCAACTCCAGGATGAAAGCGTAGAGCGGCAGCATCGCGGCAGATTCTTTCGTCGACATTCCCAGAAGCAGCATGAGTGGGAAAGCCACCCACAAGCGCCAGCCACTGCCGCGTGTATTCGCGTCTTGGCGAGCTCGCGCCTCGACATAGAACAACAATCCCGCGAGCACGAAGACCTGGGCCAGGCTTTCCATGCGTTGCACAACGTACAACACGGGTGTCAGGTTGATCGGGTGCAGCAGCCATATCGCGCTGACGATTGCAGCGAGCAACCTGTTGCGCGACGAATGCGTTTGTTCAGTCGGCAAGCGCGCGATGATGCGCAGCATAAGCAGGTACAGCAGGCAACCGTTGAGCAGATGGATGCCGAGATTGACGGCCTTCATTGGCCACGGGGCGAGACCACTCGTGAAATAGTTGAGTGCGAAACTCAACGAGGCGAGTGGGCGCTGCAAATCGCTCGACGGCGATGACCAGATCGCTTGGGCCCACCGTTGCCAGTTCATCGAATCGACGTGCAGGCGGCTGTTGTCGACGATATTCGGATAGTCGTCGAAAAAGTAGCCGCCACTGAGCCCGGGGAAGTACAGGGCTACAGTGATGAGTATGGCAACGAGAAAAACCGCGCTTCCGCGGAAGTGCCCGAAGATAGTTCCTGTTCGCTTCGGCGAATTCATTGGGTAAAGGCTTCAAAATGGACGGAGTGTGATTTCAGGAGTTTGGCCGGCTGATCAAGTCTGGTTTGGGAGAGTTGCTCTCATGTTCGTCTTTCTCCAGCGCAGCCCGGAGATGAGCGAATTCCTTGTCCCAATATCCGTCGTGAATCAGCAACCACGCATGCACATCCTGCATATTGCGGATTGGCCGGGGCGTTTCTCGCGGAATCAGCTGCCTGTAGTGGTCGAGATGCTCGATGCCTGCTTGTGGCAGTCCATTGGATCCAAGTGTCGCTGCCTGCCGCAAAGCAATATCCGGATTGGGGTCGCGCTCAAGGGCTTCGTCGAATTTTCTCCGCGCAAGTGCCGCGTCGTTCTTGAGTAAGGCAATTCGTCCATAGAGATCTAGGAGATTTTGTTGATAAGACTTGTCATCTCTCGCCTGCGCATTCTCGTTTGCCGCATCGATCAGCCGCTGGAGCGTATCGGCATCCAGCCCTCTGCAACGACCGCTATGCACCAGCGCCATCGCATCATTGACCCACTTGAACGTCAGTGGGCCCGGGCTCGTCCCATCACGCAAAGCGGTCTCCGCGAGAGAAAGATCGTTTTTGTCAACCGAACCCTGTGCGCAGCGCACGCCGATCAGATTGATTGCAAGTTGAACTTCCGAAGGCTGACTGGCCAAGGCCTTGCGCAAGCGGGCTTCCGCTTCCGCATATCGGCCCATTGAGCGTTCCATGCTCGCAGCAAGAGCTTGCGCTCGTGCAGACGTCGGATTTTTCTCGGCCCAGACCAAGGCCTGCGACGCGGAGTCGCCCCACAGTTTGGCTGCGAAGAACGTTTCCGTAGCGAGCAACGTCATCGCGCCGAATGCGAGGAATGGTTTGGTGCGGGCGTAGGTTTCGGTATTCGTCATCCAGATGGCCAACGGCCAAAACAGCAGCATTGCCGGTACGTAGTTTCGATGCTCGAAATACAATTCGAGCGGTATGGTTGTCGATTCCATGCAGTGTCCGGCGAAATAGAACAGGATCGCCAGCGCGAAGTAGCGATTACGCTTGCGGCGCATGATTGCGGCGGCGATCAGCGCGGCCACGACCAGCAGCGCGGGAATAGTGCTCCACGGATGGAGCCAATCGCGCGATACCACGAGACTGTCGTTGAACAACCCGATCGAATAGGGGCGAGGGGAAATCAGGAGTTGCAGGTACTCGACCAACACCCTCGGCTCGGTAAGCAGGCGTTGCCGCAGCGTCCAGGAACGGTGCGGCATGGGAGTGCCGAGCAGGATGCCATGGATGCCCCAATAGATGAGATACGTGAGTATGGCGATGACGGCGGGATACACCGCGATGGCGAGGCACCGTGCCAGCGTGCGGGATGCGTGTGGTGAAGTCGGCGTGCCGCGTAAGTAAAACCACTCGACGACAAGCACGTACACGGGAAGAAGGATTCCATTCGCCTTTGCCAGCAGCCCGAGGATGTTGCATAGGCCGATGCCGCCGATGATCCAGAAAGTGCCGCTACGTGGGCGATGGGCCAGTTGTCGCCGCCCATGAACATAGCAAAGCAAACCGAGCAAGACGAAGGTGCCGCTCAGCATGGTTTCGCGCTGCACGATGTACAGAGTAGTGGACGCCCAGAGCGGATGCAGCAGCCACAAACCGGTGCCGAGCAATGCGGCCATGGCCGTCTGTTTCCGTGACAATGCGCCAGCTGCCCCGAGCTGCAGCAGGAGACCGCACAACAGCACGCCGTTGAGCAGGTGCATGAGCACATTGGTGCGCTTGAACGGAGCCGGGTCTGCCGGCCAATTTCTGGCATCGACAAGAAAGGTCAGCATCGATAGCGGCCGGCCGGTCGGGTCGGCGAATCCCGAAGTGATATAGCGCAGGAATGCAGTCCAATTATCCACGCTACCATAGTCGCCCAGTGGCGGCAGGCTGCCGAAATCATCGAACACGAAACCGCCGCGCAGGCCCGGGGCGTAGACGATCCAGCCGATTGCCAGAAGCGTGACGATGCCGCATACCAGCAGGGACGATCTACTAAGCATGTCGATAGGGTGGTGGGGGAGGAGACGACGGCCGACCGGCAGCCATTATCGGATGATGACCCCGGCAAAGAAAAAGGCCACCCGAAGGTGGCCTTTCCCATGCAAACGCTTTGTGCTTAATTGCGGCAGCTGGTCGGCAAATACTTTTCGGGGGTGGTCGCTTTTTTGCACGTCCACTTGACCGAGCCGGTGGTCGTATAGGCCGACAACTGAATGGTGTCGGTCGCAACCGCGGCATTGACCTTGTTGCCCAAAGTCACAGTGATCAAGCCAGCAACGTTATCGACGCTGGTGACATAATTGCCCTGAATGCTGGCAGCGGTAGCGAGACCCGCTGAACCGTTGTTGGCGGGCCAAGTGCCGTTGTTCGCTTCGAACTCGGCAACCGAGGTCTTCGCGCCGTCCGCGAGAACGAGGCCTTCGGAGACCTGTGAGCGGATCAGGTAATCCTGGTACGCCGGAAGCGCGATGGCGGCCAGGATGGCGATGATCGCGATGACGATCATCAACTCGATCAGGGTAAAGCCTTTCTGCATGGTTTTCATGGAATGTTCCTTGGGTTTGGGTCGAGAAGTCCGCATTCGATCGTACTCGGCTCGGCCGTTGGTCCTTGGCCCCCGGCCAAGAGCGATCGAATGCGCAGGATTTGTTCAGCAAGCGTCGTGCCAAGCGATGCCGTGAGGCTTGGATTGTTTGGAATAACAGGCAGTTGGCGGTTTTTTGCCGTTGCGCGTCGCGAATCGCACACCGCGTCGGCGAAAGCCTGCGTCGCCGCGCGGGGTGACGTATTGCGTCACAAACCGCCGCTGCGGGGCAGGTGGGGTGCGTGACTCCGTCGCCCGGTCCTCGCTGATCGTGTTGCGGGAGGCCGCATCCAACGCCGGAAACGCGCTGATTTCGTGAAGCCGCGTCGCTCAGGCGCCGGATGAGGGAAGAGCCTTGCACGGATGCGGGCCGATCCAATCTGCAAGGTCTTTCCCTCATCCGCCCTTCGGGCACCTTCTCCCGGTGGGAGAAGGGAAGCATGGTCGGGGTTCGCTGCGCTCACCGCCAACCTGTGTGCTGTCTTGCGCAATGTGGCACATTGCCACATACTCGCCGCATGGCTAAGAATGTCCGCATCTCCGATGAGCTTTATGCTCTGGCCCAATGGGAGTCCATGCTGCAAGACCGCAGCATTGCCCAGCAGTTGGAGCATTGGGCCAAGCTCGGCATTGCGGCGGCAGAGGGCGTGGAGGCGAACACCGGCCGCGTCAGCGAGGTGGAGGCCGCGGTGGCCATGACCCGCAAGCTGGATGCGCTCGATGTCTTGAGCGGCAAGCGAAGTCCCGATTATTTTTATTTCATTCCTCGGTGGATGGCGCAGCAGAGCAAGCGGGTTTTCCCGCTCAAGTATCGGTCGTGAGCCGGAAGAACGAAGCCTACATGCCGCCGGAGCTGGTTCAACGCGTGTTGGATCATGCACCGCCCGACGTGATGCTGATCGGCGGCCAGGCCTTGGCGTATTGGATGCAGGTCTATGATGTCGGCATGCCGGCGGACAGTGGCGCACCGGCCATTTCCCGCGACGTGGATCTTTTCACGCCCAACGCTGCCAACAGTGGCCCGCTCAGGCAATTCGCACGTGCTCTGCGAGGCCGTGCAGAAATTTCACATGCCCGATCCTTGTCTGCCCTCATCGGAAGCGCGGTGGCTCCCGCAGAGGACGGACGCGTCTACAACGTGGACCTGCTGCATAGCGTCGTCGGATTGCAGCGTGATCGCCTCGAAGCCAACGCAGTTGTCGTGTCCTTGCCCGGCACCGGCAAGGTGCTCCGGGTGATGCATCCGCTCGATGTGCTGCAGAGCCGAAATGCCAATCTGCATACGCTGATCGAGAAGCAGGACGAAACCGGTCGACTCCAACTGCGTCTCGCGATCGAGGTGGCGAGGGCGTATCTGGAAGAACAGATCGAAGCGATCGCGCAGGGCAATGAGGGCTCCGAACCAGTGCGTCGACGCGCCATTCTCGATCTGATCGGTACCGTAAGCGACATGTCGGCGAAAGATGCGGCCAGGAAAAATGCCGAGCGCTATGGCATCCACTTGGCCGATGCGATTCCCGCGTGGCGAATCGAGTCCGACACGTTCTGGAAAAAGCAGTGGCCCCGCTTGCGCGAACGCATGTCGCCTGAATATGCGGACCGATGCGAGCAGCGGGCGCGTCGAAATTCCGCGCCAAGGTCGTAGTTGCGGTTGCCTCGGTCGCTATAGCAAAGGTTGGGGAGCCTCTGAAAATGTCGTCATCCCGCGATGAACTGCGCGGAGCGAACTGACGTCAGCACGTTAGATGTCCAGATCCTTGAACAGGGCGTCGGCTTTCTTGAACCTCTTGCCTTTGCCGCCTTCGAGTTCCGCCATTGCCTTGCGCGTGGTGCGGTTTGGCACCTCGACGGCGAATGGCAAGCGGCCTTCTTCGGCTACACGCAAGAACGTCAGTCGGATCAGGTCCGACGCACTCAAACCCATACGCGCCAGGGCATCCATGGCACGATCTTTCATCTCCGCCGGGATGCGCGCGCGGACAACGGAATCGGCTCTCATGATGGTGGTTCCTTGGGGTTCATCGTGGCCTTATTTTGGCCACAAGAGGTCACGGAGAAATCTGCTTCGATGTGAAGTTCAGCATAGTTTTCCCTTCTCCCACCGGGAGAAGGTGGCGCGAAGCGCCGGATGAGGGAAGAGCCTTGCACGGATACGGGCCGATCCAACCTGCAAGGTCTTTCCCTCATCCGCCCTTCGGGCACCTTCTCCCGGCGGGAGAAGGGAAGCATGGTTGGGGTTCGCTGCGCTCACCGCCAAGCCGTCATGCGGTCGACAAGCGCGCCGCGGTTCAGCGAGTGAAGGTTGTCAGGATGTATTGACAATATAAATACGATTGCGTACCCTGTCCTAGATGGATATTCATTACGAACTCAACGGTGTCGCGTTCGTCTGGAACGACGAAAAAGCCCGGTTGAACGTGGTGAATCACGAGGGCATCGCCTTCGAGCAGGCGGCAGCGGTGTTCTTCGTCCGTTCTTCCGGCTGGTGGACGCCAGTCGCGACGACGAGGCCCGCGATGCCGTGATCGGCTACGATGCGGCGGCCGGTCGCCTGCTGTTCGTCGTCCACGTCGTTTTCGAAGACGAAACCATCCGCCTCATTTCGGCCCGCAAGGCCACTGCACAGGAGCGCCGCGATCATGATTCCTGACAAGCTGAAAACCCGGTTGAACAAAGACCGCGAGATGACCGTCATCACCGTGCGCATGCCGGTGGACGTGGTGGATTCGCTCAAGGCCATTGCGCCGCTCAAGGGTATGAGCGGATACCAGGCATTGCTCAAGATGTACGTGGGCGAAGGTCTGCGTCGCGATGAAGCCGCCCATGTGTTCGGCCCTGCCGCACGCCTGGCCGAAGCCCTGCGCAAGCGCGGCGTGCCTGTTGAATTGATCGAGGCGGCGGCGCAAGAAGCGGCGGCGGCATAGTGGAGATGCGAATCGTAGCCTTGAAGACGACGCGGTTCGATGTGCAGCCAGCAGGGCGCAACAAGCGCAACGCACATTACGCCGCAAGCCGTCGCGCGGTCGACAAGCGCGACGCGGTTCAGTAGCTCGCGCCGCCCGCCTTGCGATAGCGCACGAACACCTCGCGCGAGGAATCGCGCAGGATGTCGCGCTTGACGCGCACGCCGCGCTTTTCCAGTTCGCCGATCCAGTCGGCGGGCAGCGGGCCTTCGTCGAATTCGGAGAGTTCCTCGACGTCTTCGGAGCGCGCGCCGATCAGCAGTTCGTCGATGCCGGCCCAGATCGTCGCGCCGTAGCATTGGCAGCACGGCTGCGCGCTGGTGGCGAGCGCGAATCGTTCGCGCGTTCCATCGGGCGCGGCTTCGTTGAGGCGGAAGCGGCCGAGCTTCGATTGCGCGAGCATGTAGGCCATCATTTCGGCATGCGCGACCGAGCAGTGGTGCGGCACGACGCGATTGACGCCGGCCGAGACGAGCCGGCCTTCGTGCGTGAACACGGCGGCGCCGAACGGGCCGCCGCTGTTCTCCTCGACGTTGCGGTTGGCGAGTCGGACGGCCAGTGCAACGCGCTCTTCGTCGCTCGGGTAGAGTTTGGCCGAATCGACTTCGCGGAATACCCATTCGGGCAGCGAGAGATTGACGAGCGAGGGAAGTGCATTCATGGGGCGATCGGACTTTCGTGAGGAGATCCTTCTCCCCGCGGGAGAAGGGAAGAACATTACTTCGCCGCTTTCGCGAACGAATCGCGCAGCGTGACGATGCGGTTGAACACGGGCCGGCCCGCTGTGTGGTCGCGGCTGTCGGCGACGAAATAGCCCAGGCGCTCGAACTGGAATGCGGTGCCCGCCGGCGCGGCGGCGGCCGGCTCGACGAAGCCGCGCACGACGCGGCGCGAGTTCGGGTTGAGGCAGTCGCGAAAGGTCTTGCCGGCGCTGTCGTCGTTGGGATCGGCGACGGTGAACAGGCGCTCGTACAGGCGCACTTCGGCCTCGATGGCATCGCGCGCGCCGACCCAGTGGATGGTGCCCTTGACCTTGCGTTCGGCGCCTTCGCGCCCCGGCCGCGAGGCGAGGTCGAGCGTGCAGTGTACTTCGCTCACTTTTCCACTCGTATCCTTTTTCGTCTCGATGCACTCGACGATGCCGACGCCGCGCAGGCGCACCTCGCCGCCCGGCACGAGGCGATGGAAGCCCTTGACCGGTTCTTCGAGGAAATCCTCGCGCTCGATCCACAGTTCGCGCGCGAACGGCACGGCGCGCGTGCCGAAGACCTCGTTCTTCGGATGATTGGGGAACGTCAGCGTTTCGGCGTGGTCGCCGGGCAGGTTGGCGATGACGAGCTTGAGCGGGTCGATCACGGCAAGGCGCCGCGGCGCGCTCGCGTCGAGTTCCTCGCGCACGCAGGCTTCGAGTACGGAATATTCGATCGTCGAGACCTGCTTGGAAATGCCGGCGCGTTCCCAGAAATTGCGGATCGCCGCGGCCGGGTAGCCGCGCCGGCGCACGCCCGCGAGCGTGGGCATGCGCGGGTCGTCCCAGCCGTCGACGAGGCCGTCCTCGACGAGCGCGGCGAGCTTGCGCTTGCTCGTCACCGTGTAGTCGAGGTTGCCGCGCGCGAACTCGATCTGCTGCGGCGTGCTGACCGGCATGTGCAGGCCGGCGTCGACGAGCGGCTGCACGAGTTCGGGATGGTTGGGCAGGTCGATCTGCGCGAGGCACCAGTCGTAGAGCGGGCGATGGTCCTCGAATTCGAGCGTGCACAGCGAATGGGTGATGCCTTCGACCGCGTCGGAAATGCAGTGCGCGTAGTCGTACATCGGATAGATGGGCCAGGCGTCGCCGGTGTTCTGGTGCGCGGTCTTGCGGATGCGGTACAGCGCCGGGTCGCGCAGGTTGATGTTGCCCGAGGCCATGTCGATCTTGGCGCGCAGCGTCTTGGCGCCGTCGGGAAACTCGCCCGCGCGCATGCGCTGGAACAGGTCGAGGTTCTCTTCGACGCTGCGCTCGCGGTACGGCGAGTTGCGCCCGGCTTCCGTCAGCGTGCCGCGGTATTCGCGCACTTCGTCGGCCGACAGGTCGCAGACGAACGCCTTGCCGTCGCGGATCAGCTTCAGCGCGCAGAGATAGAAGACTTCGAAGTAGTCCGAGGCGTGGCGCAGCGCGTCCCAGTCGAAGCCGAGCCAGCGCACGTCGGCCTTGATCGCTTCGACGAATTCCGGGTCTTCGCGGGTCGGATTGGTGTCGTCCAGGCGCAGGTGGCAGACGCCGCCGTAGTCGCGCGCGACGCCGAAATTCAGGCAGATCGACTTGGCGTGGCCGAGGTGCAGGTAACCGTTCGGTTCGGGCGGAAAACGCGTGACGACGCGGCCGCCGTGCTTGCCGCTTTCCCGGTCGCCGGTGACGATCTGGCGGATGAAATTGTTCGGAATCGGGGGATTGCTGCTCATTTATATACCGGCTGGATGCGGCTCTGCGGCCGTTTCTCGGGCAGGGTTCTGGAGTATACCGATCCGGCGCCGGAATTCGACAGGCTTTGCCCGCGCCGGGCGAATGCGCTAGCGTGCCCTCGTATGCAGATCGTCTACCGGGCCGAAAACATCATCGACGCGAATCTCGTCGGGAACGCGCTGGCGGATGCGGGCATCGGCGCCTTTGTCAGCGGTCATTACCTGACCGGCGCGGCAGGCGAATTGCCGGTATCTGGCTTGGTCAATGTCATGGTGACGGAATCCGAGTGGCGGCGGGCGCGGGCGATCGCCGAGCGCATCGACGTCGAGCTGGCCGAGCGGCGCGCCGCACCCGAATTCGACGGCGACTGGGCCGCCGACGCGGTGTGAAAGCGGTACTTTGAGTTTTGCCGTCATTCCCGCATGCTTCCAAGGAGCCTTTGCTTAATCTGCTCTTGACGTCATTCCCGCGAAAGCGGAAATCCATCTTGATCTTGGAGCCTTGAAAGCAAAGCAAAAATGGATTCCCGCTTTCGCGGGAATGACGGCTTTTTCAGAGGTTTCCTGGAAGCGTGCGGGAATGACGAGCAAGAGCGATCCGTGCGGCCGAGTTGTTTTTCATCACCATAGATATCCATGAACGCCAAACCGACACTCGTCTGGGTCGATGCGCTGCTCGCATTGCCCGCCCTGCGCGAATGGCCGGCCGAGGCGGCCACGGAAGAACTCGCGCCGGAACACGAGCAAGACACGCCGTGAGCGCCGCCGCCATGGCGGGGGCTGCGGCTTATCGCACCGCTTTCCTGAAAATGCTTGCGGGCGCCGCGCTGATCTCGACCACGAGCATCTTCGTCCGCTACGCGCACGTCGCGCCGACCGTGTCGGCGTTCTATCGCCTCGCCTTCGGCGGCGCGATGCTGGCCGCATTGCTGATCGTCCGCGGCGAGTGGCGTGCCTGGAATTGGCGCGACGCCGCGTGGCTCGTCGTGCCGGCGCTGGCCTTCGCCGTCGATTTGACCATCTGGCACCGGAGCATCCATTACGTGGGGCCGGGGCTGGCGACGTTGATCGCCAATTTCCAGGTGTTCGTGATGGCGCTGGCCGGCGTCGTGCTCCATCGCGAGAAGCTGGGCTGGCGCTTCGCGTCCGGCCTCGCACTCTCGATCTTCGGCCTGTGGCTGATCGTCGGGCGCGGCTGGGCGGCGCTGAGCGACGATTATCGCCTCGGCGTCCTGTTCGGCGTGCTTTCCGGCATCGCCTATGCGGTGTACATGCTCACCCAGCGGCGCGCGCAACTGCGCCGGCCCGCGTTGACGCCGCAACGCGCGCTGTGCGGCGTCACGTTGATTTGCGCGGCGATGCTCGCGGTTTCGGTCGTCGTCGAAGGCCAGAGCTTCGCGATTCCCGACGTCCAGTCCTGGGCCGCGCTGCTTGCGCTCGCGTTCGTCGGCCAGGTGCTGGGCTGGGTGCTGATTTCGCAGGCGATGCCGGCGCTGCCCGCGTCGCTGGTCGGCCTGTTGCTGCTGTTGCAGCCGGCGCTGTCGTTCGTGCTCGACGTGATTCTGTTCGCGCGGCCCACCGCGGCGGCGGACTGGATCGGCCTTGTGCTTTCGCTGCTCGGCATTTTTGTCGCCAGTCAACGGAGTCGCGGGTAGGTGCGGTCGCTACCGCTCGTCATTCCCGCGAAGGCGGGAATCCAGCGACTTGTTCTTTAATTGGCATCGACGACACGAAGCGAAAGACACTGGATTCCCGCCAGAAGCACGCGGGAATGACAGAAAAAAACTTGCGGCTATTTAGCCGTCTATACGCCTAAACGTCTTGACATCCAAATTTTCCCCCCTTAACATATGCCCGTACTCATCGAGACCGGCTGAGGGACAGGCCCAGCGACGCCGGGGCAACCGTTGCGGAATCCGATCGAATCGGGCTTCGCGATTGGTGCCAAATCCTGCGAGGTCCGCGGAAGCTTCGATCCGCGGTGGACCCCGTAAAGATGAGGCGAGCGCAAGGTTTCCGCTGCATTCGTCTCGTTGGGGCTGTAGATGAAAGACGAGACCGAAATGAGCGCCGAACCGAAACTCCACTTCGCCCCCGAGGCCGCGGCGCCGGCCGTGCAGTGGCTCGAAGGCGAACTCGCGCTACCACACTCCTTCACGCTCGAATCGGGCGCGACGCTGGACGATGCCAGGCTCGCATGGACTTGCGTCGGCCCGGCCGAGGCGCCGGTCGTCGTCGTGCTCGGCGGCATTTCCGCGCATCGCCGTCCGGTTGCGCGCGACGGCCGCGGCTGGTGGGAATCGCAATGCGGCGCCGGCAAGGCGCTCGACACGAACCGCTATCGCCTCGTCGGCATCGACTGGCTGGGCGGTTGCGATGCCTCAACCGGTCCGCGTTCCAGCGGAACCGAAGCATTTCCCGAGGTTTCCACGGGCGACCAGGCCCGCGCGCTGCTCCTGCTGCTCAACCGCCTCGGCGTGCGCCGCGTGCATCTCGTCGTCGGCGCGTCCTACGGCGGCAACGTCGCGCAGCATCTCGCCGCGCTGCTCGGCGAGCGCCTGCGCCATCTCGTCCTGCTGAGCGCGGCGCACAAGGCCGCGCAGTTCGGCCTCGCGCTGCGTCACGTGCAGCGCGCGATCCTCGATCTCGGCAGCGATTCGGCCGAAGCGCTCGCGCTGGCCCGCTCGCTCGCCGTGCTCGGCTACCGCACGGCCGAAGGCGTCGAGCGGCGCTTCGGCGGCGAGTCGCCGGTGGATGCGCACGACGACGGCGTGATCGGCTGGGTCGAACATCACGGCCGCAAGTTCGTGCGCCGCTTCGACGCCGACGCCTACCGCTGCCTGGGCCGCTCGCTCGACAGGCACGAGATCGATCCCGCCGCGGTGCGCGTGCCGACCACGCTGTTCGCCGTGCGCGAAGACCTGACCGTGCCGCTGTCGCTGTCGCGCGAATACGTCGCGCATGCCGGTGCGCCGTGCGAACTCGTCGAAATTTCCTCGGACTTCGGCCACGATGCCTTCCTCAAGGAAGAGGCGGTCGTGAGCGCGTTGTTCGAACGCTGTCTGCAAGCCTGAAGTCCGGAGAAGTACCGTGAGTCACGCCGCCGAGAACAACGCCCGCCACGCCGCCACGATCGCCGCCCGCGCCGGCGTCGACCGGGACGCCGCGCACGGCGCCGTGATGCCGCCGTTGTATCTGTCGACGAACTACAGCTTCGAGGGCTTCGGCAAGAAGCGCGCCTACGACTATTCGCGCTCGGGCAATCCGACGCGCGACGTGCTCGCCGGCGCGCTCGCCGAACTCGAAGGCGGTGCGGGCGCGGTCGTCACCGCGACCGGCATGGCCGCGGTGACGCTGGTCACCTCGCAGCTCGGGCCCGACGACCTCATCGTCGTGCCGCACGACTGCTACGGCGGCAGCTACCGCCTGTTCGTCAACCAGGCGAAGCGCGGGCTGTATCGTTGCGCAGTCGTCGATTTCAACGATACCGTCGCGCTCGCGACCGCGCTCGCCTGCCGGCCGAAGATCGTCTGGATCGAGACGCCGAGCAATCCGCTGCTGCGCATCGTCGACGTCGCCGCCGTGTCGCGCCTCGCCCATGCGGTCGGCGCGCTCGTCGTGGTCGACAACACGTTCCTGTCGCCGGCGCTGCAGCAGCCGATCGCGCTCGGCGCCGATATCGTCGTGCATTCGACGACCAAGTACCTCAACGGCCACTCCGACGTCGTCGGCGGCGCGGTGGTGTGGAAGGACGCGGCGGTCGGCGAACAGCTCGCCTGGTGGTGCAACTGCCTCGGCGTGTCGGGCGGCGCGTTCGACAGCTATCTCACGCTGCGCGGCCTGCGCACGCTGCAGCCGCGCCTGCGCGCGCACCAGGAGAACGCCGCCGCGATCGTCGAATTGCTCGATGGCCACGTGGCCGTGGAAAAAGTATACTTTCCTGGCCTGGTCAGCCATCCGCAGCATGCGCTCGCCGCGCGCCAGCAGAAGGGATTCGGCGCGATGGTCAGCTTCGATCTCGCGGGCGGCGTGCCTGCGGTCGAGGCGTTCGTCAACGGCCTGCAAAGCTTCACGCTGGCCGAGTCGCTCGGCGGCGTCGAGAGCCTGGTCGCGCATCCGGCGTCGATGACGCACGCGGCGATGGATGTCGAGGCGCGCCGCGTCGCCGGCCTCGGCGACGGCCTGCTGCGCCTGTCGGTCGGCATCGAAGCGATCGAGGATCTGAGCGCGGACATCGCCGGTGCGCTGGAGCGCGCCGCGTCCGTGGTGGATACGCGCGCGGTCGCCAACGCGCGTTGATCGCTTCGCGTCGTTACAGCAGTGTCGGCGGCGAATGCGCCGAGATCACCTTCGCCATCGCCGCGGCGACGAAGTGGTTGCCGGCGATGAGGTTGCCGTTCTCCGGCATGCCCCCCTTGCCGGCGAAGTCGCTGCACTGGCCGCCCGCTTCGCGCACGAGCAGCACGCCGGCGGCCATGTCCCAGGGATTCAGGCCGATCTCGAAGAAACCGTCCAGGCGTCCGGCCGCGACGTAGGCGAGGTCGAGCGCGGCCGAGCCGGTGCGGCGGATGTCCTCGGCTTCCGCGAGCAGGGCGCGCGTCATTTCGAGCTGCGCGTCTAGGTGGCGGCGCTGGCGGTACGGGAAGCCGGTGCAGAGCAGCGCGCCGGCGAGGCTTTCGCGCTTGGTCACGCGGATGCGGCGGTCGTTGAGGAACGCGCCGTCGCCCTTGCTTGCGGTGAACATCTCGTCGCGCAGCGGATCGTAGACGACGCCGTAGACGAGGTCGCCGTGGTCGCGGAAGCCGATCGACACGCAGAAATGCGGGAAGCCGCGCAGGTAGTTGTGCGTGCCGTCGAGCGGATCGATGATCCAGACCTTGTCCTTGCCCTTGCCGGTGGCGCCGGATTCCTCGCCGAGGAAGCCGTGGTCGGGATAGGCGCGGCGCAGTTCCTTGATGATCTCGGCTTCGGCCAGCTTGTCCACTTCGCTGACGTAGTCGTGGCGCGATTTTTCCTCGACGGCGAGTCCCTCGACGCGATTGAGATGGCGCAGGATGACATTGCCGGCGGCGCGTGCGGCCTTGACCGCGACATTGACGGCGGGGCGGGGCATGGTGGAACTCCGGGTATGGCTGGTAAAGAGCATTCCGCCGTGCGGCGGGCGCGCAGGGTAGCACGAGAGCCGGGAATCGGGAATTCGGCTGCTTCCCTTCTCCCACCGGAGAAGGGGGCGCGGCAGCGCCGGATGAGCGAAGAGCGTTGCAGGGATGCAATGTCTTTCGGGCTGGCGAGGCTTTTCCCTCATCCGCCCTTCGGGCACCTTCTCCCGGCGGGAGAAGGGAAGCTATGCTTTCCCGATTCCCGATTCCCGATTCCCGATTCCCGATGCAGCCGATCCGCTTCGTCCTCGTCCGCACCTCGCATCCCGGCAACATCGGCGCCGCGGCGCGCGCGATCCGCACGATGGGCTTTACGCGGCTCGTGCTGGTCGCGCCGCACAAGTATCCGCATGCCGAGGCCACGGCGATGGCCGCGGGTGCGGACGACGTGCTCGAGAACATCGTCGTCGTGCCGACGCTGGCCGACGCGATCGCCGATTGCCGTTTCGTGCTCGGCTGCACGGCGCGGCGGCGCGGCGTGTCGTTGCCCGAGATTGCGCCGCGCGAGGCAGCGGCGCGCGTGCGCGAGGTACCGGGCGAGGTCGCCGTCGTGTTCGGCAACGAGCGTACGGGCCTGGAGAACGACGAGCTGATGCGTTGTCAGGTCGCCGTGCACATTCCGGCCGATCCGACTTATTCTTCGCTCAATCTCGCCCAGGCGGTGCAGGTGCTCGCCTACGAACTGCGCCTTGCGCAACTCGAAGCGCAGCCGCCGGACGACGCGGGGCCGAAGTCCGATCCGCCGGCCACGGCCGAGCAGATGGAGTATTTCTTCGGCCATCTGTTCCAGACGCTGGGCGACATCGATTTCCACAAGGGCCGTTCGCCGGTGACGATCGAGAAGCGCCTGCGGCGTCTTTTCGCGCACGCGAATCTGGACCAGCGCGAGGTGCGCATCCTGCGCGGCATCTTCGACGACGCGCAGCGGATGGCGAGGATGGCGAAAGGCCGGTGAGAGCGGGAAATCGGGAATCGGGAAAGCATAGCTTCCCTTCTCCCGCCGGGAGAAGGTGGCGCGAAGCGCCGGATGAGGGAAGAGCCTCACAACTCCTTGCGCCCCTTCCGCGAGTCGAAACGCTTTTCCCTCATCCGCCCTTCGGGCACCTTCTCCCGGTGGGAGAAGGAAAGCTGGCTGGTTCCCGATTCCCGGCCTCAACCCGTTTCGTCTTTGGACGCCGCCGATTCCCCGAGCCTGCTCACCAGGATCTTGTCGATCCGCGCGCCATCGAGGTCGACGACCTCGAAGCGGTAGCCGTTCCAGTCGAAATGTTCGGCGCATTGCGGGATGCGGCCGAACCGGGCGATGACCATGCCGGCGGCGGTGCGGTAGTCGTCGTCCTCCTCGTGCGGAAAGGCGGCGATGCCGGTCAGCTCGCGCAGATCGTCGATGGCGAGCGCGCCGTCGATCAGCCAACTGCCGTCGTCGCGGGTGACGATGGGGGCGTCGTCGCTGGCATGCGCCTCGTCCGCGGGCAGCGCCGCCTTGCCGACGACCGCGCCGAGCAGGTCGTTGAGCGTGACCAGGCCTTCGATGTCGCCGTATTCGTCGACGATGAACGCCATCGGCGTGGCCGCGTCGCGCAGTTCCTCCAGCAGGTCGAGGGCGCGCGCGGTGCCGGGCACGTAGACCGGCTTGGCCAGCGTGCGGAACAAGGCCTGCCCCGGGTTGGATGCGGTGCCGGGTTTGGGCGCGTCGGCGGCGGATTTTTCCAGAATCTCGATCAGGCTCTTGACTTCGAGGATGCCGAGCACGTCCTTGTCGCTGCCGCGCATGACCGGGTAGCGCGAGTGCGAGGATTCGCGCATCGTCGCGAGGTTTTCGGCGAGCGGCGCGGTCACGTCGAGCCAGGCGATGCGCGGACGCGGCGTCATCAGCGAATCGACGCTGCGGTCGCCGAGGCGCAGCACGCGGTTGACCATGTTGTGTTCGTCCGAGTCGATCACGCCCTGTTCGGCGCCTTCGGAGACGAGCAGGCGGATCTCTTCCTCGCTCACGCGTTCGCCGCTGGCCTGGTCGAGCCGGAACAGGCGCAGCAGCCGACGCGTGATCCAGATCAGGACGAAGCTGAAAGGCATCGCGATCCAGGTCAGCACCCGCATGGGAATGGCGACGGCGGTGGCGAATTTCTCCGGCGCGACGAGGGCGAGCCGTTTCGGAATCAGCTCGCCGAGAAGCATGTTGGCGAAGGTGATGCCCGAGACGCTGAGCGCGACGCCGACCGGCAGCGCGTACTCGGCGACGGCCGGCAGGTTCAGCGAATCGAGCCAGTGCGCGATCTGCTCGCCGATGCTCGCGCCGAGCGCGGTGCCCGTGCCGATGCTGAGCAGAGTGATGAACACCTGCACGGTGGAAAGAAACCGTTCGGGCTGTTGCGCCAGGTCGAGCGCGATGCGCGCGCGGGCGCTGGTCTGTGCGAGCTGCTTGAGGCGCAGCTTGCGCGAGGTCATCAGCGCCATTTCGCTCAGGGCGAAGAAACCGTTGAGCACGGCGAGAAAAACGACCAGGACGATTTCGGCGATCATTCCGCGACGGATGGAGAGTCGAGCGGCAGTGTAGCAGGCTTGCGGCAACCGCTATGTCCGCAACAAGTAATGTCCGGAAAATCAAAAAATTAACTTGCGGGTCGTTGGGCTGGGTCAACGGCATGGGCTAGAATGCTTGTCCGCGTCGCCGCCGCGGCGCAATGGAAACCTCGTCAGCGCATGAAAACTCTTCTGGTCACCGGCGGCGCCGGCTTCATCGGCGGCAACTTCGTGCTCGGTGCGGTAGCGGACGGCCAGCGCGTCGTCAATCTCGACAAGCTCACCTACGCGGGCAATCTCGACACGCTCGCCGCGCTCAAGGGCAATCCGCATCACATTTTCGTCCATGGCGACATCGGCGACCGCGATTTGGTCGGCAAGCTGCTCGCCGAGCATCGGCCCGACGCGATCGTGAATTTCGCCGCCGAGTCGCACGTCGATCGTTCGATCGACGGCCCTGCGGCTTTCATCCACACCAACGTCGTCGGCACCCTTGGGCTGCTCGAAGCGACGCTCAAGCACTGGCGCGCGCTGCCCGAGGTGGAAAAGGCCGCGTTCCGCTTCCTGCATGTTTCGACCGACGAGGTCTACGGCTCGCTCGGCGGCGAAGGCAAGTTCACCGAAACGACCGCGTATGCGCCGAATTCGCCGTACTCGGCGTCGAAGGCCTCGTCCGACCACCTCGTGCGCGCCTTTCACCACACCTACGGCCTGCCGACGCTGACGACGAACTGCTCGAACAATTACGGTCCGTACCAGTTCCCCGAAAAGCTCATCCCGCTGATGATCCACAAGGCGCTCGTCGGCGAGAAGCTGCCTGTCTACGGCGACGGCAGGAACGTGCGCGACTGGCTCTACGTCGGCGACCATTGCAGCGCGATCCGCCGCGTGCTCGACGCGGGCCAGGCCGGCGACGTCTACAACGTCGGTGGCGACGCCGAGCGCGAGAATATCCATGTCGTGCGCACCATCTGCGCGCTGCTCGACGAGCGCCGGCCGCTGGCGAACGGTGCCCGGCGCGAATCGCTGATTTCGTTCGTCAAGGATCGCCCCGGACACGACCGGCGTTACGCGATCGATGCGTCGAAACTCAAGCGCGAACTGGGCTGGACGCCGGCGGAAAGCTTCGAGTCCGGTATCGCCAAGACCGTCGATTGGTATCTCGCCAACGAAGCGTGGGCACAGCGCGCGCTCGACGGCAGCTATCGCATGGAGCGTCTCGGCGCCGGCTGATTTCTGCCCGTCCTTTTCGCGAAAAGGGGAACGGCGGATGGATCAAAGGGAGTATAAAATGCAGCAAACTGGAAAAGGCATCATCCTCGCGGGCGGCTCGGGCACGCGCCTGTATCCGCTCACGCAGGTCATCAGCAAGCAGTTGCTGCCGGTGTACGACAAGCCGATGATCTACTATCCGCTGTCGACGCTGATGCTTGCCGGCATCCGCGACGTGCTCGTGATCAACACGCCGCACGAGCAGGCGCTGTTCCAGACACTGCTCGGCGACGGTTCGCAGTGGGGCATCTCGATCCGCTACGCGGTGCAGCCTTCGCCCGACGGCCTGGCGCAGGCCTACCTGATCGGCCGCGACTTCGTCGACGCCAAGCCGAGCTGCCTGATCCTCGGCGACAACATCTTCTACGGCCACGGTCTGACCGACATGTTACGCCGCACCGCCGCGCGCGACCGCGGCGCAACCGTGTTCGGCTATTGGGTGCGCGATCCACAGCGCTACGGTGTCGCCGAATTCGATGCGGACGGCAAAGTGTCCGGCCTCGAAGAAAAACCCCGGAATCCGAAGTCGAATTACGCCGTCACCGGCCTGTACTTCTACGACGGCCGCGCGAGCGATTTCGCGGCCGCATTGAAACCTTCGGCACGCGGCGAGCTCGAGATCACCGACCTCAACCGCTGCTACCTCGACGACCGCTCGCTGATGCTCGAAAAGCTCGGCCGCGGCTACGCCTGGCTCGACACCGGCACGCACGAATCGCTGACCGAAGCGTCGAACTACATCGAGACGATCGAAAACCGCCAGGGCCTGAAAGTCTGTTGCCCGGAAGAGATCGCCTACCTCGGCGGCTGGATCGATGCGGAACAGGTCCTGCGCCTTGCCGCGCCGCTGGCGAAGAACGGCTACGGGCAATATCTGCAACAACTGGTGAAGCAGGGACGCAGAAATGAAATGGATTGAAACCGATCTGTCGGGCTGCATGATCGTCGAGCCGCAGGTGTTCGGCGACGCACGCGGCTTTTTCTATGAAAGCTACAACGCGGAAAAGTATAAAAATGCCGGGATAGACCGCAACTTCGTGCAGAGTAACGTTTCGCGCTCCGCGCGCGGTGTGCTGCGCGGCCTGCACTACCAGTGGCCGAACCCGCAGGGCAAGCTGGTCAGCGTGCTCGAGGGCGAAGTCTACGACGTCGCCGTCGACATCCGCCGCGGCTCGCCGACGTTCGGACGCTGGGCCGCGGTGGTGCTGAGCGCGGAGAACAAGCGTCATTTCTGGATACCCGAAGGTTTCGCCCACGGTTTCGCCGTGCTATCGGATTTCGCCACGTTCACCTACCAGTGCACCGCGCTCTATGATGGCGCGGCCGACGCGGGCATCCGCTGGAACGACGCCGACATCGCGATCGACTGGCCGCTCGGCGCGCCGCAAATGTCGGCGAAGGACGAAAAGGCGCCGTTCCTGCGCGAAGTGTCCGCCGAAAAACTGCCGGCGTACTTGCCGTGAAGATCCTTCTGCTCGGCGCGAACGGCCAGGTGGGATTCGAACTGCAGCGTGCGCTCGCGCCGCTCGGCGACGTCGTCGCGGCGACGCGAGGCGGCAAGTTGCCCGGCAACATCGATTGCCTGCGCGTGGACCTCGGCGATGCGGATTCGCTCGACCGCGCATTGCGGGCCGAACGTTGGAGCGTCGTCGTCAATGCGGCGGCCTACACCGCCGTCGACCGCGCCGAGGACGAGCCTGCGCTCGCACAGCGCATCAACGGCGAGGCGCTGGCGCAGATCGGACAATGGGCCGCGCGCAACGTCGCGTTCGTCGTGCACTATTCGACCGACTACGTGTTCGACGGGCAGGGCGCGCGGCCGTATCGCGAGGAAGATGCGCCTGCGCCGCTCGGCGCCTACGGCCGCAGCAAGGTGGCCGGCGAGGTCGCCTTGCGCGAGTCCGGCTGCGATCACCTGATCCTGCGCACGGCCTGGGTCTACGGCGCGCGCGGCGGCAATTTCCTGCGTACGATGCTGCGCCTGGCGCGCGAGCGCGGCGAATCGTCGAACGGCGGCCTGACCGTGGTCGACGATCAGCGCGGCGCGCCGACGTCGAGCCGGCTGATCGGCGCGACGACGGCCGCGATCCTCAAGCAATGGCGCGACGACGATGCGGCGCGGCGCGAGAGATACAATGGCGTCTGTCATCTCGCAGCGGGCGGCGAGACCACGTGGTGCGGATTCGCGCGCGCCATCGTCGCGCGCGCCGCGGCGGCGGGATGGATTCCGCGCGAAGTCGAAGTGATGGCGATCCGCACTGCGGATTTCCCGACCAGGGCGCGAAGACCGGCGTATTCGGTGCTGGACGCGTCGCGGCTGCGCGAGCGCTTCGGCCTGACGATGCCGGAGTGGACGAAGGGGCTGGACGCGGTGATCGGCGAACTGGCCGAAGCCGCCGGCGGCAAATAGCAACGGGGCGGAAGGAAACGGGCCGGTAGAGGGCGCCGTCGAGTCGACCCCGCGATCGGCGACGATCGCGCAACGATGGAGGTACAGCAATGTTGATCCCCGTAATCCTTTCCGGCGGCGCCGGCACCCGCCTCTGGCCGGTATCGCGCAGCGCATACCCGAAGCCGTTCATGCGCATGGCCGACGGCGAATCGCTGCTGTACAAGACCTTGACGCGCGCTTTGCGCGTGGCGAGCACCGGCGACGTGCTCACCGTCACCGGGCGCGATTTCTACTTCCTCAACCGCGACGAGTACGCGCGCCATCCCGGCGCCGACATCGACCGCATGCGCTTTCTGCTCGAACCCGCGGGGCGCAACACGGCGCCGGCGATCGTGCTTGCCGCGCTGCACGTGCGCGAGCATTTCGGCGCGGACGCGACCCTGCTGGTCCTCGCCGCCGACCATCTGATCAACGACGTCGACGCCTTCGTCGCCGACGTCGCGCGCGCGCAGGCGCTCGCGCAGGACGGCTGGCTGGTCACGTTCGGCATCCCGCCGCAACATCCGGATACCGGCTTCGGCTATATCAGGCAGGGCGAGCAGATCGGAACGAGCGGGCAACGCCGGATCGAAGCCTTCGTCGAGAAGCCCGATCTGGAAAAAGCCAAGCAATATCTCGCCGGCGGCAATTACGTCTGGAACTCGGGCATGTTCTGCTTCCGCGTCGATGCGCTGCTCGAAACCGCCGCGCAGACTTGCCCCGACGTGCTCGCCGCCGCGCAGGCCTGCCACGCCGGCGCACGCACGCACGAAAGCCCGGTCGAATACGACAAGGACAAGTTCCTCGGCCAGCCCGACATCTCGATCGACTACGCAGTGATGGAACGCGCGCAACGCCGCGCTGTGGTCGCCGCCGGTTTCGACTGGAGCGACATCGGTTCGTGGAAGGCGGTCAGCGAGATTCCGTCCGCGGCCGAACCCGACGCCGCGGGCAACCGCGTGCTCGGCAAGGCCGTCGTCGTCGGCAGCGAGAACTGCTACATCCAGAGCGACAAGCGCATCGTCGCCGCGGTCGGGGTCAAGGATCTGGTCATCGTCGACACCGCGGATGCCGTGCTCGTCTCCGATCGCGAGCACGCACAACAGGTCAAGCAGGTCGTCGAGCAATTGCGCGACGACGGTCACGAGAGCACGCGCCATCACCAGACCGTGCGCCGGCCGTGGGGCAGCTACACGATCCTCGAGGACGAGAACGACTGCAAAGTCAAACGCCTCACGGTCAAGCCGGGTCAGGTGCTGAGCCTGCAACTGCACCATCGCCGCAGCGAGCACTGGACCGTCGTCCAAGGCACGGCCAAGGTGCGCGTCGGCGACAGGGAGTTCCTGCTCGAACGCAACCAGTCCTGCTACATCCCGGTCGAGACGCTGCATCGCCTGGAAAACCCGACCGACGCCGACATCCACCTGATCGAAGTGCAATGCGGCGACTACTTCGGCGAGGACGACATCGTCCGGCTCGAGGACAAGTACGGACGCGTGCCGGCCGCAGCCTCGTAACGCTGCGTCCATCCGGGCTGCAGCCCGGTACCTTCGCCAGCGGCGCCGCTTCCGGCTCCGACCGCGGATGCGGATGCCGCATTCGCTAATCGGTCGTTCTCGGCCGATTGTCCGACAGCGTCACATTCCGACCCACTTTAATTAATCCTGAGGTAAACCCCCGGATCTGCCGGGGGACTAGTCAAGGTTTGACCGTTCCCACGGTCGGCTTCACCCAATAGATGTCTTGAATGAGGCGAGAAGAAGTAAGAGGACGCAGGTTACGAGGCTTGTGATTTTCGATCGCGAAAAGGCCCCTTTGAGGGGCCAGCGATCGCTAAAGCCCCCGGCTTTGCCGGGGGATACTTACTGTGGACTGCATCACTTTTTCTGCTATTCTTTGTTCTTTGTAATGTGGTTGACGATTGCTTCATGCATGCGGCTTACGCCAAGGCATGCACGTATGGGTTTTCGGATCATTCGCGCAAGATCGTGCCGCAATGGCACGAGTATTGCTGAAGCGCTGCAAATGACTCGTAAACCATAGCCTTGTCGCGCGGCCGAACGGTCCGCATCGGCACAGGTTGGTTTGTGTCGGACTTTGTCAGGGGGGCATGGCAAACATGTCGTGGACAACGCTCGTAGAAGGTGTCGTTGCATGCCGTGACGATTCGCGCCGCTGCGCGCATCGATCGCGACGAGTTCAAGCGTCGTTTCAAACAGGCTCATCCGAAAAGATTGCCGCATCAGCGGCGATTGCGGCTCCACCCTTTCTGCCCACGACCGCGCGAGCAGGCTGCTCGGCGCGTCCGGGCGCCAGTGAGATGCAAATCATGCGTGTGAACGTTTCGGCCAGCCCGGCAAAGAAAGCTTTCGGCTGCATGGCATTTTTGCTGGGCTGCATTGCCGCGCCGGCCTTTGCCCAGGTACAGCGCAGCTTCGCCAATCCCGGATTCGAGACGCCGGACTTGGTCACGGCCGGCTGCCGCGTCTACATCAACCAGTCGCAAGTGCCCGGGTGGAGCACGACGCATGCGAACTATGCAACCGAGAATTCCGGCGGCTGCGTGGTGAACGGCAGTGCGGGCACGACCAACCTGGGCACGTCGCCCGGACCCATCATCGAGTTGTGGAAAACACCTCGCAACAACTCATCCGGCGGCGAGGTCGACGCGCCGGGCGGCACGCAGATCGCGGAACTCAATGCAGCGCTCGCGTCGCGCCTGTATCAGAGCGTCTGCCTGATGAACGGCGAGCAGGTCAACTGGCAGTTCGACCATCGCGGCCGTGGCAGCGCCACCACGCCGGACGTTGCCAACGTCGTGATCGGCGGCAGCACCGTCGTGGCGACGGTGGATACGACCAACAACGGCACGTTCACCACGCCGACAGCGAATCTGGGCACCGCGACCGGAGCAAACATCTCGGGCAACGCGACCTGGGTCAAATACTCCGGCAGCTTCAACTATCCCGGTGTGACCGGCCTGACCAACTTCGGCTTCGAGGCCGTCGGCGGAACCACGAGCGGCAACCTGCTCGACGACGTCCAGCTTGCGCTGGCGCCGGTCGTGGATTTCGTCAGCCCGAGCAGCTCCGATCTGGAAGGCGACAGCGGCAGCAATCTTCTCGCCAACCGGCCGACGCTGCGCGTCAACGGCACCGTCACGGCCGCTTTCACCGTCACGGTCACGATCACCGGCGGCACGGCGGCGAACGGCACGGACTATTTCACCAACACCGCCACGGGGACCAGCAATACGCTGAGCGTGAGCGTGCCGGCGGGCGTCTACGACGGCGTCACCACCGGCTTGTTCCAGTTGCCCGTCTATGTCGCCGGCAACACCACGGTGCAATCGAACCGGGACATCCAGTTCACGATCCAGTCCGGCACGGACTATCTGCTGTCTTCCAACACGACCTGCGGCGGTACGGCGCAGACCACCTGGGACTACACCATCATCGACGACGACGGCGCGCTGGCCGTGACGAAGACGGCGTCGGCGCCGGTGCTCGTTTCCGGGGCGCAGTACGACATCACCTATACGATCGTCGTCGACAATTCCTCAGGCGTGTCGAGAACCTATTCGTTGACCGACACCCCTTCTTTCGATGCGGATGTGACCATCAACAGCCTGACGGCGCTGTCGTGCACGAGGACTGGCGGCAGCACTTGCGGAGGAACTCTGCTCGGCACGCCCGTGAACAGCGCCGGTCCGTGGGCGCTCGATACCAGTCATGCGCTGGCCGACGGCCAGACCGAAACCTATACGATGACCGTGCGTTTCACCGTCAACGCGGGCCAGACCGGCAACGACAGTTGCGGCGCGAGCGGCGCCGGCTTGTTCAACAGCGTAGCCGCGACCGTAACCGGCTCCGGTGCCGGAACCTTCACGGCCTCCGCCTGCCAGAACACGCCGACGCTGGTCTGGGTGACGTTGAACAAGCAACTGCCCAATCGTGCCGCGACGACCGACCAGATCCAGGTCCGCATGTTGTCGGGCGGCATCGCGGTGACCAACGGCAGCGCCACCACCAGCGGAACCGGAACGAGCGCGAGCACGGGACAGATCGTGCTTCCCGCCGGATCCACGCTCCAGTTCACCGAAGCGCTCAAAGCCGGCGGCACGGGCACCGATCAGGCGCCGAGCAACTACATTGCGTTGTTGTCCTGCACCAACGCCACGACGGGTTCCGCCACCGTGCCGCCGAGCGGCAGCGGTACCGCCCAAGCCACCCAGCAGGCATGGCCGGAATTCACGCCTGCCGCCGGCGATGTGCTGAATTGCACCATCACGAACACGCTTGCCCCGGGCACGCTGACGGTGACGAAGAACATCACCGGCGGCCCGGCGACGACGAGCGCGATGGCATTCCCGTTCAGCGTGGCGTGCTCGACCCCCGACGCGACGTATTCCGGCACGGTGGACGTGGCCGCGAACGCGACGACCGGTTCGACGACTGTGAGCATTCCGGCCGGTTCGACGAACTGCACGATCAGCGAAGGCACGCAGCCGACGGCACCGACGAACTACACCTGGGGTACGCCGACGTACACGCAGCCCGCGGCGACGGCGATGGCGGCGGGCGGTACGGCGAGCGGCACGATCGTCAATCCGCTAAATACTCTGCCGAGCATCGCCGTGACAAAGACGGTGAAGACGGTAAATGGTAGTCCGGCCAACTCGTCGACGGTAGTCGGCGCGGGCGATCAGATCGTATACACACTGACCTACAGCAATAGTGGTCAGACGGCCGGTGTGGGCACGGCGTATGAAGTCGTGCCGCAGAACACGATACTGACAGCGGTAGCCGCGACGGGCACGACGGCATGCACCCTGAGTGCGGCGGCGGGCACGGCATGCCAGATCGACACGGCCTCGGCAGTTCCGGGGAACGGCACGACGACGGTAGACGTAACGGTGCAGGTAAACAGCCCGTTGCCGGCGAACACGACGAGCATCTACAACCTGGCCTCGACCGCACTGCCGAATACGTGCACGGCGAACGGCGCCTGTACGACGCCACCGACGGGTCCGAGTTGCACGGCGCCTGCCAGTTGCACGAACAATCCCACCAGCATTCCGAGCGTCACCGTGGCGAAGACGGTGGACGCGACCACGCCGAATCCGATCGGCGCAAACCAGGATGCGGTGTTCGATCTGACCGTGACCAACACGGTGACGGGCACGACGCAGGCCGCGGGCTATCAGTTCTATGAAGTCGTACCGCAGAACACGACGTTCACGGCGATTTCGAATGGCACGACGGACTGCACGCTGCCGGCGGCCGCGGGCACGCTGTGCACGATCACGGTGACGAACGCGGTGGTGGCGGGCACGGACCAGGTGGTGGAAGTGACGTTCACGACGCTGACGCCGCTTCCGGCGGGACTGACGAGCGTGTACAACGTGGCGACGCAGGACCTGACGGTGCCGCCGGGAGCGGGCTGCACGACGAGCGGCACGGTCTGCACGACGCCACCGACGAATACGTGTCCGAGCGGCGACACCTGCGCGAGCGTGACGACGGTGTCGCCGTCGATCACGGTGACGAAGACGACGAGTGCGACGAGTGCGAGCGCGGGGGCGCCGATCAGCTACACGCTGACGGCGGCGAACGGGACGGGGACGAACCAGGCGGCGGGCTACGTGACGTATGAGGTGGTGCCGCAGAACACGACGTTCACGAGCATCAGCGGAGCGACGAGCGACTGCACGGGCGGTGAGGCGGCGGGCACGCTGTGTGCGATCACGTGGCCGGCGATCACCGCGAACAGCAGCGTGGTGGCGACGGTGGTGGTCACGCCGGTGAACCCGCTGCCGGCGGGGACGACGACGATCTTCAACCTGGCGACGAGCGACGACACGCCGCCGACGGGATGCACGGCGGGGACGCCGGGGACGTGCGCGACGCCGCCGACGAGCTGCACGGGCACGCAGAGCTGCGTGAGCACGCCGGTGACGGCGCCGTCGATCACGGTGACGAAGACGACGAGTGCGACGAGTGCGAGCGCGGGGGCGCCGATCAGCTACACGCTGACGGCGGCGAACGGGACGGGGACGAACCAGGCGGCGGGCTACGTGACGTATGAGGTGGTGCCGCAGAACACGACGTTCACGAGCATCAGCGGAGCGACGAGCGACTGCACGGGCGGTGAGGCGGCGGGCACGCTGTGTGCGATCACGTGGCCGGCGATCACCGCGAACAGCAGCGTGGTGGCGACGGTGGTGGTCACGCCGGTGAACCCGCTGCCGGCGGGGACGACGACGATCTTCAACCTGGCGACGAGCGACGACACGCCGCCGACGGGATGCACGGCGGGGACGCCGGGGACGTGCGCGACGCCGCCGACGAGCTGCACGGGCACGCAGAGCTGCGTGAGCACGCCGGTGACGGCGCCGTCGATCACGGTGACGAAGACGACGAGTGCGACGAGTGCGAGCGCGGGGGCGCCGATCAGCTACACGCTGACGGCGGCGAACGGGACGGGGACGAACCAGGCGGCGGGCTACGTGACGTATGAGGTGGTGCCGCAGAACACGACGTTCACGAGCATCAGCGGAGCGACGAGCGACTGCACGGGCGGTGAGGCGGCGGGCACGCTGTGTGCGATCACGTGGCCGGCGATCACCGCGAACAGCAGCGTGGTGGCGACGGTGGTGGTCACGCCGGTGAACCCGCTGCCGGCGGGGACGACGACGATCTTCAACCTGGCGACGAGCGACGACACGCCGCCGACGGGATGCACGGCGGGGACGCCGGGGACGTGCGCGACGCCGCCGACGAGCTGCACGGGCACGCAGAGCTGCGTGAGCACGCCGGTGACGGCGCCGTCGATCACGGTGACGAAGACGACGAGTGCGACGAGTGCGAGCGCGGGGGCGCCGATCAGCTACACGCTGACGGCGGCGAACGGGACGGGGACGAACCAGGCGGCGGGCTACGTGACGTATGAGGTGGTGCCGCAGAACACGACGTTCACGAGCATCAGCGGAGCGACGAGCGACTGCACGGGCGGTGAGGCGGCGGGCACGCTGTGTGCGATCACGTGGCCGGCGATCACCGCGAACAGCAGCGTGGTGGCGACGGTGGTGGTCACGCCGGTGAACCCGCTGCCGGCGGGGACGACGACGATCTTCAACCTGGCGACGAGCGACGACACGCCGCCGACGGGATGCACGGCGGGGACGCCGGGGACGTGCGCGACGCCGCCGACGAGCTGCACGGGCACGCAGAGCTGCGTGAGCACGCCGGTGACGGCGCCGTCGATCACGGTGACGAAGACGACGAGTGCGACGAGTGCGAGCGCGGGGGCGCCGATCAGCTACACGCTGACGGCGGCGAACGGGACGGGGACGAACCAGGCGGCGGGCTACGTGACGTATGAGGTGGTGCCGCAGAACACGACGTTCACGAGCATCAGCGGAGCGACGAGCGACTGCACGGGCGGTGAGGCGGCGGGCACGCTGTGTGCGATCACGTGGCCGGCGATCACCGCGAACAGCAGCGTGGTGGCGACGGTGGTGGTCACGCCGGTGAACCCGCTGCCGGCGGGGACGACGACGATCTTCAACCTGGCGACGAGCGACGACACGCCGCCGACGGGATGCACGGCGGGGACGCCGGGGACGTGCGCGACGCCGCCGACGAGCTGCACGGGCACGCAGAGCTGCGTGAGCACGCCGGTGACGGCGCCGTCGATCACGGTGACGAAGACGACGAGTGCGACGAGTGCGAGCGCGGGGGCGCCGATCAGCTACACGCTGACGGCGGCGAACGGGACGGGGACGAACCAGGCGGCGGGCTACGTGACGTATGAGGTGGTGCCGCAGAACACGACGTTCACGAGCATCAGCGGAGCGACGAGCGACTGCACGGGCGGTGAGGCGGCGGGCACGCTGTGTGCGATCACGTGGCCGGCGATCACCGCGAACAGCAGCGTGGTGGCGACGGTGGTGGTCACGCCGGTGAACCCGCTGCCGGCGGGGACGACGACGATCTTCAACCTGGCGACGAGCGACGACACGCCGCCGACGGGATGCACGGCGGGGACGCCGGGGACGTGCGCGACGCCGCCGACGAGCTGCACGGGCACGCAGAGCTGCGTGAGCACGCCGGTGACGGCGCCGTCGATCACGGTGACGAAGACGACGAGTGCGACGAGTGCGAGCGCGGGGGCGCCGATCAGCTACACGCTGACGGCGGCGAACGGGACGGGGACGAACCAGGCGGCGGGCTACGTGACGTATGAGGTGGTGCCGCAGAACACGACGTTCACGAGCATCAGCGGAGCGACGAGCGACTGCACGGGCGGTGAGGCGGCGGGCACGCTGTGTGCGATCACGTGGCCGGCGATCACCGCGAACAGCAGCGTGGTGGCGACGGTGGTGGTCACGCCGGTGAACCCGCTGCCGGCGGGGACGACGACGATCTTCAACCTGGCGACGAGCGACGACACGCCGCCGACGGGATGCACGGCGGGGACGCCGGGGACGTGCGCGACGCCGCCGACGAGCTGCACGGGCACGCAGAGCTGCGTGAGCACGCCGGTGACGGCGCCGTCGATCACGGTGACGAAGACGACGAGTGCGACGAGTGCGAGCGCGGGGGCGCCGATCAGCTACACGCTGACGGCGGCGAACGGGACGGGGACGAACCAGGCGGCGGGCTACGTGACGTATGAGGTGGTGCCGCAGAACACGACGTTCACGAGCATCAGCGGAGCGACGAGCGACTGCACGGGCGGTGAGGCGGCGGGCACGCTGTGTGCGATCACGTGGCCGGCGATCACCGCGAACAGCAGCGTGGTGGCGACGGTGGTGGTCACGCCGGTGAACCCGCTGCCGGCGGGGACGACGACGATCTTCAACCTGGCGACGAGCGACGACACGCCGCCGACGGGATGCACGGCGGGGACGCCGGGGACGTGCGCGACGCCGCCGACGAGCTGCACGGGCACGCAGAGCTGCGTGAGCACGCCGGTGACGGCGCCGTCGATCACGGTGACGAAGACGACGAGTGCGACGAGTGCGAGCGCGGGGGCGCCGATCAGCTACACGCTGACGGCGGCGAACGGGACGGGGACGAACCAGGCGGCGGGCTACGTGACGTATGAGGTGGTGCCGCAGAACACGACGTTCACGAGCATCAGCGGAGCGACGAGCGACTGCACGGGCGGTGAGGCGGCGGGCACGCTGTGTGCGATCACGTGGCCGGCGATCACCGCGAACAGCAGCGTGGTGGCGACGGTGGTGGTCACGCCGGTGAACCCGCTGCCGGC
Source organism: Rudaea sp. (assembly GCF_047601565.1). Taxonomy (GTDB): domain Bacteria; phylum Pseudomonadota; class Gammaproteobacteria; order Xanthomonadales; family Rhodanobacteraceae; genus Rudaea. The sequence continues at coordinate 361,372 of NZ_JASGIY010000001.1, read as the reverse complement.
GGGGACGACGACGATCTTCAACCTGGCGACGAGCGACGACACGCCGCCGACGGGATGCACGGCGGGGACGCCGGGGACGTGCGCGACGCCGCCGACGAGCTGCACGGGCACGCAGAGCTGCGTGAGCACGCCGGTGACGGCGCCGTCGATCACGGTGACGAAGACGCTGACGAGTGTCAACGGCAGTGCGCCGGGTGCGGGCGTGAAGGCGGGCGACGTCCTGGTGTACACGATCACGAGCGTCAATTCGGGCGGCGCGACCGCTTCGGTCGGGCTGACCGAGACCGTGCCGGCGCAGACGATCTACGCCGGCGGTGGCTCCGCTGAGGGAACATGGACGGGATGCACGGCCGGAACGACGACGAACCCGACTACCTGCACGCAGACGCAGTCGGTGGGCGCCGGGGCGAGCGTGTCGACGACGTTCACCGTGCAAGTGAACGCACAGGTGACCGCGGGCGCGATCGTCAACACGGTGATGACGGATACCGGCGATTGCACGTCGTGCTCGCCGAGCATTCCGGTGGTCACGTTCGATCCGCCGTTCATCGCCAAGTCGGTGGATGCGACCGGCCTGCCGACCCTGACTTGGACCATCGTGGTCGACAACGATGCGAACGCGGCGGCGCAGTACACCGAAGTGCGCGATGCGGTGCCGGCGGGCCTGAGTTACGTTTCGGGCAGCATCACCTGCACGCAGTACGGATCGTCGGCGATATCGAGCTGCGCGTTCGATTCGGCCAACAACCGCGTGCTAGTCGATGCCACGCTGGCTTCCGACGTGGGTGCCGCGAACCCGGCGACCGCGCCGAACCGTGTGGTCATCGTTTTCCAGGCCAAGTACACGGCGGCCACGCCGTCCGCGGTGACGAACACGGCACTGGCCTGTTACGACCCGAACGACAGCCAGGGCGCCGTGAGCGCGTGTACGCAGTCGGTGTCCGCAGCGGCAAGCTATGTGCCGCAGACGACGCCTTCGGTTCCGACACAGCCGGTTCCGCTAGATGCGCGCTGGATGCTGGTATGGATGGCGTTCCTGCTCTCTGCCGCCGCGGCGATGGCGATGCGCGGGCGCGCATCGTCGTAGAGCGGGGGCGGTTCGGGTCGCACCAAAGCCCGGGTTCATCGAACCCGGGCTTTTCCCGATCGGCTCGCCGGGCCCCGGCAGGCCGGCGGCGCGGGGCGCGTTGGCTCGCGCCTCTACAACCGTGCCGCGAGATCGGTCAGCGGCATGATCGCGAGCAGGCGCACCAGGATCAGTACGACCGAAGCGATCAGGAATGACAAATCCATTCCGCCGACCGGCGGCACGAGCCGACGGAACGGACGCACGACAGGCTCGGTGAGCTGCACGAGCACGCGCGCGTTCGGATGCGCGCGTTCGTCGGCGAAGAAGCTCAGCAGCGCGCGGATCAGCAGCGCCCAGAACACGATCCACACGGCGATGCCGAACACGGCGACGAAGGCGCCGAGCAGCCAGCCGAATGCGCCGACGCGCAGACCGAGGGCGGCAAGCAGGGCCAATTCGACCAACGCCAGCGCATAGGCGATGGCGATCGAGGCGATTTCGATCTTGCCGACGCGTGGCAGCAGGCGACGGATCGGCGCGACGACCGGATTGGTGAGTTTGTAGACGAATTGGCAGACCGGGTCGTAGAACGCGGCGTTGACCGCGATCAGCATCGCGCGCACGAGAAACACGCCGACGAGAAAATCGAAAATCGTCTGGATCAGGAATGCGGCGGCGTTGAACAGATAAGGCATGTCGGTCATTACTCTGCACGCGCCCGCGATGGGCGTGGTGGCGTTACTTCCCTGCGACGGGATTCCGGCAATCCCGGCCGGAACGACGATGGAAGTTTCGTTGTCGGTGGAGCGCTATTCGAACTGCGCGGAAAGCGCCTGTCCGCGTTGGGTCGCGGCGGCGACGGCGCGCGCGACGACGGCGCGCAGCGCGTCGGCCTCGAAACTGTCGAGCGCGGCCTGGGTGGTGCCGTTCGGCGAGGTCACGCGCTGGCGCAGCACGGCCGGCGCTTCCCCATCCTCGCGCAGCATGCGCCCGGCGCCGAGGCAGGTCTGTGTCGCCAGTGCGCGTGCGGCCTCGCGCGGCAAGCCCTGGGCGACGGCCGCGTCTTCGAGCGCCTCGACGAGCAGGAAGAAATACGCCGGACCCGAGCCCGACAGCGCGGTGACCGTATCCATGAGCCCTTCGTCGGCGATCCATACGGCGAGGCCGGCGGCGTCGAGGATGCGCTGCGCCAATTCGCGCTGACTCGCATCCACGCGCGCATTCGCGACGAGGCCGGCGGCGCCGGCGCCGATCAGCGCGGGCGTGTTCGGCATGCAGCGCACGACGGCGAGGCCGCCGCCGAGCCAGGCGTCGATCTGGTCGAGGCGGATGCCGGCGGCGATCGACACGATCAGCGGCCGGCGCGCCTGCACGACCTCGCGCAGCGCGGCGCAGACGGTTTTCATTGCCTGCGGCTTGACCGCAAGCACGATCGCATCGGCGTCGCGCGCGGCATCGGCGCCCTCGGCGTGCGCGGCGACGCCGAAATCGCGCGCGAGCGCGGCGCGCAGGTCGGCATTCGGCTCGGCGACGGCGATGTCCGCGCCCGCGCTGCCGGCGCGAACGAGCGCGCCGATCAGGCTGCGCGCCATGTTGCCGCCGCCGACGAAGGCGATGCGTGATGCGCTGCCCGTCATGGTGCGACCAGCGCCGGCTGGCGCGGTGAAGCGGGGATGCGTGCTTGCATGGCGGTTTTCTTCGTTGCGAACGGGAGAGGATACGACGGAGCGGGGGTTTTGTTCGATGGCTATATGGCGCTGTCGGTGGCGGGCTGGTCCGAATTCGCCGGCTCCAGCGTGCCCGGCGTCCGGTTCGCCTGCCAGTGCGTGACCCGGCCTTGCCCGTAGCGTCGGCTCTTGGTCGCGTACATCGCCCGGTCGGCGAGATGGAGAAGGTCCTCGGCGTCGCGCGCCGCGTCGGGATAGACCGAAATGCCGACGCTTGCGCTCGGGTGGATCGTCAGCCCATGGTATTGCATCGGCAATTCGAGTTGCGCGTGCAGCTCGGCGACGAGTCCGTCGAGATCCGAGTCGTTCGCCAGCGGCGAAAGCAGCACGATGAATTCGTCGCCGCCGATGCGCGTGGCAGTGGTCTCGTGAGGTCGCCACGCGCGCAGGCGGGCCGCGATGCGGCTGAGCAACTCGTCGCCGGCCGCGTGGCCGAGGCCGTCGTTGACCGACTTGAACGCATCGATGTCGAGATAGAACAGGGCGGCGCGGGTGCGGTCGCGGTCGCATGCCGCGATCGTCTGCTGCAGCATCGGTTCGAACATCGCGCGATTCGGCAAGCCGGTCAGCGCGTCGACGTAGGCCACGCGCTGCAAGGCGGCGTTGCTCTGCGTGAGGAGACGGTCGCGCAGACTGATTTCGTCGAGCAGGGCGTTCAATTCCAGGCGCAGGTCTTCGATTTCGGCGAGCGAAGACGACGGCGCGCGCCGGCGGAAATCGCGTTCCTGGATCAGGTGTTCCACCACGGCGCGCAATTGCCGGATGGGTTGGGTGAAGCGTCGTGTGTAGGCGCGCGCGAGCGAAAGCGCGCACAGCGCGACGACCGACCCGCCGAGCACGAACCAGACGAGCAGACTGCGCAGCGCGCGCAGCACCGGCATGCTGCCACCTTCGAGCGCGATGCTGCCGATGGGGCCGCCTTCGCCGATCACGTCCTGTTCGATGTGTTCGTTGCCGATCCATTCCCCGAGCCGGTCGGCCCAGCCGTTCGTGCGCCTGTCGATGCGTGCGAGTGTGGTGCCTGCGCTGTCGCGAATCTCGGCGTAGACGATGCCTTCGTCCTTCGGAATCGACTGCAGGATTTCCTCGGCCGCCTTCGTGTCGCGGGACTCGATCGCGCTGCGGCTCTCCCTCGCTGCGAAGCCGGCCAGCGTTTGCAGATGGCGTGCGGTCTGCTCGTGCAGGAAATGGTAGCTGAGCAGGAACGCGCCCGCGCCGACGACGATGATCGCGAGCGCCGAAATCGACAGCAGCGCGCGGCCGATGTGCGCGAACGATGCCGTGGCCGGCAGGCTTTCGCGTGCGCCGGGCGCGGAGTTCACGGCGAGCCCTCGTCTTGCCGGCGCGGACGGGGCGCGGAGCCGGCGGCGGATTCGGCGGATCGCGGGCACGCCGATACCGTCACGGCCGGGAACCCGGTCCGGACGAGGCTTCCACGGAAGAGAAACACCCTGTCCATCTCGGAACGAAGAATTGTGCTGGAAGACGGCCTGCGTCAAGCCGCAGGGCGCGAACTTCTCGCTTCTACGGTTGGTTTGCGAGAAGCGCGAATTGTGGCACAAAATTCACCGGCGCGGCCCGAACAGGGCGGAACCGAGGCGTACCAGCGTCGCACCGTGCGCGATCGCGGCTTCGAAGTCGTCGGACATGCCCATCGACAAGGTGTCGACGCCGGCGTGGGCGCGGCGCAGGTCATCGAACAGCACGCGCATTCGTGCGAATGCGGCTTCGCGGCGACGCGGGTCGGGGTGCGGCGCCGGAATCGTCATGAGGCCGCGCAGGGTCAGTCGCGGCGCCGCGCGCACGGCTTCGGCGAGCGCGCCGATGTCCGCAGGCCGGCAACCGGACTTGCTCGCCTCGTCGTCGATGTTGACCTGGATCAGCACCTGCAGCGGCACGGCGTCGGCAGGACGATGGCGGTCGAGCGCGGCGACCAGCTTGGTCCGGTCCAGGCTTTGCAGCCAGTGGAAACGCGCCGCCACCTCGCGTGCCTTGTTCGACTGCAGCGGGCCGATCATGTGCCATTCGAGACCGAGACCGGCGAGTTCGCGCTGCTTGGCCAGCGCCTCCTGCACGTAGTTCTCGCCGAACGCGCGCTGACCGAGCGCGGCCAGTTGGCGTAGCGCCGAGGCCGGTTGGGTCTTGCCGACCGCGAGCAGCGTCACCTCGTGCCCGGCGTGCCGCGCGGCGGCGGCGACGCGTTCGCACACGACCCGGTAGTTTTCGCTCGAATCCATGCCTGTGCCACACATCGTTGCCCGTCGCCCACGTTATACTCGCCGCCAGCGGGCCGGCAAGCGGCCGACGACAGGGGTAGGGATGTGGACATAGCGGAACTCTTGGCCTTCTCGATCAAGAACAAGGCATCGGACCTGCATCTCTCGGCCGGCCTGCCGCCGATGATCCGCGTCGACGGCGACGTGCGCCGCATCAACATGCCGGCGCTCGAACACAAGCAGGTCCATTCGCTCGTCTACGACATCATGTCGGACAAGCAGCGCCGCGACTACGAGGAATTCCTCGAGATCGACTTTTCGTTCGAGATCGCCGGGCTGGCGCGTTTCCGCGTCAACGCGTTCAACCAGAACCGCGGTGCCGGCGCGGTGTTCCGCACGATTCCCTCCGAGGTGCTCACGCTCGACGACCTCGCCGCGCCGAAGATCTTCAAGGAACTGATCGACCAGCCCGTGGGCCTGATCCTCGTCACCGGGCCGACCGGCTCGGGCAAGTCGACCACGCTCGCGGCGATGGTCGACCACATCAACAAGAACGAGTACGGCCACATTCTCACGATCGAGGATCCGATCGAATTCGTCCACACCGCGAACAAGTGCCTGGTCAACCAGCGCGAGGTGCACCGCGACACGCACGGTTTCAACGAGGCGCTGCGCTCGGCGCTGCGCGAGGATCCAGACTACGTGCTCGTCGGCGAGTTGCGCGACCTCGAAACGATCCGTCTTGCGTTGACCGCGGCGGAGACCGGCCACCTCGTGTTCGGCACGCTGCACACCTCGAGCGCGGCGAAGACGATCGACCGCATCATCGACGTGTTCCCCGCGGGCGAGAAGCCGATGGTGCGCTCGATGCTGTCGGAGTCGCTGCGCGCGGTCATTTCGCAGTCGCTGCTGAAGAAAGTCGGCGGCGGCCGCATCGCCGCGCACGAGATCATGGTCGGCATCCCCGCGATCCGCAACCTGATCCGCGAGGACAAGGTCGCGCAGATGTATTCGACGATCCAGACCGGCAGCGCGTTCGGCATGCAGACGCTGGACCAGTGCCTGCTCGACCTCGTCAAGCGCGGGCAGGTCACGCGCCAGGAGGCGGCGACTTATGCGAAGAACAAGGATGTGTTCAAGTGATCGCCGCGTCGTTCGTCAACGTGTGAACGAGGAATCGCCATGAGTCCAGCCGATTTCAACTCCTACCTCAAGTTGATGGTGCACAAGAAGGCATCGGACCTGTTCATCACGGCCGGGTTGCCGCCTTCGATCAAGATCGCCGGGCGCATCGCGCCGATCACGCAGGAGGCGCTGACCGCGCAACAGTCGCGCGACCTCGTTTTGAGCGTGATGACGCCCTCGCAGCGCGAGGAGTTCGAGAAGACGCACGAATGCCAGTTCGCGATCGCGCTCGCCGGCGTCGGCCGCTTCCGCGTGAGCTGCTTCTACCAGCGCAGCAACGTCGGCATGGTGCTGCGCCGGATCGAGGGCAAGATCCCGACGCCCGAAGAACTCAACCTGCCGCCGATCATCAAGCAATTGGCGATGACGAAGCGCGGCATCATCATCTTCGTCGGTGCGACCGGCACCGGCAAGTCGACTTCGCTCGCGGCGATGATCGGCTACCGCAACCAGAATTCGACCGGCCACATCATCACGATCGAGGACCCGATCGAATACGTGCACAATCATGCCGGCTGCATCGTCACCCAGCGCGAGATCGGCATCGACACCGACAGTTGGGAGAACGCGCTGAAGAACACGCTTCGCCAGGCGCCCGACGTCATCATGATCGGCGAGGTGCGCGCGCGCGAGACGATGGAGCACGCGATTGCATTCTCCGAAACCGGCCATCTTTGCCTGTGCACGCTGCACGCGAACAATGCCAACCAGGCGATGGACCGCATCATCAACTTCTTCCCCGAGGATCGCCGCTCGCAGTTGTTCATGGACCTTTCGCTCAACTTGAAGGGCGTGGTCGCGCAGCAGCTCATCCCGACGCCGGACGGCAAGGGCCGGCGCGTCGCCATCGAGGTCATGCTCGGCACGCCGCTCGTCTCGGACTACATCCGCAAGGGCGAGGTGCACAAGCTCAAGGACGTGATGAAGGAGTCGACCAACCTCGGCATGTGCACGTTCGACCAGAGCCTCGTCGCGCTCTACCACGCCGGCGAGATTTCCTACGAGGACGCGCTGCGTTACGCCGACTCGTCCAACGAGGTGCGCCTCAAGATCAAGCTCGCACAGGGCGGCGACGCGCGCACGCTCGCGCAGGGCCTGGGCGACGTGGACCTGGTCGAGGACGAGAAAACGCGCGGCGGATTTTCGTTCCGCGGCTGACGCACGCCGCAGCGGCGGCGCGATTCATCACGCGGCTACAGGCGCGCGCGCAAACGGCGGAACCAGCGTGCGCGCACGAGCGCGGCGACGCCGACCGTGGCGAAGAAGAACCCGAACGCGAGCAGCGTGGCGAGCACCTGCCGCCACAGCGCGCCGCCGACGCCCGTCGCCGCGCGGAAGCCCCAGCGCATCGCGGCGATGCTCGCAACGGCGGCGAGCGCGAGCACGGCCAGGTCGGCGATCCGACGCGGCGCACCGCGCGGCGCGCGCGGATAGAAGCAGTACAGCGCGCCGACGATGCAGAACGCCGGCAGGAACAGGATGAAGGCGAGGTCGGTCTGGATCGCGGTGGGCACGTGCGCTTCCTTCCATGCTTATCTGATCAATTAACAAACGTCCGAAAATCAACAGAGTTACCACGAAGACACGAAGATCACGAAGGTCACGAAGGAAAAGTCACGAAGAAAATCGGAGAAAAATCACGATCTTGTTCTGTTCGCTTTTCTTCGTGTCTTCGTGGCGACTCTTTTGATCTGCTCTGCGGATTGTCAACTGATCATATAAGCATGTTTCCTTCAATCGAGCACGATGCCGTGCATCGCCTCCACATCGGCGGCGGTCAACTGCGAGCGCTGGCCACCGAACGTTTCGCGCACGTAATGAGTGACCGCGGCGATCTCGGCCGCGCTCAACGTCTGCACGAACGGCGGCATCGAATACGGCTGCGGATTGCGCGCGGTCGCCGCGGCGAAGCCGCCGTAGAGCACCATGCGCACGGCGTCGATCGGATCGGGCGCGCTCGCCGCGACCGCGTCGCGCAGCGCAGGAAACTGTCCGCTTTTGCCTTCGCCGTCGTCGACGTGGCAGTCGCCGCAGTGGCGCCAGTAGATTTCCGCGCCGTTGCCGGCGACGGGCTCGCGCGGCGGCTCGGGCAGCAGCGTGAACGCTGCCTTGCGCGCGGGCCGCGCCGGCACGCTCTTGAGATAGCGCGCCATCGCCACGGCGTCTTCCTCGTCGAGGAATTGCAGGCTGCGGTACACGACTTCGGCCATTGGCCCGTAGGCGGCGCCGTAGTCGCCTGCGCCCGAGCGCAGATAGTCCGCGAGTTGTTCGATCGAATAGCGTTGCAACCGTTTCGCGTCGAGCGGCGGCGCATACCAGCCGCTGACCGGAATGCGCCCGCCGGCGAGATAGCCGTCGGCGGCGAGCGCGCCGTTCGCCTCGCGCGTGCTGTGGCACATCGCGCAATGGCCGAGTCCGTCGACGAGATAACGGCCGCGATCCTCGTTCGCTGGCGCGGACGGAACGGGCCGGTAGTGCAGCATGCGCCAGAGCACGAGCGCCGGACGCCAGCCTGCGGGGAAGTCGAGGTGGTTCGCCGGCGGCACGTTTGCGCTTGCGGGCAGGCTGCGCAGCCAGGCGAAGATCGCCTCGATGTCCGCGTCGGCGAGCGTTGCGAAATGCTCGTAAGGAAACACCGGATACAGCGGGCCGCGCCGGCTGACGCCGTGGCGCATCGCATGTGCGAATTCGTCGATCGACCAGGCGCCGATGCCGTGTTCGCGGTCGCTCGTCAGGTTCGAGGAATAGATCATGCCGTAGCCGGTGGCGAAGCCGCGGCCGCCCGCGAACGGCGCGCCGCCCGGCGCGGTGTGGCAGGCCGCGCAGTCGCCGATGCGCGCGAGGTATTCGCCGCGCGCGAGCGTTTGCGCGTCGTTCGCGACGACGCGGCCGCTGGCGTGCGGAATGCGATACGGCGCAAGGCCGCCCTGTCGTTCGAACAGGAAGAATCCGATCGCGAGCGCGGCGAGCACGAACGGGACGGCGGCGAGGCCGGCGATGCGCCACGCTTTCATTTCGCCACCTGCGCGTGCGGCAGCGATCCGCAGGCTTTCGGCGGCACGAAGCTGCCGGCCGGCGCGGGACGCACGCCATCGACGTTGGACTGCTGCGAGAGGTACGCCGCGATCGCGCGGATGTCGTCGCTTGCGACCTTGCCGGCGACGTCGTGCATGCAGTCGGGCGGCGCGCCGTTGCGCACGCCCTCGCGCCACGCGCCGAACTGGGCGATGACGTAATCCGCCGGCAAGCCGAGCAGCGCGGGCACGCCCGGCTCAAGCCCGGCCAGATTCGCGCCGTGGCAGGCGCTGCACGCGGGCACGTCGTGCGCCGGGTCGCCGTGTTCGACGAGGCTCTGCGCGACGCGGCGGCGTTCCTCGGTCAACTGCGCCGCGCCTGTGTCCGCGCTGCGCGTGCGCGGCGGCAGCGCCGCGTAGAAATCGGCGATGCGCCGCAGGAAGGCGTCGTCGGCGAAACGCACATACCAGGCCATCTGCGCGCTGGCGCGGCGGCCGTCGCGGAACCCTTTCAGCTGCTCGAACAGATAGCCGGCCGGCTTGCCGGCGAGATGCGGATAGTACTCCGCGCCACGCACGCCCTCGCCGTGCTTGCCGTGGCAGGCCGCACAGGCGGCGGGCGTGCGCCGAAATCGTTCTCCTCCTGCGCGGACGCGCGCGACGCCAGCGCGAGCAGGCAGGCGAGGAGGATCGCGGGCAGGCTCGCGACGACGGTTTTTCCGGGCATGGGTCGATTTTTGGCTGAATCCTTTTCGTCTCGCGCGCATTCTACGCGGCGAGGCGGCGCGCGTGCCGATCGAACGCGGCGAAAAGAACCTCGGCGCACGTGGACACCGTGGTGTTTCGCCGCGGTACGTTCCGGGCCGCCCGGGCCGCGCATGGGCACATCCGGTATCGGTGTCGTCGTGGTCGAGCCGCGCGCGCTACCCAATTTTCCTTCTTCGGCGCTCAATTTGAGGGATGATTGGAATTTCCTGGAGTTCACGCGTGCACAGCCGCTCGAAGACAGGGTTCGTTGGAAGCATCGCCGCGCAGTACGGCCGGCGGCTGCAACGATTTTTGGCCGCCCGGCTGCGAAATTCGGCGGATGTGCCGGATTTGGCGCAGGAGGTCTTCCTGAGGCTCTTGCGGGTCGAGGATCACGGCCAGATACGGAACCCGGAAGCCTATCTTTTTACCGTTGCGAGTCATGTGGTGCATCAGCACCGGGCCCAGGAATCCGTCGACACTGCAAGCGGAGACATTGCGGAAATTCTGGCCGGAAGCGCGCTCGTCGCGCCGGACGATCCACAAGCGTCCGCGGCATTCGATCAGCGGCTCGAACAGTTGCAGGCATTGTTGAAGGATTTGCCGCCGCGAGTGGCCACCACTTTGGTACTCGCGCGTGTTCACGGGGAGTCGCTCAAGGAGATCGCCCAGAAGCTGGGGGTTTCGCGAGAAAGTGTCAAGAAGTATCTGGCGCGCGCCATGGAGCATTGCCGTCAGCGTGCTGCAGAAACAGGAAGTGACGTCAAATGAAGCGCAGAGAACATCCCGTTTCCAATCACCAGATCCTCGCGGAGGCCTCCGAGTGGTTCGCGGCTTTTCGTTTCGACGACGTCGATGCGACGGCGCGAAAGCGGTTCAGCGAGTGGCTGCGTAGTTCGCCTGTGCACATCCATGCCTATCTCGAGCTTGCGCAGCTATGGGCGGAGATGCCTGGCGGTGAGGCGCGCGGCCAAGTAGGCATAGAGGCATTTCTAGAAGCGCCGAAGACCGCCGATGCGGAGATCATTCCCCTCGACACATCGTCGCCTGCGCCCGCGCGAATTCCGACGAGAACGCCGCGACGGATACTGAAAGTTGCTTTCGCGGCTGTGGCCTCGCTCCTGATCGCTTTCGTCGGCTGGTGGTCTCTTGGCGGCTACACGGAGTATCGCACCGACAAGGGCGAGCAGCGCTCGATCACCCTCGCGGACGGTTCGTTTCTCGATCTCAATTCGGAAAGTGCGGTGCGCGTGCATTTTACGCGGCAGGTGCGCGAAGTGAATCTGCTGGCGGGGCAAGCATTGTTCCGGGTGGCGAAAGACAAGCAGCGTCCGTTCGTCGTTGTGGCAGGTACACGCGAAGTCATCGCCGTCGGGACGCAGTTCGATGTCCAGCGTCATGATGGCAGCACAATCGTGACCGTTATCGAAGGCCGGGTTGCAGTCACGTCTCCGGGAAGCGACTTCTCACGCGTTCTGTGGCCGAATTCGAGCGTTGATCCCAGTGTCCTTGCGGGCGGCATGCCAGCCGATTTGCTGTTGATCGGCGCTGGCGAGCAGGCGATTGTGACGCCTCAATCCGCAGTCAAGCCCAAGCATGCGGACATCGTTACGGCGACCGCGTGGGTTCAGCAAAAACTGGTCTTCGAGGCGACGCCATTGTCGGAGGTCGTCGACCAATTCAACCGCTACAGCGCACGGCATCTCGTCGTCGACGATCCGCGCTTGGCCACGCTGGGCATCAGTGGCGTGTATTCCTCGACGGATCCCGGCTCGCTTTTGCTCTTCCTGCGCAGTCAGCCAGGAATCCGCATCGTGGAGTCCGAACAAACGGTCCGTATAACGTCGGCCACGCCTTGACTCAAGGCCACCTCGAAAAATTCCGCCACTTCGGCGAAGGTCGGAATCCGGCGACTTTCAAACCTTTGAAACTTCAGGCGCTGGATCCCGGCTTTCGTCGAATGATGAGCAAAGAGGAATTTTGCGCGGTGCCCGCAAGATTTGGGACATCCGCCATTTACCCAGTTTCGTTCCCGTGACGCTCTATCGTTGGATGGGGTCGTCGTCTTCTCGAGGCTGCGACGGATAGGCAAGGTCTGCTAACACGATTGGGAGAATCTATGCGAGTCGTTTTCGTTTCTGCGGTGTTGGCTCTTGGTGTGTGGAATCCGGCAGTGGCTGGAAAAGTCAGCGCCGCGGTCCAGCAGTATACGCACATCGAATCCCAACCTCTGGGGCAGGCGCTGAAGAAGCTTGCTTCGCAGCGTGGATTTCAGGTGCTTTATCTGAGTTCCGTTGTCGGCGATGCTCGAACACCTGGCGTGAATGGGTCTCTGACGACTGCAGAAGCACTCGCCGGCCTGCTCTCGGGAACCGGGTTTTCCTACAAATATGTCGACGAAAAGACGGTGACGATTTACCGCGATGCTGCGGGACCGGCGCCGTCGTCATCATCACCTGCGGCTCCTGCATCGCAATCACGGGACCAAGGCAATACAAATGTCCCGGGAGATCCGGCAGACAATGGACTTCTTCCGGCTCAGGCGGATCAGCGGAAGAATTCCGCCTCCATGCATGCACAGGATCCGCGGAGCCCATCGAATTCCAGAAGGGCATATCCGGAATCGGGTGCGAGCTCGGGGCCGTCCGAACTGGGAGAGGTTGTCGTCACGGCGCAGAAGCGGCAGGAGCGGCTCCAGGACGTGCCTGTGGCGGTCTCGGTTCTCGAGACGGACGCACTGGCGGCAAACAATCAACTGCGCATCCAGGACTATTACGCACAAATCCCGGGCATGAGCCTGTCGAGCAACGCCAATTTTGGCGGCACGCAATTCATCACGTTGCGAGGTTTGAGCACCACCGCCTACAGCAATCCGAGTGTTGCCTTCGTCATCGACGACATTCCCTTCGGGTCGAGCCTGGGATGGAATTTCGGCGGCGTCACCTATCCGGACATCGATCCGAGCGATCTCGATCACATCGAGGTGCTGCGCGGACCGCAGGGCACGCTGTACGGTGCGGACAGTCTCGGCGGCGTCGTCAAGGTCGTCACCCGGGATCCTTCGACCGAGGGGATCAGCGGTCGTGTCCAGGTTTCTGCAGGCACGGTCGATCACGGAGGCAATGGCTATGGTGTACACGCGGCGGTCAACCTGCCGGTCAACGACGTTCTTGCCGTGCGATTGAGCGGCTTCACCCGCCGTGACGCGGGTTATGTCGACAACGTCACGACCGGTCAGCAGGACGTGGACCGGGCGCAGTATCACGGCGGCATGGGGTCCGTGCTGTGGGCTCCCTCCGAGAATCTTTCGGTGAAGTTCAACGTGATGTTGCAGAGCGGCGTGGGCACCGGCTCGGCGGAAGTCAACGCCGACGAAAATCTGAAGCCGACGATCGGTGACTACAGCCAGACCGGAATGCGGGGCGTGAACAGCTATACCAACTCGCTCAAGGTCTACTCGCTCAGAGTCCTTGGCAAGATCGGGGATGCGGACCTGACCTCCCTGACCGCCTACAACACCAACAGGTACTGGGCGCTGTACGACTTCAGCCAACTGTTCGGTTCGTTCTCGCAGAGCATGTACGGCGTTTCCGGATCTCCCTTGAGGAATCTCTATCTGACCAAGAAATTCTCGCAGGAGGTACGTCTGACCTCGCCGCAGGATCAGAAACTGGAGTGGATGATCGGCGGGTTCTACACGCACGAAGACGATGGTGCGAGCTATCAGAACTTTTATGCAGCCGACATTCTGAGCGGCGCAAACGCGGGGCCGCTGGCGGACAACTTGTACACGCCGAACACGATGGCGGAACGCGCCATATTCGGCAACGTCACTTGGCACTTCACCGACGCGTTGGACTTGCAACTGGGCGCGCGCGAGAGCTCGAATCGTCAAGCCTTGGGCAGCACCAGTTTCGGTCCGCTGGATGATCCGTATACGCAGGTGACGCCGACCATCCGCGCCGAGGGCAATGCCTTCACTTATCTGATCACACCGCGCTTCAAGATCACGCCTGACATGATGTTCTATGCGCGTTTCAGCACGGGATATCGGGTCGGCGGCACCAACCTCGCATACATGCCGGGAAACGGGGTGCCCGAGCAGTTCGATCCGGACCGGACGACGAACTACGAGTTCGGTTTCAAGGGCGACCTGTTCGATCGCATGCTTACATTGGATGCCGCCCTCTACTACGTGGATTGGAGGAAAATGCAGATCACCGAGATTTACAAGGCGAATAATATTTCGTATACCGCCAACGGCGGCAAAGCGACGAGCCAGGGACTGGAGCTTTCCGCACAGTGGCGTCCCTGGCAGGGCACTACCGTCTCCCTGGTGACGGCATTCAACGACGCGGAACTGGCGGAAGATCTTCCGTCGTCATCGACCGCTTACGGCCTCAAGGGCGATCAGTTGCCTTACAGCAGCAAATTTTCGGGATCGTTGCGAATCGAGCAGAAATTTTCCTTGGCTGGTGGCTGGGAGGGCGCGCTGAACGCTTCCGTCAGTCACGTCGGCGTTCGTTACGCGGAGTTCGGCGGCACGTTCACGGATACGCGACTGCGTTACCCGGGCTACAGCTTCGTCGATACAAATTTCTCGGTGATGCGCGGCCCCTGGGATATCAACCTGTACATCAACAACCTGACCGACTCGCGTGGTGTCCTCGGCGGCGGGCCGGCGATCAACTACGACAATCCCACGCAACATTTCGTGTCGTACATGCAGCCACGCACGATAGGCGTCTCCGCATCGTATTCATTTTGAGAACGAGCTGGCGCAGATGGCCTGTTTCGGCGTAGTTGGGGGGCGACTCTGGTTCGGAGCCAGGATGTGCCTGGCATCCGTGCTGCTGCTCATGGCTGGGGCGATGCCGGCAGCGGTGCCGGAGAAGCCCTGGTTCGATCCCGCCACGCATCACGAGCGTTTTGTGTCGGCGAATGGAGTACGGTTCGAAGTGCTCGATTGGGGCGGCTCCGGCCCGGCGCTGATCTTCCTGCATGGGCTGGGCGAGAATCCGCACATCTTCGACGACATCGCGCCGGCGTTCGCCAATCGTTACCGGGTCATCGCGTATGCGCGCCGCGGGCATGGCCGCTCGGACGCGCGAGGCCCTTACGATCTGCCGGTTCTGACCGAAGACTTGCGCGGCCTGATGGATGCGCTGGGTATCGCGAAGGCGACGCTGGTCGGCTGGTCGATCGGTGGCAGCGAGATCACCTCGATGGCGATCAAATACCCGCAGCGCGTGGAAAGCCTCATCTACTTCGACGGCTTGTTCGACTACGACGACCCGGTGTTTGCGCAAGCCGTCAAGTCGGCGCCGGCGGAATTGGACGGGCTCACGCCAGACGCGATGACCTCGCTGGATGCCTATCGCGATTACCTGCGGACGGTGGTTTTCGCAGGTCTCGACGACATCGGCCGCGTCGAGGCGTATCTGCGCGACGAGGTCGTGGCATTGCCCGACGGCACGGTGAAACCCGTCACTCCGGATTCCGTACAGGACGAGATATTGAAGTCCGCGCGCCTGCCGCGCGAATACGCGCGCGTGCAGTGTCGAGCGTTGGCGTTCGTCGGCACGACGGGTTTCAGCGAGCCGATCGCCGACCCGAAAAGAAGGGCCGTGGTGCAGGCATTCGAAGCGAATGCCCTGGGTCCGTTCCGCGCGCGATCGATCGAACACGCGCGGCGCGAGCTGCGCAATCTGAAGATCGTCGTCGTGCCGGGCGCGCATGCGACGTTCTTCCTCGTATCGCGGGCGCAGGTCGTGCAGGCGATGCGCGAGTTTCTTCTGGCCATCACACGGCACAAGACATCATGACGATCTCGCCTTTGCACAAACTCGCTGCCATGACGATGCTTGCGCTCGCCTCTGTCACGGCCGATGCCGGTACGGACACGGACGCGGCGGCGAATCCGTTCGCCATGACCGATCGCATTTTCGAGGAGTTTCGTCTCGACGCGCATGTTCCCGGCCTGGTCTACGGCGTTGTCGTCGATGGCCATCTGGTCCATGTCGGCGCGTCCGGCGTCCAGGATGTCGACCGGCACCGGCCCGTCGGCGCGGATTCGCTTTTCCGCATCGCTTCGATGACGAAGGCGTTCACGGCGCTCACCGTGCTGAAGCTGCGCGACGACGGACTGCTGCGCCTCGACGAACCCGCCGAGCATTACGTGCCCGAACTGCGCCACTGGAAATACCCGACCGGCGATTCGCCGAAAATCCGCGTCAGGGACTTGCTCAGCCACTCGGCCGGGTTGGTGACGGACGATCCTTGGGGCGACCGGCAACTGCCGCTGTCCGAACAAGAGTTCACGCGGTTTTTGAGCGCAGGCGTTCCGTTTACGCGCGCACCGGGCCTCGCCTACGAATATTCCAATCTCGGCTATGCGCTGTTGGGACGCAGCATCACGAATACTTCCGGGCATCCGTATGCGCAGACTATCGAGAGCCTGCTGTTGCGCCCGCTGCGGATGAACGACTCGGGCTTCGTCGCCGATGCCGCGCCGATCGGGCGCCGCGCACTCGGTTATCGCTGGGAGGACGATGCCTGGCGCGCGGAACCGACGCAGGCGGCCGGCGCCTTCGGTGCGGTCGGCGGCATCCAGACCAGCGCCAACGATTACGCCAAATGGGTTGCATTTCTGCTCTCGGCATGGCCGGCGCGCGACGATGCCGATGCGGGGCCGGTGAAGCGCGCCAGCGTGCGCGAGCTGGCGCAGGGATCGAATTTCGTCCGCCTGACGGTTCGCCCCGGCCATTCCGCGCCGGAATCGTGCCGTCAGGCCATCGCTTACGGGATGGGCATGCAGGTGGTGACGGATTGCGAGCTGGGAACCGCACTCGCGCACAGTGGCGGTCTGCCCGGATACGGCTCTTATGTTCTGCTGTTGCCGAATCGCGGCGTCGGCGTGTTCGCCTTCGCCAATCGCACCTATGCCGCGCCGATCGCGCCGGTGTGGGATGCGGTCGTGGGGCTGATGAAGTCCGGCCAGTTGCCCGGCGAACGCAGCCTGCCGCCGGGCGTCGATCTGATGGCGGCTTACCGCACCGTCGCGCACATCTACGCCAGCGGCGGCGTCGAGGCGGACCGCGGCCAGCTTGCGATGAACTTCCTCATGGATCGTTCCGCCGATGCATGGAAGCGCACTCTGGCGAAACTGAAAAACGATGCGGGCGAGTGCGACACCTCGGCACCGATAATCCCCGGCGGTGCGCTGACCGGCAGCTTCGCATGGCGTTGCAGTCATGGACGAATCAAGGGCAACGTGCAGCTCGCGCCCACGCTGCCGCCGCGCATTCAAAAACTGGAGCTGGCGGTCGTCGCACCATGAGTGGCGGATTCGGTGCGCACCGCTTGCATCCGCCCTCGCTTGCGCAGGCAGTGAGCGCGAAGCAACCCGTGTTCTGGAGCAACCCGAACTGGCGGACGCTGAGCGAAGCCGCAACCGACGCGGCGCTGGGATTGGCCGACGTACGCGACGCCGAAGCGCGCTGGCAGCGCTTCGGCGGCTTGCTCGAAATCTTGTTCCCCGAGCTGCGCGCCAGCGCCGGTCTCATCGAGTCGCAGCTCTATCCGGTCGACGCGTTCCGGCAGGCGCTGACGGACGACGGCTCATCCGCAACGGGCCGCTGGTTCGTCAAGGCCGATCACGAACTCCCGGTGGCGGGATCGATCAAGGCGCGCGGCGGCATTTACGAGGTGCTCGTCCACGCCGAACGCCTGGCACTGGGTTCGGGATGGATACAGGCGGAAGACGATCCGTGCGTGCTTGCTACGCCGCGCCTGCGCGAATGTTTCGCGCGTCATCGTGTCGCGGTCGGTTCCACCGGAAACTTGGGTTTGAGCATCGGCATCGCCGCTGCGGCGCTCGGCTTTCGCGCCACCGTGCACATGTCCTCGGACGCGAAGGCGTGGAAGAAAATCCGGCTGCGCGCGCGCGGCGTCGAAGTCGTCGAACACGAGGGCGATTTCGGCGCCGCGGTCGCTGCGGGTCGCGAACAAACCGCGCACGATGCCCATGCCTATTTCGTGGACGACGAGAATTCGCGCGAACTGTTCCTCGGCTACAGCGTGGCGGCGTTGCGCCTGCGCAAACAACTCGCGGATTTGCGGATCGAGATCGATGCGGGCCGTCCGCTGTGCGTGTATCTGCCCTGCGGCGTGGGCGGCGCGCCGGGCGGGATCACGTTCGGTTTGCGTCATCTCCTCGGCGATCACGTGCATTGCTTCTTTGCCGAGCCTCTCGCCTCGCCGTGCATGCTGCTGCGTCTCGCGCAGACGGACGACGCCGACGTCTCGGTCCGGGATTTCGGGCTCGACAATCGCACCGCCGCAGATGGGCTGGCGGTGGCCCGCGCCTCGCAGTTCGTGGCGCCGCTGATGCGTCCCTTGGTGTCGGGCGTTTTCACCGTGGCCGACGACCAGTTGTTCGAAGACCTGTATCGACTCGAGCGCAGCGAGGGCTTGCGTATCGAGCCGTCCGCCGCCGCAGCCCTGCGCGGACCGATGCGATTGCGGCAGGCGCTGCGGGATGCGGATTGCACTCCGGGCCGCATTCGCGCGACGGATATCGAACCCGCGACCCATGTCCTTTGGACGACGGGTGGAACGTTCGTTCCGGAAGAGGAATACCGGGAGTTCCACGAGCGCGGCCGAATGCTCTTCCACTCCGTCGCATGAGGCGCTCGACGCGACAGTCATTCAAGGAGACAACCGTGCACAAACTCGCTCTCGCCATAGCCATCGCATTTTGCGTCGCATCCGTTCACGCCGATGATCTCAAGTCATTGCCGACGACGGCGGAAGTTCTCAAGCAGGACAGCTCGCGCACGACGCCGGACGGTACACGCTTCGTCGCGCCGGTCGGCTGGTCGATTCGCACGACGGGATCAACGGTAATTCTCGGCGCGCCGGAGGCGGGCTCGCGCATCGCCTTGGTCGACGTGTCGGCGAAGGACGCCGATACGGCCGTTGCCGCAGCGTGGAACGCGTTCGATCCGAATGCGAAGCGGCCGCTGAAGATCGCGATCGATCGCCCGCCGCGCGACGGCTGGGAAGAACGCCGCATCTACCAGTACGAAACCTCGGCGAACGACCGGCGCGACGTGTACGCCGTGGCGCAACGTCGCGGCGATCACTGGACCGTCCTGATCGGCGATCTGGCGAACGCCGTGGAAGAAAAGCGTCTCGCGCAGATCGCGCAGATATCCGGCCGGCTGTGGCCACAGGGCTACGAGCGCGAAAGTTTCGCCGGGCGTACCGCGCACGCGCTCGACGCGGCTCGGCTCGAACGGATCAAGGCGTTCGTCGAAGAAGGGCGCAGGCAACTCGACGTGCCCGGCATCGCCGTCGGCATAGTGCAAGGCGGCAAGACCGTGTTTGCCGGCGGCTTCGGCGTGCGTGAGCAGGGCAAGCCGGCGAAGGTCGATGCCGGTACGCTCTTCATGATCGCCTCGAACACGAAGGCGCTGACCACGCTGATGCTGGCGCGCGAGGTCGAGGCGGGCAAGTTTGGTTGGGACACGCCGGTTACCGAGATTCTGCCGAGCTTCAAGCTCGGTGACAGCGACACGACGCGGCAGGTATTGGTCAAGCATTTGATCTGCGCCTGCACCGGGCTGCCGCGGCAGGATCTGGAATGGCTGCTCCAAGGGCGCAAGCAGACGCCGAGCACAGTGATGAAGATGCTGGGAACGATGCAGCCGACCAGCAAGTTCGGCGAGCTTTACCAGTACTCCAATCTCATGGCATCCGCAGCGGGGTTCGTCGGCGGTCATGCACTGTATCCGGACAAGGAACTCGGTGCGGCCTATGACGCGGCGATGCAGGACCTCGTGTTCGATCCGCTGGGCATGAAGTCGACCACATTCGATTTCGCCAAAGCGCTGTCCGGCAACCACGCCTCTCCGCACGATTGGAACGTGGATGGCCAGACCGTACCGTCCAGCATGGATCTGAACTACACGGTCTTTCCGGCGCGTCCCGCCGGTGCGGCATGGAGCAACATCAACGACATGCTGCGATATGTGCGGATGGAACTTTCCGACGGTCTTCTGCCGGACGGCAAGCGACTGGTCGCGGAAGGGCCGCTGCTCGAACGCCGCAAGCGGCAGGTCGGGATCGGCAACGACGCGAGCTACGGCATGGGTTTGATGGTCGACCGCACCTGGGGCGTACCGGTAGTGCACCATGGCGGTTCCATGTTTGGCTACAAGTCCGACATGATGTGGCTGCCGGATGCCAATGTCGGCGCGGTGATTCTCACCAATGCGGAAAATGGCTGGAGCTTGCTTGCACCGTTCCAGCGCCGTCTGCTTGAAGTCCTGTTCGATGGCAAGGACGAGGCGCTTGGCGACCTTGAGGCGAGCGCCAAGCGCATCAAGGATCAATTCGCCGTGGAGCGCAAGCGCTTGGCTGTGCCGGTCGCCCCTGCGGTCGTCGGGACACTTGCCGCACACTATCGCAATGCGACGATGGGCGATATCTCGGTACGCCGAATCGGCGCGAATCTGTGGCTCGATTCCGGTGACTGGAAAAGCGAAGTCGCTTCGCGCAAGAACGACGATGGCAGCGTTTCGCTCGTCACCGTGTCACCCGGTGAATCCGGTTTCGAATTCGTCGTCGCCGACAAAGCCGGCAAACGCGATTTGACGCTGCGCGACGCACAGCACGAGTATGTCTTCAGTATGTCTTCGACGAGGTGAAGTAATCGCACACCCGGAACTTGCCCGGGGTCGCTCACTACCGGAGAAGGGAATCGACCGTGCAAGGCATGCGAGCGGTAGTGCATCAATACCGATCAAAGGCAGATCGGGCAATTGCATGCTGATTCGTGGGGTGGTGGCAGGACGGAATCGAACCGCCGACATCGCCACGGTTGAGCCAAGTCCGCATCTTGCCTATAATGCCCGGCTCCGTGCCGGAGTAGCTCAGTTGGTAGAGCGGCGCATTCGTAATGCGTAGGTCGGGGGTTCGATTCCCTTCTCCGGCATGTCCGCATGCTTTGCGGACGACGCATCGGTCGACGGCTTTCCAGCGCAGATGGCGGTGGTACCGAATCGGCGAGAAGCGCAAGGACGAAAGCGCCCGCGTCTGGAAGAAACTCCTCGGCGGTGCCATCGTGCCCGATGGCATCGGCACGCCGGTTGAGGACACCCGTTCGCAACGGACCCCAAAACCTGAAGTTATGCGAAGCACCGACCTTTTCATTGGTGGATGTCGCGTGCCCACGTCTATGCTTGGCTCGGGGCCGTGGAGGGAATGGGGCGAACGGGTCGATTCTCGTGGATTCCACGGCCACCGAAGGAACACCATCATTTGCTCGCAGCGGTACGCGATGGTATTGATCTGCAGCGCCTTGCAGCCCGAAAACACGAACTCCGGTGAGGAATCATGCACAAATCCATTGGTAATGCCGTTCCGACCTTGCTGGCTGCCGCGATCCTGCTTGCACTCGCCAACACCGCAACGGCGCAGGACACCACTGCGTCCGCATCAAGCAATACGTCGGGCAAGACGTCCGCCACGGAAAAAAGCCAGAGCCTCGATACGGTCATCGTGACCGGCACGCGCGCCGCGGGCCGCACGGTCAACTCGTCGTTGACGCCGATCGACATCATTTCCGCCGACGATTTGAAGGCGAGCGGCACGACCGACCTTCCCCAGGCCCTGGCGCGCCTGGTTCCGTCGCTGAATTTCCCGTTGTTCCCCGCCTCGGACACCTTCGCGTTCCAGCGCCCGTTCGAATTGCGCGGCCTGTCGCCGGACCAGGTTCTGGTGCTCGTCAACGGCAAGCGCTGGCATACCGGCGCGCTGCTGATGACGTTGGGCCAGATCGGCCAGGGCGCACAAGGCGCCGACCTGAACACCATCCCCATGTCGGCGGTCGACCATATCGAAGTGCTGCGCGATGGCGCCTCTGCGCAGTACGGCTCCGATGCCCTGGCGGGCGTCATCAACGTGATCCTGAAAAAGGGCGCGGAAGGCGGCGACCTGCAATTCTCCGAAGGGGAATATTCCGCAGGCGACGGTATGCAGGTGCAAGGTTCCGCCAATTTCGGCGTGCCGCTGGGCGGCGACAAGGGCTGGCTGCGCCTTTCCGTGGACGACATCCGTCAGGACCCCACCAACCGGGCCCGGCCCGACAACCGGGCCGGCCTTGCGCAGCTGGGGGTGAAATTCCATTACGGCGTGACCGAATTCGACAGCCAGAACGTGCTCCTGAACGCCCAGTACAATTTCACTCCCGACGTGCAGTTCTACGCTTTCGGACACTACAGCCAGCGTGTCGGCGATCCATACGCCTACTTCCGTTACGGAAGCAATTATCCGTCCTATGCGTCCTCCTCGCTGCTCAAGGTGACCGCGAAGCTCGGGCCGATCTTCCCGGACGGTTTCTTGCCGATGGAGCAAGGCAATGCGATCGATCGCTCGCTGGTCGCGGGGCTGCGCGGAACCTGGAACGACTGGCATTGGGACGTCAGCGCGAACTACGGCGGCAACCGGGTTTACTACAACACCAACGACTCCACGAACTACGCGATGCTGTACGACTTCGGCAGCAGTCCGCGCAACATCTACGACGGCCGCCTGACGGCGACGCAGCAGACCTTCGACATCGACATCTCGCGCGAAATCCGAGTGGGCTGGCTGCCCAATCCGGCGACGCTGTCGTTCGGCACGCAATGGCTGCGCCAGGGCTACCAGAATCAAGTCGGGCGAGCCGGCCTCGTATTACGTCGGCACCTCCGGCGTCACCGGCGGCGCGCAAGGCTTCGCGGGGTGGGGGCCGTGGGACGCGAGGTCGGTCGCGCGCAACGATCTTTCCGAGTACGTGCAGTTGGAGACCAACCTGACCGACCGCTGGAGCGGCTCGCTGGCGGCGCGCCACGAGGATTACTCCGACTTCGGCAGCACGACCTCCGGCGCGTTGTCGACGCGTTTCGATTTCACCGAAGCATTCGCCCTGCGCGGCAGCATTTCGACCGGGTTCCGCGCGCCGACCCTCGGTCAGCAGCATTACTCCGCGACCACTTCGACCGCCTACGGCGCCGGCAACTCCCTCGGCCTGCCCGCGGGCATCTACCTGAGCGGCCTGGTCCCAGTCGACAACCAGCTTGCCAAGCTGCTCGGCGCCACGCCGCTGAAGCCGGAGACATCCAAGAGCATCACCTTCGGCGCCGTGTGGACTCCCACCGAGGCGCTCAACATGAACGTCGACGTCTATCAGATCAACGTCGACGACCGCATCGCGATGTCGAGCACGCTTTCCACCTCGACGGCGGTGGTGCTCAACTACCTCGCCGCCAACGGCATCACCAACGTGCAATACAGCGGCATCCGCTATTTCACCAACGCCGGCGACGTGCGCAGCCAAGGCATCGACGGAGTAGCCAGCTATCGCAGCGACCTCGGCGATGCGGGCACGCTGACGACGACGTTCTCGGCGACCTACAACAAGAACAAGGTCACCAACGTCCTGCCCAATCCCGCCATCCTCACCCAGTTGGGCGCGACGTTCGTGCGCCTCGGCCGCGACGCCGTTCTCGGCCTGCTCGCGGACACGGCGCCGCGCAGCAAGATCATTCTCGGTGAGACCTACGAGACCGGTCGTTGGAGCTTCACGGGCAACGCGATCCGCTATGGCCGCGTCACCGTCTATTCTTCGACCAATTCCATGTACGATCAGTCGTTCCCGGGCAAATGGATTTTCGATGCTTCGGCGAGCTACAGCGTGAACCGGTTGAGGTTCACCCTCGGCGTCGACAACCTGTTCAATACCTATCCGGAAGAAGTGATCCCCTCCCAGAACAACAACGGCACGTTCCCTTATCCGGGGGCTTCACCGTTCGGCTCCCAGGGGGCGTTCGTCTATGGAAAGGTCCAGTACCGTTGGTAAGTCGGACTCGCCGCGAAGATGCCCCCACCGGGTCGTTCGCGGCAATGCTGGACTTGCATGTCGAAAGGGCCGCTCCGAACAAAGGACCTCGACGACGGGCGTGCCCTGATTTCCCAGAGGCCGTGGTGGAAAGCTAAAGTCGCGCCTGCACAGGAACCAGCACACATGTTTCACGGGCACCATCGCAGCGTTTCCATTTTCCGGCTGTTTCTTGTCGTTCTGTGCGTCGCCAGTTGCGCCCGGCACCCGGCGCGGACCGCGTCATCGGAGTCGACCTGGCGGGATTCGCGCCAGCTCGTGCTGGTGATCGTTCCGGACTGGAATGCGAACCACGGCAGTCTGCGCAGCTACGCTCGCGATGGCGGTCGCTGGTATGCCGTGGATGCGGCGCAGCCGGTCGCGATCGGACAGGCGGGCGCCGCCTGGGGCCTGGGCTTGAACGAAACGCACGGCGACGGCCCGATCAAGCGCGAGGGCGACGGCCGCAGCGCGGCGGGCGTGTTCCGCATCGGCGAGGCGTTCGGTTACGGCAGCCATGCCGATACCGGGCTCGAGTACCGCGCGATGCAGGCATCCGACTACTGCGTCGACGTCGACGGCTCGCCGTCGTACAACCGCATCGTGGACGCGAATGCAGTCGATGCGAAAGGCTCCAGCGAACCGATGCGCCGCGACCTGCACATGGACGGCGACCAGCGCTACCGCCTCGGCTTCGTGATCGAGCACAACGCGACCGGCCGGCGCGGCGCGGGCAGTTGCATCTTCGCGCATCTGTGGCAATCGCCGACCGACACGACGACGGGTTGCACCGCGATGAGCGATGCCACGATGCGACATTTGCTGGCGTGGCTGAAACGCGGGGACGCGCCCGTCTTCGTGCTGCTGCCGCAGAGCGAATACGCCCGCCTGCATGCGCAATGGGATCTTCCACCGCCGGAGATGCAACCGTGAATGCGACGACGCGCGTGCTGATCGGGCTGGCGCTGGGCGCGCTGGGTGGACTGGCTTTGGATGCTTACGATTCCGCGACCGCCGTGAAGGTCGCGGACTGGATCCAGCCCTTGGGGCGACTATGGCTCAATGCCCTGCAGATGACCGTGGTGCCGCTGGTGTTTGCGCTGGTCGTCGTCGGCGTGAATGCGGCCAGCGATGCGGCGGCGTCGGGGCGCATCGCGCGCCGCGCGCTCGGGGTGTTCGTGGTGCTGTTGACGATCGGCGTGACCTTGGCCGCGCTGACCGCACCCATGCTGTACGGTCTGTTCACTCGCCATCCTTCATTGGCCGAGGCCCTCGGTGGCGCGGTGGCGCAGAATATGCCGCACGCGGGGCAGGCGGTCGGCTGGGCGGACTGGCTCAACGGCATCGTGCCTAGCAACGCGCTGATGGCCGCCGCGCAAAGCGCGATGTTGCCGCTCGTGGTATTTGCCCTGTTTTTCGGCTTTGCGCTGTCGCGCATCGATGCGGCGCGGCGCGAACTGATGGTGTCGTTTTTCCAGGCCATTGCCGATGCGATGATCGTCAGCGTGCACTGGGTGCTGTGGGCGGCGCCGTTGGGCGTGTTCGCGCTGATTCTCGCAGTATGCGCGCGCGCCGGCATACACATGATCGGCGCGCTCGGCGTCTACGTGCTCGTGGAAAGCACACTGTACGTGATGGCCACGCTGGCGATGCTGCTGGTGGCCTGGACATGGGGCCGCGAACGCGTGCGCCGCTACATGCCGGCGCTGGTGCCAGCGCAGATCGTGGCGGCGAGTACGCAGTCCTCGCTTGCCGCGCTGCCGGCGATGCTCGAATGCAGCGTGCGGCGTCTGGGCTATCCGCAGCGGGTCGCGGCATTGGTGTTGCCTATGGCGGTGAGCCTGTGCCGGCTGACGAGCCCGGTGCAATATATCGCCTCCTCGTGTTTCATCGCATGGGCCCTCAACATCGATCTCGGACCCGCCCAGCTCGCCGCGGGCGCGGCGCTCGCGATCGTGATCAGCCTGGGCGCGGTAAGTCTGCCGGGGCAGGTGAGCTTCATGGCGACAAACATGCCGGTGGCGCAGGCGATGGGCGTGCCGGTGGGGCCGCTGGCGCTGATGCTCGCGATGGATGCGCTGCCCGATGCCATCGGCACCTTGGGCAACGTCACGGCGGACATCACCGCGGTTTGCGTGGTGAGCCGTCAGTCTTCGTCGGATGCGGCATGAGGCGAAATGCCCGCATGCCGTTTCCGTTCGTCGGGCGATCTCGAATCCACCACCGGATCGTGCCAATGGCCAGCTTTTTGATTGGCGGCTTTCACGTGGAAACATGAGTGTATCGAAGGACGGGAATCGGCCTGTCCATGACTGTCTCGCCCCATTGGAGCACGAGCAATGAGCTTTCGCATCGCGCCGCAAACCCATGCCGAATCCGTCTGCCGGACGATGCCGTTGCGCGACTTCCCGTGGCCGCATCGTCTTGCATTGGCGGCGGTCCTCATCGCGCTCGGTGCGCCGGCATTTGCGCGTGACACCGGCGCGGCGACGAAGACGGCCGCGATCGCCAGCGCCAACGCGCACGCCACCGAAGCCGGCTTCGCCGTGCTCGCCGAAGGCGGCAACGCGATGGATGCGGCGATCGCGGTCGCGACGTCGCTGTCGGTGGTGCAGCCGGAAGCGTCCGGCATCGGCGGCGGCTTCCTCGCGTTGATCCACGACGCGGCGAGCGGCAAGGACACGTTCATCGACTCGCGCGAGATGGCGCCGGCGGCCGTGAAGTCCGCGGACTATCTCAACGCGGACGGCACGCCCAATCGCGACACTTCGCTCAACGGCCCGTTGGCCGCGGGCATCCCCGGATCGCCCGCGGGCCTAGCCTACATCGCGCAGCACTTCGGCAAGCTGCCGCTGAAGAAGTCGGTGCAGCCGGCCATCGATCTGGCCGAGAAGGGCGTCCGTCCGACGACCTCGCTGGTGCATTCGATTGCGCATCGCGCCGACGTGCTGCATCGCTACGCCGCCTCGACGGCCAAGTTTTTCCCGAACGGAAAAGCGCTGACTGAGAAAGACGTCTTCCGCGACGAGGCGCAGGCGCGCACGTTGAGGATTTTCGCGGACAAAGGCGCCGACGGTTTCTACAAGGGCGAAGTCGCCGAGGAAATGGTCGCGGCGGTGAAGGCGGCCGGCGGCACGTGGACGGCGACCGATCTCGCGAGCTACCAGACCAAGGAACGCGCGCCGATCGAGCTGACCTACGACGGCTACAAGATCGTCACCGCGCCGCCGGTGTCCTCGGGCGGCGTGGTCGTCGGCGAAGTGCTCAACATTCTCTCCGGCATCGACTTGAAGAGTCTCGATCAGGCGCATCGGCTGCACTACGAAATCGAAGCGATGCGCCGCGCCTATCGCGACCACAACGAATATCTGGGCGATCCGGATTTCGTGAAGATGCCGATGGATATGCTTCTGTCCCCGTACTACGCGGACGGATTGCGCCAAAGCATCCTGCCCGAACAGGCGACGAAATCCGAATGGCTGCCGGCCGTGCACGCCAAGGAACCGGGCATGCACACCACGCACTTCTCGATCGTCGACGAGGACGGCAACATGGTGTCGATGACCTGCACGGTCAACACCACGCTGGGCTCCGCCTTCGTCGCCGGCAAGAGCGGCGTGCTGCTCAACAACGAGATGGACGACTTCGCCCTGGTCGCCGGCCAGCCCAACGCGTTCGGCCTGATCGGTGGCGACGCCAATGCGCCGGTCGCGGGCAAGCGCATGCTCTCCTCGATGACGCCGAGCTTCGTCATCGGCAAGGACCGCCTCGCCGTCATCGGCTCGCCGGGCGGCTCGACGATCATGACCCAGGTGCTCGAAGGCATGCTCGCGTTCATGGACGGCAAGAGCGCACCCGAGATCACCGCGCAGAAGCGCTTCCATCACCAGTATCTGCCCGACACGGTCGAGATCGAGCCCGGCAGCCTGCCCGCCGAGGTGGTCGCGAAGCTCAAGGCGATGGGCCACGACGTGCGCGAGCGCGAGCCGTGGGGCAACATGAACGTCGTGGTCTGGAACAAGACGACGAACACGAAGACGGCGGCCAGCGATCCGCGCAGCAAGGCCGGCCTCGGCAAGGTGCAGGTCATCCGCTGACGGCGACGGGTTTCAGTGCAGGTGCCGGTTTGCACCGGATTCGCGGCCGTCCCCGGTCTGGCCGCATATGGGTCGTCGCTCCGTGCCCCGGTCCGGGTCGGGTGCTTTCCGTTGCGATCAATCCGCCGTGGGCATGGCGAATTCGGCACCCTTGGAGATGTTTTCCGGCCAGCGCTGCATGATCGACTTCTGTTTGGTGTAGAAGCGCACGCCTTCTTCGCCGTAGGCGTGGGTGTCGCCGAACAGCGAGCGCTTCCAACCCCCGAACCCGTGCCAGGCCATCGGCACGGGAATCGGCACGTTGATGCCGACCATGCCGGCCTGGATGCGGCGGCCGAATTCGCGCGCCACGTGACCATCGCTGGTGAAGCAACTCACGCCGTTGCCGAATTCGTGGGCATTGACGAGTTCGATGGCCTCGGCGAAGTTCTTGACGCGCACCACGGCGAGCACCGGGCCGAAGATCTCTTCTCGGTAGATGCGCATTTCCGGCGTCACGCGGTCGAACAGCGTGGCGCCGAGCCAGAAGCCGCCGGACGTGTCCGTGCCGGTGCCCGCGCCGGCCGTCCTGCCGTCGAAGTTGCGGCCGTCCACGAGCAGCTGCGCGCCTTCCGCCACGCCGAGGGCGATGTAGCTGTTGATGCGTTCCTGCCCGGCGCGCGTGACGATGGGCCCCATCTCGGCGGCGAGGTCCTCTCCGTCGAGGATCTTGAGCGCTTTGGCGCGCGCGACCAGTTCGGGTATCAGCCGGTCGGCCACGTCGCCCACCAGCACCGCCACCGAGATGGCCATGCAGCGTTCGCCGGCGGAGCCGTAGGCCGCGCCGATCAGCGCGTCCACGGTACGCGTGATGTCGGCATCGGGCATGACCACCAGATGGTTCTTGGCGCCGCCGAGGGCCTGGATGCGCTTGCCGCGGCGGGCTCCGGTCTCGTAGATATGGTTGGCGATCGGCGTGGAGCCGACGAAGCTGACGGCCGCCACCTGCGGGTGCTCCAGCAGGGCGTCGACAGCCACCTTGTCGCCCTGCACGACGTTGAATACGCCGTCCGGCAAACCGGCTTGCTTGAAAAGCTCGGCGATGCGCAACGACGGGCTGGGGTCGAGCGGACTGGGCTTGAGCACGAAGGTGTTGCCGCAGGCAATGGCCACCGGGAACATCCAGCACGGCACCATCACCGGAAAATTGAAGGGGGTGACGCCCGCGACCACGCCGAGCGGCTGGCGCAGGGTCCAGTTGTCGATACCCGTGGACACCTGCTCGGTGTAATCGCCCTTGAGCAACTGCGGGATGCCGCAGGCGAATTCCACCACGTCGATGCCGCGCGAGACTTCGCCCTGGGCATTCGTGAATACCTTGCCGTGTTCCGCGGTGATCAGGTGGGCCAGTTCGTCCCGGTGCTCGTTCAGCCGTTCCAGGAACTTGAACAGCACCCGGGCGCGCCGCAACGGAGGCGTGTCGGACCAGGCGGGAAACGCCGCGGCCGCGGCTTGCACGGCGGCGTCGACTTCGCCGGCGCTGGCCAATGCCACGGCGCCGGTCGCGGGATTGGTGACGGCGCCGGTGTTGCCCGAAGCGCCGGATACCGTGCGCCCGTTGATGTAATGGCCGATTTCGGTGGAAGCGATGGTCGCTGCGCGGGGACTCCGAGGGGATTGTGCGCGCTTGGGCGCGGCGGTCAGGACCGGGCGGGACTCAGGCGGTGGTGCGGACAACCCATTGTCGGTGCCGATCAAAAATTGACCCGCTTTGCGATGGAGGACTGCCTCGCGTGCGGACGCTGCCGTTGCCTGAGCGTTGGTGAACAAGTGTAGCTTTTCTGCGGTGGCTTTTCTTCCCTCCTCTTTTGCCTGTAGTGGTCTACCATGAAATCCTTGGGCTCTGATTCGGGTTCCAGAAACGAAACCTCCAAGAGGCAAACGATGAAACAAACGAAATTCTTCACATGGGTCTTCGCCGCGGCGATTCTGGCCGGTTGTGCCGCCACGCCGCAGAACAAGCCCGCGGAGTTGTCATTGGCTCAGGAGAAAGAGGTCGATGCGGCGGTCGCAGAAGGCATGCGCCGCGACGGCACGGTCGGCATGGCCGTCGGCGTGATCAAGAACGACCGCATCGTCTACCTCAAGGGTTACGGCTACGCCGACCGCGAATCGAGCGTGCCGGTGACGACGCAGACGATGTTCCGCTGGGCATCGGTGTCCAAGCCCGTGGCCGCGCTCGCGGCGATGCAGCTCGTCGAGCAGGGCAAGCTCGACCTCGACGCCGACGTGCGCCGCTACGTGCCCGAATTCCCCGACAAGGGCGTGAGGATCACCCTGCGTGAACTGATGAGCCATCAGGCCGGCATCGTCCATTACGACAACGGCCCCGTCATCAAAACCGAACGCACCTATACAGAGGCGCATCCGTTTGCGGACGTCGTCACCGCGCTCGACTGGTTCAAGGATTCGCCGCTCGTCAACCAGCCAGGCGAAAAATATTCCTACTCCACCTTCGGCTTCATGCTCGTCGCCGCCGTCGTGCAGCGCGCCGGCAACGAACCGTATGCGCAGCAGGTGCGCGAGCGCATCGTCGATCCGCTGCACCTGACGACGATGCAGCCCGATTACCAGTGGATCGCCATTCCCGACCGCGCCGTCGGCTACGTGAAGAACGGCGACGCGATCGAGCGCTCGACCGACACCGACGTGAGCTGGAAGCTCGGCGGCGGCGGTTACATTTCCGACATCGCCGATTTCGCCGGCTTCGCCAAGGGCGTGCTCGACGGCCGCCTCGTTTCCGCGCAGACGCAGGCCGCGATGTGGACGCCGCAAAAACTCGCCGACGGCACCGCCACCGGCTACGGCCTCGGCTTCATGATCGCCGACGACAACGGCCGCCTGCGCATCGCCCACAGCGGCTCGCAGGAAAAGACCAAGACGTGGCTCGCGATCTGGCCGCAGCAGAAGCGCGGCATCGTCATCATGACGAACAGCGAATGGGTCGATCCGCGCAAATACGCGGAGCCGGTGATGGCGGCGGTGGAGAAGGCGGCTGGCGCGAAATAAGCTGCCGTCTTTTGACGGCGAATCCTGGCCGCCATATTGCCCAGGGACCAATCACGGCGGATTCGACGCATGCGATGTGCGGCCGGCAGCGGCTTGCCGAAGCGCGCTTTGGTCCCTTTTGCACCCTGAACCGAGTTCTTACCTCGTCGAAAAATGAAGACCAAGATCGATATCGCCACGAGCGAGGTCGCCCTGCGCGGCTGACCCTGCGCCGCTGCGCGTTTGCCGTTGACGACGATCATTGACGCTTGTACTAAAAAAAGTACAATGCGTGCATGACACCGACCTTGCAGGTCCACTTCTATGCCGCTGCGTCCGGCAATGAACCGGTGCGTGATTGGCTTCGCACGCTGAAGCGTGAAGATCGCAAGTCGATCGGCGAAGACATCAAGACTGCGCAGTTCGGCTGGCCGCTCGGCATGCCGCTGGTGCGCAAGATGGAGCCCGGTCTCTGGGAAATACGCAGCCGAATCACTCACGGAACGGCACGCATTCTCTTCACCGTGTCCGGCTCGACCATGGTTCTGCTGCACGGATTCGCGAAGAAGTCGGCGAAGACGCCGGCGGCGGATTTGAAGGTTGCCAAGCAGCGCAGATCGGAGGTACACAATGGCTAAGCGCAAAAATTCCATCGGCTCGAATTTCGACGACTTCCTCGCCGACGACGGCATGCTCGCCGAGGCAACCGCCGTCGCGATCAAGCGCGTGATCACCTGGCAGATCGACGAAGCCATGAAGGCCGAGCACATCACCAAGAAGGAGCTTGCCGAACGCATGGGCACCAGCCGCTCACAACTCGATCGTCTGCTCGACGAAAGCGATGCGGGGCTTACGTTGGAAACGTTGAGCAAGGCCGCGCAGGCGTTGGGGCGGCAGGTAAGGGTGGAGTTGGTTGAAGCGTAGCCGACGGTCCATGAAATGGTGATCACTTTTCGCCCATGTGACCCCGTTCCGCCGTCACCGCTCCGGTTTTCGCCCGCCGATCCGCAAAAACAATCCGAGGCCTTTGGCGAAGCGTCGCAGAAACCATCTCGGCCAGAGCATTCGGGCCATCGACGACGTGATCTGGATCGAGTGCAACTGGTTCGAGAAATGCGGGCAAGCCGGGCGGCAAATGCGCGATGTGTATCCGTTCCTCGTGCTGTCGCCGACGTGGCGAGTGGGTTCCGCCGACGCGGCCGACACGGCCCAGGCGCGCCGATGAGTGGAATTCAATGAGCGCAGCGCATCGCGCGGCGCTTTCATGTTGTGCCTGAAGCTGACCAAGTATAGACTTCGTATAAACATATTGGACGGAGCGCATCATGGCGGCAGTCGAGCTGGACATCAAGCAGTGGGGCAACAATCTGGGTGTGCGCTTGCCGGCGGCGATCGCGCGTGCGGCGCATCTGCGCGCGGACCAGCGCGTGAGCATCGTTGTCGAGGCTGGCCGCGTCGTCGTCACGCCGGTGGAAGATAGATTCCTCACGCTTGAGCAGCGCTTGGCGCGGTTCGATCCGCAGCATCACGGCGGCGAAGTCATGTCCGTCGACGGGCGTGTCGGGGCCGAGCGGTGGTGAGCAGGCCGGTCGGCAAGCGCATCGCCAGGCGCGCGCACGCATGGGCGCCGGATCGGCAGGACGTGATCTGGATCGACTGCAACCCCCAAGCCGGGCGGGAAATGCGCGACGTGCATCCGTTCCTCGTGCTGTCGCCCAAGGCGTTCAACCAGCGCACCTCGCTGGTCGTGGGCTTGCCCATGACGACGGCAGCCTGCAATGCGAGCAACCCTTTTGCCATTGCCGCCGGCGCGGCAAGCGGGCGCAAGCCGGGAGCAATCAGCTACGTGCTATGCCACCAGCCCAAGTCGTTCGATTGGCGATTGCGCGGCGGCAAGCCGCATCCCATGCGCAAGCTCGACGACAAACCGTTCGCCGAAGTGCTGCTGGTGCTGAATCAGATCGTGCAGTTGGCGTAGGACACCGGCAGCGGATTTGAAGATCGCCAACCGGCACGCAACTTGATCATGAATGACGAATCCTTGAAACATTCGGATTTCCATATTGGTTTGGAGTTCTATACCGAAACCGGGCGCTGGCGCTGCACGGATGTCGGTTCGCGCACGATCTGCGCGATCAAGCTGGACGAACATACGGAAGATTGGTATCACGGCCCGCCTTATGCCGTAGCGGAGCAGGTATTCGACGAAAACGATTTTGGCGCGCTCTACCGCAACGGCGACGACGTTCCTGGACTCGACATTCGCCAGCAAAAACGAAAGCTTTGACGGCGCATTGCCGCAACGCTATCGTGCCAAGGAGTAACATGTGCTCGCATGTGAACCGCCCCGGGAACGTCGGAGGCTGGTTGGTGTGAGTCAAGCCGCCATCGGCATCTCACGGTGTTGCTGTTGCTGATGATATATCGCTTCGGCTTCCGCCGGCGGTAGGTGTCCGATCGAGGAGAGTAGGCGGTGGTGGTTGAACCAGTTCACCCACGCCAGCGTCGCCATTTCCACGGCTTCCAGGTTCGGCCAGGATCGGCGGTGGATGACCTCGGCCTTGTACAGCCCGTTGATCGTCTCGGCCAGCGCGTTGTCGTAGGAGTCGCCCACGCGGCCGACCGACGGTTCGATGCCGGCCAGCGCCAGCCGCTCGGTGTAGCGGATCGACACGTACTGCACGCCGCGGTCGGAGTGGTGGATCAGGGCTTGCTGCACCGGCCGGCGGTCGTGCAGCGCCTGCTCCAGCGCGTCGAGCACGAAGTCCGTGCGCGCCGACCGCGACACCTTCCAGCCAATGATACGACGAGCGAACACGTCGATCACGAAGGCCACGTAGACGAAGCCAGCCCACGTCGACACGTAGGTGAAGTCGCTGACCCACAGCGCGTTCGGACGGTCGGCGTGGAACTGCCGGTTGACGCGATCCAGCGGGCACGGCGTGGCCTTGTCGCTGACTGTGGTCTTCACCGGCTTGCCGCGGATCACGCCTTGCAGGCCCAGCCTGCGCATCAGCCGCTCGACCGTGCAGCGCGCCACGCGCACGCCCTCACGCAGTAATTGCCGCCATACCTTGCGCGCGCCGTACACCTGCAGGTTCTCGGCGAACACGCGCCGGATCGCTTGGCACAAGTCCTCGTCCCGGCGCGCCCGCGCCGAGCGTCGATCCGGATGGCGACGTTCCCGCGCGTGGCGGCGGTACGTCGACGGAGCGATCGGCAGCACGCGGCAGATCGGCTCGACTCCATGGATGGCTCGGTGATCGTCGATGAACGCGATCATGGCTTGAATCGGCGGTCGAGCTCCGCCTGGGCAAAATACGCCGACGCCTTGCGCAAGATCTCGTTCGCCTGGCGCAGTTCGCGAATCTCTCGCTCCTGCGCCTTGAGCCGATCACGCTCTGACGTGCTCAACCCCTCGCGCCGGCCTTCATCGACCTGCGCCTGCCGCACCCAGCGCCGCAACGACTCCGACGTGCAGCCCAGCTTGCCGGCCACCGAGGCGATCGTCGCCCACTCCGAGCCGTGTTCGGCTTGGTGCTCGCGCACCATCCGCATCGCTCGCTCTCTCACTTCCGCAGAATACTTCGTGTTTGTCATTGCTCCATCCTCTCAAGAGTGGGAGCCTCCGACATACCCGGGGCGGTTCAGTTCAATGGTGGCGCAAGGCTGCAGACAATGGAAATGTTCCTGCACAACAAATGCTCGGGGTGGCTTTCTTGAATGGGTATGGAGTTGAAAAGGATCACGCAAAGGCTTTGGATTGGCTTAATAAAGCCGCGGAGCAAAGTAATGCCGACGCTCAAATCAATTTAGCATGAATGTATGAAAATGGTATCGGAGTGCCAAAGAATCAGGTGACTGCATTCGAGTGGTTGAAGAAAGCAGCTCGACAAGGGAACTCGACTGCGCAAGCAGGGATTGGTTGGGATTACAGTAATGGCGTCGGTACTGCTGCTGATTCGGTATTAGCGTACGCTTGGTTCAATATCGCCGCACTTCAGGGGGATGTGAAGATGGTTGCTGATCGGGACTCGTTAGAGGCTAAGCTTTCGCCTCAGGAGCTTTCTGAAGCACAGCGGCTTTCTTCTTCGTGGCATAAGGGCATGCTGCTCACTCGCGGCGGTACTGTGGACAAAAGATCGGAAGTGTCCGGGGGCATTGCTGCGAACGGATCGTCTAGGCACATAGTCAGCACAGGTACCGTCTTTGTCGTCAGCTCGGATGGGCGCGGTGTCACAAACCATCACGTTGTTGATGGCTGCACTGAGCTTAAGATTGCCGGGCGAGAAGGCTTGGTGCAGCGTCTTACCGATGACTCGGTTAACGATCTGGCCTTGGTCGCTCTTCCCGGAAATATCGGAGGGGCCGCAACAATTGTAAAAGAGCCATCTAAACTACGCCAAGGCGACGAAGTGGTGGTTTTTGGTTTTCCGCTCAATACCGTACTTTCATCTGGTGGAAATTTGACGCCAGGTGTGGTTAGTGCAATTGCGGGTTTGGCAAACAATACGAACCAAATTCAAATCACAGCACCGATTCAACCGGGATCGAGCGGCAGCCCAGTACTGAATAAGCGGGGTGAGGTGGTCGGCGTGGTTTCCATGAAATTATCTGAAGACTCATGTCGCCGCCGCCTGCGCGTGGCGGTATGTTCGGACTTGCGAAGTTCTGAACATCCCCCCCGCGACAGGAGGCAGCCATGTCACTTTACGCAGCCATCGATCTGCATTCCAGCAATAGCGTGCTGGCCGTGATCGACGAAACCGATCGGCCCTTGCGGCAATGCCGCTTACCCAATGAATTGCCGGCAATCCTCAAAACGCTGGAGCCTTTTCGAGAGGAGATTGCCGGTCTGGTTGTCGAATCGACCTACAACTGGTATTGGCTCGTCGATGGCCTGAAGGATCATGGCTATCGTGTGCACTTGGCCAACACCGCGGCCGTGCCGCAGTACGACGGACTCAAGTACAGCGGTGACGAATCCGATGCCCGGCACTTGGCGCATCTGTTGCGTCTGGGGATTCTGCCCGAAGGGTATATCTACCCGCGCGATCAGCGTGCGATTCGCGACCTGCTGCGTCGCCGCTTCCAGTTGGTGCGCATGGCCGTCGGTCTGATGTTGTCGGTGCAATCGAGCTGGGCCAGACATACCGGACAGCGCATCTCGGCCAATGCGGTGCGCCAGCTCTCGGGCGAAGTCATCGAGCGGGCCTTGCCCGATCCGTCGGTGCGCTATGGCGTGCTGGCTCAGTTGCAGGTCTGGTTGCACGTGGAAGAGCAGATTCGGCAGGTGGAAAAGTGGGTCCTCGCCTCGCCCGTCCGCCATAGCGAACAGCGCGTATTGCGTTCGATACCGGGCGTCGGTTCGATTCTGTCCATGACGATCGCGCTGGAAACCGGAGACGTCGCGCGCTTCGCCGAGGTGGGCGACTATGCTTCGTATTGCCGCATGGTCAAGAGTGAGCGCATTTCCAACGGCAAGAAGAAAGGCCACGGCAACCGCAAGTGCGGCAATCGCTACCTGGCTTGGGCATGGATCGAAGCGGCGAACTTTGCCACGCGATTCAGCCCGCCCATCCAGCGCTGGTTCGATCGCAAGGCCAGTCGATGCCATAAGGTCGTCGCCCGCAAGGCCGTAGCGCACAAGCTCGCACGAGCCGGCTACTTCCTGATGCGCGACGGCGGCCGCTTCGACGTGCAGCGCGCGTTCGGATGATCCGATCATGCCGGCGGCGATCCGCTCGCAACGGGGTTGGCGTCCAGCCCGGACTCTGAATAGCGATCCTCGCCGGCGCCCGTGTTGGAGGAAACCGCCCATCGTCCGAGCCCTCTTGGGTTGATCCCCTTCGGGTGAGATCAGGCATCTGTGCGCCGCATCGCGGGCACCTGGACGGCACGATGGCAACCGACGAGTGTTTGGGAGCGCAGCTCAGGGGCGAGAAGCCTTGATCCAGAACGGTGACTGGGCGGAATCCTTCCGCATCCACCCGACAACACCAGGCAGCGGTTCATTCACGACACGGCATTACCGTTCCTCTTCCGCTCTTCCGAGCGGAGTGGATATCTTGTTGCCTATTGACGGAGGCGGCGAAATGGTGACGCCGCTATGGCTAAGGTAACAGGCCAAATCGGCCAGAACGTGAACTTCGCCATAAGTGGCCAGACTCTGAAGGCATTTTTGGATGCAAACTCAGTCAAGTACAGTAACGGGGGCGGCTTGTTTACCTTCGAAAAGTCCACCGCCGACCTTGCGGACGAAGCAAAGAAGTGGTCTTTCGTTCTGGAATGTTGGGAATAGATATCATGGATTGAGTGCGGGCGAGAACCACATATGAACGGTCAGACATTCTTATTAGAAGTCGCGAAAGCGCTGAGTGGTTGTCAGGCCATTGAACTTGAGCTCAAAGCCTATATCTCGCATGCTTTTCGAAATATTCGCAATACAGTTGCACAAAAATATGCCTTCAAGTTCAAAGGTGAGGATTGCGAAAATTATTCGCTTGAAAGATTGATCAAGGTATTTAGGAAACTCAGTGACAATCCCGGTCTTATTGCGCGTTTGAATCGGTTCAAGGACAAGCGAAATTTTTTGGCGCATAAAGCTATTGCTCAATGTATGGATGATGAAGGAGTTCTGGGCGAGCAACAAATGGCGGAAGCTTGCGCTGACATCAGTGCCGTGCAAGAAGATGCTGAAACTCTGCTCAGTGAGATATTCAAGGAGCATCGCAAGCTTTTCGTCATCTACACTGATGTCCCATGTCCTCCGCCCGAGCCGGGTGAGGACGAATGACATGCAGCATTTATTGGGGCTTGGTTAGAATCCACACTTTCGATCCAGCCGAATAACAAATGGGCGCCTTTCGGCGCCCGTTTTGCTTCAAGCTGTGATGACCTGCACGTCAATCAGTAGCGATAATGCTCCGGCTTGTACGGCCCTTCGACCGGCACGCCGAGATAGGCGGCCTGTTTCGCGGTAAGCTTGGTCAGCACCACGCCGATCTTTTCCAGATGCAGGCGCGCGACTTCCTCGTCGAGCTTCTTCGGGAGACGATAAACCGTCTTCTCATACTTGTCTTTGTTGGCCCACAGGTCGATTTGGGCGAGCGTCTGGTTCGAGAACGAGTTCGACATGACGAAGCTCGGATGACCCGTCGCGCAACCGAGGTTCACGAGGCGGCCTTCGGCGAGCAGGAAGATCGAATTCCCGCTCGCAAAAGTATACTTGTCCACCTGCGGCTTGATGTTGACGTGCTTGACGCCTTTGAGGCCCTTGAGCGCGTCGACCTGGATCTCGTTGTCGAAGTGGCCGATGTTGCAGACGATGGCCTGGTCTTTCATCTTGGTGAGGTGGTCGAGCGTGAGCACGTCCTTGTTGCCGGTCGTGGTGACGTAGATGTCGCCCTGGCCGAGCGTGGATTCGACCGTGTTGACCTCGAAGCCTTCCATCGCCGCTTGCAAGGCGTTGATCGGGTCGATCTCGGTGACGACCACGCGCGCACCGTAGGCACGCAGGCTGTGCGCCGAGCCCTTGCCGACGTCGCCGTAGCCGCAGACCACCGCGACCTTGCCGGCGAGCATCACGTCCATCGCGCGCTTCAAGCCGTCGGCGAGCGATTCGCGGCAGCCGTAGAGGTTGTCGAACTTCGACTTGGTCACCGAGTCGTTGACGTTGATCGCGGGCACGAGCAGCTTGCCGGCGGCGGCGAGCTGGTAGAGGCGGTGCACGCCGGTCGTCGTCTCTTCGGAGACACCCTTCCAGTCCTTGACGACATTGGTCCAGAAGCCCGGGCGCTCCTTGGCGACGCGCTTGAGCAGGTTCTTGATCACCTGTTCCTCATGCGAGGACGACGGCGAGTCGACCCACTTGTCGCCCTGTTCGAGCTCGTAGCCCTTGTGGATCAGTAGGGTCACGTCGCCGCCGTCGTCGACGACGAGCTGCGGGCCCTTGTTGCCCGGGAAAGTGACCGCGTCGAGCGTGCAGTCCCAGTACTCTTCGAGCGTTTCGCCCTTCCACGCGAACACCGGCGTGCCGGTCGCGGCGATCGCGGCGGCGGCTTGGTCCTGCGTGGAGAAGATGTTGCACGAGGCCCAGCGCACGTCGGCGCCGACGTCCTTGAGCGTTTCGATCAGCACGGCGGTCTGGATCGTCATGTGCAGCGAGCCGGTCACGCGCACGCCCTTGAGCGGCTTGGTGGCGGCGTACTTCTTGCGGATCGACATCAGGCCCGGCATCTCGTGCTCGGCGATGTCGATTTCCTTGCGCCCCCAGTCGGCGAGCGACATGTCGGCGACTTTGTAGTCGTGTGTGGGTTTGACGACGGCGTTCATTGCGAAATCTCCAGTGAGTTACTGGGCGCGGTTTCGGTGGGTGAACCCGAAAAGCCCGCCGAGCCTGATTTCGCATCGCGAAAATGCAGCGCCCCTCGGCGGGTGAGGGGGCGGGCATTATATCGCTTGTTCGCGATGAAAAGATAAATAGGCGTTATTCCGGTCACCTTGTCCCCGGAATAACTCGCAGCGTTCGAGTCAGCCCTGCGGGCTGCTCAACGCTGCGGTAGGTGCGACGGCCGTTTGTACGGACAAATGGCACCGTGCGGAATGCGTGGATTGGCGGTTCACGCCGGCAGCGGAGGCGGCGAAGAATGGCTTACCGACACTCTGAGGATGCGCAATGAAATCACGCTGCCTGCTGTTGCTGTGCGTCGTTTGCGGACTCTTCGCCGCGCGGGCCGATGCCGCGGAATCGGCCAAATTCTGCACCGACGCGGAATACCGCAAATTCGATTTCTGGATCGGCGATTGGGACACGTTCGACGAACCGGTCACGCCCGCCTCGAAATCGGTTGCACGCAACCATGTCGATGCGGTTCTCGACGGCTGTGCGATCCACGAGGACTACGATCAGTTCGACGGCCATCATGGCCGCAGCTTCACGATCTACGACGCGGCGCGCAAAGTCTGGCACCAGAGCTGGGTGACGAACCGCGGCGAACTGCTCGTGCTCGAAGGCACGCGCAGCGCAAACCGCATCACCCTCGAAGGCGACGAAGCCGGCGCGAAAGGCAGGCGCCGCGTGCGCGTGTTCTGGGAACCGCAAGGCGGCGACGTGCGCGAAACCGCCACCGTGTCCGCCGATGGCGGCAAGACGTGGAGGCCGCTGTTCGACATCCTGTTTCGCCGGCACAAGGAATGATTGCGATAGGGTCGTGGTGTCTTCGTTTCCCGGCTCAACTGCGTTCGAATCGTTCGATTTCGCGCAGCATGTCCATCGCGTTCGTCAGGCCGCGCGCGGACTGGCGCTCGAAGCGTGCGAACGAGTCGGGCCGCTTGATCTTCCAGAGCCGGTACAGCCAGGCGAACAGCGCCATCATGAGCAGGCAGGGAATCAAGTAATAGAGCAGGTTCGGCCAGGCGCGTCCGAGCTGGTCGGGCAAGGTTTCGCCGGTGGCGACGCCGTCGATGGTCAGGCGCGAGTTCAGCATCTCGGCGCTCGTCGTCCACACCAGCAGCAGCGGCAGAAGCGGCACCCACAATACCCACCACGCATTGCCGAGCCAGAAGCTGCTGCGCAGATGGAACGCACGCAGGCGGGCGAGTTCCTGCTGGATGCGCAGCACCGGTGCGGCGTAGTCGATTTCGTGGATCAGCCACAAGGCACGGCCGCTGAGCGCGCACGTGGCGATGCCGTAGATCTGCACGGCGGCGCCGCAAACGACGATCACGGGGTATTGCCAGTAGTTTGGCCACGTCGCGGCGGACGCGGCGATCAGCGCGGCGCCGAACAGGATGCGCAGCCACAGGCCCGCCTGCATCGGCCGCAGGCCGGCGCGCAGGCGGTCGAGCCGCGTCGCCTTGAAGGCGTGCAAGTCCAGCGCGAAGCGCCGTTCTAGCTGGCGGTCGAGCGCCTGCCAGGCGAGCTTGAGGTCGTCGAGTTGCATGATCGTCTCCGGATGTCAGGCGTGGTCGGCGAGGCGCTTGCGCAGACGCTGCCTGAGCCGGCCGAGCTTGGTCGCCACGTTGGTTTCGCTCAGGCCGAGGATGTCGGCGATCTCGCGCTGGCCGCGCTCGTCGAGATAGAGCAGCAGTAGCGCGCGGTTGAGCGGGTCGAACGAATCGATGACGCGGTACAGCGCGGTCACGCGTTCGTCGCGCTCGCCGTCATCGCCGCCGATGTCGTGCAGCGCTTCGTCGAGCGCGACCGTGTGCCGCTCGCGGTATTCGCCGCTGCGTCGATGCGAAACCGCCACGTTGAGCGCGATGCGGTAGAGCCAGGTCGAAAATGCGCGCGCCGGATCGTGTTTTGCGAACGCGCGCCAGCACTGCGCGACGATTTCCTGCGCGAGGTCGGCGCGGTCCTCGGGCGAGCGCGCATAGGTGCTCGCGACCTTGAGCACGATCCCACGGTGCGCGTCGAGCAGGTCGCGGAATCGCGCCTGTGCCGTCCGGTCTATTGTGATCCCCATCGTCGCTTGTGCCGCCATGCCGTGCATCCGCAAGTGTGCCCGTTGCACACATGATTCGCACGGGGGCGGAGAAAATCACACCCGCGCGTCAGCGCGGCAGGATGGCCTTCAGCGCGGCGCGCGCCGCATCGAACGAGAAGTGCGAGCGCACGTTGGCGAGGCCGTTCGCCGACAAGGTGCTCCACAGCGCCTCGTCGTCGTACAAACGCAGGATCGCCGCGGCGAATTCGGCCGCCGTGTCGGCGACGAGCACGTCGCGGCCGGCCTCGACGTGCATGCCTTCGACCGCGGTCGTCGTCGCGACCACGGGCAGGCCGTAGCTCATCGCCATGTTGACCTTGCCCTTGACGCCGGCGCCGACGCGCAGCGGCGCGATCGAGATGCGGCAACCGTCCATGAACGTCGCGAGATCGGCGACGTAGCCGTGCACGCTGACGCCGTCGAGCGCAAGCCGGGCGATCGATTCCGGCGCGCCGTTGCCGATCACGTGCAGTTCGATCTTCGCCTGCGCGCGCAGCAGCGGGAACACTTCGCGCACGAACCAGAGCACGGCGTCGACGTTCGGCGGATGCTGGAAGCTGCCGACGAAGACCAGGCCCGCGCGTTCGGCGAACGCGCGCCGGCAGCCGTGGACCTCGTGCACGTTGCTGACCACGGCGACCGGCACGCCGGGCGCCTCGCGCGCGAGCAACGCCTTCTCCGTCTCGCTGACGACGAGGGTGAGGTCGCATGCGTCCATCATCTTCGTCTCGCTCGCGCGCGTCGCCGCGGCCTGGCGCGCGAGTTCGGCGCTGCCCTGCATCTGTGCCGTGCGCTGCTCGCGCAGATAGTGCAGGTCGACGGTGTCGAAGATGACCTTGGCGCGCCGTGCGTACAGGCGCACGAGGCCGAGATACTTCGCCGCGACGTAGTGGCGCGAGAGCACGACCACGTCCAGTTCCGCGCCGTTCGCGCGCAGCCACGCGCCCGCGTCGGCGACGAACGGGTGGTACAGCGCCTCGACGCCGAGCGCCTGCAATGCTTCGGTGTAACGGCCCTCATGGGCATGGTTCTCGGGCAGGAAGCTGACGCGGTAGCCGAATTCGCGCAGCAGACGCATGAGGTTGGTCATGCGCAGCGAGCCCGAATCCTGGTCGGGCCGCGGCGTATACGAATCGATGATGAGCACGCGCCGCGCGTCGCGGAAATTGGCCGCGGCGGGCGCCTGTTTCGCATCGTGGATCGGTGTCGGCTGGCGCGCGAGCGCATCCTTCCACTTGTCGAGGAATTTCTCGCGGTTGACGACCTGGTAGCGTTTGATGCCGCCGCTCGTGTCCGTGCCCGACGTGACGCCCTCGAAATGCACGACGACCGCGCGCGGCTCGTAGAAAACCTTCTTGCCGGCGGCGCGCACGGCGAAGGCGAGATCGGTGTCCTCGTAGTAGGCCGGTGCGTAGCGCGTGTCGAAGCCGCCGAGCCGTTCGAACAGCGCGCGCGGCAGCATGATGGCCGCGCCGGAAACGTAGTCGGCCTCGCGCCGGTACCCGTAGCGCGGATCGTTCGGGTCGTCGAAGCGCCCGTAGTTCCAGCCCGAACCGTCGCGGAAGACGATGCCGCCGGCCTCCTGCAGGCGCCCGTCGGGATAGACGAGCTTGGCGCCGACGAGGCCGGCATCGGGTTCCTCGGCGAAGCAGGCG
Source organism: Rudaea sp. (assembly GCF_047601565.1). Classification (GTDB taxonomy): domain Bacteria; phylum Pseudomonadota; class Gammaproteobacteria; order Xanthomonadales; family Rhodanobacteraceae; genus Rudaea. The sequence continues at coordinate 318,221 of NZ_JASGIY010000001.1, read as the reverse complement.
ATCAACGCGTCGAGCCAGCGGTGCGTGACGACGGTGTCGTTGTTGAGGAACAGCACGTACTCGCCGCGCGCCTGCGCCGCACCGGCATTGCACGAGCCGATGAAGCCGAGGTTGCGTTCGTTGCGCAGCGCGCGGATGCCGGCGATCTGCGCGAGCTGCGCCGGCGTCGCATCGCTCGAACCGTCGTCGACGACGATCACCTCGAACGCGGCATCCGCGGCATGCTCGGCCAGCGAGCGCAGGCAGGCCACGGTGTACTCGATCTTGTTGTAGACCGGAATGACGATGCTGGCCTTGGGCTGCGCCGAGGTCGGCACGGCGAAGCGTTGCAACGGCGCATCGGGCCCGGACGGCGTCGGCACCGCGTCGATGATCGGCGCCGGTACCGGCGCGCCGCGTTTGCGCGCGAACTCGTCGCCGATGCGGCGGAACGTGCCGAGCAGGCCGCGCCGGGCGAGGCTGGCGCGCGTGCGCGTAGCCGCGGCGCGTACGCGCTTGAGCTGGAACGCGGCGCGCGCGCGCGCGGCGCGCAGCTTGCGCATGACGAAGCGCAGCGGCTTGGTGATGCGCCATGATGTGCTCGCGCGCATCTCCTCGATTTGTGCATCCAGACGCAGTGCCCATTGCGTGCGTTCTTCGAAATCGCTTTCGAGCTGGTGATGGTCGCTCTGGAGTCGGCGATGGTCGTCTTGCAATTGTCGATGGTCGCCCTGCAGTTGCAGATGGGCATTGTTGAGCGCGCCATGTTCCACACGCAGGCTCTGCAATTCGGTGTCCAGAGCGAACGCCCAGCGTGTGCGCTCGTCGATGGTTCGTTCCCGTTCGGCGATGACCTTGCGGCCGCGGCGGATGTCGCGTTCGAGGTCGATCGCCCAATCGGCGCGCTGCGACAATTCCTCGCGTTGCCGCGCGACTTCGCCGCGCAATGCGGCATTCGCGCGCTGTGCATCACCGAGCAGAGCGGCGCGCGTCTGCTCGGCAATCGCATCCGGTGTGGTTGCCGAGGGCGCCGCAGCCTCGCGCCGGGGCGTCGACGGCAGCAGCGCCGCATAGTCGGCGCTCATCTGCGCCGAGTTGCGCGGTGCGGCAGCCGCGAGTTCGGCGCGCACTTCGGCGATCGCCGCGCGATCCTTCGCCAGCCGCTCGATGCAGGCTGCGACCGCCGATGCTTCCGGCGCGACGAGCCAGCCGTTGACGCCGTCGGCGATGCGTTCGGCCAGCGCGCCGACGCGCGTGGCGACGACGGGAATGCCGAGGCTGGTCAATTCGGACAAGGTATAGCTGAACGTCTCGGCGACGGTCGGCAGCAGCAGCGCGACATCGGGTTGCACGCGGGCGAGCAGGGCGGGCAAGTCCTCGTGCCGATAATTCAGTACGACGTGGACGTTCGTCTCGCCGAAGAACTGTTCGCCTTCGGCGCCGGCGCCGAGCAGGAAGACGTCCGCGTGCTTGCGCAGTTCCGGCAACGCGGCATGCAGCAGTTCCGCGCCCTTGCCGCGGCGCACGCGCCCGGGAACGACCAGGCGCAGGCGTTCGCGCGCAGGTGGCGCCGGCGTCGGCACGGGCGCATCGTGCGGCCACGGCGCAAGGCCGTGCGCGATCACCGACGAAGTCAGCGCTTCGAGACGCGGCTCGATGCGCAGCAGGTTCTGCAGGGCCGACCGGCTCGGCGCGACGATGCCGCCCTTGGCCGCGAGCGCTGCGGCCACATAGGCCTCGCGCAGGCCGCGCCAGTAGTCGGGGTCGCGCTCGGCGAACTCGAAGTCCGCGCCCGCGCCGCGCAGGTCGGCGACGAGCTGCGCGGCGTCGAAGGCGAGCCGCGCGTCGCCGAAGTCGCGATGCAGGATCGGCCAGAGTGGGTAGTAGTCGTGGGCGACGAGCAAGGTCGGCAACCCGGTACGCAGCGCGTCGAGGCTGTGCCCGATCAGCGAGGAAACCATCACGGCGTCGACGCGGAAATCGCGCAGGATCGCGCCGAGGAAGCTCCGGTAAGTCGCATCGCCGGTCGTCGTGCTGCGGATCGGGTCGGGCAGGGTCAGGCTGCGCAGCGCGGGCGCCGCGGACGTACCGTCGAAATGCCGGCCATCGACGAGATCGAGCGATTCGCCGTAACGGCGGCGCGGAAAACTGCCCTGCGCGCGCAGCACGAGATGATGTCGGGCCGTGTCCGCCGCGGCGAGATCGCGCACGAAGCGTTCGGCGCCGCCGCCCCAGCCGTGCAGGACATGCAGCACGACGGGCTTGCCGTCGAGTCCGCTGTAGGGGCGCGCCTCATCGAGGCCGCCCGACGCCGGCCGCGCCGCCAGCGCCGCGGAAACGTTTTCGCGCAGTTCGCCGAGCGGCGACGGCGGTACCGCGTCGCCGCCGGGCGGCACGGGCGGCGGCCCGCGCAGGTCGCGCGCCGGATCGGCGACATAGAGGTGATCGAGCACGACGCCGCGCAGCGGCGCGAGCGTTTGCGGCAAAGTGGAATTGTGTACTTTCCCCGCGCCGATGCGCTGCAGGCGCGCGCCGCTCCAGGCGCTCAGCAGCGGCGAGAACGACGAGGCGTCGACGATCCGGCCGCGGCCGTAGGCGTGGCACAGCGCATCGATCGTCGCCGCATCGGCTCCGCTGCGCATGCCCGCGATCAACGGCGAGCGCGCGGAATCGGCATTGTCCAGCGGCGAGGCGACGAGCACGTCGTCCGCGGCCAGCGCGCGCCTCAGGCGCGCGAACCAGTGCGGCGGCAGGACGGTGTTCGCGCGCAGCAGGATCAGATCGTCGCCCGGCCACGCACGCGCGGCGGCGCGCAGCGCCGCGCTGGCATCGTCGCCGCGCGCGGCCGGTTCGTCGATGGCGGCGATCTCGGCGTCGACCGCTCCCGCGCGCGCGTGCGCGAGCCAATCCGCATCCGCGGCCTGCGTTCCGAACACGCACAGGCGCAGGCGGTTCGTGGAATTCGATGGGATCAAAGCATGGTCCGTTGCGTATTCGGTTGTGTCCGGCGAGCAGAAAGCGGGCGGAATCTGCAAAATCCGGGGCCGGTTGTGGCAGAACGCCGAAATTATCGCGGATGCGGCGCGCAAAGTCATCGCGATGGCTTGGCGTTCAGTCCGATCCGGTAGACTTCGCCGCATCGTTTTCCGGGTACGATCACGCTTTGTCCTTCCTTTCCGCCTCGCTGCGCACGATCGGGTTCGTCTGGCGCTACGTGCGCGTGCCGTTCTGGCTGTGCTTCGGCTTCGCGATCGGCTTTCTGCCGCTGTACGTGCAGAACCTCGATGCGCAGTTGCGCAGCCGCTTCGACGATTTTTCCTGGGACGTGCCGAGCCGCGTCTATGCGCGGCCGCTCGAATTGCGCGCGGGCACGCCGATGTCGGCCGAGGCGCTGCTGCTCGAACTAGACGCAGCGCGTTACGAAAGCGATGCGGCGGCAAAGGGTCCGAATGCCTTCGCCGAGGCGGCGAAGGCGCCCGGCACGTACGCGCGCAACGGATCGAAGTTCATCATCGCGCGTCGCGCGTTCGTCGATGCGCAGGGTGCGCAAAAGCAGCGCCGCGTCGCGCTGGCGCTGTCGGCGAACGCGGTCGCCAGCGTCAGCGACGCGGACACGGGCGCCGCGCTCGACTACGCGCGCCTGGATCCCGCGCGCATCGCCACGCTCTACGGCGCCGAACAGGAGGAGCGCCGCGTGGTCAAGCTCGAACAGTTGCCGCCGCTGCTCGTCGCTGGCCTGCAGGCGGTGGAGGACCGCGAATTCAAGCACCACCATGGCATCAACATCTTCGCGATCCTGCGCGCGATGCTCGCCAACCTGTTCGCCGGGCACACGGTACAGGGCGGCTCGACGCTGACCCAGCAACTGGTCAAGAACCTGTTCCTCGATTCGGGCCGCAGATTCACGCGCAAGTTCAACGAGGCGATCATCGCGCTGTTGATCGAAGCGCGCTACGACAAGCACCCCATCCTCGAAACCTATTGCAACGAAGTCTTCCTGGGCCAGCAGGGCGGCCAGGCCGTGCACGGTTTCGCGGCGGCGGCGGAATTCTATTTCGGCCGCGACGCCAAGGACCTGAAACCCGCCGAGATCGCGCTGCTGGTCGGCATGGTGCAGGGGCCGAGCGTGTACGATCCGCGGCGCAGTCCCGCGCGCGCGCTGGCTCGCCGCAACGTGGTGCTCAACTCGTTCTACGAAACCGGGCTGATCGATGCGGATACGCTCAAATCGGCGCGCGCCGCGCCGCTCGGCGTGCCGGAAACGCCCGGCCTGCCGCGCAACCGCTATCCGGCCTTCCTCGACCTCGTGCGGGCGCAGTTGCAGCGCGATTATCCCGACGCACAATTGCAGCGCGCCGGCCTTGTCGTCTACACCACGCTGGCGCCGTCGACGCAGGCGCTGGCCGAGCAGGCGCTGACGAAGACGCTCGACGGGCTCGGCAAAAGGCAGAGCGGAACCCAGGGCGCGATGGTCGTCACCGGCGCGCGCGACGGCGAGGTGCAGGCGCTGGTCGGCGCGCGCGATCCGGCCGATCCGGGCTTCAACCGCGCGCTCGACGCACGTCGGCCGATCGGCTCGCTGGTGAAGCCGTTCGTCAACCTCGTCGCGCTCGCGCAGCCGGACAAATATTCGCTGGCGACGCTGCTCGACGATTCGCCGGTTGACATGGCGATGCCGAACGGCTCGCGCTGGACGCCGCAGAACGACGACCACGAAAGCCACGGCCAAGTGCCGCTGATCGACGCGCTGGCGCACTCGTACAACCTTGCGACCGTGCATTTGGGCCTCGCGCTCGGCTTGGCGAAGATTCGCGGCCTGCTCGATTCGTTCGGCCTGGACGCCGAGGTCAATCCGAATCCGTCGCTGCTGCTCGGCGCGGTCGATCTGTCACCGTTCCAGGTCGCGCAGCTCTACCAGTATTTCGCCGCCGACGGCCACGCGCTGCCGCTGCGCGCGTTGCGCGGCGTGGTCGACGCGCAGGGCAGGCCGCTCGCCCGCTACGGCGTGAAGCCCGGCGCGGGCAACTACATCCAGCCGGCGCGCCTGGTCACGTTCGCGATGCAGGACGTGGCCGAGTACGGCACCGCGCACGCGATCTCCGACCAGGGCCTCGGCGCGCTGCGCGCCGCCGGCAAGACCGGCACCAGCGATTCGCAGCGCGACTCCTGGTTCGCCGGCTTCACCGGTTCGCAGCTGGCCGTCGCCTGGATCGGCCGCGACGACAACCAGGTCACCGGCCTGTGGGGCGCCACCGGCGGCCTCGCCGCATGGATCGCGCTGTTCAAGAGGCTGCCGAGCGCGCCGCTGGCCGTGCCGCTCGACGGCATCGAAATGGTCACGGTCAATCCGCAGTCGGGCGAACGCACCGACGCGCAATGCGCCGGCGCGCGCCAGTTGCCGTTCATGGCCGGCTTCGCGCCGAGCGCGACCGACCATTGCGTGATGCAGGAAATCAAGTCGATTTTCAGCGGGAACCCGTAGCTTTCCCTACTCCCTCCGGGAGAAGGTGGCGCGAAGCGCCGGATGAGGGTCCGGTCACGTACAATCCTCACATGATTTCCGTACCCTCACCCCAACCCCTCTCCCGGAGGGAGAGGGGTTAAAGCAAGGTATAAAAATGAAATTTTTCCAATTTCCCATTCTTGCCGTCGCTGCCGGCGCGCTGCTTTCCGCCTGTTCCCAGCCCTCACCGCCGGCCAAGGCCGCGGCCAAGCCCGACCGCGATCCGGCCGCCGCGGTCGCCGCGATCCGCGCCGCGGGCAGTCAACTCGAATCCGCGGTCGAGGTGAAACCGCTGCGCGATCCGGCCGTGGACGGCCTGATCAAGCAGGCGCGCGACCTCGAAGCGCAGGCGCAACCCGCGCCGGCGCTCGACGCCGTGCGCCGCGCCGAGAAGATCGCGGGACCCGCGCCGGACATCCTGCAATTCGAAGCGGAACTGCTGATCGAATCGCGCGAGTGGCGCGAGGCCGGCGAGGTGGCGCAGCGCGCCTACGATTCCGGCCCGAAAGTGGGCGCGATCTGCGCGCGCAACCAGCAGACCCTCGTCGAAGCGCGCAGCGCGCTCGGCGACGCCGCCGGTGCCGAACAGGCGCGCGCCCAGGTCGTCGCGTGCAAGCTGGCGGCGCCGGCGCGCTATTGACGTTGGCGCTGCACTTGGCTTTCGCTCTTTGTTTCTGCTCGTCATTCCCGCGCGCTTTTGGCGGGAATCCAGTGTCTTCGACTTTTTTAAGAGTCGGAGCTTCCGCTCGTCCTGCGGACGAGCGGGTTACTTTCTTTGCTCGTGCAAAGAAAGGTAACCAAAGAAACACGCCCCAGAGCATTGCGCCTTTCGGGCATCCTGCCCGAAAGGTCCGCGTCAGCAGCCGGGCTTCGCTGACTGCACGTCCCTGTGCAGGCAGCGAAGTCGGCGCGATCCCTCGCGCCGCCCCTGCGGGCGTTTCCGTCCGCTGCCGCCGCAATGCAATGGGGACCCGGAAAAGCCAGAGCAGCGCGCTCCTGCGCGCAGAAGCAAAAGCCTCGCACGCCACGGCTTTTGATCTGGCTGGTGATTTTGGGGTCCCCGTTTGCCGTGGCGAATGGACGCGGCTGGAAAGAGCAAAAGGCTCAAAAGAGAAGTCACTGGATTCCCGCCAGAAGCACGCGGGAATGACGAGCAAAGGCGGGAACACGCGCGCATGAGCGCCAACAATCAAAGCGCCCGCGAGCTGCTCGGCCCCGACGGCCCGTTCGCGCACGAAGTGCCGAACTTCGCGCCGCGCGAATCGCAGCGGGCGATGGCCGAAGCCGTCGAGGAAGCGATCGCCGACCGCGAGACATTGATTGCCGAAGCCGGTACCGGCACGGGCAAGACGTTCGCCTATCTCGTGCCCGCCCTGCGTTCGGGCAAGCGCGTGATCGTGTCGACCGGAACGAAGACGCTGCAGGATCAGCTCTTCCATCGCGACCTGCCGCGCGTGCGCGCGACCATCGGCGCGCGCCTGAAGACGAGCCTGCTCAAGGGGCGCGCGAACTATCTGTGCCTGTACCGCATGGACCAGGTCGGCCGCGACGGCCGGCTCGCCTCGCGCGAGCAGGTGGCGCACCTGCAGGCGATTCGCGCGTGGTCGAAGCGCACCGCTTCGGGCGACCGCGGCGAGTTCGCCGAAGTGCCCGAGGATTCGCCGCTATGGCCGCGCGTGACCTCGACCGCGGAGAACTGCCTCGGCGCCGACTGCCCGATGTTCGGCGACTGCTTCGTGGTCAAGGCGCGGCGCGCGGCGCAGGAAGCCGATCTCGTCGTCGTCAACCATCATCTTCTGTTCGCCGACCTCGCGATCAAGCAGGAAGGCTTCGGCGAGATCCTGCCCGGCGCGCAGGCGTTCATCCTCGACGAGGCGCATCAGATTCCCGAACTCGCCGGCGCGTTCTTCTCGACCAGCGTCACTTCGCGCCAGATCACCGAACTCGCGCAGGACGCGCTGGCCGAATGCGCGAACGTCAGCGGCGCGCTGGCGACGCTGCGCGAGCCGATCGAAGCGGTCGCGCCGGCGTTGCGTCGTGCGCGCCTCGCACTCGACAAGCTGCCGCCGAAGGGCGCGTTCGCGCAGATCGAGAACGACGGCATCGCGCAGGGCGAACTGCACGAATTGCAGGGAACGTTGCGCAAGCTGACCGATGCACTGGCGCCGCACGCGGAACGCGCGCGAGGCATGGACTCGGTGCACCAGCGCGGCGAAGCGCTGTGCCAGCGCCTGCACGCCGTGCTCGACGGCGGCGCGCACGACGCGGTGCACTGGTACGAACTGTCGCAGCAGGGGTTTTCGCTGCATGCCACACCGCTCGATCTCGCGCCACCGATGCGCGCGCTGCGCGATGCCTCGCACGCGAGCTGGATCTTCACCTCGGCGACGCTATCGGTCGCCGGCGACTTCCAGCACTTCGCGCGCCAGCTCGGGCTCGACGATCCCGTGCGCCTGAGCTTGGAAAGTCCGTTCGACTACGCGCGCCAGGCGCTGGCCTACGTGCCGCGCGGACTGCCCGACCCGAACGCGCCCGACTACACCGAGCGCATGGTCGCCGCCGCGCGGCCCGTCGTCGACGCGGTGGGCGGACGCACGTTCCTGTTGTTCACTTCGCATCGCGCGCTGCGCCGCGCGGCCGAATTGCTGGCCGATTCCCCCTTTCCGCTTTTCATCCAGGGCACCGCGCCGCGGCACCAGTTGCTCACCGGGTTCCGCGAGTCGGGCAACGGCGTGCTGCTCGGCGCGGCGAGTTTCTGGGAAGGCGTCGACGTGGCCGGCGAAGCGCTGAGCTGCGTCGTCATCGACAAACTGCCGTTCGCCGCGCCCGACGACCCGGTGCTCGTCGCGCGCCTCAACGCGCTGCGCGAGAGCGGCGCGAATCCGTTCTTCGACTGGCAGGTGCCGGCCGCGGTGATCGCGCTCAAGCAGGGCGCGGGGCGGCTGATCCGCGACGTCGCCGATCGCGGCGTGCTGATGCTCTGCGATCCGCGTTTGACGACGAAGGCCTACGGCAAACTGTTCCTGCGCAGCCTGCCGCCGATGCCGCTGACGCGCGAACTGGGCGACGTGTGGAAATTCTTCGACATTGCGGCGGTTCCCGCATGAACGCCACCGCTCTCCCGCGCATGCAATTGAACGGCGCGCCGGCGGGCGCGGACGACCTGCGCCATCTCGTGCAGACCAATTACGGCCATTTCACCGCGCTGCGCGTGGAGCAGGGCGGCGTGCGCGGCCTCGACTTGCATCTGGATCGTCTGCAACACGCCACGCGCGCATTGTTCGGCAGCGAACTCGAGCGCGAGCGCGTGCGCGGCTATCTGCGTCATGCGGTCGCGGGCGACGTGAGCGAGCTGTCCGCGCGCGTCAACGTGTTCGCGCACGCGCTCGACCGCGAGCGTCTCGACCGGTCGGTCGCGGTCGACGTGCTCGTGACCGTTGCGCCCGTATCGACTCGTGCGACGGCGCCGCTGCGGGTGAAATCGTTCCGCTACGCGCGCGACCTTCCGGCGATCAAGCATGTCGGCACGTTTGCGCTGTTCCATCATCGCCACCTCGCGCAACAGGCGGGCTTCGACGACGCGCTGTTCGTCGACGAAGACGGCCGCATCAGCGAAGGCTCGATCTGGAACGTCGGCTTCGTCGATCGCGACGGCGCCGTCGTCTGGCCCGACGCGCCGCAACTCGACGGCGTCGGCATGCAGTTGCTCAAGGCCGGTCTCGCGCGCGAAGGCATCGCCGGCGCGACACGGCCGATTCGTCTGTCCGGGCTTGCCGCGTTTCGCGCCGCGTTCTTCACGAACGCGAGCGTGCCCGTGCGCGCGATCGCCTCGATCGACGGGCAGACATTCGCGCACGACGACGCGATGCTGGAAACGCTGGCGCGTTGCTACGCGGCGAATACGCCGCAGCCGTTGTAGGCCGGCAAGCGGCTGGCGGGACCGCCGCACTGCGGCCAGTGTTTGCCCGCGAATCGCCCGCATTGCACCACTCGCCGGCCCACGCGCGGCGTTGCAATATTGTCGAATCCAGATGGGGACGGACCGTGGCGTTGCATTTTTCGCAATCGGTCTGCCCGATGGGCGCGTTCGCGCTGCTCGCGGTAGTCGCGGCACTGATGTATCTGACGCGCAAAGTGGATTGGTATACTTATGCCGGTGCTTGATCTCCCTTCCATGAACATTCTCGCCATCGATACCGCCACCGAAGCCTGCTCGGCCGCGCTCGCCGCCGGCGGCGCGATCATCGAACGCAGCGAACTGGCGCCGCGCCGGCATGCGGAACTGATCCTGCCGATGATCGAATCGCTGCTCGCGGAAGCGGGAATCGCACGCCGCGACCTCGACGGCATCGCCGTCGGGCGCGGGCCGGGCGCATTCACGGGCGTGCGCCTGGCGATCTCGGTCGCGCAGGGTCTGGCGCTCGGCCTCGGCGTGCCCGTGGTGCCGGTGTCGTCGCTGGCCGCGCTCGCGATCGATGCGCCGGACGGCGCCGCGCATCGCGACGACGTCATTCTCGCCGTCATCGACGCGCGCATGGGCGAGATCTATGCGGGCGCGTTTCGGCGCACACGGGACATGCTCGTCGAGGCGATTTCGGACGAAACCGTCGGCCCGGCGGAAAAGTGGAATTTGCCGCAAAGTACACTCGCGGGCGGTTCGCGCTGGAGCATCGTCGGCAGCGGTTGGGATGCGTACCGCGATGCGCTTCGCGCACGCCTCTGCACTCCGCCCGCGTTCGCCGACGGCGCGCGCTACCCGCAGGCGCGCGCCGTGCTGCGCCTTGCCGCGCCGCGTTTCGCGCAGGGCGGCGGCGTGGCGCCCGAGGCGGCGCTGCCGGTCTACCTGCGCGACAAGGTGGCGCTGACGCTGGACGAGCAGCGCGCGCGCTGAGCGGCAGAATTCAGAACTGGAAATAGACGAACGGAATTTGCGCGTCGACCTGGCCGAACAACTCGAGTGCGATCACGGCGACGACCGTGACCGCGACGACCACGGCGAAGCCGGCGCGTTCGACCAGCCAGTCCTGGACGCGGCGGCGCGCGTCGAGCAGGCATAACGCCAGCGTCGCCAGCGGAATGGCGACGATCGCCGGGTGGGCGCGGGCGAGCGCGGTGTCGGGTGCGTCGAACAGCGCCTGCAACGTATGCCAGGTCGTGGCGAAGTCGGGGGCGCGGAACGGAATCCAGCCGACGGTCACGAGCAGGAAGGTCAGCGCGATCCAGAACGGTTTCAACGCGGCGCGATCGACCGTATCCGCGACCCCGCAAGCCGCCACGAGCTTGCGCCAGTAGCGATGCAGCACCAGCAGCGCGCCGTGGTACAGCCCCCACGCGGCGAAATTCCAGCTCGCGCCGTGCCACAGGCCGCCCAGGCCCATGACGATGAGCAGGTTGACGCTGGTGCGCAGTTCGCCGCGGCGGTTGCCGCCGAGCGGGATGTAGAGATAGTCGCGCAGCCAGGTCGACAGCGAGATGTGCCAGCGCCGCCAGAAGTCGGCGATGTCGGCGGCGAGATAGGGTCGTTCGAAATTCGACGGAAAGCGGAAGCCGAGCAGCCGCGCGCAGCCGCGCGCGATGTCGGTGTAGCCGGAGAAGTCGAAGTAGATCTGCATCGAGAACGCCAGCACGCCGATCCAGGCGGGCACGCTTGCGCCGTTCCATTGCGCGGCGTGGAAATACGCATCCGCGAGCGGTGCGTAGAAGTTCGACAGCGCGATCTTCTTGATCAGACCCTTCAGGATTTCGCGCAGGCCCCAGCGCGCATCCTCGTCGCCCAGCGCCAGCGGCTTGCCGGCCTGCGGAAAGAAATTCGTCGGGCGGATGATGGGTCCGGCGATCAGATGCGGGAAGAACGAAATGAACAACGCGAAGTCGAGCGCGCTGCGTTTCGCGGCGAGATCGCGCCGGTAGACGTCGACGGCGTAGGCGATGCCCTCGAACGTGAAGAAGCTGATGCCGACCGGCAGCACGATGCGCAGCGTCAGCGTTTGCGGGTCGAGATGCAGCAACGCGGCCAGCGTATCGGCGAAGAAGTTGAAGTACTTGAAGAACCCGAGCGTGACGAGATTGAAGACGATGGCGGCGACGAGCGCGCGCTTGCGCGATGCCTGCGCGCCGCGGTCGATCCACAGGCCGAGGCCCCAGTTCGCCAGCGTCGAGGCGCCCAGCAGGAAGACGAAGCGTACGTCCCAGCAGGCATAGAACGCGTAGCTGGCGACGACGAGCAGCCCTTTGCCCGCGCGCGGACGCAATGCAGCGAGCAGCAGCAGGACGGCGGCGAAGAACAGCCAGTAGGAGAGGGTGTCGAACAGCATCCGAATCAGTGAACGAGAGGCGCGATCTTCCGCGCGAGCAGGGCCGAGAACGCCTCGCGGCCGGCGTGGTTCATGTGCAGCGTGTCGAAGAAGAATTGTGGCTTCTCGAACTGCACGAACGCATCGCCGGGCAGCAGGTCGATGCTTCCCGCGCGCGCCAGTTCGAGCAAGGCGCGGTTGGGTTGCGGCGGCGCAACGAGCGATCCGTGCCAGGGACCGCGCGGGATATTGAAAACGATCACCGGAATGCCATGGGCGCGATAGCGCGCCGCGATGCGGCCGACCCATTCGCGCTCGTAATCGATGTTCGCCTCGATCGTGGCCGGGTCCACGGGCGTGCGCAGGTCGCTGAAATACGATTCGAGTTTGGGCTTGAGCGTAGCCGCGTCGGTGCCCCAATCGTTCGGCATTCCCGTGGCGGCGTCGATCGGCAAGTCTGGCAAGGCTTCCTTGTGGCCTTCGTATTTGTTCAAGACGTCTATCCAGATGGGGCGCGTGTCGTGGATTTCGTCGAGCCGTTTGGTCGGTTGGGCGACGAAATCGAGCACATCCAGCCGTATCGCCTGCAACGGCAGCAGGATGGCGCGTCGCGCGCGTTCGCGTTCGTCCGCGTCGTGGAACGAGGCGGGATAGTCGAAGAAATCCGTCAGGCGCAGCAGCGGTGTCAGGTGGGAAGTGTCGAGCGGACTGTCCGCGAACGATCCACCCCAGGTGGGACCGTAATCGACCATCAGGACGATGGCGGCGTATCGATTGACGGCGCGATCGATTTTGCGCAGCAGATAGTTCCAGACGCGCGGCGACGTGCCGGGGATCGCTGCGTTGACGAAATGCAGGTCGCCGTTGCCGAGCGCGGCATCGGCAGTCGGCGCGGAAAGCCCTTCGGCGACGCGCGAGTCGCCGAGCACCAGAACGTTTCTGCGCGACGGGTCGGTGTAATGGCGGATCGCAAGGACATTGCTGACGGTCGCCCCGGCCGTCGAATCCATTTCCATCCACGGCGCATACCAGCCGCTGCGGAACACCACCGCATCGATGAGGACGAGAATCAGGGCGACCGCTGCCACGAGCTTGAGCAGCGCTGAGAGACGGGCGAGCATGGGCGCAGTTTTACCACATGAAGTTTGCGCGCATCGTCATGTCGCCGGAGTCGTCGTCGAAGACGTGGATCGTCGCAGGCCATGCGGGGCGGCAATCGGCGACGACCCGCGCGATGGTCCGGCTATTGTCGTTCAAGGGCATCTTTGGTCGAGGTCGAGAAATATACCGAAGACAGTTTCATTGAAAGTTCGCGCGAGTCCTGTGACGAAGAAAAGCGGTTCGGTACGAACGAGCTGTCCGAAGAGATGTTGATATGCGTCAGGTCCGGATGAGATGCAGGCGCTGGAAGATCGTGTGTGGGTATGTCAATGGTAAACGCGCCGTCGGCCTCGATCGTCTTCGTGGCCACCGGCACGTCATCGACCTTGACCGTGAGGGTCGCGGGCGAACTCTTTCCGGCTTGGGCATAGGTGTTCTGCGGAAACGATCCCTGGACGATCAGGCGCGACGCATCGGCGGGCCTGCGCAATATCAGCGAGACGTCCGGCCCGCACCAGCTCGACTGGTGGTGCTTCGGGCCATCGGGCGACCAGCAGCCTGCAAGCATCAGCGGCACGTCGTTCGCATGCAGGGCATTCACGTCGATGCCGCTGCTTGGCCAAATGTCGCGACCGACGCCGAGGAACCGGCTGATGGAGCCGTATGCATTCTCGGCCGACGCATCGTCTTGCGCTTCCTGCACGGCGGAAAGCAGTGGTTCCCGGCTTGCCGCGCTCATCGAAGACGTCGCGTTCAACAGGTAGGGATGCGCAAGCAGGACCCGCGGCGAAAAAACATTCAGGCGACGGTCCTCAAGCAGGCGCAGCAAGCTTTCCCTCTTTTCGGGCGGCCAGCCGCAGATGGAAAGTTGCATGCTGCAATTGCCGAGCAGCCGGGCATCGTCGGGATGGGCGGCGAGTCGATAGATATCCCGTGCCAGGTTCTGGAAGTAGAGCTGCTTGTAGGGGACGACGCGCCAGGCGGCGATGGAGATGGGGATTTGCAGCAGCACGAGACCCAGGCAGGCGATCGTTCCCCAGCGCACGAGCCGGTGCTTCTGCGCACCGGGGCTGCTGTTCATCGCCGACCCCACCCACATCAGGATGAGTGCCACCAGTTCGAATTGGTACTGGCGCACGTATCGGTCCTGCTGGAAATAATCCGCACCGAATGCCGAAACGCGATAAACGAGTATTCCCGCAATCCAGCCGTAGGCCACGAGCATCAGGCAAACGGCGACGAAAATCGGCAGGTTCCATTCGCGACGCAAGGCCCTCAGCCAGAACCAGCCATGGAGAAACAGCATGACGCCGAAGAAGGCATATTCGATGATCTCGAAAGCGCGGTCGTGGATGCCCGGCAGGAACGGTCGCGAGGCGATGGACCAGGCCAAGGGAGTGATGAGCCATTTGTACCACTCGCCGTGCCGGACCTGATCGAACAGGGCACGCAACTTGTCGGGCAGCGGCGTATCCGGCGCGCCGCCAACCAGCGGCGCATGGGAATAACCGATCCGCATGACCAGCATGCAGACGAGGACGACGGCGACGATGCGCAGCAAAACGCCCTTTTCCGTGGGCTTGCGAGCCAGCACGTAAAACGCGATCGCCGTCAGTGTGGCCGCAACGCCGATCATGGCATTGTCGTCGCTGACGAATCCGAGAATGAGCGTCACGACGGCGAGAAGCAGGTATTTCTTATCGCGGTAGGCGCGCCAGACCGACCACATGAACACGGGCAGGGGCAGGTAGCTGGAATACTGCGCCGAGTTCAACGGCCACGCCCAGACCTCGGTGGCGTTGAGGGAAAACAGGATGGCGGCGATGGTGACCCATGCAAGCTGGCGGCTCTGCCCGGCATCGTTGCCGCCTTCCGAAAAAATCAGGAAACGGAAAATCAGCACGCAACCGAGCACGACCGAAACCCCGACGAGCGCCTCGATCGAAATATCCAGATCGAACCCGCGCAGGCACCACAGCAGGACCATCTTGATGAACGGCTCCGAATGATCCGAGGCGATGCGTTTCACGAAGAAGTCCGCAAAATGCAGATTGCCGTCGATTCCTTTGCGGACGAATACGTCGAGAAAGTACCAGTCGTCCGCCATCAGAACCGGATTGACGCAATGAACGACGAAGGCCAGTACGTTGCAGAAAACGACCAGAAAAACAGCCCGCGCGGCGAGCTTGGGCATGTCCACGCGCGTGCCATTCGTGCCAATCGACTTCATTCCAACTCCCAATCGGCTACGGATGCAACGAGAGCGCCCGAGAGACGACGCGCTTCACGTACAGCGTCAGGAAGACGGTGGCCGCGATGCCTGCTCCGAGAATCGTCCATTGCAAATAACCGACGTCGATGGATCGGGTGCTCATGCTCTGTCGCGCGAACCAACCGATGCAGACATAGCCCAACAGCGCCGGCAGCGATGCGAGGGTACCGAGCATGTAATCGCGTGCCGTGATGGCGGACAGCCCCAACGCGTAGCTGGTGAGTGCGAACGGCATGATGGGAGACATGCGCAGCAGGCAGACGAATCGCCATCCTCCCTTGACCACTTCGTCGCCGATATGGCGAAGGCGTGCGCGCCGGATGAATAGCCGTTCGAATGCCTTCCGGAACAGGCTCCGGCTCACCAAGAAGGAAATCCAGGCTCCCGCCAGCGTTGCCAGCGCCGAAACGAGAAATCCGACGAGCAATCCGTAAATCGATCCGCTCACGATACCTATCAACGAAGCCGGCAGGAATCCAGTGAAAGCAATCAGCACCAGCAGCGCGACGACGACGAGGAAACCGCCTGTGCCTGCCCTTGAAGTGGAATCAAGGAAGTGCTCGATGCGATCCATCCCACCCGTGCCGAACGCGGTGTGCCCGGAAAGCAGCCCGGCCAGCAACAGCCCTGCCATGGTGCAGGCAATTACCGCAAGGCAGATGAGTTTGAAATTGCGGCCCATTACTCGAGCCCCTCGGGTATCAGGTCGCATGCGGAGCAGTCCGGGAAATGCTTTGGGTCCTTCGATTTTTCTGCTTTGCGCCTACGCTCGGAACGAACGATTGCTAAGTTGGAAACATTGCATGCCAGGGGATGGCGGAAAACATGCCCGGCAGCGTGTAAATTCCTGAAAGCAATTTTCATAGCAGATCAAATTGCGCCAGAACACGCTCGATGCCCGCGCGCGACTGTGCGCGCAGCAGGGCCTTGGCCGCGGCGCGCAGCGCCTTGTGGTTGCTGTGCGCAATTTTCTGGCGCACTTCGAGCAGCGAGGAGGGGTGCATCGAAAAATCGGTGAGGCCGAGCGCGAGCAGCAGCGCGGTGTAGCGCGTGTCGCCGGCCATTTCGCCGCAGAGCGCGACCGATTTCTTCGCGCGCTGGCCGGTGGCGATCGCCTGCGCGAGCAGCTTGAGCATGGCCGGATGCAACGGGTCGTGCAGCACGCCGAGCGCGTCGTTGCCGCGGTCGGCGGCGAGGATGTACTGGGTGAGATCGTTGGTGCCGATCGAGACGAAATCGAGATGGCGCAGCAGCGTGGACAATGCGATCGCGGCGGCGGGCACTTCGATCATCGCGCCGAACTCGTAATGGTCGGCGATCTCGTGGCCTTCGGTGCGCAACTCGCGTGCGCAATGCGCGGCGAGGGACTTCGCGGCGACGATTTCCTCTGCCGTCGTCACCATCGGCACGAGGATGCGCACGGGGCCGTAGCGGCTCGCGCGCAGGATCGCGCGCAATTGCGTCGCGAACAGATGCGGGCGCTTCATCGACAGGCGCACGCCGCGCACGCCGAGCGCGGGGTTGTCCTCGTCGGTCAGCGCGATGCCCGACGAGTCGGCCTTGTCGGCGCCGAGGTCGAGCGTGCGGATCGTCACCGGCAGGCCGCCCATGCCGAGCACGAGCTCGCGGTATGCGGCGAACTGTTCTTCCTCGCCCGGCGCGTCGCCGCGCTGCAGGAACAGGAATTCCGTGCGGTAGAGGCCGACGCCGCTGACGCCGAGCGCGTGCGCCTGGGCGATGTCGGCGGCCTGTTCCGCATTCGCGTAGAGGCGGATCTCGACCCCGTCGCGCGTCAGCGTGCGCGCGCCGCGCAGGCGCGAGAGTTCGTCGGCGCTGCGCGCCTGCTCGCGCTGGTAGTTGCGGTAGACCGTCAGGTCCTGCGCGGTGGGATGCACGACGACCTGGCCGCTGCGGCCGTCGACGAGGATCAGGTCGTCGTCGGAGATTTCCTTGAGCGCGTCGTGCACGCCGACCAGCATCGGCATGCGCATCGAGCGCGCGAGGATCGCGCTGTGCGAGAGCGGGCTGCCCGCGGTCGTGACCAGCGCGAGCACGCCGGCCTCGCGCATCTGCGCGAGTTCGGCCGGCGCCACGGTGTCGCTGACGAGGATCGTGCCGACGCGCGCGGCGATCTGGCGCTCGGCCGGGGTCTTGTCGCGCGTCAGTTCGCCCTGCACGCGGCCGATGACGTGGTCGACGTCCTCGCGCCGGCTGCGCAGGTAGGGGTCGTCGATCGCGTCGAACGCGGCGACGAGACGGTCGCGCTGCACCTTGAGCGCCGCGCTCGCGCGCAGGCGCGCGGTGCGGATCAGGTCGTAGAGGCCGTCGACGAGCTCGGGGTCGTCGAGGATCATGCTGTGCGCGTCGATGAACTCGCCGACCTCGTGCGACAGCGCGCCGTGCAGCTTGTCGCGCAGCGCGGCGAGTTCGGAGCGCGCCGCGGCGAGCGCGGAGGCGAGCTTGGCGACTTCGGCTTCGACTTCGTCGGCCGGCAGCGGGCGCTCGTCGACGCTGATCTGGTTGGGCTGGACGAGGCGCGCGCGGCCGAGCGCCATGCCTTTGGCGGCGGCGGTTCCGGGCAGGACGAGGCGGCCGCTCATGCGCCTTCGTCGAACTTGCGGTTGAACAGATCGACCATGGCGTCCATCGCCGCTTCCTCGTCGGCGCCGTCGGTGCGCAGCGTGATCAGGTTGCCGACGCCGGCCGCGAGCATCATCACGCCCATGATGCTCTTCGCGTTCACCTCGCGGCCCTTGAAAATCAGGAAAGCGTTGGCCTTGTAGCCCTGCAGCGATTGCACGAGCTTGGCCGAGGCGCGCGCATGCAGGCCGAGTTTGTTGCTGATGGTGATTTCGCGTTCGAGCATCCGTGATCCTTGCGCCTTCAGTCGATCTTGATTCCGGCCCGCCCGCCTTGTTCCGCGGTTTGCGCGAGTTCGGACAAGCTCTGTTCGGGATAGTTCAACACGCGCAACAGCATCGGCAGATTGAGGCCGGAAACGCGCTTGGTCGCCACGCCCGTCGGCGCGATGCGGTCGAGCACGTTGCTCGGCGTCGCGCCGAAAACGTCGGTGAGCACGAGCACGCCGCCGCCGGAGTCGAGCGCACGAATGCGCGAAGCGGTCGCCTCCATCGCGAAGTCGATGTCGGCGCCGGGCGGAATCGCGAGCGCGTCGACCTTGAGGCTGATCTTGCCGAGCAGGTGGCGCGAAGTTTCGATCAATGCGTCGCCCATGCTTTCGTGGGTGAGCAGGAGAACGCCTACTGCCATCATTCCAGTTCCCGGTGGAAGGTCAGCACCTGCTCGCGCGTCGCGCGGAAGTGTTCGGCGAGTTTCTCCGCAAGGTACACCGAGCGGTGGCGGCCGCCAGTGCAACCGATGCAGATCGTCACATAGGAGCGGTTGTCGGCCTCGAAGCGCGGCAGCCAGGTATCGAGGAAAGCGGTCACTTCCGCGAGGTATTGCGCCACTTCGGGCTTGGCCGCGAGCCATTCCTTCACCGCCGTGTCGCGCCCCGACAGCGGACGCACGCGCGCGTCCCAGTGCGGGTTGGGCAGGCAGCGCGCGTCGAAGACGAAATCCGCGTCGGCCGGCACGCCGCGCTTGTAGGCGAACGATTCGAACAGCAGCGACAGTTCGCCGCCGACCATGCCCAGTTCGGTCGCCATGAGGCGACGCAACTGGTGGACGTTGAGGTTGCCCGTGTCGATCACGCGGTTGGCGATCACCGAAACGGGCTTGAGGCGTTTGCGTTCAAGTGCGATCGCCTCGCTCAGCGACAGGCCGTCGCCGGTCAGCGGATGGCGGCGGCGCGTGTCCGAGTAGCGCTTGAACAACACCTCGTCGGGCGCGTCGAGGAAGATCAATTCGTATTCGATGCCCTGGCGCGCCAGTTCGGAAAGAACCGCCGGCACGCGCTGCAGATCCTCGCTGCGGTTGCGCACGTCGATGCCGACGGCGAGGCGCGGATGCAGACCCGGATCGCCGACGGTGGTCGCGGCGACGAACGCGGACATCAGCGCGGCCGGCAGGTTGTCGACGCAGTAGTAGTCGAGGTCTTCGAGCGCGCGCAGCGCGATCGTCTTGCCCGCACCCGACATGCCGCTGATCACGACGAGGCGCGATGCGGCATTGTGCGCTTTCTCCACTTTTTCGCCTGCGGTCATCGGGTTCACCACGGCGACTGGCGCAGCATCTGGTGCGCCTGGCGGTCGAGGAAGGTCTGCGCCGGATCGATGCCCTTGGTCTTGAGCATGTGGTTGCGCACGGCAGCCTCGACGAGCACGGCGAGGTTGCGGCCTGCGGCGACCGGAATCGTGGTCTGCGGCACCTTGGTGTCGAGGATTTCGCGGTAGCTGTTGTCGCCGTAAATGCGCTCCAGGCCGCCGTCGTCGCCATCGACTTTCTTCGTCGTGGCGAGGTGCACGATCAGGCGCAGGTATTTCGACGGCTTCACCGAGGTCTGGCCGAACATCTCGCGCACGTTGAGGATGCCGAGGCCGCGCACTTCGAGCAGGTCCTGCAGAATCTCCGGGCACGAGCCGTCGATCACGTCGGGCGCGATCTGGGTGAACTCGGGCGCGTCGTCGGCGATGAGGCGATGGCCGCGCGTGATCAGTTCGAGCGCGAGTTCGCTCTTGCCCGAACCCGACTCCCCCGTGATCAGCACGCCGATCGAATACACCTCCATGAGCACGCCGTGCAGCGTGACGCGGCGCGCAAGCAGCCGCGCGAGATGGTATTGCAGGTAGGTCAGCAACTCGTGGCCGCGCTTGGGGCTGAGCCAGATCGGCGTATTGCTCTCGTCCGCCGCAGTGAGCACGTCGGCGGGCACGTCCTGGCCCTTGGTCACGATCAGCGCCGTGGGCCGGAACGCGATGATGCGTTCGACCGCTTCCCAGCGCTCGCGCGCATCGAGATTGTTGAGCCAGTTCAGCTCTTCGCTGCCGATGATCTGGATCTTGTTCGGATAGATGATGTTGAGGTAGCCGGCGAGCGAGGGGCGCCGCGCCTGCTTTTCCGCCGGCGCGATCACGCGCTTCTCGCCCGCCTCGCCCGCGACCCAGCGCAGCGCAAGGCGCTCGGACACTTTGTCGAACAGTTCGCGGGCGGTGAGACGTTCCATGACGTGGGGAAGGGTTTCGCTGGCGCCATTCTGCCAGTTTCGCCGGGGGAGGTGTGTTTTCGCTCCTCTCGGCAGCTCGATCTTTTGCTCGTCATTCCCGCGAAGGCGGGACTGCGCAGGCAGGAAGCCGAAGCGAACATTCGCGCAGCGAATGGCCCGAAGGGCAAACTGCGGATGCAGTTTGTAATCTAGTTCCTGCTTTTGATCTTTGGTTTCTTGCGGGATCAAGAGCGAAGCTTCCACTCGCCCTACGGGCGAGCGTCTTCCTTTCTTTGCTCGTGCAAAGAAAGGAAGCAAAGAAACACGCCCCAGAGCATTGCGCCTTTCGGGCATCCTGCCCGAAAGGTCCGCGTCAGCGGCCGGGCTTCGCTGACTGCACGTCCCTGTGCAGGCAGCGAAGTCGGCGCGATCCCTCGCGCCGCCCCTGCGGGCTCTTCCGTCCGCTGCCGCCGCAATGCAATGGGGACCCGAAAGCCAGAGCAGCGCGCTCCTGCGCGCAGAAGCAAAATCAAAAGCACTCCACACGTCGAAGCTCTTGATCTGGCTCGTGATCTGGCTCGTGATCTTCGGGTCCCCGTTTGCCGCGGCGAGGGCAGGACGGAAACGCCCGCAGGGTCGCGCGCACGATGCGCGCGAGTTCGTTGTACGCACACGGACGTGCGTTCAACGAACCCCGGCCTGACCTCGCGGACTCGCAGCGTAGCTGCGAGCGCGGCATCCGGGGTGTGTTCTCTTTGGTTACTTTCTCTTGCACAAGCAAGAGAAAGTGACCCGCGCGCCGGACGCGCGCGGAAAGGCGAACGGATGCGGTCAGAACAGAATCAAGAGCCAGAGCAAAAGCTGGATTCCCGCTTTCGCTGGAATGACGAGCAAAGGCCAAGGTGCTGGATTACACGCGGCATTCCTGCCGCGTGCCCTTCGGGCCATTCGCTGCGCGAATGTTCGCTTCGGCATCCCTGCCTGCGCAGTCCGGCTTTCGCCGGAATGACGGCCAGCGAGAGCGCAACACAATGCGCCGCCGCCTCATCGCATCCGGCGGCAAACCATCGTCGACGGAGATTGGCAAAGCCGCGTTTTCCTGCGCGACCGGCACCGCTGCGTCAGCTCGCGTAGCGCGCTTCGCGTACGTCGTCGCGGCGATGGCTCTTGAGTTTTTCCTTGTGCTTCTTGACCTGACGGTCGAGCTTGTCGGCGAGGCCGTCGATCGCGGCGTAGAGGTCGGCCCCGTCGGCGTCGGCGTGGATGGTCTTGTTGGTGGCGCAGTGCACCGTGGCTTCCGCTTTCTGGAAGAGTTTTTCGACGGAGAGGACCACGACGGCGGCGTGCACCTGTTCGAAATGGCGGACGATGCGTCCGAGCTTCGATTCGGCGTAATCGCGCAGGGCGGGGGTGACGATGACTTGATGCCCACTGACGGTGATCTGCATGACGAAATCCTCAGGTGATGGAGTTTCACGACGCCCGTCGACGACGACGGGCCTGAATTCAGACCGATGCCATTAGTCGTTGGTTCCGCGTTGCCTCCGTTGTCCGTTGAATGCCGATCCGATCATAGCGCGGAGGCCGCCAGACACAAGCGTCCGCGTTCGGAAGAAGAAGGAATGTTCATACCCTCGCGATACTTTGCCACGGTGCGGCGCGCGACTTCGATGCCGCGGCGGTTCAGCTCGGCCGCGAGCGCCTGGTCGGACAGCGGCTTGCGCGGAATTTCCTCGTCGATCAGTTTCTTGATCATCGCCTGGATCGCCGTCGCCGAGGCCGCGCCGCCGTCGACCGTGCCGACGCCGGAGGAGAAGAAGAACTTGAATTCGAACGTGCCGCGCGGCGTATGCAGGTACTTGCGCGTGGTCATGCGCGAAACGGTGGACTCGTGCATGCCGATCTCGTCGGCGATGTCGCGCAGCACGAGCGGGCGCATCGCTTCGGGACCGAAGTCGAGGAACGCGCTCTGCGCGCGCACGATTGCGCTGGCGACCTTGAGCATCGTTTCGGCGCGCGTGGCCAGGCTCTTGATCAACCAACGCGCTTCCTGCAACTGGCCGCGCAGGTATTGCGCGTCGTCGCGCTGCGCGCGCGCGATCAGGCCGGAGTAGTGGCGGTTGATCGACAATTGCGGCTGGCAGTGCGGGCTCAGCGACACCGCCCAGCGTCCGTTCACGCGGCGCGCGTAGGCGTCGGGCGCGACGAATTCGGGCGGGGCGGAGTTGTACCTGGCGCCGGGCTTGGGATCGAGCGAGCGGATCAGGGCGATGGCGAGGTCGATCGTGGCGGCATCGACGTGCAGCTGCCGGGCCAGGCGCTCGCGATCGTTGCGCGCGAGCACGTCCAGATGGCCGGCGACGATTTCGCGCGCCGCGTTCAGTCCCGGCGTGGCGGGATCGAACGCATCGAGCTGTGCGCGCAGGCATTCGGCGAGGTTGCGGCTGGCGACCCCGATCGGATCGAAACACTGGATGCGGTGGCGCATCGCCTCGACCTCGGCGGCCGCGACGGCGTTGCCGCCCGGCGTGAGCGCTCCGGTCAGCGAGGCGCACAGCGATTCGGCGTCCTCGTGCAGGTAGCCGTCTTCGTCGACGGCTTCGATGATTGCGGTGCCGATCGCGCGATCGCGCAGCGACAGCGCGGTGAGGTTGAGCTGCCAGAGCAGGTGGTCGCGCAGGTCTTCGGGCTGGGCCTCCTGTTTTTCGAGGCCGTCGTCGTCGACCGGTTTCGGGTTGCCGTAGTCGCTGCCGTCGTCCTCGAAGTCGCCGGCGAGCTCGAAGTCGTCGACTTCGCGCGTGTCGTCGTCCGCGCCGGACGCTTCCGCGCGCTCGCCGTCGTCGTCGGCGCCTTCGGTTTCGGGGAATTCGGTTTCGCTCGCGAATTCGTCGTCGCCGTCGGACGCTTCCTCGAGTTCCAGCAGCGGATTGGATTCGATCACCTGGCGCAACTCGACCTCGAGCTCGATGCTCGACATCTGCAGTAGCTTGATCGCCTGCTGCAATTGCGGCGTCAGCGAAAGCTGCTGGTGCAGGCGGAGTTGTAGCGCGGGTTTCACGGCGAAAGGGCGCGGCACCGGGGTTGCGACGATTCAGCATAGCGCCAAATCAGGGGCGGGAGTCAATTTGCGCTGCGTGCTTTCGCGGCGAGCATGGATCGCATCGTCAGGCTGCCGTGGACAACGGCAGGCGGATCTCGATTTCCAGGCCGCCGCTGGCGACGTTGCTCGCGCGGATGCGGCCGCCCTGGCGCTCGATCGCGCGCTTGGCGATGGCCAAGCCGAGGCCGGAGCCGCCGCTCTTGCGCGCGCGCGCGTCGTCGGTGCGGTAGTACGGTTCGAAGATGCGCGCGAGGTCGGATCCGTCCACGCCGGGTCCCGCATCGGCGACGCGCAGCCGCGCCTCGCGTTCGACGCGGTCGAGGCGGATGCGTATGGTCGAATCGGCGCGCGTGTAGTTGACCGCGTTGCGCACGACGTTCTCGATCGCGCTGCCGAGCAGGTCGGCCTCGGCCTGTACCGTGAGCGGCGCGTTCTGCTGGATCAGCAGGGAGCAATTGCGCGCCTGCGCCTCGAACGCCGCGTCGGCGACGATGTCGGCGACGAGCGCATCGAGCGCGACCGCGTCCGCCTTGAGCGGCGGCGCCGTTTCCATGCGCGAGAGCTGGATCGCCTGTGCGATCATCTCCTCGAGCCGTTCGGACTCGCGCTCGATGCGGTCGAGCTGCAGCTTGGCGTCGCCGCCGGGCACTTGCGCGCGCGCGAGTTCGAGCGCGACGCGCTGGCGCGCGAGCGGCGAGCGCATCTCGTGCGAAACGTCGCGGATCAGGCGGCGCTGGCCTTCGACGAGTTCCTTCAGGCGCGCGGCCATGCCGTCGAACTCGTTGGCCAGCGCGAGCATTTCCGCGCTGCGCCCGAACTTGAGCGCGCCGACGCGCGCGTCGAGGTCGCCGCCGGCGACGCGCCGCGCGCCGGCGCGGATGCGAGACAGCGGCGCGGCGATGTAGGCGGCGAGGATCAGCGAGAACAGCGCGCTGATGATGCTGGCGATGACGACCTGATCCCAGAAATAGGTCGGGCGCCGGTTGAGCATGCGCAGCATCGCCGAATGCAGGTAGGCGGCGACGGCGGTGTAGCGCTGGTCGTCGGGCAGCGAGATCGTGCGCATGCGTGCGCGGCGCGAATGCAGGCCCTGCTCGTCGGCGATCGCGCCGGCGATTTCCTCGGCGATGCCGGGCGCGATCTTCTTGCCGAGGATGTCGCGGTTGTCCGCGTCGAGCACGTACAGGGTGATGCCGCGGTCCTTCGCGCCGCGTTCCACCTCGCGCAGCGCTGCGAGGCCGCCGTCGTGCAGCGCACGGGCTGCGCCGCGCAACTGGTCGTTGAGCACCGATTCCATGCGCGTGATGCCGAGGCCGGGGATCTGCTCGTTCTCGAACGTGTACGAGGTGCTCCAGGCGATCGTGAGGATCAGCACGAGGGTGCCGGTCCAGAACAGGGCGAAGATGCGCCAGAACAGACGCCGCACGGCGTCAGCTCTCGTCGACCACGCGGAACAGGTAGCCGCCGCGCTGGATCGTGTGGATCAGCGAATCGCCGTCGGCCGCGGGGCCGAGCTTGCGGCGCAGCTTGGAGATGTGCACGTCGATGCTGCGGTCGAACGGGCGCAGCGTGCGGCCGAGCACGGTCTGGGCGATGGCGTCCTTGCCGACCACGCGGCCGGCCTCGCGCATGAGCAGGGCGAGGATGTTGAACTCGGTGCCGGTCAGCGCGACCGGCTCGCCGCGCACGCTGACCGTGCGCGCCGCCGCCGCGAGCCGCACCGGGCCGAGGGTCAGGTCGCCGAGATGCGAGTCCGCATCGCCGCGCGTGCGGCGCAGGATCGCGCGCAGGCGCGCGGCGATCTCGCGCGGATTGCACGGCTTCGGCACGTAGTCGTCGGCGCCCAGTTCGAGGCCGAGGATGCGGTCGATGTCCTCGCCGAGCGCGGTCAGCATCAGCACCGGCAACTGCGAGGAGCGGCGCAGTTCGCGCAGCACGTCGATGCCGGATTTCTGCGGCAGCATCACGTCGAGGATCATCGCCTCGTAGCTTTCGTCGGCGAGTCTCTGCAGCGCCGCGTTGCCGTCCTCGGCAACCTCGACCTGGAAGCCCTCGCGCGCGAGGAAGTCGCTGAGCAACTGGCTGAGTTCTTCGTCGTCGTCGGCCAGCAGGATTTTCGCGTCGCTCATGGCCGCACTATAGCGTTGCCGCATCGCGCTGTCGCGGATCGCAGCGCGACTGCGAATTTGCTTTACATTTGTTTGCCGGATTTTCTTTTTTTTGAACGTTCTCGATACATCCCGCTGCGTATAGTCGCCCCGTGGCGTTTCACGGGAATGCAGCAAATGCGGGGCAGACGTTTTCCACGGCCGGACGATGCGGCGGATCCATGCCCGGCACCGGACCGCGCGGAGTGCCGACGATGAGTGCGGCGGTGCGACAGCGCTCGTGGCTGGGGACGATGCTCGCGACTGCCGCGACGCCGGCCGCGGCTACGCCGGGCCATGTGTTCATCGTCGGCTGCCCGCGCTCGGGGACGACCTTCCTGCAGGCCGCGCTAGCCGCGCACCCGCAGATTCTTTCGATGCCGGAAACCGCGTTGTTCGAGCATGTCGTTCCGGGCAAGCCCGACCTGTGCATCGCCGACGGCCGCCTTTGCATGCGCATGCTAAGGCGCCGCGGAGTTCCCGGTCTGCACCGTCATCGCGGTATCCGGCGCGTGTTCGCCGACTTGGCGCAGACGCTCGACATGCGCGAAAAGCGCCCGCGCCTGCGCTATCGCCTGTCGGGCTACGTGCGCGACTTCGTCGCTTTGCTCGACGAGGTGAGTCTGGCGCGCGGCAGGTCGGTGTGGATCGAGAAGACGCCCAGCCACGTTTTCCACATCGACACGATCGCCGAACACGTGCCGAATCCGAAATTCGTGCACATCCTGCGCAACGGCGAGGAAGTCGTCGCCTCGCTGATCGACGCCTGCCTGCGTTACCAGCACGAGATGAAGGGCCTGGCCTTCGACAAGAGCATTCCGTACTGGATCGCGTACTGGAACGCCGCGATGGAAATCCACGAGCGCCATGCCGGCCATCCCGATCATTGCATCGTGTTCTACGAGGACCTGATCGACGATTTCGCCGGCGAGTACGCGCGCATTTGCGAATTCGTGGGGGTGTCCATACCCGAGCGCCCCGGTCGCATCACCGAGCCGCTTGCGCGCATCGCGCGCGAGCCGTGGAAGCGCCAGGCGCTCAGCGGCGAGTTGGTCGTGCCGGCGCGCAAGTTCGAGCGCATGTTCGGTCCCGAATGCCAGCGCTGGATACGCGAGGAACTGAAACCCTATGCCGAAGTGCGCGCTGCGTTCGCGCGCGCCGGCCGCGGCACATCGTCGGGCTGATGGAGTGCGGGCGCGGCCTGCCGCTCAGGCGCCGGCGAACGGAACTGCGAGCAGGGTGATGCCGAGCGCGATGCGGTAAAGCGCGAACGGCGTGAAGCGATGCGTGCGGATGAAGCCGAGCAGCCACTTCACCGCGGCGAACGCGACGACCATCGAGACGACGAAGCCGAGCGCGAGCGCGCCCCAGTCCTCGTGGCCTTCCCCGGCCTTCGTCGCCTTGAGCAGTTCGTAGCCCGACGCGGCGAACATGGTCGGGATGCCGACGAGGAAGGCGAATTCGGTCGCCGCGGCGCGGTTGCTGGCGCCGGCGAGCATCGCGACGAAGATCGTCGCCGCCGAGCGCGAGGTGCCGGGAAAGATCGCGGCGACGACCTGGGCGAGGCCGACGAGAATCGCGACCTTCCACGTGATGGTCGCCGAATCGCGCAGCTTCGCGGCGAAATGCTCGGCGGCGATCATCCACAATCCGCCGATGACGAACGCCCAGGCGATCGGCGTGATGTCGTCCTTGAGCTTGAAGCCGAGCCCGGTCATGACGAAGCCGAGCGCGGCGGTGATCAGGAACGCGGCGATCAGCTTCGGCGCGTAGTCGCGGTTTTCCGGTTTGTGGAAACTCGTCGCAAGCTGCCACAGGCGCTGGCGGTAGATCAGCACGACGGCGAGGATCGCGCCGGCTTGGATGACGACGTTGAACATCTCGCTGCGCGCGCCGAGCCAGTGCTCGGCGACGAGCAGATGGCCGGTCGAGGAGATCGGCAGGAATTCGGTGATGCCTTCGATGATGCCGAGCAGGACGATGCGGAGGAATTCGGGCATGGAGGGCCGGGGGGCGGGCAGGGGGAATCTTGTGGCATCATACGTCACCTTCGCTAAATCCCGCTGCCCGCATCCATGCTGATCTTCGAACTGTCGCAACCCGGCCGCAGCGCGGCTGCGCAGATTCCGGCCAAGGCCGCCGTCCCCGCCGACCTGCCCGAACGGTTCCGCCGCACGACGCCGATCGGCCTGCCCGAAGTCTCCGAGCTTCAGGTCGTGCGCCATTACACCAACCTGTCGCGCAAGAATTTCTCGATCGACACGCAGTTCTATCCGCTCGGCTCGTGCACGATGAAGTACAACCCGCGCGCGTGCCATTCGCTCGCGATGCTCGACGGTTTCCTCGCGCGCCACCCGTATGCGCCCGAGTCGAAGTCGCAGGGCTTTCTGGCCTGCATGCACGACTTGCAGGAAATCCTCGCCGACGTCACCGGCATGAAAGGCGGCGTCTCGCTGGCGCCGATGGCCGGCGCGCAGGGCGAGTTCGCCGGCGTGGCGATGATCATGGCCTACCACAAGCATCGCGGCGATCTCGAACGCACCGAGATCATCGTCCCCGACGCCGCGCACGGCACCAATCCCGCGACGGCGACGATGTGCGGCTGCACGGTGCGCGAGATTACGACGCAGGCCGACGGCGACATCGACGTCGAGGCGCTGAAGAAGGTGCTCGGACCGAAAACGGCCGGCATCATGCTGACCAACCCGTCGACGATCGGCGTGTTCGAGCGTCGCATCGTCGAGATCGCCAGACTCGTGCACGAAGCCGGCGGGCTGCTCTACTACGATGGCGCCAACCTCAACGCGATCCTCGGCAAGGTGCGTCCGGGCGACATGGGTTTCGACGCGATCCACATGAACCTGCACAAGACGTTTTCGACGCCGCACGGCGGCGGCGGTCCTGGCGCGGGCGCGGTCGGCGTGTCGGAGCGACTGAAACCGTTCCTGCCGATTCCGATGGTCGAGAAGCGCGCCGACGGCCGCTACGGCTGGATCCGCAAGAAGGACCGCCCGTTGTCGATCGGCCGCCTCACGAGCTTCGCCGGCAATGCGGGCGTGCTGCTGCGCGCCTACGTCTACGCGCGTCTGCTCGGCCGCGAAGGCATGCCGCGCGTGGCCGAGTACGCGACGCTCAACGCGAACTATCTCGCGCGCCGGCTCGCCGAGAAGGGCTACGATCTCGCCTATCCGAACCGCCGCGCGAGCCACGAATTCATCGTCACCGTGTCGAAGCAGAAGAAGCAGAGCGGCGTCACCGCGCTCGATTTTTCCAAGAGCCTGCTCGATCGCGACATCCATGCGCCGACCAATTACTTCCCGCTGCTCGTGCCCGAATGCCTGCTGATCGAGCCGACCGAAACCGAGTCGAAGGAGACGCTCGACGAATTCGTCGAGGTCATGGGCGACCTGCTCGGGCTCGCCGCGACCGATCCGCAGAAGATGAAGGATGCGCCGGTGACCCAGCCCGTGCGCCGCCTCGACGACGTGAAGGCGGCGAAGGATCTCGACCTCGCCTGGCGCGGACGCACGCACCTGCACGCCGCCGACACCGCGGTCGCGACCGGCGTCTGAACGCGCGTCGCAGGGGAGGGGGAATGCCCAGCACCGAACCGCGCGGCCCGAGGCAGATCTACAAGGCGCTGGGCTGGTCGCTCAAGGGCTTGCACGCGAGCTGGACGTTCGAAGCCTCGTTCCGCCTCGAAGTGTATCTTTCGATCGTACTGTTCCCGCTCGGGCTGTGGTTCGGACACGGCGCGGTCGAGAAGGCAATGCTGGCGGGTTGCCTGGTCCTCGTTCTCGCCGCGGAGATTCTGAACTCCGCGATCGAGGCCGTGGTCGACAAGACCACGCCCGAGTTCCACGAACTGGCCGGCCGCGCCAAGGATATGGGGTCTGCGGCCGTGTTCCTGCTCATGCTGAACGTGGTGTTGTGCTGGGGCTTGATTTTGTGGCAGCACGCTGCGACCTAGACCAATGCGGTTGCGTCCAGCTTGGGCGTAGGCCCGCAGGGCCGAAGTCGAAGGGCGGCCAGAGCGCTTCGGCTCCGCTCGCCGCGCGGGCTGCGTCCCGCGCGAACGGATAGAGGCTCATCAAGAGGAAGACGAGATTTTGGACGCTGAGCTCTGGATCGCACTGTTCACCCTGTCCACGCTCGAGATCGTTCTCGGCGTCGACAACCTCGTCTTCATCTCGATCGCGGTCGGCCGCCTGCCCGCCGAGCGGCGCGCGCTCGCGCGCAAGGTCGGACTCGCCTTCGCTTGCCTCACGCGCATCGCGCTGCTCGTTACGCTCGCCCATTTCGCGCGCATGGACGACAAGCACATGCCGTTGTTCACCTTGTTCGGCAAGGTCATCTCGGTGCGCGACCTCGTCCTCGGCGGCGGCGGCGCCTTCCTCATCGTCAAGGGCCTCATGGAGATCGCCGACGCGATCCGCGGCAAGCACAGCGAGGTGGTGGCCAGCGCCGCGGTCGCGGGCTTCGCCTGGGTCATCGCGCAGATCGCGGTGATCGACATCGTGTTTTCGATCGATTCGGTGATCACCGCGGTGGGCATGGTGCGCAACATCCCGGTCATGGTCGGCGCGATCATCCTCGCCGTTGCGGTGATGCTGTTCGCCTCAACGCCGGTCGGCGAGTTCATCGACAACAATCCGGCGATCCGCATGCTCGCGCTGGCCTTCATCGTGCTGATCGGCGGCGTGCTCGTGGCGGAATGCGTCGACGTGCACGTTCCGCGCGCCTACATCTACGGCTCGATGGCATTTTCGGCCGTAGTCGAGGTGCTCAACCTGTGGGTGGCGAAGAACCAGAAGCCGCCCCCGACCTGACCTGCCGCTTGCGCAACGCGCAGGCGCATTCGGTATGATGCTCCCGTTGCCATCCATCGGAGGGGTAAGACCATGCACCTGCAACGCATCGCACTGCTTTTGATCGCCGCGTTGGTATTATCCGGCTGCGGATACAACGCATTCCAGTCCAAGGACGAGGCCGCCAAGGCCGCCTGGTCCGAAGTGGTCAACCAGTACCAGCGCCGCGCCGACCTCGTGCCGAACCTGGTCAACACGGTCAAGGGCTACGCCGAGCACGAGCAGTCGACGCTCGAAGCGGTGACCAACGCGCGCGCCAGCGTCGGCAAGATCACGCTCAACGCCGACGATCTCACCGACGAGAACAAGATGAAGGCGTTCCAGCAGGCCCAGGGCGAGCTGTCGAGCGCGCTGTCGCGCCTGATGGCCGTGTCGGAGAACTATCCGAACCTCAAGGCCGACGGCCTGTTCCAGAACCTGCAGGCGCAGCTCGAAGGCACCGAGAACCGCATCGCCGTCGCGCGCAAGCGCTACATCGACACGATCCAGGACTACAACACCTTCGCGCGCAGCTTCCCGCAGAACCTCACCGCGATGATGTTCGGCTACAAGCCCAAGGCCAATTTCACGGTCGAAAACGAGAAGGCGATCTCGACCGCGCCGACCGTGGATTTCGGCAAGCCTGCGGCCCAGCCGGCGCAGCCGCCCGCCCAGCCCGCGCATTGATCGCAGCGGTGTGAAAAACACCACCGGACACGGATCGACACGGATGCGTGCGGATTTCTTTTCCGCTTCCGTCCGCGTCGGTTTGTGTTTGGCTTTCCTGTGCCTGTTGCTCCTGATCGCACCCGTGGTGCGAGCAGCCGAAGGCGACCCGCAGTCGGTGCCGCCGCTCAAGGCACATGTCACCGACCTGACCGGCACGCTCGATACGCAACAACAGCAGCAACTGGAAAGCGAGCTGACCGCGCTCGAGCAGAGCAAGGGCTCGCAACTCGGCGTCCTCATCGTGCCGACGACACAGCCCGAGGACATCGCGCAATACGGCATCCGTGTCGGCGACGCCTGGAAGCTCGGCCGCAAGGGCACCGACGACGGCGTGATCCTGATCGTCGCCAAGAACGACCGGCGCGTGCGCATCGAAGTGGGCCGCGGCCTCGAGGGTGCGATTCCCGATGCCGCCGGCGCGCGCATCATCCGCGAATACATCACGCCGAAGTTCCGCAGCGGTGATTTCTTCGGCGGCATCCACGACGCAACCGATGCGCTGACCAAGCTGATCCAGGGCGAGCCGTTGCCGCCGCCGTTGACCGACGAGCGCAAATCTTCGTCCGGCGACAGCGATCCGTTCAATGCCGCCATTTTCGCCGTGTTCGCCATCCTGTTCGCGCGCTCGCTGTTCGGTGGCCTGTCGGCGCCGCCGCGCGGCGGCCTCACCGCGCTCGTGGGCAGCGGCGCCGCATGGTTGATGTCCGGCGGCATCGTGCCGCTGACGATCGGGCTCGGCGTCGTTGGCCTCGTCCTCGGCCTGCTCGGCGGCGGCGGTGGCGGCCTCGCCAACCGCGGGGGCGGCTGGGGCGGTTTCCCGGGCGGAGGCTTCGGCGGTGGCGGTTTCGGAGGCGGCGGGGGAGGCGGCGGGTTCAGCGGCGGCGGCGGTTCGTTCGGAGGCGGCGGCGCCTCCGGGAGTTGGTGACATGGGCATCGCACGTCTGGCCAGGCATCTCGTTTCCGAAGGCGCTGCGCGCCGGCGCTTTCCGGACAGCACGCTCGATGTGATCCAGCGCGCGATTGCCGCCGGCGAAGCGTGGCACAAGGGCCAGGTCTGCTTCGCGATCGAAGGCGCGCTGTCGTTCGGCGAACTGCTGCGTGGCCGCAGCGCGCGAGAGCGCGCCCAGGAGGTGTTCGCGCATCTGCGCGTGTGGGACACCGAACACAATTCGGGCGTGCTGATCTATGTGCTCGTGGCGGATCACGCGATCGAGATTGTCGCCGATCGCGGCATCGCGGCGCGCGTACCGGAATCGGAATGGCAGGCGGTCTGCGCGCAACTGCGCGAACGCTTCGGCAACGGAGAGTTTGAATCCGGTGCGGTCGCTGCGGTCGAGGCGGTCAGCGATATCCTCGCCCATCACTATCCCGCCGACGGAACGCCGGTCGCGAACGAGCTGCCGGACAGGCCGGTGCGGCTCTAGTTCGCCGGATTTCCTTCTTTCAAAGCAAATGCGCTTGCGAGGCGGTCTGCGTCGGTGATCGGCGGGTCACACTGCGTGCCGTGGCAAACATAGGCGACGCCGCCGGCGGCGTACGTTTGCGCGGCAATTGCACCGGGCAGATCGCCAGCATAGTCCGGAATGAAGTATGCATCGACACGACGCGGATTGCTGGCTGTACGCAATGCGGCGCGCCATGCGTCGTCCTCCTCGACGGAATCGAAGCGCACGACGGCGAGCGTGCGCGGATGCAGGAAATCGTTGAGCGCGCGCTGCAGCGTCGCGCAGGCAGCGGGCATCTGCGTCATCGTCGCGTGAGCTGCACGCAATGTGCGCTCGGCCGCTTCCAGATAACGCGTTTCGCCGAGCAGATGCCCGAGACGCAGCAGCGCGCGTGCGGCGACGCCGTTGCCGGACGGCAGCGCTTCGTCGGCGTAAGGTTTGGGGCGCTGGATCAGCTTCTCGTGATCGTGCGCGGTGAAGAAGAAGCCGCCGTGTTCGCGATCCTCGAAACGTTCGAGCAGGATGTCGGCGAGACGGATCGCCCAATCGAGATGACGGTTGTTCCATTCCACCTGCAGAAAATCGAGCAGCGCGTCGAGCAGGAAGGCGTGATCGTCGAGATAGGCCGGCAAGCGCGTGTCGCGATCGTCGAGACTCGCGTAAAGCCGGCCGTCGCGCCATGCGTCGGCATGCAGGGGTTCGAGCGCGTTCGCGGCCAGCGCGGTGAATGCGGCGTTGCCCATCGCATGCGCGGCACGTGCGAGACCGCCGATCATCAGCGCATTCCATGCGGTCAAAATCTTGTCGTCGAGCGCCGGCCGCATGCGTTCGGCGCGTGCGGCGAACAGCTTCTTGCGTGCGCTGAACAGCAGGGCGTCGGCCTGCGGCATCGACAAGTTCAATGAATCCGCAACGGCTTCGAGCGGTTGCGCAACGATCGGATTCCAGACGTGATGTTCGAAGTTCGGCGGCCGGTCGAAGCCGTAATGGTGTTCGATCAAGGCGAATTCCTCCGCGTCCAATAGCGCGCGGACTTCGCCGCGACCCCAGACGTAGAACTTGCCTTCCTCGCCGTCGGAATCCGCATCGAGCGCGGAGTAGAACGCGCCATGCTTCGAAGTTCCCGACCCGGCGATCATTTCGCGCGTCAGCCATTCGGTGAACCGCTGCACGACTTCCGATTGAAGGTTGTCGCCGCCGATCTTGGCGCCGTCCGCGTACAGCGGCAGCAACTGCGCGTTGTCGTAGAGCATCTTCTCGAAGTGCGGAATTTCCCAGCGCTCGTCGACGCTGTAGCGGCAGAAACCGCCGCCGATCTGGTCGTGGATGCCGCCTTCGGCCATGCGGGTCAGGGTCAGTTCGACCATCGCACGTCCCCGTTGCGTGCCGAGGTCGAGCAGCAGTTCCATTTCCGGGCAGTGCGGAAACTTCGGCGCGCCGCGATGGCCGCCGTATTCCGGGTCGAAGCCGCGTTCGATCTGTTCGAGCGCTGCGCGGATCGGTGCGTCGTCCAGCGTGCCGTCATGCGCTTCGCCGGCGTCGTAATGTTCGAGGAACTCGCGCAACGTCGCGTTCTGCGCGCGCACCGCATCGCGCCGCTCATCCCAGAAGCCGCGCACCTGTTCGAGCACGTAGGCGAACGGCGGCATGCCGTAGCGCGCCTCCTTCGGGAAATACGTGCCGGCGTAGAACGGCGCGAGGTCGTCGGGCGCGAGAAACACGGTCAGCGGCCAGCCGCCGCCGCGCCGGGTTAGGGCCTGGTGGGCGAGCTGGTAGATCTTGTCGAGGTCGGGCCGCTCCTCGCGGTCCACTTTTATACAAATGAACTTTTCGTTCATGAGCCGCGCGGTCGCTTCGTCCTCGAAGCTTTCGTGCGCCATGACGTGGCACCAGTGGCAGGCGCTGTAACCGATAGAAAGCAGGATCGGCTTGTCCTGCGCGCGCGCCGCGGCCAGCGCCTCGGCAGTCCACGGCCACCAGTCGACCGGGTTGTCCGCGTGCTGGC
The DNA here is from genome assembly GCF_047601565.1 of Rudaea sp. Lineage (GTDB taxonomy): Bacteria > Pseudomonadota > Gammaproteobacteria > Xanthomonadales > Rhodanobacteraceae > Rudaea. Next base: position 283,696 of record NZ_JASGIY010000001.1, on the reverse strand, counting down.
GCAGGTAGGGGCTGGTTTCGGCGGCGAGGCGGTTGGGCATGCCGCAAGCGTAACCGAATCCGTTAAACTTCATATGCTCGCATCTTCAATGGAATGCCGGCTTTGCCGGCATGAATTGCATGTCGCCATATTTCCACGATATAGATCCGATCGCGTTCTCGCTCGGCCCCGTCGCCGTGCATTGGTACGGCATCATGTACCTGCTCGGCTTCGCCGGCGCGTGGTTCCTCGGCGATCACCGGCGCAGGCAGGGCAGGCTGCCGGTGAGCTACGAAGCGTTTTCCGACCTCGCCTTCTACGTGATGCTCGGCGTGATCCTCGGCGGGCGCATCTGGTACATGCTGTCCTATGTGTCGCTCGACTGGATCGTGCACGATCCACTCGCGATCTTCCGCGTCTGGGACGGCGGCATGTCGTTCCACGGCGGTCTGCTCGGCGTGCTGCTCGCGGGCTGGATCTGGTCGCGGCGCAATCGCATCCATTTTTTCGACACGATCGATTTCGTCGCGCCGCTCGTGCCGATCGGGCTCGGCCTCGGCCGGCTCGGCAACTTCATCAACGGCGAGCTCTGGGGCAAGCTGACGACGGAACCGTGGGGCGTGATCTTCCCCAACTCGCTCGAAAACCTGAACAAGACGCGCGAAGAACTGCATCGGATGTATCTCGCCGGGCAGCTCAACGGCGAGGCGCGCCATCCCTCGCAGCTCTACGAATTCGCGCTCGAAGGCGTGGTGATGTTCGCCGCGCTGTACGTGTTCTCGATGAAGCCGCGGCCGCGCTATGCCGTGTCGGGGCTGTTCGCGCTGATGTACGGCGTGTTCCGCTTCGCGGTCGAGTTCGTGCGCATTCCCGACGCGCAGCTCGGCTATCTCGCGTTCGGCTGGCTGACGATGGGGCAGATCCAGTCGCTGCCGTTGATCGTCATCGGACTTGTGCTGCTATGGCTGTCGCGCCGCGCGCCGACCTTGCGGCCCGATGCCGCGGCGGCAAACCCGCCCGCGGAGCCGAAAAAGGAAGCCGCCTGATGCGCCAGTATCTCGACCTGCTGCGCCATGTGCTCGACCACGGCGACGAGAAATCCGACCGCACCGGCACGGGCACGCTGTCGGTATTCGGCTGGCAGATGCGCTTCGATCTCGCCGACGGTTTTCCGCTCGTGACGACGAAGAAGCTGCATACCCGGTCGATCGTGCGCGAGCTGCTCTGGTTCCTCCGCGGCGATACCAACATCGGTTATCTCAAGGAACACGGCGTCGGCATCTGGGACGAATGGGCCGATGCGAACGGCGATCTCGGGCCGGTGTACGGCAAGCAATGGCGCGCCTGGAGCGCGCCCAACGGGCGCGCGATCGACCAAATCGCTGGCGTCATCGAGCAGATCAAGACGAACCCCGATTCGCGACGCCTCGTCGTCAGCGCGTGGAACGTCGCGGACCTGCCGAAGATGGCCTTGCAGCCCTGCCATACGATGTTCCAGTTCCACGTGGCCAAAGGCCGCTTGTCGTGCCAGCTCTACCAGCGCTCGGGCGACATCTTCCTCGGCGTGCCGTTCAACATCGCCAGCTATGCGCTGCTCACCCACATGATCGCGCAGGTGTGCGGATTGCAGCCCGGCGATTTCGTCCACACGCTCGGCGATGCGCATTTGTATAAAAATCATCTCGACCAGGCGCGGGAGCAATTGACGCGCGAGCCGTTGCCGTTGCCGACGCTCAGGCTCAATCCCGCGATCCGCTCGATCGACGATTTCCGTTACGAGGACATCGCAATCGAAGGCTACCGGTCGCACGCGGCGATCAAGGCGCCGATTGCCGTCTGATGGCCGCATCCATTTCCCTGATCGCCGCGCTCGACCGCAACCACGCCATCGGCCGCGACGGCGCGATGCCCTGGCATCTGCCCGACGATCTCAAGCGCTTCAAGGCGCTGACGCTCGGCAAGCCCGTGCTGATGGGACGCAAGACCGCGCTCGCGATCGGGCGCGCGCTGCCGGGCAGGCCGAATCTGGTGCTGACGCGCAGCGGCATCGCGCCGTTCGCGGACCAGCGTGCGGTCGCTTCGTTGGATGCGGCGATCGAGGCGGCGGCCGGCGCCGAGCTGATGGTGATCGGCGGCGGCGAAGTCTATGCGCTTGCGCTGCCGCGCGCGACGCGGCTGCATTTGACCTGGATAGACACGGCGGCGCGCGACGCCGACGCGCATTTCCCGCGCTTCGATCCCGCGCAATGGCACGAAACCTTCCGCGAGGCGCATCCTGCCGATGCGCGCCATGAATTCGGCTTCCGTTTCGTCGATTACGAAAGGGTGCGCGGATAGCGGTGGTTTCAGTCGGCTTCTTTGCCGACCGGTTTGGGGCGTTTCGACTGGATCGCGACGAACTGCGGCTCCTCCGCGTCGAGCCGCAGCGCGATCAGTTCGCCACCCCATACGCAGCCGCCGTCGATCGCCCAGACGCCCATGCCCATGAAGCGGCCCAGCGTCGACCAGTGGCCGCAGACGATGCGCACGTCGTGGTGCACGCGGCCGGGCACCTCGAACCACGGATAAAGGCCGGGTTTCTGGGTGCCGGGCGCGCCCTTCTCGCCGTAGGCGATGCGGCCGCGCACGTCGCAGAAACGCATGCGCGTCATCACGTTGATCGTTGCGCGCAGGCGGTCGACGCCGCGCAGCTTGGGCGACCACATATCCGGGCGGTTGCCGAACATCGCCTGCAGCAGGCGCCTGGCCCCGTCGCCGGCGAGCCGGGCCTCGACCTCGCGTGCGGCGCGCTCGGCGCGATCCAGCGTCCAGCCCGGCGCGAGGCCGGCATGGACGAGAGCGAAGTTCAGCGCACGGTCGACGTGCAGCAGCGGGCGCGTGCGCAGCCAGCCGAGGATCGAATCGCGGTCGGGCGCGAACAGCACTTCACGCAGTTCGGGGTTGACCTTGGCCTGTGCCGCCTCTTCCCGCTCGGCGATCGCGAGCAGCGAGAGGTCGTGGTTGCCGAGCACGACGACGGCGCTTCTGCCGAACGACTGCACCTGGCGCAGCACGGCCAGCGACTGGCCGCCGCGGTTGACGAGGTCGCCGCAGAACCAGAGCGTGTCGCGCGAGGAGTCGAAACGGATCTTCTCGATCAGTTGCGCGAGTTCGTCGTAGCAGCCCTGCACGTCGCCGATCGCATACGTGGCCATCAGCGCCGCGCCCTCAATGTACGGTCCTGGGAATCGACAGCGTGAACTGTGGAATCGTCGCGTCGAAGCGGCGGCCGTCATCGGCCAGCATCTGGTAGCTGCCGCGCATCGTGCCGACCGCGGTTTCGAGCACGGCGCCCGAGGTATACTGGAAATCGTCGCCGGGCCGCAGCCACGGCTGCTCGCCGACCACGCCCTCGCCGCGCACTTCCTGCACCTTGCCGTTCGCGTCGGTGATGATCCAGTGGCGCGAGATCAGGCGCGCCGCGACGCGGCCGGTGTTGGCGATGCGGATCGTGTAAGCGAACGCATAACGATCGGAGTCGGGCATCGACTGGTCGTGCAGGAATCGCGTCTGCACGGCCACGCTGATCGCATAGGGGCTGTCGTCGTTCATGCGGCGATTGTGCGCAGCCGCGGTGAACGAATCAACCTTTCGCTTGCAGGTGCCGGGCCAGCGCGACGAAAGCCGCCGGTGCGATCTGCTCGGCGCGCTCGCGCGGATCGATGCCGGCGGCGGCGAGGTCGTCCGCATCGGCCACGCCGCGCAGTGCGTTGTTCAAGGTCTTGCGGCGCTGGCCGAACGCGGCGCGGACGACGCGGTCGATCGCGGGGAAATCCGTTTGCGGCAGCTTGTCCTGCGGCAGCGGCACGAGGCGCACGACCGCCGAGTCGACCTTCGGCGGCGGCGAGAACGCGCCCGGCGGCACGTCGAACAGCGGCTCGATCGTGCAGCGCAGTTGCAGCATCACCGAAAGGCGGCCGTAGGTCTTGCTGCCGGGGCCGGCGGCCATGCGTTCGACGACCTCCTTCTGCAGCATGAAGTGCATGTCGGCGATCGCCGCGGCGTGGTCGAGACAATGGAACAGGATCGGCGTGGAGATGTTGTAGGGCAGGTTGCCGACGAGGCGGATCGTGTCGCCTGCGGCGAGCGCGCCGATCTCCACTTCGAGCACGTCGCGGTGCACGATCGCCAGTTCGCCGATGCCGGCCGCGCGTGCGCGCAGCGGCGCTATCAGGTCGCGGTCGAGTTCGATCACGATCAGGCCGCCGGCGGCGCGCAGCAGCGGCAGGGTCAGCGCACCTTCGCCGGGGCCGATCTCGACGATGCGATCGCCCGGCCGCGGTGCGACATATTCCACAATGCGGCTTAGTATATTTTTGTCGCAGAGGAAGTGCTGTCCGAAGCGCTTCTTGGCGACGTGTGGGGCGAAATCGTGCATGGCGCTCAGGCGGTGCGGAACTCGGGGCGGTACGTCGACGGCGGCGGAGCGCGCGGCGGCAGGCGGTGCCGGGAATTCATGCGCGAGCGGCTCTACGAAACGCAAGGGGCGCAGTCTAGCATCCATCGTGCGACGCTCGCGGGCGAAGCGCACAGGCGCCGTTCCTCGCGCGCCCGCGCGGCGGTACGATGCGCGTCCGGTTTGCGGTCGCGCGAATCCACGCGCGCCATTCCAAGGAACTTCCGATGAATGTCTCCGTTTTCGCCCAACTCGTCGCGCTCGGCATGATCTGGGGCGCCTCGTTCATGTTCCAGCGCGTCACCGTGCCGGTGATCGGCGCCGGGCTCACCGGCGCCGGGCGCATGATCTTCGCCGCACTGACCTTGCTCGGCGTGCTCGCGCTGCTGCGCAAGCCGCTGTGCTGGCGTGCGCGCTGGCGCGACTATCTGCTCGTCGGCATCATCGTGATGGGTCTGCCGCTGACCTGCTTCGCGATCGCCGCGCGATCGCTGCCGACCGGCTATCTCGCCGTGCTCAACGCGACCGTGCCGTTGTTCGCCGTGCTGATCGGCTGGATCAACACCGGCGCGCGGCCGTCGGCCTCGAAGCTGGCCGGCGTGGTCGTAGGCGTGGCCGGCGTCGCCACGCTGGCGAAGTTCGGCCAGCTCGCGCTGGACTGGCAGACCGCGCTCGGCTTCGCCGCGGCGCTGTTCGCCTCGCTGCTCTACGCGGTCGGCGCGATCATGGCGAAAAAACGCTACGGCGGCGCCGATCCGCTCGTCGTCACCGCCGGCAACCTGATCGGCGGCTCGGTGCCGCTCGTGCCGGTGGCGCTGGCGACCGCGCCGGTCGCGTTGCCGCCGGCGGGCGTGACGGCGGCGCTCGTCGCGCTCGGCATCCTCTGCACCGGCATCGCCTACGCGCTGTATTTCCGCATCCTGCGCGCGGCCGGCGTCGAACGCACGGTGACGGTGACCTTCCTGGTGCCGCTGTTCGCGCTGATCTGGGCGGCGCTGTTCCTGCACGAGCCGATCACCTGGGCGGCGCTCGCGGGCTGTGCGCTCGTGCTGTCCGCGGTCGCGTTGATCTTCGAGAAGGTGCCGGGCTTAGCGCCTGCGTCCGCGGCCGCCGCACCGCTCGTCGCCAAGGAGGGACCATGCAACTGATCGGCATGCTCGATTCGCCCTACGTGCGCCGCGCGGCGGTATCGCTGCAACTGCTCGGCGTGCCGTTCACGCATCGCTCGCTGTCGGTGTTCCGCGGCTTCGAGGAATTCCGCACGATCAATCCCGTGGTCAAGGCGCCGACGCTGGTCTGCGACGACGGTACCGTGCTCGTCGATTCCGGGCTCATCATCGACTACGCGCAGGCGCTGGCGGGCAGGTCGCTGGCGCCCCGGGAACCGGCCGCATTGCGTCGCGTGCTGCGCATCACCGGCCTCGCGCTCGCCGTCGCCGAGAAAAGCGTGCAGATCTACTATGAGTGCGAGCTGCGGCCGCCCGCGGCGCGGCATGCGCCGTGGATGGAGCGCGTGAGCGCACAACTGCATGCCGCCTGCGTCGCGCTCGAGGCGGAACTCGCGCGGCCGCCGTCGCCGACGGACCGGGCCGGAGTCGTCACGGCCGTCGCCTGGCGCTTCAGCCGCGGCGTGGTTCCGGACGCCATCGCCGCGCTGGATTGTCCGCGTCTCGACGCGTTCTCCGCAGCCGCCGAAGCGCTGCCGGAATACCGCGCCGCGCCGTTTGGCGACGGTACTTATCCCGTGGCCGGCGCGTAGCCCGGGCGGCGATTCATTCGCGCCGCGGCGTCGCGCGCGCGAGTTCGAGCGCGAGCCGGGTTGCGGCGACGAGGCTCGATGCGTCGGCGCGCCCCGTGCCGGCGAGATCGAGCGCAGTGCCGTGGTCGACCGAGGTGCGGATCCACGGCAGGCCCAGGGTGACGTTGACCGAATCGCCGAAGCCGAGCGCCTTGAGCACGGGCAGGCCCTGGTCGTGGTACATCGCGAGATACGCGTCGTATTTCGCGCGCAGCGCGGGCAGAAACGCCGTGTCGGCCGGCAGCGGGCCGTCGATCTCGATGCCTTCGCCGCGCAGCGTTTGCAGGGCGGGGACGATGGTGTCGATTTCCTCGCGGCCGAGATGGCCCGATTCGCCCGCGTGCGGATTGAGGCCGAGCGCGCAGAGGCGCGGCTGCGCGAGGCGGAATTTCGCGTGCAGGTCGCGATCGAGAATGCGCCCGACGCGAACCAGTAGGTTGCGCGTGATCGCAGCCGGCACGGCGGCGAGCGGCAGGTGCGTGGTCGCCAGCGCCACGCGCAAGCCGGGCGCCGCCAGCATCATGACGACGTCGCAATGCGCGCGCGCGGCGAAGAATTCGGTGTGGCCGGTGAAGGCGATGCCGGCGTCGGCGATCACGCTTTTCTGCACGGGCGCGGTGACGAGCGCTGCGAACTCGCCCGAGGCACAGCCGTCGGCGGCGCGTGCGAGCGTGGCTGCCACGTAGTCGCCGTTGCGCGGATCGAGCCTGCCGGGCGTGGCGGCGACATGCAGCGGTACGTGCAGGCAGCGCAGCGTGCCGGGTCTGCGCCGGGCGATCGGTGCAGCCGGATAATCTTCGAGACTCAGGGTGAGGCCGCGTGCGGCGGCGGCCGATTCCAGCAGGCTCGCATCGGCGATCGCGACGAGGTCGGCCTCGAGGTCGGTCGCGGCCAGCGCCGCGACGAGTTCGGGTCCTATGCCGGCCGGCTCACCGGCGGTGATGGCGATGCGCGGCAGCATGGGTCCAGTGGCGGTCGGGTAAAGCCGGCGTCGTTCCCGCACGAGCGGGAACGACCGCAAGGCGGGGCGTTATTTGGCTTCGGCCTGTTTGACCGCCGCGCCCGAGCAGGCGGGGCGATCCTTGTTGACGTAGGTCGGATCGACCGCGCAGATGTACGAGTCCGAACGGAACTGGCGCAGCGTGCTCTCGATTTCGTCCTCGGCCTTGCGCTGGCGGATGAGGTCGCGCGCCTGGTCGCGCTGCATCTGGACGGTACGGTCGGCGTCGCGCTTGCCGAGCAATTGCAGGATGTGCCAACCGGCGTCGGACTGGAACGGCTGCGAGATTTCGTCGGTCTTGAGCGAGCCGACGGTGGTGGCGACGGCGGTGCCGAAACGCTCGATCGGGAACCAGCCCATGTCGCCGCCGAGGTTGGCGGTCGACGGATCCTTCGAATATTCCTTGGCGAGCTTGGCGAAGTCTTCGTGGCCGTCGACGATGCGGTGGCGCAGGTCCGCGACGGTCTTCTGCGCCTCGGCGCTCGACGCGAGTTCGGTGACGGGGACCAGGATATGGCGCGCGTGGTATTCGGTGACGACCTGTTTGCCGCCGTTGCCGCCGCGCTTGTCGATGACCTTGATGATGTGGAAGCCGTTCGGGCCGCGCACGACCTGCGACACCTGGCCCGGCGAGAGCGTGTCGGCGATCTGCACGAACGCCTCGGGCAGCGCGTTGAACGGGCGCCATTGCAGGTCGCCGCCGTCGAGCGCGTCCTGCGCGTTCGAGTAGCGGATCGCGGCGGCGGCGAAGTCGAGGCCGCCGTCGATCTGCTTCTTCACGTCGTCGGCCTTGTCCTTCGCGGCCTTGATCTGGTCCGCGCTCGCGTTTTCGGGCGTGGCGATGAGGATGTGAGCGAGGTGGATCTCGCCGGTCCTGACGTTGCCGCTCGCGAGCAGCGTGTCGATCTCGGCGTCGCTGACCTGACCCACGCCCTGCGCGATGCGCTGCTGCAGGCGCTGGACGAGCAGCGTCTCGCGCGTCTGCTTGCGGAAATCGTCGTAGTCGATGCCGTCGCGCGCGAGCGCGCCGCGCAACTGGGTGACGTCGATGTTGTTGCTCTGCGCGAGGCGCTGGATCGCCTGGTCGACCTCGTTGTCGGTGACGCGGATGCCGGTCGAGGACGCGCGCTGGATCTGCAGGCGGTTCATGATGAGGCGATCGAGCGCCTGGCCGCGCAGTATGTCCAGCGGCGGCAGTTGCTGCGGGTTGCTGCGGTACTGCGCCTGGATTTGCGCGACGAAGCGGTCGAGTTCGCTCTGCAGGATCACGTCGTCCTCGGCGATCGCGACGATGCGGTCGAGCGGTTCGACCGGCTGGATCTGCGCGCGCGCCACGGGTGCGGCGATGGCGAGGAAGAGGGCGAGGAAGGCGGCGAAAAACTTGTTCATCGGCAACTCGGGAGTCGATCGGAGTCCGGCGGCGGGCGCCGCGGCGTCCGCACGAAGGACGGGAAGATAGCGCGGGAACCCTGAACGGATTCCGCGCGTGTGCCCGTGCGGTCGTGCGCAGCGGGACAAATCATCGATAGCCAAGGATAGCATTACGCAGGAAATTCTGCGTGCGCTCGCCGCTGGCGCCGATGCCCTTGAACTCGACTTCGACGAACAGGGTGGTTTCCGGCTTGACGTCGGTCGGGATGATGATGCCGTTGACGCCGAAGTTGCTCAGGTTGGTGAGCCAGCGCCGGGCGACGACGCGCGCGGCCACGCAGCAACTGTCGTACTGCACGCCGGCGAACGCTTCGAGCAGGCGCTTGTCGCGCGCCGAATAGTAGTAGCGGCCGACGAGACTCCAGCGCGGGTTGAGTGGGATCAGTGCGCTGGCGTCGTAGGTTTCGAGGAAGTCGTAGGTCAGGACGGAATCGGCATACGGCGTGAAACCGCGGCGGTAGCGGTAGGCGAGGTTGATGACGCCATCGGTACCGAAGCGGTGCTGCAGCGAGATCGAGTTGAAGTCGGTGTGCTTGCCGGTCGCGACGGTCGTGTTCGTCACGGAATCGAACTCGTGCGGATGCGTGTTCCACTGCAAGTCCCAGGTCAGGCTCCAGCGTTTGTTGAGGTTCAGTTGCAGTTCGGTGAACAGGTCCTTGCCGGCGATGTCGATCGCGGGGTAGTACGGCAGGGTCACGCGCGGCGTTCTGAATTGATGGATCTGGCCGATGCTGGCGCTGAGCAACTGGTCGCCGCTGTCGGCGTCGATCAGGCGCGAGGTCAGGGCGAGGGTGGCCTGGTTCGCGTCCGCCTGGCGGTCGCCGCCGGTGTAGGCGTTGGTGCGGAACAGGCTCGGGAAATCGAGGTATGGCAGCGAGGTGTCGAAGTTCGGCAGTTTGTCCTGGTTGCGGTACGGCACGTAGAGATAGAACAGGCGCGGCTCCAGCGTCTGCGTGAACGAGTTGCCGAACAGCTTGGCATCGCGCTCGAAGTTCAGCCCCGAATCGACGCTGGCGATCGGCAGGCTGCGGCTCGGCGAGGTGCTGGTGACCGCCGCGTTGGTGTTGTAGCGGAAGTCCGCAAGATCGTACTGGGTGTAGCGATAGCCCAGCGTCGGCCGCAGGAACCAGCCCAGCGTTTCGAGCGGATACGAAATGTGCGGGTACAGGTCCAGTCGCTGGCCGGTGATCGAGTAGCCGCGCTCGAAATGGACGTATTCCGACTCCATGCCGAACTCGAATCCGCCGAAGCGCTGGGAGACGACGTTGAAGGTCACGCGCGGCAGGCGCGTGTAGGGTTTGAACACGACCGGATTGGCGCAGCCCTGCAGCGCTCCGCCGCTGGCACAGTAGGCTTCGAGGGTCGGATCGCTGACCTGCCAGTCGTCGCCGCCGATGGCCATGTTCCACCACGAGCCGTTGCCGTTGACGTAGGCGTTCGAAGGCAGCAGGCTGATCGCGGTGCTCTGGAAGCTGTCGCCGAAGTCGCGCAGGTAGCGGTCGTCGGAGACGCGGTGGACGTCGGTCGTCGCGCTCCAGTTCGAGGTGAATGTGGTCCAGTTCTGCAGGCGCAGGTAGCCGCGGTTGGAGTCGCCGGTGTCGTCGTCGTGCGGCAGGTAGCCGACGTCGAGCAGCAGGCGGTCATGTTCCGACAGGTAGCGGAACTCGGCGTCCAGCATCGGCCCGCGCTTGCTGTACTCGATCGGCTTGAGGGTGAGGTCGTAGTTCGGCGCGAGGTCGAGGTAATACGGAATGCCGAGCTTGAGTCCGCGCCGGCTGCTGTAGCCGAGCACCGGCATCAGGAAACCGGAATGGCGGTCCTCGTCGATCGGGAACGAAAGATAGGGAAACCAGAAGAACGGAACGCCCTCGTAGGCCAGCGTCACGCCATGGCCGTAGCCCTCGTTCCTGACCTTGTCGATATCGAGGGTGTCGGCGCGCATTTCCCACTGGCGTTCGCCCGGATCGCAGGTGGAAAACGTGGCCTGCGTCATCTTCGAATGGTCGGGATCGGTCTGGTTGACGATCGCGGCGACGCCGTTGCCGCGCTGGTCGAGCATCTGGTAGCGCGCGGCGTCGAGCCAGGTCACGCTCGGCGTGGTCGTGCCGCGCGCCTTGTCGGCGGCCAAGAGCATGCCGGCGTCCTGGTAGCGCACATGACCGGTGGCGGTGTAGTCGGTGGTCTCGCTGTCGAAGGTGAAGAAGTCGGTGCGCAGCAGGGCGTCGAGGCGCTGCACGCGCACATCGCCCTCGAGCCGCTCGTGCGTCTGGTCGATCCGGGTCACCTTGTCCGCGTCGGCCAGCGTCTGCGCCTTCGAGCGGTCGCCCGCGGGCGGCAGGCCCGAGACGAAGAAGTCGAGCAGGTCGTTGCGCTTGCACTTGCCGTATTCGTTCTTCGGCGCCGCGCAACGCAGCACGCCGGCCGGGCAGGCGTATTGCGTCGTCGCAGGCGCGATCACCGCAGTCTGCGCGAAGACGGATTCGATCAGCGCGGTGGCCAGCAGCAGCGGCAGCAGGCATCGTGAAAGACGCGGGAGCCGGCGGTCTGACAACGAAAATGGCGGCACGGGAAGTCGCAGGCAATCGTGAGGCCGGCAAGCTTGCCCGAAACGCGACAGAGGGGCAATCGGCCACACGGGTTCCGCTGGTCTGCCGTTCATGCCGAACGGCTTGCGGCTCCGGGATTCGGCCGCATATCTTCATCCGGTACGACCAGGAGAACGCGATGGGCGGCAAGATCGAAAAGACCGATGCGCAGTGGCGTGCGGAATTGAACTCCGAGCAGTACGCCGTGTGCCGCTGCTCGGCGACCGAGCGGCCGTTCACGGGCAAATACTACGACCATCACGACGCGGGCACGTATCTCTGCGCGGCCTGCGGCGCCGAACTGTTTTCCTCACAGGCGAAATACGAATCCGGCAGTGGTTGGCCGAGCTATTGGCAGCCGGTCGATGCGGCCGCGGTCAGCGAGCGCGAGGACGCGAGCCACGGCATGCGCCGCGTCGAGGTGAGATGCGCGCGCTGCGACTCGCACCTCGGCCATGTCTTCCCCGACGGGCCGAAGCCGACCGGCCTGCGCTACTGCATCAACTCCGCGGCTCTCGGATTCGAACCTGCGTAGTGCCGTCGCGGCGCCCCGCGTTCCGGCTTCGGTGCGGCATGCGCGCAAGCAGGCCGCGTGGCCGCGGAGTGCGCAATCTGCGATCATTTTCGCAGTTCGGTGAGGGAGATGGACGTGAGCGGAACTGCGCAAATGCTCTCTTCGGTCGACGCCTGCGTCGAGCGCATCGTTGCGCGCGCGGGTTCCGCGCTGTGCGTGGCAGCGCCGCTCGGCCTGGGCAAGCCGAACGTGCTGCTCAATGCGTTGTATCGCCGCGTCGAGGCCGACGTCTCCCTGCGCCTGGACCTCTTCACCGCCCTTTCGCTCGCGCGACCGCAGGCGAAATCCGATCTTGAACGGCGCTTCGTCGAACCGTTCCTCGCGCGCCATTTCGGCGCGGACTACCCGGACCTGCTCTACGTCGGCGCGCAGAAGGCCGGCAGGTTGCCGGCGAACATCCGCATCCACGAGTTCTACCTGCAATCCGGCGCGCTGCTCGGCGTGGAATCGGCGCAACGCGACTATGCGAGCCTGAACTACACCCACGTCGCGCGCGACCTGGTCGATTGCGGCATCAACGTGATCGTGCAACTCGTCGCCGCACGCGAGGAGGCGGGCCGCATCCGCTACAGTCTCGCCTGCAATCCCGACGTCACCGCCGACCTGATCGACCGCATGCGCGACACTGGCGCGGCGCGGCCCTATGTCGTCGGCGTCGTGCATCCCGACCTGCCGTTCGTCGGCAACGAGGCCGAGGTCGCGGCGGATTTCTTCGACGCGCTGTTGTTCGAACAGGCGAACCGGCACACGCTGTTCGCCCTGCCGCGCGCGGCCATCGATCCGGTCGAATACGCGATCGGCCTGCACGCCTCCGCGCTCGTGCGCGACGGCGGCACGCTGCAGATCGGCATCGGTGCCTTGTCCGACGCGATCGTGCACGCGCTGCTGCTGCGCCAGCGCGACAATGCGACCTACCGCGCGGCGCTCGATGCGGTCGGCGCGCAGCTTGGCGACGGGACTTTGGCGGCGCGCATCGGTGGCCTCGGCGGTTTCGCCGCCGGACTGTACGGCGCCAGCGAAATGGTCATGGACGGTTTCATGCACCTTGCCGACGCCGGCATCCTCAAGCGCCGCGTCTACGACGACTACGCCATCGAGCGGGCGCTCGAGGACGGCGGCATCGGGGATACGCTGCACGCGCACGCGGCGGACGCCCTGTACGCCTGCGGCGCGCTCGGCCCGTACATCGACAAGAGCGAGTTCGCGCGCCTGATCCGCTTCGGCCTGCTGCCCGAGGGCACGCAGATGGGATTCACCGCGTTGCAATTGGCCGACGGATCGAGCCTGCCGCTCGACCTGGGCAGCGCCGAGGCGCGCGCGCAATGGAACCGCGTCCTCGCCGGCCGCACGCTGCGCGAGGGCCGCTACCTGCGCGGCGCGTTCTATCTCGGCTCGAAGGCGTTCTACGCATGGCTGCGCGGACTCGAGGGCGCGGCCTTCGACGGCCTGTCGATGACGCGCGTCTCCGACATCAATCAGCTCTACGGCGGGCGCGAGTCGCTCGATGCGCTGCAGCGCCGCGACGCGCGCTTCTTCAACACCTGTATGATGACGACGCTGCTCGGCGCGGCGACCTCGGACGCGCTCGCCGACGGCCAGGTCGTCAGCGGCGTCGGCGGCCAGTACAACTTCGTTGCGATGGCGCACGCGCTGGGCGGCGGGCGCTCGGTGCTGCTGCTGCGCGCGACGCGCGAACACGCTGGCAAGGCCGAGTCGAACCTGCTATGGAATTACGGCCATACCACCATTCCGCGTCACCTGCGCGACGTTTATGTGACCGAATACGGCAGCGCCGACCTGCGCGGCAAGTCCGACGAGGATTGCATTCTCGCCATGCTCGCCATCGCCGATGCGCGCTTCCAGGACGGCCTCGCCGCACAGGCCAAGGCCGCCGGCAAGCTGCGCGGCGACTTCGAGATCCCGCGTGCGTGGCGAGCGAATACGAGGGAAAACCTCGCCGCGGCATTGAAGCGCGGCGAACTGGCAGCCCACTTTCCGGCTTTTCCGTTCGGCAGCGATTTCGACGAAACCGAGTTGCGCCTGTTGCCGGCGCTGGTCCGGCTCAAGGCGCTTTCCGCGAGCAGACGGAAGATGGCATTTTTCTTGCTTAAGTCCTTTATATCTGTGCCTCGCGTAACCGACGGGGAAGCGCTCATGGCGCGACTGAATCTGCATCGCCCCGCGACATTGGCCGAAAGGCTGACGCGCAGGCTCGTGCTCGCGGCCCTTGCCGAAACCAACCGGAATTGAGATGTACGTGCTGTCATGAGTGCCGCTTTTGCCCGCCTGAAATCGATGCTGCCGACGCGGACCGACGCCGGGGATGCGGCGTTCGTTTCCGAGCCGAAAGCATTGCGCGGGTGGCTGGACAACCTGCCGTTGGTCAACCGCGGCTTTGCCCTGCTGCGGTTGCACGACATGCTGCGCGAATTCAACGTCACGCCGATCGCCGCGCGGCAACGCCTGTCCATGCTTGCCATGTTCGAGGGCGTGGCCGCCGGACTCGTCGATGACGCCCGCAACGAAGCGCGCGAATTCTTCCCGATGTCGGCCGAACGCCTCGAGGATGCGCGTCTGGCCAGCGAGATCGAGCGCGACCTTGCGCTCGGCTATATCGCCGTCGTCTGCGAGTTGTGCGCGCCGTCGGGCGAGGTGTCGTTCTTGCGGCGGAGCGTGGTCGCCAAGGCGTTGACGTACGCCTGCTGGCATCAGGGCATGCGGTTGTGGCTTGCGTCGCGGACGCATCGCAAGCCCGCCGAAGGCGTGTGGCGCGGCCTGCACGACCTGTTCCATTTCGCGATCGAATGCGGCTGCGCCGACCAGGCCAAGCTGGCCATGGCGGACGGCATGCGGGCGAGCGTGCGCTCGGTTTACGCGCAAGCCTTGCTGCATGCGTTCGCCAGACCCAACCAGTTCACCCAGCAGCAGAATCGCCAATTGCACGCGAGCCTGCCGGTGCTCGCGTCGTGGTGCGACATCCGGCCGGGCTACGCCCCGCCGGGGGCGATCGCCGTGTATGCCGCGGGTGACTCGTCGCCGCCGACGTTGCCGCGCTCCGGACCCGTCGACGCGGGCGACCGCTGGTTGCTGGACATCGGCCCTCTGCTCGTGCAGTTCGAAATCCTGCTCGCCGCGCGCGGCGAGGCGTCCGAGGTGAACGTGCGTGCGCGGCGCGACAATGTGCGGGCGACGTTGTCCGTCGATACCATCGAGGTGCTCAAGCGTGTCTGGTCCGAACGCATCGAACGCGAATTCCTGCGCAACCCGGGCGTCGGCATGTTCGAGACCGAGGTCGGCCTTCCCGGGCTGCATACCCTGCTGACGGGAGAGCGGGATCTCGATTTCGTGCTGCCGCCGATCGGTGAAGCGTCCGGGTCCGTCGCCGGCGGGGCGATGCGCGGCCCGGGATCCGCTGCGAAGTACGCGCTGGCCAAGGTCGTCGACCGCAGTCGGCGCGGATATCGCCTGCTTTGGGAAGTCGGCGAGGACGCGCGCGCGCGCGTCGGCGAACTGATCGCACTCACTGCGCTCGGCCCGAAGCGCCCGCGACAGTGGAGTTACGGCATCCTGCGCTGGCTGCGCGCGGATCCGAAACTCGGCATAGAGGCTGGCGTCGAGCTGCTGCCTTGTGTTCCGGTCGCCGTGGCCGTGTATGCCTTCGATGCCAACGGCATTGCGCGTGCGCCGGTGCGCGGCATCCTTGTCGATTCGCAGGACGCAGGGCCGAAGCGCTCGCGCGACGCGGGCATCTGGGTGTCGCGGCCGTTCACGCCGGACGCCGTGGTGATCGAGGTACTCCGTTTCGACGCTGGCGCCCGGGAAGACGCGTCGCGGCCCGTGCGCATCGCGACATTCTCCGTTCGCGATGCCGGCCTGTACCAGAAGATCGTGTTGCCCGACGAGGCACTGGATCGCATCGTGCAGCCGGCGATGGCCGCAACGAATCCTGCGTGACGCGCACGCGGAGCGGGCGCATCCGTCGCCTGCATTTCTCACGCCGCTTCTGCCGCGGCCGCCGAGGCGAACCGGTGCGGGAAATGCGGGTTAAAATGCGCGCACCAGCCGACCGTGCGTCGGCATCACACCGTGCGATAGTCCATGAGCGAATCCTCCCAGCCCGCCCACGCGCACGCGGCCGCGCAGCCGCGGCGTGCCTGCGTCGCCGTCCGCGTCGGCGGCGTGCAGGTCGGCGGCGCGGCGCCGGTCGTCGTGCAGTCGATGACCAATACCGACACGGCCGATGTCGCTTCGACCGCGAAGCAGATCGCCGAACTCGCGCGCGCGGGCTCCGAGCTCGTGCGTGTCACCGTGAACACGCCTGAAGCCGCCGCCGCGGTGCCGAGGATCCGCGAGCGCCTCGACATGCAGGGCGTCGGCGTGCCGCTGATCGGCGACTTCCACTACAACGGCCACCAGCTGCTCGCCGGCGAGCCGGCCTGCGCCGAGGCGCTGGCCAAATACCGCATCAACCCGGGCAACGTCGGCTTCGGCAGGAAGCGCGATGTGCAATTTTCCACAATTATAGAATTTGCGCTGAAGCACGCGAAGCCGGTGCGCATCGGCGCGAACTGGGGCTCGCTCGACCAGGCCATGGTCGCCGCGCTCATGGACGAAAACCATGCGCGCGCCGAGCCGTGGGACGCCGCGCACGTCGCGCGCGAGGCGCTGATCCGCTCGGCGCTCGATTCGGCCGCGCGCGCGGAGGAACTCGGCATGGCGCGCGACCGCATCATCCTCTCGTGCAAGGTGTCCGGCGTGCAGGAACTGGTCGCGGTCTATCGCGACCTCGCCGTGCGCAGCGACCATGCGCTGCACCTCGGCCTGACCGAGGCCGGCATGGGCTCGAAGGGCATCGTCGCATCGTCGGCCGCGCTCGCCGTGCTGCTGCAGGAAGGCATCGGCGACACGATCCGCATTTCGCTGACGCCGGAGCCGAACGAGTCGCGCACGCGCGAGGTGATCGTCGCGCAGGAATTGCTGCAGACGATGGGCCTGCGCGCGTTCACGCCGCTGGTCACCGCCTGCCCGGGCTGCGGGCGCACCACGAGCGTGTTCTTCCAGGAACTGGCCAAGACCGTGCAGGAGCACGTGCGCGCGAAGATGCCCGAATGGCGGATCAAATACGACGGCGTCGAGAACCTCACGCTCGCGGTGATGGGCTGCGTCGTCAACGGGCCCGGCGAATCCAAGCACGCCAACATCGGCATCTCGCTGCCCGGCACGGGCGAGGCCCCGGCGGCGCCGGTGTTCATCGACGGGGCGAAGGCGATGACTTTGCGCGGCGAGAACATCGCGCAGGAATTCGTCGGCATCGTCGACAATTACATCGCGACGAAATTCGTCCGGCGCGCCGCCTGAGCGGCTACTGCTCGAACTGCACGGAGTCCTTGGTATCGCAGCGCGGCACGGGCTTGTTCTCGGTCTGCAGCGAACGCGCAAGCCAGCACTCGTCGTAGACCGAGCAGTAGCAGATCTCGATCGTCGTGCGTGGTGTCGCCGTCTGGAACGCCCTGGCCCGCTCGGGCGTGTTCGGCTTGACCATCTCCACCGTCGTTTCGCGATTCGTGCTCGGCGGCAGCACGATGCCGTTGAGCGACGAGGTCTGGCCATGGAATTCCTGGTCGGGCGCGATCTTCGCGAATACTTCCGTCCAGTTGCGATAGGGCTGGCCGTCGACGAGCACGCGCACCGATTCGATCTTCGCCGGGCCGACGCCGTTGTTGTCGACGCGCCAGGAAAACGCTTCGCGCCCCGGAGCCGAGTACTCGTTCTTGCCGATCGTGACGTAGGGCCACACGCTCGCGCGCGCCTGCGTCTGCATCAGTTCGGTCTGCGCCTGCATGAGACGCGCCTGGTACGCGCTCGTCGCCAGCGCAAGCACGCTCAAGGCGAGGGCAGCCAGACTGCCGGCCTCGGCAAGACGCGAGCCGCGGGGCGTGCGATCGCTGGCGGAGGCCGGGGGTGGCGATGGGGTGTCCATGCGTCTGCGTTCTCAGATGGGCTGGCTCGATTCGCCGGATGCGAGTTCCGCATCGGTCGCTCCGCGCCGCGCGAGCCGGGTTTCGCGATGCGCGATGTACAGGTTGGCCGCGATGATGATCGCGGCGCCGGCGAGCGTACCCGCATCGACCGACTGGGCGAAGACGAACCAGGCGCATATCGACACGACCGGCAACTGCAGGTAGTTCAGCGGCGCGAGCGCGGAGACTTCGCCCATGTGGTAGGCGCGCGTCATCGTGATCTGCCCGGCGGTGCCGAGCAGGCCGACGAGCACGGCCCAGAGCCAGCCGGTCGCATCCGGCGACGTCCACGTCGAAATCGCCAGCGGCAGGGTAACCACGCACATGATGGCGGTCATATAGATCACGATCGCGTCGGCCGGTTCGCTGCGCGAGAGGAACTTGATGCTGATGTAGGCCGATGCGGCGAGCATCGCGCCGCACAGCGCGACGAGCATGCCTTCGGAAAAATGCACGCTGCCCGGACGCATGATGACGAGCACGCCGAGGAAGCCGATGACGACGGCGCTCCAGCGCCGCGCGCGCACGATCTCGCCGAGTAGCAGCACGGCGCCGACGGTGACGAACAGCGGCGTCGAGAACGAGATCGCCACGGCCTGCGCCAGCGGCAGATGCGCGAGGGCCCAGAACGAGGCGAGCATCGATCCCGCGCCGAGCGCGCCGCGCAGCAGGTAGAGCCGGAAGTGGTTCGTGCGCAGCAGGGCGAGGCCGCGCCCATGCAGCAGCGGCAGCGCGAACAGCAGGCCGAACGTGCTGCGGAAGAACGCCATTTCGAAGGTATGCAGGCCGCGCTCGGTGCCCAGGCGCATGACGATCGCCATGAGGCCGAACAGGACAGCGCTCGTCGCCATGAGCAGCGCGGCCCGCAACGGCGTGCCGGAGCGCACGGGGCGTTCGGCCGGAATGGCGGTCGCGAATGGGATTCGAGGTTCGGCGGACATGAGGGTGCGGGCGCGAAGACGACGCGCATCTTAGTCGAATCCGCCGAATACGATCTCTGTTATTTTACGAAGCCTCATCGTGTACACATTACGGGGACATCATGCATTTTCGGGGTTTGGCAGTGGTTGGCTTGATGCTCGGAATGTTGGGCGCGGTTATGCTTGCGCCCGCGTCGCCGTCGGCAGAGGTGGTTCCGGCTCCGCCACGGCACGAAGGCGAAGGGCCGTATCCGCAGCTGATCCTGCGTGGCGTGACCGTGATCAACGGCAGCGGCAGCCCGGCGTTCGGCCCGGCCGACGTCGTGATCGAGGGCAACCGCATCGTCAAGGTGCAGTCGGTCGGCAATCCGGGCGCGCCGATCGATGCAGACAAGCGGCCCAAGCTCGCCGCGGGTGGCCGCGAGATCGATTTGGCCGGCCACTACGTGATGCCGGGCATCATCGACATGCACGGCCACATAGGCGGGGCCGAACAGGGCACGCCGGCGGAATACGTGTACAAGCTCTGGCTCGGCAACGGCATCACCACGGTGCGCGAGCCGGGTTGCCTGAACGGCGTCGACTGGTGCGTGAGCGAAGCGCGGCGCAGCGCGGCGAACGCGATCACCGCACCGCGCATCTTTCCGTACGCGGCGTTCGGCTTCAAGGAGCGCGAGCCGATGACGCGGCCCGAACAGGGGCGCGAGTGGGTGCGCGAGATGAAGGCCAAGGGCATCGTCGGCATGAAATGCTTCGGCTATCGGCCCGACGTGCTCGAAGCCGCCTTCGCGGAATTGAAGAAGCAGGGCATGCGCAGCGCCTGCCACCATTCGCAGACCGACGTCGCGCGCGTCAACGTGCTGACCACGGCGCGCTGGGGCCTGACCTCGATGGAGCACTGGTACGGCCTGCCCGAAGCGCTGTTCGACGATCGTACCGTGCAAGACTATCCGCCTGCGTACAACTACAACAATGAAGCCGACCGCTTCGGCCAGGCCGGGCGCCTGTGGGCACAGGCGGCGCAGAAGGGCAGCGACAAATATGAGGCGGTGATCGGCGAACTGCTCAAGCTCGATTTCACGATCGACCCTACCTTCACGATCTACAACGCCGCGCGCGACCTCATGCGCGCACGGCGCGCGGATTGGCACGAGGAATACACGCTGCCGTCGTTGTGGGATTACTACACGCCGAACCGCGATCATCACGGCAGCTTCTTCTTCGACTGGGGCAGCGAAGACGAGGTGGCGTGGCGCCGCAACTATCAGCGCTGGATGGAATTCGTCAACGACTACAAGAACCGCGGTGGTCGCGTCACGGTCGGTTCGGACTCGGGCTTCATCTACCAGCTCTACGGCTTCGGCACGATCCAGGAACTCGAACTGCTGCGCGAGGCCGGATTTCACCCGCTCGAAGTGACCCGTGCGGCGACGCTCAACGGCGCACAGGCGCTCGGCGAGGAGCAGCGGCTCGGCACGGTCGAACCCGGCAAGCTCGCCGATCTCGTCGTGCTCGGGGAAAATCCGCTGGCCAATCTCAAGGTGCTCTACGGTACCGGCCACATCCGCCTCGGCGACGACGGCAAGGTGCACCGCGTCGGCGGCGTCGAGTACACGATCAAGGACGGCATCGTGTTCGACGCGAAGCAGTTGCTCGCCGACGTGCGCAGGATGGTCGCCGACGAGAAGGCGAAGCGGCATATCGAACGCCTGCCGCAACCTTGAGCGGAACGCCGGGGGCGCTTCGACTATGATGAGGCTCTCCCGCTTCGCAACTGCGTGAAAAGCCAATCGCATGACGCAACCGTTCATCGTCGCCATCCCCGCGCGCTATGCGTCCACGCGCCTGCCCGGCAAACCGCTGCTGGCGCTGGCCGGCGAGCCGATGATCCGTCACGTCGTGCGCCGCGCGCAGGCGGCCGGCGCGGCGCAGGTCGTCGTCGCCACCGACGATGCGCGCATCGCCGCGGCGCTCGACGGCTCCGGCGCGACGGTGGCGATGACGCGTGCCGACCACGCATCGGGCAGCGATCGCCTTGCCGAGTGTGCGGAGCGCCTCGGCTGGGCGGACGACGCGATCGTGGTCAACCTGCAGGGCGATGAACCGCTCGCGCCGGCGGGCGGCATCCGGGCCGTCGCCGAGACGTTGTCGCAAAGTACCGCGCCAATGGCGACGCTGGCGACGCCGGTCGCGAACATCGAGGAGTTCCTCAACCCGAACTGCGTCAAAGTCGTCGTCGCCGATGACGGGCATGCCTTGTATTTCAGCCGGGCTCCGGTGCCGTGGCCGCGCGATGCGTTCGCGGCATCGCGCGACGCGCTGCCATCACAAATCCCGTTTCTGCGCATTTATACCTATCGCGCGGGGTTTCTGCGCAGGTTCGCCGCGCTGGCGTCGTCGTCTCTGGAGCGCGCCGAGTCCTCGAGCAACTGCGCGCGCTGGAGCACGGTGACCGCATCGCCGTGCGTCTGGCACCGGAGCCACTTCCGCCCGGTGTCGACACGGTCGAGGAACTCGCGCATGCGCAGTCGCTGTTGCGGAAATGGGGTTCGGCGCCAATTCCCGCGTGAGTCGATACTTGCCGCCTGCTTCCGTTGGGTCGATGACGATGAAACGAATTCTGTTCGTCTGCATGGGCAACATCTGCCGTTCGCCCGTGGTCGAGGCGGTGGCGCGTTCACGCTTCGCGCGCGCCGGGCTCGACATCGAGGTGGATTCGGCGGGCACCGAGGATTACCACGTCGGCGAGCCGCCGGATCGGCGCTCGCTCGCGAGTGCGTTGGCGCGCGGCTACGACGCTTCCGCGCACCGCGCGCGGCAGGTCGAGGCGGATGACTTCGCGCGTTTCGACAAATTGCTCGTGATGGATCGCATGAATCTGCGTGCGCTCACCAGCATGGCGCCGGGCGAAAATCGTGACAGGATCGCGATGTTCCTGCCGTGGGCAGGCCTCGAGGAGCCGCACGATCTGCCCGATCCTTACTACGGCCACACGCAGGACTTCGACAACGTCGTGACGTTCGGCGAGCGCGGCGTCGACGGCTTGATTGCGAGGCTCGGAAAGCCCATAAAGGTGCGATGACAGAAAATGCCCCATCGTTCGACGGCAAGGAATTCGTCCGTACCTTGAGCGGCTCGCCCGGCGTCTACCGCATGTTCGACGCGCGCGGCGAACTGCTTTACGTCGGCAAGGCCGGCAACTTGAAGAAGCGCGTCGGCAGCTATTTCCTCAAGCCGCGCCTCGAGCCGCGCATCATGTCGATGATCTCGCAGATCGCGCGCATGGAGACGACGCTGACGCGCACCGAGGGCGAGGCGCTGCTGCTCGAGGCGCAACTGATCAAGTCGCTGAAGCCGCGCTACAATATCCTGCTGCGCGACGATAAGAGTTATCCGTACGTCTACCTGTCGGAAGGCGAGGACTTCCCGCGCATCGCCTTCCACCGCGGCGCGAAGACCGGCAAGGGAAAATATTTCGGCCCGTTCCCGAGCGCCTGGGCGGTGCGCGAAAGCCTCAATCACATGCAGAAAATCTTCCTCGTGCGCCAGTGCGAGGACAGCCACTTCCGCAACCGCTCGCGGCCGTGCCTGCAATACCAGATCGGCCGCTGCAGCGCGCCCTGCGTCGGCCTGATCGGCACGGAGGAATATCGGGACGGCGTGCGCCACGTGGCGATGTTCCTCGACGGCAAGAGCGATGCGGTGATCGGCGAACTGGTCGCCGCGATGGAAGCGGCAAGCGCAGCGCTGCAATTCGAGAGGGCGGCGAAGTTGCGCGACCAGGTGTCGACGTTGAAGCGCCTGCTCGCGAAGAACTACGTGCAGGGCGCCAGCGCCGATCTCGATGCGATCGCCTGCCGCATCAGCGGCGGCGTGGCTTGCGTATCGGTCATGTACTTCCGCAACGGCGTCAATCTCGGCTCGCGCGATTTCTTTCCGAAACTGCCGCACGCCGCCGATGCCGCCGACGTGCTGACCTCGTTCATCGCGCAGTACTACGTCGACAAGCCGGTGCCGCGCGAACTGCTCGTCGAACGGGCGCTGCCCGACGCCGGCCTGCTCGCGCAGGCGTTCGCCGAGCGGGCCGGGCACGAGGTCGAGATCAAGCACAGCGTGCGCGCCGAACGCGCGCGTTTCCTCGAACTCGCGGCGAAGAACGC
Organism: Rudaea sp.; assembly: GCF_047601565.1. Classification (GTDB taxonomy): domain Bacteria; phylum Pseudomonadota; class Gammaproteobacteria; order Xanthomonadales; family Rhodanobacteraceae; genus Rudaea. The sequence goes on along the minus strand of NZ_JASGIY010000001.1, from coordinate 260,794 downwards.
CGAGGCGGCGCTGGCCGCGCGCCTGGCGAGCAACGAGACCCAGCGCGAGCGCTTCGAGTCGCTGCGCGACCTGCTCGGCCTCGACGAAGCGCCGCAGCGCCTGGAATGCTTCGACATCAGCCACACGATGGGCGAGGCGACGGTCGCGTCCTGCGTCGTCTACGGCCCCGAGGGACCGATCAAGGCCCAGTACCGGCGCTACAACATCGCCGGCATCGAGCCGGGCGACGACTACGCGGCGATGCGTCAGGCGCTGGAAAGGCGCTTTCGACGTGCCGCTGTCGAGCCCTCTCCCCCGAGCGCTCTTGTCGGGGGAGAGGGTGGGGTGAGGGGGCGCACTTCGCTTTCGACGGCAGAACAAAATGCAGAAGCCCCCCTCACCCCAGTCCTCTCCCCCAGCGATAAAGCGGCGGCTGGAGGAGAGGGGGAGAAAAGCACGGCGGAGACGGCGAACCTTCCCGACATCCTGCTGATCGACGGCGGCAAGGGCCAGGTGCAGCAGGCGCTGGACGTGCTCGCCGACCTCGCGATCGCGGGCGTGCTCGTCGTCGGCGTGGCCAAAGGCGTCGAGCGCCGGGCGGGGCACGAGACGCTGATCCTCGGCGCCAGCGGCAAGACCCTGTGGCCCGGCCCCGAGTCGCCGGCGCTGCATCTGGTTCAGAGCGTGCGCGACGAGGCGCACCGCTTCGCGATCACCGGCCACCGCAAGCGGCGCCAGAAGGCGCGCGACACGAGCAAGCTCGAGGACATCGCCGGCATCGGCGCGAAGCGGCGCGCGGTGCTGCTCAAGCATTTCGGCGGACTGCCCGGCGTGGTCGACGCGGGCATCGAGGAGATCGCCCAGGTCAAGGGCATGAGCCGCGAACTGGCCGAGAAGATCTATGCGCTGCTGCATGGCTGAACTCGTGTTGCTTTCCTGTGTCACACTGCGACGAGTTGAAATTTCCCGAAAAATCCAAGCAATGCCCCTGACCTGGCCGACCATCCTCACCCTGTTCCGCATCGCGCTGTTGCCGGTGATGGTCGTCGTGTTCTATTCGGATTTCCGCGGCGCCAACGTCACCGCCGCGTTGATCTTCCTGCTCGCCGCGATCACCGACTGGCTCGACGGCTACATCGCGCGCCGCTACGACATGTGGAGCGCGTTCGGCGCCTTCCTCGATCCGGTCGCGGACAAGCTCATGGTCGCGGTGACGCTGTTCCTGCTCGTGCAGGAAAATCCGACGCCGCTGCTCGCCGTGACCAGCGCGGTCATCGTCGGCCGCGAGATCACGATCTCGGCGCTGCGCGAGTGGATGGCCGAGATCGGCGAGCGCACGCGCGTCAACGTCGCCGTGCTCGGCAAGGTCAAGACGGTGATGCAGATCGTCGCGATCGAGGTGCTGCTCTACCAGCACGACCTCGAGGGCCTGCGCCTGTTCCATGCCGGCGAAACCCTGCTCGTGATCGCCGCGGCGATGACGATCTGGTCGGCGTTCGAGTACCTGCGCGCGGCATGGCCGGTGCTGCGCGACCGGTGCTGACCCGGCCTGCAATTTTCTATTGACAGACACCCCTCGAAGCGGCATTATTTCCGGCCCACGCGGGAATAGCTCAGTTGGTAGAGCACGACCTTGCCAAGGTCGGGGTCGCGAGTTCGAGTCTCGTTTCCCGCTCCATGATTTCTGTATTCGTCCGTGAATACGAAAGTCAAAAGGCGGCCGTCTATGGCCGCACTTTTCACGGAAGAGCTTGCAAACCTCGGCGCCAAAACCGGGGTTTTGTTTTTTCCGGAACGCGTTGCTACGCTTTCCGGCGCCTTTGATGCTTGGGCGGGGTGGCAGAGTGGTCATGCAGCGGCCTGCAAAGCCGTGTACGCCGGTTCGATTCCGACCCTCGCCTCCAACATCAGGTAACTGGAAATCACGCAACATCACTGAAACCGCGCTCTGACGCGGTTTTTTCTTGCCCGCAGTTCCTTGAACGTACCGGAACATCACTTGTCATCACCCAATTCTGGCGGTAACAGCTCCTGACTTGGAGCGGAGTTACCGCCATGTTGACGCCTTCGAGCTTTCGCGGATTCAGTTGATGCTGCTTCTGCGATTGCGCTACGCCATAAGTTTGGAAACTGAAAACGAAAAAACCGCCCCAAGTGAACGAGGGGCGGCTTTGGATGGTGCCCGAGGCCGGAATCGAACCGGCATGACCGTGAGGTCGAGGGATTTTCTTGCCACTTCGGCTTTCGCCGCCAACGCATGCGCTGTTCGTAGTCTGGAGCACGCCTTCACCATAGCCTTTCGGCCGTAGGTGCCCACCGTCTGCTCTCTACACCTTCCCGGCCATTCAGCCTGGGCTTGGCTCGGCGTTGGCTCGGACGCTTAAAAAGCGCGCAGGGCGTTCGCCGACTTTGACGGGCTTCACCTCTAGGGTTTCCCCTGGAGGGCTCAAATTGTTCAAGTCCCTTGTGTCTACCAGTTTCACCACTCGGGCATGACTGGAACCACGAACTTTACACCACTTTTGCTCGGCCCCTAACTGGCCCCTGGCATCTGGCGTGCACAACGAAGCGTGCGCCATGAAGGGCGCAACCTGTCGTACTTCCTGACGCTGGCGCTCACGCTCGGCGGCGGCATGGCGGCGCTGCACTACCTGCTGACCGGACAGGGCCCGAGCAGCCTCAAGGACTACTTCTTCCCCAAGACGGGCCGCAAGAACGACGACGACAGCGACGAGCGCCTGCAACTGCCGAACTACTGGGTTGATCATCATGTTCATGCGGTACCTCCCGCGCCGTTCTGGCTGGCATCGATCGGCAATCGTTGCGTCGCCGTATCCGCGCGGAGCTTGACGCCGCGGAACTGCGCGGCGATATACTCGGCGTTCTGCGTTCTGGACGCCGCCGAAGTGTTGCGCAAAGGCAACCGCTGTCCGCCTTGTGGGTACGGTTGTGGGTAGGAAATAGCCCGATCGCTTGAAAACCGCGCTACAGAGCCATTTTCTCGCGATCAGATGGCGGAGTGTCCCGCACCATTACGTGACGACACCTTTCAGCTTCCGCCGCTGCCGAAGCGGTCTTCAGGCATTCGCTTCCACCTGGTCCAGGCTGGTCTTGTCGCCCTTCGGCCGCGGCGCGTCGAGCACGTTGCCGGTGACCAGATAGTAGATCGACTCGGCGATGTTGGTGACGTGATCGCCGATACGCTCGACGTTCTTGGCGATGAACATCAGGTGCGTGCCGATCGCGACGTGCTGCGGATCGGCCTTCATGTAGTCGATCAGGCGGCGCGAGATGCCCGTGTAGGTGTCGTCGATCTGCTCGTCGCACGCCCACACCGTGATCGCCTTTTCCTGGTTGCGTTCGCCGAACGCGGTGACGACGTCGGCGAGCTGCTTCTTCGCGAGTTCGCCGAGTTCGCCGATCTCGACCAGCCAGGGTTCGGGCGAGTGCGCGTTGAGCGCGATCACGCGCTTGCAGATGTTCGCCGAGAAGTCGCAGATGCGTTCGAGTTCGACGACGACGCGCAGGGTCGAGATGACCTCGCGCAGGTCGCGCGCGATCGGCTGGCGCAGCGCGAGCACGCGGATCGCACGCGATTCGATGTCGCGTTCGAGCGCGTCGACGTCGATGTCGTCGCGGATCACGCGCGCGGCCGCCTCCACGTCGCGCGTGCGCAGCGCGGTCATCGTCGCGGCGAACTGGCTCTGCGCCGATTCGCCCATGCGCGCGATCGCGGCGTTGAGCTGGGAAAGTTCGTCGTCGAAGCTTTTTACGATATGGTCGGACATTGGTTTGCGTTCGAAATTGAGAAATCAAATAGTCGTGTTACACCGAACTACAATCGAAGAAGAACCTTTTCATGTGGCGGCGTTTGTTCCATAAGTGATAAGTGAACCTGACCCGGTTCGCTTCGCAGCCTTGATGTGATGCGGGTTGGCGGGCACAGCGAGCATAGACGCGGATCGCTCTGGGCAAAATTTTTCTCGAGACGGATTTTGAGTCAGTGCGATGACAATCGCAAGACAGGTTTTTCGCTTATTGAGACTTTCGTAAACCAGTGACGTCATTCCGGCAGGGATCGCCGGAATCCAGTCACAGGGATGTGAACCTCACGCACACCGCGACGTTGCCGTCCGTGGCACGGGATTCCGGCAGTCCCTGCCGGAATGACGGAAAATTCGACCGTCACTCATTTACGAAAGCCTCAATAACATAAGTCAACCTGGAATCGTTTTCGGTGCCAACCAAAGTGCTGCTGCAGGCCGTCAAGCGCCATGCCGCGCGATTTCCGGACGACTTCATGTTCCGGCTCAACGCCGAGGAGTTCGCCGCTTTGAGGTCACAGTCTGTGACCTCAAACGCCGGCCGCGGCGGTCGCCGCTACGCGCCGTATGTGTTCACCGAACAAGGCGTCGCCATGCTGTCCTCGGTGTTGAACAGTCCACGCGCCATCGCCGTCAACATCGAGGTCATGCGCGCGTTCGTGCGTCTGCGCGAAGCAATCGCCGGCAATCAGGAACTCGCGCGCAAGTTCGCCGAACTCAAACGGCGCGTCACGCGCAAACTGGAGAGTCACGATCAGGCCATCACCGGCATCTTGAAGGCCATCCGCGAACTGATGGCGCCGCCGCCTGAGCCGAAGAAGCGGCCGATCGGGTTCGCTGTTCCGGGCAACAAGTAGCAGCTAAAGGTAAAAGTGTAAAAAGGGATTTTGTTGCGCAATATTGCAAAACAAGACCCGACCCTAAGCCCGCGACCCTAAGCCCGCAGTCCAGCAGATGGACCTACAGCAACAACAGATATTCTGAATCGCTCACCAAGCGCATCGCAATCCGACGTCAAGTCAGCAAATAACACTTTTCCGCCGGCTCCGATCGCTGCGCCAATTTCGAGAGAGTCAACAACCTTCCAGCGCGCCAATCCATGCGTGTCGCGAAAGAGCAGAGGATTCGAACCTACGTACGAATATGTGCTAGGCCCACCTCTCAATCCAATCGGATCACTTTCAACATACCTGCCTGTCGTCGGGTCGTAATCTCGGAAGTAGTTGTAGTTCAGCCCCGTTTCGGCATCGAAGTACTGGCCAGGGAAGCGCAGATTGACCACCAACGTCTGCACGCTCGGCGCATTGGTACCGAACGCCGCTCCCGCCCCGAAGTAATCCCACTTCCACACGGCCGGTAACGGTGTCAGGCGGTAACGGTGTCACCATTTCGCCGCCTCCGTCAATAGGCAACAAGATATCCACTCCGCTCGGAAGAGCGGAAGAGGAACGGTAATGCCGTGTCGTGAATGAACCGCTGCCTGGTGTTGTCGGGTGGATGCGGAAGGATTCCGCCCAGTCACCGTTCTGGATCAAGGCTTCTCGCCCCTGAGCTGCGCTCCCAAACACTCGTCGGTTGCCATCGTGCCGTCCAGGTGCCCGCGATGCGGCGCACAGATGCCTGATCTCACCCGAAGGGGATCAACCCAAGAGGGCTCGGACGATGGGCGGTTTCCTCCAACACGGGCGCCGGCGAGGATCGCTATTCAGAGTCCGGGCTGGACGCCAACCCCGTTGCGAGCGGATCGCCGCCGGCATGATCGGATCATCCGAACGCGCGCTGCACGTCGAAGCGGCCGCCGTCGCGCATCAGGAAGTAGCCGGCTCGTGCGAGCTTGTGCGCTACGGCCTTGCGGGCGACGACCTTATGGCATCGACTGGCCTTGCGATCGAACCAGCGCTGGATGGGCGGGCTGAATCGCGTGGCAAAGTTCGCCGCTTCGATCCATGCCCAAGCCAGGTAGCGATTGCCGCACTTGCGGTTGCCGTGGCCTTTCTTCTTGCCGTTGGAAATGCGCTCACTCTTGACCATGCGGCAATACGAAGCATAGTCGCCCACCTCGGCGAAGCGCGCGACGTCTCCGGTTTCCAGCGCGATCGTCATGGACAGAATCGAACCGACGCCCGGTATCGAACGCAATACGCGCTGTTCGCTATGGCGGACGGGCGAGGCGAGGACCCACTTTTCCACCTGCCGAATCTGCTCTTCCACGTGCAACCAGACCTGCAACTGAGCCAGCACGCCATAGCGCACCGACGGATCGGGCAAGGCCCGCTCGATGACTTCGCCCGAGAGCTGGCGCACCGCATTGGCCGAGATGCGCTGTCCGGTATGTCTGGCCCAGCTCGATTGCACCGACAACATCAGACCGACGGCCATGCGCACCAACTGGAAGCGGCGACGCAGCAGGTCGCGAATCGCACGCTGATCGCGCGGGTAGATATACCCTTCGGGCAGAATCCCCAGACGCAACAGATGCGCCAAGTGCCGGGCATCGGATTCGTCACCGCTGTACTTGAGTCCGTCGTACTGCGGCACGGCCGCGGTGTTGGCCAAGTGCACACGATAGCCATGATCCTTCAGGCCATCGACGAGCCAATACCAGTTGTAGGTCGATTCGACAACCAGACCGGCAATCTCCTCTCGAAAAGGCTCCAGCGTTTTGAGGATTGCCGGCAATTCATTGGGTAAGCGGCATTGCCGCAAGGGCCGATCGGTTTCGTCGATCACGGCCAGCACGCTATTGCTGGAATGCAGATCGATGGCTGCGTAAAGTGACATGGCTGCCTCCTGTCGCGGGGGGGATGTTCAGAACTTCGCAAGTCCGAACATACCGCCACGCGCAGGCGGCGGCGACATGAGTCTTCAGGTTCACTTATTTGGCGCAGCCATCAGCAAAGTGCCTCAGAAAGTGCCTCTGACACCGTTTTCGGACACCGTTTTCGTTGCGCCGCGCTCCGTGGCTCATCTTGAACAATGGCGAGTAACGTTGTTCAACGCGAAGCCTTGTCCTGTAAGGCTTCCAGCACTTCGTTGTTCACACCCTTTTATCTTGTCGCCCCGCCCGCGTGTAGCTGCCCTAGTTCAGTGGTCTTGTTGAAAGTGTCCTTCCCTCCAAACACGAAGGACTTTGATCGATAAGTGCGCCCCTCGCACTTCGCCTCGAAGTAGTAGTCCGCGGGCTTTGCCAGCAAAACAAAACTTTCCTCGAAACTCCGACCAACGGTTCTGTAGTCAACCTGACGGCCAGAGCTGGCCGCATGAATCCCAAGAATGCAGCTTGTCTGCTGCTCTGGCTCATCTGCCAAGATTCCCGTAACGCGAATGAAGGTGTCGCCTCTCACAAGGCAGCCGGCACAAAGCAAGCACGCGCCCAGCAAGACTACTGAGAGCAGTTTTCTGCTAAGCATTTTTTGAGCTCGTCAAGGTGTTCACGTGCAAACTGGTTCGCGGCATCTTCATACTTGTTGCCGTCTGAGGAACCGTGCTTGCTCCACTCCCAAGCGTACTTCAATACAGACAACTCGCCAGTATTCCACTGCTCCAACACGTGGTAGTACTCGTGCAGCACAAGGAAAGGGTTGTTGAAAAAGTCATCGCATGGGAAATCGGGCGGCAACCGAATTTCGTTCCGCCGCGTCGTGATGAAGTCATTGCTCATGACCTTCTTGTTGTGAACATCGATCCCACCGATGGGTTTGCCAAAGATTTTCTCCAGGCACTTCTGGAGCTTTGCGCCAGGTTTGCAAAGCCCGAAGGGATCAATTTGTGCTAACGGATTGGCCCCCACGTACCCGTAGCCGTTGATCCCACCGTCCAACCCGATTGGGTCGAACTGCAAATATCTGCCGGTCGCGGGTTCATAGTCCCGGAAGTAGTTGTAGTTCAGCCCCGTTTCGGAGTCAAAGTACTGGCCGGGGAAGCGCAGATGCATAGTGTATGTGTCACCGCTTCCACTGGGGTCCTCGTCCGGCATGTGCTCGCCGAACGCGCTGCCCAACGCGTCCCAGCTCCACACCACCTCGTCCGTCGCCGCCGTGTCGCCCGGCGCAATCACCCGTCGCGGCGTGCCGAGTTGATCTGTCTCTGCATAGTAAAGGTTGCCGTCGCGAACGACGCCCACCAGTATCGCGTCCGCCCACACGTATTCTGTCGTCGTGGATATCGGTGGTCCCCGAGTGCAGGTTTGCCGATCCATACCCTGACACATCGTTGTGGTTTCCGTCTCGTTCAGCAGTTTCCCGTCCAATGAGTAGACGAACGTCGTCAGGTCGGTGATGAACGTGCTCTGCCCCGATGGTGTTGCCAGACGGACGCTGCTTCCCCCACCTCCTTGCGTTCGTTGCACGACCTTCGTTACGCGTTCGCCCTTGCCGTTGTAGTCGTACTCGTACCCTCCTGCCTGCACCAGTCGGTTGCGCTCGTCGTAAACGAACGTGTCTGTGCCGATTTGCGTCGTATTGCCGTTCGCATCGACGGTCCGTGCCGTGCCCGCCACGTTCAGCAGGCGGTGACTGGTCAACGGCGAGGAATAGGCATAGGTGTCGGTGCCGCCGTTCCGTGTCTTGCTTAGCCGATCGCCGGTGTTGTTATAACTATAGCCTTCGAGCGTGTTGGCGCTGCCGTCCTGCACTTGAGTCAAGCGATACAGCGGGTCGTAATGGTAGCTGCGTGCCGTCGCCCCAGCGCTCGCGCTCGTGAGATTGCCCAGTCCGTCCACGCCCGCCTGCAGCGCCAAGCCGTTCGGGTCGGAACTGGCAATCTGGCTGATCGCGTAGTCCTGGTCATAGCTCTTGCTGAGCGTCCTGCCGTTGCCGAAGGTGATCGTCTTCATCGGACCGAACGGTGCGTAACTGATCCCGCTGACCAGGGTGATCGGTGTGGCATCCATCCAGGTGATCGCGGTAATACGCCCCGTCGCATCACGGTCGTAGCCCACGGTCATGCCGCTGGGATAGATCACGAAGCTCACGCGGTCAGCCAACGTGTAGACGTAGGCAGTGGTCGCCGTACCGCCTCCGGTCTCCTGGGTCATTTGGGTGAGGTTGCCGCGCCAGTCGTAGCAGTAGTGGGTAGTCCCGCTACTGTCCGTCATCGTGGTCAGCCGCCCAATCCGATACGAACCAGTGCAGCCGGTGATTCCGTCGGCTTCGTCGTAGGAGTAGGTAATGGAACTGCTTGGGTAGCTGATGCCGGTCAGACGGTTCAGAGCGTCGTAGGCGTACGTCGCCGTGATGCCGCGCGCATCGGTCTGCGTGATGCGATTGCCGGCCGCATCGTAGCTGTAGCCGCTCGTTCCGGTGTCCGGGCTCTGCAACTGTGTCAAGTTGTTAAGGCCATCGTAGGTATAGCCGGTGACTAGGCCGTCCGGATCGGTCACGCTGCGCAGGTTGTCGCGGGCGTCATAGGCATACTGCGTGGTCGTATCTTTCGTCGTACCGGTGCCGGCATGATCCTGGAGCGTCTTGAACAAGCGGTTGAGCGGGTCGTATTGCTGCTCGGTGCCGACGCCGTTGCCGTCGACCGAGTAGATGGCGTTGCCGTTGCCGTCGTAGCCGTTCGTGTAGGTGATGCCCGAGGGGGCGGACTCGGCCGGATTCTGGTAGGTCTGCACCGCCGCGCTCAAGGCATTGAGCGTTTGGGTCAGGTGGCTCAACTGGTCGTATTGGCGCGAGAGCGTACGCTTGAGCGTAGCGGACGGATCCTTGGTGTCTTCTTTCGTGCGGTTGCCGGTCGCATCGAGCGTGTAGTGGATCGTGTTGTTGAGATTGTCGGCGATGTCGGTCAGGCGGTGCGCGGCGTCGTACGTGTAGGCCAGATAGGCACCGTCGGGCTGGGTGATCTGGGTCACCTGGCCGACGTTGTCGTAGCCGAACGTGGTGGTCGCGTCGTTGGCCGAGGCCGAACCGTTGGCATTGGCGCGCACGGTGCGCGTGAGCAGCCAGCCGCGGGGGTGGTAGGTGAAGTCCGTCAGTGTGCCATTCGCGTCGGACTGACGCGTGACGCGGCCGTTCTTGTCGTAGCTAATGTAGGTGGTGGACTGATTCAGCGCGTTGGTGACCTGATTGAGGTCGCCGAGGTAGTGACACGCGCCGCCGGGGGTGGCGCAGCCAGACGTGTCGGTGGTCTGGTAGTAGGTATAGGTGGTCACCGACGAGACATCGGTGCGCGGGCCGGTGACGGTGAGGGCGAGGCCGACCAGAGGACACGTACCGGCCGTCACGCCGGCCTGCTCGCAATACGTGTAGGACGTCTGGCGCACGCCGGTGGGTGCATTGGCCGATGCGCCGCAAGTGTAGGACGAGGCGGTGGCGTTGGCGGGGTCGATCTCGCAGCGGAACAGCACTTGGCCGCGGGTGTTGTAGGCCCACTTCGTCAGCGACTCGGTCACGCCGCTCGCATTGACCACGGTACGCGAGTCGGGGACGCGGAAGTTGGCGTTCCAAACTGTGTTGGTCGTGCGTTGGGCCGAGGTGCCATTTGCTTCTATACGCTGGGTCTCCAAGCCGCGCGTGTCGTCATATGTATAATTCGTGACGCGGCCGTTGAAGTCGGTAGTCGACTGAGGATATCCGGCTGCATCGTACACTTGACTCTGGGCAGCACTGGCGGTGCCACATGCTGCACATGGCTGCGTCGATGACGCTTGTTTCACGACACCTAGTACGGCCGAAAATCCATATGTGCGCTGGCTTGTAGTTGTGCCGGCAACATCGATCCATTGTTTTGCAGAAGTCGTTGCTGTCAACGTTGTCCGGATATCGCCATTGAAGGTAAGTTCTACGCGATCAGTCGTGTCATTCACCCCTCCATGGACGCTTAGCCACGCTCGCCCCGAAGCATCGTACTGCCACGTCGCGTAGCGGCTTGTGTTCTCATCCACAATACCAGTCAATTGATATGGTTTCCCATTGCTGCCCTCACCGTATACGTATGTGCGGGTTACCGTGCCTGTTGCGCCCGGGCTCTTAACAGTTTGCAGATAAGCCTTGCTGTTAACGACGGTGTAGCTGTACTGGTAGCTTGTTCCATCCGGCAGGGTCACACTGGTCAACAAATTGACCATCGGCTGGCTCGAGGGGCCACCGCCTTGATATTGCTGGTATGACAACGTAATCGTGCGCCCTCGCGCGTCTTGAACATTAGTGAGATGCCCATTTGGGTTGTATGTCAGCGTCTGAGTTTGACCGTCTCGATTTGTGACCGACAATAGCTGACCGTCCGTGTTGTACAGTTCCACTTCGTCGAGCGGAGTTACAAGCCGCCATCCGTTGAACGCTCCCGTTCCGTCAACTGTCTGATTCAATGTGTATGCAACATCGCTGTCTGCTACAAAATTGACGCCGGGTCCGACTTGATTGAACGCAAATCGATCTCCGTCTGACCTCAGTACATAAGCGGTATTTATCGCAGTCGTCTGGACAAACCGAATTACTCGGTCATACGTGCTCCGCCACTGAGGCCCGAGAGTTGAAACCTCCCAGAATGGTCGATCGGCAGAAGTGTTGTATCCACTGCTGTAGTAGCGATCAAAGCGGAGAGGAAAAGCGCCGGACAGAACAAAATCCGTCTCTGTCTGCAGCTTGTAGCCAAGAGCAGAGTGAATTGGATTAGTCCCATTCGCTGGACATTGATGATTGTTTTTGTCCGGAATGACACCCTGTGGAGCACAAGTGGATCCATTCCAAATATATCCAACAGGGCAGGCTACTGTTCGACTTCGTTCTACAGTTAGCCCATCTATAGCTGAATTCGTACATTGAGGTGGGCTAAAAAAGTATTTGACTGTTGGATTGCGAGAATTCCAGTATTCAACTCCTAAGGTATACCACGGATAATAGTTGGTACTGCCGCAAGGCCCTGGCTGCTGCGCTGCCGGGGTGCCCCAAGCTGAAGGGTCATATAGTTGCCACGAATTGCAACCGGGGACATTGTACGATTCGTTGGCCTCTGCAACGAAAGCATCCTGATAATTCGTAAACCCAACAAGCCAGCTATTGCACCGTACCGATTGATAGTTCCATGGGCCAATCAATGGAGCAACACCCGAAAGCTGACCGGCTTCTGCAGCGGTGGCTGCAAAGATGAGCATGGCCAACTGCACGAATTGTGCAAAGTATCCTAATGGCATTTTGGATATCCTTAAATTTACCTACCCGTAAGCTAAGGAACGTCTGAACAAGGTCACCCTACAACGCTCGGAACGGCCAAAAGCGGGTCACTCTCCTACAGCGAGAAAATAACTTCCCGACGGGGAAAATTCCAAGAGGGGGATTGCCGTTCTGAATCCGACTAAGAAACCTCAGGGTCAGGTCTTGTTTTGCAACATATCGCGAGCCAATATTGGCTCGCACCTTGTATTGCAACCTGCGCCATGCGAATGATCACGCCAATCTTGCGAACTCCATGTTTCATCCGTTTTCCCCAAGGCCGCTGAGCGCTAGTCCCATTGTGCATACGACTTTGCATAGATGGTACGGCAACATTCCGCACCGGGATGTAGGAATTACGTGAACGGTCGTGTAAGAGAAATACCTCATGGAGTACTTGGTTCGCGTCAAACCTCAGCTCGTCATTCCGGCGAAAGCCGGAATCCCGCGCCTTTCGTTCCCGATCCCATATGCAGGAGCCAAGTCACTGGATTCCCGCCAGAAGCATGCGGGAATGACGAGCCAAAGCAAGTAGCCCGGATGAAGCGCCAGCGGAATCCGGGGCACCTTCTCCCGGATTCTGGCGCCTACGCCTGCATCCGGGCTACTTGCTTCACGCGCGGCACTGGAGAGCCCGATGGTATGCGCTGCGCGCGCGCGCCTTGCCGGCGTATCCCGATGCGTTCGGCCGTGCGCGAAGCGCGCGCTACGTTTTTGCCGAATGCGATCCAGAATTTCCGTCAAGCAACGCAGCATGTCCTCGGCCCTTTCCGTGTGATGGCGGGGCAAATGGAAAATAGCCCGGGTGAAGCTTAAACGAAATCCCGAGCGGTTACATCCCGGATTCCGGCGCGTTGCGCCTGCATCCGGGCTACCTGCTTTCCTCATCCGTCCTTTTGGAGCACCTTCTCCCGGCGGGAGAAGGGAAGCCAATCAGCCGTACCGTCCGGTGATGTAGTCTTCGGTCATCTTCTTCGTCGGGTTCTCGAAGATCGTGGTCGTGTCGCCGAACTCGATCAGCTCGCCCAAGTACATGAAGGCCGTGTAGTCGGAGACGCGCGACGCCTGCTGCATGTTGTGGGTGACGATCGCGATCGTGTAGCGCTCCTTCAATTCTTCCACGAGCTGTTCGATCTTGCCGGTGGCGATCGGATCGAGCGCCGAGGTCGGCTCGTCGAGCAGGATCACCTCGGGCTTCAGGGCGACCGCGCGCGCGATGCACAGGCGCTGCTGCTGGCCGCCGGAGAGGCCGAGCGCGCTGCCGTTGAGCTTGGACTTCACCTCGTCCCACAGCGCGCCCTGGCGCAGCGCTTCCTCGACGCGCGCGTCCATGTCCGCCTTGGACAGCTTCTCGTAGTGGCGGATCGCATAGGCCACGTTGTCGTAGATCGACATCGGGAACGGCACCGGTTTCTGGAACACCATGCCGACCTTGCTGCGCAGGCGGTTGAGCGGGTATTTCGGATCGAGGATGTTGTCGCCGTCGAGCAGCACCTGGCCCTTGGCCTCGAGCTTCGGGTAGATCGAGTAGATGCGGTTGAAGATGCGCAGCAGCGTCGACTTGCCGCAGCCCGAAGGGCCGATCAGCGCGGTGACCTTCTTTTCCGCGATGTCGAGGTTGACGTTCTTGAGCGCGTGGAACTTGTCGTAGTAGAAATCCAGGTCCTTCGCGGACATCTTCGGCGCCGCGGCGACGTCCGCCGCTTTCGCGTCGGCGCCGGGCGGCGGCGTGATCAGGGATACGCTGGTGTCGGCCATTCTCATTTCCTTCGCGCCTCGGTGGCGTCGGTGTTGCTCGTCATTCCCGCGCGCTCCTGGCGGGAATCCAGCGACTTTTCTTTTTGCGGTGCTGCGAAAGCAAAGTCACTGGATTCCCGCCTTCGCGGGAATGACGAGCAAGAGCAATGGCGGCGTGCATCAGTCATTGGACACCTTGTTGCGCAGCAGAATGGCGCGCGAGATCAAACTGAGGGCGAGCACGAACAGCGTGACGATCAGCGCGCCGGCCCAGGCCAGCGACTTCCAGCCGGCGTCGGCGCTCATCGCGAACTTGTAGATCACGACCGGCACCGAGGCCATCGGCTGGGCGACGTTCGTGCTCCAGAACTGGTTGTCGAACGCGGTGAACAGCAGCGGCGCGGTCTCGCCCGAGATGCGCGCGAGCGCGAGCAGCACGCCGGTGACGATGCCGGGCAGGGCGGCGCGGTAGAGCACCTGCATGGTCACCTTCCACTGCGGCACGCCGAGCGAAAGCCCGGCTTCGCGCATCGCGCTCGGTACGAGCTTGAGCATTTCGTCGGTCGTGCGCACGACCACGGGCAGCACGATCAGCGCGAGCGCGAGCGAGCCGGCGAACGCCGAGTAGTGGCCGACCTGCTTGACCACGACCGTGTAGACGAACATGCCGAGCACGATCGACGGCGCGGACAGCAAAATATCGTTGAAGAAGCGGATCGCCTCGCCGAGCCGCGACTTCTTCGCGTATTCGGCGAGATAGGTGCCCGCGGCGATGCCGATCGGCGCGCCGATACCGATCGCGAGCAGGCAGATCATCGCGCTGCCGGCGAAGGCGTTGAGCAGTCCGCCCTCGTCGCCGGGCGGCGGCGTCATCATCGTGAACAGCTTGCCGTTGAGCGAGGAAATGCCGGTGTAGAACGTCGTCCACAGGATCCACGCGAGCCAGAACAGGCCGAAGCCGGTCGACAGCGTCGCGAAGACGAGGCCGACGCCGTTGACGATGCGGCGGCGGAAGTAAAGGCGGTCGGCGACCGCCTGGCGGGCGGCGTCGCTCATTTGCCTTCCTTCTTTTCCATCTGCCGCAGCATCAGCTTGGCGATCGCGAGCACGATGAAGGTGACGACGAAGAGCAGGAAGGCCAGCGCGATCAGCGAGGAGCGGAAGATTTCCGAATCGGCTTCGGCGAATTCGTTCGCGATCGTCGCCGCGATCGAATTGCCCGGTTCGAGCAGCGACAGCGACAGCCGGTGCACGTTGCCGAGCACGAAGGTCACCGCCATCGTCTCGCCGAGCGCGCGGCCGAGGCCGAGGAAGATGCCGCCGATCACGGCGGTGCGCGTGTAGGGCAGGACGATGTCCCAGGCCACTTCCCAGGTCGTCGAGCCGAGCGCGTAGGCCGATTCCTTGAGCCGCGTCGGCACGGTGAGGAACACCTCGCGCATGACCGAGGAAATGAACGGAATGACCATGATCGCGAGGACGATGCCCGCGGTGAGCATGCCGAGGCCGAGCGGCGGCCCTTTGAACAGGCCGCCGACGACGGGCCATTCGCCGAGATGGTCGTTGAGCCAGGGGATGACGTGGCGGCCCATGATCGGCACGAACACGAACAGGCCCCACATGCCGTAGATGATCGAGGGGATGCCGGCGAGCAGTTCGATCGCCGAGGCGACCGGCGTGCGCAGCCAGGGCGGCGCGATCTCGGTGAGGTAGAGCGCGATGCCGAAGCTGACCGGCACCGCGATGATCAGGGCGATCGCCGCCGTCACCAGCGTGCCGTAGACCGGCGCGAGCGCGCCGAACTGCTTGCCGACCGTGTCCCAGTCGGAGGAAACGAGGAACTTGAAGCCGAACGTGGCGAAGGCTTCGCGGCCGCCCCAGAGCGTGGTCAGGGCGACGCCGGCGAGGGTGACCAGGACGAAGACGCCGGCGCCGGCGACGATGCGCCGGAACAGACCGTCGGCGAAGCCGTCGCGGCGCGCGCGGCGCTCGTCGGATTGCGGGATGGCTATTGAATTGGCGGTGCTGGACATTTTTGCTTTCCTTCTCCCACCGGGAGAAGGTGCCTGGAGGGCGGATGAGGGAAGAGCCTTCCAGTTCCGCAATGCTTGGCTGCAACGGAAAGCCCTTCCCTCATCCGGCGCTTCGCGCCACCTTCTGCCGGTGGGAGAAGGGGAGCGAAGCGCAGAGAGATTCAGCCGATCAGAGCTTGACTTCCGCCTTCCAGTACGCCTCGATCTGCTGCACCAGCGCGGCCGGCAGCGGCACGTAGTCGAGCGCCTCGGCCTGCTTGCCGCCTTCGCTGTAGGCGTACTTGAAGAAGTCGATCACGGCCTTGGAATGCGCGGCGTCCTTCGGCGTCTTGTAGATCAGCGCGAACGCGGTCGCGGTGATCGGCCACGAGTCGTCGCCCGGCGCGTTCGTGATCACGAGCTGGAAGTCCTTGGCGCTCTTCCAGTCCGCGTGCGAGGCCGCCGCGGCGAAGCTGGCGAGGTTCGGCGTGACGAACTTGCCGGCCGCGTTCTGCACCTGCGTATAGGCCATTTTGTTCTGCAGCGCGTAGGCGAGTTCGACGTAGCCGATCGAGCCGTTGATCTGCTGCACGTAGGCGGCGACGCCCGCGTTGCCCTTGCCGCCGACGCCGACCGGCCACTGCACCGAGGTGCCTTCGCCGACCTTGTCCTTCCACTCGGCGCTGACCTTGGACAGGTAATTGGTGTAGTTGAACGTCGTGCCCGACCCGTCGGAACGGTAGACGGCCTGGATCTCCGCGTCCGGCAGCTTCACGCCGGGATTGTTCGCGGCGAGCGCCGAGTCGTTCCACTTCTTGATCTTGCCGAGGTAGATGTCGCCGAGCTGCGCGCCGGTCAGCTTGATCTCGCCGGCCTTGACGCCTTCGATGTTGACCACCGGTACGACGCCGCCGATCACGATCGGGAACTGGCCCAGGCCCGCGGCCGAGAGTTCGTCCGGCGACAGCGGTTTGTCCGAGGCGCCGAAGTCGATCGTCGCCGCCTTGATCTGGGCGATGCCGGCGCCCGAACCGCCGCCGCCGTAGTTGATGTGGTTGCCGGTCTTCTCGGCATAGGTCGCCGACCACTTGGTGACGATCGGTTGGACGAAGGTCGAACCGGCGCCGGTAATGTCGATGGCCCAGGCCGAGCCCGCGAACAGCGTGGCGGCGACGGCGAAAGCCGTGAGCGAATGACGAATGCTGTGGAACATGGAAACCTCCGTAGGGGGAAATCGCGCGGAGGCGCGGACGACGTACCCCGCGCCGCTCCTGGACGCCGCAGCAGGCTACGCGGGGAATTTGAAAGTTTTATGACACGCATCGGGAACGGGGAATCGGGAATCGTTCCAGAATCGATGGGCCGACGCCCCTTCCCGAAGACGAGGCGCTGCGGAGGTTTTTCCGGTTCCCGATTCCCCCCGTCCCCATTCCCGGCTTCTGTAACAAAACGGTAAACTTGCCGCCGGTTCCGCGGGGACGATCCCATGTTTTCATTGCAGACCATCTTCGGCAAGGGCGACAAGTTCTACGGCCTGCTCGAGGCCAGCGCCGACGCGGCGCGCCAGAGCGCGCGCGCGCTGATCGCGCTGTCGCGGCAGAAGACGCCCAATCCCTCGCTCGACGAATTCCGCCTCGCGCGCCGGCGCGAGAAGCAGATCTTCAACGACATCAGCGCCGAACTGGTCAATACCTTCGTCACTGCGCTCGAGCGCGAGGACATCGAGGCGCTGTCCGGGGCGCTTTACAAGATTCCGAAGAACATCGAGAAATTCGCCGAGCGCTACGCACTGTTCGCTGGCCAGCTCATGGATGTCGATTTCGGCTCGCGCGCGGTCATGCTCGAGAAGGGCTGCGAGGTGATCGCCGAGATGGTCGGACTGCTGCGCAAGGGCATGCCGCTCGACAAGATGAAGGAGCTCAACGACCGCATACAGGCGATCGAGGGCGAGGCCGACCGCCTGATCCTCGACCTCTATCGCGACCTGTTCGCCAAAGAAAACGACATCGCGCGCCTGCTGTTGCGCAAGGATTTGTTCGAACTGCTGGAAAAAGCCATCGACCGCTGCCGCGATGCGGGCAACGTGATCTACGCGATCGCGCTGAAGAATTCGTAAGGTTTTCCTTCTCCCGTCGGGAGAAGGTGCCCGAAGGGTGGATGAGGGGAGCGCCTTGCAATATATGAAGTTCGTTCAGCGTTGTCGCGCTTTTCCCTCATCCGGCGCTGCCGCGCCACCTTCTCCCGGCGGGAGAAGGGATGCCATCGCATCCTCAACTTGAGCGATATACCGAGAATTGCAACGTGACCCTGACTCTCGTCCTCGCCGTCATCCTCGTCGCCCTCGTTTTCGAGTACATCAACGGCTTCCACGACACCGCCAACTCGATCGCGACCGTGGTCGCGACCAAGGTGCTCAGCCCCGGCCAGGCCGTGCTGCTCGCCGCGGCGACGAACCTGCTCGGCGCGCTCTGGGGCACGGCCGTGGCGAAGACGATTTCATCGGGATTGATCGATGCGAACGTCGTCAACGTCACCCCCGAATTGCTGATCTGCGCCTTGCTCGGCGCGACGATCTGGAACCTGATCACCTGGTGGTGGGGCCTGCCGTCGAGTTCCTCGCACGGCCTGGTCGGCGGCCTTTGCGGCGCCGCGCTCGCCGGCGCGCACAACGACTGGCATGCGCTGATCTGGAACCAGCCCGGCGCGCATTGGTGGGACGGCAAGGGCCTGTGGCCGAAAGTGATCCTGCCGATGATCACCTCGCCGCTGGGCGGTTTCGTGCTCGGCATCGTCGTCATGGGCCTGCTGTTCGCGGTGATTTCGTGGATCGGCTCGCGCCGCAGTCCCGCCGTCAATCAGTTCGGCAGGCCGAAATTCATCAATGCGTTCTTCGGCAAGGCGCAGATTTTCTCCGCCAGCGCGATGGGCCTCTCGCACGGCATGAACGATGCGCAGAAGACGATGGGCATCATCGCGCTTGCGCTCGCCGGCGCGACCAGCGCCGGGACGCTCGACCAGCTGCCTTCGTTCCTGCACTTCCTGCGCGTCGATCAGGATGCGTCGAAGTCGTTCGAGATCGCGCTGTGGATCAAGCTCGTCTGCGCCCTGACCATGGCCGCCGGCACCGCCGCGGGCGGCTGGCGCATCATCAAGACGCTGGGCCACAAGATGGTCAAGCTGCACCCGATCCACGGCTTCGCCGCGGAGACGAGCTCGGCCGCGGTCATCATCGCCGCGTCGACGGTCGGCATCCCGGTGTCGACCACGCACAACATCTCGGCGGCGATCATGGGCGTCGGCGTGGCCAAGCGCGCGAACGCGATCAAGTGGACCGTGGTCGAGCGCATGGTATGGGCGTGGCTGCTGACGATTCCGATCGCGGGCGCGATCGCCTACGCGCTCGCGCGCCTCGTCGAGGCCGTGTTTTCGTAGCGGTGCGGTTCATCGCGCCTGCCGCGCAGGCAGGCGGAACACGCGTTGCGCGTTGCGCGTCGTCGCCGCGGCGATGTCTGCGGCGGATGCGTCGCGCAGCGCCGCGATGCAATCGCAGACTTCGCGCAGCAACGCGGGCTCGTTGCGCCGGCTCTGGTGGCCGTGCAGCGGCTGGTCGGGCGAATCGGTTTCGAGCAGCAGGAATTCGAGCGGCATCGACGCGGCGATGCCGCGCAGCCGGCGCGCACGCTCGTAGGTGATGGGGCCGCCCAGGCCGATGCAGAAACCGAGTTTCCACAGTTGGCGTGCCTGTTCCTCGCTGCCGGAGAAGCTGTGCACGACGCCGTTAAGGCCGCCGATGCCGCGCAGCGCGACGATGACTTCGTCGAGCGCGCGGCGCGCGTGCAGGATCACGGGCAGCTCGAATTCGCGCGCGAGTTCGAGCTGGCGGCGGAAATAGAACCGCTGCGCTTCCGCATCGAGACCTTCGACGAAGAAGTCGAGCCCGCATTCGCCGACTGCGACGGGCCGCTCGCGCTCGATCCAGTCGCGCAGCGCATCCAGGTGTTCGGGCTGGTGGTCGGCCAGGTACATCGGGTGCAGGCCGTAGGCGGGATACAGGCCATGTTCGTCGCGGCACAACGCGCGCAGCGCGTCGAAGCCGGCCAACGCGGTTGCCGGCATGATCTGCCGCGCCACGCCCGCGTCGCGCGCGCGCGCGAGCACGGCGCCGCGGTCGGCGTCGAATTCGGCGGCGTCGAGATGGGAGTGGCTGTCGACGAGATCGGACATCGCGCTACATCAGCCACCACTGCGCCAATCCGAGAAACAGCCCCATGCTGACCACGTCGGTCGCGGTGGTCAGGAAGATGCTCGAGGCCATCGCCGGATCGGCGCCGGCGCGCTTGAGCGCCATCGGCACGCCGGCGCCGGCGACGCCGCTGGCGATGCTCGACAGCGCGGTCGCGGCGAGCGTGATCAGTGCGAGCGGCAGCGCGTGTTCGTTGTGCTGCATGCGTGCGATCACGTACATACCGAGTGCAGCGACGGCGCCGACGAACACGCCGTTGAGGAAGCCGACCCAGGCCTCTTTCGCCAACAGCTTGCCGGCACGGCCGGCGCGCAATTCGTTCAAGGTCATGCCGCGCAGCGTCACCGCGAGCGTCTGGCAGCCTGCGTTGCTGCATTGGCTCGACACCACCGGCAGGAACACGGCAAGCAGCACGATGGCGTTGATCGCGTTCTGGAAATACCCGACCACCGCGGCGGAGACGAATGCGGTCAGCAGGTTCACCTGCAACCACGGATGGCGCAGCTTGAGCGCGCGCAGCCACGGCGTGGTCGTGCGTTCCTCCTTCTCGACGCCGACCATTTCGCCGGCCTGCGCGCTGATCTCGAACGCCTGCTCCTCGAACAGCACCTGGCCGCGCACCTGACCGACGAGCCTGCCCGCGGCGTCGCAGACCGGATAAACCGGATAATGCCGCATGACGACCTCGCGCATCGCATCGACGAGCTTCGTCTCGGGGCGCAGCGAGAACGGATCGCGCACCATGATCTCGCCCAGCGTCTGCGTGCGTTGCGCATAGAGCATTTCGCGGAACGTGACCACGCCGACCAGCCGCGAATCCGCATCGACGACGAACAGGTAGGTGACCAGACGCGTCCTGACCGTGTCGCGCAGCGCGTCGATCGCGGCCTGCACGGTGGTCTGCGGCGCGAAGCGCGGGCCGCTCGATTCCATCAGGCGCCCGACGCTGGACTGCGGATACTGCGTGCGCAGGCGCCACAGTTCGCCCTCGTCGACCGGCGCGGCCGCGGCGATCGCCTCGCGCCGCGCCGGGGCGAAGTGCTGCAGAATGGCGATGGCCTGCGCGGGCCGCAGTTCGCTCAATGCGATGGCGATGTCGGCGTCACCGATGCCGACGGAGTCGAGCTTATCCTTCGCGGAGAGCGGATCGAGATTGCGGATGCGCTCGCCGAGTCTTTGCGCCGCCTGTGTCATCGTTTTCCCCGTCGATGCGTTGTTGGGCCGAGTCAGGGCAAATGCTAACCCGGCAGTGCCCGATCCGGTACGTACGGCCGCGATGCCGTTGCCGCGGGCCAGCCACGCGGGAAATTCCGCGATGGTTCACGCGGCGGCCCGCAAAATGCTTGCACCGGCCCGCACAAAGCGGGCTGCACGAATCGACACTACGAGGACAATCACATGTTGCACCATCGCGGACTCATCGTTTTGCTGATCGTCGCCCTGTTCGGCCTGCAGGCCTGCGTTGCGCCGCCGCCGCGCGAGCGCGTGGTTTATCGCGATCCGGCCGGAAATGGCCAGCGGGGCGGCTACTACGGGCAGGACAGGGGCGTCTGCCAGCGCTGCGGCACGATCCGCCAGATCGAACAGGTGCGCGTGGACCAGCAGACCACGGGCGGCGGCGCGATTCTCGGCCTGATCATCGGCGGCCTCATCGGCAACCAGTTCGGCCGCGGCAGCGGACGCGCGGCGACCACGGCGATCGGCGCGGTCGGCGGCGCGGTCGCCGGCAATGCGATCGAGGACAACAACGCGCGCGCGGCCTCGGGCTACGCGTGGCGCTTCTACGTCGAACTCGACGACGGCCACGAAGCCTGGGTCGGCCAGTACGACAATCCCGGCTTGCGCGTCGGCGATCGCGTGATCATTCGCGGCGATCGCCGCGACGGTCGTCTCGAACTGATGCGCTGACCGTTTCGCGGCAGAGAGCAAAACGAAACCGGGCGTGCCCGCGCACGCCCGGTTTTTTTGTTGTCCGCGCAGCGATGCTACAGTGGGTCGACCCGATCGCCGCCACGGCGGATCCGGTCAGGGAGCGCGGCGATGGCCATTGCCAGGGTCGACGCCTGCCATCCAATAAGCGATTCCAGTTACGGGAGAAATCCAATGAGGACCTTGTTGCAGCCAACGATGCTGGCGATGGCTACCGGCTTCGGCCTCGCTGCCGCGATGCCGGCGCATGCGGTGTTTCTCGATCCGAACGGGCGCGGGCAGGTACTGGTGTATCCGTATTTCACCGTCAACGGCAACAACACAACCTTGGTGACGCTGATCAACTCGAGCAAGGATGCCAAGGCGGTCAAGGTGCGTTTTCTCGAAGGTTACGACGGCCGCGACGTGCTCGATTTCAACTTGTATCTGGCGCCATTGGACACGTGGGTGGGCGCCGTCGTGGAGAAAGGCGAGGGCGCGGCGCTGTTCACCAACGATGGCAGTTGCACGGTGCCGGCGCTGCCCTCGACGTTGGAGCAGGCGCTGGCGTTCTCGACGGCGAATTTCAACGCCGGTTCGGCGCAAGGCGCGGATGGCGGCCCGACCGGCCTGGCGCGCACGCGCGAGGGACATATCGAAGTCATCGAGATGGGCACCGTCACCGATGCCGCGCACGGCACGCGGACTTCGATCCAGATCGACGCGGACGGCAAGCGCGACTGTACGCAGGTCGTCGATGCGTGGGCCGATGCGGGCTACTGGCGCAGCGATGCGCAGGTCGACATCGGGCCGCCGAGCGGCGGCCTGTTCGGCAGCGGCACGATCGTCGACGTGGCGCTCGGCTCGGTGGCATCCTACAACGCCGATGCGGTCGCGCAGTTCTACGCGGACGGCGACAGCGGTGAACACAGCGCGCCGGATGCGTTGACGCCGAACATCGCCGGTGGCACCTCGTTGACCGCGCTGGTCTATGCGAACGACAAGCCGTTCGATCTGACGTTCTCGCAAAGCATCGACGCGGTGTCCGCCGTGTTCATGGCCGACACGCTAGCCAACGAATACTGGACTGGGGGCGGAACGGCGGCGAGCTCGGAATGGGTGATCACCTATCCGACCCGGTGTTTCTACGTCGATCCGTATTATGTCGGCCAGCAGGCGCGAATGCCGTTCGAAAACATCTACGCGCAAACCGCGAGTGGCGATGTGGTCTCGTATACCGATCTGCAGTGGGTGCAGGTGGATCGAGAAGGATACGGGGATGTTTTCGGCACTTGCCTTGAACCTCTGTTATGCCCGCCACCGCGTCTCTTGTACGACAGTCAGGTCGTGACGTTTGGTATATCCAATCCTGACGGCATAGAGACGGATGAGTTCTACAACCCGAAAACGCCTTCCGGCATTCTCGGCTCGAATCTGGTGCCGATGAATCTGCCCGCGTCGGCTGCCGGCACGGGATGGGCAAGGCTGGATTTTCGTCAAGGGAAATATATCTATTCGCAGCCGCGCCTGCTTGCCACGACGGATGGCCGCGCGCTCGCGGGGCAGCCGGTCACGGGCTTCTGGGTCGCGCAACTGGTCAACGGCAACGTCGACGGCAACGGAGTGCTCGCCAACTACACGAGCCTGTTCCGCCACAAGTCCACCTCGACATGCACGAAAGTGGCCGATGGTTCTGCGTGCTCTTGAATCGTGGCGGCGCGGGAATCAGTCCGCGCGATAGAAGCTGTGCTCGCCGATGCGCGCGAGCGGATTGCCTTTCGCCCACGCCGGCGTCGGCGTGTTCGATGCGTAGAAATGATCGGCCTTGGGCACCACCGAATAGCGCAACGCTTCAGGCAGCGACCAATTCGCCATCGCGAGGTTGGCGATCGCCCACGAACGCTCCAGCGCATCGGTTTCGTCCATCGCGTAATTCTGCGGCACGAGCGTGAACGCGAATTGCGCGGGCGCGGTGAGCACGGCGCAGAGCGAGTTGCCCCACTGGCCGCTGTCGGCGCGGCGCAGCGCGACCTCGGCGACCGCAAGTTGGCCCGCCGTCGATTCGCTGCGCGCTTCGAGGTAGATCGTGCCGGCGAGACAGGCGCGGTCGGCCACGGGTTGCGGCAGGATCGAGGCGAGCCAGAGCAGGAAGGACAGTTTCATGGGCGGACGTTTTATCGAAAGGGAATTCGTGGCTCGCGATCCGCGTCGCGCTGCAGCGCGCCAAAGCAGAAGGCCAGACCGGGATTTCATTCCTTCGAAGCAGGCTGCGATGCGGACCGCGCACTGGCTGGGACGAAGGATTCGTTTTGCGGAATCGTTTCGGATTCCGTCGCATCGGCGCACTGCACGTGGGCTGATGCTGGCGCGCCGCCCGAGGGCGGCGCATCGATTCAGTGTGCGAAGAGTAGTCGATTTGCTGCGATCGCACAACGCCAAATGTTAAGAACGGGGAAAGCTGAACGATCGTGTTCAGAAAGAATTAAGCAATGATACAAAGAGAAAATGACTCATTTTCTCATATTTTCTTTTTATACAAATTTACAAAAGTACAGATATACTTCTGTGGGTATTTTCAGCGCGAGCCGATTTTTTCGGCCGAAAGCAGGCCGAGCCCGAGCGAGGAGAGTTTCTGCAAGTGCCCGGCGCCGCGTTCGCCAAGTACGGCCAGCGCGGCGCCAGCGCCCGTGCCGGTCCATGCCGAGCACACGACAAAGCCGGCTTCTCCACCCTCCGCCTCGAGCGCCGTGCCCGGCGCGGGCAGGCGTTCGGCGGAGAAGGCGATGCGATGCAGCCAGCGCTTGTTGCCGCCCTTGAAGTGCAGGCGCGCGACGATTTCCTGGCCGGGATAGCAGCCCTTGTTCGTGCTCGTGGCGCCGAGCGTATCGAGCCCGATCCACGCGGGCAGCAGCTTGTCCTCGAGCGCGGGATCGAGCGTGACGAGGCCCGCGTCGATGTCGGCGAGCGCGTTTGCATTGCGCGCCTCGTCGGAGTCGTCCGCGTCGGCGGGAACACTGCCGCTGTCGCATAGCACGAGCCGGCGTCGCGGCTCGCCGGGAAGCGCGAGCGCGGTCCGCCCGCCGTCGCGTTCGATGCGCATCGCGTTCGGGGACTCGGGATTCACGATGCCGGCCGCGGTTTCGCGTTCGATGAATGCGCCGTATTCGCTCGCGCCCAGCGTCACCTTCGCGCGCAACACGTAACGCGCGAGCGCGTCGCGCAATGCGTTGGCCGTTCCGCCGCGCAGCACGAGGCGAAGGTGCGCAGCGTCGTCGCGCAGCAGGTGGAAGAAGGCGCGCACGCGGCCTTGCGCGGACAGCCACGCCGACCATTGCCAATGTCCGTCCGGAAGTTCGGCGAGGTTGCTCGAGAACTGCGCTTGCGCGAATGCGATCGCATCCGCACCGGAGATGTCGACGATGTGGACCGCGGGCAATGCGACAAGGGGGGCGGAAGTCATGATCGTGCGTCTCGAGTGCTGGCCCGGTTCCGCCGTGATCCTTGTGAGCGGGCAGATTGCGGGCGCCGCTCGTGTCAGTCCCGGGATTGGACGTTATACTTGTGCAACGCGGGAGATGTGGAGATTTCCTGCCGATTGTCAAGCGAACAGGGGTAGGCATCGCGCCATGTCGATCACGATATCCGAATCCCGTTCCGCCGATCGCACGCCGCGTGCGCCGGACGAAAAGGTAACATGCGCGCCGCCGCCGAACGGCGCGGCGTTGCCGCCGAAGGAGGTCGGCGGACGCGACGGCCCGGAGCCGACGCGCTACGGCGATTGGGAAAAGAACGGCCGCTGCATCGATTTCTGATCGCCCTCGGTTCAAACACGCAGTAGCCACATACAAGGTTCTCGTATGCCGCAAAACGCACGTCCACTTTCTCCGCATCTGCAGATCTACCGCTGGCCGCTGTCCATGGCGCTGTCGATCCTGCACCGTGCCACGGGCATCGCGCTCGCGGTCGGCCTGCTGCTCGTGGTCTGGCTGTTGTTCAGCCTCGCGCGCGGGCCGCAGACCTTTGCCGTCGCAAGCGCCTTCTGCGGCTCATGGTTCGGGTTGACCCTGCTGTTCGGCTGGAGCTGGGCCTTGTTTTTCCATTTGTGCAACGGCGTTCGCCATCTGTTCTGGGACGCCGGCAAGGGTTTTTCGATCCAGCGGGCGAAGGCAAGCGGCGTCGTCGTGGTCGTCGCCAGCTTTGTCCTGACCGGCCTGGTCTGGGCCTGCGTGATCGCGCAGGGAGGTGCGTCATGAGCACGCCCGGCATGGATCGCGCGAATCTGCGCACGCCGCTCAAGCAAGTGCTCGGCCTCGGCAGCGCGAAGAGCGGCACGCATCACTTCATCGTGCAGCGCATGACCGGGCTTGCGCTCGTGCTGCTGGTGATCTGGGTAGTCGGCTTCACGCTGACGCTCGTGCACGCGGGCGACTACGCCCATGCGCGCGCGCTGCTGCGTCAGCCGCTCTGCGCCGCGGGGTTGGTCGCGTTCGTCGTCGTCTCGTTCTGGCATGCGCAGCTCGGCCTGCAGGTGGTGATCGAGGACTACGTGCACACGCGCTGGCTCGAAATCGCCTCCCAGATTGCGGTCAAGTTCGTCTGCGCCGGTGCGGCACTGATCGGTGTCATCGCCATCTTCCGCGTTCACATCGGCTATTGACGCAGCAAACGGAAAGACTCACGACAATGTCAGCTTACCCAATCACCGAACACAAATACGACGTCGTCGTCGTCGGCGCCGGCGGCGCCGGTCTGCGCGCGACTTTCGGGCTCGCCGCGAAAGGCCTGAAAACCGTTTGCCTGACGAAAGTGTTTCCGACGCGCTCGCACACGGTCGCGGCGCAGGGCGGCATCTCCGCCGCGCTCGGCAACATGGGCCCGGACGACTGGCGCTACCACTTCTACGACACGATCAAGGGCTCGGACTGGCTCGGCGACCAGGACGCGATCCAGTACATGTGCCAGAACGCGCCGGCCGCGGTGATCGAACTGGAGCACTACGGCGTGCCGTTCTCGCGTACCGAGGAAGGCAAGATCTACCAGCGTCCGTTCGGCGGCATGACGACGAAATACGGCGAGGGTCCGCCGGCGCAGCGCACCTGCGCCGCGGCCGACCGCACCGGCCACGCGATGCTGCACACGCTGTACCAGCAGTCGCTCGCGCACGACGCGCAGTTCAAGGTCGAATACTTCGCGCTCGACCTGATCTTCGACGCCAAGGGCGCCTGCCGCGGCGTGCTCGCGCTCGACATGGCCGAAGGCATGCTGCATCTGTTCCGCGCGCACGGCGTCGTGCTCGCGACCGGCGGCTACGGCCGCGCGTACTTCAGCGCGACCAGCGCGCACACCTGCACGGGCGACGGCGGCGGCCTCGTCGCGCGCGCCGGGCTGGCGTTGCAGGACATGGAATTCGTGCAGTTCCACCCGACCGGCATCTACGGCGCCGGCTGCCTGATCACCGAAGGCGTGCGCGGCGAGGGCGGCATCCTGCGCAACTCGAACGGCGAACGTTTCATGGAGCGTTATGCGCCGCACTATAAGGACCTCGCTTCGCGCGACGTGGTCTCGCGCTCGATGACGATCGAGATCCGCGAAGGCCGAGGCGTCGGCGAGCACAAGGACCACATCCTGCTCGACCTGACCCATCTCGGCCCCGAGGTGATCCACGAGAAGCTGCCCGGGATCGCCGAGAGCGCGCGCATCTTCGCCGGCGTCGACGTGACCAAGCAGCCCATCCCGGTGCTGCCGACCGTGCACTACAACATGGGCGGCATTCCGACCAACCATCACGGCGAAGTCGTGCAGAAGGTCGGCGACGATCCGGACAAGGTCGTCGAAGGCTTGTACGCGATCGGCGAGGCGGCCTGCGTCTCGGTGCACGGCGCCAACCGCCTCGGCTCGAATTCGCTGCTCGATCTCGTCGTGTTCGGCCGCGCGGTCGCCAATCGCGCGGCGGAGACGATCAAGTCGGGTGCCTCGCACGTAGTGCTGCCCGACGACGCTACCGAGGCGGCGCTGGCGAATCTCGACAAGTTGCGCAACGCGAAGGGCTCGCGCTCGACCGCCGAGGTGCGCCTCGACATGCAGCGCACGATGCAGAGCGATGCGGCCGTGTTCCGCACCTCGAAGACGCTCAAGGAAGGCTGCGAGAAGATGGACAAGGTGTTCGTCTCGTTCGACGACGTGCGCGTCGGCGACCGCTCGCTCGTGTGGAACTCCGACCTGATCGAGACATACGAACTGCAGAACCTGCTCTACAACGCCGTCGCGACGATCAACTCCGCCGAGCAGCGCCACGAATCGCGCGGCGCGCACGCGCGCGAGGACTATCCGAATCGCGACGACGTCAACTGGCAGAAGCACACGCTGGTCAAGGTCGACCACAAGGGAGCGTGCAGCTTCGACTACCGGCCGGTGCACATGAATACGCTGACCGACGAAGTGAAGACGGTGCCGCCGAAGGCGCGGGTGTACTGAGAAAGCGAAGCACACCAGGTCGTCATTCCCGCGAAAGCGGGAATCCAGTTTCTTCTTTAATGCTGCTCAGATAAAAGCAAGATCAAGATGGATTCCCGCTTTCGCGGGAATGACGGCAAAAGAAACGTTGCTCATCCAATTTGAAAGGTGCGTGGTCATGGCCGAGTTCAGCCTCCCCAAGAATTCCAAGGTGCAGAAGGGCAAGAAGTACCCCGCCAAGGCCGGCGCGAAGAACGTACGC
This sequence comes from Rudaea sp., assembly GCF_047601565.1. GTDB lineage: Bacteria > Pseudomonadota > Gammaproteobacteria > Xanthomonadales > Rhodanobacteraceae > Rudaea. Next base: position 232,225 of record NZ_JASGIY010000001.1, on the reverse strand, counting down.
ACGTTCCGCGTCTACCGCTGGAACGAGGAGGACGGCCAGAATCCGCACATCGACGAGTACGAAGTCGACATGGATTCGTGCGGGCCGATGGTTCTCGACGCGCTGCTCAAGATCAAGAACGAGATCGACTCGACGCTGACCTTCCGCCGCTCGTGCCGCGAAGGCATCTGCGGTTCGTGCGCGATGAACATCGACGGCCACAACACGCTGGCCTGCACCAAGGCCTGCGACGAGATCAAGGGCGACGTGAAGATCTATCCGCTGCCGCACATGCCGGTGGTCAAGGACCTCGTGCCCGACCTCACCAACTTCTACGCGCAGTACGCCGCGATCAAGCCGTGGCTGCGCACGCAGACGCCGCCGCCGCCCGACCGCGAGCGCCTGCAGTCGAAGGAGGACCGCGCCAGGCTCGACGGCCTCTACGAATGCATCCTCTGCGCCTCGTGCTCGACCTCGTGCCCGAGCTACTGGTGGAACGGCGACAAGTACCTCGGCCCGGCGGCGCTGCTGCAGGCCTACCGCTTCATCGCCGACTCGCGCGACGAGGACACCGGCGCGCGCCTCGACGAACTTGAGGATCCGTTCAAGCTCTATCGCTGCCACACGATCATGAACTGCACGAACACCTGCCCGAAGGGACTGAACCCGGCCAAAGCGATCGGCGAGATCAAGAAGCTGATGGTCGAGCGCAAGGGCGTATGATTTTCTTTCCTTCTCCCATCGGGAGAAGGTGGCGCGCAGCGCCGGATGAGGGAAGAGCGCTGCAATTGACAATGTCGTGCGATCTTGAAAGGTCTTTCCCTCATCCGCCCTCCGGGCACCTTCTCCCAGTGGGAGAAGGGAAGCGGGACTAAGGGGAAACCATGGACGCGCGTCTGATCTTCTGGCCCGCCGTTGCGCTGGTTCTGCTGACTTTCGTCGTGCAGGTGCGCATGTTCCTTGCGCGAACGGCCGAGATTCGGCGCGAGCGTATTCCCCTGCGCGAAATTGCCACCTCCGCACAACTTTACGCGCGCCTGAGAGACGTGCAGGCAGCCGACAATTTCCGCAACCTGTTCGAATTGCCGGTTGTGTTCTATCTCGGTGTCGTCATCGCCTTTCTCACCGCGCAGGTGAACGCGCTGACCCTGGCGCTGGCTTGGACTTTTGTCGTCTCGCGTATCGCGCACAGTTACATTCACTGCACGAGCAATCGTGTTCGCTATCGCTTCTATGCCTACGCGTTTGGCGTGTGCGTCATGTGGGTTTTCTGGGCCGCGCTCGCTTGCGGCTTGTTGAAGTGAACGAGGCCGGTCGCCTGCGCTGGCGCTGTCGCCGCGGCATGCGTGAGCTGGATCAACTGCTCGGCTGGTGGCTCGACGCGCGCTACGAGCGCGCCGGGACCGAAGCGAAAGCGGCGTTCGCCGAACTACTTGAACAACCCGATCCCGAGCTGTGGCATTGGCTGCAAGGCCACGGCGCGCCCAGCGACGTGCGTTGGCGCGCCGTCATCGATGAAATCCGTACCCGCGATCACGTTTGATTACCGTCCGTCGCGCACGCTGTGGCTCGCGACGTTGGCCATTGCCGTGCTCGCCCTGGCGGCGATCGCCTTGTGCGGATTGCCCGCATGGTCGAAATTCGCGCTGGTCGTGGCGACGGCGATTTACGCCACCCATTCGTTGCGCACGTTGTCCGCACCCGGGTTCACACGGGTGACGTGGCACTCGGCCGGGCACTGGCGGCTGCGGGATGCGGCCGGGAGCGAACGTGTCGGGGAACTCGTGCACGGCGTCGTGCTCGGCGCGCTGATCGTGCTCGTGTTGCGCATCGACACCAAACGCGCGACGGCGCTGGTATTGCTGCCGGACAATTGCGATGCGGAGACCCGGCGCCGATTACGCGTGCGTCTGGCGCGGGCGGGCTCGATCGACGCAGCGGCGTGAGAAAGCCGGCCCGGCGCAATGCCGGGCCGGTTGTCCGAAAAGCGTCCTTGCGCTTCTTCTCCGTTGGAGAGCGGTGAATTGTTCATGCGATCGTCCTGATCGCGAAGATCGGGAAGCGGCCAGTCCCTTGGCCGCATTTTTCAATCAAAAGCGATATTCCGCGTTGACCGAGGCCAGGCCCGGATTGAGTTCGAGACCGTCCTTGCGCGTTTCGAAATAGGTGTAGTTGAGGCCGACCGACACGTGGTCGTTGAAGTCGTGGCCGACACCGACACCCGCATAACCGCCGACGTCGTGGTTGTTCACGCGATAGCCCGATTCGGCGGTGATGGCGTTGTCCGGGGTGCCGAGGACGCTGCTTCCGTCGGCCGTCCAGCCCTTCATGTCGGCGCGATAGGCGCCGCCGCGCAACGACAGATACCATTGCGGATTGAAATTCAGGTGCGCGTTGGCGCCGAGCGTCCAGCCGCGATCGGATGCGGTCGCGTGAGGCAATCCCGCGGGGACGCTGTCTTTCAAACCGAACCGGCCAAGATCGGTGTAGCCGCCTTCCACGCCGAGCGCGACGTAAGGCGACAGCGCGAAGCGATAGCCCGCATTGATGCCGCCGGCGAAACGGTTGTCCTTGTACATTCCGTGGTCGAGTATCGACGCGCCGGCATCGCCGTTGACGAAGAATCCGCCGGCGTTGTTCGTGATGCCGGCATTGGGCGCGGGCGAAGTGTCGTCGGCGAAAGCACAAGGCGCGACAGCGGCGCCGACGGAGACGAGGGCGAGAACCAACAGCGTATTTTTCATCGTGTACTCCAATTGCTCATGGGTGTTGCCGTATCGAACGGCGCGGGTTTTTTCGGGACCTTGCGCCGTCCTGCGACGGTGACGTCGCCTGGATACGGACGAGGAGAAGGGACGGAAGGTTTCTTTCCAACACCAATTGGTTCTGTAATAGTTCACCTAGGTGAAGCGGCGTACAGGAACCTGTATGTCTTCGCGTGTGGCGAACTGACTCGCGTGCGTGCAGCACGTACAATTCGCGTTATTGCTGGCGCTGCGCGCAGCAATAACTGTCGCCGTTCAAGCGACCAGTGAACTGGTCGCTTAACGCCGACGAGGCGATTCTTTCGCGAGTTCGAGGTGTTTTCGTAAACGGATTTCCATTGCATGTTTTATCCGCTGCAACTGTTCATCGGCCTGCGCTATACGCGCGCGAAGCGCCGCAACCACTTCATCTCGTTCATCTCGCTGGTCTCGATGCTCGGCATCGCGGTCGGCGTGGCGGCGCTGATCGCGGTGATGAGCGTGATGAACGGTTTCCAGGGCGACATGCAGGAGCGCATCCTCGGCATGGTCGCGCACGCGTCGATCGAGAGCGTTGACGGCGGCGTCCCCGACTGGCGCGACACGGTGAACAAGGTCGACGCAAGCCCGCACGTCGTCGGCGCGGCGCCGTATCTCGACGCGCAGGCGCTGCTGCGCGGCAGGCGCACGAGCGCCGCCGTCGTGCACGGCCTCGTGCCCGAAGAGGAGCCGAAGGTGTCGAACGTCGGCGACAAGCTGCTCAGGGGCTCGCTTGCGGACCTCAAGCCCGGCAGCTTCAACGTCATCCTCGGCAACGAGCTGGCGATGCAGCTCGGCGTGCGCGTCGGCGACAAGGTCACGGTGATGGTGCCCGAGTTCAGCGTCACGCCGGTCGGCGCGGTGCCGCGTTCGAAGAACTGCGAGGTCGTCGGCGTGTTCGCGGTCGGCTTCGCCGAGTACGACACCGGCGTCGCGCTGATGAACCTCGACGATGCGGTGACGCTGTTGCGCGCCGACGGGCCGGGCGGTATCCGCCTCAAGCTCGACGACATGTTCGATGCGTACAAGATCGCCGTCGGCCTGCGCGACCGTCTCGGCCAGTACTTCAAGATCACCACGTGGGAGCAGAGCCACCAGAACTTCTTCAGCGCGGTGAAGATGGAGAAGACGGTGATGTTCATCATCCTATCGCTCATCGTCGGTGTCGCCGCGTTCAATCTCGTCTCGACGCTGATCATGCTCGTCACCGACAAGCAGGCCGATATCGCCATCCTGCGCACGCTCGGCATCTCGCCGAGCAAGGTCATGGGCATCTTCACCGTGCAGGGCGTAATCGTCGGCAGTTTTGGCATTCTGCTCGGCCTCGTCGGCGGCGTGCTGCTCGCATGGAACATCCCGGCCGTGGCGAAGTGGCTCGAGCACACGTTCCACTTCGAGATCCTGCCCGCCGACATCTACTACATCAACGAAGTGCCATCCGACCTGCACTGGGGCGACGTCGGCTGGGTTGCGGCGATCGCGTGGGTGTTCTGCCTGCTCGCGACTTTGTATCCCGCCTGGCGCGCGGCACGCACGCAGCCGGCAGCGGCGCTGCGCTATGAGTAACGCGATGAACAGCGATATCGTTCTGCGCGCGAGCCACGTCGCCAAGACCTATGCCGAGGGCAAACTGCGCACGCCGGTGCTGAACAACGTCAGCTTCGAGCTCGCGCGTGCGTCGACGCTCGCGATCGTCGGCGCGTCGGGCGCGGGCAAGAGCACGCTGCTGCACATCCTCGGCGGGCTCGATACCTTGAGTTCCGGCGAGGTCGAGGTCGAGGGCCGCGCAATGTCGAAGCTGTCCGACCGCGAGCGCGGCGAAGTGCGCAACCGCTCGCTCGGCTTCATCTATCAATTCCACCACTTGCTGCCCGAATTCACCGCGCTGGAAAACGTGGCGATGCCGCTGTTGATCCGCGGTACCAAGGTGGCCGAGGCGAAGCGGCAGGCGAACGAGTTGCTCGATCGCGTCGGCCTCGCGCACCGCACCGCGCACAAGTCGGGCGAGCTGTCGGGCGGCGAGCGCCAGCGCTGCGCGGTCGCGCGCGCGCTCGTCACGCGTCCGGCCTGCGTGCTCGGCGACGAGCCGACCGGCAACCTCGACGAGAAGAACGCAGCGCAGGTCTACGCGCTCATGCTCGAACTCAACCGCGAGATCGGCACGAGCTTCGTCCTCGTCACCCACGACCGTGCGCTTGCGCGGCGTATGGATCGCGTGCTCGAACTGCATGGCGGCGGTTTGGCCGAACCCGCGCCATAGCTCTTGATTTCCTTCTCCCGCCGGGAGAAGGTGGCGCGCAGCGCCGGATGAGGGAGAGGTTCTGCACGATGCAATCTCGTTTCATTCTGGCATGCTTCTCCCTCATCCGCCCCTTCGGGGAACCTTCTCCCGATGGGAGAAGGGAAGAAAAACGTGTCTGTTTCCTGCCGGGCGACCTTTTCAGCGTGGCGACGGCCGTTGCCCTGCTCGCGGGAGCCGTCGCGGTACAGGCGATGAGCGCGCTGCCTTCGCCGTGGATCACCGCGGGCCTGGCGGCCGTCGGCATCGGCATGGTTTTCCTGCGCAGCCGCTGGCGCTGGGCCGGTTTCGTCCTGCTTGGCATGGCATGGACGATCTGGCGCGCCGATCATGCGCTGTCGGCGCGGCTGCCTTCTTCGCTCGAAGGCGAGGACATCGTCGTCAGCGGCGAGGTGCTCGGGCTGCCACGCGCGCAGGATGAAGCGACGCGATTCGATCTGGCCGTCCATACGGCCGAACGCAACGGCGAGCCCGCACCGATTTTCGGCACGCTGCGCCTGCATTGGTACGCCAGCGAAAAGACCGTCGTTCCCGATATCGCGCCGTGCTCGCAGTGGCGCCTGCACGTGCGCTTGAAGCGGCCGCGCGGGCTGGTCGATCCGGGCGGTTTCGATTTCGAGCGCTACGCGCTCTCAGAAGGCATCACGGCGACGGGCTACGTGCGCGAGGATGCGATCGATCGAACCACCGGAACGCGGCGGTTCTGCGTCGAGGGATTGCGGCAGCGGCTCTCGCAGGGCATTGCCGACGCGCTTGGCCCGGGCGCGCAAAGCGACGTGCTGCGCGCGCTCGCGTTCGGCGACCAGCAGGCGATGGACGAGGGCGAGTGGAACGTCGCGCGCGCGACCGGCATTCCGCATCTGATCGCGATCTCCGGCCTGCATATCGCGCTGTTCGCCGGTTTCGGCGTGCTGCTGGTGCGGGAGTTATGGAAGATCGCGCCGCGACTGACTTTGCGCTGGCCGGCGCCGCTGATCGAGGCGTTGGTGAGCATCGTGTCCGGCCTCGCGTATGCGGCCATCTCCGGACTGGGCCTGCCGACCCGACGTGCGTTGGTGATGATCGGCATCCTGCTTGCGGCGAATCTCATTCGCCGCGCGCGTGCGCCCGTGCACGGGCTTGCGTTCGCCGTGATCGTCCTGCTTGCGCTCGATCCGCTGTGCGTGTTGAGCGCGGGATTCTGGCTGTCCTTCGTCGGTGTCGCGTGGCTGATGTTCTGCCTTGGCGGCCGCGGTGAACGCCGGCGCTGGTGGCAGGAGATGGGCAGCGCGCAATGGGCCGCGAGCCTGGGTCTGTTGCCGCTGACGATCTGGTTCTTCGGCCAGAGTTCGTTGATCGGGCCCGTCGCCAATCTGATCGCCGTGCCCGCAATCTGTTTTTTCATCCTGCCGGTGGCGGTGTGCGGGGCGTTGCTGCAACTCGCCTTGCCCCTCATCGGCGTGCCGTTGTTGAAGGCAGCGGGACTGGCCATGCAGGCGCTGTGGTGGCTGCTCGAACGCATGGCGAACTGGCCCGGCGCGCTCTGGTATTTCCCCGAGCCGAGCACGTGGGCGTTCGCGCTGGCCATGCTCGGCGCGGTGTGGCTGCTGATGCCGCGCGGCTTGCCGGCGCGCGGGCTGGGCCTTGCGTTGTTTCTCCCGCTGCTGGCTCCGGCGCGGCATACGCTCGCGGAGGGCGAATTCGAAGCGCTGATGCTCGACGTGGGGCAGGGGCTGTCGCTGGTCGTGCGCACGCGCGATCACGCTCTCGTCTACGATGCCGGCGCGCGGTTCCCGTCGGGTTTCGATCTCGGCGAGGCTGCCGTCGTGCCGGCCTTGAGAGCGCTTGGTATTGAAGATATCGACAGACTCGTCATCAGCCACGGCGACAACGATCATGCCGGCGGCGCGGCGGCGGTGCTTGCAGCGTTTCCGCATGCACGGGTGGCCAGCGGCGAGCCGGAACGATTGACGGTCCCGGCGTCGCAATGCCTTGCGGGCGAGGCATGGAACTGGAACGGTGTCGCCTTCCGCATCGTCCATCCGCACGAACCACTCGCGGCGAAGGACAATGACCGCTGTTGCGTGCTCGAAGTGCGCAGCGGCGACAGCGCGCTGCTGCTCACTGGCGACATCACCGCGGCCGTCGAAGGCGACGTCGCTGCCGCACTCGCACCGCCGGCGCCGCACACGATCGTGCAAGCCGCGCACCACGGCAGCAAGACCTCGTCGAGCGAGGCTTTCCTTGCCGCGGCGAAACCCGAGTGGATGCTGGTCTCGGCCGGCTATCGCAACCGCTTCGGCCATCCCGCACCGACGGTCGTGGCGCGCTATCGTGACGATGGGATCGGCATGTTCGACACCGCGCAATCGGGATTTGCCGACCTGCGTTTTACGCCCGATGCGCCGCCGCGCTTCATCGAGAAGGGAAGGGTGGACCGGCATCCGTACTGGCGCGAATAAAGCCGAACGGCATTTCCAGCCCTGCCCTGACGGCGTGCTTTCGCGCAGCGGCGGTAACGGGAGTGCCAATGGCCAGGCGGCAGGCGGACTCGAGCTTCAAACCGGATACTTACAAAGTTTTGCATGCACAATTGAAGTCCATATATGATACATTTCGGTTGGTGCCCTGATCGAACCGTCCGCTGTAGATAGCTGCAAAGATGTCGCGACCCCAAAGCACGGAATTCCCCGACCTGGGGCCTCTCGGTTTCGGCACGGCCCCGTTGGGGAATCTTTATGCCGCGGTCGATGAGAGAGAGGCGCACGCGACGCTCGCGGCGGCCTGGCAGCGCGGCATCCGCTATTTCGATACCGCGCCGTTCTACGGCCACGGCCTTTCCGAACAACGCCTCGGCGACGCCTTCGCGACGCGGCCGCGCGGGGAATTCGCCGTATCGACCAAGGTCGGCCGCCTGATCGAAGCCGATGCAGGGCGGAGCGGTCGGATCAACGACGGGTTTGCGGTGTCGGGCAGTCGCGCGGTCTTCGATTACAGCCGCGACGGCGTGCGCCGTTCGTTCGAGGCGAGCCTGCGGCGCCTGCGCCTCGACCGCGTGGACATCCTTCTGCTGCATGACGTCGGCCGGCTGACGCACGGCGAGCGCCACGCGACGATGCTCGCGCAGGCGCTGGCCGAAGCCTTGCCTGAGATGGCGCGGCTGCGCGAGGAAGGCCTGGTCGGCGCGATCGGACTCGGCGTCAACGAGCAGGAAGTGTGCCTCGAGATCCTGCCGCGCTTCCCGCTCGACTGCGTCATGCTCGCGGGCCGTTATACGCTGCTCGAGCAGCAGGCGTCGCGCGAGCTGATGCGCGAGGCGCAGGCGCGGCGCGTGAAGATTCTCGTCGCCGGCCCGTACAACTCGGGCCTGCTCGCCGATGCGCGCGGACCCGGCGCGACGTACGACTATGCGCCGGTCGATGCAGCCACGCTCGAACGCGCACGGACGATCTACGCGATCTGCGCGCAGGCGAGCGTGGACGTCGGCGCCGCGGCATTGCGGTTTCCGCTGGCGCATCCGGCCGTGGCGACCGTCGTTGCCGGCATGCGTTCGGTCGATGAAGTCGAAAGCGCGGCGGCGCGGCGCGATGCGGTCGTCCCCGCCGCGCTCTGGCAGCGCCTGCAGGATGCCGGCCTCCTTCCGTCCGACGTGGCGCTGCCGTCGTGACCCTCGTCGACGCCCACCAGCATTTCTGGCGCCTGTCGCGCGGCGACTACGCGTGGCTGACGTCCGGGCTCGGCGCGCTGTATCGCGATTTCGAACCGGCGGACCTCGCCTCGCTGCTTGTGCAGAGGAACATCGATGCGACCGTTCTGGTGCAGGCGGCGGCGACCGAGGCGGAAACCCGTTTCCTGTTCGACCTGGCGGACAAGCATGCGTTCATCAAGGGCGTGGTCGGCTGGACCGACTTCGCGGCCCCCGCCGCCGCACGGCGCATCGCCGCACTCGTCGAAGCCGGCAGGGGCAAGTTGAGAGGCCTGCGGCCGATGATCCAGGATCTCGCCGATCCGCAGTGGGTGTCGCGCCGCGAACTCGATGCCGCGTTCGTGGCGATGATCGAGCACGATCTGGCCTTCGATGCCCTCGTGAGGCCGCAGCACTTCCCCGCGCTGCTCGTCCGCTTGCGGCGGCATCCGCGGCTGCGCGCGGTGATCGATCACGCCGGCAAACCCGATATCGCGCAGGGCGAGTACGAAGCCTGGGCGCGGCAGCTCGAAACGCTCGCCGCTGAGTCGAACGCGAACTGCAAGCTGTCGGGATTGTTGACCGAAGCGAGAACCGGTGCCGCGATGGAGGATTTGGCGCCCTATGTCGAGCACATCTTCCATTGCTTCGGTGGCGGGCGCGTGATCTGGGGCAGCGACTGGCCGGTGCTGACTCTCGCATCCGGCTACGCGGCATGGTTCGACATGGCCCGCGACCTGGTCGCCCGTTGCGCGCGCGGCCATGAGTCGGCGGTATTCGGCGGCACGGCGACGAGAATATACCGGCTGGAATACCAGTCATTCGAAGGCGAGAGAACGACATGAGCGGAAGGCTGCAAGGAAAACATTGTCTGGTCACGGCGGCGGCGGCAGGCATCGGCCGCGCGAGCGCGCTCGCCTGCGCGCGCGAGGGCGCGCGCGTGCTCGCGACCGACGTCGACAAAGCGGCGCTCGACGCGCTGGCCGCGGACAAGCCGGCGATCCGCACGGCCGCGCTCGACGTGACCGACCCGGCGCAGATCGCCGCGCTCGTCGCGGCGAATCCCGACATCGACGTGTTGTTCAACTGCGCGGGCTACGTGCACGCGGGCAGCATCCTCGACTGCGACGAGGCTGCCTGGAAGCGCTCGTTTGCGATCAACGTCGACGCGATGTTCCACACCTGCAGGGCGGTCTTGCCGGGCATGCTCGAACGCGGGCGCGGCAGCATCGTCAACATGGCCTCGGTCGCGTCGAGCATCAAGGGCGTGCCGAACCGCTTCGCCTACGGTACGACCAAGGCGGCCGTGATCGGCCTGACCAAGGCGATCGCCGCCGACTACGTCGCGCGCGGCGTGCGCTGCAACGCGATCTGTCCCGGCACGGTGAAGACGCCGTCGCTCGCTCAGCGCGTCAAGGCGCTGGGCGGCGACGAGCGGCAGGCCTGGAAAAGCTTCGCCGACCGCCAGCCGATGGGCCGGCTCGGCGAGGCCGACGAGATCGCCGCGCTCGTCGTCTATCTCGCTTCGGACGAATCTTCGTTCACCACGGGCACCACGCACGTCATCGACGGCGGCTGGGCCAACTGAGGAGTACACGATGAAGCTGTTTCGATACGGCGAGCCCGGGTGCGAGAAGCCGGGCCTGCTCGATGCGCAGGGCACGCTGCGCGATCTGTCCGGCGTCGTCGACGACATCGCGGGCGATGTGCTCACGCACGCCGGGCTCGCGAAATTGCGCGCGCTCGATCCGGCGGCGCTTCCGGCCGTGGCCGGCAGTCCGCGCTACGGCGCCGCGGTCGGCTGCGTCGGCAAGATGGTCTGCGTCGGCCTCAACTACTCCGACCACGCGGCCGAGACGAACGCGAAAGTGCCCGAGATGCCGATTCTTTTCATGAAGGCGACGACCGCGATCGTCGGCCCGAACGACGACGTCATGATCCCGCGCGACTCGGTCAAGACCGACTGGGAAGTCGAACTCGGCATCGTCATCGGCGACGTCGCGCGCGACGTGTCGCGCGAACAGGCGCTCGACCACGTCGCCGGCTATCTCGTCGTCAACGACGTTTCCGAGCGCGAGTTCCAGCTCGAGCATTGCGGGCAGTGGGTCAAGGGCAAGAGCTGCGACACGTTCGGCCCGATCGGGCCCTACCTCGTCACGCGCGACGACGTGCCCGACGCGCAGAACCTGTCGATGTGGCTCGAAGTGAACGGCCACCGCTACCAGAACGGCAGCACGCGCACGATGGTGTTCGACGTGCCGACCCTGGTCAGCCACGTCAGCCGCTACATGACCCTGATGCCGGGCGACGTGATCTCGACCGGCACGCCGCCGGGCGTCGGCCTCGGCCAGAAGCCGCCCGTCTACCTGAAACCCGGCGACGTGATGGAGCTGGAAATCGAAGGCCTCGGCAGGCAGCGCCAGAACGTAGTTGCGTATCGCCGATGAATCGCGAAGCGAACGCGCCGCCGCGGCGCGAAATGGAACAAGGGAGAAAGGACGTGAGCAAGATCGTTGCCCTGGACGCGCTCGACGTGCGCTTTCCGACCTCGCGCCAGCTCGACGGATCGGACGCGATGAACCCGGACCCGGACTATTCCGCGGCGTACGTCGTGCTGCGCACCGACGCGGACGACGGTCTCGCCGGCTACGGGCTGGTGTTCACGATCGGCCGCGGCAACGACGTGCAGACCGCGGCGATCCATGCGCTTTCGCACCTCGTCGTCGGCCGCGACGTGGACGAGATCGTCGCCGACCTCGGCGCGTTCGCGCGCAGCCTCAGCGCGGATTCGCAGTTGCGCTGGCTCGGCCCCGAGAAGGGCGTGATCCACATGGCGATCGGCGGCGTGATCAACGCGGCTTGGGACCTCGCCGCGCGCCGCGTGGGCAAACCGCTGTGGCGATTCGTCGCCGAGATGAGTCCGGAGCGGCTCGTCGCGCAGATCGATTTCCGTTATCTCACCGATGCGCTGACGGCGGATGAGGCGCTCGATATCCTGCGCCGTGCGGAAGCCGGCAAGGCCGCACGCATCGACGAACTGGTCGAGAAGGGCTATCCCGCGTACACGACCTCACCGGGCTGGCTCGGCTACAGCGACGAGAAGCTCGTGCGCCTGGCGACGCAGGCCGTCGCCGACGGCTTCCGCACGATCAAGCTCAAGGTCGGCGCGAACGTCGAGGACGACGTGCGCCGTTGCGGCCTCGCGCGTGAAACCGTCGGCCGCGACGTCGCGATCGCGATCGACGCGAACCAGCGCTGGGACGTCGGCCCCGCGATCGACTGGCTGCGCCGCCTGGTCGAGTTCGACATCGCCTGGATCGAGGAACCGACGAGCCCCGACGACGTGCTCGGCCATGCCGCGATCCGCCGGGGCGTGGCGCCGATGCCGGTGTCGACCGGCGAGCACACGCACAACCGCGTGATGTTCAAACAGCTGCTGCAGGCGCAGGCCGTCGACCTGATCCAGATCGACGCGGCGCGCGTGGGAGGCGTCAACGAGAATCTCGCAATCCTGCTGCTCGCGGCGAAATTCGGCGTGCGCGTGTTTCCGCACGCGGGCGGCGTCGGCCTGTGCGAGCTCGTGCAGCATCTGGCGATGGCCGACTTCGTCGCGATCAGCGGCAGGATGGAGGATCGTGCGATCGAGTTCGTCGATCACCTGCACGAGCACTTTCTCGATCCGGTCCGCATCCGCAACGGCCGCTATCTCGCGCCGTCCGCGCCGGGCATGTCGGCGCAGATGAAGGACGCGTCGGTGCGCGATCACCTGTTCCCGGGCGGCGGCGTCTGGGCGAAATAGCTCTTCGTTGCCGTCGCAAACGATAACCAAGATGGGAGTGGAGCCGTGAAAATGACGACCAAGCTCGTATGCCGCGCAATCCTGATGTCGTTGATTGCGGGCTGCGCGACGATGCAGACGCAAGCCGCGGAACCCGCCGTGGCGCATTCCGCGGCCAAGGCCCAAAGCGCTGAAACGCCGGCGCAGCGCGACGCGCGCATGGCCTGGTGGCGCGAAGCGCGCTTCGGCATGTTCGTCCACTGGGGCCTGTACGCGGTGCCGGCCGGCGAGTGGAACGGGCGCAAGGATCTCGCCGAGTGGTTCATGGACGAGACCGGCATCTCGCGCGAGCAGTACGAAAAATTCGCCGCGCAATTCAACCCGACGAAATACGATCCCGACGAGTGGGTGCGCATCGCCAAGGATGCGGGGATGAAATACATCGTGATCACCTCCAAGCACCACGAAGGCTTCGCGATGTGGGACACGCAAGGCACCGACTACAACATCGCCAGGCGCACGCCGTATGCCAAGGGCGCGCTCAAGCCGCTGGCCGACGCGGCGCGCCGTGCGGGCCTGCATTTCGGCACGTATTACTCGATCATGGACTGGCACGATCCGTCGCAGTCGCCCGCGCAGCCCGGCAAGCACTACAACCCGACCAAGATGGACCCTTTGAGGAAGCGCGCCTACATCGAGGAGATGAAGACCGAGCTCGCGGAGCTGATCCGCGAGACGCACACCGAGGTGCTGTGGTTCGACGGCGAGTGGGTGGACTGGTGGACCGACGAGGACGGCCGCGAGCTGTACGCGTATCTGCATCGACTCGATCCGAACCTCATCGTCAACAGCCGCATCGGGCACACGCGCAACGACGGCGACGGAGAGAACAAGGGCAAAAGCCTCGGCGACTTCGGCACGCCCGAACAGAACATCCCGGCACGTGGCCTGGGTCCGGGCAGGTATTGGGAAACCTGCATGACTCTGAACGACCACTGGGGCTACAACAAGAACGACGACCACTGGAAATCGCCCGAACTCGTCGTGCGCAACCTCGTCGACATCGCGAGCAAGGGCGGCAATTACCTGCTCAACGTCGGCCCCGATGCGACCGGAACGATTCCCGCGCCGGCCGTGGCGATCCTCGGCGACGTCGGCAACTGGCTCAAGATCAACGGCGAATCGATCTACGGCACGGGGGGCACCCCGTTCGACGACGAGCACGGCGGCTACTCGACGAGCGAAAAGACGGTCGGCGCCAACAAGCCCAAGTGGATTCCGAAGTGGGATTGGCGCGCGACGAGCAAGAGCGGAAAAGTATACGTCCACTTGTTCGAATGGCCTGGCAGGAACTTCCGCATCGATGCGGGCGACGTCCGGGTGAAATCGGCGTACCTGCTCGCCGATCCGACGCATGCGCCGCTCGCGTTCTCGCAGCACGGCAAGACGCTCGAAGTGCAACTGCCGCAGGAGCCGCTCGATCCGATCGACACGGTGCTCGTGCTCGACACGGGAGCCTGAGGTGAAGCGCATGTGGCGCGATGCCGCCATGCGTGCACGGAGCGCCCGCATCGTCCTCGTTCTGGCGATGTCGGCGCCGGCGCTTCCCGCCCCGGCATCCGCTGCGGAAACGGCGTCGCAAGCAGCCGTCTATCGCGAATTCAGCGTGAGCGCGGCGAGCGAGTCCAGCGGCTTGCAGGCGGCGCTGCGCGAAGCGGCGGCGTTCCGCCGCGAACGGGCCTCGGTGCCGATCCGCATCCGCGTCGCGCCGGGCGACTACTATCTCGACGCGCCGCTCAGGATCGGGCCGGAGCTCTCGGGCACGCCGGCCGCGCCGACCGAAATCGTCGCCGCCGATGCGGACAGGCCGCCGCAGATCTTTGCCGGCCGCCGCTTGGACGTGCGCTGGAAGCCATACCGCAACGGCATCTGGCAAGCGACCGTGACGGGCCCCGCGTTCGACCAGATCTATCTCGACGGCAAGGCGCAGATCCGCGCGCGCTATCCGAACTTCGATCCGAACGCGACCGTGCTCGGCGGCTATGCGGCCGACGCGCTTTCGCCAGCGCGCGTCGCGCACTGGAAAAATCCGTCGGGTGCCGTCGTCCAGGCCCTGCACGAGAATCGCTGGGGCGGCATGCAGGTTCCGATCCTCGGCAAGAACCGCGAAGGCAGCCTGGTCTTCGGCAAAGCCGTCGGCAACAACCGGCCGTCGCCGCCGCACGCGACCTATCGCTACGTCGAGAACGTGTTCGAGGAACTCGATGCGCCCGGCGAATGGTTCTACGACGCGCCGCGCTCGATGCTGTATTTCCTGCCGCCCGCGGGCGTCGATTTGAATCGCAGCAGGATCGAGGTTTCCGGTCCCGCGCGGATCTTCGACCTGCAAGGCGCGCCGAATGCGCCGCTGCATCATCTGCGCATCGCTGGACTCGTATTGCAGCACGCCGGTGCGTCGTTCCTGCGCAACACCGAGCCGCTGCTGCGCAGCGACTGGATGATCGCGCGCGAAGGCGCGGTCTTTCTCGAACGCACCGAGGACGTGCGCATCGAAGACGACGAAATCCGCGACTCGGGCGGCAACGCCGTCTTCGTCAGCGGCTACAACCGGCGCGTGGCGATCGCCGGCAACCATCTCCACGATCTGGGCGGCGGCGGCATCGATTTCGTCGGCTCGGCCGACGCGGTGCGCTCGCCGAGCTTCCGCTACGAGGAATCGGTGGCGTTCGACCAGCTCGATCTCGCGCCGGGACCGAAGTCGGACAACTATCCGGCCGATTCGGCGGCCGAGGACAACTTGATCCAACGCATCGGCCGCATCGAGAAGCAGGTCGCCGGCGTCGACGTCGACATGGCGAGGAACATCCGCATCGCGCACAACAGCATCTACGACGTCCCGCGCGCCGGCATCAACATCGGCGACGGCACCTGGGGCGGCCACGTGGTCGAGTACAACGACGTGTTCGACACCGTGCTCGAAACCGGCGACCACGGCGCGTTCAACAGCTGGGGCCGCGACCGCTTCTGGCATCCCGAGCGCAAGACCATGGACGCGCTCGACGCCGCGCACCCGGATCTGTGGAAGCTCGACGTGCTCGCGCCGATCACGCTGCGCCACAACCGCTTCCGCTGCGACCACGGCTGGGACATCGACCTCGACGACGGCTCGTCGAACTACCGCATTTACGACAACGTGCTGCTCAACGGTGGCCTGAAATTCCGCGAGGGCTTCGATCGCGAAGCCTGGAACAACGTCCTCGTCAACAACAGCTTCCATCCGCACGTCTGGTTCGCCGGCTCGCGCGACCGCTTCGAGCGCAACATCGTGATGGCGGCGTACCAGCCGATCCTGCTCGATCACCGCGACGCGACGATCGACCGCAACCTGTTCCCCACGCCGCGCGCGCTCGCGGCGGCGCAGGCGCTCGGATTCGACGCGCATTCCGCGCAGGGCGATCCGCAGTTCCTCGATGCCGCGCGCGGCGACTACCGCGTGCGCGCGACGAGCCCCGCGCTGAAGCTCGGCTTCGAGAACTTTCCGATGGGCGAGTTCGGCGTCCGGCGCCCCGCTCTGAAGCGCATCGCGCGCCAGCCCGCGTTTCCCGGACTGCTGCCGCTCGACGGCGCCGCAGAGACGGACAAGACTTATCCGTTCCTCGGCGCGATGGTCAAGTCGGTGACGACAATGGGCGAGCAATCCGCGGCGGGGCTGGAGCGCGTCGCCGGCGTGCTCGTGCTCGCGGTGCCTGCGGATAGCGCCGCCGCCCAGGCCGGTCTGCTGCCGCGCGACGTCATCGTCGCCGCATCCGACGTGGAACGCCGCTCCGAGGGACCGGTCGACGGCGTCGCCGATCTCCTCGGCCTGACCTCGGCGCGCGCCTGGACGGGCGAACTCGAGGTCGTCGTGGTCCGCGACCAGCGCCGCCGCAAGATCGTATTGCCGCTGGGGACGCGATGATCGCGGCCGCCGCCAATTTCAAATTGCCATCGGCTTGATCCCGGTCCGTTCGAGCGGGCCGCGGAGAAGTGCTGTCTATTGACAAGTTTCAAATATGGTTCTAGTTTTCATATAAACAACTATAACTCGCGATGCCTCGGGCATCCGCCATTGCGCAACGTTTGGGAGGAGAGCATGAACAAGTCACTCTTGGTACGTTCGATCCGCGCCGTACTGTGGGTCGCCGCCTACGGCGCCTCGGGCCTGTGCGCCGCCGCCGCCGAGGCGACGCAGGAAAGTCAGCCGCCGGCCGATTCGCAGCCGGCCGCCAAGCCGGCGAAGAGCCAGGAGGATTCGGCGAAGCCGAAGGCTTCCGCCGCGCAGAAGCCTTCGGAACTGTCCGCGATCACGGTGACCGGCTACGCGGCCAGCCTCGGCCGCGCGATCGCGTTGAAGCAGAGCACGGACCAGGTCGTCGACGCGATTTCCGCCGAGGACGCCGGCAAGTTTCCCGACATCAACCTCGCCGAATCCCTGCAGCGCGTCACCGGCGTGCAGATCAGCCGGCTCAGCGCCGACGGCAGCACCGCGAACGAAGGCAAGTACATCAGCGTGCGCGGCCTGCCGACCGAGTTCAACTACGTCAGCCTCAACGGCTCGAGCATCGCCAGCGCGAGCGATAGCCTGATCAACCAGACCGCGAGCCGCAATTTCGACTTCGGCGTGCTCGCGCCCGACTTCATCTCCACGCTCGCGGTCTACAAGACGCCGAAGGCGGACCTGACCGAGGGCGGCGTCGCGGCGACGGTCGACGTGCGGACGATCACGCCGCTCGACCTCGGCAAGGAAGTATTCAAGGCCTCGTTCGGCGCGCAGCAGACGAGCGGGCTCGACAAGAAGACGCCGAACATCTCGCTGCTCTACAGCAACGCGTTCGCCGACAACACCTTCGGGGTCACCGCGGGCTTCGCCTGGAACCGGCGCCAGTATCTCAACTCGTCGTGGACCTCGGCCCAGCTCGATCCGCAGACGATCGACGACAAACCGTACTATGTGCTCGACAGCCTCGGCATCTCGCAGGTCAAGAACACGCTCGACACCAAGACCGGCTACGGCGCGCTGCAATTCCGCCCCGGCCCCAGCGTCGACGTGACCCTGACCGGGCTGCATGCGGAAACGCGCGATTCGCAGATCCAGTCGTCGTTCGACCTGCGCCCGCAATACGCCTCCGGCTACACCGATCTCGTCGCCGACGCGAACAACGTGCTGACGACGCAGATCGGCCAGGGCATCTACTACGAAGACCAGACCTTCCACACCTGGAACACGAACAAGCTCGACGTGCTCGCGCTCAAGCTGCAATGGCGCCCGGGCAACTGGGAGATCGGCGGCGGCCTCGACTACAGCCGCTCGCGCACCGCGTCGCGCCAGTTCGGCATCGACACGCTCGAGGCCGGCGTGTTCGACGTCGGCCCGTCCTACAGCGGCGGCTACCGCATCCTGCCGGGCGATCCGATCGCCAGCTTCGTGCTCGATCCGACGTTCAACGTCGCCGATCCGGCGAACTACTTTCTGAACTACGCGGGTGGCAATGTGCTGAACCGCGCGGACACGGTGCGCGCGGCGCGTGCGGACGCGACGTACCGCTTCGACGGCGGCATCGTCGAGGCGGTGAAGGTCGGCGTGCGCTACCAAGAGGAGACCAACGCGAACGCGAGCGCGTTCTACCAGGCGTTCGGCGAGTCCGGCACGTCGCCCGGCCGGATCACGATGGGACCGTACGTATCGCCCTGGTCGCTCGGCTCCATGCTCGGCGGCTACGACGGCGGCGCGTTCGTGCCGACGAATTTCCCGTTCATCGATCCGCAGCGCTTCCTCAACTATTACTACGGCGGAACGTTCGACGCATTCCTGCACAACGCCGCGACCACGGTCAGCGCGGACCCGACCAACCAATATTCGATCAAGGAAAAAGCGACCGCGGCCTACGCGATGGCCGAATTCCGCTTCGACGCCGGCATGCCCGTCCACGGCAACGCCGGCGTGCGCCTGGTGCGCACGCAGGAGAACGTGCTCGACAACACCTACGATGCGAACGACGTCGTCCTCGTCAACCCGCCGCCGCCGCAGGGTTCGCCGCTGCCTTCGGTGATCTATCCGCCGTTCGCGCCGATGCATTTCCACCACGACTACGACGACGTGCTGCCGAGCTTCAACGCGACGGCCGACCTGCGCGACGACCTGTTCCTGCGCTTCGCCGTCGCCGAGGTCATGACCCGGCCGACGCTCGACGCGATGGTGCCGCGCTATGCCTTCAGTTACACCGGGCCGACGGCGTCGAACGCGTTCAGCTCGGGCAATCCCTATCTCGATCCGTTCAAGGCGACCCAGTACGACCTTTCGCTCGAGTGGTACTACGCGCCGGGCTCGATGCTCTCGGCGGCCTATTTCTACAAGGACATCGCGAGCTTCATCCAGACCCGGCATTCGGCCTGCACGATCCAGAACATTGCGTTCGACTGCGCGATGCCGGTCAACAGCCCCGGCGGCCACGTCAAGGGCATCGAGGCGAACTATATCCAACTGTTCGATTTCCTGCCGGGACTCTGGTCGGGCTTCGGCGCGCAGATCAACGCGACCTGGGCGCTCGGTGTGGCCGATGCCGATCCGGTCGACAACATTCCCGCGCACACGTTCCAGAACCTGTCCAAGTGGACGGCGAACGCGACCGTGTTCTGGGAGAAGTACGACTGGAGCCTGCGCCTCGCCTACAACTACCGCGGACCGTACCTGGCCGATCCCAACGTGCGCGGCCAGGGCACCCAGGCCTTCGGCAACCAGTTCGCCACGCTCGATTTCCAGGCCAGCTACGCGCTCAATCCGCACGTGAGCTTGTTCCTCGAGGGAACGAACCTGCTCGCGCGCGAACAGACGTTCTCGATGAAGACCGCGAACGGCACGACGGCCTATCCGCAGACCTGGATCAGCGGCGACCGCCGCGTCTCGGTCGGCGCGAGGCTCAACTTCTAGGCACGGGACGGCTTGGCCGATCGTCCGCAGCAAGGATCCGTGCGAACTCGCTCATCGCCGCGTGCCGCACGGAGTCCCGCCAGGTCGCAATGATGCGCCACGCAGGCGCGCCCGCCGCGGCGGGCGAATCAACGGCGATTTTCGCGCGCGGCCAGGGCGGCGCTCAGCGAAAAGACCGGGTGCATCGCGAGCCACTTCTCGCCCGGCTTGGCGAACGGCAGCGCCTGCTGGAACTTCCACATCAGCGCTTCCCATTCCTGCACGCGCGGATTCGCCGCGTCGCTCGCGGCCTTGCGCTCGGCGGAAAAATCGTCGTCCACGTCGAGCACGAGGACGAGGCGGTTGCCGGCGCGGAAGATGTCGAGGTCGCGCACGCCCGCGCCGCGGATCGAATCGACGATGTCCGGCCAGACGTTCTCGGGCCGGTGCCAGCGCTCGTACTCGGCGATGAGCGCGGGGTCGTCCTTGAGGTCGAGCGCGTAGTAGAGGCGCACGGCGTCAGCCCACCGCGAGCCTGCGCGTGCGCAGCGCGTAGCCGAGGATCACGGCGAAGCAGACCGCCGGCACGGCCATCGCGCCATGGATGCCGAAACGGTCGGAGACCGCGCCCATCAGCGCGGTCAGCACCGCGCCGCCGATGATCGCCATCACGAGGAAGGAAGAAGCGAGCTTGCGGTCGTCGTCGCCGAGGCCGCCGAGGCCGAGGCTGAAGATCGTCGGGAACATCACCGACATGAAGAAGCTCGCGGCGACGAGCGCGTAGACCCCGGACTGGCCCGGGAACCCGATCGCGTAGGCGGGCAGCGCGATGTTGACCGCGGCGAACAGGGCGAGGAGGCGCGACGGCGCGAGCGCGCGCATCGCGGCGGTGCCGGCGAAGCGGCCGAGCATGAACACGACCAGCGAAGCGGTCAGGTAGTCGGCCGCGCTCTTCTCGGGCGTGCCCGGCACGGTGCCCTGGACGTAGCGGATCAAATAGCTCCAGATGCCGACCTGCGCGCCGACGTAAAAGAACTGCGCGACCACGGCAAGCAGGAAATTCGCGTTGCGGAACAGCTTGCCGAGATGCGCTGCCCCGCCGGCATGGTCGGACTCCTGCGCCGCCGTCGCCGGAAACCGCGTCAGCGCGATCAGCACCGCCCAGACGACCACGACGAGGCCGATCACGAGATATGGTGTCTGTACCGCGGCCGACTCCGCGGCGTAATAGGCCTGGCGCGCCGCGGCCGTCATCGCGCCGAGTTCGGCCGGCGTGTGCTCGATGCCGGAGAAGATGAAGTGCTGGCCGACGAGGACGCCGGTGATCGAGCCGAGCGGGTTGAACGACTGGGCGAGATTGAGCCGCCGCGTCGCGCCGTCGGCCGGGCCGAGCACGGTGACGAGCGGATTGGCCGAGGTTTCGAGGAACGCGAGGCCGCTGGCGATCACGAACAGCGCGGCGAGGAACAGGCTGTAGGCGTGCTGCGCGGCGGCCGGGTAGAACAGGAATGCGCCGGCCGCGTACAGCGCCAGGCCGATCAGCAGCGCGCCCTTGTAGCCGAAACGGCGCATGCAGACGCCGGCCGGGATCGCGAGCAGGAAGTAGCCGAGGTAGAACGCGCTCTGCACGAGGCCGGCCTGGAAATCGGACAGTTCGAACGCCTTCTTGAACTGCTTGATCAGGATGTCGTTGAGGTTGTTCGCCATGCCCCAGAGGAAGAACAGGCTGACGATCAGGGCGAAGGCGGCGAGGGCGGTGCGCGCGGCCCCTTCGCCGCGTGCCGCCGAGCCGCTGTCCACGTACTGCATGATGTCCCTCCCGGCGCGCTTGGATTGTGTTTCGGTACCGCGCGGATAGAATTTTTCCGGAAGTCTAGCAGCGACGTTCCCGATGTTGCAAATATAAAACGAAGTTTTTTCTTTTCTTCGTGGCAACATTCCGTCGATCCCGGCCCGGCCGCTCCAAGGAATACCCGTGACGAAAACGACCAAATACCGCGCTCCGGCGCTGGACAAGGGACTCGACATCCTCGAACTGCTCGCGCGCACGCCCGGCTCGCTCAACCTCACCGAGGTCGCGCAGGGCATCGGCTACTCCAAGAGCGAGATCTTCCGCATGCTGCAGGTTCTCGAAGCGCGCGGCTACCTCGCGCGCGGCGAGAACGACTCCTCGTACGTGCTGACCAACCGGCTGTTCCTGCTCGGCATGGAGCGGCCGCCGATCAAGGACCTGACCGAAGCGGCGCTGCCGGTGATGCATCGGCTGGCCGAGCAGACGCGCCATCCGTGCCATCTCGTCGTCAACTCGGAGGACCAGATCGTCGTCATCGCGCGCGTCGACGCGCCGAGCGACCTCGGCTTCGTCGTCCGCGTCGGCCACCGGCGTCCGCTCGCGCATTCGACCTCGGGCCTCGTGCTGTTCGCGTTCCAGGGCGGAGAGACGCAGGAACGCTGGCTGACGACGATGGAAGCGAGCGAGGCGCGCTTCAAGCGCAAGCCGTTCCTCGCCAGCGCCGCGCAGGTCCGCGAGCAGGGCTATGCGAGCCTGCCGAGCGAAGCGGTCGACGCGGTGACGGATTTGTCGGCGCCGATCCTGCAGCGCGAGCACGCGGTCGGCGCGCTGACCATTCCGTTCGTCGAGCGCCATCCGGCCACGGTGCAGGCCAAGCAGGCGATCGCCTATCTTTGCGCGGCAGTCGAAGGCATTTCGGCGGCATTGCTCGGATGATCCGCCCGCATCGGGCGGTGGCCGCATCCGGGAGCGATGCGCAGTCCGCCTCGCCGCGGCCTGTTATGATTGCGCGGACGAAACACGGAGATTGAGTGTGCTGGAAATCCTGATGGCCGGCGGCTGGGCGATGGTGCCCATCCTGATCTGCTCGGCGATCGCGATCGCGATCATCCTCGAGCGCTTCTGGACCCTGCGGCGCGGTTCCGTGATTCCGCCCGGCCTCGCCGCGCAGGTGCGCGAATGGGCGCGCAACCGCCAGCTCGACCCGCAGCACGTGGAGACGCTGCGCGAGAACTCGCCGCTCGGCGAGATCCTCGCTGCCGCGCTCGGGGTGCGCCTGCGCCCGCGCGAGATCATGAAGGAGCGCGTCGAGGACACCGGCCGCCACGTCGTGCACCGGCTCGAACGCTTCCTCAACACGCTCGGCACGATCGCGCTGATTTCGCCGCTGCTCGGCCTGCTCGGCACGGTGTTCGGCCTGATCCGCATGTTCTTCGCGGTGATGGTGTCCGGCGTCGGCGATCCGCTCAAGATGGCCGGCGGCATCGGCGAGGCGCTGGTATGTACGGCCGCGGGCCTGTGCGTGGCGATCCCGGCGTATTTTTTCCATCGCTATTTCCGCGGCCTCGTCGCCGATTACGTCGTCGACATGGAGAAGGACGTGATCGTGTTGATGGACGAACTCGCCGCGCATTCCGAAACCGCCGCGCCGGTGCGCGTCGCGCGTTCGCGCGCCGCTCAGGAAACCGCCTGAGATGCGGCTCGGCTCCGCCCGCCAGGACGACTTCGAGATCAACGTGATCTCGCTGATCGACGTGCTGCTGACGTTGCTGATGTTTTTCGTCATGACGACCACTTTCGTCCAGCATTCGGCGATGAAGGTGACGCTGCCCGAAGCCTCGGAGACCGCCGGCGAACCGCAGCGCGAGGCGCTCGTCGTCATGGTCGACGCGGACGGCCGTTACTTCGTGGACAACAACGAAGTGCTCAATCCCGCGCTCGACACGCTCAAGGAAGCGATCGCGCGCGTCGCCGGCGCCGACCGCGAGCGTCCGGTCGTGCTGCGCGCCGACGCGGCGAGCCGGCACCAGGCCGTCGTCACCGCGATGGACGCGCTCGGCCAGCTCGGCTTCACTCGCCTGTCGATCGCGACGACGCGCGCCAAGGATGCAGCGGGCAAGCCTGCCGGCCCATGAGCGACGCCGCGAAACCGTCGTTCCTCGCAACCTATCGGCGTTTGCTCGGCTATCTGTGGCCGTCGCGGCGCGTGGTCGCATTCGCGCTGTTCGGCATGACGCTCGACGCGGCCTGCTCGGCGCTGTTCGCCGATTCGATCCAGAAAATCGTCGACCAGGTGTTCACCGAACACGACGAGTTCTGGGTGTTCTGGATGCCGTTTTTCATCATCGCGATTTTCGCGGTGCGTGGCATCGGCACGTATCTCACCGACTATGGCATGGCGCGCGTCGCGCGGGGTATCGTGCATCGCCTGCGCAACGAGGTGTTCGCGCGCTATCTCGACCTGTCCGCCGCGCACTTCGCGAGCGAAACCTCCGGACATATGGTTTCGCGCCTGACCTTCACGGTCGAGCAGGTCGCGTCGGCCTGCACCGACTCGCTGAAAATCCTGATCCTGCATTCGCTGACGGTCATCGGTTACGTTGTCGTAATGCTCACGAAGAGCGTGCGCCTGACCGCCGCACTGTTCGTGCTCGCGCCGATCATCGCGCTGATCGTCTCCACCGTCAGCAAGCGCTACCGTCGCATCGCGCCGCGCATCCAGCACTCGATGGGCGAGGTCACCGGCACGGTGGACGAGGTCGTCAGCGCCCAGCGCGAGGTGAAAATCTATGGCGGCCAAGCCTACGAGCGCGAGCGCTTCGACCGCGTGGCGAACGAGAATCGCCGGCTCAACCTCAAGATTGCCGCAACGAATGCGCTGTCGACGTCGACGGTGCAGATCGTCGCCGCGTTCGCGATCGCGGCGGTGATCTTCGTCGCCACCCGCCCCGGCATCATCAAGCACATCACGGCCGGCGAATTCATGTCCATCATCGTCGCGATGAGCGTGATGCTGACTTCGATCAAGCAGCTCACCACGGTGCAGGCCAACATGCAACGCGGCATCGTCGCGGCGGAAGACCTGTTCGGCGTACTCGATGCGCCGGGCGAGCGCGATACCGGCACGCAACCGCTGGCGCTGTGCCGCGGCGAGATCGGTCTGCGCGGCGTTTCGCTGCGCTACGCGGGCCAGCATGCCGACGCGCTCGACGGCGTCGACCTGCATTGCGCGCCGGGCACGGTCACCGCACTGGTCGGACGCTCGGGCAGCGGCAAGTCCAGCCTGGTCGCCCTGGTGCCGCGATTCCATGAGCCGACGTCCGGCGAGATCCGCCTCGATGGAACGCCGCTCGCCGACTATCGCCTCGCCGACCTGCGTGCGCAGATCGCCTGGGTCGGCCAGCACGTCGTGCTGTTCAACGACACGATCGCGCGCAACATCGCCTACGGCGCGCTCGCCGACGCCTCGCGCGAGGCGATCGAGGCGGCGGCGCGCGCGGCGAACGCGATGGAGTTCATCGAACGCCTGCCGCTCGGGCTCGACTCGCCGGTGGGCGAGGGCGGCGCACAGTTGTCGGGCGGCCAGCGCCAGCGCATCGCGATCGCGCGCGCGATCCTCAAGGATGCGCCGATCCTGATCCTCGACGAGGCGACGAGCGCGCTCGACACCGAATCCGAGCGCCTGATCCAGGACGCGCTCGGGCGTCTGATGGCCCGGCGTACCGTGCTCGTCATCGCCCATCGTCTGTCGACGATCGAACATGCGGACCGGATCGCCGTGCTCGACGAGGGCCGCATCGTCGAGCGCGGCACGCACGCGGAGCTGATCGCGCGCAACGGCCGCTACGCAGCGCTGCATCGGTTGCAGTTCCACGAATCCTCTGCGGCAGCGGCACAGGAATCCTCGCCGTGACGCCTGTGCAGCATTGCCTTGCTCGTCATTCCAGCGAAAGCTGGAATCCAGCTTTTGCTCTTCCGTTGAAGAAGACAAAAGAAAGGGCTGGATTCCAGCTTTCGCTGGAATGACGATGAAACCGGGGCTCTGGATCGAATGAGTCTCTCGCAGCGCCTGCCCGAAATCTGGTACGGCGACGAGCCCCCGCCGCTCTGGCTGCGCGCGCTCGTGCCGGTTTATCGCGGTCTGCGCACCCTGCATCGCGCACCGTACACGTTCGGTTGGAAAACGCCGCAGCGTCTTGCCGTGCCGGTGATCGTCGTCGGCAATCTCACGGTCGGCGGCACCGGCAAGACGCCGCTCGTGATCGCACTCGTCGAGGCGCTGCGCGAACGCGGGCGCCGTGCCGGCGTGATCAGCCGCGGCTACGGCGGCGGCGTGTCGGCGCCGGAATTGCTCGGCGCGGACAGCGACGCCGCGTGCGTCGGCGACGAGCCCGTGCTGATCCATGCCGCGACGGGCGTACCGGTCGCGGTCGGCCGCGACCGGGTCGCGGCGGGGCGCCTGCTGCTCGGGCATCACGATTGCGACGTCCTCGTCGCGGACGACGGCCTGCAGCATCCCGGACTTTTCCGCGACGTGGAAATCTGCGTGATCGACGGCGAGCGCCACTTCGGCAACGGTCTGCTGCTGCCGGCCGGGCCGTTGCGTGAACCGCCGTCGCGTCTGGATTCGGTCGATTTCCGCGTCCGCAACGGCGGCGTCGCGCAGGTGGGCGAGGCGGCGATGCGGCTCGCCGGCGATACGGCGGTGTCGTTGTCCGATCCGACGTTGCAAAAACCGCTGCGCGATTTCGCCAGCCGCCGCGTCCACGCCGTCGCCGGCATCGGCAACCCCGCACGCTTCTTCGCGATGCTGCGCGCCGCGGGCATCGAGGTCGTCGAGCATGCGTTCGCCGACCACCATGTCTTCACCGCGTCCGACATCGATTTCGGCGACGACGCGCCCGTGCTGATGACCGCGAAGGATGCGGTCAAATGCCGCGCCTTCGCGCGCCCGGATTGCTGGCAGGTGCCGGTGCGGGCGGATTTGCCGGAAGCCTTTTTCGATGCGGTGCGTACGCGCATCGACGGTTTCAGAAAACCCTAACGATTTTTCCGTTGACAAGGGCCGGCTGCGCGACTAACTTGCGCGCACCTTTCCAGCCGAGGACGTCCGTCCGTGGACCCTTGCAGTAGAAACTCCACTGCAGCCAACCCGACTTTTCCACGCGGATAGTTCCCCTTGCGGTGCGCTATCCCGTTGCGGATAGCTTGCCGACGCCAGCGCCCTTTGCGGGCATCCCCGTCGCCGATCTGTCATGAAGTCGGGCCATGTTGCCTGATTTCGTGCGATTTGTTTGACGGGAAGCCCTTCATGCTGAAATTCTCGATCGCAGCGGTGTTGATCGGCGGCAACGGCCGCAACGGTGCCAAGAACGAAGCGGCGGCGCGCATCGCCGCCGAACTGACCGCGCTCGCTCATCTGAGCCCCGACGATGCTTTGAACAGGCTCAATCCGGGCGGGCAGCCGCTCAATGCGGAGCAGGTCGCCGAGCGGCTGGAGAAATACGGGCCCAACGTCGTCGCGCAGGAAAAGAAAAAACCTTTTCTGCTCGAAATCGGCGAACGCTTCGTCACCAATCCGATCAATATCCTGCTGACCGCGCTCGCGCTGATCACCTGGTTCACGGGCGAGGAGGCCAGCGACCGCATCGGCGCGGCGATCATGTTCGCGATGGTCGTCATGGCCGTGTTCGTCGCCTATTTTCAGGAAGCGCGCTCGGGCAACGCGGTCGAGCAGTTGCGCAAGATGGTCAGCAACACGGCGACGGCGAAACGCGAAGTCGAGGAAGCGCCGAACGATGGCGTGGTCGCGGACAGCGACGACGACATCGAGATGGTGCGCGCGGTCAGGAAGGTCGAAGTGCCGATCGACGGCCTCGTGCCCGGCGACATCGTGTTCCTCTCGGCAGGCGACATGGTGCCGGCCGACCTGCGCCTGATCGGCGCAAAGGATCTGTTCGTCAACCAGTCGGCGCTGACCGGCGAGTCGATGCCGGTCGAGAAGTTCGCTGCCGCCGACCCGAACGCGCCGAATGCGCTCGAGGCGAAGTCGCTGTGCTTCATGGGTTCGAACGTGGTCTCGGGCAGCGCGACGGCGGTCGTCGCCGCGACCGGCGCGAACACCTATTTCGGCGCGCTCGCGGGCTCGCTCGTCGGCCAGCGCGTGCAGACGAGTTTCGACAAGGGCGTGTCGCGCTTCGCCTGGCTGATGATCCGCTTCATGGCGGTGATGGTGCCGGTGGTGTTCCTGATCAACGGCGTCACCAAGGGCAACTGGTTCGAGGCGTTCATGTTCGCGGTCGCGGTGGCCGTGGGCCTGACGCCGGAAATGCTGCCGATGATCGTCGCGATCAACCTCGCCAAGGGCGCGCTGAAGATGGCGAAGAAGGACGTCATCGTCAAGCGCCTCAATGCGATCCAGAATTTCGGCGCGATCGACGTGCTGTGCACCGACAAGACCGGCACGCTCACGCAGGACAAGGTCATCCTCGAACGCCACACCGACATCTATGGTGACGAGAACACGCGCGTGCTCGAATACGCCTGGCTCAACAGCTACCATCAGACCGGCCTGCGCAACCTGCTCGACGAGGCGGTGCTCGACGCGGTCGATGCCGACACCGTGCAGCACCTGCACGCCGAGTACACGCTGGTCGACGAGGTGCCGTTCGACTTCACGCGCCGGCGCATGTCGGTGATCGTCAAGGACAAAGCCGGCAAGCACTTCATCATCTCCAAAGGCGCGGTCGCAGAAATGCTGGCCGTGTGTTCGAGTCTGGCGTTCGAAGACGACTACAAGCCGCTCACATCGCAGCACCTCGGCGAGGTGAAGGCCGTCGCGCAGGAAATGAACGAGGACGGCTTCCGCGCGCTCGCGCTCGGCGTGCGCGAGATCGAGGTGAAGGCCGCCTATTCGCGCGACGACGAGAAGGACCTGACGATGATGGGCTTCGTCGCCTTCCTCGACCCGCCGAAGGACTCGGCCGCGGCGGCGATCGAGGCGCTCAGCGCGAACGGCGTCGCCGTGAAGATTCTCACCGGCGACAACGACACGGTCACGCGCAACGTCTGCCGCCAGGTCGGCATACACGTGGACAAATGGCTGACCGGGCCCGCGATCGAGGCGATGAGCGACGAGGAGCTCATGCTTGCCACGCGCGACACGCCCGTGTTCGCGCGCCTCAACCCACAGCAGAAAGTGCGCGTGGTCGAGGCGCTGCATCGCGACGGCCACGTCGTCGGCTTCATGGGCGACGGCATCAACGACGGCCCGGCGCTGCGCGCGGCCGACATTGGCATCAGCGTCGACACGGCGGTCGACATCGCCAAGGAATCGGCCGACATCATCCTGCTCGAAAAGAGCCTGCTCGTGCTCGAGGAGGGCGTGCTCGAAGGCCGCAAGGTGTTCGGCAACATCCTCAAGTACATCAAGATGACCGCGTCGTCGAACTTCGGCAACATGTTCTCGATGATCGGCGCGTCGATCCTGCTGCCGTTCCTGCCGATGCTGCCGGTGCAGATTCTGCTCAACAATCTTCTGTACGATTTTTCGCAAACGGCGGTCGCGTCCGACGAGGTCGACCAGGAATATCTCGCCAAGCCGCGCCAGTGGGACTTGAAGGGCATCGCGCGCTTCATGTTCGGCATCGGCCCGATCTCGTCGATCTTCGACTACGTCACCTTCGCCGCGCTCTGGTTCGTGATCGGCGCGAACACGACCGCGCATGCGGGCCTGTTCCAGACCGGCTGGTTCATCGAATCGCTGCTCTCGCAGACCTTGATCGTGCACGTGATCCGCACCGGCAGAATCCCGATCCTGCAAAGCTGCGCGAGCCTGCCGCTCACCGTCGCCGGCGCGGTGATCTGTCTCGTCGGCATCCTGCTCACAGCGCTGCCGATCGGTGCGTGGTTCGGTTTCTCGCCGCTGCCGACGTTCTGGTGGCCGATCCTCGCCGCGATTCTCGTCGCTTATGTGTTGTTGACGCAGTTCGTGAAGAGCTGGATGGTGCGGCGCTACGGATTGCTGTAGAACGACCTTCAGAAGACGTCTCATTCCCGCGAAAGCGGGAATCCGTTTTCGCTTTTGCAGGAGCGGCGAAGATCAAGATGGATTCCCGCTTTCGCGGGAATGACGTCAAACGGGAATGACGTCGAAAGTAGGTCTTTCGGAGAGCCTTCAGCGAAAGCGCAGGTTCGCGCGCGACAACTGCGCGATAGAAGTGCAGCCCATCAGCTTCATGTCGCGCTCGAGTTCGGCGCGCATCAGTTCGAGTGCGCGCTCGACGCCGGGTTGGCCCGCAGCGGCGAGCGGAAAAAGATAATAGCGGCCGAGGCCGACCGCCTTGGCGCCGAGCGAGAGCGCCTTGAGCACGTGCGTGCCGCGCTGGAAGCCGCCGTCGACCATCACGTCGACACGATCGCCGACCGCGTCGACCACTTCGGCAAGCTGGTCGAACGCCGTGCGCGAACCGTCGAGCTGGCGACCGCCGTGGTTCGACAGCACGATGCCGGTACAGCCGATGTCGGCAGCGCGTTCGGCGTCGGCCACCGACATGATGCCCTTGAGGCAAAACTGGCCGCCCCATTCGCGCACCATCTGCGCCACGTCGTCCCAGTTCATCGCCGGATCGAGCATGTCGGTGAAATACCGGCTGATCGACATCGCGCCGCCGCCCATGTCGACGTGTTCGGCGAGTTGCGGCAACTTGAACGATTCGTGGGTGACGTAGTTGATGCCCCAGGCCGGCTTCAGCGCGAACTGCGCCATGCCGCCGGGCGTGAGCCGGAACGGAATCGAGAAGCCCGTGCGTTTGTCGCGCTCGCGGTTGCCGCCGGTGATGCTGTCCACGGTCAGCAGCATCATCTCGATCCCGGCCGCCTTCGCGCGCGCCATCATCGCGCGGTTGAGGCCGCGGTCCTTGTGGAAATAGAACTGGTAGCACTGCGGACCGCCGCCGCCGAGCCGGCGCGCTTCCTCCAGACTCACGGTGCCGAGCGAGGAGACGCCGAACAGCGTGCCGAACTTGCCCGCCGCCGCCGCGACCGCGCGCTCGCCCTCGTGGTGGAACAACCGCTGCAACGCGGTTGGCGAACAGTACACCGGCAGCGCGAGTTTCTGCCCCATGACGCTGACCGACAGATCGACGTGCTCGACGCCGCGCAGCACGCTCGGCACCAGATCGCACTGCTCGAAGCTCGCAGTGTTGCGCCGATAGGTCGCCTCGTCGTCGGCCGCGCCGTCGATGTAGTCGAAGATCGGGCCGGGCAGACGGCGTTTGGCCATGCGGCGGAAGTCGTGGAAGTTGTGGCAGTCGCGCAGGCGCATAGTGGCTTTCGTTCCGGACGGATGCAGCCCGAAAGCGGGCAGTTGCGAAGTCTGAACGAGGCGTGCCCGTGCGTGCAAATCCGCTTTGCGTCCGGGCATCCACATGGCCGGGTGTTCGGCTGGCCGCCGAAGCCGGTGTATTCGATCGCGCTATCGCCATCGGCTTCGCGCTCGATCACGGGTCGTGCGATTGCGATCCGAAGGATGCGGGGAAATCCCCCTCAAACGATGCCCGATATAGCCGATCCATGCCCAAGGCACGAAAAAGCCGCCTGGCTGAACCGATAAGCCCAGGCGGCTTGATTGGGGCACAACGCCTCGTCCACCTCTGTCCAGCAGGTCATCAGCGTATCGTCGAGAGCTTTCATCGCGTCCTTGACGACCTTCGCCTGTTCCGCGGTCAAGTTCTGCTGCGCCCATTCTTGGGTCGCCTGGATCAACCTGCGGGCATGCGGGTGCGTCTGGCCCTGGGTTGCGGGCGCGCCCTGCTGCTGCACTTTGACGGTATAGGCGATGCCGTTGAGGCTGTCGCAGTGGGCGCGTGCTTCTTCCCACGCTTTGTCCGCGTCGGAGAAAGTCCCGACGCACAACTCCCCGACGCGCGCGGCCAGGGTTCCCTGGTGTTGCCGGACGTACACGATTGCCGAGCAGCGGTATTCCTGCGGCTCGTGGTTGGGGAGCGGCGCAAGCGGGACATTCGCGCCTGGTATGGCGAGGGCTTTCTGTTGCGCGGTTGAGGCACGCGCGGCCTTGGTGGTGCTCATGGGCAAACTCCTGTGCGAGGTTGTGAGAACCACACGGGAGCGTTTCTAGGCGCGGCCCGCATGGCGGCGGGGAGGCTAGAAACCGAGCACAGTCGGCGGGCGGATTTTCCCTTACGGGTATTGCATGGCCGCCGCCCTCCCCGCCATGACGAAAAGACGGGCACAAAAAAACCGCAAGGCTGACGGGTGCGGGTACCGCTGTGCTCGGAGTTTCTAGGCTCCTTGAAGCGCACATTACTCCCGCACGAATCGGCTGTCAAGCACTTTTGATAGTTCTTTACACTATTACCGCTACGCACTACTATTTGCGCATGGCAATCAAGACATTCAAGGACAAGGCCACAGCCGCCGCATTCGTCGGCCTGCCGGTGAAGTCCTTGCCGCCCGACTTGCGCAAGCGAGCACGTACCAAGCTGGAGCAGGTGCACCTTGCTCGCACATTGAACGACCTGCGTGTACCTCCCGCGAACCAGCTCGAAGCACTCAAGCGCGATCGCAAGGGACAGCACAGCATCCGGATTAGCCAGCAATGGCGCGTGTGTTTCGTGTGGCGCGACGGCGATGCGTTTGATGTCGAGATTGTCGATTACCACTGAGAGGAACCGAGCATGAGCATCCGAATCCAAGACCTGTCCCGTGTGGATTTCAGCGACGTCATCGAAGCGCGCGCGCGTCGTGTGCCGCACGTCTCGCCGGGCGAAATGCTCGTCGAGGAGTTCTTGAAACCGCTCGGCATGAGCAACTACCGCCTGGCGAAGGAGATCGGCGTACACGCGCAGCGCATCGGCCAGATCATCGAGGGTACGCGGTCGATCACCGCCGACACGGACCTGCGCCTGTGCAAGTTTTTCGGCTTGTCGGACGGCTGGTGGTTGCGCCTGCAGGCCGACTTCGACACCGAGACCGCAAAGCGCGATCGAGACATGAAGAAGACTCTGAAGAAGATCACGCCGTTCGCACAAGCGGCCTGACGCTGGGGGTGTGTATCCGTTGGTCATGCGGCAACGTCCTCCGGGAAACGCACCTTGATCGCCGAGCGCGCGAGGAATTCGCCCATCTCCGGCGTGCAGCGCACTTCCGCGCTGTTGCTCCGGCAGGTCGAGTTCGACCAGTTGAACTTGGGCGGCCCGCTGACCCGCACGCGCGTCGGCGGTGCCGACACGGCACCTGGCTCGCGCATCTGGTGGCACTCGAAGCACGTCGCGTACTGCGCCACGAAGGAACCACCGAGCGGCGTGAACACGAACTCGTGCACGTCCTCGCTCGGTGCGAACGAATGCCCGCAGGCGTCACAGAAGCCGGGGAGCGGCGTCGCGATCCTGGCCGTCTTCGTGCTCACGCTCGGTGACTGCTGTATTCGAGGCCGCGCGAACGCACGGCCCGCTGCGCGTTCGGCGCGACTGCCGGTTTCTCGGGAAACGGTCCCTGCCAGTCGTCAAGGCGCATCTGGTCGAAGCGGTTGGCGAGGTAGATGATCTTGTCGAGCCGCAGATTGCGACCCTTCGCGGGAATCAGTTCCACGACGCCGCGCAGGTGCGTGTCGCGGTCGTAGTAGTCCTCGCGATGCAGGAAGAAAATCACGTCGGCCTTTTGCTCGATTTCGCCGGACTCGCGCAGGTCGGTCAGCGTCGGCCGCTTGTCCGTGCGCCCGGCCACTTGGCGATTGAGCTGCGCCAGCACCACGACGGGAATGCTCAGTTCCTTCGCCAGCGTCTTCGCGCCCTGCATCGCCAGGCCGATTTCGATGCGCAGGTTGTCGCCGCGGCCGAAGCCGAGGTCGTGCAGGTGGTCGATCACGATCAGCCTCAGCGGCGCTTGCAAGTGCGCACGGCGCGCGCGAGCCATGATCTGCGCAATGGTCGGCGCCGGCGTGTCGTCGATGTGCAAGTGGTTCTGGGCGAGGCGCGTGGAAATGGCGGTCAACCGCGACCAGTGGATCTCCTTGTCGGCGTCGGCCTTGTTCGGCGCGTCCAGCCAGGTATGCGGAATCTGGCCGTGCGCGGCGATCATGCGCGTCAGCATCTCGCCCGCCGTCATCTCCGCCGAGAACAGTGCCACGCGCTCGCCACGCAGCGCGTTGAACGCGGCGACGTTCGCGCCGAAGATCGACTTGCCCATGCTCGGGCGCGCGCCGACGACGTACGCCACGCCGGGCCGCAGGCCACCCGTCACGCGGTTGAACTCGGCCCACGGCGTCGGCAGGCCGCGCAGGCCGGGGCTGGCGTTGTACCGCTCGGCGAGGTCCGTCATCACGCCGCGCAGCAGCGCCTTTGCCGGTTGCAATCCGCCGCGCGCCCGCGTCGCCTGCATCTCGCTCAGCGCGTGCATCGCGGTCGCAGCCACGTCGCCCGCATTCGCGCCGCGTGTGCCGGCGGCGTCGATCAGGCGCGAGCCGATGTCCTGCACCTGCCGCAGCCTGGACTTCTCGCGCACGATCTCGGCGTAGGCGACGATGTTCGCCGCGCTCGGCGTCGAGTTGGCGAGTTCGATCACGTAGCTCGAGCCGCCAGCCTGCTCGGAGAGGCCGTTCGATTCGAACCAGTCGGCGAGCGTCACCGCGTCGCACGGCTGGCCCTTGCCGGCGAGGTCGGCGATTGCCCGAAAAATCAGGCGATGGTTCTCGCGCGCGAAGTCGGACTCGGTCAGCCAGTCGGCGATTTGCGAAAGCGACTCCGGCACGAGCATCAACCCGCCGAGCACGGCTCGCTCGGCGTCGATCGCGACAGTCGCTTGGGTGGTGGTCGGCATCATGCGCGCGCCGCCTCCACGGACTCCGAGTTCTCGTACTTCCCCTCGATGACCTTCACGAAATTCGCAGGCCGCAGCAGCCATTCGAGGTCGCATTCCCACGATCGACCGCCTCGGTTCTGCGTGCGCCCCGTGAGGAAATCCGATGCGGCGACGTAGCCGAAGAAATTCCGCCACCAGTCCAGCGAGCGGTGTTCGGCCTTCTCGCGCCATCGAGCTCGCAGGAGCTTCTGACGAGCCGCCGTCCAGTCCCGAACGCGGCGAAGCGCCGGCAAGGCCTCGTGGTACAGGTCGATGATCGCCTGGTGCGGGCAGTCGTCCGCAGGCGAGGGCTTGCCCGAGCTTGTGGACGAGTCACCGTCAGGTGACTCTTCTTTTCTTTTCTCCTGTTCCTGATCTTGGCTTCGATGGGGCTTGGAAGGGGCTTTCAAGGTGCTTGCGATTTTCGGGGCCGATTCGAGGCAAAACTTCCCACCGTAGACATCGAGAAAACGGCGTCGCAATGCGGTCGGCGCCATCTTCTCGACTTCCTTGCGCAGCCCGATGACGCGCTTGTCGTTCGGCGCCAGTCGGTCACCGATCTGGAACTCGGCCATCTTGACCACGAAAACAGTCTCGGAATCCTCGTCGTACTCGCAAAATCCCTCTTCGATGAGGCATCGAAGCCCCTTGGATGCTCATTCCGCGTCGAGCCCTGTTTCGTGCGCGATCGACACCAACGGGCAGTAGTAGACGCCCGTCATCGAAGCGGCTGGCGCAGTCATCAGGTACATCGCCACGATTTGAGCCTCGAGGTTCCCGCGAAGGCGCTTGCCGGTCTTGCCGATCCAGAACTGCGGAGAAACCTTGCCGTAGTCACGCATTGGCGGCCTCGCTCTGCGCGAACAGGTCATTCGTCGGCGCCGGCCGCTCGCGCTTGCCGCGCAAGCGCTTGAGCAGCTCGACGGCGGCAGTCAGCGCTGCGGTTTCGCGGCGCGCTTGGGCACCGTCGATCGTGCCGCTCAGGATGCGGTGGCAGATTGCTGCGCCGGCTTGCGCGACGAGGCTCTGGCGAGTATATTTTTCCGCACCCGAAAGGGTGCCCGTGTCATCGATCTTGGCGCCATCCGCTCGCACCGGATGGCGTTGTCGTTTCGGGGATTCGTACATGAGGCGCCTTCTGTTGTCGGGGCGATGCCCCACGGCACTTATGCGCCTCACGGTGGGAGCCGCGCACTCAAGCGCGCAGCCAGGGAAATGGGAGGCCGGCATCACGGCTCGCCCCCGAGCAGGGTGGCGGCGTCATCGAGCAGCTTGGCGCCGTGGTACACGCGCATGTCGAGCGTGTCGTCGTCATCCGCCAGGATGAGCTTGTCGACTTCCGCGCGCGCCGCAGCTAGGTACTCGAGCGCTCGCTGGAGCGGCGTCGACGCGACCGCACTTGCGCCGGCCGCAAGCGCCATGAACTGCAGCGTGGGCGAGGAGGCTGCCATTACGTTGACAGTGCCTTCGTCTCGATGCGGCAGGACGCCAGGTGCGTCCGCAGATCGCCGACGCGATAACGAACTAGGCGGCGGCGACCTGCGCCAATCCGGAAAAACGGCGGTCCGCACTTCTGGACACGCCAGTTGCGAAGTGTGTTAATCCCGATCTTGCCGAGGAGGTGCGATGCCTCCGTCTCGTCGACGAGGTCGTCGTCGAGAAGATCGACGATCTTGTCGTTGACCTGCTTTGCGTTGCTGCCCATTGCTTCACCTCAAGTTGGCCGGCGGGGTGCTGCGGTGACTTGGGGTGACTTTGGGGTGTTCGGCTGACTAAGTCACGCCAAAATTGGAATGTTCAATTTTGGTCCGAAAGCACCGCTTTGAGCATAGAAGTTTTCAATCCTGTAGAGAGGGATATCGATCCTTCTTTTACAGGAGGCTGAGCGAGCATCAGGCGTCTGTGGGTTTCCCATGACAGCCATTCACGCATCATTTTCTTGATGCGATCACTTCTAACATCTTTGCTACTGGTCGCGAAAAACTTCGATACCAATGCCTTGAATTGATTGATCTCGCTGTGTTTCCACTTGGCCCACTGACAAAGATCGACTGCAGGAAGCACAGCCAATTCAACCCAATTTTTCACCTCTATATCGGTCAAGCCTCTCTTCTCTTTCAACGAATTTGCACCAGGCTTTTTTTCATCAAGCCATTTCCCGAAATCTCTTATTAACTCCGCGCGGGTGCGTGACAGGTCGACGCTGAGATAGCCTTTATTGTTGTCCGTGATTTTTTCGTAGAATACCCCCTAATCCTCTGGTGTAGAAGATTCACCTTGTTTGATCGCGGAGAAGGAGGATGCAGCCAATGGAATTTTTAATGAAACTAAGTGTGCCAAATGCAGCACTTCCAAGACCGTCATGTCGTGGACAATCGCCGCTGTACCAGATAGCAGCGAAGGCGAAACTGCAAACATTTCATTAACGAAGTAAAAAGGTCCTTTCTCAAGATTATCGAACGCGCTGAAGTGATCTTGCAATTTCTTGTCGCACACCTCTGCATTGCTACTGACTTCACGCTGATTCAGCAACTCAGAGATGTGTAATCTCTTTCTCAACTCACGATTCCATTGCGCAAATGAAAATTTGCTTAAACCCATGTATCGATCTGGGCAAAACCATGTAGGTAATTCACCACCGGTCTGAAGGTTTTTAGCGCGCACGTTCCTACACCTCCAAATGACTGCAATGCGGCGTCGGCCACATACCACCGAAACAAGTCACTGCGATTGGCGCCGCCTCACTTCTGCACCTTCCGCATATCGGCCAGATTGGCTTTCAACTCGCTATCAGTCGAAACGTCTGGCCGCGGTCGAGTAATTGAGATCGAGCCCATCGCGTACACCTTCAGCGCCCTTCAAGAGGACACCACGGCAGCGGGTGAAGGTTTCCCGCGTTCGGCTGGCCGGCCTAGCCGTGGCGATTCGGGTCACAAGGGCTGCGTGCCCTCGTTGAGGATGTCGAGATAGCGCCCGTAGGCGAACACGCGCTCACGCTTGCGGCCGGTGATTTCGCGCACCAGGCCGAGCTTTTCCAGCGATTCGATCGCGCGCGCGACGGTGGGATAGCTCGTGCCCGTGCGCTCGACCAGGGCGTTCAGCGTCGTCAACGGTCGCGCGCGCAGCGCATCGAACACACGCAGGGCATTGGCGGCGGCGCGACCGAGCGACTGCACGCGCGCGGCGTCGTCGCGGAACAGGGCCAGTAGCCGGTGCGCCGTGTCGACGGCGGATTGCGCAGTCGTTGCCACGCCTTCGAGGAAGAAGTCGAGCCAAGCTTCCCAATCGCCGTCGACGCGCACGGCGTCGAGCAGCCGGTAATACTCGGCGCGGTGCTGCTTGAGGTACAGGGACAGGTACAGCAGCGGTTGCGCGAGCACCTGGGCGTCGAACAGCATCAGCGCGATCAGCAGTCGGCCGACGCGGCCGTTGCCGTCGAGGAACGGGTGGATGGTCTCGAACTGCACGTGCGCCAGGCCCGCGCGTACCAGCGCCGGCAGGCCGTCGTCGGTGGCGTGGACGAATACTTCGAGCGCGGCCATGCAGCTCTCGACCTGTTGCGGTGGGGGCGGCACGTACTGCGCGTTGCCGGGCCTTGTGCCGCCGATCCAGTTCTGGCTGGTGCGGAACGTGCCCGGCAGCTTGTTCGCGCCGCGCCCACGTGCGAGCAGGTGTTCGTGTACCTCGCGCAATAGGCGGTTCGACAGCGGGAAGCCGCCGCGCATGCGCGCCATGCCGTGTTCCAACGCGGCGACGTAGTTGGACACCTCGACCACGTCATCGAATGGCACGCCGGGCGCTTCGTTCAACTCGAACAGCAGCAGGTCGGACAGCGACGATTGCGTGCCCTCGATCTGGCTGGACAGCACCGCCTCGCGGCGCATATAGGCGTACAGGAACAGGTCGGGGTCGGGCAGCAGGGCCGTGACGCCATCCAGCCGGCCGCAGGCGAGCAGCGCCCTTTCCAGCAGGCGTTGCCGGCCACCGGTGAGGTCGAGGGCCGGCAGCGGCGGCAGCGGCGCGGGAACGAACGCACGGACGGTTTCCCCGCTCGTGCTCGAGACTTCGTACTGCCCGGTCGATCCGCGGTTCATGGTTGCTTGTTCTCAGTCGCGTGAATAGCTCAGCTAATTATTAACGAAACGCGCGCCTTTCGTTAATAACGATCACGTTCGCGCCCATGCGCAAGCTGTCGAGGTAGTCGGCCCAGGCCTGCATCATCTTGCGGCGCGCGGGCAGGTGAGCAGTGCGATTGTAGGCGCGCCCATTGGCGTCTTTGACGGCGTGCGCGAGCTGGTGCTCGATGTGGTCGATCGGGTAGTTCAGTACTTCGTCCAAGATCGTGCGCGCGGCGGCACGGAAGCCGTGAGCCGTGAAGGTACTCTTGTCGAATCCGAGGCGGCGCAGGCCGGCATTCAATGCCATGTCGGAGAGCGGCTTCTTCGAGCTTCGAGCGCCGGGGAACACGTAGCGGCCGCGGCCGGTCAGTGGGTGCAGCTCGCGCAGGATCGCCACGGCTTGCGGCGCGAGCGGGACGACGTGCGGCAGGCGCAGCTTCATGCGCTCGGCAGGGATGTTCCACACCGCTTCATCCAGATCGAATTCGGCCCACTCGGCGGCGCACAGTTCGCCGGGGCGAGTGAACACCAGCGGCAACAGCCGCAGGGCGCACCTCACGGGAAGCGTTCCGGTAAAGCCGTCGATCGCGCGCAATAGCTCGGCGTACTTCTTCGGATCCGTGATGCTGGCGTAGTGCTCGGGCTTCCACGGCGTGAGTGAGCCGCGCAGGCTCGGCGTGGGGTCAAGTGGCGCGCGTCCGGTAGCTACGGCGTAGCGCATGACCTGGCCGCAGTTCTGGCTGGCGCGGCGTGCGGTTTCGATGGCGCCGCGCGCTTCGATCCTTTTCAGGACGCCCAAGAAGTCTAGTGCGATGATCTTGGCGATGGGCTTGCCGCCCAGCCACGGGAACACGTCATTCTCGAGTCGGGCGAGTACCTTGTCGGCGTGGCTCCTGACCCACTTGGTCGAGAACTTGGCAAACCACTCGCGCGCGACGGCCTCGAAGGTATCCGCGTTCGCAAGTGCTTCGGCTTTCCGCTTGTCGCCGGGGTCGATTCCATCGGCGATCGGCGAGCAGCCTACGTGCTTCGTCGCGCTTCTCTCGCGCGCGCTTGAGGCTCACGTCAGGATATCTACCAAGGCTCAACTGATTTTGCTTTCCGCTGCCGGGGCGACGGTACGCAAACCGCCACAACTTACCGCCCGACGGCGTGACGAGCAGGAACATGCTGCGCTCGTCGGCCATCTTGTACGGCGTGGCGCGCGGCTTAGCATTCTGGACGGCGGATGGTGTGAGCATTGTTGGTACGCCCCGTTTGCGGGTATCGGATACCGACAAACGTACCAACAGAATTGAGTGATGACAAGTGATGTTCCGGTATGTTCACGGAACTTCGAGCAACAAAAAACCGCGCCGTAGCGCGGTTTCTTGGATGTTGCGTGATATCCAGTGATATCAAATTGGTGGAGGTGGGGGGAATTGAACCCCCGTCCGAAGACACTACGTCCCTGGCTCTACATGCATAGCTCGCCGTTTGGTCTCGTCCCGCGGCAACACGACGTGCGAAGCACACCGTGGGACCAGCCAGTTAGGAGTTAGCCGAGGGCCGACTGGCGGCGATCATCAGCGATTCCGTGATAGTGACCCTACACCGGCGAGCACGGACACAAGCGGGTTCGGGGCTAGGCCTTAAGCGGCCAGAGCGTAGTTGTCGTCGTTGGCAACTAAGAGTTTGCGGCTGGATTAACGAGGAAAGCTGCCCCCTCGGCATGCACCAGGCGATTTCGATATCCCCGTCGAAGCCATGTCACCCCCGGGAAGAAACGCTGGTCGCTCGATTATATTGGGTCGCGGGCCGCGTATTCAACGGCACGCGTGAGCGCCTGTTCAGGCGAAACGGTTTTTCGACCGCATCGCCTGCTGTTTTTCGCGCGCGAAATCGCGGTCCTTTTCCGCGGCGCGCTTGTCGTGATCCTGCTTGCCCTTGGCGAGGCCCAGTTCGACCTTGACGCGGTTGCCTTTCCAGTACATCGCCGTCGGCACGAGCGTGTAGCCCTTGCGTTCGACGGCGCCGACGAGCTTGTCGATCTCGGCACGGTTGAGCAGGAGTTTGCGCGTGCGCTTGTCCTCGGCGACAACGTGGGTCGAAGCGGAGAGCAGCGGCGGAATCGACGCGCCGAACAGGAAGATCTCGCCGTTGCGCGCGATCGCGTAGGCCTCGACGATGCTGATGCGTCCGGCGCGCAGGCTCTTCACTTCCCAGCCCTGCAAGGCGATGCCGGCCTCGTAGCGCTCGTCGATATGGTATTCGTGTCGCGCGCGCTTGTTCAGCGCGATGGTCGAATCGGTTTTCTTGTTGTCTTTTGCCATGATTTTCGTATTGCGCTCCGGTGCGGAAGTGAGCGCCACGCATTAGAATCGTCGAATGCGAAAACGCGCATTGTATACAGTTATTGAAAAATGCGGCCAGGAACGGCCGCTTTTCGACTTTTGCGATCAGGGACGCGTGCGAGGATGACGATCCGGATCCGCCGCAGCGCGATCGTGCGCCACAGTTGCGCGCGCATGTTCGACCTCGTCAACGAGGTCGAGGCGTATCCGCGCCGCTTCGACTGGTGTGCCGGTGCGCGGGTGCTCGCGCGCGAGGCCGACGCCCTGATTGCGCGCCTCGATCTGCGCCTCGGCGCGATGACGCAAAGCTTCACCACGCGCAATACGCTCGAGCCGCCACGGCGGATCGCGATGCAGCTCGTCGAAGGTCCGTTCCGCGCGTTGCAGGGCGCGTGGACGTTCGTGCCGCTCGGCGACGCCGGCTGCAAGATCGCGCTCGCGCTCGACTTCGATTATTCCGGCCTGATGAGCCCGGTGTTGCGCGCGGGATTCCAGAAGCTCGCCGACCGCATGGTCGACGAATTCTGCCGCGAGGCGGACCGCGAACATGTGTGAGTCGCCCGCATCCGCGACGATCCGCGTGGAAGTGGTCTATGCCGATGCTGTGCGGTCCGTCGCGCGCCACGCCATCGTTTCCTGCGGGGCGACAGTCGGGGAGGCGATCCGCGCCTGCGGCATTCGCGATGCGCTGCCTGCGGATTTCGAACCGGCGTCGATAGGCATATTCGGCCGCATCGTCACGCCCGATGCGCCGCTGCGCAATGGCGACCGCATCGAACTCTACCGTCCGCTCAGAATCGACCCCAGACAGGCACGTCGCCGCCGCGCCGAAAAGCAAAAATCCATTTGAGAAGTGTGGCCAAGGACGGCCGCTTTTTGATCTTCGCGATCATGGACGATCGCAAAGACAACTTAAAGTG
The DNA here is from genome assembly GCF_047601565.1 of Rudaea sp. GTDB lineage: Bacteria > Pseudomonadota > Gammaproteobacteria > Xanthomonadales > Rhodanobacteraceae > Rudaea. The sequence goes on along the minus strand of NZ_JASGIY010000001.1, from coordinate 190,755 downwards.
CGGCCAGAGACGGTCGCTTTTTGATCTTCGCGATCAAGGGCGACCGCAAAAATCACGTCCCGGAGTCGTCCCCGCCGCCTTCCTGCTTCTTCTTGTCTTCGTCGGAGCGCTTGTCGTCCGGATACTGGCGCTTGTACTTGGTCGCGAGCCGGATCAGTTCTACCGGGTCTTCGGAAAAGTAGTCGCCGTCGGTCTTCGTCAGGCTGTCGCCGTCGAAGTAGAGGACCAGGTCCTTGGTCTCCATGCGGCCGTTGCCGCGGCGGAACGTGGAGATGTAGTCCCAGCGGTTCTGCTGGAACGGATTGACCACCGAGGGACTGCCCATGGTCAGCATCACCTGGCGCTTGCTCATGCCGGGCTTGAGCGATTCGACCTGGGTCTTGCTGAACAGATTGCCCTGCTGGATGTCGAGCTGGTAGATCGGATTGCAGGCGCCGAGCCCGAATGCGAGAGCGGCCAACGCGAGTGCGCGCGGCCATTGGGGAAGGATTCGGTTTGTGCTGGCCTGGTTCATCGGCATGCGGGTCGGAGCGGAAACCCGGCGATGATACACTAGGACCCGGTTCTCGAGGGCGCGCGCGTCGTGTCCGGCATTCAGGTGGTACTCATATGGAAACCCAAGATCTGCGCAAGGCCGGCCTCAAGGTGACGCATCCGCGCATGCGCATCCTCGAAATCCTCGAAGCTTCCGACGGCAAGCACCTCACCGCCGAGGACATCTATCGTCGCCTGATCGAGCACGACGACGAGATCGGCCTGGCGACGGTCTATCGCGTGCTGACCCAGTTCGAGTCGGCCGGGCTGGTCAGCAAGCACAACTTCGAGGGCGGCCAGGCCGTCTACGAGATCGACCGCGGCAAACATCATGACCACATGGTCGACCTCGATACCGGAAAAGTGATCGAATTCGTCAGCGACGAGATCGAGCGCCTGCAGCGCGAGATCGCCGACAAGCACGGTTACGCGATCGAGGAGCACTCGCTGGTGCTGTACGTGCGGGCGAAGAAAAAGAAGCCCTGATTCGGGATTCGGAATCGGGGGGAACGGCTTTGCCAAAACTCCGTGCCCCTAAACAACTATAGGAGTTCCCCCGGCTTTGCCGGGGTGGCAGTGACAGTTTGACATTTACGGGAGTCCATCGGAAACACTCCGGGCGTGAGCCGCCAAGCACACGAAACGGAGAGTCCCGATGGACGGGTATGAGAGTTTGAGCCACACAAAATGGGAGTGCAAATACCACGTGGTATTCATCCCGAAGTGTCGAAGAAAGAGTTTGTACGCGGAGCTACGCAAGCATCTTGGAGAGGTGTTCCGGCAGTTGGCGAGGCAAAGAGAGAGCCGGATAGAAGAAGGCCATCTGATGTCGGATCACGTCCACATGCTTTTGGCGATACCGCCGAAGTACGCGGTGTCGGAAGTGGTGGGATACATCAAGGGCAAGAGCGCGATTCATCTGGCGCGTACGTACGCAGAGCGGAAGCGGAATTTTCAGGGCCAGCACTTTTGGGCGAGAGGGTATTTCGTTTCGACGGTAGGTCGGGATGAAACGCAGATACGAGCCTACATTCAAAATCAGGAGCACGAGGACAAGCGCATGGATCGGTTGAATCTGTGGCGCTGAGTTGGCACCGACAGGTGCCAAAGAACGCGGGGCCGCGTTAGCGTCCCCGCACAAGCCGCTTTGAGCGGCTCACATCAATAAAGCCCCCGGCTTTGCCGGGGGATACTTACTCTCCAGTGCCCGCGCTTTCCAGCATCTGCCCGGCATGCGCGAGCGTTTCACGCGTGATCGTCAGGCCGCCGAGCATGCGCGCGATTTCGTCGCGGCGCGCTTTCCCGTCCAGCGGGTCGATCTGCGTTTGCGTGCTCTTGCCGTCGCTCGACTTGGCCACGCGCAGATGGCGGTGACCCTGCGCGGCCACCTGCGGCAGGTGGGTCACGCAGAGAACCTGGCGATGTGCGCCGAGCCGGCGCAGTTTCCGGCCGACGGCTTCGGCGACCGCGCCGCCGATGCCGGTGTCGACCTCGTCGAACACCATGGTTGCGACCGCATCGGCGCTCGCGCCATCCTTGCCGAGCGCGGCGACCTCGATCGCGAGGCCGATGCGCGACAGCTCGCCGCCCGACGCGACGCGGCGCAGTGCGCGCACCGGTTGGCCCGGATTGGCGCTGACGAGGAATTCGACGCGCTCCGCGCCCTGCGCATCGGGCGCGATCTTTTCCAGCCGCTCGATCTGCACGTCGAAGCGGCCGTCGGCCATGCCGAGTTCGCCCATCAACGCGCTCACGTTCGCGCCCAGCGTTTTCGCGGTCGCGGCGCGCGCCGCCGACAGTTTCGCCGCGGCCGTGGCGTAGTCGCGCTCGACGGCGATGCGTTCGCGTTCAAGTTTTGCGAGCGCGGCGCCGGCACCCTGCAACGTTTCGAGTTCCTCGCGCAGCGTTTGCGCGTGGGCCTTCAGTCCTGCGGTGGGCACGCGATGCTTGCGGCTCAGTTCGTGCAGCTTGCCGATCTGCGCCTCGGTTTCGGCAAGCCTGTCCGGGTCGAGGTCGAGCGCGTCGCGATAGCGCGCGAGCGCGGCGCTCGCCTCGTCGAGTTGCACGGCGGCGGCATCGAGCAAGTCGCCGGTCGCGGCGAGTCCGGCGTCGGTTTGCGCGAGGCGAGCAAGCTCGCCTCGCGCGCGGTGCGTCAGACGCAGCAGGCTGAATTCGCCGTCGCCGTCGAGCAGTTCGGCGAGCGCGCTCGTCCCTTGGATCAGGCTGCCTGCGTTGGACAGTCGCGTGTGCGTCTCGTCGAGCGCGTCGAGCTCGGCGGGCCCCAGCGCATGGCGATCGAGTTCCTCGACCTGGTGCGACAGCAGCGCGATGCGTTCGGAATGATCGTGTTCCCCCTGCAACTCACGCGTGCGCGCGTCGATCGCGCGCCAGCGCGCGGCCAGCGCGGCGACCGGCTGCAACAGTGCGGCGTGCCCGCCGAACGCGTCGAGCAGGGCGAGTTGGCTGGCCTTGTCGAGCAACGCCTGGTGCTCGTGCTGGCCGTGGATTTCGATGAGCCGCTCCGCCAGCGCCTGCATTTGCGCCAGCGTCGCCGGGCGGCCGTTGATCCAGGCGCGCGAGGCGCCCTCGGCGCGGATCACACGGCGCAACCGGCAGCCGTCGCCCTCGTCGAATTCCTCGTCGGTCAGCCACTGCTTCGCCGCCGGCGCGTCGCCCAGGTCGAAGTCGGCGATCAGTTCGGCGCGCTCGCAGCCCGCGCGCACCACGCCCGCATCCGCGCGCTGGCCCGCCAGCAGCAGCAGCGCGTCGACCATGAGCGACTTGCCCGCGCCCGTTTCGCCGGTGACCACGGTAAGGCCCGCGTCGAAGCCGATTTCGGCCTCGCCGACGATGGCGAAATCCTTGACGAACAGCGTTTGCAGCATGGCAGAGGCGCGGGTGACTCGGCGCGCGCACGCTATCACGCGAAATCCTCCCAGCCAAGACAGCCGCGTTGAAAATGCCGGCGGGAAAGACGGCGTTTACCGCTCTCCCCCCGTGGCCGGCTGCGAAAAGCGGACGGCTTGAACGGCGCTGGGGGAAATCCATATTGACCAAGAGAATTTCCATTGCTAGCGTCGGCATCTCTTCCCACGCCACCGTCCATGTCCGCGTATTTCGGCCCTCGTTCCGCAGGTCAACAGCTCGACCCGCGCGCGCGCCAGTTGCTGCGCGCGCTGATCGCGCAGTACATCGCGGACGGCCAGCCGGTCGGTTCGCGCACGCTGGCGAAGAATTCGGGCCTCGACGTCAGCCCGGCGACGATCCGCAACGTCATGGCCGATCTCGAGGAACTCGGCCTGCTCGCCGCGCCGCACACCTCGGCCGGGCGCGTGCCGACGGTGCAGGGCTACCGCGTCTTCGTCGACAGCCTGCTCGAAGTGAAGCCGCTCGACGAGCCGCAGATCGACGCGCTGCGCCGCGAGTTGCCGACGCAAGGAGCGACGCAGGACCTCCTCAACGGCGTATCCTCGCTGCTTTCCGAGGTGACGCATTTCGTCGGCGTCGTCACCGTGCCCAAGCGCGAGGAATTCCCGTTCCGGCACATCGATTTCGTCGCGGTCGGCGGCAATCGCGTGCTCGTCATCCTCGTGTTCGCCGACAACGAAGTGCAGAACCGGGTGATCGCGACGCAGCATGTCTATTCGCCGAGCGAGCTCGAACAGGTGTCGAACTTCCTCAATGCGAACTATGCCGGCTTGCGCATGAGCGAGATCCGCGAGCGGCTCAAGCGCGAGATGCGCGAGACCAGCGCGCGCCTGCACCAGCTGATGGTGGCTGCCGCCGACGTCACGAGTCAGGCTTTCCCCGACCGGGCCAATGCGGACATGCTCGTCGCCGGCCAGGTCAACCTGATGGGTGCGCAGGCGGGAACCGACATCGACAGCCTGCGCGAGCTGTTCGAAGCGTTCCAGCGCAAGCGCGATCTGTTGAGCCTGCTCGAAAGCTGCTCGCGCGCGGAAGGCGTGCGCCTGTTCATCGGCGAAGAATCGGGCTTCAACCCGCTCGGCGCCTACAGCCTCGTCACCGCGCCGTACGGCGTCGAGGGGCGCGTGCTCGGCGTGCTCGGCGTGATCGGGCCGACGCGCATGGCCTACCAGCGCGTGATCCCGGTCGTGCAGGCGACGGCGCAGATTCTTTCGGGGGCGCTTTCGACGTCGGCATGAATCCACGGATTCGTGTTGATCCCAAGTTCGTCATTCCCGCGAAAGCGGGAATCCATTTTGCTTTGTCTCAAACCGCCGAAGATCAAGAGGGATTCCCGCTTTCGCGGGAATGACGTCGATGGGGGTTGCTCGGCTTCCCTTGAATCGACGGTGGCAGACCCCATAACCCCGCCGGGGTAGAATGTTTGATTGCGGCAAGCAGTTTCGGGCTGCGGGCGGCGCATTGCTTAACGGAGTGAATGTGAGCACCGAAAACACACGACCGAATGAGTCGAATCCGCCCGGCGAGGAAGCGACCGTCGACGCGGCCACTCAGCAGAACGAGGGCGACGAACTCGGCAAACTCGTCAACGAATACGAGGCCAAGCTCGGCGAGATGCGCGACCTGTTGCTGCGCGAGCGCGCCGAGATCGAGAACCAGCGCAAGCGCCTGCAGCGCGACCTCGAGCAGGCGCGCAAGTTCGCCAACGAGCGTCTGCTCGGCGACCTGCTGCCGGTATGCGACGGCCTCGAACGCGGTTTGGCCATCCAGACGGCCGACGTCAACGGGCTGCGCGAAGGCATGGAATTGACGTTGAAGGCGCTGCTCAAGGTGGCCGAAACCAATGGCCTCAAGGCCGTCGATCCGGTCGGCCAGCCGTTCAATCCGGAGCAGCACCAGGCCGTCAGCATGATCGATGCGCCGGGTAAAGCGTCGAATACGGTGGTCGCCGTGGTGCAGAAGGGCTACGTGCTGAACGAGCGGCTGTTGCGGCCGGCGCTGGTCACCGTCGCCAAATAAAACGGCGCTTGAATTGAACTGACGAATCCCTCATCTAGCTGACATCCGCGGCCGTCGCGCCGCCCAAATTTTCTGGAGATTTAGACATGGGTAAAATCATCGGCATCGACCTCGGCACGACCAACTCGTGCGTGGCGGTCATGGAAGGCGCGACGGCGCGCGTGATCGAGAATTCCGAAGGCGATCGCACCACGCCGTCGATCGTCGCCTACAAGGACAACGAGATCCTCGTCGGTGCCACCGCCAAGCGCCAGGCGGTGACCAATCCGAAGAACACCTTCTACGCGGTGAAGCGCCTGATCGGGCGCAAGTTCACCGACGCCGAGGTGCAGAAGGACATCGGCCTCGTGCCGTACAAGATCCTCGCGCACGACAACGGCGACGCCTGGGTGGCGACCGCGGGCGGCAAGCAGATGGCGCCGCCGGAAGTCTCCGCGCAGGTGCTCATGAAGATGAAGAAGACGGCCGAGGACTTCCTCGGCGAGCCGGTCACCGAGGCCGTCATCACCGTGCCCGCGTACTTCAACGACTCGCAGCGCCAGGCAACCAAGGACGCCGGCCGCATCGCCGGCCTCGACGTCAAGCGCATCATCAACGAGCCGACCGCGGCCGCGCTCGCCTACGGCATCGACAAGCAGGGCGGCGACCGCAAGGTCGCGGTCTACGACTTGGGCGGCGGCACGTTCGACGTGTCGATCATCGAGATCGCGAACGTCGACGGCGAGAAGCAGTTCGAGGTGCTGGCGACGAACGGCGACACGTTCCTCGGCGGCGAGGACTTCGACAAGCGCCTGATCGACTTCCTCGTCGAGGAGTTCAAGAAGGAATCGGGCGTCGACCTCAAGAACGACTCGCTCGCGCTGCAGCGCCTGAAGGACGCGGCCGAGCGCGCGAAGATCGAGCTGTCGAGCGCGCACCAGACCGAAGTGAACCTGCCGTACATCACGGCGGACGCGTCGGGTCCGAAGCATCTCAACATCAAGCTGACGCGCGCCAAGCTCGAAGCGCTCGTGGCCGACCTGATCGAGAAGACGATCGCGCCGTGCCGCACGGCGATCAACGACGCCGGTCTGAAGGTCGCGGACATCAGCGAGGTCATCCTCGTTGGCGGCCAGACGCGCATGCCCAAGGTGCAGGAGGCGGTGAAGACCTTCTTCGGCAAGGAGCCGCGCAAGGACGTCAATCCGGACGAAGCCGTCGCCGTGGGCGCTGCGATCCAGGGCGGCGTGCTCGGCGGCTCGGTCAAGGACGTGCTGCTGCTCGACGTCACCCCGCTTTCGCTCGGCATCGAGACGCTCGGTGGCGTGATGACCAAGCTGATCGAGAAGAACACGACGATCCCGACCAAAGCCTCGCAGACGTTCTCGACCGCCGAGGACAACCAGACTGCGGTCACCGTACACGTGCTGCAGGGCGAGCGCGAGCGCGCGAGCGCGAACAAGTCGCTTGCAAAATTCGATCTGGCAGGCATCGAGGCGGCGCCGCGCGGCATGCCGCAGGTCGAAGTCTCGTTCGACATCGACGCGAACGGCATCCTGCATGTCTCGGCCAAGGACAAGAAGACCGGCAAGGAGCAGCGCATCGAGATCAAGGCCGGTTCGGGCCTGAACGAGGACGAGATCCAGCGGATGGTGCGCGACGCCGAGGCGAACAAGGAAGAGGACAAGAAGTTCCACGAACTCGTCGCCACGCGCAACAAGGCCGACCAGCTCGTCCATGCGACGCGCGCGGCGGTCAAGGAGCACGGCGGCAAGGTCGACGGCGGCCAGATCGGCGCGATCGAAACCGCGCTCGCCGACCTCGAGAAGGTCATGAAGAGCGAGGACAAGGATGCGATCGAGTCGAAGATCGCCGCGCTCGAGTCTGCCGCGCAGTCGCTGGCGGCCGCCGCGGCTGCGGCGGGTCAGGGCGGTCCAACCGGCGATGCCGGCGCGCAGGCCGGTGGCGGTTCGGCGCCGAAGGACGACGTCGTCGACGCCGAGTTCACCGAAGTGAAAGACAAGAAGTAAAATCACGCCGTCATCGGAGCGAATCGGGGCTGTCATGGCCCCGATTTGCTATATGCAGTTTGGGGATGGGGCTATGGAAAAAAACAGACTGGAAGCCTTCACCGATGGCGTGATCGCCGTGATCATCACGATCATGGTGCTCGAACTGAAGCCGCCGCACGAGGCGACGTTCGCCGCATTGCTCGACAACTGGCCGGTGTTCCTGAGTTACGTGCTCAGCTTCGTCTACGTCGGCATCTATTGGAACAACCACCACCATCTCATGCACGCCGTCGAGAAGATCGATGGCAAGGTGATGTGGGCGAACTTGTTCCTGCTGTTCTGGCTGTCGCTGATTCCGTTTACCACGGCGTGGCTCAACGAGGCGCATGGCGAAGTCGGACGCGAATTTCCGGCCGCGGCGCCCGCGGCGGCGTACGGATTCGTGCTGCTGATGGCCGCGATCGCGTGGATTCCGCTGAGCCGCTCGCTGATCGCCTGCAACGGTGGCATGAACAGCCGCCTGGCGCAGGCGCTCGGCGGCGATGCCGGCGACTGGAAGGCCAAGGTTTCGCCCGCGTTGTACGTCGCGGGTATTGCATCGGCGCTTTCCGCACTCATAGTCGATTCGGCGGCGAAGGCGTTCTGGATGCCCAAGGCATCCTGCCTGCTGTACGCTGTCGTCGCCGCACTCTGGCTGATTCCGGACCGGCGCATCGAAAAGCATCTTTCCGAAAACCCATGAGCAAGCGTTGCTACTACGAAGTCCTTTCCGTCGAGCGCACCGCCAGCGACGGTGAGCTGAAGACCGCATTCCGTCGCCTCGCGATGAAATATCACCCGGACCGCAACCCGGGTGACAAGGACTGCGAAGCGCATTTCAAGGCGGTCAAGGAAGCCTACGACGTCCTCGGCGATCCGCAGAAGCGCGCGCTGTACGATCGCCACGGCCATGCCGCGTTCGAGCACGGCATGGGTGGCGACGGCGGCTTTCACGCCGACGTCGGCGACATCTTCGGCGACATCTTCTCCGACATCTTCGGCGGCGGCCGCGGTGCCCGCCAGCGGCGCGGTTCCGACCTGCGCTACCTGCTCGACCTCGAGCTCGAGGAAGCGGTGTTCGGCATCGAAAAGACGATAGTCGTGCCGACGCTCGCCGCGTGCGAGAAATGCGACGGCTCGGGTTCGGCCGACGGCAAGCTTTCCGCCTGCGCCACCTGCCAGGGCCACGGCCGCGTGCGCATGCAGAACGGCATCTTCTCGATCCAGCAGACCTGTCCGCACTGCGGCGGCAGCGGCAAGGCGATCGCCAATCCGTGCAAGACCTGTCGCGGCGAGGGCCGCGTGCGCCGCGAGAAACATCTCGAAGTGAAGATTCCGGCCGGCGTCGACACCGGCGACCGCATCCGGCTCACGGGCGAGGGCGAAGCCGGCCCGGCCGGTGCGCCCGCAGGCGATCTCTACGTCGAAGTGCAGGTGCGCGAGCATGCGATCTTCCAGCGCCAGCAGGACGATCTCCATTGCGAAGTGCCGATCCGCTTCTCGCAGGCCGCGCTCGGCGCCGAACTGGAGGTGCCCACGCTCGGCGGCGAGGCCACGATCAAGATTCCGCCCGAGACCCAGACCGGCAAGCTGTTCAAGCTGCGCGGCAAGGGCGTGCGCAACGTGCGCACCGGTCACGTCGGCGACCTGCTCTGCCGCGTCGTCGTCGAGACGCCGGTCAAGCTCAGCAAGCAGCAGAAGGAATTGCTGCAGCAGTTCGACGACAGCTTCGGCGACGACCACGCCGCGCACACGCCGCGTGCGTCGTCGTGGCTCGACAGCGTCAAGCAGTTCTGGGACCGGGTGACGACCTGATTCCGTCCAGCCCGCATTTCTCGCAGAGCGCTGCGGGAAATGCAGGGCGGCCATCGTCAGGCGGCGCGCCGTCAGACGATCAGCGGTTCGGCTTCGAGACGCACGCCGAAGCGCGCCTGCACGGCATCCATCACGTGCCGGGCGAGCGCCCATATCTGTGCGCCGCTGGCATTGCCGTGGTTGATCAGCACGAGCGCGTGCTGGCTGGAGACGCCGGCGTTGCCGTCGCGGAAACCTTTCAGCCCGCAGGCTTCGATCAGCCATGCGGCGGACAGTTTCGCGTGTCCGTCGTTGACCGGCCAGACGGGCATCTTCGCGTTTTCGTGCCTGAGCGCGTCGGCCACGCCCGCCGCGACGATGGGATTCTTGAAGAAGCTGCCGGCGTTGCCGGTGGTGACCGGGTCGGGCAGCTTGCGCGTGCGCACGCGCGAGATCGCGTGCGCGACGGCGCGGGCATCGGGGTCGGTCGCGCCCATCGCAGCCAGTTCTTCGCGCACACCGTCGTAATCCAGACGCAGCGCGCGTTCGCGCGGCAGCAGGAAATCGACCGCGGCGATCAGATACCTGCCGGCTTCGCGCTTGAACAGCGAATCGCGATAGGCGAAGGCGCAGGCGGCGCGGTCGAGGCGCACGATCGAATTCGTCGTCCGGTCGAACGCCTGCACGGCGTGCACGAACTCGCCGACCTCGACGCCGTAGGCGCCGATGTTCTGGATCGGCGCCGCGCCGACGCTGCCGGGAATCAGCGCGAGGTTCTCGAGGCCGCGCAGGCCGTGGGCCAGCGTCCAGTGCACGAAGTCGTCCCAGGTTTCGCCTGCCGCCGCTCGCACGATCGCGGCGTCGCCGGGCGCGCCTGGCACGTGTTGTTCGACGATATCCAGGCCGCGCGTGCGCAGGGCGAGCACGATGCCGGGCCAGTCGCGCGTGAACAGCACGTTGCTGCCGCCGCCGAGGACAAGCACTTCGCGGTTCTGCGCGCCAGCCTGTTCGAGCAGACGCGGCACCGCGTCGAATTCGTGCACGTCGATCAGCGTCGCCGCGCGCGCGGGCACGCGGAACGTCGTGCGGTCGAGTAGCGAGGCGTTCTCGTGGACCGTGTAGCCGAAGTTCGCGGCGGCGGACGCGCGGCTGTCGTTCATGCCGTTTCGCCGCCGCGCGCGCGCAGCGCTTCGACGCAGTCGCCGATCAGCGCCGGCCCGCGAAAGACCAGGCCCGAATAGAACTGCACGAGGCTCGCGCCCGCGGCGAATTTTTCCGCCGCGTCCGCACCGCGCGTGATGCCGCCGACGCCGACGAGCGGAATCCGGTTGCCAAGCCGCCGGGCCATGCCGCGCAGCACCGCCGTCGCCTTGGCCATCAGCGGTTTGCCGGAAAGGCCGCCGGCTTCGTGCGCATGCGCGGCGCCCGCGATCGCCTCGCGCGCGATCGTCGTGTTCGTGCAGATCAGGCCGTCGATCTTCGCGGCCAGCAGCACCGCGGCGATGCCGTCGAGTTTGGTTTCGCCGAGGTCCGGCGCGATCTTGAGCAGCATCGGCTTGCGCGCGCCGTGCTGTGCGGCGAGTCGCTCCTGGCGTTCGCGCAGGGTGCCGACGAAGCGCTTGAGCGTTTCCTCTTCCTGCAGGTCGCGCAGGCCTTGCGTGTTCGGCGAGGAAATATTGACGGTGACGTAGCTTGCGCGTGCGTAGACGCGTTCGAGGCAGTGCAGGTAATCGTCGACCGCGCGTTCGTTCGGCGTGTCCTTGTTCTTGCCGATGTTGATGCCGAGCGGGCCTGCGAACTTCGCCCGTTCGACGTTGCGCACGAGCGCGTCGACGCCGCCGTTGTTGAAACCGAGCCGGTTGATCACGGCCTCGTGTTCCGGCAGGCGGAACATGCGCGGCCTGGGGTTTCCTTCTTGCGCGCGAGGTGTGGTCGTGCCGACTTCGATGAAGCCGAAGCCGAGCGCGGCGAGGGCGTCGACATGGGCGCCGTTCTTGTCGAGGCCGGCGGCGAGCCCGACCGGATTGGCGAAATCGATGCCGAACACGCGCGTCGGCAGCGGCACGGGTTTCGGCGCGAGCAGCGGGTTGAGGCCCGTGCGATACGCGGCCTCGATCGACGTCAGCGCGAGATCGTGCGCGCGCTCGGCGTCGAGACAGAAAAGGAAGGGGCGGGCGAGGGCGTACAAGATCGCTATCCGGTCACGCCGCCCGGCACAGGCGTCCGTCGCTGCGGCAAGTCATTCGTCCTTGCCGAGTCGGCGCGCGTTGCGCAAGGCGGTGAGCTGCATCGCCGTCTCCCATCGTGCCTCGAGGCGGGTGATGCGGCGGTCGTGCTCGCGCAACTCCTGGGTGATCAGCTTCAACGCTTCGCCGGCCGCCTTCACGTCGTCGGCCATCTTCAGCGCATCGCGGATCGTCTTGATGCTGTCGGAAAACAGGCTCATGCGCGCCCGCGGCGGACCGCCGCACGCTTGCGTTGCTTCGCCGGCGCGCCGTTCTTCTCGGCGAGCCAGGCGTGAAACTCCGCAAGGCCCTCGTTCAATGTGGTGCGCGCTTCCTTCAGGCGCGCCGCGAGTTCCGCCGTCAGTGTTTCGATCATCGCGGCTTCGGCCGACGGCTGCGGTTCGAAACGATTGCGCACCAGTTCGGCGACGCTGATTCCTTCGCGCTTGGCTTCGCTGCCCAGGAACGCCTTGAACTTGGGCGTGGTCAGCAAGGTTACCCGTTCGGTTTTCATGGCGTTCGCCCGACTGCACGATATGTGCATGTTCATGCTAATGTCCATATCGGGCGGAGTCAAGCCGCAGGCCGCCGGACGGCACGGCGCCGCGCCGGCGTCAGTGCAGGTGCGCGGCGAACCAGGCGATGCCGCCGAGGAACGTGAACGCGAACACGACGAAGCAGACGACGATGAGGATGTGCAGATAGCCGAGGATCAGGCCGCCGACGGCGAGGCCGTCGCCGTGCAGCGTGCCCGGCGGCGCGCGGCGTATTTCGCCGCGGGCGAGATGCCCGCAGACGATGGCGACGATCGCGCCGATGAACGGAATCGCGATCCAGCTCAGGATGCCGAAGACGAGGCTGGCGATCGCCGTCGGGCTGGTGGGTGCCGATACGTTGGAATTCATCGCGGCGATTCCGGATTGGGTTGTGCCGGATCATACCCAAACCGGTTCGCCCGCGCTGGCGGACGCAATGCTCCGAACTCGAGCCCTCTCCCCCCAAGCAAAGCTTGGGGGGAGAGGGTTGGGTGGGGGCGCTCTTGATCTTTGCGGCAAGATGCGATGGCATCGCGAAGCAGAAGCGCCCCCTCACCCAACCCTCTCCCCCGCGTAAAGCATGCGGGGGAGAGGGCTTGCGTTCGGAGCATTGCTGCCGTATGCGGGCCGGTAGGCGCCGCGGCATGCGGAATCCGCCGGTTGACTCCGGACATGCTGGCCCGGACTTTGGAATGAAGAGGAGCGGAACTGATGTCGGCACACGAACATTCGCACGAACACGCTCCTGCGCCCGCGGCGCCGGGTTGCTGCGGCGCGCACGGGCCGGCGTGTGCGCCGGCGAGCGCGATCGATCCGGTCTGCGGCATGAAGGTCGAAGCCGACACGCCGCATCGCGCCGCGCATGCCGGCCGGGAATACCTGTTCTGTTCGGCCGGCTGCCGGACGAAATTCCTCGCCGACCCGCAGCGCCATCCGGCGCCGACGAAATCCGCGCCGGCGGCGTCCGTCTCCGCGGGCACGACGTACGTGTGCCCGATGCATCCCGAGATCGTGCGCGACGCGCCCGGCACATGCCCGATCTGCGGCATGGCGCTGGAACCCGCGATGCCGAGCCTGGACGAACGCGAGAATCCCGAACTGACCGATTTCCGCCGCCGCTTCCTGTGGACCTTGCCGCTGTCGGCTGCGGTGTTCGCGCTCGCGATGTTCGGCCATTGGTTCGCGGCGGGGTCGGCGAGCGCGCGCACCTGGCTCGAATTCGCGCTCGCGGCGCCGGTCGTGCTCTGGGCGGGCTGGCCGTTCCTCGAGCGCTGGGCGCAGTCGATCGCGAACGGGCGGCCGAACATGTGGACGCTGATCGGCACCGGCGTGCTCGCCGCGTTCGGCTACAGCGTTGTCGCGACCATGGCGCCGCAGGCGTTTCCGGACTCGTTCCGCGAGCACGGCCGCGTCGGCGTCTATTTCGAGGCCGCGGCGATCATCATCTCGTTGACTCTGCTCGGCCAGATTCTCGAGCTCAAGGCGCGTTCGAGCACCTCGGCGGCGATCAAGGCGCTGCTCGGGCTCGCGCCGAAGACGGCGCGGCGCCTGCGCGACGACGGCGCCGAAGAAGACGTGCCGCTCGACCGGGTGCAGGCCGGCGATCGTCTGCGCGTGCGCCCGGGCGAGAAGGTGCCGGTCGACGGCGTCGTCGTAGACGGGCGTTCGAGCGTCGACGAATCGATGCTGAGCGGAGAGCCCGTTCCGGTCGAGAAGAAACCGGGCGACGCCGTGATCGGCGCGACGCTCAACGGCACCGGCAGCCTCGTCGTCCGCGCGCAGAAAGTCGGCGCGGAAACCGCGCTCGCCCGGATCGTGAACCTCGTCGCGCAGGCGCAGCGCACGCGCGCGCCGATGCAGCGCCTCGCCGACAAGGTCAGCGTCTGGTTCGTGCTCGCCGTGCTCGCGGCGGCGGTCGCGACGTTCTTCGGCTGGGGCCTGTACGGCCCGCAGCCGTCGTGGACCTACGCGATCGTCAACGCCGTCGCGGTGCTGATCATCGCCTGTCCGTGCGCGCTCGGTCTCGCCACGCCGATGACGGTCATGGTTGCAAGCGGGCGCGCCGCGCAGGCGGGGGTGCTGTTCCGCGACGCCGAGGCGATCGAGCGCCTGCGCACGATCGATACGCTGGTCGTCGACAAGACCGGCACGCTGACGCAGGGCAAGCCGGCATTCCGCGAAATCGTCGCGACCGCCGGCGCGAACACGGACGACGTGCTGTGCCTTGGCGCGAGCCTCGAGCAGGGCAGCGAGCATCCGCTCGCGGCAGCGATCGTCGCTGAAGCGCGGTGGCGCGGCCTCGCGCTGCAAGCCGCCGCCGACTTCGAGTCGGCGACGGGCAGCGGCGTGCGCGGACGCGTCGGCACGCAGGTCGTCGCGCTCGGCAGCGCCGCGCTGATGAGCGAAGCGGGCGCCGACGTCGCGGCCTTGCGCGACGAGGCGGAACGGCTGCGCCGGGACGGCGCCAGCGTGGTCTTCCTCGCCGCCGACGGACGTGCGCTCGGCCTGATCGCCGTGGCCGATCCGATCAAGGAGTCGACTCCCGAGGCGGTCGCCGCGCTGCACGCCGCGGGCTGGCGCCTGATCATGGCGACCGGCGACGGCAAAGCGACGGCGCAGGCCATCGCCGCGCGGCTCGGCATCGACGAAGTGCACGGTGAAGTGCGGCCGCAGGACAAGGCGGAGCTCGTCGCGGCGCTCAAGGCGCAAGGCTGCCGCGTCGCGATGGCCGGCGACGGCATCAACGACGCGCCCGCGCTGGCTGCGGCCGACGTCGGCATCGCGATGGGCACGGGCACCGACGTGGCGATGACCAGCGCGCAGGTGACGCTGGTCAAGGGCGATCTGCGCGGCATCGTGCGCGCGCTCGCGATCTCGCGCGGCGCGGTCGCGAACATGCGCCAGAACCTCGGCCTCGCCTTCGTCTACAACGCGCTCGGCGTGCCGATCGCCGCGGGTGTGCTGTATCCGTTCACGGGATGGCTGCTGAATCCGATGATCGCTGCACTGGCAATGAGCCTGTCGTCAGTATCGGTGATCGGCAACGCGCTGCGCTTGCGCTCGGCGCGTTCCTGATGGAGCCAGTCATTGGCCGGCGCGGCAGATGGTTTCCGGAGGTCGGCGCGTGTCGGCTGTCATGACGGCTGGCGATTCCGCCGGACGCGAAAGCCGGAATTATGCGGCCACGCTGCCGACGTAGATGCGCGTGCGGTAGTCGAAATCGACGATCCCGTCATGTTCGGTCGCATCGAACAATCGGCGCAAGGCGGCCAGCATGGGCTCGTGTTGCGGATGGCCCGCTCTCGGCGCATAGGACGACGACAGAAGGCGGCCGCGCAAGGTGTCGAAGTCGAGCCGCTGGCGGTACGGAAAACTCGTCATGCCGCGAAAGCCGGCGCCGAACCAGCGCCGCATCTCCGCATCGCCTTCGTAGCGTTCGGCAACCTGGGCGTAGTCCGTGCCGTAGTCGCGCAGCAACTGCTCGAAGCCTTCGAGAAAGGACGAGCCGGTCAGCGTGCGCGAATTCCAGTAGACGGCGGCGAGTCCATCGGGGCGCAGGATGCGCGACCATTCGCTGCGCACCGCGTCGGCATCGAACCAGTGGAACGCCTGCGCGGCCGAAACCAGGTCGACGCTTGCGCCGCCCAAAGTGGTCGCTTCGGCCGTTCCATCGATCGCGCGGAATCGGGGATTTCCGCCGAGCCATCGCACTGCCGCCGCGCGCATCGGCGCGTTCGGTTCGACGGCGACGACCTCGTGCCCGGCATCGAGAAACATGTTTGCCGAGATGCCGGTGCCTGCGCCGATGTCGGCGACGAGCCAATTCGGCGAGACGCCGTGCTCGTCGCGTAGCCAAGCCATCAGCGCGGGCGGGTAGTCGGGCCGGTAGCGCACGTAGTCGGCAACGCGATCGCCGAAACGTCGGGTCGAATCGGTGTTAGGCATTTCCTAGGTCATCGGTCGGGACGAAACGAAGGAATCAAAGATCGAACTTGATGCCCTGCGCCAGCGGCAGCGAATCCGAATAGTTGATCGTGTTGGTCTGGCGGCGCATGTACGTCTTCCATGCGTCGCTGCCCGATTCGCGGCCGCCGCCGGTTTCCTTCTCGCCGCCGAATGCGCCGCCGATCTCGGCGCCCGAGGTGCCGATGTTGACGTTGGCGATGCCGCAGTCCGAACCTGCCGCCGAGAGATACTTCTCCGCCGTCTGCATGTCGCGCGTGAAGATCGAGCTCGACAGGCCCTGCGGCACGCCGTTCTGCAGCTCGATCGCTTCGGTCAGCGTATCGAACGGCATCGCGTAGAGGATCGGCGCGAAGGTTTCGGTCTGCACGACCGCGTCGGAATTCTTCACGCCGCTGACGATCGTCGGCAGGACGAAATTGCCCTTGCCCTCGATCGCCGCGCCGCCGGTCTCGATCTTGCCGCCGGCCGCCTTGGCCTTCTCGATCGCGCCGAGAAAACCGTCGACCGCGGCGTTCGAGTTGAGCGGGCCCATCAGCGTCGTCGCCAGGGTCGGATCGCCGATCTTCTTCTCGACCTGCTTGTAGGCGGCGACGAGCTTGCCGACCACGTCGGAAAAAATGGATTTGTGGATAAATACACGCCGCGTCGTCGTGCAGCGCTGGCCGGCCGTGCCGACCGCGCCGAACACGATCGCCGGGATCGCGAGCTTCAGGTCGGCGCTGGCGTCGACGATGATCGCATTGTTGCCGCCGAGTTCGAGCAGCGAGCGGCCCATGCGGCGCGCGACGCGTTCGCCGACCGTGCGCCCGACCGCGGTCGAGCCGGTGAAGCTGATCAGCGGGATGCGGTGGTCGTCGACGAAGGTCTGCGCGAGTTCGACGCCAGCATCGTTGAACAGGAAGAACAGGTCGGGGAAGCTGCCGGCTTTGAGCGCCTCGTTGCAGATCTTCATCGACGTGATCGCGGACAGCGGCGTCTTCGGCGACGGCTTCCAGATCGAAATGTCGCCGCAGACCGCGGCGATGAACGAGTTCCACGCCCACACCGCGACCGGGAAGTTGAACGCGCTGATGATGCCGACGAGGCCGAGTGGATGCCATTGCTCGCCCATGCGGTGGCCCGGGCGCTCGCTGTGCATCGAATTGCCGTAGAGCATGCGCGACTGGCCGACGGCGAAGTCGGCGATGTCGATCATTTCCTGCACTTCGCCATCGCCCTCGGGCTTGATCTTGCCCATTTCGAGCGCGACGAGCGAGCCGAGCGCATCCTTGTGCTTGCGCAGCGCTTCGCCGCAGAGGCGGATCGCCTCGCCGCGACGTGGCGCCGGCGTCGTGCGCCACACCGCGAACGCGGCCTGCGCGCGCTGCACGATCGTCTCGTAGTCGCTGGCCGAGGCCGAATGCACGCGGCCGATGACTTCGTGCGTGCTCGGGTTGATCACTTCGAGCAGGCCGGCGTCGGCGGTCTTGGACCATTCGCCGTTGCCGAGGTAGGTGCCGGAAACGGTTCCGGTCAAGCCGAGCGCCGCGAGAATCTTGTCGGACATGGGTGTTCCAGTGTGGCTGAAGACAGCCGCCAATTATAAACCGGCGATTGGTCTTTCGCGGAGCCGGGAAGGTGGAATCGAATGGGGCCAATATCCCCAAGACTTTTGCAAAGGTTTGGCGTATCGCCACGGAGCCATCGCCGCCGTTGCGGTATTTCGCCTGAAATCAGGGGGCGGGAACTCACCGAACAATCATGCAGGTTACTCTTCATTCGGCGTGGGCGGCAGCGCATGCCATTTCTCGGCAAGCGTTCTGCGATAGCTGCGACTGACGCGCAGTTCCTGCCCGCCCGCAAGGCGCAACAGCGCGTCGCCGTTCGCGATCGGGCGCAGATCGCGAATGCGGCTGACGGCGACGATCATGCGCCGATGGATGCGGACGAAAGCGGCCGGGTCGAGCTGGCTCTCCAATGCGGTCAGCGTTTCACGGATCAGGTGCGACGATGATCCCGCGTGCAGGGCGAGATAGTTGCCTTGACTCTCGATCCAGTCGACCGCGGCGAGATCGGCAAAGCCGTGGCGTCCGCGCGTCTTGACCGCGATGCGTGCGCGATATGGCGCGCGCATGGGGGCATCGCGTGTTTCCGGCAGTGGGCGAAGGTGGCGCGCGGCGTGTGCGGCGGCCATGAAGGCCAGCAAGGCATAGATCAGCAACGGCCAGTTGGCGACGAGTTCTTCGCGCACATGGGTGAGGCTCGGCAGCCATCGATTCTGGAATCCCCAGGCGACGAGCAGGCACGAAATCAGGATCAGCACGAAGCCGAGTCCGGTCGCAATGCCGATTTGCGCCAACGCATGGCCGGTGCGCTGCGTGCCCGCGACCGGGAAGCGCCGCGTCGCGGCCACGACGAACGGGGTAATCGCGGCGCCGAGCAATGCGGCGACTGCGATGCGCGGCACCTCGTGACCGAATTGCAGCGGGTGTCCGGCATGGATCGCTCGCTGTACGTTGTCCGGTTCCAGCACGAGCAGGAAAAGCAGCCAATACAGCAATCCTGCGCTGCCTTCCCGCAACCAGCCGGGAGTGGTGCGCCAAGACGAGGGGAACTCGAAAGGATGCGTGACGTTCATGCCATTATTTTGCCTTGCCGCGCGGGGCGGCAGCCAGTGCGGTGACCGGTGGCGGAATTTTGTGACGGGACGCGCCGCGCTTGTGATGAAGCGGATTGTCCGGTGGGGCGTCTCCTGCCCACACTGTCGTCTGATTTTTCAGCGACGGAGTCGTCGATGCGGACACGTCTATGTGGATGGGTCGGGTTTGCCGTCGTCTGGTTTGCAGCGGCAGGCGCGGCATGGGCGAAACCGGCAGTCACCGAAACCGGCGCGATCGAAGGCGTGAGCACGGATGGCGTGACCGTCTACAAGGGCGTGCCGTTTGCCGCACCGCCGGTTGGAGCTCTGCGCTGGCGTCCGCCGCAGCGCGTCGCCGCCTGGACCGGCGTGCGCAGAGCGGACAAATTTGCGCCGGCCTGCATGCAGAAGGGCGTATCGATGCCGGGCGAGACGCCGCCGTCCGTGAGCGAGGACTGTCTGTATCTCAACCTGTGGAAGCCGGGACGCATCTCGGGCGAGCGGTTGCCGGTTCTGGTCTGGATCCACGGTGGCGGTTACGCCAACGGTTCGGCGTCGATGCCGCTCTACGCCGGCGACCGGCTTGCGCGCCGCGGCATCATCGTCGTAACCGTGGCGTACCGGCTTGGTCCGTTCGGTTTCCTCGCGCATCCCGAACTGACCGCCGAATCGCCGAATCGTTCCTCCGGCAACTATGGACTCATGGATCAGATCGCAGCCCTGCGATGGATTCAGCGCAACATAGCCGCCTTCGGCGGCGATGCGGCGCGCGTGACCGTGGCCGGCCAGTCTGCCGGCGCGATGTCGGTGAGCATGCTGATCGCCTCGCCGCTCGCGCACGGGCTATTCGCGCGCGCAATCGCTGAAAGCGGCGGCTTGTTCGAGCCGGTACAACTCGCGCCCAATTATCTATTGGCGAATGCCGAACACGACGGCGAGGAATATGCGGCCTCGCTTGGCGTCAAGTCGATCCGCGAGTTGCGCGAGTTGACCCCGGCCGTATTGCTCTCGGGCCGTGCGCATGCCGTGACGCATCCGGTCGCGGAGCCCCAGGTGCTGCCGCTTGGGCCATACGACGCCTACGTTTCCGCCCGGCAGGGCGACGTGCCCGTGCTGCTCGGCGCGAATGCCGACGAGGCGCGGTCGCTGACGGACGTGGGCGGCGTGACCGCAAAAGGATTCGAGGCGGACATCGAAAAGACTTTCGGTGTCTTGCCGTCGCCGTTGATGACCGCGTATCCGCATGCGACCGATGCGCAGGCGAAGCGGGCCCGGCTCGACTTCGAGCGCGATCTGCGCTTCGGCTGGGACATGTGGACCTGGGCGCGGCTGCAGGTCGCGCAGGGGAAGAGTCGGGTTTTTTACTATTCATTCGATCGTCGTCCGCCGTTTCCCGCAAACTCGATCCAGGCCGGATGGGGCGCCAGCCATTTCGCCGAGCTGTGGTACGTGTTCGATCATCTCGATCAAGCAGGCTTGCAACGCAGCGCGCCGGATCGCGAGCTTGCCGATCGCATCGTTGGCTACTGGACGAACTTCATCGCGACCGGCGATCCGAACGGTGCGGGTCTGCCCGCATGGCCCGCGTTCGATGGCGAGAGGGGGCAGGTGCTGCATCTCGACAGCCCTGTCACGGTCGGCGGCGTGGAATCGGTCGATACGCTGAAAGTCTTTGATGTCGTCTATGCGAGTGTGCGCGGCAAACCATTCGGCAAATAGCGAAGGCGCCGCGAAGTGCATGATACCGGCATGGGCGTGACCATCGGCACGCGCCGCGGATTCGGTATCGTATACATTTTGCGGGATGACTCATCACCTGGAACCGCCGCGAGTGTACGACCCCATGCCGACCCCGAGACCGCCGCGTGCGTCTGAACGCGACCTGTGGATTCTCGTCGCGCTGGCCGCGGCAAAGCTGGCGTTCCACGTCGCAACGGACGGCCAGTACGGCTTTCATCGCGACGAATTGCAGTTTCTCAGCGACGCGCGTCGGCTCGATTGGGGCTACGTCGCCTACCCGCCGTTGACGCCGTTCCTCGGACGCGTCGAGTGGGAGTTGTTCGGTGCCTCGCTGGCCGGGTTCCGGTTTTTCCCGGCGCTGGCGCAGAGCATCGTCTTCGTCGTCGCCGGGTTGACGGCGCGCCGGCTCGGCGGGAGAGGAGCGGCCATGCTGCTCGCGGCGTTCGCCGTCGCGCTTGCGCCGGTGTCGTTGTCGGGCAGCGCGCTGTTCATGTATGTCACGTTCGATTATCTCTGGTACGTGTTGCTCGCTTACTTCGTCGTCTGCCGCATCGAGTCGGGCGACGCGCGCTGGTGGCTCGCGATCGGCGCAATGGTGGGCCTGGGCATGATGACCAAGTACACGGCGGCGTTCTTCGCCGCGGGGCTGGTCGCGGGCGTCGTGCTCACTCCGCTGCGCGCCGATCTGCGCAGCAAGTGGCTGTGGTGCGGCGTCGCATTGGCATTGCTGATTTTCCTGCCGAACCTGATCTGGCAATACCGGCACGATTTCGTCACGCTCGACATGCTGCGGCAGATTCATGCGCGCGACGTGCGCATCGGTCGCGCGGACGGATTCCTCGGGCAGCAGTTCTACATCGCGACGAATCCATTCAGCGTGCCGCTGTGGCTGCTCGGACTCTGCTCGGTGTTCGCGCGCGGGCACGGCGGGCGTTGGCGCATCCTCGGTTGGATGGCGCTCGTGCCGCTCGCGATTTTCGTCGCCGCGCAAGGCCGCGGCTACTACGCGGCGCCGTTGTATCCGATGCTGATCGCGGCCGGTGCGATCCAGTTGCAGATCCTGGTCGAGCGTCTGCGCAGCATGAAATGGCAGCGCGCCGCCTGGATCGCATCGTTCGCGATCGTGTTGTCCGGCGCGCTCGCGCTGCGTGTCTGCCTTCCGCTCGTGCCGGTGAATTCGCCCGCATGGGCGCGCGTCAACGAACTCAACGGCGACTTCCGCGAACAGTTCGGCTGGCCGGAGCTCGCGCGCGAGGTCGCGCGCATCCGCGACGGCCTGACCGCGGAGGAACGCGCGCAGACCGGCATCTGGGCGAGCAACTACGGCGAAGCCGGCGCGCTCGATCTGTACGGCCCGCAATACGGCCTGCCGCAGGCGTGGAGCGCGGCCAACTCGTTCTGGCTGCGCGGGCCGTACGGGCGGACGCCGCAGAACATGATCGTCGTCGGCTCCGATGGCAAGAAGGACCTCGAGCAGCCGTGCACGACGTTCGAGCTCGTCGGCCACACCGGCAACGATGCCAAGGTCGAGAACGAAGAGACGAAATGGCACCCGGACATCTTTCTCTGCCGCGGCGTGCGCAAGCCGCTTGCGCAACTGTGGCCGAAGCTGGCCGAGTTCATGTGATCCTCGACGGATTGTTGACCGTAGGGGCGCAATTCATTGCGCCCGGCTCTTCGCGATTCACGGAATCAAAAGCCGGGCTCGATGAATCGCGCCCCTACGAGGGCAAGGGATTCCCGGGTTGCCAATTCGTCGCGGCGAGTCGGTCGAGCAGGGCGACGACGTCGGCGCGCCCTTCCTTGGTGTGGATCGGCAGCACGACGAGATCGCCATCGCGCGCCCATTCCAGAGCGGTGCGCGCGGCATCGATTTCTTCGACGGCATCGACGATGTTGTCAGCGACGATACCGCGCGCGATCAGTTCGCCGCGCAGGATCGCGATGACGTCGCCGGGCGGGCGGCCGCGCAGGTGCATCCGCAGATGTTTGAGCGCGACGAGGTCCGGGCGCTGGTGCGCCGCGACCGTCGCCAGTTGGCGGACGTCGGCGTCCTCCCGGTTGCCGGCCTGGCCGAGCACGATGGCGAGGCGCCCGGACGGCGACAGGCTGCGCGCGACGTCGAGCAGCCCGCGCAGTCCGTCGGGGTTGTGCGCATAGTCCATCAGCACGGTCGCGGTGCCGAAGGTCCAGCGCATCAGTCTTCCGGGGTTGTCGCCGTTGCGCGCGCCGAACGAGGCGAACACCTGCGCGATGAGCGCCGCGTCGATGCCAAGCGCGTGTGCGAGCAGGGCGGCCCCGGCGAGATTGGCGATGTTGTACTTCGCCGCGCCGCGCGCGCTGAGCGGCATGTCGGCGACGCGGCCGAGCGAGCGTTCGGTTCCGTTCGCGTGCAGGATCAGTTCGCCGCCGCGCACGCCGCAGGTCGTACCGCCTTGGGCGCGATACGTGGCGAGCAAAGGGTGATCCGCGTCGAGTGCGAACCACGCCAGGCGTTTTGTTTTTTCCGAGTCGCGAATCGCGAATCCCGGACTCCGGCTTTTCCGCACGAGCACGTCGTCGTCGGCATTGAGTACGAGCGTACCGTTGGCGCGGAGTGCATGCGCGACGACTAACTTGGCATCGGCGAGGTCGTCGAGCGTGTGCACGCCGTATTCGCCGAAATGGTCCGCGCTGATGTTGGTGACGATCGCCGCCTGCACGCGCTCGACCGCGAGTCCGCGGCGCAGGATGCCGCCGCGCGCGGTCTCGAGGACCGCCGCTTCGCTGCGCGCGTCGCGCAACGCGGTGCGCGCGCCGGCGGGGCCGGAATAGTCGCCGGCGGCAGCGAGTTCGCCGCCGATGACGACGCCGTCGGTGCTGCTGAACGCCGTGCGCCGCCCGGCGCGCTCGCTGATCGCGGCGACGAGGCGCGTCGTCGTCGTCTTGCCGTTCGAGCCGGTGACGAGCGCGACCGGAATGGCGTGCAGCGATTTCCAATTGACCGAATCGGGCGAGGGCAGGGCGTCGAGCGGCCAGGTGTGCGCGCCGTCGCCTTCGCCGAGGGTCAGCGCGTCGTCGTCGAGCAGCAGCGGAAGATCGTGCCGGTGCGCTGCGTCGATCAGTGCAGTCAACTCAGGTTGCCGTTCCGCGACTGACGCAAGTTTGAGCGTGTGCAGCGCAAGCTCTTCGTCCCAGATCGCGGGATAGGCCGGGGCGTGGAAAAAATCTTCCCTTCTCCCACCGGGAGAAGGTGGCGCGTCAGCGCCGGATGAGGGAAGCGCGTCGCGGGTTGGGAGAGCCGTCGAAATAAACGGAGATGCCTTTCCCTCATCCGCCCTTCGGGCACCTTCTCCCGATGGGAGAAGGTAAGCATTCGACAGCGTGGCGACGCGGTTCCAAATGTTCGTCAGAACACTTTCGAGGTCGTCTGAAACTTCATTGTTCCAATAGCGCAGCGTCTCGATGCCGCGGCCGGCAAGGAAGTCGTTGCGGCGCGCATCATGCACCCGAGCTTCAGATTCGCCGTGCTGACCCCCATCAAGTTCGATCGCGAGCTTCAATTCGTGGCAATAGAAATCGAGCGCATAGGGGCCGATGGCATGTTGCCTGCGGAATTTCGCACCACGCAGTCGCCGGTTGCGCACGAACGACCAGATCAGGTGTTCGGGATTGGTCGAAGTGCGGCGCAACTCGCGGATGAAGGCGAGTGTTTCGTTGTCGAAAGGGAGTTTTTGGGTTCCGATGTTGCGCTGCTGCAGCGTACCAGGCGCTTCCCTCATCCGGCGCTGCCGCGCCACCTTCTCCCGGTGGGAGAAGGGCAGCAGGGCGCGTTCGAGCGCCCACTCGTTGACTTCGGTGGCGGTGAAAAGCTGGTCGATCGGGGCGGTGATCGCGAGCGAACCGGCGCCGCTGCGCAGTCGTGTTGCGGTTTCGATTTCGGGCCAGCCGAGTTCGCGGCGCAGGCGTTCGACCTCGGTGCGCCAGTGCTCGACAGCGGCATTGTCCACAAATATACCCTGCGCGGTTTCGAGCACGGCGCCGGGCGCGGGGAAGTAGAGATTGGCGCCGGTCAACCGGCGCGAATCCTCGAACGGAAGCGGCATGGCTTGGTCAGTCTTCGGTGTCGCGCGCGAAGCGTATGCCGCGCTCGTCGCGGATCAGGCCGTCCATCTCGACCACGGCACGCTCCTCGATCGCGGGTTCGATCGCCGCGACCGGTTCGACGCGCTTGACCGCGGGCGCCGGCGTGCCTTCGGCATGGAACTTGGTGATCTGCTTCCACGAGCGCGCGAGCGCGTCGGCGAAGACCAGCAGCAGGTCGCCCGGCTTGCCCATCTTGAGCGCGGCGTCGATCGCTTCCTGTTCGTCGGGGATGATCGTGATCGCGGAGGCCGGCACGCCTTTTTCCTGCAACGCCTTGGCGATGATGCGCGGCACCTCGTCGCCGTCGCGGCCGCGCAGCGCGTCGTCACGGCGCACGATGTAGTGGTCGAACTTGCCGGCGACCGCGGCCGCGATCTCGACGAGGTCCTCGTCGCGGCGGTCGCCTGGGCCGGCGACGACGACGATGCGGCGTCCGCCCACGTCGAGGCGCCCGGCGAGGTCGGCCATGACGCCGACCGCGTGCGCATTGTGACCGTAGTCCATCAGCACCTTGAACGGATGCTCGCTGAACACGTTCATGCGGCCGGGCGCCTGGAAGAAGGTCGTGTCGAACGTGCGTAGGCCCTGGCGGATCGCGTCGAGCTTGATGCCGAGCGCGAAGGCCGCGCTCGCGGCGACCATCGCGTTCTGCACGTTGTGCAGCGCGCGGCCTTCGAGCGTGGCCGGAATCAGGTGCGTCCACATCAGCGGGATATGGCTGCCCTTGTCGTACAGCGTGATCATCGAACCGTTGACGCCGGCCTCGAGCGCGCAGGCGCGCCCGCCCGCGCGCACGTGCTCGCGCACGAGCGCGTGCGAGGGGTTCATCGTCACGTAGCAGATGACTTTCGCTTCGGTATACGCCGACATTTTCAGAACGTGCGGATCGTCGGCGTTGAGCACGGCGCAATCCTTGGCGACCTCGACCGGGATGCGCTTCACTTCGGCGAGCTGTTCGAGCGTGTCGATGCCCTTGAGTCCGAGATGGTCGTTCTGCACGTTGAGCACGGCGGCGACGTTCACCTCGGGCACGCCCATGCCCGCGCGCAGCAGGCCGCCGCGCGCAACTTCCAGGACCGCGATATCGATGTTCGGATCGGCCAGCACCATGCGCGTCGACACCGGCCCGGTCATGTCGCCCTCGACCGTGCGCTGGCCGTCGATGTAGACGCCGTCGGTCGTGGTCAGGCCCGGCGTGTAGCCGGCCATCTTGGCGATGTGCGCGAGCATGCGCGAAGTCGTGGTCTTGCCGTTCGTGCCGGTGATCGCGGCGATCGGCACGCGCGCGGGCGTGCCCTGCGGGAACAGCATGTCGATGACCGGTCCGGCCGCGTCGCGCGGCGTGCCTTCGCTCGGCGACACGTGCATGCGGAAGCCCGGCGCCGCGTTGATCTCGCAGATGCCGCCGCCGACGCTCTTGTAGCTTTCGGCGATGTTCGGCGAAAGGAAGTCGACGCCGCCGACGTCGAGCCCGATCGCGCGCACCGCACGCACGGCCATGTCGCGGTTGTCGGGGTGGATGACGTCGGTGACGTCGGTCGCAGTGCCGCCGGTCGAGAGGTTGGCGGTCTTGCGCAGCGGCACGACGCGATCTTTCTCGGGCACCGAATCGAAGCTGAGGCCGGCGCCTTCGAGCATGACTGTCGCCTCGCGGTCGAGCTGCAGCTTGGTCAACACCTTTTCGTGGCCGACGCCGCGGCGCGGATCGGAGTTCACGATGTCGACGAGTTCGCGCACCGTGCGCGTGCCGTCGCCGACGACATGGCCCGGCGTACGCTTGGTCGCGGCGACGAGTTCGCCGTTGACGACGAGCAGGCGATGGTCGTCGCCGGCGAGATAGGTCTCGACGATGACCGAGTTCGAATGTTCCTGCGCGGCCTTGAAGCCGGCGATCACGTCTTCGTCCTTCGTGATCGCGATCGTGATGCCGCGGCCGTGGTTGCCGTTGTACGGTTTGGTGACCACGGGGCCGCCGAGGCGGCGCGCAGCGCGCAGCGCGCCTTCCTCGCTGCGCACGAGTTCCTGCTTCGGCACCGGCAGGCCGAGCGAGGCGAGGATCTTGTTCGTTTCCTCCTTGTCGCTCGCGAGTTCCACGGCGATGTGCGAGGTGCGGCCGGTCACCGTCGCCTGGATGCGCTGCTGGTACTTGCCGTGGCCGAGCTGCACGAGCGACTGCTCGTTGAGCCGCAGCCACGGGATGTCGCGCTGTTCGGCGGCGCGCACGAGCGAGGCGGTCGACGGCCCGAGCGCGCGCCGCTGCGCGTAGCGGATGAACTGGTCGCGCGCCTCGGCGAAGTTCCAGCCTGCGGGCACGCTGTCCTTCGGCCGCAGGTTCTCCGGCAGCAGCGAGCAGAGCAGGCGCAGGGCGAGGTCGCCCGCGGCGATGCCTTCCTCGCGCTGCGCGTATTCGTAGACGACCGTGTACACGCCGGGCCGCGCGTCGCTGAGGCTGCGCGTCTTGCCGAAGGTGACGTCTTCGCCGGCGACGTTCTGCAGTTCGATCGCGACGTGTTCGAGCACGTGGCCGAGCCAGGTGCCTTCGCCCTCGCGCATGCGGCGGATGAAACCGCCCGGTTCGCGGTACGAGCAGCCGTGTTCCTTCAGGCCGGGCAGGGCAGCGACGAGGCCGTCGATGAACGCATCGCCGAGCTTCGCCGTCGGCCAATTTTCCAGCTCGCCGAGGTCGAGCTCGAGCTTGATGACCGGGAAGTGCGCGTACAGCGAGGGGCCGACGTAGACGGAACGGTCGAGTATGCGCATTTCAAATCCCCGCGGTCAGGGCAACCGGCCCCATGCCTCCAAGGAAAACACAAAATGCGCAATTCGCCAATCGGCGGGAAAACGCTCAGTGCGTCTGCTTCGGCGACACCAGTGATCCGGCCGACGCCGTGCGCGTAGCGAGGTTGTAGGTCGCGCCGGCGACGAGGATGTGCACCTTGAGGCCGAGTAGGCAGACCGGCTCGTTCTCGCTGACCTGGTCCATCGAGGAGAACTGCATTTCGCCCGCGTCGACCACGGTCACCGCGCCGGAGCCTTCGACTTCGAGCGTGTTGTCCGGATTGATGAAGGCAGCCGTGTCCTCGTCGAGACCGATGCCGACGAGGAACGGGTTGTAGGCCAGCGCGGCGAGCAGGCGGCCGAGGCGGTCGCGCTGGCGGAAATGCTGGTCGATGACGAAGCGATTGGTCAGGCCGAGGCCGGGCGCGAGGCGTACGCTGCCCGCGGTCGGCGAGGAGCCTTCCTTGCCGAACGCGATCATGTGCTCGGAAAGGATGCTCGCGCCGGCACTCGTGCCGCCGACGGTGACGCCGCGCGCGTTGCAGGAGCGGATCGCCTGCGCGATCGGCGTGCCGCCGAGCAGGGTCGAGATACGCAGCTGGTTGCCGCCGGTGAAGAAGATGCCGCTCGCCTGTTCGATGCGCCGCAGGCGGTTTTTCTCCTCCGCGTCGCGGCGCGTGTCGAAGTCGATCGCGGTCACGCGCGCGGCGCCGAGGTCGGAGAAGATGCCCTCGTAGCGCGCGCCGGTGTCGGCGAGCTGGCTCGCGGTCGGGATGACGACGATGTCCGCATCGTGGCCGCCGCACAGCGCGACGAAGCGTTCGAGGATGCGCGCGTCGTTGTGCTTGGCTTCGGCGCCGCCGATCGGCACGATCCAGCCGCGTTCGGCGCCTTCGCTGACTTTGCTGGGACTCATTGGAATCGGTTAGTAAAAAATGGCGACCCGGACAGGAGTCGAACCTGTGACCTCGCCCTTAGGAGGGGCGCGCTCTATCCAACTGAGCTACCGGGCCGAAGCGAGTTCAGGGAAAGGATACCGTCATTCCCGCTTGCGCGGGGATGGCGGCCTAAAAAGCTTTCACGCGTCGCTCAGCGCCGCGTTGTGGTAGACCTCCTGCACGTCGTCGAGGTCTTCGAGGCGGTCGAGCAGGTCGAGCAGGGTTTCCTCGGTCTCGCCCGAAACGGCGACGCGGTTCTCCGGCCGCCATACGATATCGGCGCGCACGGGCTCGAGTTTGGCCTCGACCAATGCCTTCTTCACCGCTTCGTAGTTCTCCGGCGCGCACAGCACGGTGCTCTGGCCCCGATTGGATCCGGAACCGTCCGCCTGCACGTCGTCGGCGCCGGCTTCGAGCGCGACTTCGAGGACTTTCTCTTCGCTCGCCGCGTCCGGTGTCGCGAACACGAGTTCGCCGAGATGCTTGAACTGGAACGCGACCGAGCCCGAGGTGCCGAGATTGCCGCCGTGCTTGGTCAGCGCGCTGCGCACATCGGCGACCGTGCGCTGCTGGTTGTCGGTCATGCAGTCGATGATGATCGCGATGCCGCCCGGGCCGTAGCCTTCGTAGCGCAGCTCGTGCATGTCGGCGGCGTCGGCGCCGGTCGCACGCTTGAGCGCGCGCTCGATCGTGTCGTTCGGCATGCTCACCGCCTTCGCCTTGTCGATGCCGGCGCGCAGGCGCGCGTTGCTGGCGGGGTCGGCGCCCTGGCGCGCGGCGATCGTGATCTCGCGGATCAGTTTGGTGAAGAGCTTGCCGCGGCGCGCGTCCTCGGCGTTCTTGCGGCCTTCGATGCTGGGGCCTCTGCCCATGGGAATACCTGCGAATCGTTGCGTTTGACGAGGGGCGTATTTTATCGCGCCGCCCGCTGCGTGGCGCACCACGCACGGCGGGCGGCGGGAAAAAAGAAAGGCCGAGCGGGGCTCGGCCTTGTCTTTCGAACCCGGCCGGAAATCAGGCGGCCTTGTTGTCCTTCTTCTCGTCTTCCATCAGCTTGTCGACCATGCTGGCCGGCACTTCGGAGTAGTGGTCGAACTCCATCGTAAAGTTGCCGCGGCCGCGCGTCGCCGAGCGCAGGTAGTTGATGTAGCCGAACATCTCGACCAGCGGCACGAAGCCCTGGACGAACGCCTGCGGACCCTTCTGGCCCTGGTCGCTGACCTGGCCGCGGCGGCGGTTGATGTCGCCGATCACGTCGCCGAGGAACTCGGCTTCGGTGACGACCTCGATCTTCATCATCGGCTCGAGCAGCTTCGGCTTCGACATCTTGTGCGCTTCGCGGAAGCAGGCCTTGCCGGCGATTTCGAACGCGAGCGCCGAGGAGTCGACGTCGTGGAACTTGCCGTCGAGCAGGGTGAACTTGAAGTCGACGACCTCGTAGCCGGCGATCTGGCCCTTCTTCGACTCGGTCTTGACCGCGAAGTCGACCGACGGAATGTACTCGCGCGGAATGCGGCCGCCGACGATCTCGTCGACGAACTCGACGCCCGTGCCCGGCTCGGTTGGCTCGAAGCGGACCTTCACCTCGGCGAACTGGCCCGAACCGCCGGACTGCTTCTTGTGCGTGTAGACGTGCTCGACCGTCTGGCCGAACTTCTCCTTGAAGCTGACCTTGGGCTTGCCCATGATCGCCTCGACGCCGAGCTCGGTGCGCATGCGGTCGATCGTGACTTCGAGATGCAGCTCGCCCATGCCCTTGAGCACGGTCTGGCCGGTGGCCTGGTCGACTTCGAGGCGCAGCGACGGGTCGGCCTTGGCCATCTTGTAGAGCGCGGTCGACATCTTGTCGATGTCGTTGCGGCTCTTCGGCTCGACCGACACCGAGATCACCGGATCCGGGAAGCGCATGCGCTCGAGCAGGGCCGGATGGGCCGGGTCGCTGAGCGAGTCGCCGGTCTCCGTGTCCTTCATCGAGACGAAGGCGCAGATGTCGCCGGCGCGGACCTCGTCGATGTCCTTGGTCGCGTTCGCCTGCACTTCGACGATGCGGCCGATGCGCTCCTTCTTGTCGCGGGTGACGTTGAGCAGCGTGTCGCCCTTCTTGATCACGCCCGAGTAGACGCGCACGAAGGTGAGCGTGCCGAACTGGTCGTTGATGACCTTGAACGCGAGCGCGCGCGCGGGCGCGTCGTCCTTCACTTCCTGGACGCCGATCTGCTTGCCGTCTTCGTCGACCATGGCGATGCCGCCGTTCTCGCCCGGCGCCGGCATGTAATCGATGACGCCGTCGAGCAGCTGCTGCACGCCCTTGTTGCGGTAGGACGAACCGCAGAACACCGGCACGAGCTTGCCTTCGATGCAGCCCTTGCGGATGCAGGCCTTGAGCACGGCCGGGTCGAACTCGCCGGTCTCGAGCAGCTTCTCGAACGCCTCGTCGTCGAGCGCGAGCGCGGTCTCGAGCAGGTCCTGGCGCAGCTTCGGCAGGTTCGCGACCCACTCGTTGTCGGCGGTCGCGGCGAACTTCACCTTGTCCTTGACCTGGTCGAGCGGAATCGTTTCCCAGGTCGAATCCTTGTCGTGCGAATCCCACTTGTAGCCGACGCCGGCGACGAGGTCGACCATGCCGCAGAATTCGTCGTGGCTGCCGAGCGGCACCTGGCAGAGCAGCGCGTTTGCGCCGAGGCGCTCGCGGATGCCCTTGACGCAGTGGCCGAAGTTCGCGCCGATGCGGTCCATCTTGTTGACGTAGCACATGCGCGGCACGCGGTACTGGTCGGCGAGGCGCCAGTTGGTTTCGGTCTGCGGCTCGACGCCGGCGACGCCGTCGAACACGACGACCGCGCCGTCGAGCACGCGCAGCGAGCGGTTCACCTCGATCGTGAAGTCGACGTGTCCCGGGGTGTCGATGACGTTGATCTGGTAGCCCTTCCACTCGGTCGACACGGCGGCGGACTGGATCGTGATGCCGCGCTTGCGCTCCTGCTCGAGGTAGTCGGTCGTGGTCGAGCCCTTGCCGTCCTTGGTGTCGTGCACGTCGACGATCTGGTGCTTCTTGCCGGTGTAGTAGAGCACGCGCTCGGTCGTCGTCGTCTTGCCGGCGTCGA
Organism: Rudaea sp.; assembly: GCF_047601565.1. Taxonomy (GTDB): domain Bacteria; phylum Pseudomonadota; class Gammaproteobacteria; order Xanthomonadales; family Rhodanobacteraceae; genus Rudaea. Next base: position 159,421 of record NZ_JASGIY010000001.1, on the reverse strand, counting down.
TGTGGGCGATGATGCCGATGTTGCGGTAGAACTTGAGGGCTTTGGTACGGGCCATGGTGGTAGCTCTGAAGGTTTGAACCTGGTATGGATCGGGGCTTTCGCAAAATGCAATCGCCCGCGGCAACCGGTCAAGGCTGCCGAAGGCGGATATCAAAGTCGTTTCGACGTGGCGCGGCGGGCCGGTGATGCGAGTCGTCGCTGCGGGTCGCTTAACATCCTGATTATACCCGATTCCGTGGAATTTTGTGCGGCCGGGTGCCGCGCGTTCAGTCGGCGGCAAAGCGGTAGCCCACGCCGACTTCGGTCAAGAGATGCTTCGGCTGAGTCGGGTCGGCCTCGATCTTATGGCGCAGCGCGCGCAGGTAGATGCGCAGGTAGTGCGGCGACTCGACGTGCGCCGCGCCCCAGACTTCGGCGAGCAGTTGCCGGTGGGTCAGCACCTTGCCGCGGTGGCGCGCGAGAGCGGCGAGCAGGCGGAATTCGATCGGCGTCAGGTGCACGTCGGCGCCGCCGCGCCGCACGCGGTGCGCGGCGAGGTCGACGACGAGGTCGCCCGCCTCGATGCGCGCCTCCGGTTCCGCGCTCTCGCCGCGCGCGCGGTGGCGTTCGGCGACGCGCAGGCGCGCGAGCAGTTCGCCGATGCCGAACGGCTTGGTCAGGTAGTCGTCGGCGCCGAGGTCGAGCGCGCCGACCTTGTCGGCTTCGCGGCTGCGCGCCGAAAGCACGAGGATCGGCCGCGTGAACCACTCGCGCAGGCGCGCGATCACCTCGAGGCCGGAGATGTCCGGCAGGCCGAGGTCGACGATGGCGACGTCGGGCTGGCGCAGCGCCGCCTCGCGCAGGCCATCGCCGCCGGTCGCGGCGACGTGCACCGCGTAGCCGTGCGCGTCGAGCGCAGTGGCGAGGAAGCGCGCGATCTGCGGATCGTCCTCGATCACGAGCACGCTGGCGCGCAGCGCGTTCATTCGCGCGGCTCCTGCTCGATCGGCAAGGTGAAGAGGAATTCCGCGCCGCCGCCCTGGTCGGCCGGATGGTTGCGCGCGCGGATGTCGCCGCCGTGCGCCTCGACGATCGCGCGGGCGATGCTGAGCCCGAGTCCGAAGCCGCTCTGCGCCGCCTCGTCGCGGCCGCGGTGGAATTTTTCGAACACCTGCGTTTCTTCGCCGGGCGGCAGGCCGGGGCCGTGGTCGCGCACCTGGACGACGATCTCGTCGCGTACGGTGCTCGCCGCGATTTCGATCGCGCTGCTGGCTGGAGTATACTTTTGCACATTGTCGAGCAGGTTGAACAGCAACTGCTCGATCATCACTTCGTCGACGTGCAGCAGCGGCAGGTCGGGCGGCAGCGCGACGTCGATCTTGCGCCCGTCGAGCGCGTCGTGCAGCCGGCGCAGAACGGCGCCGACGATTTCCTCGAGTGGTACCCATTGGCGCTTGAGCGCGAGTTTGCCGGCGCCGAGCCGGGTCAGGTCGAGCAGGTTGCCGACGAGGCGGTGCAGGCGGTTGGCCTCGTCGAGCACGGTGTGCAGCAGCGCCTTGCGCTGTGCCGGTTCGAGCGCGTGGCCCGATTCGTCGAGCAGCGTCGACGCCGCGCCGACGATGCTCGCGAGCGGCGTGCGGAAATCGTGCGAGATCGACGACAGCAGCGCGTTGCGCATCTTCTCCGACTCGATCTCGACGTCGGCGGCCTGCGCGGTCTGCGCGAGCTGCACGCGTTCCATCGCGACCGCGGCCTGGTTGACGAAGGATTCGATCAATTGCATCTGCTCCGGCACGTCGAGCCGGGCCGGATCGTTCGGCCGCAGGCCGACCACGCCGATGCAGCGCTTGAGCGCATTGAGCGGCAGATAGAGCGCGTCGGCGCTGGCCAGCGTGTCGGTGTTGCGACCGGCTTTCTGGCGATAATCGTAGGCCCACTGCGCGATGCCGAGATCGTTGCCCGGCACGGGGTAGCGCGGCGCATGCGCGGCCGCCGCGCCACGCGTGCAGAAACGGGCCGGGTCGAGCAGGCGGCCCTCGGCGTCGGGCAGCAGCATGGCCGCTTCGCCGTCGATGTCGGCAAGGATATGGCGGATCACGATGCGGCCGAGTTCGTCGACGTTGCGCGACTGCGCCAGCTCGCGGCTCAGCGCGTAGAGTTCGTTCGTGCGCCGTTCGCGCGCACGCGCGACCGCGGCCTGGCGCTTGCCGCGCGCGGCGAAATGGCTGATGACGAAGCCGGTGGCGAGCATCACTCCGAACGTGATCAGGTACTGCGCGTCGGAGACGGCGAACGAGTAGATCGGCGGCACGAACAGGAAATCGAACAACAGCACGGACAGCACCGCCGCGAGCGCCGACGGCCCGCGGCCGATGCGCGCGGCGACGTAGACGGTGCCGAGCAGGTAGAGCATGACCAGGTTGGTCAGCTCGACGTGCGGATACAACAGTTCGCAGACCAGGGTGATCGCGGCGACGACGGCGGCGCTGCGCGCATACGCCTGCCACGGACTCGTGCGCCGCGGCAGGCGCCGCGACTGCGCGGCCTGTTCGCCGGCCTCGCCGGAGATGACGTAGACGTCGATCGCGCCGCTGCGCCGCGCGATCTCGTCGACAAGCGAGGGCCGTAGCCGGTCGCGCCAGCGCGGGCGGCTCGGCTTGCCGAGGATGATCTTGCTGACGTTGCGCCGGCGCGCGTAGGCGAGCAGTTCGCTCGCGACCGATTCGCCGGACAGGTTTGCCGTTTCCGCGCCGAGCGCTTCGGCCAGCTTCAGATTGGCGAGGACGCGGTCGCGCGCCGCGCGCGGCAGCCGCGTCAGCGCCGGCGTCTCGACGTAGACCGCGATCCAGCCCGCGTGCAACGCGGTCGCGAGCCGGCGCGCGGCGCGCACTACGCGTTCGGACAGCGGATCGGGGCCGATGCAGACGAGCACGAACTCGCCCGCGGCCCAGGTCTGCGCGATCGCGTGGTCTTCGCGATAGGCGCGCAGCGCCGCGTCGACGCGGTCGGCCGTCGTGCGCAGCGCGAGTTCGCGCAGCGCGATCAAATTGCCCTTGCGGAAGAACGAGGTCAGTGCCTGGCCGGTTTTTTCGCTCGCATAGACCTTGCCTTCGCGCAAACGCTGCAGCAGCTCGTCGGGCGGCAGGTCGACGAGTTCCACTTCGTCGGCCGCGTCGAACACGCGATCCGGCACGGTTTCGCGCACCTGCACGCCGGTGATCTGCGCGACCACATCGTTGAGGCTATCGAGGTGCTGCACGTTGACCGTCGTGTAGACGTCGATGCCGGCACCGAGCAGTTCCTCCACATCCATCCATCGCCGCGGATGGCGCGCCCCGAGGTGGTTGCTGTGGGCCAATTCGTCGACGCAAATGACGCGCGGACGGCGTTTCAGCGCCGCATCGACATCGAACTCGGTCAATTGAACGCCGCGGTGTTCCAGTTTTTGCGGCGGAAGAACCTCAAGTCCTTCGAGCAGTTTTTCCGTATCGGGGCGTCCGTGCAGTTCGACGTAGCCGATGACGACATCGACGTTCTCGGCCTCGAGCTTGCGTGCAGCTTCGAGCATCGCGTAGCTCTTGCCGACGCCGGGCGCGGCGCCGAAGAAGATCTTCAGCCGTCCGCGCTGCGCACGCGCCTCTTCGCGGCGCATGCGCGCGAGCAGTTCGTCCGGAGCCGGCCGTCGTTCCTCGGGCTGCGATGCCATGCGCTATTGTCGCATGCGCCGCCCCGCGGATATCAGCGCGCGTCCAGCGCGAGATTGAGCTTCAGCACGTTGACGCGCGGTTCGCCGAGCAGGCCGAACTGGCGCCCCTCGGTCGCCTGCGCGACGAGTGTTGCGACCGCGTCGGCGGCGATGTCGCGCACGCGCGCGACGCGCGCGATCTGGTATCGCGCGGCGGCCGGCGAGATGTGCGGATCGAGGCCCGAGCCCGAGTCGGTGACGAGATCGACCGGCACGGGAGCGGTATTGCCGGGGTCGGCCGCACGCAGCGCGTCGATGCGTTGCCGCACCGCATCGGTCAGCGCGGCGTTGGTCGGGCCGAGGTTGGAGCCGCCGGAGGAGGCCGAATTGTTCGCGAACGGCGTCGTTGCCGAAGGCCGGCCCCAGAAATACTTCGGATCGGCGAACGCTTGGCCGATCAGCTCCGAGCCGAGTGGCTTTCCGTCACGGACGATCATGCTGCCGTTGGCCCGGTTCGGAAAAACCACCTGCGCGACGGCGGTGACCGCGAGCGGATAGAGCACGCCGGTCACGCCGGTCAGCGCGAGCAGTAGCGAAAGGGCGGGGCGGATCAGGATTGTCATGTCGAAGTCCGGATTGTGTTGAAAAGTGCGGCCACGCCGGCGGATTTGCGGCTTTTGCGGTCGCGGATCGATTGCATCAAAAGCTGCCTTGCAGATGGACGAATGCGACGAGGATCATGTCGATGAGCTTGATGCCGACGAACGGCACGATCAGGCCGGTGACGCCGTAGACGAGCAGGTTGCGGCGCAGCAGCTCGCCGGCGCCGACGGCGCGGTACTGCACGCCTTTGAGCGCGAGCGGAATCAGGAAGACGATGATCAGCGCGTTGAAGATCACGGCCGAGAGGATCGCGCTCTGCGGCGTGGCCAGGTGCATGACGTTGAGCGCGTTGAGCGCCGGGTAGGTCGAGGCGAACGCAGCCGGAATGATCGCGAAGTACTTGGCCACGTCGTTCGCGATCGAAAACGTGGTCAGCGCACCGCGCGTGACCAGCAGCTGCTTGCCGATCTCGACGACCTCGATCAGCTTGGTCGGGTTCGAGTCGAGGTCGACCATGTTGCCGGCTTCCTTCGCCGCCTGCGTGCCGCTGTTCATCGCCACGGCGACGTCGGCCTGGGCGAGCGCGGGCGCGTCGTTGGTGCCGTCGCCGCACATCGCGACGAGGCGGCCTTCCGCCTGGATGTCGCGGATCAGCTTGAGCTTCGCTTCGGGCGTCGCTTCGGCGAGGTAGTCGTCGACGCCCGCTTCGGCGGCGATCGACGCCGCGGTCAGCGGATTGTCGCCGGTGATCATGATCGTCTTGATGCCCATGCGGCGCAGTTCGGCAAAACGTTCCTTGATGCCGCCTTTGACGATGTCCTTCAGCTCGATCACGCCGAGCGCTTGATTGTTCTCGGCGACGACGAGCGGCGTGCCGCCCTTGCGCGCGATGTCCTCGGCGGCGCGCGTCACCGCCGCGGGCAGCTGGCCGCCGAGCGACTCGACGTATTTCTTCACCGCATCGAGCGCGCCTTTCCGGACTTGTTGCGTGCCGATGTCGACGCCGCTCATGCGCGTCTGTGCGGTGAACGGCACGAAGACGACGCCGTTGCCGCCGACTTCGCGTTCGCGCAGGCCGAACTTCTCCTTCGCCAACACGACGATGCTGCGGCCTTCGGGCGTCTCGTCGGCGAGCGAGGCGAGCTGCGCGGCATTCGCGAGCGCATTGTCGTCGACGCCCGGCGCGGCGTGGAACGCGACCGCCTGGCGGTTGCCGAGCGTGATCGTGCCGGTCTTGTCGAGCAGCAGCACGTCGACGTCGCCGGCCGCTTCGACGGCGCGGCCCGACATCGCGATCACGTTGGCCTGGATCATGCGGTCCATGCCGGCGATGCCGATCGCCGAGAGCAGGCCGCCGATCGTGGTCGGGATCAGGCAGACGAGCAGGGCGACGAGCACGGTGATCGTCACCGGCTCGCCATGGCCCGAACTCTGTACCGCATAGAGCGAGTAGGGCAGCAGCGTCGCGCAGGCAAGCAGGAAGATCAGCGAGAACTTGGCGAGCAGGATCGTCAGCGCGATCTCGTTCGGCGTCTTGCGCCGGCTCGCGCCTTCGACCATCGCGATCATGCGGTCGAGAAAGCTCTCGCCGGGGTTGCTCGTGATGCGCACGACGATCCAGTCGGAGAGCACGCGCGTGCCGCCGGTCACCGAGCTGCGGTCGCCGCCCGACTCGCGGATCACGGGCGCCGATTCGCCGGTGACGGCGGATTCGTCGATGGTCGCCGCGCCCTCGACGATTTCGCCGTCGCCGGGGACGAATTCGCCGGCCTTGACGATGACGAAGTCGCCCTTGCGCAGGTCGTGCGCCGCGCCGACGGTGACGCGGTCGCGCTGATCGGGCGAGGGAATCTTGTTCGCGACGACGTCGCGCCGCGCGCCGCGCAGCGAGGCCGCCTGCGCTTTGCCGCGGCCTTCGGCGATCGCCTCGGCAAAGTTCGCGAACAGCAGCGTGAACCACAGCCACAGCGCGACGCCGAGGATGAAGCCGGCCGGCGCTTCGCCGTTGCCGCGCAACGCCTGCAGCCAGAGCAGCGTGGTCAGGATGCTGCAGACGAAGACGACGAACATCACCGGATTGCGGAACTGCACGCGCGGCGCGAGCTTGCGGAACGCGTCGCCGATTGCGGGGATCAGCAGGCGTTTGTCGAGGGCGCTGGTTTGGAGGGTTGTCATGATTGTTTTGCGAACAGGTTCGTTGGAATTCTTTTGCTCGTCTTTAGTTTTTGGCTCGTCATTCCCGCGAAGGCGGGAATCCAGTGCCTTTTCTGCTTGTCGCGCTGAGGCATCAAAGGCAAAAGTCGCTGGATTCCCGCTGAAAGCACGCGGGAATGACGAGCAAGGGCATCAATGGCCAAGCGCCATCAACTGCTCCGCAATCGGCCCGAGCGCGAGCGCGGGCAGGAAGGTCAGCGCGCCGATCACGATCACCGTGCTCGCGAGCAGCACGACGAACAGCGGCGTGTGCGTGGGCAGCGTGCCGGCGGATTGCGGCACGTGCTTCTTCGCCGCGAGCGAGCCGGCGATCGCGAGCATGCCGATCGCGAGCGGGAAGCGCGCGAAGAACATGCAGATGCCGAGCAGCACGTTCCAGAACGGCGCGTTCGCGGACAGGCCGCCGAACGCGCTGCCGTTGTTGTTCGACGCCGACGACAGCGCGTAAAGGATCTCGCTGAAGCCGTGGATGCCCGGATTGGCGATGCCGGCGACGCCGGCCGGCGCAAGCACGGCGATCGCGGTGCCGACGACGACGAGCGCGCACGGAATCAGCACGACGAGGCTCGCCATCTTCATTTCGTAGGCTTCGATCTTCTTGCCCAGGTACTCGGGCGTGCGTCCGACCATCAAGCCGGCGATAAACACGGCGACCACGGCGAACGCGAGCATGCCGTACAGGCCCGAGCCGGCGCCGCCGAAGATCACCTCGCCGAGCTGCATCAGCCACATCGGCACGAGTCCGCCGAGCGGGGTGAACGAATCGTGCATCGCGTTGACCGAGCCGTTCGATGCGGCGGTCGTCGCCGTCGCCCAGATCGCGGAATTGGCGATGCCGAAACGCGTCTCCTTGCCTTCCATGTTGCCGCCGGCCTGCAAGGCGCTTGCATGCTGGTCGAGGCTCAGGCCGGCGAGAGCCGGATTGCCGGACTGTTCGGCCAGCGCGCAACCGATCAGCAGCGGCACGAAGATCACGAGCATTGCCGCGAGCAGCGCCCAACCCTGGCGGCGGTCGCCGACCATTGTGCCGAAGGTGTAGCAGAGCGCCGCGGGAAGCAACAGGATCGCCAGCACTTCGAGGAAGTTCGACAACGGCGTCGGGTTCTCGTACGGATGTGCCGAATTCGCGTTGTAGTAGCCGCCGCCGTTCGTGCCGAGCTGCTTGATCGCGATCTGCGACGCCGCCGGTCCGAGCGGCAGGGATTGTTCGGCGACCTGCGACTCTTTGGTCATGTCCTTGCCTGCAGCGTCCTTCTGCACGTTGCCGTCGGCATCCTTGACCGTTTCCGTCGCCGTCGTCGCTTGCAGTAGCGACACCGTTGCGTACGGCTTGAAATCCTGCGGCACGCCTTGCGAGACGAGAACCAAGGCGAGCACGAACGACAGCGGCAGCAGGACATAGAGCGTGCTGCGCGTCAGATCGACCCAGAAATTGCCGATACCTTGCGCGGTCTTGCGCAAGAAGCCGCGGATCAGCGCGATCAGCACGGCGATGCCGGTCGCGGCCGAAAGAAAGTTTTGCACGGCGAGACCCAGCATCTGCGTGAGATAGCTCATCGTCGATTCGCCGCCGTAGCCCTGCCAGTTCGTATTCGTGGCGAAGCTGATCGCGGTATTCATCGCCGAATCCGGCGTCACCGCGTCGAACTGCTGCGGGTTGAGCGGCAGCCATTGCTGCACGCGCTGCAGCAGATAGACCACAAGCAGGCCGAGCACGTTGAACGCGAGCATCACAACGGCGTAGCGTTTCCAGCCCATGTCCTCGTCGGCGCGGATGCCGCAGAGGCGGTAGAGGAAGCGCTCGACCGGTGCGCCGAGGCGCGTCACGTGGTTCGGCGCGTCGGAGAAGACCGCGGCCATGTACGCGCCGAGCGGCTTGACGGTGATCAGAAGGACGGCCAGATAGAGGCCGATCTGCATCCAGGCATTCGCGGTCATTCGAACCACTCCGGCTTGAGCAGGGCGACGGTGAGATAGACGCTCAGCGCGAGCGCGACGAGGCCGGCGATCCAGTAGAGGGCGCTCATCGTTCCGCTCCGCTCTTGCACAGGGCGAAGCGGGGCCCGATCAGGGTGAGCGCCATCGCGGCGCCGGCGACGAAAACGCAGGTCACGGCTTGTCCTCCAGGTACGCGCACAGGCGCAGGAAGGCGGCGGTCGAGCCGACCAATGCGATCAATAGCAGCAGATACAGAGAATCCATGACGGCAGTCCGTAAGGGAACGACCGCCAATCTAGGTTTGCGCGCATAGAGAAGGTGTAGAAATTCGGCGCAGTCGCATAAAGACCACGTAAAGAACATTGTCCAGTCGGATGGAGGATGTCGACTCATCCAGTCCGGATCGCCAAACGCAGCGCGGTGCCGGCGATGGCCGCTTCGTCGCGTAAACTGCCAAGTCCGTCAATTCTTGTTGAAAAGAACGGCCAACGTCGTCACGAACCGCGGTATGCCGTTTGCCTATGATCGGGGCAAAGTCTCCTGATCGTCGCTTGGCCCGAGGGCAAGGCACGGTCCTTCTTTCGAAGAAGCGGTCATGGCCATGTCGACCTCCGTGTACACCACGCACTCATCCGCCTCTTCGCCGGGAGCGGCGCACGATTCCGGGCACGGGCAGGATTGGTGGAGCCGGTTGAGCAGAACGCAGATCGACCTGCTCAGGCCGCTGGTGTCCTCGCTGTTCGAAAAACTCGACGACGCGCTGTTCGATCGTTCCGGTTCCTCGTTCCAGCAATTCTTTGAAGGCATGCGCATCCTGCGCCGGAGCCGCGAGGCGTTGGTCCAGGCTTGGTTCGACAGGCTGGACGAGGGCTGGAACGCGCTGCGGCCGCTGGCTCCCGGCGCATTCAAGCCGCGCCTTGTCTCCCGGCGCGACGAAACCGCGGCCGCGGATGCGAGCTTCGCGGATTTGGCGCTGATCGACGAGAAGACGCTGGAACGCAAGCTTGCCGTGGAAACCGCCGTGGCGCGCGGCGCCGCATTGTGCCGCATGGAATTACCGCCTTTGGTGCACCGCCTGACCTTGCTGCGCAAGGGCGCCGAAGTGGAGGAGGGCGAAGTACCGGCCGCGCCGTCGTTGTTGATGAAGACGTTCGCGCAGTCGATGGATGACGTTCCGGGCCTGCCCGTCGAAGTGACGCTGGTCGCGTTCAAACTGTTCGATCGCGTGGTGATGGGCACGATCGGCGTGATCTGCCAGGAGCTCAACCGCCTGCTGATGCAGGGTGGCGTCGCGCCGCAATGGAACTGGTCTCCAATGGCGGCGTCGCGGCCCGCGGCCGCGCGGTCGCCGGCGCCGCGGAACGATTCCGCTGCCGCTGCCGCAGAATGGGGCGACCGCGCCTGGTTGGAAACCGTGCCTGCGTTCGATTCCCAGGCGCGCGTGGCCCACGATCTTGCCGATGCGGCCGCAGGCGGCTTGTTCGACGCCCACGGTCACGCCCATGCGCTGAACGGCTTCGCCAGCGAAATGGATCCAGCGCGCCTGACCGCGTCGGTACGCGCGCTGCTCGAGCATCGCCGGCTGGCGCGCTACGTTGCCAGCGGTGCCGCGGCGCTCGCCCACGCCGGTGCTTCCGCGTGGAACGTGCCTGCGGCGCCCGCCGTTCCGCGGGCACTCGATCTGCGCACGCTCATGGAGGTGCTGGCCTCGCTACCGCCGCCCGAATTGCCCGCGTCCTGGGTCGGCGATGCGGAGGAGGAGAGCTGGAATCCGGGGATGCTCAAGGACGAGTTGCGGCGGTCCCTCGACCATCACATCCGCGGCGGCGCGACGGCGCAGCGCGGTGCACCTCCGGAATCCGCCGACCAGCCGCAAGGCGTGGCATTCGGCGAACACGAGGACGTCATCGACATGGTGGCAATGATGTTCGGTTTCATCCAAAAGGATCGGGCGCTGCCCAGCGCCGTGCAGGCGCTGCTTTCGCGCCTGCAATTGCCGTATCTGCGCCTGGCCCTCGTCGATCCGGCGCTGTTCTCGGACGCGGAGCATCCGGCGCGCGCGTTGATGGATCGCCTCGCCGAAGTCGGCAAGACCTGCACGCCGGACAATCCCATGCTCGCCGAACGCATGCTCAAGATGCATTCGCTGGTCGCGCGCATCGTCGGCAATCACGACATCACGCGCGGCTTTTTCGAAGACGAATGGGTGCGTTTTCGCGCCTGGTCCGACGCGCTCGCGCAACGAGCGGCCGCGCGCGAACAGGAACTTGCGGTGGCGTTGGCCGAGGCCGAGGCACGGGCTCCGGCGGCGAACGAAGCCGCCGCGTCGGAGTCCGAACTGGCCGAATTCCTCGCCAGCGTAAAACAGGCAGCGAGCGGCGTGACCGCCGTCGTTGCGCAGGAAGCGACAGCGGTCGCGAAGCCGGCGCTGGCGGCGCAGCAAGCGGCATCGACACCGGTCGACGCGGCCACCGAGCGCGCGCGCCTGCACCGCATCCGCCTTGCGGCAACCGCAAAAATGCGCGAGCGGCTCGAGGGCAAGGTCATGCCCGACGGCTTGCGCCATGCCTTGTCGCTGCTCTGGGTCAACCATCAGGTGCGCATCGGCCAGGAGCATGGCGAGCGCTCGTACGAAGCGTCTTCGCTGGAACGCAGGCTCGACGCGATCGTCGCCTTGCTCGACGGGCACGCGGATGCCAAGACGCAGGCCGAGTTCGATCGCGACTGGCCGGCCATCGAGCGCGCATGGAACGCGGTGTTGGCCGAGGGGCCGGCACCGGCCGAGGCGCGCACACGCTGGATAGCCACGTTCCGGCGCTGGGCCGAGATCCGCATCGGTCGCGCGGTCGATGATGCGGCGGCGAAATGGGATTGGTACGAAGGCATGACGGCTGCGCCCGTCGCACAGGCTCAGATCGCCGAATCGATGGACACGGCCGCTCGCACCGCGGTCGTACCGCCGATCCCCGAGTCCGCGCCGGCCGAGGCGGCATCGCAACCGGCGTCGTCGTCCCCGGTGCGGTCGGTTCCCGGCAATGCCGCGCCCGCGCGTTGGGCGGTGGGCGACTGGATAGAATTCAAAAGCGAGGCCGGCGAGACGGACGCTGCCGATGCGGCGGCGGGCGCGCCCGTCCGCAACGGCCGCGGCAAGGTGTCGTGGATCGGCTCGTTTACCGGGCGCACGGTTTTGGTCAAGACCGACGGCACCCTATGGCGCGAAGAAAACCGCGCCGACCTCGACGACCTGATCGATCGCGGGCTCGCCTTCGTCGTGCCGCGCGCTCCACTGTTCGGCCGCTCGCTGCAGTCGATGTTCGAACGGCTGCGCGAAGGCGCTGTTCCGACGACGCTGTCCGCCCAAGAGCAGGCCTGAGCATTTTCGATCGCGCCTGCGCAGCGCGCGCGATCAGCCGAGGCGCAGCACGCTGTCCTGCTCGTACCAGTCGCCGAGCACGATGCGTTCGGCCGTTTGGCCGTCCAGTTCGAAACGGTGCGTGGCCGGGCGATGGGTGTGGCCGTGGATCAACTTGCGCACGCCGTGCGCTCGCATCGCGGCCGCGACGGCGGCCTGGTTCACGTCCATGATCTCGGGGCGGGCGACGGACGTGTGCCTGCGACTCTCGCCGCGCGCCTGCGCGGCGAACGCGCGGCGTTCCGCAAGCGGCTTCGACAGGAACTGCGCCTGCCAGCGCGGATCGCGCACGAGCGCGCGGAACTTCAGGTATTCGACGTCGTCGGTGCAGAGCGTGTCGCCGTGCATCAGCAGCGTGCGCTCGCCGCCGAGTTCGATCACGGTCGGATCGGCGAGCAGGGTGATCCCCGCGCGCGCCGCGTAGTCCGCACCGAGCAGGAAATCGCGATTGCCGTGCATGAAGTACACCGGCACGCCGGCGTCGCGCAGCGCGCGCGTGGCCTGCGCGACGCGCGCGGGCAGCGCGGCATCGTCGTCGTCGCCGATCCACGCCTCGAACAAGTCGCCGAGGATGTAGAGGGCGTCCGCGCGCCGCGCTTCGCCGGCGAGCAGCGCGGCGAACAAATCCACGATATGGGGCCGCTGCGGGTCGAGATGCAGGTCGGAGATGAACAGCGCGGTCATCGCGGCGGGGGCGCGGTCACGGCACGAGTTCCGCCTTCTCGATCACGACTTGCGTAGTCGGCACGTCGGACTTGAGCGGGCCGGCCGCGCCGGTGGGAAGGGCCGCGATCTTGTCGATCACGTTCTGGCCCTTGATCACCTTGCCGAACACCGCATAGCCCCAGGTCAGGCCGTTGGTTTCGGCGGTAAAGTCGAGGCGTTTGTTGTCGACGAGGTTGATGAACCAGCCGGAACTTCCGGACAGCGGGTCGTCCTTGTTGCGCGCGACCGCGATCGTGTACTTGAGGTTGGGCAGGCCATTGTTCGCCTCGTTCGCGATCGGCTGGCGTGTGCGCTTCTGCTGCATGTCGCGCGTGAAGCGGCCGCCCTGGACGAGGAATCCCGGAATGACGCGGTCGACGATGGTGCCGTCGTAGAAGCCGTCCTTCACGTAGGCGAGGAAATTGTCGACGCTTTTCGGCGCCTTGTCCGGACGCAGTTCCAGGGTGATCTCGCCCTGCGTCGTGTGCAGCACCACCTGCGGCAGCGCGGCGGGCTCGACCGGTTTGGCGGCAGCCGCAGGAACGGCCGGCTTGGTCACGGGTTTGGTGGCGGGCGCCTGCGCCTGCGCCAAAGGCGCGGCGGCGAGCAGGACGAGGGCAATCAGGGTGCGCATGGTTGTCGTCTGCCGCGAATCGATGCGCAATGATAGCGAAAAATTCCCTCGGCCAACGCGCCGCGGCAATTCGGATCGCACGTCCGGGCATGCACCGCGCCTACCAGTCCGTGCGCTGCGGCAGCAGCCCGCGCAGTTCCTGCTCGGTGAGGTTGCGCCACTGCCCGGGCCTGAGCGCGCCGAGCTTGACGTTGACGATGCGCACGCGACGCAGTTGCGTCACGCGATAGCCGAACGCCTCGCTCATCAGGCGGATCTGCCGGTTCAGGCCCTGCGTGAGCACGATGCGGAAACCGAACTTGGCGATGCGCGCGGTCTTGCACGGCTTCGTCATCTGCCCGTGCACGCGCACGCCTCGCGCGAGCCCTGCGAGAAACTCCGGCGTCACCGGCCGGTTCACGCCGACGAGGTATTCCTTCTCATGGCGGTTTTCCGCGCGCAGGATCTCATTGACGATGTCGCCGTTGCTCGTGAGCAGGATCAGCCCTTCGGAATCCTTGTCGAGCCGGCCGATCGGAAAGATGCGCTCGGCGTGGTCGACGAAATCGACGATGTTGCCCTTGACCTCGCGCTCGGTCGTGCAGGTGATGCCGACCGGCTTGTTGAGCGCGATGTAGACGTGCCTGCGTCCGCGCGTGCCGGTACGCCGTTGCTGCAGGGGCTGGCCGTCGACCCGCACTTCGTCGCCTTCGTTCACCCGGCTGCCGATGCCGCCGGGCTCGCCATTGAGCATGACGCGACGCTCGGCGATGAGCCGGTCGGCTTCGCGCCGCGAGCAGTAGCCGGTCTCGGCGATGAATTTGTTGAGTCGCCGCGATGGCGCTTGCGCCGGCACGGAGCCGGCTTCGTCGTCGATCATGCGTGTCGCAGGTGCGAAGGGAATGCACGAAGTATAGGCCGTCGCAGCGATCCGTCGCGCAAGCCGGCGCCCGTGTCGTTCCGCCTTAGTGCGGCAATTCGGGGATGCCGCGGCGAATGTCGGCGCTGAATTCCGGGCCGCGGTCGGACGCGCGCGCGCGGTCGCCGATGCGGCCGAACGCACGCAGTCGCGCGAGCGGATAGCGCGCGTCGAGCGCGCCGCGCGCGTAGACGTACTCGTCGAGATGGCCGGAGAGCAGCAGGCGCCAGTCCAGCGGCAGGTTGCCGACGATGCTGCGCATCATGTGGTAGATCAGCGTGGTGCAGTTCGTCGTCACGGTGTTGTAGAAGCGCGGCGTCGCGGCGAGCGCGTTGCCCTCGGCGACGTAGGCGCGGAACAGCGCCTGCATCGCCGGCTTGGGCATGTTCACCCGGTACAGATATACGTCCTCGCCGCGCACGTTGGTGCGCAGGCGCACGATGTCGCGCTCGTCGGCGGCGATCAGCACGAGTTCGAATTGCTTGAAGAATCCGCCGATCGTGGAGAATGCCTCGCCGCGTTCGCGCCGGATCTCGGCCGAGAACACGACGTGCGCGCCGTCGGCGAAGCCGAATGACACCAGCGTGTGCGCGATCGCAGGCCCCATCCAATACGACAGGATCAAGTCGGTCGATTCGAGCTGCGCGAGATCGTACCGGCGCGTTTCCCAGCGCGGCGCGTAGTCGTTTTCCGCGCGCCAGTCGAAGTCGCGCACGCCGGCAAGCGTGACCGTGTCGCCATCGACCGTGCCGGTGACGCCGCGCGCGACGTCGTCGGCCCAGGCGCGATCGTTCGACGGAGCGATCGCCTGCCACCGCAGCAGCAGCGCGGCGAACGCCACGACGAAACCCGACGCGGCAACGAGCGCCTGGCCGCGCCAGGCGACCACGAGCAGCACAAGACACAGCACCGCCCACAGGGCGACGCCGACGATGCGCACGGCGGTAGCGCACGGCAACTGGTACCACAGCGTGGCCGCGCCCCAGCAGGCCGGCAATGCGAGCACGAGCGCGGCCAGCACGACCATCACGGAATGCCGCCATCGCCTCGCGGAGCGCGTCATTGGCCGGCCTCCTTGCCGGGTTCACGCGGCAACGGCGCCGCATGCAGGCCCTCGTCCTCGATCAGGCGCTTGCGCACGTAGAGGAAGCGCACCGCCTCGTATTCGAACGCCGAGCCGGTTTCGTAGTAGCGGAAGTCGACGTTCGCGCGCTGGTCGATCGCATTGGCCGTGCCAAGCGCCCAGGAGCGGTTGCTGCTGTCGTACAAGCCGCCTACGTTCACCGCCCAGGACGTGCCGATGTCCCCGAAGAAGCCGACGCCGTCGCGCAGCGTCGACGGTCCGACGAACGGAATCACGAGGTATGGCCCCGGCCGCATGCCCCACTTCGCCAGCGTCGTGCCGAGCCCCGTCGGCGCTGCGGGCAGGCGCAGCTTCGCCGCCACGTCGAACAGGCCGGCGACGCCCACCGTGCTGTTGACCAGGAAACGGCCGATGCTGCGCGCGGCGTGGACGAGGCGTCCTTGCAGCGCGTAGTTGATCACGCTGTCCACTTCGGCCAAATTGGCGAAGAAATTGTGCGCACCCCGCTGCAGGGGCAGCGGCAGGCGCCGATACGCGTTGGCGACCGGGAAGAACACCGCCTCGTCGAAACGCGCGTTGAAGCGGTAGGTGAAACGGTTCATGCGCTCCCACGGATCGTAGGTGCGCAACGAGGGTGCGTCGGCGGGCGTGACCTGTGGCAGCGGCGGCGTTGCTGCATCGTTTCGCGTTTCCGTGGCGGCCTTCGCAGCTTCTGCGAACGCGGCATATCGTTCCGCGGCGGCCGCGTTCGTCTCGGCTGGGCGATCGGGCGCGAGCGTGCGCAACTCGACGCGCTTGGTCGTGCAAGCGGCAAGCGCGACAAGGGCGAGCAAGAACATCGGCGCCTTCATCGCGAGCCTCCGTGCCAGCGCCCGTCGAGCATGGACAGCAGATCGGCGACTTGTCGGCGCTCGCCGAGATTGCCCAGATGCCCGCCATGGTCGTACACGGCGATACGCGTGCCGAGCGTGCGCTCGAGCCAGGCCAATTCTTCGTGGTCGAGGATCAGGTCGTCGCGGTTGGTCATCGCGTAGTAATCGGGATCGTTGCGCAGTTCGTCGCCGATGATGTCGAGCCGGTTCTGCATGACCAGCGATTGCTTCGTCGCGCCGGCGCGGTGCTTGGTGTAGTACGGCACGAACACGCCGTCGAAATACTGCGCGAAGGTCTTGCCGCGCAGATCGCGCGCGTAGTGCTCGAGATCGTCGCCCACCCTGGGCGGATGCGCGGGATCGACGACGATGCCGGTGTGCGCGTAGAGGTCGCCCGCGAAGAACAGGTTGACGAGGGCGACGCGGAACACGAGCGCGATCGCGGCGGAGAATTCCCGGTCCGTCTTCAGCACCGACGCCGCTGTTCCGAGCAGGAAGTTCGCGTCGAGCTGCACCGCGGCGGACGCGCGGTAGGCGTTGGCCAGTTGCGCGTACAGGCGCTGGTACAGGCGCTCGACCGCGCGGTCGTCCGTGCCGATGCTCTGCGCGAACAGTTTGTCGAGCCGGCCGATCGAGGCGATCAGACTGACCGGCGGATTGATCATCACCGCGCGGCGGATGCCGAGCAGGTGCTCGCGTGCGTCGATCGCCTTCACGACCGCGGCGTGCGCGCCGCCGAGGCTGGTGCCGACGATGTCGATCGCGTCGATCTTCACCTCGCGCGGCAGGTTCGCGCGCAGCACCTGGATCACGGCATAGAGATCCTGGCTGTCCTGCCACAGGTCGCCGGCGACGCCGGTATGGGAGGCCGCGACGATGAAACCGGGGAACGTCGGCGACGGCAGCGTGAGCACGTGATAGCCCGCGCCGTAGAGCACCGCGCGCAGCGTCGCGTTGTTCGACGAGTTGCCGCCGCTGCCGGTGCCGGCGATGACGACGGCCAGCGGCGCTGCGTGCGGCTGTGCCGAGAACCACGCGCGCAGGCGGCGGTTGAACCAGAATACGTCGGGAACCGGCAGCCGCCACGGCAGTGCGACGTCGATCTCGGTCAGTGGTACCGTTTCGGGCAGCGGCGCCATCTCCTGCGGCGGCGTACCGAACACGGTTGCGCGCAGCGCGGCCGAATCGGCGAGGCCCGCGGCAGGGTCCGCGTCCGCCGGCGGCATCGAGGGTGCGGCCGAACACAGCGCACCCATGCACACCGCGAGGCCCGCCAGAAAGCCGCGCCAGTTCATGCGGCGCATGCGTGCCGCCCGATTCCGCCCCTGCGCGAAGGCGGCAAGCCCGAACACTAGAAGGGAATGTCGTCGTCGTCGAAATTATCGGCCGGCATCGGCGCCGGCGAACTGCGCGGCGCGGAAGCGGGCGCGGACTGCGGACCGCGCGCGGGACCGCGCTCGCGTTGCGCGCCGCCACCATAACCGCCGCCTTCGCTGCCGCCACCTTCACGGCCGCCGAGCATCTGCATCTCGTCGGCGACGATCTTGGTCGAGTAGCGCTTGATGCCGTCCTTCTCGTATTCGTCGGTGCGCAGGCGGCCTTCGACGTAGACCTGGCGGCCCTTCTTCAGGTACTCGCCGGCGATCTCGGCGAGGCGGCCGAAGAACTCGACGCGATGCCACTCGGTGCGTTCCTGCTGCTCGCCGGTCTGCTTGTCCTTCCACGATTCGCTCGTCGCGATGCGGATCGAGGTGACCGCGTTGCCGCTGGGCATGTAGCGCGTTTCGGGATCGGCGCCGAGGTTGCCCACGAGAATGACCTTGTTGATGCCGCGTGCCATGTGTTCCTGCCTCCGGTCCGGCGCGATTGCGTGAGACGAATCATAGCATGCGCGCGCGCCGCCTTCGTCCGAAAGCGCAGGCGGTGCGCGTAGGAGAACGCGGACGCGCCGGTGCCGGCCGGCGGCGATTTGGCGCTATCATGCGGCGGCCGGGAACGCACGGCGGCGCGGCCGATACGGAATGGCATGAACGACTTGGCGATCGACTTCCTCGACGACTGGAACGCGGCGTTGCCCGCGGACGCGCGCGCGCTCGCCGACCGGCTTTTCCCTCTGTTCTACGACGACCTGCGCCGCCTCGCCCAGCGCGAACGCCATCGCGTCGGCGCCGGCACCACGTTGCAGACGACGGCGCTGGTCAACGAGGCGTACCTGAAGTTGCGCCGCGGACAGCCCTGGGAGACCGATTCCCACTTCCTGCGCGCGGCGGCGCTGGCGATGCGCCACGCGCTGGTCAATCACGCCGCGATGCGCCAGGCCGCCAAGCGCGGCGGCGGCGAGGAAGCGCTGCCGCTGACGACGGCGTTCGACGTCGCGATCGAGACCGACGCGTCGATCCTCGCGCTCAACGACGCGCTGGGTCGGCTCGCGAAGGAGTCGCTGCGTCTCGCGCAAGTCGTCGAATGCCGCTACTTCGCCGGCTACGGCGACGCCGAAACCGCGCGCGCGCTCGGCATTTCCGAGCGCAGCGTGCGCGGCGACTGGGCGCTCGCGCGCGCGTGGCTGCACCGCGAGATGGCCGGCGCGGAGAACGACTGATCCATGCTTATACGATCGGTTGACAAAGCAAGATCGAAAGACGTCGAGACGAAGAAACGCAGGCAAGAGCGTCCCCTTCCACCCTTCGGGCACCCACTCCCCCGCGCTGCGCGCAGGGGAAGGAAAATCTTCGCTTCCTCCGCTTGCGGGGAAAGCTGTCGCGAAGCGACTGAAGGGGGCGCTTTTGCCGATCGATGAATCGAACCAGGCTCAAGAGCTGTTGTCGGCAGATCGTATGAGCATGGACTGATCCAACGTCAACCGCGCTTCTGCGCCGCGAGGCGCGGCGCCGGTTTCGCTGCCGTCTGCAGCCGCGCCTGCAACTCGGCCAACGGACGCCGGTAGCGTTCGCCGAGTTGGGCGTAGTGCGCTTCGATCGCGGCGGCCGACGCGGCGAGTTCGCGCGCTTCCCGCGGCTTGCCCAGTTCCAGATAGCAGGTCGCCAGCAGCGTCTGCGCTTCGGCCAGGCGCGGATTGGGCGCGACCAGCAATTCCTCGCGCACGGCGAGCGCGCGCTGCAACAGCGGCAGCGCCGCAGCCGCATCGTGGCGTTTCAGGCGCGATTCGCCCTCGATCAGGTCGGCGCTGGAGAGATAGAGCTTGCGGTTCGCGACGAGTCCGCTGCGTTCGATTTCGGCGCGCGCGTTCGCCAGCGGCGTCTCCACTTCGCTCGCGACATTGGCTGTTTCCATCGCGATTTCCGCTTCGAGCAGCCACTTGCCGATTTGTTGCGCCGGGGCGTCCTTCGCGGCGGGATCGACGACCATTTCGCCGAGCCGCTGGTGCGCTTCGTCGATGCGGCCCTGCGCCAGGGCCAGCCACAGGCGCGCCTTCGTGACGGCGTTGTAGCGCGGCGTGCCGGGCTTGACGCCTTTCGCTTCGTAGATCCGGGCCGCTTCGTCGAGCGTTCGCCCGACCTCGTCGTAGTGGCCGAGATCGGTCAGGTCGGTCGCGACCCGGCACATCATGTCGGCGACGTGCGGAATGTCGCCGTACTCGCGGCGGCGGACCGGGATGACGGCCTGCAGGTCGGCAAGTCCCTCGGCGACGTCGCCGATGTCCGATTGCCACAATCCGCTGGCGGTGAGCACCTGCGGCGTGTGGAACGGATCGTCCGGGCCGGCCAGTTTCAGCACGCCGCGTTTGGCGAGCGCCAGCAGGTCGAGCCCGTCGCGCACGCGGCCGCTGGCGAGCAGTGCCTCGCCCAGCATCATGCGCGTGCGCACGGCGTCGATGTGGTCCTCGCCGTTGATCGCCAGGGCCATCTGCAGCGCCTGCCGCGCGCTGCGCTCGGCCGCGTCGAAATCCTGCAAAGCCGACTGCGTCTCCGCGAGCTGGTAGTACATGACGATGAGTTTGGGGTTCGGCACGCCCTGCACGGCGCCGGAAATCTCGATCGCGCGGTTCAGCGAGGCCACCGCCTGCGCTGGCTTGTGGTCCTGCGTTTCCGCCAGCCCTTGTACGTACCAGGCTTCGGCGAGGTCCGCGGACGCAGGATGGGTCGCGAGCACACGCACGCTCTGGCGCGCGTAGTCGAGCGCCTTGGCGGGGTCGTGGATCTCGTAGAGTTCGAAGAACTTCTGCAAGAGCCGGCCGCGCAGTTCCGAATCGCGGTCGCCGTTGCGATCGAGGATCGCCAGCGCCTCGCGCAGCAGCGGTTCGCGTTCGCCCGCGGCGTCGGTGCCGTGCATCGCGCCGGCCAGCGCACTCAAGGCACCGACGAGTTCGGCGGAATCGGCGCCGTACAGGCTGCGCGTGAGTTCGACCGCCTGGCGACGCAGGCGTATCTCCTCCTTGCGCAGCGCGAGTTGATCGTAGAGGTCGGCGAGCAGGTTCGATACGCTCAGCTTCGCCGCGGGCGCGTCGCTCATCCCGGCGTCGATCTTGTTCGCGCCGAGATCGAGCAGTTCGCGCGCCGTGGTCGCGCGCGCCTTGACCGGGTCCTTCTGGTTGCCGGAATTGGCGCGGAACAGGTCGGTGACGAACGCCTGCACGGCCATCGCCGTGCGCGCTTGCGTCTCGGCCCGGCGCGCCTGCCAGAGCGTGCCGGCCAGCCCCGCCGCGAGCGCGAGAATCAGCGCGGCGGCCGCGGCGACGGCCCAGCGATAGCGGCGCAGCACGCGCCCGAACACGTACAGGTGCGCACCGTCGCGCGCGAGCACGGGCTCGCGCGCGCGATGGCGCTGCAGGTCGAGCTTGAGGCCGTTGACCGTGTCGTAGCGATGCGCGCTCTCGCGGCGCAGGCATTTGGCCACGATCGCATCGAGATCGCCGGCCAGCGCGCCGGCCGGTACCGGCGCGCCGGCCTTGTCGCGCACCGCGCGGCTGGCCAGCGGCGCCTCGCGGTCGTTGAGCAGCGCGAGCGCCTGCGTGGACGGCAGGCCGCGCAGGCGCAGCGGGCGTTCGCCGGTCAGCAGCTCGAACAGCAGGACGCCGAGCGCGTACACGTCGGTCGCCGTCGTCACCGGCTCGCCGGCCAGCTGTTCGGGCGCGGCGTAGTCGGGCGTGAACGGCGCGATCGTCGCGGGCGAATCGGCGCCGGCCGCCGATGCGCCCGCATCGAGCAGCTTGGCGATGCCGAAGTCGAGCAGCTTGACCTTGCCCTCGGCGTCGACGAGCGTGTTGCCCGGCTTCAGATCGCGGTGGATGACGAGGTTGCGGTGCGCGTAGGCGACCGCGTCGCACACTTGCGCGAACAGATCCAGGCGCTGCTCCAGCGGCGCGCGGCGCGCGTTGCACCAGTCGATCAGCGAGACGCCTTCGACGAATTCCATCACCGTGTACGGGCGCCCGTCGGGCGCGACGCCGCCGTCGAGCAGGCGCGCGATGCCGGCATGATCGAGGCGGGCGAGAATCTGCCGCTCGGCGTGGAAGCGCGCGAGTTCGTCGATCGCCTCGAAGCGCAGCAGCTTGAGCGCGCCGCGCTGGCTGAACCCGGCTTCGGCGCGCGTCGCGGCATAGACCTCGCCCATGCCGCCGCGGCCTACGAGTTTCTCGATGCGCCAGGCGCCGATGCGCGTGCCCGCGGCGAGCGAGGGCGCGATGCCTTCGGCCTCGGCGCCGCCGCCCGCGAGCACGGGCATGTCGAGCACGCCGGTGGTCGCGTCGGCGCGCATCAATGCCTCGACTTCGCCGCGCAGTTCGGCATCGTCGCCGCAGGCGCGCGCGAGCCAGGCCGCGCGTTGCGTCTCCGGCAGCGTCAAACCCTGCGCAAACAACCGTTCCAGCCGCTCCCAGCGCTCGCGTTGCACGTCCGTCCCCCGCAAGAACACTCCGCAGGCCGCGATACTGCGCTTTCCCGCGTGACTTGCAAGTGACCGCGCCGGCGCGCGGCGTTGCCGGATTGCGCGCCGTTTGCTGTATCTCCATTGCAGGCAGGCAATGCGGCGACCGCGCCGCACCATTCCAGGAGCTGACCGACATGTCGAAAACCGGCGTATTGAAGATTGGGCTCGCCATCGCGCTCGCTCTGGCCGTCGCGGCCGGCGCATCGCCACAGAAGACCCGGCGCAGCCAAGCGCCACCGCAGCAAACCGAGCAGGACGACGATGCGCCGACGCCGCAGTCCCGGCAGGCCGCGGATGCGGACGACGACATGCCATCCACGCAGGCCGATGCGTCCGACGACGACTCGTCCGCGCGGGACGAGCCGGCCGACACGCCGCCTGCGCGATCGAACCGATCGCCGCCGCAGCGTCCCCTGCCGCGCGACCCGTTCCGCGGCGACTGGAACGTCAGCGCGGACGACGGCACGGCGTTCGCCGTCAACTTCCATCCGGCCAAGAAGGACCTGGCCAAAAAGCTGCTGGGCAAGCTCGCGGGCGGCCAGAAGGACGACAAGATCGCCGCCACGGTGACGCCGCCCGTACTCAAGATCGTCAACGGCTCCGCCGTCGGCAAGCTCTATCTCCACCTGAGCATTTCGGTGTCGGGCCAGCAGGGCGACATCATGCTGACCCTCGCGCCCGACGGCCGGAGTTTCACCGGCGCGGGCCAACTGGCCGACGGCACGGAACTCGCCTGGACCGGCCGGCAGGCGTCGTCGGGCGCGCGGTCCGCGCAGGCCCGCGCGAGCGACCTGCTGCGCGGCCAAGGCAGCCGCCAGCGCAAGCAGGCAGCGACAGAGCAGGACGATGATTCCGAGGACCCGTGAAATGCCCGTGCCGCCCGACACCCAAACCCGATTCCACTCGATGCGCAGCCAGTGCCGCGACACCAGACATCGTCATTCCAGCGAAAGCCGGAATGACGAATAGATGTTCCGGTAGTTACCGCCAACACCCAGCGAGGCCAACGAAATGACCATGACCAACCGACGAGAATTCCTGCGCGAGAGCGCGCCGCTGCTCGCTGCGCCGCTGCTGTTTTCCCTGTTTACGCGCGAAGCGCTGGCCGACTCCGCATCGCAGGGCGCCTGGCGCTACTGCCGCAAATGCGGCGTCCTGTTCTGGAACGGCATCGCGAACAAGGGGCATTGCCCGGCCGGCGGCGGCCACGAGGCGTCGGGATTCCACTTCGTGCTCGACTACGGCGACCTGCCCGAAATCCCGAAGGCGCAGATCAACTGGCGCTTCTGCGACAAGTGCTTCGAGATGTTCTACGACGGCTCCGCGGACAAGGGCCGCTGCGTGGCCGGCGGCGGGCACCGCGCGCAGGGATTCCGCTTCCGTCTGCCGCACGACGTCGCCGGCGACGGCAACCACCAGGATCTCTGGCGTTTCTGCCAGAAGTGCCATGCGATGTTCTACGACGGTTTTCCGGGCAAGGGCGTTTGCCCGTTCGGCGGCGGCCACTCGGCTTACGGATACCTGTTCGTGCTCGCCCACGACCTGCCGGCCGCCCCCGCCGCGCCGCCGGAAATCCACCTGCGCTCCAACCTGTACACCGACGGCTGGGCGCCGATCGGCGGCTGGGTGGACATCGTGATGAAGCGCAACGGCGACTACGTGTTCGCCGGCCACGTGCACAACTCTGGCGGGTTGAACATCCGCTACAGCCTTGCCGCGGTGGTGACCACGCCGTCGGGGCAGACGTTCGGCTACGGCGTCGCCGGCCATCGCGTGGATGGCACCGAAACCGTGTTCGGGCGCCATCGCGACCACAACTGGAGCGTGGCGAAGAACGATCCGCGCATCGCCGCGAACTGGAATTCGGTCGCCCAGGGCACGCTGAGCTGGCGCCTCGTCGCCTCCTCGACGCTGGTCTCGGGCATCCAGAAATTCATCGAGGACGCAGCTCGCGAGGAGTTCAACAAATTGCGCCAGAGCATGAGCGCCACCGGCGGCGGCCAGATCGCCAATTTCTACCTGAACCTGCTTACGACACTGTGAGGAGTGCGCTTCATGGATTCGTCCATCCATCGTTCCAGAAGAGCCGGCCTGCGCCGCATCGCCGCCATCGCCCTCGCGCTCGCGGCAATCGTCCTCTTCAATGCCGGCGCCGCCGACGAGGGCAAGCCGCACGCGAAGCGGCGCCCCGATCTCGCCGACGCCGCGGCGGGCGTCTACTTCGGCGAGGTCATTTCCGATTCGCACGGCAGCTCGCAGTCCGGCGTCACGATCACGGTCGAGCGCACCGCGCCGAACACCGTGCGCGTGACCAGCAGCTATCCGCGCCTGCCGGCCTTCACCACCCGGCTGACGCGCGCGATGCAGACCATCCAGCAGACCGGCGGTGACGCCACGATCGTGTTCCTGCTCGACCTGTCGAGGACTCCGCGCCACCTCGACGTGACCGTCGACGAAGCCTCGTGGTCCGGCGACAGGCAGCACAGCCTTCCCCCGTCGGGAGACGAGCGATGACCACGAAATCCGCGCGCCGCGGCGCGGCGATCGCCGCGGCGGCGATGCTGTCGACCCTCGCGAGCGCGCCGGCCTTGGCTGCGCTCACGGTCGGCGCGGGCTCGTCGCTCCACGTCGGCGACGGCGCGCTCGACCTCGGCTGTTCGGATTGGATCATCGCCGGTTCCGCCGCAAGCGGCAGCGGCAGCGTCGCCGGGATCGCGAACCTTGCCATCACCGGCGGCAGCCTCACCGCTGGCGCCGGTCGGTTCGCGCTCGGCGGCGATTTTTCCGATGCGGGCGCGTTCGTGCCGGGCGCGAGCCGCGTGTCGATCGTCGATGCCTGCGGCGGCGGCACGAGCACCGTCTCCGGCGCGACGAGCTTCTACGACCTCGTCGTCGCCAGCGCGACCGGCAAGCAGCTCGTGCTGCCGGCCGCTCTGACGCAAAGCGTGGCGCACGCGCTGACCCTGCAAGGCGCGGCCGGCCATCTGCTCGGCGTGCTCAGTTCCGCGGCCGGCCAGCAGGCCTTGCTGAACGTGAGCACGGCCGCGGCGCAGACCATCGCCTGGGTCGACGCGCGCGACGACAAGGCCAGCGGCGCGACCATCGCGCCCGGATCGGCGGCCAGTTTCCAATCGGTCGACGGCGGCAATCTGACCAACTGGTTCGTCACCGCCGTAATCGTCTCCGGCGGCGGCGCGCCCGTGCCCGCGCCGGCGCTGGGCCGCCCTGCTGCTCGCCGCGCTGCTCGGCGCCTTCGCATGGAAACGCCGCAATCCGCCCGCGGGGCCGCGATGAACCGCGCCCCTACGATTCCCGCCAGGAGCGCGCGGGAATGACGGGCAAAAGAAACGACGAACAGACAAGAAATCACGCATCGAACCGAAGGAGCCGCCCATGTCGCCCAACCTCACGAAACTCTGCGCCGCCATCGCCACGACGCTGATCGCCGGCACCGCCGCACGCGGCGCCGACGTCACCGTGCAGCCCGCCGCGGGCAGCGGCTTCGTGGTCAAGGACGCCGCCGGCGCCAACGAGCGCCTGCGCGTGCAGGAGTCCGGTGCGATCACGCTGCCCGGCGTGCCCGCCAGCGCGGCGCAATCCACCGGCCTGTGCATCAGCGGCGCGGGGTTGCTCGGCCCGTGCGCTGGCGGCGGCAGCGGCCCGGCCTATACCGCCTCCACCGGCCTGACCCTGACCGGCACCACGTTCGCCGTCGCGCCGACGTATCGATTACCGCAAACCTGCGACGCGAACCAGATCGCGCAGTGGGACGGCAGCGGCTGGGTCTGCGCGAGCGCCAGCGGCGCGACGCTGCCCGCCGGCACGGTCAACCAGACATTGCGTTACGACAGCACGAATACAGCGGCGGCAAACAATCTGCTGCAAGCCTTTGCCGATGGCGGTCTGCTAGCGAGCGGCACCTTGAGTACGGGCAGCATTCCGGCAGAAGGAACTGGCGCACGCATGATGTGGTATCCGGCCAAGGCGGCGTTTCGCGCTGGATTCGTCGATTCCACGGAATGGAACGACGGAAACATCGGCCCCTACTCGATCGCGATGGGTAGAGTCACGACGGCGAGCAACTCCTATTCGACCGCGATGGGCATTAGCACCATGGCGAGCGGCTTCAATTCGACCGCGATGGGCTTTAACACGAAGGCGAGCGGCGATTCTTCGACCGCGATGGGCGAGTTCACGACGGCGAGTGGACAAGGCTCTGTGGCAATGGGTAACAACGCCCAAACCCACTCCGACGGTGCCGGCAATGAGGCCGATGGCTCGTTCGTCTTCGGCGACGGCACTGCCCCGGTGGTCAATCCATACAAACACCAGTTCATGGTGCTGGCCGACAGCAGCACGACGTTCTACACCGGCAGTACCGCCACCGCGGACCAGAGCGACTGGCCTGGGGTCCACTTGACCCACGGCGCCGGCGCCTGGAGCACGCTCTCCGACCGCACCGCCAAGGATGCGTTCGCGCCGGTCGATACGCGCGCGCTGCTCGACCGCCTCGTCGCCATGCCGATGACGACCTGGCACTACAAGCAGCAGGACCCTTCGATCCGCCACATCGGCGCGATCGCGCAGGATTTCCGCGCGGCGTTCGAGGTCGGCGAGGACGAACGCCACATCAGCACCGTCGATGCCGACGGCGTCGCGCTCGCGGCGATCCAGGGCCTCAATGCCAAACTCGAAGAATCGCTGGCCACGCTCAAGCAATCGAACGCGGCCAAGGACGCGCAGATCGACGCGCTGCGCAGCGAACTCGCGGCGCAGCAGGCGCGCGTCGCCGCGCTGGAATCCGCCGCCGGGGACCTCGCTGCGCTGAACCGCGAATTCGCCGCGATGCGCACGCAGATGCAGGCGCTGCAATCGCGCGAGCGGGCCGCCTGGCCGCGGCGCCGGCACGCCGCGGCGTTCGTCGCGGCGGCGCAGCCGTAACCTGCGCGGCCGTTTTCGTGCGGCAACGCCGGTGTTCCGAACTTGAGCCCTCCCCCGCACGCTTTTCGCGGGCGAGCGGGCTTGAGTGGCGTGCGTTGCCGGATTCGGCGCCGTTTCCTGTATGGGTATGTCGAACAGTTCCTTCGTTCCATGCTTATGCGATCGGTTGACAAAGCAAGACCGAAAGACCTCGACACGAAGAAACGCAGGGAAGAGCGCCCCCTTCCGCCCTGCGGGCCCCTTCCCCTGCGCTGCGCGCAGGGGAAGGAAAATCTTCGCTTCCTCCGCTTGCGGGGGAAGCTGTCGCGAAGCGACTGAAGGGGGCGCTTTTGCAGGTCGATGAATCCAACCAGGCTCAAGAGCTTTTGTCAGCAGATCGTATAAGCATGCTTCGTTCGACATACAGAGGATCGCAATGATGACTACCCCAAACCGCACCGTGCGCGCCGCGCTGTGCTGCGTGCTGTTCCTGGCGATGGCCGCCCCCGTCTTCGCGGCCACGATCACCGTCGACTCGACCGACGACGGCGTCGCCCCGAACGACGGCAAGGTCACGCTGCGCGAGGCGATCACGGCGGTCAACGCGGGCAGCGATCTGGGCGATCCGAACATCATCGCGCAGAGTCCCGGCACGTTCGGCGACAGCGACACCATCGCCTTCAATATCGCCGGCAGTGGCGTGCATACGATCCAGCCGGCGTCGGCGCTGCCGTCGATCGCCAAGGACGTGGCGATCGACGGCTTCACCCAGCCTGGCGCCACGGCAAACACGATCGCGAGTGGCCCGCAGAACAATACGTCGCACACACTCGTCGGCGGCAGCAACGCGGTGCTGCTGATCGAGCTGGACGGCAGCCTGGCCGGCGCAGGCGCGGACGGCCTGGCCTTCGAAAACAGCAGCTCGATCGACGTGACGCTGAGCGGGCTCGTCATCAACCGCTTCGGCGGCAGCGGCATCCGGCTGACCGGCTACATCCTCGCCGACATCGATGGCGATTACATCGGCACCGACGCCAGCGGCACGTCCGCGCTCGGCAACGGCGTCGGCATCCAGGTCAGCCACGACGGATACGTCTATCCCAGAATCGGCGGCGGCGGCCCGGCCAGCCTCACGCTGGTTTCGGGCAATACGGGCGCCGGCGTCCATGCGCAAGGCGCCTCGACGAATGGATCGAGTCCCGATGTCGGCTGCGACTACGCCTACATCGGTGCCGACGCCAGCGGCACGCACGCGCTCGGCAACGGCGGCAACGGCATCGAACTGCGCGGCGGCGCGCGCGCGTCGGTCGGAATCTGCGTCGTCGTCGCCAACGGCGGCAACGGCATCGATGTCGACGACAGCGCCAGCGCCGACCTCACGGGCCTCCTCTGGGTCGGCGTCGGCGTCGGCGGCAGCGCGCTCGGCAACACCGGCCACGGCCTGCGCTACGCCGGTTCCGCGCAGGGCGATCCCGGCCACTGGGACGCGATCCAGCACAACGGCGGCGCCGGCGTCCGCGTCGAGGACAATGCGCTGGTCGACGTCGATGTGCTCGGCAGCATCATCGCCGACAACGTCGGACTCGCGATCGACATCGCGGCCGCGGGGCCGACGCCGAACGATCCCGGCGACGCCGACGGCGGCGCCAACCTCGGCCAGAACTCGCCCGTGATCGCGTCGGCGACCTCGAATGCCACCGATGGCACCACCTTCAGCGGCAGCATCGACACGACCCCGAACACGCTGATCGACATCTACTTCGCGTTCGATTCGCAATGCGACGCGAGCCGCCTCGGCCAGAGCCGCTTCCCCGCTCCGCTCGACCATGCGTATGTCGAGGTGACCACCGATGCGAGCGGCCACGCCGACTGGACCTGGCACAACGCCTTGGCCCTCGACGTATCGACGTACGCCTACGTCAGCGGCGTCGCCCTCGCGCCGATTCCGGCAGGCGGATTCCAGCACCCCGTCTCGGAGTTCTCGCCGTGCGTGCAGATCGTTGGCGGACCGGCGCCGCCCGACAAGGTCGCCACGACCACGACGCTGAGCGCGAGCCCGACCAGCGCCACGTTCGGGCACAGCGTCCAGTTCGTCGCCACCGTCGGCGCTGCGTCGGTTCTCAATGCCGTTCCGGCGAAAGAGCGCGCCGCGGCCGAATCGGGCAAGCCCGGGGCGGCGATCGCCGCCGCCCCCGGCGGCAGCGTCACCTTCTTCGAGGGCGCCACCGCGCTCGGCAGCGCGTCGCTGAACGGCACCACGGCAACGCTCGCCACCAGCAGCCTCGCCGTCGGCACGCACACCGTCATCGCCCGGTATTCGGGCGATGCCGATTACGCCGCGAGCGCGAGCGATCCGGTCAGCGTGGTCGTCTCCGCCGTCGTCGTTCCCGCGAACGGCATAGCCGTCGCGGCGCCGATGCTCGCGCCGATCGGGCTGCTCGCGCTCGCCGCGGCGCTCGGCTGGTTCGGAATGCGCCGCCATCGATCCGGCAGCCGACGAACGGGAACCTGAGCGGTTCGCGCCCGCGCCGACGGGTGGCTCCTGCCTCTCGTTCGCGCGCGCCGCGTG
Source organism: Rudaea sp. (assembly GCF_047601565.1). GTDB lineage: Bacteria > Pseudomonadota > Gammaproteobacteria > Xanthomonadales > Rhodanobacteraceae > Rudaea. The sequence continues at coordinate 130,022 of NZ_JASGIY010000001.1, read as the reverse complement.
AACGAGGGGGACAACCGAACTACGGCGCCACGGGCAGCTCGACGTAGCTCGCGTTCGCGCCGCCGCGATAGACGCGCTGCGTGGCCTTGACGTAGTCGCCCGGCTTGGCGAAGAACAGGTTCGGCACGAAGGTCTGCGGGTTGCGGTCGTAGAGCGGGAACCAACTCGACTGCACCTGCACCATGATGCGGTGGCCCGGCTCGAACACGTGGTTCGCGGTCGGCAGGCCGAATCGGTAGACCAGCGGCTGGTTCGCGGCGATCGCCTCGGGCTTTTCGAAACCCGTGCGGTAGCGGCCGCGGAAGATGTCCATCGATATGCCGAGTTCGTAGCCGCCCATCTCGGGGCGCGACGGCATAGTGTCGGGATAGACGTCGATCAGCTTGACCACCCAGTCGCTGTCGCTGCCGCTGGTCGAGGCGACGAGGTTGACCTGCGGCGCACCGCCGATGTGCAGCGGCTGCTTGAGCGGCTCGCTGACCCAGGTCAGCACGTCGGGGCGGCCGTCGGCGAAGCGCTGGTCGACGACGAGCCAGCGCGTCCACGCGTCGTGATCGGCGAAGTGCACGGGACGCGGCTGGTACGGCACGGGCTTGGCCGGGTCGGAGACGTATTCGTCGAAGGCGTTCGCGTCCGCGGCCGGCGCGTCGAACGACAGGCCCTGCTTCGCGGCGAGGTACAGCGGCTTCGGCTTCGCCGCGCAGCCGTCGGCGCAGCTCAGCGGCCACGAGGCGTAGCGGTCCCAATGGTTCTCGCCGGTGTTGTAAATGTATACCGGCGGCGTATCGGCTTTCGCCGCGCCGTCGACGAGGTACTGGTCGAAGAACGGCTTGAGCACGTCGCGACGGAACTGCAGCGCGGTGTCGCCGTCCCATTGCAGCGGCCCGAGCGAGGTGCCGTCGTAGTTGACCTGGCTGTGCCGCCACGGGCCCATGACGAGGAAGTTCCTGTCGTTGTGGGTGTCCTTCGATTCCATCGCGGGATAGCTGTGGATCGCGCCCCACATGTCCTCCTGGTCCCACAGGCCTTGCAGCCACATCGTCGGCACCTTGAGCGGCGTGGCCGCCATCGTCTTGTCGAGCGCCTGTTCGCTCCAGAATCCGTCGTAGGCCGGATGCTCGGTGATCTTGCGCCAGAAGCCGAGTTGGTCGAGCCCGGCCGCGCGCGCGAAATCGCCGGCCGAGCCCGCGCGCAGGAAATTGTCGTAGTCGTCGAAGCTTTCGCGCACGATCTTCTTGCCCTCGCCGCGCGCGGTGGTCTGGCCCGAGATGTAGTCGAAATTGGGCTGCCGGAACGCGCCGTAGTGGAACCAGTCGTCGCCCATCCAGCCGTCGACCATCGGGCTTTCCGGCGCGGCGACCTTGAGCGCGGGATGCGGGTTGACCAGCGCCATGACGACGGTGAAGCCCTCGTACGACGAACCGAGCATGCCGACCTTGCCGTTCGACTCCTTCACGTTCTTCACCAGCCAGTCGATCGTGTCCCAGGCGTCGGTGGAATGATCGACCTTGGAATTGTTGAGCGGGCCGATCAGCGGCCGCGTCATCACGTAATCGCCTTCGGAGCCGTGCTTGCCGCGCACGTCCTGGAACACGCGGATGTAGCCGGACTTGACGAACACTTCGTCGCCCTGCGGCAGGGATGCGAGCATGCTGCCGCTGACCTCGCGCTCGGCGCGCTTGGCCGCATTGTACGGCGTGCGCGTCAGGATCATCGGCGCGTTGTGCGCGCCCTTCGGCACCATGATGACCGTATACAGCTTGGTCCCGTCGCGCATCGGAATCATCGCCACGCGCTTGACGTAGTCGTAGTTCTGCGTCGGCACGCTGAAGTTTTTCGGGATGTCGGGCGTCAGCGGCGGCGTGTCGGCCCTGGCCGCGAAAGAAAATACGACAAACGCGGCGGAAAACAGTAAGGCGATGCGGTTCACTTTCATCGAATTTCCCTCGGTACGAATGGAACGGAAAATTTGTGGCGCCCAAGAAACTCCGTCATTCCGGCGAAAGCCGGAATCCAGTGACTTTCACGCCTTTGAAAGACACAGGCGCTGGATCTCGGCTTGACCCGCCCTTCGGCTGGTGAAAGCCACCGGGGTGACGAGCAAAGAAGAATTTTTCGAGGTGGCTTTACAAATCATAATGCGGACCCCGCATCAGCCGTTCGCCGACGCACGATCTCGGCGGCTATTTCTGCTGCCAGACGCGCGTTGTCGAGCACCAGCGCGATGTTGGCCGCAAGCGAGCGCCCCTCGGTCAAATCAAACAGGCGCTGCAGCAGGAACGGCGTCACCGCCTTGGCGGCGATACCCTCGCGCGCGGCATCGGCCAGCGCTTGCTCGATGACCGGCACGATCAGTTCGCGCGGAATCTCGGCCTCGCGCGGAATCGGATTGGCGACGAGTTGGCCGCCGGGCAGGCCCAGGCGCGCGCGCATCAAATGCGCGGCCGCAATCTCGCCCGCGCTGTCCAGCCGCAGCGGCGCGACCAGCCCCGACGAGCGCGACCAGAATGCCGGGAATTCCCGCTGGCCGACCGCGATCGCGGGCACGCCGAGCGTCTCCAGCACTTCCAGCGTCTTCGGCAAGTCGAGGATGGCCTTGGCGCCGGCGCTGACCACGGTCACGCGCGTCTGCGCGAGTTCGTGCAGGTCGGCGGAAACATCGAACGACGACTCTGCGCCGCGATGCACGCCGCCGATGCCGCCGGTGGCGAACACGTCGATGCCGGCGAGCGAGGCGGCGATCATCGTCGCGGCGACCGTGGTCGCGCCGGTGCGGCCGTCGGCCAGGCAAACCGCAAGGTCGGCGCGCGACAGTTTCATCACCTCGCGCGCGCGGCCCAGCGTTTCGAGTTCGGCGTCCGACAGGCCGATGCGGATGCGCCCGCCGATCACCGCGATCGTCGCGGGCACCGCGCCCGCCGCGCGCACCTGTGCCTCGACGCGGCGCGCCGTCTCGAGGTTCTGCGGATACGGCATGCCGTGCGTGATGATCGTCGACTCGAGCGCGACCAGCGGCCGCGCATCGGCGCGTGCACGGCGCACTTCGTCGGAGAAGGCCAGAGGTGCGGTCATGCGGCGGACGCGGCGGGCATGATCAACGATACCCCGCCGCCTGCAGCTCGAACAGCTCGGCGTAGTGCCCCTGGCGCGCGAGCAATTCCGCGTGCGTCCCCGACTCGATGATGCGCCCGTGCTCGAGCACGACGATGCGGTCGGCCATGCGCACGGTCGAGAAGCGGTGCGAGATGATGACCGCGCTCTTGCGTTCAGCCAGATCCTTGAAACGCTGGAACACGGCGAACTCCGCACGCGCATCGAGCGCCGCGGTCGGCTCGTCGAGGATCAACAGCTGCGCATCGCGCATGTAGGCGCGCGCGATCGCGATCTTCTGCCATTCGCCGCCGGACAATTCCACGCCGTCGCGGAACAGTTTTCCGAGCCTCTGCGCGTAGCCCTTGGGCAGCTTCGCGATCACGCCGTCGGCGAGGCCGCTTTGCGCGGCGGCGGCGATGCGTTCCGCATCCTCGCGGCCCTCGATGCGGCCGACGGCGATGTTGTCGGAGGCGGTGAAGTAGTAGCGCACGAAGTCCTGGAAGATCACGCCGACGTTCGCGCGCAGGTCGTCGAGCGCGTACTCGCGCAGATCGCGGCCGTCGAGCAGGATGCGGCCTTCGTCGGGCTCGTACAGGCGCGCGAGCAGTTTCACGATCGTCGTCTTGCCCGCGCCGTTTTCGCCGACCAGCGCGATGACTTCGCCGGCCTTCAGGGTGAAATCGAGATTGCGCACGGCCCAGCGCTCGGCGCCCGGATAGCGGAAACCGACGTTCTCGAAGACGAAGCCGTCGCGGATCGGATGCGGAAACGGCAGCGGATTGTCGGGCGAGACGATCTCGGGTTCGATCTCGAAGAACGAAAACAGGTCGTCGAGGTACAGCGCCTGCCCGGCGACGTTGGAGAATCCGTAGAGCAGGCCTTCGAGCAGGCCGCGCAGGCGGCGGAACGACGCCGAGAGGAAGGTCAGGTCGCCGATCGTGAACGTGCCGTTCACCGTGCGCCAGGCGATCAGCGCGTAGGCCGAGTAGTAGCCGATCGTGCCGACCGTCGTGAACACGCCGCCCCAGCCCGCGCGGCGCAGCGCGATCCGGCGGTTGGCGCGGTAGATCGCCTGCGACAGCGTCCTGTAGCGCTCGACGAGGAACGCGGACAGGCCGAAGCTCTTGACCTCCTTCGCCATCGTCGCGCTGGCGCCGACCATGCGCAGGTAGTCGAGTTCGCGCCGCTCCGGCGTCCACTGATGGTTGACCGCATAGCTTTCCGCGTTGAAATGCAGTTCGCTGACGAACACCGGCACGAGTGCGACGAACAGCAGCGCGATCAGCCACGGCGTGTACACGAGCAGGCCGACGGCGAAGCTGACGATCGTGACCGCGTCCTGCGCCTGGCCGAGCAGCTGCGACATCAGCGCGTTGCGCATCGCGACCTGGCGGCGCGCGCGGTCGAGGCGGTCCTGCAGGTCGGCATCCTCGAAGTCCTCGAGATCGAGCGAGGCCGCGTGCTCCATCAGGCGCACGCTGGTCGCGTTCGTGTACAGCTCGCCGAGCAGCGAATCGACCAGCGAAACGATGCGGCCGAGGATGTCGGCGGCGACCGCGAGCGCGAACTCGCACCCGAGCAGCCACCACAGGCGGTACAGCTCGCCGTTCGCGAAACGCGCGGCCAGATCGGCGTGGCCGCCCGCCTGCACGAACCGGGCGACCTCGTCGACGATCAGCTTGCCGACGTACAGCGTGACCACCGGCAGCAGCGCGCGCAGCAGCCGCAGCGCGATCGTGGCGACGCTGAGCCGCCGGCTCGTCCGCCAGATGCTGCGCAGGTACGGCGGCACGTTGCGCAGGGCCGCCAGACGCTCGCGCAGATTCTGTTTCGGCGGCGGCTCGGCGAATTGCGCGCGCGCCGCGCCGGTGCCCTGACCGCGTCCGGCGCGGCCGCCCATGTCGTATTGCTTCGGCATGCGGCGAGGATAATGCCTGCACGGCTGCACGGACAATCGCGTTCGCCTGCTACAATCCATGCATAATTTTCCTGCCCTGCTCATGTCCAGCGTCCGCGCCCTGCCTCCCGAATCCGCCGTCACTCGCTTCGCCGACGCGCAGGCGCTGGCCGCGCCGGGCATGGCGCGGGTCGACGCGCTGATCCGCGCGCGGCTCGCCTCCGACGTGGTCCTGATCAACCGGATCGCCGAGCACATCGTCGGCGGCGGCGGCAAGCGGCTGCGGCCGATGCTGCACCTGCTCGCCGCGCAGGCCGCCGGCTATTCCGGCAAGGATCAAGTCCAGCTCGCCGCGGTGATCGAGTTCATCCACACGTCCACGCTGCTGCACGACGACGTCGTCGACGAATCCGACCTGCGCCGCGGGCGCGAGACCGCGAACGCGCTCTGGGGCAACGCGGCCAGCGTGCTCGTCGGCGATTTCCTCTATTCGCGCTCGTTCCAGCTCATGGTCGAACTCGACTCGATGCCGGTCATGCGCATCCTCGCCGACACGACCAACCGCATCGCCGAAGGCGAGGTGCTGCAGCTGCTCAACATCCGCAATCCCGACGTCGACGAAGCGGCCTATCTGCGCGTCATCGAACGCAAGACCGCGGTGCTGTTCGCCGCGGCGACGCGCCTCGGCGGCGTGCTCGCCGGCATGCCCGCCGCGCAAGAGCAGGCGCTGTACGACTACGGCCTGAATCTCGGCTACGCCTTCCAGATCGCCGACGACGTGCTCGACTACGTCAGCGACGCCGGCACGCTCGGCAAGAACATCGGCGACGACCTCGCCGAAGGCAAGGCGACGCTGCCGCTGATCTATGCGATCGAGAGCGCGCCGGCCGAACAGGCCGCCAGCCTGCGCCACGCGATCGAAACGGGCGGACTCGATTCGCTCGATAACATCGTCGCCGCGATCCGCGACACCGGCGCGATCGCGCGGGCGCAGGCGAAGGCGCAGCATTATGCCGATGCCGCCAAGGCCGACCTCGCTGCACTGCCGCCATCCGACGCGCGCGACGCGCTCTTCGCCCTCGCCGACTACGCGCTCCAGCGCGACCATTGAGCCCCGGGAATCGCGCTCCGCCGTGCTTTGTCCCCGGCGTCCGCCGCGAGGCGTTTTCGCCATGCTGCGCAGCAATGCACTGGTGCGGCGCATCACAATCTGTTAGTTTTGCGGCATGGCACAAGTCCGCATCATCAAAAAATATCCGAACCGCCGCCTGTACGACACGGAGATTTCGAGCTACATCACGCTCGAGGAAGTCCGCCAGCTCGTGCTCGACGGCGACCATTTCGAAGTCCGCGACGCCAAGACCGGCGAAGACCTGACCCGCACCGTGCTGCTGCAGATCATCGCCGAGCACGAAGGCCACGGCCAGCCGATGTTCACCACGCAGCTGCTGTCGCAGGTGATCCGGTTCTACGGCGACTCGATGCAGGGCTTCATGGGCAGCTATCTCGAGAAGAGCCTGCAAATTTTCCTCGAGCAACAGGGCAAGTTCCGCAGCCAGCTGAGCAACCTCCTCGGGCAGACTCCGTGGTCGATGCTCAACGACATGACCGAACGCAACCTCGATCTGTGGAAATCGGTGCAGGACAATTTTCTCAAGACCGCCGCCGCTTCCGCGCATGCCCAGCCCGGCGCCGCGAAGAAAGACGGCAAGCCCTGAACCCGCATCGCGACATTCGATTCCGCTGCGCAGCAAATTCGGCGCAGCAACGACACCAAACCCATCCCGAGCGATGGGATTTTTTTTGACGAGGCAGGCATGAAGAAACGCATCGCGCTGGTCACCGGTGGCATCGGCGGGCTCGGCACCGAAATCTGCAAGCACCTGGCGGACGCCGGCTGCGTGGCGATCGCCGCCGATCTCGGCAGCCGCCCGGAGCGCCTGACCGAGTTCGAAAAAGAAATCGAGGACTACGCCGGCCGCATCTTCTTCGAGCCGTTCAACGTCGCCGACTTCGACGCCTGCGCCGCTCTGGTCAAGCAGGTCGAAGCAAGGCACGGCCCGGTCGACATCCTCGTCAACGCCGCCGGCATCACGCGCGACACCACGCTGCGCAAGATGTCGCCCCAGCAGTGGGTCGACGTGCTCAAGATCAACCTCGACGGCGTGTTCAACATGTGCCGCAACGTCATCGACGGCATGAGCGAGCGCGGCTTCGGCCGCATCGTCAACATCTCCTCGGTCAACGGCCAGACCGGCCAGTTCGGCCAGACCAACTATTCCGCGGCCAAGGCCGGCATGCACGGCTTCACGATGGCGCTGGCGCGCGAAGTGGCACGCAAGAACGTGACCGTCAACAGCGTGTCGCCCGGCTACTGCAACACCGCGATGGTGCGCGCGATCCCCGAAAACGTGCGCAACCAGATCGTCGCGGGCATCCCGGTCGGCCGCCTCGGCGAGCCGTCCGAAATCGCGCGCGTGGTCGCCTTCCTCGCCGCCGACGAATCGGGTTTCATCACAGGTGCGAATATTCCGGTGAACGGCGGCTATTTCATCGATTTCTGAGAAATCCGAACGAATCGCCGATCTCAAGGCAAAGGACTCAGCTCCAACTCCATGAGAAAAGCGTTGTGGCGCTCCTTCGCACCAGCGATCTCCAATTCGATCGCCGCCAAGTCGGCGTGCACGGCCTTGAGGTCGATCTCCTGCTCGGACTCCGCGGTGCTGACATAGCGCGAGATATTGAGGTTGTAGTCGTTGTCGACTATTTCCCGCATCGGCACGCGGCGTGAATAGCGCTCCTGCTCCGTTCGATTCCGGTAAGTCGAGACAATCCGCTCGATGTGTTCGTCGCTCAGCTGGTTCTGGCGCTTGCCCTTGGTGAAATGCTCGGCGGCGTTGATGAACAGCACGTCGTCGGGCTTCTTGCACTTCTTCAGCACCAGAATGCACACAGGGATGCCGGTGGAATAGAACAGGTTGGCCGGCAGGCCGATCACGGTGTCGATGTGGCCGTCGCTGAGCAGCTTGGTGCGGATGTCCGCCTCCTTGCCGCCGCGGAACAGCACGCCGTGCGGAAGGATGATCGCCATCACGCCGTCGTCCTTGAGGTAATGCAGGCCGTGCAGCAGGAAGGCGAAATCGGCGGCGCTTTTCGGCGCCACGCCGTGATTCTTGAAGCGCGCGTCCTGACTCGCTTCATCCTTCGGCTCCCAGCGGTAGCTGAAAGGTGGATTGGCGACCACGGCGTCGAATTGCGGCTTCTTCGCCGGGTTGGTTTCGCGCAGCCAGTCCCAATCGTTCTTCAGCGTGTCGCCGTGGAAAATTTCGAACTCGGTGTCCTTCACCCCGTGCAGCAGCATGTTCATGCGCGCGAGGTTGTAGGTGGTGACGTTGTATTCCTGCCCGAAAATCTTGCCGATGCTGCCGCCATTTTCCTTGATGCGGTGACGGATGTTGAGCAGCAGCGAACCCGAACCGCAGGCGAAATCGAACACGCCGTCCAGCTTGCTGCGCGGGCCGGTGGCGGGCTCCTGACTGTCCAACGTGACGATCGCGGAGAGAATGTTCGAAATCTGCTGCGGCGTGTAGAACTCGCCGGCCTTCTTGCCGGAGCCGGCGGCGAACTGGCCGATCAGGTATTCGTAGGCGTCGCCCAACGTGTCGGTGTCGGTGGAAAACAGCGCCATGCCCCGCGCGATTTCACTGATGATCGAACACAGCTTGGCATTGCGGTCGGCGTACTTGCGCCCCAGCTTGTCCGAAGCAAGATTGATCTCCGAGAACAAGCCCTGGAATTGGCTTTCGAACGACTCTTCCTCGATGTACTTGAAGCCTTTCTGCAGGGTATTCAGCAGATCGTCGTTCTGCTCCTTCGCCAGTTGGACAATGTTGCCCCACAAGTACTGTGGCTCGATGACGTAATGCACCTTGCGGCGCATCTGTTTCTCGAACTCGCCGACATCGTTCTCGTTCTCCTCGTACCACCGCTGCAACGGCGTGATCGCCTCGCCATCGATGATTTTCGGAAAATCCGCTCCCAGCTCCTTCTTCGCCGCCGCCTCGTAGTTGTCCGAGAGATAGCGCAGGAACAGGAACGACAGCATGTAGTCGCGGAAGTCGTCCGCGTTCATGCTGCCGCGCAGCTGGTCGGCAATGGCCCAGAGAGTTTTGCCGAGTTGTTTCTGGTCGTTCTCTGTCATTCGGCATCCGCCTGTTGGCTTTGATTGAACGGGTTGGGATTGAACGGAAAGGCCTTGCGGAAGTCATCGAGAATTGTGCGGAACAGCGCTTTGTTCTCTTCGAGCATTTCGATTGGCTCGTAAAGGGAATAATTGCCGTGGCTCATGATGTTGACCACCCGCGTATGCAGGGTCTTGTCTGCATCGTCGTCGCTCGGGCGCACACAGTCGCCGAAATTCGCATAGCCGTGAAAACTGGCCGTCTTCTCCATGATCGAACGCAGCATATTGAAGTGGTGCGTGTAAAGTTTTCCGCTTTTCTGCGCATCTTCCAGTTCGGACAAATTGGAAACATGCTGGAAGAACGGTGTGTTACCCGTGTCGCGAAGCACGAAGCCCGCACCTGCCACGTCCCGGCACAGCAGATACTTCTTCGCCTTCTTCTTGAGCTCATTCCCCAGCACGTTGAAGAACAGCGTGTAATGCGAGGAAATCACGGTTGGCGGCGTGTTGCTTCCGGCCTTCAGCAGCATCTGACCAAGATGATTGGCAACAGTGATGGCGTTGTGTTCATCCAACGATGAAATGGGATCGTCAATGTAGACATACTTCACCCACTTGTAGGCCTCAGCTTTGTCCAATACCAGCTGAAGGATGGCCAGGAAGAAACACCATATGAAGATGTTCTCCTCGCCGCGCGAGACTTTAATGTCCTCCACCGTCGTCGTGGTTCCGTTGCTCTCCACCTCTCGCGAGAAACTCACTTCCCAATCGATCGTATCAATGCGGAAATCGAAGTCGGCGTAACGACTCAGCAGCGGGCGGATGCGGTTGTCCATCTCCAGCTCAGCCAGCCCAGCGAAGAAGCGGGAGTCCCGATTGATCTTCAGCACGCGCTCGCGATCGTTGGCAAGATCGTTGTCCCACTGGAAAAGGTCTTCCGTGAATGCGTTGAAGTACAGAGTGTCGCGCTCGTCGCCTTGCTTGCCCAAGTCCTTGAACGCAGTTGAGAGTCGAGTCTTGCCCGTGCCGTTATAGGCATAGAGCAGGACAAACCTCTTCCTGTCCAATTCCTCGCGAAGGTGCTTCGCCAATGCAGAAAGATCAAGGAAGGTCACGACGCACCTCTTTGCCTGGCTGCTTCTGGTTAGCTCGTGTCATGGCTTCCGGCGCCCCTTGATCTTGCTTTCCAACATAGTCAATTCAGCCTCGTCCGCCGCATCAGCCGCCTGCGCTTCCTGCTGTTTGCGTTGCGTGTCGAAAGCGAGATAGCGCTCGGCGGTTTGCGTTTCCATCTGCGTGTGGCTGATGGAGCCAGCATTCGCCAGCAGGGGAAAGCCATTGGAACTGATGATCTGGCCCACATTTTCCATCCAGAACCGCATGGGGATTTTCTGCCGGTTCTTGGCTCGCAGCTCCGCGGTTTCCAGGAAGATCACCACCAGCCGATTGAGGGTGTCGATCTCGTCGATGCTCAGGTAATTCTTGGCGACCACGATGTCCTGCTTGCGCACCTGGCCGCCGCTCCATGCGCGCAGGCCGAAATGCGGGTCGTCGACGTTGGCGCGGGCCACGATGAGTTCCGCCGCGGTTTGCCGAGTCACCGCGTACAGCAGCAGGTTCTGCACGGTGGCGAAAAAAGTCTGCGTGGCGCGGTCGCTCTTGTCGTAGTCCACGCTCAGCGCGAACAGGTCGCGCACCTTCTGGTAGAAGCGCTTTTCCGACGCGCGGATGTCGCGGATGCGCGCCAGCATCTCGTCGAAGTAGTCGGCACGTCCGTCCGGGTTTTTCAGGCGCTCGTCATCCATGACGAAGCCCTTGAGCAGGTATTCCTTGAGCGCAGTGCTGGCCCAGCGGCGGAACTGCACGCCGCGCGGCGAGCGCACGCGATAGCCCACGGCGAGGATGGCGTCGAGGTTGTAGAGCATGACCGGGCGCCGCACCTCGCGGCCGCCTTCGGTTTGAACTGTCAAGGATTCCTTGACAGTTGCCCCCGCCTCCAACTCTTTGTCTTCAATTATGTTTTTCAGGTGCAGCGAGATGCTCTGCTTGCTGGTCTGGAACAACTCGGCCATTTCCAGCTGCGTCAGCCACACGGTCTGGCCGTCGGCGCGCAGCTGGATGCGGCTGGCGCCGTCTTCGCTGGTGTAGAGGATCAGCTCGCTCATGCGGCGACGTCTTCCGGCGACGGGAACAACTGCTGCATCAGGCCCTGCTTGTGGGTCTTGAAGGCGGCGAACTGGCGGGATTCGGCGGTGATTTGGACGTCGAGGAAAGAGAGACAGTCGGCGATGCGTTGTTGCTCGCGCTTGTCTACAGGAAAAGATGCGATTGTCCGCTTTGCATTCTCGATGGTGTATGTCCCAACCGTACCGATACCCGCCATCGTTGCGATCTGGCCCTGCACGTACTCCGACTCAAATAGTCGAAACAAGAAATCACCCGAAAGATCGACTTGGCCATTCTTCAGCCAAATAATGTTCCCGTCCTTGAAGTAGAACCGATCACCACTTTTAACCAGATATGGAATACCGATTGATCCGACACCTGTAACCAGTAGCTGGCCTTCATCAATCTCGCCCGTGAGCCTCGAGAATTCAGCGTAGAGAGCCTCACTGATAAAAAGGGGATTTATAGGCTCGCCCTTGCCAATCGCGACGAGCTCGCGGGCGCGATAGAAAGGAACTCCGGTTGTCACCCAATCGGATTCGTGAACACGCCTTGACGAGCCGATGACCATCAATTCACCGAGAGAACGCGTGATCCACTCCGGTGCGTCGCGGAACTCGGGGAAGCGGAGGCGGGGGCGGGTTTCGCCTTCGCGGGGGAAAAGCTGCTGCATCAGGCCGCGTTTGTGCGTCTTCAACGCTTCCACTTTTCGCGCCTGCGCGGCAATCACCTCGTCCAGCGACGTCAGGCAGTCGGCGATTTTTTGTTGCTCGGGGCGCGATGGGAAATAGACCGGCAGCGCCTTTATGATGTCTGCATTGAGATTCTGCACCCCACTCCCGGCAGCGTTATCAACAAAGTAGTTTTGGCTGCTGGGTGCCGAGATCGAATAATAGAGGAAATCTCTACCAGCCCTTTGGGCGATGCCGGTAATGGCAATCCAGCCATCGTGAATGCACGTCTTGATCTGAAGGATGTAGGGCCGACCGAAACTCATCGAGTTCGAGAGAATCAAGTCTCCAGGATTTACAACTCGCGTCTTACTCAGCGCTTCAGGCCGGACTTTCTCTGCCGTGTGAGTGACGTATTTGGCCTCCTTGTCCACATCGCCAATCTTAAGCCAGTTGAGGCCGTCTGCGGTATTCGTAAGGAAGCCATCAATCGGACGTGGCGAGCCTCCACGAACAACCTCCGACAAATCCCCCAAGATCGCGTTTTCCCACTCCGGTGCATTCCGAAACTCCGGAAACCGCAGCCTCGGCATCGCCCCCTTCGCGCCCTGCTTCGCCATCGTCATTCCTCGTACGCATTCAGCCCTGCGATCTCGCGCCCGCCGGCGCGCTTCTTCAGCAGCGGCAGCAGATCGCCCATCAGCGCGAGTTCCTTCTGCGCGCGCGCCTTCCAGCCGAGATCGAGCGGCGCGAGCAATTCGGTCAGCGCTTCGCCATCGAAAATGCGGCGCGCAAGAATCGCATCGACGAATGCCTGCAACGCGGCCACGCGCAGGCCGTGTTTCTCCGACAGCGCGGCCATTTCCTTCGCGGCCTTGTCGGCCTTGAACTTCGCATAGCCGGCGCGGATCGCGGCTTCGTCCAGCCCTTCGCCTGCCTTCAAACCGCGCACGTATTCGCTGATGTCATCGCGCTCGTCCATGAACTTGGCATCGCTGGCGATCAGGCCGATCAACTGCTCGCGGCTCATGCTGGCCTTGCCGGGCGTCTTCGCCGAGTAGTCGGCGATCAGCTTCATGATGTAGTCGTAGTCGATGGTGCTGGAGGCGAACAGCACGAATTCGAAATCGAGCTGGTCCACCGCCTCGTCTTTCTGGCCGGACGGCTTGTTCTGCTGCGCGCGCAGGCGCTGCGCGGTTTCCAGATACGCGCCGCGGAACGCGTTGTGCTCGTCGGGCGGCAGCACCTGCTCGATTTCCTGTTCCTGCTCGGGCGTGAGGTCGGTGTACTGGTCGAGCTGGGTCTTGAGTTTCTGCACCTGCTTGAAGTGCTCGACGAAAGCGGCGCGCGCGGCGTCGCCCTTGAGGTTGGCGATGTCGTCCGGCTTGCCGGTGAGGCCTTGCGACCGCATGAAGCTGTCGAGGTCGTCGCGCGCGGTTTTCAATTTCTCGATGACCACGGGCGCGGTGTCCACCAGCCAGATTTCGCGAGCCTTGTCGGCCTTGGCGCCGGAGAACAGCGCGATGGCGGCATCCACCTCTTTCTGCTGGCCGCGGAAGTCGAGGATGTTGCCGTAGGGCTTGGTGTCGTTGAGCACGCGGTTGGTGCGGCTGAACGCCTGGATCAGGCCGTGGTGCTTGAGGTTCTTGTCCACGTAGAGCGTATTGAGGTACTTACTGTCGAAGCCGGTGAGCAGCATGTCCACCACGATCACGATGTCGAGCTTCTCGCGACCCTTTTTCGGCAGGTCGGCATTCGGGAATTGCTGGTCCTTGATGCGCTGCTGCACGTCCTGGTAGTAGGCGTCGAATTCCTCAACGCGGTGATTGGTGCCGAAGCGCGCATTGTAGTCAGTAATGATTTCCTTGAGCGCTGCCTTCTTCTTCTCGGGCTCCTGCTTGTTGTCCTGCTGCTCCTGCGGCAGGTCTTCCTGCAATTGCTTCACATCGGCGCTGACGTCGGCCGGCGGCGAAAACACCGCGGCGATGTTGAGCGGCTGCCAGTCCGGATCGGTCTGCTGCTTCTGCGCCTGCGCTTCTTTGAAAAGCTCGAAGTATTCGATGGCGTCGTTTATGAACGCGGTGGCGAGGATGGCGTTGAAACGGCGCCCGCCGGTAGCGGCATCGTGCTTGGCGAGGATGGCCTCGACCACGGCGCGCTTGGCCAGCGTTTCGCCGGCCTTGGGCGCGTGCTTTCCGTCCGGTTTGTAGTAGTCGACATGGAAGCGCAGGACGTTCCTGTCTTCGATGGCGTGGGTGATGGTGTATTCGTGCAGGGATTGCTGGAACAGGTCTTCGGTGGTCTTGAGCGTCTGCTCGTCGCCCTCGATGCGCTTGGTGCTGGCGTTCTGCTCGAAGATCGGCGTGCCGGTGAAACCGAACAGTTGTGCCTTGGGGAAGAAATCCTTGATGGCCTGATGGTTCTCGCCGAACTGCGAGCGGTGGCATTCGTCGAAGATGAAGACGATGCGCTTGTCGCGCAGCGCTTCGAGCTGCTCGGCGTGACTTGCCTGGCCGCGCCTCTCGCGACTCTTGTTGCGCTTGCTGGTTTCATCCAGCGCCAGGCCGAGTTTCTGGATGGTGCAGACGATGACCTTGTCGGCCGCGTCGTCCGAGAGCATGCGGCGCACCAGCGTGCCGGTGTTGGTGTTTTCCTCGACGCAGCCTTCCTGAAAGCGGTTGAATTCCTCGCGGGTCTGCCGATCGAGGTCCTTGCGATCGACCACGAACAGGCACTTCTCGATGGCCGGATTGGCCTTGAGCAGCGTGGATGCCTTGAAGCTGGTGAGCGTCTTGCCGCTGCCGGTGGTGTGCCAGACGTAGCCGTTGCCGAGGTTCTTGTCGATGCACTCGACGATGTTCTTGACCGCGTAAATCTGGTACGGCCGCATCATCAACAATTTCTGCTCGCTGGCCACCAGCACCATGTAGCGGCTGATCATCTGCCCGAGCGTGCACTTGGCGAGGAATGCGTCGGCGAAGGCGTGGATGCCCTTGATCTTGGTGTTGTCCGGGGTGGCGTATTCGTAGATCGGCAGAAACCGCTCGTCCGCATTGAATGCGAAGTGGCGCGCGTTGTTGTTGGCGAAGTAATAAGTCGAGTCGCGGTTGCTGACCACGAACAACTGGATGAAGCACAGCAGCGTGCGGCTGTAGCCGTTGCCGGCGTCGTTCTTGTATTCGACGATCTGCTCGATCGCGCGGCGCGGATTGATGCCCAGTGTCTTCAGCTCGATCTGCACCGCGGGCACGCCGTTGATGAGCAGGATAACGTCATAGCGGTGGTGGCTGTAGTCGGTGTTGACACGCAACTGACTGGCGACCTCGAAGGTGTTCTTGCACCAGTCGCCGATGTTGACCAGCGTGTAGTTCAGCGGCGTGCCGTCGTCGCGGGTGAAGGCGTTGCGGTTGCGCAGGGTATGGGCGGCGGTGAACACGTCCGGCGTGACGATTTCTTCCAGCAGGCGCTGGAATTCGGCATCGGTCAGGGTGACGCGGTTCAGCTCCTGAAACTTCTCGCGGAAATTGCGTTCGAGTGCCGCGCGGTCGCGGATGTCCGGGCGCAGCGTGTACTTGAGCTCGCCGAGCTTTTCGATCAGCTCCTGCTCGATGGTGCTTTCCCTGACTTGCATGAGACCTCGCTTTCGGAGAGTTGACTAGCCACGCATGGGGTTCGACGAATGGTTTGAAAGTTTACTGCTTACGCCACCACGTCACGACCGGCCGGAAGGAGGTGGCGCCCCCGAAAAGTCGATCCAGTGAGCCAAGCTGAACCCGCAATCGGGTGGCTCATTTTCGAACGGAAAATCCGGTTCACTTTTGCGTGGAAATCAACACGCCACGTGTTTTTCCGCCATTAGGCGGACTGCTTCGCGCCGCGAGCAGCAGCCGGTCCCGGCGATGTGTTTGTTGAGGCGCTTCGAGACGGGTTTCGTCGGCGCGGATTCGGTTTCGTCGGAAATCATGCGTGAAATAGGTGCCGGAGCCATGCGCGAAGTATAGGATGCTGCGGTGATCGATGACGCAAACAGGAGCCCGCCGCCATGAAAACCGTTTCTGCCTTTTTCCTGTCGTTGCTCCTCGCGTCGAGCGTGCGTGCCAACCCGCCCGCAGGCGATGTCGAAACGGCGGTGCGCGCCGCGGACGAGGCATTCTGGAAAACCTACAACACCTGCGACCTCGCCACGACCGGCGACTACTTCACCGCCGACGTCGAGTTCTATCACGACAAGGGCGGATTGACGAAATCGCGCGCGGCGCTGGTCGAATCGATCAGGAAGAACATCTGTGGCAACCCGGACCAGCGCGTGCGCCGCGAGGCGGTCGCTGACTCGGTGAAGTTCTATCCGATGGCCGGCAATCGCGCGCTGCTGGTCGGCGATCACCGCTTCTACGTTACCGAACCGGGCAAGCCCGAATACCTGACCGGACAGGCCAAATTCGACGATCTGTGGGAATACGTCGACGGCCGCTGGCGCATGAGCCGCGTGTTCAGCTACTCGCACGGCGGCGTGGCGTACGTGCCGCCCGCCGCGATCGAACTGTCAGCGGCGGCACTGTCGAGGCTGGCCGGCCGCTACACGAACAGGCAAGGCGCGGACTTCGACGTAGCCGTCGACGGATCGCACCTCAAGCTGACTTCGGATTCGTTCACGCTCGCGATCTTCGCCCTGTCACCGACGCAGTTCTTCGCCAGGGAACGCGACCTGCGCTTCGAGTTCTCGGCGCCGAAAGGCGGGGCGGTCGATCGCATCTTCGTGCGCGAGAACGGCAACATGGTCGACGAGGTAACGCGCAAACCGGATGCCTTGAAATAGGTCTCTACTCATGCGCCAACTGTGCTCAAGGCATTTTCGATTTTTCAGTCACAAAAAGCGCCCCCTTCAGTCGCTTCGCGACAGCTTGCACTCGCCACATTCCTGTGGCTCGCCCTTCGGGCAGCGCGGGGGAGGGTGGTGGCATCCGGAGGGGCGCGCTTTGGGTATTAAGGCTTGATTTGAAAATGCTCTAGCTTGCATCGCCCGGATACGCCGCGATGCGTAGCGGCAGCGGCGACGCGATCGCATCGGTGATCGTCACGCGCAGCCTGCGCAGCATCGTCGGCGCGATGCGGTCGAGTTTGCAGGCACCGATCGTTTCGCCTCGCATGAGTTCCGTCCAGCCGCCGTCGGTCGCGCCGTGCAAGACGTATTTCGATACGCGCTGGCCACGCACGATGTCTTCGGCGAGGCGCACGATGCCGATGCGCACGGCCGCACCCAGATCGATTTCGGCGACCGCGCTGTGCTCGCCCGTTTTCTTCCACGCGACCTTTTTGCCCGCCGCGAGATCGCGCGCGAACAACGCATCGCGCGCAACGCGCCACTCGCGCAAGCGCGCGACATCATTCGCATGGAACAGGCCTTCGCGCGTCGGCGGCACGTTGAGCAACAGTTTCGAATTGTGCCCGACCGAGTTGAACCAGATTTCGTTCAACGCTTCGACGCTCTTCAGCTTGTCGTCCTCGGCCGCGTGATGGAACCAGCCCGGGCGGATCGACACGTCGGCCTCGGCCGGTCGCCAGGCACGGCCCGCGGGATCGCCATGCAGCAGCGCGTTCGTCACCGCCGGGCTGTCCGCGCCCGGATACGGCACTGCGACGGGATCGACCGTCGACCAGTTCGGATAACCGGCCATGCCTTTCTCGTTGCCGCACCAGCGCACATCGGGGCCGGCGTCGGAGAACATCACCGCATTCGGCTGCAGCCTGCGCACGAGCGCATGGATGCGCGGCCAGTCGTAGGTCTGGCGCTTGCCGTTCGGGCCTTCGCCGTTGGCGCCGTCGAACCACATCTCGTGGATGTCGCCGTAGCGCGTCAGCAGTTCGGTCAACTGCTCGCAGTAGAAATCGTTGTAGTGATCGCCGCCGTAGGCCGGCGAGTTGCGGTCCCACGGCGAGCAGTACAGGCCGACGCGCAGGTTCTCCGCACGGCAGGCGGCGGCGAACTCGCGCACGACGTCGCCCTTGCCGCCGCGCCACGGACTGCTTTCGACCGAGTGCTTCGTGGTTTTCGTCGGGAACAGGCAGAAGCCGTCGTGATGCTTTGCTGTCAGGACCATCGCGTGCGCGCCGGCTTCGCGCGCGCTGCGCGCCCACTGGCGCGCATCGAGCGCGGCCGGATTGAATATCGACGGGTCTTCGTTGCCGAGGCCCCATTCGCGATTGGTGAACGTGTTGACACCCAGATGCACGAACATCGCCAGTTCGTCGCGTTGCCAGAGCAACTGGCTCGGCGTCGGCCGTGGCAATGTCCTCGCCTCGTCCGCAAAGGCACGACGCTGCGGCAATGCGCCTGCGACAAGCGCGGCGCCGCTGCAGGCGAGGAAGTCGCGGCGGGAGATATTCTTCATTCCAGCACCTGCAGAAAATTGACGGCGGTGAATTCCAGATCGATATCTTCCGCGGCGTAGCTAGGTTTGGCCAAACGAATGCTCACCGGAATGGAACTCGATGCAGGAACATGAAACGGCTCGATGAGCCCCTTGGTCAGGGCTGCCCCATCGACTTCGTGGAATTCGTCTCCGACCGAAATTCGATAGCGCCGGCCCGGATCGGCCTTGAGGCCCTCGAAGCGCAGACCGAGCAGTTGCGCATGCGGCGAAGCGAAGGATGCCGATAACAACACCGTCGTCGGATACTGCGTCGTGTAGCCGTTGCGGAAGCCGAAGCTCGTGCCTGCGGACCAGTCGGCGCGCGCGATCCGTATCGATCCGTCCGCCGCAGCGGTGACGATTTTTTGCGGCGCTGCCGGCGCGCCGAGATCGAGCGCGTGCGGATGCGCGCGCAGCCACGCGCCGATGCTGCGCAGCACCTGTGCCTCGAACGGCACGATCGAGCCGTCGCCCATCGGCCCGATGTTGAGCAAGTAGTTGCCGCCGTGCGCACGCGCTTCGGTGAGGCCATGCACGAGTTCGCGCACCTTGCCGTCGGCGTCCTCGCGCTTTTGCCAGCTGCGATAGCCCCAGGTTTCGTGATAGATCGAGGCGGGAACCTCGAACGGCGGCTGCAGTCCCGGTGGCGGCGTCTCGTTGTCGCCGAGCGTGACGAAGTCGCCAACATTGTTCCAGATGCGCCCATTGATCGCCGCCTGCGGCTGCAGTTCGCGCACGATCGCGGCGAACTTGCGGCTCTGTCCGGGCGTCGGCGAGGACATGTCGAACCAGACTTCGGTGATCGGCCCGTAGTTCGTCATCAGCTCGCGCAGCTGCTGCTCGATCAACGGCTCCATCGAGGCCGGGATCGGATTGCCGTTGTCGGCATCGAACGCGTGCCCCGCATGCCAGTCGACCAGCGAGAAGTACACGCCGAAGCCGAGCCCGATCCTGCGGCACGCGGTCGACAGCAGCTTGAGCGGATCCTTGCCGAACGGCGTGCGCTTGACGATGTTGTAGTCGGTCGACTTCGTGTCGAACATCGCGAAGCCGTCGTGATGCTTGCTGGTGACGAGGATGTAGCGCGCGCCGGCCTCCTTCGCCAGCGCGCAGATCGCGTCGGCGTCGAACTCCACCGCGGTGAATCGCTTTGCCACTTCGGCGTAGTCCGCGGGCGATATCTTCGCGAAGCTCTGGATCTGCTCGGAGTAGCCCTTCGTCACCGGCTTGCCCTGCCAGACGCCACCGAGCTCGGAGTACAGGCCCCAGTGGACGAACATGCCGAAACCAAGCTTGCGCCACGCCGCGATGTGCGGCACGAGCGCGGGGCTCCCCGGATTGGCATCGGTCGAAAGCGGAATTTTTTCCGCGGCGCCAGCCGATGCGGCCAGCAAGAGAACGAGGATCGGCAACGAGATCAGGCGCACGGCGGCTCCATGGATGAACGGGTCATCGTTTCGGATCGACCACAATGATCCTACGGCGTGAATGGTGCAATGCAGTGTTTACCCGCATCGCGAAAATGGTAAAGTCGCCGCGCTCTTTGGATCGATCCAAATACAGGGATAACCCATTTCCGCAAAAGATGCACGCCGCACTACGGCATCCGCCCGCGGCGATGCCCCGGCCCGGCCGTCTCCCGACTCACGCACACCATTCACGAACATGCCCTTGCTCGAAATCGCCGCCGCCTCGATCGCCTCCGCACTTGCCGCACAGGAAGGCGGCGCCGACCGCATCGAACTCTGCGCCAACTTGCACGAAGGCGGCACGACGCCATCGCACGGCACGCTGGTCGAGTCGCGCAGGCGGCTGCGCATTCCGATCCACGTGCTGGTGCGCCCGCGCGGTGGCGATTTTCTTTACGACGAGGCTGAGATCCACGCCATGATCGGCGACATCGAGGATTGCGCGCGCAGCGGCGCCGACGGCGTCGTCATCGGCGCGCTCGATGCGGACGGCAATGTCGATGTCGCACTGTGCCGGCGCCTCGTCGCGGCGGCGGGCAAGCTCGACGTCACCTTCCATCGCGCGTTCGATGCGGCGCGCGATCCGGGCGCGGCGCTCGAAGACATCATCGCGCTCGGCTGCGCGCGCGTGCTCACCTCTGGCGCGGCGGCGAGTGTGGTTCTCGGCGCCGAAGCGATCGCAGGATACGTGCGCAAGGCGAACGGCCGCATCGCGATCATGGCCGGCGGCGGCGTCAACGCCGACAACGTGCGCGGGCTCGTCGCGCGAACGGGCGTGGCCGAATGCCATTCCTCGGCGGGTGCCGTGCGCCGCTCGGGCATGCACCTGCGTCGCGAAAACCTGCCGGGGCTCGAACCGGATTTCGTGCAGACCGACGTCGCGCGCGTGCGCGCGCTCGTCGCGGCGCTGCGCGGCTCCTGAGCCGGACACGACAAAACAAAGCGAAAGCGAGAAGGAACGTTTCGTGAAAGCAAGCCGGATATTCGTCGCCACCCTGTTCGCCGCCGCATCGTGCACGGCCGCCGTCGCTGCGCAGACGGACCCGATCGCCGAGGTCAATACCTTCATCGGCACCCAGGACGAGGGCAACACGTTCCCCGGCGCATCCGCGCCGTTCGGCATGATCCAGGTCAGCCCGATCGGTTCGCACTACGCGGGCTGGCAATACACCGACACGAAGATTCGCGGCTTCGGCCATGCGTTCCTCTCGGGCGCGGGCTGCTTCGAACAGGGCGGACTCGTCTCGGTGCTGCCCATGACCGGCGATATCGGCGCAGGCGGAAAATTCAAGTTCGATACCCTCAATGCCGAGACGTTCGACGAGGCGCACTATGCCTCCGCCTACGAACACAAAGGTGAAATCGGCCAGCCCGGTTATTACAAGGTACGTTTGATCGATTACGGTGGCATCATCGCGGAAACGAGCGCGCTGACGCGCGTCGGCGCCGAGCGCTACACCTTCGCCCACGGCGCGCAGGCGAAAATTCTCGTCAACGTCGGTCAGGCGACGACGTTCCACGACAGCGTGCGTCATCGCATCTTCCACAGCAACGCGCGCATCGTCGATGAGCGCACGCTGGAAGGCTCGATCGAGGCGCTCGGCTTCTGCGGCGGCAGTCTCTACACGACGTATTTCCGCATCGAGTCCGATCGCCCGTTCAAGACTTGGGGCACCTGGAGCAAGCTTCGCGCATCGCCGGGTTCGAAAGAATCGAGCGCGGCCGAGTCGCCGAACGGCGCCTGGTTCGCGTTCGACCTGAAGGACGGTGAAGCCGTGACCCTGCGCAGCGCGATTTCCTACGTCGACGCCGACGGCGCGCGCGCCAATCTGCGCAGCGAGGGCTATGCCGACGGCAGGCCGCTCGGATTCGACGCGATCCGGCAGCGCGCGCAGGAAGCGTGGCGCAAGGAACTATCGAGCGTGCGCGTGCGCGGCGGCACGCCGGAGGACCGCATCGTCTTCACCACTTCGCTGTACCACGTACTGTTGCAGCCACTGACCGGCAGCGATGCCGACGGCCGCTACCGCGGCTGGGGCGACGCGATCCACACAGCCGAAGGCTGGACCTACTACCAGTACTTCTCGCTCTGGGACACCCATCGCGCGCAGAACCAGATGCTCGCGATGCTGCGCCCGCAACGCGCGCGCGACATCGCGCGCACGATCGTCACCATGGCCGAGCAAGGCGGCTGGCTGCCGAAGTGGGCGTACGCGACCACCGAAACGAACACGATGACCGGCGATCCGGTCACGCCGTTCCTTGCCGACCTGTGGAAATACGGCGCCTTGTCCGGTGAGGAGGCGCAGCGCGCACTCGTTGCGCTCAAGCGCAACGCCGACGGCAAGCCGCCGAAGCAGTGGCGCGAGGAAGGCCGCGCCGGCAACGACAACTACATCGCGCACGGCTTCGTCGAATACGAAAAATTTTCGCAGACCAAGAAGACGATGGACGTGGACCAGGAACACGCCGCCTCCGCGACGTTCGAATACGCGCAGGCCGATTGTGCGCTTGCGCTGATGGCGCGCGGTCTCGGTGACAAGGCCGACGCGCAGCGTTGGTCGGCGCGCAGCGGCTACTGGCGCAGCTTGTGGAACGCTTCGCTCGTCGACGCCGGGCACGGTGGCTTCCAGGGTTTTCCGCAGCCGAAGTCGATCGACGGCTCGTGGTTTTCGCCGAAGGACAAACCTTATTCGCCCGCAAGCGAAGACGGTTTCCACGAAGGCACGGCCTGGCAGTACCAGTGGCTCGAACAGCAGGACGTGCCCGCGCTGGTCGAGGCAATGGGCGGCGCCGAACAGACGCATAGACGTCTGGACGTCTTTTTCGCGTTCGACAAACTGCTCGCCGATCCGCTTCATGCCGCGCGCAAGGAATGGGTCATGGGCGCCTACGACTACTACAACCAGTTCCGTTACAACCCGAACAACGAGCCCGACCTGCACAGCCCGTGGATGTACACGCTGACCGGCGCACCGTGGAAGACCGCGGTGGTGCTGCGCGCCGCGCAGACACTGTTCACCGACGGCCCGAACGGCGTCACCGGCAACGACGACCTCGGCACGATGTCGGCGTGGTACCTGTTCAGCGCGCTCGGCATCTATCCCGGCATGCCGGGCACGGGCTGGATCCTGCTGCACGCGCCGCGCTTCGAGCATGCCGAGCTCGACCTCGCCGACGGCAAGACGCTGGTGATCGACGCCCCCGGCGCAGACGGCAGCAAGCTGCAGTACATCGAGGGCGCGCAGATCAATGGTCGTGCGCAGGCGAAAGTATTCACTGACTGGGACACGCTGCGCCAAAGCGCGACGCTCCGCTACGCGCTCACCGGGAAGACGCCGGCGTGGGGCACGCATCCGGCCGATCTGCCGCCGGCGGCCTGCCCGAACGCTTCAGCCCAACGGCCCGCAGGCGCATCGTCACGAAGCGACGAATGAAGAAAACCGCCTCCCCAGCCAAATCCGTGCAGCGCACGCCGACGGTCAGCGACATCGCCGCCGGCGCGGGCGTGTCGCGCGCGACGGTCTCGCTCGTGCTGCGCGAAAGCCCGCTCGTGCGCGCGGACACGCGCATGCGTGTGCAGGCCGAGCTGAAGAAACAGAACTATGTCTACAACCGTGGCGCGGCGAACCTGCGCCGGCGCACGTCCAGTGCGATCGCACTCGTGATCAACGATCTGTCAAATCCGTTCTTCGCCGAATTCGCCACCGGCGTCGATGAAGCGCTCGGTGCCAAGGGCTACGTCACCCTGCTCGGCAACACCGGCGAATCGCCGCAGCGCCAGCAGGCCGTGCTCGCCTCGCTGATGGAACACACGCCGGCGGGCCTGATCCTCTCGCCGGCCGAGCACAGCGACGCGGAACAACTGCGCCTCGTGCTCGGCGCGCATCTGCCCGTGCTCGTGTTCAACCGCAAGCTCGAAGGTGGCGACTGGGACTTCCTCGCCCTCGACAACGCGCGCGGCGCGGAGATGGCCACCGCGCATCTGATCGAGCGTGGCCATCGTCGCATCGCGTTCTACGGCGGCCACGCCGATTCGAGTTCGTGCCGGCAGCGCCGCGCCGGTTTCGAGAAGGCAATGCGTGCGGTCGGCCTGCGCGTGCGCAAGGAGTGGATGATCGAAACCGCGCCGAGCCGCATCGACTCCGCGGCGAACACGCCGGCACTGTTCAACGGCAAGGAACACCCGACCGCGGCAGTCTGCTACAACGATGCCGTCGCACTCGGCCTGATGCTGGGCCTCGCCGCGCGAGGCGTACAGCCCGGACGCGATTTCGCCCTGACCGGCTTCGACGACATTCCCGAGGCCGCGCTCGCCTCGCCGCCGTTGACCACGATCGCCACGCAGCCGCGCGAACGCGGGCGCCAGGCGGCAGAATTGTTGCTCAAGCAGCTCGGGCATGCCCGCGCCAAACCACAGCAGACCACGGTGTCTGCACAACTGCAGGTGCGCGAGAGCACCCCGCCTCCGGCATGAGCATGAGCGTACAACGTACCCGCATCGCCTGTTTCGGCGAAGCCTTGATCGACTTCCTCGCCAAGCCGGCGAGCGGCGCGGACGAACCGCGCGCCTTCCACCAGTTCGCCGGCGGCGCGCCCGCGAACGTCGCCGTCGCCGTGGCGCGGCTCGGCGGCGAGGCGCAGTTCGTCGGCATGTTCGGTGAGGACATGTTCGGCGACTTTCTCATCGACAGCCTGCATCGCGCCGGCGTCGGCACCGAGTACACGCGCGCACCGGAGCGGCGAACACCGCGCTCGCCTTCGTCGCGCTCGACGAACGCGGCGAACGGCATTTCCATTTCTATCGTCCGCCCGCGGCCGACCTGCTGTTCCGCCGCGAACACTTCCGCGATGCCTGCTTCGACGGTCTGGCGATTTTCCACGTCTGCTCGAACAGTCTGACCGAAGCGGAGATCGCCGAAGCCACAGTGCAGGGCATGCGGCTTGCGCACGCTTGCGGCGCGATCGTCAGTTGCGATCTCAACTGGCGGCCCGCGCTGTGGCATGCGCACATCGATCCACATCCGCGCCGCTCGCCGGCGCATCCGGGCAAGCCGTGCTCGACCGTCTCTGGCAGGGCCGCGCCAGTCTCGTGCTCGTCACCGACGGCGACGCGCCGCTGCGCTGGTTCGCACGCGCGGACCGCGGCAGCGTGCCGAGTTTCAAGGTGCGCGCGATCGACACGACCGCGGCCGGCGACGCCTTCGTCGGCGGACTGCTGTTCGAACTCGCGCGCCGCGGCGTCGATGCCGCCGGCCTTGCCGGTTTCCTGCGCGATGCGCACATGAACCTGCTGCGCAACTGGGGCGGCGGCTACTACGAGTCCGACGAATTCTTCGATCTCGCCGACGAGATGGGCCTGATGGTCTGGCAAGACTTCATGTTCGGCGGCGGCCTGTCGCCCGCCTACGATCCCGCGTTCCGCGCCAACGTGCTGGCCGAGGCGCGCGAGCAGGTGCGTCGTCTGCGCGATCATCCCAGCCTCGTGCTCTGGTGCGGCGACAACGAAGTCGAAGCCGGCTGGCAGACCTGGGGCTGGAAAACCACACTCGAAAAGGAAGCGCCCGCGCTGGCTAAGAAGGCGTGGGACGAAGGCTACGTGCCGCTGTTCGGCCGCGACCTGCGCGCCGTCGTCGCCGAGAACGGCGGCGGCGTACCGTACTGGTCGAGCACGCCGGGCAACGATCTCGAAGGCCGGCCCGATGTCGACGACAGCGGCGACCGCCACTACTGGGAGGTGTGGAGCGGCCCGGCGAAACCCGTCACGGCTTATCTCGACGTCACGCCGCGCTTCATGTCGGAATACGGCTTGCAGGCGTGGCCGTCGCTGCGCACGGTCGCCGCGTTCGCGCAGTCCGACGAAATGAAAATCGACGGGACGGTGATTCGCGCGCATCAGAAATTCCTCTACGGCGACGGCAATTCGCGGCTGCTGAAATACATCCGCGAGGAATACGGCGAGCCCAAAGACTTCGCCGACTTCGTCTACCTGAGCCAGGTGATGCAAGCGGAGGGCATCGAACTCGCGGCCCTGCACCATCGCGCGAGCCGGCCGCGCACGATGGGCACGCTCTACTGGCAGCTCAACGACGTCTGGCCCGGCGCGTCGTGGTCGAGCGTCGATTGGTACGGCCGATGGAAGGCACTGCAATTCCATGCGCGGCGGTTCTATGCCGATGTCGCCGTCGCCGCGCTGCGTTCGGCGCAAGGCGTGACGACGGTGAGTTTGATCAACGACACGCAGGAACCCGTTGCCGCCGCGTTGCGCCTGCGGATGCTCGACCTCGACGGCAAAGTCTTGCGCGAAGAACGCAAGCCGGTCGCGCTCGCGGCAGCGGGCGTGACGGGGTTCGGCGGGTTCTCCGACGCCGACCTGCTGCGCGGCGCCGATCCGAAACGCACGATCGCCGTGTTCGAGTTGCTCGACAACGGGGCGGCGCTGTCGCGCGGCGTCGTCTATTTCGATGCGACGAAGAATCTCGCCTTGGCCGATCCGGATTTGCGTGGCGAGATTGCGGTCGACGGCGACGGCTATCGCCTCACCGTCTGGGCCAGACATCTGGCCCGCTCGATGCCGAGCTTTCCGACAACGCGTTGACCCTGCTTCCGGGCGAGGCCGTGAGCGTGCATCTGCGAAGCAACGCGCCGCTCGCGGATTTGCAACGCAACCTGCGCCTGCGCAGCCTCGGCAAAGGGATGTTCTACCAGACCAGGTCCGGCGGCACGTCGTCCTCGGGCGGCGCATCGGGATCGCAGAGCAGGACCAACGTTTGCGCGTCGATGGACTGCGCCGCGAGCGCGGTCTCGCGCTTCACGAGCAGGTAGCGGCCCGCGAGCTGGACGACGGCGAGATCGCCACGGTTGAGCTCGGCGAGTTGCGCGGCCGTGCAATAGACGCGGCGTATCTTGTTGCCGTGCGGGAAATGCCGCGGCGTGTCGGCCGCTTCCGAATTGAGCGTCTTGCCGTCGAGCAGTTCGGAAAGCTTGCGCTTGCGTTCGCGTTTCTCACGCGCGATGCGTTCGGCCTCGCGCTGCGCGGTCTCGCGTTCGTCCTTTTCCTGCTTCGCGCGCAAGGCATAGGCATGGGCGAGGTCGGGCTCGCGGGGGTCAGGCAGCGGTTTGGCGGTGTTCTGCGCCGGCTTCGTTGGCGGCGGCGGATGCCTGCCTTGCCGTGGCTTGTTCTGTGCTGCAGGCTTGGTTTCGGCCTTGAGCTTCGCGGCAAGACCAGACTTCAACAGTTGATCGCGCAGGGACTCGGACATGATCTACCAGACCGTGAATTCCAAAGCGAATTTGACAACGGCGATTGATGCGAAAACCGCACAGTTGACCATGCGCAAAACTTTGGATTTCTCACGCCGCCAAACGACCGTGCACACCATCAGACCCGTCAACAGCATACAGAACGAAATTTCTCTTGCGTATGAAATTCGCCCAACGGAGGCAGCAACGGCACCTGACGCCACTGAAAGCGCGATCAAATAGGGAACGAAGCTCCTGATCGACATGACGTTCAGTAGTGAGGTGGCGGCGGTTCGTCGCGCGCGTCCTGCCCCGCGGCTTGCATGCCGTTCAGCGTTTCGCGCAGCCGTACCAGTTCGCGCCGCAGTTCGAGCAGCAGACGATCGTGCCCGGCCACCGTGGCATCGAGGCTCTGCACGGTACCGTCGAGAAACGTCAGGCGCGTTTCGAGCTCGGTCAGGCGCTGCTCGATCGACGATGTCGCGGCGTCGCTCATGCATCGGCCCTGTTCGGCGCCGTTACGCTTCTGCCGCGGCCGATGCCGTAGTAGGCGATGCCGGCTGCCTCGACCGCCGCGGGTTCGTAGATGTTGCGGCCGTCGAAGATCGCAGGCGTTTTCAGGCTCGCCTTGATGCGTGCGAAATCCGGGCTCCAGAACGCCTTCCATTCGGTGACGATGACGAGCACGTCGGCGCCGGCGAGCGCCGCGTCGGGGTCGTCGCAGAGCACGAGGTCGTTGCGCTCCCCGAAGATGCGTTTCGCTTCTTCGCGCGCCTCCGGGTCATAGGCGCGCACCTTCGCGCCCGCCGCCCACAACTGCTCGAGCAGGCGTCGGCTCGGCGCCTCGCGCATGTCGTCGGTGTTCGGCTTGAACGCCAGGCCCCAGACGGCGATCGTCCTGCCGTTCGGCGCGCCGCCGAAATGGCGTTCGATCAGCTCGTAGAGTTTTTCCTTCTGCGCATCGTTGACCGTCTCGACGGTGCCGAGCAGGCGCGCCTCGTAGCCGTGGCTGCGCGCAGTGCGCTCGAGCGCGCGCACGTCCTTGGGGAAGCACGAGCCGCCGTATCCGGCGCCCGGATAGATGAACGAATAACCGATGCGTGGATCGGAACCGATGCCGTGGCGCACCAGTTCGATGTCGGCGCCGACGCGCTCGGCGATGTTCGCCAACTCGTTCATGAAGCTGATCTTGGTCGCGAGCATCGCGTTCGCGGCGTACTTGGTCAGTTCGGCCGAGCGCACGTCCATGAGCACGATGCGCTCGTGGTTGCGGTTGAACGGCGCATAGAGGGTCTTCATCTGCTCGATCGCGCGCGCGCTGTTCGAGCCGACGACGATGCGGTCAGGGCGCAGGCAGTCCTTGACCGCGTCGCCTTCCTTGAGGAATTCGGGATTGGAGACGACGTCGAAGGCGACGTCGACCTTGCGCATGGCCAACTCGCCAGCGATCGTCTCGCGCACGCGGTCGGCCGTGCCGACCGGAACGGTGGACTTGTTGACGACCACCGTCGGGCGTTCCAGATGGCGGCCGATCGTGCGTGCCACGGCGAGCACGTGGGAAAGGTCGGCGCTGCCGTCCTCGTCGGGCGGCGTGCCGACGGCGATGAAGACGATCGCGGCATGCGCGATCGCGGCCCGCGCGTCGGTGGTGAAGCGCAGCCGTTTCTTCGCGCGGTTCGCGGCGACGATGTCCTCGAGGCCGGGTTCGAAGATCGGAATCTCGCCTGCGTCGAGGCGCGCGACCTTGGCCGCGTCGATGTCCACGCAGACCACGTCGTTGCCGACGTCGGCCAGACACGCACCGGTGACGAGGCCGACGTAGCCGGTGCCGAAGATGCTGATTTTCATTCGCTCATCCGGAACGATCGCGCGGGCGCGATTGTATTGGAAAGGGGGCCACGGGCGGCCGCTTTCCGATCATCGCGATCAGGGGCGGTTGCAAAAACAAAGGCGCGGAGTGCTCCGCGCCTTTTGCGTCGACACCGACACGTTGCGGCTTACTGCTTCGCTGCGGCGGGCTTTTCCACCGGCTGCGGCGTCTTCGCGTTGCCGGCAGGCGCGGGCGGCTCGATGCCGACCAGGGTGACGTCGAAGATCAGCGTCGCGTTCGGGCCGATCGGGCCGGGGCCGTTTTCGCCATACGCGAGCTTGGACGGAATGTAGAACTTGTACTTCGAGCCGACCGACATCAGTTGCACGCCCTCGGTCCAGCCCGGGATCACGCCGTTGAGCGGGAACGTCGCCGGGCCGCCGTGATCGGCGGAGGCATCGAACTTGGTGCCGTCGATCTTGGTGCCGAGGTACTCGACCTTGACCGTGTCGGTCGCCTTGGGCTTGGGACCGGTGCCTTCCTTGGTGACTTCGTACTGCAGGCCCGAAGCCGTGGTCTTCACGCCGGGCTTGGTCTTGTTCTTGGCAAGGAAAGCGTCGCCGTCGGCCTGGTTCTTCTTCGCTTCCTCGGCGCGCTTGGCCATCGCGGCGGCCTGGTGCTTCTGCATGAACTCCTGGTTGACCTCGTTGAGTTCCTCGGGAGTCAGCTTCGGCTTGACGCCTTTCAAACTGTCCTGCAGCGCGGCGATCAGGGCGGCGGTGTCGACTTCGTCCTTGATCTGCGAAAGATTCTCGCCGACCTTGGTGCCGACGAGATAGCCGTACTTTTCTTTCTCGCTCTTGAACTTCGCGTCGATGGCCTTGTTGGCGGCCGGCGCAGCGTGGGCGGCGGCCGGCGCCTGCGCGAACGCGGCGCCCGCAACGGACATCGCGCCGGCAATGGCGGCGGCGATCAGGGTCTTGCGCGAAAACTGGGTCATGTATGCTCCTGGTGACTCGCGAATCGATGCGATCCGCTTTGGCTCGAAAAAAGATGCCGTCCGCCCGGAAACGCGTTTCCGGGGCTTCGGCGCGAAAAAGATTGCGTATTGTGCGGCTCCCACCCCGCGAAGGCAAATGGATGAATGCGGGCTTCGACACGCGGCGGCGGCGTGGGTTCCGCGACGGCGCGGCGCCGTTCAGGTTGGCGCAGGCGAGGAGGAGAGGGCGGCTTCGCGCGTGAGCGCAGCGAACGGCCTCGTTCCTTTACAATGCCCGCATGCTGCGTTTCGACGATCTCGCGCTGCGGCGCGGCCCTCTGCTTTTGTTCCAATCCATGACCCTGCAGTTGCACGCCGGCTGGCGCTGCGGCATCAGTGGGCGCAACGGTGCGGGCAAATCCTCGCTGCTCGCGCTGGTCGCGGGCGACTTGCAGCCCGACGCGGGTCATTTCGAGCGGCCGAAAAACTGGACGCTGGCCTGGGTCAGGCAGGAAGTCGAAGCGCTCGACGTCAGCGCACTCGACTACGTGCTCGACGGCGACGGGGAGTTCCGCCAGATCGAACGCGACCTCGCCGCCGCCGAGGCGGCGCACGACGGCATGCGCTTGGCGCATCTGCACGAGCGCCTGCTCGCGATCGACGGCTACGCCGCGCGCGCGCGCGCCGGCGCGCTGCTGCACGGCCTCGGCTTCGGGCCGGGCGACGAGGCGCGCAACGTGCGCGACTTCTCGGGCGGCTGGCGCATGCGCCTCAACCTTGCGCAGGCGCTGATGTGCCGCTCCGACCTGCTCCTGCTCGACGAGCCGACCAACCACCTCGACCTCGACGCGGTGATCTGGCTCGAAGGCTGGCTGAAAAAGTATACCGGCACGTTGCTCGTGATCTCGCACGACCGCGAATTCCTCGATGCGGTCGCCACGCACATGCTCAGCATCGCCGAGCAGCGCGTGGAACTGTTCGCCGGCAACCTGACCGGCTTCGAGCGCAAGCGCTGCGAGCGACTGGCCCAGCAGCAGTCGATGTACGAAAAGCAGCAGCGCGAGCGCGCGCACCTGCAAAGGTTCGTCGATCGCTTCCGCGCGCAGGCGACCCGCGCGCGCCAGGCGCAGAGCCGGATCAAGGCGCTCGAACGCATGGTCGACATCGCGCCGGTACGCGCGGCCTCGACGATCCGCTTCGAATTCCGCGAGCCCGCGGCGATGCCCGATCCGCTGCTGCGCCTCGACGAGGTCGCGGCCGGCTACGGCGAGCGAATCGTACTCGACCGGATCAAGCTCAGCCTCGTCCCCGGCGACCGCATCGCTTTGCTCGGCGCCAATGGCGCGGGCAAGTCGACGCTGATCAAGGTGCTCGCCGGTCAACTCGCGCCGCTCGCGGGCGAGGTGATCGCCGCGCGCGACCTCAAGATCGGCTACTTCGCGCAGCATCAGCTCGAACAGCTCGATGCGAAGGCGACCGCGGTGGAACATCTGCTGCGCCTCGATCCGGGCCTGGGCGAACGCGGCGCGCGCGATTTCCTCGGCGGCTTCGGCTTCGCCGGCGACCGCGCGCTGGAACCGGTGGCGCCGTTCTCGGGCGGCGAGAAAGCGCGGCTGTGCCTCGCGCTCACCGTCTACCAGAGGCCGAACCTGCTGCTGCTGGACGAGCCGACGAACCACCTCGACCTCGACATGCGCGAGGCGCTGACCGAAGCGCTCAACGATTACACTGGCGCGGTCGTGCTCGTCTCGCACGACCGCGCGCTGATCCGCATCTGCTGTACGACGTTGCTCCATGTCGGCGGCGGCCGCGTCGCCGATTACGATGGCGACCTCGACGACTACGCGCGCTTCGTCCAGCGCGCGAATGCGGAACCCGCCTCCGCCGCATCGCCTCCGGCGCCGAAAAGCAAGGATGGGCAACGTCGCGAGCGCGCCGACGCGCGCGCCAGGATCGCTCCGCTGCGCAAAAAGCTCGCCGAGATCGAGCGGCGCATGGCCGCGCTCGACAACGACAAGCGCACGCTCGAGGCGAAGCTGGCCGATCCCGAATTCCACGCCGTCGCCGCAACGGCACAAATGCTGGAACTGAGCCGCAAGTCGAGCGCGATGGCCGCCGAGATCGGCCGGCTCGAAGACGCCTGGCTGGCCGCGCAGCAGGAACTGGAGCAGGCCGAAGCGGCCTGATTGCGCGGGGCAGGAACCGCAGATACGACTTTCGCGCTCTTCGCGCGATAGACATCATTCGATCGCGCTGGACTGTTGTTCGTCGTTCCTGCCTGCGCGGCAATGACGGACAAACAAATGCCGATGCGCCCCCCATTTCCAGCTTGCGGGGACCGGCAAAAGAACGCCTCCAAAAAATTTTCCAATTCCCTGTTGACATCTCGTGATTTAGTGTTATAGTTACATACAACACCACTTCATCGACTCACAACGTCACCACGGAGACGACCATGAACACCTCCACTCCCTTGATCCGCCTTGGCCTGCTCGCGCTGACGGGTGCCGTCGTTCTCGGCGCCACGGCGCTGGAGTCGCGGCCGGTGTCCCACCCGGCCACGGCCACGCGGCCGACCGTGACCCTCGGCACCGTCACCGTTCGCCCGGACGTCGTGGAGAACGTCGCCGCGCAACCGGTCGCGCCTGCGCTGTCCGTGCTGCCGACGGTCCATGTCTACGCGAGCGAGGAAGAGGCGCTCGCGGCGCGCCTCGACCCCAGCGACCGCATCCAGGTTTTCGCGCCGATCGTCGTGCAGCCCGATGCCGAGGAAGTCGCCGCCGCGCTGCGCGCCACCGCGGTCGTCCAGGTCGGAGACGACGACGAGCACGGCCTGCTGGTGCGTGCGGTCGCCGAGCCGCACCGCCTGCGTCTCGACATGCCCTACTATTCGTTCGGCAAGGTCCTGACCCACGGCAAGTGAGCACGGGAATACGCAAGGCATCCCCATGAGCGTTACTTGGAACGACAACAGTCCGATCTACCGCCAATTGCGCGACCGCGTCGTGGCGATGATCCTCGACGGCGTGCTCAAGCACGGCGATGCGCTGCCGTCGGTACGCCAGGTCGCGGCGGATTTCCAGCTCAACCCGATCACCGTGTCGAAGGCGTATCAGGAACTCGTCGACGACCATCTCGTCGAGAAGCGCCGCGGCCTGGGCATGTACGTGGCCGAGGGCGCACGCGAGGCGCTGCTGCGCAGCGAGCGCGAGCGCTTCCTGCGCGAGGAGTGGCCCGCGCTGCGCGAGCGCCTGAACCGGCTCGGCCTCGATTTTTCCACCTTGCTCGACACCACGAAGAACATGAACGGCACGTCGCATGAATGACGCAGGCGCCACCACCTCCACGACCATCGTCCGTGCGCGCGGGCTGGCCAAGCGCTACGGCGCCACGGTCGCGCTCGACCACGTCGATTTCGACATCGCCGCCGGTCGCATCGTCGGCCTGATCGGCCCGAACGGCGCGGGCAAGACCACCGCGCTCAAAGCCATCCTCGGCCTCGCCGAGTTCGAAGGCGAGCTGTCCGTGCTCGGACTCGATCCGCGCACGCGGCGCACCGAACTGATGCAGCAGGTCTGCTTCATCGCCGATGTCGCGGTACTGCCTCGTTGGTTGCGGGTGAGCGAGGCGGTCGATTTCGTCGCCGGCGTGCATCCGCGCTTCTCGCGCGAGAAGTGCCTGGCCTTCCTCGCCCGCACCAAGCTGCGGCCGGGCCAGCGCGTGCGCGAACTGTCCAAGGGCATGATCGTGCAATTGCACCTCGCCCTCGTCATGGCGATCGACGCGAAGCTGCTCGTGCTCGACGAGCCGACCCTGGGCCTGGACATCCTCTACCGCAAGGAGTTCTACCAGAGCCTGCTCAACGACTACTTCGACGAAGAGAAGACCATTCTCGTCACCACGCACCAGGTCGAGGAGATCGAGCACATCCTCACCGATCTCATCTTCATCAAGGACGGAAAACTGGTCGTCAACGCGAGCATGGACGAGATCGCCGAACGTTATACCGAGGTCATGGTCGGCCCCGACAAGATCGAGGTCGCGCGCGCGCTCAAACCGCTCAACGAGCGCGCCATCTTCGGCAAGACCGTGTTCCTGTTCGACGGCGTCGAGCAGAAGCGTCTTGCCGAACTCGGCGAACTGCACAAGCCCAGCGTCGCCGACCTGTTCGTCGCGACGATGAAGGGGGCCTACGCATGAACACGCAAGCGACGACGACGAAACCGAACCCCGTGCGGACCTTCCTGTGGCTGCTGCGGCGCGAATACTGGGAACACCGCGGCGGCTTTTTCTGGGCGCCGCTGATCGCGGGCGGCGTGATCGTCGGCATCACCCTGCTCAGCCTGATCGTCGCCGAAACCACGGCGGCGCGGAACGGCGTGAAATTGAGCAACATGAACCTCGACATGATCTCGCGCAACATGACGCCCGAGCAGATCGCGCACTTCAACGCGGGCTTGACCACGGGCCTGATGGGTCTGTCGATTCCGATCATGGCGATATTGTCGTTCGTCGTGTTCTTCTACCTGCTCGGCGCCCTCTACGACGACCGCCGCGACCGCAGCGTGCTGTTCTGGAAATCGCTGCCGATATCCGATCTCGATACCGTGCTGTCCAAGATCGTCGCGGCGGTGCTCGTCGCGCCGCTGCTCGCGATCGCGGCGACGATCGCGCTGCATCTCGCCTTCCTCGTCCTGATCAGCGCCTATGCCGGTTTGCACGGCGTCAATCCTCTGCCGCTGCTGTGGAATCCGGCGCCGCTGGTGTCGATGTGGATCAAGCTGGTCCTGCTGATTCCGGTCAATGCGTTGTGGGCGC
This sequence comes from Rudaea sp., assembly GCF_047601565.1. Taxonomy (GTDB): domain Bacteria; phylum Pseudomonadota; class Gammaproteobacteria; order Xanthomonadales; family Rhodanobacteraceae; genus Rudaea. The sequence goes on along the minus strand of NZ_JASGIY010000001.1, from coordinate 95,284 downwards.
TGCCGACGGTCGGCTGGCTGCTGCTGTGCTCGGCGTTCGCGCGCTCCAAGCCGTTCCTGTGGGCGGTTGCGTTGCCGGTCGCGTTCGGCGCGATCCTGGGCTTCACCCAGTTGCTGCAGCGGCTCTCGATCCCGAGTTCGTGGTATTGGAGGAACATCGTCGCGCGCATCCTGTTCGGCGTCGTTCCGGGCGGATGGTTCGGCACCGGCGGCGACGGCACGTTGCGCTCCCTCGCCAGTGGCGGCGACATCGACATCTCGCTGGGCAAGTTCGATCTCGTGAACGCCGTGTTGACTTGGGATCGCATTCTCGACGCACTGGCTTCCCCCGATCTCTGGATCGGCGCCGCCGCCGGCGCGGGACTGATCGCCGCCGCGATCCATTTCCGCCGCCGCCGCATCGAAACCTCGGTCTGACGCACGGGAGTTCGTGGCGCGTCCTCGCCCGCGGAACCGACGCGTACCGGAGAGTGTGGATCGTTTTACCCTCCGGCAGATCCGCCGTGCACGCCACCGCGCGTCAGCGCAGCCGGATCGAGCAATTTGACCAGCTCCGCCTTCGACAGCCCCGCCGTCTCGAGCGCCACGTCGAGAATCGGCCGTCCTTCCTTGTACGCGCGCTTCGCCGCCGCGGCGCCTTTCTCGTAGCCGATCACCGGATTGAGCGCGGTGACGAGGATCGGATTGCGCGCGAGCGCTTCGCCGATGCGGTCGCGGCGCACCTTGAATCCCGCGATCGCGCGGTCGGCGAGCAGGCGCGAGGCCGCGCCGAGAATTTCTATACTCTGCAGCAAATTGTACGCGATCACCGGCAGCATCACGTTGAGCTGGAAGTTGCCGCTCGCGCCCGCGACCGCGATGGTCGCGTCGTTGCCGATCACTTGCGCGGCGACCATCGCGGTGGCCTCGGGAATCACCGGATTGACCTTGCCCGGCATGATCGACGAACCCGGCTGCAACGCGGGCAGCTCGATCTCGCCGAGGCCGGCGAGCGGCCCCGAGTTCATCCAGCGCAGGTCGTTGGCGATCTTCATCAGCGATACGGCGAGCGTTTTGAGCTGGCCGGACAGCTCGACCGCCGCGTCCTGCGAGGACAGGCCTTCGAAGAGGTTCTTCGCCGGGACGAAGCGCACGCCGGTCGCGCGGCCCAGTTCCCGGCAGATCATCGGACCGAGCTTCGCGTCCGCGTTGATGCCCGTGCCGACCGCCGTGCCGCCCTGCGGCAACGCGCGCACGCGCGCCAGCGCGCTCTCGATGCGCGCGACGTTCGAGGCGACCTGCGCCGACCAGCCCGACATTTCCTGGCCGAACGTCACCGGCATCGCATCCATCAGATGCGTGCGGCCGGTCTTGACGACCTTGTTCAACTGCTTCGCGCGGCGGTCGATCGTCTTCTGCAGATGCTTCAACGCCGGCAACAATCTTTCCCCGGCCGCCAGCGCCGCGCTGACGTGGATCGCGGTCGGAATCACGTCGTTCGACGACTGGCCCATGTTGACGTCGTCGTTGGGATGGACCTTCAGATTCCCGGTCGAGGCCAGATGGGCGATCACCTCGTTCGCGTTCATGTTCGACGAGGTCGCCGAGCCGGTCTGGAACACGTCGATCGGAAACTCCGCGTCGAACTCGCCCGCGGCCACGCGTTCGGCCGCCTTGCGGATCGCCTTGGCCTTGGCCTTCGCGAGATGGCCGAGGTCGCCGTTCGCCTGGGCCGCCGCTGCCTTGATCAGGCCGAGCGCGCGGATGAACTCGCGCGGCATGCGCAACCCGGAAACCGGAAAATTCTCGACCGCGCGCTGCGTCTGCGCGCCCCATAGCGCGGCGGCGGGCACCTTGAGTTCGCCCATGCTGTCGTGTTCGATGCGGTAGTGGGCCATGGCGGCTCCTTTGCGTATTGCTTGAATTGCGGATGTTGCGCGGTCGCGCGGATGATTCTGCCCGACGGATCGCGCGGCTGCTACGAATGCGCGGACGGGACATAACCCCGCGGCGCCGCCGAGCCTTCGCCGAAGAAGTATTTCTCCATCTCGGCTTCGAGGAACTTGCGTGCGGTCGGATCCAGCGGCGAGAGGCGGTTTTCGTTGATCAGCATGGTCTGGTGCGCGAGCCACTGCGCCCAGGCTTCCTTCGACACGTGCTCGAAAATGCGTTTGCCGAGTTCGCCGGGACAGGGCGCGTAGGCGAGGCCCTCGGCTTCGCGTTGCAGCTTGATGCAGTGGACGGTGCGGGACATGGCGGGCCTTCGGCTTCAGTCAAGGGATTCGATCAGCTTGCGCACGGGCGCGGGCAGGCCGAGCGCGGCGGCGTCGGACGGGCGCAGCCAACGTTTGTCGGGGGCGTCGGCCACGACGTTCGCGGGTTCGAGGTCGAGTGCGAGCGGGGTGACGTCGAGCAGGTAGTGGCTGAAACCGTGCACGAACGGCGGCAGCGCGCGAAAGGCGATCGCGTTCGCGTCGATGCCGTGCGCGCGGGCAACGTCGCCGCGCGCGGCGGTTTCGTCGGCGGCCTCGGGCAGGCTCCACAGGCCGGCCCAGACGCCGACCGGCGCGCGCCGTTCGAGCAGCAGGCGGCCGTGCGCGTCGCGCAGCACGAGCATGACGGTGCGGCGCGTCGGTCGCGCTTTTGCGGGCTTGCGCGTTGGCAGGGCGGCGGTAAGGCCTTTGCGATGCGCAATGCAGTCCGTGTGCAGCGGGCACGCGCCGCAGCGCGGTTTGGCGCGCACGCAGATGCCGGCGCCGAGATCCATGATCGCCTGGGTGTAGTCGGCGACGCGTTCGTGCGGCGTATGCGCGTCGGCCAGTTGCCAGAGGCGGTTCTCCGTGGCTTTTTCGCCGGGCCATCCTTCGACGCCGTGAAAGCGCGCGAGCACGCGTTTGACGTTGCCGTCGAGAATGGCGCAGCGCCGGCCGAATGCCTGCGCGAGGATCGCGCCCGCGGTCGAGCGGCCGATGCCCGGTAAAGCCGACAAGCTGTCGAAATCGTCGGGCAACTCGCCGCCGTGGCGTTCGACACATATCTGCGCGGCGCGATGCAGGTTGCGCGCGCGGCTGTAGTAGCCGAGGCCGGACCACAGCGCGTAGACGTCGTCCTGCGGCGCGGCGGCGAGCATTTGTGTATTTTGCAACTTTTCCACAAAGCGCAGAAAGTACGGAACGACCGCCGCGACCTGGGTCTGCTGCAGCATGATTTCCGAGAGCCAGACGCGGTACGGCGTGCGCGGATGCTGCCAGGGCAGATCGTGGCGGCCGTGCGCCTCGAACCAGCGCAGCAGGCGCGGGGCGAAATCGTCGCTCACGTCGCGGCGGCTTCGTCGTTGCCGAGGTTCGTGGGTAGCAGCGCGTCGACGAACGCGGCGGGTTCGAATTCGCGCAAGTCCTCGGCGGTTTCGCCAAGGCCGACGAAGCGGATCGGCAGGCCGAATTCCTTGGCCAGCGCGAACACCACGCCGCCCTTGGCGCTGCCGTCGAGCTTGGTGACGACGAGGCCGGTGACGCCGATCGCGGCACGGAACTGGCGCGTCTGGTTGACCGCATTCTGGCCCGTGGTGCCGTCGATCACGAGCAGCACCTCGTGCGGCGCTTCGGCGTCGAGCTTGCCGAGCACGCGGCGGATCTTGGCGAGTTCGTCCATGAGGCCCGATTGCGTGTGCAGGCGCCCGGCCGTGTCGGCGATCAATACATCGAGTTGCTTCGAGCGCGCCGATTGCAGCGCGTCGAAGATCACGCTGGCCGAGTCGGCGCCCGAACCCTGCGCGACGACGGGCACGCCGTTGCACTCGCCCCAGGTCTTCAACTGCTCGACGGCGGCTGCGCGGAACGTGTCGCCGGCGGCAAGAACGACGTCGTGGCCTTGCGCCTGGAAACGATGCGCGAGCTTGCCTATCGTCGTCGTCTTGCCGACGCCGTTGACGCCGACCATGAGAATGACGAACGGTTTTTTCGCGGCTTCGATGCGCAGCGGCTCGGCGACGGGCCGAAGCAATGCGACGAGGTCGTCGCGCAGCGCGTCGAGCAGCGCGTCCGCATCGGCGAACTCGCGTTTGTCCATGCGGCGGCGCAGGTCCTCGACGAGCGCCGTCGTCGCGGCCACGCCGACGTCGGCGCCGAGCAGCGCCGTTTCGAGTTCGTCGAGCAACGCATCGTCGAGCTTCGGCCTGCGCGCGAACAGGCCGGCGATGCTGCGGTTGAAGACGCTCCCGGCGAGGCGTTCGCGCCACGACTTCTTGGCGGGCGCGAGGAGCGGGGGGGCAGGGGCGAGATCGGAAGCCGACGCATCGGTCGATGTTTCGGTTCTTTCCGGGTCCGCAGCCCCAAGTCCCGCATCCCGCTCTTTTTTCTTCCACAGCTTGAACATGTCCGCGCAAAATTCGACGACAATCGGCGAATGGTAGCACCGCACCGTCATTCCGCTCCCGGCAAGCTGCGCATCGTCGGCGGCGATCTGCGCGGTTCGAAGCTGGCCGTGGCCGATCTGGATGGCCTGCGGCCGACGCCCGACCGCGTGCGCGAAACGCTGTTCAACTGGCTGGCGCCGTACATCGGCGGCGCGCACTGCCTCGATCTTTTCGCTGGCACCGGCGCGCTCGGCATCGAGGCGCTGTCGCGCGGTGCGGCGCGCGTCGACTTCGTCGAACGCGATGCGCGACTCGCACAGGCGTTGCGCGACAATCTCGCCCGGCTCAGGCAGGAGAATGGGCATGTGCGCAACGCCGACGCGCTGGCGCTGCTCGGCGAGGCCGCAAGACGGCCCTGCGACATCGTCTTCCTCGATCCGCCGTTCGCGTCGAATCTGTGGGACGAAGCGGCGCGGTTGGTCGAAATGAACGAATGGCTGTCGCCGCATGCGCTGATTTACGTCGAGTCGGCCGCCGAACGGACTTTGAGCCTGCCGTCGACCTGGCAGTCGCATCGCGCAGGCCGCGCGGGCGCGACGCGCTATGCGCTGTATCGCCGATCGGATAAGCTTGCGGGAAGTTGAAGGCACAGTCCGAGCCGCACGCCATCCATGCCGAACAAGCCCATCCCCGCCGAACGCTCGCGCATCGCGATCTACCCGGGCACGTTCGATCCCATCACGAACGGGCACATCGACCTGGTTTACCGCGCCGCGCCGCTGTTCGAGCGGCTCGTCGTCGCGGTGGCGGAAAGCCCGAACAAAGGACCGGGTTTCGGCCTCGAGGAGCGCATCACGCTCGCGCGCGAGGCGTTGGCGGGCGTCGCCAACGTCGAAGTGCGCGGATTTTCCTCGCTGCTCGCGCACCTGGTCGAGGAGGTCGGCGCCGGCGTGATCCTGCGCGGCCTGCGCGCGGTATCGGACTTCGAATACGAATTCCAGCTCGCGAGCATGAACCGGCACCTGATTCCGCGCGCCGAGACCCTGTTCCTCACGCCCGCGGAGCAGTACAGTTTCATCTCGTCCTCGCTGGTGCGCGAAATCGCGCGGCTCGGCGGCGACGTGTCCGGCTTCGTCCATCCGGCCGTGCAGCACGCGCTGCGCAAGCGCTTCGGCAACGGCTGACTTGCGAAAAATTTCCGCCAACGACCTGATAGGGAGACAAAATGAAAAAGTATACTTTCCGCATGGTGCTCGCGCTTTCCGCCGCGCTGCTGCTTTCCGCCTGTGGCCCGAGCGAGGAGGACAAGGCCAAGGCCGCAGAAGCCGCCGCCAAGGCCGAGGCGCTGGCGAAGGAAGCCGCCGCCCTGGTGATGCCTAAGGACACGATCGACAAGGCGGCATGGGCGCCGTACTTCAAGGCGACGGTCACCAAGTTCCTGCGCGAGAACTCGGCGACGGTGAAGACCAACCATCCGTACGTCTACTACATTCCGGCCGGCGACGACGACGCAGCCAAGACCGATCGCGCGAATGCGCTCGACAACATCCAGACCACGGTCCAGCGCGGCGTGCTGCCGGGCGCGTTCATGGCCTTCGGCGGCCCGAGCTCGACCTTCACGGCGGACACGGTGGTCGCAGCCTTCAAGGATGCGAAGGACGGCTCGCTCAAAGGCGTGTACATCCTGTTCATCGGCTCGCCGGCCGATTCCGAGCGCGTCAAGCCGGAGATCGAAAGGGTGGGTGCGACGTATTACTTCGCCGAATTGAAGTGACGACTCGGTCCGGGAGTGCGTAGCGCGGTTGGCGTGCCGAGCTGCCCGGGCGATGCGGCTTGTGTTGATCGAAAAAGCGCGGACAGGGATGTCCGCTTTATGAGCTTCGCGATCAGGGACGAGAGCAAAATACATGTCCCTCAAGATTCTCGACACCTGCGTCAACTGCGACGTCTGCGAGCCGGTCTGCCCGAACCAGGCGATATCGCTGGGCGCGGTCATTTACGAGATCGCCCCCTCGCGCTGCACCGAATGCGTCGGCCACTACGACACGCCGCAGTGCGTGGAGGTGTGCCCGGTCGAATGCATCATCGTCGATTCGGCGCATGTCGAGTCGCGCGAAACCCTGCTTGAAAAATACCACGAGCTGACCGCGGATCGGGCGGAGAAGCCGGAGCCGAATAATGCCTAGACGTATCTTGTATACTTTTTCCTTCGTGCTGCTCGCCGTGGCCGCGAGCGCGCAGGCGGCCGGGCCGCAGCAGGCCGAGGCGACCGCCAGGCCGGGCCATGCCGCGATCGCGAGCGCGCACAAGCTCGCCACCGAGGCCGGCTTCGAGGCGCTTGCGCAGGGCGGCAATGCGTTCGACGCCGCGGTCGCGGTCGCCGCGGCGCTGTCGGTGGTCGAGCCGCAGAGTTCGGGCATCGGCGGCGGCGGCATGTTCCTGCTGCATCGCGCGAGCGACGGCAAGGACGTTTTCGTCGACGCGCGCGAGACATCGGCGGCCGCGGTCGATCCGAAGGACTATCTCGCCGCGAACGGCGATCTCGACACCGACCATTCGCTCAACGGTCCGCTGTCGGCGGCGATTCCGGGCGAGCCGGCGGCCCTGGTCTGGCTGGCGCAGCGGTACGGCAAGCTGCCGCTGGCGAAGTCGATGGCGCCGGCCATTCGCATCGCGCGCAAGGGCTTCGCGGTCGACAAGCGCTTCGTCGACGAAGTGCGCTACCGCAAGCCGATCTTCGAGCGCTATCCGGCCTCGGCCGCGCTGTTCCTCGACCATGGCGGCGTGCCGAAGGCGGGTTGGATTTTCAAGAATCCCGATATCGCCAGGACGCTGGAACGGATCGCCGCCGACGGCAACGAAGGCTTCTACCACGGCGAATTCGCCGCGAAGCTGGTCGATGACGTGAAGGCCAAGGGCGGCCGCTGGTCGCTCGATGATCTTGCCAGTTACCAGGTCAAGGAACGCGAACCGATCTCGTTCAGGTACAAGGATTGGCAGATCGTCACCGCGCCGCCCCCGTCTTCGGGCGGCATCGCGATCGAGGAGATGCTCAACATCCTCTCCGGCTACGACTTCGCCAAGCTCGACCGCGTGCACCGCACGCATCTGATCGTCGAAGCGATGCGCCGCGCCTACCGCGACCGCGCGCAGTACCTGGGCGATCCCGATTTCGTCAAGATGCCGCTCGACGAACTGGCGAGCCCGTTCTATGCCGCGGGCCTGCGCGCGACGATCCATCCCGACAAGGCGACGCCGAGCGACCTGCTGCCACCGTACATGACGCCGCCGCAGGGACCGCACACGACGCATTTTTCGATCATCGACAAGGACGGCAACAGGGTCTCGGCGACGCAGACGGTCAACTTCGTCTTCGGCTCCGGCATGGTCGTGCCGGGCACGGGCTTCCTGCTCAACGACGAGATGGACGACTTCGCCCTCGTTGCCGGCAAGCCCAATGTTTACGGCGTGGTCGGCAACGATGCGAACGCGCCGGCCGCGGGGCGGCGGCCGTTGTCGTCGATGTCACCGAGCTTCGTCGTCGGCGCCGATCGCATCGGTGTGATCGGTACGCCGGGCGGCAGCCGCATCATCACGATGGTGCTCGAGGGCATCCTCGCCTTCGTCGACGGCGAGACGCCGGAGAAATTCGTCGGCAACCCGCGCTATCACCATCAATATCTGCCCGACGTGATCTCGGCGGAAAAGGGGACTTTCAGTGCCGACGAGGTGAAAGCGCTCGAAGCGATGGGACACAAGGTCAGCGAGTCCGAGCGTACCTGGGGCTTCATGAATGCGGTGAGCTGGGACCTCAAGACCGGCAAGCTCCACGCCGGCACCGATCCGCGCCAGACCTCGGGCGGCGCCGTGGTGAAATGACATGGGCCACGTTCGAAGTTCGCTGCATTTTCTTTAGATGGCACGCAAACGCAAATCGAAGGTTTCGCCGGGCGGGATCGCGCTCTGGGTCGCGCTGATCCTGCTGGCGCTCGCCGGCATGTGGGCATGGCAGCACCGTGCGCGCGTGCCGGCGGCCGTGGCGACGATCGCCAGGGAATTGCCGGCGCCCGCGCCGAGCGCGGGTCCCCCGCCATCCGGCGCCGATGCCGCGGTTGCTGCGAAAGTCGGCGGCAAGCTGGTCGTGCGCCGCCCGCCGCGCGACGCACGGATCGGCGTTTCCGCCGATGCCGCCGTGCTTTTGCGCGTTGTGGAAATGTATCAATGGCACGAGCGCTGCGAGCTGGACGGCGGCGCGTGCTCGTACGAGAAGTCCTGGTCGCCGGGGCGCGTCGACTCGGGCCGGTTCCGCGCGCCGGCGGGTCATGAGAATCCCCCCGCGCCATTCGCCGACGCGCGGTTTGTCGCCGGCGAGATCCGGCTCGGCGATCTCGTCGTCGATCCCAAGCTGCTCGATGCGCAGGCTGCGAAGGACTATCCGGTCAAGGAAAGCGCACTGCCGCCCAACCTCGCGGCGACGTTCAGCGTGGTGGACGGCGTGCTTTACGCGGGCGGCGACGCGGCGCACCCGCAGATCGGCACGGTGCGCGTGCGCTATCGCATCGTGCCGGCGGGCGAGGTGGAGCTTGCCGGCGTGAAGCGCGGCAACAAGCTCGAAGCGAAATAGAAATTCCTGCCGCCATTCCCGCTTCCGCGCGGATGACGAGCCCGTCAGCGGAACAACGTCTCGCCGTGATCGAGGAAGTAAAGCCCGGCGAACAGCTTCGGGTCGATCGAATAGCCCTCGCGCATCTTCGCGACGAGCCAGCGCGGCGCCTGCGCGCGCGGCACCTCGTGCACGACGATGTTTTCGGTGCCGTCGCCGCCGCCCGCATGCTCGCGTTCGAGCCCGCGCGCGCGCGCGAAGGCGATGATCTCGTTGCTCATCCCCGAGGACGAGGGGCCTTCCATCAGGTATTCGACTTGCGCGGCGCGATAGCCGGTCTCTTCGAGCAGTTCGCGTTGCGCGGCCTCGATCGCGGACTCGTGGCCGTTGCCGGCAAGGTCGCCGACCAGACCGGCCGGCATTTCGATCGTCATGCTGCGGATCGCCTCGCGCCATTGCTCGACGAACAGGACGCAGTCCGCGTCCGTCACTGCGACGACGATGACCGCGCCGCCGGGATTGGTGCGCTCGGCGTATTCCCAGCGTCCGCGCTTGAGCATGCGCAGCCAGCGGCCTTCGTGCAGCACTTCGGTTTTTTCCATCGTGTACAATTCCCCGATTTGCCGCCGGTTGCGGCGGCGTGAAGAAACTTTGCCCGTATCGCGTGGTCTCAAGCGCGATCCGGCGCCTTTTCCCTGCCGTATTCCCGCGGCCCGCTGCCGGCCCATGCCCATGAAAACGAAATTCTATCCGCTGATCGTTGCGTTTGCCCTCGCTGCCTGTTCCAACCAGTCCGGTTCGGACCAGGCGAACAAGGCCCAGCCTGCATCCGCAGTACAGGAACAGCCCGCTGCGGAACCGGCCAAGCCGCAGACGCCCGAAGAAGCCGCGAAAGCCGAATTGGTGAAGAAGGCCGTGGCGCTGACGCGCGAGCAGATCATGCAGTCGCACGATCCGAGCTCACTGAGCAAGCTCGGCCAGATCTACGTCGACGCCGGCGAGTCGGACCACTTCGTCTGGACGCTGGAGCGCTTAGCCCAACTGTTCCCGAATTCGGGCAACCTGCGCCTGCAACTCGCGATGGCCTACGCCGGCCAGGAAAAGAAGACGGAGACCTACGACACGCTGTTGCGTCTCATCAACCAGGGTTACTACTACGACGTCGGCAAGGATCCGCGCTTCGAGGGAGCGCACGGCACCAAGGTGTGGGATTACATCGTCAAGACCTTCGAGAACAATCACAAGCCGTTCGGCGAGGGCAAGGTCGCGTTCGATCTGCCGAAAGGCGACCATTTGTTCGAATCGATCGCCTGGGATCCGAAGCGCAAGCAGTTCCTCGTCGGCAGCGTGCGCGACGGCGGCATCTACCTCGCCGACGGCAAGGGCGGCGTGAAGGAATTCATCAAGGCCGACGCGAACAACGGCTTGATGGCCGTGTTCGGCCTCGCCGTCGACGCCGGACACGACAAGCTCTATGCGATCAGCAACGGCGTGGCGCATTTCAATCATTTCGATGCGAACATGGTCGGCAAGGCCGGTGTCTACGAGTTCGCGCTGTCCAGCGGCAAATTCCTGCGCCGTACGATGCTGCCGGTCGACGACGGGCGGCACATCCTGTCGAGCATCACGGTCGATCCGAACGGCAAGGTCTACCTCGCCGACGGCGCGGTGCAGCAGATCTACCGGCTCGACGGAGGCGAACTCAAGCTCATTGCCGGAAATCCGGCGTTGAGTGGAATTCGCGGCATCGCCGTGTCGGGCGACGGGCGCACGCTCTACTTCGCCGATGTGGCGTTGGGCCTGTTCGGCATCGACCTGGCTCAAGACAAGCCGTTCGATATCGCCTACAACCCGGACCATCTGGCGCTCGGCGGCATCGACGGCCTGTACTGGTACGACGGCACGCTGGTCGCGATCCAGAACGACATGTCGCCCAAGCGCGTGATGCGCCTGCGGCTCGGCAACGACGGCCGCAGCATCGTCCAGGCGCAGCCGCTGGACGCGGCGCAGGAGGCATTCGGGCTGCCGACGGTCGGAACGGTGTCGGGTACCGATCTCTACTTCATCGCCAACAGCCAGAAGTCGCTGTACAACGACCTCGGCGTGCTGACCGATGCGGACAAGCTCGAGCCCGAGCACATCTTCCGCACCAATATTCTGTTCGCATGGAACGTGAAGGCGCCCGCGATGCCGCCCGTGCACAAGTACACGCCGGAAGAAATCGATCAGATGCGGCGGACGCCGCCGAAGGGATTCATTCCGCCTCCGGCGAAGCCCGAACAGAAGCCGGCGGCAACTCACTGAAGACGCGCGGCGCGTTGATTCACGCGCCACCGGGCGCAAGCTGGCGGCAGCGCGAGCGCGTCAGCGGGCCGAAGCGCAGGCGCTCGAACAGCGCGTCGAGCGCGGCATGGTCGGGCGCGCGCCAGCGCAGCGCGTCGACGCCGCCGGGCAGCGGCGCGTCCAGCACGATAGCCGACAGGCGTTGCGACAGCAGCGCCTGCTCGCGGTGGGCCTTGATCTTGGCACAGGCCTGAGCCGCGCCGCGAAAGCGCAGATACGGCACTTCCTCGATGCGCGCGAGCAGCGCATCGAGAGAGCCGAAATGCGCAAGCAGCGTCGCCGCGGTCTTCGGCCCGATGCCGGGCACGCCGGGGATGTTGTCGACCGCATCGCCGGTCAGCGCGAGGAAGTCGACCACCTGGTCCGGGCGCACGCCGAGGCGTCGTTTCACACCGTGCGCGTCCCAGCGTTCGTTTTTCGAGAAATCCCACAACTCGTCGTGCAGGCCGACAAGCTGGCCGAAATCCTTGTCGGCCGAGACGATGACGCTGCGGAAACTCTGTTTGCGCGCCATCTCGACCGCGCTGCCGATCAGATCGTCGGCTTCGAGTTGCTCGTCGGCGAGCACGACGAGGCCGAGGGCCGCGGCGACCTGCTTGCAGTAGGCGAACTGCACTTTCAGTTCGGGCGGCGGCAGTTCGCGGTTGGCCTTGTATTCGGGGTAGATCGCGTTGCGGAAAGAGGACACGAGCGATTCGTCGAACGCCGCGAGCACGTGCGTCGGCCGTGCGCGTTCGAGGAAGTCGCAGAGGAAGCGCGTATAGCCTTGCACGGCGTTGACCGGCGCGCCGTCGACGTCGTGGAACTCGTCCGGCAGCGAATGCCAGGCGCGGAAGATGTAGAGGCTCGAATCGATCAGGTGCAGCGTCTGCATGGTTTCGCAGCGGGCGGAGGCCACGCCCCTACAGCGTCAACTCGCCGACGACTTCTTCCGGTGCCGGCCGTGGCCCATCGATGGCGGGCCTGCGCACCGTACCGACGTGCACGAAGCCGATCACGCGCTCGTCCGCGGCGAGACCGAGCAACGCCGCGGCGTCGCGGTCGTAGGCGGCCCAGCCGGTCAGCCACTGCGCGCCGAAGCCGAGCACCTGCGCGCCGAGCAGCAGGTTGTAGGCCACGCATCCGGCGGAAAGAATCTGTTCCTGCGCAGGGACCTTGGGGTGATGCGCGTCGACGCGCGCGATCACGCAGACGATCAGCGGCGCGAAATTGAAGCGCTCACGGTCCTTGTCGAACACCGCCTCGGGCGCGTTCGGCTCGATCCGACGGTGAATCGTCGCAAGCGCCTCGCCGAGTTTCGCGCGCGTCGCGCCGCGGATCAGCAGCAGGCGCGTCGGCATCAGCTTGCCGTGGTCGGGCACGCGCAGCGCCGCGGCGAGGAGTCGGTCGAGTTGTTGCGCCGACGGCGCCGGATCGCCGAGTTGGCGCGAAGGGACGGATAGGCGGCCATTGAGGAAATCGAGCGCGGACATGCGAAGAGGGCCGCTGCGCGGCAAGAGGGAGATGGTCGTCAGGATACCATCCGCACGAAAGGCGTATGGCATAAGCCGGGTGGCTCGGCTAGGATGCGGGTCCGGTATTTGTCGGGGACGGAGCATGAGCATCACGATCAGCGCGGTACGCGAAACCGCGCCGGGCGAGCGCCGCGTGGCGTTGACGCCGGACGTGGCGAAGAAATTGAAGGCGAAGCAGGTCAATCTCGTCATCGAGCACGATGCGGGCAAGACGGCCAGTTTTCCGGATGCGGCATTCAAGGACGTCGAAGTCGCGGCCGATGCCCGCAGCGCGCTCGGCAGGGCCGACGTCCTGTTGACCGTGCAGCCGCCGACGCTGGAGGAAATCGCCGCGCTCAAGCCCGGCGCCGTCACGATCGGCTACCTGCAGCCGCATCTCGCGCCTGAGCGCATCAAGGCGCTGCGCGATGCGAAGATCACCAGCTTCGCGATGGAATTGCTGCCGCGCACGACGCGCGCGCAGGCGATGGACGTGCTGTCCTCGCAGGCCAACATCGCCGGTTACAAGGCCGTGCTGATCGCGGCCGAGGCGAGCCCGAAATTCTTCCCGATGCTGACCACGGCGGCGGGCACGGTGCGTCCGTCCAAGGCGCTGATCGTCGGCGCCGGCGTCGCCGGCCTGCAGGCGATCGCCACGGCGCGCCGCCTCGGCGCGCAGGTCGAAGGTTTCGACGTGCGGCCCGAGACGAAGGAACAGATCCAGTCGCTCGGCGCGAAGTACCTCGATCTCGGCGTCAGCGCCGCGGGCAGCGGCGGCTACGCGCGCGAGCTGACGCAGGAAGAACGCGACCAGCAGCAGGCCGCGCTGGCCGAGCACATCAAGGGCGTCGACGTCATCGTCACCACGGCCGCCGTGCCGGGTCGCAAGGCGCCGCGCATCATCAGCGCGGACATGGTTCGTGGCATGCGCGCCGGTTCGGTCATCGTCGACATCGCCGCCGAGACCGGCGGCAACTGCGAATTGACCGAGGCGGGCAAGACCGTCGTCACCGACAACGGCGTGACGATCATCGGCCCGGTCAATCTCGCCGCGAGCGCGCCGATCCATGCGAGCGAGCTGTACGCGAAGAACCTGTACAACTTCCTCGAACTGTCGATCACCAAGGAAGGCGAGCTCAAACTCGACTGGGACGACGAACTGATCGCCAAGACCTGCGTCACCCACGCAGGCGAAATCAAGCACGAACCAACCAAGCAACTCGTCGAAGGAGCGCAGCCATGATCGACGGATTCCTGGCGCTGTATCTCTTCATGCTCGCGGCCTTCACCGGCCACGAGATCATCTCGCGCGTGCCGGTAATCCTGCACACGCCGCTGATGTCGGGTTCGAACTTCGTCCATGGCATCGTCCTCGTCGGCGCGATGATCGCGCTCGGCGAGGCGACCACGCCGCTGCAGCAGGTCATCGGTTTCGTCGGTGTGTTCCTCGGCGCGGGCAACGCGGCCGGCGGCTATGTCGTCACCGAGCGCATGCTCGAGATGTTCAAGTCGTCGAAGAAACCGGCGGCGGGTGGGGAGGGCAAGTGATGGAAGCCGCGCATATCGTTTCGTTTCTCATCCAGGCGAGCTACTTCGTCGCCGCGGTGTTGCTGATCCTCGGCATCAAGCGCATGTCCTCGCCGGTGACCGCGCGCAGCGGCATCCAGTGGGCCGGCGTCGGCGTGCTCGTCGCCGTGATCGCGACGTTCTTCCACAGCGACAGGCCCGGCAATGTACTGATCGAGAACGCCGCGCTCATTTTCATCGCGATCGCGCTCTCGACCGCGATCGCCTGGGTGTGGGGCAAGAAGGTCGCGATGACCGACATGCCGCAGATGGTCGCGCTCTACAACGGCATGGGCGGCGGCTCGGCCGCGGCGATCGGTGCGAGCGCGCTGTTCGGCGCCGCCTATTCGAGCGCGCCGACACAGGCACTGACGACGACGCAGGCCGTGCTCGCCGTCATCGGCGCGCTGATCGGCTCGATCTCGCTGACCGGCTCGGTGATCGCCTGGGCCAAACTCGACGGGCGTCTCGACAAGACCTTCCGCTTCGGCGGCCAGAAGATCGTCAACGGTCTGGTCTTCCTGCTGGCGCTGTTCGCCGGCTTCGTCGTCGTGATGCACATGTATCCGCACGCGATCGTGCTGTTCTTCCTGTTCGCGCTGCTGTTCGGCGTGCTGATGACGTTGCCGATCGGCGGCGCCGACATGCCCGTGGTCATCTCGCTGTACAACGCCTTCACCGGCCTCGCGGTCGCGTTCGAGGGCTACGTGCAGCAGAATGTTGCGCTGATCATCGCAGGCACCGTGGTCGGTGCCGCGGGCACGCTGCTGACGCGCCTGATGGCGAAGGCGATGAACCGCTCGATTTCCAACGTGTTGTTCTCGAACTTCGGTTCGGGCGGCGGCGGCTCGCAGGAGATCACGGGTTCGCTGAAACCGATCGAAGCCGACGATGCGGCCTCGCTGCTGTACATGGCGGACAACGTCATCATCGTGCCCGGCTACGGCATGGCCGTGGCCCAGGCGCAGCACAAGATCTGGGAGCTGTCGAAGAACCTGATCGATCGCGGCAAGAACGTGAAGTTCGCGATCCATCCGGTCGCCGGCCGCATGCCCGGCCATATGAACGTGCTGCTCGCCGAAGCCGGCGTGCCCTACGACCTGATCGCCGACATGGACGATATCAATCCCGAATTCCCCAACTGCGACGTCGCCATCGTCATCGGCGCCAACGACGTGGTCAATCCCGTCGCCAAGACCGACAAATCCTCGCCGATCTACGGCATGCCGATCCTCGACGTCGCCAACGCCAAGCAGGTGATCGTGATCAAGCGCGGCAAGGGCACCGGTTTTGCCGGCATCGAAAACGCGCTGTTCTATCAGGACAACTGCCGCATGCTTTACGCCGACGGTCAGGCGGCGGCGAACGGGTTGATCGCGGGGCTCAAGGCGGTGGACGGCGGTGGAGGGCACTGATGCCCCGCGTCGACTCGGTATCAATTCTTCCAGCCATCGCCTGATGTGCGATGGCTTCGGGCACAGACCCGCGCGGCGCCCATGCCCACGAGCAGGGCGACCGCGAGCGCGACCCAATCCTTCGTGCGCAAATTCGCCCAGGCGATATCGGCGGTCAGGTTGAAGCCGGCCTTGAACAGCGCCTCGCGCAGCGACAGTCCCATCGAATCGGCGATGCGCACGGCGCCGAACAGGTATTGTGCATAGATGAAAGCGATGCCGATTGCGAGCGCGGTGCACGCGACGGCGACGCGGCCGCGGTAATCCTGCCAGCATGCGAACGCCGCGAGTCCGATCGCGATGGGCACGATCCAGAACTGCGTGGGCCATGGCAGCCATAGCGCAAGGAAACACCAGCTCATGCCTCCCGCCAATCCGCCGAGCAGGGCGGAAACGAGAACGGCGAGCACGCTCCGGGAAGCGTCGGCGGGTCGTGGAGTTTCGGACATGATGGCTCGCGTTGGCGATGTTTCCGGCATTATCCCAGCGAATGCCGCCGACAGGTGCACCGGCGGAATCCAGGTTTTGTCGCACAGTTCGGGGATATTGCTGCGAAGCCAATGTAAACGTTTTCATTATTCCGTTAAGCTGATACGCTAGCGACCATCGCAGCGGTCGGCAGATGACCGGCCCTCGAACAAATTCCAACAAGAACTTCCGGGGAGACGATCATGAAAAATTCCACTCGCGCAGCGACGCTCAAGCGTTGCCTGCTATCGCTTGCGCTCGCCGTTGCGTCGCCGGCGCTATTCGCGCAAACCGTCGAAATCGATGCGACGGCGAAGGCGCGCCCGTTTCCGCATTTCTGGGAGCAGAGCTTCGGCTCGGGCCGCGCGATCCTCGCGCTGCGCGACTCGTACCGCCGCGACATCCGCGCGGTGAAAGCCGCGACCGACTTCAAGTACGTGCGCTTCCACAACATCTTCCACGACGAGGTCGGTGTCTACGACGAGGACGCGCAGGGCAATGCGGTCTACAACTGGAGCTACGTCGACCAGATCTACGACGGCTTGCTTGCCGACGGCGTGAAGCCGTTCGTCGAGCTGTCGTTCATGCCGAAGAAGCTGGCCTCGGCCGAGTTCTGGCATCCATTCTGGTATCACCCGAACATCTCCGAGCCGAAGGACTACGCGAAGTGGGACGCGATGATCCAGGCGTTCGCGAAGCATCTGATCGAGCGCTACGGCATCGATGAGGTATCCACGTGGCTGTTCGAAGTCTGGAACGAGCCGAACATCGGCTTCTGGGCCGGCTTCCCGCCGCAGAAGACGTACTGGACGCTGTACGACCATACCGCGCTCGCGCTGAAGGCCGTGGACAAGCGCCTGCGCGTCGGCGGTCCGTCGACCGCGCAGGCGGCGTGGGTCGCCGAGTTCATCAAGCACTGCAAGGATAAAAATATACCTTTCGACTTCGCCTCGACCCATGTCTACGGCAACGACACCGCCGACAACGTGTTCGGCACGAACGAGGAAATCCCGCGCGACAAGATGGTCTGCCGCGCGGTGAAGAAGGTGCACGAGGAGATCAAGAAGTCGTCGGCGCCGAACACGCAACTGGTCTGGAGCGAATTCAACGCGGCCTACGACAACACGACGCAGGTGACCGACTCGACCTACATGGGCCCGTGGATGGCATCCACCATTGCGCAGTGCGACGGTTTGGTGGATATCATGTCTTATTGGTCTTTTTCCGACGTGTTCGAGGAGCAGGGCGTGGTCAAGACGCCACTCTACGGCGGCTTCGGCCTGATCGCCGCGGACAACCTGCCCAAGCCGGCGTACAACGCGTTCAAGCTGCTGCACCGACTCGGCGACGAGCGCATTCCGGTCAAGTCCGGCGAGGTGCTGGCGACGCGCAGGGCCGACGGCACGCTCGTGCTCGCCGTGTGGAACTACGCGCCGAGCGGCTTGACCCAGGATGCGGACAAGGCCGACAAGGCGAAGAGCGAGCCGATCACGTTGACGCTCAAGCTGAAAAACACGAAGGCGCAGGCTGCGCAGCTCTCGCGCGTCGACCATGAGTACGGCGACTTGCGTCCGGCTTACGAGAAGATGGGTTCGCCTCGGTATCCCACGGTCGCGCAGCAGAAGGAGTTGCGCAAGGCGGCCGAGTTGCCCGCGCCGGAAACGGTCGCGATCAAGGACGGCACGCTGACGATCGCGCTCCCGCCGCAGGGTCTGGCCGTCGTCGAAGTGAAGTAGGACGTCGCGCGGGAGCCTGCGCGCTTCGCGTCAAGCGATATACGTTTGGATCGCGTGCCCCGGTATGCGGCAGCCGCGGCGCTCGCCGCCGATATCGAGGTTGAAATCGATCGCATCGTCGCCCGGATTGAAGGCGACGACGGCGATGCCGCCGTCGGGATTGACGAAGGCGCACGATTGCAAACCGCGTGGGCCGCCGCTGGCCTCGACGCGATAGGCCCCCGGCTTCACGTAGCGCGAGAAATGCGCGATCGCGTGGAACGAACTCTGGTAGAGCACCTTGCCGCCTTTCGTGTCGACGAGCACCGGCGCATCGCAGAAGTTGCCGACGTGGTTGGGGCCGCCGCGCAGGTCGAGGGCGATGTTCCAGTCGATCCAGCCGCAGACGCCGGCGTTGAGGTCGCCGAACAGGTTGCGCGCGTAGCGTTCGCCGACCATCCAGTCGCCGGGCCTGGCGCCGCCTTCGACGCAGCCTTCGGTGAACAGTACCTGCTTGCCCGGATATTTCTTCAGCACGCGCGCCTCGGCGCCGTAGTCCTCGCTGACGTACCAGTGCACGGCCATGCCGGCCAGATATTTTGCGGTCTCGGGGTCGCCGAGCATCGCGTCGGCGCGGCGTTCGAGCGTGTCGCGGTTGTGGTCGAAGCCCCACAGCTTGATGTCGCCGAAGCCTTTGCGCGCGAGCGTGGGGCCGAGGTGCTTGCGCACGAAGTCGCGCTCCTGCTCGGGCGTGTAGACGCACGATTCCCAGCTCTGCGTCGCCTCGGGCTCGTTCTGCACGGTGAGTCCCCAGAGCGGGATATTCTCCTCGTCGCGCATCGCGCGCAGGAACTTGACGTAGTGGTTCGCCCAGGTCGCCGCGTATTCCTCGCGCAGCGCGCCGCCGCGGTCCATCTGGTTGTTCGTCTTCATCCAGGCCGGCGGACTCCAGGGCGCGGCGAGCAGCTTGAGGCGGTCCGCGCCGGCGATCTTCTGCACGTCGTGCAGCAGCGGCATCAGCCAACGCCGCATCGGTGCGAGAGTGAAGTCGAGCAACTCGTAATCGCCGGGCGACGGCGCAAGCGACCAGGTCGACAGCGAGAAGTCGCAAGAGCCGATGTGCGTGCGCGCCAAGGTGTAGCCGATGCCGTCGTGCGGATCGTAGTAGCGCTTGATGACTTCGAGGCGCTGCGCCTCGGGCAACTGCTTGAGCACGTAGGCGGAGGATTCGGTCAGCGCGCCGCCGAAGCCGGTGATCTGCTGGAACCGTTTCGCCGGATTGCACGTCAAGGTCGGGCCCGAGGTGGCCGCGCCGGGAAGCGTACGCGGCGAAAGTCTTGCGCCGTCGCGCGAGGTTTCGACCAGCGTCCATGTGCGCGCCGTGGGCCCTTTCGCAAACGCGCGAGGCAGGGCGAGGCCGAGTGCGCCGGCGGCGCCGAGTTGCAGGAATTCTCTACGCGTTTGCATGAGCTTGTTCGTCCGTCGTTGTTCGTTACTTGCCGTTCGCCGCCCGCGCCAGCGATGCGCGCCAGCTCACGCTGGCGGCGAACCTGCGCTTGACCGGCTTGTTGGTGTCGTAGCACTGGTTGAGCAGCCAGCGCACGCCGTTGAGCGCCACGTCGTACCAGGGAATGTGCACCGAGGTCAGGCGCGGCGCGGAATATTCCGCCGTCGCCGTATCATCGTAACCGATCACGGAAATCCTGCCCGGCACGGCGATGTCGGCCTGCTGGAAATACGACAGCGCGCCCACGCCCATCTCGTCGTTCGCGCAGAACAGCGCGGTGAACTTGTGCTTCGAGGCGATCAGCGCGGCGGCCGAATTCCAGCCGCCCTCGGGCGAGAAGTCGCTGTCGATCACGGGAATGCCGTCGGTGTCGATGCCGGCCCCGCGCAGCTCGTCCATGAAGCCGCGCAGGCGCGCGACGTTGTCGAGCGACGTCGCGAAACCCGCGATCACCGCGATGCGCCGGTGCTTCATTTCGAGCAGCGCCTGCGCGGCGAGCCGCCCGCCCGTGTAGTGGTCGGCGGAAAAGCACTGGTTGTGGATGGCCTTGAGCGAATGGTTGAGCAGCACGAGCCGCGATGCCTGCGCGCCGAGCGCGGCGATGTCGTCTTCGACCAGCGCGTCGCTGACAAGCAGGTAACCGTCGCAGCCGCGCTCGATCAGGAATTCGAGGCCTTCCATCGCCTGTTTGCGCGCATCGCCGTTGCCGCTGCCGAACGCGACGACCATGTTCTGCCCGTTCGCGCGCAGTTCGGTGTGGATGACGTTGAGGATCGGCGTGTAGAACGAGCCCTTCAGCAGCGGAATGTAGACGCCGATCATGTGCGAAGCGCCGGTCGGCAGCGTGCGCGCGGCGTGCGAGGGGCGGTATTTCAGTTCCTCGATCGCGCGGCGCACGCGTTCGGCGGTCTTCGCGGACACCGAGCCCTTGCCGCTGATCACGCGCGAGGCGGTGCCGAGGCCGACTCCGGCGAGGTGCGCGACATCGTTGATCGTGGGCAAGAGTCGTTTCTCCGCAATCGGACAAGGCTAACGGTCGGGACACGCCGCATCGGCGGCGGGCGTATCGAGCGTAGCGACTCGGACGGTGTTTGCATACGTCAGACCGTAGCCGCGTGCGAACAGCGGCGGCTCGCGGCCGTCGAACGAGGCCTGGCACGGCGAGCGCGGCCAGTCGAACGCGAGCGTGCCGCGGAAATCGACCGCCGCGGCGCCTTGCGCATCGCGAAACAGCACGTCGGCGACGCCCTTGCCCTCGGTGCCGGGCAGCCACGCCGCGACGAACGCGTCGGACAGGTCGATCAGGTCGTTCGCGTACAGCGGCCGGCCCGACACGAGCACGGTGATCACGGGTCTGCCGTGGCCCGCGACCTTGCGCAGCACCTGCAGGTCTTCCGGGAAAAGCCGGCTTTCGGCGAGGGGGGCGGGGAAAAGGATGTCGCCCTTCATCTCGGCGTAGGGCAACTCGCCGACCACTGCGATGACCGCGTCGAAGGATTCGACCTTCGCCTTCGCCGCGGTCTTGTCGAACACGACGTTCGCTTCGCCCGCGGCTGCGCGGATGCCGGCGAGGATCGTGTCGCCGGTGAGGAAGTCCGCGTTGTGGTTCTTCATGCCCTGCCAATTCAGCGTCCAGCCGCCAGACTGGTTGCGCAGCGAGTTCGCGCTCTTGCCGACGACGAGGATCTTCGCGCCGCGCCTGAGCGGCAACGGCGCGCCTTCGTTCTTCAGCAGCACCAGCGATTCGCGCACCGCGCGTCGCGCGAGCTCGCGCGCCTGCAAATCCTGCGCATCGCCGACGACCGTGTCGGGTTTGCGCTCGAACAGGCCGGCGCGCATCTTCACGCGCAGGATGCGCGTCACCGCGTCGTCGATGAGCTCCATAGGAATCTCGCCGAGGCGTATCTCGCGCGCGGTCTTCTTGATGAACTTCTCCCACTTCTCCGGCACCATCACCATGTCGACCCCGGCATTGATCGCTTGCGCGCAATGGTCGCGCTCGCAGCCGTTCACTTCGGCGATGCCGTTCCAGTCGGAGACGACGAAGCCGTCGAAGCCCATGCGCTTTTTCAGCACGTCGGTCAGCAGGAATCCGGCGCCGTGCATCTTGCCGAAATCGCGCGTGCTGCTGTACGAGGCCATGACGGTTTGCGCGCCGGCTTCGAGTGCGCCGAAATAGCCTTGCGCATGGACGGCGATCAGGTCGGCGCGGCTGGACAGGTCGACGCCGCGGTCCTTGCCGCGGTCGGTGCCGCCGTCGCCGATGAAATGCTTGGCGGTCGCGACGGCGCTCGCGTCGCTCCCGAGCCGGCCCTGCAAGCCTTCCACATAAGCGGTGCCGAGCTCGCGCACGACGGCCGGGTCGGACGAGAAGCTTTCGTAGCTGCGCCCCCAGCGGACGTTCTGCACGACAGCGAGCGTCGGCGCGAACACCCAGTCGATGCCGGTCGCGCGCACCTGTTTCGCCGTCGCAGCGGCGATCTCGCGCACGAGTTCGGCGTCGTGCGTCGCACCGAGGCCCATGTTGTGCGGAAACACCGTCGCGCCGGAAACGATGCCGTGGCCGTGCACCGCATCGGTGCCCCAGATCAGCGGAATCTTCACCTTCATGTCGGTGGCGAGCGCCGCATCGTGATACTTCCGCGTCGCCTCGCGCCATTGCGCGAAACTCGCGCCGCGCCGGTTGCCCGGCTGCGTGTTGCCGCCGTTGAGGACGCTGCCGATGTAGAACCGGCGCACTTCGTCGGGCGTGATCTTGCGGATGTCGGCCTGGGTCATCTGGCCGATCTTCTGCTCGATCGTCATGCCTTTGATGATCTCGCGGATGCGCGCTTCCATTGCCGCATCCGTTTTGATCGGACTCGTCAGTCGCGGCCAGTCGGCAAGACCGTCGTCGTCGTGGCACGCGATTTGCGTCGCGGGCGCCGCGGCGGCACAGGCCGCCAGCGCGAGAGCCGCGATAGCGCAGGGGAGGGGTGTTCGGGCTATCGCGAAAGTCGGGATCATCGTCTTGCGGATACGTCGGCAAATCTCCCGCGCGTGCGGCCTCGTGGAAGGCCGCGCGACGCGGGAGCGACGGTATCGTCTACAACTTGTAGTTGAGGCCGAACAGGATCGTGCGGCCGTAGGTGTCGTATTCGAGCGGCCTTGCGACCGATACGCCGTTCGGCAGCCCGCTGACCTGCTGCGTGCGGTACGGCGAGTCGGTCAGGTTGTTGACCTGCAGCAGCAGCGAAAGCCCCTTCATGCGTCCGTCCTGGAACTCGTATCCGGCCTGGAAGTCGGTCTGCTTGTCGGCAAGGATCTTGGTGTAGCCGATCTGGTCGAACAGCGCGACG
Source organism: Rudaea sp. (assembly GCF_047601565.1). Lineage (GTDB taxonomy): Bacteria > Pseudomonadota > Gammaproteobacteria > Xanthomonadales > Rhodanobacteraceae > Rudaea. The sequence goes on along the minus strand of NZ_JASGIY010000001.1, from coordinate 72,465 downwards.
GCCTCGCCGGTGAATTCCGAACGATAGCGCTCGGCGAGGCGCACCGAGAAGCCGGCCTTCTCGTAGTAGACCGTGACGTTGCTGGTCTTCTCCGACAGGCCGGGCAAGGTGGTCGGGCCGCCCGGAATCGATGCGATCGTGCTCGTCGGAATCTTGCTCTTGTTGTAGGAGAAGTTGGCCTGGATGCCGAAGCCGTCCAGCCATGAGGCAAAGAGTTTTCCTTCGAGCGCGGTGGCCAACTCCACGCCCTGAATGCGGCCGCCCGTGCCGTTCTGCGGAACCGTGTTGGTGCCGTAGGGGGAAATCGCCGTGATATCCGGCGTCGGGTTCGTGTATCCCGAGAAATCGTAGTTGTTGACCGTCTGGTTGTAGATGTAGGTCAGCAGGTTCTTGTTGAATATCGCCGCGGAAACGTAGCTGGCCTCGCCGAAATATTTTTCGATCGAAATATCGGTGCCGACGGCGACCCACGGCTTGAGATAGATGTTTCCGCCGCTGCCGCTCCATGTGCCCTTGCTCGTGTCGTAGCCGACTGTGGCGCATTGCGCGTTCGCGCTTTGCGGATTGCACGGCGTCACGCCCGCGGACGAGGCGATCTTCTCGTCGTCGATGCGGCCCCGCACCATCGTTTTTGCGAGGCCGAAGCGCAGGTAGGTGCGGTCGCCGAGGTCGGCGACCAGATTGAGGCTCGGCAGGAACTTGTTGTACGAGTCGCTGCCCGAGAGCATGCCGACGTAGGTATCGCCGCTGGTCTGGATGGCCGTCGAAGACACGTTCGTGCGTACGAACTGGGCGCCGACGTTGCCGCGGATCGGGATATCGCCCAGCGTCGTGTCGATGTTGAGCTTGACGTAGGCCAGCGGCACTTTCTCGGTGACCGAATAGTTGCGGTTCCAGTCGTTCTGGCCGCTCTTGGGAATGAGATAGAACTGGTTCGCGATGGCCGACAACACGTCGTAGTACGGGATGCCGCCGATGCCGCCGTAGGCGAGCGAGGTGCTTCCGTCGACGGTGCCGATCGGCACGTAGTCGTGCGGATCGTAGGTCAGGTTTTCGCATTGCGGATTCGCGGCGGGCAGGTTGCCGGACGCGGCGGCGTAGGATGTCGAGCAGCCATTGCCGTTGAGATAGGCGAAGTACACATCGGCCTGCTTGCTCTTGGTGCGCTCGGAATAGTCGAAGCCGAAATTCATGCTCGTGAATATCCAGCCGATCGGATGCGAGGCTTCGAGGCGGAACGCCTTGATCTCGTCCTTCTGGTGGTCCCATTCGACGCGGCCGTTGTAGCTGTAGTTGGTCGGGTCGGCGAAGACGACGTTGGCGGGATTCGACAGGTCGATCGTCGGCGTGAACGTCGGAAAGCCGGCGTAGGTCGGCAGGACGAAACCGGTTTGCAGCAATTCGCCGCCGGCCAGGCCGGTGAAGGCGTACGCATCGTGCAGTTTCACCTTGGCGCGCGAATAGGAAAGGTCGGCCGTCACCTGCCACTGGTTGTCGAATTCGAAGCGGTTGTTCCAGCCGGCCGAGAACAGGTAATCCTTTTCCCTGGTGTATTCGTTCTGCATGATCGGCTGCAGGCCGGACATCGTGCCCGAAGTGGCGATCGGATACGGCAGGGCGAACGAGGGGCTCACGTCGGCGAAGTCGACGCCGTCCCACGGGCTGCTCGACCATTGCAGGCCGTTCTTGTATTTCTCCTGGTTGAATTTCGAGTAGTAGATGTCGAGCGTCGAGTGGTAGCGATCGTTCGGCGCCCATTCGAGGATGCCGATGGCGCCGTCGCGCAACTGGCTCTGCGATTGCGCACGAAGCTGCATGCCTTCCTCGGAAACCACGCCGTCCGGCATTCCTGGCGTATGCGGCCCGCCCCAACTGTCCTCGATGCTGCCGGTGCCGTTGTTCATGCTCCACCACCACGCCTGGTACTGCTTTTCCTGCGACGGCGAATCCAGATGGGCGACGCCGAAGGCGACGCCCAGCGTGTGATCGAGGAACTGGTCGACGAACGAGAAGCTGACACGGTTGCCGTTCGTGCCGACGCCGCTGCCCGGGCTGAGATTGCCGTTGGTCGTGTGCTCGCCGCGCGCGTTCACGGCCATCGTCATTTCCTGGAAGTCGAGCGGGCGGATCGTGTGCAGGTCGACCGTGCCGGACAAACCCTGGCCGATGACGGTGGCGTCGGGTACCTTGTAGACGACGGCGCCGCCCATCAACTCGGCCGGATACTGGTCGTACTGGACCCCGCGGTTTTCACCCGTGGACGCCTGCTCGCGGCCGTTCAGCGTGGTGCCGACGAAATCCGGCGACAGGCCACGGATCGAGATGTATTCGGCATGGCCGCCGACGCGCTGTGTCGCGAGGCCGGGCAGGCGCGCGAGGCTTTCGGCGATCGACAGGTCGGGCAGCTTGCCGAGGTCTTCCGGCGCGATCGCCTCGGCGATGCTGTCGAGGTTCTCCTTGACCGACAGCGCGCTCTCGATACTGCCCTTGATGCCGGTCACCTTGATCGTGTCGAGGCTCGCGGTTTTGTCGTCGTTGTCTTTCTTCTGGTCCGTGGCGCTGGTCTGATCCGCCGCATTATCGGATTGAGCTTGATCGGCAGGGGGGGGGGCGGTGGATTCGTCGGCGGCGATCGCCGAAGATGCGACGAGAAAAAGCGCGCTCGCGCAAGCGGCGGCGAGCGGACTCTTGCGCAGCCTGCGGGCATGCGTGATGGACGTGCGCGACGTGCTGGAATCAATCATCGGTGCTCTCCCAAGGGTTTGATTAGAATGCAGCCATGGATGGCTGCTTTTTTGATCTTCGCGATCAAGGTCGATCGCATAAACAAGCATTTGCGTTTCATGCGGCGCGGGGCGCCGTACATCCCCTTTCGCTCCCTCGTCGCAACTCGAAAGAGTCCTTTTTTTTGGAAACGTTACCAATTTCGTTGCGGAATATGCACCAGATGTAAGCGGACGTCACCGTGCGGCGCAGCAAATCCATCAGCATGAATGCGGCTCGCGGCTGATCGAAGGCAAGCTGGGCGCCCTGTGAGGTTTTCCGGTTTTGCTATATTCCGGCTCAAAATTATTGGGAACGTTTCCATTTTTCGATATGTGCGAATGAAATCCCCGTCCGTCCTGCCCATTCTGTGTCTTCTCGCGTTGGCCGCCTGCGCAAGCGCCCCGCGGCCGTCTCCGCGCGGATCGGTGCAGGTCTGGCTGAGCACGGCGGATGGCGAAAAACGACTGGCGCGCGGAGCCAATCTCGCCTTCGACGCCTCGGCCAAGGCGGGTACCGTCATCGGCATCGATGCCGGCAAGCGTTATCAGGCGATGATCGGCTTCGGCGCCGCGATCACCGATTCGTCGGCGTGGCTGATCGAGAAACACATGAGCGCCGCACAGCGCGACGAGCTGCTGCACGAGTTGTTCGGCCGCGGCGACGGCGGCCTCGGCATCGACTTCACGCGTTTGACCATCGGCGCGTCGGATTTCTCGTTGCGGCATTACACGCTCGACGACATGCCGCCGGGCCGGAGCGATCCGACGCTCGCACATTTTTCGCTGACGCCGGCCATCGCCAGCACCGGCGCAGAGGAGGTGTTGCCCGTCGTGCGCGCGGCGCTCGCGATCAATCCGCAGTTGAAGGTCATGGCCTCGCCGTGGAGCGCGCCGGCGTGGATGAAGACCAACGGCAGTCTGCTGCACGGAACGCTCAGGTACGAATACCACGCCGCGTTCGCCGATTATCTCGTCAAGTACGTCGACGCGATGGCGGCCGCGGGAGTGCCGATCTTCGCGCTGACCGTGCAGAACGAGCCGCGCTTCAACGCGCCGGACTATCCCGGCATGCTGCTCAGCGCGGGCGCGCGGCGGCTGCTGATCGGCCAGCAACTCGGCCCGAAGCTGGCGCAGCGCGAACGCGCGCCGCTGATCTTCGACTGGGACCACAACTGGGACATCGAGACCGAACCGCTGGCCCTGCTCGCCGATCCGGCCGCGAACCGCTACGTCGCTGCGGTCGCCTGGCATTGCTACGCGGGCTATGTCGACGCGCAAACGCGCGTGCACGACAAGTATCCCGACAAGGACGCCTATCTCACCGAATGCTCGGGCGGCGACTGGAAGCCGATGAAGGACGACGGTCTGCTCACGATAGTTCGACGCCTGCTGATCGGATCGGTACGCGGCTGGTCGCGCGGCGTACTGTTGTGGAATCTCGCGCTCGACGAACACCACGGCCCGCATGCGGGCGGCTGCGACGACTGCCGTGGCCTCGTCACGATCGATTCGAAAACCGGCAACTATACGCGCACGGTCGACTACGTCGCGCTCGCCCACGCGAGCCGCTTCGTGCGGCCCGGCGCGCAGCGCGTCGAGTCGAGCGAGGGCGGCAAGGACATCGACAACGTCGTGTTCCGCAATGCCGACGACGGTTCGCTTGTGATGATCGTCGCAAATTCGGCGCGGTCCGCGCAGCGCTTCGTCGTGCGCGAAGCGGGACGCGCATTCGCCTACACGATGCCCGCGCGCAGCGTGGCGACGTTCGTGTGGCGATAGCCTTGCTTCTGCTCGTCATCCCCGCGTGCTTCTGGCGGGGATCCAGCGACTTGGCCCGGACGGCCACCCAAAATGTTCCACTTGTGGCTGGGCAAAATGCCCCACCTAAGGATGGTCTGATTTATCCGCACTTTCGTGCAATTTCCGACCAAGACCACGAGCGGCGCGCGGATGGGTCGGATTTATCCGCCCGACTGCCCGCTGGGTCGCCCGTTTGTCTGCCCGCTGACCGCCTTTCGGCGACCCGCGGACGCAATGATCCTATGTTGCTCGCAGCAGCGTCCCGCGCACCCTCCACAGATTGGCCAGCGCGAACAGCGTCTTCACTTGCGCCGCGTTCTTCGCCAAGCCCTTGTAGCGCACCTTCACGTAGCCAAACTGCCGCTTGATCACCCGGAACGGATGCTCCACCGTCGCCCGGATCGATGCCTTGATGTGTTCGACCTGCTCGGTCAGCTCGCGCAGCTTCGTATCCTCGATCGCCTTCACCTGGCTGCGCTTGGCTGCGATGTACCAGCGTCGGCCGCGCTTGGGCGCGCGTTTGTCCGCGCCAAGGTATCCGGCATCGCCGAACGCCCGCTTCTCCTTGCCGTGCAGCAGGTTCCCCACCTGCGTCACGTCGCCCACGTTCGCCGCCGTCGATTCCACGTGATGCACCAGGCCCGTTTCCTCATCCACGCCGATGTGCGCTTTCATCCCCAAGTACCACTGATTTCCCTTCTTCGTCTGGTGCATGTCCGGATCGCGCGCCTTGGCCTTGTTCTTCGTCGAGCTGGGCGCTGCGATGATCGTCGCGTCCACGATCGTGCCCTGCGACAGCTTCATGCCGTGTGCCTTCAAGTGCCCGCTCACCGCATCGAACAACTTCTGCGCCAACCCATGCTTCTCCAGCAAGTGACGGAATTTGCACACCGTCGTCTCGTCCGGCGCGCCTTCACGACCCAGGTCGATCCCCACGAAGCGGCGCATCGCCTGCGAGTCGTACAGCGCCTCTTCCACCGCCGGATCGCTCAGCGCGTACCACTGTTGCAGGAAGTGGATGCGCAGCATCCGTTCCAAGCCCACCGGCCGGCGGCCACCGCCGCCTTCGCGCTCCTTCGGATAGTGCGGCTCGATGCACGCGCACAACGTCGCCCACGGCACCACCTTGTCCATCTCCGACAGGAACACGTCGCGCCGCGTCGCCTTGCGGTGCAGATCGAAGCCAGCATCTTGTTCCATTGACAAGGTCATCTGTTGGGCAGTCATCGGCTACGATCCATTCTCAGGTCTCGGTTCGACCACAGGGCAAAATCAGAGTTTCCTTAGGCAAGATGACCTGCGGTTCATGCCAGCCTGCTTGCACGAATCGTGAGTAATTGGAGATTTGGTAGCCCGCCCAATTGTCACCGATGACGCTATTCGTGGTTGCCGAATAAAACGAGGAACTTGAAATACTGGCGTGGTTCCTGCGCGGCGTGCAGGTCATCGTATCGAGCCACGTGACTTGCAGCCGTGGCGCTTTGCCATAGAACGACTCCACGCCATCTGGAGTTTTGATGTCCAACGGAATGAATTCGGTTCCTGGCTGAGGGGTCAGTACAACGGCGCCGTTGCATTCGTCGGTGGCGTGGCTGATGGCATCCTCGATGCCTGTGACCGGACTGGACGCGGCATGAGTTGCTGCAATGCAGAAAAGCAGTGCGTAGATTACAAACGATGTGCGATGAGCTCTCATAAATTCCCTCTTCCAGAAAAGCGGATGGAGTAAGACCAAGGTACGAAATTTCCGTCTACGCACGGCATGGCCTCGACTTGAGAAAAGATCCGAGGCCACACGCAGGTCAAGCACCAACACGGCACACCGCATTCAATCGAAATCCTTCGAGTGATTGGCCGTGCGCGTAGACTATTTGGTTTCCCATTTCAAGTCCATGGCGCAGACTTTCTGTTGTTGGTGCGGGGGCTCAATTTGCGATTCTCCGCCTCGAATGGACGTCTCGAGAGGTTCGCGCGAAGGCGCGAAAAGGAAAGGAAGTGGAATGCGCGACGATGGGTTCGTTTTCGCGCCTTCGCATGGAAAATTCAAAAGAAGTCACCCCGCCAGTGTGTCGACCTCGATTTCGCCGAGCCTGTCGCACCAGGAGCCGATGAAGCCGGGCAGTGCGGCCTGCGCGGCGACGCGCCGGACGAACTCCGCGCGCGGCATTTCCACGGCGCCGAGCGAGACGAGGTGCTCCGAGCGCACCTGCGCGTCGAGCAGCGGGAATCCCCACGCCTGCAGCGCGTGGCAGAGCCCGAGCAGGGCGACCTTCGAGCCGTTCGTGCGCGCGCTGAACATCGATTCGCCGAAGAACATGCGCCCGACCGCGACGCCGTAGATGCCGCCGACGAGTTCGTCGCCCGCGTGGACTTCGCAGGAGTGCGCATGGCCGAGCCGGTGAAGCTCGCAATACGCCTCGAACATGTCGCGCGTGATCCAGGTCGTCGGCTGCTTCGCCCGCGGCGCGGCGCAGGCGCGCATGACCTCGGCGAACGCCGTGTCGGCGCGGACCGTCCAGTCGCAGCCGCGCAGGAAGCGACGCAGTCGGGTCGAAACGTGGAGGCCGTCCGTGCGCAACACCATGCGCGGATCGGGCGACCACCACAGAATCGGTTCATCGCGCGAGTACCACGGGAAGATGCCGTGCCGGTAGGCGTCGAGCAGCCGCCGCGGCGACAGATCGCCGCCTGCGGCAAGCAGGCCGTTCGGTTCGGCAAGAGCCGTTTCCAGCGCGGGAAACGCCTCGTCCGAACCCGCAGGCAGGATGGGAATGCGGATCATCGTTCCGGCAACACGGTTTCCCGGCGCGCACTTTTCGCCGGACTGCAATCGGGGCATCGTAGGGCGAGCGTTGCGCCATCTCAAGCGCGTGCAAAACCTGCACTGTCACCCCTTGTGCCGGCAGGCTTGATCGGCGCCGCTTTTTCCCCTACAAACGGCGGGCGGCTCCGCCTTCCGCCCGAGTGGATTTCTGCATGGCCGTCGTCACCCTGCGCAATCTCTGCAAACTCTATCCCGGCGGCCACGCTGCGGTGAAGGATTTCAGTCTCGAGGTCGGCGACGGCGAGTTCGTCGTCTTCGTCGGGCCGTCGGGCTGCGGCAAGTCGACGACGTTGCGCATGATCGCCGGCCTCGAAGAGATTTCCTCGGGGGAGCTGGCGATCGACGGCAAGCCCGCGAACGGGTTTTCGCCGAAAGCGCGCGACGTCGCGATGGTGTTCCAGAACTACGCGCTCTATCCGCACATGACGGTGCGCGAGAACATGGGCTTTGCGCTCAGGCTCGCCGGCGTGGCCCGGCCCGAGATCGCCCGGCGCGTGCTCGGCGCGGCGCAGACGCTGCAGCTCGAAACCCTGCTCGAGCGCAAGCCGGCGGCGTTGTCGGGCGGCCAGCGCCAGCGCGTCGCGCTCGGCCGCGCGCTCGTGCGCGAGCCGAAGGTGTTCCTGATGGACGAACCGCTGTCCAACCTCGACGCCAAGCTACGCGCGGAGATGCGTGCGTCGATCTCGCGCCTGCAGCGCCGCCTCGGCGCGACCACGATCTACGTCACCCACGACCAGGTCGAGGCGATGACGATGGGCGACCGCATCGTGGTGATGCGCGACGGCGAGATCCAGCAGGTCGCCGCGCCGATCGAACTCTACGAGCGGCCGGCCAACAAGTTCGTCGCCGGTTTCATCGGCTCGCCGGCGATGAGTTTCCTGAGCGTGCGCGCGCAGGCCGATGCGCTCGCCGGCGACGGCTTTCGTCTGCCGATGCCGGCGGCGCTGCGCGCGCGGTTCGATCTGCACGAAGCGCAAGACCTCTGGCTCGGCGTGCGGCCCGAGGCGTTGGACGCGGTGGGCGTCGATAGCGCTGGCGGCCGATTGCGCGGCGTCGTCGATGTCGTCGAGCCGCTGGGCGCGGAGACCGTCGTCGGTGTCGTCGTCGGCGCGGAACGCGTGATCGCCCGCCTCGCCGGACATCATGTCCTGCGCGCGGGCGAGGCGATCGAACTCGCGCTCGATGCTCAGCGGCTGCATCTGTTCGACCGCGCGAGCGAGCGCAGTCTGCGGCGTGCCGCGTAGAGGGTATCGGCGCGCCGGAAAATACGCATGAAAAATGTCCGGGAATGCCGGGCGTCGCTTACGATGATCGCCGACCGCAATGGCGCGGCGCGCGGCCGTCCGTGGCCGCGATTTTTCCTGGCGTTACTGGCAGGCCTTGCCGTGGGCCGGATGCGCGCCGGCCTTTTCGGCGTCGGCCACGCTCATGTACGAGCCCTGCTTGGTCTTGCCGTACCACTCGTCGCCGTTGCAGTGATAGACCTTCGACTCGGCGTTGACCCAGACCAGGCCGGGACCGCCGCCGGGCTTCTGCGCGATGTCCTTGGCCGGTGTCGGCGCCGTGTGCTTGGCGTGGGTCGCCGTGTTGGCCGCGGCAGCGCCCGTGGCCGCCGTCGTGGCCGTGGTCGCGGCGGGTGCGGCCGACGTCGTCGCAGCGGCCGGAGCCGTCGTTGCCGCGCTGGCGGCGGTCGCGTCCGCGTCCTTCTTGTGGCGATGCTTCTTGGTCGCCTTGGTGTCGTCGGCCGCGGCCGTCGTGTCCGCGCTCTTCGCGTCGGTCTTGGCAGCGGTGCTGCTCGCCGCGCTCTTGTCCAACCATTCCTTCACGCCCTGATGGCCGCGGCACGCTCCCTTGTGCGTGGCGCCGTCGAAATACGTTCCGTCCTTGCACAGCGCGGTATGACTCGCGGCATCCTGTGCATAGGCGCCTTGGCACAGCAGCGCTCCCAGACCGATTGCCACCGAACCCAACAACGTTCTCATTGCCGTCTCCATTGAAATTGATGTGGTGCGCGCGAGGGGGGGTGCCTGCAGCGCGCGGTGCAGAGAATGACAGGCGCTCTCGCGCTGTCAATCTGCGCCCAGAATGCCATTCAGCAAGTTCCCGAGCAGCGTTCAGTTAGCGCCTCGCGACGTTAATTTTTTCCTAATTCCGCGTAGGGAATCGTCGACGAAACGGTATTGAACCGGCGTCGCGGACGCGCGCCGCGCGCGCAACGCGCACTGAATGCCCGGACCCGCTTTCTTCAAACGAGTTCGACGGCCTGCCAGCCGTAGCGATCGAAGACGACGAGGCCCGTGCGCGGCCGCGCGAGCTTGACGAAACCGACGTGGGGCGAAACGGAGTGAGGCAAGGGCAGCGCAAGCGCCGGCCCGTCCGCCTCGTCGCGCCAACGCGCCGCGGCGACCGGGTGATCGTCGCGCGCGTCGCGCAATTCGCAGGTTTGTTCCGGCCGCGCGAGCGGCAGCCACCAGGCGTCCGTTTTGCCGCGCGCGTCGCCGAACAGGATCAGCGCCTGCCGGTTGCCGTGCAGACGGCGATCGTGCAGGCGCAATTCCAGAATGCGCCCTTCGCGCAATGTTGCCCGCAACGGATGATCGTCAGGCGGCGCGGCGACGGCCTCGTCGTAGGACTCGCGTTCCGTGGCGAAGGCGAGGAAGCGTGCGCTGCTAAGGGCCATCTGCGTGTGATGGCAGGCGATCGCAGCGCGCTTGGCGCCACGCCGCGCCGGGTCCAACTCGACGACGTGCGCCGCCCGCGCGCCGTCTGTGCCATGCACGCGAAAGGCAATGAGCCGTGCCGTCGAACCGGCACCGGCGGCGGCAAGCCGCAGCGCGATATGTGCTGCGCTGTGGTCGGGATGGCGGTCCGCCAGGGCGGGAAAGGCGATGTGGGTCGGCGCGAATGCGGCGATCTGCGCGCGCAGCGGATCGACGATCCGGCCCGCGTCGCGCATGAGCAGCGACGTCAGCGCGGTATCGGGGAAAGCCAAGAACGCGCGTTCGTCCGTGGCGACACCGAGCAGGTCGAGCGCGGCCTGCGCTTCCGCGCGCCGGCATGCGCCCCAGCGCACGCGCGCGGCCGCGTCGATGCGCCAGCGTTTTTCGAGCCAGCGCTGCGGCCACGGATTGTTGTCGCCGTCGGTGAGCGTGACCACGCGCCGCGCGGCGCCGGCGTCGCGCGCGGCGAGCAGCAGACCGCCGCAGGCGATGGCCTCGTCGTCCGGGTGCGGCGCGATCACCAGCACGCGATCGGCGGAAGTCGGGCGCAGCGGTTCGCTCATCGAGTTCAGATGCGCGATTCGGCGTGGCGTACCTGGCCGTCGCCGCGCACGACGTAGCGTTCGATCGTCAACGACTCGGCGCCCATCGGGCCGTAGGCGTGCAGGCGCGTGGTCGAGATGCCGATCTCCGCGCCGAGGCCGAGCTCGCCGCCGTCGGAAAAACGCGAAGAGGCGTTGACCAGCACCACGGCCGAGCGCAGCGCATGGACGAATTTTTCCGCGGCCGCCGCGTCGCGCGTCGCGATCACCTCGGTATGGTCCGAGCCGTAGCGGCGGATGTGCGCGATCGCCGCGTCGAGGCCGTCGACCACGCGCACGGCGAGGATCAGGTCGAGGTATTCGGCGGCGTAGTCGTCCTCGGTTGCGGAGCTCATCTGCGCGACCAGCGCGCGGCTGACGTCGTCGCCGCGCAGTTCGACGCCGCGCGCGCGCAGCGCCTGCGCGACGCGTGGCAAGAATGCGGGCGCCACGTCCTTGTGCACGAGCAATGTTTCGAGCGCGTTGCAGGCCGACGGCCGCGTCGTCTTGCCGTCGATCGCGAGGCGCAAGGCGACGTCGGGATCGGCGCTCGCATCGACATAGAGGTGGCACACGCCCTGGTAGTGTTTGATCACCGGCACGCGCGCATGCTCGGCGACGAAGCGGATCAAGCCGACGCCGCCGCGCGGGATTGCGAGGTCGACGATGTCGGTCAGTTGCAGCAGCTTCATCACCGTCTCGCGGCTTAGGTCTTCGACCAGCGTGATCGCCGCCTCGGGCAGGCCGTGCGCGCGCAGCGCGGCGTGCAGCGCCGCCGCGATCGCGCGGTTGCTGTGGATCGCTTCCGAACCGCCGCGCAACAGCACGGCGTTGCCGGCGTGGAAGCACAACGCGGCGGCGTCGGCGGTCACGTTCGGGCGCGACTCGTAGATCATGGCGATCAGGCCGAGCGGGATGCGCACGCGCTCGATCGCAAGCCCGTTCGCACGCTGCTCGCGGCGCGTGACCTGGCCGACCGGGTCGGGTAGGTCGGCGATTTCCTTGACGGCCCGTACGATATCCTCGATGCGCGCCGGGTCGAGGCGCAGGCGGTCGACCATCGCCGCGGCGAGGCCCTTGGCCTGCGCCGCTTCGATGTCGCGCGCATTCGCCGCGAGAATCCCCATCGACCGCGCGGCGAGCGCATCGGCCATCGCGTACAACGCGTCGCGTTTTGCGGAAGTGGACAATGCGGCGACAGTCGCGCCGGCCGCGCGTGCGGCGAACGCCAGCCCGCGGATGTCCGCTGAAGCGGATTCGTTGCGCGTTTCGGTTGCGGCATTCATGCCGTCGTCGCCTCGTTGAGGATCACCAGATCGTTGCGGTGCAGGACTTCGTCGCCATAGCTGAAACCGAGCGTCGCTTCGATCTCGCGCGACTGCCTGCCGGCCAGTCGTCGCACCTCGCCCGCATTGTACTGAACGAGGCCGCGTGCGATCGCCGCGTCCGCGCAGAGGATTTCGACGATATCGCCGCGCTGGAATTCGCCGTCGGCGCCGACGATGCCGCCGGGCAGCAGCGACTTGCCCGTCGTCAGCGCGCGCGCAGCGCCCGCATCGACGCGAATGCGGCCGTCCGCGCCGGGAGCGTGACGCAGCCAGTATTTGCGCGCAGCGAGGCGCGAACTCGCCGCGGCGAAGCGCGTGCCGCGGAATGCGCCCGTGCCGAGCAGCGCGACCGTCTGCGCGCACGTACCGTTGAACAGCACGGTCGGGATGCCCGCGTTCGCCGCTTTCGTCGCCGCCTGCAATTTCGTATGCATGCCGCCGGTACCGTGCTCGGAGCCGGCCGCTCCCGCCATCGCGAGCACGTCCGCCGTCACCGCCGCGACCGACTCGACCGGCTTCGCGTCCGGATCGAGCAGCGGATGCGCGTCGTAGAGGCCGTCGACGTCGCTCGCGATCAGCAGCAGGTCGGCATCGACCAGCGCGGCGACGATGGCGGCGAGATTGTCGTTGTCGCCGAGCTTCAGCTCCTCGACCGCGACGGTGTCGTTCTCGTTGATGACGGGCACGGCGTCGAGGCGCAGCAGTTCGATCAGCGTGTTGCGCGCGTTGAGATAGCGGCGGCGGTTGCGCAAGTCGTCGTGCGCGAGCAGCACCTGCGCGACGGGCGTCGCGCCGAGCAGTTCCTGCCACAACGCGACCATGCGCGTCTGCCCGAGCGCGGCGAGCGCCTGGCGCGCGACGAGGCCGCTCGTGTCCTCATGCACGCGCGCGCGTCCGGCCGCGACCGCACCCGACGACACGATGACGACTTCGCGGCTTTGCGCGCGCGAGGCGAGGACGAAGTCGGCGAGAACTCGCGCGTGTTGCGACGACAACTCGTGGCCGCCCGCGGTCAACAGATTGCTGCCGATCTTGAGCACGGCGCGGCGCCAGGCCGGCAGCGGTTGTTGGGTAAATCCCTGTGACACTCGCGTCTCCGCTTTGCTCGTCATTCCCGCATGCTTCTGGCGGGAATCCAATGACTCGGCTCTTGCTTCTTGAATGGGTGGAGAAAGGCGCTGGATTCCCGCTTTCGCGGGAATGACGACATTCTATTTTCCTGATTCGGCCAAACGGGTGAGGCGCTCGCGCAGTTCGTCGAGACGCAAGTCTGCCGCCGCACCCGGCGAGGTGCGCGCGCCGAGGCTTTGTTCGGGCGTGCGGCCCTGGCCGGCCTCGTTCGCGGCGGCAGCGGCCTGCCTGTACGCGTCGCGGAACGGCACGCCGGCGACGGTGGCCTCGATCGCGGTGTCGGTGGCGTACATCGCCGGGTCGATCGCCGTGCGCATCGCCGGCGCGTTCCATTGCATGCGCGCGAGCAGGTCGGGCAGCAGTTCGAGCGCGGCCATGCCTCGCGCGAAGCCGTGGTACAAGCCGCCTTTCGAGAATTGCAGATCGCGCTGATAGCCCGACGGCAGCGACAGTAACTGCTCGATCTCGGCGCGGCCTGCGGCGACGCTCGCGTAGCTGGCGCGCATCAGCTCGACCACGTCGGGATTGCGCTTGTTCGGCATGATCGACGAACCGGTCGTGTATTCCGGCGGCAGATGCACGAAACCGAATTCCGCGGTCGTGAACAGCGACAGGTCCCAGGCCAGGCGGCGCAGGTCGAGCAGCGCGGTGCCGAGCGCGTCGAGCGCGGCCATCTCGAACTTACCTCGCGCGAGCTGCGCGGCCACAGGCGAGACCTGCATGCGCGCGAAACCGAGCGCCTGTGTCGTGTGCTCGCGGTCGAGCTTGAGGTTGACGCCGTAGCCGGCCGCGGTACCGAGCGGATTCGCGTCGATCCAGGCGCGCGTGTCGAGCGCGCGCCGCGCGTCGTCGATGAAGCTTTCGGCGTAGCCGGCGTACCACATCGCGGTCGAGGAAACGACGGCGCGCTGCAGGTGCGTGTAGCCCGGCATCGGCACCGAATCCTGCGCGGCGCGGTCGAGACAGACCCTGGCGGCCTCGGCGCACAACGCATGCAGCGCGCCGAGCTTCGCCTTGAGCCACAGCCGCGTGGCGACGAGGATCTGGTCGTTGCGGCTGCGGCCCGTGTGCACCTTGCGCCCGGCGTCGCCGAGGCGCTCGGTCAGACGCGCTTCGATCGCGGAGTGGCCGTCCTCGTATTTGTCGTCGAGAACGAACGCGCCGCTGTTGAAATCGTCGGCGAGCACGCCGAGTTCGCGCGCGATCGCCTCGCACTCGTTCTGCGTGACCACGCCGATCCGCGCGAGCCCTTCGACGTGCGCGCGGCTCGCCTCGACGTCGTGCAGGAAGAATTCGCGGTCGAGCACGACGTCGTCGCCGGCGAGAAAGCGCATGATGCGCGCGTCGGTCTCGACGCCGGGTTTTTGCCAAAGTAGATCGGACATTGTCGAAATCTCTTTTCTTCCCTTCTCCCTCCGGGAGAAGGTGCCCGAAGGGCGGATGAGGGAAAAGCGCTACAATTCTTCTTATTGCTTCAGCTCCGAGAGGCTCCCCCCTCATCCGGCGCTGCCGCGCCACCCGCCCCGTTCGGCGTCCTTGCCTCACCCTCAGTCGGCTGTCGCCGATTTCGACCCGGCGGGAGAAGGGAGGCAAGTGGAATGCCTTCCAGTTCGGGCCAGCCGAGGGCGAGATTGATGTTCTGCATCGCCTGCGTCGCCGCGCCCTTGAGCAGGTTGTCGATCGTGGCGACGACGACGACGCGCTTGCCGCCCGGCCCGAGCGTGAAGCCGCCGATCTGCACGTCGTGCCGGTTCGCGATATGACTGACCCAGGGTGCGTCGTCGATCACGTCGACGAGGGGTTCGTGGCCGTACTTTTCCGCATAGCGTACCTTGATCGCATCGAGCGTCAGCGGCTGCGTCAGCCAGATGTTGACCGTCATCGTGATGCCGCGGAAATGCGGCGCGACGTGCGGCATGAATTCGACCGGAAGACCGAGGTGTCGAGTCACCTCGCGCTCGTGCGTGTGGTTGACGAGCGAGTACGGCATCAGGTTGTCCCGCAATTTCACGGGATCGTTCCTGTCCGACGGCGTCGTGCCCGCGCCCGAATAGCCGGATACGCCGAAACAGGCCGGCGGTGCGGCGAGCAGATCCTTGAGCGGCGCGATCGCGAGCTGCATCGCCGTCGCGTAACAGCCCGGATTGCTGATCCGGCGCTGGCCGCGGTATTGGTCGCGATAAAGTTCGGGCAGGCCGTAGTACCACGCGGCGTCGAAGCGGTAGTCCGCGCTGATGTCGACGATGACGGGATCGTAGCCTTCTCCTTTCGCCGCATCGATTGCCGCGACGTAGGGTGCGGCCTTGCCGTTCGGCAGCGCAAGCACGACGGCGTCGGCGCGCTTGGCCGCCACGGCGTCCGCATCGAGCGCCTCGTAACGCAGCTCGCCATGATAGGCGGCGCTGTGCTCGGCGACGCGCCGGCCGTCGAGCTCGCGCGAGGACACGAAGGCGAGTTCGAGCGCGGGATGCGCGACGATCAGTTTGATCAGCTCGCTGCCCGTGTGGCCGCGCGCGCCGACGATGCCGATGGTTTTCTTCTCGGGCGTGGTCATGCCGCTTCCTTCTTCGCCTCGACCCGTGCAGGTTCGATCAGGGTCGGCTTCTTTCCGCGGCAATAATCGACGCAGGCTTCGATCTCGTCGAAGTCGTCGATGCCGTACCAGAACGCCTTGAAGCTCGGCAGCTTGCAGCAGCCGTCCGACTCCGAATAGTAGAAGTGGTTGACGACGTTGCCGTGGCGCGAGCGCCAGAACAGCGACGGCGTCTCCTCGCGCATCACCTGCCACACCGCGCGGCCGAGGCCTTCGCCCTGCGCTTCGTCGAGCACGGCGAACTTGTCGAGGTAGACCTGGGTGCGGCCGTCGTCGAGTTCGGCGGCGAGCAGAATCACGGCCGCGCGGTAGTTTTCGCTGACATAGGCGCGCAGCAGCTTGGTGCGCTCGAAATAGTCCGGCGTGAGCTTGCGCGGCGCGAAACCCGATTCGATCAGCGCGTGCAGGCGCTTGAGGTCGAGCTGGTCCCACGAGGTCGCGCGCAGCACGCGCTCGCCGCGGCGGATGTAGGTGCCCGAGCCTTTGTGCGTGAACAGTTCCTTGGCGAGTTCGGCGGGCTTGGTGATCGACACCGACGAGGTCAGCGGCAGCGCGTCGAGCAGGTCCTTGATCTGTTCGATCTTCACGCGCATGCCGCCGTTGATCCACGGCTGCGCGGCGAGGTGCTCGTACTCGGTGGCGAGGTTGATCGAATCGATCACGTTGCCGGCGTCGTCGAGCAGGCCGCCGGTGCCGGTTAGGAACACGATCTTGTAAGGCTGCAGCGCCTTGATCAGCTCGTTCGCGGCGAAGTCGGCGTTGATGTTGAGGATCTGGCCCGCGGCGGTTTCGCCGAGGCTCGCGATCACCGGGACCGAACCGGCGTTGAGGCTCGCTTCGATCGAGGCGAGGTTGACCTTTTCGACCTTGCCGACGAGGCCGTACTTCGGCTGGTCGAGATAGCCGGCCTCGAACACGCCGCCGATGATCGAGGTCGCGCGCGCGTCGGTTTTCTGCAGCGCCTCGACGAGCTTGAGGTTTTCCGTCTGCGACACGCGGCGCACGATGGCGAGCGCTTCGGGCGAGGTCACGCGCAGGCCGTCGATCGTCTGCTTGACGATACCGGCGGCGGTCATCTCGGTGTCGAGCTGCGGGCCGGCGCCGTGGATCACGATCGGGGTCAGGCCGACCTGCTGCAGGAACGCGAGCGAGGAGACGAGGTTGTCTAGGTCGTCGCGCAGCACCGCGCCGCCGACTTTGACGACGGCGAACTTCTTCGCGTCGAGCTGCGAGAAGCGGCGCAGGTACTGGTCGATCTCCTTCGCGCTGCCCATGCTCGAGAGCAGGCGCACGATGGTCTGGCGGGTTTGCGTGTTGGTGTCCATTTCAACGGGCCTGCGAATTCAGGATGTGGATGTAGCGTTGTGCAATTTGCTGCAATTGAGACAATTCGACGAACTCGTCCGCGCTGTGCGCCTGCGCGATGTCGCCGGGGCCGCAGACGATCGCGGTGTAGCCGGCCTGCGAGAACAGCGAGGCCTCGGTCCAGAAATCGACCGCGTTGCCGATCGGCAGGCCCGCTTCGTCGGCGAAGTCGCGCGCCTTGAGGCGGCGCGTTTCGGCTTCGGCGACGTCGCCCGCCGGCAGCGAGGGGCCGCGGAACGTTTCCTGGAATTCGGCGGGTCGCGCATCGCCGCCGTCGCGGAACGTCGCGAGCAGCGCGTCGATGTCCATCGACGGCAGCGGGCGGAAACCGAAGCGCACTTCGGCGCTCGGCGCGATCATGTTCGCCTTGATGCCGCCTTCGACGCGGCCGATGTTGAAGCGCAGGCCGGTGAGGCCGCCGAAGCGCTGATGCGCCTGCGTTTCGACGAAATCGAGCGCGTGCTGGCCCCAGCGGATCGCCTGGTGCAGCGCGCTGTCGGTCGCGGCGTTGCCGCCCGAGGCGTGGCCGGCGCGGCCTTTGAAGTTCATCAGCACCGAACTGATGCCGCGATGCGCGAGCACGGCTTCGCATTTCGTGGGTTCCGCGACGATGACGGCATCGAAACAGAGTTTTCCCTTCTCCCTAAGGGAGAAGGGAAAAGCGGAGAGAAACGCCGCGATGCAGTGCGCGTCGTTGGCTTCCTCGTCGGTCGTGAACAGGAAAGCCGCATCGCCCTGCGTCCGCGCGGCCGCGGTCAGCAGCGCGGCGGCGGCGCCCTTGATGTCGCAGGCGCCGAGGCCGATCGCCTGCGTGTCGGTCACGCGCAGCTCGAACGGGCTGGCCGTCCAGTGCGGCGAATCGGGGACGGTGTCGAGATGCACGTTGAACAGGATTTTCGGCTTGCCGCGCACGGCGAGCAGGCTGACCGCGCCGGCGCCATGGTCGGTGACGGTGCAGTCGAAGCCCGGCAGGTTCGCGCGCAGGCAATCGAAAATGCCGCCCGTGCCGATGTTGCGTGGCGGATTGCGCGTGTCGAACGCGACGAGCGCGCGCAGGTAGTCGAGAGTGGTGGCGAGTAGCGTATCCATCGGTTTGCTTTTTGCTCGTCATTCCCGCGTATGCGGGAATCCAGTGGCTTTGATTTTCATAGTGCGAAAGACGCTGGATTCCCGCCAGAAGCATGCGGGAATGACGAGCTTCAGTTTTTGCGGTTCACCTCGGCCCACAACGTTGAACTCATACCGTACAAGCGGATGAATCCTTCGGCTTCCTCGACGCCCCAGTCGGCCGACTGCGCGTAGGTCGCGCCCTTGGCGTTGAGGATGTGCGGGGACTTGACCGCAACCGCGCCGACCGTGCCGCCGCTGGTTTCGAGCGTGACTTCGCCGTTGACGCAACGCTGCGCGGAAGCGAGGAAGGCTTCGAGGTCGGCCTTGAGCGGATCGTGGAAGAAGCCTTCGTAGACGAGTTCGACCCAGGCGCGCGCGACGTCGGGCTTGAAGCGGTTCTGCAGCTTCGATAGCACGGCTTCTTCGAGCGCGCGGTGCGCGGTCAGCAGCGCGGTCAGGCCAGGCGCTTCGAAGATGATGCGGCCTTTGAGGCCGATCGTCGTATCGCCGGTATACAGGCCGCGGCCGACACCGTATTTCGCGAACTCGCGATTGAGCCGCGCGAGGATTTCGTGGCCGGCGAGCTTCTCGCCGTCGAGCGACACGGCTTCGCCGTTGACGAAGCCGATCGTCGCGCGCAGCGGCGTCGTGGGCCAATCGTCGCGCGGAGCGCACCAGCCGCGCGCGCCGTCGCCGGGCGCTTGCCATTGGTCGATTTCGCCGCCCGACATGGTCACGCCGAGCAGGTTCTCGTTGATCGTGTAGCTCTTCTGCTTGGCGCGCACGCCGAAGCCGCGCTGTTCGAGATAGTCCTGCTCGTAGGCGCGCGTGTGCGTGTGCTCCTTCTGGATCTCGCGGATCGGCGCGACGATCGTGTAGTCGCCGAGCGCCTTGATCGTCAGGTCGAAGCGCACCTGGTCGTTGCCCATGCCCGTGCAGCCATGCGCGATGTATTTCGTTTTCAACTCGTCGCAGCGTTTGAGGGCCGCTTCGACGATGAGGTAACGGTCGGACACGAGCAGCGGATACTGGCCCTGATAGCCCTGTCCGGCCCAGACGAACGGTTTGACGAAACCGTTCCAGATCGCAGGTCCCCCGTCGACGGTGACGTGGCTGGCGACGCCGAGTTCCTTGGCGCGATTCTCGATGAAGGCGCGTTCCTCGGCGTCGACGCCGCCGGTGTCGGCGAACACGGTGTGCACGCGGTAGCCGCGCTCCTGCAGATAGGGGACGCAGAAGCTCGTGTCGAGGCCGCCGGAGAACGCGAGGACGATGTTTTTTTCTGTTGTCATTTCGATCTCGATTTGATTTTGTTTCTTTGCCCGTCATCCCCGCGAAAGCGGGAATCCATTTTGATCTTGGTTTTCGAAAAGCATTAAAAGAAGAAACTGGATTCCCGCTTTCGCGGGAATGACGATACTGAATATTTCTATTGGCGCGCCAGCGCGGCCATCACCGCTTTCTGCACGTGCAGCCGGTTTTCGGCTTCTTCGATCGCGATGCAGGCGGGCGAGTCCATCACGGCGTCGGTCGCCTTGACGTTGCGGCGCAGCGGCAGGCAATGGCTGAACACGCCGTGGTTGGTCAGCGCCATCTTGCGCTCGTCGACGATGAAGTGCTTGTGCGCGTCGCGGATCGGCTTTTCGTTTTCCCATTTGCCGAAGTAGGGCAGCGCGCCCCAGCTCTTGGCGTAGACGACGTCGGCGCCGCGATAGGCCGCGTCGGGGTCGTGCGAGATCGCGAAGCCGCCGCCGTTCTCGGCGACGTTCTGTTTGGCGAAATCGAGATAACGCCGGTCGAGCGCGTATTCGGGCGTGGGGCACAGCAACGTCACGTCCATGCCGTAGCGCGTGGCGATCTGCAGCGCGGAGTTCGCGACCGCGGTGTTGAGCGGCTTGGGATGGTAGGTCCAGGTCAGCACGTACTTCTTGCCGCGCAAATCCGTCGTGCCGAAATGCTGCTGCAGGGCGAGGATGTGCGCGAGCTCCTGCATCGGGTGGGTGATCGTTTCCATGTTGATCACGGGCACGGTCGCGTACTTCGCGAACGAATGGATCACGCGGTCCTCGCGGTCGACCGCCCAATCCTTGAATTTCGGGAACGCGCGCACGCCGATCAGGTCGGCGTAGCGCGACAGCACGCGCGCAACTTCGGCGATGTGTTCCTCGGCCTCGCCGTCCATGACCGTGCCGGCATCGAACTCGATCGGCCATGCGTCCTTGCCCGGTTGCAGCACGACGGCGTGCCCGCCGAGCTGGAACGCGCCGAGCTCGAAGCTCGTGCGCGTGCGCATCGAGGGGTTGAAGAACAGCAGCGCGACGGCCTTGCCTTTCAGCTCGTCGCCGAGCTTCTCTTTCTTGAACTGCGCGGCGCGGGCGAGCAGCGCGTCGAGTTCGGTGCGGCTCCAGTCCTGCGTGCTCAGAAAATGTCGTATTGCCATCGGTATCATCTGCTTGTAAAGGTCAAAAAATCTTTCGTTTGTTTTTTCAACGTTGAAGCTGGAAAAGCAAAAGCCCGGCGCGGAGCCGGGCTTTATCGTCGAAGCATATGAAAATCGCGCGACAGCTTACCCGGCCGTTGTGGTCGTGGTCGGTCGGCGCGCGCGCGAAGTCATGCCCGCAGCCATGTCGGCGCTGGACAGGATTTCAATGGCGGCGAGGAGCTGGTTCATCGGCTTGCTGTCGTTTGGACGGCCAATCATGCACGGAATATTTGCGCAGTGCAACAGGAATGGCCATTTCGGCTCATTGCAGCATTTCGAGCATGGTCGCGGGGTTGCCGTCGTTCGGTGCCGGCTTGATGCCGAGCAGCTTCGCCAGCAGCGGGTAGACGTCGACGTTGTCGAACTCGGGTACCACCAGTCCGCGCTTGAACGCCGGTCCGGAAGCGACGAACAGCGCGCGCATGTGCGGATCGGCATTGTCGTAGCCGTGCTCGCCTTTCGAGACGAAGAAGCCGGGGCGGCTGACGAACTCGCGCGTCCAGATCAGCCAGCCCGGATCGGCCAGGCAAAGCAGCGGCGATATGCGCGGATTGCTGCCGTAGTGCAGGCGCGCCGGCATCTCGCCTTTCTTCCAGCAGCGCATGTGCTCGTGCGGGGCGATCAGGGCTTTCTCCACGGCGGCCTCATGTCCCGGCTTTGGGGTGAACATGGGGAGCAGGCCGAGGTTCTGGATGCTCAGGTCGCGCACATCGACGATGTCGTCGAGGATGACGTAGTCGTCTTTCTCGGTGGCGATCATGCCGTGATCGGAAACCACGACGATGTTTGTCTTGTCCAGCATGCCACGCTGCCTGAGACCGTCGAGCAGATGGCCAAGGGCGCGGTCGGTGGCAGCGATCGCATCGTCGACCTCGGGCGAATCGGGGCCGTGGTCGTGGCCGGCATGGTCGACTGCGTCGAAATACAGGGTGACGAGATCCGGGCGTTGCGCGACGGGCAGGTCGAGCCAGGTCAGCACCTGGTCGACGCGCGCCTCGGGACGGATCTTTCCGTCGAATGCGCGCCAGTGCTCGGGGCGCACGCCGTCGATGGCGACATTGGAACCGGGCCAGAACATCGTCGCGGCATGTTTGCCCTGCCGCTCGGCTCCGACCCAGATCGGCTCGCCGCCCCACCAGACCGGATCCGACGTGCTGTTCGCGTCCTTGTACACGAATTTCTTGCCGCTGGCCGGATCGGTGAAGCGGTTGTTGACGATGCCGTGATGATCGGGATACAGGCCGGTGACGAGCGTGTAGTGATTCGGAAAGGTCAGCGAAGGAAACGCAGGCCGCATCGCCTTGGCGTGCACGCCGTCGTCGGCGAGCGCCTTGAGGTTCGGCGTGAGGCCGCGGTAGAAATAGTCGGCGCGGAAACCGTCGATCGAAATCAGGATCAGGGGCGAAGCGGACTTTGGCCTGGGCGCCTGTGCGGCGCAGGCGGCGAGGAAAAGAACGACGAGCGCGAGGATCGCGCGATAGGCGGTTTTCATGGATTGGAGGCAGTGGCTCGTTGTGTCGACGAATCTTACTCCAGCCGCATTGCAAAGCGCCGCCGGAATGACGGCCGTGTTTTTCCGGGCGCCGTTCGGTCAGAGCTGGCGCACGGCCTGGCGCGCTTCGGGTGCGGGCCAGCCAGCCGACTTGGCGGTGTCGCCGATCGCCTTGTTCGTGTCGAAGTACACCTGCCAGTAATTATCGTTGTGGCAGTACGGGCGCACGGTCAGCACGGTGCCTAGCGGGGCATGCTCGAGAATCTCGATGTCCGGCGCCGGGTTGGCGAGCACGTTGTTCACCTGGGCGACGGCCGCGCGCAGGCGCGACTTCGCATCGTCGACATCGACGCCGCTCGCGAGCAGCGCGGTCAGGTCGACGCGACGATAGGCGTTCGCCGAGTAGTTGACGATGGTGTCGGCGAAAATCTTGTTGTTGCCGAGCACGGCCTTGACGTTGTCGCCCATGTCCAGGGTCGTGCCGAACAGGCCGATCTCGCGCACAGTGCCGGTGATGCCGCCGGCGGTGATCATGTCGCCGACCTTGAACGGGCGCAGCGTGATTAGGAACACGCCCGCGGCGAAATTGGCGAGCAGCCCCGACCAGGCCATGCCGATCGCGACGCCGGCCGCGGCGAGCAGCGCGGCGAACGAGGCCGTCTCCACGCCGAGCACCGAGAGCACGGCGATGCCGAGCAGTACGGTCAGCAGGCCGCTCGCCACGGACACGGTGTAGCGCGTCAGCGTGGGATCGAGCTTGCGCCGGTCGAGCACGCGGCCCACGCCCGCACCGATCAGCGCGATCACCCAGCGGCCGACGACCCAGAGCACGATCGCGCCGATGATCTTCCAGACGAGCGGAACGACGTAGGTCGAAACGAGGGATTGCAACTGCGCGGGATCGAGACTCATCGGGAAGGTCCTTGCCGGGATCGATGTGGAAAGGCGGCTGCCGTTGCGGCAGCCGCGGTCATGGCGCGTGACAACACGTTCGCCGCGCGTCGAATCCGTCGCGCGGCGCGTTCCCTCACAGCGACTGCGTGTTGAACGTATTGCAACTGTTGATGTCGCCCGAAGCGAAGCCGGCCTTGAACCAGCGCTGGCGTTGCGCCGAGCTGCCGTGCGTGAACGAGTCGGGCACGGCATAGCCGCGAGCCTGCTTCTGCAGCGTGTCGTCGCCGACGGAGGACGCCGCGTTGAGCGCCGAATCGACGTCGCCGGCCTGCAACCAGTTGAGCTGCTGCTGCGAGCGGTTCGCCCAGACGCCGGCGAAGCAGTCCGCCTGCAATTCCTGGCGCACGGACAATCCCGTCGCGCCGTCCATCGGCTGACCCTGGCGCCGCGCCTGCTCGACCTTGTCCATGATCCCGATCAGGTTCTGCACGTGGTGACCGACCTCGTGCGCGATCACGTAGGCGCGCGCGAAATCGCCTTGCGCGTGGAAGCGCGTGTCCATTTCGTGGAAGAAGTCGAGGTCGAGGTAGACCTGCCGGTCGCCGGGACAATAGAACGGCCCCATCGCTTCCTGGCCGACGCCGCAGGCGGTCTGCGTGCGGCCGTGGTAGAGCACGAGCTTGGGTCGCGGATAGTTCTGGCCGCTGGCCTGGAAGTACTGGCCCCAGACGTCCTCGGTGCTGGCGAGCACGACGCTGACGAATTTCGTCTGCGGATCGTTGCTGTCGGCAACCTGCTTGCGCTGCGACGGCGCCACCTGCTGGGTGCCCGAGTCGAGCATCGAGCCGCCGCCGCTGAGCAAGGAGAGGATGTCGAGCGGATTCTTGCCGAACAGCAGGCTGACGACGACGATCAGAATGATGCCGCCGATGCCGATGTGGAAGCCGCCGAACTGCAATCCGCCGCCACCGCCGCCGAATCCGCCGCCACCGCTGCCGTCGTCCTCGACGACGTTGTCGCTCTCGCGCCCTTTCTGCCAATCCATACGCTGCTCCCGACGAGGGTTGTGATCGAGCGCACGTTACTCGTCGCACCGCGCGACCGCAAGAGCCGGCCGGCGCGCCGGTCGCGCGATGCGGGATAATGCCGCCCCGGGTCCGTTGCGAAGGAGAAATCGATGCCGTCAGGCGATCGGGTGATTTTCGGCACGCCGCTGTCCGCCGCCGCCGTGCGCGTCATGCTGCTCGGCGCGGGAGAACTCGGCAAGGAGGTGCTGATCGCGCTGCAGCGCCTCGGCGTCGAGACGATCGCGGTCGATCGCTACGCGAACGCGCCGGGCCAGCAGGTGGCGCACCATGCGCGCACGATCGCGATGGACGACGCGGCACAGTTGCGCGCGCTGATCGAGGCCGAGCGCCCGCATATCGTCGTGCCCGAGATCGAGGCGATCGCAACAAAGGTGCTCGAGGAACTCGAAGCGGCCGGCGTCGTGCGCGTGATCCCGACCGCGCGCGCCGCACGGCTGACGATGGACCGCGAAGGCATCCGCCGCTTGGCCGCGGAGACGCTGAGCCTGCCGACGAGTCCGTACAAGTTCTGCGACTCGCTCGCGGAACTGCGGGGTGCCATCGACGCCGGCATCGGCTATCCTTGCATCGTCAAGCCGGTGATGAGTTCGTCGGGCAAGGGGCAGAGCAGGATCGACGGTCCCGGCGACGTGAACAAGGCGTGGGACTACGCGATGGCCGGCGGCCGCGTCGCCAAGGGCCGCGTCATCGTCGAAGGCTTCGTCGATTTCGACTACGAGATCACCCTGCTCACCGTGCGTGCGCGCAATGCCGCGGGTGAAATCGAAACGCGGTTCTGCGCACCGATCGGCCATCTGCAGGTCGCCGGCGACTACGTCGAGAGCTGGCAGCCGCACCCGATGCCGCCGCGCGCGCTCGAACGCGCGCAGGAAGTCGCCAAAAAAGTGACCGACGATCTCGGCGGCCAGGGCGTGTTCGGCGTCGAACTGTTCGTGAAAGGCGACGAAGTGTGGTTCAGCGAGGTCAGCCCGCGCCCGCACGACACCGGCCTCGTCACGATGGCCTCGCAGTGGCAGAGCGAATTCGAGTTGCATGCGCGCGCGATCCTCGGCCTGCCCGTGGACACGCAGTTGAAATCGCCCGGTGCCTCGGCCGTGATCTACGGCGGCGTCGAAGGCAACGCGCTCGTGTTCGATGGCGTCGCCGATGCGCTGGCCGTGCCGAACACCGACCTGCGCCTGTTCGGCAAGCCCGAAAGCTTCGTCAAACGCCGCATGGGCGTCGCGCTCGCATTCGCCGACGAGGTCGGCACCGCGCGGCGCAACGCGAAGCTCGCCGCCGGCAAGGTGAAGCCCCGTCTGGCGTAGGTTGGAGGTGAGCGCAGCGAACCCCAACATTCATACAGAAATCCACCGTTCGCGAAGCGTCGCCTGCGCGTTGGGGTTCGCTGCGCTCACCGCCAACCTACTTTCCGTCAAGCCCCAAACGCGCCTCGCGCCTCGCGCGCGTAGGCTTTTTCTCGTAGTTTCGTGGCTTTCCGCCCCTCGGGTGGAATCTTTCGCTTGCGCCCGTAAGGGCGATTTCAGAAACGCCGCAGCGCTCTCGGCTCGTTCACGGATTCTCCAGCGGCGGACGAAACCTCACACGCGAGGATTCCAGCACGACCAGATGGCCGGGCAGTTGCGATACGAGTTTCGGCGTATCGAGAAAACGGCTGAGCGTATCGGCCACCTGCGCCGCCGTGTCCTGGTCGGGTAGGCGCAACAGCAACAAGCCAGCGTAATCTTCCGGCGGATAACGGCGCGTATCGGCGAAATCCAGATCGCGCGATACCAACACGGCACCGGCCGTGCGCGCATGCGCGGCGATCACCGGATCGGCAGCGTTGGCAAGCGCGATATCGCGCACGTGCTCGGCTTCGTGCCCATGCGCTTGCAGCACGGCAAGCGCCGCGCGCGGCATGTTCGCGTCGAGCAGAAACTTCATGCCGCGGGCAATAGGTGGAACGACTCCTCGTTGATCCGCTCACCGGCGAATTGCAGCGCCGCACGGATGTCGTCCGCGCTCACGTCGTATTCGCGCGCCACGTCCTCGAAGCTCATGCCGCCGGCCAGGCTGCCGATGACGATGGTGACCGGCACGCGCGTCCCGGCAATCACGGGCTTGCCGTGCGCGATGGTCGGATCGATGCGTATGCGCGGTGGAAGGTTCATGGAACGAATCTCTGCGGGCCGTGAGCTACCGCGTCATTGTAGTGTCTTGCCTCATGCGGCGGAACCACTTTGTCTCGGCTAGAGAAGCAGAGGGTCAAAGAAGCAGAGGGTCAGCGCGATTGGGGTGAGCAAAGCGAACCCCAACATCCATTCGGGAATCCGTCGTTTGCGAAGCGTCGCCTGTGCGTTGGGGTTCGCTGCGCTCACTCCAACCTACGGCTACGGGTTAGCCAATCGTAAATAAAAAGAAGTTACCCTCGCTCCCCGGATTTGGATATGCGGCGGCGCCAGCTGTCGACAATGAGCTTCAGATTGGCAGCAAGAGGCAGCGTTGAATCGACCTCAATGTCGTAGTTGCAGTACTTGTGCGTTGCCAGATGATATCTGGCTTCACCAATACTTCGATTTTTCCGATCTCGCTCCCGACGTTTGAGCTCCTTCAAATGAGCATGGACTCCTACCCAGAAAACGTCGAACGGGGACAATAACTGCGCGAGTTCATCGGCCCAGCTTTGCTTCTCTACAATGTGCTCGACAATCAAATTGTTGCCAGCCATCGCGAATGCAGCAATAGAGCGATGGAAACCGTCGAAAAACCTTTCTCTCTCGCTGGACCCTGCAGTGAAGTCCACCAGCGGCCTGAAACCCTGCTCGGCGAGTTGGTCAGAAGCGTAGTAACAAAACGGTTCGTCAAGGTGTTTCTGCAATGCCTTCGCCAGCGTGGTTTTACCCGCGCTCGAAGTGCCGTTGATCAACACAATGCAGCCAAACGTGCTGTGTTTGTCGATGTGAAGAATTTCGGCTGACTCCGAAATCATTTTCTGTTCCAAATGACTAAGCCCGTAGCCCGCAGGTTGGGTTGAGCACAGCGAAACCCAATGTCGGAACGTCAATTCTCTTTCGTCAGCGCATACAGAATGCGCGCATCGGTATCATCGAGCGCATCGCCTGCACCACCGCGGAAGTGGTCGTGGAAGGCGTGTAGCGCGGCGGCGCGGTCGTCGAGCGCGTAGCCGACGTGCGCAAGCGCGGCCCACGCATCGAAACCCGCCGGCGGTGCGACCAGTTCGCCTTTCGGCCAGCGGCCATAGCCAGCATCGGCGAGGCGCTTCCACGGAAACAGCGGGCCCGGATCGACTTTGCGCGTCGGCGCCAGGTCTTCGTGGCCGATGATCTGCGTGCGTGGAATGCTCAGGCGTTCGGTCAGGTCGGCGAGCAGCGCGAGCAGGCTGTCGATCTGCGCCGTGGCGAACGGCGATGCACCGTCGTTGTCGAGTTCGATGCCGATCGAAGCCGAGTTCGGGTCGGTGATCGTGCCCCAGCGTCCCGGGCCGGCATGCCAAGCGCGCGCCTCGTCGGCGACGAGTTGGTAGATGCGCCCGTCGGCGCCGATCAGATAATGCGCGCTGACTTCGCCCTGGCTGTTGCGGCTGCGCAGCGTGTCGAGGCTTTCCTGTACCGAATGCTGCTCGGTGTAGTGCACGACGATCAGCATCGCCTTGCGCGCGTTGTAATTCGGCGACGGCACCCAGGTCGCGAGCGGGTTGTGCTTCGGCGCGGTGGCGCAGGCGGCGAGCAGCAGCGACGAAAGCGCGATGGCGGCATGCCGCCGCAGGGTGTGTGCGAGCAGGGGCAGATTCATTGGACGATGCGCTCCAGTGTGTGGCGGATGTGCTCGAATCCTTCGTCGTCGAGCCAAGGGCTGTTGGAAACCGTCAGCGTGCGCGCGGCGAAGTCGCGCGCATTCGGCACCGCGGCAGCGGGGACGATCGCGGCGAGGTAAGCGTAATCGGGCAGCGCGTGGATGAACAGGCGGCTGACGCCGAGAGGGGTCGTCCACAACTCGGCCAGTGCGGCGTCGCGCGACGCGTGCGAGGGCAGGCGCAGCAGCAGGAACGGCCAGGTGCCTTGTGCATTGGCATCGTCGCCGACGACATCGATACCGGGAATCTGCGCAAGCCGCGCGCAGCGCCGCCGAGCCTGCGCCGCGCCCGCGTCGAGGAAATCGCGCAGGCGCACGAATGCGCGCGCGCCGACCGATTGGCGCCACGCACCGAGGCGGTGCAGCGGGATCGACAGCGGGAAATCGTCGCCGACCGCCGCCGTCGCGTCGCCTGCGCGCAGCGCGCGTCGGCGCGGCAGTCCGTAGACGAATGCCAGGCCCGCAGGGCGATAGAACGCGTGGTAGCCGAGCAGTTTCAGCGTGCGCTTGAATTCCCACGCGGCATCGAACGGCACGAGGTCTTCGCGGCAACGGCGCAGTTGCGTGCGCAGCGCGGCGTCGCGCGCCACCAGCAGGCCGCCTTCGTAAGTCGTCAGGCCTTTGCCGACCGCGAGCGAGAAGAAACCGATGTCGCCGCGGGTTCCCGCAGCCGACCCGTCCGCGAAGCGCGCGCCAAGCGCCTGAGCGGCATCCTCGATCACCCATGCGCCGGCGTGGCGCGCGCAGGCCACGGCGGTGTCGACGTCGGCGACCCGGCCGGCGAGATGGGTCGGTACGATCGCCAACGTGTCCTCGTCGCAGAGCGCGGCCAGCGCGGCGGCGTCCATGTCGATGCCGTCGGGCGCGAGGTCGCACAGGCGCAGCTTGAGCCCGCAATGCGCGACCGCGATTGCGACGAGCGGGCAGGTGTACGCGGGCACGACCACGCTCGTGCGCGCGCTCCGCCGTTTCAACACGGTCAGGGCGACGACGAGCGCGGCCGTGCCGGAGCA
Source organism: Rudaea sp. (assembly GCF_047601565.1). Taxonomy (GTDB): domain Bacteria; phylum Pseudomonadota; class Gammaproteobacteria; order Xanthomonadales; family Rhodanobacteraceae; genus Rudaea. The sequence goes on along the minus strand of NZ_JASGIY010000001.1, from coordinate 43,424 downwards.
TTCGATCTGCACTTCATCGACGCCGAGAAATTCGGCGGCGCATTCGGCGAGCGAATGCGTGCGCGAAAAACCGAGGTCGCGCCAGTGCGGCGGCAAGCCGGCCGTCGGCGGCACCTCGTGGAGAAAACTACGCGGCATCGTGCCCTTCGTCGGGCGGATCGAACGCGAGGCAGACGATGCCGGCGAGAATGATGCCGCAACCGACCAGTTGCATCGACGAAAGCCGCTCGCCGAACAGGAAGTACGAGGCGACGACCACGACGACCACTTCCAGATGCGAGGCCGCGAACGCGGGGCCGACCGGCGCGTGCTTGAGCAGCGTCATCCAGGTGAAGAACGAGCCGATGTAGCCGGCGATCGCGACATACATCCACGGTGCGCCGACCATGCGCAGGAACCAGGCGAATTCCGGCACGAACGGGCCGGCATGGTTGGCGTTGAGCTTGAAGCAGATCTGGGTCATCGTGTCGAACATCATCAACACGAGAAAGCCGACGAGGTAGAAGCGGCGCATCTCAACCGGCTCCGACCACGGCCACGCCGACCGCGATCAGCGCGCAGCCGACGACGCGCGGCGTGGTGAACCTCTCGGCGAACAGCATGCGTCCGGCGATCAGCATCGCGACGATGTTGATCGAGCCGAGCAGCACGCCCTGCGAGAGCGGGACCAGCGAGAGAAAACCCTGCCAGACGACGAACTCGGCGACGAAGCAGGCGACGCCGATCCAGAATCCACGGCGCGCTCGCCATCGCCTTCCAGCGTGCGAGTTCGCCTTCGGTGTCAGGCTGCGTCGCCGCGACCTTGAACGCGAGATGCCCGCCGGTGTCGAGCGAGATGTTGAGCATCCAGAAAATGAAGACGAGCAGGGTCATGGAAGCAAGGGACGGGGGGCGAGGAACGAGTTTACATTTCCACCGTCATTCCCGCGTGCTTCTGGCGGGAATCGTGCGACTTTTCTTTGGCTCTGTCGAAAAGCTAAAGGCCCTGGTTTGCACGCGGCCATCCTGCCGCGCGCCTTGCGGGCCACGTCTTTACAAACGCATAGCGTTTGCCTCATTGATCCGGCCCGCAAATAGTCCTCAAGCCGCATACTTGACGCGAGGATCGCGAAAGTAGGCGCGCACGCGCTCGGGTTGCCTTTCCAGGCCAGCCATGTGCTCGTCCGTGACGGCGCGCAGTTTGGCTTTGGTGCGCGCCGGAACACGGCGCCCGATGGTCTGCTTCCGTTCCGCATTGAGGCGCTCGTCGCCGGTCTCGCGCGAGATTGCGCGTAACGAGGCGGAGATCGAGCCGGGTCGACGACTTTGCTACGAAGCGAAGACCGCCGGCATGGCGTATCGGATGCGCCGCGTGCGCTGCAACAAGCTGGTCGAAGGCAGCGCGCTCCGGCAGTGCGTCCATGATCATCTGGTCCACGACCGCTGGTCGCCACAACAGATTGCGGCGAGACTGCGTGCCATGCATGCGGACGATCCCGGTCGACAGGTCAGCCACGAGACGGTCTATGCGGCGATCTATGCGCACCCGCGCGGATCGCTGAAGAAGGCGATGGTGGAAGCACTGCGTCAGGAGAAGCCGAGCCGCGGCCGACGCCGCACGACGCTGGCCAAGGGCGGATTCGTGCCGGAGGCACTGCGCATCGTGCATCGGCCGGAGGCGATCGCCGAACGCAAGTGGCCGGGGCATTGGGAAGGCGACCTTATCAAGGGCGCGTTCAATCGCTCGTGCGTAGGGACGCTGGTCGAGCGCAAGACGCGCTTCGTCGTTGTGTGCCGGATGGAGGGCTGAACGGCCCAGGACGCACTGGAAGGCTTCACGCGGCAGATGAAGAAGCTGCCCGCGTTCCTGCGGAGAGCCTGACCTACGATCGCGGCAGCGAACTGGCGTGTCACGCCGAGCTGGCCAAGCGGTTGAACATCGACATCTGGTTTGCCGACCCGCACGCGCCTTGGCAGCGCGGCAGCAACGAGAACACCAACGGCTTGCTGCGCCAGTTCATGCCGAAGGGGCTGGATCTATCCGGCATTAGCCAGGAGGAACTCGACCACGTCGCCAAGCTCATGAACGGACGACCACGACAAACGCTCGGCTGGATGACCCCGGCGGAGATGATGGACAAGGAAATCGCTGCTCACGCTCAACGTGTTGCGCTTGATTCTTGAGACCGCCCTTTTCTTGCAACTCGACGTCATTCCAATGACGCAGCGCGAAGCTACTCGAAGCAGTGTTAAAAATTTCTCAACTGGATGATGACTGGCCATTCGGTTTTCGGCAGGCCCGAATCCCCATCGGTCATGCGCGCCGAAAGGCGGGAGTTGCGCCCCAATACGGCGCGCGACTCGACAATAATACCGTATGGATCCGCTGACTCTATTGAATACCGTGTTCGGCTACGCCGCGTTCCGCGGCGAGCAGCAGGCGATCATCGAGCAGGTCGCCGGCGGCGGCGATGCGCTCGTGCTGATGCCGACCGGCGGCGGCAAATCGCTGTGCTACCAGATTCCGGCGCTTCTGCGCGCGGGCACCGCGGTGGTCGTCTCGCCGCTGATCGCGCTGATGCAGGACCAGGTCGAGGCGCTGCGCCAGTTCGGCGTGGCGGCGGCGTTTCTCAATTCCAGCCTCGATTCGCGCGCGCAGTTCGAGGTCGAGCGCGATTTCGCCGCAGGGAAACTGAAGCTGCTCTATGTCGCGCCCGAGCGACTGCTGAGCGAACGTTGCCTCGATCTGATCGCGAAAACGAAGGTTTCGCTGTTCGCGATCGACGAGGCGCATTGCGTGTCGCAGTGGGGCCATGATTTCCGGCCGGAATACCGCCAGCTCACGATCCTGCACGAGCGGTTCCCCGGCATCCCGCGCATCGCGCTGACCGCGACGGCCGATGCGCCGACCCGCAATGAGATCGTCGAGCGGCTGAATCTCGGCGAGGCGCGCCAGTTCGTGTCGAGCTTCGACAGGAAAAACATCCTTTATCGCGTCGTGGAAAAGGACAATTCCAGGCGTCAGCTCAAGGATTTTCTTGCCGGCCACAAGGGCGAGTCGGGCATCGTCTACTGCCTGTCGCGGCGGCGCGTCGAGGAAACCGCCGCATGGCTGAACGAGCAGGGCATCGCCGCGCTGGCGTACCACGCCGGCATGGACGCGGCGCAGCGCGCGCGCAACCAGCAGCGCTTCCTGCGCGAGGACGGCATCGTCATGTGCGCCACGATCGCCTTCGGCATGGGCATCGACAAGCCCGACGTGCGCTTCGTCGCGCATCTGGATTTGCCGAAAAGCCTCGAAGGTTATTACCAGGAAACCGGCCGCGCCGGCCGCGACGGCCTGCCCGCCGAGGCGTGGATGTGCTATGGCCTCGGCGATGTCGTCACCTTGGCGCAGTTCATCGCGCAATCCGAGTCGGGCGAGGAGCGCAAGCGCGTCGAGCGCGCCAAGCTCGACGCGCTGCTCGGCTACGCCGAAATCGCGAGTTGCCGCCGTCGCCATCTGCTCGGTTATTTCGGCGAGAAGGTGGAAAAGGATAATTGTGGAAATTGCGACAATTGCACCAACCCGCCCATGTCGTTCGACGGCACCGAACTCGCGCAGAAGGCGCTGTCCTGCGTCTACCGCACGGGCCAGCGCTACGGCGTCGGCCATCTGACCAACGTGCTGCGCGGCGTCGACGACGAGCGCGTGCGCAGCCTCGACCACGACCGGCTCGGCGTGTTCGGCATCGGTGCCGACCTCGACGAAAAGCAATGGCGCAGCGTATTCCGCCAGCTCGTCGCGATGGGTTTTCTGGCGACCGACGCGGACGGCTTCGGCGTATTGCGCCTGACCGCGGCGAGCCGCGGCGTGCTGCGCGGCGAGACACCCGTGTCGCTGCGCAAGCCGGCCAGCAAGGAAGAGCGCCGCGCGACGCGCAGGACCGCGCGCGCCGAGCGCACGCGCCAGAGCCTCGACATCGCCCCCCACGAGGCGGTGCTGTGGGACGCGCTGCGCGCAACGCGCACGCGCCTCGCGCGCGAGCAGGGCGTGCCGGCCTACGTGATTTTCCATGATGCGACCCTGCTGGAAATGCTGCGCGCGCGGCCGCGCAGCGTCGACGAACTCGGCGCGATCAGCGGGGTCGGCGCGGCCAAGCTCGAACGCTATGGCGACGCCTTCCTCGACACCGTGCGCAATGCGGCGTAGGGACGCAATTCATTGCGCCCGGCTCTTCATGTCTTCGATCGAGATGCGCGGGCGCGGCCGTGTGAAACGTTTTTCGCGCGAGGCACGCGAAAGTCGCGCCGCTGCTTCAGGTATGCGGGCTTCGGATTCCGCTGCGCGCAGAAAACCTTAATGCCCGCTGTAGACAATGGGGTTTTCCGGTACCGCCGGTTTCGCGGCCGCGTCCCGTGACGGTAAAATGCCCGACCGGCGCCGACTTACACAACCTACAAGCGCCCCGATTCCCGTATCCCCGAGGTTACTCCGTGTCCGACTGGACCCTGCTCTGCGACTTCGACGGCACGATTTCCGTCGAGGACACCACCGATACCCTGCTCGAACGCTTCGGCAAGCCCGGATGGGAAAAACTCGAAGACGACTGGAAGGCCGGCCGCATCGGCTCGCGCGAGTGCATGGCCGGGCAGGTCGCCCTGCTCGACATGAGCCGTGCCGAGCTCGACGCACACCTGGTTGAACGCGCGATCGATCCGGGCTTCGCTGAGTTCGTCGCGTATGCGAAAGCGCATGGCATGCCGATCGAGATCCTGAGCGACGGACTCGACCATGCGATCCATTTCATTCTGCGGCACTACGACTTCGACTATCTGCCGGTCACCGCGAATCGCCTCGAACAGGTTGGCGAACGCGAGTGGCGGCTGGGTTTTCCGAACGCGAGCGCGACCTGCCGCGCGAAGAGCGGCACCTGCAAATGCGCCGCGGCCGCGAGCACGCAGGGTCCGCGCAAACGCGTGCTGATGATCGGCGACGGCGCGTCGGATTACTGCGTCGCCGAATCCGCCGATTTCGTCTTCGCCAAGGGCAAGCTCGTCGATTACTGCCGGGCGAAAAACATCCCGCATGCGTCGATCAGGGATTTCGCCGAAGCGCTCGCGCTGCTGCCGGCGCTGGTCTCGGGGAAATTGGTCGCCGCGACGCGTGCGGCGGCGGCACCGTTGCCGAACGCGGTTTCGGCTTAGAATTTCCCGATCCCTTCTTTCTTTTTTCTGCCGTCATTCCCGCGAAAGCGGGAATCCAGTTTCTTCTTTTGATGCCTTTCATGGGCAAGTACGAAAAGCAGGATCAAAATGGATTCCCGCTTTCGCGGGAATGACGAGCAAAAAAACGACGAACAAAAAGCATTTCATTCCAAGGCAACCCAATGTCCAATACCCCCCTCATCGCCGGCCTCGACACGAGCGGCAGCGGCAAGCTGTTCGATGTCGCGTGCAAGCTGATCCCGGGCGGCGTCAACAGCACCGCGCGCGCGACCTGGTCCGGCTGGAATCCGTATCCGCTGTTCGTCAAGGAAGGCCGGGGCTCGCAGCTCACCGACGTCGACGGCAACGTCTACATCGACTACCTGCTCGGCCTCGGCCCGATGATCTTCGGCCACCGCCCGCCGCGCGTGACCCAGGCCGTGGTCGATTTCATCCAGCAGCGCGGCACCGTGTTCGCGTTGCCGACCGCGGACGAGGCGCGCCTCGCGCAGAAGATCGTCGACGCCGTGCCGAGCGTGGACAGGGTGCGCCTGTGCAACACCGGCACCGAGGCCGTGCTCTACGCGACGCGCCTGGCGCGCGCGTTCACCCGGCGTAACAAGATCATCCGCTTCGAAGGCATGTACCACGGATTCTCCGACGGCGTGTACTGGAGCAAGCATCCGGACATCGCCAAGGCTGGTCCGGACAACCATCCGATTCCGGTGGCGCAGGGCCCGGGCATGCCGAAGGGCGTCGAGGAAAACCTGATCATCCTGCCGTGGAACGACGCGCAGGCGCTGGCCGACGCGATCGCGCGCGAAGGCGACGGCATCGCCGCGGTGCTGACCGAGCCGGTCATGTGCAACACCGGCTGCATCCTGCCGCAGCCGGGCTATCTCGAAGCGATGCGCGAGCTGACCCTGAAGCACGGCATCGTGCTGATCTTCGACGAAGTCATCACCGGCTTCCGCCTCGGCCTCGCCGGCGCGCAGGGCCGCCTCGGCATCAAGCCGGATCTGTCCGTGTTCGCCAAGGGCGTCGGCGGCGGCTTCCCGGTCGCGGCGATGGGAGGGCGCGCCGACATCATGGCGCTGGTCGCCGACGGCACGGTGTCGATGGCGGGCACCTACAGCGCCAACGGCATCGCGATCGCCGCGGCCAATGCCGCGCTCGACGAACTCAACACGCCGGGGCTGTACGCGAAGCTCGATGAGGTGTCCGACGAGCTGCGCGTCGGCCTGGAAAAAGTGCTGAAGGATGCGGGCCTGCCGGCCTACGTCGTCGGCGTCGGCCCGCTGATGCAGGTGTGGTTCGCGAAAGCGCCGATCCACAACTATCGCGACGCCGAGCGCCACGCCGACCAGAAAATTTTCGATCACTGGTGGCGCGGCATGCTCGCCCGCGGCGTGCTGTTCCATCCGGGCGCCTACGAAAACCTGTTCGTCTCCACCGCGCACACGCACGAAGACGTCGCGAAGACGCTCGCGGCTGCGAAGGAAGTGGCGGCGGAGCTGGCGCGCGGCGCGTGAAGTCTTCTTCCCTATCTCCCACCGGGAGAAGGTGCCCGAAGGGCGGATGAGGGAGGCGCGTGGCAATCCACGTCGAGCTTGCCATGTTTGGCGGGCTCTCCCTCATCCGACGCTGCCGCGTCACCTTTCCCCGGTGGGGGAAGGAAAGCCGGCGCTATTGCAACTCGTAGTCGAACTCGTAGAAATGCTTGCCGCCGGCTTCGATGACGATCTTCATCGTGCCGTCGAGCCCGGCGAGTTCGCCGGTGCCCGATCCCGGCACGACGATGATGTTGAGGTAAGGCGTGCCGTTGGTCATCGTCGCGTTGTGCTGCAGCGCGAAGCTGCCGCGCCTGCCGGCCAGCGTGCCGGTCACGCGCTCGATCGCGACGTAGCCGCCCGAGCCCTTGGCGCTGCCGGCGTGCAACATCTCGCCCTGGCTCGTCGCTTCCAACTCGCCGTGGAACTGCTTGTCGATGGCCATGCGGCCGAGCCCCGCGTCCGCGTTCTTGTTGTACGCTTCGAGCGGCTGCAGCTTCACATCGAACGCGCCTTTGGCATGGTGTTTCATCTGGGTTCCTCCGTCGGTGGCAGCATGGCCATTGTCGGGATGGCTCATGCTCGGTTGGCTCGCGCCGATCAGCAAGGCCAGCGCGAACAGGGATACGGCAGTCATGCGCATGCTGGCTTCTCGTCGCGGCGTGAACCGCCGCTTCGTAAGCAATGCTAGCGGGCCCACATCTCACGGGATTGAAAAAACGCGACATGGCGAGAAGCAAGCCGATCAAATTGCGCGGCGCCTTGCATGCACGCCTCGATGTCAAGGGGTTTCATCACGCCCGCTATTGGCCGTCGCCCGATCTCGCGCAATTCGTCGAACACTACTGGGCGGTCGACTGGACGCTCGACGAGCCCTGTGTCCGCGAAACGCTTCCGCATCCGGTCGTCCATCTCGTCGCCGAGAACGGCGAGGCGACGATCGGCGGTCCGGCGACGCGGCGCTGGACGCGCCGATTCGCTCCGGGTCGCGGCCGCGTCTTCGCGATCAAGTTCCGCGTCGGCGGCTTCCGCCCGCTCGTCGACGGACCGGTCAGCGCCTATGCCGATCGCGTGCTGCCCGTGCGCGAAGTATTCGGCGAGCGGGTGCGCCATCTCGGTCGCGACGTGCTCGCCGCCGCGGACCACCACGCCGCCGTCGCGATCTACGAGGCGTTCCTGCGCGGTCTCGGCTTGCGCGACGATCCCGCGGTCGACTTCGTCGCCGGCATCGCCGAACGCATTGCCGATGATCGCGACATCACGCGCATCGAGCAGGTGGCGGCGGAATTCGGCCTGACCCCGCGCACCCTGCAGCGGCTGTTCCGCGACTACGTCGGCGCCAGCCCCAAATGGCTGATCCAGCGCTATCGCCTGCACGAAGCGGTGGCGCGCATCGACGCGGGCAGGGCCTGCGACTGGGCCGCGCTCGCGCTCGATCTCGGCTACGCCGACCAGGCGCACCTGATCCGCGACTTCAAGAAGATCGTCGGGCGCACACCGGTCGAATATGCAAAGGCCGGGGCGAATCCGTGATCGGCGGTGATGTCGCGGCGAGGTATTCTCCGCTTGTTGCGTCCCGTTTGTGTCCTGTCCGCGTTGATTCCCACGATGACCGCCGTGCCCGCTACCGCCGTCGATTCTGCCGAACTCATTCCCGATTCCGCGCGCGCCCGCGAAGCGGAGGCGCGCGTGCGGCCCGCGCTCGAACGCGATCTGGCGACAGTGCGCCTGCGCTACGGCGCTCCGGTCTTCGTGCGGATCTTCAAGCGCGAATCGGAGCTCGAACTGTGGCTGCGCGAAGGCGAGGGGAAATTTATACTTTTCCGAAAATATCCCGTGTGCAAGTTCTCCGGTGATCTCGGCCCGAAGCAGCGCGAGGGCGACAACCAGGCGCCCGAGGGCTTCTATTCGGTTGCGCCGAAACAGCTCAACCCGACGAGCAAATACCACCTCGCCTTCAACCTCGGCTATCCGAACGAGTACGACCGCGCGCACGGCCGCACCGGCAGCGCGTTGATGGTACACGGTGATTGCGTATCGATCGGCTGTTACGCGATGGGCGATGCCGGTATCGAGGAAATCTACACGCTGGCCGCGGCGGCGCTGCGCGCGGGGCAGGGCGCGTTCGACGTGCACGTCTTTCCGTTCCGTCCCACCGACGCTGCGCTCGCGGCAAGTGCAGGCTCGCCGTGGCATGCGTTCTGGCAGGAGCTCGCGCCGGCGTACGCGCTGTTCGAGCGCGACCACGTGCCGCCGCGGATTTCGGTCGAGAATGGCCGCTATCGCATCGCATCCGCCGCAACCGTGCGTTAGAGTGGCGGTCATCGTTTTGCATACGAACTTCCCGAGGCCAGGCCAACCATGATCCAGCGCATGTCGCTCACCGCCACGTTGCTTCTCGTAACGGTTTCGTTCGCCACGGCCAAGGACATCGTTGTCCACGCCGGCACGCTGATCGACGGCAGCGGCGGTGCGCCGCGACACGATGTGTCGATCCTCGTCCACGACGACCGCATAGCCGCGGTCGAACCCGGCTTCAAGACACCGGCCGGCGCGGAAGTGGTCGATCTGTCCAAAGCGACCGTGCTGCCGGGCTTCATCGACTGCCACGTGCACGTGGCGGCGAAGCTGCCGAGCCGCACGAACGCGGTCGAAGACTGGCTGACCCATTCCGACCTCGACCGCGCCTTCGACGCGGCGCTGTTCGCGCGGCAGATGCTGCAGCAGGGTTTCACCAGCGCGCGCGACGCGGGCGGCGGCGACGAGAGCGTCGCCCTGCGCGAGGCGATCAACGCGGGCAAAACGCCGGGGCCGCACCTGTGGGTGGCGCTCGAACCGCTCGGGCCGAGCGGCGGCCACGGCGATCCGCGCAACGGCCTCGATCCGAAGCTTACACATGCCGGCTGGGACAACGGCATCGTCGATACGCCCGACGAAGCGCGCCTGCGTGTGCGCGAGCACAAGCGCCGCGGCGCCGACCTGATCAAGCTGATGCCGTCGGGCGGCATCGCCTCGACCGGCGACGACCCACGCGCGCAGACGATGACCTTTGATGAAATGCGCGCCGCGGTCGAGACTGCGCACGCGCTCGGCCTGAAGGTCGCCGCGCACATCTATCCGGCCGCGGCGATCGAGAACGCAGTGCGCGCCGGCGTCGATTCGGTCGAGCACGGCTCTTTCGCGACCGCGCAGACGTTCGCGCTGATGAAGGAGAAGGGCACCTACCTCGTGCCGACGCTGACCGTCTACGACGTGTTCTACCAGGTCGCGCAGGAGCATCCCGAACTGCTGCCGCCCGGCACCGCGCAGAAGGAACTCGCCAACGACCTGCTGCCGAAGAAGAACCTGCCGCTGGCGCTGAAGTCGGGCGTGAAGATCGCCTACGGCACCGACATTGGCGAAGGCGACCATACCGAGGAGTTCGCGCTGCTGACCGCCAACGGCATGAGCGTGCAGAATGCGATCCTCGCGACGACGCGCAACGCGGCCGACCTGATCGGCGCGAGCGACCGCATCGGCTCCGTGCAATCGGGCCGCTATGCCGACCTCGTCGCCGTGGCCGGCGATCCGCTCGCCGATCCGGCGTTGCTGCGCAAGGTCGATTTCGTGATGAAAGGCGGCGTGGTCTACCGCACGCAGGGCAAGCCGACGACGGCGGCTGCAGAGTAATTCCGGCGGTATTCGCGCTGCCCGACGAGTGCGCAGAGCCGTGACTTGAGGCAGGGGCGCCCGATCGCGCCTGCGCGCTAGCATCGGCGCTTCTTTCGCCTTGGGGAATTGCGATGAAACTGCTTGCCGTCTCGTTGCGCCGGCTGGCGCTCGCCGGTGCGATTGCCGGAGGAGTCCTCGGCATGGGCGCTTCCACAGCGTTTGCGGATACGGCTGCGACGGCCAGGCCCGACGTGGTCGCGGCGAACGTCGACGCCTCGGTCAATCCCGGCGACGACTTCTTCAGCTACGCGAACGGTGCCTGGCTCAAGGCGCATCCGATCCCGGCCTCGGAAGCGAACTGGGGCATCGGCCGCGCCGTGCAGGACGATCTCTACGCGAAGCTGCGCAAGATCAGCGAGGACGCGGCCGCGCAGAAGGATGCCGCAGCGGGCAGCGACACGCAGAAGATCGGCGACTTCTGGGCGACGGCGATGGACGAGGCGCTTGCCGAACGCAACGGCCTGACGCCGCTCAAGGCGCAGCTCGCGCAGATCGACGCGGTCAAGGACGCCGCCTCGGCGCTCGACGTCGCGTTCGCCCTGCAGCCGCTCGGCGTCGGCGCGTTCTTCGACTTCGGCGTGTTCCAGGACGAGAAGGCCAGCGAGGTCATGGCCGTGCACGCCGTGCAGGGCGGTCTCGGCCTGCCCGAGCGCGACTACTACTTCAACACCGAGGCCGGCGTGGCCAAAGTGCGCGCGGCCTACGTCGTGCATCTGGCGAACGTGCTCCAGCTGCTCGGCGCGGACGCGAAGTCCGCCGCGGCGCAGGCGCAGAAGGTGATGGCGTTCGAGACCGCGCTGGCCAAGGTGTCGCGCAAGCTCGAAGACCTGCGCGATCCGGAAAAGAACTACAACAAGATGGCGCCGGCCGAGTTCACGCAAAAATATACTCCGGCGATCGCCTGGACCGACCGCCTGCGCGGCTGGAAGCTCGATGCGCCGTACGTCATCGTCGGCCAGCCCGAATTCTTCGCCGGCCTGCAGGCGCGGCTCAAGGGCACGCCTGCGCCCGTGCTGCGCGACTACCTGCGCGTGCAACTCGTCGATGCCTATGCGGGCGCGTTGAACAAGGCGATCGACGACGAGAGTTTCAGTTTCTACGGCAAGGTGCTGCGCGGGCAGAAGGAACAGCGTCCGCGCTGGAAGCGTACGCTCGATGCGGAGAACCGCGCGATGGGCATGATCCTCGGCCGCATCTTCGTCGCCGAGTATTTTCCTGACAGCGCCAAGCAACGCTACAACGCGGCGGTCGAGGCCATCCGCAGCGCCTACGGCGAACGCATGGCCAAGCTCGACTGGATGAGCGCGGCGACCAAGGCGAAGGCGCGCGAGAAGCTCGCCGCGGTGACGAAGAAGGTCGGCTATCCGGACAAGTGGAAGGACTATTCCACGCTGACCGTCGGCCGCGCCTCGTACGCGGACAACGTGATGAACGCGCGGCGCTGGGCGTGGAACGACATGCTGTCGAAGTTCGGCAAGCCGGTCGACCGCGGCGAATGGGACATGACTCCGCAGACCTACAACGCCTACTACAACCCGTCGAACAACGAAATCGTGCTGCCGGCCGCGCAGTTCGCGATTCCCGGCTTCGCGGACGGCGACATCGACGACGCGGTCGTCTACGGCTACGCCGCGGCCTCGACGATCGGCCACGAGATCACCCACGGCTTCGACGACGAAGGCCGCCAGTTCGATGCGAAGGGCAACCTCGCCGACTGGTGGACGGCCGACGACGCGCGCAAGTTCAACGAGCGCGCGCAGGCCATGGTCAGGCAGTTCGACGCCTACGAGCCGCTGCCGGGCCTGCGCATCAACGGCAAGGCCAGCCTTGGCGAGAACATCGCCGACTACGGCGGCATCCTGATCGGTCTCGACGCGTTCAAGAAGACCGAGCAGTACAAGCGCGGCGAGAAGATCGCCGGCTACACGCCGGTGCAGCGCTTCTTCCTCGGCTACGCGCTGTCGTGGATTTTCGCGGAGCGCGACGAAGCGCTGCGCCAGAGCCTGCTCAGCGACGTGCACGCGCCGCCGAAGTGGCGCGTCAACGGACCGCTCTCCAACATCGGCGATTTCCACGAGGCGTTCGGCGTGAAGCCGGGGCAGGCGATGTACCGCGCCGAGGCCGATCGCGTGCGCATTTGGTGACCGCGCCGGGCGGTCGTGCGCTACAGCGCGAGGCTGACGCGCACCACGCCCGGATTGTTGAGCGACATGCCGCGCTCGAAGCCGAGCTTCGCGCACAGGTCGAGCATCGCGCCGTTCCCGTACAGCACGTCGCTCCACAACTCGATCGCGCCGAGCTTGCGCGCCGAGGCGATCGTGCGTCGCATGAGCAGGCTGCCGAAACCCTGGCGGGCGAAGCGGCCTTCGACGACGATCGCGAATTCGGCCTCGGCGAGCACCGGGTCGAAGTGCGCGCGCGCCACCGCGTGGATTTCGACCGGCAAGTCCGCATGCGCCGGATCGTCCGGCGTCGCCAGCACCCAGGCGAACGCGAGCGCGGGATCGAGTTCGCAGAGCTGGTGCGCGAACGCGTCGGGCAGTTCGTTGAGCGGGTGCAGGAAGCGCAGGCGCACTTCCTCCGGCGTGAGGCGGTGGAAGAAACGCTGCAACACCTCGACGTCGTCCGGCCGGATCGGGCGCAGAACCAGCGGCGTGCCGTCGCGCGCCGTCAGCCGCTCGCCGCCGCCAGCCGCGCTGCGCTGCGGCGTGCGCCGTTCGCTGCGCCGCGGCGGCGGCCGTAGGCCGCGCCCATGGCGCGGCAGCGCCCAGCGCTCGGCGAGTTTGCCCGGATTTGCTAAAGTGTCCATGGGATCACATCTTGGGCGTTCGATTTGGAGCAGCCCACCTAAATTTGGCCGAAACGATTCAGCAACATGACCCGCCGTTCACATGGCGGCCGCGAGCGCTTGCCATTCAGCGCTTTCCAAGACGAATTGCCATGAACGAAATGGAACTGAAAGCGCTCAGCCGGGACTGGCCCGGCGTCGCCAGCGCGGTGAAATGGGACGACGACCTCGTCTTCACCGTGTCCGGCAAGATGTTCGCGGTGTACTGCCTGCACGGTCCGCATCGCGGGCGCATCTCGTTCAAGGTCGACGCCGAGCGTTTCCTGGAGCTGACCGACCAGCCCGGCATCGTGCCGGCCGCGTACATGGCGCGCGCGTTCTGGGTGTCGATCGCCGAGCCCGACCGCTTCGCGCGCGCGAAGATCGGCGAGTTCGTGCAGCGCTCCTACGCGCTCGTGCGCGCGGGCCTGAGCAAACGCCAGCAGGCGGCGCTGAATGCGGCGCATGCCGACGCCGTCAAACAATGAACCAGGGAACCGCCGGATGTCGGGCAAAGCCGATTCGCTGAAAACGATCTTTTATGCGCTCGGCGCGAACTTCGCGATCTTTCTGGCCAAGGCGGCCGCAGCCTTCGTCACGGGCTCGGGCGCGATGACGGCGGAGGCCGTGCATTCACTCGCCGACTGCGGCAATCAATTGCTGCTGCTGCTCGGTCTCAGGCAAGCCAAGGCGCCGCCGTCGCCCGACCATCCGCTCGGCCGCGGCAAGGAAATCTATTTCTGGTCGTTCCTCGTCGCGCTGCTGCTGTTCAGCGTCGGCGGCGCGTTCTCGGTCTACGAGGGCCTGCACAAACTGCACGCGCCCGAGCCGGTGAAGTGGCCGTGGCTCGCGGTCGGCGTGCTCGCGTTCGGCATCGTCGCCGAAGGTTTCTCGATGGCCGGCTGCATGCGCGAGGTCAACAAGGCGCGCGGCGCGCATTCGCTGTGGCGCTGGTTCCGCGAGAGCCGGCAAAGCGAGCTGATCGTCATCTTCGGCGAAGACCTCGCGGCGCTGCTTGGCCTCGTCTTCGCCCTGCTCGCGGTGCTGCTGACCGTGTTGACCGGCAATCCCGTGTTCGACGCGATCGGCACGCTCGCGATCGGCGCGCTGCTCGTCGTCGTCGCCGTATTCGTCGCGATCGAGGTCAAGGCGCTGCTGGTCGGGCAGAGCGCCGGCGCCGACGTCGACGCCGCGATCGGCGCATTCCTCGACGGCCGGCCCGAGATCGTGCGCGTATTCAACCTCATTACCCTGCAACTCGGCGGCGAGATCATGGTCGCGGTCAAGGCGCAGATGCGCGGCAACCTGTCGGACCGCGGCGTGGTCGAAGCGATCAATGCGGTCGAAGCCGCCATGAAGCAGCGTTTTCCCGAAATCCGCTGGAGCTTCTTCGAACCCGACGTGGTGGATTGAGGCGCGGCGACGTCCGCAGCGGATTCCATTTCATCGGCAGTGCCGTTGCGGCGCGGGAAAACGGCGTCGGAAAACGGGAAAACGGCGTCAGAGACACTTTTATTGGAGACAGGAGACACTTGGAGACAGGAGACACTTTTATTGAGGCTTTCGTAAATGAGTGACGGTCGAATTTTCCGTCATTCCGGCAGGGACTGCCGGAATCCCGTGCCACGGACGGCAACGTCGCAGTGTGCGTGAGGTTCACATCCCTGTGACTGGATTCCGGCAATCCCTGCCGGAATGACGTCACTGGTTTACGAAATTCTCAATAAGGGGCGGTTTGCTTTCGCGGTCGATGCGCGGGCCGGACGCCGGCAAAGCGCTTCAGCTTTGCCTCCACCTGCGCCCGGAAACGGTCCGTTCCCCAGGCCCTTTGCTGTTGTAGGTACGTCCGTATTTCGGCAATGGTCTCACCGGCCAGCACTTCGGAAAACAGCCCCCGATAGGCGGCTGCCCGTTCTTCCGGGTCACGACCCAATCCCAGCAGCGTGGCGTGCGGGGTGACCAGCGGATCGAGTTTGCTCAAGGCGTTGGCATGGTAGCTGGACCAGGGATGCTCTGATGGGTCGCCCACCATCCAGGCGCGTACCGGATTGAGTTCGATGTATCGCGAGCACACGAGCACATAGTGTTCGGAATCCACCAGGCAGGACTTGTAGCGCCCCTCCCACAGCGTGCCCGTGCGGCCATGACGGCCATTGAACAGGCCGGCATAGTTCCGTGCGAACGTCTGCATCATCCGGGACAGCACACCCGTCTCCGGCGGCGTGATCAGCAGGTGGACATGGTTGCTCATCAGCACATAGGCGTGCAGCGCACAGCCATAGCGGAGCAGCGCTTCCTTCAGACATTGCAGATAGCGCTGCCGGTCCTCGTCGTCGAGGAAGCAGGGCAAGCGGTTGTTGCCGCGCTGAACCACGTGCTGCGGCACGCCGGCGATATCGGGACGTGGGAGTCTGGCCATGCCGACATTTCGCCAGATATCGGTCGTCCAAGGCATCGGCAACCTGCCGCACCTGGCGTCAGAAAAGTCCGCGCACAGCCATCAGAAAGTGTCTCTGAAAGTGTCTCTGAAGACTCATGTCGCCGCCGCCTGCGCGTGGCGGTATGTTCGGACTTGCGAAGTTCTGAACATCCACCCCGCGACAGGAGGCAGCCATGTCACTTTACGCAGCCATCGATCTGCATTCCAGCAATAGCGTGCTGGCCGTGATCGACGAAACCGATCGGCCCTTGCGGCAATGCCGCTTACCCAATGAATTGCCGGCAATCCTCAAAACGCTGGAGCCTTTTCGAGAGGAGATTGCCGGTCTGGTTGTCGAATCGACCTACAACTGGTATTGGCTCGTCGATGGCCTGAAGGATCATGGCTATCGTGTGCACTTGGCCAACACCGCGGCCGTGCCGCAGTACGACGGACTCAAGTACAGCGGTGACGAATCCGATGCCCGGCACTTGGCGCATCTGTTGCGTCTGGGGATTCTGCCCGAAGGGTATATCTACCCGCGCGATCAGCGTGCGATTCGCGACCTGCTGCGTCGCCGCTTCCAGTTGGTGCGCATGGCCGTCGGTCTGATGTTGTCGGTGCAATCGAGCTGGGCCAGACATACCGGACAGCGCATCTCGGCCAATGCGGTGCGCCAGCTCTCGGGCGAAGTCATCGAGCGGGCCTTGCCCGATCCGTCGGTGCGCTATGGCGTGCTGGCTCAGTTGCAGGTCTGGTTGCACGTGGAAGAGCAGATTCGGCAGGTGGAAAAGTGGGTCCTCGCCTCGCCCGTCCGCCATAGCGAACAGCGCGTATTGCGTTCGATACCGGGCGTCGGTTCGATTCTGTCCATGACGATCGCGCTGGAAACCGGAGACGTCGCGCGCTTCGCCGAGGTGGGCGACTATGCTTCGTATTGCCGCATGGTCAAGAGTGAGCGCATTTCCAACGGCAAGAAGAAAGGCCACGGCAACCGCAAGTGCGGCAATCGCTACCTGGCTTGGGCATGGATCGAAGCGGCGAACTTTGCCACGCGATTCAGCCCGCCCATCCAGCGCTGGTTCGATCGCAAGGCCAGTCGATGCCATAAGGTCGTCGCCCGCAAGGCCGTAGCGCACAAGCTCGCACGAGCCGGCTACTTCCTGATGCGCGACGGCGGCCGCTTCGACGTGCAGCGCGCGTTCGGATGATCCGATCATGCCGGCGGCGATCCGCTCGCAACGGGGTTGGCGTCCAGCCCGGACTCTGAATAGCGATCCTCGCCGGCGCCCGTGTTGGAGGAAACCGCCCATCGTCCGAGCCCTCTTGGGTTGATCCCCTTCGGGTGAGATCAGGCATCTGTGCGCCGCATCGCGGGCACCTGGACGGCACGATGGCAACCGACGAGTGTTTGGGAGCGCAGCTCAGGGGCGAGAAGCCTTGATCCAGAACGGTGACTGGGCGGAATCCTTCCGCATCCACCCGACAACACCAGGCAGCGGTTCATTCACGACACGGCATTACCGTTCCTCTTCCGCTCTTCCGAGCGGAGTGGATATCTTGTTGCCTATTGACGGAGGCGGCGAAATGGTGACACCGTTTTCCCCGTTTTCCCCGTTTTCCCCGTTTTCCCCGTTTTCCCCGTTTTCCCCGTTTTCTGAAGACTCATGTCGCCGCCGCCTGCGCGTGGCGGTATGTTCGGACTTGCGAAGTTCTGAACATCCACCCCGCGACAGGAGGCAGCCATGTCACTTTACGCAGCCATCGATCTGCATTCCAGCAATAGCGTGCTGGCCGTGATCGACGAAACCGATCGGCCCTTGCGGCAATGCCGCTTACCCAATGAATTGCCGGCAATCCTCAAAACGCTGGAGCCTTTTCGAGAGGAGATTGCCGGTCTGGTTGTCGAATCGACCTACAACTGGTATTGGCTCGTCGATGGCCTGAAGGATCATGGCTATCGTGTGCACTTGGCCAACACCGCGGCCGTGCCGCAGTACGACGGACTCAAGTACAGCGGTGACGAATCCGATGCCCGGCACTTGGCGCATCTGTTGCGTCTGGGGATTCTGCCCGAAGGGTATATCTACCCGCGCGATCAGCGTGCGATTCGCGACCTGCTGCGTCGCCGCTTCCAGTTGGTGCGCATGGCCGTCGGTCTGATGTTGTCGGTGCAATCGAGCTGGGCCAGACATACCGGACAGCGCATCTCGGCCAATGCGGTGCGCCAGCTCTCGGGCGAAGTCATCGAGCGGGCCTTGCCCGATCCGTCGGTGCGCTATGGCGTGCTGGCTCAGTTGCAGGTCTGGTTGCACGTGGAAGAGCAGATTCGGCAGGTGGAAAAGTGGGTCCTCGCCTCGCCCGTCCGCCATAGCGAACAGCGCGTATTGCGTTCGATACCGGGCGTCGGTTCGATTCTGTCCATGACGATCGCGCTGGAAACCGGAGACGTCGCGCGCTTCGCCGAGGTGGGCGACTATGCTTCGTATTGCCGCATGGTCAAGAGTGAGCGCATTTCCAACGGCAAGAAGAAAGGCCACGGCAACCGCAAGTGCGGCAATCGCTACCTGGCTTGGGCATGGATCGAAGCGGCGAACTTTGCCACGCGATTCAGCCCGCCCATCCAGCGCTGGTTCGATCGCAAGGCCAGTCGATGCCATAAGGTCGTCGCCCGCAAGGCCGTAGCGCACAAGCTCGCACGAGCCGGCTACTTCCTGATGCGCGACGGCGGCCGCTTCGACGTGCAGCGCGCGTTCGGATGATCCGATCATGCCGGCGGCGATCCGCTCGCAACGGGGTTGGCGTCCAGCCCGGACTCTGAATAGCGATCCTCGCCGGCGCCCGTGTTGGAGGAAACCGCCCATCGTCCGAGCCCTCTTGGGTTGATCCCCTTCGGGTGAGATCAGGCATCTGTGCGCCGCATCGCGGGCACCTGGACGGCACGATGGCAACCGACGAGTGTTTGGGAGCGCAGCTCAGGGGCGAGAAGCCTTGATCCAGAACGGTGACTGGGCGGAATCCTTCCGCATCCACCCGACAACACCAGGCAGCGGTTCATTCACGACACGGCATTACCGTTCCTCTTCCGCTCTTCCGAGCGGAGTGGATATCTTGTTGCCTATTGACGGAGGCGGCGAAATGGTGACACCGTTTTCCGGATGCGCTCGGAGACGAGCAGGCCCGAGGTCGCCTCGTAGGCAACAGAAAGTGCCTCTGACACCGTTTTCGGACACCGTTTTCGCGCCACTTTTGAACTCTAAAGTAAAGACCTGACCCTACGCTCCGACGATCGATGTCGCAATTTATACAATGCAGCATTTAGCAATGTTGCAGCAATACAAGACGCGACCTCGTGCGTCACTGAGTCTAAGCAGCTCCTTCACTGTGCGGTTACACGAACAGCAAGGCATTCTGACGAAATAGTTCCATCTTCACTACTGAATATTGGTATCCCCAACTGCTCTCCAACGCTCCTGCGGAATGGGCTGTGGTATTTGGCGATCAATTCGTAATTCTCACCTCTGTCAGCACCAAGATCAGCCAATTTCTGAGTGAATGTCTTGGTCAGCTTACTTTGTGGTTTCACTCGTACAAAATTGCGAATGTCTGGGCTTTGCGGAACAAAAGGTTCCGAAATTTTGTCCTTCGCGATCCATTTTTTTGTGGAGGAATTTTTAAGCCAAAAAGAAATATCGTATTCCGAAATGTCGAATAGATATAAATCTTTGTCTGTGTGGTTAGTTATTTCGACATCGATTTGAATTTGATCAAATAACCCATATTCCGATTTTCGAGTACTTATCGTCATCGTCAGAAGATCATGACCTGACTTCTGAAACAGTTCATTTTCGTCCGATTGTGCCGGTATCGGGGACAGTATCGCCAAGCACATCAGAAAAACGCCAGTCACAATTTTCATTGTTATAACCCGTTGTAGGAATTGTGCGTGTCGACATTCAGACGCTGAATATTGTTATTCGAAAGTCCAAACTTCACACCGACCTGAATTTGAAAACTGTTTGCCCCAACGACTCCATTCTCCAAATCGGGCGCAAACTGCGGTGTATTGGTCAAACCCCAGAGTTGTTGTTCAACATGATATGCATCATGCGCGATATTGGATGCATTCCAAGCCACATCCCCCCTCATCAACTCATAGAGATTAATATCGTATCGTCCGAGCCCTACGTTCATGCCAGAAACGACATTGTTGCTTATCACGAAATCATTGATCCAAGAGATTACGCTCGCCTCATAATCGCTAATAGACCAAGCTGAAAAATTGATTCTCCCGACCGCATCGTCAAGATTAGCTAGCGCCAGACCCCGCTCAGATGGCGTGCCGCCGATAAGGTATACCAGTACATCTTTCCCAAGGATTGTTACCGAGGAGGCTTGATACATGGGTGAATATTCTGAACTTGGGATAGCTCTACCGCTATCCGTATACGCGGCGGGAGGAGGGTTTGGAGAGGTTTGAGAACGTTGCTTTTCCACCGCGCTCTCTGCTGCCCACGCTGCCAGTGCTGTAGCCGCCCCATTTGCGAACTTCCCTCCCGAAAGCGCCGAAGCGGTCCCGCCGATGATCGCCCGCATGATTCCAGTTGTAGCGTCGCTACCCCTCGGCCCGAACGACGATGCGAAGCTCGATATCGCCGCACTTCGGAACGCACTGCCAAAACTCTGGCCCTGCAATGACGCCAACGTTCCTTGCACCACACCTTGCGCCAGCGCGTTGGCGGTGGCTTTAATGAGAAAGTTGGCTGCCGGGTTGCTGGCCCAGGCGCCACTACCACCGATGCCTTGGGTAATCTGCCCGCCATAATACGATGAGATGAATGCCGCCGCGGCCGCACCAATATTTCCGTTGGTGGCCGCCGCCGCCCATACCGCATCGACCCACGGAGCAAACTCGCCATTTCCGCTGGCATAGAGCACCGCATCGATCACGACGTGGACGATGTTCCCAAAGACCGAATTCCAGAACGAGTACCCCGTCGGGTCGGTAAGGCTGAGCGGATTGTTGGCGACGTAGCTGTATCGGTTCAGCCCTTGGCTTCCGGGATTCTGTACCGGATCGGCCTGGAGCATCCTCCCCAACTGCGGATCGTAGATGCGCCCGTTGAAGTGGACGATCCCCATCGCCTCCACGCCTTCCTGCCCGGTGAACCCGTGCGTCGTGGTCTGGATCGGCCAGTCGATGCCCGTCTGCGTCCACGTGTCCGGGCTTCGCCGGTTGCCCCACGCATCGAACGCTTGCTGTTCGACCTTCGTTCCGTCCGCATGTGCGATCACATTCGTGCTGCCCAGGTGGTCCGTCAGCACGTAGCGCGTGTCGTTCGCCATCACCAGGTCGATCGCCACGCCCAGATACCGCTTCTGTTCGCTCGTCGTGCCCCCGCTGATCGTGATCTCGACCTTGCCGAGGTACAGGGTCAATACGCCGTTGTCGCTGCGCAGATACCGATCGCCCTCCGGGCCGTACTGGAACGTCGTCGTGTCGCCGCCCAACTGGGCCTTCACCGCCTGGTTCAGCGCGTTGTACGTCAGCGTGCGTCCGTCGTTGCGCGTGGTCTGGTTGCCGTTGCTGTCGTACTGGTAGGTCTGGTTGACGGTTCCCGTGATCTGGGTGACCCGGGCGGCGCTGCCGCTGCTGCCGTGGTTCGCGCACCCCGCCGGGCCCTGATAGGTGTAGGTCTGCGTGGTGTTGTCCACCCCCGTGCCGGTCATGACCTGCGTGCACAGGTTGCCCAGGGCATCGTAGGTCATCGCCTGCGTGCCGATCACGTTGATGATGTTGCCGCTGTCGATCGCGCCGCTCCAGGCGCCGAGTTGCGCTTGTTTGAGGCGATTGAGACCGTCGTAGGTGAGTTGTTCCACCGGGCTCTTGCCGGAACTGGCGTTCTTCAATCGCGCGCTGACGTTGCCCACGACATCGTAGGCGTACTGGTCGTCCTGCAGGGCACAGGTGCCCGTGCCGTTCGTGCACACGGATTTCAGGCGGCCGTCCTTGGCGTAATAGCCCAGGCTCGTTTGCAGGTGGGTGCTGCCGCCGCGCTTTTCGCTGACGGGCTGGCCGCGTTCGTTGGTCTGCAGGAGCTCGTACAGCCGCCCGCCCAAGCCCGCATCGATCGTCTGGCTTTGCGCGGCCGTGGTCAGGCGCGTGTCGTTCTGCCGGTCGGCGAAGCCTTTCGTGGTGTAGTGCGTGGTCGTGATCTGGCCGGTCGCGTCCTGCTGCTGCTTCGGGCGGCCGTAGCCGTCGAGGGCGGTGGTTTCGGTATAGGTGCCCGAGCCGGACAAGACGTGCTGGCGCTGGTACAGGCGTCCGTAGCTGTCGTAGGTGAACGTGCGCGTCAGGTTCTGGTCGCCCGTGCCGACGTGGGTTTCCGTGGCGAGCTGACCGTAGCCGTGGCTTTGGGTGTCGTAGCTCCAGGCGTCGGTGATCGTGCCGCTCCAATCGGCCCCCGTGCCGGTCGCCACGCGCTGCCACTTCCTTCCCAGCGCGTCGTAGCTCCGCGCGATCGTCTGGCCCTTCGCGTCGGTTTGGGTGAGCACGTCGCCCGCCGCGTTGTAGGTGAACGTCGTCGTGCCGCTGTCCGCATCCGTCTGGGTCAGCTTGCGGCCCAGGTCGTCGTAGGTGAAGCTGCTCGTGACGGTGCCGTTGCCGGCGTTGCGCGTGATCGCGAGCACGTCGCCCATCGCATCGTAGCTCTGCGTCACCGTCAGGTGGGTGGCGGTATCGCCGTTGACCGTGCCCGGATCGAGCGTCTGCACCGCCTCGCCCATCGGGTTGACGATCGTCTCCCCGCTGTAGCCGCGGGCGTTGGTGACGAACGTGCTCAGGCCGACATACTGGTTCGTCGTGGTGCCGTCCGGCGTCGTCACGGTGAGCGCGCGGCCGAGCACGTCGTAGGCCGTGGTCGTCGCGTAGCTCGCGCCGCCGCAGGCCGCGCCGCTGATCGTGGGGCTGCCGTCGCCCGATACGGTGGCGTTGAGGAAGAACGGCTCGGACTGGTACGTCGGCCGGTTGTGCGCGTCGGTGAACGCGCACGTGGCCGTGAACTGCTGGGTGGTCGGATTGCTGTCGAACGCCTGCGCGACGGTCATCACCGGGCGGCCGAGCACGTCGAAGTACGTCCAGCTGCTCGCACTGCCCGCAGTGATCGTCTGCGCGCGGAATTTGAAGCGGGGGTCGGTGCCGCAATTGGCGCCGCTGCCGCACAGGCGGAACGTCGTCGTGCTCGCGTGGCCGAGGTTGTCCTTGGTGAAGTACGGCCGGCCCAGCACACCGAACCGCGCCGCCTGGGTGGTGCCGTTGATCGCACTCTGGCCGGTGGCGTTGCCGAACTCGTCGCGCGCCGTGACCTGCGTGGCCTGCTGCTCGTTCCAGCCGCCTGCCGTCGTGGCGAAGGGCAGGCGGCTGGCGGTGACGTAGCGGCCGAGGCTGTCGTAGCTCGTGCGGGCGTAGCGCAGCACGGTGGTGCCGCTTTGCCGTTGTGCGACGCTGCCGTTCGTCGCGCCGGCGCGGCATTGCGTGTCGGTCACGTTGCTGCTGCATTGGTACGCCGCCGTGCGGTTGCCGTAGGCATCCCGATCGTAGAGCGTGCGCAGGTCCTGGTTGACGCTCGCGCCGGACTGGATGCGCTCGGAGACGAGCAGGCCCGAGGCCGCCTCGTAGGCAACAGAAAGTGCCTCTGACACCGTTTTCCGTGTTGCCCAAGTCCGAGCAGCGCGTCGTCATGCGCCTGATCGATTCCATGTTCGCCCAAGCCGGGCGCTGAGATGGGCCCCCAACTCGATGTCACCTGGGACCCGAACAAGGCTCGCCGCAATCTCGCCAAGCACCGCGTCTCGTTCGCGCACGGTGCGAGCGTCTTGCTCGACCCTCACGCCCTCACCGTGTTCGACGAGACACACAGCGAAGACGAGGAACGCTGGTTTACCCTGGGCCTCGCCAACGACGGCGCGCTGCTCGCCGTCTCCCACACTTACCGCGTCACCGGCCCCGACAGCGCGCAGGTGAGAGTGATTTCCGCCAGAACCGCCACGCGCCGCGAGCGCGACCAATACCACGCATCCCGATAGGTGATCCCATGAACCCGACCCATCGCGACGACGACATGCCCGAGGAGATCGACTTCGCCAAGGCCACCCGCGGCAAGTTCTATCGTCCTGGCACCAAGCTGCAATTGCCGGTGTACCTCGATGACCCGGTGCAGACGCGCCTCACCGCACTCGCCAACGCCAAGGGCGTCGATCTTTCCGCTCTCGTCAACGACCTCTTGCGCAAGGACATCGAGCTCATTGAAATCAGCGCCGGGCGCTGAGCGCTCGCGCATTGCCAGTCGCTAAAACAACGAAGCCCGACGCAAGGCCGGGCTTCGATCAACGCCGCAATTTATACAATGCAGCATTTGGCGATGTTGCAATACAAGACGCGACCCCGTGCTCCATCAGATAAATGAACCTGACCCTTTTCCCTGCCGCTTCACCCACGCACATGGACGGACCCGATGGCAACCGAGGAGTGTTTGGGGGCAAATGCCCAAAGGAGCGCAAGGGTATGTTCGCAGACCCTCGCGCTTCCCATCCAGAACGGTGACTGGGGCGGGACTCCGCGTCCGCCAACCGCATCGGAACACACCGGCAGCGGAACTTCCTCAACAGCAGGCTGCTTCGCGATCGAGCCGATCATGGATCGGAGCAGTGTTTGTGTGCCTATTGACTTGGGCGGCTAAATGGTGACCCTGCGCCGTGCGCGCCGTGCGCGCCGTGCGCGCCGTGCGAGCCTCTCTCGCGTACTCACGACTCGGGCCTCAATGGGAGTCCACACAGGCCCGCTAAACAGTTGCGTTCCTGGATGAGTTTTTTCAACGCTTGATGACGATCCAATTTGTTCGATGAAAAAAATAGCGGCTCGAGAGCCGACAGCTTTTTCCTGACGGCTTCGATTCCCGGATTCTCATTTTCCCAAGATATGAAGTCGTCCCACTCCAAGGGAAACTTCAATTTATCGTCCACGAACCGATCAATCAGGCACACCAGATCGCCAGCGTTCGCTGCAACATTTTGGCGCACGTGAAAATGCCGTGAGCCAACAAACCAATCGGCGATTCTATTTAGCAGGTTCATTAATCCGCTCTACTTTGGAATAGCTGCTGCGCTCGTCGACCATAGGTCGATATGCCCGCTAGTTATTCCAATGCTTCTGACCCAATCGCCAGATATTCTGAATACGTTCACCCCATTCGTCGCACTACCCGACCAACCCCATCCAATTCGCAATACTGAGTTGCTATTGATATCGAAAAGGCTACTACCGCCTAATGCTTGTCGGCCGAATACCCAACCCGTTGGCCCAAATGTATCGCTTACAAACATCCCTCCATACATGCTGTCAACCGCGTAGCCTGCCATGACTCCAACGGGCCGAGCCACGAGCCCCGGGCCTAGGGCTAAGGCTGTCGATGTAGCTGTTTCTGGTGTCCACAGCGAAGCTAGTGCTCCGGGAACTGCATAAAGATCATTGCCCGTCGAAACCTGCATATCGGCCCAATATTGCGCCGCTTCTGCTCCTGCTTTGGTTCCAGGCAACTCGAACGCTACGGCGTAATTCAAATCCACCGGATGCGCCGCCATGTAGTTGTCGATCTCGGCATCCATCCGCGCGTCCTGAGCCCTGCGCGCCTGCGCCGCCTGATACTTCTCCGACGCACTTTCGGCCGCCCACGACGCCAACGCCGTCGCCGCCCCGTTGGCGAACTTTCCACCCGAAAGCGCCGACGCTGTCCCGCCAATCATCGCCCGCATGACTCCCGCCGTCGGCGAGGTGCCGCTCGGCCCGAACGACGACACAAAACTCGATATCGCCGCACTCCGGAACGCACTGCCAAAGCTCTGGCCCTGCAACGATGCCAGCGTTCCCTGCAACATGCCCTGCGCGAGACTTCGCTCTGTGGTCGCGATTAAAAACTGTCCCGGATTTTCCTTAAACGCATCCCATCCCCCTGACGAGCCGACGTAGTTATATGTCACGTAAGACGAGATGAATGCTGCCGCTGCCGCGCCGATATTCCCGTTGGTGGCCGCCGCTGCCCATACCGCATCGACCCACGGAGCGAACTCGCCATTTCCGGTGGCGTACAACACCGCATCGATAAAGACATGAACAACAGTACCGAAGAACGAGTTCCAGAATGAGTATCCGCTCGGGTCGGTGAGCGTTAGCGGATTGTTGGCAACGTAGGCGTATCGGTTCAGTCCTTGGCTTCCGGGGTTCTGCACCGGGTCGGCCTGCAACATCTTGCCGAGTTGCGGATCGTAGATGCGCCCGTTGAAGTGGACGATCCCCATCGCCTCCACGCCTTCCTGCCCGGTGAACCCGTGCGTCGTCGTGGTGATCGGCCAGTCGATGCCCGTCTGCGTCCACGTGTCCGGGCTTCGCCGGTTGCCCCACGCATCGAACGCTTGCTGTTCGACCTTCGTGCCGTCCGCGTGCGCGATCACGTTCGTGCTGCCCAGGTGGTCGGTCAGCACGTAGCGCGTGTCGTTCGCCATCACCAGGTCGATCGCCACGCCCAGATACCGCTTCTGTTCGCTCGTCGTGCCCCCGCTGATCGTGATCTCGACCTTGCCGATGTACAGCGTCAGGATGCCGTTGTCGCTGCGCAGATACCGATCGCCCTCCGGGCCGTACTGGAACGTCGTCGTGTCGCCGCCCAACTGGGCCTTCACCGCCTGGTTCAGCGCGTTGTACGTCAGCGTGCGGCCGTCGCTTCGCGTGGTCTGGTTGCCGTTGCTGTCGTACTGGTAGGTCTGGTTGACGGTTCCCGTGATCTGGGTGACCCGGGCGGCGCTGCCGCTGCTGCCGTGGTTGGCGCAGCCCGCGGGGCCCGGATAGGTGTAGGTCTGCGTGGTGTTGTCCACCCCCGTGCCGGTCATGACCTGCGTGCACAGGTTGCCCAGGGCGTCGTAGGTCATCGCCTGGGTGCCGATCACGTTGATGATGTTGCCGCTGTCGATCGCGCCGCTCCAGGCGCCCAGTTGCGCTTGTTTGAGGCGATTGAGGCCGTCGTAGGTGAGTTGTTCCACCGGGCTCTTGCCGGAACTGGCGTTCTTCAACCGCGCGGTGACGTTGCCCACCGCATCGTAGGCGTACTGGTCGTCCTGCAGGGCACAGGTGCCGGTGCCGTTCGTGCACACGGATTTCAGGCGGCCGTCTTTGGCGTAATAGCCCAGGCTTGTGGTCAGATGCGTGCTGCCGCCGCGTTTCTCGCTGACCGGTTGGCCGCGCTCGTTGGTCTGCAGGAGTTCGTACAGCCGTCCGCCGATTCCCGCATCGATCGTCTGGCTTTGCGCGGCCGTGGTCAGGCGCGTGTCGTTCTGCCGGTCGGCAAAGCCTTTCGTGGTGTAGTGCGTGGTCGTGATCTGGCCGGTCGCGTCCTGCTGCTGCTTCGGGCGGCCGTAGCCGTCGAGGGCGGTGGTTTCGGTATAGGTGCCCGAGCCGGACAAGACGTGCTGGCGCTGGTACAGGCGTCCGTAGCTGTCGTAGGTGAACGTGCGCGTCAGGTTCTGGTCGCCCGTGCCGACGTGGGTTTCCGTGGCGAGCTGACCGTAGCCGTG
Organism: Rudaea sp.; assembly: GCF_047601565.1. Taxonomy (GTDB): domain Bacteria; phylum Pseudomonadota; class Gammaproteobacteria; order Xanthomonadales; family Rhodanobacteraceae; genus Rudaea. Next base: position 16,129 of record NZ_JASGIY010000001.1, on the reverse strand, counting down.
GCTTTGGGTGTCGTAGCTCCAGGCGTCGGTGATCGTGCCGCTCCAATCGGCCCCCGTGCCGGTCGCCACACGCTGCCACTTCCTTCCCAGTGCGTCGTAGCCCAGCGTGATCGTCTGGCCCTTGGCGTCGGTCTGGGTGGCGACGTCGCCCGCCGCGTTGTAGGTGAACGTCGTCGTGCCGCTGTCCGCATCCGTCTGGGTCAGCTTGCGGCCCAGGTCGTCCCAGGTGAAGCTGCTCGTGACGGTGCCATTGCCCGCGTTGCGCGTGATCGTGAGCACGTCGCCCATCGCATCGTAGCTCTGCGTCACCGTCAGGTTGGTGGCCGTATCGCCGTTGACCGTGCCCGGATCGAGCGTCTGCACCGCCTCGCCCATCGGGTTGACGATCGTCTCCCAGCTGTAGCCCCGGGCGTTGGTGACGAACGTGCTCAGGCCGACGTAGTGGTTCGTCGTGGTGCCGTCCGGCGTCGTCACCGTGAGCGCGCGGCCGAGCACGTCGTAGGCCGTGGTCGTCGCGTAGCTCGCGCCGCCGCAGGCCGCGCCGCTGATCGTGGGGCTGCCGTCGCCCGATACGGTGGCGTTGAGGAAGAACGGCTCGGACTGGTATGTCGCACGGTTGTGCGCGTCGGTGAACGCGCACGTGGCCGTGAACTGCTGGGTGGTCGGGTTGCTGTCGAACGCCTGCGCGACGGTCATCACCGGGCGGCCAAGCACGTCGAAGTATGTCCAACTGCTCGCACTGCCCGCAGTTATCGTCTGCGCGCGGAATTTGAGGCGGGTGTCGGTGCCGCAGCTCACCTGGTTCGTGCCGGTGCCGCACAACCGGAACGTCGTCGTGCTTGCGTGGCCGATGTTGTCCTTGGTGAAGTACGGCCGGCCCAGCACCCCGAACCGTGCCGTCTGCGTGGTGCCGTTGATCGCACTCTGGCCGGTGGCGTTGCCGAACTCGTCGCGCGCCGTGACCTGCGTGGCCTGCTGCTCGTTCCAGGCGCCTGCCGCCGTGGCGAAGGGCAGGCGGCTGGCGGTCACGTAGCGGCCGACATTATTGTCGTAGGTCGTTCTGGCGTAGCGCAGCATCGCGCGCTTGCGGAAGAAGTGCGCCTGCATCCGCGTGCGACGAACACCGGAGGTCAGTGGCGCGGTCAGCATAACCATTCCGCAATAATGTATACAAGTGGATAAATGGAATGAGTTACCGGTTTGGCGATGTTGCAAAACAAGACTTGACCCTTTGCTCAGGTGATGGTTCAGCTCCGCGCCCATCGCCCGCTCAATCACGGCCTTCTGGAACGACAGGAACAGAATCCTGCACCTCGCTGGGCGTCATCGGCCCTTTGACCAACTGGTCAAGCAACTCAGCGGGAACCTCCGGCAGCGGCCCTCTCGCTGCTGCCTGTGCTGCCGCCGTCTTCTTCTTGGTTGGCATACCCATTTCCTCTACCCTCTATGGTATGCCCCGCCCACAAAATCCCGGATAGGCCCCGCCGTCCGAGGTGCAGGCCTTGTTGGCGCACCCCCACAGTTGAGAATTACAGACTCTCCGGAGTGGTTCTTCAATGCGCTTTTGGCTCTTGCTCTTTCCGCTTGGGATTGTAAAAACTACCGGGTAGTTTGTCCTCGCTATGGATCAGTAAGCCATTGATCACGATGGCTATACCGAAGATCGCAAACGCAATCCACCCAAGCGTTGCGGACAGGTGGAAAACCAAAATGATCAAAGCAACTAGCAGGACAAAACCGAGACCAAGAAAAAAAATTGCACCGAACAACTTGCGCATGTTCATTTACATACCCTCTCAACAACCTGGCTGACCCTGTACGCAAAGCTGAACTTTGTTGGCCGCTGCACCGCCTCCTGACCAAGCACCCATAGCGTTGTATTGCCAATTAGATCGGCCTGCCGCGGCTGTGATCTCGGCCCAGTTGTACCCGTAGTCAGCGGCGACTTCCTCGAATGGGTAACTGTCATATCCGCCCAAGAATCCCCGAAAAGCAATTCTCAACCAATTGCGTCCGGTGGACGCCAAGTACGCGCCTTCCATGTCGCCGACAGCCGCGCCGGCGTAGGAAACGCCTGCCGCTCCAACCGCGTACGCCATACGGGCGCCACCAATCGCCATTGGCGTGTACATGCCCACTTGATACGCTGTCGAATCAGTGCTCACTTCATCGGCAGTGCCCATCCACGACCGAATATATCGCGTGCCTCCGAGGCTGAAACTGTCACCCAAGCCCGCAGAGAAATCAACCAGCCATTGCGGTGCCGATGGCAACTCAAATGCTACGGCGTACTTCAGATCAAACGGATGCTCCGCCATGTACTTATCAATCATGGCATCCATCCGCGTGTCTTCAGCCTTTTGGGCCTGTGCGGCTTGATACTTCTCCGTCGCACTCTCCGCTGCCCATGCCGCCAAGGCCGTCGCTGCCCCATTTGCGAACTTCCCACCCGAAAGTACCGACGCCGTCCCGCCAATCATCGCCCGCATGACTCCGTCCGTCGCCGATCTGCCACTCGGCCCAAACGACGACACGAAGCTCGATATCGCCGCACTTCGGAACGCACTACCGAAGCTCTGACCCTGCAACGCCGCCAGCGTTCCCTGGGTAATGCCTTGAGCCAGTGCTCTTTCCGTCGCCGCGATCAAGAACGCTCGTGGATCGCTTGAGAATCCACCGCTGGGACCCTGAATATTTTGCGCGATTTGTCCCGCCGCATACGAAGAAACAAACGCCGCTATCGTCGCGCCGATATTCCCATTGGTTGCCGCCGCCGCCCATGCCGCATCGACCCACGGCGCGAACTCACCATTCCCGCTGGCGTAGAGCACGACATCGATCACGACATGAACGATGTCTCCAAGGAACGAGTTCCAGAACGAGTACCCCGTCGGATCGGTCAGGGTCAGCGGATTGTTCGCGACGTAGCTGTATCGGTTCAGCCCCTGGCTTCCGGGGTTCTGAACTGGGTCTGCTTGGAGCATCCTTCCAAGTTGCGGATCATAGATTCTTCCGCCAAAGTGGATAATCCCCATCGCCTCCACGCCTTCCTGCCCGGTGAACCCGTGCGTCGTCGTCTGGATCGGCCAGTCGATGCCCGTCTGCGTCCATGTTTGGGGGTCTCTGCGATTGCCCCACGCATCGAACGCCTGCTGTTCGAACTTCGTGCCGTCCGCATGCGCGATCACGTTCGTGCTGCCCAGGTGATCGGTCAGCACGTAGCGCGTGTCGTTCGCCATCACCAGGTCGATCGCCACGCCCAGATAGCGTTTCTGTTCGCTCGTCGTGCCGTTGGCGATGGTGATTTCGACCTTGCCGATGTACAGCGTCAGGATTCCATTGTCGCTGCGCAGATACCGCTCGCCCTCCGGGCCGTACTGGAACGTCGTCGTGTCCCCGCCCAGCACGGCCTTCACCGCCTGGTTCAGCGCGTTGTACGTCAGCGTTCTTCCGTCGCTTCGCGTGGTCTGGTTGCCGTCGGTGTCGTACTGGTAGGTCTGGTTGACGGTGCCCGTGATCTGGGTGACCCGGGCGGCGCTGCCGCTTGTGCCGTGGTTGGCGCACCCCGCCGGGCCCGGATAGGTGTAGGTCTGCGTGGTGTTGTCCACCCCCGTGCCGGTCATGACCTGCGTGCACAGGTTGCCCAGGGCGTCGTAGGTCATCGCCTGCGTGCCGATCACGTTGATCACGCTGCCGCTGTCGATCGCGCCGCTCCACGCGCCGAGTTGCGCTTGTTTGAGGCGATTGAGGCCGTCGTAGGTGAGTTGTTCCACCGGGCTCTTGCCGGAACTGGCGTTCTTCAACCGCGCGGTGACGTTGCCCACGACATCGTAGGCGTACTGGTCGTCCTGCAGGGCACAGGTGCCCGTGCCGTTCGTGCACACGGATTTCAGGCGGCCGTCCTTGGCGTAATAGCCCAGGCTCGTTTGCAGGTGGGTGCTGCCGCCGCGCTTTTCGCTGACGGGCTGGCCGCGTTCGTTGGTCTGCAGGAGCTCGTACAGCCGCCCGCCCAAGCCCGCATCGATCGTCTGGCTTTGCGCGGCCGTGGTCAGACGCGTGTCGTTCTGCCGGTCGGCAAAGCCTTTCGTGGTGTAGTGCGTGGTCGTGATCTGGCCGGTCGCGTCCTGCTGCTGCTTCGGCCGGCCGTAGCCGTCCAGCGCCGTCGTCTCCGTGTACGTGCCCGAACCCGACAGCACGTGCTGGCGCTGGTACAGGCGGCCGTAGCCGTCGTAGGTGAACGTGCGGGTGAGGTTCTGGTCGCCCGTGCCGACGTGGGTTTCCGTGGCGAGCTGGCCGTAGCCGTGGCTTTGGGTGTCGTAGCTCCAGGAATCGGTGATCGTGCCGCTCCAATCGGCCCCCGTGCCGGTCGCCACGCGCTGCCACTTCCTTCCCAGCGCGTCGTAGCTCCGCGCGATCGTCTGGCCCTTCGCGTCGGTTTGGGTGAGCACGTCGCCCGCCGCGTTGTAGGTGAACGTCGTCGTGCCGCTGTCCGCATCCGTCTGGGTCAGCTTGCGGCCCAGGTCGTCCCAGGTGAAGCTGCTCGTGACGGTGCCGTTGCCCGCGTTGCGCGTGATCGCGAGCACGTCGCCCATCGCATCGTAGCTCTGCGTCACCGTCAGGTTGGTGGCCGTATCGCCGTTGACCGTGCCCGGATCGAGCGTCTGCACCGCCTCGCCCATCGGGTTGACGATCGTCTCCCAGCTGTAGCCCCGGGCGTTGGTGACGAACGTGCTCAGGCCGACATACTGGTTCGTCGTGGTGCCGTCCGGCGTCGTCACGGTGAGCGCGCGGCCGAGCACGTCGTAGGCCGTGGTCGTCGCGTAGCTCGCGCCGCCGCAGGCCGCGCCGCTGATCGTGGGGCTGCCGTCGCCCGATACGGTGGCGTTGAGGAAGAACGGCTCGGACTGGTACGTCGGCCGGTTGTGCGCGTCGGTGAACGCGCACGTGGCCGTGAACTGCTGGGTGGTCGGATTGCTGTCGAACGCCTGCGCGACGGTCATCACCGGGCGGCCGAGCACGTCGAAGTACGTCCAGCTGCTCGCACTGCCCGCAGTGATCGTCTGCGCGCGGAATTTGAAGCGGGGGTCGGTGCCGCAATTGGCGCCGCTGCCGCACAGGCGGAACGTCGTCGTGCTCGCGTGGCCGATATTGTCCTTGCTGAAGTACGGCCGGCCCAGCACCCCGAACCGTGCCGTCTGGGTGGTGCCGTTGATCGCACTCTGACCGGTGGCGTTGCCGAACTCGTCGCGCGCCGTGACCTGCGTGGCCTGCTGCTCGTTCCAGCCGCCGGCCGCCGTGGCGAAGGGCAGGCGGCTGGCGGTGACGTAGCGGCCGAGGCTGTCGTAGCTCGTGCGGGCGTAGCGCAGCACGGTGGTGCCGCTTTGCCGTTGTGCGACGCTGCCGTTCGTCGCGCCGGCGCGGCATTGCGTGTCGGTCACGTTGCTGCTGCATTGGTACGCCGCCGTGCGGTTGCCGTAGGCATCCCGATCGTAGAGCGTGCGCAGGTCCTGGTTGACGCTCGCGCCGGACTGGATGCGCTCGGAGACGAGCAGGCCCGAGGCCGCCTCGTAGGCAACAGAAAGTGCCTCTGACACCGTTTTCCCCGCTTTGTGGGTGAGCACGTCGCCCGCCGCGTTGTAGGTGAACGTCGTCGTGCCGCTGTCCGCATCCGTCTGCCGTAGGCATCCCGATCGTAGAGCGTGCGCAGGTCCTGGTTGACGCTCGCGCCGGACTGGATGCGCTCGGAGACGAGCAGGCCCGAGGCCGCCTCGTAGGCAACAGAAAGTGCCTCTGACACCGTTTTCGCTTTCACAGCCGATCGATTGCGGCAGATCCGTGCCGACGTGGGTTTCGCTCGCCAGCTGGCCATAGCCGTGGCTCTGGGTGTCGTAGCTCCAGGAATCGGTGATCGTGCCGCTCCAGTCGGTCCCCGTGCCGGTCGCCACGCGCTGCCACTTCCTTCCCAGCGCGTCGGACAGAAAGTGCCTCTGACACCGTTTTCCAGTTTTCGCAGGCCGGTTCGGCCGCCGTTCATCGCAATCACTACCAACCGCGCCGTTGCGCCGTTGTAGTTCGACGGTCCGCGTCCGCACACGCGTTGCGCGCGTGCGTGTAGTCGCCTTCAACTCGATGTAGTCGCGCAACGCCTTGTGCGGTGCGGCTTCCAGCGGTGCCGACTACCAACCCTTTTATCTTGTTGCCTGAAGAATCGTCGAACATCCAGCGCTCAAGTATTTCGCATCCCCTCTGAACTTTGCTTCACCGCCTTGCTTGACGTTGCCGGCAACTGCTGCGCAAAAAATCTCGAACACCTCTTTTACCTTCAAGTCGGTGCTGTCCCCCGAAGTTCGTTTGATAACTCCAAAATCGACGGAATGGCTCACTCCAATATACGTAAGACCCAAAAAGAGATCATCGGAGTAAAGATTTTGGGTCCATCCCGGGGAAGTCGGGGGCCCAATCTTAGCTCGACCACCAAGACGGTAACCAATCGTTTGAAGCCTTTCCACAATCGGCACAAGAGGGGTATCTGATGAGTTCAGTTCAACATACAGCGCTATCTCATCCGGTTTGGAAGGAGTACATGATTGCATGGCTGTGACGCAAAGGGCTGATAACAATAATTTTGTGGCAAGCTGTTTCATGGCGACGTCCTATTGACGCCAGCACGTCGAATCAGAGCATAGTCCACTCCCTGCCAGACTGCTGGGGCCAAGAAGGAATTCATATTCGCTGCTACCCCAGCGCCAAAACCTGTAGTCTCAATATAAAAATCGTGCCCATCTTGGATAATCTGTCTCGTGACACTTCCCGGGTCCAGCACATGATCCCGAGTGGTTACATTCTCTATTGACCAGCTATCTGGGTGGACGTACGTCGTCACCCATCCAACAGGCCAGGCATAGTTAGCTTCGAGATTTGACACGGGTAGATCACGAGGCGAATACCCAAACAACAGCATGCTTGCGCTCGTTGGTGCATTCGCATAGAGCAGCCCGTTGTTGAACAAATTCTGGCCGGTACAGTTCGCCTGAATAAGGTCGTTGCAAGCCCAAGTCTTGTAGTAATACTCGTGATTGTCGCTCGACGGGTCGAGCAACTCCGCAACCAGTCTCTTGAACTTCGTCCACGTGCTTGCCTGGCTGTGAGCGTCGTCGTTGAAGGCTTGCCCCATCGCAGCGGTCAACGCTCCATTTGCGAACTTGCCTCCAGTGATCACTGATGTCGTGCCGCCAACCATCGCCGCTGCAAGCGTGCGCTCTGCGCTCACCCCTAAGTTCCCTGCATCAATACCGGCAATTGCTCCGCTGAAAGATTCCGTAACGCCTGCTGACGCGAATCCATTGCCGAATTTTCCACCCTGCAAGACAGAAGTCACTCCCCCGACAATTCCATGCGCGATAACCTTCGCTGTAGAACCAACCGTCGTCAGGTCCTGTGAGCAGGAGACCCCGGTGTCGTGTGCCCAGCTTGCTTGCTGGAAATAACTCCCTACTCCAAACATTGCTGCAGCGGTGAATGCTCCTATCAGCCCCCCTTGCAAAGTGCCAGTAGTGATTACCCCAGCGGCAAAGCCACCAGCTGCAGCAACTGCTAGGCCGCCCCAGAAACTGCCACTCGCCAACAACCCTGCAGCAGCCCCGCCGGTCCACACAGTAATTGCAACCGCCGCGGCCACTTTTACCCAATCCCAGAACGAGTATCCACTGGGATCAGTCAGCGTCAGCGGATTATTGGCAACGTAGGCGTAGCGATTCAGCCCTTGGCTTCCGGGGTTTCTGACCGGATCGGCCTGGAGCATCCTCCCCAACTGCGGATCGTAGATGCGCCCGTTGAAGTGGACGATCCCCATCGCCTCCACGCCTTCCTGCCCGGTGAACCCGTGCGTCGTCGTCTGGATCGGCCAGTCGATGCCCGTCTGCGTCCATGTTTGGGGGTCTCTGCGATTGCCCCACGCATCGAACGCCTGCTGTTCGAACTTCGTGCCGTCCGCATGCGCGATCACGTTCGTGCTGCCCAGGTGATCGGTCAGCACGTAGCGCGTGTCGTTCGCCATCACCAGGTCGATCGCCACGCCCAGATAGCGTTTCTGTTCGCTCGTCGTGCCGTTGGCGATGGTGATTTCGACCTTGCCGATGTACAGCGTCAGGATTCCATTGTCGCTGCGCAGATACCGCTCGCCCTCCGGGCCGTACTGGAACGTCGTCGTGTCCCCGCCCAGCACGGCCTTCACCGCCTGGTTCAGCGCGTTGTACGTCAGCGTTCTTCCGTCGCTTCGCGTGGTCTGGTTGCCGTCGGTGTCGTACTGGTAGGTCTGGTTGACGGTGCCCGTGATCTGGGTGACCCGGGCGGCGCTGCCGCTTGTGCCGTGGTTGGCGCACCCCGCCGGGCCCGGATAGGTGTAGGTCTGCGTGGTGTTGTCCACCCCCGTGCCGGTCATGACCTGCGTGCACAGGTTGCCCAGGGCGTCGTAGGTCATCGCCTGCGTGCCGATCACGTTGATCACGCTGCCGCTGTCGATCGCGCCGCTCCACGCGCCGAGTTGCGCTTGTTTGAGGCGATTGAGGCCGTCGTAGGTGAGTTGTTCCACCGGGCTCTTGCCGGAACTGGCGTTCTTCAACCGCGCGGTGACGTTGCCCACCGCATCGTAGGCGTACTGGTCGTCCTGCAGGGCACAGGTGCCCGTGCCGTTCGTGCACACGGATTTCAGGCGGCCGTCCTTGGCGTAATAGCCCAGGCTCGTTTGCAGGTGGGTGCTGCCGCCGCGCTTTTCGCTGACGGGCTGGCCGCGTTCGTTGGTCTGCAGGAGTTCGTACAGCCGTCCGCCGATTCCCGCATCGATCGTCTGGCTTTGCGCGGCCGTGGTCAGACGCGTGTCGTTCTGCCGGTCGGCGAAGCCTTTCGTGGTGTAGTGCGTGGTCGTGATCTGGCCGGTCGCGTCCTGCTGCTGCTTCGGCCGGCCGTAGCCGTCCAGCGCCGTCGTCTCCGTGTACGTGCCCGAACCCGACAGCACGTGCTGGCGCTGGTACAGGCGGCCGTAGCCGTCGTAGGTGAACGTGCGGGTGAGGTTCTGGTCGCCCGTGCCGACGTGGGTTTCCGTGGCGAGCTGGCCGTAGCCGTGGCTTTGGGTGTCGTAGCTCCAGGAATCGGTGATCGTGCCGCTCCAATCGGCCCCCGTGCCGGTCGCCACGCGCTGCCACTTCCTTCCCAGCGCGTCGTAGCTCCGCGCGATCGTCTGGCCCTTCGCGTCGGTTTGGGTGAGCACGTCGCCCGCCGCGTTGTAGGTGAACGTCGTCGTGCCGCTGTCCGCATCCGTCTGGGTCAGCTTGCGGCCCAGGTCGTCCCAGGTGAAGCTGCTCGTGACGGTGCCGTTGCCCGCGTTGCGCGTGATCGCGAGCACGTCGCCCATCGCATCGTAGCTCTGCGTCACCGTCAGGTTGGTGGCCGTATCGCCGTTGACCGTGCCCGGATCGAGCGTCTGCACCGCCTCGCCCATCGGGTTGACGATCGTCTCCCAGCTGTAGCCCCGGGCGTTGGTGACGAACGTGCTCAGGCCGACGTAGTGGTTCGTCGTGGTGCCGTCCGGCGTCGTCACGGTGAGCGCGCGGCCGAGCACGTCGTAGGCCGTGGTCGTCGCGTAGCTCGCGCCGCCGCAGGCCGCGCCGCTGATCGTGGGGCTGCCGTCGCCCGATACGGTGGCGTTGAGGAAGAACGGCTCGGACTGGTACGTCGGCCGGTTGTGCGCGTCGGTGAACGCGCACGTGGCCGTGAACTGCTGGGTGGTCGGATTGCTGTCGAACGCCTGCGCGACGGTCATCACCGGGCGGCCGAGCACGTCGAAGTACGTCCAGCTGCTCGCACTGCCCGCAGTGATCGTCTGCGCGCGGAATTTGAAGCGGGTGTCGGTGCCGCAATTGGCGCCGCTGCCGCACAGGCGGAACGTCGTCGTGCTCGCGTGGCCGATATTGTCCTTGCTGAAGTACGGCCGGCCCAGCACACCGAACCGCGCCGCCTGGGTGGTGCCGTTGATCGCACTCTGGCCGGTGGCGTTGCCGAACTCGTCGCGCGCCGTGACCTGCGTGGCCTGCTGCTCGTTCCAGCCGCCGGCCGCCGTGGCGAAGGGCAGGCGGCTGGCGGTGACGTAGCGGCCGAGGCTGTCGTAGCTCGTGCGGGCGTAGCGCAGCACGGTGGTGCCGCTTTGCCGTTGTGCGACGCTGCCGTTCGTCGCGCCGGCGCGGCATTGCGTGTCGGTCACGTTGCTGCTGCATTGGTACGCCGCCGTGCGGTTGCCGTAGGCATCCCGATCGTAGAGCGTGCGCAGGTCCTGGTTGACGCTCGCGCCGGACTGGATGCGCTCGGAGACGAGCAGGCCCGAGGCCGCCTCGTAGGCGAAGTTCGTCGTGCGCGTGCGCGTGGTCTGGCCAGGCCGGGCGAACTGCACCTGGCTGCTGGCGAGGCGGCCCAGATACCAGGAACTGACGTTGTCGGCGTAGGTGTTGGTGGTGACTTTTTCGGCGACGGTCGTGCCGCTGCTGTCGCTGTTGACCGTGCGGCTGGCCTGCAGGTTGCCTCGACTCGGCGCCGCGTAGGTGCCGGTGTCGTAGCAGAAATAATTGTCGGTCGTGGCCACCTGCACCGGACTCGACCGCGTGCCGCTGCCCAGGTCGTATTGCGTGTCGGTGGTGTGGTACGCCAAAACGAACAATGGCCCGGCATTGGCCGGCGGCGTAAACAGATTCGAATCCAGACCGCTGGTTCGCGCCTGCGCGCCTCCGCCCAGCGTGCACTGGTCGGCACCGTAGGCGGCGCATCCCGCGCCCGCGCACGCCGGCTGCTGGCCGCTGAAGCCGATCTGGATGCCGGCGAGGGACGACGTCGTCGAGACGATGTCCGGCCACGGCGTCTGGAACGTCGGCGCGGCGCTGCTGCCGACGATGCCGGAGAAACAGTTGTAGCCGGAGGCTTCCGGGTTGGCGGCGCAGGCGTCCATCAGGGCGCTGCCGCGCGTGATCGCCGTGCCGCCGTGGACTTCCTTGAGCGTCGCGATCGGCATGCCGATGAACGGGTAGTGCTGCGCGTAGCGGTTCAGCGTGACGACGTACTGGTTGCCCGTGGCGGCGAGGTCGTTGCCGTCGAAGGCCCAGGTTTCGTAGAAGCCGAGGAAGCCGCGGCCCCCGGCCTGCATCATGGCGCCGGAATAGCGGTAATACACCGTGCTCTGCGCGGCCGCGTTGGCCTGGGTCGGCGCACTGCTCGAGGCCTGGCTGACCACGTACATCGGCGCGAGCACGTCGAACACGGGCGAAAGCCAGCCGAAGTCCGTGCCGGTGCGCAGGATCGGATACGTGTCCGGGCGGCGCTGGTAGACGCCGATGTTCGTCAGCGGCTGATAGGCCACCTGGGTGGCGGCGCCGAGACCGTTGGTGAACCCGGTAATCACATCGCGCGCCTGGTAGCGCGTATTCGTTCGGGAAGCGTAGAGACGATTGCCGGAGGTGGCGTTCGCATCCATCGCCACCAGGTCCGGTATGCCGTCGCCGTCCATATCTCCCACCAAGGGCTGGTAGGTGGTGCCATTCAACGTACTGAAACCGGAGGCAGTCCAGGATGCCGGAGTGGAGAATCCCCACGTTCCATCGCTGTTGGGCACCAGTTCGACGTACTTGAAGCCGGTAAAACTGGTCGATGAGGAAGTCGCCGAGCCGACGGGATAAACGATCGCGTTCTTGCCGTCGTTGTTCACGTCGGCAAACTGCACCAGCGTTTGAGTCAGCGCCGGTATCGTCACCGAGTTGGCCAAGGTGACGGATACCGCGGCCTGATAGGCGGTTGCCGGCGTGCCGGTACCTTTGTTGATCAGGACATAGAATGAGGTCGGGGCGGTCGAACTCTGATACATGATGTCCGCCAATCCGTCGCCATTGAGGTCGACCAGATAGACGTTCTGCGTCAGGATCGGCAACGTACCGCCGACATTGGTACTCGCCCCGTTCCAGTACTCGGTGAACGCGAGGGTTCCCCCGTTGGCCGTCACCCCGGACGTCGGAGTCAGCTGCGACATCGTGAGTTGATACCAATAGGTCTTGCGCGTCGTTCCCGCGGCAGCCAAATCCGCAGAGAGATTGCCCTTGTACAGGCCGCTGTCGTAGTGGAGCTGTCGCTTGCCCGTAGGCTCCACGGGAGCAACCAGGGAGTTTCGGTACACGCCGGTGACGACGACGGTGAGGTCCGCGCGGCCGTCCCCGTTCAGATCGGTGGTCAGGGCTGCCTTCGAGTTCGCGCCGGTATTGGTGAAAAGTGCATAGCGACAATCGTCGGACCCATAGCAAGCCGAATCGAACGAGCTGCCCAGATTCACCGTGTAAGGAGCCGAGAATACCAGCGTGCCATTGCTCTGCCGGACAAGGATGCGCGCCAGGGCATCGACACTGCCGGTGGGATCCGGATAGATAAAATCGGGCAGACCATCGCCATTCAAATCGGCCAAAACGCCCGCTGCGGGGTTGCAAACGTCCAGGTAACAGTTGGGGCCGGTAATCGGCGTCGCCAAACCCGCCAGCAAGTTATTGGCATTGTCAAAGACCTTGCCTCCTGCCGCGGGTCTACCCAAACTGGGGTAGATGCTCCAGGGATTGCCGTTGCCTGAGGTGGGTGTCGCCCCACCCACCATCAAATCCGCACGACCATCGCCGTTGTAGTCGATCAGGTTCCAGGATTCACCGTTGTCCTGCAGATTGAGCGGAGCGCACAACGGTTGCTGGTTGTACGTGACAAAAGTCAGTTGAGTGCCGCTCACATCCGCAAAGCCGACATACAGGCTGCTGCCCGAGCTGCAGGCACTGCTATTGACTGCCCAGACGATATCCTGCCGGCCATCGCCATCCACATCGGCGATCTTGAAGCCCACGATGGGACTGGATCCGAACGGTCCGCTCTGCGCGGTGTTATTGCCCAGCGTACTCGTCGTTTGCGACCAGGTGAACGTCGTCGCAGGGAAACATACGGTCTGGCTGCTGTTCCGGCACTCCTGCACTTTTTGCAGCGACCGGAACGGTGAGCCGGAGGGTGAATTCGCCGTGCTGTAGGTCAGGCCGTAATAGCGCAACGTGCCATTCGCGCTGTCGCTCACGGTGACGCTCGTCAATTGCTGGGTTTGCGCGAACACCACGGCCGACTGATACCCCAAACGCAATTGAGCCTGCGGCAAGGTGGTATAGGCGAACGAAATGCTGGCATACGGCGTCGAAACGGGGCTGGTCGCGTGACCGGTGTAGTTCACCTGCGCCAATGTCGTTTCCACCGCGGTCGATGCAAAGGTGTACGACGGTGTTCCGGTGCTCGCAGGGCGGGTGTTGTAGAGGTAGTCGATGTAGTTGCCTTTGGAATCCTGGACGCGCGCCAGATTCCAGTTGACCGCCACGGTCTGGCTGTTCAGCGAGGCGGTGGCCAGCGCGTTGGGCGAGGAAGCCAGATAGCCGTACGTGCTGGTCGTGCCGTCCTTGCGCTGCACGGTGAACGAGTTCGGTCCCACGTAGCTCGCGGACACGTGCGCGGTCACTTGGGTGGTGGGATCGGTTTCCGGCGAATAGGTCGTGCCGTCCGCGCCGTAGGCACCGGAATTTCCCGAGAGCAGCAACAAGCGCACACCGTCCAGACAGAAGCGATCGGTCGTCGTGAAATTGACCGGCGGCGGGTTGCCGTCAGGCGTCGAAGTCGCGGCAAAATCGCCGCTCTCGCGCGTCTGCCGGCAGCGCGAAATCTGCGAAGAGCCTTCGATCGTCCAGCCCGGCCCCATCACGCCGTCGGGCAGGCGGCTGTTGTAGCTCAGCGCCAGCTTGGGCACGACGCCGGCGGTGCCGGGCGGCACCTGGATCGGAATCGAATAGGTGGCGTTGCCGCCCTCGTCCACGCGGAACTGGGCGGCGGTCGCGCCGACAGCGTCGGAGACAGCATCGGTCGCCGGCGTCGCGGCGACCACGGGCGTGTCGGAGGTCGGCGTTCCGGGAATCACCGAAACCGCCGCACCCGTGGTGCTGACTTTGTAGGCACTGCATCCGGCCGCATTGCACGCGGCCACTTCGTAGTAGTAAGTGCCGGCGGCGTATACCAGTTCGGACGCTTGTCCCGAGGTGGCCGGCGTGTAGTTGCCGTTGACCAGGGTCCACGGACCGGACGAGCTGGTCGCCCGCTGGATTTTCAGGTAGGTCGCCGGCGGTCCGCCGGTATTCAGCGTCCAACTGGCGATCAGGGTGTTGCCGCTGGCCGCCACCGTGACGCTGGTCGGCGGGGAGGGCGGCCCATAGTCCGCTCCGGGAAACCACCCCGCCACATCGGCGATCACATCGGTGTTGCCGACGCTGCCGTTGCGGATCGATACCTGCCCGTTCGTGCCGACTTGAGCGATGACGAGAACGGAAAGAACGCTCCCCGCCGGGAAATTGAGGTTCGACGCGCCGGGCGGCGCGTTTCCGGAGGTCGTGCCCGTACCCCAGGCAGTGAGATAACCCGCCGCCGACGGCGTGACCACGGTGAGGTTCAGCGCGACGGCACCCACGCCGCTGGCCGGCACACCGCCGCGACCCCATACGGTGAGGTTGCGGGTGACGCCGGTGCCGAACGCGCCCTGGCCCGCGAACTGGCCGTCGATGGTGCTGTGGCCCGACCGCGTATCCATCAGGCGTGCCGGAACCAGCGGCGCGAGCGTGACCGTCGAGGTGAAGTACCCGACGACGTCCGCGATCACGTGCGTGGACCCCGGCCCATTGAACAGGGAGACTTTGCCGTCCGGTCCCGGAGCGACAATCACCAGGTTGGCCAGCGTCTGGCCCGCAAGGAAATTGAGGTTCGAGGCAATCGGTTGGCTCGATCCCGACGGCCACGCGGTGAGGTATCCCGCGAGCGTGGGCGCAGCGACGGTGACATTGAGGACGACCGCGCTGACCCCGCTCGCCGGCACGCCGCCTCGCCCGAACACGGTGAGGTTCAGCGTACTGCTCGAACCCATCGCCCCACCCCCGCTGAACTGCCCGTCGACCGTCGGGCCGCCCGAGCGCGTATCGAGCAGGCGCGCGGGCGTCAACCCCGTCAGATTGGAGGCCGAGGGAAAATAACCGGCCACGTCCACGATGACCTGGGCGTTCCCAGTGCCGGTGGAGGCATAGAGGGAGACCATGCCGTTCGTACCGATCTTGGCGATCACCTGATTGCTGATCGTCTGTCCCGAGGCGAAATTGAGATTCGATGCGGTCGGCCGCGCGACGCCCGTCGGCCAGACGGTGACATAGCCCGCGGCCGTCGGACCGGTCACGGTAATGTTCAATGCCACCGCACCAACGCCGGTGGCGGGAACGTTGCCGCGCCCGACGACGAGGAGGTCCAGGCTCTGGTTGGCGACCGGGCCCCCGCCGACGAATTGTCCGTCGACCGTCGTCCCGCCCGCACGGGTATCCAGCAAGCGCACCGGCGTCACCGGTGCGAATTGCGTCGACTGCGCCAGCGCGGCGATGTGCAGCGTCAAGCCGACAAGAAATGCCCAACCCCGGATCCAGCCTTTCATCCTCGCCTCCCTTTTCCTTTCGAACTGCTGTCGAACACCGGGCCGCCGTGAACGAATGGCGGCCACGGCGCATGGCTTACCGCGTTTTACAGCGACGAAACCCCGAGCCGTCGAGACGACGGCGGAAGACAATGAAGGAGAGCGGGCGCTGCGCAGCGCCACGAGGGGGAGGAAGAACCTCGCCGTGCCGATACCGACCATTCATCGCCATGACCGAATCCCTCGCCAGGCCCTGCGTATTGCAGACGAATTATTGGGAATGTCAGCGGGGCGACACGGCGTGCCCCAATCACGCATCGAATTCCATCCCGAACTCGCGCGTGCATTCACCCTACGCCAAGCGCCATGCGTTTGTAAAGACGGGGCGGGTCGGTGGGCAATTTTCCGGATCGGCGCAGTGTCGACGGGACGGGTGGTAGAACCGTTCGCAAATTCCGTTCTTCCGCGCCTTCGTCGTTGGCCATAGCCGACGCGGGCCACCGCTTCGCCGGCGACTGAACGCGCCATTCATTCCCGGAGCGACGCCGGCCGCATGGTAAGCTAACCCGATATCGGCAACCGTCGCTGCGGTTC